>DCYB01000009.1 GCA_002331385.1 Comamonadaceae bacterium UBA2121
TCGCCATCCGCGAAGGCGGCCGTACCGTGGGCGCTGGCGTGGTTGCCAAGATCATTGCGTAATTCGTGAGATCGTAGGGGTATAGCTCAATTGGCAGAGCGTCGGTCTCCAAAACCGAAGGTTGTAGGTTCGATTCCTACTGCCCCTGCCACCTGATGGTGGTAACCAAACAAGCCCGCCAAACCTTGGCGGGCTTCGGCGTCTTGTGAGATGCCGGAACAAGGAATGATTGCAGTCTCTTATGGCCACTTCTCAGGTTGAAACGGTAAGTACTGGTGCTGACAAGGCGAAGATCGCGCTTGCCGGCGCGTTGGTGCTTGCCGCTATTGCTGGTTTTTATCTGCTCTCCAAGCACGGTCCGCTGGTTCAGTGGGGTGTTTTGCTGGCGGGTCTGGTAGCAGCCGTTGTGGTGTTCCTGGTGTCGGAGCCGGGTCGTCAGTTTGTGGGCTTTGCACGCGATGCGTGGAAGGAAGTGCACAAGGTCGTCTGGCCCACCCGCAAGGAAGCACTGCAGATGACGGGCTATGTCTTCGCCTTCGTGGTGGTCATGGCGCTGTTCTTGTGGTTTACGGACAAGACCCTTGAGTGGGTTTTGTACGATCTGATTCTGGGCTGGAGGAAGTAACTGATGACTGATGACGCCGTTGAGAATACGGGCGCCGAGTCGGCGACTCCTGTCGGTTCTGGCAATCCGGATCTGCGTTGGTACATCGTTCACGCCTACTCCGGAATGGAGAAGGCGGTAGAGCGCAACATCACCGAGCGCATTTCGCGCGCGGGCATGCAGGATAAGTTCGGTCGCATTCTGGTGCCGACCGAAGAAGTCGTCGAGATGAAGAACGGCCAGCGCAAGACGACCGAGCGTCGCCTGTTTCCTGGCTACGTGTTCGTCGAAATGGTCATGGAAGACGACACATGGCACCTGGTCAAGCACACCAGCAAGGTCACTGGCTTTGTGGGTGGTGCAAAAAACCGTCCGGCACCGATCTCTGAAGAAGAAGTGCAGAAGATCGTGAGCCAGATGGAGCAGGGCACTGACAAGCCGCGTCACAAGGTCGAGTTCACCGTGGGTGAATTGGTGCGCGTCAAGGAAGGCCCGTTCACCGACTTCAATGGTTCGGTGGAAGAAGTCAATTACGAAAAGAACCGCCTGCGCGTGTCCGTCATGATTTTCGGACGCTCTACGCCGGTGGAACTGGAATTCGCTCAAGTCGAAAAGACCTGAGTCTTGTTGGAAATGTGAGTCGTTGCGTTTCAGCTCCGCAACGGCAATCACTTGTTTTGAGCTGCAACCCCGGGGAGCCTTTCTTGCTTGTGCAGGCAAGGCGTTATGACCCGCAAGGAAATTAGCCATGGCGAAAAAAATCGTCGGCTTTATCAAGCTGCAAGTGCCAGCTGGTAAGGCAAATCCATCTCCTCCAATCGGTCCAGCGCTGGGTCAGCGCGGTCTGAACATCATGGAGTTCTGCAAGGCATTCAATGCGCAGACTCAAGGTGTTGAGCCAGGTCTGCCACTGCCTGTGGTGATCACGGCTTTTGCTGACAAGAGCTTCACGTTCGTCATCAAGACCCCTCCCGCAACGGTCCTCATCAAGAAGGCCATCAAGCTGGACAAGGGTTCTTCGAACGCACTGAAGGACAAGGTCGGCAAGATCACTCGCGCACAGCTCGAGGAAATCGCCAAGACCAAGCTGAAGGACATGAACGCCGCTGACGTTGACGCCGCTGTGCGTACTTTGGCAGGTTCGGCCCGCTCCATGGGCGTGACGGTGGAGGGACTGTAAGATGGCAAAGCTGACCAAGAAACAAAAGGCGCTCGAGGGCAAGGTTGACAGCATGAAGCTGTACGCATTCGCTGACGCAGTGGCGCTGGTGAAGGAAGCCGCTACGGCCAAGTTCGACGAGTCCATCGACGTTGCAGTGCAACTCGGCGTGGACGCCAAGAAGTCGGATCAGGTGGTGCGTGGCGCCGTCGTTCTGCCTCACGGCACCGGCAAGACCACTCGCGTGGCTGTGTTCGCCCAGGGCGCCAAGGCTGAAGAAGCCAAGGCTGCTGGTGCTGACATCGTCGGCATGGACGACCTGGCTGCCCAAGTGAAGGCTGGCGACATGCCTTTCGACGTGGTGATCGCTGCTCCCGACGCGATGCGTGTGGTGGGTACGCTGGGCCAGATCCTGGGCCCACGTGGCCTGATGCCTAACCCCAAGGTGGGCACGGTGACTCCTGACGTGGCTACGGCGGTGAAGAACGCCAAGGCGGGTCAGATCCAGTTCCGCGTGGACAAGGCCGGCATTATTCACGGCACGATCGGTCGTCGTTCGTTCGACAACGACAAGCTGCAAGGCAACCTGGCGGCTCTGATCGACGCTCTGAACAAGGCCAAGCCTGCTTCGAGCAAGGGCGTTTACCTGCGCAAGGTGGCAGTGTCTTCGACGATGGGCGTTGGCGTCCGCGTGGATACACAAACCATCGCAGCGTAATTGCTTTGAAATCTTTGGGCTGCGCTTACCCGTAGCCCAATGTGGTGGGTCGGCACTGCTTTCGGGTGGTGCCGGGTCATCCAAGACCGTTGGTGTGCAGACACGCTGCACTTAAATCATGTGACGCCAACGCAGATGGCGATCCCGCTGCAGATGGACAAAAGAAATTTTTTCCTAAAACAGTTGGTCGCTGAAACCTAAGCGCGCACCGAGAACTTGTTCAAAGTGCGCATATGAAGGAGTAGACCTTGAGTCTTAATCGCAGTGAGAAAGAAGCGGTCATCAATGAAGTGACCAGCCTCGCCGCTAAAGCTCAAACGCTGGTGATCGCGGAATACCGTGGCATCACGGTCGCTGACATGACCAAACTGCGCGTTTCCGCACGCGGCCAGGGTGTGAGCCTGAGTGTTCTGAAGAACACGCTGGCACGCCGTGCCGTGGCTGGTGGCCAGTTTGAAGTGGTGGCAGACCAGATGACCGGTCCTCTGATCTATGGCTTCTCCGAAGACGCTGTGGCCGCCGCCAAGGTGGTGGCCGATTTCGCGAAGACCAACGACAAGTTGGTGATTCGCGGCGGCGCTTTCGCAGGCAAGGCCCTGGATGTGAACGGCGTTAAGGAACTGGCAAGCATTCCCTCCAAGGAAGTGTTGCTGGCTCAGCTGTGTGGCTTGCTCATGTCGCCCATCTCGCGTACGGCCGTTGTGCTGGGCGCTTTGGCGGCAAAGAAGGGCGAAGGCGAAGCTGCAGCTGCTTAATTTGAAAAGCACGCAGTTATCCCCATATAAACCAATTGTTAGGAAATCAAAATGGCATTCGATAAAGACGCATTCTTGACCGCGCTGGACAGCATGACGGTTCTGGAACTCAATGACCTGGTGAAGGCTATTGAAGAGAAGTTCGGCGTGTCCGCCGCTGCTATGGCTGCTCCCGCTGCTGGCGGTGCTGCTGGTGGCGCTGCTGCTGCTGAAGAGAAGACTGAATTCAACCTGGTGCTGCTGGAAGCTGGCTCTAACAAGGTTGGCGTGATCAAGGCCGTGCGTGAAATCACTGGTCTGGGCCTGAAGGAAGCCAAGGACATGGTTGACGGCGCTCCCAAGACGCTGAAGGAAGCTATGCCCAAGGCCGACGCTGAAGCAGCTGCCAAGAAGCTGACCGAAGCTGGTGCTAAGGCTGAACTGAAGTAATTCTTTCAGTTTGAAGGGCTGGAGGCTCCCAAAAAGGGCCTCCAGCCTTTGGCGCTTCTAGCTGTCGGCTTTGTCTGCCAGCACGAGTGCGCCAAGTCTGACGACCGCCCCGGTCGTTTTGTCGTCAGATAAAGGTGGTAATTTGGGGTAGTGACGTCCGGCTGGTTTCAAGCCGTACAGAGCGCACCAGAAAGCGGTTGGGTACGTATTGCGTACTCTAACCTTTTTCTAGTGCCTTCTGATTCAACCGACAGCAGAAGGCGCCTTGGTTCGGGCGATGTGCAACGCATCGCCGTCCGCCATGGTTGGTAGTGGCCAACCGCCAAGCCTACAAGTTCGCCTTGTAGGGCAGTCGTCGAAGACCAGTTTCATGTCTTTGCCTGGAGATCTCATGGCCCAAACTTCCACGTACAGCTATACCGAGCGCAAGCGGATTCGCAAGAGCTTCGGTAGCCGTGACAGTGTGCTCAAAGTGCCTTATCTGTTGCAGATGCAGCGCGATGCCTACACCGCATTCCTGCAAGCTGGCACTCCCCCTCAAAAACGCAGTGACGACGGTCTGCAAGCCGCGTTCAATGCGGCGTTCCCGATCGTGTCCCACAACGGCTTCGTTGAAATGAAGTTTGTCGAGTACAACCTCGCCAAGCCTGCATTCGACGTGCGTGAGTGCCAGACGCGTGGCCTGACGTTTGCCTCGGCGGTGCGCGCCAAGGTGCAACTGATCATTTACGACCGCGAATCCTCCACGGCCCAGTCCAAGGTGGTCAAGGAAGTGAAGGAGCAGGAAGTCTACATGGGCGAAGTGCCCCTGATGACGGACAAGGGCTCATTCATCATCAATGGTACGGAGCGTGTGATCGTCTCCCAGCTGCACCGCTCGCCTGGCGTGTTCTTCGAGCACGACAAGGGCAAGACGCACAGCTCGGGCAAGCTGCTGTTCTCGGCCCGTATCATTCCTTACCGTGGTTCGTGGCTCGACTTCGAGTTCGATCCCAAGGACATCCTGTATTTCCGCGTGGACCGTCGCCGCAAGATGCCGGTCACGATCCTGCTGAAGGCCATCGGCCTGAACCCGGAATCGATCCTGGCGAACTTCTTCGTCAACGACAACTTCCGCCTGATGGACAGCGGCGCGCAGATGGAATTCGTGGCCGACCGCCTGAAGGGCGAAGTCGCACGTTTCGACATCACCGACAAGTCCGGCAAGGTCATCGTTGCCAAGGACAAGCGCATCACCGCGCGCCACACCCGCGAGCTGGAGCAGTCCGGCACCACCCACGTCAGCGTGCCTGAGGATTTCCTCATCGGCCGCGTGGTGGCGCGCAACATCGTGGACAACGACACTGGCGAAATCATTGCCAAGGCCAACGACGAGTTGACCGAAGCGCTGCTCAAGAAGCTGCGCTCCTCCGGCATCCAGGAAATCCAGTGCATCTACACGAACGAACTGGATCAGGGCGCCTACATCTCGCAGACGCTGCGTATCGACGAAACCGTCGACGAGTTCGCTGCGCGCGTGGCCATCTACCGCATGATGCGCCCCGGCGAGCCGCCAACGGAAGACGCCGTGCAGGCCCTGTTCCAGCGCCTGTTCTACAACGCTGACACGTACGACCTGTCGCGCGTGGGCCGCATGAAGTTCAATGCCAAGGTGGGCCGCGATGAAGCGACCGGCCCGATGGTGCTGGACAACGACGACATCCTGTCCGTGGTGAAGATCCTCGTGGACCTGCGCAACGGCGTGGGCGAAGTGGACGATATCGACCACCTGGGCAACCGTCGCGTGCGTTGCGTGGGCGAGCTGGCCGAAAACCAGTACCGCACCGGTCTGGCACGTATCGAAAAGGCCGTGAAGGAGCGTCTGGGTCAGGCCGAGCAAGAGCCGCTGATGCCGCACGACCTGATCAACTCCAAGCCGATTTCTGCCGCACTGAAGGAATTCTTCGGCGCATCGCAACTGTCGCAGTTCATGGACCAGACCAACCCGCTCGCGGAAATCACGCACAAGCGTCGTGTGTCCGCACTGGGCCCGGGCGGTCTGACCCGCGAGCGCGCAGGCTTTGAAGTGCGTGACGTGCACGTGACCCACTACGGCCGCGTGTGCCCGATCGAAACGCCTGAAGGTCCGAACATTGGCCTGATCAACTCGCTGGCCCTGTACGCCCGCCTGAACGAGTATGGCTTCATCGAAACCCCGTACCGCCGCGTGGTGGACGGCAAGGTGACGATGGACATCGACTACCTGTCGGCCATCGAAGAAGGCAAGTACATCATCGCCCAGGCGAATGCGACGCTGGACGAAGAAGGCCGCCTGACGGGTGACCTGGTGTCGGCCCGTGAAAAGGGTGAATCCACGCTGGTGTCTGCCGAGCGCGTTCAGTACATGGACGTGTCGCCTGCGCAGATCGTCTCCGTGGCGGCTTCGCTGGTTCCGTTCCTCGAGCACGACGACGCGAACCGCGCGCTGATGGGCGCCAACATGTCGCGTCAGGCCGTGCCTGTGCTGCGTCCCGAAAAGCCGATGGTCGGCACGGGTATCGAGCGCGTGGCGGCTGTGGACTCCGGCACCGTGGTGACCGCCAACCGTGGCGGCGTGGTGGACTATGTCGATGCGACCCGTATCGTGGTGCGCGTGAACGACGACGAAGCCGTTGCAGGCGAAGTCGGCGTGGACATCTACAACCTCATCAAGTACCAGCGTTCCAACCAGAACACCAACATCCACCAGCGTCCGATCGTCCAGAAGGGCGACAAGCTGGCCAAGGGTGACGTGATTGCGGACGGCGCATCGACCGACCTTGGCGAAATCGCCATCGGCCAGAACATGCTGATCGCTTTCATGCCCTGGAACGGCTACAACTTCGAGGACTCGATCCTGATCTCCGAGCGCGTGGTGGCGGAAGACCGCTACACCTCGATTCACATCGAAGAACTCGTGGTCATGGCACGCGACACGAAGCTTGGCCCAGAGGAAATCACGCGCGACATTCCGAACCTGTCGGAGCAGCAACTGAACCGCCTCGACGAGTCCGGCATCATCTACGTGGGTGCAGAAGTGCAGCCTGGCGACACACTGGTCGGCAAGGTGACACCCAAGGGTGAGACCACGCTCACGCCAGAAGAGAAGCTGCTGCGCGCCATCTTCGGCGAGAAGGCTTCCGACGTGAAGGACACGTCGCTGCGTGTGGATCAGGGCTCTTCGGGCACCGTGATCGACGTGCAGGTGTTCACGCGTGAAGGCATCCAGCGCGACAAGCGCGCCCAGCAGATCATCGACGATGAACTCAAGCGCTATCGCCTCGACCTGAACGACCAACTGCGTATCGTGGAGGCCGACGCGTTCGACCGTATCGAGAAGCTGCTGATCGGCCAGGTGGCCAACGGTGGCCCGCAGAAGCTCTCCAAGGGCACGAAGATCGACAAGGCGTATCTGGACGGCGTGGACAAGTTCCACTGGTTCGACATTCGTCCTGCCGAAGAAAACGTGGCTTCGCAGCTGGAGTCCATCAAGAATGCGCTGGAGCAGACGCGCCACAGCTTCGACCTCGCGTTCGAAGAAAAGCGCAAGAAGCTCACGCAAGGCGACGAGCTGCCCGCTGGCGTGCTGAAGATGGTGAAGGTGTACCTGGCCGTCAAGCGTCGCCTGCAGCCTGGTGACAAGATGGCCGGTCGTCACGGTAACAAGGGTGTGGTCTCCAAGATCACTCCGGTGGAAGACATGCCTTATCTGGCTGATGGCACCACCGCCGACATCGTGCTGAACCCGCTGGGCGTGCCTTCGCGTATGAACATCGGTCAGGTGCTGGAAGTCCACCTGGGTTGGGCCGGCAAGGGTCTGGGCCAGCGTATCGACGCCATGCTGCGTGACCACGCACGTGCCGAAGAAATGCGCGCGCTGATGGAAGAGATCTACAACTCGCGTGGCCGCCAGGAAGACCTGTCGGTGCTGTCGGATGACGAGATCATGTCCATGGCCGACAACCTGCGCACCGGCGTGCCCTATGCATCGCCCGTGTTCGACGGTGCCTCCGAAGCCGAGATCAAGGACATGCTCAAGCTGGCCTATCCGGACGACGTGGCCAAGGCCAAGGGCCTGACCGAGACACGCACGCAGGCATACCTGTATGACGGCCGCACCGGTGAGCGCTTCGAGCGCCCGACCACCATCGGCTACATGCACTACCTGAAGCTGCACCACTTGGTTGACGACAAGATGCACGCCCGCTCCACGGGTCCGTACTCGCTCGTGACGCAACAGCCGCTCGGCGGTAAGGCCCAGTTCGGTGGCCAGCGTTTCGGTGAAATGGAAGTGTGGGCGCTGGAAGCTTACGGCGCCGCCTATGTGCTGCAGGAAATGTTGACCGTGAAGTCCGACGACGTTCAAGGCCGTACCAAGGTGTACGAGAACATCGTCAAGGGCGAACACGCCATCGAAGCCGGCATGCCGGAATCGTTCAATGTGCTGGTCAAGGAAATCCGTTCCTTGGGCCTGGACATCGAACTGGAACGTTCTTAAGAAATTGAAAAGGAAAGAGTCACATGAAATCGCTACTCGACCTGTTCAAGCAATTCACGCCCGATGAGCATTTCGATGCCATCAAGATCGGCATGGCTTCGCCCGAGAAGATCCGTTCGTGGTCTTTCGGTGAAGTGAAGAAGCCCGAGACGATCAACTACCGCACGTTCAAGCCTGAGCGCGACGGTCTGTTCTGCGCCAAGATCTTCGGCCCGATCAAGGACTACGAGTGCCTGTGCGGCAAGTACAAGCGCCTGAAGCACCGCGGAGTGATCTGCGAGAAGTGCGGCGTTGAAGTCACGCAGACCAAGGTGCGTCGCGAGCGCATGGGTCACATCGACCTGGCCGCGCCCTGCGCCCACATCTGGTTCCTGAAGTCGCTGCCGTCGCGTCTGGGCCTGGTGCTCGACATGACGCTGCGCGACATCGAGCGCGTGCTGTACTTCGAAGCCTATGTGGTGACCGACCCCGGCATGACCCCGCTGAAGAAGTTCAGCATCATGAGCGAGGACGACTACGACGCCAAGCGCAAGGAATACGGCGATGAGTTCATCGCCAAGATGGGCGCGGAAGGTATCAAGGACCTGCTGGAGAACATCGACATCGATCTCGAAATCGAGAAGCTGCGCGGTGATCTGACCGGCTCCGAAGTCAAGGTCAAGAAGAACGCCAAGCGCCTGAAGGTGCTTGAGGCGTTCAAGAAGTCCGGCATCAAGCCCGAGTGGATGGTGCTGGAAGTGCTGCCCGTGCTGCCCCCGGACCTGCGTCCGCTGGTGCCGCTGGATGGTGGCCGCTTCGCGACGTCCGACCTGAACGACCTGTATCGCCGCGTCATCAACCGCAACTCGCGTCTGCGCCGCCTGCTGGAGCTGAAGGCTCCGGAGATCATCGCGCGCAACGAAAAGCGTATGTTGCAGGAAGCAGTGGACTCGCTGCTGGACAACGGCCGTCGCGGCAAGGCGATGACCGGTGCGAACAAGCGTGCCCTCAAGTCGCTGGCCGACATGATCAAGGGTAAGAGCGGTCGTTTCCGTCAGAACTTGCTGGGCAAGCGCGTGGACTACTCCGGTCGTTCCGTGATTACCGTGGGTCCTTACCTCAAGCTGCACCAGTGCGGTCTGCCCAAGCTGATGGCGCTGGAGCTGTTCAAGCCATTCATCTTCTCGCGCCTCGAAGCGATGGGCATCGCCACGACCATCAAGGCCGCCAAGAAGGAAGTGGAAGCCGGCACGCCCGTCGTGTGGGACATCCTGGAAGAGGTCATCAAGGAGCACCCGGTCATGCTGAACCGTGCTCCGACGCTGCACCGTCTGGGCATTCAGGCGTTCGAGCCGATCCTCATCGAAGGCAAGGCCATCCAGCTGCACCCGCTGGTCTGCGCTGCGTTCAACGCCGACTTCGACGGTGACCAGATGGCCGTTCACGTTCCGCTGTCGGTGGAAGCACAACTGGAAGCCCGCACACTGATGCTGGCCTCCAACAACGTGCTGTTCCCCGCATCGGGCGAGCCCTCCATCGTTCCTTCGCAGGACGTGGTGCTGGGTCTGTATCACGCCACGCGTGACAAGATCAACGGCAAGGGCGAAGGCATGGTGTTCTCCGACATCGGCGAAGTGCAGCGCGCACTGGACGCCGGTGAAGTGGAACTGGCGGCACGCATCAACGTGCGCCTGACCGAGTGGACCAAGAACAAGGCCACGGGCGAATTCGAGCCCGAGACCAAGCTCGTGGAAACCACCGTGGGCCGTGCGCTGCTGTCGGAAATCCTGCCCAAGGGCCTGGCGTTCTCGAACCTGAACAAGGCGCTGAAGAAGAAGGAAATTTCCAAGCTGATCAACGCCAGCTTCCGCAAGTGCGGCCTGAAGGAAACCGTGGTGTTTGCAGACAAACTGCTGCAAAACGGCTTCCGTCTGGCGACACACGCCGGTATCTCGATCTGCGTGGACGACATGCTCGTGCCGCCGCAGAAGGCCGAGATCATCGGTCGCGCCGAGAAGGAAGTGAAGGAGATCGAGCAGCAGTACGTCTCCGGTCTCGTGACCGCTGGCGAGCGCTACAACAAGGTGGTGGACATCTGGGGCAAGGCCGGTGACGAAGTCTCCAAGGTCATGATGCAGCAGTTGGCCAAGCAAAAGACCACGGACCGCCACGGCAACGAAGTCGATCAGGAATCGTTCAACTCGATCTACATGATGGCCGACTCCGGCGCCCGCGGTTCCGCAGCGCAGATTCGCCAGCTCGCCGGTATGCGTGGCCTGATGGCCAAGCCGGACGGCTCGATCATCGAGACGCCGATTACCGCGAACTTCCGCGAAGGCCTGAACGTGTTGCAGTACTTCATCTCCACCCACGGTGCCCGTAAGGGTCTGGCGGACACGGCGTTGAAGACCGCGAACTCGGGTTACCTGACACGTCGTCTGGTGGACGTGACGCAGGACCTCGTCGTGAACGAAGAGGACTGCGGCACGCACAACGGCTCGCTCATGCGCGCCATCGTCGAAGGCGGTGAAGTCATCGAATCGCTGCGCGACCGTATCCTCGGCCGCGTGGCTGCCGAAGACGTGCTGCACCCCGAAACCCGCGCCGTGCTGGTGCCTGCCGGCACGATGCTGGAAGAAGATCTCATCGAAGAGATCGAAGCCCAGGGTGTGGACGAGGTGAAGGTGCGCACCGCGCTGACCTGCGAAACGCGCTATGGCCTGTGCGCCAAGTGCTACGGCCGTGACCTGGGTCGCGGTGGCCTGATCAATCTCGGCGAAGCCGTGGGTGTGATCGCTGCCCAGTCGATCGGTGAGCCTGGCACGCAGCTGACCATGCGTACGTTCCACATCGGTGGTGCGGCTTCGCGTGCGGCAGTGGCGTCCAACGTGGAAGCCAAGTCGAACGGTTCGATCAGCTTCAACAGCACGATGCGCTATGTGACCAACACCAAGGGTGAGCTGGTCGTGATTTCGCGTTCCGGCGAAATCGTCATCAGCGACAACGGCCGCGAGCGTGAGCGGCACAAGGTGCCTTACGGTGCCACGCTGACCGTGAAGGCCGATCAGGCCATCAAGGCAGGCCAGATCCTTGCGAACTGGGACCCGCTGACTCGCCCGATCATTACCGAATACGCTGGTCAGGTGAAGTTCGAGAACGTCGAAGAAGGTCTGACCGTGGCCAAGCAGGTCGACGAAGTGACCGGTCTGTCCACGCTGGTGGTGATCGATCCGAAGCGTCGCGGCTCGGCCAAGGTGGTGCGTCCGCAGGTCAAGCTGATCGATGCCAGCGGCCAGGAAGTGAAGATCCCCGGCACCGACCACTCGGTGACGATCGGCTTCCAGGTTGGCGCGCTGATCCAGGTGCGCGACGGTCAGGACGTGGGCCCCGGCGAAGTGCTGGCCCGTATCCCGGTCGAAGGTCAGAAGACCCGCGACATTACCGGCGGTCTGCCACGTGTGGCGGAACTGTTCGAAGCCCGTTCGCCCAAGGACAAGGGCATGCTGGCAGAGATGACCGGCACGATCTCGTTCGGTAAGGAAACCAAGGGCAAGGTTCGTCTGCAGATCACCGATCCGGAAGGCAAGGTGTGGGACGAGCTCGTGCCCAAGGAAAAGAACGTGCTGGTGCACGAAGGCCAGGTGGTCAACAAGGGCGAACTTGTGGTGGACGGCCCCGCAGATCCGCAGGACATCCTGCGCCTGCTGGGTATCGAGGAACTCTCGCGCTACATCGTCGATGAAGTGCAGGACGTGTACCGACTCCAGGGTGTGAAGATCAACGACAAGCACATCGAGGTGATCGTTCGCCAGATGCTGCGCCGCGTCGTGGTCGAGAACCCGGGCGAGTCCACCTACATCGCTGGCGAGCAGGTCGAGCGTTCGGAAATCCTCAACACGAACGAAGAACTGCAAAAGGACGGCAAGATTCCGGCAACGTACTCCAACATCCTGTTGGGTATCACGAAGGCATCGCTGTCGACCGACTCGTTCATCTCGGCGGCTTCCTTCCAGGAAACCACCCGCGTGCTCACCGAGGCTGCCATCATGGGCAAGCGCGACGAGCTGCGTGGTCTGAAGGAAAACGTCATCGTGGGTCGTCTGATCCCCGCTGGTACGGGTCTGGCCTATCACCAGGCACGCAAGGCCAAGGACGCCATGGACGAGGCCGAGCGCCGCGCCATCGCCGAAGCCGAAGCGGCTGAGCTGGAAACAGCCGGTGACGTGGACAGCTCCGCCGAGGCCACCGCGCAGGACGAAGGTGCTGCCGCCGCCGATTGAGCGTAACGCTTCATCACAAGCTCGTGGGTTCTTCTACATCTGAATGAAACCTGCTTGGCTAAACTCCCGCCCTGCTGTGCAATGCACATGTGGTGCGGGAGTTTTCTTTTATGGCCCGCCAGCACAGCGCCCCGGCCTTGGCTGGCGGCACTCACGCATGTGACGCAGGGCGTCGCATTTCTTTAGCAAGATTCAACCGGATCGCCATCTATGTATCTGACGGGCTGGCTCATTGCTCTGGCCATAGTGTTGTTTTGGGCGGTAGGCGCATACAACCGCCTTGTGCGCATGCGCTCGGCCGCCATTCAGGCTTTTGGCGCGCTGGATGCCGAACTGTTGCGACGCACCGCGCTGCTGGGTGAATACGATGCCGTGGTGAGCGGCCCGCGCCTGCCACAGGACGCGCAGATGCACGATGCGCTGCGTGCGTCGGGTACGCAGTACGCGGCCTCGCTGGCCGTGCTGCGCGCGCATCCGCTGGATGTCAACGCGGCGACGGCGCTGAAAGCCGCCGCCAAGGTACTGGAGGCAGCATGGAACGCGCTGGTGCAGGCGTCACAGCAGCCCCCGGCGGTAGAGCAAGACAGTGAAGACAAGTGCATTCAACCCTCCACCGAAGCACTGGCATCGCTGATTGAGCGTTGCGAGATGCAACACACGCAGATTGACCATTCCACGCGCCAATTCAATAAGGCGGTGGAGCTTTACAACCGGGCAGTGACGCAGTTCCCGGCCAGCATGCTGGCATCGGTATTTGGCTTCAAGCCCGCTCATATGCTGTGATGCTTGATGGGTATCAAGAGTCGCCTTGGCATACGGGCGCGCTCTGATAGCCATCCGGGATTTTTCGAATTTATGGTGACCTCCTCCAAACCATCCCACTCCGGGGCCAGCGGTCCTTCTCACGCCAATGGCGCGACACAGTCTGGCGCGCAACCACCAGCGCTGTGGAAATTGCTGGACGCTGCGGCCCAATGCCTGCAAGCCGTGCGCGCGGGCCAGTCCACAACCACGCTCTTTGACAAGCTGGATCGCGCGATTCGTCCCGGCGTACAGGCATTGCTGTTTCAAACGCTGCGCAATCTGGGACGCGCGCAGGCCCTGCGCAGCGCGCTGGCGCCGCGCGTCCCGCCAGCGCGTGTAGACAACCTGCTGTGCACGGCGCTGGCACTGGCCTGGCAAGATGGCGAGGCCCCATACCCGTCCTTCACGTTGGTCAGTCAGGCGGTGGAAGCTGCCAAGCGCAATCCGCTCACACGCGGGCAGGCCGGATTCATCAATGCCTGTCTGCGCCGCTTCTTGCGTGAGCGCGAAACACTGGTGAGCGCAACCGATGCCGATCCAGTGGCCTATTGGAACCATCCGCTATGGTGGATCGAGCGCGTGCAACGCGATTACCCGGAACATTGGCAAGCCATTCTGCGGGCCAATAACGCGCACGCACCCATGACGCTGCGTGTGAATGTGCAGCGCGGCAGCGCCGAGGACTATGTGCAGCGACTGCACTCAGCCGGACTCGACGGCAGGCAAATCAGCACATGCGGTATTGAATTGCTGCGCCCTGCGCCGGTCACGCAATTGCCGGGTTTTGAAGAGGGCGCGGTGTCCGTGCAAGATGCCGCCGCGCAAATGGCGGCCCCCTTGCTTCTGGGCGATTTGCCGGTCACGCAATCTCTGGAAATTCTCGACGCCTGCGCCGCCCCGGGCGGAAAAACCGCGCACATGCTGGAAATGGCAGGACAGGGCGCGCACTGGCGCGTCAGCGCGCTGGAAATGGATGCCGAGCGTGCCCGGCGCATCGGCGAGACGCTGACGCGCCTGCAATTGCACGCCAACGTGGTGGTGGCCGATGCGGGTGACACCACGCAATGGTGGAAACAAGCCAATGGCGGCGTGCAGTTCGACGCGATCCTGCTTGACGCGCCCTGTAGCGCATCGGGCATCGTGCGCCGTCATCCGGACGTGCGATGGCTGCGCCGTGAAAGCGATATTGCCCAACTGGCACGGCAGCAGGATCGGCTGCTGGAAGCCTTGTGGCCGCTACTCAAACCGGGCGGACGTTTGCTGTATTGCACTTGCTCCATCTTTCACGAAGAGGGTGAGAATCGCATACAGGCGTTTGTATCGCGCAACAGTGGTGCGCAATTACTACCGTCTCCCGGACATTTAATGCCCGGTCAATCGCAAGGGAGTGCCGCAGTCCGCGAGAATGCTTCAGGTGACCATGACGGTTTTTACTACGCCCTTCTGCAGAAGCTGGCTGCGTGAGCCGCGCGTGCGCGGCGGGCAGTCTCTGAGTCCTGCTTGTACGCAGCGGCCAGGGGGGCGGTGGTTCTGGATGGCGCTGCTGTGCGCGGCCCTCCTGCACATGAGCCTGTTCGCATCGCTGGCTCAGGCCGATGGCCTGACTCCCGGCGCCAATGCAGTCAGCGCGCCCCAACGCAACGAGATCACCGACTTCCGGCTGTCCAAGGACGCCGAGGGCGTGTTGCTGTCGGCCACGATGCGCTTCGAGATCCCCGATCAGGTGGCGGATGCGCTCTACAAAGGCATTCCGGTGTTCTTCGTCGCGGAAGCCGAGGTGGTGCGCGAGCGCTGGTATTGGTCAGACAAAACCGTGGCGCGTGTCGCGCGCCATATGCGCTTGAGCTACCAGCCGCTGACGCGCCGCTGGCGCCTGAGCCAATCCTCATTGCCGTTCACCGATAGCGGCCTGGGCGTCACGCTGGGGCAGAACTTTGACGAATTGGGCGACGCGCTGGCCGTCATGCAGCGCATCACGCGCTGGAACGTCGCGGACACCGAGGTCCTCAACAGCAAGACGCCGCAGACCCTGAACTTCCAGTTCCGACTCGACATTTCCCAACTTCCCCGGCCGCTGCAACTCGGCACGGTAGGCCGCTCCGGCTGGAACATGACGCTGTCGCGCAGCGTCCCGCTCGCGGGGCTGAACGCGGAGACCGAGCAGTGACCGCCGAGCCCACCCCGATCTCCGAGGCCGAGCGCAAGCAGATTCATCGCGCGCGAACGGTACGCTGGTCCCTTGGCGTCGGTGCGGCAGTGATGTGTGCGATTGCGCTGGTGTTGCTGTTCCTGCTCACGCTGGCCACCAACAACCGCGACATGTACGAGCGCAACTTCCTGTGGCTGCTCGGCGTCAACGTGCTGGTCGCTGCTGTGTTGCTTGCGGTGCTCGTGTGGGGCGCGCTGCGACTCGTGATGCGCATGAAACGCGGGCGCTTCGGCAGTCGCCTGCTGATGAAACTGGCGGGTATTTTTGCGGTGGTGGGCGTGATCCCCGGACTGCTCATCTACGTCGTGTCCTACCAGTTCGTGTCGCGCTCCATCGAGAGCTGGTTCGACGTGCGCGTGGAGGGTGCGCTCACCAGTGGTGTGTCCCTGGCGCGCGCCACGCTGGACACCATGGGGGCGGACATCGCCTCCAAGACACGCACCGCCAGCACCCAACTCGCTCAGGTGCCAGACGCTGCCGCCGGGCTGGTGCTGGACCGCATTCGTGACCAACTGGGCGCATCCGACATGGTGCTGTGGAGCACGTCGGGGCAGCCGCTCGCGAGCGCAGGGCAATCACGCTTCTCGCTCAACCCTGAAAAGCCTTCCGCGCAGCAATTTCGCAATGCGCGGCAAGAGCGCATGACGTTCCAGATCGAAGGCCTCGACGACATTGCGGAAGTGCGCGATCCGGACAACGTGCGCGTCAAGGCGCTGGTCCTCGTCAGCTCCCCGCCCACCGTGGGCCTGCTACTGGAGCCACGCTTCCTGCAGGCTACCGTGCAATTGCCGCCTACCATCGTCGCCAACGCCATCGCGGTGCAGGAGGCCAATCGCGAATACCAGGAGCGTGCACTGGCGCGCGGCGGCCTACGGCGCATGTACATCGGCACGCTCACGCTCAGCCTGTTTCTCGCCGTGTTCGGTGCCGTGCTGCTCGCCGTGTTGCTGGGCAATCAACTGGTGCGACCCCTGCTGCTGCTTGCCGATGGCGTGCGGGAGGTGGCCTCGGGCAACCTCAGCCCCAAAGCCGTGCTGCAAAGCCATGATGAACTCGGCGGCCTGACGCGCGACTTCGCCACCATGACGCAGCAACTCGCCGATGCCCGCGCCGCCGTCGAACGCAGCATGGGCGAGCTCGACGCGGCTCGCGCCCACCTGCAGACCATTCTCGATAACCTGACCGCAGGCGTCATCCTGCTGGACTCGCATGGCGTGATCCTGTCGTCCAATCCGGGCGCCACGCGCATCCTGCGTGCGCCCATGGCTGCTTTCGAAGGCAAGCCGCTGGCCGATGTGCCCAGTCTGGGCGAATTCGCCGCCGAAGTACAAAAGCAATTTGACGCCTTCCAGCAAGACCGCAATCACCACGGACTCGACCACTGGCAGCATCCATTCGAGCTGAATGCCGCGCCCGCCGCCGTGCAGGCGCAGGGCACCAGCCTCGTGGCGCGCGGCGCAGAACTGCCCGAAGACACACGCCTATTGGTCTTTGACGACATCTCCGAAATCGTTTCTGCCCAACGCGCGCAAGCCTGGGGCGAAGTCGCGCGCCGATTGGCGCACGAAATCAAGAACCCGCTCACCCCCATCCAGCTCTCTGCCGAACGACTCGAAATGAAGCTCGAAGGCAAGCTCCCGGCCGCCGAGCAGGCCGTACTGACCAAGTCCGTCAAAACCATCGTCGAACAGGTCGACGCAATGAAACGGCTTGTGAACGAATTCCGTGACTATGCGCGACTGCCCGCAGCCGAATTGCAGTCACTGAACCTCAACGCATTGGTCACCGATGTGTTGCACCTGTACGGATCAGAAAACGCCGCAGTGCCCGTGGAAGCCGACCTGGATCCGCGCAATCCCAGCATTTCGGGAGATGCGCAACAACTTCGGCAGGTCATACATAATCTTTTACAAAATGCTCAGGACGCCACACAACTGTCGGAAATACACGACGTTGCGTCCCCGGGAAAAGTGCGTATCAGCACCGTGCTGGACACGGCCTCGCGCAGGGTGCGCCTCACCGTTTCTGACTCTGGGCCGGGCTTCCCGGCACATATACTCCAGAGGGCTTTCGAGCCCTACGTCACCACCAAGCCGCGTGGCACGGGGCTGGGACTCGCGGTGGTAAAGAAAATAGCTGACGAACACGGCGCACGTGTCGATTTGGTCAACCGTGTGGAAAACGATGTGGTGAAAGGGGCACAAGTGTCGCTATCATTCCCTTCAGACATCGCTTCAGCACTTTAACAACACGCGCATATCGTGCATTTAGGGCGTATCAAGACACATGGCAAACATTTTGGTGGTTGACGACGAACTGGGTATCCGGGATCTGTTGTCAGAAATCCTGAACGATGAGGGACACAGTGTGGACCTCGCTGAAAACGCCACCCAGGCACGCAACGCACGTCAAGACAACGTCTACGATCTGGTGCTGCTCGACATCTGGATGCCCGACACCGATGGCGTCAGCCTGCTCAAGGAATGGGCCACTGCTGGCATGCTCACCATGCCCGTCATCATGATGAGCGGCCACGCCACCATCGACACCGCCGTAGAGGCCACGCGCATCGGCGCCTTCTCCTTCCTTGAAAAGCCCATCACCATGCAAAAGCTGCTCAAGGCAGTGGAGCAGGGCCTTTCACGCAGCACCGCCAGCGCGCAGGCGCAATCGGCCAGTGCGGCCGCGCCAGCCAGCCAACCAGGCGCAAGGCCCCCGGGCACCCTGCCGCAGAACGGACTGAGCGGCACACTCCACGCCGCCACAGTGTTGACTGCAGAAGTCGACCAAGGCCCGATGTCGCACCAGGGCTTCGATCTCGACAGACCACTGCGCGAAGCGCGCGACGGCTTCGAAAAAGCCTACTTCGAATTCCACCTGGCACGCGAAGGCGGCTCCATGACCCGCGTCGCAGAAAAAACAGGGCTCGAACGCACCCATCTTT
Source organism: Comamonadaceae bacterium UBA2121 (assembly GCA_002331385.1). Lineage (GTDB taxonomy): Bacteria > Pseudomonadota > Gammaproteobacteria > Burkholderiales > Burkholderiaceae_C > Diaphorobacter_A. The sequence goes on from DCYB01000009.1 coordinate 18,398, forward strand.
ACCGAAAGCTGCGCCAACTCGGTGTAGACTTGGGACGTAACAAACGAGGATGACAACTGGGTTTTGGCACCACGCCAAAAAAATTTCGCCAAATCTTCCAGAAGCGGCAAAAACTCAGTATATAATTCAAGTCTTGCTTAGGCCCGGTAGCTCAGTTGGTAGAGCAGCGGATTGAAAATCCGCGTGTCGGTGGTTCGATTCCGCCCCAGGCCACCAAATGCTTCAGAAGCCCGTCCAGAAATGGATGGGCTTTTGTCGTTCTGGGGTTCGTTTCACGTTCGGGAGCTAGACGTTGTTTCCGTCCATCCACGCTTGTCTTCCTACTCGTTGGGGCGAGGTATCTGTGTGTCGAGTTCACAGAGTGACCCGTGGATGTGACATGGCTCTAGTAGGTTTGAGGCAGCTTCGCAGCGATCTCGGCCATTAGGCGCGTGGAGTCGTGCGACCGGTCCTGCACCGGTCCCGGTTTTCAAGGTTCCTGCCGGCGTAGGTTCTAACCGGCTGGTTTGACGGAAAGGCGGCCGTACGATACCACCGGCCGCGCTGACGACGTCCGAGGGACCGCTGCAGCGTTCTTCGACCGTTTCAGATCGACCGGTTGCTGTCAGTTATTCACCCCACGCAGAACGGTTAGCTAGCTGAACTCAAGCTTTCGGGACAGCCGACGCCGGCCAGGGCGTCTACGGCAGCTCCGTCAGCCGCTCGGCCATGGCCGTGGCACGCTCTTTAGCCTCTCCATCTAGCTCCTCCAGCCGGTCCAACGAATCATCGGCGGGCGGCAATTTGCCAATCCGCCGCAGGGACCTAGACAGCCTGGCCGCCTTGAGGCCAAGCTTGAGATACAGCTCCCGTCGCATCTCCAAGGTGCTTGCGGCGTCGGTCCAGGCATGGTTCCAGTGCTCGGTGATGCGGCTTTCGGCAAGCGCCTGCTCGCCGGGAAGATTCAGGACGTCGTAGACCAACCGGATGTCGATCGACTTCCAGTCGACCGGAAGATCATGAGGAGCAAAGCTCGGGTCGCGCACCGTCGCTATCTCGGAAATTTCGTCATCAGGCTCGGGGCCGAAATCCTGAGCTACGGCGGCGCAACCCGTCGCGAAACGGTCCAGTTCGCACACTACCCGCACGCACAAGTAGGCCGCGTGGTTGCTCTTCTCGCTGTGCCGGGTGATGGCGTCGATCGCCCATTTGCCTAACAAAGCGATGGCAGCGCCGACGACCGCGTAGAGAAATCCGATCAGCTTGTCGTCCATGTCCATCATGGGGTTTGCATAGAGTCCGGACTTGCGACCGGCAGGACAGTCGGGGCGACTGAATAGCTTGCCAGAACGGGCGCGATCACGACGTGTGCCGCGGCTTTGGCTGCAGGCGCTTCCGCCGCACCTACTTCCTCGAATCCTTTGGCGATCAACGCCGGCCGAAGCTCTTTCAGGGCGTTGTGAGGTACAGCTATCCAGAGCAGGTCCCGGGCTCGCGTCGCCGCGACGTACCCAATGCGGCCCAACTCTGTCGTGACGCCGCCCAGCATTTCCTTCACGTGCTCCTTGGTAGTCACATACAGGACGGCGTCCAGGCTTTCTCCCTTGGCCTTGTGCACAGTGTCGATCCGCAGTGCCGTTGCATCGTCATTAGCCAAGTCCTTGGCGCTGATCAGCGGCGTGCTCGGCAACGCCTTCTTAGAAATCTTGTTGCCCAGGTTGGCGACTTGCGTGAAGCCGAAGTCGTTTTCGAGGTCGGTCAGCAGCACTTTGATGCGCGCCAGCAGTTGGGCATGCCACTCCTTGTCGCCCACCAGTGACGACGACGGCAGGCCGGTTGCAGGGTTGCGGGTGAAGGCCCAGATCGCCTTGCGCAGTTTCCGGTCATCGGGCTTGTTGGACGGTTGCGTGATCTGGCTCACCAGGCCGTGAGGTGCGTTGTCCAGCAGTGCGACCACCGCGACGGCTACGCGTTGGAACGCCCTGAGGAAGTCTTTTCGGCGATCACGCAGCACCGCGGCGGCGGCGAACAGCTTGACCAGGCCCTGCCCAACCGGTGCCTCGTCGCCACGAAGTGTCCCAGCCAACTTTTTGGCTCGGCACAAGATGGCGGAACGCTTGATGTCCGCGCCGGCGGCTGACATGGCACCCTGGAATGAAGAGATGAGCTGGGGGTGCTGGTTTCCCTTATAGCCAGTGAAGAAGGCACCGTGTGGTGTGTCAGGCGCGGGCCGTTCGGCGACGTCGACGCGGCCGCACAGGTCATTGGCCAAGTCCACGATACAGGGGGCCGAACGGAAGTTCTTCTTCAGCGAGTGCTGCTGAACACCGGCGCGCTGGTGGTATTCCATGAGGAACTTTCCGTCGGCGCCCGCGAATTCATAGATGCCCTGATTGGGGTCGCCGATCAACGTCACACTCGAGCCGGCACCTATCAGCAGTTCCAGAATGGCCTGATGGACCGACCCGATGTCTTGAGCCTCGTCGATCACGATGTGCGGATAGCGACGTGCCAGTGCGGCGAGAAGTTTCGGTTGCTCCTTCAGCGCCCGGTAGGCCCAGTAGCGCCCGAGGTCGTGAGTATAGGCGCCCGTGCGGCCCAGTTTTGCGACGAGGTTGTGCGCGATGGAGGTGTCGACCAGGTCAGGCTGTTCGTTGAACACGTAGAAGAAGACCTCCTTGCCGTTGACAAACGCCAGCTTCAGCTCCTTGATCGACTGAGGAAACGATGACGTCGAGAACTTGAAGCCTTCCAGGAACGTTTCATCGCCCGTCACAAGGAAGGCCGCCCGCGGCGACTGCATGGTCCGATGGCAATGGGGCCGGATCATGTGCGTGGTGATGAATCCGTCGAGCGTGTCGATGTCCACCCGCGATCGGCCGGCGTTGGACGGCAGGCTGCCGGCCAGATCGTCATAGGCCCTGCGGAAGGTGTCGACCGCTACGTTGGAAAAGGACAGCAGCGCCACGCGGCCGCGCGCCTCGCCGAGATTTCGCCGCATCTGCACAACGCGGTGCACGGCGGTCTTGGTCTTGCCACTACCAGCGCAAGCGATCACGCAAAGCGGCACCATCGGCGCGTCGACGACGCCTTGCTGCTCAGGGGTGAGGCCGCTCATGAGACCGACGTCGCTGCTGCTTTGCAGACGTGCTCGATGGCGTCCTGTATGTAGGCCGGCACATTGAAGGAGACCATCTCGTCTGAAATGACCTGCGCCAGCGACTGAGCAAAGCTGCCTTTCTGGACGTTCTTTGTCTTGCGTTCGAACATGCCGCAGAACAGCGCCTTGGCCTTGGCAGCGTCACCGACCTCCGCGGCGACGGTGGTTCCGAGTGACTTGGCGATCCGAGGCCGCAGCTCCTTCAGCGCCTCCAGCATGGCGGCGCGGTTGTCAGCATCCAGGGCCAGGTCGTACTCGAAAGTCTTAAGGCCATAGAACACTTTGACGTGGCTATCCTCGCGAGCCTTCATCTTCGCGGCGTTCGCCGAGACGGTGATGGTGTCTCCCGGCGCGGGATATAGCGGCTCGGCATCGTCGTCTTCGTTGTCTTCGTCCTCAGTCGCTGCCGAAGCTGCTGTAGGTGCCGGTGCAACTGTCGGTGCCGCAACTGGTGCGGCCACCGCTGGTGCTGAAGGCGTAGCAACTGCGCCCGCTGGGACAGGCTTGGGCGCCACTGGGTCGGCATCTGTGAGGACCGCCACCGGGATCTTCAGCGCCTTGTCGCCGAAGAGAGGCAAGAACGAATCGAAGTTCAGCCCCTCGACACTGATCAGGCTCACGCCATGCTGGCGCAGGTTGAAGCCCATGCGCTCGGCGAGCGCGTCTACCATCATGAGCTCGGCCGCGCCTTCGACAAAGATGACCCGACGAGCAAAGAAGAGCTCAGCGCGTGTGACATCAAGGTAGCGCTCTAGCTTCTCGCGTTTACCTTTGTCGAAGGTAATGCTGCGGGGAAGGAAGGTCTCGACCGCAGCGCCCGTGTCGACGAGGCACACCAAGCTATCCAGGTCGGCAATGCTTGCGAAGTTGGGCGAGTGGCTGGTGACAAACAGCTGGACCGGCTTCTCGCCGTCGATGGCATGGATGGACTGCAGGTACTGCAGCAGCACGGCTTGAAGCTGCGGGTGCAGATGTGCCTCCGGCTCCTCGACGATCAGTCCGCGGTAGCAGGAGTCCGGGTTCTTGGTCAGCTCGCTGAGCACGACCGCCATGTAGATCAGGTTGTTGAATCCCAGCCCGTTCTGCTCGATCTCGAAGGCGTCCACGACCAACGACAGCCGGGACTTCAAGCTCTTGAAGTCGCTGGCGCTCAGGCCGACTTCCAGCAACTGCGCGAGCTGCGTGCCCAGCATGGACTGATGCCGGGTGTCGATGGCCTTCTGTGTATTGACAATAGGCAGGTGCTTCTTCAGCTCTTTGTCGAGATCCTGCAGCGCTTTGTCGATGCCTTTGACACCATCTTCCTCGGCCAAGAGTTGCAGCAGCCGTGCTAGCTGGCTGGTGCGGCCGGGCTTAAGGCCTTGCGACGCGTCGCGCAGCGGCGGCAGGTAGACGCCCCTGAGGTTCTCCATCATGTCCGTTGTCAGGCCGACGTCCTCATGCTCACCGCACCATCGCTTGGCGCGCAGGCGGCCGCCCTTGTCGGGGTCCGAGTAGCGGATCTTGATGTGCGCTTCGAGTTTTCCTGCCGCGTCAGGCACGAGGGCGGACAGGAAGTCCGCTTCATCGTCTTCGTCCAGCCCGCTGAACACGTACTCGAAGACGATGTCGCCAGATGGGACACCGCCTTTGGGTCGATGCACATCCTCTTCGCCGAGGCGCGGGTAAGGCTCGTCGTGCCCAGCCAGCAGCGCGCGCAAGGCGTCGACCACCGCCGTCTTGCCGACGTTGTTGCCGCCGACTAGGACATTCAGGCCGGCCTGAAATGACAGCTCCGCATGCGCGAGCTTGCGGAAGTTCTTGATGACCAGTTTGGCCAGGTGCATTGTTGGTTTCTCCCTGCCTGAAGGATCTCTTCCTTGCAGTGCATCTCGTCCCGATAGTGGCCCGTGGTCACCAGGCTCAACGACCTTTGGCGGGTGCCGGTGCTCCTCCGTACATCGAATGCTAACTGATCAGCGCGCCGGTTCCGCAGTATGAGATATGCGGCGAAAGTCCCGTGCTGGCCGCCGGCGTTGGTATCAACCGCGATACGGCGTTCTCCAAATCGGCCAGTACGAATGCTAATGCCGGGTCCAACGGCCGGTTCCGGAGGCGAAGCTGCCGGCCAATCCCTTCTAGGCCACTCGACTGTTTCCCGCAAAAGCGGTCACTGGAGGCTGCATCGTCGAATGACAGAGTTCAGCCTTGACTTACCCACTAGTTGAGACTTAACACGTTTCCATCGGCATCGACAGTTGCAGTCGCGTATCCCGGAATAAGTGCATTGAAACTATTTCGCGCACGATACGTCGTGTATACGGTTATTGAGTTCGTGTTCACTACGTATCGTGTTTCCACATGCTCATAACTACTGGGGTCCTTTAGTCGATTTTTGATAGCCGCCTCAACCTTCCTGTGCGATCCATCGAATCCTGAGAACTGACCTTTAAGCTTGGCTTCCATTGCTGCACGCTGAGCATTAGCTTCTTGAGTTTTGCGCTGAACTTCCAGCTTGTCTTCAACAGCCTTTAGCTTCGCTTGGTAGCGTTCCTTGCTGCCCGGCTCTTCATGCATAAGGGTGCTGTAGATGGCCTTGAGCCGTTCTGGAGGCAGCCCAGCTTCGTGCTGCTCCAAATCTAGGCGCATTACCTGCACCGAAGCCCGATGCTGTAACCTACCAAGGTCGGGGTCTTTGGTCACAGTCATGAACTTGCTGATAGTCGCCAATGCTTCGCGGGGCTGGTTGTTTGCAAGCTGCTGCTCGACCTCCGCAATAATTTTGGTTTTGTTTGCAACGTACTCGGCTGCTCGGTCGGACTTCTGCTTTGCGATCCGTGCTGCTGAATCCTGTTGCATTTTCAGCTGCGCGGCTTCTTCCCTGTTCGCTTTTTGTGCGCCCGCGGAGAGCGCCATGCCGAAGAGCAAGGCAACTGCAAGGGCGATGCTCTGCTTCAGGCCGAGGCCAATTTTTAGCCGCTTGCGGGAAGGTGGCAGGAGCACCGCGAGAGCGGCGATCAAGATAAATATTGGCAGCACATACACTTTCGTCTCTGCTGTCACGTAAAAGCAGTAAGCCACCAGCCCTGCAGACATCACATACAACCAATATGTGGTGCGGTCAGGTGTCGTTTTAAACTCCGTCATTTCTGTAGCCCCCTCAAGAATTTTGTTACAACATCTTAGCGCAGCAGGTCGGGGGGGGGTACAAGGTGCCTATGCGGTTTACGCTTTGTGAAAGAGATATCACGGCGGGTGAAGTATCTTCAATTCCGGTTCAAGCTTGCAGAGCATGGGAGTCTCGCAGTCGAGTTGTCGGTTTCGAAGGTGACGGGTTCATTCAGAACAGGCAACGTTTAACGACTGGTGTTGGCGTTTGCTGCCATTCAGGCATTGGTTCACAGATGACTCAAACCAGCCTGAAGCGCCCTTACAGGGCGCCCCTCAAAACCTCCCCATGTCACTGACCCCCGTGATTTGAGGCAATAGATTTGTCGAAAGGTCTCAGCATCGCGAGTCTTCGAGCATGGATTTATTTAGCCGAATTGCCATCTTGAAGTTCTGCGCTTCAATCTGCTTCACGCATTTCTGTACAACGTGCCAAACGTGGTCAGCTTGTTGGTAATTTTGCGGGGGATTACCAACCCTCTGATCACCCCGGCCACATTGATTTCCCCCGTTCTTCCGTCGGCCTGCCAGGGCCCGTCCCGCGAACATTCCCCCAGTCCAAGGGGCCAGCATCCAAGTCCACAAGTGCGAGCGTGGCCTTTCCAGCGGGCGCCGAGCATCGTGTGCGTGGTTTATGGCGAAGAGCGTCTTTGCTTGAACGGTGAAATCAAATCGCCATAGCCCGGCTCTATTTCGCACCAAATCAGTGCGACATTTGTGACGATATGCAAGAAAAGTTGGTTCTCATCTATTCTTTTGCATAGTCTGCTGCGATAGCCCAGTTCGTGCGGCACCGGGAAGGTGCATGCTCGCTGGGCTTTGCTACGTCTGAGTTGGATATCTTTTTTGAGGCCTTGGGCTACGCCGCCGGGGCTGAACTTTCAATTTTTCCTTTTTGCTTACCATGCGCCAAGAAAGCGACTTTTTGGGTCCCAAGGACATTCCTGACAACGCCTACTGGGGAGTGCACTCCGCACGTGCGGTGGAGAACTTCCCCATCACGGGCCGTACGGTGGCTGAGATGCCGGGGCTGGTGCGCGCTTTTGCCTATGTGAAGAAGGCTGCAGCTGCGGCGAACGTTGCCATGGGTGCGATCAATGAGCAGCAGGCCGATGCGATTGCCAAGGCGTGCGACATTCTGGTGGCGGGGCAGCATCACGAGCAGTTCGTGGTGGATGTGATCCAGGGCGGTGCGGGCACGTCGACCAACATGAACGCGAACGAAGTGATCGCCAATATCGCGCTGGAAACGCTGGGCTTGCCCAAGGGCCGTTACGATGTGATTCATCCCAATGACCACGTCAACGCTTCGCAGTCCACCAACGACGCTTATCCCACGGCGGTCAAGCTGGCGACGTATTTTGGTATTCAGGATCTGCTGGCGGCGCTGGCCGCGCTGCGTGGTGCGTTCCAGGTTAAGGCCGAGGAGTTCAAGAGCGTGCTGAAGATTGGCCGCACCCAACTTCAGGATGCCGTGCCGATGACGCTGGGGCAGGAGTTCAATGCCTTTGTGTCGATGATTGCTGATGATGAGAAGCGTCTGCGCGAATCGGCCGCATTGATGTGCGAAATCAACATGGGCGGCACGGCGATTGGCACGGGCATCAACGCGCCTGTGGGTTATGTGGACGTGGTCGTGCCCAAGCTGGCGGAGTTCTCGGGCGTGCCGGTGGTGAAGGCCAGCGATCTGATCGCGGCCACCGGCGACACGGGTGCGTTCGCCGATATTTCGGGCATCCTGAAGCGCATCGCAGTGAAGCTGTCCAAGATCAGCAATGACCTGCGCTTGCTGTCGTCTGGCCCGCAAGCTGGTGTGGGCGATATCAAGCTGCCTGCGCGTCAGGCCGGTTCGTCGATCATGCCGGGCAAGGTCAATCCGGTGATTCCGGAGGTGATGAATCAGGTGTGCTTTGAGGTGATCGGCAACGACGCCGCGATCACCATGGCGGTGGAGGCGGGCCAGTTGCAGTTGAACGCGTTCGAGCCGCTGATGGCGTGGGCGCTGCACCAGAGTCTGAGCCACCTGAGCAGCGCGTGCCGTACGCTGCAGGTGAACTGTGTGGAAGGCATTGTGGCCAACACCAGTCTGCTGGATGCGCGCATTGCCGAGTCGGTGACCTTGGTGACGGCTCTGAATCCGATGATCGGCTACGAAAAGGCCGCACAGATCGCCAAGACGGCGATCACTTCGGGGCAGTCCATCGCCGTGGTGGCGGAGCAGTTGGGCATCATGACGCAGGCGCAAATGCAGGCACTGCTGGTGGCCGACAAGTTGACGACACCGGGGGCGTTGACCGCCGCTATCTGAGCGCCGCTATCTGAACGCCGCGCCGTGGCGCGTTGGGTGTGCACCATCCAGTGCTTCCTGCCCGCGCCGCTGCCCCGTTCACTGCCAAAGCCTGCTCCGTTGTGAGCAGGCTTTTGTGTTTCAGCGGCTGCTATTTGCGCCGATTGCGCAGCACCAGTGCTGTTGTCACGAGCACAGCGGCGAGAGTGGCCAGACTGAGCGCGGCCCACGGCGGGGTGCGTGTCGCTAACAAGGCCAGCACAAGGCAGAAAGCTGCCAGGCTGCATCCACCCAATAGCGCGGAACGCAGGGTGTGAATGACCTGGTGCGCACCCATTTTTTGATGGATGGTGGTGGCGATGACGGTGTAGCCAATGGGGAAGGCCAGCAGGATGCCCGCGCTGGATGCACCAAGCCAGTGCGACGAGGTGGTGATGGCGGCGACCAGCATGCCCGCCAGCGTTCCGCGCATCAACAACGTGCCCCAACCTGCCTTGCCTGCGCTTTTTGCGCTGGGCGGAGCAAAGTGGCGGCTGGCGTGCAGCGCCATGCCGGTCAGTGCAATGAACAGCGCCAGGCCGAGCCACGGCAGCGGCGGCAGTTGGCGACACAGGAGCGCAGTCAGCATCCAGGCCAGCACCGACAGGGCGAGCGCAGCGGCGGCAGACAGTCGCCGCGCGGCTGCCATATAGGTGAGCACAAAGCACTGCGTCGCGCACAGCGAGATGAGTGAGTACGTGGCGGTGATGGCGACGAAGTCGGCCGATGCTTCGCGCGAGAGGAAAAAGAACGCCGGACCCAGCACCATGGGCAGCCCTGCAAGCGCTCCGCCCACCAGCGGACCGAATGCGCCGACGGACCACGACACCAGAATCACGACCAGCCCGGTGCTGACCATGCGGATGAGCAGCGCGTCGTTGAGCCAGGAGAGATCCATCGTTGCTGCGGCAGCGCGTGCGGCGCTCAGGGCTTGTTGAGCAGCGCCTGCCGGAACGACAGGACGTGATGGCTGATGGCGGCTTCGGCCGCGTCGGCGTCGCCTGCGGCGAGTGCATCGAGAATGCTTTGGTGTTCGCCGCGCACTTCCACCACGTGGCCGGCGGCAGACAGCGATATCGCCCAGAAGCGCTGGGAGCGTGCGTGCAGTACCCGCAGCACCTCGATCAGCACGGGATTGCGCGATGCGTCGGCGATGGCTTCGTGGAATTGGCGGTCGCAGTCCATCATGGCGGCGACGTTGCGCTCGGCCACCGCGCTGTCGAACGCTTCGGAGATGTGTGCCAGCTCGGCCACTTCTGCCTGCGTGATGCGCGCTGCAGCCAGCCGGGCGCACAGGCGCTCGTTGACCAGTCGCACGTCGATCATGTTCAGCGCATCGTCGATGGACAGGGGCGCCACCATGACACCTTTGCGCGGAATCACCTGCACCAGCCCCTCGGTGGCCAGCCGGTGCAATGCGTGGTTGAGCGGAGTGCGGCCCAACTGCAGGTCGGCCATCAGCGCGGCAGTGTTGAGGTAATCACCGGGCTTGTAGAACAGCGTGGTGAGTCGGTGCTTGAGCTGCGTGTATGCCAGTTCGTTCTGGGAAAGACCCGCGAAGTTCGGGGATGCCACGCCGCCCGGCGATTCCAGAACTGAGGATGTGGCTGTCACGAACGCTCTCCGAGATATCCAGGCTGAACAGTAGATGGGGGAAGTGAGCGGTCATCATAGCCGAGGAGCGGCCTGCAACCGGGGTGTCCTAGCGTTAATACTGATGTGAAATTTCACAGTATCGTCACAATACATGCATTGGCACACAATGTGTATGTGCAACGCCATTGCAACCCCGAAAGGAATATCCTATGAAACGCATTCTTCCTTTGATCGCCCTTGCCGCTGCCGCGCTGTCTCCCATGGCGCAGGCGCAGGACTATCCGGCCACCAAGCTCAAGGTCGTGGGTGGCCTCAGCAACCTGAGTCTCTACAACGAGTTCGAAAAGCCGTTCTGGACGCAAAAGATTCCTCAGGCTTCGGGCGGCAAGGTGACGGCCGATATCAAGGGCTTCAACGAAATGGGCTTGAAGGGCCCTGAACTGATTCGCCTGATGTCGCAGGGGGTGGTGGAGTTCGGTACGTCCACACTGGCGTATTTCGCCGCCGACAATCCGATCAATGAAGCCATCGATCTGGCCGGTCTGGCACCTGACGTGAAGACCGCACGTGAAGTGACCGATGCGTTCGAGCCGGTGTATGCCAAGTTCTACGCGCAGTCCGGCATCAAGCTGCTGGGCATGTCGACCTATCCCGCACAGGTGCTGTTCTGCAATGCCACCATCAAGGGGCTTGCCGACATCAAGGGCAAGAAGGTGCGCACCAGCAGCCGCACGCAGGCGGAATTCGTCGAGGCGCTCGGCGGCTCCAGCGTCACCATGGCGTTTGGCGAAGTGGTGCCGGCGCTGCAGAACAAGGTGGTGGACTGCGCGATCACCGGATCGCTGTCGGGCTACTCGGCCAAGTGGTACGAGGTGTCCACGCACCTGTATGCGCTGCCGGTGAACTGGAACCAGCAGATCCATGCCGTGAACGAGAAGGCCTGGAACAAGCTCAACCCCAATGTGCAAAAGCTCATCACCACCAACTTCAAGACCATGGTGGACGACATCTGGGCCGCAGCCGGCAAGCAGACCCAAGAAGGCTACGACTGCAACACCGGTGCGGCTGCATGCACCCAGCCGGTGAAGGGCAAGATGGTGCTGGTGCAACCGACCGACGCGGATCGCGCACTGCTCAAGAAGGTGCTCTCCGAATCCGTTCTGCCCAAGTGGGCCGCACGCTGCAGCGCGCAATGCGTGACGGACTTCAACGCCACCGTCGGCAAGGTGGTGGGCATGACGGCATCCAAGTGATGCCGGTTTGATGGTTTGAATGGTTTGGAATGCGGCGGCTTCGGCCGCCGCTGCTTGAAGGGGAGGTGAGCGATGGGCTCTACCTTGACGGATTCGTGGGCACCACTGCGCTGGGCCAACGCGTTATCGCGCGTTGCGGTCTGGGCGGGCGGCGCGCTCACCATTGCCAGTGTGCTGTTGATTTCTTTCGACGTGCTGGCGCGTAAATTTTTTGGATTCAATACGGGCGGAGCCGACGAACTGTCGAGTTACGCCTTTGCCATCAGCACCAGTTGGGCGCTGGCGTTTGCCACGCTGCAGCGCGCCAACGTGCGCGTGGACGTGCTCTATCAGAAGCTGCCGCTGCGCCTGTCCGCATTTCTGGACTGGATTTCGCTCGTCGCGCTCGGCGTGTTCATGACGTTCCTGACGTGGTACGCCATGGATGTGGTGTCCGCTTCCTGGGTGCAGAAATCTGCCGCCAACACCACGTTGGCGACGCCGCTGTGGATTCCGCAGGGGCTGTGGTTTGTGGGTCTGGTGTGGATGTGCATCGTGCTCGCGCTGATGTTGGTGCGTGCGTCGACCGCGCTGGTCACGGGCGACATCAAGACCGTGCAGGCGATTTGCGGGGTGCGCTCCGCACAGGAAGAAGCCGAAGAAGAAGCCGCCGCAGGCGAGCGCCTCGTGCATGCCGAACGCCAGCAGCGAGGTGCCGCATGATCGCTACCGCTCTTATTTTGTTGCTGGTGCTGATCGGATTGAGCATCCCCGTGGGCGCCGCGCTCGGCGTGTTGGGGCTGACGCTGGATCCGATGTTTTCCATGCTGCCGTTGTCGCGCGCGCTGGGCGAGTTGTCCTGGAGCGCGAACAACGAATTCCTGCTGGTGGCGATTCCGCTGTTCATCATGCTGGGTGAAGTGCTGCTGCGGGCGGGCTTTGCCGAAAAGATGTATGGCGCGATGAGCCTGTGGCTGTCGTGGTTGCCGGGCGGGCTCATGCACGCCAACATCGGCGCGTCCACCCTGTTCTCGGCCACGTCGGGTTCGAGCGTGGCCACGGCCGCCACCGTGGGCACGGTGGCACTTCCGCAGATCAAACGCTATGGCTACAACGAGCCGCTGTTCCTGGGCAGTCTGGCTGCTGGTGGCACGCTGGGCATCCTGATTCCGCCGTCCATCAATCTGGTGATCTACGGCGTACTGACCAATTCGTCGGTGCCCAAGCTGTACCTCGCGGGCATCATCCCCGGCTTCGCCATGGCGGCGCTGTTCATTCTCACGATCGTCGTGGCCTGCGTGGTCAAGCCGTCGTGGGGCGGGCAGAAAATCCATGCCAGCTGGGGCGAGCGGATGCGCAGTCTGGTGCATCTGGCACCGCCGATGTTCATCTTCCTGCTGGTGGTGGGCTCGATCTACGCCGGGCTGGCCACGCCGACAGAAGCCGCTGCGCTGGGCGTGCTGGGGGCGCTGATCCTGGCCGCATGGTTCCGCAAGCTCACGTGGACGATGTTGCGCGAAGCGATCGAGGGCACGATGCGTTCGACCGCCATGATCATGCTGATCGTGATTGCCGCGGGCTTCCTGAACTTCGTGATGTCCGCCATCGGCCTGACGACCGCGCTCACCGACTCGATCACCGGGCTCGGCCTGTCGCCCGCATGGATGCTGCTGGTGCTGGTGATCTTCTATCTGGTGCTGGGGTGCTTCATGGAGACGCTCTCCATGATGATCACCACCATCCCGATCGTCGCTCCCATCATGATCGCGCTCGGCTACGACCCCATCTGGCTGGGCATCGTGATCATCATTCTGGTGGAGGCGGCGCTCATCACACCGCCTGTCGGGCTGAACCTGTTTGTGGTGCAAAGCCTGCGCAAATCCGGCTCGATGAACGCGGTGATCATCGGATCGCTGCCCTTCGTTGCCGCCATGTTCCTGATGCTGCTGATGCTCGCCCTGGTGCCTGATCTGGCGCTGTGGCTGCCGCGCGTTTTTGGTTGAACCGACTCTCAAAAGAATTCATTGTCATGAAAGCCCATTTCCAAATTGAATCCGCCAACAAGGCGCAAGAACTCTCTGTCGACGTGCACACGCTGATCGTGGCTGGCTGGGCCGGTCGCGACATGGCGGCCATCGAACACCACATCGAAGAACTGGCCGAACTGGGCGTGCCGCGTCCCAGCGCCGTGCCGCTGTACTACCGCATCGCAAACAACCAGCTCACGCAAGCCGAGCGTGTGCAGGTGGTGGGAGAAAACTCCTCCGGCGAGATCGAGGCGCTGGTGTTCGCAGCCGGTGGCCGCCTGTACATCGGCCTGGCGTCGGATCACACCGATCGCAAACTCGAGGCCTACAGCGTCGCGCTGTCCAAGCAGGTATGCGCCAAGCCGGCGGGCAGGGCGGCATGGGATTACGCGGACGTGGAGGGCCACTGGGACGAGCTCATCGTGCGCTCGTGGATCGAAGAGAAGGGCGAGCGCGTGCTGTATCAGGAAGGCCCGATCGCGTCGCTGCGCACCCCGCGCGATCTGATCAACGGCTATCTGGCCGCCACGGGTACAGCGGCATTTTCGGACGGCATGGCAATGACCTGTGGCACAGTGGCCGCGATAGGCGGCATCCGTCCATCGAACGTGTTCGAAATGGAGTTGCACGATCCGCGCCTGAACCGTTCACTGCGTCATCGCTACACGTTGGACATCCTGCCCGACGTGGCCTGAGGCAACTCCTGTTTATTTGAAGAAGGCTACACATGAGCAACCGTTCCGTTGAGCGCACCGAGCAGGCGCTCGCGGCCATCGAGGCCGCGGGTGACGAGGGGCGCCGCATTTTCACCAAGGTCTACGCCGACGCCGCACGCGAAGCGGCGCGCGCAGCCGACGAGCGCGCCGCGCGCGGCCTCTCGCTCGGCCCGCTGGATGGCCGTGTCGTTTCGGTCAAGGATTTGTTCGACGTGGCTGGCGAAGCCACCACCGCGGGTTCTGCGGTGATGCGCCATGCCGCGCCGGCAAAGTCTGACGCGCTGATTGTGCAACGCCTGCGTGCGGGCGGCGCGGTGATCGTGGGCAAGACCAACATGACGGAGTTCGCGTTCTCCGGCATCGGTATCAATCCACACTTTGGCACGCCAGGCAATGCGCGCGATGCGACGCGCATTCCGGGTGGCTCGTCCAGCGGCGCAGGCGTGGCCGTGGCGCGTGGCATGTCGGAGATTTCGATCGGCTCGGACACGGGCGGATCGGTGCGCATTCCGTCCGCGCTGAACGGCATCACCGGCTGGAAGCCAACGCAGGCGCGTGTCTCGCGCGAAGGCGCGTTTCCGCTGTCCTTCAGCCTCGACACCGTTGGCCCGCTGGCGCGCAGCGTGCGCGATTGCGTGCAGGCCGATGCCGTTCTCAGCGGCGAGTCGCGTGCGCCTGCCGTTGCGCGCCGTTCGGTGAGCGGCCTGCGCCTCGGGATTCCGCGCGGCCTGCTGTTCACCCAGGCCGATGCGGACGTGCTGGCCTCGTTTGAAGCCCTGGTGCAGGCGTTGTCCGCCACCGGCGCGCGCGTGGCAGACATGGATCTGGAGCAGTGGATGACTGCGCCGTTCAAGCTGCAGGAGCGCGGCACGCTGATCGCGTCCGAAGCCAGCCACATTCACGCGGCCACGGTGCGCGACCACGCGAGCGAAATCGACCAGCGCGTGCTGGCCCGGATCCGCGCGGGCGAGGAAATCCCGGCGCCGTACTACGTCGGCCTGCAACGCGAGCGCGCTCGCTGGCAAGGTCTGCTTGACGAGCAGATGGCCGATCTGGATGCGCTCATCCTGCCCACTGTTCCCGTCGTTGCGCCGCGCATCGATGATCTTCAAACCGACACCGAATTGTTCCAGCGCACCAACTTGCTGGTGCTGCGCAATCCGTCCGTCTTCAACTTCTACGATCTGCCTGCGCTGTCGCTGCCCATCCAGACCGAAGCGGGCGAATTGCCGCGCGCCGTGATGGTGGTGGGGCGTCGCGGAGGGGACAGTGCGTTGCTGTCCATCGGCGTCGCTCTACAGGAGCAAATCGACCTGCTGCGTTGACTTTTCAGGCGTGTCTGGCCCGTTGAGCCGACAGCGGCAATGGTGTTACGGGAACGCTAGAATTCGTGCGGGGTTTTTAGGCCCTGTATCGAGTTCCCCCCGATGCGCAATTGTTGCTTTGGTAAGGCGTGGCCTTACAACTGCAAACCCTGTTTTCCCGGATAGACCATGACAACCTACAAAGAACTTCTGGCGCAAAAGAAAGCGCTGGATCAACAAATCGCGGACGCGCGCAAGACGGCTTCCAAGTCGGCACTGGCGACCGTGCATGAGCTCATCGCCGAATTCGGCTTCACTGCGCAACAGGTGTTCCCATGGAAGCCTGCCACCAAGGCCGCCGCCAAATACCGGGACCCGCTCAGCGGTGCCACCTGGAGCGGTCGTGGCAAGCCGCCCAAGTGGATCGTGGGCAAGGATCGCGCCGAGTTTGAAATCGAGTGAACGGCGCGTCCGCGTGACGTTGACATCGCAAACAGGGGCAGTCATCACTGCCCCTTTTTTGTGCGCGCGTTTTGCGGGCGCTGGCAAGTCGTGACGCGAATGATGCAGAGCGTTTTGGGGACGTCACACCAGACACATGTATTTGGCATACAGTGTGGATATGGATCAATTCTCTCGTACGTTGAATCTTGCCGGAGCCTCCAACTTCCGTGATCTGGGTGGCTATCGCGGCGATGAGGGGCGCACTGTGCGCTGGCGCAAGCTGTTTCGCTCGGACCATCTGGCGGCGCTGACCGCGCAGGACACGCAAGCGATTGCCGATCTGGGCGTGACCCGCGCACTGGATTTTCGCGGTCAGGATGAGCGCACTGCGCAGGCATACGAACTGCCCAATGTGCGTTACCACGCACTCTCGATCGAGCCCACGGTGGTGCAGCGCGCCAAGGAAATGGTGAGCGCAGGGCAGCAGATGACGGCGTCCATCGCCGTCGGTCTGATGCAGGACACTTACCGCGATTTCGTCACGCACAACGCGCGTGAATATGCCCTGCTGTTCGAGCACCTGCTGGACAGCGATGCACCTCTGGTCTTCCATTGCACGGCGGGCAAGGACCGCACCGGCTTTGCTGCCGCGCTCATCCTGTCGAGTCTGGGCGTGTCGCGCGCGGTGATCATGGAGGACTACCTGCTCACGAATGGTCTGTACCGCCGTCCGGCCAGCGTGAACAACGGCGCGCCGAACGAGGTGCTGAATGTGCTGTGGCGCGTGCAGGAAGATTTCCTGGAAGCCGCCTTCGATGCGCTCGAGCGCGACTACGGTGGCGTCGAGCCGTATCTGACGCAGCAACTCAAGCTCGGGGAGAAGGAGCGTGCGCGGCTGGCGCAGCTGTATCTCGCGCCCCATGCGAGCTGATCGGACAGCGGAACGCGGACGGCAGACATAAAAAAACCGGCTCCATACAGAGCCGGTTTTTTGTTGCCTGGGCGGCTTGCCGTGATCAGGCGGCTGCGTCCTTGAGCTTTTTCAGGGCGCGTGTCTTGATCTTCACGGTTGCAGGCTTGGGATCGAACCAGCGCTCTTCGCCTGTGAACGGATCCTTGCCGAAGCGCTTCTTCTTGGCGGGCACTTGCAGCACGCCGATCTTCAGCAGACCGGGCAGCGTGAACTCGCCGGAGCCCTTCTTGTGCACCGATGCCAGGATGGCGCCTTCCAGCGCAGCCAGCACGGCCTTGACGGCCTTGGGTTCAACAGCGCTCTGAGCGGCCAGATGGGCGATCAGGGTGGACTTGTTGAACGGGTCCTTGATGGGCTTCAGAGCCGCAGGAGCAGCGGGTGCTGCAGCAGCGGTCTTCTTGGCTGCGGGAGCAGCGGCCTTTGCTTTCGCCTGGACGGGAGCGGCCTTCTTTGCGGGCGCGCTCGCTTTCTTTGCAGTTGCCATGATGAAGTTGGTTGTTTATCTGTTTACTTGGATGACTCGCCAGCAGTGCTGGTGTCGGCATTCTAGGGCGAGATTTCGAATGCGGGTGCAGTGTGCGGGAACAAAGATGCGCGAAATCTGCATTGGCCCTCTTTTTTTAGGCGAAAGAGCCACGCGAATACTGGTTTTTACGGTGTCTTGTGCAACCGCGTTAAGCTGTGCAATGAGAGATCATCAGGTTCTCTTGAACATCCCGCAACGCATCGGAGACACACCATGAGCGACAGCGACAACACACCCTTCGGATTTGGACGTTTTGTACCGGGCTTCGATTTCCTGCAAAACCTCGCGAAAGGCGCAACCACTGGCGTCTCCGCGATGCCGGGACTCGCGAGCTGGGTGGCTCCCACCGTCAGCGTGGAAGAGATCGACAAGCGCATCGGCGAGTTGAAGTCGGTGCAGTTCTGGCTGGAGCAAAACTCACGCGCACTCGCAGCCACCGTGCAGGCGTTGGAGGTGCAGAAGATGACGCTCGCTACGCTGGAAAACATGAACGTCGCCATGGGCGATTTCGCCGGTGCGTTCGGCGCCACTATGAGCGAGGCTGTCAGCGGCAAGCACAAGGACAAGGTAGCCGCTGCCGCACCCGCTCCCGCTCCCGCGCCCGAAGCCGAAAAACCGCAGACCCATGGCGCCAGGAAGCAGGACGCCGAGAGCAAGGACACGAATGCGTTCGCCTCTGCCGCAGCCGGCATGGTGGATCCGGTGCAGTGGTGGACCTCGCTCACGAACCAGTTTCAGGAAATTGCCGCCAACGCCATGCGCGACGTGGCCAAGCATGCTGCAAACGCTCCCGCTGCGGCAACTGCGGGCAGCGGCGTGGCCGCCGATGCGTTCAAGGCCGCATCCGACATGGCCACGCAGTTAGCCGAGCAAGGCATGAAGGGCGCGCAGGAGATGACGCGCAGCGCCATGTCGGCGACCACTGCGCGCAGCAAGAGTGCGAGCGCCAAGAGCGCGCCCGCGAAGAAGGCTCCGGCCAAAAAGGCCGCGCCAGCCAAAGCGGCTGCCAAGGCCAGCAAAGCGAAGTCACCCGGTCGATGAAGCGTGAATGAAGGAGCGGCGCCAGTTGCGGTGTGACTGGCCAGGCAGATGACGAATCGATTGTTTCCCTCAGGACATGCCACGCATCCGCAGTGGCGCATGGCCGCAGCGCTGGTCCTGGCGCAATTGAAGGCCCAGATGGCGCTGCCCGGATATGCGCGATCGCCCTCGCTCGGCCTGCTCTACATCACCGACCATTACGCCGCCGATGCGCGTGAACTGCTGGCCTTCATGGAGCAGTAACTCCCCGACGTGAAGGGCTGGAGCGGCACCGTCGGCGTCGGCGTGGCGGGCAACAACGTGGAGTACTTCGACGAGCCCGCACTGTCGGTCATGCTCTGCGATCTGCCGCCCGATCAATGGCGCATTTTCTCCGGCATCGCGCCGCCACCGCGCGCGGGCTCGGGCGACTGGGAAACACGCTTCGCACTGGTGCACGCCGATCAGGAAACACCCGATCTGATCGAGGTGCTGTATGAACTGGCTAGCCGCACGACGTCGCAATATTTGTGCGGTGGACTGAGCGCGAGCCGCGGGGCGCATGTGCAGTTTGCGCTGGATCGGCTGCGCAACATCGGTCGCAAGGTCCATGCTGACGAGGACGACTCGGGCGTATTGCGCGGCGGTCTTTCCGGCGTGGCGTTCAGCCCGGCTGTGCAATGGGTGTCGCGCGTGACGCATGGCTGTCGTCCCATCGGTCCGTGGTCCATCGTCACGGCGGTGCATGAAAATCTCGTGCTCGAACTCGATGGGGTTCCGGCGCTCGATGTGCTGCTGGAGACGCTGAACGTGTCGCTGCAGGGGGATACCCAACTCGCCATCGAGGCCGTGCGCGCCACGCAGGCAGGGCTGCTCGATGTGGGGCAACCCGAGCCGCGCAGCGCCGGATTTCTCAATGCCGCCACCCGCGTGCGCCACATCGTCGGACTCGATGCAACGCGGCGCGGAGTGGCGCTGGCCGAGTCGGTGGAGCAGGGCAGTCTGCTCGCGTTTTGCCAGCGCAACACCAAAGCCGCGCGTGCTGACCTGATGCGCGTGTGCGCCGAAATTCGTGAAGAGCTCTCGCCGGTGGAGGACTTCTTGCCCGCGCACGGCAACGCGCCCGATCCGGACCTGTTGCCGGATCAGTGGAGCACTTCGCGCCAGATTCTGGGCGCCGTGTATGTGAGTTGCTCCGCCCGTGGCGGACTGTTCTTCGGTGGTGCCAATGCGGAAATGCAGATCGTGCGGCGCGCATTGGGGGACGTGCCGCTCACCGGTTTTTTCGCGGGAGGCGAAATCGCCGCGCACCGCCTGTGTGGCTACACAGGCGTGCTCACGGTGTTTGTCGACGACGTCCCGGTGCGCTGAGGCTTCAGACCCGGCCGAGTGCCGCAGCCGATGGGCTGGAGGCGTGGCCCATGCCGCTGAAGGCAAAGTCCAGCTCCGGCGCCAGTCCGCTCACGATGCGCGCGATGGACTTGCCCGAGCCGCAGGCGTGTGTCCATCCCAGTGTTCCGTGGCCGGTGTTGAGATACAGATTGCCCACGCGCGTCTTGCCGATCAACGGGACGTTGCTCGGTGTTGCGGGGCGCAGGCCGCTCCAGAACTGCGCTTGCGTGGGGTCCGCCGCACCGGGGAAGAGTTGCTCCACACGGCGCACGATGGCCTCGCAACGCACGCGGTTCAGGGCGCGCTCGTAGCCGTTCAATTCTGCCGTGCCGGCAATGCGCAAGCGATCGCCAGCGCTGCTGGTGTAGCGCGAGAAAACCAGCTTGAATTCATCGTCGGTCAGGCTCACCTCATAGGCCTTCGAGGCATCCACGACCGGCAGGGTCACCGAATATCCCTTGGCAGGATAGATCGGCAGCGAGATGCCCAGTGGCCGCGCCAGCAGAGGGCTGAAGGAGCCGGCCGAGAGCACGTAGGCGTCTGCCTGGACGCGCTCGTAGCGGCCGTCCTCGTTGGTGATCTCCACGTGATCGAGGGTGCCGCCCGCCTCATGCAGGGCAGTGATGTGGCAACCCATGCGAAAGCGCACGCCGGCTTCGGCACAGTGGCGTGCCAGCTCGCGGGTGAACAGGTTGGCGTCGCCTGATTCGTCTTCGGCCGTGAACGTGGCACCCGCCAGTTGGTGCTTCACCGTCTGCAATGCGGGTTCGATCTGCACGGCATCGTCGGCGCTCACCACACTGCGTTGGCAACCCAGTTCACGCATCTGCTCTGCGGGCGCGAGGGCGGCCTGGAATTCTTTTTCGTTGGTGTAGAAATGCAGGATGCCTTGCCGACGCTGGTCGTATTGCAGCCCGGTGTCGCGGCGGACCTGCTGCAACGTGTCGCGGCTGTAGGTGCCGAGGTTCACGATCTGCCGGATGTTGTGGCGCGTACGCCCCGACGTGCATTCGCGCAGGAACCGGATGATCCAGCTCCATTGCTGCGCATCGGCGCGCAGGCGGAACAGCAGCGGCGCATCCTCTTTGCCCAGCCATTGCAGCACCTTGAGCGGGGCGGAGGGATTGGCCCACGGCTCCGCGTGGCTGACGGAGATTTGTCCGCCGTTGGCAAAGCTGGTCTCCGCGCCGGGAGTGCTCTGGCGGTCGATCACGGTGACTTCGTGGCCGAGTTGTTGAAGAAAATAGGCGGAGGTGATGCCGACGACACCGGCACCCAGAACGATCACGCGCATGTTGTGCAAGCCTTTGTTCAAGGTTTGCGCAGACGCAGAAGTCAGGCGCGCACGCATCCACTGCCAGGCGAATCATGTCATTGGCGAGTGGCTGAAAAAGCTGCGCGCGCAGACCCTAGTCTGTGCTGCCGCTCCCCCTGTCCTTGGTACCTGAGAGATTCGCTCAGCGCCACTTGGCGCAGTGCTTGCTCCTTCGGTGCGCCGCCTGCGTTGCGCGGGCGGCGGCTCTCCAGACGGCCGTATTGGATGTGCAGTATGAAACCTGAGCGTGTATGGGAGATTGCGCCTTCGGTGGAGAAGCCGTTGGTAAGCGGCCCTCGCTCTCCTGCAAGTGCCGCATTGTGCCAGCGAAAACGCCTCCGGCAAAGGGCACGGAGGCGTCGCGATATGGGTGTTTGTACCCAGTACTTAATAGCGGTACGGGTTGTTGGGGCGCCGGTCGTAGCGGTTGGGGACGCCGTCACGATCGTTGTCCCAGCGCCCTTGGGAGTATTGCCATTGGCCATTGCGCTGTCGCCAGGTGGGTTGGTGATAGGCATGGCCGGGACGTGCACGCACCCAGGTGCCCGGAACCCACACATGCCGATGACCGCGATATTCCCAATGGCCTTGCGACCAGATCATGCCGCGACGCGGGGCGGGAACGCGCTCATAGCGGGGCGGCGGTGGAGCGGGGTAACCCACGGTGACGGCCGCTGGCACAACCATGGCACCCGGCGTGCCGACCTGCACAACGATGTTGGTGCGAGCTTGTGCTGCCGTGGCAGAAAAGCCGAGCGCCAATGCGGCGAGGCTGGCAGCGATCAGAGGTGTGCGAATCATGTGCTTCTCCTTGCATGGGCGGCGTAGTGAGTGTGGTGCCGCCATGGTTGGAATGATCGACGCGCTGTGTGAAGCCCGATCGCCTCGATGTTGAGCGCTTGGCAAAGTGTTGTGAAGAAGTGTTTTCGCCTGACGTGCGCACGCGGCCTCAGGGCTCGCGTGTGGTGCGGCGCATTTGCCCGAACACTTCAAACTCCCAACTGCGCATGCCCAGCAGCAGCGTGTAGCCTTCGCGGTCCCGTTCGTGGAGTTTCTGGTCGGCCTGGTGTTGCTGCGAAAAGTCCTGCGCGAGCCGCTGCAGGCGCTCGTTAAAGACGGGCGCCAGACTGCGACTGATGGTGCCGTGCACCAGCAACATGCCTTCGCCCGGGCCATCGAAGCTGCCCGAAAAATAATCGAGCAACGCATGCTCGCGGAAGTAGTCCATCACCGGGCCGCGTGGGCGCCAGCGGAAGGTCTTGGCGAGTTTGAGGCGGTAGCGGTTCAGCGGGCGCAGTTCGATGATGCCGATGCGGTCGAGCTGCGCCAGGTATTTGATGCCCTCCGCTTCGGTCAGGCGGTAGGCCTGCACGATCTGCTCCAGCGTCCATTGGCTGAGCACGCAAATCGCCATCAGCAGCAGCTTCTTGTCGGCCACGACGGCGCGTTCCTGCTCCTGCGTGAGCGCTTTGAGCAGCGGCTGGTTCTCCGCCACGTTGCGCGCCAGATCGGCAAAGTCGATGCGCAGCGCGCGGCAAATGGCGTCGATGCGCGTGAGTGGCATGTCTCCCTTGGCCAGCATGCGCTTGACGCTGGATTCCGCCATGCCGAGTTCTTCCGCCAGGTCGGCGTAGGTCATCTGCGCGGATTTGAGTTCCTTCTTGAGGGCGGCGATCAGGTCGGCGGTGGTGCTCATGGGTATCGATTATGTATACCCTGAGTTGCACGGTCTTGTGCTGGTGTGAAATTTCGATGCTTTTCTTGAGCGGGCGGTACAGACTGCCGGGCATTCCAACATACCAAGAGAGGTTCGACATGCAGACGATTTCCCTGTCCACACCAAGAGCGCGCAGAGCCATCACCGGCCCCGCCGTGGTAGCGGGCGCATTTGCGCTGTGGGCCGTGCTGGCCCTGCTTGCGCCGGAGCTGGAGCAAGCGCATGGCTACCACGCATTCGCGGACCAGCGCGCCTGGGGCTGGATGCCCAATGCAATGGACGTGCTCAGCAATCTGGGCTTTCTGATGGCCGCGCTATGGGGCGCGTGGCGCGTGCAGCGGGCGCGCGTGTCGGACCTCTCGCGCGTGGCGCGCTTCATGGCGTTGGTGTTCTTTGCTGGGCTGGCGCTGTCGTTTGCGGGCTCGTCGTATTACCACTGGGCGCCGGACAATGCAGCGCTGGTCTGGGATCGGTTGGCGATGTGTGTGCCGTTCGCCGGCATGCTGGGGCTGGCCGTGCAGCAGACTTTTGACGACGACTCCGCACTGATGGCGGGTGGCGGCATGCTGCTGGCCGCGCTGACCTCGGTGCTGGTGTGGGAGCACAGCGGCAACATGACCCCGTGGGCGGTTGCGCAAGGCCTTGGCATGGTGGCGCTGGTCGTGCTGGCATGCATGCGTCGCCGTGCGCATGGCTTGCAGATTTCGCTCGGCATGGTGATTGGCTTGTATGCCGTCGCCAAGGTGTGCGAACTGGGCGATGCGCAGATCTTCGAGCTCAACGGCATGCTGTCGGGCCACAGTCTCAAGCACCTGCTGGCTGCCTGTGCGGCGTGGCCAGTGCTGCGCGCCTTCGCCAGGCACGACGCAGACAGTGCAAGTGTCTGATCACATAACCCGGGCACAATGCACGTGCCCTGTGTGGCGTCCGTCATCGGATGGCAGGGCACACGTTGACCGATCGACGATTTTCCCAAAAGAAACCCAGCACCATGGATTCTCAACGAGTTGAACCGCGCAGCACGGGTGCGCACGAGCCGCATCCCAATCAGTTTGCGCTGCTGCGGCAGCGAAGGTTCGCACCTTTCTTCTGGACCCAGTTTGCCGGCGCAGCCAACGACAACCTGTTCAAGTTTGCGTTCACGGTGATGGTCACCTACCAGCTCAGTGTGGGCTGGATGCCGCCCGCCATGGCGGGGCTGGTGATTGGTGCCTTGTTCATTTTGCCGTTCCTGCTGTTTTCTGCGACGGCGGGACAGATCACGGACAAGCTGGAGAAGACGCGCATCATCCGCTTCGTGAAGGATTTCGAGATCGTGGTCATGCTGATCGCGGCAGCGGGCTTCATGATCGGCAATGCGGCGATCCTGTTGGCCTGCGTGTTCCTGATGGGCTTGCACTCGACGCTGTTCGGTCCGGTGAAGTTTGCCTACCTGCCGCAGGCGCTCAATGAGCGGGAGCTCACGGGCGGCAACGGCATGGTGGAGATGGGCACGTTTGTCGCCATCCTGCTGGGCAACGTGGCGGGCGGTTTGCTGGTCGCCATGCCGCAGATCGGGCACACGGCGGTGGCGGTGGCCTGCGTGGTGCTGGCACTGGCGGGGCGATTGGTGGCGCACTTCATTCCCAAGGCACCGGCGACCGATCCGGATCTGGTGGTGAACTGGAATCCGTTCACGGAGACCTGGCGCAATCTGAAGCTGGCGCACGTCAATATCGTGGTGTTCCGCTCGCTGCTGGGTATCAGCTGGATGTGGTTCTTCGGTGCCGTGTTCCTGAGCCAGTTCCCGAGCTTTGCCAAGGAGGTGCTGCACGGCAACGAGCAGGTTGCATCGCTGCTGCTGGTGGTGTTCTCGGTGGGCATTGGCGTGGGCTCGTTGCTGTGCGAAGTGCTTTCGCGCCGTCAGGTGGAAATCGGCCTGGTGCCTTTGGGTGCCATCGGCATGAGCGTGTTTGCCATCGACCTGTATTTTGCTTCGCGCAACCTGCCGCGCGTGCAGGAGATGGGCGCTGCCGCATTCATTGCACAGCCTGCGCACTGGCGCGTGATGGTCGATCTGTTGCTGCTCAGCCTGTTTGCCGGTCTCTACAGCGTGCCGATGTATGCGCTGATCCAGTTGCGCAGCCAACCCACGCACCGCGCGCGCATCATCGCGGCCAACAACATCCTGAATGCGCTGTTCATGATTGCCAGTTCGGTGATCGCAGGCGCACTGATCGCCGCGAAGTTCACCGTGCCACAGACTTTCCTGTTCACCGGCATCGCCAACGCCATTGTGGCTTTCTACATCTTCATGCTGGTGCCGGAATATCTGCTGCGCTTTTTCGCGTGGGTGCTGTCGCGCTGCATTTACCGCTTCAAGGTGCGTGGGGACGAGCACATTCCCACGCAGGGCGCGGCCATCCTCGCGTGCAATCACGTGAGCTTTGTGGATGCCGTGCTGCTCATGGCCGCCAGCCCGCGTCCGATCTACTTCATCATGGATCACCGCATCTTCAAGGTGCCTGTGCTGGGCTGGATCTTCAAACTGGCCAAGGCGATTCCCGTGGCTTCGCAAAAGGACGATCCGGCCACGTACGAAGCAGCGTTCGAGCAGGCCGCCAAGGTGCTGCGAGAGGGCGATCTGCTGGCTATCTTCCCTGAGGGCGGCATCACGCGTGACGGACAGTTGCAGGAGTTCAAGGGCGGCATCATGAAGATCATCGAGCGCGCCCGCGCGGAGGGCGTGGACGCGCCCGTGATCCCGATGGCACTGACCAATCTGTGGGGCTCGTATTTCAGCCGCATCGAAGAGGGCGGCGCCATGGTGCGCCCGTTCCGTCGCGGCATGTTCAATCGCGTGGGGCTGAACGTGGGCGCGCCCGTGCCCGCCGCGCAGGTGCAACCGGCCATGCTGCGCGAGCGCGTGGCGCAGTTGCTCCAGCGCTGATGGCATTCGGCGCTGTGTCACCCACGGCGCCGAACCTCAAAAAGTATTGAATTACGATACTTTAGGTGGAGGTTGTAGCCACTCGGCATCGAGTCAGGCTCGATTTGAATGCGCCGCATGCACACTGCGTTCCGTGTTCAACAACGAGCTGCAAACCGGCTCCACTCACATGTCCTACTCTAGTAACTATGTCGTCGTTCAACGCGATACCCGTGCCTGGCAGCTTCAGGTGTGGGTCTCCTTCGGCATCGCAGTCTTTCTCTGCGCGACAGGCCTTGCATGGCTGCCCGGAGAGCGTCTGGAACAGGTCTTCATGGTGATGGGTTATGTGTTCTGTCTGTCCACCACGTTCGTGCTCGCCAAGTTCACACGTGACAGCCAGGCCAAGCGCGGTGCGGCCGCAGATACGCCGATGTGGCACCTGGTGGTCTGGGGCGGTTTTGCTGTGGCGATGGGGCTGACGAGCTGGGGCCTGCTCGGCATGGACATCAATCCCACCTACAAGGCTTTCATGGGCGTGAGCTGGCTGTACCTGATCACCACGGCGTTCACGCTGGCCAAGATGCTGCGCGACCGCTTTGAGGCCGACCAATCGGAAGCGCGACTGCGCAACCGCCGCGAGGTGCAGACCGCCAGCGAATCGAACGCGGTGCCTGCGGACGCTCCCGCCGAGTCGGCGTGATCTGGCCGAGCGGATCCCGCCCTGGGTTGTCCATTTCCGAATCTCTGAAACACATGCGACGCAGCCGCGCCCAGCGCAGGGGCTGCGTCGATCTGGAGCACATCATGCAAGCATT
The DNA here is from genome assembly GCA_002331385.1 of Comamonadaceae bacterium UBA2121. Taxonomy (GTDB): domain Bacteria; phylum Pseudomonadota; class Gammaproteobacteria; order Burkholderiales; family Burkholderiaceae_C; genus Diaphorobacter_A. The sequence goes on from DCYB01000009.1 coordinate 44,998, forward strand.
CATTCGCAAGACACTGGTTCACACGGCGCTGGTCGCCAGTCTCCTGGGCGCTGCCACGGCGCCCGCCCATGCACAAAGCGAGGCGTCGGTGGCGCTCTCCATGCTGCCAGTGGCATCGGTGGTCGCCGGGGCGACTATCAGCGGCGGCGCAGTGGGCGCGGTCGTGGCCATTCCTGCCGCGCTGTCCGTCGGTGGCGCGGTGCTGGTGGTGAAGGCGGTCGAGGCATCGGCCATCGGCACGGTCTACGTGCTGGAACGCGCATCGGACGGCGTACAAGTCAGCGTTCGCGTGGCGGGCAAGGGGGCGGCGGCGGTCGCGCACGGCGTGGGTACGGCGATGGAGTGCAGTCTCATCACGGGCGGAGCCGTGCTGTCGGTGGCGGGCGCCATGATCGCGTTCATTCCTGATGCGATCGGCGCAGCGCTGTTGCACAACGAGCGGCTGTAAAGCGAGGGAGTTGCGAACATGCGTACGATGAAAAACTGCCTTGCGCCGGTGGCGCTGGCGACGGTGATGTTGCTGCTCGCGGGTGGCGCGCACGCGGGACGCTCCTGCGAGCACAGGCAACCGTCCTTGCAGGCATTCCAGAAAGGCATGGAGATGGCGGCGCGGACCGCGAAAGCGCTCGATGCCACGGGTGCCAAGGTGGTTGTGTTGGGCCGCGCCGGTCAGGATCTGAGCAAGTACCGCTTGCGCTATTCGCATCTGGGTTGGGCCTACAAGACACCCGAGGGCGCATGGCGTGTCGTGCACAAGCTCAACGAGTGCGGCGCGGACGTTGCCTACGTCTATCGGCAGGGGCTGGGCGAATTCTTCCTGGACGACCCCTGGCGTTACGAGGCCGTCTGGTCCGTGCCAACGCCGGAGGTGCAAGCGCGCATGCTGCCGCTGCTGCAGGACCGCGCCAAGGTGCTGGCCCTGCATGAGCCCAGGTACAGCGTGGTGAGCTATCCGTGGTCCACGCGCTACCAGCAGTCCAACCAATGGGCGACTGAGACGTTGGCGGAGGCCATGGAGCCCGCAGTGAAGAACCGGGAACAGGCGCAGGCGTGGCTCAAGTTCAAGGGCTACGAGCCCACCGTGTTGAAGATTGGCCCGCTGTCGCGCCTGGGCGGACGCATGACGTCGGCCAACATTGCGTTTGACGATCATCCCAACGAGAAGCGCTTTTCCGACCGCATCGAGACGGTCACCGTGGACTCGGTGCTCCAGTGGATGCAGCACGCGCAGCTTGGCGCCGCACCGCAGACCTTGCGCCTTCCCTGACCCTGTGGAGCGCGCGTTCAGGCATGCACCATGACGCGGTTGCGTCCGGTGCGCTTGGCTTCATAGAGTGCCAGATCGGCTTCGCGCAACAAGCGTTCGATCTGGCCGCGTTGGGGCGATGCGAGCTGGTGAATCAGACCCACGCTGACGGTGGCGTTCAGGTACTCGTTGTTGCCAAGGTGGAACTGCTGGGTGCGCGTGGTGTCGCACAGCCGCTGCGCGATGGCCTCGGCCTCCGGCTTGGTGACATCGGGAAGCAAAACCGCGAACTCCTCGCCACCCATGCGGCCGAGCAGGTCGGTCGGGCGCAGCTCCTGCTGCATGACGCGGGTGAATCCGCGCAGCAACTCATCGCCCGCTGCATGACCGAAGTTGTCGTTCACGCGCTTGAAGTGGTCCAGATCGATCATCAGCACCGCCGCGCTGCGCTGGTCCTGCGACAGCCGATGGAGACTGCGCGCGCTTTGGTCCAGAAAGGTCTTGCGCCCGAACACGCCCGTCAATGCGTCATGGCGCGCGGCATAGTTCAGCTTGTCGAGCAACTCATTGCGCACCGCCTGAAAGCTGGCGACAGACAGCGGGCCCAGCGACAGCATGGTGATACCAAGGCGCAGCGACAACACATCCGGCAAATGCTCGGGCGTGTAATTCACGATGCCCATGGTGGCGCTGTAGGACGTGGCAAGACCTACGGCCAGACAGAGCAGCGCAGTGGAAAAAAGTGAGTAGCGCAGCGAACACCACAGCAGGGCGGGCACGCTGAACAGCAACGAACCCGCACCGCCCAGCAGCAGGGCAATGCCCTCGCTGGCGATGAGCGCCAACAGCGGCGCCAGTCGCGACGGATCGAATTCCCGCATTGCCGCGCGGCAGCGGAACCGGTGGATGGCTTCCAGCGATGGCGCACTGAGCACCACTGGCAACACGATCATGCTGCACATGAGTGCGCTGCTGAACCACATCAGCAACGCCTCGCGCGCGGAGCCGCCGAACAGCACCGGGGTGGCGCTGAACCCGACGATGGACTCTGCCGCCGCCTGCACGATGCAGCCGCACAGCAGGAACAGCGAGGACAGTGGCCCGCGCAGCAGCATAGTGCTGCGGTCCAGCCCGTGAAAAAACTGCCAGCCCGCCACCACGCCCGCGAGATTGGCGAACGACAACCAGATGGCGATGGCCATGCCATCGCCCATCAGCAGCGAAGAAAACACATAGGCGCAGACGCAGGCCAGCCACCCCCTGGGGTCGCGCGCAAGGGAAGGCTCTCGCAGCAACATGCCTAGCATGAGCGCGTTGGCGGGCCAGAATGTGGCGAGAAACTCCAGCGGGCGACTCAGCGTGCCCACCACACACGCCACCGTGACAACCACGCCGAGGGCTAGCGCCGCATAGGGTGCAGGCAGCGCCTGCGATGCAACAGAACTCTGGACGCGGGGGCGTGTGGTGTCCATGGCGATGCGATGACGCGGAGCGCCGCTATCAGCAGGACCGGAAGGTTGCATGGCGCGCCCACATCACGGTGAAACAGGACGCTCGAAACGGGTTGCATCCGCTCGATTGATAAAAACTCATCGAACAACCAAATCAATTGATTAATTTGGCGTGAGCTTACAACGAGTTAACGCTTACCTTGCAAATGCGGCTGATTGGCGAAGGAATCCACATGTGGCAGCGATAGCGTCAGCGCACTGCGCTCGTCGTGCGATGAGGGCCGTTACACGCCGCGTGCACGATTGGCTTTGAATTGGGCCCGGAATGCCGTGAACGTGCCGGTGTCCAGTGCATTGCGCACTTCCTGCATCAGATTCAGGTAGTAGTGAAGGTTGTGGATGGTGGTCAGCATCGGGCCGAGCATCTCGCCGCAGCGATCGAGGTGGTGCAGATAGGCGCGCGAAAAGCCCTCGCGGCCACCATCGTCCCAGCTCACGCCGCTCGTGCCTGCACAGGCGTGGCAGGTGCAGGTCGTGTCCAGCGGCTGGTGGTCTGCCTTGTGGCGGGCGTTGCGGATTTTCAGGTCGCCAAAGCGCGTGAAGATCGTGCCATTGCGCGCATTGCGCGTGGGCATGACACAGTCGAACATGTCCACGCCATCGGCCACGCCCTGCACCAGATCCTCTGGCGTGCCGACCCCCATGAGATAGCGCGGCTTGTGCGCCGGCAGGCGATGCGGCGTGTGCGCCATGATGTCCAGCATCTCGTCCTTGGGCTCGCCCACCGAAACGCCGCCGACCGCGTAGCCGGGGAAATCCATTTCCACCAGCGCCTCCAGCGACTCCTGACGCAGGTTCTTGAACATGCCACCCTGCACAATGCCGAACAGCGCATTGGGGTTTTCCAGCCGCTCGAACTCATCCCTGGAGCGCTTGGCCCAGCGGCGGCTCATCTCCATCGACTTGCGTGCCTCGGCCTCCGTCGTCTTGTGGCCATTGGTTTCGTAGGGCGTGCACTCGTCGAGCTGCATCACGATGTCCGAATTCAGGATCGTCTGGATCTGCATGCTCACCTCGGGCGACATGAATAGCTTGTCGCCATTGACGGGGCTGGCAAAGTGCACGCCTTCCTCAGTGATCTTGCGCATCGCACCGAGACTCCAGACCTGGAAGCCGCCCGAATCGGTGAGGATGGGCTTGTCCCACTTTTCAAACCCGTGCAGACCGCCGAAAGTCTGCATGATGTCCAGGCCGGGACGCATCCACAGGTGAAAGGTGTTGCCCAAAATGATCTGCGCGCCCATCTCCTGCAAGCTGCGCGGCATCACCCCTTTGACGGTGCCGTAAGTGCCCACGGGCATGAAGATGGGAGTCTGCACCACGCCGTGATTCAGCGTGAGCGTGCCACGGCGTGCGTGGCTGTCGGGGTCGGTTTTTTGGAGTTCGAACTGCAGCATGATGGCGCAATTGTCCCAGACCGCAGCAGCAGATTCTTTCGCAAGCCTTTTCAGACGCCTACACTGTAATTTGCAACGGCAAAAAAGAAAGGAAGTCTCATGCTGCGAATTCTTGTTGCGGTCGATGGTTCGGAATTGTCGCTGGACGCCGTGCGTCACGCGCTGCAACTGGTCGATGCTGGCCTGAAAGCCTCGCTGGTGCTGGGACATGTGCAGGAAGAGGCCTCGCTGCTGGAGCTGGCAACCCAGGGCGCGGACGCTGTGGCGCAAGCCAGTCTGGAAGCCGCCAAACACCTCACGCGCCCGGCAGAACGCATGGTGCGTGAGGCGGGACTGGAGTGCGAAACCGAAGTCGCACTCGGCTCTGCCGCGTCGGCGCTGTGCGACATGGCCGAGGCGCAAGGGTGCGACCTCATCATCATCGGCGCGCGCGGCGTGGGTGGATTCCGCGGTGCTCTACTGGGCTCGGTGTCGCAAGCCGTGGTCGCCCAAAGCAATCTGCCAGTAACGGTCGTGCGCCATGCGGAAAGCGAAACCGAAAGCGGCGAGACCGATGCTGCCGCATCCGCTTCCGCATCCGAATCGGAGCCGGAACCCGAACCGAGCTGAAACAGGCCGACTCAGGCGGCGCGGCGCATGCGCTCGCCGCCACACGGCCACTTGCCGTGGGGCAGGCTGGCGATGCGCTGGAAAATGCGGCGGCAATACACGCTGCTCCACAGGCACTTGTTGAGCTCATCCACTGGCCATGGGCCATCGACGACGACCAGATCGTTGGCCTCCTCATCGGCCCCAGCGGCGCGCAATCGCCGACGTGTATGCGCCGCCCATGACTGGATGCGCGCTGGCGCACCATGCTCGTGGATCTTGCCCGTTCGGCGATTGAACGCCACCGCCACCGTGCTCGTCTGCAGCTTGTAGCGGCGCTGGCCGGTGACCGGACTGGGTGCTTCGCTCAGGTCGTACAGGTAATAGCTACCCGACTTGAGTTGGTACTGCAGGTCCATGGCGAATTCCTCCATGCGTTGACGCATCGACAGTGAGGCACCAGCCCGGCGCCTCCCCATGACCGCCGCACGCAGCAAGCCATCCACCATCGTCCACAACGCAAGCACCGGAGCCAGTGTGCGAATAGCTTTGCATTGTCTAGTGCGTCGGGGGGAGGCGCAAGGTATGGGCCGAAAAAGCGCAAAAAAAGAGGCTGAAAATCCTGATCGGATATTTCAGCCTCGTTGCTTGTGCCCGTCGAGCGCAGCACTGCGCCCTGTCAGTGTGCGAATCAGAAATCCAGCAAGCTGAATCCCACGCTGAAGACGGTGCGCTTGTAGTTGTAGTCGATCAGGCTGTCGCCGTAGCCGCTGAAGACGGATGCATGCAGGCGCAGATTGCTCTTGCCGCCCATCCAGCCTTCGCCGAGGGTGTGCATCCATTCCACGCGGCCGGAGCCTTTGCCGTGGCCGTTGAGGGAGCCGCGGGCGGTCAGGCCGAGCCAGTTGCGTTGGTTGACGTGCCAGCCCAGACGCAGTTCGCTGCGGCCGATGTAGTCCTGGATGTTCGGGTTGTTGTCCTTCTCGGCGCTTTCGTTGATGCGCTTCCAGATCCGGGCGTCCACGGTCATGCGATAGGGCAGCTCGAAGCCGGTCATGAGGTAGTAGCGGTTCCAGCTGCGCGAGAGGGGATCGCTCTGGCCGTTGGATTGGTGGACCAGTCCGACGCCCGAATAGCGCCAGCGCCAGCCAAAGGGCAGTTCTGCCGTGGTCGGGTAGACGTAGACGACTTCGGGCTCGTGATCGGTGTTGCGGAACGGGCGCGAGATGTCGGAGGAGAACAGTTGCCAGTACGACTGCTGCGAGTAACCCAGCCAGAGCGAGTCACGGTACTTGGAGTCACTGCCGGTGAGCAGGCCCGAGGCGAGCTTGGTGCGCACCGACAGTTGCAGGCGCATTTCCTGTTTGTTGTAGTTGGTCTCGGAGCTTGCTGAATTGACCGGATTGCCCGAGGTCGGTTGGCGATTGACGGTATTGCCCGCCGCGAACATGACGGACACAGGGCGGTAGCCCCGGAAACTGAAGGTGCCGCAGTCGGTGTTGTCTTCCAGTTCCCAGAAGCGGGAGACTTCGGAGAAGGCCGCGTCGCGGCAACCGCCGTTGGGAATCGGCGCTTCGGTTTCGGCCACCACGGCTGCGGGCGGGCGCAGTTGCACGGTGGTGCCGGAGTCACCGCTGCTGGCGGTTGCGGCGTTCGGCGTCGTCTCTTTGGTGAGCGGGCCGATGGTGGATTCGGCGGGCTGCTCACGCGCCCACAGATCGAAGCAGGCCAGCCGGGAGGCATCGTCTGGGTAGGCCGTGCACTGGCGCCAGGCATTGGCGGGGGCCATGTCCTGCTGCGCGAAGGTCAGGGACGGGGTGGCGGTGCACAGGGCGGCCACTGCGAGGGCGATGCGACGCGGTGTGAGTGACGAGAGAGTCATGAAAGTACGTGCGTTGAATGCGGTGTGGATGGTGGCGCGATGGACGCCATCGCACGATGGTGTTGGTGGTGTTATCTGGAAGTCTTGCGCATGACGAAGTTAGCAGTGCGGTCATCGCTGTCGGCCCATTCGCCGCGGATTTCGCGTGCGCACGAATTCTCGACGACGTTGCCCCACCAGTTGCCACTGACCTTTTTCCCGTCACGGGATTCTTCCAGTGTCACCTCGCCCTTGTTCACGTCACCGACGACGATGGATTGGAAGTCCGGGCGCTGGATGGAGCCCTTCACCGTGCCTTCCCATTCGGGGTGCGGGCCGAGCACGATGGAGATGGGGCCGGGTTTGCCGTCCATCTGCACGCTCCAGGTGCCGATCAGCTCGGGCTGCTCCATCTGCTGCGCGCTCGGGCAGGCCGGGCGCTGGCCGGGCGCGCTGGCACAGGCGCTCAGCAGCGCAGCGACGAGAAGGGCGGGCAGGGCGGTGAGTACGGATGACTTTTGCATGGCAAGAGGGGGATGTGGGCGTCTTCTTTAGGTGGCTGTGGCGGTGGGGGCGGGGTTGCTTTGCGCTTTGCGTGCGAATTCCTCGCGCAGCGCGCGCAGCTTGGCGCGCGGGTCTTCGCGTGCCGTGGCCTGATCGAGGCCCATCTCGGCGATGAAGCGGCTGGGGTGCGTGGTGACCATGTCGCGGCCTTTCTTGCGCCGCTTGGTCCAGCTCACCGCCAGCGTGCGCTGGGCGCGGGTGATGCCTACGTACATCAGGCGGCGCTCTTCCTGCAGGCGAAGGGCAGTTTCGGTGCTGAGCACTTCCTGCTTGCCGTCGTCATCGTCGAGCTTGAAAGGCAGCATGCCTTCGGTCACGCCAGCAAGTATGACGTGCGGCCATTCCAGACCCTTGGAGGCGTGCAGGGTGGAGAGCACGACCATGTCCTGCTCTTGTTCGCGCTCGCTGATGGTGGAGAGCAGGGCGATGTTCTGCGCCACTTCCATGAGGCTTTTGGTTTCGGTCTGCATGGTGGTGCCGGCGGCATCTTCGATCTTGCCGCCCGCGCGCTGCACCATCCAGTCGACGAATTCGAGCACGTTGCTCCAGCGCGCCGAGGCGACGGACTCGCTGTCTTCGCTGTCGTAGATGTACTGCTCGTAGCCGATCTCCTTGAGCCAGTCCATCATGAATTCGCGGGACGCGTCCACGCCCATGGTCTGGCGTGCGCGGTACTCCAGATAGTTGATGTAGCGGCCAAACTCCACCAGACCGTCGTGCGCCTTGCGCGGCAGCACGGCGGTGAGCATGTGGTTGAACAGCGAGCCGAACATGCTCAGCTTGTGCTGCCCCGAGAACTCGCCCAGCTTGGCGAGCGTGGTGTGACCAATGCCGCGCTTGGGCGTGGTGATGGCGCGCAGGAAGGCCGGGTCGTCATCGTTGTTGATCCACAGGCGGAACCACGCACACAGGTCCTTGATTTCCGCACGATCGAAAAAGCTCGTGCCGCCGGAAACCTTGTAGGGAATCTCCGCTTTGCGCAGCGCCTTCTCGATCGGCTTGGCCTGGTGGTTGGCGCGATAGAGCACGGCGAAATTTTTCCAGGCAGGCTGCGGATTGTGGTTGGCGCGCAGACTCTGGATGCGCGCCACGATGCGTTCGGCCTCGTGCTCTTCGGTGTCGCAATCGACGATGCGCACGGGCTCGCCTTCGCCCAGTTCCGAGAACAGCGTCTTGGGAAAAAGCTTGGGATTGGGCTGGATGACGTTGTTGGCCGCGCGCAGGATGGCGGAGGTGGAGCGGTAGTTCTGCTCCAGCTTGATGATCTTGAGGCTGGGGAAATCCACCGGCAGCTTCTTCAGGTTGTCCAGTGTTGCGCCGCGCCAGCCGTAGATGGACTGGTCATCGTCGCCCACGGCGGTGAAGCGTGCGCGCTCGCCCACGAGCAGCTTGAGCAGATCGTATTGCGTGGCGTTGGTGTCCTGGTACTCATCGACCAGAACGTGGCCGAGCATGCGCTGCCATTTTTCGCGCACTTCCGGGTGGTGCTTGAGCAGGCGCATCGGCATGCCGATGAGGTCGTCGAAGTCCACGCTCTGGTAGGCGGTGAGGCGCTCTTCGTAGCGCTGCATGATCAGTGCGATGCTGCGCTCGTTGTCATCCTGCGCCATGGCGAGCGCCTTGCGGGCATCCCAGCCGTTGTTCTTCCAGTTGCTGATGGTCCATTGCCACTGGCGCGCCGTCGCCATATCGGTGGTGCCGCCCGCGCAGTCCTTGAGGATGCCGGTCACGTCGTCCGCATCCAGGATGCTGAACTGTGGCTTGAGGCCGAGCGCATGCCCATCCTCGCGCACCATGCGCACGCCCAGTGCGTGGAAGGTGCACACCAGCACGTCCTTGGCTTGCTTGCCGATGAGGCCCGAGGCGCGCTCGCGCATTTCGGCCGCTGCCTTGTTGGTGAAAGTGATGGCGGCAATGCGCTTGGGGGCGAGGCCGGTTTCGATCAGCCTGGCGATCTTGTGCGTGATCACGCGCGTCTTGCCCGAGCCCGCACCCGCCAGAACCAGACAGGGCCCCTCCGTGTAGTGGACGGCTTGCAATTGAGCCAGATTGAGTCCAGCAGACATGACAGGTGACGATCGCTTGAAAAAAATGGGGAAATCGGAAGGCGGGCGGCATCCGCAGCCTCCACAGAGCATTGAATGCAGGAGGACCTGCATTGCACGGTGCGGGCGCGCCAAGCCGCAAACCAGAGTGATGCGCCCGACGCTGCCAGCGCCAACGAACCGGCAATGATAGCGATGCCCGGGGATTCTTGACGCCGGTGAACGTCACACCCCTCAGTTTCTCTTCTCACGCATGCGCGGAATACCGCAGAACGAATGACATTGTGGGCAAAGCTGTTGGTACTTGTAACTTGATTTGGTTCATTTCGCCGACAAGGGCTGTGTGTGAGTGCTGACAAGGTTTTCGATTGTCATTGCGTCAAATCAATCTTCTTGAACGATTCGAACGCTTAGAGACGTCCGGACAGTTAACAAATGTCAGAACTTCGCGCGGGTGTTGCTGCTGGATATTAGTTGACTTTAATTGCAAAAGACCAGTCGATATACTTTTCCCATTGCTGCTCTATTACAGATGGACACTCATATGAAACATGGTGTTGCAGGCGTCTTACCAGACCTGCTCGGCCCTGTGTACCTTGATCGATTCGTTGCGCTTTTCAATGTCGCCGCTCGCAAGTCGCTGATCCAGTGGACGCGCACGGCGGCTGGAGATGCACAACTGGCGCTTCTGGATGCCAACTCCCGTGGCGAGGGCGTACCCGATTCCATGCCTTGCGTGATCTACGTCGGCAAGACCACGCCTGCGACCGAGAACGCACGCAATGCGCGCTGGGTGTCGCATCTGCCCGCAGAGTTCACCGTATCTGATTTGATCGACGCACTGGACCGCGCAGCCGTGTTCCTCATGGACTGGACGGCGCGCCAGAAAGTCGCGGCGGCCAAGGCGATGGGAGCGGGCCAGCCGGCAACGGCAACGGCGGGGGCTGCGGCAAGTGGCGCGCTGGCTGCCGGTGCGCAGTTCCAGCTCAGCGCGTGGGTGTCGCTCGATGCGCCATTCAACACCGGCGCCTGCGTGCGTGCGCTTGCGCTGCTGACACGCGCACCCATCCAAATGCACCAGTTGTGCAGCCACAGCGGGCTGGACGAGGTGACGGCGCGTGCGCTGATCACCAGCCTGGAGCGTCGTGGTGTGCTGCGCGTGTCGCAGCGCAAGGCGGACGCGGCCAGCGAGAGCCGTGCTGCCCAAGAGCAGGCGGCGCGTGCACGCCCGGTGCGTTCTGGCCTGATCCAGCGTCTGGCGCGCTGGGTGCGTGGTGGAGGTCGTTCGTAAAGTGGTGATGGATTCCCTACCCCGCATCGCGCTGGTCGGCGCGATGGGCATCGGCAAGACGACTGCGCTGCGCTCCCTGTGCGGCGAAAAAATGATTTCTTCGGACGTGGTCAATCTGGATCGCGGCTCCAACGCCAAGGAGTTCACCACGGTGGGCACCGAGTTTGGCGAGATCGATCTGGGCGACGGCGAGCGCGTACAGGTGTGCGGCTGCCCCGGTCAGGAACGGTTTTCGTTTGTGCGCCAGTGGATCCTGTCGGTTTCCATGGGCGTGTTCGTGATGGTGGACGTGAACCAGCCGGAGGCGGTGAACGAGGCCTCGCGCCTGCTGCAGGACGTGGCCGCACAAGAGCAGCCGCCGCTGGTGCTGATCCTGAATGCACGCCCTGCGCCCGCTGCGGCCATTGACCGCTTTGCGCAAGCGCTGTCGGAGGCCGGACATGGCGTGGTGCCGGTGCTGCAGGCCGATCCGCGCGATCGCGGCCAAATGCTGGATGCGATGGGCGTTCTGGCGTCCCTGTTGTCCCTGCAAAGTGAGGAAAGATGAACAAGCCGACCACGATTGTTCCCGGGCAGGTGGCTGCTGCGGGCGCGCAGATTCTTCAGGAAGTGTTCGCGTCGTTTGATGAAATCCAGACGGCGCTGCTGTGCACGCCCGACGGTTTCATGATCGCGTCGCACGGCGTTCCAGCGGACCGCAACGGCGCGCAGATGGCGGCGATGGCGGGCTCGATGATGGCCATGGCGCGTGCCGTGGCGGCCGAAATCGGTCACTCCGGCAGCCGCCGCCTGACGTTCGAAACGGACGACGGGACGGCCATTTTTCACAGCGTGGACAGCCAGTTCCCTTGCATTCTTTGCACCGTCGTGCGCAAGGGCGGCGTGCTGGGCCGCGCATTGTGGGCGGTGGGCGAAGCAGATTCTCAATTGACTTCGCGTTTGCATGCTTGACGAGCTATCGGAGCTATGCGACCGTTACATCAGCGCACATTGATTTAGAAATTCTCACGGATTTCTACTATCGCTAACCAGGCGAGTTTCCCGCGCGGGGGAGTTGGGGGCACGGGCCCACCGCGCACTGTCTTTTTCATTCAGATCCCACACTCCAGTTTTAAAGGTAAACACCATGGCAAGTATCCAAGAATCCCTGAGCCAGCTCATGACGATAGATGGCGCACTCTGTGCGGCGGTAGTTGATAGTGGAAGTGGCATGCTGCTCGGCAGCATCGGTTCCGGCGTGGACCTGGAACTGGCCGCCGCTGGCAACACCGAAGTGGTGCGCGCCAAGCTCAAGACGATGAAGTCGCTGAACCTGAACGACCGCATCGACGACATCCTGATCACGCTGGGCAAGCAATACCACGTGATCCGCCCGCTGCAGCAGCACGAAGGCCTGTTCATCTATCTGGTGCTGGACAAGGACCGCTCGAACCTGGCGCTGGCACGTCGCAAGACCCAGGACATTGAGCAAAAGCTGGCCGTCTGATGCGCCTGGCAGATCGCCGCACCTGCGTGCGATCCACCACCGACCAACCCGCGTAGACCGCAGCGTCACGCGGGTTGTCTGTTTTCCGGCCTGCGGTGCGCGCAGCGCTGCAGAAAAGTCCGGCAATTGCGACAATCGCCACCATCGTGTTGTCTGTCTTTTCCGTCACCTTCCCCTTTTTCGCGCTGGTTCTCTGCGGCTATCTGGCTACGCGGGGCAAGGTGTTGCCGCTGGGCTCCATCAGTGGCCTGAACACCTTTGTGCTGTATTTTGCGCTGCCGTGCATGCTGTACCGCTTCGGCGCGCAAACACCCATCGGCCAATTGCTCGACCCGGCCGTGGCGGGCGTGTATTTGCTGTGCGGCTTGATCATCGTGGGAACGGTGGTGGCGCTGACCCGGCGCAGCGTGGGCTGGAACGACGCGGCCTTCGGCGCGCTGGTGACGGCGTTTCCGAACACTGGTTTCATGGGCGTGCCGCTGCTGGTGGCGCTGGTGGGCGAGCAGAGTGCGGGGCCGGTCATCCTGAGCATGGCCATCGACATGATCATCACCACGTCGCTGTGCATTGCGCTGTCGCGGCTCGACGTGGCGGGTGGACATGGCGTGACAGCCGCGCTCGGCAAGTCGATGCGCGGGATGGCGACCAATCCGATGCCGTGGTCCATCGTGCTGGGCGCGGTGGCATCAGCGGCGGGATGGACCTTGCCTGCGCCCGTGGACAAGACCATGGCGATGCTGGCCGCCGCCGCCTCGCCCGTGGCGCTGTTCACCATTGGCGCCGTGCTGGCGCGTTCGCAGATGAACGCGCATGAGTACGTGCGCCCCGGTCAGTACGTACCGCTGGCGCTGGCCAAGTTGATCGTGCATCCCTTGCTGATCTGGGCCGTGGCGCAGGGCGCGATGGCCCTGGGCGTGACGATCGAGCCGTACACACTCACCGTGCTGGTGTTGCTGGCCGCGCTGCCCAGCGCGAGCAATGTGGCCTTGCTGGTGGAGCGCTACGGCGCGCACGGCGGGCGTGTGGCACGCATCATTCTGGTGTCCACCGTGTTGGCGTTCCTGACGTTTTCTGCCGCAGTCACGATCATGGTTCGCTGACGACGGGCGCCACGCTTGGCGCGGGGGCCGGCTTGCGCGCCGGGCGCAGCCAATGGCCCGCCCAGGCACCTAGTAGCACCAGTGGAAATCCAAGCAGTCCCGCCAATGCGGGCTCGAACAAGAGCACATAACCACCGCCCATCAAGGCGGCTGCGGCAATGGCCGTCTCCAGCAGGTGGTGCTGACCGAAGCGGGTGATGCCAAAGCCCATCAACAGGGCTGGCAGGATGAACAGCCCGGCAAAGAGCGCGTTGGCGTCGGCCGAGGCACTGCCCAGGCTTTTGACGAGCAGGCCGAACAGCACGCAGATGACCAGCACACCAATGAGCTGGCTGACGACGAAGGTCGCCATGAGAGTCAGAAGGTCAAGGGGAAATTTGCGAGAGGCCATGGCAGGCTGGACCTGTGTAGAAAACGCGAAACACTCTTTCTACGCCAGTTCCAGTGCGCAGGCTGTTGATTTCGGTCAATATTTGACGGCCCGGCCCCGTATCGGCGTTTCGCCGCGGGGCCGGGCGTGCCTTTGAGGCGCTCGCGGGATCAGTATTCCCAGAACATGCGCTGCAGCTCCGCCGTGGTCACGTTGCCCTTGGAGAGCGCAAGCATGGTCAGAATGCGCGCCTTTTCGGGGCGCATGTCATGCGCGACGACCCAGTCGTACTTGTCGTCGGGTTGCTCGGCGTTGCGCAGCACGAAACCATAAGGAACACGCGACGCGCGCACGATCAGCACGCCCTTGCCGCGCGCGTCCTGCAGCGGCTTGACCATGCGATCGGCCACGGAGCCATTGCCGGTGCCTGCGTGGATGATGGCCTTGGCGCCCGCATTCACGAGCGCGTTCACCGCCGTGGGCTGCACGTTGCCGTAGGAATAGACGATGTCCACCTGCGGCAGCGCGGAAATGCTGTCGATGTTGAATTCGGAATGGTTCGTGTGGCGCTTGGCCGGAGCGCGGAACCAGTAGTTCTTGCCCTCCACGACCATGCCCAGCGGACCCCACTGGCTGACGAAGGCCCCGGTCTTGATGTTCACGTCCTTGTTCACGTCGCGCGCGGTCTGGATCTCGTCATTCATGGTGACGAACACGCCCTTGCCCTTGGCATCCTGGGAGCCCGCGACGCTGACCGCGTCCACCAGATTCAGCGCGCCGTCTGCCGACAGCGCCGTGCCAGGACGCATCGAGCCGATGACGACGATGGGCTTGTCCGTGTGTACGGTGAGGCTCAGGAAATACGCCGTCTCAGCCAGCGTGTCCGTGCCGTGGGTGATGACGACGCCATCCACGTCCGGCTGTTTGACCAGCGCCGAAACGCGCTTGGCAAGCGTCAGCAGGTTGTCGTTGGTAAAGCTCTCGGAGGCGATCTGGAAAACCTGTTCGCCAGTGACGCGTGCGTAGTTGTTCAGCTCGGGCAGGCCCGCCAGCAGCTTGTCCACAGGCACTTTTGCCGCGGTGTACGTGGCGCTGTTGACGGCCGAAGCGCCCGCGCCCGCGATGGTGCCGCCGGTGGCCAGCACGACGACGTGGGGCTTGGCCGCGTTGCTCGTGGCAACAGGCGCAGGCGCGGGGGCCGGAGTCGTCGCGGCGGTGCTGGTTGCGTTTTGCGCGCTGGACTGCTGGGTGGGACCGTTAGCCGCACAGCCGCTCAGGACGGCAAGGGTAATGGCTGCGGCCAGTGTGGACTGGCGAAGGGATTGGGTGAACATGGAATCTCCAAATGGATTGTTGTCGTCGCATCACCACAGTCGCCTTGTGAGCGACATGGGTGCTGCGCGACACGCACGATGCGCCTTGCCCCCGGGAGGCCGCAACCGTGCATACCCTGAGTACCTAACCGCCTCGTTGTTCCAATAGATTTCTATGTTTTAACGAAAGTAAGCAGTCACAAAAATGTGTGATAACCGGCTTCGCGTTGCGAGCAGGCATCACCGCCCTCCGGGTGTCCACTTCGGGCGAAATCCGTAAGGTGGTCGTTTAGATTCTTAAAGCATGCTTGTGATGTTGTTTGAAACGAGCTATCAATAAATGATCGCTGGACATCTGTTGCAAAGATAGAGGTAGAGTGCAGCGTCTGCTGACATCCGACGTCCGAGAGGGATACACCAAGGATCATCTCGTTTACCCGCGTGAACGCCCCCTGGGGCGTAGCGCTGATCCATGTGCTGTTCGGCTTTATCGGCTACCTGTTTGCGCAATCGGGGCTGAGCGCTTGGCTGCGTGGAACGGGCGAGCGGGTATCGGACGAGCAATTACCCGAGCTGTACCTGCAGTATCTCGGCTGCAGTGAAAAGCTGGGCAGCAGGGAGCCGCCCGAGGCACATTTGTTGCCTGATGAACGCGTTTGCCACCCGCTTTCTGGGACAAAACTTTGACATCGTGCTGGCCGACACGGCGGATGCAATCCGCGAACGCTCAGAGGCTGGGTGCCGCGTATGCGCGTGCGCAGGAATACAACTGCGACATGCCAAGTTGCTCCCGAAATCCTGCCAGAACCAGCACTGACGCACCGCGCGTTCAGATCGCCTGCGGATCGACGTCCACGAGCCAGCGGATCACCGCCTTGTGGTCACTGCGCGCCGCATGCAGCACCGATTGCCACGCGGCCAGAAAGTGCTGCAACGCGCCACGGTGCGTGCTTTCGATGAGCATCTGCGCGCGCTCCACATTGGCCACGCGCTGCACTGCCATCGGCACGGGCGGGAAAAGGAAGACATGCTCCAGTCCGGGCAACTGCGCCGCGCGTGCGGCATCGCTCACGTCATGCAGGAACGCCTGCGCCGCCTCCTGCGTGCGGGCATCAGCGCGCACCAGTGCCTGATAGGCAAACGGCGGTAGCCCGGCATCGACGCGCTCTTGCAACTGGTCGGCGGCAAAGCGCGGAAAGTCGTGTCGCCGCAGCGCCGCATACAAGGTGTGCTCCGGGTGCCAGGTCTGCAACCACATCTCGGGCGCGTTGTCGCCTTGCGCGGCGATATAGCTCGCGTCCCGCCCCGCGCGGCCCGCAGCCTGCATGAGCAGGGCGAAGAGCCGCTCTGGCGCGCGGAAGTCGCTGCTGAATAGCGCGCCATCCGGTTGCACGGCGGCCACCAGCGTGATGCGGCGGAAGTCGTGGCCTTTGGCAATCATCTGCGTGCCCACGAGCACGTCAATTTCGCCGCTGTGCACCAGCGCGAGTTGCTCTTCCAGCGCGCCTTTAGCCTTGGTGGTGTCGGCATCGATACGGGCCACGCGCGCGGCGCGGCGCTCGGGCGTGATCACGTTGCGCAGCAAGGTCGCGAGTTGCTCTTCCAATTGCTCGGTGCCGCGACCAATGGGCGCGATGTCGACATTGCCGCAACTTGGACAGGCGTGCGGCACGCGTTGCGTGAAGCCGCAGTGGTGGCAGCGCAAGGTGCGGTCGATCTTATGGAACACCTGATGCGCGCTGCAATGCGGGCAATCGCTTTTCCAGCCGCACTCCTTGCAGTGCAGCACCGGCGCGAAACCTCGCCGGTTGAGCAGCACCAGACATTGCTCGCCGCGCTCCACACGTTCTGTGATGGCTTGCAGCAGCGGTGGCGAAAACACCGCGCCGCGTGGCTGCTGGCCCATGTCCACGATGCGCACGCGCGGCAGCTCCGCGGCGCCCACGCGACTGGGCATATCGAGCCGCTGGTAGCGTCCGCCCTGAGGGTCGTCCTTGCTCGGCGGGCGGCTCGCGTGCCAGCTTTCCAGCGACGGCGTGGCGCTGCCAAGGATCACTTTGGCATCGTGTTCGCGCCCGCGCCAGATGGCCAGATCGCGCGCGGAGTAGCGTGCGCCTTCTTGTTGCTTGTAGCTGGCGTCATGTTCTTCGTCCACCACGATCAGCGCGAGGTGGGGCAGGCTGGCGAACACGGCCATGCGCGTGCCCAGCACGATGCGGGCCGCGCCGGTGTGCGCTGCCAGCCAGCTTTTGAGGCGCTGCGCCGGCGTCATGCCGCTGTGCATGGAGACGACGGCGTCCTCGCCATACAGCGGCGCAAAGCGCGCGCGAAAGCGCTGCTCCAACTGCGGCGTGAGATTGATTTCGGGCACCATCACCAGTGCCTGCGCGTGTGGGTCCCGGGCCAGTGCGTGCTGCACGGCATGCAGATAGACCTCGGTCTTGCCGCTGCCAGTGGCGCCGTAGAGCAGGAACGGACCCTTGTCGGCGTCGATGCGGTCGGTGGCCTCGCGCTGCTGTGGCGTCAACTTCAGCGGCGCTGCAGCGGCTGCGTCAGTCTGCCGCGCCGCGTTCTTGGCCGATTGGCCTGCCTTGCGCTTGAGCCGGCGCGCCATCTGCTCTGGCGTGAGGTCGCGCAACTGAGGGGGCAGGGCTGCCAGCGCCACTTCACCCAATGCACGCTGGTAATAGCGCGCGGTGAAGGCCACCAGCCGGCGCCAGCGCGCATCCAGCGGCGCCACTCCCTCCAGCACGCCCGCGATCGAACGCGCCTTGACGCCTTGGGGGAGACCGGGCGCTGCGTCACCTTCCGGCCCTTCCCAGACCACGCCCAGCACTTCCCGCCGTCCCAGCGGCACGCGCACCAAGGTTCCCGGCGCAAGCGCAGAGGGGCTGACGTAGGACAGCGGCTCGCTCACGCTGCTGTGCGCAGGCGTGGCCACGGCCACCCATACCCAACAGCAAGGCTGTGTAGCGTCCCGAGGAGTGGACTGTGTCAAAGATGAGACGGGGATCTGTTCTTCAGGCATCACGACCACGGCGTCGCAGGCATGGGGCTGGTGTGGCCCAACTGGCGGGGGGTAGAACCGGGCACCGCGAAAGCGGGCCACCCCACATCATGGCACGACGGCGCAACACTTGCGGCGTGATGACGGTCTTGCGGTGACTTTCCGAATCACGATGGGAGCCATCGTTTGCTGCGAGAAATGAGTCCACAAGCACGGGGCGTTGTCAATTTTTTGGGGTATGAGACTGACGTTTCACAAGCAAACGTCAAATCTGTGGATAAGTTTGTTAATTTCTGAGCGATTGCCTTGCCTGACGATTTCGTGAAAATAGTGAATACGTGTCTTGACAAGCGTTAATTTTAAAATTTTTCTTTTTAAATCAATGGCTTGTACGTGTATTCGTGATGTCCGGAGAGGTTGTGAATTCTCAGGCGCTCATATTCCTCGCTCGGCCAAACATGTGAACAACTGGCCTGTCAAGGGAGGACGAAAGGCCCAGTTTGCGAACTTTTTGTGGGAATTAGCTTCCAAAAACGACGCTAAGTGATTGATTTTTGCTGAGAAAAGCAGGGGAGCTCAACTTTCTGTGGATAACTTTGTTGATATCCGTCTAGCTGTTGAATTGTCTCCCTGCACAGAGCTAAGCGACTTACTTTGTCTTTTATATAAGTACTTTATTTGGTCTCTTTAAAATCAACAACTTACGAGTCGATTTAAGGGCCGTTCCTACGCGTGCGGGAAAATTTGTCACAAATCGTGATGATTTGCCCGCCGTCTTCAGAAGTGTGTATAAGTCACCAAGTTGCGTCGCTGGGGCGCAAGGCGGTCACGCACCCTTGCGCATGGCTCTGGAATGGCCGTGCACGGCCTCTACCAGCGCCGAGACGTGTTCCGGAGGCGTGAATTGGCTGATGCCATGGCCCAGGTTGAAAATGTGGGTCGGGCCGTTGGTCGTGCGGTCGGTGTGAGGGGTGCCGAAGCTGTCCAGCACGCTCTTGACCTGCGCGGTGATCTGCTCGGGTGGGGCAAACAGCACGTTAGGGTCAATATTGCCCTGCAGTGCCTTGCCCGGGCGGCCTGCTTCGCCGCCGACGATGGCGCGCGCCTTGCCCAGATTGGCCGTCCAGTCGAGGCCGAGCACCTCGCAGTCGAGCGCCTTCATGTCGTCCAGCCAGATACCGCCGCCCTTGGTGAATACGATGCGCGGCACATCTGTGCCGTCCACGCCGGTGCGCTTGAGTTGCGCAAGCACCCGTTTCGTATAGGCGAGGCTGAAGGTCTGGAACATGCCATCGGCCAGCACGCCGCCCCAGCTGTCAAAAATCATCACGGCTTGTGCGCCCGCGTCGATCTGCGCATTCAGGTAGGTCGCGACGCTGTCGGCGTTGACTTCGAGAATGCGGTGCATCAGATCCGGGCGCGCATACATGAGCGACTTCACTTGGCGGTAGTCGTCACTGCCTTTACCCTCGACCATGTAGCAGGCCAGCGTCCATGGGCTGCCAGAGAAGCCGATCAGCGGCACGCGGCCATTGAGTGCGTGGCGGATGCTGGTGACGGCGTCGAACACGTAGCGCAGCTTGTCCATGTCGGGCACGGCCAGTTCGGCCACAGCCGCCTCGTCGCGCACGTTCTTGGCAAAGCGCGGGCCTTCGCCCTCGGCAAACGACAGGCCCAGGCCCATCGCATCCGGCACGGTCAGAATGTCGCTGAAGAGGATGGCAGCATCCAGCGGAAAGCGCTCCAGCGGTTGCAGCGTCACTTCGGTGGCGTAGTCCACGTTGGTGGCCAGTCCCATGAAGCTGCCCGCTTTGGCGCGTGTGGCTTTGTACTCCGGCAGATAGCGGCCAGCCTGGCGCATCAGCCACAAAGGGGTGTAGTCGGTGGCCTGACGGCGGCAGGCACGCAGGAAGGTATCGTTGGAGAGGGTTGGAAAGCTCATCCCTCGATTGTCGCAGGGTGCGGCATCGGTGCTCCGGCAATCACCTCGAACGACAGTGCGAGAAGTTTTTTAGGGCGTGATGCAAAGCGGCCTACGTGCGTGTCCTCCGCCAGATGACAGCGCACAGGCGTGCGCACCGATGCGTCGCCTTTCAGGCGGGGCGCATAGTGGTGCCACTCGCGGATTCCATGCAACAGCGAACCGCGCGAGACATACCAAACCGCCATTTTTCAAGGAGCTTTGATCATGAAGAAAGAACAAGTCACCGGACGTCTGGAAGAAGCCAAGGGCGCTGTGAAGGAAACCGTCGGCAAGGCGGTTGGCAGCACGAAAATGGAGTTGAAAGGCAAGCTGGAAAAGAACGCTGGCAAGGCGGAAGCGGCTGCTGGTGATCTGGCCAACAAGGTGGAGAAGGCTGTCAAGAAGTAACGCCTGTCCCGCTCCACGCAACCAGCGCCAGCCTTGCGGCTGGCGTTGCTGTTTCTAGCGCTGTAAACGCGCCACGGCCTGCGCACACTGCATACCCGCGACGATGCCTAACGCTTGCGCGGCTGCGTTCACGTGGCGCACGATGCCATCGTGCAAAGTGCTGTGTGCATTCACCAATGCGGGCGCTGTCGTGGCTCACGATGGCGGCGGCCAGTCCGTGGGATTGGAGCAGTGCGAGCGCCGCAATACCCGCTGCGTCCTTACCGATGCCTGCGTCGTTGAACACGCTGAGCAGTGGCCGCGCTGCAATGGCGTAGTGCGCCGCGCTCAGGCCTCCGTGCGAGCCGCTCACTGCGATGCAGCCGGCATCAGCCACGCGCAGTTCGGTGATCGAATCCACCACGCGCAGCGAAGGCGCAGGCCGCACGGCGTGCGTCATCGTTGCGAGCGCGCCAGTGCCTGATCGA
Source organism: Comamonadaceae bacterium UBA2121 (assembly GCA_002331385.1). GTDB lineage: Bacteria > Pseudomonadota > Gammaproteobacteria > Burkholderiales > Burkholderiaceae_C > Diaphorobacter_A. Next base: position 65,615 of record DCYB01000009.1, read on the forward strand.
TGTCCCAGAGAATGTCGTCCACATCCTCGATGCCGACCGACAGGCGCACCATATCGGGCGACACGCCTGCCTTGTGCAACTCCTCGTCGGTGAGTTGCCGGTGCGTGGTCGACGCCGGGTGAATGACCAGCGTCTTCGCGTCGCCAATGTTGGCCAGATGGCTGAGGAACTCGCAGGCGTCGATGAATTTCTCGCCCGCTGCCGCGCCGCCTTTCACGCCAAAGGTGAGGATGCCGGACGCGCCCGGCTGTCCATCGACCGCGCGGAACTGCTTGCGCGCCAGTGCGTAGTAGGGCGAGTCTTGCAGACCTGGATAGTTGACCCATGCGACCAGCGGATGCTGCTGCAAATGCCTGGCCACCTGGAGCGTATTGCGGCAGTGCTCGCGCATGCGCAGGTGCAGCGTTTCTGCACCTTGCAGCAGTTGCCAGGCGTTCAGAGGCGAGAGCACTCCGCCGAAGGTGCGGTTGACCTCCATGCGCGCCTTCATGGTGTAGCCGAAGTCGCCAAAGGTCTCGTAGAACTTCACGCCGTGATAGGCGCGACTGGGCTCGACCATCTCGGGAAAATGGCCGTTGTCCCACGGAAATTTACCGCCCTCGACGATCACGCCGCCCATGGTGGTGCCGTGTCCGCCGATGTATTTGGTGGCGCTGTGCACGACGATGTCCGCGCCCAGCCCGAGCGGGTTGCACAGATAGGGGCTGGCCACGGTGTTGTCGATGACCAGCGGCAGACCGTGCGCGTGCGCCACGTCGGCAATGGCCTCGATGTCGAGCACGTTGACCAGCGGATTGCCAATGGTCTCGCCATACACGGCGCGCGTATTGGGGCGAATGGCGCGGGCGAAATTCTCCGGATCGGCGGGGTCCACGAAAGACGTCTCGATGCCCAGACGCGCAAAGCCCACGCCGAGCTGCCCCACCGTGCCGCCATACAGCGTGCTCGCCGCGACGATGTGATCGCCCGTTTTCAGGATCGCCAGCAAGGCCGCCATCTGCGCGGCCATGCCGCTGGCGCAGGCCAGCGCGGCGCGACCGTTTTCCAGGCTGGCAATGCGCTCTTCAAACACCGCTACGGTGGGGTTGCTGATGCGGCTGTAGACGTTGCCGAACGTCTGCAGGTTGAACAGGCTGGAGGCGTGTTCGGCGTCGTCAAAGACGAAGCTGGTGGTCTGATAGATCGGCGTGGCGCGTGCGCCGGTGACGGGGTCGGGTTGCGCGCCCGCGTGGATGGCGCGCGTGCCGAAACCGAACTCGCGATCGCCGGAGGTGTGTGTGGAATCAGTCATGAAATGCAAAAACGGAATTCAATACGGAAGTTGCTGCAGGCGCTTGCCGGAGATGACGCGCGTGTTCACGCCCATCCAGCCCAAACCGCCAAACAGGCGCGCATGCTCGATCTTCACGCAGCGGTTCTGGATCACTTGCAGGCCTGCGGCTTCGGCGCGCGCGCCGGCCGCTTCGTTGAACACGCCCAATTGCAGCCACAGGCATTGCGCGCCGATGGCAATGGCTTCATCGGCCAGCGGCGGAATGTCTTCGCTTTTGCGAAAGCAATCCACCATGTCGATCTGCACGCCTTGGGCCTTGAGCGCGGCGGCGGCCTGCGTCACGCTGGAATATGCCCGCTCCCCAAGGATGTCGCCGCCCTCGCGCGCGACCACCGGGTTCACGGGAATGATGCGATACCCATGCGCCTGCATGTACTTCGCGGCAAAGTGGCTGGGCCGGTGCCATTGCGGCGACAGACCCACCACGGCAAGGGTGCGGCACTGCGTAAGGATGTGGCGCAGCGTGCTGACGGTATCGGGAGTTTGAAGCATGATGGCCCGAGTGTAGGTCGGGCACCGGTGCCAAGGCCATCGGGACGGCTACCGATGGCGCGACTGCCTACTCAGGACTTGTATTTGATGCTGCAGCCATAGGGCTTGGTGTTGGAGGCCGTGATCGGTCGCGCGGCGCGAATGTCGGCCAATGCGGTTTTCACAAAATTCGTCGCCTTCTCGATGTCAGCCACCTTGGTCGAGGCAATGCTGTCAATGCCTCCCGCATAGACCAGCACGCCGTTCGGATCAATGATGTACATGTGTGGCGTGGTGCGCGCGCCATAGGCCTTACCGGTGATGCCGTCCTCGTCCATCAGCACGGCGCTGGGCGCGCCCTTGTGATCGGCGATCCAGCGGGCGAGCTTGCCCGGCTCGAGATAGTCGCTGCTGCCCATTTCGGTGGAGTTGATCGACAACCACGTCACACCTTGCGCGAGGGCGGACTTTTGCGTGGCCGCCATGTTGCCGCTTTCATAGTGCTTGCGCACGAAGGGGCAGCCCGGATTGGTCCATTCCAGCACGACGAATTTGCCCTTGAAGTCCGCCAGTCTGATGGGCTGGCCCGCCGTGTTTTCCAATGTGAAGTCGGGCGCTTTCTGACCAATGACGGCATTGGCCCGCGCAGGAACACCCGCGGTGAGCGCGAGCAAGGCGGCACTGGCGATGAGACTGCGACGGCACAGGGTAAGCATGGCGTACTCCAATGTGAAGGGCAATCCTGCCAATATAGCGTCTGAGCGCAAGCCACCGCAACGTCTGTGCGTATGACATGCGGTGTGATGCAAAAAATGCGCCCGTCAGGCTGCGGCGAACGCTGCGGAAGGGCTCAGTGAGGTGCTGGAAATCGAGATCCTGTCGCGCCCGCCGCGTTTGGCCGCATACATCGCTTCGTCGGCCGCGGCTACCAGCGGCTGCCAGCCCTGGCCGGGCAGGGGAATACTGGAATGAATGCCCACGCTGACGGTGACGTGCAACTCGATCCCCGACGGCAGGACGATCGAGGTGTGGCGAATGGCAGTGCACAGACGCAGCGCGGCGATTTCGGCTTCGTGCGGCAGCGTGTCGGGCAGGACCAGCACGAACTCCTCACCGCCGTAACGCGAGACGATGTCCTTGGCACGCGACTGCTGTTTGAGGATGCGGGCTACGGTCTGGATGACCTGATCGCCCGCCAGATGCCCATGCTGGTCGTTGAAGCGCTTGAAGTGGTCGATGTCCATGAGCAGCACGGCCATCGGTCGCTGGCTGCTGGCGGACGCGCCGATCGCACTCGTCATGTCGCGCACCAGCGCGGCACGATTGGGCAACTGCGTGAGCGGGTCGAGCAACGCCTTGTGGCGTTCGAGCGCAGCTTGGCGATCGCGCAGCATGATCAGGAATCCGATCGACGAGATCACCAGTTTCAAAAACAGCACCAGACACAGTCCCCACATGGCCAGCAGCGCATCGAGCGGCATGGCCGCACCGACCGCGGGCGAGGGACGGTCCTTCACAAACACCAACGGCACGATGGACAGCAACTGGATCAGGATCGCCGCCGTCACCAGCTTCCAGCCGGCGCCGGGGCTGTTGCTGCGCAGGCGGTACAGCACATGCAGCGTGCTGAACGTCTGCAACACGGTGACGACGGTCTGCATGCGATTGAAGCCGGTGAGGTCTTCCGGCAGATAGATCACGGCCAGCGCGAACGAGGCCGCAATCGGCAGCCACATCAGGGCCGTGTCGCGCACCCATTCGTGGCTTTCGCGAAAACGCTGCAGCGCAATCGTGAAACTGGCAATCGCCACGCTGATCAGCGTCTTGGCGATCACCTGCAGTTCAATGATGCCGAGCTTGGCCTGCAGCGCAAAAATCGTATACGCGACCCCACACACAGCCGTGCTGAGCACGGCGTGCGACATCCCCTGTCGCCAGTACTGGCGACCCAGGATCCACATCACCCACGATACGGTGAACGCGGAGAGCGCGATCATGCCAAAGGCGGTGAGAAAGTCGGGTTTGAAATCCTGCATTTGAAACAATTTGTATTGTTTGCAGTGTAGCGTTATGAAGCATTAGATGGCAACCGATAAGGGCTGAGCACGTTGGTCGGACCGGCGCTTGATGTGCATGCCCACAACCGCCGCCAGCACCGCTGCACAGGCCGAAGCCACCAGCACGCCCAGCTTGGCGGCGTTGAGCAGCGCTGCGTCCGTGAACGCCAGTTGCGCGATGAAGATCGCCATCGTGAAACCGATACCCGCCAGCAGGCCAGCGAGCAGCATGTGCGACCAGCGCATCTGCGGCGGCAGCGTGCACAGGCGCAGGCGCACGGCCAGCCAGCTCACCAGCACCACGCCGAGCGGCTTGCCCAGCACCAGCGCCACGCTGATGGCGATGAGCACAGCGCTCGCGGCGTCCGCCGTCGGCGCGTCGGAGGCCGCGCCGCCCGTCAGCGTCACGCCCGCATTGGCCAGCGCAAACAGCGGCATGATGCCGAACGTCACCCACGGATGCAGCGACGCCGCCACGCGGTGCACCGGCGCGGCGTTTTCGCGTCCCGCCAGGATGTGCACCGGCGTTGTCAGTCCCAGCACCACGCCGGCCAGCGTGGGGTGCGCTCCGGTCTGCCAGATGCCCCACCACAGCACGGCGCCGGGCAGGATATACAGCCACGCGCGGCGCACACCGAGTGATTGCAACAGGTACACGCCCATCAGGCCCAACGCGGCAAACAGCAACATGCCCCATTGCAATCCGCCGGAATAAAACAGCGCAATGATGAGCACGGCGGCCAGGTCATCGATGATTGCCAGCGTCAGCAGGTACACGCGCAGCGCAGGTGGCAAGCCGCGTCCGAGCAGGGCGAGGACACCAACGGCAAAAGCGATGTCGGTGGCCGTGGGAATGGCCCAACCGGCGCGCAATTCGGCCGCTGGGACGAGCGCCAGAAACAGCAGCGCTGGCACGGCCACACCGCCTAGCGCAGCCAGCACCGGCAGCAGCGCCTGGCGCGGCTCGGACAAAGCGCCGCAATGCATCTCGCGGCGAATTTCCATGCCCACGACGAGGAAGAACACCGTCATCAGCGCATCGTTCACCCAGAAATGCAGGCTCTGCGTGAAGGAGAACGCGCCGACCGACATGCCCAGCGGTGCATGCCACAGTGCGTGGTAGCTGTGTTCCGCCGGCGAATTGGCCCACAGCATGGCCAGCGCGGCGGCCAACAGCAGCACGATGCCGCCCGCCGCATCCATGTGGGCGATGCGAGCCCAGCGGGCAGAAATGGAATCGGCAAGAGAGAGCAGGGCAGGCGTACGCGCAGCCGCAGGCCCGCGAGAAGGGGGATGGGTCATCGAGGTGGTATCGTGAGGTCGCACGCCACGGCGGCACGCCGCATCCTGCGAATGCACTGGCGGCCCGACCAGCGCTGCAACAACCTGCCCGCGCGCACCATTGCGCATGAGCACCCAGACCGCTATTTTAAAAAATGCAGTGACTCATGCGCTGGCAAAGCCCCTGCATGGCTTACCGAAATGCACCGTCGATGCGTTCACGACACGTGCGCTGGCTTGTCGCTCTCGCCCACATACTGCGCGAACAGGCCGATGGAGGAAAACCCGATCACGAAGATGGTGAACACGTAGGCCGCAGTTGCCAGACCCAGACTGGTGCTGAAGCCCCACTTGAGCGCGCTGCAGGCAAGGCCAGAGCTCGGGAACAGCAGGTCACACTGCCCGGCCGGTGTCATGTGCACGAACCATGTCACGGCAATGAACATCAGCGCCACGACGAACAGCGCATTGCGCACACGGTGCGCTGGCGATTGGTGCAACGCCAGCAGCAACATCAGTGGAATGGCTGCGCCCCAGACGAACATCATCAGCCAACTCAGTACAGGCGCTGAAGCGAGGAGCCCCGTCAACCACGCCATCTTGGGCAGACTGTCGACAGCGGCCAGCACGTCCCATACAAACGGCAGTACAAAACCTGCGACGGCGAGACTGGCCAGCGCGATGGCCAGAAGCAGATTCTTGCTGCGTTGCGACGGATGCAGAATCGCGTTGCGAGTGAAAGCATGCATGGCCCACCTCCTGTGTGCAACAGGGCTGGCAGTGGCCGCTCAAGTCAAGGTGTACTCGTATGGGCAACACATCCGGAGGGCTGACACGGCCGCTGCGGCGCCGAGTGAATAAGGTGCAGAAAGATCCACCGGATGATCGCAGTCTAGGACGATGCCCGCGAACGCGCTTGTAGGCGGACGCCTTGCGCGCATGGGGTTTACCCGCGCCGGGCTGGCGCGGGTGAGGCCTGTATTACAGCGTGGCGAGCGCGTCCAGCACTTCGCTCTTGCTCAATAGTTCAGTCAGCACCAGCGGCTGCTTGCCGGGCGCGTAGAGCACATACACGGGCACACCGCTGCGGCCCAGACCGCGCAGGGCGGCGGTGATTTCCGGGTCGCGGCGCGTCCAGTCGGCGCGCAGCAAGGCCACGTTCTTGCTGGCGAAGCTATCGAGCACCGAGGCATCGGCCAGCGTTGTCGTCTTGTTGTACTGGCAGGTCACGCACCATGCTGCGGTGAAGTCGACAAACACCGGCTGGCCTTGAGCCAGCAGTTGATCTGGCAAATCGCTTCGCCATGCGCGCCATGGCGCAGAGCTACTGCCCGACTCGCCGTGGGCCGCCAGAGGCACGGACTCCGCTTGCATCTGCGTGACGCGCGGCGCCATCGACCACGACAGCACGACCAGTGCGAGCACGGCGATCGGTGCCACCACCATGCGGCTGCGGCCCTGCAATGAGAACACGGCCCAGATCACCATCGCCAGTGCCACCAGCAAAGCCAGCAAGGCCGCGGCGCCATTGATGCCGCTTTGCTGGCCCAGCACCCAGACCAGCCAGACCACAGTGGCAAACATCGGGAACGCCATGAAGCGGCGCAGCGTGTCCATCCACGCACCGGGGCGCGGCATGGCGCGTGCGACGGCGGGGACGAAGCTTGCAAGCAGATACGGCAATGCCAGACCCAATCCCAGTGCGGCAAAAATCGACAGCGCCTGCACCGCCGGAAGGCTGGCGGTCAGGCCCAGCGACGCGCCCATGAACGGTGCCGTGCAGGGCGACGCCACCGCCACCGCCAGCACGCCGGTCAGAAACGAATCCGCGACCGGATGGCGTGCTTGCATGCTGGCGAGCGACGAGGGCAGCATGCTGCCGAACTCGAACACGCCCGCAAGGTTCAAGCCGATGATGGTGAACAGCGCAGCCAGCCCTGCCACGACAGCAGGTGATTGCAGTTGGAAGCCCCAACCCACCGCCTCGCCCGCGGCACGCAGACCCAGCATGAGCGCGCCGAGCGCCAGAGACGATACCACCACGCCCACCGTGTAGGCGATGCCGCCCAGGCGGTGCGCACGCCGGTCGTGCGTGTGCTGCGCAAATCCCACGACCTTGATCGCCAGCACCGGGAACACACAGGGCATCAGGTTCAGGATCAGCCCGCCCACCAACGCACCCAGCAGCGCGGCCAGCCATGTGCCCATGGGTGCGGCATTGAGCGCATTTGCGGGTGCGGGCGTCGCGCCACCGCCCAATTGCGCGTTGGCTTTGAGGGCCGCCTCCAGTGCAGGCGATACCGTGGCCGCTGGCGCGGTGGACGGCCAGCCATCCGTCACGGTGAGATGCGTGCGCCAGCCCGCGCCATCGCTGGCCAGCACGACCGGCATGGGCGAGGGGCTCTCGCTGCGCTGGGGCGACAGCGGAACGCGCGCGGTCCACACGTCGCCATCCCATTGCTGGGTGATGTCGGCGGCGGTCTCGATCACGCTTTCGGTTTCGGGGAAGAACGACAGCGTCTTGCCCTTGAGCGCCGCAGGCAGACCGGCCACGCGCACGTCCAGCGCATTGCCATCGGCCACCTTGGCCGTGCTGTGTTCGCTGGCGGGCAGGTCTTTCGGGTGGGCCTTGGCGGCGTCCTCAAACGCCGTAGCGTGCAGGGCCGTCGTGCCGTTGACGGGCACGTGCAGCGTGAACGTGCCTTCCTCGGGAATGCATTCCTTGCGGCATACCAGCCACGTGGCGTGGACTTCAAACGTGGCGTCCTTGGCCAGCGGACCGGGGTTGAAGGTGCTGGCCACCGTCATCGGAACGGGCAGCAGCACGGTGTTTTCATAGCCGTAATTGGCCAGATTGCCGAGCGGCATTTTCTGGGGCACGGGCCAGGCGATCTCGCCTGCGTCGATGCCCTCGGGCAGCTTCCACTCCAGTTGCGTGGGCAGACCCGAGTCGCCGGGATTCTTCCAGTAGGTGTGCCATTCCGGCTGGTGCGTGATCTGCAAACCCAGCCACAGCGGCTTGCCCGGGCCGATGCCATCGGGCGCCTGCGCCACCAACTCCGCGCGCACATGGTCGGTGACGACGGTGCTGCCGCCCGCAGCGCCAGCGCTGCTCATGCCAGTGGCATTGCCCGCACCGAGGGAGCCCGAGCCAGTGAGTGACTTGAGGTTGATCTGCGCTGCCGCGCCCAAAGACGCGGCGCCCAGTGACGCAGCGATTGCAAGAGTGGACAGCCAGCGCTGTGAACGAGTGATTAACATGACCTGAGGTGTGAGCCGATGGGGCATCTTAGGTTCCATATTGTCCACGCGGGCGAATGGGGCTGATTAGGGGGCTTTATTTAACTTCTGCTTAACGTGCGTGCAGACTGGCGCCCACCCGGCCTGCGGGCTAGTGGTTTTCACCCACACGCGTAAAGGGGCGGTGCGTCACAGTGGAGTGCTCCCCAGAGGAGCGGTGCGCCCCACTTCGTCATGCATACCCAAAACATATGGAGGCATTGCCTTTTGCAATTGGACTTGGGCATTGCGCTCTGGCGATGATGTTCGGAGCGATTGACAACGACTGACAGGAGACGATCCATATGCAAGGTATTTCTCGCCGTGGAATTCTGACGAGCGTGGCAGCGGCGGGCGCTGCCTCAGCGCTGCCGCAGTGGGCATGGGCTTCAGGCAAGTATCCGGAAAAGCCGGTGCGCGTCATCGTGCCGTTCCCTGCGGGAGGCACGACCGACGTGGTGGCCCGTCTGGTGCTGCAGAAGTTGGGCGAACTGATGAACCAGTCGTTCATCGTGGACAACAAGGGCGGCGCCAACGGCATCATCGGCACGGGCGAGGTGGCACGCGCCACGCCGGACGGCTACACGCTGCTGTTCAACACCGCAGGCGCGCAGACGCTGAGCCCGGTGATCTACAAGGCCAACTACGAGGCGCTGAACAGTTTCGAGCCCGTGGCCATGGTGTGCGACGTGGGTTTCGTCGTGATTGCGCGCAAGGACCTGCCTGCCAACAACATGGACGAGCTGATCGCGCTGGCCAAAAAGAGCGACAAGCCGCTCAGTGCATCGTCAGGCAGCAGCATGATTTCGCTGATCACCGAGCAGTTCAAGAAGGTCATCAACGTGCCCAGCATCATCAACGCCCAGTACAAGGGTACGAGCCCACAGATGCAGGCGGTGGTGGCGGGCGAGGTCGATTTTTCCTTTGACTCCTTCGTCTCGGTGGAGATGATCAAGGCGGGCAAGGTCAAGGCGTTGGGGGTGATCATGCCCGATCGCGCCGAGTCCTTCCCGAACGTGCAGACGCTCAAGGAGGCGGGCGTCAAAGGCATGGAATTCGCGTCGTGGGCCGGCATGCTCGCGCCCAAGGGGACGCCCAAGGCCATCGTGGACGAACTGGCCGCGCAGGTCGCCAAGGTCGTCAAGATGCCCGATGTGGTGGCCAAGCTCAAGGCCTATGACTACGTGCCCCAGTTCAAGGGCCCGCAGGACTTCGGCAAGCGCGTGCAAAGCGACTACGAGCGCTGGGTGCAGGTGGTCAAGGAAACCGGCTTCAAGATCAGTTGACCGGTTGGGGCGCGGCGCCCGGCAGCATGCGGGCGCTGCGCCAGTGGCCCCAGCGGTAATAGGCCATGGTCGCCGCCATGGAGCAGAACGCGCTGATCGGGAAGCTCCACCAGATGGCGTCAACGCCCCAGATCGGTTGCAGGAAATGCGCCACCGGCACGCGGATGCCCCACATGGCCACAACGAGAATGATCAGCGGTGGCACCACGGCGCCCGTCGAGCGCACGACCCCGGACAGCACAAACGAGACGCCAAAGAACAGGAACGAGCCGATCGCGATGTGATTGAGGTGGCGCGCGGTCTCGATGGCTTCGCTGCCCACGGGCAGGAACCAGCCCATCATGAAACGGTCCGCCAGCACGATCACGGCGATCAGTGTTCCCGTCATGGCGATGTTGCACAGCACACCCGCGCGGGCCGTGCCTTCCACGCGATCCCACAAGCGCGCGCCCACGTTCTGCGCTGCCATGGACGAGCATGCCGCGCCAATCGCCATCGCGGGCATCTGCACATAGGTCCACAACTGCAGCGCCGCACCGTAGGCCGACGCCGTGTGCACGCCGTAGACGTTGACCATGGAGATCATGGCAATCATCGCCATGGAAATCACCACCATCTGCGCGCCCATTGGCAGGCCTTTGACGACGAGGGCGCGCACGATGGTCCAATCCGGCCTGAACAGCCCGATCTCGCTGCGCTCGATCCACAGCGGATGCTGGCGCATGCGCAACCACATCAACATCAGCGCAAAGCCGATGGCGTTAGCGAACAGCGTTGCGAGCGCCGAGCCGCGCATTTCCATGCGCGGAATCGGGCCCCAGCCGAAGATCAGCAACGGGTTGAGTGCCGTGTCCAGCACCACCACCAGCAGCAAGAACCAGAACGGTGTGCGCGTGTCGCCTGCGCCGCGCAGCACGGCAGACACGAAGGCGAACAGGTACAGCAGCGGAATCGCCAGAAAGATGATCTGCAGATAGGCCTCGGCCAGCGGCAGCGCGTCGCCGGGCGTGCCCATCCATTGCATGATCTTGCGCGACAGCGGATAGCCGATGGCGGCAATCACGACGGAGGCCGCGCCAAAGAACGTGGCGCTGGACCCCAGCACGCGCTTGGCCTGCGCCAGGTTGTGCGCGCCCATGGCCTGCGCCACCAGAATCGTGGCCGCCATGCCGATACCGAAGATCAGCCCGATCAGCGCAAACATCACATTGTTGGCATTCGCCGTTGCGGTCAGTGCCGCTTCGCCCAGGAAGCGTCCGATCCACACCGCATTCACCGAACCGTTGAGCGACTGCAGCACATTGCCCGCCAGAATGGGCAGTGAAAAAACGAACAGGGTCGGGAAGATCGCCCCCTTCGTCAGATCGCGCGTGGCCGAGCGCCGGGGTGGCGGGGTGCTATCGATGGAATCGCTCTGTGGCATGGACGCCTAGTCTGGTTTGCGTGCGCCCTATAGTCTGCCAGACAAAGGCGCGACGCCATGTCGCTCCGGCTTGGGCCACAATGCATGCTGATGGCGCGGCCCGTTGCAGGGCGCGCGCGCATGCCTTCCAACTTCTTTCTCCGCCATGACCATCCGACCTTCTTCCGGCCCGTCGCACCACGTGCAGGAACAGGCATTGACCGCCTGGCCCTCGCGCTTTTGGGGTGACGTCAGCGCCCATGATTTCACGCAGGCGCGCGCCAGCGGACTGGCCGCACGCACCGTGGCTGTGTTGCCGGTCGCTGCGGTCGAGCAGCATGGGCCGCATCTTCCGCTCAATGTCGATGCGGCATTGCTCGCGGGCGTGATCGACGCGGCGCTGCCACTGCTGCCAGAGGATGTGCCCGCCCTGTTCCTGCCGCCGCAGAATGTCGGCTTCAGCATCGAGCACAGCCACTACCCCGGCACGCTCACCTTGTCGGCTCCCACCATCATGGCGCTGTGGAACGAACTGGGCGCATGCGTGGCGCGCGCGGGCATACGCAAGCTGTTGCTGCTGAACGGGCATGGCGGACAGGTCAGCGTGATGGACATAGTTGCACGCGACTTGCGTATAAACCATGGGCTGATGGTCTACAGCAGCAGCTGGTTCAGCCTGCCGCTGCCGGACGATGTGAATGCACAGTTCAGCGCGCTGGAGCATCGCTTTGGCATTCACGCCGGGCAGATCGAAACCTCGATGATGCTGCACCTCGCGCCGCATACCGTGCGTATGGACCGCGCCTCCCATTGGCGCTCCACCTCGCAGGATCGCGCAGAGCGATTTCCGATTCTGGGCAACGGCCGCAGCGCCAAGATGGGCTGGGCGATCGAGGACTATCACCCCAGCGGCGCAGTGGGCGACGCAGCGGCTGCCAGTGCCGAGAAAGGCGCGCGCGTGGTGCAGGCGGCGGCGCAATCGCTGGCGCAACTGCTGCAGGAGCTGCACGCGCTGGAATCGCCCGTGCCACCCGTGCCACCGCCCTCTGCCTGACCAGCATCGTATTTTTTTGAGCGCGCTAGCGCGCACCATTCCCATCAGAGACACCATGAGCCAAGCCCCTAACGCATCCACCGACATCCCGCCTTTCCCCGAAGAAGACAACGGCCTGGTTTTTGGCCTGCCCATGCCCATGGCTGCCGCCTTTCACCTCAAGGGCGAGGCCGTCGGCAACGACCGGGCGCGCATTCGCATGCCCTACCAGAAGCAGTTCACCAACAGCCGTGGCGACATGCATGGCGGCGCCATCGCCACCTTGCTGGATGTGGGGCTGTCGGCGGCGGCGCGCGCGCACGATCCGCGCCGCTATGGCGTTGTGACGGTGGACCTGACGATCCACTACATCGCCCCGGCAGCCGGTGACGTGATCTGCACGGCAGTGTGCGAAAAGCGCGGGCGCAGCCTGAGCTTTGTGCGTGGCGAGTTGTTCAACGACGCGGGCGAGCTGCTCGGCATGGCGAGCGGCACTTTCAAACTGGTGGATCGCAGCGGGCTGGCCTGAGCGGCCTCAGGCGTAAGTCGCCCAATCGCGGTGCGTGTCCGAGTCCAGATGCGGCAAGGTGTTGAAGGTTTGCAGCATCAGCCGTTTGGGGCTGATGCTCATCTCGGACACCGCGCTGTTGCGGATGCGCATGTTCAGCGCAATCATCACTTCCGGCGGTGTGGACAGCACCTGCGACACCGCCGTGGCAATCGGGCCGCCGCTGGACACCAGCAGCACATGGTGCCCGACGTGATGGGCGCGCACGTGCTCCAGCACACCGCGTACACCGGCTGAAAACGCCATCCAGTCCGGCATCCCCTGCGGGCTGATGGTGCCGCTCATCCACTGTGCCAACGCATCGCACAACAGGCGAAAGTGCTGCTTGTAGCGTTCAGGCGTATCTGCAGGCGGGCGCGCGCCCGGATGCACTGCATTGACCAGCGCATCGCCGTCATATTCATTCAATTCGGGCACGACAAGCGGCTTGCAGTCGGTGCATTGCAGGCCTTGCAAAATGCCCGCAAGCGTCTGCTCGTGGCGCAGCAGGCCGCCACGAATCACCGCGTCAAAGCGCACACCCCGCTCGCGCCAATACTCCCCCAGCCGCACCGCCTGCGCCTGTCCGCGCGCGCTGAGTTGATCGTAGTCGTCAGCACCAAAAGAAGCCTGACCGTGGCGTACAAGATAGAGCGTTCCCATGCCGCGCATTGTGGGTGCGGGTGGTGGCCTGCGCTGTCGCTGGCGGGACTGGGCGGGCTATTCGGGCGTGATGCCAGCGGATGCGGTCAGCCCGAGCGGGCTTGCTGTGCGCTGGGCAACAGGCCGCGCTGCTGCAACTGGCCGAACCATTTGCGGAACATGTCTTCGGTGTCGATGCAGCCGTGAAAGCCGGCCTGGCGGATCTTTACCGAGCTCATGATGACGGGCGGCAACGGGCCTTCCTTGCCATGGTTCATCTGGAAGTCGGCGTAGGCCGCGCCCTGTCCGATGAACGATTGCAGTTGGCGTGGTGCCTGCAATTGGTATTTGTCCACGATCCGCTCCCAGGCGAGTTGTTCTCCGGGTACGGTGGCGGCGAGCGATGCAGGCACGGCGTCGCCCGTCTCCATGCCAAGCGCGTCGGCAATGGCGGGCCAGACGTTCTGCCACACGAACACATCCCCGTTGTCGAGGTTGAAGGTTTCGTTGCGCGCGTTGTCCGCGCTGGCAGCCCACGCACAGGCCTGGGCGATGAGGTCGGCGTCGATGGCCTGATTCACGCGCTCGGGGCCGCCCGGATAGCTCATTGGCAGGCCTTGCTCGTGGCGCAGCCACGCGTAGACGCCGATGGCTGGAATCGGGTTCATGTTGCTGCCCATGGCGTCGCCAAACACGATGCGCGGGCGGAAGATCGTGAAGTGCCAGCGCGTGGATCGCGCCTGGCGCTCGCGCAGAAAATCTTCCTGCAGCCAGTAGAAATTGTCGTGCGCATCGCGCGGCCAGCGCTCGCGCGCGGGCACGGCGATCTTCGGGTGGATGTGCACGCCATAGGCCTTGCCGCCTTGCATGATGCTCACATGCTGCAGGCGGCTGCCGGGGTGGTCCAGTGGCTCGATCACGTTGCGCAGCATGTCGAGGTTGATGCGCATTTGTTCGCTGTCGCGCCAGCCGCCGACCAGCCCGCCGGGCTGCTCGTACACGGCGGCATAGACCACATGGGTGATGTCGTCGCGCTGGCCGAGTGCGGCCTCGCAGGCGGCGCGGTCCTGCAAGTCCAGTTGCAGCGCCTCGGCGCCAGCGGGCAGCGTGGGCGTGCGCCGCGCCACCCCGATGGTGTTCCAGCCTGCAAGGCCCGCGAAGTGGCGCAGGCAGGCTTGCCCCACGACGCCGGTCGCGCCGACGATGAGTGCGGTGTTGTGCTGCTCGCGTGCCATCGTGCTCACTTCTTGACCATCGGGCACTTGGACTGGGACAGCGGCAGGAACGCCTTGTCACCGGGAACGGTGGCGATCAGCTTGTAGTAGTCCCATGCGTATTTCGATTCGTCCTGCGCCTTCACCTGGAACAGGTACATGTCGTGCACCATGCGGCCATCTTCGCGAATGCGTCCGTTCTTGGCGAAGAAGTCGTTGATCGGCGTGGCCTTCATCTGCGCCATCACCTTGGCGGTGTCATCCGTTTTGGCCGCCTGCACGGCCTTGAGATAGTGCATGGTGGAAGAGTACGCGCCCGCCTGGCTCATGTTGGGCATCTTCTTCATCTTGGCGAAGTAGCGCTTGGACCAGGCACGGGTTTCCTCGTTCATGTCCCAGTAAAAGCCTTCGGTGAGCATCAGGCCGGCAGCGGTGCGCAGGCCCAGCGCATGCACGTCGGTGATGTACATGAGCAGTCCCGCCAGCGTCTGCTTGGACTTGGGGCCGGTCAGGCCGAATTCGCGCGCGGCCTTGACGGCGTTGACGGTGTCGTTGCCCGAGTTGGCCAGACCGATGATCTGCGCCTTGTTTTGCTGCGCGGTCACCATGAACGAGGCGAAGTCCGTTGCGCCGATCGGGTGCTTGGCGGCGCCCAGCACCTTGCCGCCATTGGCCGTGATGACCTTGCTGGCTTCTTCCTGCAGGCTGTTGCCGAAGGCGTAGTCGGCGGTGAGGAAGAACCAGTCCTTGCCGCCGCGTTGCGTGATGGCGCTGGCAGTCACGTTGGCGAGCGCGTAGGTGTCGTAGACGTAGTGCACGGTGCTGGGCATGCACAGGTCGTTGGTGAGCCGGTCGATGCCGGGGCCGTTGAAGATGATGACCTTCTGCTTTTGCTTGGCCACCTCCAGCACGGCGAGGGCGGGGGCGGACACGGCCACGTCCATCAACGCATCGACCCTGCCCGTGTCAAACCATTCGCGCGCCTTGCTGGCGGCGATGTCGGCCTTGTTCTGGTGGTCTGCGGTGACCAGCTCGATCTTCTTGCCGAGCACCTTGCCACCAAAGTCATCGATGGCCATTTGTACAGCGGCCACCGAACCGGGGCCGGTGATGTCGGCGAACGGACCGGCCAGATCGGAGATCACGCCGAGCCGCACGACATCGTCGGAGACCTGCGCATCCAGCGCCAGCGCGAAGGGCGCTGCCGTCAACAGCGCGGTGGCACAGGCGAGTTGGCACGCGCGGCGAATGGCGTGCGTGCACGTGGCAGGGGCATGGGTGGAAGTGATGGTGGGCATGGCGGGTCTCCTGGGTTGTCGTTGCTTGTCGTGATGAAAGAAGAAAGAAATTCAAAGGGTGGCAATGGGCGTCACGGGCGAGCCCACGGCGCCGGGCAGGCGCAGGGGCGGCGCGGTGAGCAGAAAGCGCGTGCGACCGAGTTCGTGCAGCTTGTCGGCAAGCTCTTTCAGGTACCACAGCTCGCCCAGTGGTATGCCGAGCTTGAACAGGCAGAGCTCGTGCAGCGGCAGCACGGCGTAGGGCGAACCGTCCGTGGGCACCTTGGCGGGCGGATGGCGCTCGACCGCATAGTTGTCGGCCACCAGCGCGCTGATGCCGCTGTCGGCAATCCATTGCAGCAGTTGTGCGTCGCTGCCATCGAGCGCCGCGCAACTGTGGTGCAGGCGTTGCGCATCGGGCGCGCCCGCCATGTCCATCACCAGCTCGGCGAATCCGGTGCGCAGGAGCAGCATGTCGCCGGGCTCGATGCTGACCTTGTATTCCTGCATGGCATGCATGAGCTGCGCGAATCCGATGTCCTGAAAGTCGGTGCCGAAGACCCGCGCCAGATCCACCAGCACGGCGCGGCCCTGCATGCCTTTCACCGCCAGGTTTTCAATGCCAAGCGCCTTGGCGACGCTGGCGTCTGCCGGCCGGGCTGCGCAGCACACCGGGCGCATTCGCGCGGAGGCGCCATCGTCACCGCGCTGTGGCAATCCGTAGTCGAACGGCCCGAGGATGTGGCGGTGACCCTGATATCCGTTGTAGTAGGTGACTTGGGGCGTGCCCGTGCCTTGCGCATCGAACAGGGAGCCCACATGGGCGAACGAATCCCATTGGGTGGAGTATTGCAGCGAGAGCAGCACCTGATCGTCGCTCAACACGTCGCTGGCTCCGGGGTAGACGTGGCCGAGCGGGAAGTTCAGATAGTCCACATCGTCGCGTTGCGTGGGGCGCAGTCGCGGCGGATGGCGGCGCACGTTCAGCGCGTTGCCGCCGGGATAGTCCAGCGGCAACGACAGGCAGTAGCTCAGGCCCTCGCGCACTTCGGCCGCGCCTTTGCGCACCTGTTCGGGGCCGATCAGGTTGGTGCGTCCGAGCTGGTCGTCCGCGCCAAAGTCGCCCCAGTTCGAGCCTTCCGGTCGCTGCGTCCATCGCATGGAATGTGTCTCCTTGGCCCATGGAACCATGGCCTTGGAGTGCAATGTAGTGAGCCGGAATCGTCCGCGTCAAACCTGCGGAAAAAAGTTTCGATGGATGAAATTGCCTTCCGGGTTAACCCTTGGGAAATCCGCGTGATGAGAGGCCGATGTGGGCGTTTTCCGTGGGGGCGTTGGTGTGGATGCTTGTTTTGACGGCTGAAACAAAAACGATCAGGCGAGGACGTGGGCAAACACGTTGGCATCCACATTCCCGCCCGTCAGCGCCGCGCCCACGGTCTGGCCCCGAAGCTGTTCGCGCTCTTGCATGGCGGCGGCGAAAGCGGCGGCGCCTGCGCCTTCTGCGACGTTGTGCGTGTCTTCAAAAATCGCCTTCATGGCGGCGGCGACTTCTTCGTCGCTGACCTGCACGATGTGATCGAGATGCTGGCTGAGAATGGACAGCGCCGTCGGGTCGGCCATGCGCACGGCCATGCCGTCAGCGATCTGCGTGGTGACGGGCGACTCGACCACGTGGCCCGCTGCGATGGAATCGGGATACGTGGTGGCCAGCGTGCTGACGACGCCCACGACGCGCGCCTTGTGTCCCATGGCGAGCTTGGCGGCCACGGCCGCGCAGGCGCCGGAACCCATGCCGATGGGCACGTAGATCACGTCGAGCTGCGACACGGCGCGCAGGAACTCCCACCAGTAGGTCGCCACGCCCAGCACCAGGTCAGCGTGGTAGCTGGGCACCATCAGCGCCTTGCGCTCCTGCGCCAGTTGCGCGGCGTGTTCGCGCGCGGCCTGGAAGTCGTCGCCATGTTCGATGAGTTCCACACCCAATGCGCGCATGGCGGCGTTCTTTTCGCGCGAGTTGTCATGCGGCACGACGATGGTGCAGGCCACGCCGTGTTTGCGCGCGGCCCAGCCGATGCTCTGCCCATGGTTGCCGCGCGTGGCGCTGATGACTTCGCGTGGCATGGCGTTGCTGCGCGCGAGGTGATCGAAATACGTCAGGCCGCCGCGAATCTTGAATGCGCCTACGGGGTTGTGGTTCTCGTGCTTGAGCCAGCAGTGCGTGCCCAGACGCTCCGACAGCAAGGCCCAGCGGTATTGCGGTGTGGGCTGGAACTCGGCATGCACGAGCCGCGCTGCCGTTTCGATGGCGCTGAGCGAGGGCAGGGCGTCGATGGCGGAGGGCGTGGGTGCTGCGTTCATGGGGGCGGGCTTCCTGAAGAGTTCAAAGCAGTTCGACCATGCCTTTCGGCGTGGACAATTGCGCGCGCAATGCAGGGGAGTCGGAGAACGCCACACCGATGTGCGCATCGGGAATGTGGGCCGCAGCCAGCGCGGCCTGCAGCGGTGCGGCCTGCGCATGCGCGAGTTGAAGGCGTTGCAGTTGCACGCCGCGCGTGGGCAAGTGGGTGCAAGGATGTGCCGCGCCCCATTCGATGAGGGTGGGCAGGCAGCCATCGAAGAGGCGCTGCCCATCGTCGCGCACGGTGATCTGCCATTCGAGCAGGCCCTGCGCCGTGGGGCGGCTGGCTTGGAGCATGTGCCCGCGATCGATGTCCAGCGCCTGCCACGCGGCATGACTGGCGGCCAGATCGGGCACGCTCGCCACCCAGTGGATCAATTGCGGGCCGCTGGTGGCAACGCGCTGCATCAGGCGCGGATCGTCCATGTCGAACCAGCGCTTCTTGCCGGCTTCGCGCGTGGGTTGCACGCCGGGATGAAGCGCAATGATTTCGAGGTACGCGCGCGGGTGCGCCGCGCTGGAGATGTTGATCAGCCGGTTGTGCGTGCCCATCAGCGGGTGCTCGCCGCCCGCATCGGGCGTGACGCCCAGCGTGCGCTCGCACCAGCGCACACCGCTTGCCAGGTCTGCCGCCAGCACCACCAGATGGTCGAGTTGCGCTGGCGTGGACTGCATTACAGCCATGCCTCGCCGCGAATGCACGTGTGGCTGGCGCCGCCGACCCAGACTTGCCCGGCGGCATCCTGCGTGATCAGCACGCGACCATCGCGCGCGAGGCAGGTGCCTTGCGCCACGAGGTAGGGCGCGCGAAGGTGTCCTTCGTCGATCAGCCATTGCGCCAGACTGGCGTTGAAGCTGCCGGTGATCGGGTCTTCCACGCAGGTGGTGGTGGCGTCAAAGAATACGCGCACTTCCAGATCGGGTGTGTCAGCGTCCGCGTGGGTGGACGGATGGAAGGCACGCGCCTCGCGGCTGGAGCGCCCAATCAGCGCCGACGATGGCGATGGGGAATAGGGCGCGGCCAGTCCGACGTTGACTTTCAGCGCGTACAACGTGGACAAGTCAGGCGTCAGCTCCAGCAGCCGGTCCGCATCATCGAGCAGCAGCGCCCAGAACAGCGGGCCGTTGTCCAGCTTGGCGCGCGCGCGCACGGCATTGCGTTCAAGGCCCAGCGCTTGCAGCACGGGCGCCAGCGATTCTTCGCTGATCGCGTGGCGCGTGGTGGATGGCGCGGCAAATGCCAGCGGTGCCTGCGCATTCTCTGCATCGATGCGGATGGGCACGAGCCCCTTGGCGCATTGCTGCACCACGCGGCCTGCCAACTTCGGCGTGCCGCCCGCCTGCAGCCAGGCGTGGCAACTGCCCAGCGTGGGATGGCCCGCAAAGGGCAACTCGTCACTGGGGGTGAAGATGCGCACCTGATAGTCTGCCTCCGGATGCGTAGGCGGCAGCAGGAACGTGGTTTCGGACAGATTGGTCCAGCGCGCGAAGCGCTGCATCTGCGCGTCGCTCATGCCTTCGGCGTCGAGCACGACCGCCAGCGGATTGCCGCCCAAAGCGTTGGGCGAAAAGACGTCGATCTGCATGAAGCGGCGTTGGCGCATGGGGCTCCCGAAGTGGCGCGTGGACGAAGAAGATAGAAAAGGAATCAGGACAGCGGCAAATCCAGCACACCGCGCGCGCCGGAGCGCTCGGTGAGCGAGACGTACCAGCGCTCCAGATTCGGCAGGGCCGGACGCTGGATGGGCAGAGCCGTCCAGCGGTGGATTTCGCAGCCGACGGGGATGTCGGCCATGGTGAATTTGTCGCCCGCCATATAGGCCCGGCTGGCCAGATGCGCATCGAGCAGGGCCAGCAGCGGCAGCGTGGCGTTGATGGAATGCATGATCACGGCTTCGTCGCGTTGCTCGGGCGCGGTGCGCACCAGTTGCACGAATGCGCCGCGACCGGCCGGATTGAGCGCGGTCTGCTGCCAGTCCATCCACTGCTCGGCGATGAAGCGCTGTGGCGTGTCTTCCGGGTACAGCGTACCCGAAGCGTGCTTGGCGCAGAGGTAGCGCACGATGACGTTGGACTCCCACAGGCGAAAGCCCTCGTCTTCGATCAGCGGCACCAGACCATTGGGGTTGTGGCCCAGGAACTCGGGCTCACGCACGAGGCCATGCTGGCCTCCCGCGTCGGTGCGCTGCAGCGTCAGTCCCAACTCCTGCGCGGCCCAGATGACCTTGCGTACGTTGATCGATGATGTGCGTCCCCACAGTCTCAGCATGGTCTGGTCCTTCCGTGTAAGGGGCTCAGCCTTGGTGGCCGAGCGCTTCACGAATGGTAGCTGCCAGCGCGGCAATCGCGGTGGCGATGTCCTGCTCGCTTGCCGTCACGTAGGACAGGCGCAGCGTGCGCGCGTCGGCATGGTCGGCGTAGAACGCAGAGCCGGGCACGAACGCCACGTTGCGCTCCACGGCCTTGGGCAGCAGCGCGATAGAGTCGATGCCCTCGGGCAGACGCAGCCACAGGAACATGCCGCCGGCGGGATGGCTCCACTGCACGTCAAGGCCCGCCGTTTCCTTTTGCAGGGCGGCAATCATGGCCTCGCACTGCTGCTTGTAGAGCGCGCGGATCTTGGGCACGTGCGTGTCGAGGAAGCCGCCCTTCATGACTTCGGCCACCATGCGCTGGTTGAAGCTGGGGGTGTGCAGATCCGCCGCCTGCTTGGCTTGCAGCAGCTTGGGGTAGATGTTCTTGGGCGCCACCACATAGCCCAGACGCAGACCGGGGGCGAGCACCTTGGAAAACGAGCCCATGTAGAGCACGCCTTCGGGGTTGCGCGCGGTGAGCGGCTTAGGCGGTGCCTGATCGAACCACAGGTCGCCGTAGGGGTTGTCCTCCACCAGCGGGATGTTGAGCTCGGCGGCCTTGTCCACCAGCGCCTGACGGCGCGCGTCGGTCATCGTGCGGCCCGTGGGGTTCTGGAAATTGGGCAGCAGGTACATGAAGCGCGCGCGATCCGCGCCCGTGCCCGCCTTGCGCACAAAGTCTTCCACCACCGGACCTTCTTCGTCGCTGTCCACCGACACCACGGTCGGCTCCATGGGCGAGAACGCCTGCAGCGCGCCCAGATAGGTCGGCGTCTCCACGAGGATGCGGCTGCCGTTGTCGATCAGCACCTTGCCGATCAGGTCCAGCGCTTGCTGCGAACCGGTGGTGATGAGCACCTGATCGGGGTCTACTTCCCACGGCAACATGTCGGCGATGGCCTGCCGCAGCGGACCATAGCCTTCGCTGGCGTCGTATTGCAGCGCTGCGGCGCCGTTGTTCTTGAGCACGTCGGCGCAGGCCTGGGCGAAGGCGTCGATCGGGAACGTCTTGGGCGACGGCAGGCCGCCCGCCAGGCTGATGATGCCGGGCTTTTCCGTCACTTTGAGGATTTCCCGGATCACCGAGGGATTCATTTTTTCGGCCCGAGCGGCCAGTGTCCATTGCGTCATGATGCTTTGCTTTTCTTGCGATGTCGGTCGCCCCGGAGGGAGGCCTTGAAACAGGTCTGGTGGTGTGTCAGTTCGACGGGGATGAGGAAACAGACGAGAAAACAGTGCCGTGGTGAGGCGTTCGGAGTCCGGCGCGGGCGGTGACTGCAGCGTGGCTTGTCACCTGCGCCCGCGCGGCCCGCGGAAACCGGATTCTGGTGGATTGTGTCGGTGCGAACCCGTTTTCTGAAACCATATAGTGTGCAGCGTACGCGCATCCCCTGTCGCGCACTCGCGTTTACCGAGAACGAGAACGCCAACGTGCGCACACGGGAGGCCGGACAGGGCGGCGATGGCAGGTGACTCATGCGCGCAACATCCAGACAGCGGTGACCACCAGCACCAGCGCCATCATGCGGTTGAACCACAAAAGGCGCGAGCCGATCGCCAGCCAGTGGCGCAGCAGCGCGCCGACCGAGGCATACAGCAGATTGCTCGACAGGGCGAAGAACGCCATCACCGGAACGACCACTGCCAGCCGCTGCAGGCTGTCCTCGCGTCCGATGATCCAGCCCGCGACGATGGTGAGCGCGAGCATCCACGCCTTGATGTTCACGAACTGCAGGGCCGCGCCTTGCCAGAAACTGATCTCCATGCGCGAGGCGTCGGCCTCGGACAGCTGGGCGCTGCGGCTGAGCTTGAAGGCCAGCCAGACCAGATAGCCCACGCCCAGAATCTTGATGGCCCAGCGCAGCGCGGGCACGGCCATGAGGATGGCGCCGAGCCCGGCCGCGCACAGGATGAGCAGCGCGCACCAGCCCACCGGAACCGAGAGCACAAAGCGCATGGCCACAGGCATGCCCCGGTTGGCCGCAAGTGCTGCGGACAACGTGGTGTTGGGGCCGGGAGTGAAGCTCATGGCAGTCGCGAGAACCAGCAGTGCAGTGAATTCGACGAGGGGCATTCTTAATAGGACTCGAATGGTTGCGGTGTTCACTGTAGGGGACAAAACCATTACAGTACCTATACAGTTTTGCTCTACAAGATACGGATCTGTATTGGCGCTCGGACCGATACAGAAAGCGCGCAACCTCCCATTACAACCGCGATGGCCCTTACCCGAACACCGGATCAGACCCTTACAGACCAACTCGCCGAGCGCTTTGCCGAGCGCATCCGCTCGCGCCTTTTGCCCGCTGGCGCACGCCTGCCGTCCGTGCGCGCCTGCGCGCGGCAGCAGGGCGTGAGCGCCTATACGGTGGTGGCGGCGTACGACAAGTTGCTTGCACTGGGGCTGGTGGAGGCGCGGCGCCAGCGTGGTTTTTTTGTGCGCGACCTGTTGCAGAAATCCGCCTCGGTGCGGGAGGCAGGACGCAGCGCCGCGCCTGCGGTGCCCACATCAGCGTCGCCCCTCGGGCCAGTGCCGGTGCGCTCGTCCGGCTCGCGCATCAACGCCACGGCGCTGATGCGCGGCATGTTCTATCAGGGCTCGAGCAAACCGCAGCCCGGCGCGGGCGTGCTGCCGGTGGCGTGGCTGGAAGAGGCGCGCTTCATGCCCGCCGCCGTGCGCCGCATCACCACCAGCGAAACGCTGCGTGCCGGCTCGCTCAGTTATGGCGAGCCGCTGGGCGACCCCGGTCTGCGCGCCGTGCTGGCGCACCGGCTGGCGGACATCAACATTCCCGCCCAGCCCGGGCAGATCATCACCACGGTCGGGGTGACACATGCGCTGGACATCGTCAGCCGCACCTTGCTCAAGGCGGGCGATCCGGTGATGGTGGAGGAGCCCGGCTGGTCGGTCGAGTTCGCGCGTCTGGATGCGCTGGGCATGCGCGTGCTGCCGGTGCCGCGCGGCCCCGAGGGCCCCGATCTGGCGGTGATGTCCCGCTATTGCGAAACCCATGCGCCCAAGTTGTTTGTGAGCGTGAGCGTGCTGCACAACCCGACGGGATACAGCTTGGCACCCGGCTATGCGCACCAGATCCTGCGGCTGGCGCAGCGCTTCAACTTCCATGTGGTGGAGGACGACACCTACGGCCACATCGCGCCCGAACACGCCACCCGACTGGCGAGTCTGGACGGTCTGGAGCGCGTGATCTACGTGAACGGCTTTGCCAAGATCCTCGCGCCCAACTGGCGCATTGGCTACATCGCCGCGCCCGAGCCGCTGGTGGAGCGTCTGCTCGACACCAAGTTGCTGTCCACCCTGACCACGCCCAGCATGCTGGAAAAAGCGCTGGCGCACTGCATCGAACAAGGCCAACTGCGCCGCCACGCCGAGCGCATGCGCCAGCACATTGCGCAGGCGCGCACGCGCAGCGTACAACTCACGCTACAGGCCGGCTGCACGTTCGCCGCCGAGCCGACCGGCATGTTCGGCTGGGTGGAGACGGGCGTGGACACCGACATGCTCACGCAGCGCATGCTCGACGAGGGCTATCTGATCGCCCCGGGCGCGCTGTTTCACGCCACGCGCCAGCCTTGCACGCTCATGCGCATTAACTTCGCCAACACGCAAGACCCAGAGTTCTGGCGCGTCTGGAACCGCGTTGTGGCCGAAAGCACAGGGGGGATGTAGGCGTACACCACCTGCACGTCCTTGCTGACATGCCCCTCAATTGATTGAGCAATACTTGCAAACATTGATGTGCAATAGTGAGAAATCGGTATCATTCCCGCTGAAAAGTGGGCTTCGCGTCATTCCGGGCGACGCATAGATCCGCACGTGCAGCCATGGAGAAACAATGCCTTCTACGATGACCCGCTCTGGTGAGCCGGCAGTGCCGGTCTCCGTCAGTACCGTGGCCGGGCTTCAGGATTCGCTACTGATGGTGATACATGACCTGCAGCGTCTGGAAGAACTGCTGGGACATGCCACGGACAACCTGCTGGAGCGTTTCGAGCGGGCCGATGGTCTTTTGAACGATGACGTCGTCGCGCAATCCGATCGCCTGGGAGGCGCGCGGGCAGCGCTGCGCAGCGCCATCACCGAACTGCAGTTCCACGACATGGCGACCCAGTTGATCACCCACACCAGACAGATGATCCACAGTTGCGCCTTCCAGTTAGGCAATGAGGCCATGGACACTGGCGCACAGGACGAGCCCGCCGCGCCCCCCGAACCGCCGCCCGCTCGCCCCAATCCCGTGACCCAAAGCGAAATGGCGGCGGGTTCCATCGAATTATTCTGAGTGGGACGCAAGGAGCCATGCATGCATGCGCTGAATGCGCTCCTTCACCGCCCGATTCGCCAACCACATACCCATTTCAAGATCAAGAGGTTGAATACATGCCGTCCATTCTTGCAGTCGATGACTCGCCTTCCATGCGCAAAATGGTTTCCTTTACACTGACAGGCGCAGGCTATCAGGTGGTGGAAGCCGTGGATGGTCAGGACGCGCTGGAAAAGGCCGAGGCCCACGACATCGATCTCGTGCTGGCCGATCAGAACATGCCGCGTCTGGATGGTGTGGGGCTGACACGCAAGCTGCGTGACCTGCCGCGCTACAAGACCACGCCGATCCTGATCCTCACCACCGAGTCGAGCGAGCAGATGAAGCAGGCCGGGCGCGCCGCAGGTGCCACCGGCTGGTTGGTCAAACCATTCGACCCCAACCGCCTGATCGAGGTGATCCAGAAAGTTTTGCGCTGACGGCGAGTCGGCCTGCACGCCATCAACGAGGGAGCACACAATTACATGGCCGACAACCCTCCGCAAGGCACCGGCGCGGGCATGCCTGCCCGGCTGGATCTGAGCCAGTTCTATCAGATCTTCTTTGACGAGGCGACGGAGAACCTCGATCAGATGGAGCACATGCTGCTGCATGTGGATCTGGCGCACGCCAACGACGAACAACTGAACGCCATCTTCCGCTGCGCGCATTCCATCAAGGGTGGTGCGGCGACGTTCGGCTTCACCGACATCGCCGAACTCACGCACCACATGGAATCGCTGCTGGACCGCGTGCGCCGCCGCGATGTGACGCTGCAAAGCGATCTGGTCGAATTGCTGCTGCAGTCCGCCGACGCATCGCGCGACCTGCTGGCCGCGCACCGCAACGGCAAGCCAAGCGAATCTCCTGCGTCCACCGAACTGGCGCAGCGCATCGCGGCGCTACTGCACGCTGCGCCCACGCCATCGCAACCTGCCGCGGGAACGCTGCGGCCCGACGCTGCGCCGGGCGAGGCGGTGTCCGGCGTGCGCCGCCTGCAATTGCTGACCGGCCCCGCGCCCGCAGTCACGCTGGAAGATGTGCTCGACTTGCTGCACAGCCAGCCCGGCATCACCGTGCGCGCCGCGCAGAACGCCGTGACGCAAACCAGCAGCGAAGGCGTGGTGTCGGCCATGCGCCAGATCGACATCGAGACCGCGCAAAGCGACGCGAACCTGCGCGATCTGCTAGCGTTCCACCTGTCCGAAAGCCAACTCCAGATCCAGCGCGCAGTGTCGCCAGCAAGCGCAGCTGCGGCTACTTCGGGCGCAGCGCCCGACAGTGCGCCGCAGGAGGATGATTTCTTCGGTCTCTTTCTGGATGCGCCCGGCGCGCCCGCTGATCAGGTTCACGGTGGCAGCGCGCCCGATGCCCCAGCGCCCGCAGCTGCCCATAGCGCTGCGACAGGAACGCTGGCCAAGCCCGCCAAGCCCGCCAAGCCCGCCAAGCCGGTAAGCACGCCATCGTTTGAACACCGCGCATCCAGCGCCGCAGCCGCAGAAGCGGCCACCGTGCGCGTGTCCGTGCAAAAGGTAGACCAGCTCATCAACCTCGTGGGCGAACTCGTCATCACGCAGGCCATGCTGGCGCAAAACAGCCGGGGAATCGACGTGCGCCTGCACCAGCAACTGCTGGCAGGGCTGTCCGATCTGGAGCGCAATACGCGCGAGTTGCAGGAATCGGTGATGTCGATCCGCATGATTCCCATGTCGGTCATCTTTAACCGCTTCCCGAGAATGCTGCGCGACCTGGCGCTCAAGTGCGGCAAGAACGTGGAACTGGTCACGCTGGGCGAGGCGACGGAACTCGACAAGAGTCTGATCGAGAAAATCACCGATCCGCTCACCCATCTGGTGCGCAACAGTTGCGACCATGGCATCGAAACGCCCGCCGAACGCGTGGCTGCAGGCAAGCCGGAACACGGCACGATCACGCTGTCGGCATCGCATCAGGGCGGCTCGATCATGATTGAAGTGCATGACGACGGGCGTGGCCTGTCGCGGGACAAAATCCTGAACAAGGCGCGCGAGCGCGGCCTGCACGTGTCAGGGCACATGACCGACATGCAGGTATGGGCGCTGGTGTTCGAGCCGGGCTTTTCCACCGCCGACGTGGTGACCGATATTTCCGGGCGCGGCGTGGGCATGGACGTGGTCAACCGCAGCATCACGTCGCTGGGCGGCTCGGTCGAACTCGACTCCGCCGAAGGCTACGGCACGCGCGTGTCCGTGCGCTTGCCGCTGACGCTGGCGATCATGGATGGCATGTCCGTGCGGGTGGGCGATGAGGTCTATATCCTGCCGCTGTCCGCAGTGATGGAATCGTTCCAGACGTCACTTGCTGATGTGAATTCCGTGGGCGAAGGCACTCCGCTGGTGAAGGTGCGCGACGAGTATCTTCCGGTGGTGGATCTGGCGGAGCTGTTTGACGTGCTGCGTGCGCCGGCGCATGCCGCCGTGGATTCCGCCATCATGGTCGTCGTGGATGTCGAGGACCAGCGCGTGGCGTTGCAGGTCGATGAACTGTTGGGGCAGCATCAGGTGGTCGTGAAGAATCTGGAAACCAACTACCGCAAGGTGCCCAACGTGGCGGGGGCGACCATCACGGGGGACGGCTCTGTCGCGCTGATCCTGGACGCAGACGCCATCGTGCGGCGTGCGCGCGGTGCGCGGCGCGCGGGCACGGCGCAGGCAATGTCGGCGGCGCCGCACTGGGGAGAGCAGGAATGGATGTCGTAACCGACATGGAAGCAGGGCAGGATGATGTGGTGCCCGGCAAGGAGTACCTGACCTTTCGCATCGGCGCAGAGGAGTACGGCATCGACATCCTCAAGGTGCGCGAGATCCGCCGCTACGAAACGCCCACCCGCATTGCGCGCACGCCGCCTTTCATCAAGGGCGTGGTGAATCTGCGTGGCACCATCGTGCCGATCGCGGACCTGCGCATGAAGCTGCATCCCGCGAGCGCGCCGGTCTATACCGCTTTCACCGTCGTCATTATCCTGCACTTGCTCGACCGGGTCGTGGGCGTGGTGGTGGATTCGGTCAGCGATGTATTGCAATTCGCGCAGGGCGACATCAGCGACATGCCCGACGTGGACAGCGCCATCGATCCCGCGTGCATGGAGGGGCTGGGCACCGTGGATGGGCGCATGCTGATCCTGCTCGACATCGAAAAACTCATGGCCCATGCCGACATGGGGCTGGTCGCCGCCGATGCTTGAACACGAGGTGAGCGAAGCCATGGACGACGCCTTGCCGGATGTGCCGACGGAAACCGCGCCACGCACCCCGGCGCCGCGGCGCGCGGTGCACGTGACCGAGCACGCCGAACGTGAATTTATCTGGACGACGGACGATTTCGATCGCATACGCAAGCTCATCCGCGAACGCGCGGGAATCCATTTGCACGCGGGCAAACAGGCCATGGCGTACAGCCGCGTCTCGCGCCGCTTGCGCGAAACCGGGCACAAACGCTTTCACGATTATCTGAACTGGCTGGAGCAGCAGGACGAGGCAGAGTGGCAGGAGTTCGTGAACGTGCTCACCACCAATCTCACGGCGTTTTTCCGCGAGCCGCACCACTTTGTCGAGCTGGCGCACTGGTTCAGACAGCATCCTGCCGGGCCCTGGCATATCTGGAGCTGCGCGGCCTCGACGGGCGAGGAGGCGTACTCCATCGCCATGGTGGCGCAGGAAGTGCTCGGTGAGCGATCCAGCCTGAAGGTGTTGGCCAGCGACATCGACACGCGCGTGCTGGAACGCGCAGCGCAAGGCGTATTCCGCACAGACCATCTCAAGGGTCTGAGTGACGAGCGGCTGCGCCGCTTCTTCCTGCGCGGCACGGGCGCCAACGCGGGGCTGGTGCGCGTGCGGCCACCATTGCGTGACGCGGTCGAGTTCATGCCATTGAATCTGATCGAAGGGACATGGCCCTTCAAGCAACCGCGGGACGTGGTGTTCTGCCGCAACGTGATGATTTATTTCGACGCGGCAACGCAGCGGCTCGTGCTGGAGCGTCTGCATCGCGCGATGCGCCCCGGTGCCTTGCTGTTCGTCGGACATGCGGAGCATTTCAGTGATGCCAGGGACTTGTTCGTGCTGAGAGGCAAAACGCTGTATGAGCGGCTGTGATGCCGAGCGCAAGCACATGACCCAGGAACGCGCAGTACCAGTACCCCCCAACAAGCGGGCCCGCACCGAAAGCCAGCTCGATGCGCTGCGGGCGCGTCCGCTCACGCCGGGACAGGCGTCGAGCTTTTTCTTCGATGCGCATTTCCAGCACAACGCGGTAAAGGTGCTTCCAGGCGAATACTTCGTGACGGATGATGATCTGTTGCTGATCACCGTGCTCGGTTCGTGCATCGCCGCGTGCCTGTGGGACAGCCGCGCCGGCGTGGGCGGAATGAACCATTTCATGCTACCCGAAGGCGATTCGAGCGACACGTCGGGGCGCTATGGCTCCTACGCCATGGAATTGCTCATCAACGACATGATGAAGCGCGGCGCACGGCGCGAATTCATCCAGGCCAAGATCTTCGGTGGCGCACAGGTGATTCACGGCTTCACCAACCTGAACGTGGGCGAACGCAATACGCGCTTCGTGCGTGATTACCTGCGCACGGAACGCATCCCGCTCGTGTCCGAAGACGTGCTGGACATCTATCCGCGCAAGGTGGTCTTCTTCGGTGCCACAGGCAGGGCGATGGTCAAACGGCTGGCGCAAACGCAGCGACAAGCGCTGGCCGCGCAGGAGGCGCGTGGCAATGCGGCGTCGCTCGCGCGTGCCACGCATGGCGGCTCTGTCGATCTGTTCAACCGACGCAAGGAATGACCGCGCATGCAACGCAAGATCCGTGTATTGGTGGTGGATGACTCGGCGCTGGTGCGACAGCTGCTGCGCGAAATCATCAACCAGCAGCCCGACATGGAATGCGTCGGTTCGGCCCACGATGCCCTCGTGGCGCGCGCCAGGATACGCGAGCTGAATCCCGACGTGCTCACGCTGGATGTGGAAATGCCGCGCATGGATGGCATCGATTTTCTGGGCCATTTGATGCGCCTGCGACCGATGCCGGTGCTGATGATTTCCACCCTCACGGCGCAGGGCGCAGACACCACGCTCAAGGCGCTGGAACTGGGTGCCGTGGACTTTGTCGCCAAGCCGCGATTGGGCGTGGAGGAGGGCCTGCTTGAATTGGCCGAGCAGATCGTGGAGAAGATTCGCGTGGCTTCGCAGGCGCGCGTGCGCCGCGTGCCGGTGCGGCATGTGTCCTCGCTACGGCATCTGCGCGCACTGTCGATGAAATCCGTGCGACTGAGCCAGCGCCGTGGTGACTCCATCATCTGCATCGGCGCCTCGACGGGCGGCACCGAAGCCGTGCGCGAAGTGTTGTCGCACATGCCTGAAGATGCTCCCGCCATCGTCATTGCACAACACATGCCCGCAGGTTTCACCGCCAATTTTGCCGCCCGGCTGGATGAGCTGAGCACCATCGCGGTATGTGAGGCGGTCGATGGACAGCCGTTGTTGCCGGGTCATGCGTACATCGCTCCGGGGGGGCGGCATTTTGCCGTGGTGCGGCGCGGTGCGGGCTTTGCCGCAACGGTGTTCGACGATGCGCCGGTGAACCGGCACAAGCCCTCGGTGGAGGTGCTTTTCCGCTCCGTGGGCATGGCGGCCGGGCCGCGCGCGATTGGTGTCATGCTCACCGGAATGGGCAGCGACGGCGCGGCGGCCATGCGCGAAATGCGGGAGCTGGGCAGCTACAACTTCGTGCAGGACCGCAACTCATCCGTCGTCTTCGGCATGCCGCGCGAAGCCATCGCGCAAGGGGCCGCGCATGAAGTGCTGCCGCTCGCGCAAATCGGCCCTGCCGTCCTCGCGCGCCTGGGCAAGAGCGAGCCTGACAGCGTGCCGTTCGTCCAGCCCTGAAGCTGAAGCTCAGGCGGGGGCCGCACGTCAGAGCGTGGACAACTCCGACCAGCGCTCCAGCGCCTGCATCAGCAGTTCTTCGATCTCGCCATCACGCGCATGCAGGGCCGCTGCGCGTGCGCCATCGCGGGCGTAGATGGTGCTGTCGGCCAGCTCATCGCGAATCGCCTTTTGCTCGGTTTCCAGCGTGTCGATGTGTGCGGGCAGTTGCTCCAACTCGCGCTGCTCCTTGTAGCTCAGCTTGCGCTTGGACGGAGCCGCGCCAGCGTCGCCGCGCTTGTCGGGCTCCGCTGTGGCGTTGGCCTCTTCCTTGCGCGCTTCCCTTTTCGGCGAAGCGGCTTGTGCGGCCAGTTCACGCTTGCGGCGCGACTGGATCAGCCAGTCTTCCACGCTGCCTTCGTACTCCATCCACACGCCGGGCTCTTCATAGGCGATGGTGCTGGTCACCACGTTGTCGAGAAATTGCCGGTCGTGGCTCACCAGAAACACGGTGCCGTCGTAGGTTTGCAGCAGCTCCTCGAGCAGTTCGAGGGTGTCGATGTCGAGGTCGTTCGTCGGCTCGTCGAGCACCAGCACGTTTGCGGGGCGCGCAAACAAACGGGCCAGCAGTAGGCGGTTGCGCTCGCCGCCCGACAGCGAGCGGACTGGCGAATTGGCGCGCGCCGGGGAGAAGAGGAAATCGCCCAGATAGCTCTTCACGTGCTTGCGCTGGTTGCCGATCTCGATCCATTCACTGCCGGGGCTGATGAAGTCTTCCAGCGTCGCGTCCATGTCGATCGCCTGACGCATCTGGTCGAAGTAGGCCACCTGCAGATTGTTGCCGCGTCGCACGTTGCCGCTATCGGGCTCCATTTCACCCAGAATCATGCGCAGCAGCGTCGTCTTGCCGGCGCCGTTCGGGCCGATCAGGCCCACCTTGTCGCCACGCAGAATCGTGGCGGTGAAGTTCTTCACGATCAGCTTGTCGCCAAACGACTTGCTCACGTCCGTCAGTTCCGCAACGATTTTGCCCTGATAACTGTTCTGAACGCCCGATGCAATATCCATCTTCACGCTGCCCAGCGCCTCGCGCCGCGCCGCGCGATTCTCGCGCAGCCGCTCCAGCCGCGTGATCCGGCCTTGCGCGCGCGTGCGCCGTGCTTCCACGCCCTTGCGAATCCAGACCTCTTCCTGCGCCAGCAAGCGATCGGCCTTGGCATTCACGACGGCCTCTTGCGCGAGCTGATCTTCCTTTTGCGCCACGTAGGCCGCGAAATTGCCGGGATAGGAGCGCAGTTGCCCGCGATCCAACTCCACGATGCGCGTGGCGATGCGATCCAGAAAAGCCCGGTCGTGCGTGATGGTCACCAGACTGCCCTTGAAGTCGATGAGCAAATCTTCCAGCCACGCAATCGAGTCGAGGTCCAGGTGGTTGGTCGGCTCATCGAGCAGCAGCACATCCGGCTTGGCCACCAGCGCCTGCGCCAACGCCACCCGCTTCTTGGTCCCGCCAGAGAGCGTGCCAATGCGCGCTTGCGGATCCAGATGCAGACGTTGCAGCGTCTCTTCCACGCGCTGCTCCCAGTTCCAGCCATCATGCGCTTCGATGCGGGATTGCAATGCATCCAGATCCACACCCGGCGCATGCGCCAGATACTGCTCGCGCCAGGCCACCACCTCGCCCAGGCCTTCCGAAGCCACCTCGAAAATCGTCGACTCGGGATTCAGGTCGGGTTCCTGCGCCACATAGGTCGTGCGCAAGCCTTGCTGGACATGCAAAGCGCCATCGTCCGGTTTGGCCAAGCCCGCCAGAATCTTGAGCAATGACGACTTCCCCGCGCCATTGCGCCCGATCAGGCCCACGCGCTCCGCCGTCTCCAACGTGAAATCCGCATGATCCAGCAAAGCAACGTGACCGAACGCCAGTTGCGCATCTAATAGTGTGATGAGTGCCATGGACGGGGATTATCCCCACCTCGGGCGCGGCCCTCTATATAGAGTGACTATGCTTTCCCTTGAGGTGCAGCGCTCGCCCATAGGCAGGAGCGGGTGAGGACAGTGAAGAATTTTTGAAAAAACTATCAAATCTCGAAATTTTCGGGAAAACCCGTACTACAATCACCCTCTCGCTTCACAAGGCGGTCACCTGGCAGGAATGCTGGAGCACGATGGTGAAGGGGGAAGAAAAAAGTCTTGGACTTTTGCC
>DCYB01000011.1:0-171167 GCA_002331385.1 Comamonadaceae bacterium UBA2121
TCGCCATCCGCGAAGGCGGCCGCACCGTGGGTGCTGGCGTGGTTGCCAAGATCATTGCGTAATTCTTGGAACGCTAGGAATTACACATGTCTAAGCAAAAGATCCGCATCCGCCTGAAGGCGTTCGACTACAAGCTGATCGATCAGTCTGCAGCCGAAATCGTTGACACCGCCAAGCGCACGGGCGCGATCGTCAAGGGTCCCGTGCCCCTGCCGACACGCATGAAGCGTTTCGACATCCTGCGTTCGCCGCACGTCAACAAGACGAGCCGCGACCAGCTGGAAATCCGTACGCACCAGCGTCTGATGGACATCGTTGACCCGACCGACAAGACGGTTGACGCGCTGATGAAGCTGGACCTGCCGGCTGGCGTGGACGTGGAAATCAAGCTGCAATAAGTACACAGGTTGTTGCGCAAACGGTACGGCGAAGGTAGAGCGCCGTACCTCTATAACGCGGGCTTGCCAGAAATGGCAGTCCGCGTTATACTTTTGTGCTTCGCGTTTTTGCGCCTTGAATTGAGGCGCAAAGTGTTTTTTGGCGCGAAGTTTTATCAACCTTCTTTCGCGCACTGCTGGTGCATGGCACTTGTAGTGCAAACGTCCTGGCCAATTGAAGTCGGGGCGGCGGGAGTACTGGAGAAAACCAATGAGTCTGAGCAACTCCCTCGGGTTGCTGGGCCGCAAGGTGGGCATGATGCGTCTGTTCACTGATGACGGGGATGCAGTTCCTGTCACAGTGGTGGATGTGTCCAACAACCGCGTGACCCAGGTCAAAACCCAAGAGAACGATGGCTATGTGTCCCTGCAGGTCACATTCGGTTCGCGCAAGGCATCTCGCGTGACCAAGCCTCAAGCCGGCCACCTTGCCAAGGCAGGTGTGGAAGCCGGTGAAGTGACCCGTGAATTCCGCGTGACCGCTGAAACCGCTGGCAAGTACGCCGCCGGTGCCGTTCTGCCTGTGGCAGAACTGTTCACAGTGGGCCAGAAGGTCGACGTGCAAGGCACTTCGATCGGTAAGGGCTATGCTGGCACGATCAAGCGTCACAACATGGCGTCGCAGCGCGCATCGCACGGTAACAGCCGCTCGCACAACGTTCCTGGCTCCATCGGTATGGCGCAGGATCCGGGCCGCGTGTTCCCTGGCAAGAAGATGACGGGTCACATGGGTGATGCCACCGTCACTACCCAAAACCTCGATGTGGTTCGCGTAGACGAAGCACGTCAACTGCTCCTGATCAAGGGTGCTGTTCCGGGCTCCAAGGGTGGCTTCGTGACAGTGCGTCCCGCCATCAAGGCAGCCGCTTCCAAAGGAGCGAACTAATGCAGCTCGAACTCCTGAATGAACAAGGCCAGGCCGCATCGAAGATCGATGTGCCCGAGACCGTATTCGACCGCCAGTACAACGAAGACCTGATTCACCAGATCGTCGTTGCCTACCGTGCCAACGGCCGTCAGGGCACCCGTGCCCAGAAGGACCGCGAGCAGGTCAAGCACTCTACCAAGAAGCCTTTCAAGCAAAAGGGTACTGGTAACGCACGTGCCGGTATGACTTCTTCCCCGCTGTGGCGTGGAGGCGGTCGCATTTTCCCGAACCTGCCTGAAGAAAACTTCACGCAGAAAATCAACAAGAAGATGTACCGCGCTGGCATGGCCGCCATCCTGTCGCAGCTGGCCCGTGAAGGCCGTCTGGCAGTGGTGGAGTCCCTCAAGCTCGATTCGCCCAAGACCAAGGTGCTGGCCGACAAGTTCAAGGCCATGAACCTGCAGTCCGTGATGGTGATCGCCGACGAAGTGGACGAGAACCTGTATCTGGCTTCGCGCAACCTGAAGAACGTGTTCGTTGTCGAGCCACGTTATGCAGATCCCGTGTCGCTGGTGCACTTCAAGAAGGTGCTCGTTACCAAGGCAGCCATCGACCAGCTCAAGGAGATGTTCGCATGAGCCGTACTAATCCGACTCCCGCACAGCGCACCTTCGACGAAGGCCGTCTGATGCAAGTGTTGGTCGCTCCCATCGTGTCCGAAAAGGCCACCATGGTTGCCGAGAAGTCCAACGCTGTCACATTCAAGGTACTGCAGAACGCTACCAAGCCCGAAATCAAGGCCGCTGTGGAATTGATGTTCAAGGTTGAGGTGAAGGCTGTTTCTGTGGTGAACACCAAGGGCAAGACCAAGCGTTTTGGCAAGACCGTGGGCCGTCGCGACAACGTGCGCAAGGCATACGTGCTGCTCAACGAAGGTCAAGAGCTGAACCTGTCCGGGGAGGCTGCGTAAACCATGGCCGTTATCAAGTTGAAACCAACGACACCGGGCCAGCGTGGCGCGGTGAAGGTGACCCGCGACCACCTGCACAAGGGTGCCGCGTTTGCTGCTCTGCTGGAGCCGCAACACCAGAAGGCTGGCCGTAATAACAACGGTCACATCACAACCCGTCACAAGGGCGGTGGTCACAAGCACCACTACCGCGTGGTGGACTTCAAGCGCACCAAGGACGGTATCCCCGCCAAGGTCGAGCGCATCGAGTACGACCCTAACCGTACGGCCCACATCGCTCTGGTGTGCTATGCCGACGGCGAGCGTCGCTACATCATCGCTCCGCGCAATGTGGAAGTGGGCGCAACGCTGCTGTCCGGCTCGGAAGCTCCGATCCGCGTTGGCAACACCCTGCCTATCCGCAACATCCCCGTGGGTTCCACGATCCACTGCGTCGAGCTCAAGCCCGGCGCCGGTGCTCAGATCGCCCGTTCCGCAGGTGCTTCGGCAACGCTGCTGGCGCGCGAAGGTACCTACGCCCAGGTGCGTGTCCGTTCCGGTGAAGTGCGCAAGATTCATATCGAGTGCCGCGCCACGATCGGTGAAGTCGCCAACGAAGAACATAGCCTGCGTCAGCTGGGCAAGGCCGGTGTGAAGCGCTGGATGGGTATCCGTCCGACGGTTCGCGGCACTGCCATGAACCCGATCGATCACCCGCACGGTGGTGGTGAAGGTCGTACTGGTGAAGGTCGTCATGCTGTTGACCCATGGGGCAACCTGACGAAGGGCTACCGTACCCGTAACAACAAGCGCACACAAAACATGATTGTGTCGCGTCGCAAGAAGTAAGGGGTAGCAAATGACTCGTTCTCTCAAAAAGGGTCCGTTTGTTGACCATCACCTGTTGGCAAAGGCCGAGAAGGCCGTCGCCACCAAGGACAAGAAGCCAGTCAAGACCTGGTCGCGTCGTTCCATGGTTCTGCCCGAGTTCATCGGTCTGACCATCGCCGTGCACAACGGCAAGCAACACGTGCCGGTCTACGTTACCGACCAGATGGTGGGCCACAAGCTGGGCGAATTCGCCCTGACGCGCACTTTCAAGGGTCACCCTGCGGACAAAAAAGTCCAGAAGAAGTAAGGAACGACCATGTCTGAAACACGTGCAGTCCTCCGGGGCGTCCGTCTGTCGGTTGACAAGGGTCGCCTGGTAGCGGATCTGATCCGCGGCAAGAAGGTTGATCAGGCTCTGAACATCCTTGAGTTCACGCAGAAAAAAGCTGCTGTGATCGTCAAGAAGGTGCTCGAGTCGGCAATCGCCAACGCTGAACACAACGACGGTGCTGATATTGACGAACTCCGCGTCAAGACCATCTACGTTGAGCAAGGCACCACACTCAAGCGCTTCACCGCTCGCGCCAAGGGCCGCGGTAATCGCATCAGCAAGCCCACGTGCCATGTGTACGTGACTGTCGGTAACTAAGGCCAAGGGAAGAAAATGGGACAGAAAATCAACCCAACCGGCTTCCGCCTTGCAGTTAGCCGTAACTGGGCAAGCCGTTGGTACGCAAGCAACCGTGATTTCGCGGGCATGCTGGCGGAAGACATCAAGGTGCGTGAGTTCCTCAAGGCAAAGCTGAAGAACGCCGCTGTGTCGCGCGTTCTGATCGAGCGTCCTGCCAAGAACGCCCGCATCACGATCTACTCGGCTCGTCCGGGCGTTGTGATCGGCAAGAAGGGTGAAGACATCGAGAACCTCAAGAAGGAACTCGCTACTCGCCTGGGCGTGCCAGTGGCTGTGAACATCGAAGAAGTGCGCAAGCCTGAAATCGATGCCAAGCTGATCGCTGACTCGATCACGCAGCAGCTGGAAAAGCGCATCATGTTCCGTCGTGCCATGAAGCGCGCCATGCA
The DNA here is from genome assembly GCA_002331385.1 of Comamonadaceae bacterium UBA2121. GTDB lineage: Bacteria > Pseudomonadota > Gammaproteobacteria > Burkholderiales > Burkholderiaceae_C > Diaphorobacter_A. The sequence goes on from DCYB01000011.1 coordinate 4,166, forward strand.
GAACGCCATGCGTCTGGGTGCCCAGGGCATCAAGATCATGTCTTCTGGCCGTCTGAACGGTATCGAAATCGCACGTACCGAGTGGTACCGCGAAGGCCGTGTGCCACTGCACACCCTGCGCGCCGACATCGACTACGGCACCTCCGAAGCCAAGACCACCTACGGTGTGATCGGCGTGAAGGTGTGGGTCTACAAGGGTGACACACTGGGTCGCAACGACCTGCCGGCAGTCGAGACACCGCGCCCTGACGAAGAGCGCCGTCCTCGTGGCCCGCGTCGTGACGGCCGTGGTGCCGGTGACCGCGCTGGTCGCGGTGGCCGTCGTACCGGTGGCACCAATGCCGCTCCGGTCGATGGTAGCGACAAGCCCGCTGGTGCCGGTGGCACCGACGCAACCGCCGTTAAGCGCGTTCGCAAGACTGACGCGCCCGCTACAGCAGCGGACGGTAAAGGAGAATAAACATGCTGCAACCTGCTCGCCGCAAGTTCCGTAAGGAACAAAAAGGCCGCAACACCGGCATCGCCACCCGCGGCAACTCCGTTGCCTTCGGCGATTTCGGTTTGAAGTCCACGGACCGTGGCCGTCTGACGGCCCGCCAGATCGAAGCTGCTCGTCGTGCCATTTCCCGTCACGTCAAGCGTGGTGGCCGTATCTGGATCCGTGTGTTCCCCGACAAGCCAATCTCGACCAAGCCAGCCGAAGTCCGTATGGGTAACGGTAAGGGCAACCCCGAGTACTACGTGGCTGAAATCCAGCCCGGCAAGGTGCTCTACGAGATCGTTGGCGTGCCCGAAGAGCTGGCCCGCGAAGCGTTCCGCCTGGCTGCTGCCAAGCTGCCTCTGCGCACAACCTTCGTTGCCCGTCAAATCGGTGCTTGATCAGGAGATATAAGAAATGACTAAATCTGCTGAACTCCGCCAAAAGGACGTCGCTGGTCTGGAAGCTGAAGTGAAGTCCCTGCAAAAGGCTCACTTCGGTCTGCGCATGCAGAAGGCCACGCAACAACTGGGCAACACTGCCACGCTGCGCAACACGCGTCGTGACATCGCCCGTGCGAAGACCATTCTTGCTGAAAAGCAAGCCGCCAAGTAATCAGGAGCCGACATGACGGAAGCTAAAAAATCCCTCAAGCGCACCTTGGTTGGCAAGGTGGTGAGCGACAAGCGTGAAAAGACAGTGACGGTGCTCGTTGAGCGCCGCGTGAAGCACCCGATCTACGACAAGATCATGATCAAGTCGAGCAAGTACCACGCCCACGACGAAAAGGGCGAGTACAAGATGGGTGACACCATCGAGATCGAGGAAAGCCGCCCGCTGTCCAAGACCAAGAACTGGGTTGCTACCCGCTTGGTGCAAAAGGCCGCACTGGTGTAAGCCCAAAAGCTTGCGCTAACGCAAAGCCCTCAGAAACGACCCACAATGTGGGTCGTTTTTCTTTTTGGGCGGCAGATTGTTCATTCGCCAGCTTTTTCCTCGGAAAGGCCGCGCGAGAGGGTGAATTGCCACCTTTTCATTGATGAAATCACAGGAGCTCACGCCATGATCAAAGTAGGTGACCAACTTCCCGCAATCACGCTGATGGAATATTCGGAAGTGGAAGGCAACGGCTGCAGCCTCGGCCCGAACGCCGTTGATGCGCCCAAGGCCGCTGCAGGCAAGACCATCGCTGTCTTTGCCGTGCCCGGCGCTTTCACGCCCACCTGCTCGGCCAAGCACGTGCCCGGCTACGTTGAAAAGTCAGCCGACCTGAAGGCGGCTGGCGTGGACGAAATCTGGTGCCTGTCGGTGAACGACGCCTTCGTGATGGGCGCGTGGGCCCGCGACCAGAAGACCGACGGCAAGGTGCGCATGCTGGCAGACGGCGACGCTGCTTTTGCCAAGGCGACCGGCCTGACGCTCGATCTGAATGGCAAGGGTCTGGGCCTGCGCAGCAACCGCTACTCCATGCTCGTCAAGGACGGCAAGGTGGTTTCGCTGAACGTGGAAGCCCCGGGCAAGTTCGAAGTCAGCGACGCTGACACCATGCTCAAGCAGGCGCAGTCGGCCTAAGCGACAGCCTGCCGCGCCAACCGCAAAGCCGTCACGCCGCAAGCGTGGCGGCTTTTTCTTTGCGCGCTTGGTGGCGCGGTCCGGCGTTTAGTCGAGATCGACCTTGAGGTAGTGCGAGCCCGTGATGGGGTTGTGATAGTACGGCGGGATTTCTTCGAATCCCAGATCGGCGTACAGCGCCCGCGCCGATTCCATGCCGTCCAGCGTATCGAGCAGGACACAGGCGTAGCCGCCGAGGCGGGCAGCGTCGAGAATGCCTTCTGCCAGATGCCGGCCCAGGCCGAACCCCCGGAACGCCTTGCGCACATACAGGCGTTTCATTTCTGCAGCGTTGGAATAATCCGCCGTATCCAGCGGCCGCAGCGCGCAGCAGCCCGCGAGGCTGCCATCGACTTCCGCCAGCAGGATGTGGCCGCGCGGTTCGGCATATTCACCCGGCAGGGTGGCGAGTTCATCGTCGAAGTCCTGAAAGGAGAGGTCCACGTCGAGCGTTCCGGCGTACTCCCGGAACAATTCGCGTACCTCATCCATTTCGTGAGGCTGGGTAGGGATTCGGAGCGAGATGGAAGGCAGTGGGTCCACGGGGCATCAAAGGCGCGAGGCGCGAAATGTGGTCAACAGGTCAGTGGATGAAAAGACCAGTTTAACCGCATGTCCGGCAGTGCCGTAATGGCGTCAACCCCGTGCCGAGGTGCATTTTTCGTGGCACGTGCGAACGCGCTCACCTCCGGGCTTGGCCGGTATCAGGCTTGAGCCAGCGTGGAAATCCACCATGTGAGGCCAGCGCACAGGCCAAACACCACGAGCGCCGCGATGCGCGAAGCGGCGTCGTCGCGTGACGGCGCGATGGTGGAGGGCACCTCCTGGTTGCCGTGGAACATGGGGCGCACCAGATTCTTGCCGCGCAGCACGTAGATGACGATGGCCAGCACGTGCAGGCCCACCATGGCGTACATCAGATACTGACCCAGTTCTGCATGGTATTTGGTGGCCTGACTGACGAGATCACCCGAGACGAAGCGCGTCAGCGGCCCTGCATTGAAGATCTCATCGTCACTGACCAAGCCGCTGCCCACTTGAACGATGAGCAGTGTCAGCAGGGCGAACACGGACAGCGCACCCAATGGCGAATGCCCGGCATGTGGCTCGGCGTGGCCGCCGCGCACATAGCGCATGAAGCTGGCGGGCGAGAACAGGAAGCTGGAAAAGCGCGACCAGCGTCCACCGATCAGGCCCCACACCAGACGGAAGCTGAGTAGGGTCAGAACTCCATATCCAAAGCGGAAATGCCAGTCGAACGCATCGACTTTTGCGCTGACCACGACGGCCACCACGCAGATCACCAGGGCCCAGTGAAAGAGACGGGTTGGAAGATCCCAAATGCGGATGGAGCTGGTATGCATGGCGTTGACTTCTTCTGATTAGAATTCAATAAGACGCAGTTTGAGGGGGGGGAAGCCTCGGGATGCAGCCACAATGGATCATGATAGTAGGCATTGAATGCTGATGTTGTAATCTCGATCAGACAAATCTTTGGTTGACCAGATGAAAGAGTTTTCATCATCATTGCAGCGTTGAAAGTCACGGCGGCCAGGGTCGCCGTTGTCGCTATCTTTTTTCATTCAATACACAAGAAAGGTTCGCCTCATGATGAAGTTGAAGTCCATCGTCGCGTTCGCCGCTGCTGCTGCGGCGGTGACGGTCGCCATGCCAGCGGCTGCGCAGTTCGCCAAGGCAGAAGATGCCATCAAATATCGCCAAAGTTCGCTGTTCGTGATCGGCCAGCATTTTGGCCGTCTGGGTGCCATGGCGCAGGGCAAGATGCCTTTTGACGCCAAGATGGCGCAAGAGAACGCCGACGTGGTCGCCAACATGGCCAAGCTGCCATGGGCAGGCTTTGGTCCGGGCACCGAAAAGGGTGCGCCGCACAAGTCCAAGGACGACATCTGGCTGGAGCCTGAAAAGTTCAAGGAGCTGGCGGACAAGTTCGTTGCCGAGTCCGGCAAGCTGCAAACAGCCGCGAAGACCGGCAACCTTGACGCGCTGAAGACTTCCTTCGCGGCCACGGCCAAAACCTGCAAAGCCTGCCACGACGAGTACCGCAACAAGTAATGCTTGTTGAGCGGTAGCGCTCAAAGCAAAGAGGTCGATTCCCTCAGGGAGTCGACCTCTTTTTCATGGACGGGTGTGAACGATCAGGCCGCCAGCAGCTTTTCGATCAGCTTGTGCAGTTCGACGAAATCGGGCGTTCCCACGAACGATTTCACGATGCGCCCTTGCTTGTCCACGATGAAGGTGGATGGGGTGAGCTTCACGTCGCCCCAGGCTTTGGCGTTGGCGCCAGTGTTGTCGATGGCGACCTGGAAAGGCAGCTTGCGCGACTCGGCGAAATTCACTACATAGGCGGGGGGGTCGTAGCTCATGGCAACGGCCAGCGTGTCAAACCCCTTGTCCTTGTATTTCTCGTGCGTGGCGACAATCTCGGGCATTTCGGCGACGCAGGTGGTGCAACTGGTGGCCCAGAAATTCACCAGTGTGACGCGACCTTTCATCTGCTCCGTCGTGCGGCTGGAGCCGTCGAGCAGGACAAACGTCGATTGAGGCGCTGGCGCACTGCCCGTGCCGAGAAACACCCACGCGGCGACACCTGCGAATGCCACGACAACGGCGGTGGCGAGCCACTTTTTCAGATTCATTGCTTTGTTTCCTCAGCACACCAGCCCAGCATGGGACGATGGCAAGAGTGGATTGCCCGTGATCGGGCAGCCAAACGGCTGTTAACCGCCCGATTGAAGCGCCTAGTTTAGAGGATTGCCCGTTCTGGTAAAAGTTCACGCCAGACCCATAATGACCGCATGGTTCCACACCGAATTCTGAAGGTCTTCCCTCGATCGCTTTGGGCGTGTGCTCTGGCGGCCTGCGCGCTGTCGGGCTGCTCGCCTGCGCTGAACTGGCGCACCGTTGCGGTGGATGGCGCGGGGCTTACGCTGGCGCTGCCGTGCAAGCCAGATCACGGCACGCGCGCGATCCCTATGGGCGCGCAAACGGTCAACATCTCCATGGTCGGATGCGAAGCGCACGGCAAGCTGTTTGCCATCTCCTGGATGGAGGGGCAGGACCCGGCCAGTATTGCGCCCACGCTCACGCTGTGGCACGCTGCCGTGCGGACGCAACTGGGCTTGCCTCCTGCAGCGCCAGGCACGGCAGACCAGGAAGTACCCTTCGTCCCCAACGGCGCTTTGGGCGTGCCGCAATCCGTGCGCATGAAGGCGCAGGGCAAGCGTCCCGATGGCGGTGATGTGCAGGCCGATGCGGTGTGGTTTGCGCGGATCGTCCAAGGCCGCGCGCAGTTGTTGCATGGGGTGGTGTATGCCGACAAGCGCGATGATGGTGCGGCGGATACATTCTTTCAGGGGATCCACCTGAACTGACGGGTTGCCAGCGTGTACGCGCGCCACTTGAGCGTGTCTGCCAAGACCAGAGCCCCAATGGCGCTGCCTGAGCTGACTTCAACATGGTTGACGCTGCTTGGCCGCAACATGGCCCGCAAGGCTGCCACGTGCACGACATAATCTGCTCCATACTCCTGTTAGCCATGAATACGCACATCCTCATCATTGCCCATGCCCCGCTGGCGAGCGCGCTGCGCGAATGCGCGCTGCATGTGTTTCCTGATTGCGCTGGCGATGTGCTGGCGTTGGATGTGCCGCCTGACGAAGCGCCCGAGCAGACGCAGGCCAATGCACAGGCGCTGCTGGACAGTGTTGCTGGCTCAGCCCTGCTGCTGACTGACGTGTTCGGCGCCACGCCCTGCAACGTGGCCCAGCGTCTGGCCGACGGGCAGCGCACACGCTTGCTGTGCGGTGTGAATCTGCCCATGCTGCTGCGCGCCGTGTGCTATCGCAGTGAAGAGCTGGAGTCGCTGCTCTCACGTGCGCAGGTCGGTGGCACGCAGGGCATCATGTCGATTGCCGCCGCGGCGCCGCAAAACCAAGTTCGAATGCTTCGTAATTCCCATGATCAAGAAGACAATCATCATCAGCAATAAGCTGGGCCTGCACGCGCGTGCGTCCGCCAAACTCACGAAGATGGCGGGCTCGTTTCCCTGCGATGTATGGATCTCGCGTGGCGAGCGCCGCGTGAACGCCAAAAGCATCATGGGGGTGATGATGCTGGCCGCTGGCATCGGCGTCGAGATCGAGCTCGAAACCGATGGCGAGCAAGAGCAGGAAGCGATGGACGCGCTGGTGGCGCTGATCGACGGAAAATTTGGTGAGGGTGAGTAAGGCACGGCGTTGCCGGTGCCGAGCGCTGCCAGCACAAGACGTGATTGAGGAGACTGAACGCCCATGACATTCGCGATCCATGGATTGGCTGTTGCTCCCGGCATCGCCATCGGCAGGGCGGTGATTGCTGTCTCCAGTCGCATGGAGGTGGTGCACTATTTCATCGAGGCGGACCAGATCAACGCGGAGTTCGTGCGCCTGTGCCACGGCCGCGATGCCGTGGTCGACGAGCTCAAGCGCATGCAGGAGTTGCTGCCTGCCGATGCGCCGCAGGAGCTGGGGGCGCTGCTGGATGTGCACCTGATGCTGCTGCAGGACGAGCTGCTGGAGTCGGGCGTCAAGCGCTGGATCTCTGAGCGCCTCTACAACGCCGAATGGGCGCTGACCACGCAGCTTGAAATCATCTCGCGCCAGTTCGACGAGATGGAGGATGACTACCTGCGCGAGCGCAAGGCCGACCTGGAGCAGGTGGTCGAACGCATCCTGCGCTACATGCGCGGCGTGGCCAGCCCGGTGGCCGCGCCACCTGCAAGTGCGCGTCCCGCTGCAGGAGCGCAGCAGGGTGTGTTGAGCGAAGAGTTTGGCGATGAACCGTTGGTGCTCATCGCCAGCGATCTGTCACCCGCCGATATGCTGCAATTCAAGAGCAGCGTGTTTGCCGGCTTCATCACCGATGTCGGCGGCAAGACGTCGCACACGGCGATCGTGGCACGCAGCATGGACATTCCTGCCGTGGTGGGTGCACGCAGCGCCAGCCGACTCGTGCGGCAAGACGACTGGGTCATCATTGACGGCGACGCGGGCGTGGTGATCGTCAATCCGTCGCCCATCATTCTGGAAGAGTACGGATTCCGTCAGCGCCAGGTATCGCTGGAGCGCGAACGCCTTTCGCGCCTGCGCCATACGCCTGCGGTGACGCTGGACGGTCAGCCGATCGAGTTGCTGGCCAATATCGAGCGCCCCTCCGATTGCGAGCCCTCGTTGCGCGGCGGTGCGGTCGGCGTGGGCCTGTTCCGCACCGAATTCCTGTTCATGGATCGCTCGGGCAAATTGCCGGACGAAGAAGAGCAGTACGTGGTGTACCGCGAAGTCATGGAGAACATGCGCGGGCTGCCCGTCACCGTGCGCACCATCGACGTGGGGGCGGACAAACCTCTGGACAAGGCGCACCGCGATGGCAGCTCGCTGAACCCGGCGCTCGGCCTGCGCGCCATCCGCTGGAGTCTGGCCGATACGGTGATGTTCCGCGCGCAATTGCGTGCCATCCTGCGTGCTGCGCAGCACGGTCCGGTGCGCTTGCTGTTTCCCATGCTCTCCAGCCTTGGCGAGATCCAGCAGGCGCTCAGGCAGGTGGAGGTGGCGCGCGCGGAACTGGATGCGCGCGGCGTGCACTATGGCCCGGTGGAAATCGGCGCCATGATCGAAGTGCCTGCCGCGGCACTCATGGTGCGCAGCTTTTTGAAGTACTTCGATTTCCTGTCGATCGGCACCAACGACCTGGTGCAATACACGCTGGCCATCGACCGTGCGGACGAAGCCGTGGCGCATTTGTACGACCCCATGCATCCGGCGGTGTTGCACCTGGTTTCCGACGTGATCGCTGCGGCGAACGCGGTCGGCAAGCACGTGAGCGTGTGTGGTGAAGTGGGTGGCGACGTCACCATGACCAGGTTGCTGCTGGGCTTTGGCTTGCGCAGTTTTTCGATGCATCCCGCGCAGATTCTGGCGGTGAAGCAGGAGATTCTGCGCGCCGATACGCACAAGCTGGCGCGCTGGGCGCAGGGCATTCTGGAGTCGGAGAATCCCGCTGAAATGCTGGGTGTGTAGCTCGATCGTGCAGTGACAAAAACAAAGCCCGCAAGTCTCACGACGTGCGGGCTTTTTGTCGGGGAAAGGAGATCGCTTTGCGGATCACACCCCGGCGGCGTGCGCCTGCTGGTCTGCGTGGTAGCTGGAGCGCACCATCGCGCCCACGGCGGCGTGCGAGAAACCCATTTTGTAGGCCTCAGCCTCAAACATCTTGAACGTGTCCGGGTGCACGTAACGGCGCACAGGCAGGTGGCTATTGGTCGGAGCGAGGTACTGGCCGATGGTGAGCATGTCGATCTGGTGCGCACGCATGTCGCGCATGACCTGCAGGATTTCCTCGTCGGTCTCGCCAAGCCCCACCATCAGGCCGCTCTTGGTCGGCACGTCGGGATGCAGGGCCTTGAACTTCTTGAGCAGATTGAGCGAGAACTGGTAGTCCGAACCGGGGCGCGCTTCCTTGTAGAGGCGCGGAATGGTTTCGAGATTGTGGTTCATCACATCGGGCGGCGCCGCCTTCAGGATGTCCAGGGCGCGGTCATCGCGGCCCCGGAAGTCGGGCACGAGAATCTCGATCTGCGTGATGGGCGAGAGTTCGCGGATGTTCTTGATGCACTCGACGAAATGGCCCGAGCCGCCGTCGCGCAGGTCGTCGCGATCCACGCTGGTAATGACGACGTACTTGAGGCGCAGTTGCGCAATCGTTTTGGCGAGATTGAGCGGCTCGTTCACATCCAGCGGATCGGGGCGACCGTGGCCCACGTCGCAGAACGGGCAGCGGCGCGTGCACTTGTCGCCCATGATCATGAACGTGGCCGTGCCCTTGCCGAAGCACTCGCCGATGTTGGGGCAGGAGGCCTCTTCGCAAACGGTGTGCAGCTTGTTGGCGCGCAGGATGTCCTTGATCTCGTAGAAGCGTGTAGTGGGGCTGCCAGCCTTCACGCGAATCCATTCGGGCTTTTTCAGGACTTCGCCGTGCTCAACCTTGATCGGGATGCGCGAGAGCTTGGCCGCCGCTTTCTGCTTGGCTAACGGGTTGTAGCTTTCGGCGGATTGCGCTTCGCGCACGACTTCGGTTCCGGGTGTACTCATGGGCTGCTCGTGAATTCTTCAGGGTGCGAGGCGGCGCGCGAGTTGATCGGTCAACACCGGCGCCACTTCATCACTGGTGACATTGACGCCCATTGTAGAAAGATCGACCGTTTGCAGTCCCGCGTACCCACACGGATTGATTCGGGTATAGGGCTCGAGATCCATGTTCACATTGAGCGCCACGCCGTGATAGGTGCAGTGGCGCGAGACCTTGATGCCCAGTGCCGCAATTTTCCCCAGTCCGGCAAAGTCTTGCGCGTCGTCCCGGGCAAGACCTTTCTGGGGGCGTTGCGCCAGCATGGCGTGCCCGAAGGGATCGTCAAGCCGCACATAAACCCCCGGCGCATGCGCGACGCGATGCCCGGTGACGCCGAAATGCGCGAGGGTGCGGATGAGGGCTTCCTCCAGCCGGTAGACGTATTCCTTGACGAAATACCCCGCGCGGCGCAGATCGATCAGCGGATAGGCGACGACCTGGCCGGGGCCATGGTAGGTGACCTGCCCGCCGCGATTGGTCTGCACGATCTGGATGTCCCCAGGTGCCAGGAGGTGATCGCTCTTGCCCGCGATGCCTTGCGTGAACACGGGGGCGTGTTCGCACAGCCAGAGTTCATCAGGGGCATCGGGGGCGCGGCTTTCGGTGAAGCGCTGCATGGAAAGGGCGGTGTCGACGTAGTCGACCCGCCCCAGTTGTCGGACCAGCATGGCGTGACCCGTTTACAGCACGACCTTGACCATGGGGTGCGAGCTGAGCGCACGGTAGATGTTGTCGAGCTGCTCACGGCTGGTGGCCGTGATGGTGATGGTCACGCCCAGGTATTTGCCGCCTTTGCTGTTGCGCAGCTCGATGGTGCTGGCGTCAAAGGTCGGATCGAACTCTTCGGCCACTTTGGTGACTGCGGCCACGAAGCCTTCGGCGTCATCGCCCATCACTTTGATGGGAAATTGCGAGGGGTATTCGATCAGGGATTCCTTGCGTGGATCGGGCGTCTCGATGGTGGCTTCAGTGCTCATGATGAGGGACTCGCTTGAGTGGGTTGCGTTGTAGTCATCATGTAAGGTCGCTGTGGAAAATCACAAGCCTGTAATCCCTTGCACGGGCAGTATGCCTACAACGCAAACGCCTACAACAATGCACGCAAGGGGCGCAAGGTTTCTTGGCCGCTGACGTTGGTTGGTGGCTACAGTCAGGCTCGATCTAGGTCAGGCAAGCAATAAACAACTCGCTGACTGGCGATTGGTACGGGTTTCTATTTATAATCAAGGGCTTTGTAAAAGTTTTGGTCTGTTACACGGCTGTCAGCCAAGGATTACAAAAACGATGACATCCGAAGATAAGACTGAAATGGAGGACGAAGGTTCCGATTTCAAGCCCATGACTGCGCAGGAAGCGCAGGAGTGGCGCAGCAGGCATCCGACACTGTCCGTCTGGTGGATCGTGTTGGCCCAGATTCTGGTGGGTCTGGTTGCCGTGCTGGTGGCGTGGCTGGCCACGTCGAAATCGCTGACGGCGGTTTCGGTGGGCTACGGCGCGCTCTCAGTGGTGCTGCCATCGCTGGTGTTTGCCCGTGGCGCGGCGCGAAAGCGTGCGTCGGTCGGCAGTGCGATGGTTGGCATGTTTGGCTGGGAGTTGGTGAAGATTGTATTGACGGTGGCGATGCTTGTGGCAGCGCCCCGGGTGATTCCAGGGGTGAACTGGCTGGCCTTGTTGATAGGCATGGTCGTCACCATGAAAGCGTACTGGGTGGCACTGTTGGTGCGGCCGGGTACAAGAAACTGATTGATTATTTGAGAGAGTTGTCCGATGGCCGCAGACGCAAATGCACCAACCGCAAGTGAATACATCGTTCACCACTTGCAGCACCTTCAAAACATCAAGCAGAAGTCCATCATCGACTTCTCGGTGGTGAACCTGGATTCGATCGCCGTCAGCATCACGCTGGGCGTGGTGTTCCTGTTCGTTTTCTGGCTCTGCGCTCGCAAGGCCACCTCGGGCGTTCCGGGCCGCTTCCAGGCCGCCGTGGAAATCATGGTCGAGATGGTGGACAACCAGGCCAAGGCCAATATCCACAATGCACAATCGCGCAAGTTCATTGCTCCTCTGGCGCTGACCGTGTTCGTCTGGATTTTCCTGATGAACGCCATGGACTTGCTGCCCGTCGACCTGCTGCCCGTGCTCTGGCAAGGCGTCCAGGGCGACCCCCACGCTTACCTGCGCGTCGTTCCGACCGCCGACCTCTCCACAACGCTGGGCCTGTCCACTGCGGTCCTGATCCTGTGCTTCGTGTACAGCGTCAAGATCAAGGGCGTGGGCGGCTGGGCGCATGAGTTGGTGACCGCTCCGTTCGGCACCAGCAAGAATCCGATCTTCGCCCTGATCCTGGGTGTGGTGAATCTGCTCATGCAGATCATTGAATACGTTGCCAAGACCGTGTCGCATGGCATGCGACTGTTTGGCAATATGTACGCTGGTGAGTTGGTGTTCTGCCTGATTGCCCTGATGGGCGGCGCAGCTGCTATGTCGCTCTCTGGTGTGTTGCTCCCCGTGGGGCACATCATTGCGGGCTCTATCTGGGCGATCTTCCACATTCTGATCATCACCCTGCAGGCCTTCATTTTCATGATGCTGACGCTGATTTACCTCGGCCAGGCGCATGAAGCTCACTGATCCTTTCCTTCCTTAACCTTTCTTTCTTTTCTTCCTAGGAGTCATCATGGAAAACATTCTCGGTCTCGTCGCTCTGGCTTGTGGTCTGATCGTGGGTCTCGGCGCTATCGGCGCTTCGATCGGTATTGCTCTGATGGGTGGCAAGTTCCTGGAATCTTCGGCACGCCAGCCTGAGCTGATCAACGAACTGCAAACCAAGATGTTCATTCTGGCCGGTCTGATCGACGCTGCTTTCCTGATCGGCGTTGCTATCGCCCTGCTGTTCGCTTTCGCCAACCCCTTCGTTCTGGCCTAAGCTCCGATCAACGCCCTAGATAGAAAGGTGTTGCCGTGAGTATCAACGCGACCCTGTTCGTTCAGGCCATTGTTTTCCTGATCCTGGCGCTGTTCACGATGAAGTTCGTGTGGCCCCCGATCGCGAAGGCACTGGATGAGCGAGCCCAGAAAATCGCCGATGGTCTCGCTGCTGCCGACCGCGCCAAGTCCGAACTCGCCGCTGCCGACCAGCGCGTGAAGCAGGAACTGGCCTCGGCAAACAACGACGTGGCAACGCGCCTGGCAGATGCCGAGCGCCGCGCACAGGCCATCATTGAAGAGGCGAAAGCCCGCGCTACAGAAGAAGGCAACAAGATTGTCGCTGCAGCCCGCGCCGAAGCCGAACAGCAAGCGATTCAAGCCCGTGAAACCCTGCGCGAGCAGGTGGCGGCTCTTGCCGTCAAGGGGGCTGAGCAGATTCTCCGCAAGGAAGTCAACGCTGGTGTCCACGCGGATCTGCTGAATCGTCTGAAGACCGAGCTGTAAGGGAGCAACCATGGCAGAACTCGCCACCATTGCCCGCCCTTACGCTGAGGCGTTGTTCAAGGCCTGCAAGAACGTTGCAGGTACGGACATGACCGCCGCGGCTTCGTGGACGGACGAGCTGGCGGCGATTGCCGCCAACCCGCAGATGCGCTCGCTGGCTGATAACCCGAAAGTGAATGCCGGACAGTTGTTCGATGTGTTCACTTCCATCGCGCGTTCGCAGCTGCCCGAACTGGCCAGGAACTTCCTCAAGACCGTGATCGACAACGGCCGTGTGGACGTGCTGCCCGAAATTGCGGCGCAATTCCGCTCGCTGGTCAACAGCAGCACAGGTTCATCCGACGCGCTGGTCTACAGCGCGTTTCCGATGGATGCAGCCGCTCTGGCCGATCTCGGCACAACGCTCGAAAAGCGTTTTGGCCGCAAGCTCAATCTGTCCGGCAAGGTGGATGAGTCGCTGATCGGTGGCGTGCGAGTCGTCGTGGGGGATGAGGTGCTTGACACATCCGTCAAGGCCCGCCTGGAACAAATGAAAGCAGCCCTCACTGCGTGATGCGGCGAGGACCCGGCTAACCAAAGATTGAAGGAAAGAGTCATGCAACTCAATCCCGCTGAAATTTCAGAACTGATTAAGAGCCGCATCGAAGGGCTGGCTGCTGGTGCTGATATCCGTAACCAGGGCACGGTTGTTTCCGTGACCGACGGTATCGTGCGCGTGCACGGCCTCTCTGATGTGATGCAGGGCGAAATGCTGGAATTCCCAGCAGGCTCCGATGGCCAGCCGTCTTTCGGCCTGGCACTGAACCTCGAGCGCGACTCCGTCGGCGCCGTGATTCTGGGCGAGTACGAGCACATCTCCGAAGGCGACACCGTGAAGTGCACGGGCCGTATTCTGGAGGTGCCCGTGGGCCCCGAACTCATTGGCCGCGTGGTGAACGCACTGGGTCAGCCGATCGACGGCAAGGGCCCGATCAACGCCAAGATGACGGACGTGATCGAAAAGGTCGCTCCTGGCGTGATCGCACGTCAATCCGTTGACCAGCCTCTGCAATCCGGTATCAAGTCCATTGACTCGATGGTTCCCGTTGGCCGTGGCCAGCGTGAGCTGATCATTGGCGACCGCCAGACCGGTAAGACGGCCGTGGCGATCGACGCGATCATCAACCAGAAGGGTCAGGGCGTTGTCTGCGTGTACGTCGCCATCGGCCAGAAGGCTTCTTCGGTCAAGAACGTGGTGCGTGCTCTGGAGCAAGCCGGCGCAATGGATTACACCATCGTCGTCGCGGCTACCGCTTCCGAATCCGCTGCCATGCAGTACGTGTCGGCCTACTCCGGCTGCACGATGGGCGAATACTTCCGCGATCGCGGCGAAGACGCCCTGATCGTGTATGACGACCTGTCCAAGCAGGCCGTGGCCTACCGCCAGGTGTCGCTGCTGCTGCGTCGTCCTCCAGGACGTGAAGCTTTCCCTGGCGACGTGTTCTATCTCCACAGCCGTCTGCTGGAGCGTGCTGCTCGCGTGAGCGCCGAGTACGTCGAAGCCTTCACCAAGGGTGAAGTCAAGGGCAAGACCGGTTCGCTGACAGCCCTGCCGATCATTGAAACGCAGGCCGGCGACGTGTCCGCATTCGTTCCGACCAACGTGATTTCGATTACCGATGGTCAGATCTTCCTGGAAACCAGCCTGTTCAACGCCGGTATCCGTCCCGCCATCAACGCCGGTATCTCGGTGTCGCGCGTGGGTGGTGCTGCCCAGACCAAGCTGATCAAGGGCCTGTCCGGCGGTATCCGTACCGACCTGGCACAGTACCGTGAACTGGCCGCGTTCGCGCAGTTCGCTTCCGATCTGGACGATGCCACCCGCAAGCAGTTGGACCGCGGTGCCCGCGTGACCGAACTGCTCAAGCAACCACAGTACAGCCCGCTGCCGGTCAGCCTGATGGCCGCTTCGCTGTTCGCTGTGAACAAGGGCTACCTGGACGACATCGATGTGAAGAAGGTCCTGCCTTTCGAATCCGGTATGCACCAGTTCCTCAAGACCAGCCACGCTGCGCTGCTTGAGCGTCTGGAGAAGAACCGCGCATTCGACAAGGAAGGCAAGGACGAAGCCGAACTCGCCGGCGCCATCGCTGCGTTCAAGAAGTCGTTCGTTTAATCCGGACGAGGAACCATCATGGCAGCAGGCAAGGAAATACGCGGCAAGATCAAGTCGGTGGAAAACACCAAGAAGATCACCAAGGCCATGGAAATGGTGGCCGCGTCCAAAATGCGCAAGGCGCAAGACCGCATGCGCGCTGCTCGTCCCTACAGTGAAAAGGTGCGCAACATTGCTGTGCACCTGGGCCAGGCCAATCCCGAGTACGTTCATCCTTTCATGAAGGTGAACGACTCGAAGACGGCTGGCGTCATCGTGGTGACGACGGACAAGGGACTGTGCGGCGGCATGAATACCAACGTGCTGCGTGCAGTCACCGCAAAACTGCGTGAACTGCAAGGTGCTGGTGTATCCGTGCAGGCCGTGGCAATCGGCAACAAGGGCCTGGGCTTCCTGAACCGCGTTGGCGCCAAGGTGGTCTCGCATGCAACAGGTCTTGGCGATACGCCCCATCTCGAAAAGCTCATCGGCCCCGTCAAGGTGCTGCTGGACGCCTATGCGGAAGGCAAGATCAACGCGGTGTACCTCTCGTACACCAAGTTCATCAACACCATGAAGCAGGAATCAGTGGTGGAGCAGCTTCTGCCCCTGTCCTCCGAGAAGATGGCGGAACAGAAGACCGGCCACGGCTGGGATTACATCTATGAGCCCGATGCACAGACCGTGATCGACGAACTGCTCGTGCGCTATGTGGAATCGCTGATCTATCAGGCGGTTGCAGAGAACATGGCTTCGGAGCAATCCGCGCGCATGGTGGCCATGAAGGCCGCCACCGACAACGCGGGCAACGTCATCAACGAGCTGAAGCTGGTCTACAACAAGACGCGACAGGCCGCGATCACGAAGGAACTCTCCGAGATCGTCGCCGGTGCAGCGGCAGTTTAAATTTCTGGAGCAAATCAAATGGCTCAAGTACAAGGCAAGATTGTTCAATGTATTGGCGCGGTGGTTGACGTGGAATTTCCACGTGACCAGATGCCCAAGGTGTATGACGCGCTGAAGCTCGAAGGCTCCGCTCTGACACTGGAAGTCCAGCAGCAGCTGGGCGACGGTGTGGTGCGTACCATTGCGCTGGGCTCGTCCGACGGCCTGAAGCGCGGCATCATGGTGACCAACACGGGCAACCCGATCACGGTTCCTGTGGGCAAGGCCACCCTCGGCCGCATCATGGACGTGTTGGGCAACCCCATCGACGAGCGCGGTCCCATCGACCAAAGCCTCACCGCTTCCATCCACCGCAAGGCTCCCGAATACGACGAACTGTCGCCTTCGCAGGAACTGCTGGAAACCGGCATCAAGGTGATTGACCTGGTGTGCCCGTTCGCCAAGGGCGGTAAGGTGGGTCTGTTCGGTGGTGCCGGTGTGGGCAAGACCGTGAACATGATGGAACTCATCAACAACATCGCCAAGGCGCACAGCGGTCTGTCCGTGTTCGCAGGCGTGGGTGAGCGCACCCGTGAAGGCAACGACTTCTATCACGAAATGTCGGACGCCGGCGTGGTGAACCAGGCGTCGCTCAACGACTCCAAGGTGGCCATGGTGTACGGCCAGATGAACGAGCCGCCAGGCAACCGTCTGCGCGTGGCGCTGACCGGTCTGACCATGGCCGAAGCGTTCCGTGACGAAGGCAAGGACGTGCTGTTCTTCGTGGACAACATCTACCGCTACACGCTGGCCGGTACCGAAGTGTCCGCTCTGCTGGGCCGTATGCCTTCCGCCGTGGGCTACCAGCCTACGCTGGCCGAAGAAATGGGCCGTCTGCAAGAGCGTATTACGTCGACCAAGGTGGGCTCCATCACGTCGATCCAGGCCGTGTACGTGCCTGCCGACGACTTGACCGACCCGTCTCCTGCCACGACCTTCGCCCACTTGGACTCCACCGTCGTGTTGTCGCGTGACATCGCCTCGCTGGGTATCTACCCCGCTGTGGACCCGCTCGACTCCACCAGCCGCCAGCTGGACCCGCAAGTCGTGGGTGAAGAGCACTACGGCGTCGCCCGCCAGGTGCAGGGTACGCTGCAGCGCTACAAGGAACTGCGTGACATCATCGCGATTCTGGGTATGGACGAACTGGCACCGGAAGACAAGCTGACCGTGGCCCGCGCCCGTAAGATCCAGCGTTTCCTGTCGCAGCCGTTCCACGTGGCCGAAGTGTTCACGGGCTCGCCTGGCAAGTACGTGCCGCTGTCGGAAACCATCCGTGGCTTCAAGATGATCGTGGCGGGTGAGTGCGATCACCTGCCCGAGCAGGCCTTCTACATGGTCGGCACAATCGACGAAGCCTTCGAAAAGGCCAAGAAGATGGCCTGATGAACGCCCTGGCCGGAAGCCCTCACGGGTCGCCGGCCGGTCGTCTCTGACAAGCCAGACTTCCAACCCTTTCCCAGGAGCCCAACATGAACACCATCCACGTCGATGTGGTCAGCGCCGAGGAGTCCATCTTCTCTGGCGAGGCACGCTTCGTAGCGTTGCCCGGTGAAGCAGGCGAGCTGGGCATTCTGCCCAAGCACACGCCGCTGATCACCCGCATCAAGCCAGGTTCCGTGCGTATCGAACTGCCCAACGGCGACGAAGAATTCGTCTTTGTGGCAGGCGGCATTCTGGAAGTGCAACCCGACTGCGTGACCGTTCTGTCCGACACCGCCATCCGCGGCAAGGATCTGGACGACAAGAAGGCCGAAGAGGCCCGCAAGGCCGCAGAAGAAGCGCTCAAGAACGCCAAGAGCGAACTCGACCTGGCGCGCGCACAGTCTGAACTCGCCGTCATGGCCGCCCAGATTGCGGCATTGCGCAAGTTCCGCGACAAGCGCTGATAGCAAGGTTGATTACGCAACTTCGTCGTGCAGTCCACTCTGCATGTCGGAATCAGGAAAAAAGCCGCCCTTGAGGCGGCTTTTTTCCTTGGCGGGGCGGGTGGAGGCGCAACAGGCGTTGCGACCATGTTCGTCCTGCATCCATCCCGATCTGCACCACCGGCTTGACGCTCGGCCCGTGCTCAGGGCGTCCTGGCGTGAGTTACGCAAGACTCATTTTGAAACAATGAAGTAACGGCGTCTTTGGCACAATCTATCGAAAGTTCGTTGTCAGTTTTGGATGGGCATCGGTACAGGAGGGCGGTCAACTCCTTGAAATACCGGGCGGCGGACGGCATTCACGAACTGAGTACGTTTTGACTTGTCCGGTACACAGACCGAAGATAATTCACATTGGAGTTACACACCTAGTTCATGTCAATCGCAAGACATGGAACTGTTCCCGAGGCACTGTTACTAATCTCGGAAATCGCACTAGTCACACTTTTACAGCAGATGTCGATTGACTCACATTTTCCCGCTACCGGACAGCGATCCGCGCCAGCGCTTGAGGCGTTTTGCGAGGCCGCCGGTCAATTCGATGCCGTGACCTTGTCTCTGCAAGGGCAGACGTGGCGTGTGCAGGGCGAGGAGGCGGCGAGCGCAGGTGCTAACAGAGTGCTCTGGAACGCGCAGGGGCAGGGGCAGGATACAACGTCCGCCTTTGTGCAGGCGCTTGGTCAGAGCTTTTCTCCCGAGCTGTCCGCAGCCGTCGCGCGCGAACTCGGCCTGCGCCCCAAACCCGGCCAGCCGCTGCTATCGCGCACGGTAGAGGCAGCGATGGAGATGGCGACCACCGGTCGTCAGGCACTTGCCGGCGTGGACTTTTTCACGGCGCTGCAGTTCAGCGCAACCGCGAGCGGCGCTGAGTTCCGCAAGGCATGCGATGGCGTGGGCATCGCGCATGAGCGCATGGGTGCAGCGGACCGCCAGCATATCGACGCCATCATGGCGCAGCACTTCTCGCATGCTGCCGCCATGAGTGCCGTGCCGGTTTCCTATGACACGGCCGCGCAGTGGTTGGAAGCCGTTTTGCACTCCCTGAAAGCCGACAAGACGTCTTCTTGAAGACATCTGGGAGCGGGCCTTGCAACAAGGTGCGCACCATTCGGCCCGGCTGGGTGACACAAAAAATTCACACGAATCAGCCAAAAATACCCTGTTTAGGGGACATACAAAAATAAACAACTCCCATACCATGCCTACAAATTGTTAACGAATGGGTCTTGGGAGTTCGTTGTCTTTGACTGTCATCAGCGATCCGGCTGGATTTGACAGGTTTTTTCAAATGTCGGTGCGCCGACTTTTGAGGATGCAGCAGACACCTCCCCCGGTCCCAATCTGAGGATGACAGGGGGCAGGCCATGCCAGTGACGCAATCTACCAATGCAGTGACACATCAGGACGCCCTGACGACGTTTTGCGCAGGGGTGGAGTCATGGCTGGCTCGTTTTGTGACCGGTTCTCTTCAGTCAGCGATGGCGGGCAGGCACGTTCTGCCATGTCGTCGCGTGTTTGACGGAGGTGCAGAATGAGCGCCATGGCAGCCTCTACAGCAGCGCCAGTCACGAAAGCCGCTACCGCGTGCGTGGACGAGCAAGATCGCGATACGCTGTTCCGCCATCTGGTGGAAACCCACGGCAAGCGGTTGCACCGTTTCATCTTCAAGAACATCAGCAACCACGACGATGCGCAGGAGATGGCGCAACAGGCGTTTCTGGAGGCCGTGCGCTCGTTTGAGTCCTACAAGGGGCAGTCGGAACTGTCTACCTGGCTGTACGGCATTGCCATGAACCTGGTGCGCAATCACCTCTCGCGCGCACCCCATCGCCGCTACGATTTTGTCGACGACTCCGAACTGAACGGTGTGATGAGCGATGCGCCGTCACCAGCGGAAGCGATGGAGCAGTCGCAGCATATTCGCCTGTTGCAAGACGCCATGTCTGAACTGCCGGACAGCATGCGCGAAGTGCTGCTGCTGGTGGGCGTCGATGAAATGTCGTATGAAGAGGCGGCCGTGCTGCTGACCGTGCCGGTGGGCACCGTGCGCAGCCGCCTGTCCCGCGCCCGTGGCGCATTGAAAACAAAATTGCAGGCTCGGGGCGTTCAGCTCGATTTTTGACGTTCGTGTGAAATCGTTTTCACAGCAGCGCAGACATTTCGCGATCAGCGGATCACCACAGGGGCATCTGGCAATTCATTGGGGTGGCGTGGCGCAGCGCCATCAGCACTCGCGGGATACTGCTCGGCCAGTGCCGCAGTAACGATGGACAGCGCCTCCGTGAGCCCGTCTTCGTATTTCCCTTCGCGGAACTGCGTGCGCATGCGCTCCACCATCTGGTGCCAGACCTTGGGTGACACGGTGCGCGCAATGCCGCGGTCCGCGATGATCTCGATGGCGTGCTCGGCCACTAGCAGGTAAATCAGGACGCCATTGTTGTGTTCCGTGTCCCACACACGCAGCTTGCCGAACTGGGTGACGGCACGGTCGCGCGCACTTGCCGATTTCCAGATGTAGGACAGCGGCAATCCGCCTTCTACGCAAATGCGGATCTGGCCGGTGTGGCGCGCCTCGCTTGCGTGCACGCGCTCAGCCAGTCGCTTTTGCACATCCGCGGGAATGACGCGGTGCAGCGAACCTTCGGCCATGCGATTGCGCACGAGCCGCGCAAGCCGCGCAAAGAGGCTGGTGGAGTGGTGGTGGGTGGAGTATTCCATGCTGTGTCGCTTGTCTACCAGTCGCCCGACGCGCCGCCGCCACCGAAGTCGCCGCCGCCTCCAGAACTGAACCCGCCGCCGCCACCAAAACCACCACCGCCGCCACCGAAGCCTCCGCCCCCGCCGCCAAAACCGCCGGGGAAACCGCCTCCATGCACGATGGGACCACCGCCGCCCTTGCCGCTGAAGAGCCAGGTGTAGAGCAGCGCCAGTACACCCGCACCTGCTGCGAGGCCAATGCTGGTGGTGACGATGAAGGCCAGAAAGCCGACGCCACCGCCCATGAGCATGCCACCCAGCGGACGCCCGAAAATACCGCGCACGATCGGTCCTGCCACCATCACGGCAAAGAACAGGAAGATCGCCAGATCGCTCCAGTCAAAGCCTTGCTGCGCGTTGCTGCGCCGTTCAGTCGATGGCAGTTCAGGCAAGGGCAGGGCTTCGCCGGCGATGCGTGCGCCGATCTGGTCCACCGCGCCTTTGAGTCCACCCGCATAGTCGTTGTCACGGAAATGCGGCTTCATCACGCCGTCGATGATGCGCACGGCGGCGAGATCGGGAATCGCGCCTTCCAGCGTCTTGGCGACTTCGATGCGCATGCGCCGGTCGTCCTTGGCGACGATGATGATCACGCCGTCGCCCACATTCTTGCGCCCGATCTTCCACGTGTTGCCAATGCGATTGGCGTAGGCGGCAATGTCCTCGGGAGCGGTGGTGGGCACCATCAGCACCACCACCTGCGAGCCGTGCTTTTGCTCGATGCCGGTCAGTTGCGCTTCCAGCGCCTGCTTGGCGGATGCATCCAGCGTGCCGGTCTGGTCGATCACATGCGCGGTGAGCGCGGGCACGGGCAGCAGTTGCTGCGCATGCGCGGCACTCCAGCCACACAGCAGCAAGGCGCTCGCCAGCAACACGCGCAGGTACGACGTCAGCGCGCGGGGCAGGGCCGCGCACGGGCGCAACAGGGGGCTGATCACGACAAGCATCGACATCCGGCTCGGCTGGGCAACGTCACAGCATCAGGTTCATGCGGGCGTGTAACTCAGGGCTTGCTGGCTGCAGGCGCAGAGAAGTCCACCACCGGCGGCTTGCTGATTTCAGCCTCGTTTTGCACGGTGAAGTTGGCCTTGGGCTTGTAGCCCATGACCATGGCGGTCAGGTTGTTGGGGAAACTGCGTGCCAGCACGTTGTACTCCTGCACCGACTGGATGTAGCGATTGCGCGCCACGGTGATGCGGTTTTCCGTGCCTTCCAGCGTCACGCGCAAATCGCGGAACGCCTGATTGGCCTGCAATTGCGGGTAGCGCTCGGCCACCACCATAAGGCGCGACAGCGCGCTGGACAGCTCGCCTTGCGCCTGCTGGAATTTGTTGAACGCCGCCGGGTCGTTGATGAGCTCGGGCGTGGCCTGGATCGACGTGGCCTTGGAGCGCGCCTCGATCACCTTGGTCAGGGTTTCCTGCTCGAAGTTGGCTTCACCCTTCACCGATGCCACGATGTTGGGCACCAGATCGGCGCGACGCTGGTATTGGTTCAGCACCTCGCTCCACGCGGACTTGGTCGCTTCGTCGAGTGACTGGAACTGGTTGTAGCCGCAGCCGGTCAGTGCCAGAGTGGTTACCATGGCGGCGAAGAGTCCAATGAGTCGTTTGATGGTCATGGGCGTATGAGGTAAAAAGAGGGAAATCATCCTTGCGCGCGACGGCCATGCCGCCCCGGTGCAAGACTGGTGACACGCATTGTGCATACATTATGCGGCGCACGTTGTAGGTCTACAGGCCTGCTCGCAGGCGATCACAGAAATTAACCTTGGCAGTTTGACGAACCATGAAACGAGCATCCACGCGAGCGGCTGTGCTGGCCGGCAGTCCGGACGAAGTCGAAGCCGCGTTCTACGAGGCACTGCAGGCAGCGGATGTGGATCGGCTCATGGCCTGCTGGGCCGACGAGGAAGAGGTGGTCTGCGTGCACCCCGGCGGTGGCGCGCGCGTGGTCGGCGTGCATGCCATTCGCGCGATGTTCATGACCATGCTGGAGCGCGGCGGCCTGAACGTGAAGCCCGGAGAAGTGGTTCGCCTTACCGGGCTGACTAGCGCCGTGCACAGCGTGATCGAGCATGTCGTGGTCAATCTGCCCGATGGCCCGCGCGAGGCCCTCGTGCATGCCACCAACGTCTTTCAGAAACTGCCTCAGGGCTGGCGTCTGGTGGCCCACCATGCCAGTGCCGCGACGCCGGGCGACAACGGCGCCCAGCGCGAACAGCGGGCGCATGTCCTGCATTGAGGTGCGGCGGATCGCTTGCAATCGGCCCGCCGCAGCATGAATTATCAAGCACCGTGGTGGCTGCCGGGCGGGCATGCGCAGACCATCTGGTCGGCCCTGTGCGCGCGCCACCGTTCGGGCAACCCGCTGCCCTGGCGGCGCGAGCGCTGGACGGCACCCGATGGCGACTTCGTGGACGTCGACTTCCTGCGTTCGACCGATTCCGTAAAGGCGGCGCCGAACGCACCGTTGCTGGTGCTGTTTCATGGGCTTGAAGGTTCGTCGGCCAGCCACTACGCGCAGGCATTTGCCGATGTGGCGTCGCAGCGTGGCTGGCAACTGGCCGTGCCGCATTTTCGGGGTTGCAGTGGCGAGATCAACCTTGCGCCGCGCGCATACCACTCGGGCGATTTTGAGGAAGTGGATTGGCTGCTGCGCCGCTTTGCCCATATGCAAAGCGGCCCATCAGGTGCGCGCGCGCCGTTGTTCGCGGCAGGCGTGTCGATGGGCGGCAATGCGTTGGCGCGTTGGGCCGGAGAGATGGGCGACAGCGCATGCGCGCATGTGGATGGCGTGGCCACCATCTGCTCGCCACTCGATGTGACGGCGGGTGGCAACGCGATCGATAGCGGCATCAACCGGCATCTGTACGCACGCCTGTTTCTGCGCACCATGATTCCCAAGGCGCTGGCCAAACTCGCGCAGCATCCCGGATTGTTCGACGCCAACCGCTTGCGCAGTGTGCGCGACCTGCACGGTTTTGACGACGTTTTTACCGCGCCGGTGCACGGATTTCGCGATGCCGACGACTACTGGCGGCGCGCCTCCGCCAAACCCTTGCTGGCGCAGGTACGCGTGCCCATGCTGCTGCTGAATGCGCGCAACGATCCCTTCGTGCCCGCGCACAGTTTGCCCACACCGGATGACGTGAGCGCGCAGGTGCAACTCTGGCAACCGGAGCAGGGCGGGCACGTGGGTTTTGCCTCGGGCGCATGGCCGGGACATGTCTTGTATATGCCCGCGCAGGTGTGCGCATGGTTCGCGGGTGCACAATGCGCTGATGGATGAGATCGTCAAACAAGCCATGGCCAAGTGGCCGAACGTCCCAGCCTGCTACGGCTGGCTAGGATTGGATGCGCGCGGAAACTGGTATCTGCGGGATGCGCAAGTGCAGGCGCAGGGAGCGTTTGCCACATCCAGAGGCTCGCGCATCGAGCATGAAAAGCTCATCGACTTCATCGGCCGGAATTACCTGAAAGACGATGAAGGGAACTGGTTTTTCCAGAACGGCCCGCAGCGAGTGTTTGTCGCGCTGGAAAACACGCCGTGGATCTGGCGGCTGCGTTTTGAGGAGGGCCGGTTGCACATGCATAGCCACACTGGCGAGGCATTGGAGACGGCGCAGATCGAGCGCGCGCTGATGGATGAGGACGGATGTCTGTATCTGCAAC
Source organism: Comamonadaceae bacterium UBA2121 (assembly GCA_002331385.1). Lineage (GTDB taxonomy): Bacteria > Pseudomonadota > Gammaproteobacteria > Burkholderiales > Burkholderiaceae_C > Diaphorobacter_A. Next base: position 28,307 of record DCYB01000011.1, read on the forward strand.
TGCCAGCAGGTCTGGGCGTTGTGCACTCGCAAGACATGCTTGATGCCGCCTCAGCGATCGAGGCCGGGATATTGTCAGAGCCGGATGCGGTGCTGCGCGATGCGTTGCCCGCACAGTATGGATTCCAGCGCGATCCTGCGCCTCATTGAGGAGCGGCTGCTCGCGCCGCTTGCACTTTCAGGCAGACAACAAAAAACCGGCCAAGGCCGGTTTTTTTGCGGGCGCTGAAGGCCAGCGTGCGAATTACTTGGCGTGATCGGCCATGTATTGCACGGCGGCGCGGATTTCATCGTCCGATGCGGTGGAGCCGCCTCGGGGTGGCATGGCACCCTTGCCGGAGATGGCGATCTTGACCATGCTGTCTATGCCTTGGGCTACGTAGGGAGCCCATGCGGCCTTGTCGCCAAACTTGGGCGCGCCAGCCACACCGGCTGCGTGGCAGACGAAGCAGGCCTTGTCGTAGAGAGCCTTGCCTGCATCGGCATTGGCGGCTGCGGGCGCGGGCGCAGCGGCGGGTGCTGGAGCTGCTTCGGCCGAAGCAGCGGGTGTGGCAGCTACGGGGGCGGCTGCTGGGGCAGGTGCCGCAGCGGGTGCAGGTGCAGCTTCGGCAGGTGCAGATGCGGCAGATGCAGCAGATGCGGCTGCGCCAGCACCTTCAGCCTTTTCGGGAATTGGGAACTTGGCACCGGCGGCATTGGCCATGTAGACCACGCCACGCGCAATTTCGAGATCGTTGAATTCGCCGCCGCCTTGTGGCGACATGGCGCCCTTGCCGCCCAGCGAAGACTTCACCAGTGCTTCCAGTCCCAGCTTGATACGCGGTGCCCAGGCGGCGGCGTCTTCAAACTTGGGCGCTCCAGCGGCGCCGGTGGCGTGGCAGGCAGCGCACTGCACCTTGTAGACCTCAGCGCCGTCGCGCAGGGGGCGGTTGGCATCCCGGATTTCCACGCTGCCGACCTTCTGGATGCGGGCAGCGAGTGCGCGCTCCATGTTCACGGCGCCCGCAGCGGGCTTGTCCTTGGTGGTGACGATATAGACCAGTCCAATAATCACGAACACTGGAATCACGAACGCCGCAATGACGGTCACCAGCAGTTGTTTTGGATTTTTGATGGGGCCGGTGTGCGCTTCTTCGTGGGTATCGCTCATGGGGTCCTCAGTCTCTGTGTTTATTAAGCGAAAATGATCCAATGATTATATCGACCGTGGTTTGAACGGCTACAGCGCATTGTTCCGGGTTGACGCGAGTCACGGAATTGGCTTGCGATGAATCAAATTGCCAACACTTATAAACAAAGAAAGGACGCCATTGCGTCCTTTCTTTGTTGAGCATCAGTTCAAGTGGTTAGTTAGGTTGCGTTTTCGCATCCTTGGCCGCCGATTCACTGTTCGCGGCTTCGGCCACGGCCTGGTCATCCTGCGGCGACCAGCCGCCGCCCAGTACCTTGTAGAGGTTCACCTGGTTTTGCAGCAACGCCAGTCGCGTTTGCACCACCGCTTGCTCGGCAGTGAACAGCGTACGCTGTGCATCGAGCAGATCCAGATAGCTGGAAACGCCATTGCGATAGCGCAGATCCGACAGCTTGAACTGCGCGGACACGGCGTCCACCTGCGCTTGCTGCGCATTCAACTGATCGACCAACGAGCGTCGGCTCACCAGCGCATCCGAGACTTCGCGGAAAGCGGTCTGGATCGTCTTTTCGTACTGCGCGGCAGCCATCTTCTTGCTCACCTCGGCCACTTCCAGATTGGCTTGATTGCGGCCAGCGTTGAAGATGGGCAGATAGAGCGAGGGACCGATGCTGAAATACTTCGAGCCAGACTCGAACAGGTTGGACAACTCGGAGTTGGCAAACCCGGCAGAGGCGGTGAGCGAGATGTTCGGGAAGAACAGCGCGCGCGCGGCACCGATGCTGGCATTCGCAGCCACCATCTGCTGCTCGGCCTGACGGATGTCGGGGCGGCGCAGCAGCAGGTCGGAGGGCAGACCGGGGGGCACGTTGTTGAGTGCAGGCAGATCAGTGAGCTTCTTGCCTTTGAGGCTGACGAGCAGATCCTGCGGCAGCGGTTGACCGACCAGCAACGTCAGCGCGTTGATGTCCAGATCGCGCTGGCGCGTCTGCTGCGCGAGTGTGGCGCGCGCCGCCTCGGTCAGCGTTTGCGCCTGGCGGAAATCGAGCTCGGAGGCCGCGCCCGCGTCAAAGCGCAGCTTGGCCAGCTTGATCGACTCTTCGCGCGTTTGCAGCGTGCGGCGCGAAATCTCCAGCAGTTCCTCGTCGGCCTGCAGACCCATCCACGTGTTGGCGACGGCGGCGATCAGGCTGATCTGCGCCGCCTTGCGGCCTTCTTCGGTGGCCAGATACTGCGCCAGCGCCTGCTCCTTCAGGCTGCGCACGCGGCCCCAGAAGTCGATCTCCCAGCTCGCAATGCCAAGGCCCACGGAGTAGGTGTTGCCATATTGGCCGGTGAGCTGGCTGCGTCCGCGCTGCCCCATGGCACTCACGCCCACTTCAGGGTAGAGCTGCGAGCGCTGGATGTCGTACTGCGCGCGCGCCTGCTCGATGTTGAGCACAGCCATGCGCAGGTCGCGGTTGTTTTCCAGCGTCATGCCGATGATCTGCTGCAAGCGCGGATCGGTGTAGAACTCCTGCCATGGAATGTCGGCGGCGGGCGTCGCCGTCTCTGCCGTGGCGATCGGGTACTGCCCGGACACGGGCAGCTCGGGCTTGTCCAGCGTCGGGATGAACGAGCAGCCCGTGGCGAGCAGCGCCGTGACCAGCACGGCCGGGATGAGTTTGTAGTTATTCATGGTGCGTACCTCCCTGCGGAGCCACGTGGTGACCCGTGCTCGAAGAGGGGTCCAGATCCTGCTTTTCCTTCTTGCCAAACAGCTTGAAGATCACAACGAAAAATACCGGTACGAGGAACACCGACAGCGGCGTGCCGATCACCATGCCCCAGAACACGCCCGTGCCAATCTCGCGCTGGCTGGCAGCGCTGGCACCCGATGCGATGTACAGCGGAACCACACCCAGAATGAAGGCCAGCGAGGTCATCAAAATAGGGCGGAAACGCAGGTGGGCGGCCTCCAGCGCGGCATCGAGCGCACTCATGCCCTGTGCGTGCAAGTCCTTGGCGAATTCCACGATCAAGATCGCGTTCTTCGCCGATAGACCAATCACCGTGATCAGCGCCACCTGGAAGTAGATGTCATTGGGCATGCCGCGGAACTTCATGCCCAGCAGCGCGCCGAACACACCCAGCGGCACCACCAGCATCACCGACAGCGGGATCGACCAGCTCTCATACAACGCCGCCAGACACAGGAACACCGCCAGAATCGAGAACGCGTACAGATACATGGCCGACGAGCCAGCCTTGCGCTCGTCCAGCGACTGACCGGTCCACTCGAAGCCGAAGCCCTCGGGCAACTCGGACGCCAACTTTTGCATCTCTTCCATCGCCGCGCCGCTGGTGTACGGGGGCTTGGCGGAACCCGTGATGCTCATCGATGGATAGCCGTTGTAGCGCGAGACCTGCATCGGGCCGGTGATCCACTTGGCCGTGACCATGGTCGAGAGCTCGACCAACTTGCCCTCGGCGTTAGGTACCGTCAGGCGCATCACATCTTCAGGTTGCATGCGTCGACCGGCATCGGCCTGGATCGTCACACGCTGCATATAGCCCTGATTGGGGAAGTCCGTCGAATTGGTGGAGCCCAGCGCCGTTGCGAGCGTGGTGGCGAGATCGCCCATGCTCACGCGCTGCGCAGCCACGGCGTCGCGGTTGATGTTGACTTGCCACTGCGGCGCATCGTCCACACCGTCAAAACGCACACCGGCGAGCATGGGGCTCTGGTTGGCCTTGGCGATGAGCTGGTTGCGTGCCTCAATCAGTGCTGCGTGACCCTTGTTGCCACGGTCCTGCAGACGGAACGTGAAGCCATCGCTGGTGCCCAGTTCGGGAATCGACGGCGGCACGAGCGTGTAGATGAAGCCATCACGAATAGCCATCATCGCGCCCATCGCCTTGCCGGCAAACGACTGCGCGTCCGAGCCCTTGGCCGTGCGCTCCGACCAGTCCTTGAGCGTGGTGAACGCCAAGCCCACGTTCTGGCCCGTACCCGCAAAGCTGAAGCCCAGAATACTCACGATGTGCGCGGTTTCAGGTTGCTTGAGCACGAAATCTTCCAGCTCGCCCATGGTCTTGCTCGTGCGCTCCTGCGTCGCGCCCGGCGGCAATTGCACCAGCGAAATCACGTAGCCCTGGTCTTCCGTGGGCAGGAACGAAGTCGGCATGGTCTTGAACAGGAAACCTACGCCCACGATCACCAGCACGAACACGATCAGCGACTGGAACGAACGCTTGACCACGCCGCCCACGGCACGTTGGTAGTGCTTGGAGCCGCGTTCAAACTTGGCGTTGAACCAGTTGTAGAACGGGCCGAGCAGGCCGGTCTTCTTGTCGTGCGCATGGCCCTTGGGAATGGGCTTGAGCATGGTCGCGCACAGCGCGGGCGTCAGCGTCAGCGCAAAGAAGCCGGAGAAGAAGATCGAGATCGCCATCACCAGCGAGAACTGCCGGTAGATGTTGCCGGTCGCGCCGCTGAACAACGCCAGCGGAATGAACACCGTCACCAGAATCACGGTGATACCCACCACCGCGCCCTGAATCTGGCCCATGGCCTTGATGGTCGCTTCCTTCGGCGGAATGCCTTCCTCGGACATGATGCGCTCGACGTTCTCCACCACCACGATGGCGTCGTCCACCACGATACCGATCACCAGCACCATGGCGAACATGGCCAGGATGTTGATGCTCAATCCGACCACCAGCATCATCGCGAACGTACCCAGCAAAGCGATCGGCACCACGATGGTCGGGATCAGCGTGTAGCGGATGTTCTGCAGGAACAGCAGCATCACCAGGAACACCAGCACGATGGCTTCCAGCAGCGTGTGCACCACCTTCTCGATGGAAATCTTCACGAACTTCGATGTGTCGTACGGCGCGGACCATTCCACGCCTTGCGGCAGGAACGGCGCCAGCGTGTCCATCTTGTCGTACACCAGTTTGGCGGTCGCCATGGCGTTGGCAGTGGACGTCAACTGCACGGCCAGCGCCACGGCGGGCTTGCCGTCCAGGCGCGAATTGAACGCATAGGTTTCCACGCCCAGTTCCACACGTGCCACGTCGTGAATGCGCACGGTGGAGCCATCGGCGTTGGAGCGCAGCACCACGTTGCCGAATTCTTCCGGCGTGGTGAGCTGGCCAGGCACCACGATGGTGGCGCTCATGGTCGTGCCGGGAATCGACGGCGCATCGCCCAGCGAGCCACCGGAGATCTGCTGGTTCTGTGCCGCAATCGCTGCGTTCACCGAAGCAATCGACAGACCATAGCCTTGCAGCTTGGCCGGATCGACCCAGATCCGCATGGCGCGGCCGGCAGCAAACAACTGCGCCTTGCCCACGCCTTCGAGACGCTGGATTTCGGGCAACACGTTGCGGTTCACGTAGTCGGCAATGTCGTCACGCGATGTGGCGCCGTCCGTCGACTGGAACGCCAGAATCATCAGGAAGTTGCTCATCGCCTTGTCCACGCGCACGCCCAGCGCCTGCACGACGCTCGGCAAACGCGGCTGGGCGCGCGCCAGACGGTTCTGCACGTCCACCTGCGCCAGATCGGGGTTGGTACCCGGCTGGAAGGTGATGGTCAACGTGCCCTGACCGCCTGCAGGCGCCTTGGACTCCATATACATGAGGCCTTCGGCCCCGTTCATTTCGCGCTCGATGAGCTGCAACACCGAGTTCGTCATCGTCTCGGAAGTGGCGCCCGGATACGTGGCCGTCACCGTGATGGTCGGCGGGGCGACGGAGGGGAACTGCGCCACCGGCAATTGCGTGATCGACACGATGCCGAACAGGATCACGAAGATGGCGATCACCCATGCAAAGATGGGTCTATGAATAAAAAACTTCGACATGTGAGGTCGTCCTGATTACTTGCCGGACGAAGCCGCTGCGGCGGGCTCAGACGCTGCGGGTGCGGGCGTGGGCGCTGCCGTGCCGCTGGCGGCGGGTTGGGCAGGCTGGGCCTGCGCCTGCGATGTACCGGTCCATGGCACCGGAGTCACCTTTTTGGCACCCATGCCGACCTTCACCAGACCATCCACCATCACCTTTTCTCCGGGCTTGAGGCCCGAAGTCACGATCCAGTTCGTGCCCTGCGATTGGGAAATCTGCACCGGACGGGGGCTGACCGAGCCGTCATCCGCCACCACCATGACGAAGTTGCCCTTCTCATTGCGTGTCACGGATTGTTGGGGAATCTCGATCGCATTGTCGATCTGTGCCTGCTCCAGACGCACGCGCACATACATGCCCGGAAGCAGCAAACCATTCGGGTTCGGGATTTCGGCACGCACCTGCACCTGACCCGTGGTCTCATCCACCGTCAAATCGGTGAACAACAGGCGGCCATCCTGCGTCATCTTGCGTCCATCGTCCGTGTAGACCGATACCTTCGCGCCCGACTTGCCATCCGAGGTCAGCTTGCCAGCGGCCAAAGCCTCGCGCATGCGCAGGATTTCGGAGGACGACTGCGTGATGTTCACGTACATCGGGTTGATCTGCTGGATCACCGCCAACTGCGTCGCGTCGCCCTGACCCACCAGCGCGCCCTCTGTCACCAGAGCACGACCGATGCGACCGGAAATCGGTGCCGTCACGGTTGCGTAACCCAGATTCACGTTCGCATTCGTCACGGCAGCTTTGCCCGCCGCCACCTGAGCCTGCGCAGCCTTCTCGTTGGCCACTGCCACGTCGTATTCCTGCTTGCTGATAGCGTTCGCCTCCACCAGCGGCTTGTAGCGGCGCACGGTGGAAGCCGCCTGCGCCAGATTCGCATCCGCCTGAGCCAGTGTGGCCTGAGCGCTCTGCAGGTTGGCACGATAGGGCGTGTTGTCAATCTGGAACAGCACCTGACCCGCCTTCACGTCAGTACCCTCCGTGAACGTGCGCTTTTGCACAATGCCTGCTGCACGCGCGCGAACCTGCGCAATGCGCGACGCTTCCAGACGGCCGGGCAGATCAGAGATCACTGGAACATTCTTCAACTCCACTGTCACCACGCCCACTTCAGGTGGCTTGGCTTGCGCTGCGCTCTGGGGGGCTTGCTCCGCCTTCTTGTCCCCGCAGGCACTCAGGCCGAGCGTGGCAATCAGCGCCAGCGCCAAGGCGGCAGATCTGGTGCGACGAAAAGCGGTCGAAGATTGGGCATCAGCCGCTTGGTGTGTTTCATACATGCGATGCATGAACGTCCTTCCGGTAAATTTTTATAGAGAACAGTATCTGGTAGGTTTTACGCGCATATGGCGGCGCAAGACACTCTGGAAACGGGCGCAGGGAACCCCCATATCCTACGAATTTGATGCGCGATTATACATACATGCATAAATGTATAATTAGCACCTCCGGCAACTTTACCTTTCAGACACGAACGTTCCCAGGAACAGAAAAGTCATATACAACGGGCTCATTGAGGTCCTCGGACATGGCAAGGCGAACCAAAGCAGAAGCAGATGAAACACGCACCAGACTCCTGGATGCGGCAGAAGAAGTGTTTTTCGAAAAAGGGGTATCCCGCACTTCACTCAGCGACATCGCGCAGCGCGCAGGCGCAACCCGCGGTGCCGTGTATTGGCACTTCAAGGACAAGGTGGACGTTTTCTCGTCCATGCTTGGGCGTGTTTGCATGCCTTTTGATGAAATCTGCGACGACATATATTGCGAACTCCCGCCGCTGGAGCGCATCCGCCGCTCCATCCGCAACGTGTTTGAAAGCATCAGCGAAGACGACCGTCGGCGCAAAGTCTTCGACACCGCCATGTTCAAGATGGAATACGTCGGCGAACTCGCCGCAGTGCGCGACGGCCACATCGAAGCCTCACGCGTCAGTTCCGCCAAATTCACCAACGACCTCACCCGCGCCGCGCACGAACTGAACGTGACACTCCCCATGCCCGCAGACATAGCGGCACAAGGGCTGCATGCGTTGTTCGTCGGCCTCATACACGGATGGGTACTCAATGGGGGCAGTTTCCCCCTTGCGCACACAGGCTGTATGTCAGTGGATGCCTATTTGTCGGGCCTTGGCTTTAAAAATTTCCTACCGCCCGCGCCCAGCACGCCACCATCCCCCACCACACCCGCCTAGCCGTGCGATAATCCCCGGTCACGCCAACGTACCGCATCGCGGCACAAAGGCATCCAACTTGTCGGGCCGATTGTTCTATCGCGCTCTCCAACAAGCGGCTGTAGCTCAGTGGATAGAGTATTGGCCTCCGAAGCCAAGGGTCGTGGGTTCGATCCCCGCCAGCCGCGCCATTTCAATCAACCATTTACCGGATTCTGAGTTGATTGACTCATGGTAGCGTCATGTTGACCCTACCGCCTGACGCAACCATGTCCAGTGAAGGTGGCGGGATCGCTTTTGCCCAGTCCTTCCGACTGCACAGTAAGGCCTCCAGCCTCTGACGAGACTCGCACCTCGAGCGAGCTTTCAGACTGTAGCCCAGTCGCTCCTGGAAGTTCGCTGCCGCTGTCCGACGACTGAGATGGTGTTTTGCAATGCGACAGGGGGCGGAAGTTGGGGGTCGTGCATGCCAGCAAAGCGCAATTGCTTCCGTTCCAAGTCCCCTGAGGCCGTGAAAGACCGTGCTGGCCTTCAATGCGTCGCCCACAAACCATTGCGCGCAATGCCCCCGTGGAGCGGGCAGAAGTGCAGCGAGAAAACTCGCCCCAATTTGTCAGCGCAACTGACCCGGGCAGCCCGGAGGCTCATTCTCAATCGATTATTGGGAACTTCTCAACCCTCCCCCGACACCCATGACCTCTGCAGACAGCAGATAAAGTAGCGCCATGATCACCCCACGCAGCGCTCTCTAGTTCGACCTGTTCGCCGAAGCCTCGCGCAAGCGCAAGGTCGATGAAGTTGGAGACCCGTTGCAGGTGATCGCGCAGCACATCGATTTCACGGCACTTGCCGCATTGGTCGATGCATTTATCAAGCGCAGTGATGGCCGCCAAGGTGGGCGCCCAGCCTATCCCACCGAGGTCATGGTGCGCATTCTGGTTTTGAAGCGCCTGTACAACCTCTCAGACGAGCAGATGGAGTACCAGCTGCTGGACCGCATGAGCTACCAGCGCTTTTGCCTGCTACAAGACTCCATGAACGTGCCCGACCGCAATACCATCTGGCGTTTTGGCGAGCGCATCGGTGTCGACGGTGCAACGGCCTTGCTGCAGGGCGTGGACGAACAGTTGCACCGCCACGGCTACATTGCGCGGGGAGGTCAGGCCATTGACGCCACGCTGGTGCCCGCGCCGCGCCAGCACATCAGCAAGGATGATCGCCGCAAACTCGATGAAGGCCAGCAGCCGCAATGGAGCGACGCCAAGCGACGTCAGAAAGACACCGACGCAACCCACACGAAGAAGCACGGCAAGCGCTACTTTGGCTACAAGCTCAGCGTAAGCGTGGATCACAAACACGGCTTCATCCGGGGCGTGGCCACTGGCACGGCCAGCGAGCACGATGGCCATCACTTTGACGAGGTGCTGGATCAGCGCAATACCGGTAAAGAGGTTAATGCGGACAGGGCCTACCCGAGTGCGCAGCGCAAAGAGATGCTGGCGGCACTGGGCTTGAAGGACGGCATCCAGCGTAAGGCACAAAAGGGCAAGCCGCTCTCCGAATGCCAGCAAAGGCGTAACCAACGCATTGCCAAGAGACGAGCCAAGGTCGAGCACGTGTTTGCAGGAATTCGCCACATGGGCGGCAAGTTCGTGCGCTCGATTGGACAGGCCCGAGCAACGGCAACCATGACGATGATGGCCGCTTGCTACAACTTGAAGCGCCTGGCTTCGTTCCTTGAAAACGGGGTCGATCCGTTCTTCAAATCCGGGACATCAAAGAGGCAAGAACGTCTGCAATCGGTAAAAGCCTGAGACTTTGGCTGCGTAATGCAGCAAAGCTGCCGCGAATCTGCGTCTCAAATGCCTATTGCGGTGCGAGCGGCGTTGCCCGACTTGGATCCCACCTGAAATTCAAGGGTTGTGAGAGGTGCCCTCACGAGGGGGTTTTTATGTGTACCCATGTTACTTCTTTTGAAAAAATAAGTAAAATGAAAGTTTGGCTTTTTAATTTTTAAATAAAACCCAAGTATTACAAATGGATTTTAGAAAAGATATAAATGGGTTAAGGGCTTGGGCAGTAGTCTTGGTCATCCTATTTCACTTCGGAGTACCAGGATTTAAAGGTGGAGGAGTTGGTGTAGATGTGTTTTTTGTCATCTCAGGATTCTTGATGACAAAAATAATATACAAAGGTATATATTCTAATAATTGGGAGTATAAGGCTGTAGTAGATTTTTACTTGGCCAGAGCGAAAAGAATCATACCTGCACTATTGATTCTTTGCCTTGTGCTTATGATTTGCGGATACTTTTTTCTTACTCTTAGTGAGTACAAAGAACTGTCAAAGCATGTGATTGCTTCCCTGGGATTTTTCTCTAACATTCAATTTTTGAGAGAAAGTGGATATTTTGACATAGCATCGCATAAAAAATTTCTACTGCACACATGGTCTTTGTCAGTGGAGTGGCAGTTTTACTTGATATTGCCAGTTGTGTTGCTTGGACTTAATAAGATTTTCAAAAAAGAAAAGATAGTTAGTTTATTCGTTGTTTTCGGGTTTGTTGTTTCTTACATACTATCTGTAGCTTTAACTTATAAGATGCCATCGGCATCGTTTTATTTAATTCCTACGCGAACATGGGAGATGCTTGCAGGTGGGTTGGTTTTTATTTTTTTTGAGAGGGATAACTTCTCTTTTAAGCAAAAGAAATTGCTTGAAATTTCAGGGTTTTTTATTATTTTGGGATCCGCTGTTTTTATTGAACAAAAAGATATTTGGCCAGGATATTTAGCATTGGTGCCTGTTTTTGGTACAGCCATGCTTCTTGCTGCTAACGGGCAAGGATTTCTGACAAATCATGAGGTGGCTCAATGGCTTGGGAAGGCTTCTTACTCGCTCTACCTCTGGCATTGGCCTCTAGCTGTCGTGCTTTTTTATGTAGGTTGGTTTGGGCAGGCTATTCCGACTACTTTTGCATTATTATTAACGCTTTTGCTTGGATGGATTTCTTGGAAATTTATTGAAATCCCAAGCAGAGATATATTGAGCAAAATAAATTCAAAAGGTGTCTTTTTAATAATTTCCACCACCGTTATTTTATTTTTGTCTATTTCATTATTGATATTTTTAAATAATGGACTGGCTTTTAGAAATCACAAAGCATTCGAGGCTTATAGTGAAAGTTTTAATAAAAATCCATTAGAGGCAGAGTGCTTTGTTTCTGGTTTGAAAAAAATTCCTGGGTGTATATATGGGGATCGCGAGAAAATTTCATTAATAGTAATTGGAGATAGTCACGCTGCTTCTGTTATTCGATCTGTCGAGAAGGCACTTGGTGGTAATGGGGTTTTGGATTGGACTTTAACTTCTTGCTTGACAGCATCTGGTATTAGTAATGGTAAGGCAGACTATCGCTGTGGAGCACAAGTTTTAGAATTCTTAGATAAATTAAAATACGAATACAAAGATGTACCTTTACTTATAGTTAATAGAAGTAGTGCATATATAGAAGGTCAAACTGGGCCGGAAAAAAATTCTAAATCAAATGATATTTTCTTCATAAATGAAAAGAAAAATAATGAGTTAAGGAGGGAGGAAATTGTAAATTCAATGAAAAATACTGCTTGTTATTTCTCTCATAATAGAAAAGTTTATATGATGAGGCCCATTCCTGAAATGGAGGTTAATGTTCCTGAAGAAATAGAAAGACGGATAATGAGAGGTTCTTTGAAATCAAGAATTTCTATAAAAATAGATGATTACTATGAGCGTCATCGAAGGACTTTGCATGCTCAAGATGAAATCGCGAAGACCTGTGGCGTGACTTTGCTAGACCCTGTCCCTTATCTGTGCAGTGAAGGGCGTTGCTGGGGTGATTTGGAGGGGGTGCCTCTCTACTACGACGATGATCACTTGAGCGAACGCGGTAGCGCATTACTGATTCCGCTATTCCAAAAAATCGCTGCTGAACTTCCTGCATCTCGATAGTCCGCCCTGAACAATTCACTCACCAAGCAAGCCTTGTGTTTTGTCCCACGCCAAGCGCGAGCCACTGACCAATTGCGCTCCACATATCCAGCCGCATCCGGGCGCAATAAAGCCGCAGAGCGGTCAGGATCAGGCGCAGGTTGTGACCCGCACCACACATCACCGCGTGGATCGCATCGCCCAGCGCTCCCTTGAGCGGGTTGCGAGCCAGACGTCCATCCATCTTCATGTGACCAATGGTGGGCTCAATGGCACTGCGTCGTTTGATCATGGCCTTCAGGCGCAGGGTCACTCCGCGCTTCTGGCCTGACATCAGGAGCCGCACGCCTTCCACCTTTGCGCCCTTGTATCCTTTGTCCACGATGGCCGTGTGCGGCTTCCTGTCCGTGCCGCACAGGATGCCTACTTGCTCCAGCGTTTCATCCAGGGTGTGCCCGTCGTACGGGTTACCCGGCATCGAGCGACAGCCCACCACCAGTCCTTCTTTGTGTGTGGTGGCAATGCTCACCTTTACGCCAAACTCGTAGGCCGTCCTGGCCTTACCCTTGCTGATGCATTCGACCTCCGGCGCGTGCAGCGCGTACAGCTTGTTCTTGTCCTTGGTCTTTTGCCTGAGAATACGACCCGTGCGTGCCAGAAGCTCGTGTGCTTTGGCCTGCACTTGCTCAGGCAGCTCGCCCATCTTGCGCGTGATCTCCCGATGCACCCGGCCCACGCGTACACGCAACGCCTTGATCGTTTTGCGCATTCGCTTGAACTGTCTGGCGTGCGCATAACGCCCCGCCTGCACCGCCATGCGCGGTGCTTGCCGGTTGTAGTTCTGGCGCAGCGCAATGCCGTTGTCCTTAGCCAGTTTGACCAGGTGCTGGCGGCTTCGCTCCAGCAACTTGCTGTCCGTGGGATGAGCCACAGCCTTGGGCATGACAGTGGTGTCCACGATTACCGTGTCCACGCTTGTGCGCTTGATGAGGCCGGCTGCGCGCGCTGCCTCGATCGTCACGGCCAGCAAGGTCTCCACGCCTTCCTCGCCAATGCGCTTGCGCCAACGGGTGAGGCTGGATGGATCCATCTAGTTTTAGCGCTAGCGCCGGAAGCGCAAAAATTAAAAGCGATTCTCTGAGTGTAGGAGACCAAAGCGCGATCAAATCGCCCCGGATTCCCTAGACACTTTTGAGCCAACGTCCGGAAACGGGTGCATCGGAACCTGTCAAGGCAAAGCCGAATGTCTCAGATCAGCCTATTTCGGCTACGCAGCGATTGCGGCAGCCCACGTCCGTGTGGCAAGCTATCGCTCCCGATAACCCTTAGCGGCCATCGGAACACATTCATTGACGACAACATCCAGATGAGGATCCGAAGGCTGTACTTGCTCGAGCATCTCATACGTGCGGCTTCGTGCCGCCGAGACCATAGGCCGGATCAGTCGTGTCTCGGGCAGATTCCTCCAGTAGCGGCGCGGCATTTCCCGCAGCATCGCTTGCTCTTTCAATCGCGCTGGGTTGAAGGTCGATTGGTAATAAGCAAGCCATAACGCCTCGCCTTCGTCCGGCTTCGGTGCTTGGGCCGCGGTGGTTCCCGGCGCCCATTGGAGCCTATGTAAATCCCAACTCACGCAGCCTTTGGGTGTCAGGATGGCCCAGCGCATGTTGGCAAAGCGGCGCACAAAGAAATCGCAGGCAGCACGCAGGATATGGTTGTCGGGCTCGAACCAAGCGATGTGTACAGTTTCGCCCTCTTCGTTGACCGTGGGCCTGAAACGGATGAAGGCATGCATTTTGTGAATCTCGCGACTCACGGCCTGTGCCATCTGCTCGATGTGGCGCCAGTCGCTGTCGAGCACATCGCCAACCAATGCGGGAAACTGTTGTACACGCCAAAGCCAGCGATAGCACAGCGCGTATCGACCAACATGGCTATGGCAGCAGGCATTGCGCAGGACGGCCAATTGGGACTTGCGTATGTGCACGGGTGAGCTACCCGCAGCAGGTACCCGGTCGAGATCAGCGGGTGTCACGATTTTGGCGGCGAGCGAGGTGAACAGATCGTCAGAATCCGTTTGCGCATTCGCTTGCATATTCGCTCGTATATCCAGCGCATCAACCGATCGCCATTGCACACATTCCGGCTCAACACCGAGAAGAAGCAACACGCGTGCTGCTTGGCGAAAGCCTGCGAAATCATCAGGCGCATCCAGCTCGACCACCAGCGTTTCGTGGCTGCTACGCATGTCTAAAACAAAGCCAGTTGCGCTTCAACGCGCGGCTTCATGCCGCTGTGAGAGCGCTGCGTTGTGTTCTGCGCCATCTGTGCAAGCAGTTGCCGGCGCAGCAATGGACTGTCCAGCAAATCAATCCGCGGGTGGTAGTCCGCCAACTCGACAAAGGCCAGCACTTTAGCGCCAGCGATATGCAGTTGCTGAAGGTCTGCCAAGCGCAGAGAACGCACACGACGTGCGGCGACCAATCTCTGCACGCTGCGAACGCCTAAGCCGGGCACGCGCAGCAGGATTCTCTGAGGCGCGCGATTCAGGTCAACGGGGAAGACGTGGCGGTTGGCCAGCGCCCACGCCAATTTGGGGTCAACTTCAAGATCCAGCATGCCCCCGCTGCCCGGCACCACGATCTCATCGTGCGTGAACCCGTAATAGCGCATCAGCCAATCCGCTTGGTACAGACGATGCTCGCGCACCAATGGCGGAGCTTGCAAAGGCAAATCAGATGAGGCATCTGGAATCGGACTGAACGCGGAGTAATACACTCTGCGCAATCGCTGGCCGCGATAGAGCGCACTGCTCGTGCCGAGAATGAGCGCATCGCTGGCCCCGTCGGCTCCTACGATCATTTGCGTGCTCTGTCCACCTGGCGCGTAACGCGGCGGCACAGCACGCCGAGTGCGTTGCGCACCGGGCAGTGAAACCACCCTATCAGAGGCTTGAGTCTGAAGTTCGAGCTTCGCCGTCTCGATATGCTTTGCCACATGCTGCATAGCGCCGACGATTCCTGCGGCGTCTTTCTCAGGAGCCAAGCGCTGCAAGCCGTCGGTGGTGGGCAGCTCCACGTTGATGCTGAGGCGATCGGCGTAGCGACCCGCCAGCACCAGCAATTGCGGATCGGCATCGGGAATGGTTTTGAGGTGGATATAGCCCCTGAAATCGTGATCCTCGCGCAGGCTGCGCGCCACTTCAACCAACTGCTCCATCGTGTAATCGGAGGACTGGATGATGCCGCTCGAAAGAAACAACCCTTCTATACAGTTGCGTCGATAAAAATCCAGCGTAAGTCGCACCACCTCCTCGGCTGTGAAGCGCGCTCGTTGCACGTTGGAGCTTTTGCGGTTGATGCAATAGCGGCAGTCGTAAACGCAAAAGTTGGTGAGGAGAATCTTGAGCAGCGAAACGCAGCGACCATCGGGCGTGTAGCTGTGACAGATGCCCATCCCCTCCGCCGAGCCAAGTCCCTTGCCATCCAGAGAGTCCCTTCCCTTCACGCCGCTGGAGGCGCAACTGGCGTCGTACTTGGCTGCATCGGCCAGAATTTTCAGTTTGGCGATGATTTGCATGATGCGAGCAGATGAGGTGGTACGCGAATAAACGCCTCATAAATAGCTGTATGAATTAACAGTATATAACCATATTCAATTCATCACGCAATGGCACGCTCCATCGCCTCGCACCACAACGGCGAGTCGCAGACACCGCTATGACTTCACTGGAACGCCTTGCAATCAACATCGAGAAAGATTTGCACCGACACCGGCCCGCCTTCTGTACTGGACTAGAGGTGAGGGACTTGCTTGCGTAGACATCGGGCGCATTTGCCTGCAAGCCGTTTGCCGATGATGTGCCCACAGTGAAGACCAGCGAAGAGGTGTGCACCACCGCTGCCTTGAGCCGCCAGACAGTTTGCCGTGTGACACCCTGATACCCAAGAAAGAGGCGTTCCTATGTCTCAGGAAAATTCCTAACAACAACAATAGAACCCTAACCAACAGCAGCCCGGTCAGGACCAGCCAAACTCCGGCCAGCAGCAGCAGCGAAGCCCGGGAAAAACAACCGGGACAATCTGGTCAGCAAGACCAGAAGCAGCAGCCTCAACAGCGACGCTGAGGCTCCTAACTCCCAAAGAAGGCAGTGGGGACTTCGCGCTTCGCCACTTACCGAGAAAGGAAGGCTTTGAAATGAAACAGCTCCTTCCAATTCTGCTGCGGCTCGTGCCGAGATTGCCAAGCTGCAGCGCGTGCTGGGCAAGAAGACTTTAGAGATCGAGATTCTCAAGGAAGCCGTGGAGATCGCCGCCGCAAAAAAGTGGATTGCGCGCTCGCCCTTGTGGCCCGGGGACGGGCAATGAAATCGGTCTGCTCGGTGCTGGGCGTAGCGCGCTCAAGTCTGCATGTACTGCATCACAGGCCCGATGACTGGCGAGATGGCCGCAGTGGCCGTACGCCAGTTCTGGATGAGTCATTGCTGGCCGACATTCGTCGCCAGATTGCCGAGCTGCCCAGCTACGGCTATCGACGGGCCGGAGCACTGCTCCATCGGGAGCGACGCTCGCAGGGTCAAGGGCCCGTTGCAATCTGATCAGTATGGAATCTCTCCTGACTTGAAATGCCATGTTGGCACAACCGCCTGGGGGGGCGAAATGGATGGCGCGGCGAAAAATCCACGCGACAAGCGCTAGTCGCGTGTACTCGGCTCACCAGCCCAAAACCGCCCCCGCAAGGGCGGCGCCCGTGACCACCCATACGGGCGAGGCTTTCGCGATGACGAGCAAGCCGAAGGCGGCCAGTGCGAGTGCGAAGTCGGTGCGGGTGTGGATGGCGCTGGTCCAGACGGGGTCGTAGAGCGCGGCGAGGAGGATGCCGACGACGGCGGCGTTGATGCCCGCCATGGTGCGTTGCGCACGGGCTTGTTGGCGCAGCGTTTGCCAGAAGGGCAGGGCCCCGGCGACGAGCAGGAAGGCGGGAAGGAAGATGGCGACGAGCAGAAGCACACCGCCGGTCCAGCCGCCGAGTGGCTCGGGCATCGCGGCGCCAAGGTAGGCAGCAAAGGTGAACAGCGGCCCGGGCACGGCCTGCGCAGCGCCGTAGCCCGCCAAAAATGTGTCGTTGGAGAGCAGGCCGTTGGGAACGACGGCGGATTGCAGCAGCGGCAGCACGACATGGCCGCCGCCAAAGACGAGCGCGCCTGCCTGATAGAACTGGCTGAAACTGGTCAGTGCGGGCGAGTGCATGGCACTGGCAAGCCAAGGCAGGCTCGCCAGCAATGTGACGAAGGTGCCCAGCAGGAAAGCACCTGTTTTTTTGCTGACGCCGAAATCGTTATGCGTACTCATTGGGGCAATCGTGGAATGCTTCAAAAAGACGTGTCCAACGCATGCGCCCATAAGGATGACAGCGAATTGCACCCACGTCGCTGAAAACACAAGCACGACGAGCGCAGCGCCGAGGGCCATGGCGGCGCGTGGAGCATCGGGGCAGAGCGACTTGGCCATGCCCCAGACGGCTTGCGCCACGACGGCCACGGCAACTACTTTGAGGCCGTGTATGGCGCCGGATTGCGCGAGCGCGCTCCATTGCTGGATGCCCAGCGCGAACACGATGAGCACCAGTGCCGAGGGCAGCGTGAAGCCGCTCCAGGCGGCCGCCGCACCGCGCCAGCCCGCGCGGCCCCATCCCAGCGCGATGCCGACCTGGCTGCTGGCCGGGCCGGGCAGGAACTGGCACAGCGCAACCAGATCGGAGTAGCTTTGGTCGTCGAGCCAATGCCGACGCTGCACGAACTCCGCGCGGAAATAGGCCAGGTGCGCGATAGGGCCGCCAAACGATGTCAATCCTAGTTGGAGAAACGCCAGAAACACCTCCCACGCCGAGCCGCGTTGCGAGTGGTCCGGGGTGGGCGTGATGGTGGGAACGGGCGATGACATGGGCAGGCGTTGTGGGCGGAATCTTTCATCGTAAACGCGGAGTGTGTCAATGCCTGTGACCGCTTTTGGCGCGCCGTGTTGCCGTTATATTCATCGGATCGCGCAACGGGCCGAACGGCAATACAAGGGCCGGATGCGATCGGCCTCCAATCAGATGGGAGACAAGGAATGAGTGAGCAGAACACAATCCGCGCGCCCCGCATCGCCGCGATCACGGGCGGCGGATCGGGCATCGGCGAGGCCGTGGTGCACCGCTTGGCGCAGGCGGGTTGCCGGGTGGCGATTCTCGATATCCAGTTGGAGAAGGCGAAGGCGCTGGCCGGGCAGTTGAACGCGCAGCGCGCGGACTGTGCGCTGGCAGTGTCGCTCGATGTGAGCGATGTGCAGTCGGTGGACGCGGCGTTTCGTGCCATAGAGTCGCACTGGAATGCGGGCGTGGATGTGCTGGTCAACAGCGCCGGCATCATGCCTGTGGCGTCCGTGCTGGAGTGTCCGCCTGAGATGTTTCGCAAGGCGATGGATGTGAACGTGGTGGGCACGTTTGCCTGCTCGCAACGGGCGGCGCGCGGCATGGTGGAGCGGCGTTTTGGCCGCATCGTGAATCTGGCCTCGATCAGCTCCGAGCGCGCAGGCGTGGGGCGGGTGGCGTATGGCACGTCGAAGACGGCGATCGTGGGGCTGACGCGGCAGTTTGCGATGGAGCTGGGCAGCTTTGGCGTGACGGTGAACGCGGTGGCGCCGGGGCCGATCCTGACGCCGATGACAGAGAAGAACTACACGCCGCAAACCCGGCAGGCGTTCGAGTCGTCGATTCCCGCCAAGCGCATGGGCACGACGCAGGAGATTGCCGATGCCATCGTGTACCTGTGCAGCGATGGCGCGGCGTATGTGAACGGCATCATGATGCCGGTGGATGGCGGCTATCTCGCCTCGGGCATTGCGACGACGGCGGGGCTCAAGGCCTGAGCCTGCGCGGTCGGTGTCAGGCCGCTGCGCCGTTGACGAACACGCGCAATTCGCCGCTCTGGAATGGCGTCCATTCTTCGTTGGTGGTGAGCGGCGCGGTCACGACGATGGCGACCTTGTCGTTGGGCGTGGTCTCGGAGGCGAAGTCGACCTTCAGATCCTCGTCGCACAACTGTGCGGGCATGAAGGGGTGCTTGCGCTCCACGTAGTACAGGTGCGTGGAGGCATGCGCCCATAACGCTTGGCCGTTGGAGAGCAGGAAATTGAAGGTGCCGTGTTTGGCGATGCGCGGTGCGAGTTCGCGCAGCGTGAGCGTGAGTTCTTCGACGCTGGGCATGGTGGCGTGCGACTTCCACAGCTCTTGCATGATCCAGCAAAACGCTTGCTCGCTGTCGGTGCTGCCGACCGGCTTGTAGTGGCTGTGCAGGTTGGGGCTGAATTGCTTCAGATCGCCGTTGTGCGCGAACACCCAGTAGTGGCCCCACAGTTCGCGCACAAAGGGATGGCAGTTTTGCAAGCTGACGACGCCCTGCGTGGCCTTGCGGATGTGCGCGATGACATTCTTGCTGCGGATCGGGTATTCGCGGATCAGTTTGGCCACGGGGGAGTCGATGGCGCGTTCGTGATCGACGAAGTGGCGCAGCCCTTTTTCTTCAAAGAAGGCGATGCCCCAGCCATCGGTGTGATCGCCCGTGTTGCCCGCGCGTTGCGTGAACCCCGAGAAGCTGAAGCGCACATCGGTCGGGGTATTGCAATTCATTCCAAGAAGCTGGCACATGGCGGACAAATCATCAGGGTGGCGTGGAGGGCGGACGCTGTTGATTATGCGTCGGCCTGCACCTTCGGTGCGCGCAGTTGCGTGGCCGCCGCCAGCGCCAGCAGGCACAGCGCGGTCAGCAGGCCGAAGCATTCGTGGAAAGCGCTGATCTGCGCGGCCTTGGCGTCCACGCCTGCCTCGGCGGCGTGCACGGCCAGTCGCCACTCCAGCACAATACCGGCCAGGCTCACGCCCGCGGCGCCGCCCAGCATGCGGATGAAGCTGATGGTGCTGGAGCCCTGCGCGATCAACGTCTTGTCCAGCGGCCGCATGGCGCCCAGATTGAGGCTGGGAAGGATGAAGCCCAGGCCGACGCGCCCGATGATGATGAACGCCGCCAGTACCCACATGGGCGTGCTCAGGCGGGCCCAGAACATGAGCGCGAACGACAGCGCCAGCAGCGCCAGCCCAATGCTCACCAGCCAGTGCGTGGGTTGCTTGTCGGCCAGCCGTCCCACCAGCGGAAACGTGGCTGCCAGCACCAGACCCGCTGGCAGCAGCAGATTGCCCGACATGCTGGCCGACAGGCCGAGGCCCATCTGCATGAACAGCGGCAGCAGATAGGTCGATCCGAACATCGCCGTGCCGTACACCGCCGCCACGATGCAGCCCATCACGAACGGGCGCACATGGAACAGGCGCATGTCCACCAGCGGGCGGCGGTCGTGGCGCTGCAGCCAGCGTTGCCACAGGATGAAGCAGCCCAGCAGCACGGCGGCAGCGGCGAGCAACAGGAATGCGGTGGTGCGCGTCGTGCCATGCATTTCGGCCATGCCGTTGAGCAGGCACAGCGTGCCCGCGCCCGCCAGCGTGAGGCCGAGCCAGTCCAGACGCGCCCCTTGCCCGCCGATCTGCGCGCCGCCGGGAGCGGAATGCGGAATGAATTTGAGGCCCAGCCACATCGACAGCAGGCCCACCGGCACCAGCATGAAGAAGGTGCTGCGCCAGCCGAACAGGTCGGTCAGCGCGCCGCCCAATGCCGGTGCGAGGGCTGGGGCCAACACCACGCCCATGCCGAACAAGCCGCCTGCGCGGCCCTGTTCATGCGGCTTGAAGGCGTTGAGGATGATGACCGCCGGAATCGGCTGGATGATGCCTGCCGCCACGCCCTCTGCCACGCGCGACGCCAGCACGATGGGAAAGTTGAGCGCCACGCCGCCCGCCAGCGCGCCCACCATCAGCAGCACGACGGCGCCGATATAGGTGTGGCGATAGCCGAAGCGCGACAGCAGCCAGGGCGTGACAAGCATGGCGATGGTCGAGGCGACCATGAAGCCCGAAGTGATCCACTGGGCGCGTTCCTGGCCCAGGGTGAAATGCGCGCTCATGGCCGGGATGGCCACGTTCACGCTGGTCGATGGAATCAGCGATGCAATCGTGCCCGCGAGCACCGACAGAAGCAGCAGCCAGCGGTAGTTCTGGCCATAGCGCTCACGCAGTTCTGTGGTGCTGGGAGCGCTGGTGCGAGTGGCGGCCTTGTGCTGGCCGCCGCTCACTGGCGATCAAGCCAGAGTTTGCCGCCGGTGGCCCAGTTTTCGCGTTTGACGTCGGTGATCAGGATGTCCACCGATTCGGGCGAGCCGCCGAGCACCTCGACGGAGACGCGGGTAATTTCTTCGGCCAGCTTGCGCTTTTGTTCGACGGTGCGGCCTTCCATCATTTCGATGTGGTACGTGGGCATGGGGATTCCAGATGATTGAATTCGTGAAGAGGGCAAATCATATCGGCACTTGGCGATGTATGCTGCGCCGAGGTGACACCGGAGCGAAGCCTTTTTGCTGCCTCAACCTTGTGCCGATAGGATGCTGGTATCGTCTACCGGCTGCGCACAATGCGGGCAGATGCAGGTCTTGCCACGCTGCGCGGTCGGAATGCGCGCCAGCGCCTCGCGCGATACCGGCGTCTGCATGCACCAGCAACTGTCGGCGGGCTGGCCTGCCGTGATCGCGCACTGGTTGGATTGTCCGCACAAGGGGCAGAGTCCCGGTGGTGGAGCTGGGGGCGAGGTGTCGGCAGCGGTGTTCATGGTGTCGTGGGGTGCATGGCAAAGGCGTTGCCAGCCTGCGCGGCCAATGCCTTTGGGTCAAACGTTTTCTCGGTTCGCATGATTTTCTACGCAAGTTTGTTGGTTGTCCCCATCGCACTGTGGTTGTGGTGGCCTTTGCTCTCCGAGCGGCGCTTCAAGGCATTCTGGTTGGCTTCGGGCGTCACGGCCTTGCTCGCCGCCAGCCCTGTGGCGCTGATCCTGGCGATGCGCCAAACGTCGCTGGACTACTTCACCATCGCCCACTTACAAGTCGCCGGGGGCTGGATTCTGGCATCGCTGGTGCTGGCCTTCCTGTTCGCGCTGGTGCGTGAGGTGGTCGGCTTGTTGCGTTGGCTGCTGGGGCGACCCATGAGTGCGGCAGCGCGTGTGCACTGGACGATCATCAGCGTGGCGGGCGCATTGCTGATTGCCGGTGTGGGTGTTTCGCAGGCGCTCATCCAGCCGCAGGTGCACGAGCAGGACATCACCCTCCAAGGCTTGCCCGCCGAGTTCGACGGCCTGCGCGTGGCGGTGATCGCGGACATCCACGCCAGCCCGGTGGCCAACGCGCGTCATGTGCAAGGCATCGTTCACAAGACGCTGGCGGCCAACCCGGACCTCATTGTGCTGCCCGGCGACATGGTGGACGGCGATGCGGCCACGCAGGCGGCCAATCTGGCGCCGCTGTCGCAGTTGAAGGCGCGCTACGGCGTGTTCGCCGCGCCCGGCAATCACGAATACTACAGCGGCTACCAGACATGGGCCAAGGTGTTCCGCGGCGTGGGTTTGCACTATCTGGAGAACCAGACGCAGCGCATCCGCATCAACGGTCGCATGCTGGCGGTGTCCGGCGTGGGCGATCCGGCCTATGGACGGTTGTCACAGCAAAACGTCGACCCATTGGTGCCCGAAGGGCTGCCGCCCGACATCGAGGCCGTTGCGCGACAGGCGCAGGGCGCAGACTTCCACGTGCTGCTCGCGCACCAACCGAAACTTGCCAGAGACAACGCAGCGCATGGCGTAGGGCTGCAGATATCGGGCCACACGCACGGCGGTCACATCCTTGGCATGGACCGCTGGCTGGTCGCACCCGTCAACAACGGATTCGTGCGCGGCGAGTACGACGTGGAGCGCATGAAGCTGTTCGTCAGCAACGGCGCAGGCCAGTGGGCCGGCTTCGCCGTGCGCCTGGGCGTGCCATCACGTATCGAGATATTGGTGCTGCGCAAAGCCTGAAGGCGCGCAGCGCCGCAGGGAAAGAGCTTTAATCGTCAACGTAGCGCAAAAGCCAGAACGGCCCATGCCAGCAACAGCCGCGCAAGGGCCGCCCCGCCGCGCCGGCTGTGTCCCCCTTCCCGAATCGCGTAGCGATCCGAGAGAAGGGGGAAGGCGCGCAGCGCCTCAGGGGGATGTATCTATTATTTTGCTTTGACCTTCAGGCGCCAGGCGTGCAGCAGGGGCTCGGTGTAGCCCGACGGCTGCTCCACGCCCTTGAATACCAGCTCCTGCGCCGCTTGCATGGCCGCGCCTTGCGGGTTCTGCGCGAGGCTGATGTAGGTCGCGTCGCCTGCGTTCTGCTCGTCCACCACCTTGGCCATGCGCGTGAAGGTGTCACGCACTTGCTGCTCGGTGACGATGCCGTGCAGCAGCCAGTTGGCGATGTGCTGGCTGGAGATGCGCAGCGTAGCGCGGTCTTCCATCAGGCCGACGTCGTGGATGTCCGGCACCTTGGAGCAGCCAATGCCCGCATCCACCCAGCGCACCACGTATCCAAGGATGCCCTGCACGTTGTTGTCCAGCTCCTGCTGCTTTTCCGCGTCGGTCCACTTCGGGTCCTTGGCCACGGGGATTTGCAGCAGGTCGGCGAGGATGTTGTCGCGCTCGGTGTCGGCGCTGGTCTTTTCCAGCTCCTTTTGCACGTCTTCCACGCTGATCTGGTGGTAGTGCAGTGCGTGCAGCGTCGCGCCGGTGGGCGAGGGCACCCACGCGGTATTAGCGCCCGCCTTGGGGTGAGCGATTTTTTGCTCCAGCATGGCCTTCATCAGGTCGGGCATGGCCCACATGCCCTTGCCGATCTGGGCGCGTCCACGCAGGCCCATGGTCAGGCCGACGAGCACGTTGTTGCGCTCATAGGCTTGCAGCCATGCGCTGGACTTCATGTCGCCCTTGCGCACCATCGGGCCGGCTTGCATCGCGGTGTGCATTTCGTCGCCCGTGCGATCGAGGAACCCGGTATTGATGAACGCCACGCGCGCGGGGGCGGCGGCGATCGAGGCCTTCAGGTTCACGCTGGTGCGGCGCTCTTCGTCCATGATGCCGAGCTTGACGGTGTTTTCCGGCAGGCCGAGCAGCTTTTCCACGCGGCCAAACAGTTCGTTGGCAAAGCCGACTTCGCTCGGGCCGTGCATCTTGGGCTTGACGATGTAGACGCTGCCGGTGCGGCTGTTCTTGATGCCGTTCGCGCCGTGGCCCTTCAGGTCGTGGATGGCGATGGCGGTGGTCACCACGGCGTCCATGATGCCTTCGGGAATCTCCTTCTTGTCCGCGCCCCACAGAATGGCGGGGTTTGTCATCAGGTGGCCCACATTGCGCAGGAACATCAGCGAGCGACCATGCAGCGTGAGCGGCTTGCCATCAGCGCCGGTGTATTCGCGGTCGGCATTCAGGCCGCGCGTCACGGTCTTGCCGCCCTTGTCGAACGACTCGGTCAGCGTGCCCTTGAGGATGCCCAGCCAGTTGCTGTAACCCAGCACCTTGTCCTCGGCATCCACGGCGGCCACGGAGTCTTCCAGATCGAGAATGGTGGACACAGCCGCTTCCACCACCACGTCGGCCACGCCTGCGGCGTCGGTCTTGCCGATGGCGGTATTCTTGTCGATGCGGATGTCGATGTGCAGACCGTTGTTCTTGAGCAGCACGGATGACGGCGCAGCCGCGTCACCCTGGAAGCCGACGAACTGCGCAGCGTCCTTCAAGCCGCTGGTGGAGCCGTCCTTCAACGTCACCTCCAGTTGGCCGCCAGCGACCTTGTATGCGGTCGCGTCCTTGTGCGAACCCTTGGCGAGCGGCACGGCCTGATCGAGGAAGTTGCGCGCAAACTCAATCACCTTGGCGCCACGCACCGGGTTGTAGCCCTTGCCCTTGTCTGCGCCGCCTTCTTCGCTGATGGCGTCGGTGCCATAGAGCGCGTCATACAGCGAGCCCCAGCGTGCGTTGGCCGCGTTCAGTGCGTAGCGCGCGTTCAGGATGGGCACCACCAACTGCGGGCCGGCGATCTTGGCCAACTCGGCATCCACGTTTTCGGTGGTCGCCTTGGCACCCTTCGGTGGCTCTACCAGATAGCCAATCTGCGTCAGGAAATCCTTATAGCCCGCCATGTTCGTAATGGGGCCAGGATGGGCCTTGTGCCACGTGTCCAGCTCCTTTTGCAGGCGGTCACGCTCGGCGAGCAAGGCGGCGTTCTTGGGCGCGAGATCGTTCACGAGCGCGTCAAAGCCCTTCCAGAACGCGGCGCTGTCGACGCCGGTACCGGGCAGCACATCCTTTTCGATGAAGCTGTGCAGTTCTGGAGCAACTTGGAGGCCGTGAACGGCGATGCGGTCTGTCATGGTGATGTCTACCTTTACTTTTCAATGGCACAAAAGCAGTGACTGATGCATCCACAGAAGGGTGGGGCATCGTGATAGGTCACTGTATTACGAACTGTTTGGATGATCAATCACGAAAAAAGCGTTTTATCTGTGACTTATTTATATGTAATCGACGCGATTTAAGGTGCGTTCGAAGAGTGATTCGATCTCAATAACCAATTCCATTGATCATTTCTGATCGCCATGACAACCCAATGTGAGCATCAAAAGCCCCATTGATCGAATCGATCCCACCCAGAGGGCCCAAGCGACAACGCGGCGTTTCCGCGTGGCGGCACGCTCCATGTGTACAACGGTCAAAAATTGCAATTAATTACAAATCAAGTCAATTTTTGACTTTACCAACATGATCTAAATCAGAACTGACGGCCTACAATCAGTTTATGCGGTGAATTGCTATCGATTCGCCATAACTGATCGTTTGTATAAAAGGAAGTTCGACATGGCGAATTTGAACGAAAGCTTGCAAGACCTGATGACTCTGGACGGTGCCGTGTGCGCTGCGGTGGTGGATTACAACAGCGGCATGATGCTGGGCAGCATCGGCTCCGGCGTGGACCTGGAACTGGCCGCCGCCGGCAACACCGAAGTGGTGCGCGCCAAGATGAAGACCATGAAGGCCCTGGGCCTGACCGACTCCATCGAAGACATCCTGATCACGCTGGGCAAGCAATACCACATCATTCGCCCATCCGCCAAGCTGGCTGGCATCTTCATTTACTACGTGCTCGACAGCGGCCGCGCCAACCTGGCGCTGGCTCGCCGCAAGGTCTCGGACGTCGAGTCCAAGATGACCATGTAATCTTCCTTTCGGAAGACATGACGAACGGGCCTGCGGGCCCGTTTTTTATTGTGCCGACGATCTCGCGGTCTCAGCGCGGTTCAGCCTGCAATCAGCGGTGCGCGGAACTGGTAGCCTACTTTTTGCTGTGATTGCAGCGGCACGGCCATGGGGGTGACGCGCTCGATGCGGCGGCGCAGGCGGTAGATGGTGGCGTGCAGGTTGTTGTCGGATTCGGCGGCGCTGGTGCCCTCCAGAAGATGGCGGATTTGTTCGCGCGTGACGACTGCGCCTTGCGCTTGCAGAAAGCATTCCATCAGGATCAGGTCGGTGGGGCTGAGATCCACGGTCTGGCCATCGGGGGCGGTGAGCAGGTTGCGCCGCTTGTCGAGCTTCCATGCAGTGGCGGTTTTTGCCGTGGTCATGATGCGGCGGTGCACGGCGCGGATGGCCAACTCGACCTGCTCGAACGTGACCGGCTTGGTCAGATACATGTCGGCGCCCGCGTTGATGACTTCGGCAAACACCTCCGGGCCCAGTCGGCCGGAGACGATGAGCACGCCCGCCTGGGTGCGTTTGCGCAGGATGCGGATGAGCTCTGCGCCGTCCACGCCCGGCAGCATGAGGTCGAGCACGTAGAAGTCGAAACGGTACGGCTCCAGATCGGCCAGCAAATCGCTGCTGTCGCCATAGGCCTGCACGTCGATGCCTTGCGCGCGCAGGTGTTGCGCGAGGAATTCGCAGTATTCGGTGTCGTCATCGACCAGTGCGAGCGTGGCAGGGAGCATGGTGTGCAGGGCGGATCAGGGAATGTGCGGCGTGAGTGGGCGAGCCACCGGTCAGTCGGCAAGGCCTTGTGGAATGACCAGCCGCATGATGGTGCCGTGGGGCTCGTTTGGCAGGGCCTCTACTGTACCTTGGTGCAACTGCATGACGGAGCGCACAATGAACAGTCCCAGACCGGCACCCGTGCGATTGCGGTCCGGGCCGTGGCCGCGAGAACCTTTTTCGAACAGGCGTGGGCGCAGTTCGTCGGCAATGCCGGGGCCGCTGTCCGCCACTTCGATGACCAGCGCGAGCGGGTCCTCCGATTCGGCCATGCGCAGGGTCACGCCGGTGGCCTCGGGGGCATAGGCCAATGCATTGTTCAGCAGGTTGCGGATGGTCAGCCGCATCAGTGCGGGGTGCAGTTGTACCGTGCGCGTATCGGTGTCCCACAGTGGCTGGATACGCGTGCGCTGGTCGGCCGCAATGTCGTGCAGGACCAGATCGATGAGCGTGGGCAAATCCGTGTCACTCGATGCGCCAGCCCTGCCGCCCGCAGCGAGGATGGTGCCCGCTGCCAGTGTGTTGTCCAGCGTGCCGATGACCTGCTGCAACACGTGCTCGGCGCGCACCAGCGCTTTGCTGGCAGGGTCAGTGTCGGGCAGTTGCAGTGCCACGATGGCCCGGTTGGTGGCCTGAATGGCGGCGGAGGCGTTGTTGAGTGGCTGGCGGATTTCGTGCGACAGCAGATGCAGCATCTCGCTGTGCTCGGTCAGCATGGCCGTGCGCCAGTCGAGCAGGGCGCGCAGGCGCGCCAGCTCCGCCGCCTCACCCGCTTGTGCTTCGGACTGCTGTTGCAGTTGCGCGATTTGTTGCTGCTGCATGTGCGCCAGTGTGGCATCGGTCATCGCCATCAGTACGCCATCGGCGCCGTGGCCGGTGCTTGCCGCATGCGCGAAGTGCGGCAGGCGCGGCGACAGATGGACTTGTCGCCATGCGGCCTGGCCTTGCCACAGCGCCTGGTGGTCCATGTAGTGCGTAGCCTCGCCGTGCGCGGCAGCGTTGAATGCGGTTTGCCATTGCTGCAGATAGTCAGCATCCAGCAGGGCATGCAGGTGTCGGCCCACGACGTTCGCTGGGTCGAGCCCAAACCATGCGCACCAGCCCGGCGTTGCCATGCGCACGATGCCATCGGCACCCCAGAACGCCAGATCGACACCCGAGGGCGCGAACAGGCGTGCCAACTGGCCGGGCATGAACCAGTTGTCTGGGGGAGGCGCTTCGGGGCGGGGCGCGCCGGAATCGGGCGTGGCGGGCGAAGGGGGGCTCATAGGTGTGGCAAAAAGGGAGCCGGATTTGCAATGGAACGGAAATGGTTACGCACAAAGGCTCAATGTTTCTGCGCGCCGTTGATAATAGGTCGAAACTGGCGAAGCGTCCTGAAGGCGGTGCCTGGGCTGCAAACGACTCGACCAGCGTGAAAATCAAGCCGCATCTTGTTGTCCATGGATCGTCTCAAACAGCTCGAATCATTCGTATCGATTGCCACACGCGGCAGCCTCACGGCGGCGGCGCGACTGGAAGGGGTGGCTCCCGCCATCATGGGCCGGCGTCTGGACGCGCTGGAGGAGCGTTTGGGCGTGAAGCTGCTTATGCGCACCACGCGCAAGCTGTCGCTCACGCATGAGGGCATCGCCTTTCTGGAAGACTGCCAGCGCCTGCTGGCCGACATTGCGAACGTGGAGGCCAGCGTCAGCGCGGGCGGCGTGAAGGCCACCGGGCATTTGCGCATCACGGCTCCTGCGGGCTTTGGCAGGCGGCACGTGGCGCCGCTGTTGCCGCTGTACCGCGAGCTGCACCCGGATGTCTCGATCTCACTGAACCTGAGCGACCGCGTCGTTGATCTGACCGGCGA
This sequence comes from Comamonadaceae bacterium UBA2121, assembly GCA_002331385.1. Classification (GTDB taxonomy): domain Bacteria; phylum Pseudomonadota; class Gammaproteobacteria; order Burkholderiales; family Burkholderiaceae_C; genus Diaphorobacter_A. Next base: position 57,332 of record DCYB01000011.1, read on the forward strand.
AGGCTACGACTGCGCCGTGCGTGTGGGCGACTTGCCTGATTCTTCCCTTGTTAGCGTGCGCGTGGGCGACAACCGGCGCTTGTGCGTGGCGACGCCCGAGTACTTGCAACGCCGCGGCACGCCGCTGCATCCGTCCGAGTTGACGCAGCACGATTGCCTTACGCTGTCGAGCGAGGCATCGCAAACGCGGGGCTGGGCGTTTCGCATTCCGGGCGACGACGGCACTTCGTCAGAAGTCGTGCACTTCAAGCCGGGTGGTCCGCTGGATTGCTCGGATGGTCAGGTGCTGCACGACTGGTGCCGGGGCGGCTGGGGCATTGCCTGGCGCAGCACCTGGGAGGTCGAAGCCGAAATCGAGGCCGGACGACTGGTGCCCGTGCTGGAAGAGTTTGCCGCGCCTCCGAATGGCATTTTCGTGGTGTTTCCGCAGCGCAAGCACATGCCGCTGCGCGTGCGCCTGTGGATCGAATATCTCAAAGAGCAATACGCGGCGCCCGGGTTCTGGCGCCGCGAGATGCCGGGCTGAGCACACCCGCTGCCAGCCTTCAACGAACAAGCGAAAGGAAGACGACATGACCACTGTGACGAATATCCCGAGCTCGATGGATTCAAGGCCCATCCTCCGCGCGGCACTGGCTGCCGACTGGAGCCGTCTGGCGGCGATGGTGTTGCTGTGCGGCCTGCTGGCGCTGGCGTCGGGATGCACCGCGCCGCCCAAGAGCCGTAACAGCTCAGCCCACAACGTGGCACCTGGAACCGTCAGTGTGACCACGGAAAACCCCGATGCATTCACGCCCCCGCCCGGCAAGGACCGGGATCGCAAGGCCGTGCGTGCCGCGTGGGTGCAGTCGCTCAGCGAATACATGGCCGACCGGCTGGCCGAGGCGCTGCCCGAAGGCGAGCGGGCCGAAGTGCACATCTCCGACATTCGCCGCGCGGTCTGGGCGCAGGCGGCCGGTGCGCACGACGTGGTGCCGCCGCGCATCGTGCTGAACTATAAGCGCCTGACGGCCAAGGGCAAGTTGATCAAGAGCGCATCGCGCACGCTGCAGGATTCGTCGCTGCAGCTCAAGGGGCAGGGCAAGGCGGACGATCCGCTGCGCTATGAAAAGGCGCTGATCGACGACTGGGTGGCCCGGGAGTTCAATGCCTCGCGCGGCTGAAGTTGCCGCATCGCACCGGCGCAGTCAAAGCGTCACACAGCGGCGGCAGACTGTGTGATTCACTCCAACTCAAGAATGGGAACAGGACCATGTCCTTGCTGGCAAAATCAATTCTGGTGACCTCCGAAAGTCTGGAGGACGGTGACAGCTACTCGATCATCGAGTCCAACATGGACACGGTCAACGCGCTCGTTGACCGGCTGGTGGAGTACGAGGAAATCACGCCGGAAGCACTCAAGAGCTACTTCGTCGATTACTACCTCGCGCAGATGATGAACGGCGGCTTTGCCCAGTTCATCCACAACTGCGGCTGTGACGGCAGCATCATCGAGCATGTGCAAGAGGGCCTTGCCAGCATGAAGGCAGAGCGCCACGCGGCATTGTTCGAGCAATGCCTGCAGATCATCGAGGAGATGAGCGAGGACGATCTGGACGAATTCCTCGAATCCGACTTCTTCGGCGAGAACCCCGGGCGTGACGCGCTCAACGTGCACAACGAAGCGTTCTACGCGCTCAACCAGAGCGAAGATTTGGTCGAACTGAACAGCGCCTGGCTGCGCCAGCATCCGCAATTGCAAGCCGTGGACGCCGATGAGATGGATGACGTGTTGGACGAGATCGTCGAGCAGATCCCCAATCTGGAAGAGCGCGAGCGTGAGGCCGAGGAAAGCGTGCCGCGCTATGCGCGCGTCATCGAGGCGCTGTGCGATGTGGCAGGGCAGGAGTTGGACCAGGTCACCGCAGGTGATCCCTCACATCAGTATCAGGGCCAGCAGGTGGTCGCATGGCATTTTTTGACCGACGATGGCCATTTCTACATGCTGGATTTGGGCAACGAGGCGTTGATGTTCGATGCAGAATCCGGCAAGGAAGTGGCGCGCGCCGACATCACGCACCTGTCCGCCGACGCCGAAGACTGACCTGACTACCCTGCACCTGCCATGACGACTGAAGCCCTGCTGGCCTACGCGCACATTGCTGCGATCCTGACGATGACCGTGTTTCTCGGAAGCGAGGCCGCGCTGTGTCGCAAGGAATGGCTCAACGCCGCAGTGGTCGAGCGGCTGGCGCGGGTAGATCTGATTTACGGTATCTCCGCGCTGGCCGTGCTGCTGACGGGCCTGGCGCGCATCGTCTGGGGTATGAAAGGCGCGGGCTGGTATTGGACGCAGCCGCTGCTGCACGCGAAGATCACCGTGTTCGTGGTGATTGCGCTGATGTCGATCGGGCCGACCATGCGGATTCTGCGCTGGAGGCGCAATCTGCGAGTGAATGGGGTGCTGCCGTCGGACGTCGAAGTGCGCAACACGCGGCGGCTGATCATGATCGAGGCGCACCTGATGCTGATCATTCCGCTGTTGGCGGTGTTTTTGGCGCGCGGGATCGGGACGCGGTAGTTTTTTGATGAGTCCAGCGCCGGGCTGCCCCGACGCGGCATCAGGCGGGGGATGAAGGCGGCGCACGCAGCAGCGCCGCCCGTTGCATTCCCTTAAGCGGGCTTGTTGCTCAGGCATTCCTTCATGAAAGCCTTGCGCTCGTCGCCCTTCAGACTTTTGGCGCCTGCGTCTGCGTTGCAGCTTTTCATTTTTTCTTGCTGAGGCGTCGATTTTTTGGCACTCAGGCAGGACTTCATGAAGGCCTTGCGTTCGTCGCCCTTCAGGTTCTTGGAGCCAGCATCGGTGTTGCAGACCTTCATTTTTTCCTGTTGGGGCGTCGCCTCCTTGGCGGCAGCGGGTGTGGCGATCATGGCGCCGGTGGAGAGGATGAAGCCGACAGCGGCCATCGCCGAGAGCAGTTTTTTCATGGTGTATATCTCCTGCAAGTAAGACGATCTGACAGTACTGAAAGAGCCCAAAAAATGAATGGGCGTGTCAGCATAACGCGACTTGAGCTACATCAGATGACCGGCCCACGTAAAATTGCCCCCATGCTCTCCGTCAAACAGGAATTGCTCACAGCCCTTGCTGCCGAGCTGGAACAACTTTCGCCCGGCGCTGGTGCGCGCGCGGCATTTGAAAACCCCAAGGTGGCAAGCCATGGCGATTTCGCCTGCACGGCGGCCATGCAACTGGCCAAGCCGCTGAAGGCCAATCCGCGCGCCCTCGGTGAACAATTGAAAACCGCGCTGGAGGCAACGCCTGCTTTCCAGAAGTGGGTGGACGCCATCGAAATTGCCGGTCCCGGCTTTCTGAACATCCGCCTCAAGCCAGCGGCCAAGCAGGAAGTGGTGCGCGAAGTGCTCTCGCAGGGCGGCCAGTTCGGCTTTCAGCCGGAGCGCGGTGAAAAGATTCTGGTGGAGTTCGTGTCCGCCAATCCCACCGGTCCGCTGCACGTGGGGCATGGTCGCCAGGCGGCCATCGGAGATGCCATCAGCAATCTGTATTCCAGCCAGGGCTGGGACGTGCATCGCGAGTTCTATTACAACGATGCCGGCGTGCAGATCGACACGCTCACCAAGAGCACGCAACTGCGCGCCAAGGGTTTCAAGCCGGGCGACGAGTGCTGGCCGACCGACGCGGACAACCCGCTGGCCAAGAACTTCTACAACGGCGACTACATTGCCGACATCGCCCAGGCGTTCCTGAACAAGGAAACCGTCCAGGCCGACGACCGCGCATTCACGGCCAATGGCGATGTGGACGATTACGACAACATCCGCAACTTCGCCGTCGCCTATCTGCGCAACGAGCAGGACAAGGACTTGCAGGCGTTCAACCTGAAGTTCGACGAGTACTACCTGGAGTCGAGCCTGTACACCAACGGCTATGTCGAAGACACGGTCCAGCGCCTGATCGACAGCGGCTACACCTACGAGCAGGATGGCGCGCTGTGGCTCAAGACCACGGAGTTCGGTGACGACAAGGACCGCGTGATGCGCAAGTCCGATGGGCACTACACCTACTTCCTGCCCGATGTGGCCTATCACATCCAGAAGTTCAAGCGCGGCTTTGGCAAGGTGGTGAACATCCAGGGCACCGACCACCACGGCACGATTGCACGGGTGCGCGCTGGCCTGCAGGCGGCCAATGTCGGCATCCCCAAGGGCTACCCCGACTACGTGCTGCACACCATGGTGCGCGTGGTGCGCAACGGCGAAGAGGTGAAGATCAGCAAGCGTGCGGGCTCGTATGTGACGCTGCGCGACCTGATCGAGTGGACGAGCAAGGACGCCGTGCGCTTCTTCCTGCTCAGCCGCAAGCCGGATACGGAGTACACCTTCGACGTCGATCTGGCCGTGGCCCAGAACAACGACAACCCGGTGTACTACGTGCAATACGCGCATGCGCGCATCTGCTCGGTGCTGCGCTCGTGGCAGGAGCAGGGCGGCGCGGGCGCGGCCAGTGCGCTCAGGGACGTGGATCTGTCGGCGCTGGAAGGCCCGCAGGCGCAGGCCCTGATGCTGCAACTGGCGAAGTACCCGGAAATGCTGACGGCTGCGGCCGCGGGCAATGCGCCACACGATGTTACGTTTTACCTGCGCGATCTGGCATCGGCCTATCACTCGTACTACGACGCAGAGCGTATCCTCGTGGACGACGAAAAGGTCAAGCTCGCCCGCTTGGCGCTGGTGGCTGCCACCGCGCAGGTGTTGCACAATGGCCTGGCCGTGCTCGGCGTATCCGCGCCGCAGCGCATGTAACCTCGAGTGACAAATCGATATATGAAGAATCAGCAACGCGGCGGCCTCATGCTGGGGCTTATTCTGGGTGTGCTTCTGGGGCTGGGAGTGGCGTTGGCTGTGGCCGTTTACGTCACCAAGGTGCCAGTGCCGTTCCTGAACAAGAACGCCTCGCGCGGTCCGGGCCAGGACGAAGCAGAGGCCCAGCGCAACAAGAACTGGAATCCCAACGGCAGCCTGCAAAGCCGTCCGGCTCCGGCACGTGCGGGCAGCGGATCGACCACCGCCTCGGGAGACGTCACGACGGCGCCTCCTGCCGTGACGGGCACCGTGACACCGGCCACGCCCACGCCAGCAGCGTCCGCGCCGACGGTGACCGCCTCGGCCCCTGCGTCGCGTGCGTCGGCGGCGCAGGCGGCACGCCCGACCAGCAGCGATCCGCTCGGCGATCTGGCACGCGCCCGTGCGGCGGCAGCGCCTGCTCCGGCACCAGTGCAGTCCACCACCGATCCGTTTGACTATTTCGTGCAGGCGGGCGCGTTCCGCTCGCAGGCCGACGCCGATGCGCAGCGCGCCAAGCTGGCCATGCTGGGCTGGGAAGCGCGCGTGAGCGAGCGCGAGCAGAATGGGCGCACCGTATTCCGGGTTCGCGTCGGGCCATTTGGAAAGCGCGATGATGCGGACTCGCTCAAGGGCAAACTGGATGGGGCAGGCATTGAAACTGCGCTCGTCCGTGTTCAGCGATCACAATGAGGCGAAACGTGAGCGAGCGCAGCCAAATGAAACTTTTTGGCCGATCGTCGCTCACAATCACCGGTAAAAGAATCTGCATACATTGATTGAGGAAGGTCCCATTCATGCAACGCCGCGAGTTTTCCCTGTCCAGCGCCACCGCCGTGGCTGCATCTGCCGTCGGTCTGCCTTTGACTCTTGCTGCCTCGCTGCCCGCACAGGCGCAGGTGCGTCAGTTCAAGGAAGGCAAGGACTTCGTCAAGCTCAAGAAGCCCGTGGCGACCAGCGCGCCTGCAGGCAAGGTCGAGGTGATCGAGTTCTTCTGGTACAGCTGCCCGCACTGCCACCAGTTCGAGCCGACCTTTGAAGCCTGGGCCAAGTCCGCGCCGGCCACCATGGCCATCCACCGCGTGCCGGTGGCGTTCAACGCCAGCTTCATTCCGCAACAAAAGCTGTATTTCGCGCTGGAAGCACTGAATCTGCTGCCCCAGTTGCACACCAAGGTGTTCCGCGCCGTGCACGTGGAGCGCGTGCCGCTCAACAAGGACGAGCAGATCTTTGAATGGGTCGGCAAGCAGGGCACGGACGTGGCAAAGTTCAAGGAAGCCTACAACTCCTTCAACACCGCCAACCAGTTGCGCCGCGCGAGCCAGTTGCAGGAAGCCTATCAGGTGGAGGGCGTGCCCTCCATGGGCGTGGCGGGCAAGTACTACACCGATGGCACCATGGCTGGCAATATGCAAAGCGTGCTGCAAGTCGTCGACTACCTTGCCACATTGAAGGCTTGAGTCCTACTGTTTCGCATCGTTGCAATAACGCACCCGCCAGGGTGCGTTTTTGTTTGCGCTGCGGCCCCATCATGACTGGCTCCGGCAATTGATCCTTTGGGCTCCCCGTGCCGTTACTATGGGCGAAGACGTTTCGCTACAATGGAGCAGCAAGATTCATGCCCTATGAAAACCAGATATTTTTCCCTTGTTGTGAGTGTTCTGCTGGCCCTTGGCTCACCTGGCGTCCAGGCGGAGCGGGCCGACCGTGAAAAGCCCATGAACATCGAGGCGGATGCGCTTCGGCACGACGAGCTCAAGCAGATCAGCGTGTTCACGGGCAACGTCGTGATGACCAAGGGGACCATCGTGCTGCGTGGTGCCCAGTTGGAAGTGCGCCAGGACCCGGATGGTTTCCAGTACGGCACGGTGACCGCTGCGGCCGGCAAACGTGCCTTCTTTCGGCAAAAGCGTGATACGGCGCCCGGAGCGCCGCACGAGTTCGTCGAAGGCGAAGGCGAAGTCATCGAATATGACGGCAAAGCCGACATCGTGAAGTTCATCCGGCGTGGTGAGTTGCGGCGCTACCGCGACACCACCCTGACCGATCAGGTGAACGGCGCGGTCATCGTCTACAACAACATCACGGACATCTTCACCGTGGACGGCCAGAAAAATGCACCGTCGGGCGCGCAAAGTGGCACGCCGACAGGCCGCGTGCGCATGACGCTCACGCCCAAGGAAAAGCCGGCAGAGGGCGCGCCCGCCCAGCCCGGTCGTTCAGGCACGCCACCGGCACTGCGCACGAGCCCTGAAATCAATAACAACAACAGCAAAGGCAGCGGCGCAAGCAAGTGACTGAAGTAACCGAAATGGCACAGCCAGCGCAACCCGTGGATGCGCAAAGCTGTCTTGAGGCGCTGCATCTGGAGAAATCCTACGGCAGCCGCAAGGTGGTGAAGGACGTATCGCTGTCCGTGCGCAAGGGCGAAGTGGTCGGGCTGCTCGGCCCCAATGGTGCGGGCAAGACGACGTCGTTCTACATGATCGTCGGACTCGTGCGCAGCGATGCGGGCGAGATCTACATCGACGGCCAACCCGTGCAGAACCTGCCCATCCATCGCCGCTCGAGGCTGGGGCTGTCGTACCTGCCGCAGGAGGCCTCGATCTTCCGCAAACTGAACGTGGAAGAGAACGTGCGCGCCGTGCTGGAGTTGCAGCAGGACGAGCACGGTCGCCCGCTGTCGCGCGCCGTGATCGAAGAGCGGCTCACCTTGCTGCTGCAGGAATTGCGCGTGGACCACCTGCGCGAATCGCCCGCGCTGGCCCTGTCGGGTGGCGAGCGCCGCCGCGTGGAAATTGCACGCGCGCTGGCAACGCAGCCACGCTTCATCCTGCTTGACGAGCCGTTCGCCGGTATCGACCCGATTGCGGTGATCGAGATCCAGCGCATCATCGGCTTCCTCAAGGATCGGGGCATCGGGGTGCTGATCACCGACCACAACGTGCGCGAGACGCTGGGCATCTGCGATCACGCTTTCATCATCAGCGACGGGCATGTGCTCGCGCAGGGAACGCCATCAGAAATCGTGGAGAACCCCGACGTACGCCGGGTCTATCTGGGCGAACATTTCCGCATGTGAGCATGAGCATGGGCTGCGCAGATACAGACCTCGCATCGATGCTGGACCGCAGTCTATGAAGCCAGGCCTGTCACTGCGCATGTCGCAGCATCTGGCGCTCACGCCCCAGTTGCAGCAATCCATCAAACTCCTGCAGTTGTCCACGCTCGAGCTGGAGCAAGAGGTCGAGCAGATGCTCGACGACAACCCGTTTCTCGAACGTGTTTCCGAAGAAGCGCCGCGCGAAGAATTCGGCATCAGCCACGAAGACACGCCCGTCAGCGCGGACGTGCGCGAGGCAGAGGCGCAGCCCCTGTCCACAGCGCCTGGCACCACCACGACGAGCGATGTCCAGGATGCCGGAGCAGAAGCTGGCGCGGAAACCACGTCCAGCACCGAGTCACTCGACTGGGAAGGCGATGGCACGGTGGAGGTGTCGCACGACGACAGCGAGTGGGGCGGCGATGCGCCCGCGCGCAATCACACCTCCAGCGGCGGCGATGACGATGAAGCGGACGCCATCGATCTGGCGCGCAGCCATGAATCGCTGACCGACCACCTGCATCAGCAAGCGCTGTCGCTGCGCCTGTCCGAAGTGGACACCGCTGCCGTGCGCTTTCTCATCGAGTCGCTCAACGACGATGGTTATCTGGAAGAGTCGCTAGCCGAACTGGCACTGGAACTGGCCGGCAATGACGCGCCCATGGAGGAGCTCGAAGAGCTCGTACACCGCTTCACCGTCGGGCTGCGGCTGCTGCAAAGCCTCGATCCTGCTGGTGTCGGCGCGCGCCATCTGGGCGAATGCCTCACGTTGCAACTGCACGCCATGAACCAGGAGGAGGAAGGCGATCCCGCCGTGATCGAGGTGGCGCTGTCGATTTGCCGCGACTCGCTGGACCTGCTGGCGCGCCGCGACGTGAAACGCATCACGCAAGCCTGCGGGGCGGGCGAAGAGCTCACCCGCGCCGCCATGAACCTCATCGCGCGACTGGAGCCGCGACCCGGACGCCGCTTTGCCGACGTGCAGCGCCAGATCATCGTGCCCGACGTCATCGTCAAGAACATCGGGCGCGGCGCGCAGATGCGCTTTTCGGTGCAACTCAATCCGGACATCATGCCGCGCCTGCGCGTACACGACGTCTACGCCAATGCCATGCGTGGCGCGCGCGGCAGCGATGGCCATCCCGCGCTGCAGCAGCGCTTGCAGGAGGCGCGCTGGTTCATCAAGAACGTGCAGCAGCGCTTCGACACCATTCTGCGCGTCTCCACCGCCATCGTCGAGCGGCAAAAGAACTTCTTCGTGCACGGCGAACTGGCCATGCGTCCACTAGTGTTGCGCGACATTGCCGACGAACTCGGCCTGCACGAATCCACCATCAGCCGCGTGACCACGGCCAAATACATGTCCACGCCGCAGGGCACGTTCGAGTTGAAATATTTCTTCGGCTCGGGTCTGGGCACCGAGACGGGGGGCAGCGCTTCCAGCACCGCGGTGAAGGCGCTCATCAAGCAATTGCTGAGCAGCGAGAACCCCAAGAAGCCGCTCTCGGACAGCAAGATCGCCGACATGCTGGCGGAGCAAGGCATCGAATGTGCGCGCCGCACGGTGGCCAAATACCGCGAGGCGCTCAAGATCCCGCCTGCCAACCTGCGCAAGGCCGTCTGACGCGGCGCACGCAATCCTCCTCCATCCCCTCTTTCCCTGACCGACGGACATGGCACGCATCATCTTCGACCTTCCAGACCGCTTCGCCTTCAGCACGGAAGTGCAGATCTACATCAGCCATGTGAATCAGGGCGGCCATCTGGACAATGCTCAGTTGCTCAGCCTCGTCTCCGAAGCGCGCCTGCGCTTTTTCCAGTCGATCGACTTCCCGTCTCCCGCGCTTCCCGACGTCTCCATCGTTGTGGGTGACATCGTCGCGCAATACAAGTCCGAAGGCTTCCACGGCGAAGTCATGCGCATTGACATGACCCCCGCCGACTTCAACCGCTACGGCTTCGATCTGGTGTTCCACGTCACCGAAAAAGTCACGGGCCGCGAGGTCGCGCGCGGCAAGACCGGTATTGCGTTTGTCAGCAAGACGAGCCGCAGCGTGGTGCCGATTCCGGAGCCAGTGCGGGCGCGATTGCTCGATCTGGCGTCCTTGCCCGCCTGATCTGCCCTTTCTGCGGAGCCGTTATCCGCTCCTTGCCTGCACGTCCCCAGACGGCATTGCAGGCCTTGTCGTGCGCGTTAATGCGCAATTGGATGACAGGCGCGCGTCTCGCGGCGCCCCAGTATGGCGCAAGGCTGGTCTTGGTCCGGTGGGACGGGCAGCTCTGACATATCCTCTTCAGCTTGAATCCATGGTGAGTGCCGCGCCTATCGCCGCACCTCCACCATGGTAGTGGAACAGGGAGGCACATCATGCAAGGGAGCAGGGGCGTCGGCCGTTCGTTCATTGCCATGGGGCTGGGCTTCTCGCTGTTGTGCTCTGTGCAGGCGCGCAATCTGCCGACCATCGATGCCCTGCATTCAGAATCGTTGGCAAAACGCAGCAGCACGCATCAAGCGGCCATGGCCGAGGTGCGCAGCATCTCCTGGGAGGATCGGCTGGGCGTGCCCGCGTTCCTGTCGCTCGATCCATCCAGGGCACCCGCAGCGCCTGTGCAGCGCAAGTCGCGACAGGATGTGACTGATGCGGCGCGTACCCAATTCAAAGCGCTGGCCGGACTTTATGGCCTGAACATCGAGGAACTGGACGCAGCGCCTGCACGCGTACACATGGATCTGGACAGCGGCGCGCAAATCGTCCGGTTCACCAGCGAGCGCGACGGGATTCCCGTTTTCCGCGAACAGGCCACCATGCTGCTCGATGGACAACTGCGCGCGCTGAGCCTTGGCGGTTATCTGGGAACGACGGCACTAACCGGCCAACGGAAGTCCGCAATCGTTGTGCCGGTGACGCCCAGTCGCGCAGCGGCGTTGGCCTTGCGCGATTTTGATTTTCCATCGGGCATTGAGCGGCAGTTGGGCGCAGTGTCGCGCGCAATGCCAAGTGCAATTTCTGGTGCAGAAAAGAGTCAGCAGGCTGACGCTCGCCCTGTCGATGGCTATGCCTACCTTGCGCCAGACGGATTTGCCGTTGGCGCAGCGGGCGCAGTGCTCGATGGGCCGGTACGTTACCGGGCGATATGGTTTCGCCTGCCGGACGGACTGGTTCCTGCCTGGTACCTCGAAGTGCGCGTTCTGGAGCGACAGAGCCTGCATGCCTATGCCTACGTGATTGCGCAGGACGATGGTCGTGTGCTGTTTCGCAGCAGTCAGATGGCGCATGAATCGGTGCCCGCGAACGGCTTTGGCGCGTGGGCCGATCCGCTCACTGGCGCGCCCTATCCCGGGCCGCAAGGGCTGGCGCTGAATCCGTATCCCCACGCGCAGCCTAGCGGCTATTCCCCCGAGCTACTACCCGCATCCGGGGTGATGCCGGGCCCGGACGCTTTGTGGGTCGATGCTTCTTTGAACGCAGGATTGCGTTTTTCAAGCGGAAACAATGCTGCTGTGTTTGCCGATACCCAAGCGCCGCGCGGTTACATGGGAGCAGCGCTTGATTCTCTGCGCAGTTGTCCCACGCCATCGCAGTCGGCGAAGTCGGATGTTTATGGCTGCGCCGATCGCAGTTCGTTCACCGCGCGCTACGATTTTTCGCGTGACGCCGATTCGGATATCGGTCAAATCAACGCATCGATTTCCAACGCCTTCTACGTCCTGAACTGGCTGCACGACTGGTTCTATGAGGCAGGCTTTGACGAGGCATCGGGCAATGCGCAGCGCGTCAATTTCGGCAAGGGCGGCGTGGAAGGCGACCCGTTGGATGTGCGCGTCGTGGACTACACGGGGAGCAACAATGCCAGCATGCTGACGCCCGCAGATGGCGCATCTCCCGTAATGCGCAGCTATGTCTATCGCTATGCAACGCCGTCACGCAGCAGTGCGATGGACAACACCATCCTGGTGCACGAATGGGGACACTATCTGACGCAGCGCCTCATTGGCAACGCGAGCGGGCTGACGACGCGACAAGCGGCCGTCCTGGGCGAGGGGTGGGGCGACTTCATTGCGCAATTGGTGACGGTAACGGAGTCAGACCGCAGCAAACCGGGCAACGAGCGCTATCAGGGAGCCTACGCACAAGGGGCATACGCCAACGCAAGTGGGCGATATCCGGGACAGGATTTTTCCAACGCTGCCTATTTCGGTAGTCGCCGCTATCCCTACTCGACCGACATGGACAAGAACCCGCTGACGCTGAAGCATATTCAGGACGGTGTGCCATTGCCGGAGGGGCCGCCGCTCAATCAACCGCTGATTCACATGCAGCGTCAGATGAGCCAGGGCAACGCCGAAGTGCATAACGCCGGGGAGGTCTGGGCCAGCCTGCTGTGGGAGTGCTATGCCGCCATCCTCAATCAGCGACCATTCGACGATGCACAGGACCGGATGAAGCGCTACGTGGTTGCTGGCCTCAAACTCGCGCCGATCAACCCCACGCTGCTGGAGTCGCGTGACGCGGTGCTGGCCGCAGCGGCAGCCAATGATCCGCAAGACTACGCGGCCTGTCTGGGCGGCTTTGCCAAGCGCGGCGCGGGTCTGGGAGCGGTCGGACCGGATCGTCTTTCCGTGTCCCTGCAAGGGGTGACGGAAAGCTATGACGCGGGCGCATTGCTCGTTGTCGACAGCGTGGCGTTATCGCTGTCCGGTCCGGATGCCCAACGCTGCGACGAGGACGATATTCTGGATAACGGAGAAACCGCCGTTCTGGCCGTGCGTGTGCTGAACAAGGGAAGTGCCACGATCAGCGAAGCCACGCTTGTATTGCAGGCCGATCACGCGCAAGTGTCCTTTCCCGCCGGAGCGCGCCTCACCCTCCACGAGGCCATCGATCCCGGACAAGCGCGTACAGTGTATGTGCCGGTCAGTCTTGCGGGCATGGAAGGCTTTGGCCATTCCCGGATCGGCGTGACCATCGAATCGACGCAGCAGGAAGCTGCGGTGCTGGGACGCTCGCTCGATCTCTGGCTCAACGCCGACATTGTGCAGAACAGTTCCACCAGCGACGCGGTGTCGGTGTGGCCGGGCGGCATGGACCTGCAAGGAAGCCACTGGTTTGTTGCCGGACACGAGGGTGAGCAGTGGTATCAGGCGCAGATGCCGAACGACAATTCCCTGAACACTTGGTACTCACCCGTGCTGAAGGCCAGTGCATACGAGGACGTGGTACTGACCTTCGATCACCGGTTTGCATTTGCGTCCGATGCGTCCAATGGCGGGCAGTTGGTGGTCTCACGCGCTTATTCCGCCGATTGGGTGGTTCCGAGCGACATGGCCGGTTACAACGGAGAGGTCTGGTGGAAGCGCAATGGCATGGTGAGCACGAACCAGATTCGCAGCCAGCCTGCGTTCGTCCGTGACTCGGGCGGCTGGCAGCGCAACGTAACCGTGCATCTGGGACGACAGTACGCGGGTCAGGACATCCGGGTCGGTTGGCGCATGGGTGCAGCAGCGGGAGCGAATGCCCAAGGGACGCAGTTCTGGGCCATCGACAACATCCGGGTGACAGGCATCACCAACCAGCCCTTTGCATCGATATCCAGCAACGCGCAGAGCTGTGCGCCCAGACCATGAATCGGATCACAGCTTCACAAAAATCGCCACGATCGCCGCCACGGCGCCGAGGATCAGCGCGAATTTGGTGATCTTGTAGACGGTCTTATTCCAGGCTTTGAAGGCGCGGCGGTATTTGCCTGCGTAAAAGGAAATCTTGAACAGGCGGCTGATGAGGCCGCGCGGGTCGCCTTCGTTGTTGGGTGAGCTGGCGGCAGCGACGACGTTTTTGCCAAGCCAGCGGTTGAGCCACTGCGCGAAGCCGTTGGTCATGGGGCGTTCGACGTCGCAGAACAGCACGATGCGGTTGCCTTCGCTGCGGTTTTCGGCCCAGTGCATGTAGGTTTCGTCGAAGATCACGCCTTCGCCGTCGCGCCAGCTGTAGGGCTGACCATCTACCGAGATCATGCAGCGGTCATCGTTGGGCGTGAGCAGTCCGAGGTGGTAACGCAGCGATCCGGCATACGGGTCGCGGTGCAGGTTCAGCTTGGCGCCGGGCGGCAGTTCGGCAAACATGGCCGCCTTCACGGTCGGGATTTGCGCCACCAGCGAGGTGGTGACGGGGCACAGCTCCATGGCCGAGGGGTGCGCGTCGCCGTACCACTTCAGGTAAAAGCGCTTCCAGCCGGTTTTGAAGAAGGAGTTGAAACCGGCGTCATCGTTGTTCGCTGCCGCCTTGATCTGCATGTTTTTCTGCAGGTTCACGGCTTCTTCGCGGATCTCTTTCCAATGCGCCTGCAGCGGCGCGAGCTCCGGAAAGGTGCTGGTGGGCAGATAAGCCGTGCGCGGCACCTTCGAGAAGGCGAGCATGAAGACGTTGAACGGCGCGGTGAAGGTCGAGTGATCGAACAACTGGCGCATGGCCTTGTGCCGCACGTTGCCGCGCAGGTGCATGTACAGCCCGCACAGCGGGAAGAGAAGCACGAGGAACAGGAGAATGATCTTGAAAGCCATGGTATGACCGCCTGAGCCAGGGCGGGCCGGCTCGCTTGAGCGACGCTTTCCGGGCGGAGGAAAAGCGTGCTGTAGAAAACGTGATGTCGGTTAAGAGTTTATCCGTTTGGTGCACATTTGGCGGAATTTGCCCTGAATGACGCGGCCGTGTGCCCAATAACGCGCATCACAGCAGGCGCGTGCCCAGTGGCACCTCGCGGTCGGGCACGCACAGTGCGACCTCGCCGTCGGCGTTGTGAAAGCCGGTGACGAGGCATTCGCTCATCAGCGGGCCAATCTGCTTTTTGGGAAAATTCACGACCGCCACGACCAGACGGCCGACGAGGTCTTCGGGCTGGTACAGCGCGGTGATCTGCGCGCTTGATTTGCGCACGCCCAGTTCCGGGCCAAAGTCCACCTGCAGTTTATAGGCCGGTTTGCGCGCCTCCTTGAAGACTTCGGCCGTCACCACGCGGCCCACGCGCAGTTCTACTTTCATGAAGTCGTTCCAGTCGATTTCCTGCATATGCGAGTCGGCTCCTTGCTTTGTTGCGCGTTGCGCTGACGTGTAGAGGATTGGATGCGCCCATTGTGCTCAGGTTGCCCGGCGCAATTGTTGAGCAACGCTTGAACTTACTTCCTGCAGTTCGCCGGGGGAAAAGCGCGAGCGCGTATGCTTGCGCCCCAGATATGAACCCTTTGCAATTGTTTTTGCCCTGCGCCGCTGGCGTCGAGGGCTTTCTGGCCGATGAGGTGCATGCCATCACCGGCTACAGCGGGCACGACCTGATGGTCGGGCGCGGCGGCGTGCTGGTGCGCGGCAGCTGGCGCGACGCGATGCTGCTGAACCTGCACAGCCGGCTGGCGCAGCGCGTGCTGGTGCAACTGTCGCAGTCCATGTACCGCAGCGAGAACGATCTGTACCGCGCTGCCAGCGAGGTGGCGTGGGAGATCTGGTTTTCCACGCGCGAGACGTTCAAGATTGAAGTCACCGCACAGCACAGTCCGCTCACCAGTTTGAATTTTGCCGCGCTGCGAGTGAAAGATGCGATTGCCGATCGTTTTCGTGCCAGAACGCAGGACAAACGCCCTAGCGTGGAAACGCGCCATCCCGACGTGCGTGTGCACTTGCACCTGACCACGGACGAAGCCACGATCTACATCGACACCTCGGGCGAAGCGCTGTTCAAGCGCGGCTGGCGCGAGGACAAGGGCGATGCGCCGCTCAAGGAAACGCTGGCCGCCGCGATGATCGCCGCGACCGGCTGGGACCCGCACGGTGAGCAGCCGCAGCCCCTGTACGACCCGTGCTGCGGCAGCGGCACCGTGCTGATCGAGGCGGCGCAGATCGCGCGGCGCATTCCACCGGGCATCCTGCGCCGGTTTGCGTTTGAAAAGCTGGTGCCGTTCCAGCGGCATGTGTGGGAAGCCATGCTCGACGACGCCGAAGCCGCCATCCTGCCCGAGAGCCCGGTGGGCATCTACGGCTCGGACATCGCGTTCCGCATGGTCGATTTTGCGCAGCGCAATGCCGAGCGTGCAGGCGTGGCCGACACCATCGAATTGCGCGGTGGCGATGCGTTGCAGCGGATGCCGCCGTGCGAGCAGCCCGGCGTCATGCTGCTCAATCCGCCCTACGGTGAGCGGATTGCTGCCGCAGGTGTGGCGGGGCGCGACGCGCGCGAGCGCATGGGCGTGGTGGAGCGCGCAGGCCGCGAAACCGCGCAAACGGAAGATGGCGTGGAGTTCTTCAGCCAGTTGGCGGCGCATTGGAAGAAAAACTATGCCGGCTGGAGCGCCTACATGCTCACGCCCGACATGAAGCTGCCCGGCAAGATGCGCCTGAAAGAGTCGCGCCGCACGCCGATGTGGAACGGCCCGATCGAATGCCGCCTGTTCCGCTTCGACATGATCAAGGGTGCCGTGAAGCCACGCAAACCCGCACCAGAGGGCGACGTTGCGTGAAGATCGTCCTGCGCTGGCCACAATGCAATGAAGGATTCGAGGGGCCGCAGCCACGCCCCCTGGTGCTCGACACGAATGTCGTGCTGGACATGCTGATCTTCGACGATCCGCACGTTCCGCCTATTAAGTCGCTGCTGACGGAAGGGCACCTGCGCTGGATTGCCGATGAGGCCCAGCGCATCGAGTTGGAACGGGTGCTGGAGTACAGCCAGATCGCGCCGCGCGTGGCCTTTTACGGCAAGACCGTCGTGGGCGTGCTCAAGGCGTTTGATGAGGCCGTGGACTATGTCGCCACGGCGCCCAGAATCCGCTTCACCTGCACCGATGCGGATGATCAGCATTTTCTCGATCTTGCCAGCGCGCATCAGGCCGTGCTGGTGAGCAAGGACAAGGCCGTGCTCAAGCTACGCAAGCGCGTGGCGCAGTATTACGGGGCCACGGTGGGCAATCTCGTCGAGTACGCGCCAGTCGCCGCCTGAGGAGCGTATGCCCACATCCGTGCGGCGCGGCAACTGTCGCGTGGCAACCACCCAAGCCACCGCGGTACATACGATTTTTTTCAAGGGCTTCCAAAACTCTCGCCTACCATTGCGCTCTGAGCCCACCCCGGGTTCGCTGGAATGACACCGGCATGCGCCCGACATGGCTTCGGTGGGTGGCATGCTGATGGGACGACCCATGCAAGTCCGCTCCATCCTGGAGCGCGGCCTGTGGAGTTCATTCACGCTGGAAAGCAGGCGCTGGGACGACCCAGCTATCCCAACTTGCAAGGAGTCTGAAATGGCGTGGGTTTATCTGTTGTTGGCCGGTATTCTGGAAGTGATCTGGGCGTATTACATGAAGCAGTCTCATGGGTTTACCCGCCTTGTTCCGAGCGCCGTCACCGTTGTCACGATGATCGCCAGCTTCGGATTGCTGGCCGTGGCCATGCGCAGCCTGCCGCTGGGCACCGCCTACACCATCTGGACCGGCATCGGCGCCGTGGGCGCGTTCATCGTGGGAGTCGTAGTGCTGGGCGAGCAGCTCACGGCCATGCGTATCGGCGCTGCGGTGCTGATCGTCTCGGGGTTGGTATTGATGAAGCTTTCGTCTTCATCCTGAACGGCCAAGCCGCATGGGGAAGCAGCATCCTCAATGGCGCTGCTTCACCGCATGCGGCGGGCGCCAGACAGAAGCGCTCCTCAAATTGACCCTCTCTATTGCTTTCGTTAAGTTCATTATTATTGTGTATTGAGACACGTCTGTGAATAGGTGTGATGCACGAATCCAACACCTGTTCTAGGGTGCCATTGCCAGTGACCTCTGCAAGGCCTGAATGGCCGATCCGGTCACGGGGGGCCGTGCGCGTCGGAGGGGTTCACATTGGTTTACGAAATCGACCAATGCGCGCCGGAATGAGCGCGCGCGCCGATGGCGCATGGCCGGTGCGGATGTGCGGGCCAGTGGTGGCTGCAGGGGTGCCTGGCCAGATCGCATTCCCTTGCCCCTGAGCCGCCACGGGGGGCGCGCACAGCGTACAGTTACGCCTGCGGCGCGCCCGGCACGTGGGGCGGACCCCGGCGACGGGGCGCGCCATGCCTTACAGTTGAATCTCCTCTTCACGGACCACATCACCATGTCCAACCTGATAGTGCACGGTGGCAAGCCGCTGCGCGGGCGCATCACGCCGTCCGCCAACAAGAATGCAGTTCTGCCCATCCTGTGCGCCACCTTGCTCACGCGCGAGCCCCTGAAGCTTGTCGGCGTGCCCGACATCACCGACGTGCGCAAGATCCTCGACATCTTCCGTGTGCTGGGCAGCGCAGTGCGCTGGGACAGCGAAACCGGCACGCTCGACCTGCACCACAAGGACACGCATTTCGACGCGAGCCAGCATCGCCTGCCCGAGGAAATGCGTTCATCGATCATGCTCGTGCCGCCGCTGCTGGCACGCTTTGGCGTGGCGCGGCTGGAAGACAACGTCAAGGGCTGCACGCTGGGCGTGCGCGAGATCGATCCGCACGTCGAGGTGTTCCGCAACTTTGGCGGGCTGGTGGAGCGCTCGCTCGGCTCGCTGCTCATTCACCGCGACGGGCCGCTCAAGGCCGTGAACCACTGGCTGGATTACGCCTCGGTCACGACGACGGAAAACTTCGTGCTCTGCGCCGCGTCGGCGCAAGGCACCTCCACGCTGAACAACGCCGCGTCCGAGCCGCATGTGCAGGAGTTCTGCCGCTTCATGCAGATGCTGGGCGTGCAGATCGAAGGGCTGGGCACGTCGCGCGTCACCGTACATGGCGGGGCGGTGCTGGGCGGCGGTGAGTTCCGCTTTGATGAAGATTTTCACGAAATCACCACCTTCCTCGCCCTGGGCGCCATCACGGGCGGCGATGTGGTGGTGAAGAACTCCGCGCCGGAGAACTTCCCCCTGATCGACCGCACGTTCGCCAAATTCGGCGTGCACGTGGAACACAAGGATGGCTGGTCGCGCGCGTGGCGCGAAGGCAAGCTGCAGGTGCAGACGCCGTTCACCAGCAACACGCTGACCAAGGTGGAAGCGGCGCCGTGGCCGTATTTCCCGGTGGACCTGTTGCCGATCTTCATCGCGCTGGGGGTGTCTGCCGAGGGCAATGCCATGTTCTGGAACAAGGTGTATGACGGCGCACTCGGCTGGACTGGCGAGCTGACCAAGTTCGGCGCACATGTGTTCTCGTCCGATCCGCACCGCATCATCACCTTTGGCGGCCAGCCGCTCTCGCCAGCGCTGGTGGAGAGCCCCTACATCATCCGCGTGGCGATTGCCCTGTTCATGGTGGCGGCCAGTATCCAGGGCCGATCGGAGATCCGCAACGCCACGCCCATCCGCCGGGCGCACCCGCGCTTTGTGGAAAACCTGCGCAGCCTCGGCGCACAGGTGGAGTGGACCGAGGAGGAATGACGCAGCTCGTCCTATGGGTGGGAGTGTTTCTAGGTAATAACCCTATGGTTTGTGCTAGTGCTGCTGCAGTGCAGCATGAATATCAGTAGTGGTTTATACTTAGCGGCATAGGGTAAACACCTAAACGTTAACCCTAGCAAATGCCATGTACGAGATGCACATCGCGTTTGCCTCCAAGGCATCTCATGGGAGTATCACCATGCGTTACGTTATCGAATCGTTGATCGAGTTCATCCAGGAAGCCCGCGAAGCCCATCTGGAAATCGCGAGCCAGTAATTCGCTTCCAAAATCCAGTGCCGGGCGTGGCTCCCGTAGCGCTGGTAAAGAGACTCAGCTCCTCCGTCGTCTGGCGTTGGAGCTTTTCTTTTGTCTGCGTGCGCCGCAATAATTGACTAGAATTCGGAAAATTGAGACGTGTGTCTCATCCTATTATTCGAGTTAGGCGATTTATGAATTCAGATGCGGACGGCAAGCTGGTCAGCGCATTGGTGCGAGGGGTGTCCATCCTGGGTTGCTTTTCCAACAAGCGCCAGGAACTGAGTGGCAAGGAGCTGATGGACCTTACCGGGCTGCCCAAGCCGACCCTGTTCCGCCTCACCGACACGTTGTGCGAGCTGGGGCTGTTGCGCTACTCGGAGCGGCTGTCCAAATTCGTTCCCGGCATCGGGCTGCTTAATCTCTCCTCACCAGTGCTTGCGCGCATGCGGCTGCGCCAGTTTGCGCGGCCCCAGATGATGGAGCTGGCCAACTACATGGGCGGGCAGATCCAGATTGGCGTCGGCTCCGGCAACAAGCTGGTGCTCGTCGAACTGGCCAACGGCATGGACAACAAGGTGTTCACGCCGCAGATCGGTGTGGGCATGTCGCTTGCGCGCACGGCCACCGGGCGGGCCTATCTGCTGCGCCTGCCCGAGGCGCAACGCGAGGCCTATCTGGCCGACCTCAACCGGCGCAACCCCGAGCGCGCCGCGCACCTCAAGGAGCGCCTCGCGGACGCCACACGTGATCTGGCCGAGCACGGTTTTTGCCGCAGCCACGGCGATCTGCATCGTGAGATCCAGTCCATCGCCGTGCCGCTATCGCAGCCGATCGATGGCGAATATTGGGTCTTTGCCGCCTCGCTGCCCACCTACAACGCCAAGAGCCGCGAGCTGGAAACCGACATCGGTCCACGGCTGATCACGCTGGTGCGCTCCGTTGAAGGGGTGCTGGGCGCCTCCAGCCTGTCCTGAGCAGCGCTGCCCGCGTCCGCTCGCACGCCTGACATGTGCAGGCCACCAACCACATTCAGACCCAAGGAGACAACACCCATGAGCAAGGTACTCGACAGCATCCGCGTCGTGGAAATCGGGGGCCTCGGCCCCGGCCCGTTTTGCGCCATGCATCTGGCCGATCTGGGCGCGGATGTGATTTCGGTGGTGCGCCCGGCCGAGCCGTCCGGCCCTACGGGCACCCTGCTCAATCGGGGCAAGCGTTCGGTGTTTGCCGATCTCAAGAGCGAAACAGGCCGCCAACTGGTGTTGTCGTTGGTGGCGCAGGCCGACGTGCTGATCGAGGGCATGCGCCCCGGCGTGATGGAGCGTCTCGGGCTGGGCCCGCAAGCGTGCCATGAGGTGAATCCCAAACTGGTCTATGGCCGCATGACCGGCTGGGGGCAGGACGGTCCGCTCGCGCCGCGTGCAGGGCACGACAACAACTACGCCTCGGTGGCTGGAGCGCTGTGGGGCTGCAGTCCGGCGGATGCCAGGCCCGTGTCATCGTTTGCCATGGTGGGCGACATTGGCGGCGGGGCCCTGTATCTGATGACGGGGCTGCTCGCCGGAATCATCCAGGCGCGCGAGACGGGAAAAGGCACGGTGGTGGATGCCGCCATCGTGGATGGTTCGGCGCACATGCTCAATCTGGCCCTGAGTGCGCGCCAGCGCGGCGCCGTGGCCGATGTGCGCGGCGAAAGCATGTACGACAGTTCGCCGTTCTACGAGACCTATGTTTGCGCCGACGGTCACTACATCACCATCGGTTCCATCGAGCCGCAGTTCTATGCCTTGCTGCTGCAGGTGCTGGGGCTGGAGGGCGATGCGGACTTTGCCTCTGGCCAGCACGATCGCGCCATGTGGCCGCAACGCCGTGCGCGCTTGCAGGCGATTTTCCTCACGCAGTCGCGCGCGCATTGGCAGGCGGTGTTCGAGTCCACCGACGTGTGCTTCGGGGCGGTGCTCAGTCCGCTGGAGGCGGCGCAGCATCCGCACATGCGCGCGCGCGGTGTCTACAACGAGCAAGGCGGCGTGCTGCAGGCCGCCCCCGCGCCGCGTTTTGACGGCCAGGCCTATGCCACGCGCCCCGCGTGCGAAGCGGGCGCGCATACCGCGCAGGTGCTGGAAGCCATGCAAAAGCCAGGCGGCGTCTGGCGTTGACAAGGGCCGCAGGGCGCGGGACGAAGCCCGCGCTGCGGCGTCAGTCGAGCTGGAGATTCTGGCTCGTGATCAGCTCGCCCCAGGTCTTCTGGTCGTCGCGCACGAGTTGGCTGAATTGCTCGGAATCCATGCCACCGGGGCGTCCACCCAGTTCGCGGTAGCGCTGCTGGATTTCGGGCATCTTCAGTACAGCGATCAAATTGTCGTTGAGTTTCTTCACCACCTCCGGCGGCGTTTTCGCGGGCAGGAAGAAGCCCATCCAACCCACTTTGTTGAAGTCCTTCATGCCCAGCTCGGTCATGGTGGGCACATCGGGCAGGTCGGGCTCGCGCGTGGAGCCTGTGACCGCCAGCGGGCGCAGCTTGCCGTCCTTGATGTGGGCGAGCGAGGCGGTCATGTTGTCGAACATGAATTGCGTTTCGCCACTGACGACGGCCATCGTGCCGGGGGACGAACCACGATAGGGCACGTGCACCACGTCCGTGCCGGTGCGCTGCTTGAACAGCTCGCCCATCAGGTGCGTGGTCTGCCCCACGCCTGCCGATGAAAACGACAGCTTGCCGGGCTGCTTGCGTGCGGTGTCGATGAGCTGGTTCAGGCTGGTGACGGGCGACTTCACCGGCACCACAAGCACGTTGGCGAACGAGATCATGTCCGTGAGCGCCACGAAGTCGGACGGCTTGTAGGAGAGTTTTTTGTAGGCCGTGTAATTGATGGCGTTGGAGCCCGTATTGCCGACCAGCACGGTGTAGCCGTCGGGCTGTGCGCGCGCGACGATGCCACTGCCCAGTGAACCGCCCGCGCCGGGCTTGTTGTCCACGACCACGGGTTGGCCCAGCCGTTCGGACAGCTTCTGCGCCAGCAGGCGCGCAGGAATGTCGGTCGAGCCACCCGCCGCGCCCGGAATGACCAGGGTGATCGGCCTGGTGGGCCAAGAGGCTTCCGCAGACGCCAACGGTGCCATGCTGACCGTGCAGGCGATGAGGGCTGCCGTCAAAAGGCGGCGTCGACGTGGCGCGTCGCGGCGCGGTGCATTCGCTGGGCTCATGGGTGTCTCCTCGTTGTAGTAGAAAAAAAGGCGGACCGGCCATCTGTCCCGATGGCTCGGTCGTGGGTTGCGTGGGTGGCCCGGAGGACTATTGGGCTTTCCAGACCGGCTTGCGCTTTTCAGCGAACGCCGCAGCGCCTTCGCGGGCGTCCTGTGAGGCGAAGACCGGATTGGTGATCGCGGCCTGACGGTCGAACATTTCCTCGCGACTCCAGTCGACCGACTCGGTCACTACCTGCTTGCTCGCGACGAGCGACAGCGGCCCGTTGGCGGCAACGGCTTGCGCCAGTTCGATGGCGGCATCGAGCGCCGCGCCGGGTTCGGTCATGCGATTGATGAGGCCGTTCTGGTGCGCACGTTCGGCGCTCAGCATGTCGCCGGTGAGGATGCATTCCATCGCGATGTGGTAGGGCATGCGGCGGGTCAGGCGCAGCAGACCACCGCCTGCGGCGGCCAGCCCGCGCTTCACTTCGGGCAGGCCGAAGCGGGCCTCGCGTGAGGCCACGATCAGATCACAGGCCAGCACCACTTCAAAGCCGCCCGCCAGCGCATAGCCCTCGACGGCGGCGATGATGGGCTTGCGTGGCGGCTTCATGGTGATGCCGCAGAAACCGCGCCCAGGCAGGGAAGGGCGCTTGCCTTGCAGGAAGCCTTTGAGGTCCATGCCTGCGCAGAACGTGCCACCCGCGCCGTTGATGATGCCCACGCTCACGTCGGGATTGGCGTCCAGCGCATCGAGCGCGGCGGCCATGGCCTCGGCCATCTCCAGCGTGACGGCGTTGCGTGCCTCGGGGCGGTTCAGCGTCATGATCTGGATGTTGCCGCGAATTTCAACGAGCAGCGGTGGGGGTGTCTGTTCGGACATGGTGGGAGTCTCCTGAATGGGATGAACGGTCAGCGCGGTTGCATGCGAATCGCGCCGTCAAGGCGAATGGTTTCGCCATTGAGCATCGGATTTTCCAGGATGTGCAGCGCCGTCAGGGCATATTCTTTGGGGCGCCCGAGGCGCGGCGGGTTGGGCACCGACGCGGCCAGCGACTGGCGGATTTCTTCCGGCAGCTTGGCAAGGATTGGCGTGTCGAACAGGCCCGGCGCGATGGTGCACACGCGGATCATCTTGGTCGCCAGATCGCGTGCGGCCACCAGCGTCATGCCGATGATGCCGGCCTTGGCGGAGGCATAGGGAATCTGCCCGATCTGGCCTTCGTAGCCCGCGACGGACGCCGTCAACACGCACACACCGCGTTCGCCTTCGATGGGCGCATTTTTCGCCATGGCCGCCGCGGCCAGACGCAGGGTGTTGAATGTGCCGATCAAGTTGATGCGCACGATGTTGGTGTATTTTTCCAGCGAGCCGGGGCTGCCGTCTTTTTCCACCAGCCGCACCGGGCCGCCCACGCCAGCGCAGTGGATCAGCGCGCGGAATTCTCCAAACGCCTCGGCCGCAGCAATCGCTTGCTGCATCTGCGCGCCATCGGCCACGTCGGCCTGGATGAAGCGTAGCTGGCCGTGGTGGCGTTGCTCCATGGCCAGGCCGCGTTCCTCGTTCAGGTCCACGGCCACCACGTTCAATCCGCGCTCCAGCAAGGCCAGCGCGGTGGCTTCACCCAGTCCGGAGACTCCGCCGGTGACGATGGCGGTCATTCCCTTTTGCAGTTGCATGTTGTTCCTTCTGGTCTGAGGTGCGGCGCGACGTCGTCACAGCCGTTCGATGATGGTGGCGTTGGCCATGCCGCCCGCTTCGCACATGGATTGCAGCCCATAGCGCTGGCCGCTGTCTTCCAGCGCGTGCAGCATGGTGGTCATCAGGCGCACGCCGGAGGCGCCCAGCGGATGGCCCAGCGCGATGGCGCCACCGCGCGGGTTGAGGCGCTCGCCGTCGGCCCGGAGTTCCTTCTGCCATGCGAGCGGCACCGAGGCGAAGGCTTCGTTGATCTCGTAGTGGTCGATCTGATCGAGGCGCATGCCCGCCTTGGCCAGCACGCGCTGCGTGGCGGGGATGGGCGCGGTCAGCATCATCAGCGGATCGTCTCCCACCACGTCGAACGCGACAAAGCGCGCCCGCGGACGCAGGCCGAGCTGCTGGGCGCGGCGCTCACTCATGATCAGCATGGCGCTGGCGCCGTCCGTCATTTGCGAGGCGTTGCCCGCCGTGGTGCTCCAGCGGATCTCGGGAAAGCGCGTGGACAGCGCCTCGCTCTCGAACACGGGTTTGAGTCCGGCCAGCTTCTCTGGCGTGGTGCTGGCGCGGATGGTTTCGTCTGCCGTCACGCTGCCATCGGGGGTGCGGATGGGGACGATCTCGCGTGCGAAGCCACCCTGACCTTGCGCCGCGTGTGCGCGCTGATGCGAGCGGGCGGCGTATGCGTCCAGCGCATCGCGCGTGATGTCCCAGCGCGCAGCCACCAGATCGGCGGAAACGCCCTGGCCCACCAGACCCGGCGCAAAGCGCTCATCAAACCGGGCCCCCGTGATGCTCTGGCCCATGCGCGAGCTGCCCATGGGAACGCGGCTCATGGATTCCACACCGCAGGCGATCACCACGTCCTGCATGCCGGACAGGATGGCCTGGGCCGCGAAATGCACCGCTTGCTGGCTCGATCCACATTTGCGGTCGATGGTGGTCGACGGCACATGCGTGGGCAGCCCCGCCGCCAGCCACGCCATGCGACCGGGCGTGCCCGCCTGCTCGCCAGATTGGCTCACGCAGCCGCAGATCACGTCGTCCACGCTGGCGGGGTCGATGCCCGTGCGCTGAATGAGTTGCTCCAGCACCTGCGACAGCAAATCCACAGGATGCACCTGAGCCAGTGCTCCGTCCGGTTTGGCGCGCCCCATGGGGCTGCGCACGGCTTCAATAATGACAGGGTGATTCATTTTTAATGAGACTGAAGTTTCATTAATAAAATAATAAGTCTCAAAATATACGGATCCATCAGTGATAACCCAGCCTTAATCAACGGCGTATGCGAAGTATGTTGTGACGTAGAACAATGAAATTGAGACGGTTGGATCAATTTAATGGGCTGCGTCATGCATGCGGGCTGACAACCATGGAGACAAGAGATGCACAACTTTCTGAGCTGGGCCAGCAGCCAGCCCGAGCGGGTCGTCCTGACGCAGGCCGAAACCGGTGAAGGACACACTGCGGGCAAGATCGCGCGCCGCGTGCGGCAGCTCGCGCAGTGGCTTGCAGGACAGGGGCTCCAAGCCGAAGACACGATTGCCGTCGTGCTGGAAAACCGCGTCGAGATCGTCGAGCTGGTGCTGGGCGCGCGCGAGGCGGGGCTGTATGCCGCGGTCATCAGCACGCACTTGACGCCAGCGGAGGTGCGCTACATCGTCGAGGACAGCGGCGCGCGCATGGTGCTGGTGTCGGCACGCACCTGGCCGCTGGCGCAAGAGGCGTGTGCTGCGCTGGCTCTGCCGTGCTTCAGCGTGGATGCCGATGTGCAGGGGGCCCCGTTCCTGGAGACTGCTTTGCAGCTCGCAGCAGGGCAGCCGCCGGTGGATCTGAGCCGCCGCCCGCTGGGGCGCGATCTGCTCTATTCGTCGGGTACGACCGGGCGGCCCAAGGGCATTCGCAAACCGCTGTTCGGCGCGGAGTACCGCGACCGCATCGATCCGGAAGTGGCCATGATGCAGCGGATCATGCAGTTCGACGAACACATGGTCTATCTCTCGCCCGCGCCGCTCTACCATGCTGCGCCGCTGCGCTACACCGTGCGTGCGCTGGACAGTGGCGGCTCTGCCGTGATCATGCGCGGCTTCGACGCGGAGCAGTCGTTGGCATGGATCGAGCGCTACGGCGTCACCCACAGCCAGTGGGTGCCCACGATGCTGACCCGCATGCTCAAGCTGCCCGAGGCCACGCGCCAGCGCTATGACCTTGGCACGCACAAGATCGCGATCCACGCTGCGGCGCCATGTCCGGTGCCGCTCAAGCAGGCCATGCTGGATTGGTGGGGCGACATCCTGCTGGAGTACTACGCGGGCTCCGAAGGCTGCGGCACCACGCTCATCACCTCCGGAGAATGGCGCCGCAAACCCGGCTCCGTAGGGCGCGCCATCACGGGCGTGCTGCACATCGTCGATGACGACGGGCAGGAAGTGGCTCCGGGCAACATCGGCCGCATCTATTTCGAGAATGGTGGCCGCTTCGTCTATCTGAACGATGAAGCCAAAACGCGCGAGGCGATGGACGCGCGCGGCTGGGCCACCTACGGCGATATCGGCTATGTGGATGAGGACGGCTATCTGTTCCTGAGCGACCGGCGCGCCGACCTGATCCTGTCCGGCGGCGTGAACGTCTATCCACAAGAGATCGAAAACGCTTTGCAAGCACATCCCGCCGTGGAAGAGGTGGCCGTGGTGGGCGCGCCGCACGAAGACTTTGGCGAGCAGCCCGTGGCCGTGGTGGTGCTCAAGCCGGGAGCGCAGCCGGACGCCGATCTGGCACGCGCCATTCTGGCCAGTGCAGCACCGCAACTGAGCCGCGTGAAGTGGCCGCAGCGCATGGTGTTCGAGAGCCGACTGCCACGGCTGGAGACGGGCAAGTTGCTGCGCCGTGTGCTCAAGGAACGCTTTCGCACTGAGCCGCTTGCGGGGTACGACCTGCGCGCGCCGGCGTCCTCTGGCGCAGGTTCGGGCAGTGCTTAACCGTTCCGTTCATGTTTCCTTTATTCCATCCCACATTCCGCCAGCGAGGTAAGTCATGCAGGATCTGATTCAACGTACCGTTTTCCGGGAAGACCACGAACTGTTCCGCGACACGGCGCGGCGCTTTTTCGACAAGGAAGTCGTGCCGTTTCACGCGCAGTGGGAGCGTGACGGCATCGTGCCCAAGGATGTGTGGCGCAAGGCCGGAAGCGAAGGCCTGCTCAACCCCATGCTGCCCGAGCCCTACGGCGGTGGCGGCGACTTCGGCCATGCCGCCGTGCTGCTCGAAGAAATCGCACGCACCGGCGCAAGCGGGCTGGGCTTTCCGCTGCACTCGGACATCGTCGCGCCCTACATCCATGCCTACGGCAATACGGCGCAAAAGGACCGCTGGCTTCCGGGCATGGCCTCGGGGGACGTGATTGGTGCCATCGCCATGACCGAGCCGGGCGCAGGCAGCGACCTCAAGTCGGTGCGCACGTCGGCGCGGCGCGAAGGTGACCACTACGTCATCAACGGTGCCAAGACCTTCATCACCAATGGCATCAACTCCGGGCTGGTCATTGTGGTGGTGAAAACCGCGCCGGAGATGGGCGCCAAGGGCGTCTCCCTGATCGTGGTGGAGGACGGCACGCCCGGCTTCAGCAAAGGCCGCAAGCTGGAGAAGATCGGCCTCATGGCGCAGGACACGTCCGAGCTGTTCTTCGACGACGTGAAGGTGCCCGTGGAGAACCTGCTGGGCGAAGAAAACATGGGCTTCAAATACCTCATGCACGAGCTCGCGCAGGAGCGGCTGGTCGTGGCCGTGCGCGCAGCCGCTTCGGTGGAAGCGTTCCTGCAGAAAACCATCGACTACACACGCGAGCGCAAGGCGTTTGGACATCCGGTGTTCGACTTCCAGAACACGCGCTTCAAGCTCGCGGAAGCCAAATCGCGCGCCACCATGCTGCGCGTGTTCACCGACGATTGCATCGCCCTGCACATGCAGCGCCAGCTCACGCCGGAGCGGGCCGCCATGGTCAAGCTGAACGCGACCGCGCTGCAAAACCAGTTGCTCGACGAGTTCCTGCAACTGCATGGCGGCTACGGCTACATGACGGAATACCAGATCGGGCGTGCGTGGACGGATGCACGTATCGGCCGCATCTATGGCGGCAGCGACGAGATCATGAAGGAGATCATCGCCCGTACCCTGTAACGCCCACGCGCCGTCGCCATCCACGTTTCCCGTCCCATGTCCATCCAGGAGAGCACCATCATGCAACGCTATCGTCGTCAGTCCGTGCTTCGCATTCTCGCCACCGCCGCCATCGCTGCCGTGGGCCTCGGCCCTTCGCTGGCCATGGCCAGCGACCCGTACCCGAATCGGCCGATCCGGCTGGTCGTGCCCTATCCGGCGGGTGGGGGCACGGACATCATCGGGCGGCTCGTCGGCGCGCAACTCAGCCAGCGGCTGGGGCAGAGCGTCATCGTCGACAACAAGCCCGGAGCCAGTGGCATGCTGGGCAATGACATCGTGGCCAAGGCGCCGGGAGATGGCTACACCGTGCTGCTGGGCATCACCGCGCTGGTGCAGATTCCGTCGCTGTACCAGCGCGTGCCCTACAAGCTCAGCGACCTCACGCCGGTGTCACAAACGGCCAAGTCCGCCGATCTGATCATGGTGCCGCGCAGCTCGGGCATCACCACGCTGCAGGACTTCGTGGCGCAGGCCAAGGCGCAGCCCGCCAAGTTCAACTTTGGTTCATATGGCAACGCGACCTCGTCGCACCTGAACGGCGAGCAGTTCAAAATGAAGGCGGGGCTGGACATCACGCATGTGCCGTATCAGGGCTCTGGCCCGGAAATGACCGCGCTGCTGGGCGGCCAACTCGCCAGCGCGTTCGTGGATGCGACGGGCGCCTACCCGCACATCCGCTCCGAGCGCATCAATATCCTGGCCATCACCGGGCAGCAGCGCCACCCCGCGTTGCCTGATGTGAAGACGATGAGCGAACTGGGTTACTCCGGCTTCGAGGCCAATGGCTGGTTCGGCTTTTTCCTGCCATCAAGCACCCCCAAACCCATCGTGGACCGGCTTGGCAGCGAACTGGCCGCCATCATCAAGCAACCGGACGTGCAACGCCGGTTGTTGGAGATGGGGCTGATCCCCGTTGGCTCCACGCCCGAGGAATTCCGCGCCGTGCTCGAGCGCGACGCCGCGCACTGGAAGGCGATCGTGGACGCAGCGCACATCAGCGTGAACTGAGGGCGCGCCACGATTCGGAGCTCCCGCAGCGCCGACATCAGTGTGTGCGCTTCGCCCCGCGCGCGCGGGTCACTCGCGCGGCCGCTAGCAGCATCAAGGCGCTCAACGCATACAGCGCCCACTCCCCAAGGGTGGGCACGGCCGTGGCCGAGGTCGGCGTCACGGAGGATCGGGGAGCCATTCTCAGCGTCACCACAAAGCGGCTGTTGCCAGCGGACGGCGAGATGCTGGATGCCTTCGATTCATAGCCTGGAGGCAGTGGGAGTGATGGCACGGTTTCGGCCAGTGTGGGTGTGCAAAGCGCTGCGCCATTCACCACGGGTTGGGTGGTGGTGGCCAGTTGTCCCGCGGCGTCGATCGTCAGCGTGACGGCATCCGGCTGGGCGGCAGTGGGAGCGCAGTTCAGTTGGAGTGACACGGGCTGCCCCACCAGTTCCGCAGGGAATGTGCTGGGCGCTCCGACCACGCTACCGCTGACGGACAGTACGACCGGCGCGATCACGTCCCAGACGGCGACGACGGTCTGATTGCCAGTGGCCGGGTCGGTAACGCTGGACAACACCGGAGTGGGCGATGCCAGTTGGTAGCCAGGAGGCAATGCGCCGGGCGCGTTGGTGAACGTGACTTCGCAGGCAGCACCGCCTGCCGCCGTGGTGAGCACGGCGGTACCGGGAGTGTTGATGCCCAGCGGCGCGTTCCCTGCGGGCTGCGCTGCGTTGCAGTTCGCCGCAGTGAAGGACATGGGCGTGCCCGCAAGCGTGGAGAAGTCACCCGTGCCAGACGTGTTCAAGCGGGCGTGAACCAGTAACTGCCGGGTCAATGTGGCAGAGAGGGCCGCCGTGTTGTTGTCGAACGTCAGCTCAGAATGTCGTGCAGCGCTTTCGTTCGGCAATGCCACTGTGGGTGTGAAGGCCATCCCTGCGGCAGTGGTCGGCGCCGTGAACGTGACGGTGAACGTTGCGGATTCGCCGGGCGCCAGCGTGCAGTCGCTTTCCGATACGCACGCGACGGGATGGGCGCCGGCCAACAGCGTTACCGTCGGCGTCACGCCCACGGGAGCCAAGCCGGAGAGCCTGGCACTGGCGGCGCTGGCGGTCTCGCTCAGGTTGGTGATTGCGACGTCATACGTGACAGGGGAACCGCCCGCATAAGAGGGCGCAAGCGGCGTGAGAACGCTGAGTGCCAATTCCGGTACCGAGCAGTGCACAAGGGCTGAAGCGATGTCATGCGTTTGCCCCTGGGTGGTGCTGAATTGTTGGGATGTTCCGGGAAGGATCTCCAACTTGGTGTTCTTCTGGGCGTCGCGCATACAGGCATTGGTCGCCAGATCGCTGGTGTCGTCCCACTTCACATGCAGCGTGATCGTGCAGGAGCCCTGATTGGGGAGGGTGATGCCGGTCACCGAAAACCCGGTGGCAGTCCTCGTGACCTGGCCGGGACCTGCGGTCGCTGGGTCGGTGCCCAAAGTGCAGTTGGTCTCAATCGGCTGGGTTTGGTCGGTATCGAACACGAGATGGGAAGGCAGCGGCGATTGCACGCGACCGCCAGAAATCGAACCTGCCCCTGCAGGCGCGCCACTGTCAACGGGCAGGGTCTCATTCTTGACGGTCAATGTGATGGTGGCAGTGGGTGCCCCGAGCGTGACAGCCTGTTCGGGCGGCGCGGCCGAAATAGAAGCCATGCCACCGCACGATCCCCCGCTCATTGCCGCATTGACAAATGCCTGTCCCAGGTTGTGGCCGCTCTTTTGTTGGGTCACCTTGATATCTTTCCCGCCTGTGTTGAATTGATAGGGCAGATAGTTGTCCTGGTTCATGTCGAACGGGGTGATGTCGATGACCGAGAACAGGCAGGTGCCACCGCTTTCACCAGGGCCGTTGAACACTTGGGTTGCGGGGAAAAAGGCTCCATAAGCGCTTGCACTGGTCGTCGTTGGAGCGGAGCCGAAGAGCACGTTGTCTTTCGGCACACCGGTCATGTTCGTGAAATGTCCGCCGCGAATGGACGGCAGCAACTCGGTAAAGGATGTGGCGTAGGGCGATGACGGGTTGAGAGGTGTGTCCACTTTCTGCCCGTTGTCTCCGCCGACCGCCTTGATATCGGGCGCGACGCTGGCAGTGGCCTTTTTCAGCACCAGTCCGCTAAAGCGCGCCACGTTCCATGCAATAGAACTGCTGTTATCACAGCAAGAGTCGACGAAGAAGAGGATGGCATTGGGCTTGAGCTCTGGATCCTGCATGAGCTTCGCGAGCGCAAGATAGGCCTCATCCGTTGCTTTGCGGTATGTGGTGCCAACGACGACCAGGTCATAGCGTCCACCGCCCGGTGCCGTGAACGTGGAGGCAAGATCATTGGCATCCAGCCGCTTGCGATCATCCGGGACATAGACCACATCTTCCTGCGCTCCTGGATTGGCAGGCGTGCCCGTTGTCCGAAAGGTCACTGGATCCACGGCGGTATTCGCCGAATGGATCACCCGGACGGTGGTCGTAGGAGTGCTGGGGTAGAGCGCGGTATTGGCGTTCGGCGGCGACACCGCCCTATCCGTGCTTTTCAACGCGCGGATAGAAAGCGCCCCATACAGGTAAGTGACTTGCGGAGCGGGTGAGATGAGTGTGGGGTCATTGCCGAACGCCGCAGCCAGATTGTCGGAGGCTTCCTTTCCATCTGCGGCGAAGGCTATGG
This sequence comes from Comamonadaceae bacterium UBA2121, assembly GCA_002331385.1. Classification (GTDB taxonomy): domain Bacteria; phylum Pseudomonadota; class Gammaproteobacteria; order Burkholderiales; family Burkholderiaceae_C; genus Diaphorobacter_A. The sequence continues at coordinate 89,752 of DCYB01000011.1, forward strand.
TGTCTCCAGGCTGACCTTCGTCGGTGGTGAGGACCAGAATTTTGGCCGCCGGTGGCGTTTGCGCGTGGGCGGATGCGATCCAGACGGCTGACGACACTCCTAACAACATGAACGTGACGTAGCGGAGAAAGCGCGAGGACGGCGAATGAAAAGTCATAAGAGCCAACAACGGTTCGTTGAAATGGAAGACGAGGTCGTTCCATTGCAATATAGATGTTAGCTATTGAATCAGTTGTTTGGTTAGTGTTGAATTTGTTGGGCTTTATGGGCTATTGACGTTATTTAACGATTGAAATTGACTAACAAATCGCCACCAACGTACATGGAAATCCAGCGCTGACCTGCACCGGTCATCAGGCTGGGCGCATCAGATCCCACATTGCCCGCAGGCGCTGCGTGTCGCGGCCGAGTTTGCGGTTGTTGGGTAGGTGGCGCAGCCAGCGCATGCGCCGCAGGGTGTTGCGCAGGGCGGCGTGGAATTCGGGGCCGCGTGCCGGGTGGATGAGCCAGTCTTGCCAGATCGCGCGGGCTTCGTGGAGCGCGCCTGCGCTGCTCAGATAGATCGCGGTGGAGTGCGCGTAGCACAGCGCATCGCGCAGTTGGCAGATGGGCATGGGGAGTACGGCCTGCGGGTCGTCTTCAAAATCGACGCAGGCCAGCTCGCCATCGGGACAGATCACGAAATTGCGCGCAAACGCCTGGCTGAGCACCGAGCCGCAGCCGTGCACCTGATCGATCATCGCCAGCCCTTGCTGCCACAGCGGCAGTACGGCACCAGGCCCTTCGGGCACGACGGCGCGAATCTGGTTGCCAAGCGATGGCACGTCTTGCCCCGGAATGCCCAGATGGTTCATGAGAAAGCCGTCGTCGCTGGACGCCAGTACGCGCGGCACGCGGATGCCGCGCGCGGTCAGCTCGCGCAGGCGCCGCACTTCGGTGGCGATGGCTTCGCGCCCGCCGTGGTTGATGACGGGGCCGAGCACGGGCTCGTTGATCAGCACGCGCAAGACACTCAGGATGCGGTAGCGCCATGCGGGAATCAGCGGGCCGGTGCGCTTGATCCACAGCCAGTTGTGGTCGAGTTCGTAGCGCTGGATGTTCTTGGGCTGCGTGGGCAGATGCGCCGCAAGAAATGCGTCGTAATCGGAGGGCGAAGTGGGCTCGGCGCTGGCTGCGGTTGCAGCGTCAGCACCTCGGGCGGCAGGTGACACAGGCGATTCGAACGGGTTGGTGAGGCAATGCCGGCGCGTGTGCGTGTGCGCTTGCATCCACTCGCCGGTTGCAAAGCCCCAAGGGTATCAGGATGTAGTGCTCTCTTCTATGGCGCGTTCGGCCTGGGGTGCAGATGGCTGCAACGGTGGTGGAGAAAACTGGAACGTGTGCGCGCTGGCACCCGGCCAATACAGCTTGAAGACGCCGTGCTGCTTGCTCAGGTCGCCCAACAGCGCCCCCGGCTCCACGCGCAGTACGAGGTTGGCGAGCTGGCGCACTTCGGTGTCGGAGATGCGGCGCACGATGTGGTGCGCCGTGATGTCGCAGGGATGCTCCAGACCGGCGGCCTGCACCAGCTCCTGCAGCGCGTGCAGCGTGCTTTGGTGGAAGTTGGTCACGCGCGTGGCCTTGTCCGGCACGACCAGCGCTTTTTGCCGCGTCGCATCTTGCGTGGCCACGCCCGTGGGGCAGTGGCCGGTGTGGCAGGTCTGCGCCTGGATGCAGCCCAGCGCCATCATGAAGCCGCGCCCCGCATTGCACCAGTCGGCCCCCAGCGCCATCATGCGCGCGATGTCGAATGCGCTGATGACCTTGCCTGCCGCGCCAATCTTGACACGGTGGCGCAGGCCCACGCCGACCAGCGTGTTGTGCACCAGCAGCAGGCCCTCTTGCAGCGGCACGCCGACGTGGTCGACGAACTCGACCGGCGCCGCGCCCGTGCCGCCTTCTGCGCCATCGACGACGATGAAGTCGGGCGTGATGTCGGTCTCCAGCATCGCCTTCACGATCGCAAACCACTCCCACGGATGGCCCACGCAGAACTTGAAGCCGGTGGGCTTGCCGCCCGATTTCTCGCGCAGCCGGGCGATGAATTGCATCATCTCCACCGGCGTGCTGAAGGCGCTGTGCGTGGCTGGGCTGATGCAGTCCACGCCAACGGGCACACCGCGTGCGGCGGCGATTTCCGGCGTCACCTTCGGGCCGAGCAGCATGCCGCCGTGTCCGGGCTTGGCACCCTGGCTCAGCTTCAGCTCGATCATCTTCACCTGTGGATCGGTGGCGTTGGCGATGTACTTTTCTTCGCTGAAAGTGCCGTCCGCGTTGCGGCAACCGAAATAGCCGGACGCCACTTCCCAGATCAGGTCGCCGCCATGCACGCGGTGGTGCTGGCTGATCGACCCCTCGCCCGTATCGTGCGCAAAGCCACCGGCCTTGGCGCCCTTGTTGAGCGCCAGGATGGCATTTGCCGACAGCGCGCCAAAGCTCATCGCGGAGATGTTGAAGATGCTCGCGCTGTACGGCTGTGTGCAGGGCGATGCGCCTTCGCGCGGCTCACCCGGCGCGCCGCCGATCCAGATGCGGAAATCGTGCGATGCCAGCTTGGTGGGCTGCATGGAGTGGTTCACCCATTCATAGCCCTGCGCGGTGACGTTGAGCAGCGTGCCGAGCGGACGGCTATCGGACTCGCCCTTGGAGCGCTGATACACCAGCGAGCGCTGCGCGCGCGAGAACGGCAGCGCCTCCTGATCGGCCTCGATGAAGTACTGGCGGATCTCCGGTCGGATGTACTCCAGCATGAAGCGGAAGTGCCCGATGATCGGATAATTGCGCAAGATGGCATGGCGCGTTTGTAGCAGGTCGTACACGCCCACCACGGACAAGGCCAGGCAAAGGGCGTAGCCCGTCCACCACCACGCGCCGCCCCAGATGGTGGCGGCGGCAAAGAACAGGCCAGTGCCCAGCAGCACCAGACAGAAGGTGGTGTAGCGAATGGGCACCCAGGCGGGAATGCGGCGGGGGGCGAGGGTCTTGCTCATCGTCGGGATCGGTAGTGGGGTGCCGCGAAGGATCGCTCCGGGCGGTGATGAAAAAGCGCGGCGCTCCGGCGTGCGGGCGCCGCGCAGGTAACCTGGCGCCATCAAGCGTACAACAAAGCCGATGGCAATGGCATTTCAGCGGGCAGGCGTGCGGCGTACAGGCGTGCGACGTACACTTGAGCCCATCATTCACGATGACAGCGCACGTCCTGCCTTTTGCAGCGCGCGCGACCATCCAAAGCAGGTTATTCCCCATGTCCGATCCATCCAACGTCCCCCCGGAATCGCCCGACGCATTCGATCAGGCGCTCAGCAATGACGCACTCGACGAGCTCGATGTCATCCTTGACGACGTGCGCAGCCGCAACGAGGAAACTCCGCAATGGGAGTTCTGCGACGGCTTCCTGACGGCACTCGTGTGCACGCGCCGCCCCCTGCCCGTGGCCGAATGGCTGCCCATGTTGTTGGGCGACGGCCAGATCATCGAGGACGCGCCGGAAGACGGCCCTCTGCCGCTGCAAGGCGACATCTTCAAGGACGACGCGCAGCAAGCGCGCTTTCTGGAGCTGTGCCAGATGCGCCTCGATGAAATCGCCGGGCAGCTCGACACCGAGGTCGATTCGCTCGACGAGGACGACGCCTTCCAGCCCGAGTGTCTGGACATGCGCGGCGCCATTGCGGGCCTGCCCGAGAAAGAGCGCGCCGAGATGCAGGTCGAGGGCGAAGACGTGCCATCGTTCGCGCAGGTGTGGGCGCTGGGCTTCATGTTCGCCGTGGAAAACTGGCCCGAAGAATGGGCCGCACCACGCGACAAGGAAGCCGCACGCTGGATCGATGATTCGCTCGAACGCATCGTCGCCATCACCGAGGACGATACCGGCAAGCCCGCGGTCAACCTTTACGACGAAAACGGCCCCGCCAGCACCAGCCAGGAGCGCGTGGAACAAGTCGGCGAAGCTATCTGGGCGTGCTACGACCTGCGCCAGATCTGGAAGAGCTTTGGCCCGCGCGTGGAAACCATCCGCAAGCCACACGAGCCCGGCCGCAACGACCCTTGTCCCTGCGGCAGCGGCAAGAAATACAAGAAGTGCCACGGCGCTTGAGGGGCGCTAGCCAGGCGTTTGATCCTCGTTGGAAGCGCGCCTGACATGCATGCGCCGGAGCGCTCAGGCGAGCGCGAGACGCATGCGTGTCTTCAGGTTTTCAAAGACCTGCCGCGTCACTGGGTTGATGACGTGGCTGCGTATGTAGAGCCGATAGACCAGCTCCGGCAGCATGGGCATGCCATCGCCCACACCGAGCACGCGCAAGCCCGGATCGAGCTGTTCCACACCGCGCGCTGTCACACCGAGGCCAGCGCGCAGCGCCGCCAGAATGCCCACCAGACTGGTGCACGTGTGGCGCGGCGTCCAGCGGATGCCCGCCGCATCCAGCGAGTCGCACGCCAGTTTGCGAAAGATGCTGGGCCCATCAGCCAGCACCAGCGGCACCGTCTTAGCCGGATCGTGCACGTAGTTGGCGCCGCAGAGCCAGACCGTTGGTGTGGAGCGCAGCACAAAGCCTTCAAAGGCATCGTCCTCGCGGTTGGAGATCACCAGATCCAGCTCGCCTTGTTTCAGCGATTCCATCAGAAACGGACTGCGCCCCACGTGCACGTCCATCTGCATGCTGGGAAAGTTCAGCGCGATCTCCTGCAGCACGGGCGGCAGCACGCTGTCGGACACATCGTGCGGCGCACCGATGCGCACCAGCCCTTCGATCTGGCGGTTTTGCAGACTCAGCACGGCCTCGTCGTGGATCGCCAGAATATGCCGGGCATACACCAGCAGGCGCTCGCCGTGGTCGGTCAGGTGCTTTTGGCGCCCCTGCTTTTCAAACAGGGGATGGCCCACTTTGTCCTCCAGCCGCTGCATTTGCTGGGTGATGGCCGACTGCGTGCGACCCAGTTGCACCGCCGCCGCCGCAAAGTTCTGCAGATTGGCGATCGTGACCAGAGTGCGAAGCAGTTCGAGCTCAAGTGTTTTATCCATATATCAATATTACTTAAGTATTCCTGCGCATGGCTAGGATTGTTCTCACCAAAAGGGGTTGATACATTCAATCCATTGAACACAACACGAGGAGCGAAGCGGTGAGCAATACGGAACAGGCACGCAAGAACGCGGTGGACACGGCGATCGGCCACATGAAGCAGGCGGTCGGCAGCGATGGACCTTCGCGCCCGAAACTGGAGCAGGTGCTGGGCGAGTTGGTCGGTCTGGCCGCGCACCCCGAGTACTGGGCGCAGGAGCGGTTTCCTGCACCGGAAGAGGGTGAGCATCAGGCGCGTTACCTCATCGCCGAAGACCCCGACCAAAGCTACGCGCTGTACCTCAACGTGATGCGACCGGGCAAGAAGATCGTTCCGCACAATCACACCACCTGGGCCTGCATTGCCGCTGTGGAAGGCACGGAGCACAACCGGGTCTATGAACGCACCGACGATGGCTCCGTTCCCGGCAAGGGCACGCTCAAGGAAGTCGACCTGATCGTGGTGGAGCCCGGCACAGGCATTGCGCTGATGCCTGACGACATCCACTCCGTGGAGATCCAGGGCGATCAGGTCATCCGCCATCTGCACATGTATGGCCGCGCGCTGGAAACCCTGAACGAGCGCACCAGCTACGACCTGCAAGCCGGTACCTGCCAGACCATGGCCATCGGCGTGCAGACCCGCCGCTAAAGTCCCGCGATCCACGTTACGTAAACCATCTTTCTGCACTGCGCCTCGATGCAGGCGCGGGCGGAGCTTTGTCTGAATTTTCCGGGCGTTGCCATATGACCGAATCGATAAACGTATCCACACTCAAGCACTGGCTGCATGACGGCGAAGAGATCGCCGTGTTCGACGTGCGCGAGCATGGGCAATACGGCGAGTCACACCTTTTCTACGCCACGTCGGTGCCGTTCAGCCGCATCGAGGTCGATGTATTCCGGCTGGTGCCACGCCAACAGGTCCGCATCGTGGTGTATGACGGCGGCGATGACGACTCTGCGGGCGTGGCCGCGCGAGCGGCAGGCCGGCTGCGTGAACTGGGCTACACCCGGGTCTTCGAACTGGAAGGCGGAACGGCCGCATGGAAGCAGGCAGGGTACGTGCTGTTTGCCGGCGTGAATCTGCCGTCGAAAACCTTTGGTGAACTGGTGGAGCACGCCTACGGTACGCCGAGCGTGTCGGCGCAGCAATTGGCTGAGTGGCAGACGCAGGCGCAACCACCGGTCGTGCTGGACGGACGCCCGATTGCCGAGTTCCACAAGATGAGCATTCCGGGCGCCATGTGCTGTCCGAATGGTGAATTGGCCTACCGCATCCGCGACCTCGTGCCGGACGAGAGCACGCCCATCGTCATCAACTGCGCAGGCCGCACGCGCTCGATCCTGGGTGCGCAGACGCTCATCAACCTGGGCATTGCGAACCCCGTCTATGCACTGGAGAACGGCACGCAAGGCTGGTATCTGGTCGATCTGCCGCTGGAGCACGGCAAGACGCACCACTACGGCAGTGACACCGGCAACCAGCAACTGAAGGCGCAGGCCCATGCGTTGGCCGAGCGCTTCGACGTCCCCTTTGTGGATGCGGATACGGTGCGGGCATGGGCGCAGGACAGCGATCGCTCGTTGTTCCTGTGCGATGTGCGCACGCCGGAAGAATTCAAGGCCGGAACGCTGGCGGGCGCGCAGCTCACACCGGGCGGCCAGTTGATGCAGGCGGCGGACCAGTACGTCGGCGTGCGCCATGCGCGGCTGGTGCTGTTCGATGGCGACGACGTGCGCGCCGCCGTGGTGGCGAGCTGGCTGCGGCAAATGGGCCACGACGCCAGCGTGCTGAAGCAGGGTGTGCGCAGCGGCTTGTCGCTGGCAACCACGGCACCCACAGCGTTCACAGCCGAGACGCAACCGCCAGCGCTGGCTGCCATTGCCGCCAACGAACTGGCCGCACGCATGCAGGCGGGTACGGTGACGGTGGTCGATCTGCGACCCAGCATGGCCTATCGCAAGGAGCATATCGCCGGATCGATCTGGTCCATCCGCCCGCGTCTGGCACGCGATCTGATCGATGTGAAGAACGACGAGAAGAAGGATGTGGTGTTGGTCGCCGACGAAGCCGACATCGCGCGCTGGGCCGCACTGGAGTTGCCTGCCCGACCGCTGCTGCTCACTGGCGGCTTCAAGGCATGGAAGGACGCCGGACTGCCGATGCAGTCCAGTCCCGATCTTCCGGTGGATGCGGACTGCATCGACTACCTTTTCTTCGTGCATGACCGCCACGACGGCAACAAGGAAGCCGCCCGCCAATACCTGGCCTGGGAAACCGGGCTCGTGCCGCAGCTCGATGCGCAGGAACTGGCCGAGTTCCAGCTCCCCGCGCACGCGCCGGCCTGAAACAGCGCGGGTCATCGGCCCGCATCGCTTTCGGTCATTTCATAAACACATCAGGAGACAAACCACATGAAAGCCATCACAACCCTCGGCGCGCTGCTCATCGGCGCCCTGTTGAGCACGGCCGCGACGGCCGAGCCGATGCCCAAGGTGAACGGATACCCGGCGCAGCCGCTGCGCTTCATCTCGCCGTTCCCGCCGGGCGGTGGCAATGACGCCACCACGCGCTGGGTTACGACCAAGCTGCCCGACTTCATCGGACAGGCCGCCGTCGTGGACAACCGCGGTGGTGCGGGTGGCAACATCGGAGCCAAAGCCGTCGCCGATTCCAAGCCGGATGGCTACACGCTGCTGACCGGACAGGTGTCGTTGATGGCGGTGAACCCCACGCTGTACAGCGCGCCCGGTTTCGAGCCGCTCAAGAACTTCATTCCCATCACCCAGGTCAACGCCGCACCGCTCGCGATCGTGGTGGCCTCCGCGTCCCCCGTGAAGTCGTTTGCCGATCTGTCCACCCGTGCCAAGGCAGACCCGGGCAAGATCACCTTCGCCACACCCGGCAACGGCACCCTGTCGCATCTGGTCGGCGCCGTGCTGTCCAAGGAAAAAGGCGTGCCGATGACGCACGTTCCCTACAAGGGCGCGGGCCCGGCGCTGAACGACCTGCTGGGCCAGCAAGTCGATGTGCTCATCACCTCGACCTCTTCCGTGGCGGGGATGATCCAGAGTGGCCAATTGCGTGCGCTCGCCGTGACGAGTCCAAGGCGTGTCGGCATCTTCACCAAGGTCCCCACGCTGGAGGAACTGGGCCTCACCCACGCCACCTATGAAGACTGGTACGGCTTCTTCGCTCCCGCAGGCACGCCACCTGAGCGCGTGAAGTATCTGCATGACGCCATCACACGCACCCTGCGCACCCCCGAAGTGACCAAGCTGGTGATTGAAGGCGGAAGCGAAGTCGTGGCTAACACGCCGGAAGAATTCACGCGCCAGGTCACGCAGGACATGAAGCGCTGGGGCGATTTGGTCAAGCTCTCCGGCGCCAAGCTGGACTGAGCTGACACGCACCGCACGCCCGAATGACACGCAACAGGTTCGCCCCCATGAACGCTGATTCTTCAGACACCCGCAACACCACTGGCTGGCAGACCCGCCTGCCGCATCTGGGCAAGCATCCCGCGTATGCGGGAGGCGTGGCCATGAACCCGCCCATCGTGCGCGCCAGCACGGTCGTCTTCGACAACACCGCGCACCAGCGCGAAATGCGCGGGCGCCGTGGCGAAGAGCGCATCTTCAGCTACGGAGCACGCGGCACGCCCACCAGCTTTGCGCTGGAGGATGCGGTCAGCGAACTGGAAGGTGCGTACCGCACGCGGTTGCTGCCCACAGGACTGGCCGCCATCGCCATGGCCCTGCTGAGCTATCTGCGACCGGGCGATCACGTGCTCATCACCGATTCGGCCTACCAGCCGGTGCGGCATCTCACAGAGCAATTCTTGCGACCGTATGGCATCGAGTTCAGCTTCTTCGCCGCAGATGGCAGCGATGCGCAAAGCAAGATGCGCCCCAACACGCGCATGCTGTACGCCGAGTGCCCGGGCTCGCTGGTCTATGAAATGTGCGACCTGCCCGCCCTCTGCGCCATGGCCCACGCGCGTGGTGCCATGGTGGCGGTGGACAACACCTGGGGCTCGGGCGTGCAGTACCGCCCGCTGGCGCTGGGCGCGGACGTCTCCGTGATGGCCGCCACCAAATACCTGTCCGGTCACTCGGACGTGATGATGGGCACCGTGGCGACCCGCAAGGAATTCTGGCAGCCGCTCGCCGAACGCTGCGATGCCTTCGGCATGACCGTCAGTCCCGATGATGCATGGCTGGTGCTCCGGGGCATCCGCAGCCTGGCTACACGCTTGAAAACGCACGAGCGCCATGCGCTCCACATCGCGCATTGGCTCGAAAGCCATCCCGCCGTGCGCAAGGTCTATTGCCCAGCGCTGCCATCGCATCCGGGCCACGACCTCTGGCAGCGCGACTGCGACGGCACGAACGGCCTCATCTCGCTGGAACTGCCTGTCGGCACGTCGCAGCAGCAGGTGGACCAGTTCATCGACAACCTGCAGCTGTTCGGCCTGGGAGCGTCATGGGGCGGCTACGAAAGCCTCGTCACCCCGACGGATATGCAACAGGCGCGCAGCGTCACCGACTGGAGCGGCCACGGCCCGGTCGTGCGCCTGCACATCGGCCTGGAAGACCCGGACGACTTGCAGCGCGATTTGTCGCAGGCGCTCGAGAGTGCGGGATTGACCCGCTGAATTTCCCGCATGACAACAGGACACGCAACCATGAAAACCTACCTCTTTGCCGCCACCATCTGCCTCGCAGTGATGGGCGCAACCAGTGGACAAAGCGCTGCAGCTGCCTATCCAGACCGCCCGATCACGATGACCGTTCCCTTTCCTGCCGGTGGCGGTGTGGACGTGGTCGGACGCCTGTACACAAACGAGATCACGCAGCGCACTGGCGCAGTCATCGTGATCGATAACAAGGCCGGCTCCGGCGGCATCATCGGTGTCGGCGCTGCCGCACGCGCCAAGCCGGATGGCTACCAGTTCGTGATGGGCAGCCCGGGCAACATCAGCATCGCGCCCAGCGCATACAAGTCGCTGAGCTACAACCCCGCCAAAGACCTGACACCGGTAGCGATGGGGGTGCAAATCCCGCTGTTGCTCGTCACCCGCCCGGACGCGCCATTCGGGTCGGTGCCCGAGCTCGTCCGCTATGGCAAGGAGCACCCGGGCAAACTGAGCTATGCCTCTGGCGGAACGGGGACCTCCCAACACCTTTCCGGAGCCATGTTCGTGCAAATGTCCGGTCTGGACGCGCAGCACATTCCATACAAGGGGACTTCTCCCGCGTTGACGGATCTGATGGGCGGGCGCGTGGACTTTGCCTTTCTCGATACCTCCGCCGTATCCAACATCAAGGCCGGAAAAATCAAACTACTCGCGGTGACCAGCGCCAAGCGTTCGGCCTTGTTTCCTGACACCCCAACCGTTGCAGAGGGTGGCGTGGCGGGCTACGAGGCACTCAACTGGTACGGCTTCTTCGCCCCGGCAGGAACGCCTGCTGAATCGGTGAACTGGCTCTATCAGCAGATCAAGACCGCACAGGGCGATCAGGGACTGGCAGAGAAGTTCAAGGCCCAAACGATGGAAATTCCACCGGCCATGGATCCGGCTGGGTTCGCCAAATTCGTGGCGGCGGACACCGCCAAGTGGAAACAGCTCATCAAGTCCCTCGGACTCAAACTGGACTGATCAGGCAAGCGAGGAACACATGGGACACATCAAGAACTTCCTTTCGGCCCAGGGTACGCACGGCATCGAGCAGGGCGTGATTGCAGTCGGCTCGATGTCATCGGGCATGCCGGTCGGATTGCCCTATCTGGCCATTCGCGGAGCACGTCCGGGCAAGACGCTCTGGCTGCACGGGCAGGTGCATGGCGACGAAATCAATGGAATGATTGCCGCGTTGCGATTTGCACGGGGGCTGGATCCCGCACACATGAGCGGCAACGTGGTCGTGACCCCGACCGGGAATCCCCACGCGCTGGATGCGCGGCGCAAGCGCAATCCGTATGACGAACTGGATCTCGACCAGAGCTATCCGGGCAATCCCAACGGTTTGATATCGGAGCGTCTGGCTTTCGCGTTGATGCAGGAAATCGAAGGCACGGCGGATGTGCTGATCAATCTGCACACCATGAATGCCTTGTTCGATTCCCGTGTGTATGCCGTCTACAAAGTGCATCCACAGAGCCCTCTGTCCGAGCTCGAGCTGCTGCGCCTCATCAGCGTGTTCGAGCCCAATGTGGCTTGCCGGATGGACGTGGGCGGGGCAGGCGAATTGCCGGGCAACATCGCGGGCGCGCTGGACTACCAATGCCTTGCCCGCGGCGTGGCGGCTTTCATGCTGGAACTCGGCGGCGGCAGCCGCTATGAAGCGCACAACGTGGAGCAGGCGGAGCGGGGATTTGCCCGGCTGGCGGCCCAGCTGGGCATCTTGCCCAAGGCGACCGCAAACGTGCTGCCCGCCAGCGTGCGTCAGGTGACCAAGCGTGGATGGATGACGTTTTCTCACGGCGGCTTGTTCATCCCGCAAGCGACCGCCGGAGACACCTTGCCAGCCAAGGCCGTTCTGGGGCATTCGATGGACCTGTATGGCAATCCCGTAGAGACCATCGCGCTGGCACGTGATGGCATCGTCATCGGACTGCGCAGGGATCCCGTGGTGCACACGGGTGAGCGTGCCGCATTCATGGCGCACGAGTGGAAGGAAGTGACGCTCTGAACCCCGCCGGAACGCCAAGGAGGTCCGTATATGCAGCAGCCACGTCAGGAAACATTGGACATACTCCAGCGCCTTATCTCGTTTCCTACCGTCAGCAGGAATTCCAATCTGGACCTGATTGACTGGATAAGAAGTTATCTGAGAGGCCGTGGATTCGTGACGCGACTGAGTTATGACGAAACGTCCACGAAGGCCAATCTGTTCGCCACCATTGGTCCGCAGAAAGAGGGCGGTCTGCTGCTTTCGGGGCACACCGACGTGGTTCCGGTCGATGGTCAGGATTGGCATGTCGATCCGTTCAAGGCAACGATCTCCGAAGGGCGGGTCTACGGACGCGGGGCCTGCGATATGAAGGGCTTCATTGCGAGCGTCCTGTCGCGTGTGACCGCGATCGATCCGGCGCATCTGGACCAACCGGTGCACCTGGCATTCACATACGACGAAGAGGTGGGGTGCAAGGGCGTCAGGACACTGCTGGCTGATCTGAAGGCGGTCGGCATCCAACCGTCTGCGTGCATTGTGGGAGAGCCCACCGATATGCGCATCGTGCGGGCGCACAAGGGCAGTCGTAACTACCGTTGCTGCGTCCGGGGCAAGGAAGCCCACGCCTCCAGAACGCACGAAGGCGTGAACGCCATCCAGCACGCCGCGCGTGTCATCGGTTTCATCGACATGCTGTCGGAGCAGATGTCCGAGTCCCCCGAGGCGCAGAGCCTGTTCGAGACGCCTTTCGATACCCTGCAGACCAGCCTTGTTCAGGGAGGATTGGCGCGCAACATCGTTCCCCGGGACTGTGAGTTCACGTTCGGGTATCGGTATTTGCCGCGCACGGACCCGGACGGGATCTTCGAGCAGATCAGGGATTTCGGCGTGCGAGAAGTCTTGCCGCGCATGCAGCGCGCGGCGGCGGACGCGGACATCCGCTTTGACAAGTTGAGCGACAACCCGGCGTTGTCTCCCTCCATGAACGGCGAGCTTGCCCGGTTTGCGCTGGAATTGAACGGGGCGCAAGGGGCTGGACTCGGCGTGAGCTATATGACCGAAGGCGGCATCTACCAGCAATCGGGCATACCGACCATCATCTGCGGGCCCGGCAGCATTTCACAAGCGCACAAGCCCGATGAATTCGTGGAACTGAGCCAACTGGCGCATTGCGAGCGCTTCATTGAAAGCCTCTGGGAGAGGCAAGCGCGCCCAGCCACACCCATCCAGAACATCATGACCAACAAGGAGCAATGAATGAGTGCACTTCAACGCAGACGCCTGTGTCTCGGCATGTCCGGGGCCGCCTTCCTGTTGACCATGCACGCTGTGGCCGGGGCCCAAGTGCTGCAGGCACTGCCTGATTTCCCCAGGCAACCCATCACACTGATTTCACCGTTTCCTCCTGGCGGCGGGAACGATGGCATCGCGCGCCTGCTCGGCAACGAGTTGGGCAAGCTGATGGGACAGGCGGTGGTCATCGAAAATCGCGCGGGCGCTGGCGGCAACCTCGGCACCACGACCGTGGCGCGTGCGAAAGCCGACGGGTACACGCTGGTGCTCTCGCAGAACAGCGTCATGGCGGTCAATCCCTCGCTGTACAAGAATCCGGGATTTGATCCTCTCAAGGACTTTGTGGCGCTGTCGCAAATCACCTCGGCTCCGCTGGTGATGGTGGTGCGTGCGGAAAGCCCGTTCCAGTCGCTTGCGGACTATTTGCGGGCAGCCAGCGAGAAGCCCGGAAAAGTCAGCTTCGCCACGCCGGGCAACGGCACGTTGTCTCACCTTGCCGGAGCGACTCTGGCACAGAAAAAGGGCCTGTCGCTGATGCATGTGCCGTATCGCGGCGCGGGACCGGCCACGAATGATTTGCTGGGCGGGTCGGTGGACATGCTGATCACGTCGCCGCCGTCGGTCGAATCGCTGTACTCCTCCGGAAAAGTGCGCGCGCTCGCGGTCACGCACGCCAATGCAGTCGGTGCGTTCAAGAACGTGCCTACGCTGGAGCAGCAGGGGGTGCGCGACGTGTCCATCGAGGGCTGGTATGGCGTGTTTGCCCCGGCTGGAACGCCCAGGGAGCGCGTCCAATACCTGTCGGATGCGATCCGCAAGGCGGCGACGTCGCCAGCGGTGGTGGCGCGAATCAAGCAAGATGGCGCTGAAGTCGTGGCCAGCACGCCGGAAGCGCTGGACAAGAAATTACGCGAGGAAATCACGCATTGGTCCAAGCTGGTCAAGTCGCTGAATCTCTCCATCGACTGACCTGCCGCGTGACCGGCATTGGAAGGCGATGGTCTGTTTACCGGAGCAGCGTATTCAGCCGGTGAATGGCGTGCCGCACGGTCGCGTGGCGCACGGCGGCGCGGTCGCCGTGGAAGTGTTGGACTTCGCTGTGCAGTGCGCCTTCTACCTGCCATGCGAACCAGACGGTGCCGACGGGTTTGTCTGCGCTGGCGCCGCCCGGGCCGGCGATGCCGGTGACGGCGATGCTGACCTGCGCCTGGGAGCGCAGCACCGCGCCGCTGGCCATGGCGCGGGCGACGGGTTCGCTCACGGCGCCGTGGCGCAGGAGGAGCAGGCCGGGCACGCCGAGCAGGTCGGTCTTGGCGGCATTGCTGTAGGTGACGAAGCCGCGCTCGAACCATGCGCTGGAGCCAGCCAGGTCGGTGCAGGTGGCGCTGATGAGTCCGCCTGTGCAGCTTTCCGCGGTGGCGAGCATGAGTCGGCGCGTGGTAAGGGTGCTGGCCAGATCGCGCAGGGTGTTTTCCAGCGACTCACTGGTCAGGCCGAACAGCTCGCGTCGCGAGGATTGCGATTGGCCGTCAGGGGCGTCGAGTTCGAGCATTTACAGCCACCTCCAGAACGCGATCACCAGCAGCGTGCAGAACGCGGCGACCAGATCGTCGAACATGATGCCGAAGCCGCCGCGCCAACCAAAGCCCTTGAAGAGCTGGTCGGCCCATTTCACCGGGCCGGGCTTGGCGGCGTCGAAGAAGCGGAACAGGCCGAATGCAATCAGTTGGCCGAGAAACCCCATCGGCATGGCGAGCCACAGGATGATCCACATGGCGACGATTTCGTCCCACACGATGCTGCCCGGATCGGCCACGCCCATGTTTTTGGCGGTGATGGTGCAGGCCACCCAGCCGATGACGAGCGATGCCGCGATCACCATGCCGATGTGCGCGGGCGTGAGCCACAGTTGCAGCACAAGAAATGCAAGCCAACCCCAGAGCGTGCCCACGGTGCCGGGCGCAACGCGCGAGAGGCCGCTGCCGAAACCGAGTGCGATCAGGTGCAGCGGATGGGAGAACATGAATCCACGCAGCGATCGGCGCGGCGGATTGGGGGGCAGCGGGGCAGCGGCAGGGGCGTCTTGCATAAGGCGTTCAGGTCAGCGCGATTCGGAGAGGATGGCGTCTTTCGGGTAGCGCAGTGTATGCGTTGCGGTGAAGCGTGCGGAGCTTGCGGGTGCCAGAGACTGGCTCCACAGCACCAGCCCGGGTTGGCGGTTCCATTGCAGGTCGGCAGGTTGAGGGGTGTATTGCGATTCGACGCGGATCTGCTGGTTGCGCGACACCGGCGCTGCTTCCAGCACTTGCAACTCCACGGAGCGCTGGTGGCGATTGTCGATACGGTAGGCATGCTCCACCTTGCGCTCGGTGTCCGATCCGATGAAGCCCGCGCTGCCCGCATTCTGTTGTTGGGGCTCGGCGGTCACGATGATGCGTTCGTCGCGCCCGAAGGACAGGCCCACGCGTGCGAGATCGCCATCGTTGTTGTTCAGCGTGCCCTGACCCACATAAGCGCTGTCGCGGTACAGCGCCACGCTGGCGCTGGGCCAGACGCCCGGCAGCACGGGCAATTGCGCGATCAGATAGGCCAACGGCTCCATGGCGGGCGCGGTGCGCGTGACGAGCTGGGCCTGCACGTCCTGCGCGCCCAGCGTGAGCGTGATGCGCTGTCCGCCAGTGGGCACGGTGATGCGCTGCGGCACGTTGAATTCGGTGGCGTAGGCGTTGTCGGTGGTCTGCACGTCAAAGCTTGGCATGTCGGCTGCGTCGGCAGCGCTGTTGCCTGCGGACGCAGCGATCGGCGCGGGCGCTGCTGCAGGCGCCATACGCATCAATTCCTTGCTGGTCACCGGCGTGGGCGGAGGCTGGATGTCCAGCGTCCACTGGCTTGGCAGCCGCCCCGCGGTGCGCTGAGTGGGTTGGCCGGTGGACAGTACCAGCGGCACGTTGTTCCAGTCTTCGCCCGTGTTCTGGGCGACGAGTGCGAGTCGCTCGAGCTTGACCTTGCCATTCGCGCTGTCGAGTGTGGCGCGATAGCTGGGCGACCAGCCGGGGCCGCGCACCTGATAGGACAGGCGCAGTTCGGCCTCGCGGTCGCTGGCCAGGGTGACGGTGACGCTGGACAAGCGCGTCTGCGGGTTGGATACGCGATCACGCTCCTTGAGGACCATCTGGTAGCGCAGCTCTGCATCTTCCTGCTTGCGCTTGGCATGGTGCAGGCGTTGCAGCACGTCTTGTGCCGAGCGCCGCAGCGCCTCGGTCGTCACGTTGATGGCGGCAGAGCCGGGTGTGCCGGGGGCGGCGTAGCGGGTTTCAGGCGGAATCTTGGCAACGGTGTTGAGATAGGTCTCCGACAGTTGCAGTGACTCGGTTTCGGCCTTGGCGGTGGCCAGTTGGTCCTGCGCCTCGCGCAGCGCGGTATCGAGCGGCGAAATGCAGAGAGGATCGAGTTCGCGCTCGCGCGTGCGGATGCTGGCCTCGCCGATGCGCAAAGCGGCATCGCCCTGCACCTGCAGGCTGCGTGTGTCGATGTTGGCGGGAAGGCAGCGGAAGGTGAAGCTGCGCGCCCCGGCGGGCACGCGCGCAGTGCGTTCGACCGTGGCGGAACCGGGATAGAGCTTGACCTGGGTGATGCGCGAAGCGGCTTCAGCGGCCTGCGCGCCGTGCGCCGAAAACAGCAGTGCTGCGGCAAGCGCAGCGGCCTGCAGGGAATGTCTGGTGTGCATGAGACCTCGTGAGTCGAAGGTGCAGGGGTCCAAGATTCAGCCGCCATGCTAACAGTGCGGGCGGGCACAACGGCACCGCTTGGCGTGCCAAGGCACTGCAACGCATCAAGCGGGGTCCACAAAATGATCGAAAGAGGCCCAATGTTGCTGCGCCAGCGGTGCGCCGTCGGCATCGAGGACACGCAATCCGGGTTGCGCGGTGATGACGCCAACGCGGGTAACGGGTGTGGCCGCGCGCTGTGCGGCTTCGAGCACTTGCGCACGCTTGTCGGCGGGCGCGGTAAACAGCAACTCGTAATCATCACCGCCGGAGAGCGCTGCCTGAACCCACTGCTGCTGCGGGAGCGTGCAGCCGCTGCGACGTGCGGCGATGGTGCCGATGGCAGCGTCGGCATCGATGTCAGCCCCCACATGCGATTGCTCGAGGATGTGCGCGAGATCGCCCAGCAGGCCGTCGCTCAGGTCGAGTGCGCTGTGGGCGATGCCGCGCAATTGCGTGCCGAGAGCGACGCGCGGTGTGGGGCACTCCAGTCGGGCGCGCGCGGCAGCGAGCACGTCGGCGGGCAAGGTGATGTGTCCCAGCAGCGCTTCCAGCGCCAGACGTGCATCGCCCAGCGTGCCGCTGACCCAGATGTCGTCGCCCGCTTTGGCGCCGCTGCGCAGCAATGCCGCGCCAGCGGGGACTTCGCCAAAAATGGTGATGCAGATGTTGAGCGGACCGCGGGTGGTGTCGCCGCCGACCAGTTCGCATGCATGCGCGTCGGCCAGCGCGAGCAGGCCTTGCGAAAAGCCCTGGAGCCATGCTTCGTTGGCCTCTGGCAAGGCGAGCGCCAGCGTGAACGCCAGTGGCCGTGCGCCGCTCGCGGCGAGGTCGCTCAGGTTCACCGCCAGTGCCTTGTGGCCGAGCGTGCGCGGATCCACGTTGTCAAAGAAATGGCGTCCTGCCACCAGCATATCGCTGGACACCGCCAACTGCATGCCCGGCGTGGGGCGCAGCAGCGCGCAATCGTCGCCCACGCCCAGCGCGGCGCGGTGCACCGGACGGACGAAGTACCGGGCGATCAGGTCGAATTCACTCATCATCAGCATGGCGCACAGGCGCCGGAATCGGGGTTCTCAAAAACGCGCAGGCCAGAAGGTCACTTGCCGCGAAAACGCTGCGCCGCTTGGCGGCTGACTTCCGCCAGCATTTGCTCTTTGCGTTGGCAGTCGCGCAGCCAGCGGGCGTCATTGTGGTTCTTTTCCACATCGCTGCGCAGCAACTGCAGCGCGCCGGATGCGCCTTGCTCCTTGGCAAACGGGGCGATGCGGTCCATGGTCTGCAGGATGTGGTCGCGCAATTGCATGTGCTGGCCGGTGGCGGGGTCGACGTATACGGCATCCAGTCCGAAACGGCAGGCCTGGAAGCGGTTGTAGGTGTAGACGAGGTAGTCGTCCTCCTCGGGCGTGAAGGGCTGCTCGCTCAGGAACCATGCCCCGAGCGATTGCACGTAACCCGCCAGCGCCGCCGCGCGCTCGATGGTGAGCGGCGTGTCGAACACGCGGATTTCAATGGTGCCGTATTCGGGCTTGGGGCGGATGTCCCAGTAGAAATCCTTCATGCTCTTGACCACGCCAGTGCGGGTCATCTTGTCGAAGTAGCCTTCAAATTCTTTCCAGCTCAACACGCACGGCGCACGGCCCGACAGCGGGAATGCGAAGACGGAGTTCAGGCGCGCCGAGTCGAACTGCGTGTCCTGCCCCTGCACGTAGGGGCTGGAGGCCGACAGCGCAATGCAGTGCGGAATGTAGCGCGACATGCGATGCAGCATGAGCAGCGCGGCATCGGCGTCCGGGCAGCCGATGTGCACGTGCTGGCCGAAGATGGTGAACTGCTTGGTCAGGTAGCCGTAGAGCGCGGAGAGTTCGTGAAAGCGCGGCTTGTCGTAGATGCGGCGCTCGTGCCATTGCTGGAACGGGTGCGTGCCGCCGCCTGCGACGGCGATGTTGAGCTTGTCTGCGCTTTTGACCAGCGCATCGCGGATCGGTGTGAGCTGGCCGAGCACTTCGCTGCACGAGCGGCACACGTCGGTCGAGATTTCGATCATCGCGCTGGTCATCTCGGGCACGACGCTGCCGGGCAGTTGCTGCTTGAGCATGAGGCGCAGCATGTCGTCGGCGTAGGGGGCGAGATCGTAGTCGTGCGTGTTCAGCAGCTGCAATTCCAGCTCGACGCCCAGCGTGAGCGGCTCGGATTGGTGAAAGGCTTCAAGACTCACGAGGTGCTTCTCCAGAAGGGGGCAAGGGCAGTGCAGCCAGGGGTTTGTGGGCTTCGCCCGCACGGTAGAGCGCCGCCGTGGCGATCACCGCGCCAAACACTTCCATGAGCAGGATGGTGGGCAGTGCAATGCCGGAGATGATCGCGCCCGTCGAGGGCGAGGCCGACATGAACTGCGATGCAATCAGCAGCGCAATGGCGGACATGGGCGTCATCGCTGCGCCCAGCCACACGGCCTGACGCCAACTGGCTCCGCTGCCCGCATTGCCTACGGCGACGCCGAGCGCCTTGGCGGCCAGACGCACCACAATCAGCACCAGCACCGAGGCCGCGATGGTGGCGCTCCAGTCGGCCTGCGCGGCAACGGTGGAGACCAGCACGAACATCATCATGGTGATGACCGAGGACGCCGTGCCCAGCATGCGGGGCAGCGCCCAGGGGCGCGGATGCAATTGCTTGATGAGCATGCCGCCGAGCAGCGCCGCCATGGGCGCGGAGCCGCCCAGATGCGCGGCGGTGGCGGTGCAGGCAGCGATCAGCGCGAGCACGAGAATGGAGGTGTTTTCGCTGGCGGGGCTCATGTAGCGCAAGGCCAGTCGAATCAGCAGCGACAGCAGCGCGCCCATCAGGATGGAGACGCCGAACATCACCATCACCGGCGGCACGGCCTCAAAGAAGCTGCTGCCCGGGCGTGCCAGCATCTGCGCGTGCGCGCCGCCAAACGTCAGCGCATACAGCGTGGACAGCGTCGCCAGCACGATGGCGCGATCCGTCACCGGTCCCGCGGCGCGCGTGTCGGCCACCACGCGCATGACCACGGCGGGCGATGCGGCCACGGCAACCAGCGCGATCGGCCCGGCGGCCTCGCGCGGCACGTTCAGCCACAGCATGGACCAGTAGACCGCGAGATAGGTGAAGATGGATTCCGCCACGCTTTGCACCAGCACCATCGGGTTGTGCCGGAACCAGCGCCAGGGAATGCGGCCGCCTGCGTCGAACAGCACGATGGAGATGGCCAGTTCGATGAGGAACAGCCCGATGCCTTCGAGTGGCCAGTGACCGCCGCTGAACCCGAGCAGACCTGCAATCATGCCGACCAGCGAGTAGCCAACGACCTTGGGCAATCCGGTGTGGCGATAAATCAGGTATCCACATGCCGATGCCACTGCCAGCAGCAGCGCCCATTGCACGATGGGCAGGCCTGCTGACGGGCGCAGCCATTGCCCCCAGAAACTCATCAGCTCATTCATGTTTGCTGTCCTGTTGTTGTTCGCCTTGTTGGCGCGCGTGCACCTCGCGCTGCGCCATGGTCATGCTGGGGAGCCGTGCGTCGGCGGCACTGCACCGGGTGACCCGTGCAGTGCTCGCGCATGCGCTGATGAACCCTTGCACTGCGGTGTGCGAACCAGTCGGATGCACGGTTTGTTACCGTGCCGGACTGCCGCTCACTGCCGCCCGTACCCCCGGCGCTGTGGCGCTGATGGGCGTACCATATCAGACGTTTCTGCGCGTCGGCGCAAAAAAACTCAATGGTGCGTGGAGTATCCGGTGACGCAGCGCGCTGTAGATGCGTGAACGCTCTACGCCGGTCACGTTTTGCGCGCGCAATGCGAGGCGGAACGCCAGATAGAAGCTCACCAACACGTTCAGTGCGCCGATGAACGGCAGCGTCGCCATCGACCACCAGAAAGCGGGTTGATGGATCACGTCCTGCCCCAGTGCTGCCGCAGCCGCTGCCATCTGGCCGGTGGAGAGCGTGACGTGTCGCACATCGAGCCCCAGCCCGAAAAACGCGGCAAACACGGGCGCCAAGCCCAACATGAAACCCAGTGAGATATTCGCCGCCAGCCCCGAGAGGTTGTCGCGCAGGAAGCGCGCGCAGCGCGTGGCGCGCGCTGCGCCCAGAGCGCGCGTGATGCGCGGGTTGTAGTGGATGGCGGCGTCGAGCCGGTGCAGCACAAACCAGTTCTCCACCCAGCCGGCAAAAATGCTGGAGGTGAACAGCAACACGCCGGTGAAGGCGGCAAACAGCAGCGAGCCGCCCCAGGGCTTGAGCGATTCGATCACATGCAGGGCTTCCTTTTCGCTGATGGCCGAATGGCCGAACGCCTGCGCCAACAGCAGCGTCATGCCCAGGACCGCCGGAAACACGACCAGCACGTTGCCCAGAATGGCGGCCACCTGCGAGCGCACGAGGTGCGCGACCTCGTCCACAAAGGCGGTTTCGCCGCCTTCATCATCGATGTCCTTGAGTTTCGCCGCCATGGCCGGCGCCGTCATGGCGGGCTGTTTGGTCGCGACCGTGAAGTGCAACAACTGCACCAGCACGAAGCTGATGGCGTAGTTGGTGCCCGCCCAGAAGCCGCTCCAGAACGCCGAGAACGCCAGCGTGTAGAGCCAGAACTTGATCAGCGTGGTGAAGGCCATGACCAGACCGCCGCCCGCGGCCTTCTTCACCATCGAAAAATATTCCGAGGCGGAGCGCGTGATGTAGTGCGAGCCGGTTTCCGCATTGCGCTCGGCCATCTTGGCGGCAAGCAACGAGGAGTTGGCCGTCATCAGCGCACGCAGGCTGCGGCGCTCCAGTCCCACGTTCACCAGACGCGACAGAAGCTTGACGGCGGCAACGTCGGGCTTGGGCGAAAGCAGGCATTCCAGCAGCTCGCGCACACGCAGGATGCGGGCGCGCAACTGGCGCAGGCGGAACACGAGGCCGACGGAAATGCCGTTGTCCTCAAAGTGCGAATAGACCGAGTTGGCGGCATTGCGGCAGGCGTCCAGACGCTCGCGAAAGCGCGCCACCGTGCCGTTCA
Organism: Comamonadaceae bacterium UBA2121; assembly: GCA_002331385.1. Classification (GTDB taxonomy): domain Bacteria; phylum Pseudomonadota; class Gammaproteobacteria; order Burkholderiales; family Burkholderiaceae_C; genus Diaphorobacter_A. The sequence continues at coordinate 111,622 of DCYB01000011.1, forward strand.
GCCGGTCGCTGGTGCGCAGTGGGTGCAGCACTTCGATGCGCAGGCTTTCGGCGTCGCTGATCAGCTCGTGAAAGGGTTGTTCCTCGCGCGCCTCGTCGGTCATGCGCAGGCGCAGCTCCGGGGCAAAACCGGTCGCCAGGATGTTGCCTGCGCAATAGGTGATGGCGTCGGCCAGCGCCACATGCCAGCGCGTGGAGCCATCGCCCTGTTCGCTGTCGGGCGTGAGGATGTGGCTCAGGCGCTGGATGAGCGATTCGTCCAGCGCGTTCAGCCAGCGCGCGTCAAACTCGCTGTGCAGCGCGGACATGAACAGCTCGGACGCATCGATGGTGTCCGGGTTCGTGGGCAGCAGCTTGTAGCGCAGGCGCTCGGCCAGCTCGCTGAACATGGAGGTGCGCTGCGCAAAGCCGAAATCGGCCAGTAGCATGGTGATGTCCACCGACTGCGTGATCGCGCGCCACCACAGTTGCAGGCGTTCGCGCAGCACGGGGGATTGTTCGGCCAGCGTAACCAGCTCGGCCACACGTGCGGTGGCCAGCTCCACCGATTTGCCGTCGCCGCGCACCCAGTCGAGCAGCGCAATCAGTTGCAGATTGCGCCGTGCGAGGGAGGATTTGGGATCGACGGTGGAGAGAAGTTTGGTGAGTGAGAGACTGTCTGCGCTTTTCAATGGAGCACTCGGTGATTCATGGACGTGTCGGTGCCTCCGTTGCCCATGGCCTCCAGCACGAAGAGGCTGATGGGGCAGGTGAATGGCTCACCGTCTTCCGCCACGCAGAAATAGCTTCCGTGCATCGTTCCCGAGGCGGTGCGCAGGCGGCATCCGCTCGTGTACTGGAATGCTTCGCCAGGACGCAGCAGCGGCTGCTGGCCCACGACGCCCAGGCCTTTCACCTCTTCGGTGTGGCCGCGTGCATCGCTGATGATCCAGTGCCGCGAAATGAGCTGCGCTGGCACATCGCCCGTGTTGGTCACGGTGATGGTGTAGGCGAAGCTGAAAACTTCGCGTTCGGGATTCGACTGGTCGGGAAGGTACTCGGTGAGCACCTCCACGGCAAATTGGTATTTGGGCATACGTCCGTATATGGTAGCGGCGGCGTGCAGGGGGCACTTGGGGACAGCCGAGGATAGGCAAGGGCCATCGCCTGCTGCGACAATTGGAACATGACCTCACAATTCCGCATCGCCCCCTCCATCCTGTCTGCCGACTTCGCCCGTCTGGGAGAAGAGGTCAGCCATGTGATCGCCGCTGGCGCCGACTGGATCCATTTTGACGTAATGGACAACCACTACGTGCCCAATCTCACTTTTGGCCCCATGGTTTGCCAGGCGCTCAAGCCGCACGCCAAGACTGCCGACGGCACGCCGGTGCCCGTGGACGTGCACCTGATGATCGAGCCGGTGGATGCGCTGGCCGCTGCTTTTGCCGACGCGGGCGCGGACTACATCAGCTTTCACCCGGACGCCTCGGCGCATGTGCACCGCAGCGTGCAGGCCATCCAATCGAAGGGCGTGAAGGCGGGACTGGTGTTCAACCCGGCAGCCTCGCTGGAGGTGCTGGACTGGATGATCGACGAGATCGACCTCATCCTGATCATGAGCGTGAACCCCGGTTTCGGCGGCCAGAGCTTCATTGATTCCGCCCTGCGCAAGATCGAGCAGGCACGCAAGCGCATCGACGCCTCGGGCCGCGACATTCGCCTGGAAGTGGACGGCGGCGTGAAGGTGGACAACATCCGCCGCGTGGCCGATGCGGGCGCAGACACCTTTGTCGCGGGCAGCGCGATTTTCGGCAAGAGCGACTACGCCGCCGTCATCCGCGACATGCGCAAAAATCTGGCATAAAAAAAGAGGTGCATGGCACCTCTTTGGGTCAAACCTGCTGATCAGCAGACAGGCATCACTGTTGGACCGGCGTTGTAGCTTCGAGCAGCACGCCGCCGCCGGGCACCGAGCCGGACGTCTGGCCGCTGCGCACGCGTGCTTCGCAGTCGGAGCGGTCGCCTGGCGTCTTGAACACGGAGCAGCGTGCCAGCGCATTGCGCTCCAGTGTGGACTGATCGGGCGACGTCAGCGCGCCGGTGCGGGAGGCTTGCTTGGCAGCACCCATTTCCTTCAGGCAGGCTGCGCGGTTGACGGGGCCGTCTGCCGGGCAGTTTTGCGCGTTGGATTGGGCAAACGTGGCTCCGGACGCGACCAGCAGCAAGATAGCGGGGATGGCGCGCAGAGCGCTCGAAACGGTAGTGAAACGCATGTTGGAACCTCCTTCAAACTGTTTTCATCGGTTGTAGATCAGGGGACAGGTGAGAGCTTAGAGGGCGAACGACCGCATTGTTGTACGCACTTCCTCGCTCCTGCTGTCGGACAGGACGGACAATTACAGCTTCTTTCGGGGCAATTGCATGCTCCATCGTGACGGTTTGTTGAAGCAGGACAAGCACAAGGCAGAAAGGTAAATGGATATGAAATCATTGACCGTGCAGCAGTGGACGGAGCACAGTCAGGCGGCCATGGTGGATCTGGACGGCACCATGGTGGACACGCTGGGCGACTTCGCCGAGGCCGTGTCCCGCATGCTGCAGGATCTAGCTCTCCCCGGTATCGACGCGGTGCACATCGGGAACATGGTGGGCAAGGGCACCGAGCATCTGATCAGCCGGGTCCTCCAGCACGTGTTGGGTGCAGGCCACGAGGCGCAGGCTGCCACACTGATGCCGCAGGCGCTCGAGAGCTACCACCGCCACTATGCGCAGATCAACGGTCAGTTCTCCCGCGTGTTTCCGGGCGTGCAAGAGGGGCTGGAGGCGCTGCGCGCGCGCGGCTTGAAGCTGGCCTGCCTGACCAACAAGCCCACGTCATTTGCGGTCGAGCTGCTTCAAGCCAAAGGCCTGGAAGGCTATTTCGACTGCGTGTTCGGCGGCGATGCGTTCGAGCGCAAGAAGCCGGACCCGATGCCGCTGGTGAAGACGTGCGCGGTGCTCGGCACGCCACCAGCGGCCACGCTGATGGTGGGCGATTCGAGCAATGATGCGAGCGCGGCACGCGCTGCCGGGTGTCCGGTGGTTTTGGTAACTTACGGATACAACCACGGCGAGCCGGTGCGCGGTGTGGATGCGGATGGCTTTGTCGATTCGTTGGAGGAATTGACTGCGGCGTAAAGGGACCGCCGCGTAGTCTGACCGCCACGTAGACCGACCGCTGCGTCAGCAGCGGACCCGGTCAGAAACTTTCCCACTGATCGTTTGGCTGCTGCGCCGCTGCATGGCGCGCGCGGTTGCGCTCCATGGCCGTCTGCCCCGTGGAGGACGACGCTTTGGCTGGGACGCTGCTCTCGCGCGGCATCAGGGTGGTCTGCGTGGGGTACACGGTTCCGGCGTTGCTGCGGCTGGCGTGCTGAGACGGCAGTGACGCATTGCCATGGCGCTGGTGCCCCAAGCCGGCGTTGCTGCGTGGGGTGGCATGGGTGAGGGCCTGCGCACGCTCTTTCTCATGCGCCAGTCGGAACACCGCCACGGCCTGAACCAGTTGGGCGGCTTGCGACTTGAGGCTGTCCGCAGCGGCGGCACTTTCTTCCACCAAAGCCGCGTTTTGCTGTGTGGCGTGGTCCATCTGCGTGATGGCTTCGCCTACCTGGCTCACGCCGGCACTTTGCTCGCTGCTGGCGGCGCTGATCTCTCCCATGATGTCGGTGACGCGGCGGATGGCGTTCACCACCTCGGTCATCGTCGATCCAGCCTTGTCCACCAGATGCGTGCCTTGCTCCACGCGTTCCACGCTGGTGGTGATGAGGGCCTTGATTTCCTTGGCGGCATCGGCGCTGCGCTGGGCCAGCGTGCGCACTTCGCCCGCCACCACGGCAAAGCCACGGCCTTGTTCGCCTGCACGTGCGGCTTCGACGGCGGCGTTCAGCGCCAGGATGTTGGTCTGGAAGGCGATACCGTCAATCACGCCAATGATGTCGGCGATCTTGCGGCTGGAGTCGTTGATGCCTTTCATGGTGTCCACCACTTCGGCCACCACTTCACGGCCTTGCATGGCGACCGAGCTGGCGCTCATCGCCAACTGGTTGGCCTGGCGGGCGTTGTCAGCGTTCTGGCGCACGGTGGAGCCCAATTCCTCCATCGAGGCGGCGGTTTCTTCCAGCGCGCTGGCTTGCTGCTCGGTGCGCGTGGAGAGGTTGTTGTTGCCCTGCGAGATTTCCGCACTGGCGATGGCCACGCTCTCGGCGTTGGAGCGCACGCCCGAGACCAGTTGCGCCAGGTTGTCCTGCATGTGCTGCAGCGCGTGCAGCAACTGCGCCGCTTCATCCTTGCCGTTGACGACGATGGTCTGGGTGAGGTCGCCCTCGGCTATCTGGCCTGCGCTGCGCGCGGCGCGCTGCAGCGGAATGGTGATCGAGCGCGTCAGCATGTACGACAACACAATGCCCAGCAGCAGTGCGATGACGGCGCCTGCCACGAGGATCATGCGGCCCTGCGCGGCCTTTTCATCGGCCTCGTGGCTGGTGCGCGCATACAGCATGGTCTGGCGATCTTCCATGCGCGTGATGGCAGCGATGTACGCTTCGGCGAGCGGCTTGAGTTCACGCTCCAGCGGCTCGCTCATGTCTTCACCGGCAAAGCGGCGCTCCAGCATCTGCTCGCGTGGTTTGCGATAGGCGTCGCGCGAGGCTTCGATTTCCTTCAGCAGCTCGGCGCCCGCCGTGTTGATCAACAGCTTGGCGATGGCCTGCCGCGCATCGTCGGCATCCTGGGCGGTTTTCTGGATTTCCTGGCGCCAGTTCGACATGTTGGCCATATCCGTGTCCAGCAGCGCGGCCTGCGTGCGCAACCAGTTCTGCTCGACCGCGTTGTGCAGCTTCACGGCGGCGCGCAGGCGGTCGTTGTCCACCGTGGTGAGCTGGCGCGTGGTGTCGGCCAGCTCTTGCAGCCGCCAAACCCCGATGCCGGCAATCACCAGCGTGATCAAGAGAATCAGGCTGAAGGCAAAGGCCAGGCGCACTCCGACCTTGGCGTTGGCGAGTCTCATCAAACATTCCTTCCGGCAGGCAAACTCCTGCAAACAGCAATAGTTTCTAACAATAAACGCAAATTGAAAAACGCCGCCCGCTGAGGTTTTGGTGTCTTTTGGTGAATTTTCACCGAGGTATTCGGATAAATGCATGCGCCAATGGAGGCCATTCGCGCAGCTTCATGCGGTTTATTGCTATGGATTTTGCTGTATTTTTAGTAAGAGCACTCGCGCAATGCCAATGTTGTCAAATTGACTCAGCAGCGCTTGGGGGTGGGATCAGTCCACTTTGCCCAGTAAGGCGTCCTTGAGCTTCCAGTCGGCGGGTTGCGAGCCGAGCCAGATGCCCATCAGCGCGTTGAAGAATTCCGGCTCCTTGAAGGGCTCGCCTTGCTGCTTGCCACGCACGGTGATGATCGTGCCCGCGCCGGGCACCCAGTCGATCAGGAACACGTCGCCCGTGTCGAGTTTCTTGTGGTCCGAAAAGATCTGGCTCATGCGCAACACGCCGGGCACGAGCCGGGAGAAGGCGATCTTGTCCATGTTGTCCTCCATGCCGCGCGCAAACAGCTTGCCCAGCTCGGAGGAGTCGATCTCGCGCAGCATGCGCACTTCCATGCGCTTCTTGCCCGGTTGTGTCAGCACTTCGGCGGGCGTGCGCGCCGGTTTCTCCAGATACAGCCCCGCTGCATACACCTTGAACACGGTCTTGTAGCGCACGCCCGCACCGTTGAGCACCAACGCCGTCTGCTGCACCGACTGCGTCGGCGCGAAGGAGACGCCCCCCGCCTCAATGGGCTGCGCTGCCTGCGCGGGCAGGGCCAGGGCGAACGTAGCGAGGGCACAGCACAGCGGCCATTGACGCAGGGCGCGGCGGATCGATGATGTCATGGATGTCTCCGAAAAAAGAACGATCGTGCTTTTTGTTCGCGCCAGTGTGAGGCAATTGCACCCGCAAGCCCATAGGGTTTTCGCCGGGTTTGCGCCGTTGTGGACTGCCCAGAGGGTGAGAATCTTCAGATCGTCATCCAGAATTGCTACACTCGCGCCTTATGTTCATTCATCGCACGTCGATTGCAGGTCAAGCGGACCGGGGAGCCTGGCCCTGGCGTATGCCTGTCCGATCGTTTGCGTGAATGCACCTGGGCACCTCCCAGCGTGCGCCAGTCGCTCGGGGAACCATCGCATGCGGTTGTCTCCAGTGAGCGGAAAAGAATGAACCCGCGACACAAGGCCCGGAACGCCGCAACGGCCCGCCTGAACCTGTCGCCCGAGCTGGGAACTCTCCTGTGATCACAGAACTTGAATTCAAAAGTCTGGCCGCTGAAGGCTACAACCGCATCCCGCTGATTGCGGAAGCCTTTGCGGATCTCGAAACCCCTCTGTCCCTGTACCTCAAGCTCTCACACGCACGCGGTGACGGCACGAACAGCTTTTTGCTCGAGTCGGTCGTGGGGGGCGAGCGCTTTGGTCGCTACAGCTTCATCGGCCTGCCGGCGCGCACATTGCTGCGCGCCAGTGGCTTTGGTGTCGAGGCCCGCACCGAAGTCGTGACCGATGGCGTGGTGGTGGAAACCGCAGCGGGCAATCCGCTGGATTTCATCGCGCAATACCAAAAGCGCTTCAAGGTGGCGCTGCGTCCTGGGCTGCCGCGTTTTTGCGGCGGACTGGCCGGATATTTCGGCTATGACGCGGTGCGCTACATCGAAAAGAAGCTGGAGAACTCCTGCCCGCCCGACACGCTCGGCTGCCCGGACATCATGCTGCTGCAGTGCGAGGAACTGGCCGTCATCGACAACCTGTCGGGCAAGCTCTACCTCATCGTCTACGCCGATCCGGCGCAGCCCGAGGCCTATGCCAAGGGCAAGAAGCGCCTGCGTGAATTGAAGGAGCAGCTCAAATATTCGGTCAGCGCGCCGGTGGTGCGTGCCACCGAGAACCATCCGGCGGAGCGCAGTTTTTCCAAGGCCGATTACCTCAAGGCCGTGGGCGAGGCCAAAGAACTGATCGCTGCGGGCGACTTCATGCAGGTGCAGGTGGGCCAGCGCATTCACAAGCGCTATACGGAAAGCCCGCTGAGCCTGTATCGCGCGCTGCGGTCGCTGAATCCGTCGCCCTACATGTATTACTACAACTTCGGCAGTTTTCAGGTGGTGGGCGCGAGCCCGGAAATCCTGGTGCGTCAGGAGTCGGTACCGGAAGGCCAGAAGATCACCATCCGTCCGCTTGCCGGCACCCGCCCGCGTGGTGCGACGCCCGAGCAGGACAAGGCCACCGAGCACGAACTGGTGAACGATCCGAAGGAACGCGCCGAGCACGTGATGCTGATCGATCTGGCGCGCAACGACATCGGCCGCATCGCCAAGACCGGCACGGTGAAGGTCACGGAAGCCTTCGCGGTGGAGCGCTACAGCCACGTCATGCACATCGTGAGCAACGTGGAAGGCATCCTCAACGACGGCATGACCAGCATGGACGTGCTCAAGGCCACGTTCCCCGCAGGCACGCTGACCGGCGCGCCCAAGGTGCATGCGATGGAGATCATCGACCAGCTGGAGCCGGTCAAGCGCGGCATCTACGGCGGCGCGTGCGGCTACCTGAGCTATGCGGGCGACATGGACGTGGCGATTGCGATCCGCACCGCCATCGTCAAGGACGGCATGCTGTATGTGCAGGCCGCAGCGGGCGTGGTGGCCGACTCGGTCCCCGAGCTGGAATGGAAAGAAACGGAGCACAAGGCGCGCGCGCTGCTGCGTGCCTCCGAACTGGTGGAAGAAGGGCTGGAGTGATGGTGACCCGCGCAATCGACAAAGTGAATGACTGCAAGACCATGGGCGAAGTGCGCGCTGGCGTGAATGCGCTGGACGACATCCTCGTGCCCTTGCTGGTGGAGCGCAGCGGCTACATGACGCAGGCGGCCAAGGTGAAGAACGACGAAAACCTCGTCTACGACCAGGACCGCATCGACGCCATCATCGAGCGCGTGCGCCCGCACGCCGAACGCGAAGGCGGCAACGCCGACCTCATCGAGCGCATCTACCGCGCGATGATCACCTGCTACATCGACTACGAACACGACGAGCTGGCACGCTTGCGTGCTGAGGGCCTGAAACCCCGCACAGCGAACGCCGACAAGGGAGACGCATCATGAGCGCCACGCAACTGCTGATGATCGACAACTACGACAGCTTCACCTACAACATCGTGCAGTACCTGGCCGAGCTGGGCGCACAGGTGCACGTGGTGCGCAATGACGAAGCCACGCTGGACGATGTCAAGGCGCTGGTGGAGCGCGAGGGCATCGAGCGCATCGTGATCTCGCCCGGTCCGTGCTCGCCCAACGAAGCCGGTATTTCGGTGGCGGCCATCCAGCACTTTGCGGGCAAGCTGCCGGTGCTTGGCGTGTGCCTTGGGCATCAGGCAATTGGCGCGGCGTTTGGTGGCGACATCATTCGCGCCGTGCATCAGATGCATGGCAAGACCAGCGTGATCACCACGGACGAAAAAGGCGTGTTTGCCGATCTGCCCAGACAGTTCACCGTGAACCGCTACCACTCGCTGGTGATCGACCGCAAGACGATTCCCGACGTGCTGGAAATCACCGCCACGAGCGAGGACGGCGAAATCCAGGGCGTGCGCCACAAGACGCTGGCCGTGGAGGGCGTGCAGTTCCACCCCGAGAGCATCCTGACCGAGCACGGCCACGCCATGCTGCGCAATTTCCTCGAACAACGCTGAGCCCACACAGAGGGACCATGAACATGTCGATCACACCTCAGGAAGCGCTGCAGCGCACCATCGAGCACCGCGAAATCTTCCACGACGAAATGCTGCACCTGATGCGCATGATCATGAGCGGCGAAATGTCGCCCGTGATGACGGCTGCCATCGTCACCGGCCTGCGCGTGAAGAAGGAAACCATCGGCGAGATTTCGGCCGCCGCCGAAGTCATGCGCGAGTTCTCCAACAAGGTCAACGTGGCGAACAAGCAGCACCTGGTCGACATCGTCGGCACCGGCGGCGATGGCGCGAACACCTTCAACATCTCCACCTGCTCGATCTTCGTGATCGCAGCGGCAGGCGGCAAGGTCAGCAAGCACGGGGGGCGCAGCGTGAGCAGCAAGTCGGGCAGCGCCGATGCCATGGAAGCGCTGGGCGTGAACATCAACCTGAAGCCCGAGCAGATTGCGCAGAGCATTGCAGAGGTCGGCATCGGCTTCATGTTCGCGCCCAACCACCATCCGGCGATGAAGAATGTCGCGCCGGTGCGCAAGGAGCTGGGCGTGCGCACGATCTTCAACATCCTTGGCCCGCTCACCAATCCGGCCAGTGCGCCCAACATCCTCATGGGCGTGTTCCACGAAGACCTCGTGGGCATCCAGGTGCGCGCGTTGCAGCGTCTGGGCGCGGAGCACGCCATGGTCGTGTATGGTCGCGACGGGCTGGACGAAATCAGTCTGGGCGCTGGCACGCTCGTGGGCGAGTTGAAGGACGGCGTGGTGCGCGAGTACGAAATCCATCCTGAAGACTTCGGCCTGCGCATGGTGGGCACACGCGCCTTCCGCGTGGAGAATCCGCAGGAGTCGAAAGCCATGCTCATGGGCGTGCTCAACGGCGAGCAAGGCCCCGCGCGCGACATCGTGTGCCTGAATGCGGGCGCGGCGCTGTACGCGGCGAACGTGGCCACGTCGATCGAAGACGGGCTGAAGAAAGCGCAAGCGGCGCTGGACAGCGGCGCAGCGCTGCGCAAGCTCGAAGAACTGGTGCAGTTCACGCAGAAGCTGGCCGCCTGACGCGGCGCGCGGAATCCACAGGGAGAAAAAACATGTCCGATATCCTGAAACAAATCTGCGACGTCAAGGTCGAGGAAGTGGCTGCGGCGAAAAGGCGCATGTCGTTGGAAGACATGCGCCGCGATGCCGAAAGCCGCGTGCTCACGCGCGATTTCGTTGGCGCGCTGAAGGCCAAGATCGCCCGCCAGCAGGCAGCCGTGATTGCCGAGGTGAAGAAAGCCAGCCCAAGCAAGGGCGTGATCCGCGAGGACTTCATCCCCGCCGACATCGCGCAGAGCTACGCTGAAGGAGATGGCAAGGTGAGTGCGGCCTGCCTGTCGGTGCTCACCGATCGCCAGTTCTTTCAAGGCCAGCCCGACTACCTGAAGCAGGCGCGCGCCAGTTGCGCGCTGCCCGTGCTGCGCAAGGACTTCATGGTCGACCCCTACCAGATCTATGAGTCCCGCGCGATGGGCGCAGACTGCGTGCTGCTGATCGCCGCTTGCCTCGACGATGCGCAGATGGCGGAGATGGAGGCCATCGCCCACAGCCTCGACATGGCCGTGCTGGTGGAAGTCCACGACGGCGAAGAGCTCGACCGCGCCCTGCGGCTCAAGACGCCTTTGCTCGGCATCAACAACCGCAATCTGCGCACGTTTGAAGTCAGCCTGCAGACCACGCTGGATCTGCAAAAGCGTGTGCCTGCCGACAAGCTGCTCGTGACCGAGTCGGGCATTCTCGGCCCCGACGATGTGAAAACCATGCGCGATGCCGGCATCCACGCCTTCCTCGTGGGCGAAGCATTCATGCGCGCCAAGGAGCCGGGCGAGGCGCTGGCCTCACTTTTTGCGTGAGCGTTTAAAGGCAGGTGTGAATGGTTGTTTGTGCGTGCTGACAAACAATAGAAATGGAGCAAGAAATTGCGTAGTCTATTGATCGAACCTATGTAAACCACCTATTCAGCTGATGCCGATTACTGCGAATATCCATTGCAACTAATTTATGGATACGGAGCGGAGGCGGACATGCAAAAACTGACTTTCCCCAAGTGTTTTCAGGATGTCCGCATATGGGCTACTGCCCTGATTGCCGTCATGACCCTGCTATCCACGGCGGCGCAAGCCCAGGCTACGCGCACGTGGGTGTCCGGCGTGGGGGATGATGTGAACCCCTGTAGTCGCACGGCACCATGCAGGACGTTTGCAGGAGCCATCAGCAAGACCGCGTTAGGCGGTGAAATCAATGCACTCGATGCGGGCGGCTTCGGCTCAGTCACTATCACCAAATCCATCGTTCTGGACGGCAGCTCGGGCGTGATTGCCGGCGTCTTGTTTTGGGGAACCACAGGCATCATCGTCAATGCCCCTGCCGATAGCACGGTGGTGCTCAGAAATCTCGATCTGACGGGTGCACTCTCGGGAATAGCAGGTATCCGGATCGTCAAGGCAGGACAGGTCTTCATCGACAATGTGAAGATCCAGTCAGCAATCAACGCTGGTATTCAGGTACAGGAGGGAGCGGGTTCCCGGGTGTTTGTGCAGAATTCCTCGCTCGTTAGCGTAGCCAATCCGTCAGCATCTGGGACGGTGGACAACGCCGCCATTCATGTGAAGGATGACGCAAGCGTCATCTACGTGAGCAACTCCACGATATTCGGCAATGACAGGGCCTTCAGCCTGATGAAGGACGACTTGTCCACAAGTACCGGGAAAATCATTTCCTTCAATAACAACCGGCTCGAAGGCAACGCCAAGCCCAGCGCTCCTACCGGCACTATCTACGAACGTTGAGTTGTCAACGCAGGGGAGCAGGAGCCATGCATAGCCTACAGACACTGGGCGCGGCGTTGTTTATGTCAATGGCGGCGCTGGGCCAGGGATACGCGACGGAACTGCTGGCCAATGGCAGTTTTGAAGCGAACGGTGGTAGCGGCAGCACGTCGTTCATCGGATGGCAGAGCTTCGCGCAAGCGGGTTCACAGGGCGGCTTTGTTGCGCAACATGGCAGCAAAAGCGCCGTCACTCCGGTTGCCGTAGCAGCACCGCCTAACGGCACCTTTGCCGCCATGAGTGATCAGCCCGGACCGGGAAGCCACGCGCTGTACCAGGACATTGCGATACCTGCTGGCTATCCGGCGTCGCTGACGGCGAAGGTCTATGTGCAGAGTGCGAGCAGCCTGGCGGCTGCGCCCCCGTCACTGGACTACACACTGGCACAGCCCAACCAGCAAGCGCGTATCGATGTGATGCATCCAGCAGCGGCACTCGACGACGTGGGCGCCGGGGTGTTGGCGAACGTGTTCCAGTGGCCCCCGGCAGGAACGGCCCCTTCGTATCCCGCGCAAAGCAGTGGCTATGAGACCGTGACGCTGGATCTCTCCGCTTATGTCGGTCAAACGATCCGGCTGCGCTTGGCAGAAGTCGACAATCGACAGAGCCTGTTCTTTGGCGTGGATGCGCTCAGCATTCAAAGTGGGGCTCCTGTGGTTCTCTTGGGCTCTCCGATGATCACCGGGTTTTTTGTGCAGGGAACGAGTGGAGAACTGACGTTCACCCCGGTGAACAGTGTTCCCGGTCAGACCGTGGAGGGCTACACGGCACGGTGTATCCCGGCGGCTGGTGGTGGTCCGGTTGTCACCGGCACATCGGTGACATCGCCCATCACCGTGACCGGCTTGAGTGCGGGAGAGAGCTACAACTGCACGGTCGCAGCAAACACCGCGACGTCGAGTGGCCCCTCCAGTGCAAGCGTGAACATTGCCACGCCGCCTGCGGGCTCGAATGCCACGGTCGTCTCGATGCCTTCTACAGGAGGCGCGGTAACCAGCAGTGCCACGATTGGGCTCAGCGGCGCGGGGGGTGCCTCCACGAGCTGCACGTTGGCGCCAGGGTCGGGATTCCAGCCTGTGAGCAGCGCCCCGGTTCCTCCGCCGCAGGGAACTGCTGCGTATCCACTGGGGCTACTCAGTGTGTCGCTGACCGGATGCTCGCCGGGCGCGACAGTGCAAGTGGAAGTCGCATTGGACTCGCCCATCCCTGGAGGCGCAACGTATTGGAAGTATGGCCCCACACCGACGAACCCTGCGCCACATTGGTATCCGTTTGGCGGCTTCAGCGCGTCCGGCAACAGTTACACGCTCACACTGATCGACGGGTCCGAGGGTGACGACGATCTGGACAAGAACGGCACGATCAAAGACCCGGGCGGGGTGATGGTGCCAGTGGGGGTGGGCGGGGATAGTATTGCTGTTCCGCTGTGGAATCTCTGGGCGTTGTTGGGCGCTTCTTTGGTGATCTCGCTGGCTGCCGTCCGGCGAAGAGGAGCGACCCGACGTTGATGCGTTGATTCATCCGGTATCCTTGCGTCGGATGCTGCGCTGCAGCCCATTTCGCCCCGGATGAATTTTCGCCTCATGAGCATGCCCGACGCCCTTTCCAATGACACTGGTTCCGACATCACCCAATTGAGCAGCGCACAGCCATCAGACTGGCCTGTCGCTGCGGGCTGGCAGCCGCTGGTGGATGAATTCTTCGCCAGTGCCAAGGGCAATGCCTTGCTTGCGCACCTGCAATCGCGGCTGGATGCGGGTGCGGTGATTTTTCCGCCCAGGCCGTTGCGGGCGCTGGAGCTCACGCCGCCCGAGGACGTGCGTGTGGTGATTCTGGGGCAGGACCCGTATCACGGTCGTGGTCAGGCAGAAGGGCTGGCGTTTTCGGTGGCACCGGGCGTGCGTTTGCCGCCGTCGCTGCAGAACATCTTCAAGGAAATGCAGCGCGATCTGGGCGTGGCGTTTCCGCCGTTTCCCGATCCGGGCGGCAGCCTGGCGAAGTGGGCGACGCACGGCGTGCTGCTGCTCAACACCTGCCTGACGGTGGAAGAAGGCCAGGCTGCGAGCCACGCCGGTAAAGGCTGGGAGCAGCTTACCGATGCTGTCATCCAGCATGTGGCCCAGAGCGACAAGCCGGTAGTGTTCATGCTCTGGGGCAACCATGCGCAATCCAAGCGCGCCTTCATTCCGCAAGATCGCGGGCATCTGGTGCTGACAAGTAACCACCCCTCGCCGCTGTCGGCGTTGCGCCCGCCGGTGCCCTTCATCGGCAACGGGCACTTCAGTCAGGCCAGGGCGTTTCGCGCACAGCACGGCGGTTGACGCCGCGCGGCGCGCCCATCACGCGCCCTGCAAGCGCGCGATGAGCAGCTCCTGAAAGGCGGCGGTGGCCGGTTGCGGGCTGCGGTCCGCGAGTGCCTGTACCTCGATGTCACGCATGTCCATGCCGGCATCGGACAGCGGCTTGACGATCAATTCGCCGCTGGCAACCAGATGTCGCACGCTCACTTCGCTGGACACGCTCGCCGCGCCGGAGTGCATGACGTACTTGAGCAGAGTCTTCACATGGTTGCTCACCAGCACCGGGTTCAGCTCCAGGTCCTGCCGCGCGCAGGCCATGTCGATCACTTGCCGCACAGCGGTTTCCGCCGGCGGCAGTGCCAACGGGTGGCGTGTGAGTTCGGCCAGCGAAATGCTGCGCCTGCGCGCCAATGCATGACCCGGCGGTAGCACGGCGACGACCGGCGCAGATTGCCGGTGCACCACGCGCAGCCCCGGGACCGGCGCGAGGCTGAAGCACAGGCCGATCTCCGCATCGCCCATGAGCACATGGCGCGAGACCTGTGACGTGCTACTGACCAGCACCTCGAAGCGCACGCCCGGGAAGTCGCGCTGGAACTGGGCGCACACGTCGGGCACCAGTTCGTTGGCAAACGCATCGGAGGTGGCGATGCGCACCGCACCGCTTTGCAGGCTGTGCAGCGCGCGAATGGCTTCCACGGCTTGCTCCGCTTCCAGACCAATGCGGCGCGCATGCCGCGCGAGGATGTCGCCCGCTGGCGTGGGCACCATGCCGCGTGCGTGGCGCTCGAACAGCGGTGTGCCGATGTGCGCCTCCAGACCGCCGATCTGCCGACTGATGGCGGACATGGCGACGTGCAGGCGCTGCGAGGCCAGACTCACCGAGCCGCTTTGCACGACCTCCAGGAAGTAACGCAGTGCGGTGTCTTGCAGATGGTTGGCGGAAGACATGGGGAGCGATGATTGAATTGCCGTATCGGAAAACACCTATTGTGAAGCATTGCCGATATGGCAAACATCCCTTGCTGAATTTCTGATAGTCCTGCGGGCCCTGCGCGCCTAAGATAGAACGCTTTTTTTCAGTTGTTCGATGGAATCCGAGGGGACTATGACACGACCAATCAACGGGCCACAGAGCCCATCTTCAACACAGTCCATGCGCCGGCGCAATGCCGTTGGCGCGCTGCTGGTTGCAGGGCTGGCGTGTGCCACCGGCTCGGCGGCGTGGGCGCAGGGCGGCGCGGCGTGGCCCGCCAAACCGATCCGCGTGATCGTGCCGTTTCCTGCCAGTGGCGCGACGGACCTGATCTCGCGCGTGCTGGCGCAGCGCGTGTCGCAAGACCTGGGCCAGCAACTCGTGGTGGACAACAAGCCCGGCGCGGGCGGCACCATCGGCACGGCAGAAGTGGCCAAGGCGCAGCCGGATGGCTACACCATCCTGTTCACGACGAGCAGCACGCACGCGATCTCGCCGCACCTGATGCCCAAGCTGAACTACAACGTGAACCGGGATTTCACGCCCATCGCGCATGTGGCGGATGCGGCCAGCGTGTTGCTGGTGACGCCGTCGCTGCCGGTGAAAAACGTGCAGGAACTCATCAGCTACGCCAAGCAGCACCCCGGCAAGGTGAACTACGCCACCAGCGGCAACGGCACCATCGTGCACCTGAACACGGCGGCCTTTGCGGCGCGCGCGGGCGTGGGGCTGACGCATGTGCCGTACAAGGGCACGGCGCAGT
The DNA here is from genome assembly GCA_002331385.1 of Comamonadaceae bacterium UBA2121. Classification (GTDB taxonomy): domain Bacteria; phylum Pseudomonadota; class Gammaproteobacteria; order Burkholderiales; family Burkholderiaceae_C; genus Diaphorobacter_A. Next base: position 127,272 of record DCYB01000011.1, read on the forward strand.
CCATCACCGATCTGGCTTCGGGTCAGGTGCAGATGCTGTTCGATTCGATTCCCACCGGCATGCCGCATGTGGCCAGCGGCCGCTTGCGTGCCCTGGCGGTGACAGGCGAGCAACGCAGCGCACTCGCGCCGGAACTGCCCACGATTGCGGAGTCGGGACTGCCTGGCTACGCGTCGGTGACCTGGTTCGGCGTGTACGGCCCCGCGGGCATGAAGCCGGAGCTGGTGCAGAAGATCAACGCGGCGTTCAATGCGGCCATCCAGAACCCTGAGGTCGCAGCGGCACTTGCCAAGCTCGGCGCAGAACCGGCCAAGCCCGGCACGCCCGCGCAATTCGAATCGATGGTGAAGGCCGACAGCGCGCGTTGGGCCAAGGTCATCAAGGACAACCACATTTCTCTGGATTGATCAGCATGTCATCTGTCATCAAGGATTGGACGCTTCCCTACGCATCGCACCGCTCGTCGGTGCTCGGGCGCAACGTGGTCACCACCTCGCAACCGCTGGCGGCGCAAGCGGGCCTGCGCATGCTGCTGGCGGGCGGCAATGCAGTGGATGCGGCCATTGCCGCCGCCATGGCGCTGACGGTGGTCGAGCCTTCGGGCTGCGGCATCGGTAGCGACGGTTTCGCCATCGTCTGGGACGGCAAGGAACTGCACGGCCTGAACGCATCGGGGCGCTCGCCGGATGCATGGACGCCGGAATATTTCCAACAGCTCGGCGGCATTCCCGAAAAAGGCTGGAACGCGGTGACCGTGCCGGGCGCCGTGTCCGCGTGGGTGGAACTGTCCCGGCGCTTTGGCCGCCTGCCGTTTGCGCAAGTCGCGCAGCCAGCGATCGACTATGCGCGCAACGGGTTTCCGGTCTCTCCGGTGATCTCCACGCTGTGGTCGCTGGCGGTGCAAAAGCTGGGTGATCAACCCGGCTTTGCCGAGTGCTTCATGCCCCAGGGCCGTGCGCTGCGTGCAGGCGAAATCTTCAAGAGCGAGGCACATGCGCGCACGCTGGAGCTGATCGCCCAGACCCATGGCGAAGCGTTCTATCGTGGCGAGCTGGCGCAGAAGATGGCGGCGCACTGCAAGGCCAACGGCGGCGTGATGACCGAGGACGATCTGGCATCGCACAAGGCCGACTGGGTTGGCACCGTGTCGCAAAAGTTTGGCGATTCCGTGATCCACGAGATTCCGCCCAATGGGCAGGGCATAGCCGCGCTCATGGCGCTGGGCATGCTCGATGAGTTGGGCATCGGCGCAGCGCCGCTCGACAGCGTGCAGACCGTACACCTGCAGATCGAGGCGATGAAGCTCGCGCTGGCCGATCTGCAAGAGTACAACGCCGATATGGACTACATGCGCGTGGACCCGCAAAGCGAGTTGCTCAGCCGTGACTATCTGCGTGAACGCGCCAAGCTCATCCAGCACGATCGGGCCAGCCAGCCGACCTATGGCGCGCCCCAACGTGGCGGCACGGTGTACTTGTGCGCGACCGATGCGAGCGGCATGATGGTGTCGTTCATCCAGTCAAACTACATGGGCTTTGGCTCCGGCGTGGTCGTGCCGGGCACGGGCATCAGCCTGCAAAACCGTGGCTTCGGCTTCACCACACAAAGCGGACACGCCAACGAGGTGGGCCCGCGCAAGCGCCCGTCGCACACCATCATTCCCGCGTTTGCCATGAACGCTGATGGCACACCACAGATGGCCTTCGGCGTGATGGGCGGCCCAATGCAATCGCAGGGCCACGTGCAGATGGCCGTGCGCGTGCTGCGTTACGGCCAGAACCCGCAGGCCGCTGCGGACGCGCCGCGCTGGCGCGTGACCGGTGGGCGCGGTGTGGCGGTCGAGCCCGCGTTCGACCCCGAGGTGGTGGCCGGTCTGCGCGCCATGGGGCACGACGTGACCGTGGAAGAGGGCAATGGTGTGTTCGCGTTCGGCGGTGCACAGCTCATCCTGCGCGATGGCGATCACTACGTCGCGGGGTCCGATCCCCGCAAGGACGGTCAGGCAGTGGCCTATTGAGTGCCGACCTGGCGCGCGCGTCTGGCGGTCTTGGCTGACAGGCGCGCGGGGGGACGCTTCGCATAATTGGTGCATCGTTGGCACTTGAGGATGCATATGAACTCCCCCTTTCCATCCGGTTCCGGTTTTGACCCCGCACGCCTGCGCGACACGGTGGGCCGCAGTTGGTGGGTCATATTGCTGTTTGGCGTGTTCTCGGTGCTGTTCGGCATCATGGCGTTTGCCAACCCGCTGGCCGCCGGCGCGGGGCTGACCTGGGCCATCGGCCTGCTGGCGCTGGCAGAGGGCGTCGTCGGTTTGATTGGCGCCTTCGGCAAGGACGCCGGCGTGAATCGCGGCTGGATGATCCTCTATGCCGCGATCTCCATCATTTTCGGTCTGCTGGCGGTGATCAACCCGCTGTCCATGGCCACCAGCATCGCCATGGTGATGGGCATCTGGTTCATCGTCTCGGGCGTGATGCGCGTGATCTGGGCGATCCGCGTGCGCAAGGAAATCGACAACGAATGGCTGCTCATTCTGGGCGGCGTCCTCGGCATCGCGCTGGGTGTTCTGCTGGTGATGGCGCCCGTCGCAGGCGTGCTCGTCGGCACCATCTGGATTGCCGCAGGCGCCCTGATTTATGGGGCGCTGCAAATCTGGGCGGCCTTCAAGGTGCGCAAGCTGAACCAGCGCTGATGTGTGGTGTGGGTGTTGTCCCGCTGGCTGCTTCAGCGTGATTCGCGCACGGACAGCCACACGGTCAGCAGACCGCCCACTGCGATGGTAAGCATTCCGACCACGGCCCAGCGGTCGGGGATGTGGCCGTACATGAACCAGCCCGCGCACAGCGCAAACGGGATTTGCGCATACAGGAACGGCGTGATGGTGGCGGGCCTGGCGTGTTCATAGGCTTGCAGCAAGAGCAGGTGACCGATGGCGCTGCCGACGCCCATGGCAAACGCGCCCAGCCATAGACCCGGCGTCATGCCGCCCGTCCAACTCCACGGCAGGATGAGCGTGGTGAGCACGAGTGCAAACAGGCTGGTGTAAATCTGCGTGGTCATCGGGCGTTCGCGGCCCGCCATTTCGCTGCTCACGATCTGGTAGGCCGTATTCGTCAGCAGTTGCAGCGTGGGCCACAGCAGCGCGCCGAACGAGAAGTCCGCGCCACCGGGGCGAATGATGACCAGTGTTCCGGCGAATCCCATGCACACCAGCGCCCAGCGCAAACGGCTCACGGGTTGTTTCAGCCAGAGCGCGGCGACCAGCGTCATGGCAATGGGTGTCATCGCCACGATGGCGGTGAACTCCGCCAGTGGCAGGTAACGCAGGCTCATCATCGCGCAGCCATTGCTGGCGCAGAACAGCGTGGCGCGAACCAGTTGGAAACGCCAGTGCGTGGTGCGGAAGATGTCTGCGCCGTAGCGCGATGTGCCCATGCCGATGGTGAGCAGGGTCTGCAGGCTGTAGCGCAACCACAGTGCCATGAAGATGGGCACGAGCGAGCCAACGTACTTGGAGCCGGTGTCCAGCACCGAAAACGCGGCGGTGGCAGCGATGGTCAGACCGATACCGGTCAGCGCGGAGGAAGGAACCTGGGGCACGTGTGGAGCGACCGCCATCTGCCGGTTCCCTCGGGCGGGTTCCTGTGCGTGGATGTGCGTTGGTGTGTGAATGGCTGATTATAAAAATCCGGCTGATTTCTTGCGCACGGAACACATTGGTCTGCAAACCGGTGCTGGCAAAGTCCCGCGCGCTGGCCCGGCTTTGGCGAGGACTGTCGCAGGCAGATGGTAGGATGAATGATATTGATTCGCAATTGCGAAATTTACATTCGTCGCCCATGTCTGGTGACGTCAAGGAGTTATTTTCATGGTCAGCGGTTTTTCACGACGTCATCTGGTGCTTGCTTTGGGCACCGCATTGGCCTTGTCCGGCGCACCTGCCTGGGCGGCGGATGTCACGGTGAAGGATGCCTCGGGTGACGTGAAGCTGCCGCTGAAGCCCAAGACGGTGTTGGTCTACGATCTGGCGGCCATCGATATCATCCAGTCGTTCGGCGGCGACGTGCAGGGTGTGCCCAACGTGGTGACGGTGCCGAAGTTTCTGTCCAGATACATGGACCAGAGCAAGTATCCGCATGTGGGCAGCCTGTTCGATCCGGACTACGAAAAGGTGAAGGCGCTCAAGCCCGATCTGATCATCGCGTCGGGACGCACCCAGCCCAAGGTGCCTGAGTTGAAGAAGTACGCGCCCGTGCTCGATCTGACCGTGAGCGATGGCGAGCAGATCCCGCAGGTGTTCCGCAATATCCGCGCGGTGGCTGCGGTGTATGGCGTGCCGGAAAAGGGCGAGGCGCAGATCCGTGAAATCGAGGCGGAGATTGCGGACGTGAAGGCCAAGGCAACGGGCAAGGGCTCGGTGCTGTTTCTCATGACCAACGGCGGCAAGATGAGTGTGTACGGCCCGGGCTCGCGCTTCGATATGCTCTACAGCACCTTTGGCGCTTCGCCGTTGAAGGACCAGATCGAAGTGTCCAAACATGGGCAGGCGGTGTCGTTTGAGTACCTGCTCAAGACCAATCCGGATTGGCTGCTGGTGCTGGACCGCGATGCCGCCATCGGGCGCGAAGGCGCATCGGCGCAGAAGCTGCTCGACAACAAATTGGTGCATGCCACCAAGGCCTGGCGCAACCAGCAGATCGTTTACCTGAACGCGACCAATTGGTACGTGCTGTCCAACGCGGGACCCACCGCCATCCGGGAGAATCTGCAGCAGTTGTCGGATGCCTTTGCCGCGAAATAAGGCGTCGTTCGCATCTGCGGCGACGCTCGCCTGGTGCGCTGCCTTGGCGCTGCTGGGCGCGCTCACGCTCGGCAGTCTGGCCGTGGGCGTGAGCGATGTGTCGTGGAACACCCTCTGGTCCGACAGCGAAGATGAAATGGTGGCGCAGGTGCTGATGTACAGCCGCGTGCCGCGCACGCTGGCGCTGCTGCTTGCGGGCTCGTCGATGGCGGTGGCCGGGCTGCTGATGCAGATGCTGGCGCGCAATCATTTCGTCGAGCCGTCGACCGTGGGCACGGAAGAGTCGGCCACGTTCGGCATGATGGCGACGATGCTGGTCGCACCGCAATGGCCCGTGCTGGCCAAGATGGGTGTGGCGGCGGTGTGCGCGCTGGGCGGCAGCGCCTTGTTTCTGGCGGTGCTGTCGCGCATCCGTCTGCGCTCGGCGTGGATCGTACCGCTTGTGGGCCTGATTCTGGCGGGCGTGCTGGATGCGATGAACACGTTCGTGGCCTACCAGTTCGACATGATTCAGGTGCTGCGCGCGTGGCACAACGGTGATTTCTCTGCGATTGTGGATGGCCGCTACGAAATGCTCTGGCTGTCGCTGGCCGTCACCATCGTGGCCTGTCTGGCGGCTGATCGCTTCACCTTGGCGGGGCTGGGCGAATCGTTTGCCACCAACCTCGGATTGAACTACCGCGCACTGGTCTGGCAAGGTCTGGTGGTGGTGGCGTTGGTCACGGCCTGCGTAGTGGTGACGGTGGGCAGCATTCCCTTTGTCGGCCTGATCGTGCCCAACGTCGTGCGCTTGGTCATGGGCGACAACGTGCGCCGCAGCGTGCTCTGGGTGGCACTTTGCGGAGCGGGCCTGACCATGGCGTGTGATTTGATCGGGCGGCTGCTGATCGCACCGTATGAGGTGCCCGTGGGAACGGTGATGGGCGTTGTCGGCAGCGCGCTGTTCCTCATGATTTTGCTGCGCCAGCGGCGCATGGCGCGCGGCGGATGATGGCGATGGAAGCCATGCGCAAGCAGCAAGCAGGCATGTCTGGTCCGGATAGCGATCTGGAGCTGGATGAGCGCGCGCTGGACTGGCGCGCTCTGTGGCGCCGCCCTGCCTTCCGTCTGGGGGTGCTGGTTGTGCTGGCCCTGGTGGCGGCCACTGCGTTCATGACCGTGGGAGTGGAGGTGGAGTGGTCCTTCATCTTGCAGCACCGGGGCTCGAAACTGTTGTCGATGGCCTTGGTGGCGGCTGCGCTGGGCATGTCCACGGTGGTGTTCCAGACCGTCACGCACAACACCATTCTCACGCCGTCGGTGATGGGGCTGGATGCGCTCTACCAGTTCCTGCAAGCGTTGCTGATCCTGACGCTTTCGTCCGCAGGCGTGGTCGCGCTCGGCGTGCCGCTCAAGTTCCTGCTGGAACTGGTGTTGATGGTGGCGCTCAGCATGTGGCTGGTGCGCTGGCTGTTCACCGGCAACGCCAACAGCTTGCACCTGATGCTGCTGGTCGGCATCGTGGTGGGCATCATGTTCCGCAGCCTGACGAGCTTTGCCATGCGCATGATCGATCCCAACGAATTCACCTCGCTGCAGGATCGCATGTTTGCCAACTTCAATACGGTGCAGACCTCGCTGCTGTTGCCAGCCGGCGTGCTCACGATGCTGGGCGCCTGGTTTTTCTGGCGACGTCGGCATGAGCTGGACGTGCTCTCGCTGGGACGCGACGCGGCCATCAATCTCGGGGTGAACTACCAACGCGCAGTGCTGCAACTGCTCGTGGGCGTCTGTGCGCTGGTGGCGCTGTCCACCGCGTTGGTCGGACCGGTGACGTTTTTCGGCTTGCTGGTGGCGAACATGGCGTACCAGTGGATGGGCACGCGCCGCCATGCGTGGGTGTTGCCTGCGGTGGTGCTGTGGGGCGTGATCCTGCTGCTCGGAGGACAGGTGATTCTGGAGCGCGTACTGGGTTTCAACTCAGCGATTTCGGTGGTCGTGGAATTTGTCGGAGGCGTGGTGTTTATCTTTTTGCTGATGCGCGGAGGCAAGGCGTGATCGAGACATGTGAACTGGTCAAGCGCCACGGGCAGAACACGGTGTTGCATGGCGTGTCGGTGCAGATTCCGCAAGGGCAGTTCTCTGCCATCATCGGGCCCAACGGCGCGGGCAAAAGCACCTTGCTGTCACTCGTCAGCCGCCTGATGCCGATGAGCTCGGGCAGCGCGCGCGTGCAGCAACTCGACGTCGCCACCACCGCGAGCGATGCGCTCTCGCGCGTCATGGCCATCCTGCGGCAAGACAACCAGTCCACACTGCGTCTGACCGTGCGCGACCTGGTGGGCTTTGGCCGCTATCCGCACAGCAAGGGCCGCATGACGCCGACCGACATGCAGCATGTGGACGACGCGCTGAAGTACTTGCAACTCGAACCTTTGGCAGACCGTTTCCTCGACGAGCTTTCAGGCGGCCAGCGCCAGCGGGCCTACATCGCCATGGTGCTGTGCCAGGACACGCCCTATGTGCTGCTGGATGAGCCACTGAACAACCTCGACATGGCGCACGCCGTCACCATGATGAAGCTGCTGCGCCGGCTGGTAGAAGACAAGGGCAAGACCGTGGTCGTCGTCCTGCACGACATCAACTTTGCCAGTTGCTACGCTGACCACATCATCGCCATGAAAGACGGCCGCATCGCCTACGCAGGCAGCCCCGGACAAGTGGTGCGTGACGAGGTGTTGGGCACGCTGTTCGGCATCGACGTATCCGTGCACGAGATACGTGGGCAACGCATCTGCCACTACTTTGCGTGACGACGCACAGGAACGAAGCGGCGCGCGTGGTGGCGCGCCGCAATAACACTTAAAACGCGCTCAGAACGCCACGTTCATCGTCACCCACAGGGTCCGGCCCGATGGCAGGAAGCCCTTGGTGGCCTGGGTGGACTTGATGTAAGGACTGCCCCATTGGGTGTTGCCGCTGGCGTCGGTCCAGGTGCTGAATTTGCGGAAGTCCTTGTCCAGCAGATTGTTCACGTTCAGCGAGAAGCTCACGTCCTTGTTGTAGCGGTACTGTGCGCCGACGTGCAGCAGGCCGTAGCCACGCAGGTCGCCCAGTTGTTCGTATTCGAGTTGGGTGGCGCCCTTGAAGTCGGCGGGATCGCCGTTGAAGCGGCGGCTTTTCCCGCGGTATTCGGCTTGCAGCCAGGCGCTCCATTGCGGGTTGATGTCCCAGTTCAGCGTGGCGTTGGCCATGTGTACGGGGGTGTCGCTGAGTTTGCCGCCGGTGGAGACTTCGCTGTCGGTCCAGGTGTAGTTGCCCTTTACCGACCACGCGGGTGCAATCTGCCAGCGACTGGAGAGCTCCAGGCCCCACGTTTTGCCGTTGTCCAGATTCATGGCGTAGGTGGCGGCGGGGTTGTAGGCGCAGCTGCTGATGGGCGCGTCTGCGCAGCTTCCACCGCTGGAGCTGATCATGTCCTTGACGTTGTTGTGGAACAGGGTGGCGGAACCGCTCCAGCCTTGCTTGTTGTCGAACAGGAGTCCGAGTTCGGTGCTGGTGCTGACTTCGGGTTTGAGGTTCGGGTTGCCGATGTTCATCGTCTGGCCCTGACCGCTGACGCCGCTGATGCCATCGACGAGCTGGTTCAGGCGTGGCGCGCGAAAGCCCCGGCTGACGCCGCCTTTGACCGAGAGAAGTTCGGTGGCGGACCACACCAGATACGCGCGCGGGCTGACGTGGCTGCCGAAACGGTCATGGTGGTCGTAGCGCAAGCCGAGGGTGGCGGTGAGGTCGGGCATGAGGCTCCATTCGTCTTCACCGAAGATGGACCACATTTTTTGCTGATAGGTCGAGCCGCCAATGCTGGGGTGCAGCACGAGGCCGTCGGTCAGTTTGGCGTCCCAGTATTGCGCGCCGACGGTGAGCAAATGCTGCTCTCCCAGCGGCTTGATGTATTTGGCGTCCCAGATGGTGTTGGTGGCCTCGAGTTTGCGCGGCGTGCCGATGCTGGGGTCGCGCGCGGGGCGGGCGTCGGTGGGGATGGTGCGGCCCTTGTTGTCGGTGTCGGTGCGCGACACGCTGGTTTCCAGTTTGCCGTCCGCAATGCGCGTGTTGTAGCCCAGCGCGATCTGGGTCTTGTTGAAGCGCAGTTCGTCCTCGTAGCCGCTGGCGACGGTGGGGCGTCCGCACGTGGAATAGTCGACGTTGCCGAGCTCGCAATCGCTGTTGTCATAGCGGGTACGGTTGGCTTCCGCGTCGAGCCAGATTTCCTGATCCTTGGCGGGCGTGACGGTCAGTCGCGCGCCGAGCGAGTATTGATCGGTCTCCACAGGCGACGGTCCGCGTTTGCTGATGGATCCACCTGCCGAGCTGGACTTCAGATCGGAGTCGTCGCGGTGGAAAAATTGTCCGCGCAGGGCCAGTCCCACCACGTCTTGCTGGATTGGTCCGTTCAGGTAGAAGCCAATCTTGCCGCTTTTGCCTTCCTGCGAGCTTTCGGGAATGCCGGCCTGCAGTTGCACCGAGCCGCCCCATTCCCTGGCGACTTTGCGCGTGATGATGTTGACCACACCGCCCATGGCGTCCGAGCCGTACAGCGTGGACATGGGGCCCCGGATGACTTCGATGCGCTCGATGGCCGACACGGGCGGAATGAGGCTGGTGAGTGCACTGCCAAAGCCGTTGGGTGTGACGTCGCCACCGCTGTTCTGGCGCCGACCATCGATGAGCAGCAGCGTGTAGTCGCTCGGCATGCCGCGAGTGCTGATGTCCAGCCCGCCGGTTTTGCCGGTAGAGCCGCGCACGTCGATGCCTTCCACGTCCTTGAGTGCTTCGGCAAGGTCGCGATACTGCTTGTTTTGCAACTGCTCGCGCGTGATGACGGAGATGGAGGCGGGTGCTTTGGCGAGCTCCTGCTCGAATCCCGAAGCGGTCACCACCACTTCGGAGAGGGAGGCGGCCTCCTGCGCGTGCACCTGCATTCCCAGCAGCGCAACCGCCGCGGAAATGAAAGAAGGGCGCAACGTGCGCCCAAGGGAGGAATGGGTTGGAGTCATGTCTGCCACGCTTTCAAGTGTGAAAACTTAATAAAGAAAATGAGAGTGATTCGCATTGACGATAACGCCAATGTAACGAAAACGCTCAGAACCCTTATTGCGCGCAGCGGATTGACAGCGCATTGGCCCCGCAAAAAGGGGGCCTGGAAGGCGCGCCAAGGGGCGCGTTAGCTGGATCGGACAGCTCAATGACGCGCGTGTGAAACGTGCCGCACACGCCCGCCGGCGTGCGAGTCAGCGCTTGCGCGCCAGCAGCATGGAGTCGCCGTAGCTGAAGAAGCGATAGTGCTGCGCGATGGCGTGCTGGTAGAGCTTCATGATGTGCTCATAGCCTGCGAAGGCGCTCACCAGCATCATCAGCGTGCTCTTGGGCAGATGGAAATTGGTGACCAGCAGATCCACGACTTGGTACTCAAACCCTGGCGTGATGAAGATGCTGGTGTCGCCGCTGATGGCGCCGGAGCGGGCCCAGGATTCCAGCGTGCGCACAGTGGTGGTGCCGACGGCGATCACGCGACCACCGCGTTGGCGGCAGCGCTCCAGCGCCGCCAGTGTGTCGAGCGGAATGCTGTACCACTCGCTGTGCATCACGTGCTCGGAGAGGTTCTCGGTCTTGACCGGCTGGAAAGTGCCGGCGCCCACATGCAGTGTGACGCTCGCGCGCTCCACGCCTTTATCGGCGAGGCGCGCAAGCACGCTGTCGTCAAAATGCAGCGCGGCTGTGGGCGCTGCCACGGCACCGGGATGTGCGGCGAAAACGGTCTGGTAACGCTCGCTGTCCTCGGCTTCGTCGGGGTCGACATCGCCGTCCTGCTGGCGCGCAATGTAGGGCGGCAGCGGCAGGTGACCGTGGCGCTCCATCAATTCGTAGGGCGTCTCGCCATTCGGGCCGGTGAATGCGACATGGAACAACTGGCCGTTGTCGTCGGGCCAGCGGCCCAGCAGCACGGCATCGAAACCGCCATGGCGCAACCCGCCACACAGATGCATGCGGCCGCCCACTTGCGGCTTCTTGCTCACGCGCATGTGGACCACCACTTCATTGCCCTGAAGCACACGTTCCACCAACAGTTCGAGCTTGCCGCCGCTTTCCTTTTCGCCAAACAAGCGCGCCTTGAGCACGCGCGTGTCGTTGAACACGAGCAGGTCGCCGGGCTGCAGCAAGTCGGGCAGTTCACGGAAGATGCGGTCCACGGGCGCATCCGCGCGGCCATCGAGCAAACGCGATGCGCTGCGCACGGCGGTGGGATGCTGTGCGATGAGCGACTCGGGGAGTTCGAAGTCGAAATCCGCCAGTGTGAATGGCCGGTCGGTGGGTGCCGAATGCGTGGATTGCGCGTGGGAAGTAACTGATGACATGGAATGCGGGCTTCGTGTCTTTGGCTTGGGTGCGAAGGTGTGCAAAAACAAAACCAGAGGAAAGCCGTGAATAACGCCGTGGCTGCGCCGGATGAAGCGGCGCCGGGTGCCGGATGGAATGAATCGTGAATCGGGCGCACGCGGTGCGCGAATCCGCCATTTTAGTTCGCGCGGCTTCACCTTTCTTGCGTCTCTGGCATGGGGTGATGGCCCGTTCCAGCGCATTGAATGGGCAGAAATGATGAGAAAGATCGTGATTTCAGCCGCAATTCAAGGGCAAGTGAGAGTTTCTGTGCATCACATGATCTGCATAGAGCAATGTTGATTCTTACGTGGTAAGTTCTCGGGGTTTCCCGTTTCCCGCACTGCTCTTGCGTCAGGCCTTCGCGAACCTTCATGACCACGCCTACTGCGGCCTCGGGTACCCGCCGCACCACCGAACTTTCTGCGCCCCAAAAAGCGATGCGCAAGCTGGGCCTTGTGCGCGACATCGATCTGGCGCTGCATCTGCCCCATCGCTATGAAGACGAAACCGGCATCACCGCGATTCGCAACGCGCGCGGCGGGGACACGGTGCAGATCGAAGGGCAGGTGGTCTCCAGCGAAATCCAGATGCGCCCGCGCCGTCAACTCGTGGTGAAGCTCGACGATGGCACGGACGAGTGTGAACTGCGCTTTTTCAGCTTTTATCCGTCGCACCAAAAGACGTTGGCCGTAGGCGAGCGCATCCGTGCACGCGGAGAGATCAAGGGCGGTTTCTGGGGACGGCAGATGCTGCACCCCACGTTTCGCAAAGCGGGCGGCGATCTGCCTGCCGCCCTCACGCCGGTCTATCCGACAGTGGCGCAATTGCCGCAAGCGTATTTGCGCCGCGCGGTGGCCAGTGCGCTGCAACGTGCCGACCTGTCCGAGACGATTCCCGCCGACCTGCCTGCGCCGCCCATGCCGCTGCGTGGCGCGCAGGGAGCGTACGAGCAATGGAGTTTGCGCGATGCCTTGTTTTTCCTGCATCACCCCACACCCGATGTGGCGCTGGTGACGCTGGAGGACCACAGCCATCCCGCGTGGCAGCGGTTGAAAGCAGAGGAATTGTTGGCGCAGCAACTGTCGCAATTGCAGGCGCGCAATGAACGCGCGCGCTTGCGCGCTCCAGCGCTGGTCGCAGCGCCGGGGCAAAGCGCACTGCATGAACAGTTGATGGCCGTGTTGCCGTTCGATCTCACGGCAGCGCAGCGCCGCGTGTGCGCCGAGATATTCACGGATCTGGCCCGGGCAACACCCATGCACCGTCTGCTGCAGGGCGACGTCGGCTCGGGCAAGACCGTGGTGGCGGCCATGGCCGCAGCGATCTGCATGGATGCGGGTTGGCAATGCGCCTTGATGGCACCGACGGAAATTCTGGCGGAACAGCATTTCTCCAAACTCATCGGCTGGATCGAGCCGCTGCTGTCAGCGCGAGGCAAGCAGGTGGCCTGGCTGTCAGGCGGGCAAAAGAAGAAAGAGCGCGCACAGATGCTCTCAATCATTGAGAGTGGCGAAGCGGCCCTGGTTGTTGGTACACATGCAGTGATTCAAGAGCAAGTGCAATTCAACAATCTGGCATTAGCGGTCATTGATGAGCAGCACAGATTCGGCGTCGCGCAACGACTGGCGCTCAGGCAAAAGCTGCAGGATCAAGGGATGGAGCCGCACATGCTCATGATGAGTGCAACTCCTATTCCAAGAACCCTGGCCATGAGCTACTTTGCTGACTTGGATGTTTCTACGATCGACGAGCTTCCGCCCGGACGAACGCCTATCGTCACCAAGGTCATTGCCGACAGCCGCAAAGACCAGGTGATTGAACGCATTGCAGCGCAGGTTGCCGAAGGACGACAGGTTTACTGGGTTTGTCCACTGATTGAGGAAAGCGAGGCTCTCGATTTGTCCAACGCCACGGCTGCCCATGTCGAACTCAGTGAGGCATTGGAAGGCGTAACCGTTGGACTTCTGCATTCGCGCATGCCCGCCGCAGAGAAGAAAGCTGTCATGGCCCAGTTCAAAGAGGGCGCGATGGGGGTTCTTGTCAGCACCACCGTTATCGAGGTGGGGGTCGATGTTCCGAATGCTTCGCTGATGGTCATAGAGCACGCCGAGCGCTTCGGCCTCTCCCAGTTGCACCAGTTGCGTGGACGGGTGGGGCGCGGCGCGGCCGCTTCGGCGTGCGTACTACTCTATTCCACAGGCGACAGTGGCCGCTTGGCGCAAACCGCGCGCGAACGGCTCAAGGCAATGTCTGAAACCAATGATGGTTTCGAGATTGCGCGACGTGATTTGGACATACGCGGACCCGGGGAACTGTTGGGAGCGCGCCAATCCGGTGACTCTTTGTTACGATTTGCAAATCTATCAGATGACTCTGCACTTTTGAGTTGGGCTCAGACAGCCGCAGTGCAAATGCTGGAGCGGTTTCCGGAGCTTTCAGAGCGACACGTCGCGCGGTGGCTTGGCGCCAAATCCGACTTTTTGAAAGCGTAGGAACGCATGTGAATCTATTTTTAGATATGGAACGCTAAATCTGGAACGCCGGATCCATGAATTTTTGGAACTTCAGCAAAATAGCTGTCTTTGTGATGAGTTTCGAAGCTGATAGATGCAAAAGTCTGCAGATTTCAATTGTTGGGCAGTTGCCAATTGTTTTTGCGGTTTGCATGGAATTCGCGCACACGATACTGTCGGCAACGCCGCAGTGCAAAATGTTGTAAGGCCTTGCAGGAAATCACATGACCCTCACAGAACTCAAATATATCGTCGCAGTTGCGCGGGAGAAGCACTTCGGTCGCGCCGCCGACGCATGCTATGTCTCCCAGCCCACGTTGTCCGTGGCCGTCAAAAAACTGGAAGACGAACTGGAGATAAAACTTTTCGAGCGCAGCGCTGGCGATGTATCCGTCACCCCGCTCGGTGAACAAATCGTGCGTCAGGCACAGAGCGTGCTGGAGCAGGCCGCCGCCATCAAGGAAATTGCCAAACGCGGCAAAGATCCGCTGGCTGGCGCGCTGACCCTGGGTGTGATCTACACCGTAGGCCCGTACCTCCTGCCTGAACTGGTGCGCCACGCCATCGCACGCACACCGCAAATGCCGCTGATGCTGCAGGAAAATTTCACCGCCAAGCTGCTGGAAATGCTGCGCACCGGAGAGATCGATTGCGCCATCATGGCCGAGCCCTTCCCGGACACCGGTCTGGCGCTGGCACCGTTGTATGACGAGCCTTTCATGGCCGCCGTTCCCGCCAGCCACCCGCTGGCAGAAAAGCCTTACGTTTCCGCCTCGGAGCTGAAGAACGAAACCATGCTGCTGCTGGGTGCAGGTCACTGCTTCCGCGATCACGTGCTGGAAGTCTGCCCTGAGTTTGCCCGCTATGCGAGCAACTCCGAAGGCATCCGTCGCACTTTTGAAGGCTCTTCGCTGGAGACCATCAAGCACATGGTGTGTGCAGGTATGGGGGTCACACTCGTGCCGCGCCTGTCGGTGCCGCGCGATGCACTCATCACCACTTCGCGCCGTCGCAAGAGCGATGATGCGCACATCCGCTACCTGCCCATCAAGGAAGAAGATGGCAGTGGCCCACCAGTGCGCCGCGTGGTGCTGGCATGGCGTCGCAGCTTCACCCGCTATGAAGCCATCGCTGCGCTGCGCAACGCTGTCTTCGCTTGCGAACTGCCAGGCGTGACGCGCCTGTCCTGATTGTGCGCAGGGCGTACCCTGTCGTATTTTTCTCTGAGGGAACTTTTAAGCGCTGGTCGGATTCGACCAGCGCTTTTTCGTTTTGGACGGCGAGGGGCAGGGCCTCCACAGACCGCACAGGTAGCCACCGACTTGGTCGTGAAGATACGGGGACATGCCATGTCTGTACTCAAGAACAACTCAATTGGCGTATAAACGGTGCGCCCTGTATGGGCAAACTCTCGATAAGACCACAATTTGCATGCATGTTGCAATTGTTTGCAATTTGATCTTATTCTTTAATTCAGATATTCGCTCTCAATTTGTTGTTGCATGTCCGCCGTAGTTCCCCGTTCGCGTCTCTCCCTGTACCTCGACCTGATCCGCTGGAATCGCCCGGCTGGGTGGCTGGTGCTGGTGTGGCCGA
Organism: Comamonadaceae bacterium UBA2121; assembly: GCA_002331385.1. GTDB lineage: Bacteria > Pseudomonadota > Gammaproteobacteria > Burkholderiales > Burkholderiaceae_C > Diaphorobacter_A. The sequence continues at coordinate 142,605 of DCYB01000011.1, forward strand.
CGCTGGTGGCGTTGTGGGTGGCAGCAGACGGATTTCCCGGCTGGCATTTGCTGCTGGTGTTCGTGGTGGGAACGGTGCTGATGCGCAGCGCGGGCTGCTGTATCAACGACATCGCGGATCGCGACTTTGATTTGCACGTCAAGCGCACCAAGGCCCGCCCGATCACCAGCGGCCAGGTGTCGGTGCGAGAGGCGGCGCTGCTGGGCGCGGCGTTGGCACTGGTGTCGCTGGGGTTGGTGCTGACGACGCGCTGGGAGGCCGTTGCCTGGTCGGTGCCGGCGGTGCTGTTCACCATCCTGTACCCGTTCACCAAGCGTTTTTTCTCAATGCCACAGGCTTTTCTGGGTATTGCATTCAATTTCGGCATTGTTATTGCGTTTGCAGCGGTCATCGGCAATGTACCTTTGACGGCATGGTTGCTCTGGCTTGCAAATATGTTCATGGTTTTGGCCTATGACACTGAATATGCAATGGTCGATCGCGATGACGATTTGAAGATCGGCATGAAGACTTCCGCTATCACCCTGGGACGCTTCGACGTGGTGGCGATCATGCTGTTTTTTGCCCTGTGCTGGGGGCTGACGGCGGTGGCGATCGCTCCCTCTCAACTGGGTTGGCCGTTCTGGCTGGGCATGGGGGTGGCAGCGGCGCAGATGGTGTGGCATTACACGCTGATTCGCCAGCGTACGCGCGAAGGCTGCTTTGTCGCTTTCAGCAAAAGCCACTGGATAGGCGTGGCGATTTTCGCCGGCGTAGCGTTGGGGTTTGCAATGCGATGAGGTGCCCTGATATACAAACCCATGTCTTCCGCAAGCCCCTTTTCTTCGACTGATCAACTCGCAGCCGCCGCTGGTCTGGCGTCGCTTCGCCCATCGGCGCGCATGCCGGTGCTGTTCCTCGGGCACGGCAGCCCGATGAATGCGATCGAGGACAACGCATACCGCCGCTCCTGGCAGCGATTGGGGGAGCGTATCGAGCGATCGTTCGGCAAGCCGCAGTTGATCCTGTGCATTTCGGCGCACTGGCTGACACGCTCCGATTGGGCGATCACGGGGATGGACAGGCCGCGCACGATCCACGATTTCGGCGGCTTCCCTGAGGAGCTGTTCGCGCAGCAATATCCTGCGCCGGGCGCACCGGCGGTTGCCGACGAACTCGCCCAGCGCCTGAACCGACCCGTGCAGGACCAGCCGGTCATCGTGGACGCCACCGAATGGGGGCTGGACCACGGCACGTGGAGCGTCATCCAGCCCATGTTCCCGCGTGCGGACATTCCTGTGGTGCAACTGAGCCTGGTGTATGAGCGCTCGCCCGCATCCCATTTCGCTCTGGGCCAGCAATTGCGTGGGCTGCGCGAGCAGGGCGTGCTGATCGTGGGCAGCGGCAATATCGTGCACAACCTGCGCGCGTTGCAACACACCAGTTCACCGCAACAGACCTATGACTGGGCGCAGGCGTTCGATGCGCATGTGACGGGGCTGATCCAGCAGGGCGATCTGCAAGGGCTGACGCGCTTTCAGGAACTGGGGCAGGTGGCCCGATTGGCGCACCCCACGTTCGACCACTATCTGCCGTTGCTGCACGCAGCAGGCGCGGTGCATGCGGGCGAGTCGCCGCAGTTCTTCAACGATGACTACCAGATGGCGGCCATTTCGATGCGTTCCGTCATGTGGGGCGATTCAGCATCAGTGGTTTCTGAATGAAAGTTATTACTTTCGATTGTCGATATTGAATTGTTTAACGCTATATCGCGTTTATCGTTCTGGGTCGTTCACCGACAGGAGTGATGTGATGAACCAGAATGTGATCGTGATGAGCTTTGCCGATGAGAGCCGTGCTTTCCGGGCGCTGGCCGAGCTCAAGGCTGCGGCTGCCGCAGGCGACATGCAGTTGCAGACAGCAGCCGTGGTGCAGCGTTCCGTGGAGGGCACGTTCAGCGTGCGCAATGACGAAGCGGACGACATGGCGTTGGCCACACGAAGTGGAACCCTATTGGGTTCGGTGCTCGGGTTGCTGGCAGGCCCGCTGGGGATGTTGTTGGGTGGCGGCTATGGAGAGTTGTTCGGCCACTCTGGCAGCAAGGACGCAGCGCAGGGCCGCATCAGCGTCGTGGACCAGATGATGCAAGCCATGCCGCCGGGCTCGACGTCGCTGATTGCCACGGCAGGCGAAAAATCTCCGGACGTACTGGATGCGTTGGCGCGCCAATTGAGCGGCGTGGTGCTGCGCCGTCCGCACGCGGTGGTGCAGGAAGAAATCAGTGCCGCCGAAGAGGCTTCCGACGCGGCGGCGCGCGAGGTGCGCCGCATTCTGCGCGACAAGAAAAGCGCACAGTGGCACAACCAGTTCGACAACTGGAAAGAGGAAATCGACGAGTCGCTGGCGCGGCTGGAGTCGAATATTTGCGACGCGTTTGGCCGGGGCGTTGCTTGACGCGTGACGCCTGAAATCAGAAGGCAGCGCGTGGCGCCGCCTTGCCTGTCGCGCGTTCTTCAGCCGCGATCCTGAACAGTGATTCTGAGCTTTGATCTTCAGTGGCCGAACTCGGCGGCCAGTTCGCGTGCGCGCTTTTCTGCCGCACGCATGGCGTCGATGAAGTGCTCCGGTACCTTGTGTTCTTGCATGTGCGTGATGGCGGCGTGCGTGGTTCCGCCCTTGCTCGTCACGCGCTGGCGCAGGACGTCCGGCGCGTCGCTGGAGCGAGCCGCCAATTCCGATGCGCCCTGGAAGGTCGCCACAGCGAGCTGGTGGGACTGCTCGGTGCTCAAACCCATCGCCTTGCCCGCGGCGGTCATGGCTTCGAGGAACAGGAACACATAGGCCGGGCCGGAACCGGAGAGCGCTGTGACCGCGTCGAGCTGCGCCTCCTTGTCCACCCACACGAATTGGCCAGTGGTGCGGATGACGCGCTCCACCAGCAGCTTCTCGTCGGTGGACACCGCGGCACGCGCGAACAGGCCCGTGATGCCCTTGCCTACCAGCGCAGGCGTGTTGGGCATGGCGCGCACGATGCGGTCGGTTGCCAGCCACGCGGCGATGCTTTCCGATGTGATGCCAGCGGCCACGCTCAGGTGCAAGGCGCGGGCGGTATGGCTGGCTGCGGCGTGCGCGGCGTCCTTGAATGTTTGCGGCTTGACGGCCCACACGACAAGCTGCGCTGCGGACAGCGAGGCATCGGCGGCGGCTAGCGCTTCGATGCCGAATTGCTTGTGCAACTGCGCGCGCGCTTCGTCCCACGGCTCCACCACCAGAATCTGCGCGGCGGGCACACCCTGCGCGATCAGCCCGCCAATGATGGCGCTGGCCATGTTGCCACCGCCGATGAAGGCCATAGTGGGGAATGCTGTGGAAGTTCGGGTAGAGGCTGTCATGGTGGATTCTTTGAATGGGTTGGCGCTTGAAAAGCGTTGTCGGGAACGACTATACCGCCGCTAACATAGTGAATTATTCGGAAGGGCAGCCAGGGTTTTCCACCAGCGCGATGAATTGCGTTACCTCGGCAGGATTGAAGTTGTTGTCGCTGACCAGCACCAGTACGCGCTCGCCGGTGGTCAGCGGTGCGCCCCAGGTCATGCCTTCGATGTTGTCCACGCTGCGCAGGCCGATGTGCGCGAAGTCCAGCACGAGTTGCTTTTCCACTGTGCGGTACTGGCCGGGAAGCAGGCGTTCCATGAGCAGGGTGTCGGAGGCGGCATCCGCTCCCAGGGACACGCGATACAGACGCGCGCCCCATCCTTGCTCCAGTGAGAAGGAGCGCTCCAGCACCAGCAGGTGATCCGGCCCGTCGGCCAGGATGTCGCTCACGCCATTCACGGCACGATCGGGCAGCAGCGTCAGCGTGTCTGGCAGGGCGTCCACGGGATAGGCGAATTGGCGCACGGGTGCACCGCTTGCCGCATCCAGGGCGGTGATGCGCACGGGCGCGCCGGCTCGCCCGGGTGAGGGCATGGGGCCGTCCTGATGCAGTGCGCCTTCCATGGAAATCCACAAAATGCGGCCATCGTCACTGAACGTCATGCCTTCAAGCGTGAAAGCGCTGCGCGGCCCATGGCGCGGCCCGGTGCTGTCGGTCGATTTCTGGAGCATGGCGGGAAGCGTCCATTGCCGCAGCCAGCGACCGGTGCGGGTGCTTTCATTCAACTCCGGGCCGAAGCCGCGCCGGAAGTCGCTCTCGCTGGTCCACAAAAGTGATTGGCCGGAGGGTGTCAGGCGCAGGGCTTCGGGGTCGGGAACGGCAATGCTTGGTTGCGCCGACTGCTGGTTGGCGTAGGGGCGCTGTGCCGGGCTCCACAGGGCGTGCATGCCGGTGAGCCAGACGGAATGCATTCCACTGGCGTCGTAGTGCATGCGCGCGGTATAGAAGCGTGCCGGCCCATGTACGGAACGGTCGTCACTGATGAGCAGGTATTCATCGCGCTGTGCATCGAACTCCACGGACGACAAGCCACCCACCAGAACGCCGCCGTAGCGCGCCTCCACATCCCAGCGCACTTCGCCCAGAAGCCGAAAGCGCGGCGTTGCATGTGGAGCGCTAGCGCTTGCCTCGCAGCGGTTGGCACTGCCGATGTGGGTTTTCACATCGCTCAAAGCAAGCATATTTCCATGCCCTGGCGACTGGCAGGCCACGAGCATGTATGCCGTCAAACCAGTTCCTACGCGGAGCAACCAGCGTCCGGTCAATCCGCGCCAATGGGGATGGTGAGCAATGTCAGTGGTTCGATTCTTGAAAGTGATCACGTACTTTTGTGAGTTGGTCAAGGGATGAATTGTTCACATTGTCACTGTGCCATTCGTAACATCCGATGGGTACCATGCGCTCGGTGGTTGGCCTGCCAGATGTTGGCGCACGTTTGACGGATGCGCGCACTCAGTACTCATGAGCAGTGCGCAAGCAGGCAGACCAAGACGAGTCAATTGTTCGAAAGGAAGCGACATGGCATCCAACATGAAAAAATGGTCCGCCGAATTCATCGGCACGTTCTGGCTGACACTGGGCGGCTGCGGCAGCGCGGTGCTGGCAGCTGCTTTTCCCAACGTGGGCATCGGCCTGTTGGGCGTGGCATTCGCTTTCGGCCTGACGGTGGTGACGGGGGCCTACGCGCTGGGTCCGATTTCGGGCGGTCACTTCAATCCTGCCGTTTCCGTGGGCCTGATGATTGGCGGTCGCTTCAAGGCGTCCGAGTTGCCCGGCTACGTCATCGCTCAGGTGCTGGGTGCGATTGCTGCTGGCGCTGTGCTGTACGTGATTGCGACCGGCAAGGCCGGTGCCGACATCGGCGGCTTCGCCACCAACGGTTATGGCGAGCACTCGCCAGGTGGCTATTCCATGGTCGCGGCGCTGGTGACGGAAGTCGTGATGACCGCGATTTTCGTCATCGTGATTCTGGGTGCCACCGCCAAGCGCGCGGCTGGCGGATTTGCCGGTCTGGCCATTGGTCTGTGCCTGACGCTGATTCACCTGATCTCGATCCCCGTCACCAACACTTCCGTGAACCCGGCGCGCAGCACTGGTGTGGCGATCTTCGGCCCGTCGATTGCGATGTCGCAACTGTGGTTCTTCTGGGTCATGCCGATTGTTGGCGCGATCATCGGCGCCGTGATCTACAAGGCACTGCTGGCTGACGACGAGTGATCACAAGATGATCTGACGGCTCGTTGAGCGCTCTGCAAACAACAAGAGACGGCCACCGGAAGGTGGTCGTCTCTTTTGCTTTGGTACGAGTGATGTCGATCGGGCGCGGGTCTGCGGGCGCGAAATCAATCTGCCGTTGTCTGTCGCACGGCGTGCTCCCATTGCTGCATGAGTTCGCCTGCGCGCTGGCGGCTCATCGTGGGCATGAACTGGCGTTCCGCCTTCCACAGCGCAGACAACTCGTCCGTGCCCTGGTACATGCCGCAGGACAGACCTGCGAGATAGGCCGCGCCCAGCGCGGTCGTCTCCACACAGGCTGGACGCACGACGGGAATGCCCAGCAGGTCGGCCTGGAATTGCATGAGGAGATTGTTCACGCTGGCGCCGCCGTCAACGCGCAATTCGGTGACGGGTGCGCCACCGGCGGCCACTGCATCGCGGCTCATGGCCTGCAGCAGGGCGGCGCTCTGGTAGGCGATGGATTCCAGCGCCGCACGCGCGATGTGGGCGATGGTCGTGCCGCGCGTCAGCCCGGTGATGGTGCCGCGCGCATCGGGCTTCCAATAGGGCGCACCCAACCCGGTGAAGGCGGGCACCAGCAGCACGCCGCCGCTGTCGGGAACGCTTTCGGCCAGTGACTGCACTTCGCCGCTGCTTTCAATCGCACGCAGTCCATCGCGCAGCCACTGCACCACGGCGCCGCCGACGAACACGCTGCCCTCCATGGCGAACTCGGGCCGCGTGTGGGTCTGCGCCGCGCTGGTGGTGAGCAGCCCGTTGTGGGACGTCTGGAAGTTGTGCCCCGTGTGCATGAGCATGAAGCAGCCCGTGCCATAGGTGTTCTTGGCCATGCCAGCGTGGAAGCAGGCCTGACCGAAGAGGGCGCTTTGCTGATCGCCCGCGACGCCGCCGATGGCGATTTCTGCGCCCAGCAGGTCCGCACTGGTCTGGCCGAATGCCGCGCTCGATGGCAGCACTTCGGGCATCAGCGAATGGGGAATGTTCAGGCCCGCCAGCAGCTCTTCGTCCCATTCATTCGTGTGTACGTTGAACAGCATGGTGCGCGATGCATTGCTCACGTCGGTGACGTGGCGCTTGCCCTGCGTGAGCTGCCAGATCAGCCAGGTGTCGACGGTGCCGAACGCCAACTCGCCACGCTCTGCCTGCGCGCGCGCGCCGGGCACATTGTCCAGCAGCCATTGCAGCTTGGTGCCGGAGAAATAGGCGTCGATCAGCAGACCGGTCTTGGCCTGGATCGTGTCTGCCATGCCGCGCTCGCGCAGTGCGGCGCACAGCGGTTCGGCGCGGCGGTCTTGCCAGACGAGGGCGTTGTGGATCGGCGCGCCGGTGCTCCGGTTCCAAAGGACGGTGGTTTCGCGCTGGTTGGTGATGCCGATGGAGGCGATCTCGCTGGCCGATATGCCGGCTTTGCGCAGCGCTTCTTGCGCTGTGGCCAGTTGCGAGTTCCAGATCTCGATGGGGCTGTGCTCGACCCAGCCCGGACGGGGATAGATTTGCGGCAACTCGCGCTGCGCAAGCGCGACGATCTGGCCTTTGCGGTCAAACACGATGCTGCGCGAGCTGGACGTGCCCTGATCAAGGGCGAGAAGGTATTGGGGCATGCTGGGCTAGCTCAAAAATGGGTTCAACGAAGGTTCAGGACGCGATCACGCATTGCACTCCGGCCTCCTGCAACAGCGTCGCATATGGCGGCGGTGGCGCGGCATTGGTGTAGAGCACGTCGATCTGGTCGAGCCGGGCCAGCTCGATCATCGCGCGACGGTCGAACTTGCTGTGGTCGGCCGCCAGCCAGACTTCGCGCGATTGCGCAATGATGGTCTGCGCCACCTTCACCTCGCGTAGATCGTAATCGCGCAAGGTGCCGTCCTGCTCGATGCCGGAGATGCCGATCACGGCAAGGTCGACGCGGAACTGGCGAATGAAATCCACCGTGGTTTCCCCCACGATCCCGTGATCGCGCGAGCGCACCACACCGCCCGCCACCAGCACCTCGCAATCGGCACTGTCCGCCAATATCGCCGCCACGTTCAGATTGTTGGTGATCACGCGCAAGCCACGGTGGCGCACCAATTCGCGCGCGATCGCCTCTGTCGTGGTGCCGATGTTGAGGATCAGCGAACACCCGTCGGGCACCGCCTTCGCCACCTCGCGCGCGATGGCGCGTTTGGCATCTTCGTTGAGCAATTGCCGTTGAAGGTAGGCGATGTTCTCGGTCGTGGACGACGGCAGGCGCACGCCACCGTGGTAGCGCGACAGAACGCCTTGTTCGGCAAGTTGTTTGACGTCTCTGCGAACGGTTTGCACGGTCACGCCCAGTCGATCGGCAAGTGCCTCGACCGACATGGAGCCCTGACGCCGCACTTCGCCGACCAATTGGTCCAAGCGGGGATTTGCACTCATGGCTGCGCAGCCTAAAGGAAAAAAAACGAATAAAACCTAGGGATAACCATAGGCGAAAAAGATACAAAAACGCAATCAAAACGAACAAAATAGAAAAAAAGATGATCGTTGACGATTGTGCTTGCGAATAGCGAGCAGTTTGGATGGAGACATGACCGCACCACGAAAAGAACAACTGGATGAATGGATGCAGCGTTTTGAGCGCGACGGCTTCGTCGTGCTCGAGAACGTGATTGCGCCGTCTGAAGTCGAGCGTTTGAAGACGGCGCTGCTTTCCGTTGAGGAACGCCACGGTTTCGGCTATGCCAAGACGTCGTTCGAGGGATTCAAGACGGTGCGCATCAACAATCTGCTGGCTTACGACGAAGCGTTTTGGAGCGTGCCCCTGCAACCGTCGGTGCTCGCGCTGTGCGAGTCGCTGCTGGACAAGGAGTTGCTGCTGTCGTCCCTGTGCTCACTCACGCTGGGGCCGGGGCAGACGGCGCAACCTTTGCATGAGGACACGCAGCAGCTGAAGCTGCCTCGCCCGCGCCCGCCGATGGCGTTGAACGCCATGTGGGCGTTGAGCGACTTCACCGAAAGCAATGGCGCCACGCGCATCGTGCCCGGCAGCCATCAATACGACCACGCCCCGGCGTACGGCGCAGAGGTCGAAACCGTTCCCGCGACCATGCCCGCCGGCAGCGTGATGCTGTTTGACAGCGCGCTCTGGCATATGGGCGGCGCCAACACGACCGACGAACGCCGCTATGCGTTGTCTTGCTATTACTGCGCGGGCTGGATGCGTCAGCAGGAGAATTTGCAGCTCGGCATTCCCCGCGACGTGGCCGCGCGCTTTCCGCGCCGGTTGCAAGAGCTTTGCGGCTACGGCATCTACAAGGGCCAGTAGGGCCATATTGAAAATCGCGACCCCATTGAACTGCTCGGTCAGGAAGGCAAGCCGACGGTCTGGGCCGCCACCGATCTGAAGATGCAGCAGCGTCAAACGCCCAAGTAATCATGTCGCAGGACCCTACGCTGCCCGATATGCCGGAGTCGGTGGTGCATCTTTTGCGAGATGCGGCACGTGACTATCCGCAGCACTGGGCGATCCAGTTTGAAGGCCACCGCATCAACTACACCCAATACGCGGGTCTGGTGGGCGCCCTGGCGCAGGAGTTGAGCGCCCATGTGGCGCCGGGCGATCGCGTGGCCTTGCTGATGCAGAACTCTCTGGATCTGGCCGTCGCCACCTTTGCCGTGCATGCACTGCGCGCGCAAGTGGTTGCCCTGAATCCCGGCTATGGCGAGCGCGAACTGCAGGCCATGCTGGCAGATGCCCAGCCCTGCTACCTGATCGCGGACGACAGCGTGCGGGTGGATCTGGCGGGCGTCAGTCCTTTGCCAGCAGACAAAACCATGCGCACGGGCGATACCGGCGTGCACTTTCTGCGCCTGCTGGCAACGCCTTGCGCGCTGCCGGAATTGCTGCCTTCGCATGCGGATCTTGCCAGCCTGCAGTACACCGGCGGCACGACCGGAACGCCGAAGGGTGTGGACATACTGCACCGGCATCTGGCCGCGAATCTGGTGCAGCGCGAAGCGTGGTTGCCCACGCGGCGCGGGCAGGAAATCATGCTGTGCCCGATGCCGCTCTTCCACGTGTCGGCCGTTGCCATGTGCCTGCATCTGTGCGCTTATGCGGCGTCTGAGCTGGTGATTCAGCGGCGCTTTGATGCGCCCGCTGCCGTGCAAGCGCTGGCCCATCAGGGCATTACGCTCATGTCGGCTGCGCCCGCCATCTTTCATGATCTGCTGCGACAGCCCGACATCGAAGCCGTGCGTCAGGGGCGCCTGACGGCCTGCTACTCGGGCGCGGCGCCATTGCCTGCGCGAACCTTGCTGGAGTTTGAACAGCGAACCGGCTGTCCCATCTACGAGGGCTATGGCCAAAGCGAGGCGGGTCCCTGCCTGACCTACAACCCGGTGCATCGGCAGCGCAAGCCGGGCTCCGTGGGCCTGCCCGTTCCCGGCAGCGTGCTGCAGTTGGTGGATGGAAACGATGTCCCTGTGGCTGTTGGCACCATCGGTGAAATCCGGGTGCAGGGGCCGCAGGTCATGGCGGGTTATCGCAATCGGCCGGATCTGACAGAGGCCGTGCTGCGCGACGGCTGGTTGTACACCGGCGATCTGGCAGTCATGGACGACGAAGGCTACGTGTCCATCCAGGGCCGGCGGCAGGAAGCCATCAACGTGGGCGGCTTCAAGGTCTACCCGCTCGAAGTGGAGCAGACCCTGCGGGAATGCGCCAGTGTGGGCGAGTGCGCCGCGTTTGGCGTGGAGAACGATCGCCTGGGACAAGTCATTCATGCGTGGATCACGCCTGCGCCCGGCCACACCCCGGACATCGAGGCCCTGCAGGCGCATTGCGCCGCACGCCTCGCCCACTACAAGACTCCCAAACGCATTGGCATCACTGATGCGTTGCCGCGAACTCCCATCGGAAAGCTCGCGCGTAAGGAACTCAAACCCGTTGCAGCGGCGCACGCTCCAACGCACCACAACAGTTGAAAGGAAGACAAGTGCTCAAGAACATTGACATGGAAAAGCTCAAGCATCAGCTTGCAGAAGACGGTTATGCCGTGGTGGAAAACGTGCTGGACAGCGCGCAATTGGAGCGCATCCGCGAAGTCGTGGCCAAGCGCATGGAACACGAGCTCGCCCATCCGCTGGCACCGGACAACGAGCAGCACGAAGACGACGAGGAGATTCGCGCGTACTACAAGAAGCACTACACCGTGAGCGACGCCGAGGCGCAGCGCATGGTCACGCGCATCCACCAGTTCCGTCGCGACAACGCCGGCGCGCGCTGGCCGATGGAGATTGGCAAGGTCTCCAAGAATTTTCTGCACCTGCCGACCCTGTTTGACAACGACCAATCGCAGCGCGTCTGGAATCTGCTGAACAAGGACCCGGAACTCATTCCGCTGATTGAGCATCCGGTGGTATTGCCGATGGTGCAGCACGTCATGGGTGAGGACTGCAATCTGCATGACTTCCAGTCCACCAGCATCGGCCCCGGCACCGGTGGTGGCGCGTGGCACGTGGATGCGCCGCTGGGCCAGATCAAGGAGCCGTTGCCCGATTTCCCGCTCACGCTGCAGAACGTGTGGATGCTGGACGACTTCACGGCCGACAACGGCGCCACGCGCGTCATGCCCGGCAGCCACAAGCTGCGCAAGTCGCCGCCCTGGGGCAGCGACCCGCTGGAAGGCGAAGTGACCCTGACGGCCCCGGCGGGTTCGGTCGCGATCTGGTTGTCGAACACATGGCATCGTTCCGGCCCCAACCACAGTGACAAGCAGCGTCGCGCCATCCTGTGCAACTACAACGTATCGTGGCTGCGCAACTTTGCCGACTTCACGACGACGTTGGCGCCCGAGGTGGTGCCGACCTTGTCCGAGCGCGCCAAGTATCTGCTGGGCTTCGGTGCCCGGGCACCACTGACACGCTGAGGCCCGGTTGCTGATGTTGGAGCAGAACGTCCACCATTGCCTTGCTCGGGCCGATCTGGCCAGCGCAACGGTACAGGGTTTTTGCGACCCGCAGTTCCGCCCCTTGCTGGATGCGTTCATCGCGAACTTCGAGCAGGACATGGAGCTGGGCGCATCGTTAGCCATTGAGTGGCATGGGCGCACGGTGGTCGATGTGTGGGGTGGCGTTGCAGACCTGGAGTCTGGCCGGGCTTGGGGGCAGGACACGGTGGGTGTGGTGTTCTCCAACACCAAGGCTGCGACGGCCTTGTGCGCGCACATGCTCGCGGATGCGGGCGAACTCGATATTGATCAGCCCGTGGCCCGGTACTGGCCTGAATTCGCGGCGCAAGGCAAGGGCGATGTGACGGTGCGCATGTTGCTCGACCACACTGCTGGCCTGCCCGCGCTGCGAGAGATGCTGCCTGATGGCGCGGCATTCGATTGGGCGGAGATGACCCGGCGGCTCGCTGCCGAGGCCCCCTGGTGGAAGCCGGGGACCAGCGTCGGCTACCACGGACTGACGTTTGGCTGGTTGGTGGGCGAGGTGGTGCGTCGCGTGTCCGGGCAGTCGCTCGGCAGCTTCTTTGCCGCGCAAGTGGCGCAGCCGTTGGGCATGGATTTCTGGATCGGCCTGCCGCAAAGCGAGGAGCCACGCGTGGCCACCATCGTGCCTGCAAAGCCGGCCGCTGCCCCGCGCAATGCATTCGAGCAGGCGATCAGCCATGAGCCCCAAAGCATCAGCGCCCTGTACTTTCGCAACACCGGTGGATGGCGTCCCAGTGGCTTCAACTCCAGACGCGGCCATGCGGCGGAGATTGGCGCGGCAGGGGGAATCACGAATGCACGCGCGCTGGCGCGCATGTACAGCCCGCTGGCCATGGGTGGTGAGCGGGATGGCGTGCGCTTGCTGAGCGAGCAGACGCTGCTGCGCGCGACGCAGGTGTCTTCTGCGACGAATGAGGACATGTGCTTGCTCGTGCCGACGCGGTTTGCTGCGGGTTTCATGCGCAGCATGGACAACCGCGCGCGCGGCATGGACAGCGCGGTGTTTGGACGCGATGCGTTTGGTCACGTGGGCGCAGGTGGCTCGCTTGGCTTTGCATCGCCACGGCACCGCGTCGGCTTTGGCTACACCATGAATCATATGGGGCCTGGCGTGCTGCTGAATTCGCGTGCAGATCGCTTGCTGGCGGCGCTCGATGAGGTGTTGACCGCTGCGGATTTTTCCGCATGACCCGTTGGATAACTATTTCAGATTCATCTATTTCTACACAGGAGACATTCCACATGATCACCCGTAAAAACTTTATCGTGCGTGCCTGCGTTGCAGGTTCGATGATCGCCATGGGGCTGGGCAGCGCGCATGCCGCTGACCCGGTGAAAATCGGCTATCTCATTCCGCTGTCCGGCAGTGCCGCAGCGTCGATTGGGCGCGATATGTCGCGTGCCACGCACCTTGCCGTCAAGCACATCAACGAGTCTGGCGGTATCAAGGCGCTCGGTGGCGCCAAGCTGGAATTGCTGGAGTCCGACACACGCGGCGATCCAAAGGTGGCGTTGACGGAAACGGAGCGCTTGATCACGCGTGAAAAAGTGCCGGTCCTGCTGGGAGCGTTCCAAAGCGGAACCACTTTCCCCGCCACCGCTGTCGCCGAAAAATACAGCGTGCCATGGGTCGTCGATCTGGCGGGCAAGGGCGACATCACGGAGCGCGGCTTCAAGTATGTGTTCCGTGCGACCCAGGTCCCGGCGGCGGCCAATGCAGAGGGCATGGCCGATTTCGTGGCCTATGCCAGCAAAGCCACCGGCAAGCCGGCGAAGACCGTGGCCATGGTCTACGAGAACACGGACTGGGGCCAGGACATGGCCAACACGCTGCGTGCGAAATTCAAGGCGCAAGGCGTGGAGATCGTTCTGGACGAAGGGTATCCGCCAAACAGCCCGGATCTGCGCCCGCTGGTGCTGAAAATCAAGGGCCGCAAGCCGGATGTCGTGACCGTGACTTCGTACGCGGCGGATGCCGTGCAACTGCACAAGCTGTTGGCGCAGATGAAGGTCGAGGCCATGGGCTACATCGGTAGCGCGGGCGGCCAGATTGACACCGGCTTCCTGCCGCAAGTGGGTAAGGGCGCCGCTAAGGGCGTTTTCACGACCAACGGCTGGGCGGGCTACGAGTCCGCCATCACCACCCCGTTTGCCAAGAAGTTCTGGGATGAGTTCAAGGGCAGCTACAAGGTGGAGCCCAACGAGCTGTCCGTCAGTGCCTACGGTGCCGTGTGGGTGATCAAGGATGCCCTGGAGCGCGCCGGCAAGGCCGAGCCACAAGCCATTCGCGACGCGCTGGCCAAGACAAGCATCAAGGGAACCGACCTCAACAAGCTGCTGGGCTACGACATCGTGATCGACGAGAAGGGCCAGAACCCGCTCAAGAAATTCGTGGTGCAACAGATCACCCCGGAGGGCGAATACCGCACCATCTGGCCGGAGAGCCTGGCTTCCAAGTCCTACAAGATGGTCTGGCCTGCAGCGAAATACTGATCGGCACTGATCATCGTCTTGTCGGCTGACCAGTGCTTCATCACTGGCAGCCGTCTTTTGCTTTCATACTTGGGGATTCTCATTGAGCACCTATCTTCAAGCTCTTCTGGGTGGCATATCCACCGGAGCGGTGTATGGTCTTATTGCACTCGGACTGAGCCTTCAGTTCGGTGTCATGAAGATCATCAATTTCGCGCACGGCTCGTTCCTGATGGTGGCGATGTACGTGACTTACTACACGTGTTCGCGCATGGGGTTGCATCCTCTTGCCGCAGCACCGATCACGGCAGTCGTGCTGTTCTTTGTCGGCTGGGCGTGCCAGCGCTATCTCATCGAAGGCATCTACCGCAAGGAGACTGCGCGTGAGCCGATTGGCGTGCTGATTTTCACGACCGGACTCTGGATTTTTCTCGACTATCTGGCGCTCGCCGTCGTGGGGCCTGACAGCCGCACGGTGGACAGCCCGTGGGTGAACGATGTCGTGATCATGGGGGACCTGATCTTCACGTACCCGCAGATTGCCGGCTTCGTGATCGCCGTGCTGGTCACTGTCGGTCTGGTGGCGTTCATGCGCTACACGGCCACCGGCCGAGCCATCCGCGCGACGGGGCAGGACCGCGAAGCGGCCAGTGTGCTGGGCATCGACAGCAAGCGCGTTTATCAGTTGTCGTTTGCCATCGGTCTGGGCGTGCTGGGCATTGCCGGTGCGTTGTTGCTGCCGATGTATCCGGTCAACCCTTTCGTGGGTGACATCTTCGGATTGCGTGCCTTCGTGATCGTGGTTCTGGGCGGCATCGGCTCCATCGCCGGGGCGTTCTGGGGCGGCATCATCGTGGGCATTCTGGAGTCCGTGGGCAGCCAGTTGATTCCTGTGACGTACGCAGAAGCGCTGATTTTTGTGTTGTTCCTTGGCGTGATGTATTTCAGGCCCAGCGGACTGTTTGGAGTGGAGAACGAATGATGCAATCGCAAGGATCCAAGCATTCGTTAATGTGGGCGCTGCTGATTGCCGTCGTGGCCATTGGGCCGCTGTTTTCGGGCAATCAGTATTTCCTGTCGATCGCGGTGATGACGCTGCTGTATGCCTACCTTGCGCTGTCCTGGAACGTGCTCGGCGGTATCGCGGGCCAGCTCTCACTGGGCCACGCTGCGTACTTCGGCATCGGTGCGTACGCCTCCACCTGGTTCTTCGTGAATCTGGGTCTGAGTCCGTGGATCGGCATGTGGATCGGTGCAGCGTTCGCCATGATGGCCGCCGTGATCGTGGGCGTATCGAGCCTGCATTTGCGCGGGGCGTATTTCGCACTGGCGACGATTGCATCGGCGATGGTGCTCAAGACGCTGGTGGAGAACGCGGACAGCCTGTTGGGCGGGCCACGCGGCATGGAGGTGACCTTGCTTCGCGATGCGCCGTGGCAATTCCAGTCGACCAGCAAGGAGTTCTATTACGTCATCGTGTTGGCATTCGTCGCTATCGCGTTGTTCATCAACTGGCGCATCCTGCGCAGCCGCTTCGGTTACTACCTGGCTGCGGTGCGTAACGAGCAAGATGCCGCGCTCGCGCTGGGCGTTCCCACCACGCGCTACAAGCTGTACGCGGCCATGATCAGCGCGGCGATGACCGCCATCGGGGGCACGTTCTATGCCCAGTTCGTGCTCTTCATCAGCCCGGACAAGGTCTTCGGCGCGAACCTCGGCGTGGTCATCGCGGTGGTCTGCATCATCGGTGGTCGCGGCACTTTGTGGGGTCCCGTTCTGGGCGCGCTGCTGTTGCTGCCCAGCGAAGAGCTTGCGCGCAATTATTCGGGCGGCATCCTGGGTGCCGACATGATGCTGTACGGCCTGCTGCTGATGCTGGTGATCTGGTATGAGCCCCGTGGACTGGTGGCCATCTTCCAGCGTTGGTTCAAGCGCGGCAAGGCGCAAGGAGCCGTTCAATGACACAGAAACTTCTAGAGTTTGAAGGCGTCGGCAAGAGCTTTGGCGGATTGCGTGCCATCGACAACGTGAGCTTCTCGGTCCACGCCGGAGAGATCGTGGGCCTGATTGGTCCCAATGGCGCAGGCAAGACGACGCTGTTTGCACTGGCGTCGGGTTTCCTGAAGCCGACAGACGGCCAGATCCGCTTCGATGGCAAGCGTGTGGATGGCCAAACGCCGCCGCACATCTGCCGTGCCGGCCTGGTGCGCACGTTCCAGATCGTCAAGCCATTTGGTGAGATGACGGTATTGGAAAACGCCATGGTGGGTGCATTCCTGCACCACCATCGGCCTGCTGACGCGCGCGAAGTGGCTGCTGGCGTGCTCAAGCAAGTCGGCTTGGGAGGGCGCGAGCACCAGGCGGCCAAGACGCTCACGCTCTCCGGGCGCAAGCGGCTGGAGGTGGCCAAGGCATTGGCCACGCATCCGAAGCTGCTGCTGCTGGACGAAGTCATGGCCGGTCTGACGACGGTGGAAATCGCTGGGATGGTGGATCTGGTGCACGAGTTGCGTGGTGCCGGGATCAGCATTCTGGTGATCGAGCACAACATGAAGGCAGTGATGAACCTGTCCAACCGCATCGTGGTGATTCAGTACGGAAAGAAGATCGCGGAAGGCTCGCCCGTCGAGGTGGCCAATGATCCTCAGGTGATCTCCGCCTATCTGGGAGGCGAGCATGCTGCTTGAAGTCAAGGGCGTGAACTCTGGTTACGGCGACGTCCAGGTTCTCAACAATGTGAGCATCGAGGTGCAGCAGGGCGAGATCGTCAGCATCGTCGGAGCCAACGGAGCGGGTAAGACCACCCTGATCCGCACGATCATGGGGACGCTGCCGACCAAGGCCGGTGAAATCCTGTTTGACGGCAAGCGCATCGATGGCGCCGAACCGCACCTGATTGCGCGCGCCGGTATGGCGCAGGTGATGGAGGGGCGGCGCCTGTTCGGGCACATGGAGGTCGAGGACAACCTGCTGGTGGGCGGCGACATCCTGCACGACAAGCAGCGACAGCGTGAAAATCTCGAGTGGATCTACAGTATGTTTCCACGCTTGAAAGAGCGCCGTAGCCAATTGGCGCGCTCCTTCAGCGGCGGTGAACAGCAAATGCTGGCCATCGGGCGGGCGCTCATGACCTCTCCCAAATTACTACTGCTGGATGAGCCCTCGATTGGCTTGGCTCCCATCATGGTGAAGGATATTTTCGGAAAATTGCCCTTGATACGTGATAGGGGAGTCACAATTCTCCTTGTGGAACAGGACGTTCATCGTTCATTGAGCATGTCCGGACGCGGCTACGTGCTGGAGCACGGAGAGATCGTGATGTCGGGTACCGGACAAGAGTTGTTGGGTGATGAGCGTCTGCGCGAGGCCTATCTGGGTATCTGATGCCCGGCAGGACTCTTCATACGACTTAAAAGATTGAAACGATCCGGAAGACCGTCGCCAAGCCCATGCCGGGCGACATGTCATCCGCATCGTGAACAATCGAGTGATTGGGGGCAAGTGACTTGGATGGACCGAGAGCCATTGCAGTTACGACAGTGCCTGGCGGTGCATGCCGGGGCCAACAAGAACAACATGCCCATTAATAGATATGAACGCAGAATTTTCTGAATCCTCATTGCCCACCACGCGCGCCGACTTGCTCGCGCAGCTGGCCCAACCTATTGAATATGACCTCGCCGTCGTGGGCGGTGGGGCGACCGGGCTCGGCGTGGCGCTGGATGCCGCGGCGCGGGGCTTCAAGGTGGTGTTGCTGGAGTCGCATGACTTTGCCAAGGGCACGTCCTCGCGGGCGACGAAGCTGGTGCATGGTGGCGTGCGCTATCTGGCGCAAGGCAATATTTCTCTGGTGCGGGAAGCGCTGCATGAGCGCACCACCTTGCTCAAAAACGCTCCACATCTCGCGCGACCGCTCGCGTTCGTGATGCCGTCGTACAAACTGTGGGAGACGCCGTTCTATGGCGTGGGCCTCAAGATGTATGACGCGCTGGCGGGCGAGGCGGGTCTGGGTGCGACGGAGTTTCTGGGCCGCATGGACACGATGCGCTGCTTGCCGACGGTACAAAGCGACGGCCTGAAGGGCGGTGTGAAGTATTGGGATGGCCAGTTCGACGATGCGCGGCTGGCGCTCGCCCTTGCGCGCACCGCGGCGCTCAAGGGCGCGCTGGTGGTGAATTACTGCGAGGTCAAGCGCCTCAACTACGAGAACGGCCGCGTGTGCGGACTGACCGCCGAAGATGTGGAGTCCGGACAGACGTTCCAAGTGCGCGCGCGCTGTGTGGTGAATGCCACAGGCGTCTGGGTCGATGCCCTGCGCGAGAAGGATGGCGAGGCACAGGGCAAGCCGGTCAAGCCGATGGTTGCGCCCAGTCAGGGCGTGCACATTGTGGTGGATCGGGAGTTTCTGCCCACCGATCACGCGCTGATGGTGCCCAAGACGGCGGACGGCCGCGTGCTGTTTGCCGTGCCGTGGCTCGGAAAGGTGATTCTGGGCACGACCGATACGCCGAAGAACCAACTGGATTACGAGCCACAGGCCTTGCAGAAAGAGGTGGCGTTCATTCTGGGTGAGTCCGCGCGCTATCTGCGTCGTGCGCCGAAGGCGGCGGATGTGCGCAGCATCTGGGTGGGGCTGCGTCCGCTGGTCAAGCACCAGGACGACGACGCCGGCAACACCAAGAAGATCAGCCGCGAGCACACGGTGCTGGTCAGCAAGAGCGGGCTGGTGACGGTGACGGGCGGCAAGTGGACGACCTATCGCGCCATGGCCGAGGATGTGCTGCAGCAATGCATGGATGCTGCCCTGTTGCCCAAGCGCGCGGGCGGCGTGACGGTGCATTTGCCGGTGGTTGGCGCCACCAGCAAGCCGATGCGTGAGGGCATGAATGACCCGCAGGGTTTGCACTCGTACGGCAGCGAAGCCCCATTGGTCGCGGCCTTGCCGGGCGCGGAGGTGGAACTGGCGCCGGGCTTGACCGAGGCCATGGTGCGCTTTGCTGCACGCCATGAGTACGCGCGCAGCGTGGAAGATGTGTTGGCACGCCGTGCGCGCCTGCTGTTCCTGGACGCCGCGCTGGCGGCACGGATCGCGCCGCGTGTGGCAGAAATCCTTCGCGAAGAACTCGGAATTGACCCGAAACTTGACTCCTTTTTGGCTATTGCGCAACAATACGCCACCGTTCCGCAGCCCTGAAGCGCAAGTTTCAAGGCTGCATCGTTGTGATTTCAGATCGCCCGCTTGACGGGCTGATCTTTCTTTGCGACAATACAAGGCTTCGCGTTAAATTCACGCGAAACTTTTCTGCCCAGCGGATGAGCTGTGAATGGTTTGCAGCTCTGAACGACGGGCCCAAGACTGACTGGTTGCTCTCATTCGTGTGGGTTTTCCGGTGCAAGTTGGGAATATTGAAATGATCCAGACAGAATCTCGGTTAGACGTCGCCGACAACACCGGCGCGAAGTCCGTCCTCTGCATCAAGGTGCTGGGTGGTTCCAAGCGCCGTTATGCAAGCGTCGGCGACATTATCAAGGTCAGCGTCAAGGAAGCAGCACCGCGTGGTCGCGTCAAAAAAGGTGACGTGTACAGCGCAGTGGTGGTTCGCACCGCCAAGGGCATCCGCCGTGGCGATGGCTCGCTGGTCAAGTTTGATGGCAATGCAGCAGTGCTGCTGAACGCCAAGCTGGAGCCGATCGGCACCCGCATCTTCGGCCCCGTGACACGTGAACTGCGTACTGAAAAGTTCATGAAGATCGTGTCTCTGGCACCTGAAGTTCTCTAAGGACACGAGTTATGAACAAGATTCGCAAAGGCGATGAAGTCATCGTGCTCACAGGGCGCGACAAGGGCAAGCGTGGCACGGTTTCGCTGCGCAAGGATGACTCCCACGTGGTCGTGGAAGGCATCAATCTGGTCAAGAAGCACGTCAAGCCGAACCCCATGAAGGGTACGAATGGCGGCATCGTGGAAAAGGCGATGCCTATCCACCAGTCCAACGTGGCTATTTTCAATGCCACCACGGGCAAGGCTGACCGCGTTGGCATCAAGGTGCAGGCTGACGGCACGCGCGTTCGCGTGTTCAAGTCCAATGGCGCCGAAATCAAGGCAGCCTAAGGAGTCAACATGGCACGTCTGCAAAAATACTATCGTGAAAAGATTGTTGCTGAACTGACCGAAAAGTTCGGCTACAAGTCTCCAATGGAAGTTCCACGTCTGACCAAGATCACCCTGAACATGGGTGTGAGCGAAGCCGTGGCTGACAAGAAGGTGATGGATCACGCTGTGGCCGACCTGACCAAGATTGCTGGTCAGAAGCCCGTGGTGACCAAGGCCAAGAAGGCTATCGCTGGTTTCAAGATCCGTGAAGGCCAGGCTATCGGCTGCATGGTGACCCTGCGTGGCGTTCAGATGTATGAGTTCCTGGATCGTTTCGTGACCGTGGCCCTGCCGCGCGTTCGTGACTTCCGTGGTATCTCCGGTCGCGCTTTTGACGGCCGCGGTAACTACAACATCGGCGTCAAAGAACAGATCATCTTCCCTGAAATTGAGTACGACAAGGTCGATGCCCTGCGCGGTCTCAATATCAGCATCACAACGACAGCCAAGAACGACGAAGAAGCCAAGGCTCTTCTCGCTGGCTTCCGTTTCCCCTTCAAGAACTAAAGGCGGCGGTATGGCTAAAGTAGCTTTGATCCAGCGCGAACTGAAGCGCGAAAAACTGGCCGCCAAGTACGCTGCCAAGTACGCAGAACTGAAGGCAATCGCCGGCGACGCCAAGCGTAGCGACGAAGAGCGTGAAGCAGCCCGTCTGGGTCTGCAGAAGCTCCCACGCAATGCAAACCCGACCCGTCAGCGCAACCGCTGCGAAATCACTGGCCGCCCACGTGGCACGTTCCGCCAGTTTGGTCTGGGTCGCGCAAAGATCCGTGAACTGGCTTTTGCTGGCGACATCCCCGGTGTCACCAAGGCCAGCTGGTAAGCAGGCAGGAGAGATACAACATGAGCATGAGTGATCCCATCGCTGACTTGCTGACCCGCATTCGCAATGCGCAAATGGTTTCCAAGGCATCCGTGTCGGTGCCATCTTCCAAGGTGAAGGTTGCCATCGCGCAAGTGCTGAAGGACGAGGGTTATATCGACGGCTTCCAGGTCAAGACGGAAGACGGCAAGTCGCAACTCGAAATCGCATTGAAGTATTACGCTGGTCGCCCCGTGATTGAGCGTATCGAGCGCGTGAGCCGCCCCGGCCTGCGTGTCTACAAGGGTCGTGATTCCATTCCTACCGTGATGAACGGCATGGGCGTGGCAATCGTTACCACCCCCAAGGGTGTGATGACAGACCGCAAGGCGCGTGCTACCGGTGTGGGTGGCGAAGTGCTTTGCTACGTCGCTTAAACGTGGCATTGAGGAGAAACTGAAATGTCCCGTGTAGGAAAATCACCCGTTATCGTCCCGCAAGGCGTGGACGTGACTATGAAGGCTGACCAGATCAGCGTGAAGGGCGCAGGCGGCACTTTGTCCCTGGCTCCCCACGCTCTGGTGAAGGTGGCTCTGGAAGACGGCAAACTGACGTTTGTTCCCGTTGACGAGTCCCGTGAAGCCAACGCCATGAGCGGCACCATGCGTCAGCTGGTGAACAACATGGTGGTTGGCGTGAGCAAGGGTTTCGAGAAGAAGCTGAATCTGGTTGGCGTGGGTTTCAAGGCCCAGGCTTCCGGCGCCAAGCTGAACCTGGCCATCGGCTACTCGCACCCCGTGAACTTCGAGATGCCTGCTGGTATCACCGTGGCAACGCCCACTCCCACCGAGATCGTGCTGAAGGGCGCTGATCGTCAGGTGGTGGGTCAGCTGGCCGCTGAGATCCGTGCCGTGCGTCCTCCCGAGCCTTACAAGGGCAAGGGCATCCGTTATTCGGATGAGAAGGTCGTCATCAAAGAGACCAAGAAGAAGTAAGGAGCTGCAATATGTTGACAAAGAAAGAGCAGCGTCTTCGTCGTGCCCGCCAGACGCGTATCCGCATTGCCCAGCAAGGCGTTGCACGTCTGACGGTGAACCGTACGAACCTCCACATCTACGCTACCGTGATTTCGGAAGACGGCACCAAGGTGCTGGCAACCGCCTCGACTGCAGAAGTCGACGTGCGCAAGGCGCTGGGCGGTGCAGGCAAGGGTGGCAACGTCGATGCAGCACAGGCCGTTGGCAAGCGCATTGCTGAAAAGGCAAAGGCTGCTGGCGTTGAAAAAGTGGCTTTCGATCGCGCTGGTTTCGCATACCACGGCCGCGTGAAGGCTTTGGCTGAAGCTGCCCGCGAAGCGGGTCTGCAGTTCTAAGCGGAGCGGATAGAAAATGGCAAAGTTTTCCCCCAAGGTGCAAGACGAAGGTCGTGACGACGGTCTGCGCGAAAAAATGATCGCGGTCAACCGCGTGACCAAGGTTGTGAAGGGTGGCCGTATCCTCGGTTTCGCCGCTCTGACCGTGGTTGGCGACGGTGATGGCCGTGTTGGCATGGGCAAGGGCAAGTCCAAGGAAGTGCCCGCTGCTGTGCAAAAGGCCATGGAAGAAGCACGTCGCAACATGGTGAAGGTGTCCCTCAAGGAAGGTACCCTGCACCACACCGTGATGGGCCACCATGGCGCTGCATACGTGATGGTTGCTCCGGCTCCCAAGGGTACCGGCATCATCGCTGGCGGCCCGATGCGCGCAGTGTTCGAGGTGATGGGTATCACCGACATCGTTGCCAAGAGCCACGGTTCGTCCAATCCCTACAACATGGTCCGTGCAACGTTCGACGCCCTGGCAAATTCCACGACTCCCGCAGAAGTGGCAGCCAAGCGCGGCAAGAGCGTTGAAGACCTGTTTGCTGTCTGATTGAGAGGCAAGCAATGACAACGCAACAAACAGTCAAGATTCAACTGGTGCGCAGCCCTATCGGCACCAAGGAATCGCACCGCGCCACCGTGCGTGGCCTGGGTCTTCGCAAGCTCAACAGCATCAGCGAACTCAAGGACACTCCCGAAGTGCGCGGCATGATCAACAAGATCAGCTATCTGGTCAAAGTCCTCTGAAAGGATTGATGATGGAACTCAATAGCATCAAGCCTGCAGACGGTGCAAAGCACGCCAAGCGTCGCGTCGGTCGTGGTATCGGCTCCGGCCTCGGCAAGACCGCTGGTCGCGGTCACAAGGGTCAGAAGTCGCGTTCGGGTGGCTACCACAAGGTAGGCTTCGAAGGCGGTCAGATGCCTCTGCAGCGTCGTCTGCCCAAGCGCGGTTTCAAGTCGCAGTCCCTGAAGTTCAACGCTGAAGTGACCCTGTCGACCCTGAACGCACTCGATGTGGCTGAAGTGGACGTGACAGTGCTCAAGAGCGCTGGTCTCGTGAGCGCTCTCGCCAAGGTCGTGAAGGTGATCAAGTCTGGTGAAATCACCAAGGCTGTGAAGCTCAACGGCATCGGCGCGACTGCAGGTGCCAAGGCTGCTATCGAAGCAGCCGGCGGCTCCGTCGCCTAATTCGGCTAACAAGAAAGGCATCCGTGGCTACTAAGGCAGCGCAAATCGCGAAAACGGGCAAGTTTGGCGACCTGCGTCGTCGGCTGGTGTTTTTGTTGCTCGCGTTGGTCGTTTACCGGATCGGGGCGCATATCCCTGTTCCGGGCATCGATCCCGCGCAGCTGCAGCAGCTGTTCAGTGGCCAACAAGGTGGCATTCTGAACCTGTTCAACATGTTCTCGGGTGGAGCGCTCTCGCGCTTCACGGTGTTCGCACTGGGGATCATGCCGTACATCTCGGCATCGATCATCATGCAACTCATGACCTACGTGGTCCCGACATTTGAGCAGTTGAAGAAGGAAGGCGAAGCCGGCCGCAGGAAGATCACCCAGTACACGCGCTACGGCACGTTGGGTCTGGCGATCTTCCAGTCGCTCGGTATCGCGGTGGCTCTGGAAAGCCAGGCGGGTCTCGTTCTGAGCCCCGGTTTTGGTTTCCGCATGACGGCCATGGTCAGCCTCACGGCTGGCACCATGTTCCTCATGTGGTTGGGCGAACAGATCACCGAGCGTGGTCTGGGCAACGGTATCTCCATCCTGATTTTTGGTGGTATCGCGGCTGGTCTGCCCAGCGCCATCGGCGGCATGCTTGAGCTGGTTCGCACCGGTGCCATGGGCCCGTTGGCAGCCATCCTGATCGTGCTGATCGTCGTGGCGGTGACCTACTTCGTCGTGTTCGTCGAACGTGGTCAGCGCAAGATTCTGGTGAACTACGCAAAGCGCCAGGTGGGCAACAAGTCTTATGGGGGCCAGTCCTCGCATCTGCCCTTGAAGCTCAACATGGCTGGCGTGATTCCCCCGATCTTCGCGTCGTCCATCATCTTGTTGCCTGCTACTGTGGTGAACTGGTTCAGCGCGGGTGAGTCCATGCGTTGGCTGAAGGATATTTCCGGTGCGCTCACGCCCGGTCAGCCAATCTATGTGCTGCTCTACGCTGCTGCAATCATTTTCTTCTGCTTTTTCTACACGGCGTTGGTCTTCAACAGCCGCGAAACAGCAGATAACTTGAAGAAGAGCGGTGCGTTCATTCCGGGTATCCGTCCTGGTGAGAACACAGCCCGCTATATCGACAAGATCCTGGTGCGACTGACTCTGGTCGGCGCGGCGTACATCACTTTCGTGTGTCTGCTGCCCGAATTCCTGATCCTGAAGTACAACGTGCCGTTCTATTTCGGCGGTACTTCACTCATGATCATCGTGGTCGTGACCATGGACTTCATGTCCCAGGTTCAGAACTACATGATGTCGCAGCAGTACGAGTCGTTGTTGAAGAAGGCTAACTTTAAAACAACGCTCTGAGGCTGTAGCAAGCAAGTTTTGGGCGAATGCGGCATAATGCCGGGTTCGCCTGAAAGCAACGGTAAATTTGATGCCCTTCGAGTCATCGCGGGCACAAGACTTTTCAATGAGACTTTGTGTTCCGCTGCAGGCAGCCGGGACGATTGGTAATTTAGGAGAATGCAATGAGAGTTTCGGCTTCGGTCAAGAAGATTTGCCGCAACTGCAAAATCATCCGCCGCAAGGGCGTTGTGCGCGTGATCTGTACAGATCAGCGTCACAAGCAGCGCCAAGGCTGATTGGACATTAGAGGACGCAAATGGCACGTATCGCTGGTATCAATATTCCTCCGCATCAGCATGCCGAGATTGGCCTGACCGCTATCTATGGCATCGGACGCACTCGCGCTCGCAAGATCTGCGAAGCATGCGGAATCGACTACTCCAAGAAGGTGAAGGAATTCACCGACGCTGATCTCGAGAAGATCCGCGACGAAATCGCAAAGTTCACCATTGAAGGTGACCTGCGTCGCGAAACCACCATGAACATCAAGCGATTGATGGACATCGGTTGCTATCGCGGCTTCCGCCATCGCCGTGGCCTGCCGATGCGTGGTCAGCGTACGCGCACCAATGCCCGCACCCGCAAGGGTCCGCGCAAGGGCGCAGCGGCACTCAAGAAGTAAAGAGATAGGTTAAAGCACTATGGCTAAATCTCCCGCTAACAATGCTGCACAACGCGTTCGCAAGAAGGTTCGCAAGAACATTTCTGACGGCATCGCTCACGTGCACGCATCGTTCAACAACACGATCATCACCATCACTGATCGCCAAGGTAACGCCCTGTCGTGGGCTTCCTCCGGTGGTCAGGGTTTCAAGGGTTCGCGTAAGTCGACTCCGTTTGCTGCCCAGGTAGCTTCGGAAGTGGCTGGTCGCGCCGCCATGGAACAAGGTATCAAGAACCTCGACGTCGAGATCAAAGGCCCCGGCCCAGGTCGCGAATCGTCGGTGCGCGCACTGGGCGCGCTGGGTATCCGTATCACTTCGATCTCCGACGTGACTCCGGTTCCCCACAACGGCTGCCGCCCTCAAAAGCGTCGTCGTATCTGATTTTTCATAAGCCCACCGCCACCATCGCTTTTCAGTGATGGTGGCTCCCGTGCCTTTCAGGGCACGGCAGATGACAAACCAAGGAAGCTCAAGTGGCACGTTATCTCGGCCCCAAGGCCAAACTCTCCCGCCGTGAAGGCACCGACCTGTTCCTGAAGAGCGCACGTCGCTCGATCGCGGACAAGGCCAAGTTCGACACCAAGCCCGGCCAACACGGCCGCACTTCCGGTTCCCGCACCTCTGACTACGGTCTGCAACTGCGCGAAAAGCAAAAAGTAAAGCGCATGTACGGCGTACTGGAAAAGCAATTCCGCCGCTACTTTGCAGAAGCCGAGCGCGTCAAGGGCAATACCGGTGCCAACCTGCTGTCCCTGCTCGAGCGTCGCCTGGACAACGTGGTGTATCGCATGGGCTTCGGCTCCACACGTGCTGAAGCACGTCAGCTGGTGTCGCACAAGGCCATCACGGTGAACGGCCAGTCGGTGAACATCGCTTCCTTCCTGGTGAAGTCGGGTGACGTGGTTGCCGTGCGCGAGAAGTCCAAGAAGCAGGCTCGTATCGTCGAAGCCCTGCAATTGGCTCAGCAAGTGGGTCTGCCCGCTTGGGTTGAGGTGAGTGCTGACAAGGTGGAAGGCGTCTTCAAGAAGGCTCCTGACCGTGACGAATTCGGTGCGGACATCAACGAATCGCTGATCGTTGAGTTGTACTCGCGCTAATTCGCTGCTTGCACAAGTTTTCGAGAAACTGTTCCTGAACCGCGAGGCATCGCGGTTTAGGCGCTTCACTAGCCTTACCGGTGTAACGAGCTGGGGGTATTAAGAGGAAGTTCGCATGCAAACCAATTTGCTGAAGCCCAAGGCAATTAACGTAGAGCAGCTTGGACACAACCGTGCCAAGGTCGAGTTGGAGCCGTTCGAGCGGGGTTATGGCCATACATTGGGCAACGCCATCCGCCGCGTGCTGCTCTCCTCCATGGTTGGTTACGCAGCAACGGAAGTCACCATCGCTGGCGTGCTCCACGAGTACTCGTCCATCGACGGCGTTCAGGAAGATGTGGTCAACATCCTGCTGAACCTGAAGGGTGTGGTGTTCAAGCTTCACAACCGCGACGAAGTCACACTGAGCCTGCGCAAGGACGGTGAAGGCGTCGTGACCGCACAAGACATCCAGACTCCGCACGACGTCGAGATCGTCAACCCCGATCACGTCATCGCGCATCTGTCTGCCGGCGGCAAGCTGGACATGCAGATCAAGGTCGAAAAGGGCCGTGGCTATGTGCCTGGCAACCTGCGCCGCTATGCAGACGAGTCGACCAAGTCGATCGGCCGCATCGTTCTGGACGCGTCGTTCTCGCCCGTCAAGCGCGTGAGCTACACCGTCGAGAGCGCACGTGTGGAGCAGCGTACCGACCTAGACAAGCTGGTGGTCGAAATCGAAACCAACGGTGCCATCACCGCTGAAGACGCAGTGCGTGCATCCGCCAAGATTCTGGTGGAGCAACTGGCTGTGTTCGCCCAGCTGGAAGGCGGCGAACTGGCGGCATTCGATGCACCATCGGGCTCGCGCAACAACGCGACGTTCGATCCGATCCTGCTGCGCCCTGTGGACGAGCTGGAACTGACCGTGCGTTCTGCCAACTGCCTGAAGGCCGAAAACATCTACTACATCGGTGATCTGATTCAGCGCACCGAGAACGAGCTGCTCAAGACCCCGAACCTGGGTCGCAAGTCGCTCAACGAAATCAAGGAAGTTCTTGCTTCGCGTGGCCTCACGCTCGGCATGAAGCTCGAGAACTGGCCACCGGCTGGTCTCGACAAGCGTTAATTCAAAACGCTATAATCGCGGGCTCTTCTGATGATTGTCGGGAGAGCCTCGCACACCGCGCGGCGGCTAGTACCTGATACGGCTAGCCGCTAAAACATTTAAAAAGGATATTCCCATGCGCCACGGTCTCGGCCTTCGCAAACTGAATCGCACCAGCTCGCACCGCCTCGCGATGCTGAAGAACATGATGAACTCGCTCATCGAGCATGAGGCCATCAAGACTACCGTTCCCAAGGCAAAGGAACTGCGCCGCGTGATCGAACCCATGATCACCCTGGCCAAGGAAGATACGGTTGCCAACCGTCGCCTGGCGTTCAACCGCCTGCGCGACCGTGACAGCGTGACCAAGCTGTTCAACGACCTGGGCCCACGCTTCAAGGCACGTCCCGGTGGCTACACACGTATCCTGAAGATGGGTTTCCGCGTGGGTGACAACGCTCCGATGGCTTATGTCGAGCTGGTTGATCGCGCACCTGAAGCCGCAGAAAATAACGAAACTGCTGCTTAAATACAGCCGTTTTGGTATAGAATACTCGCTTGCCGCGCGATGGAGCAGTCTGGTAGCTCGTTGGGCTCATAACCCAAAGGTCGGAGGTTCAAATCCTTCTCGCGCAACCAAGTCAAGAAAAGCCCGCTTAGAAATAAGCGGGCTTTTTGTTTTTCTGCGCGGAAGGTTGCGACGTCCGACGTTCAGTCAAGGCATGCAAAAGTGGGGTGCAAAAG
>DCYB01000011.1:171458-458872 GCA_002331385.1 Comamonadaceae bacterium UBA2121
TGCAAAAGTGGGGTGCAAAAGGGGCGCGGACAAAGGATGCAGCGCTTCCCGGTCGCACGCTAGAGCGCCAGTGGAGTTCACTTTCTTCCCATCGGCATGACGAATTGCCGCACGGGCTCAAAAAACAAGCTATAATCACTGTCTTGCCGCGCGATGGAGCAGTCTGGTAGCTCGTTGGGCTCATAACCCAAAGGTCGGAGGTTCAAATCCTTCTCGCGCAACCAAATCACGAAAGCCCGCTTTGTTCAAAGCGGGCTTTTTCGTTTTCCGCTTCCCTTCCCGATGTCCCCTGATTCACTCACCTTGCCCGGAACGCTCGGCATCGACTTTGGCACCTCCAATTCCGCAGTTGCCTTTCGCCCAGCGGTCGGGCCGTCGCGTTTACTGCCGCTGGAAAACGGTGCGACCGGCATGCCTACCGCGCTTTTCTTCAACGCCGAAGAACACCGCACGCATTACGGGCGCGACGCCATGCAGCAATATCTGGTGGGCGAGCCGGGACGATTGATGCGTTCGCTCAAGAGCCTGCTTGGCAGCGCCTTGCTGCAAGAGAAGACCGCCGTTGAAGACAAGCTGGTGAGCTATCAGGACATCATTGCCATGTTCCTGCGCCAACTCGCGCAGCATGCGCGGCAAGGGTTGGATGGTCGCCTGCCGGAGCGCGTGGTGCTGGGGCGGCCGGTGCATTTTGTGGACGATCATCCTGAGCGCGACCGCGATGCGCAGAACGCCCTGGCCGCTGCGGCGAAGGATGCGGGTCTGGGTGACGTGCATTTCCAGTTGGAGCCGATTGCGGCGGCGCTCGACTACGAGCAGCGCCTCCAGTGCGAAACCATTGCGCTGGTGGTCGATATTGGTGGCGGCACGTCCGACTTCACCGTGGTGCGCCTGGGCCCCGCGCAAGCGGGGCGTGAAGACCGGACGGGCGACATTCTGGCTACCGGCGGCGTACACATTGGTGGAACGGATTTCGACCATCGCTTGAACGTGGACAAGGTCATGCCGCTGCTTGGCTACCGCCACATCGGCCCGCAAGGCCGTGAGGTCCCCAGCAGCGTGTTTTTCGACCTGTCGACCTGGCATCTGATTCAATGGCTGTATGCGCCCAAGGCGCTGGCCGCCGCGCGTGACTTGCGCACCAACTACGCCGATCTGCAACTGCATCAACGCCTGATGCGTGTGCTGGAAGAGCGCGAAGGGCACCGCCTTGCCGATGCGGTGGAGCAAGCGAAGATTGGTGCGTCGGCCAGCGGTGCCAGTGCATTGGTGAATCTCCAGTGGCTTGAGGCTGGTCTGTCCGCGCAGATCACGCCAGATGATTTGCAAACGAGTCTGGGCGCCTTGCTGGCGCAGGTGGTGGCCTGCGCGCAGTCCTGCGTGCGCAACGCAGGCGTACCGATCCCCGATGTCATTTATCTCACGGGCGGCTCGTCCGCGCTGACCGCATTGCGCGCTGCATTGCGTGGTGCGTTTCCCGATACGGAGCAGGTCGAGGGCGATCTGTTTGGTGGCGTGGCGACGGGGCTTGCGTACGCCTGAGGAATGTCGTTCTGACGCATTGAAAAACCCCAGCGCCTTCGGGATTCACCGGGGATGCGCTTGTCATCGATAGTCGCTACATTGATCCCGTTGAGGGTGGCTTAGGCTCTTTCACGGGACCTGCCGCCTTGCGCGATTCGGCTTTGAAAATCATGTCAGGAGACGTCGATGAAGAAGGTGATTTGCCAGTGGGTTGCGGGCGCTTTGGGCGCATGGATGGTGTTTGGAGCACAGGCGCAGGACATCAAGATCGGCTACACCGCCGACCAGTCGGCGAGCGGGGTGGCCGAGCTGGGCATCGCAGGCCGGTGGGGCTTTGAAGCCGCGATCGAGGACATCAACAAATCCGGCGGCATTCTGGGGCGCAAGGTGGTCGGCGTGATTCGCGACGATCAGGGCACGCCGCCCAAAGCCATCCAGAACGTGCAGGAGCTGATCGACAGCGAGAAGGTCAGCGGCATCGTCGGCCCGGCGAACTCGGGCAATGCGCTGGCGTGGCTGCACATTCCGCAGCAAAAGAAGATTCCCGTCGTCGTGCCCATCGGTACTGCCACGGAAATCACCACACGTTATGCGAAGGAGCCGCAGAACTACCTGTACCGCATCTCGATGGTGGACCGTGAGCAGGTATCGCTGCTCGGCGCCTACGCGGTAAAGGCATCGAAGGACAAGAAGATCGCGATCCTGGCCGATTCCACCGGATACGGTCAGGGCGGCATCAAGGACGCCACCGAAATCCTCGCGCTGCACGGCGTGAAGCCGGTCGCCGTGGAAAAGTACGGCCCCAAGGACACCGACATCACCTCGCAGCTCAACAAGATCAAGGCGGCGGGGGCGGACACCGTCATCATCTACGGCATTGCCGACGGTGCCGCGCAGGTGCTGCGCAGCATGGAGAAGATCAACTACATGCCGATCACGCTGGGCACCTGGGGCAACCTCAGTTCGTTGCTGCCCAAGATGGCCGGCACCAAGTTGGCCGAGCACCTGATCATGGCGGCCTCGACGACGGAAGACACGTCTGACAAGACCAAGGCGCTGGGCAAGCGCGTGCGCGTGAATTTCCCCACGCTGACGACCTTCCCGTGCTCGGCACAAGCGTATGACTCGGTGATGCTGCTGGCGGCGGCCATGAAGCAGGCCAACAGCACCGATGGCGAGAAAGTCGCCGCTGCGCTGGAGAACCTCAACAAGACCGAGGGCGTCATCAAAACTTACGACAAGCCGTTCAGCAAGACCAATCACGAAGGCCTGAGCGTGAGCGACTTCTACCTCGCGCGCTGGAAGGGCAACGAGGTGGTGCGCTTCGAGGACGACATCTACAAGT
Source organism: Comamonadaceae bacterium UBA2121 (assembly GCA_002331385.1). GTDB lineage: Bacteria > Pseudomonadota > Gammaproteobacteria > Burkholderiales > Burkholderiaceae_C > Diaphorobacter_A. The sequence goes on from DCYB01000011.1 coordinate 174,325, forward strand.
CGATCAAGCCCGCTGATCTGAAGAAGTAAGGTGATGCGCGCAAAGGCCTGCACGGACGGACAAGTCGGCAGGCCTTTTTTGATGAATTTGTCGCGAGGCCGTAACCCGTTGATCTTCAGAAGGTGGCAGGCCGCTGCGCCGACGGGCGTTGCAACACCGCCAGGGTTTCTCGCCACATTCCGCATGTTGGGGCGATCATGTTCGAGTCGATTCTTCAAGCCGTCTTCAGCGGCCTGGCGCTAGGCAGTATTTATGCGCTGGTGGCGGTGGGGTTCAACATCACCTTCAACACCACCAAGACGCTGAACTTCGGGCAGGGCGAGTTTCTGGTGGCGGGTGCGTTCGTCGCAGTGTCGGTGTTGCTGCTGTTGGCGGGCAAGAACATCACCGATTCGCTGCTCCCGGCCGATGTCTCCCTGTTGCGCTACGTGCTCAGCCTCATCGCCACGATGGCGGTGCTGGGCGTGCTGGGCGTGGTGCTGTATTACACGGCGGTGCGCCCCTTCGTCGGGCGTGGCGGGATGGCGTGGGTGATGAGCACGATCGGCTTTGGCATCATCATCCAGAACACGGCACTGGCGATCTGGGGCCCGTCGCCGATGGTGATGCCGTCCCCGCTGGGCAGTGACGTGATCCGCATCGGCGGCGCGGGCGTGTTGCCGCAGGAGGTGCTGGTGCTGGTGGCCAGCGTCGTGGTGCTGCTGGGGCTGGACTACGTCATGCGCCGCACGCGCATCGGCAAGGCGGTGCGCGCGGTGGCGCAAAGCGGTAGTGCGGCCACGCTCATGGGCATCAACGTGACGGCAATCGTGGTGTTGGCCTTCGTCATCAGCTCCAGCCTGGCTGGCTTGGCCGGATTGCTCATCGCGCCCATCACCACGGCGTCGGTGTTCATGGGCATGACGCTTGCGCTCAAGGCCTTTTCCTCGGCCATCCTTGGTGGCCTGACCAGTCCGCGCGGATGCATGCTGGGCGGCTTTTTGCTCGGACTGATCGAGGCGCTGGTAGGGCTGTGGCAGGCGGAACTGCGCGAGATCAGCATCTTCCTGCTGATCATCGTCGTGCTCGTGGTGCGGCCCCAGGGGCTGCTGGGCCAGAAGATCGTGGAGAAGGTCTGATGAAGAGCGGAGAACTCAGGCACTACTTCTGGCTGCTCATCGTCGTTGCCCTGGTGGCGTGTGTGCCGCTGATGACAAGCAACGACTTTCACCTGCGTGTGCTGTTCCTGATCGGTGTGAACTACATCGCGGCATCGGGCCTGAATGTGCTGGTGAACTATACGGGGCAGAAATCGCTCGGCCACGCAGGCCTGTTTGCCGTAGGCGCCTACACGGTGGCGTTGCTCACCACACGCTGGGGATGGAATCCGTGGGCCGCATTCGCCATGGCGGGTGTGCTGGCGGGACTGTTCGGCGTGGTGATCGCGTTTCCTGCGTTGCGCGTGAAAGGCCCCGCGCTGGCGATGGTGACGATCGGCTTTGGCATCGTCGTGGAGAAGGTGGTCTCCGAATGGCAGAACGTGTTCGGCGGGCAGGCAGGCATCTACGGCGTGCTGCCGCTCGGCGTGGGTGGGCAGATGTTCAGCACCAAGCAATGGGTGTGGTTTGCGTTGATCCTGTGTGTGGTGCTGCATGTGATGTTCCGCTATCTGCTCATGGGCCGGTTTGGGCGCGCGTTCCTGGCGGTGAACACGGCCGAGGTGGCGGCGGAAAGTGTGGGCGTGAGCGTCTACAAATTCAAGGTGCTGGCCTTTGTCATCAGCGCATTCACCTGCGGCATCGCGGGCGCGATGATTGCGCAGCAAAACCAGTACATCAACTCCGACTTCATCACCTTCAATCTGTCGATCTTCTTTTTGCTGATCGTGCTGTTTGGCGGCAACTCGGTCTATGGGCCGCTGCTGGGTGCCGTGGTGCTGACGCTGCTGGACTCCATGCTCTCGCGCTGGCCCGATGTGCAGCATTTCACGTACGGTGCGTTGCTGCTGTTTGCGCTGTACGCCATGCCCAATGGGCTGGCCGGTTTCGTGCGCACTCTGGCGCGCAAGTTTGCGCCGCGCTGGTTGCCGCACGAAGAGTTGCCGCAAAACCTGCCCGCATGGCAATGGTCGCCCGCCGGTGCCAAGGCCAGCGCAAGTGATGGAGTGTTGTTGAACGCGCAGGGCCTGTACAAGGCCTACGGCGGCGTGGTGCCGACGAACGATGTGGATATCCGGATCCGTCCCGGACACGTGCATTCGTTGATCGGGCCGAACGGTGCGGGCAAGACCACGCTGCTGAATATCCTGTCGGGCATCGTCACGCCAGAGCGCGGATCGATCCGCTTTGTTGGCAACGAGATCGTGGGCGTTTCGCCCAACCGGATCGCGCGCATGGGACTGGGGCGCACGTTCCAGAACCTGCGCCTGTTCAGTGACATGAGTGTGCTGGACAACGTGAAGGTCGGACTGCACGCGCACATTCCGGCGGGCTTCTTCAGCAGCCTGATCGGTGTCGGCAAGGCGCATCGTGCGGAACTGGCGGCACGCGATGAGGCGTTGCAGATTCTGGAGCGATTGCATCTGCGCGACAAGGCGCAAGAAATGGCGGGCAACCTTCCCTACGGGCTGCAGCGCCGCCTGGAGTTGGCGCGTGCGCTGGCGACGCATCCCAGTCTGTTGCTGCTCGATGAGCCAGCCGCCGGACTCAATCCGCAAGAGACGCAGGAGTTGGTGCAAGTGATCGCGCGGATACGCGACATGGGCATCACCGTGCTGCTGATCGAGCACCACATGGATCTGGTAATGGCCGTGTCGGACCATGTCATCGTGCTCGACTACGGACAAAAAATTGCCGAAGGCACGCCAGCCGAAGTGCAGAACAACCCGCGTGTGATCGCCGCGTATCTGGGCAGCGATGAGGACGATGAAGACTTGCAGACGACGGGAGGCCAGCATGGCGGATGATGCGGGAGGCAGCGCACCGCTGCTGCGCGTGGAGGCGCTGGAGGTGCGCTATGGCGCGGTGCAGGCGCTCAAGGGCGTGTCGCTGCACGTGCTGCCGGGAGAGGTGGTGACCATCATCGGCGGCAATGGCGCGGGCAAGAGCACGCTGATGAAGGCCATCTCGGGGCTGGAGCCGGCAGCGGCGGGACGCATCGAATTTGAAGGGGCTGACATCACGCGCATGCCCGGCCATTTGCGTGTGCCGCTCGGCATCGCACAGGCACCGGAGGGGCGGCAGGTGTTTGCCGATCAGACCGTGCATGACAACCTTGTGCTGGGCGCGTACCACCGCAAGGACCCGGCTGCAGAGATCGCCGCCGACATCGAGCGCCAGTTCAACGCCTTTCCGCGCCTGCGCGAGCGGCGCAACCAGATGGCGGGCACCATGTCCGGCGGCGAGCAGCAGATGCTGGCGATTGCGCGCGCGCTCATGTCGCGGCCCCAACTGCTCTTGCTCGATGAGCCGTCGCTGGGGTTGGCGCCGTTGATCGTGAAGGAGATTTTTGCCATCGTGCGCGAACTCAAGGCGCAGGGCGTGACGATCTTGCTGGTCGAACAAATGGCCAATCAGGCGCTGGCCGTGGCCGATCGCGCGTATGTGCTGGAGACAGGCCGCTTCACGCTGCAAGGCTGGGCTGCCGACCTGCGCCGCGATCCGCAAGTGCGTGCAGCCTACCTCGGGGCGCATGCATGAGCGCGGATGTGGAAACCTTCGACTACGTGATCGTGGGCAGTGGCGCGGCGGGTGCGATCGTGGCGGCGCGTTTGAGCGAGGATGCCAACGTGTCGGTCTGTCTGCTGGAAGCAGGGCCTGCCGATGCGCACCCGTATCTGAAGCTGCCCGCAGGTTTCATCAAGGTGATCTTCAACCCGAAGCTGGCATGGCAGTTTGGCTCGCAGCCCACGGAGCGCACGCATGGTCGCCGCATTCCACTGCCGCAGGGCAAGACGCTGGGCGGCTCGACCTCGATCAACGGGCTGGTCTACAACCGAGGACAGCGTGAAGACTTTGACGGCTGGGCAGCGCTGGGCAATCCGGGCTGGGCTTTCGACGATGTGCTGCCGTACTTCCAACGCTGCGAGGACTATGTGGATGGCGGCGATGCCGCGTTGCGCGGTCATGACGGGCCGCTCAAGGTGACGCTGCCGCATTGGCCGCATCCGGTCTGCGAAGCGTTTCTGGAAGGTGCGCAAACGCTGGGTTTGCCGCGCAATCCGGACTACAACGGCGCGTCACAGGCGGGCGTGGGTTATTTCCAGCGCACGATTTACAAGGGCCGCCGCATGAGCACGGCAGTGGCGTATCTGCATCCGGCCATGCGGCGCAGCAATCTCAAGGTCTGCACCCGCGCCCATGTGCGGCGCGTGCTGTTGGAGGCGGGCAGGGCGGTAGGCGTGGAGGTGGCGGAGACGTCGGCGCTGCGCACGGTGAAGGCGCGGCGCGAGGTGATTGTGTGCGCGGGCGCGATCAACACGCCGCGCTTGTTGCAGCTCTCGGGCATCGGCGATGGCGAGCGGCTGCGCGAACTGGGCATCGCCACGCAGGTGCACCTGCCCGGCGTGGGGCAGCATTTGAAGGATCACTTCTCGATCCGGTTGGTGGCACGGGTGAAGAACGCCGTCACCATCAACGAACTGGCGCGCGTGCCGCGGCTGTGGCTGCAAGCAATGGACTGGCTGCGCGGCAAGCCGGGCATTCTGGAGTTGAGCCCGTCAGTGGTGCACTGGTTCTGGCAATCGCAGGCGGGGCTGGATCGGCCCGATCTGCAAGGCGTGTTCTCGCCCGCCAGTTATCGCGAGGGCTATGTCGGCATGCTCGACGTGTTTCCGGGCATGACCTGCGGCGTGTGGCAGCATCGACCGAAAAGTCAGGGGTTCGTGCACATCACGTCCAAGGATCCGTCCGTCGAGCCGCTTGTGCAGCCGCGTTATCTGGATCACGAGGAGGACCGCCAGACGCTGATTCGCGGCGTGCGTATCGCGCGCGCGTTGCTGCAAACGCAGTCTCTGGCGCCGTTCAGGGAGGCCGAGGTCATGCCGGGGCCGCAGGTGCAAACGGACGATGAACTGCTCGACTTCATCTACCGCTATGGCGTGTCGTCCTACCACGTGAATGGCACGGCGCGCATGGGGCCAGCGTCGGACGCCGGCGCCGTGGTCGATGCGCAATTGCGCGTGCATGGCGTGCAGGGCTTGCGTGTGGTCGATGCGTCGGTGATGCCGGAGATCACATCGGCCAATACCTGCGCGGCGACGATGATGATCGGCGAGCGCGGCGCGGACCTGATCCGCGCTGCCGCCTGAGTCACCCATCAACTGCGCTTTTTGCGCGCACGCAGATCCCGCACGCCGGGCAATGTCGTGGGGTCCTGTCCTGCCGCCAGGATGCGGTGCTTCTGGATTTTTTGCGTGCCCGTGGTCGGAATCTCGTTGGTGAACCACCACCAGCCCGGCACCTTGTAGTACGCCATCTCGCGCGCGGCAAAGGCGAAGAGTTCATCGCACAGCGCGTCACTCGCAGTGACACCGGGTGCGAGCACGATGCTGGCCAGCACTTCTTCTTCGCGAATGGCGTCGGGCGCGGCCATCACGGCCACTTGCTGCACCTTGGGATGGGTGAGCAGCACGGCTTCCACTTCGGCGGCTGCAATGTTTTCGCCGGAGCGCCGGATGATGTTCTTGCGCCGATCCATGAAGTGCAGCAATCCATCGGGGTCCTGCGTGACCACGTCGCCGGTGTGGAACCAGCCGCCGGCCCATGCCTTTTCGGTGGCGACGGGGTCGTCCAGATATTCGCTGAAGAAATGTTTGCGCGGCGTTTCCGCAGAGTAGCGCACGAGCATTTCGCCGGGCGTGCCGTAGGGCACGGGCGCACCGGTTTCATCGGCCACCAGCACCTCCAGACCAGGCACGCCGCGCCCGAATGCGCGCGTGCCGACCTGGCGCTGTTCGGTGTAGTCGGAGAGGGTGCGTACCACCTCCGTCATGCCCCACAGTTCAATGAGCGGAAAGCCGAAGCGCTTCTCAAATTCGGCGTGCAGTTGCGGTTCCACGCCCGCGCCGTAGCCAAAGCGCACGACATGTTCGTGTTCCCATGGCGACGCCGGCTGCTTGAGCAGCAAGGGAATGATCACGCCAAGGTAATGCACGATGGTGGCGCGGCTGGAGCTGACCTCTTCCCACCAGCGCGATGGCTGGAAGCGGTCCGTCTGGATCTGGCAACCACCCGTGAGCAACATGCAATAGAACGACAGGATGGATGCGTTCACGTGAAAGAGTGGCAGCGGATTGAAGAGCCGCTCCTTGCCTTCCTGAATCGAGACGAATCCGGGCTGGCTGGCGTACCACTTGCCTGCCGCGATTTCATACGCATGCGAGAGCACGCAGCCCTTGGGCTGACCGGTCGTGCCGGAGGTGTAGAGAATGCTGGCGGGCGTCGCGGCGCTCACTTCTCCCGTCTGGACAGGGCGCTGCGCGCGCGGTAACTCCAGCGCGGTGGGGTCGAGACCTTCCGCTGTGGTCAGGGCGGGCTGGTGAGTGGTGTCTTGCAGCGATTCTTCCACCGACGCACGACGCGAGGGCAGGCACACGATCAGGTCGACCCGGGAGTGGTCGATGAGATAGTTCAACTCGCGCCGCTTGTAGTCGGGATTCACCGGCACACAGCAAATGCCCAAAGTGTTCAGCGCCCACTTGTGCAGCATGTGCTCGGGCCGGCTTTCCAGCAGCAGCGCCACGCGGTGCCCGAGCCCATAGCCCGCGTCGCGATATCGCTGCGCCAGTGCCGCGATGTGCGCGCCGGCGTCGCGGTAGCTCAGTTCGAGCCCCTGCTGCGCATAGCTGCGTTGCGGATTCGCGGGCACGGCCATCAGGCTGTTGTCGGCATAGCGTTCGACGGCAGCGCTCAGCGCCTGCCCAATGGTGGTGGAGTCGTTCACTGGAATCATCGGCAGCTCTCCCAAATCAGATCGGTCTCGTCAGGGCCGCAGCAGCGGCGAGGGGGTGGGGTCTACACCTTGTGCGATGGCCGCGTCGCGTTCCACTTGCAGGCTGCGCTGAAAGGCGGGGCGCTCGCGCAGGCGGCTCCAGTAGGCGTGGGTCGCTGGTCCCCATGCATCGGCCAGGTCCAGGTGCTCCGCCAGCATCAGCGCATAGCCCACGGCCACGTCGGCAGCGGAGAAGCGGTCGGCGCACAGGTAGTCATGGTCGGTCACGGCGGCTTCGACGGCACGCAGGCGGGCGAGGAACCAGCGTGCATAGTCGCTCGCGACCTGCGGCTGCAGGCGCTCTGGCGGCTCAAAGTGGGTGTAGCGCAGCACCAGCGTTTGCGGAAAGGTCAGTGTCGCGTCGGCCATGAACAGCCAGTTGAGCCACGCGCCTCGGGCGGGATCTTGCGGTGCCACGGCGAGCGGTGTGGGCGCGGCCAGTTCACACAGGTACAGGCAGATGGCGGCAGATTCGGTAAGCTGGGTGTCAGCGTGCAGCAGCAGTGGCACGGTGCCGAGTGGATTGAGCGCGAGGTACGACTTGGCCAGCGCACGCGGGGGAAAGGGCAGCATGTGCAGCCGATAGTCCAGTCCCAGTTCCTCCAGCATCCACAGCGCACGCAACGAACGCGCACTCACGCAGTGATAAAGCTCCAGCACGCGCTTGTCTCCTTGTCAGTCGACCTCAAGGCGGGGATCATGGTGTCAGCGCCTTATTTCTTTGCGGATGGTACTGGATTGCTGCCGATTTCGCAGTCCGGCATTGACGAATCTCACGAGGGCAGGCGGTTAGTCACAAGCGCATACGGCGAAATCAGTTGTTGACGTTTGATGTAGATCAATTGCGTGGAGTTCTGTGAGAAGTGCGTATCCGGATGCTCAGAATTCATATTGAATTCATTTTTCCAGCGTCCATGTACAGCCTCTGCAAACCGAAATTGAGGGAGCGAAACTAGTGTTTCCAGAAAAAATTGCCAAGTCTCACCGTATCAAGCTCACGAGGATGCTGGAGGACATTCAGCGTGCCTCCAAGGACATTGATGCGTTGCGTTTGGCGTACCTGCAAATAGCCGAGGACAGCGTGGCGCTGGCGCACGGTGACTCGGCGCTGATGCCGTGTGCTGGCGTGCAGAACCAGGGCTGCGTGCAGGCGGGGCGTTGCAGCGAAATCCTGCAGGAGCACAGCGTTCTCAAGTCGTCCATCGAGCGCGCGCTGTATCGCGGCACGGACGGCAAGCAGGTGGCTTCACTGCAATTGCAGCTCGACAATCTGGAGGACGAGCGCGACATGCTCGACTCCAACCTGCGCGCGGCGCAGCAGTCTTATGCCGTGCGCCGCCAAGTCGCATTGGGCCAAGAGCACTGAGGCGGAGCGTGCGCGTCAGCCCTTCTGATCGGCTTCGGCTGCCTTGAGCGACAGCGCCATCTCATACAACCGGTTGCGCGAGCCATTGGTGAGTTGCGCGGCCAGTCGCACGGCGGACTTCATGGGCAACTCCGCCAGCAACATTTTCAAGACGTCCAATTCCTTGCCCTCGTCGCCCGCGCTGGCGGAGGCTGGATGGATCACCACGACAAACTCGCCCTTGCTGCGCTGGGGCTGTTCCGTCAACCATGCATGCACGTGGCGGGCCGGGTGCGTGGTGATTTCTTCGAACTGCTTGGTGATTTCGCGCGCCAGCGTCACGCCACGCTCGTCCAGCACGGCGAGTGCCTGGGCCAGTTCCTGAATGCGGTGAGGTGCTTCCAGCAGCACGACGGCGCGCGGCTCCAGCGCCAGTTGCTGCACGGCGGCGGTGCGCTCGGCCGCTTTGGTGGGCAGAAAGCCGGCAAACACGAATCCCTGCGTTGTGGCCGGAGCCATGCCTGCGGCGCTGATGGCTGCCGTCACGCTGCTGGCGCCGGGCAGGGGAATCACGCGCAGGCCTTCGGCTTGCACGGCCGCGCACAGGCGCGCTCCGGGATCGCTCACGCCCGGCGTGCCCGCATCGCTCACGTAGGCCACGCGGCGGCCCGCGCGCAATTGCTCGATCACCTGCCCGGATCGCTCAGCCTCGTTGTGCTGGTGCAGGGCGAGCAAGGAGCGCCCGGAGCTGTCGATGCCATAGGCGCGCAGCAGTTGCTGGGTGTGGCGCGTGTCTTCGCAGGCGATGGTGTCGGCAATTTGCAGCACATGCAGTGCACGCAATGTGATGTCGGCCAGATTACCGATCGGAGTCGCCACGACATACAGCGCGCCCTGCGGATAATGTTGCGCACCGGCAGCTTGCTGGGCAGCCGAGAGGGCGGGGGCAAACGATGTACTCATGGAACTTCCTCAAGACTTTCAAACGGGAACGGCACACTCAGCCGCTGGCCGACGTGCCGCAGGGCGACAAGGCGGACACCACGCGCGCCCGGGGCATGCGTGCGGAGGACCAGGCGCTGCACCTGCTGATGCGTGCGGGGCTGGAGCTGCTCACACGCAATTATCGAACCCCGGGACGCGGTGGCGGCGAAATTGATCTCATCATGCGTGAACGCGATGGTACGGTGGTGTTTGTCGAGGTGCGCAGCCGCAATCGGCATGACTTTGGCGGCGCGGGGGCGAGCATCGGCGCGATCAAGCAGCGACGCATCATTCTCGCGGCACGCCACTATCTCGCCGCGCGACGTGCCGCGCCACCGTGCCGGTTCGACGTGGTGCTGCTGGAGCCAGAGCCACATTGGCTCAAGGGCGCGTTCGATGCCTCCGCGGCGTCAACGCGCTGAATGACAGGGCGCTGAACTTTTTCTTGCGAACGGGAACTTGTTATAGATATATACGGATACCGATTTGGTGAATCGGACACGTCGGCCCATCGGCGGCAAAGTATCATCGGCAGTCCATGCTTGAGCAACGAATCCAACAACATTTCATCGATAGCGCCGATCTGAAGTACCAGGCGGCGCAGGCTTTGGGTGCGCCCATCAACGCGGCGGTGCAAGCCCTGCTCGCGTGCGTGACCAACGAATCGAAGGTTTTGGCGTGCGGATCGGGGCTGTCCTCGGCACAGGCGTTGCAATTCGCCATGATGTGCGTGGCCGGTTTCGAGCGCGAGCGCCCGGAGCTTGCGGCGATTGCGCTGTCCGCAGATGCGGGCTGGGCCGGAGGCTCCGCCGGGCAGGCGTTCGAGGTCGGCGCGCTGGCGCGACAGATTCGTGCGCTGGGCGCGGCGGGCGACATCCTGCTGGTGCTGTGCGTGAACGGCGACGAACCCGCATTGCTGGAGGCCGTGCTGGCTGCGCACGAGCGCGACATGTCCGTGATCGCTTTGTGCGCGCGTGACGCGGGCGCCATGGGCGGCGTGATGCGCGAGACGGACGTGCAAGTGTGCGTTCCCCACGAACGGGCGGCGCGCGTGCGCGAAGTCCACACCCTCATCCTCCACTGCATTTGCGATGGTATGGATACCCAGTTACTTGGTGAACAGGAGATGCTTTGATGAAATTCATGACGACCCGCACTACGTGTACCGTGCTGGCTGCCACGTTGCTGGCGGCCGGGCTGACGGCCTGCGCGCCGGTGGTTCTGGGCGGCGGCGCCGTGGTGGGCACATTGATGGCCACCGATCGCAGAACGGCGGGCATGCAGGTGGAGGATGAAACCATCGAGCGCAAAGTGTCCAGCACCGTAGTGAACACGCTGGCCGGACGTGGCCACGTCAACGTTTCCAGCTACAACCGCCAGGTGCTGCTGACGGGCGAAGTGCCGACCGCGGAAGAAAGCCAGAAGGCCGAGAAGGCCGCGATGTCGGTGGAGAACGTGAAGTCCGTGGTGAACGAGCTGGGCATCATGGAGAACTCCTCGTTCACGCAGCGCTCCAGGGACACCTTCATCACGAGCAAGGTGCGCGCCAGTCTGGTGAATGCGCAGGACCTGTCGGCCAACGTCTTCAAGGTGACGACCGAGCGGGATGTGGTCTATCTGATGGGCCGCGTGACCCCGCGTGAAGCCAAGCGTTCGGCTGAAATTGCGCGCGGCGTGGACGGCGTGCGCAAGGTGGTGCGCATATTCGAGTCGGTGTCCGAAGAGGAACTGGCGAACTACGAGAAGAACCAGCAGGCACCTGCCGTGCAGGACGCGACGCCTACTTCGACGCAAGGCGGCGCTCCGGCAGCGGCCGTCGCGGCTCCCGCGCCCGCTCCGGCCCCGGTAGCTGTGCAGCCAACGGCACCGCCCGCACCATCGCGCTCGGACATCCAGGGAACACCGCTGCCGCCCATCCAGACCGCACCGGTCCGTTGAATCCAACACTGGCGCCCTCGGGCGCCAGTTTTCTTGGAGAGTATGCGCGCGCGCAGGCACGCACGGTGGAATCAGGCTGCGATCAGGCCCCCGGTTTGCGCAGGCGCGTGATCAGGCTGGACGTGTCCCAGCGCTGGCCACCGGCTTGCTGCACATCGCCATAGAACTGATCGACCAACGCCGTCACGGGCACGCGCGCGCCGTTGCGTTTGGCCTCGTCCAGCACCAGTCCCAGATCCTTGCGCATCCAGTCGACGGCAAAGCCGAAGTCGAACTTGCCTTGCACCATGGTCTTGCCACGGTTCTCCATCTGCCAGCTTTGCGCCGCGCCCTTGCTGATCACATCGAGCACCACGTTCATGTCCAGATCGGCCTGCTGACCAAAGGCGATGGCTTCTGACAGACCTTGCACCAATCCGGCGATGCAGATCTGGTTCACCATCTTGGCGAGCTGGCCTGCGCCGCTGTCCCCAATGCGGGTAAAGGCACGCGAGAACGCCATGCCGGTGGGCTGCACCGCGTCGAACGCGGCCTGGTCGCCGCCGCACATCACTGTCAATTGACCGTTTTGCGCACCGGCCTGTCCGCCCGACACCGGGGCATCGACAAAGTCCAGTCCACGCTGGCGCGCATCGGCGTACAGCTCACGCGCCACCTGTGCCGAGGCGGTGGTGTGATCAACGAAGATCGCGCCCTTGTGCATGCCAGCAAACGCGCCGTCATCGCCCAGCACCACAGAGCGCAGATCGTCATCATTGCCCACGCAGCAAAATACGATGTCGGCGTCCTTCACGGCCTCGCGCGGCGTAGCCGCGTGGCTGGCCCTGCCGCTGGAGGCAAATTCACGTTCCCAAGCCGCCGCCTTGGCCGTGGTGCGGTTGTACACGCGCACACTGTGGCCCGCCGCGATCAGGTGGCCGGCCATGGGATAGCCCATGACGCCCAACCCCAAAAACGCGACCTTGCGGGCGGGTGTGGTGTCGTAGTTGCGCGAATTGATGCTGCTGGTCATTGCATTGTCTCCATGAATGGGGGGCGCATGCTTGCGCCGGGATGGCTTGCGCGCCCTCGACGCTGAAGCGGGAAGGCGGGGCCGAACCAATCAGCTTAAACGATTGCGAAGTGCTCCGTGCCTGCGGACAGGTCGGTGGTCTTGGCGCGCTGGCTGCTGAGCTTGATCTGCAGGCGCAGGTCGTTCACCGAGTCGGCATTGCGCAGCGCATCTTCGTAGGTGATGACGTTGGCCTCGAACAAGTCGAACAGGGCCTGGTCGAAAGTCTGCATGCCGAGGTTGCGGCTTTTCTTCATGATCTCCTTGATCTCGGCGACCTCGCCCTTGAAGATCAGGTCGGCGATCAGCGGAGAGTTCAGCATCACTTCGACGGCGGCGGCGCGGCCCTTGCTGTCCTGTCGGGGAATCAGGCGCTGCGAGACCAGGGCACGCAGGTTCAGCGACAGGTCCATGAGCAACTGGGCGCGGCGCTCTTCGGGGAAGAAGTTGATGATGCGGTCCAGCGCCTGGTTGGCACTGTTGGCGTGCAGCGTGGCCAGACACAGGTGACCGGTTTCGGAGAACGCCACTGCGTGCTCCATGGTTTCGCGGTCGCGGATTTCGCCCATCAGGATCACATCGGGCGCCTGACGCAGCGTATTCTTGAGCGCGGCCTCCCAGCTGTCGGTGTCCAGTCCCACTTCGCGCTGCGTGACAACGCAGTTCTTGTGGGGATGCACGAACTCGATCGGGTCTTCCACGGTGATGATGTGGCCGAACGAGTTCTCATTGCGCCAGTCGAGCATGGCCGCCAGCGTGGTCGATTTACCCGAGCCGGTGGCACCCACCAGAATGCACAGGCCGCGCTTGGACATGGTGATGTCCTTGAGGATCTGCGGCATGCCCAGAGTGTCGATGGTCGGCAGCGTGAGCGGGATCGTACGCAACACCATGCCCACACGGCCTTGCTGCACAAAGGCGTTCACCCGGAAACGGCCAATGCCCGCGGGCGAGATGGCAAAGTTGCACTCCTTGGTGCGCTCGAAGTCCGCAATCTGCTTGTCGCTCATGATGGAGCGCGCCAGCGTCAGCGTGTGCGTGGGAGACAGCGGCTGCGACGACACCTTGGTGACGGCTCCATCGACCTTGATGGCGGGTGGAAACTCTGCCGTGATGAACAGGTCGCTGCCCCCCCGGCTGACCATCAGGCGAAGCAGATCGTTGATGAATTTACTGGCCTGATCGCGTTCCATGGCGTTCTTCCTCTCTAAGCTCTTGGTCGTTGGTGCGGCGGATGGTCGCTGTGGTTGAAGACATTCCGGTGTGTACCCGGCTAGTGGGGATTGTCGCTGAGCCGCGAGCTCACCACGCGCAGGCGCAGTGAAAGCTTGCGCGCCAGCAGCGCAATCAGGCTGGCAGCGAGCGATGCGTCGCTGGCCATCATTTCATCCATGGCCTCGGCGCTAAGCACGGCAATCTCGCATTCGGTGAGCGTGGTGCAGGTAGAAAAACGGATGCCGCTGTCCAGCAGCGACATCTCGCCCAGGATGTCCCCAGGGCGTGTTTCGGCCAGACGCAGGTGTTCGCCCCAGGGCTGGCGCCGGTCCACGCCGATGGTGCCGGACAACTGGACGATCATGAAATTGCTGTATTCATCCTGCCGGATCAGGTCGCGGCTGGGCGAGACGCTGGCAAAGTTGAAAAACCGCTGCATGCGCTCGATGCTTTCGCAGTTCAGGTGCGACATGTACTGGTCCTGCGCCCAGACCGCTTCCAGCAACTTCACCCCGCGCCCCTTGGGTAGCGGCGTGGCGCCCACTTCGACGCTGCGGGCCTCCCACGGAACTGCGGTCTTGCTGCCGGCACGATCGGCAAAGGCGGCGGTGAACAGTGCGGACTCACTCCGGGGCTTGCGCTCCGCTGTGGAAGGCAAGGCACTGGACTTGAACAGCTTGATCAGGCCTTTCATGCTGGTGCTCCCAAGTGGCGGAGTGTGCCGGTACGTCAGCCTTCGCTGCGCGCCGTCAGCCCGGGAAGTTCTCCGGAATTTTCGCCTTGCTGCGCGCCTCGGCGGGACTGATGATGTTGCGGCGCACGAGATCGGTCAGGTTCTGGTCGAGCGTCTGCATACCCACGCTGTTGCTGGTCTGGATGGTGGAGTACATCTGCGCCACCTTGGCCTCGCGGATCAGGTTACGGATGGCGCTCGTGCCCAGCATGATTTCGTGCGCTGCCACGCGACCCGAGCCATCCTTGGTCTTGCACAGCGTTTGCGACACCACGGCCTGCAGGGATTCGGAGAGCATGGCGCGCACCATTTCCTTTTCCTCCGCAGGGAACACGTCGATGATCCGGTCGATGGTCTTGGCCGCGCTGGACGTGTGCAGCGTGCCGAACACCAGGTGGCCGGTTTCGGCTGCGGTCATGGCCAGCCGGATGGTCTCCAGATCGCGCATTTCGCCCACGAGAATCGCGTCCGGGTCTTCGCGCAGGGCCGACTTCAGCGCGGCAGCAAAGGACAGCGTCATCGGGCCGACTTCGCGCTGGTTGATCAGGCACTTCTTGGATTCGTGCACGAATTCGATCGGGTCTTCCACAGTGAGAATGTGGCCGTACTCATTTTCGTTCAGGTAGTTCACCATCGCTGCGAGCGTGGTCGATTTGCCCGATCCGGTCGGGCCGGTCACCAGCACCAGACCGCGTGGCTTGAGTGCCAGGTCGGCAAAGATCTTGGGCGCGTTCAGTTGTTCCAGCGTGAGGATCTTGCTCGGAATGGTACGGAACACGGCCGCTGCACCGCGGTTCTGGTTGAAGGCGTTCACGCGAAAGCGGGCGAGGCCTTCGATTTCGAAGGAAAAGTCCACTTCCAGAAATTCCTCATACGCCTTGCGCTGTGCGTCGCTCATGATGTCATACACCATGCCGTGCACCGTCTTGTGGTCGAGCGCGTCGACGTTGATGCGGCGTACATCGCCGTGTACGCGGATCATGGGTGGCAGTCCGGCAGACAGGTGCAGGTCGGAAGCCTTGTTCTTGACACTGAATGCAAGCAGTTGGGTAATGTCCACGGAATCCCTCTGTTCGTTTGATAGGCTAGCGCCCTGTTCCGGACACGCCGCGTTCGAGGCATTGCGCACCAGTGGCGGTCAATGCTCGCGCGGGTTGGCGGTACATGGCACTCACACCACCTGCGTCCAGGGGAAGACTCCCGGGCGCGGCAGGTGTGGATACCCGGTTCTGGTCAGATCGACAGGTTACGTTTGTTTGTCTTGTATCGCCAGTCAATTACGCTGAAACCGAATTTCAATGAACATTATGACGACGATTACCAACAATCTCCAGAGTGTGCGCGATCACATTGTGCGTACCTGTGAGGCCTCGGGTCGGGCGGCCGATTCCGTCACGCTGATGGCGGTGTCCAAGACTTTCGGGCCCGAGGCCGTGGTGCAGGCGGCGCAGGCAGGGCAGCGCATCTTTGGCGAAAACTACATTCAGGAAGCGGTGGAGAAGATGGCCATCGTGGCGCAGCACGCGGACGTGCCCCATCCGCTGTCGTGGCATTGCATCGGCCCGATCCAGAGCAACAAGACCCGCCTCGTGGCCGCGCATTTCGACTGGGCGCACACGGTCGATCGCCTGAAGATTGCGCAGCGCCTGTCCGAGCAGCGACCGGAGTATCTGCCGCCGCTGAACATCTGTATCCAGGTGAACGTGGACGGCGGACTGAACAAGTCCGGCGTCGCTCCGCAGGAACTGGGCGATCTGGTGCGCGAAGTCGCCGTCCTGCCACGGCTGGTCGTGCGCGGGTTGATGAGCATTCCCGAGCCGGCGCCGGATTTTGAGGCGCAGTACGCGGTGCACATGCGTGCCCGTGAGTGCTTCGACGTTATTGCAGCGCAGCAAATCCCGGGACTGGGGCAGTTCGACACGCTCTCTATGGGCATGACCGACGATCTCGACGCCGCCATCCGCGCCGGCAGCACGATGGTGCGCGTGGGCAGCGGCATTTTTGGCCGCAGACACTACGCACAGAAAGCCTGACTTTCCTGCTCGCCGTTCGCCTTCCCCGAGCCCGCGCAAGCGCTATCGGCGTGCTATAAAACCGTCAGATCAACGCCGTTGACACATCACTGATTCAACTGCCTGTGGACATGGCATGCGCGCCGCCGCATGGTGTCGCCCACATGCCCCAACTGGAGATAAGCAATGCCCGGACTGCTGCCCGACGTGGACCCCGATGGTCTGATGGAATTTTCGGTGGTCTACACCGACCGCGCGCTCAACCACATGTCCCAGAAATTCGTGGGCGTGATGCAGGACATTCTCGGTACGCTCAAGGAGGTCTACAACGCGCACACTGCAGTGCTCGTTCCGGGCAGTGGCACGTTCGGGATGGAGGCCGCGGCGCGCCAGTTTGCCAATCGCGAGAAGGTGCTCATCGTGCGCAACGGTTGGTTCAGCTACCGCTGGACGCAGATCTTCGACGAAGGCGCGCTGGGCGGGGGATCGGTCGTGTGCAAGGCGCGCAAGCAAGGCCCCGGCGCGCAAGATCCGTGGGCTCCCGCGCTCGCCCAGGACGTGGCCGACACCATTCGCGCTGAGTTCCCCAAGGTGGTTTTCGCACCGCATGTGGAAACCGCCAGCGGCATCATCCTGCCCGACGATTACATCAAGACCATTGCCGACGCCGCGCATGAGGTAGGGGCGCTGATGGTGCTCGATTGCGTGGCCTCGGGCGCCATGTGGGTGGATATGGAAAAGACCGGCGTGGATGTGCTCATCAGCGCGCCGCAAAAAGGCTGGAGCAGTTCGCCTTGCTGCGCCATGGTGATGTTGTCCGAGCGCGCGCGCCAGGCCATCGAAGGCACGCAAAGCTCCAGCTTCTCGTGCGATCTGAAAAAGTGGATGACGATTGCCGAAGGCTACGAGAAAGGCCAGCACGCCTACCACACGACGATGCCGACGGACGCGCTCGTCAAGCTGCGCGACGTGATGCTGGAGACGCGCGAATACGGCTTCGACAAGGTCCGCGCCGAGCAGATCGATCTGGGTGCCAAGGTGCGCAAGCTGCTGGAGTCGCGCGGTTTCCCGAGCGTGGCGGCGGAAGGCTTCAAGGCACCCGGTGTCGTGGTGAGCTACACCTCCAATCCGGACATCCAGTCCGGCAAGGCGTTTCTGGCCGTCGGCCTGCAAGCCGCGTCAGGCGTGCCGCTGCAGTGTGATGAAGGCCCGGATTTCAAGACCTTCCGCATCGGCCTGTTCGGGCTGGAGAAATGGCACAACGTGGATCGCACGGTGAATTACCTGTCCAAGGCGCTGGACGCCATGGGGGTTCCTCCTGCGCAATGAGGCGCACCCGAGGTGCGGGGGGTGACTTCCTGCACCGATCGAGACCCTTTGAAACACTAGACCGTCCCGCATGGGGCTACAAACGTCTTTTCCTTTTTTGTATTCGACATGAAGCAACTTTCTTCCCTGCTGGCCGTGGCCGCGACCTGTGTTCTTGCCACCGCTGCCCATGCTGCAGAGCCCGTGACCACCGCATCGGGCCTGATTTATGAAAGCATCACCGAAGGCACGGGCGCCAGCCCGAAGGCCACGGACTCCGTGCGTGTGCACTATCGCGGTTGGTTTCCCGAGTCGGGCAAGGAATTCGACAGCTCCATCAAGCGCGGCAAGCCGATTGATTTCCCCTTGAACGGCGTGATCCCTTGCTGGACCGAAGGCGTGCAGAAAATGAAAGTGGGCGGCAAGGCCAAGCTCACCTGCCCGGCAAACATCGCTTACGGCGCACGGGGCGCGGGCGGCGTGATTCCGCCCAACGCCACGTTGAACTTCGAAGTCGAACTGCTCGCGGTGAACGGCAAATAACTGTCATCCGGTGCGTGCGCGTGAGGGCCTGAGCGGCATACGCGCCTAATTCCTACAGGCAGGGATGTGATTTCTGGCCAGCCTCCGGCTATGCTTGAGGTCATGGAAATGCTCCCGCTGCAGGACGAATTCTCGCCAGGAGTCAGCGCCGCTGCGGCAGCCCGTGCGGCCCATCTGGCGCGCGCGAAACGACAGGCCACCGGATTGTTCGTGGCCGTGGTCGTCGTGTTCGCGCTGACCTATGTGTTCCCGGAGAACCTCTGGGTCAAGTGCCTGCGCGCCATGTCGGAGGCAGCGATGGTCGGCGCGCTGGCCGACTGGTTTGCCGTGTCGGCGCTGTTCCGACGCATTCCGCTGCCCTACCTTTCGCGGCACACCAACATCATTGCGCGCAACAAGGATCGCATCGGCGAAAACCTCTCCGTCTTCGTGCGCGACCGCTTTCTGGATGCGCCCTCGCTGGTCACCATGATCCGGCGCCATGATCCGGCCGAAATGCTGGCGCAATGGCTCACGGCGCCAGCCAATGCGGGATTGTTGGGGCATCAGGTGTCGCGCTTGCTCGCGACGGCGCTCGACACGATCGAGGACGACAAGATCCAGGAGCTGCTCAATCGCGCAGCGCGCTCGCTCATCGGGCAACTCGACGTCTCGCGCACCATGGCCGCCGCACTTAGTGCGCTGACCTACGAGCGCCGCCATCAGGTGCTGCTCGATGATTTGCTGGTGCGCCTGAACAGTCTGCTGCAGACACCAGAAACACGTACCTTCATCGCGAATACGCTGGTCAACTGGATCAAGCGCGAGCATCCGCTCAAGCAGAAGGTGCTGCCCACGGATTGGCTCGGCGGCAAGGGCGCATCGGCCATTTCGCATGCCGTGGAAACCTTGCTGGTGGAGGTGGCGAAGGACCCGGACCACCAACTGCGTGATGCGCTGGACCTCGCCATCGAGCGCCTGATCGAACGCATGCAGCACGACCCGGACTGGGCGCAGCGCGGCGAAGACATTCGCAGTTATCTGCAAAACGACGAGGCGCTGGGCTCTTACGTGCACGAAGTCTGGGCCGATCTGCGCAGCCGCCTGCGCGCCGACCTGCAGGACGAGCATTCCGCGATTGCGCGCAACGTCTCGCGCATGGGGCAGTGGCTCGGGATGTCGCTGGCGGGCGACGCGGCACTGCGCCTGCGCCTGAACGTGCGACTGGAGTTGTGGGCCGCGCAGTGGGCGCCCGATGTGGCGCAATCGGTGGCAGAGCACATCCGCGCCACCGTCCAGCGCTGGGACGCTGAGGAAATGGCGGAACTGGTGGAGCAGCACATCGGCAGCGACCTGCAATACATCCGCATCAACGGCACCATCGTCGGCGGCTTCATCGGACTGGTGTTGTTCACGATCTCCCACGCCTCGCTGATCTGGCAGTCCGTGCGCTAGTCCTGCGAGCGCGGCGCATACATTTCCGCCAGGGTGCAATGCGCGCCAGATGTGAATAGAATAACAATCATTCGCAATAAATACCCTTTCAGCGAAACCGGCGTGGCCGCTCCGCGCTTCCGGTAAGACATCCCCGCATGACTGTTTTCTTTCCTGTAGTCGCAGGAAGGAGGGCGCAGCTTTGCCGTGTGCATGGCACATCGGCTGCGCTCTGGTTTGCATTTTTGGAAAGGACCTTATGACCGACTTCATCCAGCGCCGTGCCGTGACCATTGCAATGGCATCGGCTTTGCTTGCCAGTGGCGCGACCGTCTCTGCCGCCATCACACCCACCACCACCACGGTGCAGCATGCGCGTGGCACCGCCACGGTGGCGCTCGCCCCGCAGCGTGTGGTGGTCTACGACTTGGCGGCACTGGACGCGATGCAGGCGCTGCAGTTGCCCGTGACAGGCGTCCCCAAGGTGGCGTATCCCCAGTATCTTTCCGGCTATACCGACACGCGCTACCAGGTGGCAGGCACCCTGTTCGAGCCGGACTATGAAGCGCTGAGCCGCATCCAGCCCGACCTGATCATCATCGCGGGCCGCTCCGCCGCCAAATACGACACGCTGAGCAAGCTGGCGCCGGTGCTCGATCTCTCTGTGCGCGGCGATGCCCTGCTGGCCGATATGGAGCGCAACGTGCATACGTTGGCGACACTCTGGGGCAAGCAGGAGGCGGGGCGCCAACTCATGGAAAAAGTGCGCAGCGAAGTGGCCGCCACGAGGGCGGTGGCGGAAAAATCGGCACCTGCCTTGCTCGTGCTGGCGGTGAACAACTTCATGGGCGGGCAGACGCCCGGTGCGCGCTTCGGCCTGTTGCATGACGTGCTGGGTGTGCCTGCGGCATTGCCCGCCGATCCGTCCAAGCCGCGCGGAGTGCCGCTGAAGATGGAGGACATTGCGCGCATCGATCCGCAGTGGATCTTCGTGATCGATCGCAACGCCGCCACGGGTTCGACCACGACCAAGGAAGGCGCGCCTGTCATTCCCGCAACCGAGCTGTTCAACAACGAGACCATTCGCAACACGGCCGCTGGCAAGCAGGGGCGCGTGGTGTTCGTGGATCCTAAAATCTGGTATTTGCTTGGCAGCGCCGGGCCACTGTCGATGATCGGCAATGCCGTGCAGATTCGCGAGGCGCTGCAGCACAAGCACTGATGAGGCGCTAAGGCGTCAGTCGCCGCCGCCGTCACCCCCGTCGCCCCCCCCGTCGGGGTCCGGCTGCCCGCCGCCGGGGTCGCCCTGGTGCGGCGCTTTCAGGTGCTGCGCAATCTGCGCCCACGCTTGAGCGCTTTCTTCGTCGCCCGCCCAGTGATGGCAACTGGCGATGGCCATGGCGATGCGCGCGTTTTCGGGCGTCAGATCGAATGCCAGTTCGGCCTGCGCCGCCGCGTTGCCCCACATGAGGGCCGCATTGGGTGAGCCTTCCTTTTGCAAGGCATGGGCTTCGGCCATCCACGCTTGCGCCAGCTTGAATGCGGCGTCCGGCTCGTCGCGGTCGGCCTTGTGCGCCAGATAAAACTGCTTGCCCGCGTCCTGCCACAGCGAACGCGCCTTCGCAAAGTCGCTGACGGCAACCGTCTGTGCCTGCGCCACCAAGGCGTTGCCCGCCTGCAAATAGGATGCGTAATCGCCGGAGGGCGTGGTCTGGGTGGAGGAGGTGGAATCGTTCGCCATGGCGATATTGTCACCTCATACGGTTGCCTCAGTAGCGAAAGTCGAGCGTCTGGCTGCCTTTGCCCACGGTGACCGATTTGCTTTGCGTCGCGCCGTTTTGCGTCGTCGCGGTCACGTTGTAGCGCCCCTCGGGCAGTTGCAGCAGACACACCGGGCCGGAGGCGGTGAACGTGGAGTCACCGCTGCCGCCTTCCGCTTTGATCTGCACTTGCATATTGGCCAGATAGGCGCCGTCCTTGGCCGAAAACAGCAGCGCCAGCGGGTGCTGCTTCATCGCCGCGCGCATGGCGGTGGACTCATCGCTGCCAATGCCGCCGCAGGCGTATTGCAGAGCGCCTTCGCTTTTCATGGCTGGAATGCTGCCTTGTGCCTGCACGGCAAAGGATGCGCCGATAAGCGCGGCTGCGGCCGAGGCGGTGCGCAAGATGCGTGGGCTCATGGAATCTCCCTGATTGGAATGGCAATGCGACATTGTGCGCAGGCGCGTGCATGCCGCGTGTAGTCCTGGGGAGACGATGCGTGTGCGCGATGGTTGCGCCCGCGCCGCTCAGAAGCGGGGCAGATCGGGGTGCGAAATCTGGCCGCCGCGCACCAGCATCTTGCCGTATTCGGCGCAGCGGTTGTGCGTGGGAATCACCTTGCCGGGGTTGAGCAGGCCCTTGGGGTCGAACGCCGCTTTCAGCGCGAACATCTGCAGGTTTTCCTCGGTGGTGAATTGCGTGCACATGCTGTTGAGCTTTTCCACGCCCACGCCGTGCTCGCCGGTCACCGTGCCGCCCATGGCGACGCTGGTCTCCAGAATATCCGCGCCGAACAGTTCGCAGCGATGCAGCTCGTCGGGATCGTTGGCATCGAACAGGATCAGCGGATGCAGGTTGCCATCGCCTGCGTGAAACACGTTCGCGCAGCGCAGCTGGTATTTCTTTTCCATCTCCTGGATGGCCAGCAGAATGTCGGCCAGGCGCTTGCGCGGAATGGTCGAATCCATGCACATATAGTCGGGGCTGATGCGGCCACTGGCGGGAAACGCGTTCTTGCGTCCGCTCCAGAAACGCATGCGTTCTTCTTCGCTGTTGCTCACGGCGATGGCGGTGGCGCCGGCGCGTGTGAGCACGTCGCTCATGCGGCCAATTTCTTCTTCCACCTCTTCGGGCGTGCCGTCGCTCTCGCACAGCAAAATGGCTTCGGCCGTCAGGTCGTAGCCCGCGCAGACGAAATCTTCCACGGCGGCGGTCATGGGTTTGTCCATCATCTCCAGTCCCGCGGGAATGATGCCTGCGGCGATCACCGCCGCCACCGCATCACCGGCCTTGCGCACGTCGTCGAAGCTGGCCATGATGCAGCGCGCCAGTTGCGGCTTGGGAATGAGTTTGACGGTCACCTCCGTCGCTACGGCCAGCATGCCTTCGCTGCCGATCATCACGGTGAGCAGGTCGTAGCCGGGCACGTCCAGCGCCTCGCTGCCAAAGGTGATCGGTTCGCCCTCGATGGTGAAGCCGCGCACGCGCAGCACGTTGTGTACCGTGAGGCCATATTTGAGGCAGTGCACGCCGCCCGAATTTTCGGCCACGTTGCCGCCGATCGTGCAGGCGATCTGGCTGCTCGGGTCGGGGGCGTAATACAGGTCGTAGGGCGCGGCCGCATCGCTGATGGCGAGGTTGCGCACCCCGCACTGCACGCGCGCCGTGCGGCTCACCGGGTCGACATCGAGAATCCGGTTGAACTTGGCCAGTGACAGGGTCACCCCCATGGCATGCGGCATCGCGCCGCCTGACAGCCCGGTGCCCGCACCGCGCGCCACCACCGGCACGTCCAGCGCATGGCAGGTGCGCAATACGGCCTGCACCTGCGCTTCGGTCTCCGGCAGCGCAACCACCAATGGTCGCTGGCGGTACGCCGTCAACCCGTCGCATTCATACGGCGTGGTGTCTTCGGCATTCCAGAGCAGGGCATGCGCAGGCAGGTGCTGGCCCAGTGCGTCAACGATCTGTTGTTGTCGCGCGGCGCGCTCGTTGGCAGTGGTGGGTGGCGTGGCGGTGGCGGTACTCATTCCCCGAATGTAGTGCAAGCCGGTCGGGCGCGGTGTGAACAAATTTGCAGGGGTTTGTGAGCGGCGGCGCAGATGCGGCCGGTCACTACGCCGTCACGCCAGCGTCTTGCGCAGCCATTCGGCAAACGCGGCGCATTCCCAGCGGTCCATGGTGCCGGTGCGCCAGCACAGGTAATGGGCGTGGGGGCTGGGCGCGACGAGGTTGTCGAACAGCGGCACCAACGTGCCCTGATCCAGCCAGGGTCTGCCCAGTTTGAGGCGCACGAGCGCCACGCCCATGCTGGCGGCGGCGGCGTCGCACATGAGGCCGACGTCGTTGAATTGCGAGCCTTCCGTGGGAGCGGGCCAGTCCAGTCCGCAGAGGTCGAACCAACTGCGCCAGGGCTCCAGAGGGCTGCGCAAAAGCGGTATGCCCTCCAGATCTTCTGGCCGGTCGAACGGGCCGTGCTCGCGCACGAAGGCGGGCGAGGCGAGTGGCGTGACCACGTCGCGCGCGAGCTCCACGTGTTCCATGTCGGCGTAGTGGCCGGGGCCGAAGCGCACGACCAGATCAGCGTCTTCGGCCACCACGTCGAGCAGCGGGATCGACACTTGCAGCGCCAGGTCGATTTCCGGATAGGCCTCGGTGAACTGGCGCAGGCGCGGGATCAGGATGGAGCGCGCAAACGTGGGCGTGACGGCCAGCTTGAGTCGGCGTTTGCCGGGCATGCTGTCCGCGCCGGGAAAGCGCTGCAGCGCGCCCAGGCCTTCGCGCACGTGGGCGAGATAGGCGCTGCCATCGGTGGTGAGCGAAAAATCGGAGCGCCCGAACAGCCGCGTGCCAAGCAACTGTTCGAGTTGCCGCACGCGGTGGCTGACGGCGCTGGGCGTGACGCAGAGTTCGTCCGCCGTGAGCGTGACGCTGCGCAACCGCGCGAGCGCCTCAAACGTCAGCAGACACTGAATAGGCGGAATGCGCCGCAGCGCAGCCGAATCGCCGCCAAAGGGCTGGAAGCTGGATCCGCCGGGCATGTTCGCACTGGTCTCTGTGAAGTGGTGGTGGGTAGCAGCGATTTTGCCGGGTTTTCAGCGGAAGATGACGGTCTTGTGTCCGTTCATCAACACGCGGTGTTCGCTGTGCCACTTGACGGCGCGGGCGAGCACCTGGCTTTCGGTGTCGCGGCCACGGGCGGTGAGATCTTCCACGGTGTCGGAGTGGATGGCGCGTGCGACGTCCTGCTCGATGATCGGGCCCTCGTCCAGATCGGCGGTGACGTAGTGCGCGGTAGCGCCGATCAGCTTCACGCCACGGTCATGCGCCTGATAGTAGGGCTTGGCACCCTTGAAGCTGGGCAGGAAGCTGTGGTGGATGTTGATGGCGCGGCCCGCGAGCTTTTTGCACAGATCGTCCGACAGCACCTGCATGTAGCGGGCGAGCACGACCAGTTCGGCTCCCTCGGCTTGGATGATCTCGAACTGCTTGGCTTCCGCCTGTGCCTTGGTCGCTGCTGTCACAGGAATGTGGTGGAACGGGATGTTGTAGCTGGCCGCGAGCTGGTAGAACTCGCGGTGGTTGCTGATGATGGCGCGGATGTCGATGGGCAGCAGGCCCGACTTCCAGCGGAACAGCAGGTCGTTCAGGCAATGCCCTTCCTTGCTGACCATGATGGCGGTCTTCATGGGCATGCTGGTGGCGTGCAGGCCCCAATGCATCTTGTAGGTCTCGGCAAAGGCGGACAGCTCGCCCTTGAGGGTGTCCAGATTGGAATGCTCACACGCGAACTGCACGCGCATGAAGAACAGACCAGTGGCTTTGTCGTTGTACTGTGCGGCTTCTTCGATGTTGGCGTCGCGCTCCAGCAGGAAACCGGAGACCGCGTGCACCAGCCCCAGACGGTCGGGACAGGAGAGTGTCAGGATGTAGGATTCGGTCATATGGCCCCGATTGTCGCAGCACGCGGCAGCGGGCGTCTGCGATAGGCGGCATGTCGGGGTCGGAGTGCGGGTCGGGCGCTCAGCGTTTCCACTGCTGGCGTAGTTCGGCGCAGTGATCGCGGGGCGGCAGCGGGGGCGTGGTGACGTAGAGATCGGCCTGCTGGGGCGACCCCGGTGTGTCCACGCCACTGCGTGCGATCACGGCCTTCAGCGTCAGGCCGTCGCCCTTGAGCCACTGCGGCACGCCGATGTCGCGGCGCACATGGCCGCCTCCGGCCACCAGCAGCACGACCTTTGCGGGCTGAAGGCTCGCGCGGATCACCTTGGCCATGCTGTCGTCGCGTGCCAACTGGATGCGCGCCATCGGCAGCCACTGCGATTCGGGCAGCAGATCGCAATGGCCGTCGCGGATGGCCTGCATCTGCATTTGCATGCCAGCGGCGGACAACTGCGTATCCAGGCGCTCATCCTTCATCGCCGCCCGCATGGCCTCACGCGGCAGGTTGCCGCCCCGCACCGGAACGCCCGCGCGCACGGCAGTCATGACGGTGCGACCGTAGTGCTTCCATGGCCAGCCTTTGTCGTTCCAGTTCAGCGCCTTTTGCACTTCGTCTTCGCTGGCGTCGCTCGGCAAGGGAGCGCCGGGCGTGCCGGCATCGGCCATTTCCAGCACCAGGGCGGCAAGGCGCTGGCGCGCGGCCAGTTCTCGCACCGTGTCGGCCTCCCATTGGTGGTGCATGAGCGCGTCGTGCTGCTCGCCCAGCAGCAGCGCGTCGGCGGTCTGCAGCCGGTCCAGCGCCTGGTGCCACGCGGCGAAGTCGGCGGGCTGGTGCAGGGGGATGGGCAGCGCGGCCGCTGGCGGCGTGCGCTCCGCTGGTGGCACCGCGCAGCCCGAGAGCAGCGCCCATGGCAGTAGTCCGACGAAAAGTCGGCCCGCAAGAGTCAGCACTTTCGTCGCTGTCAATGGGGTTGAGGCAATGAGAATCATTGTTGAATCCTAAACGTCTCCATGCAACTATATGAATGCAACTGCGTCCCGAGCAGCGATGTAAATCAATGTCAGAGAAACCACGTAGTTGCACTTCCCGGATTTGTCCAAACAACAAGACTTTGCGTGCATTGTGTGCTATCGAAGTTGAAAACCATCGACTTCAAGATTGACCGGTATTCAGACATTTTTTCGCTGAAAGGTGTAGAAAGCAGGGTTGCCGATGACCCACAGGCTGAGCGCGTCTGTCCCCTCCTGTGGCATCGAATTGAATACCTCACTTGCCTACTGCGGAGTTCCATCTTCCATGAAAAGAGAAACAGCTGATCTGCTTCCGACGCTGTCCATGCAACCCATCAGCTTTGATGTGCTGCGCGAGAAATACTTCAAGAATGGCGAGAACGATGTAGAGGAGCTGTACCGCCGCGTGGCGCGTGCGCTGGCCTCGGTGGAGCGCGAAGATCTGCGCGAGCCACTGGAGGCGAAGTTCCTCGACAACCTGCGCGTGGGCGCGATCGGCGCAGGCCGCATCATGAGTGCCGCGGGCACCGACATCCAGGCCACGCTCATCAACTGCTTCGTACAACCCGTGGGTGATTGCATCCAGGGCGTGGACGACGCGGGCTATCCCGGCATTTACGAAGCGCTGCGCGAAGCGGCGGAGACCATGCGCCGTGGTGGCGGCGTGGGCTATGACTTCTCGCGCATCCGTCCGCGTGGTGCGCTGGTCAAAGGCACGGCGTCGATGGCGTCCGGCCCCTGCAGCTATATCAACGTGTTTGACCAGTCGTGCTCGACCGTGGAGAGCGCGGGCGCGCGACGCGGCGCGCAAATGGGCGTGCTGCGCATCGACCATCCGGATGTGCTCGACTTCATCACCGCCAAGCGCACACCGGGGCGCTGGAATAACTTCAACGTGTCCGTCGGCGTGCCCGATGGGTTCATGAAGGCCGTGGAAGCCGATGCCGATTGGGAACTGATCCACGAAGCCACGCCAGGCAAGGAACTGGTGGAGCAGGGCGCGTACCAGCGCAGCGACGGCCAATGGGTGTACCGCAAAGTGCGCGCGCGCGAACTGTGGGACACGATCATGAAATCGGCCTACGACTTTGCCGAGCCGGGCATCCTGTTCCTGGACCAGATCAACACCGACAACAACCTGCATTACGCCGAGCAGATCCAGGCCACCAATCCCTGCGGAGAGCAGCCGCTGCCGCCCTATGGTTGCTGCGATCTGGGGCCGATCATCCTCACGCGCTTCGTGCGCAACCCGTTCGGCATCCACGGCGATGCGCAGTTCGATTTCGACGCCTTCGAAGCATCGGTAGCGACGCAGGTGCGCGCACTCGACAACGTGCTGGACCTGACGTTCTGGCCGCTCGATCAGCAGCGCGCCGAATCGTCCGCCAAGCGCCGCATTGGAGTCGGCTTCACCGGCATGGGCAACACGCTGGCCATGCTCAAGCTGCGCTACGACCGCGAAGATGGCCGCACCATGGCGGTGAAGATTGCCGAGCACATGCGCGACGCCGCCTACCGCGCATCGGTCGAGCTGGCCAAGGAAAAGGGCGCATTCCCCAAGTTCAAGGCCGATGGCTATCTGAAAGAAGGCACGTTCGCCAGCCGCCTGCCCGAGGACATCAAGAAAGCCATCCGCAAGCACGGTATCCGCAACAGCCACCTGCTGTCGATCGCGCCTACGGGCACGGTCAGCCTGGCCTTCGCCGACAACGCATCGAACGGCATCGAGCCGCCGTTCTCGTGGACCTACACGCGCCGCAAGCGCGAGGCCGATGGCAGCAAGAGCGAGTACGTGGTCGAGGACTACGCCTGGCGGCTGTTCAAGACCCTGGGCGGCGATGTGAACCAGTTGCCCGAGTACTTTGTGAGCGCCATGGACATGGCCGCTGGCGATCACGTGGCGATGATGGAAGCCGTGCAACCGTTTATCGACACGGCCATCTCCAAGACCGTGAACGTGCCGGAAGACTATCCGTACGACGACTTCAAGAACCTCTATCTGCAGGCGTGGCATTCGCGCCTGAAGGGGCTGGCCACGTATCGCCCCAACAGCATTCTGGGTGCCGTGCTCGAAGTGCCGGTGGCGCCCAAGGCCGAGGCGCCAGCGCCCACGTTGCCTGTACCCGCTCCGGCGCTCGATCCGATGCGCACCATGATCGAAAGCCGCCCCAAGGGCAGCCTGTCGGCCGTGGCAGAAAAGCTGGAGTACTGGACGCAGGAAGGCCACAAAGCGCTGTACCTGATTGTCTCCTTCCTGCCGATTCCGGACGGACGCGGCGGCACGGTGGAGCGCGCGATCGAGTTCTTCATGCCGGTGGGCCAAAGCGGCGAGTCGCAACAGTGGATCACAGCCAGCATGCGCCTGCTCTCGCTGGCTGCGCGTGGCGGTTTCCTGGAGCGCGCGTTGAGCGACATGCGCAAGGTGGCGTGGGACCGTGGCCCTGTGCGTCTCGGTTTTCACACCAAGGACGACGGCACGCGCGTGCCGCTGTGGCATGACTCGGAAGTCGCCGCCATTGCCTACGCCATTCAGAACATCCTGGCGCAGCGCGTGGCGCCATTGCAGCAAGTGCTGCCTCTGGAAGAGCCCGATGTTGCGGAATCGGCAGGCGCGGTCCATGCGATGCCACCGACCATGGCGGGCAAGAAGTGCCATGAGTGCGGCGCGCACGCCGTGATTCGCAAGGATGGCTGCGACTATTGCACGCAGTGCGGTGCGTTGGGAAGCTGCGGCTGAGCACGCGCGGCGCCGGATGTGGCGGCAGGCCGTGCGCACTGCCACCACACCTGGCGTGGATGAGAAGATGCACAGCGCATCACAGCCGCGCAGGAAAAGTGAGTGGGTGCGCGCAAGCGTGCGAGTCTGCGCAAAAATTGACTGTCACTGTGACCGGGTCCCCTTGTTGATTTGATTTATCTCAACTTTTTTGGGGTTTGGGTCTCTACACTGACGTGATGCAAATCAAGTCATCACTCGCTGCCAAACTTCAGGCGCTGGGGGTGATATTCCTTCTGGTCGCGCTGACATCCATCGGCTTCACGTTATGGGTGACCTGGAGGCTGGAAGGCGGCGCTGCTGCCGTGAACGAAGCCGGTCGCCTGCGCATGAACATGATGCGCACGGTGATCGCGCAGCAAAACGAATCCCCCGCGCAATTGCAGGCGCTCACGCGCCGGCTCGACGAGAGTCTGGAGTTGTTGCGGGTGGGAGATCCTTCGCGACCATTGTTCGTGCCTTGGAATGAGGAGTCGCGGGGCAGTTACAACACCATTCTGGCGCTCTGGCAATCGCTCAAGACCGATCTGCAGAATCGCCCCTCCATGGCGCCCGGTGAGGCCATCGTGCGCGGCGACACCTTCGTGTTGTTGGTGGATCGCTTCGTGGAAAGCATCGAGCACCAGATCGCGCGCTGGACGGCGGCGTTGCACTTGTTCCAGATGTTCATGGTGGCGCTGGCCATCGCGTCGGCCGTGGCCTGTGTTGCGCTGAGCTATTTGCTGGTGCTCAATCCCGTTTCCCAATTGCAGCAGGCGCTCAGTCGCATGCGTCAGGGCGAGCTGGGCACGCGGCTGGAGGTGGAGTCGCAAGACGAATTCGGCCAGTTGGCGGCGGGCTTTAACCTGATGGCCCACGCGCTGCAAACCTCGCACGAAGATCTGGAGGGCAAGGTGCGCGAGAAGACCGCCAGTGTGGAGATCCATAACCAGCGCCTGTCCGCACTCTATGCCGTGAGCGCGCTCGCCGCCGATGCGGGAACGCTCGATGAGTTGACCAACGGTTTTCTCAAGCAGATCCGGGAAGTGTCTGCATGCGAGGCGGCCGTGGTGCGCTGGTCCGATGAGTCCAATGAGCGCTATTTGCTGCTCGCCTCGGAAGGTCTGCCCGATGCCATGCGCGAGGAAGAGCATTGTCTGCTGGCGGGCATCTGCGGCTGCGGTCAGACGCAGGAGAGCGCGGGCATGCGCGTGATTCCGATCTCGCCGGTGGATGATGGCAGCACGCAGTTATCGCATTGTCGGGACGCAGGCTATGCGACAGTCGTCAGCATTCCGATCCAGTTGCAGCACCGCCTGCTGGGCGAGGTCAACCTGTTTTATCGCACGAGCATGGTGCTCAGCGAGGACATGCGCGATTTGCTCTCCACCATGGCGCATCATCTGGCCAGTTCCATGGAAAGCCTGCGCGTGACGGCGCTGGAGCGCGAAGCGGCGGTGGCCGAAGAGCGTTCGCTGTTGGCGCGCGAGCTGCATGATTCGATTGCCCAGTCGCTGGCTTTCCTCAAGATCCAGACGCAATTGCTGCGCTCCGCTATTGCCAAGCACGACGACGCAGCGCAGGCGCGCAGCATGGATGAGCTGGAAGTGGGCGTGCGCGAATGCTATGCCGACGTGCGCGAATTGCTGGTGCACTTTCGCACGCGCACCAAGGACGAAGACATCGAGGATGCGCTGCGCTCCACGCTCTCCAAATTCGAGCACCAGACCGGCATCACGACCTCGCTTGCCATGTCGGGGCAGGGCCTGCCGCTGCCGCCCGATGTGCAGATCCAGGTGCTGCACATCGTGCAGGAAGCGCTCTCGAACGTGCGCAAGCACGCCGATGCACGCCTCGTGCAGGTGCAGGTGCAGCGCTATCCGCGCTGGCGCTTTGAAGTGCATGACGACGGCATCGGCTTCAACCCCGACGACGTGCCGCCCGATTCGCTGCATGTGGGGCTGGGCATCATGAAGGAGCGTGCACAGCGCATTGGTGCCACGCTGCGCTTTGCTCCGAAAAATTGCGGCGCAGGCACGACGGTCAGCGTCGAGCTGCCATCGGCCATGTCCACCGCATGGCAACCGCAAGCCACAGACGCCATCACGACCCACGCATGAGAGAGACAACATGACCACGCCAATCACCCTGTTCCTGATTGACGACCATACACTGATGCGCCGGGGGCTGATTGCATTGCTGTCGCAGCACGACGACCTGAGCGTGGTGGGCGATGCCGCTGATGCGGGCGAAGCGCTGCGGCGCGTGCCGATGCTCAAGCCCGATGTGATCTTGCTCGACAACCACCTGCCCGGCGTGAGCGGCATCGATGCGATCGCGGGGTTGCGAGAGATGTCCGCGCACAGCCGCATCCTGATGCTCACGGTGAGCGAGGATGGCGAAGACCTCGCCGCCGCGCCGCGCTCCGGCGCGCAGGGCTATCTGCTCAAGACCATCGAGGGCGACTTGCTGGCCGATGCCATCCGGCGCTCTATGCGGGGTGAGTCCGTGGTCAGTCCGGAAATGCTCACCAAGCTGGTGGCAGCACTGCGCTCGCAAGACGCGGATGAGCGCCATGCCCCGACGCCACCGCCGCCACCTGCGCAGCCCGCTCCCGCCAGCGCGGCGGCAGAGACCGAGTCGGCCTCGTCCCGCCTGTCGCCGCGTGAAGAAGAAGTGCTGCGCGAAATTGCCTGCGGCCTGAGCAACAAGGAAATTGCGCGCAATCTCGGCATCGCTGAGACCACCGTGAAAATCCACGTGCAGCACATACTGCGCAAGCTCGGTGTGAGCTCGCGTGTGCAAGCAGCGGTCTATGCGTCAGATCGCCAGCGCGCCTAGCAGCAGCGGCCCGCTCCCATAGTTCTTTGGACGTAGTTGCGCGCTCGTCCGGTAGTAGCCCGGGAGCCATCCGGGAGTAGTCCGGGAGTAGTTCTTATCGTTCTTCTGCCTCCTGCGAACCCTCCGTGTGAAGGATGTTCGCAATGTGGCTTTCGCGCGACCATCAAAGCAAGCTAACTAGAAGAGGGCTTTGATATGGTCACCAACACACGCCAGGCCGCCCCCAGCGGAACCAACGCAGTGGACGACCCACGCCAGCGCCGTCGTGCCTGGTCTGTTCTTATCGTCAGCACGCTGGCATTCACCGTGTGCTTCATGGTGTGGATGATGTTCGGCGTGATCGGAATCCCGATCAAGAAGATGCTGAACCTGAACTCCACGCAGTTCGGTTTGCTCACGGCCATGCCGGTGCTGACCGGCTCTCTGGTGCGGGTGCCGCTGGGCATCTGGACCGACAAGTACGGCGGTCGCATCGTCATGACCATCCTGATGGCGGTGACCGTTCCAGCCATTTGGCTCATGGGCTACGCGACCGAGTATTGGCACTTCCTCGTTGCCGGACTGTTCGTCGGTCTGGCGGGAGGCTCCTTCTCGGTCGGCACACCCTATGTTGCGCGCTGGTTCCCCAAGAGCCGTCAGGGCATGGCGATGGGGGTGTACGGCGCAGGCAATTCAGGCGCCGCCGTCAACAAGTTTGTCGCACCGGTGATTCTGGTGGCGTTCGGCTGGGCCGCGGTGCCCCATGCCTACGCGGCCATCATGCTCGGCACGGTGGTGCTGTTCTGGCTCTTCAGCCATAGCGATCCTTCGCACCTCGTGCCCAGCAACGTGACCTTTGCCCAGCAGCTCAAGGCGCTCAAGGATCCCAAGGTGCTCAAGTACTGCCAGTACTACAGCATCGTGTTCGGCGGCTACGTCGCGCTGTCGCTCTGGATGGTGCAGTACTACGTGGGCGAGTACGGTCTGGACATTCGCGTGGCCGCCTTGCTGGCTGCCTGCTTCTCGTTGCCCGGCGGCGTGCTGCGTGCGATTGGCGGTGTGCTCAGCGACAAATTTGGCGCCCATGCAGTGACGTGGTGGGTGATGTGGGTGAGCTGGATCTGCCTGTTCATCCTGTCTTATCCGCAGACCGATTTCACCATCCTGACCGTGAACGGTCCCGAGACTTTCCACATCGGCCTGAACGTGTACGTGTTCACCGCGCTGATGTTCGTGCTCGGTATTGCGTGGGCCTTCGGCAAGGCCAGCGTATTCAAGTACATCAGCGACGACTACGCCGGAAACATCGGCGCCATCAGCGGCATCGTGGGTCTGGCAGGCGGCATGGGCGGCTTCATCCTTCCGATCATGTTCGGCGTGTTGATGGACTGGACCGGCGTTCGCTCCAGCGCTTTCATGCTCATGTATGGCGTGGTGTGGGTGTCGCTCATCTGGATGTATTTCACCGAAGTGCGCCGCACTGATGTGGTGGGTGGTCACGGCGCGGCAACCGGCGCAAAGACCTCTGCCTGAACGAAGCAACGGAGACGATCCAACATGTCCAACTCATCCACCATCCCCAGTGCGCCCCGAAAGGGCCGCACGCTCACCCTCTGGACGCCGGAGGACAAGGCCTTCTGGGAGCGCGAAGGCGAGGCCATCGCCAAACGCAATCTCTGGATTTCGGTGCCTGCGCTGTTCCTCGCGTTCTGCATCTGGCAGGTGTGGAGCGTCGTGGCCGTCAATCTGCCGGCCATGGGCTTCAAGTATTCGACCAACCAGTTGTTCTGGCTGGCCGCTGCACCCGCGCTCTCGGGCGCCACGCTGCGCATCTTCTATTCCTTCATGGTGCCAATGTTCGGTGGTCGCCGCTGGACGGCGCTGTCCACCGCATCGCTGCTGATTCCGGCCATCGGCATCGGCTATGCGGTGCAGGACAACACCACCAGCTATCCCACCATGCTCATGCTCGCGCTGCTGTGCGGACTGGGCGGCGGCAACTTCAGCTCCAGCATGGCCAACATCAGCTTCTTCTTTCCGAAGGAGCGCAAAGGCTCGGCACTGGGCGTGAACGCGGGCTTGGGCAATCTGGGCGTGTCGGTGGTGCAGTTCCTCAGCCCACTGGTGATCACAGCAGGCATCTTCGGCATCTTTGGCGGCGATGCACAGACCATCGTCAAGGCCGGCCAGACGCAGACCGTGTGGGCACAGAACGCGGCCTTCATCTGGGTGCCATGGATTGCCCTGGCCTCCATCCTCGCATGGTTCGGCATGAACGACCTGGCCGACGCCAAGGCCAGCGTGGCGGCGCAGGCCACCATTTTCAAGAACAAGCACAACTGGATCATGTGCGTGCTGTACCTGGGCACCTTTGGTTCGTTCATTGGTTTTGCGGCCGGCTTTCCGCTGCTCATCAAGGCCATGTTCCCGGAAGTGAATCCTCTGGCCTATGCATGGATGGGCCCCTTGGTGGGCGCGGTGGTGCGGCCCTTTGGCGGCTGGCTGGCCGACAAGATCGGCGGCGGCTCTGTCACGTTCTGGAACTTCATCGTCATGGCGCTGGCCGTCGTGGGTGTGCTGTATTTCCTGCCCAAGAGCACGGGCGGCTACGTGTTTCCGTTCGGTCCTGCGGACGGCAATTTCACCGGCTTCTTCCTCATGTTCCTGGTGCTGTTCTTCACTACCGGCATCGGCAACGGCTCCACCTTCCGCATGATTCCGGTGATCTTCCTGAACCAGAAGATGAGCGGCGTGCGCAAGGGCGATCAGGCTGCTGAAGCCCACGCCATCAAGGAAGGCAACACCGAAGGCGCTGCCGCCGTCGGCTTTGCCGGAGCGCTTGGTGCGTATGGCGGATTCTTCATTCCCAAGAGCTATGGCAGTTCGATTGCCTCCACCGGCGGACCCGAGCTGGCGCTGTGGATGTTTGCCGTGTTCTATGTGATGTGCATCGGCATCACGTGGTGGTACTACTCGCGCAAGAACGCGGAGATGCCGTGCTGAGTTTCTCCCCATTGAGGTGCTGCGCGCCTTCCTCCAGCGGACAACGCCTGCGGTTCTGCGGCTTTCGGATGGTTTGAGCAAGTGCGCTGAAGTGCACTGCTTGCGGATTTTAAAAATTAGACAGGAGTTCTACGATGAGCCACTTTCTTGATCGACTCACCTATTTCTCGCAAACGCGCGAGAGCTTCTCCAACGGCCATGGTCAGACCAATGGCGAAGATCGCACATGGGAAGACGCCTATCGTGATCGCTGGGCGCATGACAAGATCGTGCGTTCCACCCACGGCGTGAATTGCACGGGCTCGTGCTCGTGGAAGATTTACGTGAAGGGTGGCATCGTCACCTGGGAAACGCAGCAGACGGATTACCCGCGCACACGCCCCGATCTGCCCAACCACGAGCCCCGTGGTTGCGCGCGCGGAGCGAGCTATAGCTGGTATCTCTACAGTGCCAATCGCGTGAAGTACCCGATGGTGCGCGGTCGCCTGCTCAAGCACTGGCGTGCGGCGCTGGCGGTGGCCAGCAGCCCGGTCGATGCGTGGGCCAACATCGTCGAGAATCAGAGCGCGCGCAGCGAATGGCAAAAGCAGCGCGGTCTGGGTGGCTTCGTGCGCAGCACCTGGGACGAGGTCAACCAGATCATCGCGGCGGCCAACATCTACACCATCAAGAAGCACGGCCCGGACCGTGTGATCGGCTTCTCGCCGATTCCTGCGATGTCGATGATTTCGTACGCCGCAGGCAGTCGCTATCTCAGCCTCATCGGCGGCGTGTGCATGAGCTTCTATGACTGGTATTGCGACTTGCCGCCCGCCAGCCCGCAGACATGGGGCGAGCAGACCGACGTGCCGGAAAGCGCCGACTGGTACAACTCCAACTACATCATCGCGTGGGGCTCCAACGTGCCGCAAACGCGCACGCCGGACGCGCACTTTTTCACCGAGGTGCGCTACAAGGGCGCGAAGATCGTCGCCGTCACGCCGGACTACTCCGAAGTCGCCAAGCTGGCCGACCTGTGGATGCACCCGCAGCAGGGCACCGACGCCGCGGTCGCCATGGCCATGGGCCATGTGATCCTGAAGGAGTTCTACTTCGACAAGCGCAGCGCCTACTTTGACGAGTACGCGCGCCGCTACACCGACCTGCCCATGCTGGTCGCACTGAAAGAGAAAAAGCTGCCCGATGGCCGCGTGGCGCTGGTGCCCGACCGCTACCTGCGCGCCAGCGATTTCAGCGCGCAACTGGGGCAGACCAATCACCCGGACTGGAAGACCGTGGCCTACGAACAGGATGGCCGCGTCGTCGTACCCAATGGATCCATCGGGTTCCGCTGGGGCGCGGAAGAACGCGCCGACAAGGGACTGTGGAATCTGGAGACCAAGGAGGCAACCAATGGCGATGAGGTACGCCTGAAACTCTCGGTGATGGAGGAGGGCGCACAACCTGCGGCGGTGGCCGATGTGGCGTTCCCGTATTTCGGCGGAGTGGAGTCGCCCAACTTCAAGGCCAACGAGCAGGGCAGCGACGTGCTGGTGCGCCGCGTGCCGGTGTCGCATCTCGCGCTCTCGGGCGAAGGGCTGGAGGGCACCGTCGCCGTGGCAACCGTGTTCGACCTGCTGGCCGCGAACTACGGCATCTCGCGCGGACTGCCCGGTGAAGGCGCGCCCGTCGGCTACGACGACAACACGCCCTATACGCCGGCATGGCAAGAGCAGATCACCGGCGTGCCGCGTGACCAGGTCATCCGCACGGCGCGCGAGTTTGCCGACAACGCGGACAAGACGCAGGGCAAGTCGATGGTCATCATCGGCGCGGCGATGAACCACTGGTATCACTGCGACATGAACTACCGCGGCATCATCAACATGCTCATGTTGTGCGGCTGTATCGGTCAGAGCGGTGGCGGATGGGCGCACTACGTGGGTCAGGAAAAGCTGCGCCCGCAAACGGGTTGGACGGCCCTCGCGTTCGCGCTGGACTGGATGCGTCCACCACGCCAGCAGAACTCCACGAGCTTCTTCTATGCCCACACCGATCAG
This sequence comes from Comamonadaceae bacterium UBA2121, assembly GCA_002331385.1. GTDB lineage: Bacteria > Pseudomonadota > Gammaproteobacteria > Burkholderiales > Burkholderiaceae_C > Diaphorobacter_A. The sequence continues at coordinate 211,167 of DCYB01000011.1, forward strand.
TGGCGCTACGAAAAACTCGGCGTACAGGAAGTGGTCTCGCCACTGGCCGATGCGAGCGACTACACCGGCTCGATGATCGACTACAACGTGCGTGCCGAACGCATGGGCTGGCTGCCAAGCGCGCCGCAGCTCAAGACCAATCCCATGCAGGTGGTGCGCGATGCGCAGGCTGGCAATCACGATGTGAAGGACTACGTCGCCAAGGCGCTCAAGGGTGGGTCGCTGGAGATGAGCTGCGAGGACCCGGACCATCCGGCCAACTGGCCGCGCAACATGTTCGTGTGGCGCTCCAACATTCTGGGTTCATCGGGCAAGGGACACGAATACTTTCTCAAGCACCTGCTCGGCACCACGCACGGCGTGCAGGGCAAGGATCTGGGGCCGCAGGACGCCAAGCCGGAAGAAGTGCAATGGCACGTCAATGCGCCCGAGGGCAAGCTTGATCTGCTGGTGACGCTGGACTTCCGCATGAGCACCACCTGTCTGTACTCCGACATCGTGTTGCCCACGGCCACCTGGTACGAGAAGAACGACCTCAACACCAGCGACATGCACCCGTTCATCCACCCGCTGTCCGCAGCGGTCGATCCCGCATGGCAGGCGCGCAGCGACTGGGAAATCTACAAGGGTTTCGCCAAGACATTCAGCGAACTGTGTGTCGGCCACCTCGGCGTGGAAAAGGACGTGGTGCTCACGCCGATCATGCACGACTCTCCCGCAGAGCTGGCGCAGCCGTATGGCGTGAAGGACTGGAAGCGCGGCGAGTGCGAACTCATCCCGGGCAAGACGGCACCGCAGATCACCGTGGTGGAGCGCGATTACCCGAACGTCTACAAGCGCTTTACCGCTCTGGGCCCGCTGATGGGCAAGGTGGGCAACGGTGGCAAGGGCATTGCGTGGAACACGCAGACCGAGGTCGAGCAACTGGGTGATCTCAATGGCCGCGTGCGCGACGAAGGCGCAACGCAGGGCATGCCGCGCATCGTGACCGACATCGACGCCACCGAAGTGGTGATGATGCTCGCGCCCGAAACCAATGGCCACGTGGCCTGCAAGGCGTGGGATGCACTGTCCCAACAGACCGGGCGTGACCACGTGCATCTGGCGCTGCACCGCGAGGACGAGAAGATCCGTTTCCGCGACATCCAGGCGCAGCCGCGCAAGATCATCAGCTCGCCCACATGGTCGGGGCTGGAGAGCGAGAAGGTCAGCTACAACGCAGGCTACACCAACGTGCACGAGCTGATTCCATGGCGCACGCTGACGGGCCGCCAGCAGTTCTATCAGGACCATCCATGGATGCGCGACTTTGGTGAAGGACTGGTGAGCTACCGCCCGCCGGTGCATCTCAAGACGCTGCACGAAGTGGAAGGCAAGAAGCCGAACGGTCACCCCGAGATCGCGCTGAACTTCATCACGCCGCACCAGAAGTGGGGCATCCACAGCACCTACAGCGACAACCTGATGATGCTCACCCTCAACCGGGGTGGCCCGGTGGTGTGGCTGAGCGAGGACGACGCCAAGCGCGCCGGCATCGTGGACAACGACTGGGTCGAACTGTTCAACACCAACGGTGCGATTGCAGCGCGTGCGGTGGTCAGCCAGCGCGTGAATCAGGGCATGGTGATGATGTACCACGCGCAGGAAAAGACCATCAACACACCCGGCTCGGAGATCACCGGCACACGCGGCGGCATCCACAACTCGGTCACGCGCATCGTGCTCAAGCCGACGCACATGATCGGCGGCTACGCGCAGTACAGCTACGGCTTCAACTACTACGGAACCATCGGCACCAACCGGGACGAGTTTGTGCTGGTGCGCAAGATGCGGCGCGTGGATTGGCTCGACGCCGAAGCCAATGCGGGCAGCGCCGCACACGTCTGAAAGAACAGGAGAACACGATGAAAATACGCGCACAAATCGGCATGGTCCTGAATCTGGACAAGTGCATCGGCTGCCATACCTGCTCGGTCACGTGCAAGAACGTGTGGACCAGCCGCCCCGGCGTGGAGTACGCATGGTTCAACAACGTCGAGACCAAGCCCGGCATCGGCTACCCCAAGGAGTGGGAGAACCAGGACAAGTGGAACGGTGGCTGGACGCGGCACGCAGATGGCTCCATCGCGCCGCGCCAGGGCGGCAAGTGGAAGCTGCTCATGCGCATCTTCGCAAATCCGAACCTGCCGCAGATCGACGACTACTACGAGCCGTTCACCTACGACTACGACCATCTGCAATCGGCCAAGGAAAGCAAGGCCGCGCCCACCGCGCGTCCGCGCAGCCTGATCACCGGCCAGCGTATGGAGAAGATCGAGTGGGGCCCGAACTGGGAAGAGATTCTGGGGGGTGAATTCTCCAAGCGCAGCCGCGACGTGAACTTCGAGGACGTGCAAAAGGACATCTACGGCCAGTTCGAAAACACGTTCATGATGTACCTGCCGCGCCTGTGCGAGCACTGCCTGAATCCGGCGTGCGTGGCATCGTGCCCCTCGGGCTCGATTTACAAGCGCGAGGAAGACGGCATCGTGCTCATCGATCAGGACAAGTGCCGCGGCTGGCGCATGTGCGTATCGGCATGCCCGTACAAGAAGATTTACTACAACTGGCAAAGCGGCAAGGCCGAGAAGTGCATCTTCTGCTATCCGCGCATTGAAGCCGGCCAGCCCACGGTGTGCTCGGAAACCTGCGTGGGCCGCATCCGCTATCTGGGGGTGCTGCTGTATGACGCCGACCGCATCGAAGAGGCCGCAAGCGTCGAACACGACCGCGATCTGTACGAGGCGCAGATGGGCATCTTCCTCGACCCCAACGATCCGAAGGTGATTGAGCAGGCGCGCATCGACGGCATTCCCGATGACTGGATGGAAGCGGCACGCCGCAGTCCCGTCTACAAGATGGCGGTGGAATGGCGCGTGGCGCTGCCGTTGCACCCGGAGTACCGCACGCTGCCGATGGTCTGGTACGTGCCGCCGCTCTCGCCCATCACGGCTGCGGCCAATGCCGGCCAGTTGAGCGCCAACGGCGAAATCCCGGACGTGTCGCAGTTGCGCATTCCGGTGCAATACCTCGCCAACCTGCTGACGGCCGGTGATCGCATCCCGGTGGTGCGCGCTCTGGAACGCATGCTGGCCATGCGCACCTTCCAGCGCGAAAAGCATGTGGACCAGCGTGTGAACCTCGATGTGCTGCGCCAGGTCGGGCTCACCCAGAGCGAAGTGGAAGACATGTACCACGTGATGGCGATTGCGAACTACGAAGACCGTTTCGTGATTCCGACCGCGCACCGCGAGTACGCCGAAAACGCATTCGATCTGCGGGGCGGATGTGGCTTCTCGTTCGGCAACGGCTGCTCGGATGGCAGCACGGAAACCAGCATGTTTGGTGGCAAGAAGCCGCGCACCATTCCGATCAAGGCAACGGTCTGACGGCAGGAGACAAGGAGAGAATGATGTTCAAAAGCACACCCCAAACCATGCGCTACACGCTGCGCGTGCTCTCGCGGCTGCTGCATTACCCCGATGCGCAGATGATGCGCGAGCTGCCCGCGATGGTGGATGCATTGCGTCTGGAACACGCACTGCCGCGCCAGCGCATCGAAGAGATCGAGCAGTTGTGCGCCCACCTCGTCGCACTCGGCGAATGGGAGGCGCAGGCGCGCTACGTCGAAGTGTTCGATCGTGGACACAAGACGTCGCTGCATCTGTTCGAGCACGTGCACGGCGACTCGCGCGAGCGCGGTCCCGCTCTGGTCGATCTGCAGCAAACCTATGAACAGGCCGGGCTGGCATTCGATGCCAACGAGCTGCCCGATCACCTGCCCGTGGTGCTGGAGTTCGCCTCCACGCAGCCGCCCGCGATTGCGAGCGAATTTCTTGGCGAGATGGTGGAAATCCTCAACGCGCTGTTCTCGGCGCTGGTGCAGCGCGACAGCCCTTACGCATGCGTGATTGCCGCCGTGCTCGAAGCCGCGGGCGCCAAGGCCCAGGCCGTCGCCATCGATCCCGAGCCCGACATGGATGAGACCTGGAGCGAGCCCGCCGCCTTCATGGGCTGCAGCACGCAAGGCCAATCCCGCCCGGGCACTCCGCAACCCATGCACTTCGTGCGCAAGGCGGAGATCAACCAACCACATCACGGAGTTTCAGCATGACGAACTGGCTCAACACCCTGCTTTTTGGCATCTATCCCTACGTCTGCCTGGCGGTCTTCTTCATCGGCAGCTGGATGCGCTTTGATCGCGACCAGTATACGTGGAAGTCCGACTCGTCCCAACTGCTGCGCACGGGTAGCCTGCGTTGGGGCAGCAACCTGTTTCACATCGGCGTGCTGTTCCTGTTCTTCGGCCACTTCGTCGGCATGCTCACGCCGCACTTCGTGTACGAAGGATTCATCAGCACCGGCCACAAGCAATTGCTGGCCATGGTCTCGGGCGGCATTGCCGGTCTGTTGGCCTTCATCGGCGTGACGCTGCTGCTGGTGCGTCGTCTGGGCGATGCGCGCATCCGTGCGACCTCGAAGTTCAGCGACATCCTGCTGCTGTGGCTGCTGTGGATTCAACTGGTGCTGGGGCTGGCGACGATCCCGCTGTCCGCGCAGCATCTGGATGGCTCCATGATGGTCGCGCTGGCCGAATGGGCGCAGCGTCTGGTGACGTTCCGCTCGGGCGGCGCAGAGCTGCTGCTGGGCGCTAGCTGGGTGTTCAAGGCCCACATGTTCCTTGGCATGACGCTGTTCCTGATCTTCCCGTTCACCCGACTGGTGCACGTGTGGAGCGGCTTTGCCACGCTGGGTTATGTGCTGCGCCCGTACCAGTTGGTGCGTTCGCGTCGCATGAACCTGCCTGCGAACCACAACGCGCCTGCACGTCGCAACGGCGCTGCCTGAACGGGAGTCCACGATCATGACCCACGAATCCCATGTGTGTACCTGTGGCTCTGGCGGCGCTGGCGGTTGCGGCTCGTCGGCCAACGATGAGCCGATGCCGATGGCGGCGTCAGCGCCGATCGCCCGCATCAACGGCATTGCCCTGCACAAGGAGTTGGAGCACCCGGACGCGGAAACCGTGCGCCAGCGTGCTTGCACCGAACTGCTGCGCCAGCGCGCACAAAGCTCCGGTTTGCTGGCAGCGGACGACGTGCATACGGCGGACGGCGCCATCAGCGTGGCGGCGGCCCAGGCCATCGAGCAGTTGCTGGAGCGCGAACTGAGCATTCCCGAACCCACCGAAGACGCCTGCCGTCGCTATCACGCCGCGCATCCGTTTGCGCACGACGAACGTGTGCGCCTGCGCCATGTGCTGTTTGCTGTGACGCCGGGCGTGGACGTGCGCGCACTGCGCTTGCGCGCTGAGGCCATGTTGCTGGAGCTGCGCGCCGCCGATGCGAGTGAGCAGGGCAAGTTTGCCGAATCCGCACGCACCTGGTCGAACTGCCCGAGCGGCCAGCAGGGCGGCGAGCTGGGCTGGTTGTCGCGTGCGGATTGCGCACCCGAATTCGCGCGTGAAATATTTGCTTCGGCAGAAGTGGGCGTTTTATCCAGACTGGTTCATAGCCGTTTTGGCTTGCATGTAGTAGAAGTTCTGGAGCGGGACGCAGGACACGTCGCGAGCTTTGATGCATCGCGCGAACATGTGCAGCGCGCGCTGCACCAGCAGGCATGGGTGAACGCTTTGCGTCACTATCTGCAGGTGCTGGCGGGCGAGGCGCACATGGAGGGCGTGGACCTCGATGCAGCGCAATCTCCTTTGATGCAGTAACGGTCGCCATCACGCGATAGGAAGCCGAAGACATGCCAGAGGATGACCTGCTGCATCGATTGCAGCGCTTTCATAGCGATGCGTTTCCGCGTTACCGGGAGCAGTTCCTGTCGCTCGTCGATGAGGGGCAGCATCCGACGACCTTGTTCATTGGCTGTTCGGATTCGCGCATCGTTCCGTACATGTTGACGGGCACGGGTCCGGGAGAGCTTTTTCTGGTGCGCAACGTCGGCGCTTTTGTGCCGCCGTATGACGGCTCGCATGGGCACCACGGGACGGCTGCGGCGATCGAGTTTGCCGTGTTGAACCTGAACGTGAGTCGCATCGTGGTGTGCGGTCACAGCCACTGCGGAGCGATCAAGGCGCTGTATGGCGAGGTCTCACCCGAGGCGCAAAACTTGCGGCGTTGGCTGGACCTTGGGCGCGACGCGGTGTTGCCGGTGCAGCCCACGCAGGAGGCGCTGCGCCGCACCGAGCAACGCGCCATCGTGCTGCAACTGGAGCGGCTGATGGACTATCCGATGGTGCGCCGTCGCGTGGAGGACGGGCGCATCACCTTGCATGGTTGGCATTACGTCATCGAGGAGGGCGAAGTGCACGTGTTCGATATCACCGACGGAACATTCACACCGGCATCGAAGGCCGCAAGCAGCAGTATCGGACCGGATTCGAGGGCGGCATGAAGCAGACGACGGCGGGCGCGTGGCGCGTGGCACACATTGGGCTTGCGCCGCATCGGCTGGGGTTCTTCCTGGCCATGCTGGTGCTCATCGCATCGGCGTTGTGGTGGGCGCTGGTGCAGTGGTCGCGTGCGTCGGGCGCGTTGCTCGTGGCGCAAACCATGCCTGCCGTGGTGGTGCATTCCGCCGTGATGTGCTTTGGCTTTTTTCCCTTGTTCTTTTCCGGCTTCCTGTTCACTGCCGGCCCGCGCTGGTTGAATGTCGAGCCACTGTCCGTGCGCGCCGTCGCACCGCCGTTGCTGCTGCAGGCAACGGGCTGGCTGCTGTGGCTGGTGGGGTCGATGGGCGTGACTGCGGTGGCCTGGGTGGGCGTGGCGCTGGCGTGTACCGGACTGTCGTGGATGACGTGGTGGTTTTTGCAACTGGTGCGTGCAAGCAAGGCCAAAGACCAGATCCACGGGCGCACCGTGGCGCTGGCGTTGGTGCTGGGCAGCATCAGTCTGGCGGGCTTTGCGGTGGCGCTTGTCCTGGGGCGCTTCGACCTGACGCGCGCCTGGGTGTTCACGGCCCTGTGGGGCAGCATCGGCGTGGTGTACGTCGTTGTGGCGCACCGCATGATTCCTTTTTTCACCTCCAGTGCATTGCCCATGCTGGATGCGTGGCGCCCGTTCTGGGTGCTGTGGTTGATGCTGGCGGCCATGGCCCTGAAGGTGCTGGAGATCTGGCTCGCGCTGTGGCTGCCCTACGGAACGGTGCGCACCGTTTGGACCGCATGCAGCGGCAGCCTGCAATTGGCTGCCGGGTTGGCGCTGCTGTGGCTGGCGTTTCGCTGGGGCATGGTGCAGAGCTTGCGCAACCGGTTGCTGGCGATGCTGCACATCGGCTTTTCCTGGATCGGGCTGGCGTTCGTCCTGTCGGGGGCGGTGCAATGGGCTTCGATATTCGGCAGCGTCGCCAGTTGGGAAAACGCCGCGCTGCACGCCTTCACGATGGGGGCGTTGGGATCGCTGCTGGTGGCCATGGTGACGCGCGTTTCCTGCGGCCACAGTGGCCGTTTGCTGCATGCCGACCAGTTGGCCTTCGGCATGTTCTGCCTGCTGCAGGTGGCGGTGGTGGTGCGCGTGCTGGGTGCGCTGGATGGATCCATCGGCGCATGGTTGCTGGCTGCGGCGGCCACGCTGTGGACGATCGTGATGGCGCTGTGGGGCACGCGCCTGTGCTCCTGGTATGGACGGCCGCGCGTTGACGGGCGGCCTGGATGAACACTCAAGGAGATAGACATGGGTATGGATTGTGAACAGACCTCAGCGCCGCAGCGCCGGATGGCGGCGTCCCCTCCTGACGTCTCGGCGCAGCAGGCGCTCGGCCTGATGCAGATGCGGCGCACCGTGCGTCCGCGCAATATGGCAGACAGTGCTCCCGATGTGGCGCAGACAGCGCTGATTCTGGAGGCAGCGGCGCATGCGCCCGATCACCATCGCCATGGCGCGTGGCGCATTGTGCGCGTGCCGGACAGCGCACGCGAAGCACTCGCGCAGGCGTTTGTCGACGCGCTGCACGAGCGCGACGAGCCGCCGACGCCAGAATGCATCGAGCGCGCACGCATCAAGGCCTTTCGCTCGCCGCTGCTGATGCTGATGGTGGTGCAGACGACGGCGGCAGACGGCTCCTCGTCGCTGGCCGAAAACTGCACAGCGGCAGGATGTGCGCTGCAGAACATGCTGCTCATGGCGACGGCGCAGGGATTGGTGTCCAGTCTCACGAGCGGCGGCACGCTGCAGTCGCGTAGTTTCCGCGCGTTGTTCCAGTTATCGGCGAACGAGTATGCTGTGTGCTTCGTCAGCTTTGCCAGCGCTGCAGCATGCGCGCTCAAGCCGGGGCCCGTCCGGCCCGATGTGCCGCAGTATGTGAGCACGCTGGCCGCTTCCTCCACTCCTCACGTGCACTGACATCATGACCAGCCATACCTCTTTGCCGGGTGTGCGCACGCCCGGCGTCGGCTTTGACCAACCTTTCGAGATGCTGGAGGCGTGCCACGATCGCGTGCGCCGCTCGCTCAAGCTGCTGGGTGTCTTGCGTGCGTACATCAAGACGAAAGGCGTGGACGATTCGGCGCGTCAGGCGGCGCGTGATGTGCAGCGCTATTTCGATCTGGCCGCACCGCTGCACCATCAGGACGAAGAGCTGCACGTCTTTCCCGCGCTCGAGGCGCAATTCGCAAACGACGCCGGCATCATGGACATGGTGAGTGAACTCAAGCAGGACCACATCGCCATGGAGGGCTTGTGGAATGCCGTGGTGCGCCATGCGCTCGCGGCGCTGGCGGACGGTCAGCAATCCACATTCACGCCGGAGCAGGAGCAGGCGTTCGACACCTTTGCAGCGCTCTACGACCGGCATCTGGAGCTGGAAGATGGCGGTGCCTATCCAGCCGCTCGCAAGTCGGTCAGCGCAGCGCAGCAAGAGAGCATGGGCAGCGAGATGGCGGCCCGGCGCAAGCAGCGCTGAGCATGCTTGCGCCCGCTGGTGGCGCTCTGCAACGGCGAATGCAGGCGTCGCAAGTCACGCGGGTGGGCGGCCACTTGCGTGCCGGTGGTGATGGCAGATTGGCGCACAATCGCACGCGTAGGCCTTTTCGCGGCGCAGGACGCAAGGCTGCCCATTGCTCCGTGTCTTCCGATGCCCTCGCTTCCGCCCTTTCGTTCCGTAGTGCGCATTGCGCTGACCTTGATCGCTGCCTTGCTGGCGGCGCAGTTGTGCCTGGTGTTGCGCACGCCCTTGCCGTGGATGATCGGCCCGCTGCTCTGCACGGCCTTGCTCACCATGTGCGGCGTGCCAACGATGAGCGCACATGCGTTTCGCAACGCCGGCCAATGGGTCATCGCCACGGCGCTGGGCTTGTATTTCACCCCTGAGGTGGCCCAACTCATCGGCGGACTGTGGTGGGCGATTGCGCTGGCCATTGTCTGGGCGCTGCTATTGGGTTGGGGCTTCGGGGCATGGCTGTTCCGATACGCCTCTCCCGACCTGCGCGACATACCCGGCTCCACCATGCGTGCGACCTGTTATTACGCCAGCGCGATCGGTGGGGCGTCCGAGATGACGCTGCTGGCGGAGCGCGAAGGCGCGCGCACCGACCTTGTCGCGGCCAGCCACAGCCTGCGCGTGCTGATCGTGACGGTGTCGATTCCCTTTGCCTTGCAGTGGAGCGGACTGCACGGACTGGACCTGCTGCCGCCCGCGATCCGGGTGGTGGAGCCCAAGGGGCTGATCATCCTGCTGCTGGCCGCAGGAGTCGGCGCGTTCATCATGCGCCAATTGGGCCGGGCCAATCCGTGGTTTCTGGGCGCTTTGCTGGTGACGCTGGGACTGACGGTGTCCGGCATCACTTTGTCGGCCATTCCGCAGTGGATGGTGAACGCAGCGCAGTTGGCCATTGGTGTGAGTCTGGGCGTGCGTTTCAGCGCCGATTTCCTGCATACGGCGCCGCGCTGGATCGCACTCGTGGCCATGGGTACCGTGGTGTTGATGCTGATATGCGCGCTGTTTGCACTCGGCCTGTCCTGGGTGACCGGGCAACCATGGGTCACGCTGATATTGGGCACCTCGCCCGGAGGTATCGCCGAAATGGCCATCACCGCGAAGGTGCTGCAATTGGGCGTTCCGGTGGTCACGGCCTTTCAGGTGTGCCGACTCGTGGCCGTTCTGTTACTGGTCGCGCCCATGTATCGCTGGTTATATGGCGGCTCTGCGACCCAAGGGGCGCAGCGGTCGGGCTGAATATCGGGACAAAAATGCCGTCGGCGGCACAAAGTCTTTGCTTTTGGATACAAAAACGCCGCACGTTCGCCCACATGGGGACGATGACTGCGGCGTTATGAGTGTTCAGTGAACGATAACGGGGTTCTGAGCCAGTCCGGCGTAACCGTCCAGCGTTGCATCCACCTCTTGCTGGGTGGGTGTGTTGCGCTGCCATTCCAGGATCTGCTGTTGGAACATCTCGGCCCAGGAACCGTCAAGGTACACCTCTTTGCCAGAGCGCTTGTCCACAATCTCGAATCCGTGACGCGGCATCTGAGGAACTGTGGGTTCCGGCATCGCTGCGCTTTCACGATCTGCTGGCAGATCGGCATCAGGTTGCATGTGAACGACGACGAATGAGTCTGAGTCGTAGAGCATGTGCATGGTCAAGTTCCTCCTTTCATTGCATAGGTAGATGGTCGCTTTGCGCTGACTTTCAAGTGATCCGTTTGCTTTGATGCAGATCAGAGAACCTGTAACTCAAGTCAATCGTTGAACATCTGAGGCAAGTATTTCACAAATTGCTGCGAATATTTACACTCCCCGGGAAACCCATAATAAACAATGTTTAAATGCTTATTGCCTGAAAGATTGAATATGCCGGTTCATTTTGAACAAGTGTGATTCATGGCACATAAATTGTTTCAAAAAGAAACCGCGCTGATCCTGGCGGATGCAGCGCGGAAAACAACTGGAGCAAGCATGAAAACTGCCCTTTCTGCGAGGGCAGAGCCGTATATTAGCTTGAATAAAAGGCCCCCTTTCTGATCTCGATAATCTGAGTTCGATTTTCTCCGTCGGAATATCAAATGACTAATGCATTTAAGAAGTATCTTAGTTGTGCTTCCAAATGATTAATCCCGCAATTATTCTGAGCTAATCCGCAGAGTGGAAAGGGAATTGAGCGCTCACATACTCATTTGAGCCGCAGATCAGCGAAATCACCGTTGGATTGAGTCAATTTCAGTCGAACGGGCAAAAATTGCTTGTCCGTGCCCAGCCAGAGGTCAGCGCGCAGGTCGCGATCGTGACTGGGGAGCTTTTCCAGGTGGATGGCAGGAGTGGGCCCCGCAGGGAGATCGAGCGTTTCCGCGGCTCCCACCGTGAAGGTCCAGCGATCAGCGTTGCGCGGGCCGACGGTGGTGAAGGTGATGCGCGTGCCGCTCGGGTAGTTCTGAGGCGACGCTGCCAGAAGCGCTCCCAACTGGATCAGAACGCTGACGCGATCCTGTGCGCCCGCGCTAATGGGCAGAGTGGGGGTGTTTGCGCTGAATATGACTTCGTGTTGGTCGAAATTAAAATGCGCTGCCAGCTCCCGCTTGCCTTTGTCACCGAAGCGGGAGGGAGCCAGCCCCGCGTCCGTGATGCGTCCGGTGCTGGTTTGACTGCGTGAACCTATGAGGAATGCCCTTATCTCTTGTCGGAGTTCATAGTGATCACCGTTGTTTTTCCACGCCAGTTCACCGGTCACGTTGTACTTGAACTTTTTGACCTCTCCAACGACTTCATATTCCAGCGTTGTGGTGGCGGGCATACGCACGGGCGGTGCCTGATCCTTGGGCGGGCTGCCTGTGGCCGCGCCGGGAGGGGTTATTTCTACGGCGGCGCTGAGGCTGTCGCGCGGCTCTGGAGGTGCGGCTGGCGCTGATGCGGCCGTGACGGGCGAACTGGCGGGTGCGGCAGGTGCAGATGCTGCAGAGGCCAGCGTGGCGGTCTCGGTGCGGACATCTTCGCCTTCGCCGTCGGCGGCAGCGGCAGCAGCAGCGGCAGCAGCAGCAGCAGCGGCAGCTGGGTTGAGGGAGTCGGCCGGTGTCTCGGGGTTGCGGAACGGTTCGCGCAATATCGGCAAAGCGCCTTCGGCAGCCGCGGTCGAAGTGTCCATCTCGGGCGGGTCTTTGACGATGGGACCGATGACCGTGGCAGAGTCTTCTTCGGCAGGAGGTGCGGGCGCAGGTGCAGTGGGTGCATTGGGCGGGGCTGTGCGCGCCTTGGGGCGCGGCTTGGGTGTGGGTGCAGGCGCGGGTGTCTCGGGTGGTGCCGCAGGCGCAGCCTCCGGGACGGGCGGCTTTTCCGGCTCAGGCGGTGGCTCGGGGGCTGGTGCGGGCAATGTCACCATGCGCGTGTGAAAGGCGGGTGCGGGATCGGTGGGAGAGGAATGAGCGCCCGGGCGCATCCCGCCAAGCACCAGCCAGTGCATGGCCGCAACGATCAGGGTCAGAAGAATCAATACGCGACGTGGCATGAACCCATCCATTGTCTCGCAAAGTGCACTGTGCCCGGTCAAGGGTGAATTCAGGCCCCGCCAAGATCGCGTGTGAGCTGCGCTGCCGCAGTGCGCAGCGTGCGGGCGACGGGGCCATCCCAGTCGCTGTTGAAGCGGGCATGCGGCCCGAGCGTCGTGATGCCGAGCACGAGGCGCCCGCCCACATCCCTCACAGGCGCACAGAAGGCGCCGATGCCCGGCAACAGTGCGTCGATGACCCGTGCACATTGCTGCGCGCGCACTTGATCCAGCACGCTTTGCACCTCCTGCGTGGTGCGCGGGATGTCGGCGGGGGTGTGCGCGGGCAGCCGCTGGATCAGCTTCAACTCTTGCGCGATCATGTCGCCGGTCTTCTGCGCGGGCAGGAAGGCGGCAAAGCAGCGTCCGGTGGCAGAGGAGAGCAGGGGCATCACATCGCCCAGACGCAAATTGGCCGTGGCGGCCAGAGGCGCTTCTTCCCAATGCACGATGGTCGGCCCGCGGTTGCCCCAGACGGCCAGTGCCACGGTGGCCCCGAGTTGCTCGACCAGCGCAGGCACACGTTCGCGTGCCAAGCGGATCGCGTCCACGCGCGACAGCGCGGCCAACCCCAGACGCAAGGCCGATGGGCCGAGGTCGTAGCGCGCCGTGCGCGCATCCTGCACGACCAGATTCAGGCGCTGGTAACTCACCAGATAACGGTGCGCCTTGGCCGCGCTCATCCCGGCGGCGGCGGCGAGATCCTTGAGCATCAATGGGCCGCTGGCGCGGGTCAGCACCTCCAGCAAACCGAAGCCCACTTCCACGGACTGGATGCCTGCGCGTTCTTTATCCATGTGAACTAGAATTATTTATTAAATAACCGATTTACCAGATCGTAATTCAAACCTGCCTCACGCGGGCGGGGTCACATGGAGAAAATCTGCGATGAAATTTGCCACGTACAAGGATGGTTCCCGCGATGGACAACTGCTGGTGGTGTCCCGGGATTTGACCACGGCGCATTTTGCAACCGGCATCGCCGACACGCTGCAGCAAGTGCTGGACGACTGGAACTTTCTCTCTCCGCAGTTGCAGGATCTGTACGACCAGTTGAACGCCGAGCGCGCACGGCACCCGTTTCCATTCGATCCCATGCAGTGCATGGCCCCGCTGCCGCGCGCCTACCAATGGGCGGACGGATCGGCCTTCATCAATCACGTGGAACTGGTGCGCAAGGCGCGTAATGCTGAAGTGCCTGCCAGTTTCTACACCGACCCGCTGATGTATCAGGGCGGCAGCGACGATTTCCTGGGCCCATGCGATGACGTGGTGGTGCCGAGCGAATCCATGGGCATCGATTTCGAGGCCGAGATCGCGGTCATCACCGGCGACGTGAAAATGGGCACAACGCCCGAGCAGGCGCTCGATGGCATTCGCCTCATGATGCTGGCCAACGACGTCAGCCTGCGCAACCTGATTCCCGCCGAGCTGGCGAAGGGCTTCGGCTTTTTCCAGAGCAAGCCGGCCACGGCGTTCAGCCCGGTCGCCATCACTCTTGATGAGTTGGGCGATGCGTGGGACAAAGGCCGCGTGAACCTCACGCTGCAATCCACCTGGAACGACCGCCGCGTCGGCATGTGCGATGCAGGCCCGGAGATGACGTTCCACTTCGGTCAACTGATTGCGCACATCTGCAAGACGCGTAACGTGCGTGCCGGCTCCATCGTGGGCAGCGGCACGGTGAGCAACAAGGATTGGGCCAAGGGCTATTCGTGCATTGCTGAAAAGCGCTGCATTGAAACCATTCAGGACGGTCAGCCCAAAACCGAATTCATGCGGTTTGGCGACACCATTCGCATCGAGATGAAGAACAAGGCCGGGCAAAGCCTGTTCGGCGCCATCGAACAGGCGATTGCCGAGCCCACTCCATGAAGAGGCTGCGCCCAGGCGCCACCGCCGTCTTGTGGCAGCAATTGCGGCGCGCGGCGCTGGCCGTGAGCGTGCTGCTGGGCGTGGGTTCTGCTGTGGCGGCTCCAGCGCCCGCGTCCACCGATGCGGTGCAGTGTCCGCCCGCAGCGCAGATGCCCGAGCCGCAGGCGCTGCAGCAGCTCATGCGCGATGCGCGCGATCGTGGACTGCTCTGGCGACTCGAAAAGAACGGGCGCACCAGTTGGCTCTACGGCACGATCCACGCGTCGCGTCTGGAATGGATGATTCCCGGCCCCACCGTGATGAAAGCGTTGCGCGATTCGGATGCGCTCGCGCTCGAGATCAACATGCTGGACGGCCAGGTAATGGCAGAGCTGCTCGACGCCATGCGTGCGCGGCCCGATGCGCCGCCGCTGCCCGCGCCATTGGCGCAGCGATTGGAGGCGCTCAAACACGCGGAATGCGCAGCGGCCGAACTGGATGCACTGCGGCCCGATGCGCAGGTGATCAGCATCGTGGCACTGAGCGCGCGCAGGCAGGGGCTGGATGTGGCCTATGGCGTGGACGTCACGCTCGCAAGTGCGGCTGCCGCAATGCAGAAGCCGGTGATCGGTCTGGAGAGCGTGCAAACGCAAATGCAGCAGGTGATTTCCGACGATCCCATGCAAGTGCAGGAGACCGTGGCCAGCGCACTCGACCAACTGGAAAGCCACAAGGCAGGGACGCAACTGACGCAGCTCGCGCAGATCTGGGCGGATGGTCGCCTGAACCTGCTGACCCGTTACGCCGACTGGTGCGATTGCCTGAACACGGCCAAGGAGCGGCGCGATTTTGAGCGCGTCGTCTATGGTCGCAACGCGGGCATTGCGCTGGCCATTGCAGCGCAGATCGACTCGGGCAAAACCCTCTTTGCGGGCGTCGGTGCATTGCACATGATTGGGCCGCAGGGACTCCCCACATTGCTCGCAGCCCAAGGCTTTCGGGTGGAGCGCGTGCCGTTCGAGCCCGCGCGCTGAGCCACCTCTGCCGGGAGGAAACGGGCGCAGACATCCCCTCCATTCACAACACCAAGACAGGAGACAACATGAACCGCAGACATCTGCTGCAACAGTCGCTCGCGCTGGCGGGCATCGGGGCGCTCGCTCCATGGGCGCGCGCGCAAGACGCTTTTCCGCACCAGCCCATCCGCTGGGTCGTTCCCTATCCCGCAGGCGGTGGCACCGACGTGCTCGCGCGCACTGTGGCCGAGGCCATGCGCACCTCGCTCGGTCAGCAAATCATTGTGGACAACCGGCCCGGCGCGTCCACCAACATCGGCGCGCAAATCGTGGCAACCGCCAAGCCGGATGGCTACACCGTGATGTCAGCTGACAATGCCGTGTTGGCATTCAACGAATTCCTGTTCACCAAATTGCCCTTTCATCCGGACAAGGACTTCACCTACGTGGGCGGCCTGACGCGCTTTCCGCTGGTGTTAGCGGTGAACCCCAAGTTTGAACATGCCAACAGCTTCAAGGAATTCCTCGCCTACGTGCGTGCGAATCCCGGCAAGGTCAACTACGCCTCGCCCGGCAACGGGTCACCGCACCATCTCGCGATGGAGATGTTCAAGTTCCGCACCAAAACCTTTCTCACGCACATTCCCTATCGCGGTGCCGCGCCCGCCTTGCAGGACGTGATGGGCGGCCAGGTGCCGTGCATGTTCATCGATCTGGCGGCGGGCTTGCCCGTGCTCCAGTCGGGCAAGGTCAAGGCACTGGCCATCGGCTCGGCCAAGCGCGCGCCTGCGCTGCCGAACGTGCCGACGCTGGCCGAGGTCGGTGTGGACGACACCGAGGTCTACGCATTCCAGGGCATGCTCGCGCCCGCCGGTTTGCCGCCCGACATCACGCGCCGACTCAACACTGAAATCAACAAGGCGCTGCTGTCACCCGACGTGGTCAAGCGCATGCACGACTACGGCATGGAATCTCTTGGCGGCACACCAGAGCAGTTCCATGCCATGGCCCGCACCGAAGCCCGCCGCTGGGGACCGATCATCAAGGCCACGGGTGTGAAGCTGGACTGATTCGTGCGTTGACAGGAGCCGTCAGACAGCCATGGATGCCAGCTTTTCCACCTCCACGACACAATCGTAGAAGCACGGCCCGCGACCGATGTCGGTGAGGTGCTGGTGGGTGAGTTCGTTCACGTTGGTGCCGTTGTCGCCATCCTTGCGCCACCAGATGCCCAGACCGATGACCACGCCTTTCTTGGCGCGTCCATTGATGCTGGCATGGCAGACATGCTCGCCGCGTGCGTTGTGCACGCGCACGCGGTCGCCGTCGGCGATGTGGCGCGCAGCGGCGTCGTCTGGATGCATCTCCAGCAAAGGCCGTCCCTCGCTGTTGCGCAGGCTTTTGACGTTGACAAACGTGGAGTTGAGAAAGTTGCGCGCAGGCGGCGAGATCATCGCCAGTGGATAACGTGCGTCGTGGCCGGGCTGCTCGTAGTTGGGCACGTAGTCCGGCAGCGGATCAACGCCCAGCGCGCTCAAGCGTTCATTGAAAAATTCACAGCGGCCCGATGGCGTGGGAAATTCTCCGTGGGCGAAAGGCGCTTCCGGCAATGTCAGGCGGGCAAAGCCCTGGGCGAGCAGCGCTTCAAAGTCCACTTGCGTACCTTCGATGGCGCAGCGGCACAGTGCCTCGTCGCTGTCGGCAAAGTGGGGCGCGGCGAACGCGCTGTCGTGCTGCGCCATGTGCGCGGCAAGGTCGCGGAAGATGCGGGCGTTGCTGCGTGATTCGCCTTCGGGCGCGATGGCGGGGCGGTTCAGCAACACGTCCGTGTGACCGTAGCTGCCGTGAAGGTCCCAGTGCTCCAACTGCGTCGTCGCGGGCAGGATGTAGTCGGCGCAGTCGGCGGTGTCGGTCATGAAATGTTCCAGCACCACGGTGAACAGGTCTGCGCGGGCAAAGCCGCGTGCGACCTTGGCGGATTCGGGCGCAACCGCGACCGGGTTGCTGTTGTAGACCACGATGGCCTGCACCTGGGGGCCAAAGCGCGTGTCGCCCGGATGCAGCAGCGCGTCGCCGATGGCGCTCATGTTGATCGTGCGTGGGCGGCGTGCGCCCAGCAGGTCGGGGCGTTGCAGCGCAGCGCGTTGGAACGGGTAGACCGCCGAGGAGGACAGCAGCAACCCGCCCGCGCGATGCCGCCACGCGCCGACGAGCGCGGGCAGACAGGCGATGGCGCGCACGGCATTGCCGCCGCCCCGGGCGCGCTGCGTGCCGTAGTTCAGGCGAATGGCGGGGTGGGGCGTGGTGCCGTAGGCGCGCGCCAGTTGGCGAATCTGCTCGGCAGGCAGTCCGCAGACCTGCGCTGCGCGCTCGACCGGCCATTGCAGCGCGCGCTCGCGCAGCGCTTCCCAGCCAAGCGTGTACTGCGCGATGTAGTCGTGATCGAGCCAGTCGTTGGTGATGAGTTCGTGCATCAGCGCGAGCGCCAATGCGCCGTCGGTGCCGGGTTGCAATTGCAGATGCTCGTGGCATTTGTCGGCGGTTTCCGTCTTGCGCGGATCGATGCACACGAGGCGTGCGCCGTTGCGTTTGGCCTCCTGCGCGACGCGCCAGAAATGCAGGTTGCTGCCGATGCTGTTGCTGCCCCAGATGATGATCAGCGGGCTTTCGGCGAAGTGCTCGACGCGCATGCCCAGTTTGCCGCCGTAGGTGTGCATCAGCGCCTCGCCGCCAGCGGTGGAGCAGATGGTGCGGTCCAGCAGCGACGCGCCCAGTTGGTGAAAAAAGCGCCGGTCCATGCTTTCGCCCTGCACCAGTCCCATGGTGCCCGCATAGCTGTAGGGCAGGATGGCTTCGGCGTTACGTTCGGCAATGGCGTGTAGCCGTGCGGCAATGTCGCTCAGCGCTTCATCCCACGCCACGCGCGCGAACGCAGACGCGCCCGTGCTCCCTTTGGGCACGATGCGTTTGAGCGGCGTGAGAACGCGCTCTGCGTGGTAGGTGCGCTCGGCATATTTGCTCACCTTGGCGCACAGCACGCCGCCGGTGTGGGGATGATCCGGGTTGCCGCTCACCTTGATGGCCGTGCCGTCCACGACGGTGGTGACGAGGGAGCAGGTGTCCGGGCAATCGTGCGGGCAGGCACCAATGACGGTGCGGGTGGGGAGATGGGCCATCGTGGTTTTCAAGTAGTTACAAATGCGTAGGTGGTTGCTTACTATTTCTTGTGAATTTCTGATTAAATTTTGACTAAGTGTTAAATCTGTTAATTCAATCTGCCCGTATCGGTCACAGTCAGTTCTCCACGTTCCGCTGGCACGCGGTCACCCGTACCGCGTCACGCACTCTAGCGCTTTCCTGAACATCGCACCTGCACATGAACTCCGTTCCCATTCGCGGGACGGGGGACATCGTGATGTGCGCCCTTGGGGCTGGAGTGCAACTGGCCGGACGCATCCGCGAGGTGGATGGACAGGGGCTCAATGCATCGATCGGGCAGGGTAGTCAGCCAGGAGTTTTTTGTGATTCAGGACCAGCAACGTGTGCCCCATGATGCGCGCAAGACTATGCAGCGCCGGCAGTTCGTGACAACGGTGGCCGCCGCGGCCGCCGCCACCCTTGCGCCTCAGGTGCGTGCGCAGGACAGCAGCAACGCCATCGTGCTGGGGCAGTCGTGCGCATTGACGGGTTTTTCCGCGGAACTGGGCTTGCAGTACCACCTGGGGGCGCAACTGTATTTTGATGATCTCAACGCGCGCGGCGGTATCGCGCAACGCGAGATCAAACTGCGCGTGCTGGATGACGGGTACGAGCCCGAGCGCTGCTTTGCCAACACCAAGCGCTTTGTGCAGGACGATGTGTTTGCGCTGTTCGGCTATCTGGGCACGCCCACGAGCGTGGCCGCGCTGCCGCTGGTGCAGCAGTCGCGCACGCTGATGTTCGCGCCCCTGACGGGCTCGCAGGCCGTGCGCCAGCAGAATCTGCGCCATCTGGTCTACAACGTGCGCGCGTCGTATGCGGAAGAGACGGCACTGATGGTGCGCCAGCTCACCGGGCTGGGGCTCAAGAAGATTGCCGTGTTCCACCAAAATGATGCCTATGGTCAGTCGGGTCTGGAGGGCGTGACCTCTGCCCTCGCATTGCATGGCCTGACGCCGGTGGAGACCGCCACGGTGGAGCGCAATGCGGCCGTGCCAAAGAGTGCGGTGCAAAAGCTTGTGGCCAAGCGGCCCGATGTGATCGTGCAGGTTTGCACCTATGCTGCCTGCGCGGAGTTCGTGCGCGAGGCGCGCGCAGCGGGTTATGGGGGCCAGTTCTACAACGTGTCTTTCGTCGGCACGCAAGCGTTACAGACGGCGCTTGGCAAGGAGGCCGAGGGCGTGGTGGTGACGCAAGTGGTGCCGTCGCCGTTCAAGACGTCGCACCCCGCCACGCGCGAATTCCATGCCGCGCTGGCCAAGAGCGACAAGAAAATCCAGCCCAATTATTCGAGCATGGAAGGCTTTCTGGCGGCGCGCGTGTTCAGCGAGGCGCTGCGCCGCGCGGCCTCCAGCGGCAGGATCACGCGCGAGTCCACCATCGCTGCGCTGGACGCGCTCAATGGCCAGCAGGTTGCGGGCTTTCCGGTGTCCTTCCAGTCGCAGACGGAAAAGGCCCGGTTTGTCGAGCTGTCCATGCTGACCGGAGACGGCAAAGTGCGTGTCTGATCGCCGAATGACCACCATTGCCAGCACGGCGCGGGGGCGGTAACAACCCGATGGCGCAGCTTAGCGTGGCGCGCTAGACTGGGTTTTTATCGGCAAACCGTGCCCGCGTTGGTTCCGGCCTGCCCATCCCTGTTCTGGAGTGGCTGGCGAGTGAATGCGCAGCGGTGCGCACTGCCCAAGGAAGCTTGCCCATGAAAGTACTCGACTCCATCGTCACTGAGGCTGCCTCGATCGCGGCCCTGCGACGCGACATCCACGCCCATCCAGAACTGTGCTTTGAAGAAGTGCGCACCGCCGATCTGGTGGCGGACAAGTTGACGGAATGGGGCATTCCGATCCACCGTGGCATGGGCACGACCGGCGTGGTCGGCATCGTGCAAGGCCGAGACGGCGGCGCGTGTGGTCGCGCCATCGGCCTGCGCGCCGACATCGATGCGCTGCCCATGCAGGAGTTCAACACCTTTGCCCACGCCAGCAAGCATGCGGGCAAGATGCACGCTTGCGGTCACGATGGACACACGGCAATGCTGCTGGCGGCAGCGCAGTATTTTTCCAAGCACCGCAATTTCGACGGCACGGTCTACCTGATCTTTCAGCCTGCCGAAGAGGGCGGTGGTGGCGCGCGCGAGATGATCAAGGACGGCCTGTTCGAGCAATTTCCCATGCAGGCCGTGTTCGGCATGCACAACTGGCCCGGAATGCCAGCGGGCTGCTTTGCGGTGAGCCCGGGGCCGGTGATGGCATCCAGCAACGAATTCAAGATCACCATCCACGGCAAGGGCAGCCACGCGGCGATGCCGCACATGGGCATCGACCCGGTGCCGATTGCTGCGCAGATGGTGCAGGCGTTCCAGAACATCATCAGCCGCAACAAGAAGCCGATCGAGGCGGGCGTGATCTCGGTGACCATGATCCACACCGGCGAAGCCACCAACGTGGTGCCGGACTCGTGCGAAATGCAGGGCACGGTGCGCACCTTCAGCATCGACATGCTCGACCTGCTGGAGCAGCGCATGCGCGATGTGGCCAAGAACATCTGCGCCGCCTTCGAGGCCAAGTGCGACTTTGAATTCCACCGCAACTATCCGCCCACGATCAACTCGCCCGCCGAGGCCGAGTTCGCGCGCAAGGTCATGCAGGGCATCGTCGGCGAAGAACATGTGCTGGCGCAGGAGCCCACCATGGGCGCGGAAGACTTCTCCTTCATGCTGCTGGAAAAACCCGGCGCGTATTGCTTCATCGCCAACGGCGACGGCGCGCACCGCGAGATGGGCCATGGCGAAGGACCGTGCACGCTGCACAACCCGAGCTATGACTTCAATGACGACCTGATTCCGCTGGGCGCGACGTACTGGGTGCAACTGGCGCAGGAGTGGCTGGCGAACCCCACCGTCAAATAGCGCCGTCAAATGACACTTCGCTGTTAGCGCGGCCTTTTTCCGCTTCCGTTCCATCGCAATCCCCCGTCGCCGTCTGGCTGCGGGGGATTCTTTTTTGTCGCGCTTGCAGTATCCACGAGGCGGCCGCAGCGGCCGGAGCGCGCATGGCCTGATGTGTTGTGGTCTATCCGACAGCAGGGTTTGTTTGGATTTTTATCTGTATACAGATCTGACTATTGTTTGTAATTCAATTCAGAATTAATATTCACGTGCATCACTGAATCGCACGGAGGCCAGAACCCAGACAGACACCACGCACCGCTTTGTGCCGGGCACGCAAGGACGCAGATCCATCGGGCCGGGCTGGCAGGTTCCTTCGGGAACCGGGAAATCGAGACATCCAGGGAGTACAGACATATGACAAGGAAATCCGCGCTGTCGCGCGCGTTGTCCGTCGCCTTTGTGGCGTGCGGGTTGATGACGGGGGCCGTGCAGGCGTCCGAGACACTGAACAAGATTCAGCAGACGGGCAAGATTCGCGTGGCCTACCGCGAGTCGTCCATGCCGTTCAGCTATCTGGCGGGACCGGGCAAGCCGATCGGCTTTTCCGTCGACATGACGCAAGACGTGATCAACGCCGTGAAAACCAAAGTGGGCAAGCCCAATCTGGAGGTGGAATGGGTCGCGGTCACCACGCAGAACCGCATTCCGCTGCTGCGCAACGGCACCATCGACTTTGAATGCGGCTCGACCGTGAACAACTCGGCGCGCGCCAAGGAAGTGGACTTTGGCGTGAACTTCTTCTACACCGGCACGCGGCTGTTGGTGAAGAAGGCATCCGGCGTGAAGAACTACGCGGATCTGAAGGGCAAGTCCGTTGGCTCCACTACGGGCGCGGTGAACTATCAGGTGCTGCGCAAATACAGCATGGACAACGGGTTGGACATCAATTTCCTGCTCGCCAAGGACCACGTGGATGGGTTCCTGCAACTGGAGAGTGATCGCACGACCGCGTTCGTGCTCGATGACATCTTGCTCTTCAGCCTGAAGGCCGGCGCCAAGAACCCGAACGACTTCGAGGTGGTGGGCGATACGCTGCAGGTGGAGCCCTATGCGTGCATGGTGCGCAAGGGCGACACGGAGATGAAGCAGATTCTGGACGGCGTCATCGTCGGCATGATGAACTCGGGCGAGTTCGAGCGCCGCTACGACCGCTGGTTCATGAAGGCCGTGCCGCCGAACAATCTTTCGCTGGCGGTGCCGATGAGCCAAGAACTCAAGGCGAACCTGAAGGAACACAGCGACAAGCCAGCGCGCTGAGTGAAGCAGCGCGCGAGCGACCTGCGTCGCTCCGCCGCGATGCCATCCCCGGGGCCGCCATGTGCGGCCTTTGGGCGTGATGGCGTGAATGGCGTGAAGGGCATGAAAGACATGGAGTTGGGCAAGAATGAACGGGACGTGTCATCGCTGTGTGCGTGGTGCGGGACCCGGTGAAAAGGAGAGCGCAAGACATGATTTGTGATGTCGCCATCATTGGCGCGGGCGTGGTGTCCGCGCAGACTGCATTGCAGTTGGTCCGTCGCGGCATGCGCGTCACGGTGATCGACATGGCCGAACCCGGGAGCGAACAGGCGGCGAGTTTCGGCAACGCAGGCTGGCTGTCCAGTCACTCGGTGCTGCCGCCCGCATCGCCCGGTGTTTGGAAGCAGATTCCCAAGTGGTTGATGGACCCGCTCGGGCCGCTCACGGTGCGCTTTCCCTACGCCATTCAGGCCACGCCCTGGCTGCTGAACTATTTGCGCGCCGCAGACAGTTTCGACAAGCTGCGCGAGACTGCGCGCGTGCTGCGTTCGCTCATCAAGGACGGCCCCGCCCTGCACGAAGCCGTGGCGCAGGAGGTTGGCGCGCACGATCTGATCGATGCGCACAGCGGCCTGGTCCATGCATTTCCAGACAAGTCGCACTATGACAATGCGCCATTCGGCTGGAAGGTGCGGCGCGAACTGGGCATCGCCCTCGAAGAGCTGGACGCGCAGGCGCTGCACGCCAAAGTGCCGCACTTGAGTGACGCATACCGCTTTGGCGTGTTCATGCCCGAAGCGGGCCACTGCAAGAGCCCGGGGCAATATGTGCAGCGCATTTTTGAGCACTTGCATGCGCACGGTTTGCAGTTCGTGCGCGCACGTGCGCTTGGCATCCAGCGCCAGGGCGGAGGCACCGTCACGGTGAAAACAACACAGGGCGATGTCGCCTGCGCGCATGTGGTGGTGGCGGCGGGCGTGTGGTCCAAGGCGCTGGCGGCATCGGTGGGCGACCGCCTGCCGCTGGAGAGCGAGCGCGGCTACCACGTGATGTTGCCGGGAACCGATCTGAAAGGCCCCGCCATTCCCCTCATGCTCGAAGACCGCAAGGTGGTCATCAACCAGATGACCGATGGCGTGCGCTGTGCCGGGCAGGTGGAAATCGCGGGCGTCGATGCGGCACCCAACTGGCGGCGCGCCGACATCCTGCGCAGACACTTGCTGGAGAGCTTTCCCCGACTCGCCGGAGCATCAGGCGACGCGCCTGCCACCAGCGTGTGGTTGGGCCATCGCCCCAGTACCTACGACGGGATTCCCGTCATCGGCCCTTCGCCGCGCTGCGCACAAGTGTTTTACGCCTGCGGCCACGGCCATGTGGGATTGGTGGGATCGGCCCGCACCGGGCAATTGGTGGCGCAAGGCATCGCGGGCGAGACGCCCGCCATCGACATGCAGCCGTTTTCGATCCGGCGCTTCCAGTAACGCCGCACAGCAGCCCTGCAGCTAACCAGTGAGGAACAGCGCTATCCGCGCTGCCGCGCCTCACTCCAATTGCAGCAGTTGCGCGTAGCCGTCCTTGAGGGCGCCCGCGATGTCTTCGCGGCGGCGGTCGATGTGGGTGGACATCAGTTCGGCGCAGCGCTGCGCGTCACGCGCCTTGAGCGCCAGCAACACTTCGCGGTGCACCTTCTGGCTCTGGCCACGATCACGGCGCTCCATGTCGATCCAGCGCACGAACTGGATGCGCGCGTTGATGTTGCGTAGCGCTTTCAGCATCTCCGCGTTGCCACTCAGGCGCACCAGTTCCTCGTGGTAGTGCACGTCGAGTTCTAGCAACTCCTGCCGTGTGCGATTGCCGGCTTCGGGGCCGGTGCGGTCCAGAAAGGTCAGCAGCGCATCGATGTCCGCATCGCTGGCGCGCTCCACGGCCAACGCCAGCGCCGCCGTTTCGATCGCCTTGCGCAGCTCGAACAGCGAGAACACTTCCTGCACGTCGAGCTTGCGGCAAAAAAAGCCCTTGCCGGGAACGGAGGACACCAGCCCCTCCGCGAAGAGCCGCGCCAGCGCCTCACGCAGCGGCGTGCGGCTGACGCCGAAGGACTTGGCCAACTCGCCTTCGTTGATGCGCTCGCCGGGCATCAGGCGGTACTGTGCGCACATCAGCTTGAGCTTTTCATACACCACGTCGACGACGCTGTCGCTAGGTTCGGCCACGTCGGAAATCCTTCTGCAGATGGAAAAATTCATTGTATTCGCGGCTGAATACAACTGTGTGAAGGATCGATTTCAGTCTGAAAATAAAAAAGCACGATCGTGCTTAAATTCGGGATTCTTCGGTACACTGGCAAGCAGACCTATTTCTTGAATGGAGACACCATGTCCGATCTGAACACGCAATTCGAAACCGCCGTTGCCAACTCCAAGCTCCTCAGCGAGCGCCCGGACAACCCCACGCTGCTGAAGATCTACGCGCTCTACAAGCAGGCGACCGTGGGCGACAACGAAGAGAAGAAGCCCAGCTTCTCCGACATCGTCGGCCGCGCCAAGTGGGATGCGTGGGAAAAGCTCAAGGACACCAGCAGCGACGACGCCAAGCAGCAGTACATCGATCTGATCGAATCGCTGCGCGGTTGATGGTGGCAGGGCCGGCACTGCGGCCCTTGCGGATCAGCGCGTATCCGCCACGGCGTTTGCTTTTGGCTGCGGCGCCAAAAGATTTTGCAAGCTCGCGTGACGTTCGTTGCGCGGCTTGTCTGCGAGCGCTTTCACGGCGGCGTGAAATGTCGGCCAGTCGCGCCCTTCTTTGTCAAACAGGGCGGTGAATGCGGGCACGAGGTCGTCGTAGGCACCCTGCGCGCCAAAGGCCGCGTTGTTGGCCTGAGCGATCCATGTGTCCAGATTGGCGAGCCGTGCAGGCGTTGTGCCTTCGGCCAGCCAGGTCTGGCGCAGCACGGCATATTCGTCCCGGAATGCTTGCATCGCCTGCGCTTTTTGCGCGGGCAGATCATTGGGTTGGGCCGCGTAGAGCTCGGCCAGACGCACGCGCGTGGCCTGGGTGAGGGCGCGAAACTGTGCGCGGCGTGATTCACTCGCGTTGAATTCTGCCTGCGCCTTGGGCGTGGAGTGCGTGGACAGCCATTGCGCGACGCCGATGCGTTCCACCGTTGTGGCATACGACTCGTTGAACGCAGTGTCGCCCGACGCGTAGACCACCTGATGCGCGAGCTCGTGAAACAGCAGGCGCACAAAATCGCCTTCCGGCCAGCCGATGAAGGTGTTCAGCAGCGGATCGCCGCCCATCCAGTTGGAGTAGCCGAGCGTGGAGTATGCGGGCACGGGATAGGTGCTGACCTCCAGCCCGGTGGCGGCCAGGCGCGCTGCCTCGGCCTGGGCGTCGGCTTCAGCGAAATAGCCGCGATAACCGATGCAGCCGGTCACCGGAAAACACCAGGTGTGCAGTTGCAGCGAATAGGGTGGCGCCGCTACGACGTTCCACACGGCGGCGGCGCGACCGAGCTGTGCGTAGCGGCGGTAGCTGGCGTTGTCTGGCAGCCCCAGTTCGTGGATGGCGAACTCCCGCGCACGCTGTGCCAGCGCGAGCCGCTCGCGCAGCGCGGGTTGGGCGTGGGGGTCATCGATCCAGTCCTGCAACGGACGCGCTGCGCCCATGAGGGACAGGTGCCCGCGCATGGATTGCCAGTAATAGCCGATAGTGCTGTCACCCGACGATGCGCAGCCGCCGAGCGCTGCCAGCACCGCACCCAGCACGGCGGTGCGAAGCGTGTGGCGCAGTCGGCGGGATGAAAGTCGAAGTGGCATTTGCTAACCAATAAACCATGGATGAACGTACAGCCTTTTGCGCCTTTCTGCTGCACAATGGGCCGATGACCGAAAGCCCCAACACTCCGGATTCCGTGGCGGGACTGTTCACCGACGACAGCGGCAAGGCGCGCTGCTTCTGGTGCCAGTCGTCGTCACTCTACAAGCATTATCACGACCACGAATGGGGCTTCCCGGTGGAGGATGACAGGCGATTGTTTGAGAAGCTGTGTCTGGAAGGGTTCCAGGCGGGGCTGAGTTGGATCACCATCCTCAACAAGCGCGAGGCGTTCCGCGCGGGCTTTGCCAATTTCGAGCTGGAGCCGTTGGCGCGTTTTGACGAGAAGGACGTTGCGCGCTTGCTGGGCGATGCGGGCATCGTGCGCCATCGCGGCAAGATCGAGTCGACCATCAACAATGCCAGGCGGGCGCTGGAATTGCGCCAGGAATTCGGCACGCTCGCCAACTACGTCTGGCGCTATGAGCCGCAGGCCAATCAGGACCGGCCCGCCGTGCACACCTACGACGCGGCGCGTGCGCTCACGGCCACGGCGGCATCGGTGGCGATGTCCAAGGATCTGAAGAAACGCGGTTGGAGTTTTGTGGGCCCGACCACCATGTATGCCTTCATGCAGGCGATGGGGCTGGTCAACGACCATATCGAGGGCTGTCATGTGCGGCAAACGGCCGCTGACATGCGACGGGCGTTCAAAGTGCCGTCAAAAACCTGATGAAAGTGAGTGCTTGCGGATGGTGTGCCCGCAGCAGATGGGGGCTGAATGCCAGCGGTTCATGCATCCGCGTTGCGCTGCAGTTCTGTGTGGTGAACGGCCGGGCGCAAAGCGAATGATGAATCCATCGGGATGGATTAACCCTGTTGCGGACGCTTGCCGGGGTTCTTCTTGCTGCGTGTCGACACGCCGCGCTCCAGGCTGACGCGCTGACCACGGCCACCGGTGTTTACGGGCATGCCGGGCATAGGGGTAGGACGGGGTGTGCGCTTGCGATCCGCTTCGGTAACGATCTTGTTGCCCATGATGGCTCCTCTAGAGAAAAAATCAACAGAACTCGCTATTAGGCCATATTTGCGGACTCTACGGTCAAAATCGGGCATTTCCGGGCTGCGGGACGCTCGGATTTGTGGTCGCGTGCAGCCTCCCGTCCACAGAGAGTTCGGGCGCTGAAAGGATGACCCGCTGATGACGACCGTGTCAGCCCTTACGCTCATAAGGTGTAAGACGGGATCCATTGACTATCGCGCCGACTCGCAAGAACAATCAACAGGGTTGAACGATCACTTTTGCGGGGGGCCAGTGTGAAGGACTTGGTGAAGTCACTGGAGCTCAGTCTTGCGCAATCGCCTGTGAGCGTGCAGGTGCAATTGCCCGATGGCAAGCGAGTGGGCGCCAGAGATCCGGACGTGCGGCTGGGGTTGAAAGACAGACTGGCGATGGTTGCTCTGGCGATGGGGGAAATCGGCAATGTCGGTGCCGCCATCGTCGAAGGCCGCGTGGCCATCGAAGGCAACATGCGTCAGCTCATGGCCGCTGCCGCCGCGCTTCTGAAACTCGATCCCACCGACGAAGTGGGCGCTGGTTGGTGGCGGCGCGTTGTGCTGCGCGCGCGCTCGATTGCCGCGCACACGGTGGCGCACGATGCGCGCAATATCCAGTTCCATTACGACCTCTCCGACGATTTCTACGCGCTCTGGCTCGATCCGCGCCGCGTGTATTCCTGCGCCTATTACCGCGCGAGCGACTGGAGTCTGGCGCGCGCGCAGGAGGCCAAGCTCGACCTCATCTGCCGCAAGCTGCACTTGCAACCGGGCGAGCGCTTTCTTGACGTGGGCGCGGGCTGGGGTGGCCTGCTGTTGTGGGCGGCAGAGCATTACGGTGTAGATGCCACAGGCATCACGCTGTCGAAAAACCAGTTCGCCCATGTGCAGCGGTTGATCGAGGAACGGGGTCTGGGGGCGCGTGTGCGCATGCAACTGATCGACTACCGCGAGTTGCGCGCCGACAGGCCGTTCGACAAGATCGCTTCGGTCGGCATGTTCGAGCACGTAGGGCGGGCGCAGATGGTGCGCTATTTCCAGACCGTGCACCGGCTGCTGCGTCCGGGCGGTTTGATGATGAACCACGGCATCACCGCAGGCGGCGTGACCAATTCGCAGTTGGGTGCGGGCATGGGGGAATTCATCGAGCGCTATATCTTCCCCGGCGGTGAATTGCTGCATGTGAGTACGGTGCAGCACGACATGGCGTTGGGGGGCCTCGAAATGGTGGACACCGAGAACCTGCGCCCCCATTACGCGAAAACGCTCTGGGCGTGGTCGGACGCGCTGGAGGCGCGGCTCGATGAGGCTGCGGACATTCTCAATCGGCAATATGGCGAGGAAAAAGGCGGCCGGGCGCTGCGCGCCTATCGACTGTATCTGGCGGGATGCGCACTGGGATTCGAGCGGGGCTGGATTGCGTTGCACCAATTGCTGGCAACACGACCTGACGGCGACCTACACACGGGTCACCTGCCCGGGGCGCAATCGGTTTATCCTTTCACCCGGGACTACATCTATGGGCCCACGCCGGTGGTGGCTGGTGACAGTACATCTGCCGCGCACGATGCGCGCCATTCACAGGCTGCATCGTCGCCGTCCCATGCCACTACTTCCTGACTGATTCCAAGAGAAACGACCACAGCATGCTCTACAAATTCAAATCCCGTTCGACAGCAGATCTCATCATGCTGGAGCCCACGGGGCGCCAGATCCTGAAGATCATCGGCAAGAACCCCGATGACAGGACCGGTATCGTGACCGTGGCGCAGATTCCCGGCGCCATCGCCGCACTGGAAGCGGCTGTGGCGGCGGAAGAAGAGCTGGGCCGTTCCACCGATGCAGCCTCTGCCGAAGCCGCACGCAAGGACGGTGAGGACAAGGAGGATGAGGTGAAGTCGGGCGAAGTGGTGGAGTTGCGCCAGCGCGCCGTGCCGTTCATCGACATGCTGCGCCGCAGCGCTGCCGACAACCACGACGTGGTCTGGTGAGCTGCCTGCCTGACCACCCGACTACCTGACGGGCGGGCATCGCTCATGACGAAAAAAAGCCGGTGAACCCCCGTTCACCGGCTTTTTGCATGTGGGATGTCCGGCTGCCGTCACCAGGCTCGGCGGGCCGAGGAGGACATCACCTGTTCATGCATTAATCGGCGTAAGCGCCAGCGGCCTTGATGATGGGGCCCCACTTGTTGATTTCGGACATCACGAACTTCTTGTGGCCTTCGGGTGTCAGGCGATCATCGTTGGCGATCACGGCGCCGAGGGCCTCTTCGTTCTTCACGAAGGTGGGGTCCTTCAGGGCGACCTTGAGTGCGTCGTTGACGGTCTTGATCACGTTCGCAGGTGTGCCCTTGGGCGCGTACAGGCCGTGCCAGATGGTCACTTCAAAGCCCTTCAGGCCAAGTTCCTGCAGCGTGGGCAGGTCCTTCAGGCCGGGCGTGGTCAGGCGCTTGGGCGTGGTCACGGCAAAGGCCTTGACCTTCTTGCCTTCGATCTGCTGGGTGGTGTTGGTGGTCTGGTCGCACAGCAGATCCACCTGATTGCCCATCAGGTCCGCAATCGCGGGCGCAGCGCCCTTGTACGGAACGGGGGTCATTTCGGTCTGGAGCTGGCTCTGAAACAGCAGGCCGCACAGGTGCGACGCAGATCCGATACCGGCATTGGCCAGATTGATCTTGCCCTTGTTGGCGCCGATCCAGGTGGCCAGTTCCTTGTAGTTGTTGGCAGGCAGCGAAGGCTTGCCGATCAGCGTCATCGGGACATCGTTGATGATGCCCATGTATTCGAAGTCCTTCTCGACGTTGAAGGGCAGCTTGCGATACAGGCCGGGCACGGTGGCCATGCCGATGTGGTTGAGCAGCAGGGTGTAGCCGTCCGGATTGGCGCGCGCCACCTTGGCCATGCCGATGGAGCTACCTGCACCAGCGGTGTTGTCGATAACGATGGTTGCGCCGTTCAGCGGCTTGCGCAGGGCTTCGGCCAGATCGCGGGCCACGCGGTCGGTCGGGCCGCCAGCGGTAAACGGAACCACGATGGTGATGGTCTTGCCCTTTTCGGGGTAGCCCTGGGCAGAAACGCCAAATGCGGAGATGACGGCAACGGTAGCCAGAGCAAGTTTGAAGGTCGTCTTCATGATGATCCTGTAAGAAGAGGGCGCAATAGTAATGAAAGTTTGCGCCTGCTCGCATCAAGGTAATTACTAAGAACCAAGAGCAAATTCTCTTGACGCCGCCTGCTTGAATAGCTATTCACCTTAGAAATTGCCCCTGACTACTGGTAAACGTAATTTCCGTGTAATCAAGGGCTTGTATTGGAGGTCTTGAGGCGTCGGCGCGTCCTGATTGCACTCACTGATAGCTGCGTGCGTCCTCGATCACCTTGCCGTCGTTGGGCAGCGTGCCGGGCATCACCATCTCGACCTCGCCGCGCAGCTTGGTCACTTCGCGCAGCGCCTCGGCCAACTGGTTGCTCAGGCCCGGCGCGGTCTCTGTGGTCTCGACGATGAGCTTCATCTGGTCATTCGCCATCTCGCCAGTGACAACGAGACGCGCGCGCTCCACTTGCGGGAAGCGCTTGATGACGTTGGCGATCTGTCCCGGATGCACGAACATGCCGCGCACCTTGGTGGTCTGGTCCGCGCGCCCCATCCAGCCTTTGATGCGGGTATTGGTGCGGCCCGTCGGGCACGGGCCGGGCAGGACGGCGGACAGGTCGCCGGTGCCGAAGCGGATCAGCGGATAGTCGGGATTGAGCGTGGTGATGACGAGTTCGCCCACTTCGCCTTCCTTGACCGGATCGCCCGTGCCGGGACGCACGATTTCCACGATCACGCCTTCGTCCAGTACCAGTCCTTCGCGCGCTGCCGTTTCATAGGCGATCAGGCCCAGGTCTGCGGTGGCGTAGCACTGATAGCCCGCAACGCCACGCTCTGCCAGCCAGTCGCGCAGCGATGGCGGGAACGCCTCACCCGACACCAGCGCCTTGGTCACGCTGGGCAGTGGCACGCCTTGCTCGCCCGCCTTGTCGATGATGATCTTGAGAAAACTCGGCGTGCCGATGTAGCCGCTCGGGCGCAGTTCGGCCATGGCCTGCACTTGCTGTTCGGTCTGGCCGGTGCCGCCGGGAAACACTGTGCAACCCAGCGCATGCGCGCCAGTTTCCATCATCGAGCCTGCAGGCACGAAGTGGTAGCTGAAGCTGTTGTGGATGAGTTCACCCGCGCGAAAGCCCGCCGCGTACATCGCCCGCGCCATGCGCCAGTAGTCCTTGCGCGTGCCTTCGGGTTCATAGATGGTGCCGGGGCTGGCAAAGACACGCGGCATGGCCGCGCCGAACGCGAGGGTGCTGAAGCCGCCAAACGGGTTGCCGCCGCGCTCCTTTTGCTGGCGTTCCAGCAACTCGTATTTGCGCGTGACGGGCAGGCGCGCGAGCGCTTCGCGACTGGTGATGGAGGCCGCATCGACGCCGTCCAGAATCTCCGCGAAAGCCTTGGAGTGCTGTTGTGCGTTGGCAATCTGGGCGGGCAGGGCAGCCATCAAGGCGGCCTCGCGCTCCTTGGGATCGCGGGTTTCCAGTGCATCGTAGAAGGTCGTCATGGCGGTTTCCTGAGATGTTCGGGCCGCAGCCAGGCTGCCCGGGTTGAACGGGTGTTATCGGGTTCAGTGATTCATGTGATCGGAGGGGCCGCTGCGCTGCGTGGCGCAGGGGTCAGGCCAGCCAGCGCTTGCGGCGCTTGTAGCTCTTTACGTCCTTGAAGGACTTGCGCTCGCCGCCACCAACGCCGAGGTAGAACTCCTTGACGTCCTCGTTGTTGGCGAGGTCGGAGGCTGCACCGTCCATCACCACGCGGCCGCTTTCCATGATGTAGCCGTAGTCCGCGTATTTCAGCGCCATGTTGGTGTTCTGCTCGGCCAGCAGGAAGGTCGTGCCTTCCTTGCTGTTCAGGTCCTTGACGATATTGAACACCTCTTCCACGATCTGCGGCGCGAGTCCCATCGAGGGCTCGTCCAGCAAGATGATGTTGGGGTTGCTCATGATTGCGCGGCCGATGGCGCACATCTGCTGCTCACCGCCCGATGTGTAGGCGGCCTGCGAGGTGCGGCGCGTTTTCAGGCGCGGGAAGTAGTTGTAGACCTTCTCCAGATTGGCCGAGATTTCGCCCTTGCTGGTGCGCGTGTAGGAGCCGGTGAGCAGGTTTTCCTCGATCGTCAGGTGGGCAAAGCAGTGACGCCCTTCCATCACCTGCACCACACCGCGGCGCACGAGATCGGCGGGCGAGAGATTCTGGATCTGCTCGCCACGCAGCTCGATGCTGCCCTTGGTGACTTCGCCGCGCTCACCCTTGAGCAGGTTGGAGATCGCGCGCAGCGTGGTGGTCTTGCCCGCACCATTGCCGCCGAGCAGTGCGACGATGCCGCGCTCCGGCAATTGCAGAGAAACGCCCTTGAGCACGAGGATCACGTGGTTGTAGATCACCTCAATACCGTTGACGTTCAGAACGATGTTTTTCGTTTCCATGTTCAAGCCTTTTCAAAGCCATTCACCCAATCGGAAGCCACTGCAAAGAGGCTGTCGATTGCGCGCGCGGCGAAGCGGAAGTCCCCCTTCCCGGAGCGCGCGGTGCGCAGCGGGAAGGGGAGGCGCTTAGCGCCTCAGGAGGACATCACTTGCACTCGGTGCGGCGGGTGATCTTCTTGTCCGCCAGATACTTGTCCGAGTGCTCCTTGATCAGCGGCTCGATGACCTTGTCATCCGACTGGTACCAGTCGCTGCCCATGTTCCACTTCTTGCCGTCCCAGGTGTGGATACGTGCCCAGGTGGAGCCCATGTGGTCGTTGCACGAGGTCTTGAGCGGGCGCATCACCTGATCGAAGCCCAGCTCCTTCAGCCGGGCTTCCGTCAGGTTCAGGTTCTCGTAGCCCCAGCGCACTTGCTCGCCGGTCATGGGCTTGCCCTTGCCGAACTTCTCTTGTGCGGTGCGGATGGCTTCCACGGTCAGCATGGAGATGATCATGCCGCGCGTGTAGAGCACGGAGCCGACTTCGTCACGCGGGCCGGTGCCGTTCTTCTTGTCGTGCACGAACTTCAGCACGTCCTGCGACACCTTGGTGCCCTGACCGAAGCCATTCAGTGCCAGTGCCTGATAGCCCTTGGCGCCTTCGCCCACGTCACGCACGTCCGGCTCCGCACCTGCCCACCACACGCCGTACAGCTTGTCGCGCGGGAAGCCCGTGGCTTGCGCTTCCTTCAGCGCGGTGGAGTTCATCACGCCCCAGCCCCACAGCAGTGCGAAGTCAGGACGGCTCTGGCGCAGTTGCAGCCAGGTGGCCTTTTGCTCCACGCCGGGCGCGGTCACGGGCAGCAATTGCAGCTCGAAGCCATGCATCTTGGCGCGCTGCTGCAGCACCGGGATGGGTTCCTTGCCGAACGGGCTGTCGTGGTAGATCAGCGCAATCTTCTTGCCCTTGAGCTTGTCCAGACCGCCCGCCTTCTTGCCCAGATGCTGGATCAGGATGTCTGCGCCGGTCCAGTAGCTGCCCATGAACGGGAAGTTCCACTGGAACGCATTGCCGTCCTTGGCGATGGACAGGCCGTAGCCCAGGGTGATCAGCGGAATCTTGTCCACAGGCGCCTTCTCGGTCAGCGCGAAGGTGATGCCGGTGGCTTGCGGGTCGACGGCTGCCACGAAGGGCTTGCTCTTCAGGCGCTCGTAGCACTCCACGCCGCGGTCCGTGGCGTAGCCGGTCTCGCACTCTTCGTAGGCGATCTTCACGCCGTTGATACCGCCGTCGCGCTCGTTGATGAGCTTGAGGTAGTCCTGCTTGCCGTTGGCCCATGGAATGCCGTTGGGTGCGTAGGCGCCCGTGCGGTAGGACAGCAGCGGAATGAACTGCTCCTGTGCGAATGCGCTGCCAGCGAAACCGGCGCTTGTGGCAACCAGGGTGGCGGCCAAAGCCAGACGTGTGAACTTCATGGTTTGTCTCCTTGGGAAGTAAATGGACCTGAGGACTGAGAGTCAGCTAAATATTGGCGCTGCACGCGCACACAACACACACTTGGGAAAAACGGATCAATGCGGGAACGGCCACACGCGCATCTTCTGCTTGCCGATGGACCACAGCTTGGCCAGACCATGCGGCTCCACGATCAGGAACCAGACGATCAATGCGCCGAAGATGATGAACTCGGCGTGCGACACGCCCGCCGTGGACATGGTGAAACCGAACGTGCTCGCAATCGCGGGCAGGACGAGGCTGAGCACGATGGGCAGCACGACGATGAAGGCCGCGCCGAAGAAGCTGCCCATGATCGAGCCCATGCCGCCGATGATCACCATGAACAGCAGCTTGAACGACACGTCCACCGAGAACGCGGCAGGTTCCCACGCGCCAAGGTGGATGAAGGCCCACAGGGCACCGGCCACGCCGATGATGAACGAGCTCACGGCGAAGGCCGACAGCTTGGCGTACATCGGGCGGATGCCGATCACCGAGGCGGCCACGTCCATGTCGCGGATCGCCATCCATTCACGGCCAATGGCACCGCGCACGAGGTTCTTGGCCAGCATGGCGATGACCACCAGCACGGCAAGGCAGAACAGGTACTCGGACATCGCGGATTCGATCGGAATGCCGAAGAAGTTCAGGTGCGACACCGAGACCGAGCCCGAGGGCGAATCGTTGGTGAACCACTTGATGCGCAGGAACATCCAGTCTGCGAAGAACTGCGCCGCCAGCGTGGCGACGGCCAGGTACAGGCCCTTCACGCGCAGGCTGGGCAGACCGAACAGGATGCCGAAGAAGGTGGCGCACAGGCCGCCCAGAATCAGCGCCACGATCAGCGGCATGCCGGGCACACGCACCATGAAGTTGAATGCGCCGTAGGCACCCACCGCCATGAACGCGCCGGAACCCAGCGAGATCTGGCCGCAGTAGCCCACGAGGATGTTCACGCCCAGTGCTGCCAGACACATGATGGTCAGCGGAATCAGGATGGCCTGATAGAAATAGTCGCTGGCAAACATCGGCACCACGATGAAGGCCGCCGCGATCAGCAGCCACACGCCGATCTTGTCCTGCGCGATGGGGAAGACTTGTTGATCGGCCTTGTACGTTGTCTTGAACTGGCCGTTTTCACGATAAAACATGTGTGTTTCTCCTTGTCCCTGGCCGGTCAGACGCGGTCAATGATCTTCTCGCCGAACAGGCCCTGCGGACGCACCAGCAGGAAGGCGAGAGCAAGCACGTAGGCGAACCAGATTTCGATACCGCCGCCGACGAATGGGCCGAGATACACCTCGGAGAGCTTTTCGCCCACGCCGATGATCAGGCCGCCGATGATGGCGCCAGGCACCGAAGTCAGGCCGCCCAGGATCACCACTGGCAGGGCGCGCAGCGCCACCGTGGTGAGCGAGAACTGCACGCCGAGCTTGGAGCCCCAGATCATGCCGGCGACAAGGGCCACGATGCCCGCCACACACCAGACGATCACCCAAATGGTGTTCAGTGGAATGCCGATGGATTGCGCCGCCTGGTGGTCGTCGGCCACGGCGCGCAATGCGCGGCCGGTCTTGGTTTTCTGGAAGAACACCGACAGCAGGGCCACCAGCACGGCAGCAATCACGGCGGCGATCACGTCTTCCTGATTCACCATCACGCCGCCTTCGAACATGCTCTCGAACAGGAACACAGGGTCCTTGGGCATGCCGATGTCGATCTTGTAGATTTCGCTGCCGAAGATGGTCTGGCCCACGCCCTCAAGGAAGTAGGTGATGCCCAGCGTGGCCATGAGGAGCGTAGCCGCCTCCTGGTTCACCAGATGGCGCAGCACGAGGCGCTCGATGAGCCAGGCGCAGACGAACATCACGATGGCCGCCAGGATGAAGGCCGCGACGTTGGCGACGATCTTGTTTTCGATGCCGGTCCATTGCGGAATCCATTCCGCAAAACGCGCCATCGCGAGTGCGGCGAACAGCACCATCGCGCCCTGCGCGAAGTTGAACACGCCGGATGCCTTGAAGATCAGCACAAAGCCCAGCGCCACCAGCGCGTAGAGCATGCCGGCCATGAGGCCGCCAAACAGGGTTTCCAGAAAGAATGCCATTTCGTGTGTCTCCCTGATCAGTGGCTCGTGCCGAGATAGGCCCGGATCACGTCTTCGTTGTTGCGCACGTCGTCGGGCGCGCCGTCGCCGATCTTCTTGCCGTAGTCGAGCACGACCACGCGGTCCGAGATGTCCATCACCACGCCCATGTCGTGTTCGATCAACACGATGGTGGTGCCGAACTCGTCGTTCACGTCGAGGATGAAGCGGCACATGTCCTGCTTTTCTTCCACGTTCATGCCGGCCATCGGCTCATCGAGCAGCAGCACTTGCGGCTCCATGGCGAGTGCGCGTCCCAGGTCCACACGTTTTTGCAGGCCATAGGGCAACTGGCCGACAGGCGTCTTGCGGAAGGCCTGGATTTCCAGGAAGTCGATGATGTGCTCGACGAACTCGCGGTGGCGGATCTCTTCGCGCTCCGCAGGGCCGATGCGCAGCGCCTGCATGAGCATGTTGCTTTTGATCTTCAGGTTGCGACCGGTCATGATGTTGTCGATCACGCTCATGCCCTTGAACAGCGCCAGGTTCTGGAACGTGCGCGCCACGCCCATCTCTGCCACCTGGCGGCTGTTCATGTGGTCGAAGGTCTTGCCACGGAAAGTGATGGAGCCTTCGCTCGGCGTGTAGACGCCGTTGATGCAGTTGAGCATGGAGCTCTTGCCCGCGCCGTTGGGGCCGATGATCGAGCGGATCTCGTGCTCCTTCACGTTGAAGGAGATGTCCGTGAGCGCTTTCACGCCGCCGAACCGGAGGCTGATGTTCTTGATGTCCAGAATGACATCGCCAATCTTTTTGGTGCTCATTTGGGTGCTTGCCTCGTGCTGACTCAGTGGGCCTTGTGGAGCGGGACGTCGCGGATCTTCAGGGTGGCGCTCACGCTGCCCTTGCGACCGTCTTCAAACTTCACCTGCGTTTCCACAAACTGCTCGGTCTTGCCGCCATACAGCGCATCCACGAGCACGCCGTATTTGTCCGCGATGAAGTTGCGGCGCACTTTGCGGGTGCGGGTCAGCTCGTCGTCGTCGGGGTCGAGCTCCTTGTGCAGCACAAGAAAGCGCGCGATCTGCGTGTCGGCCATGCCGGGCTCGCCCGCCAGGTCCTTGTTGACTTGCGCGATGCAGTCGCCGATCAGCGCAATCACCTTTTCCTTGGTGGCCAGATCGACGTAGCCGCCGTAAGGCATGCCTTGGCGCTCGGCCCAGTTGCCCACGGCTTCGTAGTCGATGTTGATGAACGCGCAGACCTGATCGCGCTGGTTGCCGAAGCACACGGCTTCCTTGATTTGCGGGAAGAACTTGAGCTTGTTCTCGATGTAGTTCGGGGCAAACATGGCGCCCGAATTCATCTTGCCCACGTCCTTGGCACGGTCGATGATGCGCAGGTCGCCGTCGGCGTCCAGCACGCCGGCGTCACCGGTGTGGAAGTAGCCGTTGGCGTCGATCACTTCTGCCGTGGCGTCGGGGCGCTTGTAGTACTCCTTGAGCACGGAAACGCCCTTGACCAGCACTTCGCCGTTGTCGGCAATCTTCAGCTCGATGCCGGGCGCGGCGCGGCCCACGCTGTTGAGCTTCACGGCCTTATCGCGCTGGATGCAGACATAGGCGCAGGTTTCGGTCTGGCCGTAGAGCTGCTTGAGATTGATGCCGATGGAGCGGAAAAAACGAAACAGATCCGGCCCGATGGCTGCACCCGCGGTGTAGGCCACGCGAATGCGCGACAGGCCCATCACGTTGCGCAGCGGGCCGTAGATCAGCATGTCGCCGAGCTTGTATTTGAAGCGGTCCATCGCGCTGACGGGCTTGCCGTCCAGAATGTCCGAGCCCACGCGGCGCGCAAGCGCCATGCATTGCTCGAACAGCCAGCGCTTGGGCTTGGCCGCGTCTTCCATGCGAATGGACACCGAGGTGAGCATGCCTTCAAACACGCGCGGCGGAGCAAAGTAATACGTCGGGCCGATCTCGCGCAGGTCGATGTTCACCGTGCTGGCCGACTCGGGGCAGTTGATGGTGAAACCTGCGGTGAGCCACTGCGCGAGCGAGAACAGGTGGTCGCCCACCCACGCCGGCGGCAGGTAGGAGATCACGTTGTCGCTCGGGTTGAGGTTATCCACCTCGATGGCGCCCTGCGCCGATCCGGCAAAGCTCGCATGGGTTTGGCACACGCCCTTGGGCGTGCCGGTGGTGCCCGAGGTGTAGAGGATCACCGAGACGTCTTCGGGTTGGAGGCTGTCGACCAGCTTGTCCCATGCGCCGGGATGCGCGCGGTCCCACTCCACGCCTTTTTTCATCAGGTCTTCGGTGCTGATGAGGCCGGGCGCATCGTACTTGCGCAGGCCGCGCGGGTCGTCATAAATGATGTTGCGCAGGCTGGGCACGCTCTCGCGCACTTCCAGTAGCTTGTCCACCTGTTCCTGGTTTTCGGCGAAGGCGAAAGCGATTTCCGCATCCTGCATCACGAAGATCATTTCGCTGGCGACGGCGTCCTGGTACAGCGGAATCGGCACGCCGCCAACGCTTTGCACGGCCACGAAACCCAGATACAGGTGCGGGCGGTTGTCGCTGACGAACGCGAGGTTCTGGCCGCGCTCGAAGCCCAGAGCCAGCAGGCCGCAAGCCATCTGGCGCACTTCGTCAGCGGCCTCACGCCAGCTCCAGGTCTGCCAGATGCCATACTCTTTCTCGCGCAAGGCTGCTGCATCCGGCCTCTTGTGGGCATGTTGCAGCAGCAAATGGGGGAACGTGGTCTTCATTCCTGTACCTATCCAGTTGGTGAACAGATGGCACGCCAGCGGGCAATTCCATCAAGATGTGTCGAATGGTAGGAAGGACTTTGACGTCAATGTGTCTTTGCACTGACAATTTGCGGGTTAGTCCTCAGGGGTCTAACCCTGCTTCTGACGCAGGACTTACGAAACGATGTGCGGGTGACGTTTTTTGAGCGTGTTGTCGCTCTGGCAGCCGCTGGCAACGGCACTCGCGGTATCCTTGCAACACCTATGTACGCCTCGTTTTTCGGGCTTCAGCAGCAGCCCTTTTCCATCGCTCCCGATCCGCGCTATCTCTTCATGAGCGAGCGCCACCGCGAGGCGCTGGCGCATTTGCTTTACGGACTGGATGCGGGCGGCGGCTTTGTGCTGCTGACCGGAGAGATCGGTACCGGAAAGACCACGGTGTGCCGTTGCTTTCTCGAACAAATTCCAGCGCATTGCAACGTTGCCTATATCTTCAATCCCAAGCTGACGGTGCAGGAGCTGCTGCGCTCGATTTGCGACGAGTTTGGCGTAGCCCACGCGCCAACGGTGCCGGGCGCGGAAACCGTGAAGGATTGCATCGATCCGCTGAATGCGTTCCTGCTGGAGTCCTACGCCAACTTCCGGCACAACGTGCTGGTCATCGACGAGGCGCAGAACCTGGAGCGCGACGTGCTGGAGCAACTGCGGTTGCTCACCAATCTGGAGACCAGCGAACGCAAGCTCTTGCAGATCATCCTCATCGGGCAGCCCGAGTTGCGCACCATGGTGGCCACGCCGTCGATGGAACAACTGGCGCAGCGCGTGATCGCGCGGTATCACCTCGATGCGCTGACGCCGGAGGAAACGCGGCAGTATGTCGCGCACCGTTTGTCGGTGGCCGGATTGCAGGGCGCGTCCCCGTTTGGCGACAAGGCGCTGGAGCGCGTGCATGCGCTCACGGGCGGCGTGCCGCGCCGCATCAATCTGCTGTGCGATCGCGCCATGCTGGGCGCGTACGCAGCGGGCTCGTCGCAGGTGACGGAAGCCATCGTGCGACAGGCCGGGCGCGAAGTGTTCTATGCGCCCGGTGCGTCCGACCCATCCGCGCAGACAACGTCCGCGGCCAGGCGCTGGGCGTGGCCGGTGGGCGCGTTGGCCTTGGCCGTGCTGGCCGGTGGCGCGGGCTGGGCATTGCGCGGAGCCGCGCCCAACGAGGAACATTCCAAAGCGATCCGGCCTGCCGTTGCGCCCGCCGCTGCTGTGCCCGCCGCCGCTGCGCCGCAGCGTGCGGAGCCTGCATCGGTGGCATCTGCCGCTAGCGCGAACGCAGACATTGCTGCCAGCACACCGATGACGATGGCGGCCTTTCTCGATGCGCAACCAACGGATGACGCATTGGCCGCGTGGAAGGTATTGGCCGCGGGCTGGAACGTGCAGTTGACCGGCGCAAGTGCCGATCCGTGCCCGGCGCTGGCGCGCGAGGGCCTGCATTGTTATCGCAGTCGCAAGGCCGGGTTGGCACTGCTGCGCTCGCTGGATCGGCCGGTAATGCTGTCGCTCGTGCCATCCGCTGCGGGCGAAGGCCAACGCAAGGTGACGGCGGTGCTGCGCCAACTCACCGACGACAAGGCCGTGCTCGAAGGTGTGAACGGCACGCGACTGGAGATTCCCGTAGCCGCGTTGGCCACGTTGTGGCACGGTGAAATCACCACGCTGTGGCGCGCGCCCAAGACCGTGGTGTCCACCAACGGAGAGTTGATGTCGGGCGCTGCCGCGCAGACGTGGCTCGACGAACAACTGACGAAGGCACTGCCCACGGCCACTGACGCCAAACCGGGCACGCGGCGCGCAAGCATTCGCCAGTTCCAGATTTCTCAGGGCCTCACGCCCGATGGGCAGGCAGGGCCATTGACCCTGATGTTGTTGAATCGCGCAGCCGGTGTGAACGAGCCGAGCCTGAGCGCCGGAGGCTGAGGTCTATCCATGTCATTTA
Organism: Comamonadaceae bacterium UBA2121; assembly: GCA_002331385.1. Lineage (GTDB taxonomy): Bacteria > Pseudomonadota > Gammaproteobacteria > Burkholderiales > Burkholderiaceae_C > Diaphorobacter_A. Next base: position 252,644 of record DCYB01000011.1, read on the forward strand.
TTCTTGATGCACTCAAGCGCGCACAAGCCGAACGCGACCGGGGCAACGTGCCCGGTTTGCACAGCGCGCCGGCGTGGGATGCCTCCACACCGAGCGGCGCGCATCCGGGCAAGTCGGGTGCGGGCAAATTACTGGGCGTCACCGCGCTGGTGGCGGTATTGGCAGGGCTGGCATGGTGGCAATTGGCGCCGCGCTGGCTGGCCGGACATAAGCCGTCCGAAGTGGTGGTGCTGAATGCGCCCGTGCCAGCTCCTGCTGTCGTTGCGCCCGCACCAGCATCAGCACCTGCACCCGCTCCCACGCCTCAACCACCAGCCGTGGCACCGCAGGTCATCGACGTGACACCACCGCCCGCGCCGGTAGCACCACCTCCTCCGGTGGCCGCCGCGCCCAAGCCCAAAGCCTCGGCGCCCGCCATGCCAAGCGCGGCAACGGCCGTGGCTGCGCCTGCGGCGGAGATCGCGCAGCCCGCGCCCGCGCCTGCCACGCAGGCGGCGGCATCTGGCGGACCGGTCTATGCGGTGGCCAACCTGCCGCCATCGGTGCGCGATCAGTTGCCCAATCTGCAATTGGCGGGCATCACGTACTCCTCCAATCCGCGTTACCGCATGGTGATCGTGAACGGGCAGGTGCTGCACGAAGGCGATTCCGCCGGGCCCGGCCTGGTGTTGGACCGCATCGAGAGCGCGCGCACGATCTGGAGTTTTCGAGGCTACCGTTACGCGCTGCCTTGAAGTGCCGAGCCGAGCAACTGGTCGGCATGAAAGCGTGTGATTTGGTGATGGGTCAGTGATCGGCTGAGCGTGCTAACTGCGATGTGATCGGGTATTCCCCTCTTTTTTGAGGGGTGTTTGTAGGCCATGCTTCGTCCCCTATGAGTCAGGAAGTGTCTCTGCATCAACGCCGTCGCCCGCCCACCGTCCACGAGCTGGACGGGATACCGTGGCTGCGCCTTTTGAACTCCAGCGAGCGCGAGCGTGCCATGGCGTCGCTCGTGGTGGGCGATGCCATGCGTGGCGACTATGTGTGCCGCGTCGGGCGTCCGGTGACGTACTGGTTTGGTCTGGTGGAAGGGCTGCTCAAGATGAGCGCCGATAACGCCGATGGCCTGACCATGACCTTCACCGGCGTGCCTCCGGGAGGCTGGTTTGGTGAGGGCACGGCGATGAAGCGCGAGCCCTATCGCTACAACATCCAGGCGCTGCGCAAGAGTCTGGTGGCGGGCCTGCCCATCGACACCTTCCATTGGCTGCTGGACCACTCCATTGGCTTCAACCGCTTTGTCATGAACCAGCTCAACGAGCGGCTGGCGCAGTTCATCGCGGCGCGTGAGATCGATCGCATGGCCAACCCCGATGTGCGTGTGGCACGCAGTCTGGCCGCGCTGTTCAACCCGGTGCTGTACCCGGCGGTGGGCGAGGTGCTGCGCATCACGCAGCAGGAGCTGGCCTATATCGTCGGCCTGTCGCGCCAGCGCGTGAATGAGGCACTGGCGGCGCTGGAGGCGCACAAAGCCATCAGCGTGGAATATGGCGGCGTGCGCGTGCTCGATCTGCAGGCGCTGCGCAACAGCATGTTCACGCAGGCTCAGGCGGCCAACGGCAGCGCAGCGCGGCGTTCGCGGCGCAGCACGCCGGCGGCGGTGCTCGACGGTGCGGTCGATGCGTCGGGCGCGTCCATCCAGATCGCCTGAAGCGTTTCCAGCCATGGCGTGAACAAGTTTCATCGCCCCCTTTGCGGCAATGGGGGCCGAGGCTTGAGACAATACGGCCCATGCCCGAAAAGCCAAATCACGATTCTCCTTCCAACGCCAAGCCTGCGGCGGGCGAGCGCCCGCGTCTGGCGCTCAAGCGCCCTGCCGGTGCCGCTGGCACATCGGGAGCCCAAGCTCCCGCGCCGCGCGCTGCATCGCCTGCGCGCTCCCGGTCCGGCGCATCGGCTCCGCCAGCGTTTGCGCCCAAGCCACGCGGCAACACATGGACCGCACAGACCGGAGCTGCCGCAGCCGATCGCGCAGTGCCCGTGAAGCACGCTGCGCCAGTGGTGCACAAGGAGCCCTCCGACAAGATCCGTCTGAACAAGCGCATGGCCGATCTGGGAATGTGCTCGCGCCGCGAGGCCGATGACTGGATCGCGCGCGGCTGGGTGCGTGTGAACGGTGACGTGGCAGAGATGGGGCTGCAGGTGCTGCCCACCGATCGCATCGACGTGGACCGGCAGGCGCAAGGCCATCAGGAGCAGCAGGTCACGATCCTGTTGCACAAGCCGATGGGCTATGTGAGCGGGCAGGCCGAAGACGGACACACGCCCGCCGTTGCGCTGATCAATCCGCGCACGCACTGGCGCGACGACACCAGCCGCACACGCTTCACGCCGGGCCAGTTGCGCGGCATCGCGCCTTGTGGCCGGCTGGACATCGACTCCGTGGGCCTGCTCGTGCTCACGCAGGATGGCCGCGTCGCGCGCCAGTTGATTGGCGAAGACTCCACCGTGGACAAGGAATACCTCGTGCGCGTCACCTATGAAGGGCGCGACAAGGACGTGCGCTCGGTCTTCCCCGCAGACAAGCTGGAATTGCTCAACCACGGCCTGTCGCTGGACGGCCAGAAGCTGCGCCCGGCGATCGTGGAATGGCAGAACCCCGAGCAACTGCGCTTCATCCTCAACGAAGGCAAGAAGCGCCAGATCCGCCGCATGTGCGAGCAGGTCGGCCTGCATGTCGTGGGCCTCAAACGCATCCGCATCGGCCATGTCACGCTGGGCAACCTGCCCGTGGGGCAGTGGCGCTATCTGGGCGCGAACGAGCGGTTCTGACGCGGGCGGCGGTGATCAGTAAGTCACCGTGACCTGGACGCTGTCCCGGTAGTCACCCGGCGTGGCGTCCAGATTCGCGGGCACCTGTCCGTGCACCGAAAACCGCTGGATGGTGCCGTTGCCGGTACTGGACACAGCGTTGCCCGACGTATTGCCCCAGGGGATGGTGCGCGCTGCATCCCGAAACAGCGAATAGGCAACGGTATCCGAGCCACCGACGAGTTTGAGCGCACCCTTTCCGGCCGCGTTGCCGTTGGAGGGGGTAAGGCTCACGCTGTACGCCGTCGTGTGCGTGCAGCGCACGCCGATGCTGGTGCCGGCATTGCGCTCCGTGTCGCCGAAGCCCGCCACATTCTCGAAGGCCATGTCATCGATAGGAATCAGGGCGCAAAATTTGGGCACGGTTGCCGTCACGGCAAATGGAAAGATGCCAGCGATGTTCTTCTCATCGCTGCAGTCAGACGGGGTGGCGATTTCGCTGACGGGGGCGGAGACGGCCATCAAGGTGCCCATGCCCGAGTAGTTGCCCATGTACTGGCCTGGCGGAATGGCAGAAGACACTTGCGCCGGAAGTAGCACTTGCATGCTCACGACGAGCGGAGTAGTGTAGCCACCGTTTCTCGGCACGATCACATTCCTGATCTGTGCGGGCGTGGGTCGATACGGCGACCCGAAGAAGGTGCCATCTGCTTTGTAGATCTGGTAGTCAAGCCGGGCGGATCCAACGCTCTGGACCATCTGGCGAGGTTCCCAACTGGAACTGCCGGCGCCAGTGCCGATCGCAAGGCAGACGTTCACCTTCTGCACTGCAAAGTCCCAGACATCGGATTTGCACCTCACCGTGATGGAGCCCATCTGCGCCGGGGTCGCTTGCCAGGGTTTGACGTCAGGAAAATTCACATCGGAGGCGCTCGCCGTACAGGTCACGCCAGCCTGTGCGAGGAAAGGGCTGAACCAGCCCAAGCCGCACAGCAGCAGGTAGGCAAGCAGTGTTCGTGGCCGGTGAAAGATCGGAGCGGGCATGGGGAGTTTCGTCTTTATTTGCAGATGATCGGGCCGAGCGTGGGCACTTCATACGGTTTGGTGCCGGGCCATTCGACGTCAGCCTGACAGCGGGTGCCGTCCGCGAGGTACGCAGTCAAACGGTTGTGTTGCTGCAACGAATCGAAGAACGTTGCTCCGTCATAGCCGACCACGCCGGTGTGTGTGCCCGCTGGGGTCGAAGGCAGGTCTGTGCCATTCGAGAGCGACACCAGACTGCCGATTGGCAGTGGCGCGCCGTTGGTGGTGTGCAGGATGACGGTGCCGGAGCGCACAGTTTGCAGATCGAACGCAACGAGCACGCCCGAGCGGTCGGTTGGCGCCACCCATTGGTCTACAGCGGGCACGCGCATCTGGGCGGGCAGGTTCATGGCGTCGATGGACAACTTGTTGTTCTGATAGGCCAGCAACTGCGGCACGAGCATCACCCCGCGGTCGTCGGTACGACCGATCACGAGGTTCTCGCGCTTGATCGGCACGTCCGGCACGCCGTTGGTGCTGACCACGGCGAAGCTGTCATAGATACGGCGGCTGGCAAAGGCGTGTCCGTCCATGAAGACGAGCGCTCCGGATGCCCCGAGCGCGCCACTGTTCATGCCGGAGCTGCGCGCCACTGCGGCGTTGGCCTCGAACTTGCGCCCCACATAGTCGACTTGCGCTTGCCCATTGCCTGAGTCGCCACTCTGGGCGAATGCGCGCCATCCCCAGCCGCCTTCGCTCGGTGCGCGCTGACCCGCGGATGCGGCCACTTGCGTTCCCCCGTTCTGGTGCGAGACGGAAGTGCTGAGGTTGAGATTTCCGTCCAGATACCAACTGAGCAGGAACTGTGCGGAGCTTTGCTTGCTGTCGTCCAGATTGTGGTTGAAATTCACGCTCACAAAGCTGTGTGGACCGACCGCGCGGCTCCAGGCGAAGGTGGTGTAACGCTGGGCGGGCGAGCCGAAGTTGCGCAGATACAGCCAGCCGATGTTGAGGCTGCCAAAGTCGGGATGACTGAAGCCTGCAAAGGCGCTGCCCGAGCGTGCAAGGCGATTGCTGTCATAGAGCGAAGCCGTATCGCGGTAGGCATCGCTGGCGTGCGTGCCGGACAGGCCGACGTTGAAGCGCTGGTTGTTCCATTGGTAGTCCATGCGCACCAGATGACCACTGTCGCCCTCATGGCGACTACCGGCGGCTGCGGCGGTGACCACGCCCAGGTGGCCGATCTGAACCGATGCGCCGCCACCCGCGTTGACCAGACTGGGCGTGACCTCGGCATGGCTTTGCAGTGTGATACGGTCGTTCAACCCGTAGCGCCAGGTTCCACTGGCCAACGGATCCGATCCGTAGTCGAACGAGGACAGGCCGTAGTCCTTGCGCACCCAGCCCAGTTCGGCGGACCAGTCGCTCAATCCCTGGCGCAGCAACTGGTTCGTCTGGTAGAGATTGAACTGCAGCGTGGTCGCGCGACCCAGTGCGTCGGTCAACACCACCTGCGCGTTGCCGCTTCCGGAAATGCCGGGAACGGTGTTCAGCGTGAACGGGCCGGCCGGAACCTGACCCTGATATTGCTTAATACCGTTGATATAAAGCGCCACGTCGGATGGCAGTGCGCTGGTGCCCATGAGCGCCGGAATCGGGGCAGTAGATTGGAAGGGCTGCAGCCCAAAGTTGCGCGCCAACTGGATGCCACCGATGCGCGTGGCGCGGCTCCAGGGTAGCGAGCCCGTCAACGTATCGCCAATGCGCAGCGTGAGCAGTTCATCCTGGAACGAGCGGCTGAACGTGGTATCCAGTCGCACATTGCTGAATTGCGACGGCCCGGTGCCGGACTCCGGGCTTGCCGGATTGTCCATGTAGCGCGTCAGCATGGTGTTGCTGATCACGGAGTTTTTACTGAACATGCGCAGTTCAGTGGACGCGCTGAGTGCGCGATGAAGGTCATTCGTCCACCCATACAGGTCGTAGTTGACCAACATGCCGGGGGAGGCAGAGGCCAACGGGACGGTGCGCCGTTCCGTGTCGATACGGGTGCTCTCCCAATTCAGTGCTTCGAACGGCAAGGTCAACGCCAGCCGTTGTTGAGCGGCATTGAAATCCACACTCGCTTGCTCGATCGATGACAGCGCCACCCACTGCGCGTCGACGGCAGCGGTGACCATGGGGGGCAGCGCTTGGCTCTTGACGCCCATGGACGCGAGCGAGTCGCGCAGCATCCACAACTGTCCATCCTTCAGCAGCGCAGGCTGCATCCCCTGATCGCGAGTGTTCAGGCGCGTGGACAGGTGCAATGGCAGAAGCTCTCCACCACTGGCCGCGGTGAGGGGAATGCTGATGGGCGGCAGATCGGAAGCGCGCACGGCGCCCGGCGCATCTGTGGCCGCTGCGGCCAGCGTGCTGTGCAGTCCCATGGCGCAAGGAGCCAGTACGCCGATCGCCGCACAGCGTAGCCACGCCAAATCAGCGTGCGAAATCGACATGGACCGGCAGTACCTTGCGGTTGATCATGGCTTCTAGTCGGACGACTTTCTGGCCTGCATCGGGTGCGGTAATCGTCCAGGAGCGGGATTGACCTGCCAGCACGTAGCCAGCGAGCCCGGAAAACAGCATTTTGCGCTCTTCGTTGGACAGCACGGCCGCGATGTCGGCGATCTGCGCGCGCGTTTGGCCGACGTTGGTGACCGAAAGCGTCCACTGCCGGGGCGAAGTGGCGAGCTGCCAGGTCAGCGAGGAAGGCGCGTTGTCATTGGTATCACCGACAAAAACCGGCAATGAATAGCGCATGTAGAAATCGAGCGCGGTCGAGGACTTGGCGCCGCTGGCCTTTTTTGCGCCCGCAGAGCCCGAGCCGGTAGAGGGCAGCGGCGCTGGGCTGGGGATTTCATCGATGATGAGCCGATAGGTTTGCTCGCTCCCTCCGGTTGGAGCTGATGTGCTGCGGATCACGCGCAGCAACTGACTTGCGCCGGGAGCGATCTGCAGCATCGGAGGGCTGACCGTGATGCCCGTGCTGGGGGTGAGCAAGTCCTCATTGTCTTTCTGGCTCCAGGCAAATACGCGCACCTGCGCATGCAGGGGCGTATCGCCGACGTTGCTCAGCGTAATGCCTTCAGCGGACTGCTGCGACGTGATCTGTAGCGTGGTGGGCGACACCTCCAACCCGCCGGCCAAGGCGCGGGAGGTCAGCAGCAGAAAGGCGCCCAGCGCAGCGGCGCTGATCATGGTGCGGGTCGCACATTGAAAAGGCAGACGGGTCATAGACAGTCTCATTGCAGGCTACGCGTGGCTCGATCAATACGTCACGGTGATGGTGACCTTGTCCGAATAGTTGTCCTGAATGACATCGCCGACGGACGTCACGCGCGCGTAGACGGTGTAAGACTTGAGTGCAGAAGAGGTGGCAGTGTCGCTCACGGCGGTGGTTTTGCCCCAGGCGTTCTTGTATGCCGCGTCGGAGAACAGGGCGTAGTCCACTTGCTGCGTGGCATCGGTGGAGGCATTCAGCTTGCCGGTGTTGTCCGCGCCCGCCACGGTATTGGTGGGCGACAGGTTAATCGTGTAGGCGGTGCGCTTGGTGCATTGGATGTTGAACGTCGTGCTGCCCGCATTGGTGGTCAGACCCGACGTGGACGCATCGGCGCTACCGAGATCGATGTTGGCAATGGTGCCGGTGCCAAACACGCACTTGGGCACCACTTTGAGGTTCACATTGAAGTTGCCGGATACGGTCGTTGCCGCCTGCGCGGGGGCCATGGACAGGGCAGCAGTGGCCGCCACGATGAGGGAGAACGCAAAACGTTGGAATGTCATGAAGGATCCTGAGGAAAGGGTTAGCCCGTCGAATGCCAAACGGGATGGCTGCCGGGACGATGTAAAAACAAACACGCTGTCGTCAGCCGGGCCCTGTCAAATCCTGGATTTCCTGTCGCCTCCGCCCTGGGGTTCCAGTGCCGAAAGTGTCACTTTTCCTGCTTCGCTCAGAGCCTGTGCTGCACAGACATCTACATTCGTTGCCTCGCATCCATTCGCAATCCAGTTGGTGTTCTATTAGTAAACATCTATTGAATTGATCTTGAAGATGGTCGGATACGAATGCAACGAAAATGTACGACCGTTCGATGACTTCAAGTTACAAAAAGATAGTTACTATTTGTAATCGATAGGGAGCAAATATTCTTGCGAACACTCAAGCGGTTATAAAAGTCTTTTAAATCAAATAGATGTGCAGAATTTTCAAGTGAAAAATCAGTGAAATTTTTGCTAAGTCAAAGTAACAAATCCGTTAAAAACGACAGCTAATGGCCTATCTGTAACGAAATACCTAAGAAGTCAATCTAGTGAATCATCAGTGTGTAACTCAGGGCTTGATGAGAGCCTATTCCGCAGACGTGTCAGCGCTTGAAATCCCGCCGCCTGCCCTTATCTGGATGCCAGATTCGGGCGCATTGCCACTGATCCGGTCGTGCGCGGGCGCGGCGGAGCACGGTGCGCAGGAGACCGAACATATGCGTTGATAGAGTTTTTGCAATGGCACATGCAGCCAGGCTGCATGAATCACATCAGATGGACAAGATGAACAACAAGCAAACCCATAGCTTTCAGGCCGAAGTAGCGCAACTGCTGCATCTGGTCACCCACTCCCTGTACTCCAACAAGGAGATCTTCCTGCGGGAGTTGATCTCCAACGCATCGGACGCATGCGACAAGCTGCGCTTCGAGGCACTGAACGACCCGTCGCTCTATGGCGACCAGCCTGACCTGCAGGTGCGCGTGTCCTTCGACAAGCAGGCCCGCACGATCACCATCGCCGACACCGGCATCGGCATGAGTGAGCAGGAGGCCATCGATCACTTGGGCACCATCGCCAAGAGCGGCACGCGGGACTTCATGAGCAAGCTCTCGGGCGACCAGAAGGCAGACTCGCAGTTGATCGGTCAATTCGGTGTGGGCTTTTACTCCGGCTTCATCGTGGCGGACAAGATCACGGTGGAGTCGCGCCGCGCGGGGCTGCCAGCCAATGAAGGCGTGCGCTGGGTGAGTGGCGGTTCTGGCGATTTCGAGGTCGAGCAGATCGAGCGCGCGGAGCGCGGCACCAGCATCACCCTGCATCTGCGGGACGACGCGCAAGAGTTCCTGAATGCCTGGAAGCTCAAGCAGCTCATCAACAAGTATTCCGACCACATCAGCCTGCCCATCCTCATGGAAAAAGAGGAGTGGAAGGAGGGCGAGAACGACCAGCCCGGCGAGATGGTGGCGACCGGCGAGTGGGAAGTGGTCAACCAGGCCAGCGCGCTCTGGACACGCCCGAAAAAGGACATCACCGATGAGCAGTACATCGAGTTCTACAAGGCCATCACCCACGACAACGAAGCGCCGCTGAGCTGGAGCCACAACCGTGTGGAAGGCAATACGGAGTACACGCAGCTGCTCTACATCCCGTCGCACGCACCCATGGACCTGTGGAACCGCGACAAGAAGGCGGGCGTCAAGCTGTATGTGAAGCGCGTGTTCATCATGGACGATGCCGAAGCGCTGATGCCGACGTATCTGCGGTTTGTGAAGGGCGTGATCGACTCTGCCGATCTGCCGCTTAACGTGAGCCGCGAATTGCTCCAGGAAAGCCGCGACGTGCGCCTGATCCGCGATGGCAATACGCGCCGCGTTCTGTCGATGCTGGAAGACCTGGCCAAGCATGACAAACATGACGCCATGGCGACCGAAGGCGACGTGGTGGACGTGGTCAGTGAAGACGACAAGGCCAAGGAAGGCAAGTACACCAAGTTCTACACGGAGTTTGGCGCCGTTCTCAAGGAAGGTCTGGGCGAAGACTTCAGCAATGGCGAGCGCATCGCCAAGCTGCTGCGATTTGCCTCGACTACGAGCGATGCCGTCGTGGTGTCGCTGGCCGATTACAAGGCGCGCATGAAGGAGGGCCAGGAGGCTATCTATTACATCACCGCCGATACGCTTGCCGCCGCCAAGAACAGTCCACAACTGGAAGTGTTCAAGAAGAAGGGCATCGAAGTGCTCCTGATGACGGACCGCGTGGACGAGTGGGCGCTGAACTATCTGACCGAGTTCGACGGCACGCCGATGCAGTCGGTGGCCAAGGGCGCGGTCGATCTGGGCAAGCTGCAGGATGAAGAGGAAAAGAAGGCCGCGCAAGAAGCGGCTGAAACCTTCAAGCCCACGCTGGCCAAGCTCAAGGAGGCGCTGAAGAATGAAGTGGAAGACGTGCGCGTGACCACGCGCCTCGTCGATTCGCCTGCCTGCATCGTGGTGCAGGACGGCGGCATCAGCTCGCAACTGGCGCGCATGCTCAAGCAGGCGGGCCAGCCAATCCCGCAGTCCAAGCCGGTGCTGGAGGTGAACCCGGAGCACCCGCTGGTGAAGAAGCTCGAAGGCTCGGTGCACTTCAACGACCTGGCGCACATCCTGTTCGATCAGGCGCTGCTCGCCGAAGGTGGCCTGCCGGAAGACCCAGCAGCGTATGTCCGCCGCGTGAATGCGCTATTGGTTTAAATTAGTTCAATCAAATTGAATCCCCGCCATGCGCTTAGCGATGGCATGGCGGGTTGGTTTCAAGGAGAATGCCGTGTAACCTTGGGTTCCACGGTTTTTTTTCGTCTGAATAGGATTGGTAGACACTCGCAATGTTGCGCTTTTTCCTGCTATTTCTCACCATCCAGTTGTCCTTGTTCGGGCTGAACATGCTGAACTGGGTGCAGGAGCACATCGTGCTGCCGTGGACGGCTTTGCTGGCACGCATTTGCGCTGGACTGGTCACGTGGTTTGACTCTACCGCGTCGGCATCGGGCAAAGTGTTGTGGAACAGCGCCAGCGGATTCGGCGTCTCCATCGAGGCGGGCTGTAACGGCATCGAGGCCTGCATCGTGCTCTTCGCCGCCATCATTGCGTTTCCATCGAGCTGGCGGCACAAGCTGGTCGGCTTCGTGGTGGGTTTTCTCGCCATTCAGGCGCTGAACGTGGTGCGCGTGATCAGCCTGTTCTATCTGGGCCAGTGGAACATGAGCGTGTTCAACTTTGCGCACGAGTTTCTCTGGCAAGCGCTGATCATGCTGGACGTGCTCATCGTCTGGCTGCTGTGGGTGCGTGCAGGCTCGAGGGAGCGAGCGGCCAACGAGCCGTCACCGCCGCCGGATGAGCCGCCTGCACCTCCTGTGGCTCCGGTGGCGCCGCGCGTGGGAACGGGCGGCGGCTCCGTCAGCCATTCGCTGGACCTGTCACCGCATGCGCGGCCACGGCCATCGGTGTGAGTGCGCCGGCAATCCACACACAACACATACAGGGAGTGACATGAGCGAGCAGACGACAGCCACCACCGGGGACGCCAAACCGGGCGCAGGCAAAAGCAAGGTGCTTGCGCGCTTTGCCGCCTTTGCCTTCGGCGCGATCATCGTGATCACGCTGGTCTGGACCAAGATCTCGCCATGGACTTCGTACCCCATCGCCATGCTCTCGCACGTGGCGTTGGAGCAGGTGGCCCCGATGTGGGTACGCGATGTGCACAAGCAACCCGGCAAGATAGAGGTGGAAACCAGCGTCGGTGTCGTCGTGCCCAACAGCGGCGGCCGGATTGCCGACGTGTATGTCGAAGCCGATCCCGGACGCTACGCCTTTGGCCTGCCCATCTTTCTTGCGCTGATCTTGGCGGCTTGGGCGGCCAACCGGGCGCCGGGCCGGTTGCAGAAAGCCATCATCGGTTATCTCATCCTGCTGCCCATTCAGACCTTCAGTCTGGTGATGTATCTGCTCATGCAGGTGATCACCGCCGCCAATCTCAATATCCGCACTTTGCGCGTCGATCCGTGGCAGGTGGAATCCATCGTCTTTGGCTACCAGGTGGGCGTACTGGTGTTGCCCACGCTGGCTCCGGTGCTGGTATGGTTGCTGCTGGATCGCAAATTCTTCGGCGACGTGATCGTCAACGGCTGGAAGCAGTCTCTCAAGCTGGCAGGCAAATCCCCCATGCGTGCAGGCGGTTCGACCTGATGCGAGAGACGTCCAGCGCCAACCTGGATGGAATGACTGGATGAGACGCACAAGCTTTGCACGCGCATGGGTTTATCTGTTGGCTCTGGCGGCGCTGCCCGTGGCCAATCCGGTCAGTGCCGAGCTGGCGCTGCGCCGCATCAGCACGCGCGACCAACCCCACATCGAAGCCGCCAACGCCACGACCGAGCAGGCGCATGTGCGCGCTGTGGGGGCCAAGACGCTGGGCCAGCAACTGCTGAAATTCGCTGCCAGCGGCGATGAACTCGCGGTGCGCAAACTGCTTGCGCGTGGCGCTCCGGTGAACGCGCGCGATGCGGATGGAAATACACCGCTCTTGCTTGCCACGGCGGCGAATCATGTGGAAGTGGCGCGATCGCTGATTTCCGCCGGCGCGGATGTGAACCTGAAGAACCAGCAGCAAGACAGCGCCTTCCTGCTCGCGGGTGCGAGTGGACGACTGGAAATCCTGCGCATGACTCTCTCGCGCAAGGCCGACCTGAAAAGCACCAACCGCTACGGCGGCACAGCGCTCATCCCCGCGTGCGAGCGCGGGCATGTCGAGGTCGCCAAAACGCTGATGGAGGCGGGCGTGGACGTCAACCACGTCAACAACCTGGGCTGGACCTGTCTGCTGGAAGCCATCGAACTGGGCAACGGGGGCGAGGCGCACCAGCAGATCGTGCGCGATGTGATTGCGGCTGGAGCCGACGTGAATCTGGCCGACAAGAACGGGCAGACACCCCTCGCGCTGGCGAACAAGCGCGGTCAAACCGCCATCGCCGGACTGCTCACCGCCGCTGGCGCGCGCTGAGCCAGCGGTTCGCCGTCACACCATCAGCGGGGGCTCCTGCATGGCTTCGATCTGCTCGTGCAGCATGTCGATCTGGCCGCGCCAGTAATCGCTCGATCCAAACCACGGGAAGTTGATGGGGAAAATCGGGTCGGCATAGCGGCGCGCCAGCCAGGCGCTATAGTGGATCAGGCGCAGGGTGCGCAGCGGCTCGATGAAGGCAAGCTCGCGGCGATCGAAGTCGCGGAACTGCTCGTAGCCGTCCAGCAGGGTGGACAGTTGCATGCTGCGCTGCGGGCGCTCGCCGGACAGCAGCATCCACAGGTCCTGCACGGCGGGGCCGCTGCGTGCATCGTCCAAGTCGACAAAGTGCGGCCCTCCCCCCGTTTCATCCACGGGCGTCCACAGCACGTTGCCGGGATGGCAGTCGCCATGCAGGCGCAGTGGCTGTGTCGGGTGGAGTTGGTTGCCGATGATGTTCAGGGCCTCGTCGCAGGCCTTGTGCCAGGCGGAGGCCTGATCGAGCGGGAGAATGTCGTGCTGCATCAACCAGTCACGGCTGTCCGTGCCGAAGGTCTGCAGGTCCAGCGCGGGACGCACGGTAAACGGCTTCAGCGCACCGACCGTGTGGATGCGCGCCAGAAAGCGGCCCGTCCATTCGAGCACTTCAAAGTCGTCCAGTTCCGGCGTGCGACCGCCGCGCCAGGGGCTCACGGCAAAGCCAAAGCCTTCGTGGCGGTGCAGCGTGCGGTTGTCGATCACCAGTGGCGCGACCACGGGCACTTCGGCGCCGGCCAGTTCCAGGGAAAAATCGTGCTCCTCCAGAATCTGGGCATCGCTCCAGCGCCCGGGGCGGTAGAACTTGGCAACCACGCGGCTGCCGTCTTCCAGGGTGACCTGATAGACGCGGTTCTCGTAGGAGCCCAGCGCCATCAGCCGGCCATCGCCATACAGGCCGATGCCAGCCAGCGCATCGAGCACCAGATCGGGCGTCAGGCGCGCATAGGGATGCGCAGCCTCTGCGTCTGAGCCGTCGGACGGGTTGTGCGTTTCAGTAGCTGGGTGTGGAGGTGGATGCATGGTCTGCATTGTCGCCTGTTGCCAGCGCGTGAAACGGCAATTGTTGTTTCACGAGAATGACGGTGCACGGCGCGTCGCGCGCCACGCGGATCGGCACGGTGTCGACAAAGCGCTGCATCTGCAGGCCGTGCGTGGCGGCGCCCATGATGATCATGGTGACCTGATTGCCGCGTGCGTAGCGCACCAGCGCCTCGCCCACATCGCTGGCTTCCAGCACATGGCAACTGGCGCTGTGTCCGTGCAATTGCAACGTGCCTGCCCATTGTTTGAGGCGCGAGAGGTGCTGGCGGTGCAGCGTGGTTTCGCTGCGCTCGTGCTCGCTGGTGCTGCTGTCCGAGGGTGAAATCACGGTCACGCACGCCAGCCGCGCGCCGGGGCGGATGCCGAGTGAGCGGTTCACCGCCTGGCGCAGCGAGTACATGGTGGCGTCGCTCACGTCCTTGTGCGGCACGGCCACCATCAGCAGCGGCACGGTTTGCAACTGCTCCTTGGGCACGGGGCTGGGCTGGTAGTGCATGCCCGCGGCCTTGATCCAGCGCTTGAAGTGCGCTTTGGCGCCGGGCGCGGTGGTGCGCGCTGCACGCTCGGTGAGTGGCACTTGCTCGGGGTGCGAGAGGTCGAACGCCAGATGCGCGGCCGTGGGGTAACGCTGTGCGGCTTCGGGCTCCAGACAGCGCAGGATGATTTCCTGCAACCAGCCCGGCACGTCTGGGCGCAACTGGCGCGGCGGTGTGGGTGTCATCCACAGGCGCTGGCGCATGCCGCCTTGCGTGGTGGGGGCGCCGAACGGCAGTTCGCCTGTGGTCATTTCATACAGGATCACGCCGATGGCGAACAGGTCGCTGCGCACGTCGCCGCGCACACCGACGATTTGCTCCGGCGCGATCCAGGCGGGCGAGCCCACGGCCTTGCGCATTTCTTCGGCCAGCAGATCGGGGTAGTGCGCGTGGCAGGACAGGCCGAAGTCCAGCAGCACCGCGCTGCCGTCGGCACGCAGCAGCACGTTGGCGGGCTTGAAGTCGAGATGGCAGACGTTTTGCTGGTGCAGGCTGTGTGCCGCCAGCGCCATGGCATTGCCGATGCGCGCGATGGCGTCGATGGCGGCCTGGGGATGGGCGTCGATCCAGTGCTGCAGCGTCTGGCCTTCGATGTACTCCATCACGATGTAGGGCAGGCGGATGAGGTCGCCCGCTGCAACGAAGCGCGGCACGTGCGGGCCGTGCAGCGCGGGCATGATTTGCAGTTCTACCTCGAAGCTGATGATGTTCTCCGCACCGTCGCCCGCCGTCATGCGCGGCACTTTCATCACCATCGGAAACCCCGGGTCGCGCGACGCCTGCGCGTATTCGACGCGGTAGATGTGCGCCATGCCGCCTGCGTGCAGGCATTCACGGACGATGAAGCCATCGATCTCGGTCCCCGGTGTCAGCAGTTTCATGTCATCTGTACAGGAAAGGATGGAAGGGGCGGCTTGTGCGCACTGCGCGAGCGTGGAGGGGGATGCGTCACATTCCCTGCTCCAGCCGGTCGGCAAAAAACTCGGGCAGCACTTGCGTCGCCCGGATGGCGGCGGCTGCGGCCACGTAGTCATAGTCCACGCGGTGAAAGGTCATGAGCGCGGCCTCGCTGTCGTAGACCGCGTACATGGCTCGGGGATCGCCATCGCGCGGCTGGCCGCAGGAGCCGATGATCGCCAGCCATTGCCGGTGCGGGGGCACGGGAATGGACACGCCGGGCTCCGGCGTGAAGCGCATCAGCTTGGCCGTGGGGGTGAGGAAGTACAGCGCTTGGGAATGTACGTGGCCGCTGAAGACATAGCGGATGGCCGGATCGTGCTCGGCTGCGGCGCGCATGCTGCGCTCGGCGGCGTTGCTGTCCTCCACGTAGTGCCAGTTTTCGGGCTTGTCGGCGCTGGCGTGTACCAGCAGCGCATCCATTTCCAGCTTGGCGGTGAGGGGCAGGTTGTTCAGAAAGCTCAACTGCATCGGGTTGAGCTGGGCGTGCGTCCACGCGGCGCTTTCATCCTGCGCGCGGCGGATCACCTCGGGCGGGGTCAGGGTGACTTCCTCGTGGTTGCCGCGCACGCAAGGCGCACCACACGAGACCAGCGCCATCACGCGCTCGAGCACTTGCGCTGGATAGGCGCCATAGCCAACGAGGTCGCCAAGAAAGGCGAATTGGTGCACGTCCTGCGCACGCGCATGCGCCAGGCAGGCGTCCAGTGCGTGGAGATTCCCGTGGAGGTCGGAGAGCAGGGCGTATTTCATGAGAGTTCGTTTATAGCGCGGTCAGCGCTCGAAGTTCTCATCATGAGGCGTGAAACTGATTTCTGCCTTGCTTTCCCACTGATTCTGAAGGATTTATTTATGGGTAAATTCTTATAGGCTGAGGTTCGACGCGCAACCGGTTCAATACGTGGAGTTGCGCGGCGCAGCCGATGCGTCCAGGAAGCGAGCGGCCACAGCGTCGGAGGCATTGCGCAGCAAGAGCAGGTCCATCGCCACGGCTACGAACTGCGCGCCCAGTGCCAGACACTGGCGTGCGCGCTCCTCGTTCACCATCAGGATGCCCGGCGCTTTGCCTGCGGCGCGGATGCGCACGATGGCGTCGTCGATGGTCTTGCTCACGGCCGGATGCATGGGCTGGCCGGGGTAGCCCATGCTGGCCGACAGATCGGCAGGGCCGATGAAAATGCCGTCCACGCCATCCACAGCGGCGATGTCTTCGAGCTGCTCCAGGGCCTCCTGGGTCTCCACCTGCACCAGCAGGCACAGCTCGTTTTCAGAGTCGGCAACGTAGCGGTCATCGCGCCCGAAGTGCGAGGCGCGCATCGATCCGCCCATGCCGCGCACGCCGCGCGGTGCATAGCGCATGGCGCTCACGGCAGCGCGCGCTTCGCCCGCGTTCTGCACGAAAGGCAACAATAGGGTTTGCGCTCCAATGTCGAGGTAGCGCTTGATCAGCACCGGGTCATTCCACGCGGGACGCACGACCGGATGCGAGCGGCTCACCCGGTCGGCCGCCACGGCCTGCAATTGCTGCAGCACGATCGGCACGTCATTGGGCGAGTGCTCGGTGTCCAGCAGCACCCAGTCAAAGCCCGAACCGGCAATCAACTCCGATACATAGGGCGAGGGCAGGGACGACCAGATGCCGATCTGCGACCGGCCCGAAGCCAGTGCGTGCTTGAAGTGGTTGATCTGGGGCATTCGGGCTCCGCTGGATACGCCATCAAAGGCGCGCCGCCGTGGCGGCGCGGGTCGCGGCTTAGTACTTGTAGACGCCCTGACCGGTCTTGCGGCCCAGACGGCCTGCGGCCACCATTTCCTTGAGCAGCGGGCAGGGGCGGTACTTGCTGTCGCCGAACTCTTCGAGGTACACGTCCATCACGGCAAGGCACACGTCCAGACCGATCATGTCCGCCAGTGCCAGCGGGCCGATGGGTTGGTTGCAGCCCAGCTTCATACCGGCGTCGATGTCTTCCGGCGTGGCCAGACCTTCGGCCAGCACGAAGAAGGCTTCGTTGATCATCGGCACCAGAATGCGGTTCACCACGAAGCCCGGCGCGTTCTTCACGGTGATGGGGCTCTTGCCGAGCTTTTCGGCCAGCGCCTTCACGGCGTCGTGCGTGGCGTCGCTGGTTTGCAGGCCACGGATGATTTCCACCAGCGCCATCATCGGCACGGGGTTGAAGAAGTGCATGCCGATGAACTTGTCGGCGCGGCTGGTAACGGCGGCCAGCTTGGTGATGGAGATCGACGAGGTGTTGGACGCCAGAATCACCTCGGGCGCCACGAGCTCATCGATCTGCTTGAGGATCTTGACCTTCAGGTCGTAGTTTTCCGTAGCGGCTTCGATCACGATCTGCGCGGCCTTCAGGTCGTCGTAGCTGGTCGAGCCCTTGATGCGGCCCAGCGCGGCGGCCTTGTCGGCTTCGGAGATTTTCTCTTTCTTGATCAGACGATCCAGACTGCTGCCCACCGTGGCGATACCCTTTTGCACGGCCGCGTCGGAGATGTCCACCATCACCACATGGATGCCGGAAACCGCACATGCCTGTGCAATGCCATTGCCCATCGTGCCTGCGCCAATGATGCCCACCGTAGAAATCGTCATGTCAATGTGCCTTCTAGAATTGAAAAAGAAAATGAGAGCGGTCTCGGAATCTGGCGTAATGGTATCGGCAAACCTTGCCGCCACTTGAAATACTCTAGGAGCAACTGTCACATGTTCGACTACATCGTGATCGGGGGAGGCTCGGCAGGCAGCGTGCTCGCCGGACGCCTGAGTGAGGATCCGGCCGTGCGCGTGTGCCTGATCGAAGCCGGTGGGCCGGACCGCAGTGCGCTCATCCATTGCCCTGCCGGATTGGCGCTGATGGCGAAAACGGGCCGCTTCAACTGGGCTTTGCCAACCACGCCGCAGCCAGGACTGGGCGGGCGGCGCGGATTCCAGCCGCGTGGCAAGGTGCTGGGCGGATCCAGTTCGGTCAACGCGATGATCTATGCGCGCGGCATGCCGCAGGACTACGACCACTGGGAGGCGCAAGGCAATCCCGGCTGGGGCTGGCGTGACGTCTCGCCGTATTTCTTGCGCTCGGAGAACAACGAGCGCGGCGCGAGTGCGCTGCACGGCACGGGCGGACCGCTCAACGTAGCCGACCTGCAGCAGCCGCACCGCATGAGCCGCGCGTTTGTCGAGGCGGGCGTGCAGGCGGGGCATGTGCACAACTCGGATTTCAACGGTGCGCAGCTCGAAGGCGTGGGCCTGTACCAGGTCACGCATCGCAACGGAGAACGCTTCAGCGCCGCCAAGGCCTATCTCACGCCACACTTGCAGCGCCCGAATCTGCAGGTGGTCACGCAGGCGCATGTGACGCGCATCCTGTTCGACGAGCACAAGCGCGCCACCGGCGTGGCCTACCTGCGCGACGGCTCCATTCACACTGAGCGCGCCACGCGGGAAGTGCTGCTGTGCGCGGGCGCACTGCTCTCGCCGCAGGTGCTCATGCTCTCGGGCATCGGCGATGCGCAGGCGTTGCAGGCGCATGGCATCGAGGTTGTGCACCACCAACCGGGCGTGGGCGAGCAGTTGCATGACCACCCCGACGTGGTGCAGGTCATGGACACGCCAGCCGTGAAAGACCTGTTCGGCGTGTCGTTGACCGGCGCCATGCACCTGTTGCGCGGCGTTGTCGACTGGCGCAGCCACAGACGCGGCATGCTGACCACCAACTTTGCCGAAGCAGGCGGCTTCATCAAAAGCCGCCCGGAGCTCGAATGGCCCGATCTGCAATTGCACTTCGTCATCGGCAAGCTGCTGGACCACGGGCGCAAGACCGTGTTCGGGCACGGCTACTCATGCCACGTCTGCCTGCTGCAACCGGCCAGCCGTGGCAGCGTGAAACTGGCGAGCAGCGATCCGCTGGTGCCGCCGTTGATCGATCCTGCGTTCTTGTCGCATCCCGACGATCTGCACACCCTGGTGCAGGGCGTGCGCAAGATGCGCGAAATTTTGTCGCAACCCGCGCTGGCGCAATGGGGCGGCACGGAGCTGGAACACTCCGCCAAGGCGGTGAGCGACGCAGATATTGCCCAGTTCGTGCGCGACTATGCGGACACCATCTACCACCCGGTAGGCTCGTGCCGCATGGGGCCGGGCGAGCGCGATGTGGTGGATGCGCAGTTGCGGGTGAAGGGGGTGCAGGGGCTGCGGGTGGTGGATGCTTCGGTGATGCCGCGGATTGTGAGTGGGAATACGAATGCGCCGGTGGTGATGATGGCGGAGCGGGTGGTGGGGTGGATTCGTTCTTCTTCTTCTTCTTCTACTTCCTCTACTTCCTCTTCTTCCTTATGAATTTTGGAGTTTGCTTTGGGGTTGTTTTCCGGAGCCGGGATGTCCGCCCGGCGGCGGAGTAACTTTTTGGTCTTGCCCAAAAAGTCACCAAAAATGCGCCTTCAAGTCATGCGACAAAAACTCGCTTCGTTCCTGCGTCACTCCGCTCAAACAGCTTGTCGCAAAAGTGATCTGGAGAGGTATGCACGGCACATCGCTGCGCTTGTGCCTTTTGTATCTCGCGACTTCGCGAGATGTCCGTGCACGAGCGTCGCGCAATAGCGTGTAGGGGGTTCTGCTGCAGGATTGGAAAGCGTTTTTTTGGGGTTGCTTGGGGTTTGTTTTCCGGAGCCGGGATGTCCGCCCGGCGGCGGAGTAACTTTTTGGTCTTGCCCAAAAAGTCACCAAAAATGCGCCTTCAAGTCATGCGACAAAAACTCGCTTCGTTCCTTCGTCACTCCGCTCAAACAGCTTGTCGCAAAAGTGATCTGAAGAGGAGGGTTCGGCACATCGCTGCGCTTGTGCCTTTTTGCATCTCGCGACTTCGCGAGATGTCCGCGCACGAGCGTAGCGATGTGCCGTTAGTTACTCTTGTCAACTGACTTGCGGCAGTTGTCTGAACGGAGCGCGATAGCGCGTAGTGAGTTCTGCCGCAGGATTTAAAAGCGATTTTTTGGTCAATTTTTGGTCAAGACCAAAAAGTGACTGCCCCGCCGGGGGCAGTCCCGGCATCGGGAAAAAAGACGGATAAAAAGAATCACTGAAACGCCACTTCCGCGAAACTCCGCAGTTTCCGGCTGTGCAGCCGCTGCGTCCCCCCCTCACGCAGGATGTCGATGGCCCGCATCCCGATGCGCAAATGCTGGTCCACACGCTCGCGGTAGAAGTGGTTCGCCATGCCTGGCAGCTTGATTTCGCCGTGCAGGGGCTTGTCGCTCACGCACAGCAACGTGCCGTAGGGCACGCGGAAGCGGAAACCGTTGGCGGCGATGGTGGCGCTTTCCATGTCCAGTGCCACGGCGCGGCTTTGGCTGAAGCGGCGTTGGGGCATGTTGTCGGGCAGCAGTTCCCAGTTGCGGTTGTCGGTGCTGGCGACGGTGCCGGTGCGCATGATGCGTTTGAGCTGGTCTTCCGGCACGTTGGCGACGTCGGCGACGGCCTGTTGCAGGGCCACCTGGATTTCCGCGAGTGCGGGGATGGGCACCCACAGCGGCAGTTCTTCGTCGAGCACGTGGTCTTCACGCACGTAGGCGTGGGCGAGGACGTAGTCGCCCAGTTGCTGGCTGTTGCGCAGGCCGGCGCAGTGGCCGAGCATCATCCAGGCATGTGGGCGCAGGACGGCGATGTGGTCGGTGATGGTTTTGGCGTTGGCGGGGCCGACGCCGATGTTGACCATGGTGATGCCGCTGCCGTCGGCGCGCACGAGGTGGTAGCCGGGCATTTGCGGCAGGCGTGGCGGGGCTACGCCCAGTTCGTCGCCGGGTTTGCTGGTCAGGCCCTTGCGGCGCTTGACCACGTTGCCGGGTTCGACGAAAGCGATGTATTCACTGTCTTCGCGCGCCATTTCGGCGTGGCCAAGGCGCATGAACTCGTCGATGTAGAACTGGTAGTTGGTGAACAGCACGAAGTTCTGGAACCAGTCGGGGGCGGTGCCGGTGTAGTGGCGCAGGCGGTGCAGCGAGTAGTCCACGCGTGGCGCGGTGAACAGCGACAGCGGCTGGGCCTCGCCGGGCTTGGCCTGCCAGGTGCCGTTGGCGATGCCGTCGTCCATGGCGCTCAGGTCGGGCAGGTCGAACACGTCGCGCATGAGCATGCGGCGCTCGGGCGAGAGTGAGCCTTCGATGTGGTCGTGTTCGGCAAACGAGAAATGGATCGGGATCGGCTGGTTGCTCAGGCCCACTTCGATCTCCACGCCGTGGCTGGCGCGCAGCAGGCGGAACTGCTCCAGATAGTAGTGGGCGAACAGGTCGGGCCGGGTGAGCGTGGTCTCGAAGCGCCCGGGTCCTTCGACAAACCCGTAGGCGAAGGCCGATGGCTGGCGCAGCACGGTGGTGGTCTGCACGCGCACGAACGGATAGTAGGCACGCACATGCGCCGCCGGTGTCTCTCCTGCCACGAAGCGCTGCATGGCATCGCGCAGGAAGCTGATCTGCTGTTGATAGATGCGTTGCACCTCGGCCAGCGCTTCGGCTGGGTCGGTGTGCAGCGATGGTTCCGTGTAATTGGCTATGGATGACATGATCCTATTGTCCACGGACTGGTGACATCCGTGTGGCGCTGTGATTGGCGCAGGCGGTGCGCTCTGGCGATAATCAGGCCATCATGCCCCTCGCGCCAGAAGAAAATACACCGGCCCAGCCCACGATTCCCGAATGGATGAACCCGCGCACCTTGCTGCGCGCATCGGTGGGCGTGGCCGTGCTCACCATCGTGCTCAAGACGCTGGCATGGTGGCTCACGGGCTCGGTCGGCATGTTGTCGGACGCGCTGGAGTCGTTCGTGAATCTGGCGGGCGCGGTGTTTGCGCTGTCGATGGTGACGATCGCGCAGCGTCCGGCGGACGAAGACCATCCCTATGGTCATCACAAGGCAGAGTTTTTTTCCTCGGGCTTCGAAGGCATTCTCATCATCGGCGCCAGCATCGCCATTCTCTGGGCGGCGGTGAACCGGTTGCTGAACCCGCAGCCGCTGGAGCAGATCAGTTGGGGTGTGGTGCTGTTGGTGCTCAGCAGTGCGTGCAATGGCGGGCTGGCGTGGCTGATGCTGCGTGCGGCGCGCGTGCACCACTCCAAGGCGCTGGAGGGTGATGCGCGCCACTTGTTTACCGACGTCTGGACGTCGGCTGGCGTGCTCGTGGGCATGGTGGGCGCGGCGCTCACGGGTTGGCACTGGCTCGATCCGGTGGTGGCGATGTTGGTGGCGCTGAACATCCTGCGCGAAGGCTCCAGCATGTTGTGGGAATCGTCGCAGGGTCTGATGGACGAGGCGCTTCCGCCCGAGCAATTGCAGCGCGTGCAGCAACTGCTCGATCGCTACAGCGCCGAATACGACGGCAAGGTGCGCTTTGACAGCCTCATCTCGCGTCGCGCAGGCAGCCGCAACTATGTGGACCTGCATATGCACATGCCGGCCGCCTGGACGCTCGGACGTGCGGCCAAGCTGCGCAGCGACGTGGAGGCTGCGCTCATGCAGATCGTGCCCAATCTGCGCGCTGGCATCGAAGTGCTGCCGTTGGGACAGGACACGGTGTTCGAGGCCGCGCAGGCCGAACAGGAACGCAAAGAAAAGGAACAGTGAATTGATCACCGTATTGCAGCGCGTGCGTGAAGCGCGCGTGGAAGTGGCGGGCGAGGTCGTCGGCCAGATCGGACAGGGCTTGCTGGTGCTGCTGTGCGCCGAACAGGGCGACCACGATGGCGTGGCCGACAAGCTGCTGGCCAAGATTCTCAAACTGCGCATCTTCAGCGACGACGCGGGCAAGATGAACCGCAGTGTTCAGGATGTGCATGGCGGCCTGCTCGTGGTGAGCCAGTTCACGTTGGCGGCGGACACCAAGGGCGGCAACCGCCCCAGTTTCACCAACGCGGCGGCGCCGGATGAGGGCAGGCGGCTGTATGAGTACTTCGTGGAGCAGGCCCGCAAGGTACACCCAAACGTCGAGACAGGCCAGTTCGCCGCCGACATGCAGGTGCATCTGGTGAACGATGGGCCGGTGACGATTCCTCTCTCTATGAATGCATGAGTGCAAGCATTCGGGAAAAGAATAATTGACTATCGATATTCAATTGGACGCGAATACTTGATCGCGGCACCATGGATGTAGCTGCCGGAGACACGGCAACACATACCAAGGAGACTCGATCATGAAGCGTTCGTTATTCGTCCGCACGGCCGCTGCCGCCGTTGCGTTGATGGCAGGTGGCGCGCTGCCGCTGGCGCAGGCGCAGTCCTCATCCCAGGCCCCTTATCCCTCTGCGGGTCCGATCACCATGGTGGTACCGTTTGCTGCAGGCAGCGGCACGGACGCCGTGGCGCGCGTGGTGGCGCAGAAGTTGGGGGAGCGGCTCAAGCAGTCGGTGATTGTGGACAACCGGGCCGGAGCCAACGCCCAGATCGCGGCGGGCATTGTGGCCAAGGCCAAGCCGGACGGCTATACGCTGTTCATGACGACGAATACGTCGCACTCGGCCAACCCGTGGCTGTACAAGAATCTCAAGTACGACCCGATCAAGGACTTCACGCCGATTGCGCGAGTGGGCGAGTTGCCGTTCGCGCTGGTGGTCAATCCCGAGGTGCCGGTGAAGACGGTGCAGGAACTGATCGATTACGCCAAGGCGCACCCCGACAAGCTGTCCTACGGCACGCCCAACAGCACCTCGGAGGTGGCTTCGGAGACGCTGAAGTTCATCACCAAGACGCAGATTCTGGGCGTGCCCTACAAGTCGAGCCCGCAGGCGCTGACCGACCTGATGGGGGGACAAATCAAGATGTACGTGGCCGATCTGGGGTCGAGCTGGAGCATGCTGAAGACCGACCGCGTGCGCACGCTGGCGGTGACGGCGGCCAAGGGCTCGGAACTGCTGCCCAACGTGCCGCCCATCGCCAAGACGATTCCGGGTTTCGACATCACGTCGTGGAATGGCATCTTCGCACCGGCGGGCGTGTCCAAGGACATCGTGAACCGCATCAACACCGAGTTGCAGGTCATCCTGGCTGACAGGGCCGTGCGCGAGCAACTGGCGGGCGTGGGGTTTGAAGTCTGGCCGACCAAGACGCCCGAGGAGTTCACCACCTATGTGAAGGACCAGCTTGCCTATTGGGGCAAGCTGATCAAGCAGGCGGGCATCGAAAAAGAATAACGCGCAAGCACGGAGGAACGTCCCATGACGAGCAAATATCTCATCCGCGAAAAGGATGTGCCCGGCTACAGCCCGGCCAACCACCACGGCACGGTGAACCGGCGCCTCATCAGCGCCGAGACCGTGGGCGCGCGCCACATGGAGGTGCTGTTGGGCACGCTGGAAAAAGGTGGCGGTGCGCTGCCCCATGCGCACCCCGGCATGGAGCAGGCGTGCTATCTGCTGGAAGGTTCCGCGGAAGTGGAGATCGAGGGCGAAGACACGTTCTCGATGCAGCCGGGCGATGCCTGCTTTTTTCCGGAAGATGTCATGCACATCTTCCGCGTGACCAGCGATACGCCCGTGCGTTTGCTGGTGATTTACAGCCCGCCCTATGGCGAGAATCCGCAGCGCGTTCGCCGTCCGGCCGCGTGATCGAACCCCCCAGATGAGGTAAGCACGTCATGGACTTTCTCCTGAGCGAAGAACAAGAGCAGATCCGCGATGCCATCGAGCGCGTATGCGCGCCCTTCGATGACGACTACTGGTTGAAGAAGGACCGCGAGGGCGGCTTCCCGGACGACTTTCACAAGGCGCTGGCCGATGCGGGCTGGCTCGGCATTGCCATGCCCGAAGAGTATGGCGGCGCGGGGCTGGGCATCAGCGAAGCAGCGCTGATGATGCACACCATCTCCGCGACGGGCGCGGGCCTGTCGGGCGCATCGGCGGTGCACATGAATATTTTCGGCCTGCATCCGGTGGTGGTGTTTGGCAACGAGGAGCAGAAAAAGCGCTGGTTGCCGCCGCTCATCGCAGGCAAGGACAAGGCCTGCTTTGGCGTGACGGAACCCAACACGGGCCTCAACACGCTCAAGCTCAAGACGCGCGCGCAGCGTCAGGGTGACCACTATGTGGTGACCGGGCAGAAGGTGTGGATTTCCACGGCGCAGGTGGCCAACAAGATCCTGCTGCTGGCGCGCACCAAGCCGGTGGAGGAGTGCAAGGGCACGGAAGGCCTGAGCCTCTTCTATACCGATGTGGATCGCAACACCATGGAGATCCGCGAGATCGACAAGCTGGGGCGCAAGTGCGTGGACTCCAACCAGGTGTTCATCGACGGCCTGCGCATTCCCGTGGAGGACCGCGTGGGTGAGGAAAACAAGGGCTTTTCCTACATTCTTCACGGCCTCAATCCCGAGCGCATCCTGATCGCAGCGGAAGCCGTGGGACTGGGCCGTGCCGCCCTGCGCCGCGCCACACAATACGCGAACGAGCGCGTGGTGTTCGATCGCCCCATTGGACAGAATCAGGGCATCCAGCATCCGCTGGCGCAGGCCTGGATGGGGCTGGAGTCGGCGCATCTGATGGTGCAGAAGGCCGGCTTTCTCTACGACAAGGGACTGCCTTGCGGCGCCGAGGCGAATGCTGCCAAATACCTCGGCGCGGAAGCGTGCGGCAAGGCGTGCGAGACGGCCATCTTCACGCACGGCGGCATGGGCTACGCAAAGGAGTATCACGTCGAGCGCTACATGCGGGAGTCATGGATTCCGCGCCTCGCGCCGGTCAGCCCGCAGATGATCATGAACTTCATCGCGGAAAAGGTGCTCGGCCTGCCCAAGTCCTACTGAGTCGCCGCGTGCTGGACCGCGTGCAAGGCCACCCGCGGGAAAACGCGGGGCGCGCCCGGGAACACAAAATGGGTGGATGGATGCAAGATATGGCATTCATGAAAACCCATCTGCTCCGCTATTTCGTGGTGCTGGCCGAAGAGCGCCACTTCGGGCGCGCGGCAAAGCGCCTGTTCATCACGCAGCCGCCGCTGAGCACGGCGCTCAAATCACTGGAAGAAGAGCTGGGCGTGGTGCTGGTCAAGCGCGATGCCAAGCAGGTCACGCTCACTCCGGCGGGCGAAGCCTTCTTGCTGGAGGCGCGCCGCGTGCTGGCGCAAATCCAGCGCGCCGCCGATGTGGTGCGCAGCGTCGCGCAGGGCACGCAAGGGCGACTCGATGTGGGCATCACGGGCTCCATGGTGTATCGCGATGTGCCGCAATACTGCCGCGCGTTCGAGGCACAGCGCCCGCACGTGGAGCTGTGCCTGCACGAGATGTCCACCGGCGAGCAGTTGCGCGCGCTGGCGTCGGGCGATCTCGACGTGGGCTTTCTCAACATGGGTTTCCCGTCGGATGACCTGGCCGTGCTGCCACTGCACTCGGAGCGGCTGGTGGCCTGCCTGCCAGACACCCACCCGTTGGCGGACGGCGCCGATCTGGCGCTGGCGCAGATCGCGCAGGAAGATTTTGTGATGTTCGCGCGCGATGTCTCGCCCGCCAATTACGACAACGTCATCGCCTGCATGCATCAGGCCGGCATCCATCCGCGCACCACGCACGCGGCGCGGCAGTGGTTGACGGTGGTGGCACTGGTGTCCACTGGTTGTGGTGTGGCGCTGGTGCCGGAGTGCATGCAGCGCGCTGGCATCCACGGCGTGCGCTTTGTGCCGCTGCACGGCTCCAACGTGGTGGCGCCAGCGGTGATGGCATGGCGCAAGAACGATGACCGGGTATTGCTTTCGGGGCTGATCGAGACCGTGCGCGATTGCGTGGCGCGGCGCACGACCTGACCGGATCGGGCAGGTTATCAGCCGCGCAGGAAGAACAGCACCGACATCACCAGTCCCGTCACGACGATGCCCCAGCGTATCCAGGTGGCGGGCAGCTTGCGTGCCACGCGGGCGCCGATGTAGCCGCCCAGCGTGGCGGCAATCATCATGATGAGCGCCTGCTTCCAGTACACCAGACCGCCCACGGCGTAGATCGCCACGGCGATGGCCGTGAGCAGCGCGGAGACGAGGTTCTTCATGCCATTCATGGCATTGAGCTGCGTCTGCCCCAACAGCCCGAACAGCGCCAGCAGCAAGATGCCCAGACCGCCGTTGAAGTAGCCGCCGTACACCGCCACGACCAGCATGCCGAGCAGCCCCTTCACATGGCTCTGTGGCTGGCTGCTGGCAGGCGCTTGCGCGCTGCTGCGGCGTGCGGCCCATGCGCGCAGTTGCGGACCGAAGGCGAACATTGCCGTCGCCGCCAGCAGCAGCCAGGGAACGACTTTGCGGAACACCGCGTCCGGCGTGACCAGCAGCAGCGCTGCACCCGCCATGCCACCGATGAGCGAGGTGATGACGACGGCGCGCATCGACAGTCCGGGCGGTGGTTGCATGTCTTCGCGGAAGCCCCAGGCGCCCGCGACATAGCCCGGAAACAGCGCCACCGTGCCCGTGGCGTTGGCGATGACCGGCGGCACGCCCGTGAACACCAGCGCAGGGAGGGTGAGGAAACTGCCGCCACCGGCAACCGAATTGAGCGCGCCTGCGACGAACGCGGCGGCCAGAAGCAGGCCCCAATGGCTGAAGAATTCCATGCTGTCTCTCAGTGATCCTTTGTTGTGCGATGGCCCGCAGCCTGGCGCGAGCACAAGGGACTGCGGGTTGTTTGATCGCGATGTTAGGCCGGATCGGGCTGCCGGATCTGCAACCTGAACGCAATACTGTTTAACAGCGGCCTGCGGGTGCGTTGATCAGGTCGCGTACGGGTCGGCAAAACCCAGCTCGTGCATGATGTCGGTCTCGTATGCTTCCATTTCTTCGGCGTCTTCGGTGCTGGTTTCGTGGTCCCAGCCCTGCGCGTGCAGCGTGCCGTGTACGAGCAGGTGCGCGTAGTGCTCTTCGAGCGACTTGTTCTGCTCCTGCGCTTCGCGCGCGACGACGGGAGCGCACAGCACGAGGTCGGCCATCACGGTGGGCTCCTGCTGATAGTCGAAGGTCAGCACGTTGGTGGCGTAGTCCTTCTTGCGGTACTCGGCGTTGAGCTGGCGGCCCTCGATTTCGCCGACGATGCGCACGGTGATTTCCGCATCGACGGCCAGGGCATGGCGAATCCAGCGCGTGACCTTGCTGCGGGAGAGCACGGCGCGGTGCTCGGCCACGCCGTCAAAGCGCGCAAATTGCAGACTCAGGGTGAGGTCGTTGAGTGTCATGGCGAGGTGAGCGGTCAGTCGCGGGGGCTGGTTTTGCGCTGTGCGTCGTAGGCATCGACGATGCGCGCCACGAGCGGGTGGCGCACCACGTCCGCACTGGTGAAGCGCGTCACGGCAATGCCCTTGACGCGCTTGAGCACGCGCTCGGCGTCGATCAGGCCGCTCAACTGGCCGCGTGGCAGGTCGATCTGGCTCACGTCGCCCGTCACCACCGCCCTGGCACCAAAGCCAATGCGGGTGAGGAACATCTTCATCTGCTCGGGCGTGGTGTTTTGCGCCTCGTCCAGAATCACAAAGGCGTTGTTCAGCGTGCGTCCGCGCATGAAGGCGAGGGGGGCGATCTCCAACTGGTTGCGCTCGAAGGCTTTCTGCACCTTGTCGAAACCCATGAGGTCGTAGAGAGCGTCGTACAGCGGGCGCAGATATGGATCGACCTTCTGCGTGAGGTCGCCGGGCAGGAAGCCCAGGCGCTCGCCTGCCTCCACCGCCGGGCGCGTGAGCACGATGCGCTGCACGACGCTGCGCTCCAGCGCATCCACGGCGCAGGCCACGGCCAGATAGGTCTTGCCGGTGCCCGCCGGGCCGATGCCAAAGGTGATGTCGTGCGCGGCGATGTTCTCCAGATACTTCGCTTGCACCGGCGTGCGTGCGCGCAGGTCGGCGCGGCGTGTGGTCAACTGGATGGCGGCGTCGGTCGTGTCGTCGCCCAGCATCTCGCTGTCACCCGCCAGCATGAGCTGGATCTGCTCGGGCTTGAGGGGGCGCTCCGCCATCTCGTAGAGTGCTTGCAGCAACTCCATCGCCTTGGTGGCTTTCGCCTTGGGGCCGTCCACCTTGAATTGCTCGTGGCGGTGCGCAATGCTGACCTGCAATGCGGTTTCGATGGAGCGCAGATGCGCGTCAGCGGGGCCGCACAGGTTGGCCAGGCGGGTGTTGTTGTGTGGGGTGAATGTGTGGCGCAGGATCACGCGGATAATTTGGTAAATGACGCCGCAGGTCGCGGCAAAGGATTCCAATGATAGGCAAATTGACGGGCACGCTGTTAGAGAAGAACCCTCCCGAAGTCCTCGTGGACTGCAATGGAGTGGGTTATGAGGTGCAGGTGCCCATGAGTACGTTCTACAACCTGCCCGCCGTGGGCGAGCGCGTGGCGCTGCTCACACAGTTCATTGTGCGCGAAGATGCGCAACTGCTGTATGGCTTTGGCTCCCCCGAGGAGCGTCAGACGTTTCGCGAACTGATCAAGATCTCGGGCGTGGGGCCACGCACTGCACTGTCCATTCTCTCAGGAATGGGCGTTGCCGACCTGGCGCAGGCCATTTCGCTGCAGGAAGCGGGGCGGTTGGTGAAGGTGCCCGGCATCGGCAAGAAGACGGCGGAGCGTCTGCTGTTGGAGCTCAAGGGCAAGCTGGGCGCCGACATCGGCATCAAGGCGCATGCGGCCAACGATGCGCAGGCCGACATCCTGCAAGCGCTGCTGGCGCTGGGCTACAACGACAAGGAGGCAGCCCTCGCGCTCAAGGCGTTGCCCGCCGATATTGGGGTGAGCGACGGCATCAAGCTCGCGCTGAAATCCCTCGCTAAATAAACTTTGGCTCGCTGCGGCGTCGGATAGTCAGATGCCGTCATCGGCGCACAGAAGTGGGTAATTTCGCTCAAATATTGGGCCTTGCAACCTTAAATTCGTGTAAGTTGTCTACATGAAGTTGCAAGCCCGTTGCGAATATCGAAATAACAATACTGCGGCAGATCAAAGTTGCGTTCGATAATCGCGCGGAGATATAGGAGCGAACAATGGCAAAAACACGAACAATCTGGAGTGCGGTCGGGATGTTGTCCCTGGCGATGGCGGGGTGCGGTGGCGGCAGTGGCGGCAACGATCCGGCCCTCCCTCCGGGAGAACAACGCCCGGGAACGCCTGAGCAGCCCAATCTGGCCGAGCGCATCGAACCATTCGACACTTTGAAGGCGTCGGCAGTGAAGCAGGCGGATGCGGCCAACAGCGCGCAGGTGCGCGGGCTGGTGTCGGCGCAGTCCATTCGCACGGTCACGCTGGAGCCGCTGCCGACCCACGCGGTGATGAAGACGGTGAGCGTCGAGGCGGGTACACCCGTGAAGATTGGCGAAAGCCGCAGCGTCAGTGCCGCGCGCACGGTGCAGGCGATGCAGGCGTTGCTGCAATGGCAGCCCACTGCAGCGGGAGGCAAGGTGGCGGCGGTGTCGTTTGTCTCGCCCGACGCAGGTGGCGTGCGCTTGGGGGTGGCCGTGCAGGCGCTGCCTCAGGGGGCCGTGCTGCGCTTCTACGGCGCGCCGGGCAAGAGCGCGGTCGAGGTGAGTGCCGCCGAACTGGCCCAACGCGCCGCGCATTTGCGCGACAGCGGCGAAAGCGAAACCGTCGCCCAGACCTACTGGAGTCCCGAGTTCGGCGCAGCGTCCACGACCATGGAAGTGGAAATTCCCGCCGGTGCAGAGCCATCGCAGGTGCAGGTGTCGGTGCCCAGCCTGTCGCACTTCACCGTCAGCGTGGAAGAGGCGCAGGTGCAACTCGACGAAAAAGCCACTTCCGGAAGCTGCAACATCGACGTGATGTGCAAGCCGGAGGTGATCGATCAGGGGCGCTCGGTGGCGCGCATGATCTACACCACCAGCGAGGGCTCGTATTTGTGCACTGGCACGCTGCTCAACGATGCGCGCTCCAGCGCCACGCCATACTTCCTCACCGCCAACCACTGCATCAACACGCAGGGCGTGGCGGCGTCGCTGATGACGGACTGGTTCTACCATTCCAACGCGTGTGATACCGGACGCACCAGCTCCAACCACGTGCAATTGCGGGGTGGCGCATCGCTGCTGTATGCCAGCGCCAATACGGATGTGTCGTTCCTGCGGCTGAATGACGCGCCGCCGGCCGGAGCGCTGTACGCGGGCTCGTACTACGGCGGTGCGCTGGACGTTGGCAGCGCCGTCCTGGGCGTGCACAACCCCAATGGCGATCTGCAGAAGATGAGTCTGGGGACGGTGTTGCGCTATTCCACCTGCGCCAATGGAGGCTGCGGCGTCTCCGACGCAGCGCGCGGCACGTTCTATACGGTGGGCTGGCAGGAAGGCACGACCGAAGGCGGCAGCAGCGGCTCGTCCATGTTCTACACGATTGGCGCCACGCGCTACGTGGCGGGGCAGCTCTATGGCGGAAACGCCTCGTGCACCAACCCGGGTGGGCAGGACCACTATGGCCGATTCGACGTGTCGTATCGCGCCAGCATCAAGCAGTGGCTCAATCCCGGCTCCTGATCACGCAGACGGGGCTCAGCGCAGCAGCTTGAGCCCCGGCGGCAGACTGTCGCCGAAGCTGCGTTTGCTGTCCTCGGCGTCCATGTCCTGAGCGCTTTCGACCAGTGCGATCCAGCGCTCGGGCGCACGCGCGGCGCGCAGCTTGTCCAGCACCGTGGCGCGCTGCGCATCGGGTAGATCGCGCGCGCGGTCGCCCGTCATGCGGGCGATCTGCACGGCGGCAAACATCGCGGTTTCGTTCTTGCGCCAGTCTTCGGCGAGCGTGGCATCGAGGAACTCGGTGGCCGCGCCCGGCGGCATCGTCAAGTGCGCGTTGGCCGCCAGCGGCTGGCGTGCAGCGATGCGGCCAATGGCCCACCAGGTCTGCAATGACTCGCTGGCCCGTCGCAGGCGCGAGAGCATCCATTGCCCCATCTCCTGCCGGTACTGCCACGGCACGGCTTCCATTGCGGCGAACAGGCGCAGCATGTCCTCATAGCTGCCATGCGTGGATTTGCCTGCGCTGCGCTGCGTGGTTTGCTGCACCGCCTTCTGCATCTGCGCGGCGACGTCTTCGAGCACCTGCATTTGCTGTGCCTCGTTCAATCCAGCGGCGACGCGGCGCCAGAACACCCACCACTCGGTCCAGTTGGCGGCGTCCTTCGCATGCGCCACGCCTTGCTCGTACAACTGCCAGACCTGTGTGATGCGCCAGTCGTCCAATTGCGCGCCCACGCCGGGGCGCAGGCACCAGCCCGCCAGATTGAGCCACACGCGCTCGTGGTCGGCAGTGCGGCGGCGGCGCTTGGCGCGCTCGAGCAGTGCGTCGAAGAGCGCGCGCAGCAGCGGCATGTCCCAGGTCTCGCGTGCGCCCAGCAGCTTTTCCAGCGACGGGCGCAACTGCCGCACTTCCTTGGCCGTCACTTCCTGCGCCTGCGTACCGAAGATGCGCTCGATGTGCTCCACGGCGGATTTCAGGCGCGCCGCGTGCAGCGCATCGTCGGGGGTGCGTTGGTCGCCCTCTGCAGTGGCGCGCAGATCGAACGGCAGCAGCCATTGCTGCGTTTCATCATCGACGGCCATGCAGCGCACTTCCAGCGTGCCAACCTCGGTCATGCAGGCCTGCAATTGGACTTCGACGGTGGAGCGGGTGCCGGATTGCGCCGCTTGCAACACGGTCGCGATGGGCGGCAGTGCCACCCAGTCGTCACCCCGCAGATCGATGAGTTGCCCCGCTTGCGACGGTTGCTGGCTCTGGCTGTTGGACACCATGGCAAAGCGCACGGCCTGCCCGAGCCGTAGCGCAAAGCGCCTGCCGGTCAGCGTGATGCGCGTGCCTTCCTGTGTGCCGCGTGGCAGCAGGCACAGGCCTTGGCGCTGTCCCGTGCGGCCATCGTCCAGCACCAACCAGTAGCTGCGCGCCGCGCCGCCGCCGATGCGCGGCAGTGCGTTGGCGGCGGTGGCGTCCGCCAGTGCCAAACCATAGGCGGCGGCGCCGCGCGCCACGGCCCAATCGGGATGAGGGTTGTGCAGCACGCGCACCGGCGCGCCACGCCACGCGCTGAGCAGTTCGGTCAGACGGGTCACCAGCGCATGTGCGTGAAAAACTCCGCCGTTGAGCAGCACCGTGTCGGGCCATTCGCCTTGCGCGTGCTGCGCGAGGAAATGCGCCAGATGCCGCGAGATGGCCGCGTCCGCCGGAAACGGCAGGCCGAATCCGCGCAGCGCACCTTGGCGCTTGAGCGGTACCGCATCGATGCCGACGCGCGGCAGAAAGCCTTCGACGATCCACGACTGCACCTCGTCGCGCGACAGCGTGGCCGAGCGCGTTTGCGCCATCAGGCGCGAACCACTGCCCAACAGCGTGACCGTGACGGACGCGGGCGCGTTCTCCGACAGCAATTGGATTTTGGCGATGCGGCAGCGTTGCACCAGTTGGGCAAAACGCGCTGCGGGCAGGCGCTGTTCACCAGCGGCGAGCAACTGCGGCTCCAGCCGATGCGCGAGTGCGAGATCCATGTTGTCGCCGCCCAGCATCAGGTGTTCGCCCACGGCGATGCGGTTGAGCGCTGGCAGCGCGTCGGTGGCCTGGCCTGGCTCTACGCGGATCAGCGTCAGGTCGGTCGTGCCGCCGCCCACGTCCACCACCAGCACGAGGCGGCTGTGCTGCAACTGTGCGGCCAGTTGGGCGCTTTGCAGCACCAGCCAATCGTGAAACGCGGCCTTGGGCTCTTCCAGCAAATGCACTTGCGGCAGCCCGGCTTGCTGCGCGGCTTGGAGCGTCAATGCGCGCGCGCCTTCATCAAACGATGCGGGCACCGTCAGCACGACGAGTTGGCGCTGCAGCGGCGCATCGGGGTGCGCGGCGTCCCACGCCGATTTCACATGCGCGAGGTAGCTGGCCGATGCGGCCACGGGAGAAATCTTGTGTACGTCCTCCGGGGCGCCCCACGGCAGGATCTCCGCCTCGCGATCGACGCCGCTGTGCGACAGCCAGCTCTTGGCGCTGGCGACGAGCCGCGCTGGCACCGCAGCGCCCAGGTCACGCGCCCAGCGGCCCACGGTGGCGGGGCGTTCCCGTGAGGCACCGAGTGGCGGCCAGGGCTGCTGCCACGCGGCGTCGCCCAGTTCGCCCACCGCGCTGTGATAGCGCACGGACGGTAGCAAGGGCTGCGCGCTGATCTCGTCTGCGGCGGTGCGTTGTGCAATGGGCAGCAGCTGGATGTCATCGGCCGAGGTGCTGCCCACCGGCACCGAGGCCACCACCGTGTTGCTGGTGCCCAGATCGATGCCAACGACAAAGCGCGCTGCAGCCATGGCGAGGTCAGAAGAGCGCGGGAATGTCGCGCACCAGCGCGGGCTGCGATTCCACGATCAGCAGCGGCACGGCAATCCAGTTGTCGGCGTGATCGCGCGCGGGCAGCAAGCGCATGTATATGCAGACCGGCAGCGAGAATTTGCTCAGCAACGTCATCTGCAGCGGCAGCAGCGCGTTGAAGCCGGAGGCGAAATAGTCCGGTGTGGTGATCAGGTCGATGTAGCGACCTTGCTCGATGCCGCGCAACTGGAAGTGGCTGGACTGCGCCGTCACCACCTCCTGCCCGTCGCGCTGCGATTTGCTGCGCACTTGAAAGGTCGACAACTGCCCTTGCACCCAGCCGAATTCGGAGGCGGAGCGCTCGGCATATTCGCCTACGTTCACGGCGGGTTGCTCGGCCAGTTGCGGCCACAGTTGCGTGAGCATGTGGCGCGTGGAGACGTCGTAGCTGCGTGTTTCCAGCGTACTGACCTGCGCCGAAAACGGCAGCGGATGGCCACTGGCCTGCTGGCCCGGAACGCGGGTGAGGGTGGTGGCGGGATGCGCGCCGGACCAGACCTCGTAGCGGTCGGCGATGAAGTCCTTGTCCAGATAGACGAGGCGTGTGGACAGCACGTCCTGGATGTCGTTGGTAGTCATCACGCGGTGGCTTCCGTCGTTTCAGCGCGCACGTCAAACTCGACCTTCCAGCGCTCATGGCCGCCTGCGGGGACGGCGTTGAGTTCCAGCGTGCCGATGTCGGTGACGCGGGCATGCAAGGTCACGGGAACCACGTCGCCCGGGTTGCGCCCTTCGGCGGGCAGGTTGGCTTCAATCTCCTGCAACTCCACCAGTTCGTCCGGACCCCAGAAGTCGAGCAGCGTGCCCACGGTATCCGCACGGCGCACGGAAGAGCCGAAGAAACGCAGTCGCACCGGCTCGCCCACGACGAGGCCGAACGCCTGCGCGTCGAGCGCCACTTCCGTGCCTTCTTCCATGCCGAACGGGGCCAGGCAGAGCGCGGAGATGGGCGGCTCCATGCCGGGAATCGCGGGCATGTTGGATTCGATGCCGACGTAGTACGACTGCGCCGTGCCGCCGCGAATGCGCACGCCGCGCCCGGTGCGCACATGGCCGTAGTAGGCCGCGCCGCGCGCCACGGCGAGGTCGAGGTTCGCACCATCCAGCACGCGCAGCGCCGGGGCGTTGTCGGCGGCCAGCCAGCCGTTGATGACGCCCACGATGCGTTGCTCGATCTGCGTGGATTTCAGCACGCCGCCATTGAACAGCACGGCCGTCGGATGCAGGAAGGTCGCTGCGGCGGGCTGCGTGCCTTGCAGCCCGTCGATCTGCTCCGTGGCACCGGCTTGCCGTGACAGGAAGGCAGCGAGGTGGCGCGTGACGGCGGCGTCCTGCGCATACGGCAGGCCCAGTTGCGTGAGCGCCGCGCGGGCGCGCACCTGCGGTTTGTCGCTCGCGGCAACCTGGGGGAAGAAGCCTTCGACCAGCATCTGCAACACTTCGGCGCGCGTGAGTTCGGTGCGGATGCTGCCGCCAATCAGCTTGCTGCCCCGGCTTGGCACGACCACCGGAACGCTGGCCAGTTGCTCGTCAGCCAACAATTGCTCCTTGGCGGCGCGGCAACCGTGCGCCAATGCGCGCGTCTGCCATGCGTCGAGCTGCTTGCCTTCGGCGGCGAGCTTGCGCGCCAGACCATAGGCCAGCGCCAGATCCATGTTGTCGCCGCCCAGCAGAATGTGCTCGCCCACGGCCACGCGCTGGAGTTCGAGATTGCCGTCGCGTTCCAGCACGGCGATGAGCGAGAGGTCGGTCGTGCCGCCGCCCACGTCCACCACCAGAATGATGTCGCCGTTCTGGACCTGCTTGCGCCACTGTCCGCCGCTGGCCTGAATCCAGCTGTAGAGCGCGGCCTGCGGCTCCTCGAGCAGCGTGAGGTGCTCAAAGCCCGCGTTGCGGCAGGCCTCGGCCGTCAGTTCGCGTGCCGCCGGATCGAACGAGGCGGGAATGGTGACCGTGATGTCCTGCGCGTCAAACGGTGCTTCCGGATGGGCGTTGTCCCACGCCTGACGCAGGTGGCGCAGGTAGCGCGTGGTGGCCTCCAGCGGCGACACGCGTTGCACTTCGGGCGGCGCGTCGGCGGGCAGCAGCGGTGCGCGGCGGTCCACGCCCGGATGGCACAGCCAGCTTTTGGCGCTGCTCACCAGCCGGATCGGCGTGTTCGCGCCGCGCGTGCGCGCCAGCTCACCCACGATGAAGTCCTGCGTGGGCATGCCGGGCACGGTCATGTCGGCGGGCGTCAATTCGTTTTCGTGCGGCAGATACAGAAACGACGGCAACAGCGGCTTGCCTTCCACGCTGGCCGGCGCAGTCAGTTGCGGAACCGGCAGTACCTGCTGCTCGACGCGGTCGCCATCGCTGGCCTCGCGGTCCACATAGGACAGCGCGCAGTGCGTGGTGCCGAGATCGATCCCGATGCTGTAGCGCGCGGGATGCGCTGAGGTGTGGCCGTCGGACCCGCTTGCCATCTCACTCACCTGCTCGCTCACAGTTCCACCTCCGCCTGTGCGACGATTTCGGCGGCCTTCTCATCGGTGAGTTGAGGCAGCTGCATGCGCGCAACCTTCCAGCCGCGATGCGTGAGCGTGCCGTTGAACGGAGCCTGTCCCACGACGTTGCCCGTGAGGCGGATGGCCGTGGTGTCAAAGCCCGGAGCCACGGTGATGCGGCTGCCTTCGCTTTCGGCGCGCACGGGCTCCAGCGTGAAGTGCTCCTTCAGCACCTTGCGGCAACCGTCATGCACCACGCGCGCGGCAGCGCCGATTTCTGCATCGCTGTACGCGGCCACGTCTTCCTGGATGAAGTCCACAAAGCGCGCTTCGCGTTGCAGCAGGCCCAGCACTTGCAGCGCCGCTGTATCCGTGGGCACGCGCACCTGCACGGTGCGCTCCACCACCCGTTCTACGGGCACCTCAACGCGGGTTTCGACGATTTTTTCCACCGGGACTTCCACGCGCACTTCACGTGGCTCGGGCGTGGGCGCGTCGGCTGCCAACGGCTCACCGCCACGCAGGCGGGTCACATCGCCCGCAAGACGGGCATTGCCAAGGATCGCAAAGAAACTGCCGATGGCAATCGCAATGCGACTGAAAAAAGAGGGGGGAGTGTTCTGGGTCATGGCTTGTCTCCGGGAATTTTCCCGGTGCAATGCCCCTGCCTCGTTGCGTCGTGCGCGGCGGCAGGAGCCATCAATTCAATCGATAGGCTCACCCGGCGACGCCAACACCGCAAAAGAAAAAAATGCGAAAAAATGCCCGCGCGCGCCCGTGAGAGGTGCCATGTTACCGAAAGCAGGCATCCCCAGCGCCGCGATGGGGCTTGGGGCTGCCCGGGAGGCGCGCGGAAAACCGCCTCAGACGATCCGGGCCAGCGCCGCGCCCAGTGTCTGCGCTGCGCCTGCCTGCGCGAGCAGCGTGATCTTGCCGCTGCGGTGGGCGGTGACCTGCATTTCCATCTTCATGGCTTCCATCACGGCGATGACGTCGCCTTCGGTCACGCTGGCGCCATCCTGTACTTTCCAGGCGTGCAGATTGCCGGCGATGGGGGATTCGACGATCTGCGGATCGGTCTCGGGTGCGGCACTTGCAGCGGTGTTTGCACCTGCGCCGGGAGCGGCGGCAAGGCCTTGCAGCAGGGCGGCAGGCAGGCCGAGTTGTACGCGCTTGCCGTCGATCTCGATCGCGGTGCGGGTGAGCGTGGCATCGGCCACCGGCTCGGCGCGGGCGGCTGCGGCGAGCGGTTCGGCGAATTCGGTTTCGATCCAGCGGGTATGCACGTTGAACGCATCGGTGCTGCTGAAATCTGCCTGATTCACCACGGCGCGGTGAAACGGCAGCACCGAGGCCACGCCCTCGATCTGGAACTCCTTGAGCGCACGGCGCGCGCGCACGAGTGCCTGCGCGCGTGTGTCGCCGGTGACGATGAGCTTGGCCATCATCGAGTCGAACGAGCCAGAGATGACCGAGCCCGTCTGCACGCCCGAATCCACACGCACGCCGGGCCCGCTGGGAGCGTCAAAGCGCGTGATGCGTCCGGGCGTGGGCAGGAAGCCGCGGCCCACGTCTTCCGCGTTGATGCGGAACTCAAAGGCGTGTCCGCGTGCTGGCGGGGTGTCTTTGAACGACAGTGGCAGGCCGTCGGCCACGCGCAGTTGCTCCACGACGAGGTCCACGCCGGTGACTTGTTCGGTGACCGGATGCTCGACCTGCAAGCGCGTGTTGACTTCGAG
Organism: Comamonadaceae bacterium UBA2121; assembly: GCA_002331385.1. Classification (GTDB taxonomy): domain Bacteria; phylum Pseudomonadota; class Gammaproteobacteria; order Burkholderiales; family Burkholderiaceae_C; genus Diaphorobacter_A. The sequence continues at coordinate 291,442 of DCYB01000011.1, forward strand.
GAAGGACAGCGCGCCGTTGGTGCTGAGCAGATATTCCACGGTGCCCGCATTCACATAACCGGCCTTGGCGCAGATGTCGCGTGCCGAGGTGTGGATGCGTTCGCGCTGCGCGTCGCTGAGGAAGGGCGCGGGCGCTTCTTCCACCAGTTTCTGGTTGCGCCGTTGCAGCGAACAGTCGCGCGTGCCCAGCACCACGACGTTACCATGCGTGTCGGCAATCACCTGTGCTTCGATGTGGCGCGGCTTGTCGAGGAACTGTTCGACGAAGCATTCGCCACGCCCGAATGCGGTGATGGCTTCGCGCGTGGCGGAGGCGAAGAGTTCTTCCACCTCATCCATGCGCCACGCGATCTTCATGCCGCGACCGCCGCCGCCGAACGCGGCCTTGATGATGATGGGCAGGCCGTGCTGTTCGGCAAATGCCAGCACTTCGCTCGCGTCCTTCACCGGGTCCTTGGTGCCCGCCACGAGCGGCGCACCTGCATCCATGGCCACCTTGCGCGCGCTCACCTTGTCGCCCAGCAGCGCAATCGTGGCGGGTTGGGGGCCGATCCAGATCAGACCGGCATCGATCACGGCCTGCGCAAACGCTTCGCTCTCCGACAGGAAACCGTAGCCGGGGTGAATCGCGTCAGCACCGCATTGTTGGGCGATGCGCAGGATTTTTTCGATGTTCAGATAGGTGTCGGCGGGGCGCTCGCCGTTCAGGCCGAACGCTTCATCGGCCATGCGCACATGCAGGGCTTCGAGGTCGCTGTCGGCATAGATGGCGACGGATTGCACGCCGTAGTCGGCACAGGCGCGCACCACGCGGACGGCAATCTCGCCTCGGTTGGCAATCAGGACTTTTTTCATGGGGTAGTTCTCAGAGGGTGGTGTCGGACGCGGCGGGCGAGATCTCGCTGAAACGGCGTATGGCGTTGAAGCGCAGCCATGCGCCGACAGGAATCTGACCTGCGCGGTCGAGGTGGTGGGGCGCGATGCAGGCGATGACCGGATAGCCGCCGGTCAGCGGATGGTCGGCCAGAAACAGCACGGGCTGGCCGTTCGCGGGAACCTGTAGCGCGCCAAGCGGCGTGCCTTCGCTGGGCAGTTCCTGCTGCACGGTGCGGGCGAGCGGCACGTCTCCATGCAGGCGCAGGCCCACGCGGTTGGATTGCGGCGTGACTTGCCAGCGTTGGCTGCACAGCAGCTCCACGGCCTCGGGCGTGAACCAGTCGGTGCGTGGGCCGAATTCGATGTCAAGCACGACGTCTTCATCGAGCGTGGGCAGATCGGCGGGCGCCAGCTCCGCGTTGTCGACAGCGCTGCCGACAGCGCTGCCTGGTGCAGGTGCGCGCAGCGTGAGCACGTCGCCCGCTTGCAGCGCGGCGGGGCCGATGTGCGCGAGCGTGTCGGTGGCGCAACTTCCCAAGGTGGGCGTGACGTCAAAGCCGCCGCGCGCCGCCACATAGCAGCGCGCTCCGGCGTCGGGCTGGCCGATGGCGAGCGTGTCGCCGTCGGCCAGCGCAATCGGCGTGTGGGTAGGTGTTGCCCAGCGCTGACCGGATGCGGTGGTGAGTGTGACCGGCGCGCGCGCGCCGGTGACGGCCACGACGGTGTCGCCGCGGCTCATCAATTGCAGGCCGCCGCCCACGGTTTCGAGGGCGGCGAGATGGCTCGCGTTGCCCACGAGGCGGTTGGCGGTTTTGAGTGCGGATTGGTCCACGGCCCCGGAAGCGGAAACGCCCTGACCGGCCTGTCCGTGGCGCCCCGTGTCCTGGAACACGGTGAGCAAGCCGGTGGCGCGCACCAGCAGGGCGGGGCCGTTTTGGGGGGCGGTGGACCTGGCGGGATCGGACTGCGAAGCCGTGGGCACTTCGTCCGTGGCGGGCAAGGTGGAGGCATCGACAAACTTCACGCGGTAGCCGGGTTGCAGCAGCGCGGGCAGTTCACGTGAGAGATCCCACATCGGCGTATCCGTCACGCCGATGAGTTGCCATCCGCCGGGGCTGGCCTGCGGATAGACGGCGCTGAACGTGCCCGCCAGCGCGACCGAGCCAGCGGGCACACGCGTGCGTGGCGAGCTGCGGCGCGGCAGGTCGAAAAGGGGATCGCCACCGACGAGATAGCCGAAGCCCGGCGCAAAGCCGGTGAACGCCACCATGTATTCGCTGCCGGTGTGGCGGCGCACAACTTCTTCTGGCGAGATGCCGAGCATCTGCGCCACGTCAGCCAGATCCTCGCCGTTGTAGTGCACGGGAATCTCGACGAGCACGTCGCTGCGCGCGGCGCGTTCACCCAGGTTGCGCGATGCAATGTCGTGTGCAATCTGCGCGGCGCTGGTGGCGCTGGGACGGAACTGCACGAGGATGGTGCGCGCGGCTGGCACCAGCTCTTGCACTCCCGCGATGGGCGTGCGTTGCAGCGAGGTGAGCAGCGCCAACGTGTCGTCCAGATTGGGCAGCTCGACCAGCAGCGCATGGCGGTTGACGGGCAGGAAACGGAGCGCGGGGGAGGTCTTCTCGGCAGTCGGCATCATCGGCAAGCGGTTTTCATTCAGTTCACGAACGGTGTGATGGCAATGCCTTCCTGCTCGAAGCGGGCGCGCAAGCTGCGTGCGATCGAGACGGCACCGGGGCTGTCGCCGTGCACGCAGATGGAGTCGGCCTCGATGCGCACGGTGCTGCCGTCGATGGCTTTCAGGGTGCCTTCGCCCACCAGTTGCAGCATGCGCTCGGTGATGTGCTTTTCGTTGTGCAGCACGGAGCCATCCAGCGTGCGCGAGACCAGTTCACCGCCCGGCGTGTAGGCGCGGTCGGCAAAGGCCTCGGCCACCACGGTCAGGCCCGCATCGCGCGCCCAGCCGATCAGCGGAGCGCCTGCCAATGCCACCAGCACGAGCGTGCCGCCCAACTCCTTGAGGGCGTTGATCACGTCCGTGGCCTGGCGTTTGTCCTGGGCGATCTTGTTGTAGAGCGCGCCGTGCGGCTTCACGTAGCGCACGCTGGTGCCAGCGGCCTGCGCCAGACCTTGCAGTGCGCCGATCTGGTAGATGACGCTGGCAGTGAGGTCGCTGCTGGCGATGTCCATGTTGCGGCGGCCAAAGCCGACCAGATCCGGATAGGCCACATGCGCGCCAACGCATACGTTGCGCGCTTTTGCTTCGCGCAGTGTCTGGAGGATGCCCGCCGGGTCGCCGGCGTGAAAACCGCAGGCCACGTTGGCGCTGCTGACGATGTCCAGCATCGCGGCATCGTCGCCCATGCGCCATGCGCCAAAGCTTTCTCCAAGATCGCTGTTGAGGTCCATTTTCATCATCGTGGTGTCCTTGTAATGGGTGGGCAGGGGCGGCGCGCGGTGCGCAGTGCTCAATGCACAAAGCTCAATGCATAAAGCTCAGTGCAATTGGCCTGCGTTCACGTGCAGGTCTTTGTGCGTCGTCATGGCGGCGGCAATGGCAGCGCGCATGCCCGCGACCTGCGTGGCCAGTGCCATGCTGGGCGTGCCCGGCTTGCCGGTGACCTGCTCGGGCAACGCAGGCACATGCACGAAGCCGCCGCGCACACCGCTCGCGTTCCCGGGCTGCGCGAGCTGGTGCATGAGTGCGTAGAAGATGTGGTTGCAGACAAACGTGCCTGCGGTGTTGGAGACGGCCGCCGGAACGCCCGCATCGCGCACAGCCTGCACCATGGCCTTGATGGGCAGGGTCGAAAAGTATGCGCTGGGTGCACCGGGCACGACTGGCGCGTCCACCGGCTGCGCGTCGGCGTTGTCGGGGATGCGCGCGTCATCGATGTTGATGGCGACGCGCTCCGGCGTGATCTCGCTGCGGCCACCGGCCAAGCCTAGGCAGATCACCAACTGCGGTTGGTGCTCGCGCAAGGCCGCGCTGAGTTGGTGCATCGACGCGCCGAACACGCAGGGCAACTGGACGCTGTGCACCACGCCCCCGGCGATGTGCTCGCCGTTCAGCGCCTTCGCGATTTCCCACGAGGGATTCACCGGGTCGGTGTCGAAAGGCTCAAAGCCGGTGAGCAGGATGGTCGGGGTGCGGGTGGTAGGGGTCATGCGTGTCGTCCAGGTGTCGGAGGGATCAGCGGAACATCAGGAAATAGAGGATGAACACGTTTGCTGTGAGAAGCAATAGGGCAGTCGGCACTTGCGCGCGGATCACGGCGTTCTTGTCGATCTCCAGCAGCGCGGCGGGAACGATGTTGAAGTTGGCCGCCATGGGCGTGACGAGCGTGCCGCAGTAACCCGAGAGCATGCCCACCGCCGCCATCACGGCCGGATCGCCGCCGAAGTGGTGCACCAGCACAGGCACGCCGACGCCGCCGGTCATCACGGGGAACGCGGCAAAGCCGTTGCCCATGATGACGGTGAACAGCGCCATGCCGACGACGTACACCACTACGGCCACGAACTTCAGGTCCATGTTGATGTATTCAGTGGTCACGTAGGCCACGGCCTTGCCCACGCCCGCGTCGGAGAACACGAGGCCGAGCATGCCCAGCATTTGCGGCAGCACCAGGGCCCAGCCGAGTGCATCGGTCAGACGCCACGATTCGCGCATGCCTTGCGCTGGCGTTTCACGCGTCAGCCAGCACGCGAGCACCAGCGCGATCACGCAGCCGATGCCCAGGCTCACCAGCGTGGTGTTCTTCGGGTCGAGCAGGTGCGTGCCGCCGAAGACCAGATATTTGCCCGACAGCGTGCCCACCATGGTGATGAGCGGAATCGCCAGCGCGGGCACGAAGAGCTTGTTGCCCAGGCGCTTGGCGCTGGCCACATACTGCTCGGTCGTGCGCGGCTGGTGCTTGCCGCTGTCCACACCGCGAAAGCCCGCGATGACCGCCATGGCCACGGCCATCACGCCGACGATGACGGGGTTGATCTGGTCGCCCACGAGGAACACGACCGCGTAGATGGCCCAGAACAGGGCGCTGCTGTAGCGGCGCGGATTGCTCGCGTCGCGCACCGTCAGCACGGCGGTGATGGCCAGCACCACGCCAACGAGGTAGTACAGGTGATGAATTGACAGCGTCATGCTCAGGCTCCGTGCGTCTTGTTGTTGTTGTTGGTGTCGTCGGTGGCGGCGCCAGCCGGGGTCTCGGCGGCTTCCTGCGCAATTTCTTTGGCCAGTGCGCCATCCAGGCGATACAGGCGCACGGCGTGGATGATGAAGGCGGCAATTGCGGTGGGAATGCCCCACAGCGCAACGTGGATTGGTTCGACCTCGATGCCCGCTTCACGCAGGAAGGTGGTCATCAGCACGATGGCGCCGAACGCCACGAAGATGTCTTCACCAAAGAACAGGCCGACGTTGTCGGTGGCGGCAGAGAACGCACGCAGCTTGTCGCGCACCTTGGCCGACAGCTTGCCGTAGCGGTTTTCGGTCGCGCCTTCGGCCATCGGGGCGAGCAGCGGACGCACCATTTGCGGGTGACCGCCCAGGCTGGTCAGCCCCACCGCCGCCGTCAATTGGCGCGCTGCCAGATAGACGATGAGCAGGCGGCCCGCCGTGGCGGATTTGATGGAGCTGATCCAGTGCTGCGCATGCTGGCGCAAACCATGGCGCTCCAGCAGGCCAATCACGGCCAGCGGCAGCAAGATGATGAGTGGCAGATTGCGCGTCTTCACGAAACCGGTGCCGATCGTGGCCAGCACCTTCTCGATCGGAAAACCGGCGGCCAGTGCCGTGCCGATGGCCGTGACCACCACCACCAGCATGGGATTGAATCGCAGCACGAAGCCCACGATGATGATGGCAACGCCTATGAGCGGCCAGAGATTGACTTGAGAAAGCATGTACGGATTCCTGCTGTTGAACGGGTATGCGTGGAGCGAGAACGCATGGATGCCAGTTCCGCGTATACCTGAAGCGTTTGTTTTGCCAGTCAATTTGCATCAATTCGTTTGTCGGAAGCAGACGATTGATAGTCGTTATTGGATATTGTGTAGAACAATATGAAATATATTGTCTGACAAAAGCCATATTTTGCCCGGAACACCACTTTGTGAAAAATTGGTGTAAACCCTGTGTGGATAGGCAGAATTTGCGCAGCGCGGCTCCCAGAAGTGCTTTGACGGGAAGTGCGTCGCTACACTGTTTGGCTGAAGCAGAGTCCAATTCCCACTATGCCGCCCCATACAGACGTCCAAAACCTCACCGACCGCATCGCGGAGAACCTGCGCAACAAGCTCGTGTTGGGCGAGTGGACGCCGGGTCAGCGCCTGTCCGAAGCAGCCCTGTGTGAAAGCCTCGATGTCTCGCGCAGTACCTTGCGCGAAGCCTTTCGCATGCTGACCAAGGAAGGGTTGCTGTCGCACGAGCCGAACAAGGGCGTGTCGGTGGTGGTGCCGAGCATCGCCTCCATCATCGACATCTACCGCGTGCGCCGCATGATCGAATGCCAGTCGCTCGCGCAGGCCTACCCCATGCATCCTGCGCGTGAGCACATGCGCGAAGCCGTCCAGAATGCGCAGGCCTGCCGCGCAGCGCTGGACTGGCCTGGCGTGGGCACGGCCAACATGGCGTTCCACAAGGCGGTGGTCGAGCTGGCCGACAGCGAGCGGCTGAACACCATGTTCTCGCACTTGCTGGCCGAGTTGCGCGTGGCCTTCGGGCTGATGCAGGACCCGCAGTTCCTGCACGCTCCGTATGTGGACATGAACGAAAACATCCTCGCGCTGTTCGAGCAGGGCAGGCCTGGCGACGCGGCAGCCGCGCTCAACGACTATCTGGTGCACTCCGAGCGGCTGATCCTCGCGGCTTACGCGCGACGCTTGGCGGAAAAGGGCATCAAGGGATAATGGCTGGTGGCCGGCGCACCGCACCGGCAGGCCCGATTTTCCCAGCGTACGCATGACGATCCATACCGACGATTTCGCCCCTGTTCCCCCTCAGCCACGCGTGGTCTCCGCCGCGCCCGCATCGCCGCAGGAAGATGCACTGGAGCGCGCACTGCGCCCCAAGATGCTCGAGGAATACGTCGGGCAGTCCAAGGCGCGCGAGCAACTGGAGATCTTCATCGGCGCGGCGCGCAAGCGCTCGGAGGCGCTGGACCACGTGCTCCTGTTCGGCCCGCCAGGATTGGGCAAGACCACGCTGTCGCACATCATTGCCACTGAACTCGGCGTGAATCTGCGCCAGACGTCCGGCCCGGTGCTGGAAAAGCCCAAGGACCTCGCTGCCTTGCTGACCAATCTGGAACGCAACGACGTGCTCTTCATCGACGAGATTCACCGGCTCTCACCGGTCGTCGAAGAAATCCTGTACCCCGCGCTGGAGGACTACCAGATCGACATCATGATCGGTGAAGGTCCGGCGGCGCGTTCCATCAAGCTCGATCTGCAGCCCTTCACGCTGGTGGGGGCAACGACGCGCGCAGGCATGCTCACGAATCCGTTGCGCGACCGCTTCGGCATCGTGGCGCGGCTGGAGTTCTACACGCCCGATGAACTGGCACTCATCGTGCGCCGCAGTGCGGGTCTTCTGGGCGCGCCCATCGATGACGAAGGCGGATTTGAGATCGCCCGGCGCTCGCGCGGCACGCCGCGTATTGCCAACCGCCTGTTGCGCCGCGTGCGCGATTACGCCGATGTGAAGGGCGATGGCCGCATCACCCTCGACATCGCCCAGCGCGCGCTCACCATGCTCGACGTGGACCCGCAAGGCTTCGACGTCATGGACCGCAAACTGCTCGAAGCTGTCATCCACCGCTTTGATGGCGGGCCCGTGGGGCTGGACAACATTGCGGCGAGCATCGGGGAAGAATCCGGCACCATCGAAGATGTGATCGAGCCCTACCTCATCCAGCAAGGCTATTTGCAACGCACCCCGCGCGGGCGCGTGGCCACGCTTGCGGCGTTCCGCCATCTGGGCGTGACGCCGCCAAGCCCGGCGGGTGGCTTGTTCTGAGCCTGCGCGCTCGGGGCCCGTTTACAGGCGGGCGCTCATTCTTCCGTGCTCGGGTTCCAGAACGACTGGAATACGCCCGGCAAGGCTTCGATCTTTGCCACCACGTCATCCAGTTCCGCGGCATCCACGGCGGTGGCGTGCAGCACCACTTCGAGCTCGGTGTCGTTGTTGCCGAAGGCGTGCTTTTCCACCGCGCGCGCGGGATAGCTCGCCGCGTCGAGCAGTTGCAGCATGCGCTCGCGCACCTGGGCCTGCACACTGTTGCTGCAAATCGCGTAGACGTAGTAGGTGGCTTCGCCCGACTGTGCATTGACGGGAATGCGGTTGATGCGGTTCACGACGGGGCGCAGCAGCGTGTTGCTGGACAGCACGAACAGCGTGGCCATGCCCGCTTCCACGATGAAGCCTGCACCCGCGCACGCGCCCACGGCGGCAGAGCCCCAGAGCGTGGCGGCGGTGTTCAGGCCGGTGATGTTCACGCCTTCTTTCATGATCGCGCCCGCACCCAGAAAGCCCACGCCCGACACCACATAGGCGATGACGCGCGTGGCACCTTCGGCGCCGCTCAGGCGCAGCGCCAGGTCCACGAAAACGGCGGCACCCACGGCGACGAGCGCGTTGGTCCGCAGTCCGGCGGTCCGTTGGCGAATCTGGCGCTCCAGCCCGATGAGGCTGCCGAGACCGAAGGCAAACAGCAGGCTCACGAAGGTGTTGAGTGCCGCGACGGGGTTGATGTTGTGCAGTGCCTGCATGCGAATTTCCTTTTTGTTCTTGTGACGTCACGCGTCGTGCAGGCAGCGCCTTGTGCCGAGGCGTGCCCGTTGTTCGCGTGATGGGAGGGACAGACGCATTCATGCATCCGCGCAGCGATTGCCGCTATGCGGATGCATGAAAACGTGAGTGCAGTGAAGAGGTGCCGGAGGGCGTCAGCGCGTGGCGGGCTGGTTGCCCATGCGCAGCGCGTCCAGGCGCAGGAAACGCATGATCCTGGTGGACAGCGATTCCGCCGGGTGGTTCACGCCGTTCTTGAGCGCCTCGCGCCAGAGTTGGCGCTGCGATTGCGACAGCTCGCGATACAACGCGGCGCGCTTGTCGGTGGTCAGCAGGCTGAGCGCCTCGACCTGTTGTGCGCCCGAGAGTGCGGACAGCGTGCTGGCAAAGGCCTTGTTGCCAAGGTGATTGAGCAGTTGGGTCAGCAGATCGGCGCGGTTGCGGTCGATGGTGGCCAGCAGGGCGCGTTCGCGCATGACGGCCACGCGGGCAGAGCGGGCGCTGGTGGGCGTTGTCTCGTTGCGCACCACGGTGGTGTCCACGGTGGGCTGATGCGCTGTTCGGCGCAGGAAAGTGTTGTTGCGTTGCATGGGTGCTCCTTTGGGCCTGCGCCGAAAGGAGCTTGCATCAGCAGCGCAGGGTGCGCGGCAAAGGTGCTTGCTGCCGGTCGGTCAGACCAGTGGGGTTCAACAAAGAAGTGAAAACAGCACTGCACGATGGTCGAGCGGTGCTTGCCGACGGCACCCTCGTTGCGGGAGCGTCGGCGCTGCAAGATCGGGACGGGTCGGGGTCCATGTGCAGCTCCTTGCGAAAGGGTTAGAAAAAACAGGGGTCGATCAACGACCGCTGCGCGATTGCATCGTCAGGAAGTTGCGGATGCGATGTGTGGGCCAGTTGGTGAGCGTGTCGAGCGCCATGGCCTGGCTCACGGCATTGTCTTGTGGCGCACTCGGGCGCTGAGTCGCCCGGTCCGTGTCGGGCGACTCCGTGTTGGCACAACTACGTTGCAGCCGGTTAGAGCGGATGAAAAATGTCTTCATGGCGTTCTCCTGTCTGGCACAAGAGCAGCCACGCAACGGTACGTGTCAAAGACTTGGGCGGCCGATATGGCCACAAGTCATGCAGTGATGGGAGAGCGCAAACACTGGCATCAGCATCGCGACCTGCGCGATGTGAATCAGCTAAAGCTGGAAAGATGTGCGCTAAGCGCGCCGCAAGGCTGGAACGGTTCTGGTGCCGATTGACGGCTCCCGTTCAGCAGGGAGTCTGTCAGTCGGCCAGCAACGCTGCCATTGCGGCGAGCGATAAATCACTGGTTGAACTGGCACTGTCCACGTGGGAACTCCGGTATGGATGAAACGTCTATTATCGCCCGCAACCAAACAAAAGTCAAGACCGCTCAGGCACGGCGACAGTGTATTGCGCTGTTTCAGCGCAGCGCGCCGCGTGCGTCCACCGTAATGATGCGTTCCACCAGCCCGCGCTCTAGCCCGCCGCGCACACCGATCAGGTGGTCGTGGAGATTGACGGTCGGATCGCAATGGCCCGGAATGAGCCAGATGGTGGAGCCCAGTGTTGGCAACTGATCGCCGCCCGGCGCCGGGTGCAGGATGCCGTGTTCGTCGCCGCCGTTGGCGTAGCTGAACGACGCGGGGCCGTCCGGCTGGTGCACCGTGGGCAGACCCGAATCGATGGCATGGCTTTTGTGGCCCGCATCGCAGACGGCGTGGTGCTGCTGCACGGAGACGACCTGCGCTTTGACAAACAGCGCGTGCTCAAACGCAGGCTGGGCCGCATCTCGCGCATTGCGGGCGTAATCCGCATCCATGAACAGGAACGATCCTGCCTGCAGCTCGCCATACACGCCGCTCGCGGCTTCGTTGATCAGTGTGCCCGTGCCGGAACCCGTGACGAGGGGCACCGCAATGCCGCTCGCGGCGATCAAATCGCGCGTGCGCACGACGTCATCAATCACCTGGGCGATGGCCTGATGGCGCTCTTCGCGGCTGCGAAAGTGCTGCGCCCGACCGTGATAGGCCTGCAGGCCGGCAAAGCGCAGCGCGGTATGTTCGCCGATGGCCTGTGCCAACGCGAGCGCAGCCTCGCCGGGCGGCACGCCGCAGCGGCCCTGACCCACGTCGATCTCCACGAACACGTCGATGGAGGTGTCCGGCGACACGTCGCGCATGGCACTGGCGAGCAGCGCAACGCCGGTGGCGCTGTCCACCGCGATGGCCAGTTTGCCGCCGCGCGCTTGCAGCACCTGCGCCAGTTGCGCGACGCGGCGCAGCTTGGCGGGAGCGATGATTTCGTTGCTGATGTAGAGGTTGTTCACGCCGTGCGCGGACAGTGCTTCTGCCTCCGACAGCTTTTGCACGCAGTGTCCGCACGCGCCTGCCTGCTCCAGCAGCAGGGCGATTTCGGCGCTCTTGTGCAGCTTGGCATGGGGGCGCCAGCGCACCTGATGCTTGCGCGTGAACTCGGCCATGCGCTGCACGTTGCGCTCCATGGCATCCAGGTCAATGACGAGGGCGGGCGTTTCGATCTGGTCGACCGGCTTGCCTTGCAGTTGCAGCAGGTGCTCAGGAATGGATTTCATCGCGGGTTTGCTGGTTCAGGTGACCGGTATCTGCCCAACCCACGAGGGTGAGGCCACTTTCGGGTGTCCACAGCAGCCGGTTGATGGCTGCGTTGGTGAGATCCCAGGTACGCGGCGCCTGCAAATCCAGCCGTGTGGCGAGCCGGTACAGCACGTCCATCACGCCGCCGTGCGCGACCAGTGCGATCTGCTCGCCCGGGTGCTTGGCGGCCAGTGCGTTCACCGTGTGGTCGATGCGCGCGCGCAGCATGGTCAGGGATTCGCCGCCGCCATGGGGCGTGAACTCCGGATCGCGCTTGCGCCAACGCAGCGCCTGCTCGGGCGATTCGGCTTCGATCTGTGCAAACGTGCGCCCTTCAAAATCACCAAAGCAGCGCTCACGCAGGTTTTCCACTGGCGTCAGCGTCGCGCCCGACACATCGGCCAGCGCCTGCGCCGTGGCAAAGGCGCGCTTCAGATCGCTGCTGTAGATGGCGTCAATGGTTTCACCCGCCAACGCTTGCGCCGCCTGACGCGCTTGCCACTCGCCGACATCATTCAAGGGGATGTCGATGTGTCCCTGGATGCGGGTGTCCACGTTCCAGGCAGTTTCTCCGTGGCGAATGGCAATGATGCGGGTGACGTTCATGCTGGGTAGTAGGCGTTGTAGGGCGCGCCCTGGATCGGGGGAATGCCTGATTGTCGGTCAAGACAGCAGGCAAAGCGCGCTTTTGGGAATGGAATCATGGACTGCGGCGGGCGCGGGCACGCACAGCGGTGCCAAGTGCTGGCACCGTTTGGCAAGGCATCACCAAAGCCGTCTGGCTGCGCGATGCTGCGGGGACCTCATCACAGCAGGGATTTGGCGTTGTCGAGCACGAAGTCGCAGGCCTTTTCCTTGAGGTTGCCCTTGACCTTGTCGAGCGAGAACGACTGGCCGTTGGAGCCGGTCACCATGCCCGAGAGGCCGCTCAGGTAGCCCTCATCCTTGGGCTCTTCCTTTTTGCCGCCCAGGCCCATCTTGCCCAGCAGTTGGTCCTTCACGGCGGCGGCCTTGTCGGCGTTCAGGTAGTTGTTCTTCATGCAGTAAGTGATCACGCCAGCAGCGTTGCTGGCCGTGCCGGAACTGGTCAGGCCCAGCGCCGACAACGCGGATGCATCCGCGCCGCCGCCGAGCGCGCCTGACAGGGCCGAGGTGCCGCCCTCCGAGCCGCCACCGAGCTTGCCGCGCAATGAATCACCCAGACCGGCAGCCTGCGCCGACAGGGCGGTGGTGGCGAGCGCGGTGCACAGGAGGAGGGAGGTGGCGAGCTTGTTCATGGTGAGGTCCTTGCAAAAGCGGAATAACGGAGCAGCCGATCTGGAGTCTCCGTAATGGGAATCCCGGCTCGGCTGCGGACGTTTTCACCTTATCACGCAGGTTTGAGCGCAAATGTGGAACTTTGCAAACATCGTCCGCCCACGTGTAGCGGGATGTGAATGTCGCTGATCAGCGCGTTGCGGGCACGGGTGCGGGCAGGGGCGCGGTGCCTTGCGCAGGCTCGGGCGGCAATGGCATGGCGGTCTGCGCGTCCACCCGCGTTTTCAGCACGCGCGCGCCGCGAGGCGGAACGGGGAAGCCGGCCAGCGCCTGATCGAACAGCACGCCAAAGATGGCGGGGTCGTTGGTCCAGACGTCCTGATAGACGGCGGAGCTTTCGTAGACGATCTTCTGCGTTTTCGCGTCGCGCAGCACCAGACTGACCTTGCGGTGGTACAGCGGCGTGGGCCGATCCATCATCCAGCCCATGCCCATTCCCATGCCCCAGCCGCGTCCGAATCCAAAGCCGCCGTAGCCCCAGAAGGGCCCCGGGCCGTAGTAGGGATGTCCGTAGTAGCCATAGTCCCAATAGGGATTGGGCACGCGGCCCGCTTCGGCGCCAAGTTGCAGCACGAGGCTGGCGTTGCTGTCGTTGCGCTCCAGGCCGATGCGTGAAAGCGCCTGCTGCGCCTGCGATTCAATCGCGTCAAAGCGCACGGCGTTGGCGTTCTGCGAAGGCAGGCGCTCCAGCCGGTAGGTGGGCGGTGAGGGCAGGGCGGCGAGGGAGGAATAGCTGTCGACCTGGCTCTCCACAACGCGGGTGGTGGAGCAGCCTGCCAGCAGCAGGGCCGCGAGGCAGCCGATCAGGACGGGAAGGCGAAGGCGGCGCGAAAAAGAGATCATGACAGTGAATCCAGACAGTCCATGGCCAAGGTGATATTGGCGTTTATTGAGAATTAATCTCAACAAGGCATAGACTGTTGGATTCCCGGATTCCTGTCAAGTTCTCAGGACAATTGCACCACTTGCAGGCCGCCGGGCAGGGCCGGGGCTACGGGCAGTTCTTCGTGGTCGAAGGCCATGTCACCGTTCGGGTCGGCGATACCGGTGGCCTTGGCGTTCTTGAAGTCGTGCAGCTCGGGGTCCATCATGTGCGTGGTCACGATGTTGCCCATGGCGCGGAACATGCTTTCGATGCGACCGGGGAATTTCTTGTCCCACTCGCGCAGCATCTCGCCCACGGCGACGCGCTGCAGGCCGTCCTGGCTGCCGCAGAGGTTGCACGGAATGATGGGGAATTGCTGGTATTGCGCCCAGCGGATGGTGTCTTTCTCGGGCACATAGGCCATCGGACGGATCACCACGTGTTTGCCGTCGTCAGACACCAGCTTGGGCGGCATGCCCTTCATGCGGCCACCGTAGAACATGTTCAGCATCAGCGTCTGCACGATGTCGTCGCGGTGATGGCCCAGCGCCACCTTGGTGCAGCCCAGGCGGTCGGCCACCGAGTACAGGATCGCACGGCGCAGGCGCGAGCACAGGCCGCAGGTGGTCTTGCCCTCGGGGATCACGCGCTTGACGACGCTGTAGGTGTCCTGATTTTCGATGTGATAGTCCACACCGATGCTCTGGAAGTACTCGGGCAGGATGTGCTCGGGAAAGCCCGGCTGCTTCTGGTCGAGGTTCACCGCCACGAGATCGAACTTCACTGGCGCACGCTTTTGCAGCTTGCGCAGGATGTCGAGCATGGTGAAGCTGTCCTTGCCGCCGGACATACAGACCATCACCTTGTCGCCTTCCTCAATCATGTTGAAGTCGGTGATGGCGCGGCCCACTTCACGGCACAGGCGCTTTTCGAGCTTGATCTGCTCGCGTTCGATCTTGATCTTGCCGGGTTGCGCGGGGGCCCCGGTTTCGGCGGTGGCGGCTTCTTCGGCCATCCACAGGTTGTCAGTCATAGCGTTCATGGTGGGTCACCACTGTCCGGTTTCGACGCGAATGGCTACTTCGCAGTCGTCAAAGATTTCGAGTTTGGCAATTTTCACGCGCACGCCCAGCACGCCGGGCAATTGCATCAGTCGCTGCGCGAGCTTTCCGATCAGGCTTTCCAGCAGGTTGACGTGTTCGCTACGGCACTCGTCAATGATGATTTGACGCACCTTGCGGTAGTCGAGCACATGCAGGATGTCGTCGTCTCTCGGGCTCAGGGGCTGAGTGCCCAGATTCAGCTCGGCATCCACCTGGATCGGTTGAGGCGCGATTTTCTCATGAGCGAGGATTCCCAGGTTGGCGTCGAAGCGCAAACCCGTCAAAGTCAGTATCTGGGTACCAGCGGCGTTGTGCATGGTGGTGGGGCAGGAATGGGTTTTTGAATGGGCCGCAGGCGCGGCTTACATCAGGGAAAAATCGCGCTCGAAGCGCATCAGGTGCTGTCCGCCATCCACCAGCAGCGTGGTGCCGGTGATGGAGCGGTTGTCCAGCGCAAATTGCACCGTTGCGGCTACGTCGTGCGCCGTGGATGAGCGGCCCAAGGGGCTGAGGCGGTGCATCTGCTCGAACTTTTTCCCCTGGAGGAGATGGCTGGTGAGCGTCAGGCCCGGAGCCACGCCGACCACGCGCACCCGCGGCGCGAGCGCCAGCGAGAGCATGGTGCCCGCGGCCTCCAGTGCGGCCTTGGAGAGGGTGTAGCTCAGGAAATCCGGATTCTGGTTCCAGAGCTTCTGGTCCAGCAGGTTGACCACCGCGCCTTGCACGTCGACCTCGCCCGCATCGGCGCGCTGGAGCAGATGCGCGTGCAGCGCCTGCGCCAGCACGATGGGCGCGCCGGTGTTGCTGCGCAGGTGCTCATCCAGGCGCGCGTAGCTGAAGGTCTGCGCGCTGTCGTGCTCGAACAGGGAGGCGCTGTTGACCACTGCGTCGACCTGACCGAAGCGCGCGATCACGCGCGGCAGCAGGGCGCGCACCTCGCTCTCCGAACCGAAGTCGGCAGCAAAGCGGGCGCTGTCACCCGACAGGGCGGCGCACCGGGCTTCCGTCGCGATGGCGTCGTCCTCGGAATGGCGGTAGTGCACGGCCACGCGCCAGCCGCTGTGGGCCAGCGCGAGCGCGATCTCGCGGCCCAGTCGCCGGGCGGCGCCGGTCACGAGAACAATGCGAGGTCGTGCGGGTGGGGACATTGGAGGACAATCGGTGCTGTGAACACATCCATAGATTCCTCAAGTTTAACGACCGCGCTGCACCAGCACATTGGCGAGGCCATTCGCCAGGCCGGCGGCTGGTTGCCTTTTGACCGCTTCATGGAACTGGCGCTGTACACGCCCGGGCTGGGCTATTACGCCAATGGCGTGCCCAAGTTCGGCGAGATGCCGCAGTCCGGCAGCGACTTCGTCACCGCGCCCGAGCTGTCGCCGCTGTTTGGCCGCGCGCTGGCCGAGCAGGTGCGCGAGGCACTCGACACCACCGGCACGGACGAGGTGTGGGAGTTCGGAGCGGGCACGGGCGCGCTCGCGCACCAGTTGCTGGAGGCGCTGGGCGAGCGCGTGAAGCGCTACACCATCGTCGATCTGTCGGGCAGCCTGCGCGCGCGCCAGCAGCAGACACTCGCGGCATTTGGCGACAAAGTGGTCTGGGCCACGCAGTTGCCCGAGGCGATGCAGGGGGTGGTCGTCGGCAACGAGGTGCTGGACGCCATGCCGGTGCAATTGCTGTTCCGCAAGGGCGGCGAGCTAGACGGCGTGTGGCATGAGCGCGGCGTGGTGCGCACGGCGGACGATGCGTTTGCGTGGGAGGACCGGCCTACCGCGTTGCGCCCGCCCGTGGACATCCCCGGACCGCAGGACTATCTGACCGAGTTGCAGGCGCAGGGCGAGGCGTTTGTGCGCACGCTGGCCGATCGCCTGAAGCGCGGCGCGGCCCTGTTCATCGACTACGGATTCCCCGAGGCCGAATACTTCCATGTGCAACGCCACATGGGCACGCTGGTGTGCCACCGTGCGCATCAGGTCGATTTCGATCCGCTCGTCGATGTGGGCTTGAAGGACATCACGGCGCACGTGAATTTCACCGGCATGGCGCTGGCCGCACAGGACGCGGGCATGCAGGTGCTGGGCTACACGAATCAGGCGCATTTCCTGCTCAACTGCGGCATTGCCACCGAGATGGAAAAAGCGCCACAGAAGGTGCGCTCGCAATCCGCCAAGTTGGTCATGGAGCACGAAATGGGCGAGCTGTTCAAGGTGCTGATGTTGGGCGCGGGCGATGAGGGCTGGTTGCCGCGCGGCTTCGCGCATGGCGACCGCACCCATCGGTTGTGAATGCTTGAGCGCAAGCTGCTGCCATGATTCGCTGGGTCATCGTCGTCTTTCTGGCGCTGGTGTTGATCAACGGGCTCACGCCGTGGTTGCGCAAGATCGGACTGGGACGGCTGCCGGGCGACTTCCACTTCCGGCTGTTTGGCCGTGATTGGTTCATCCCGTTGACGAGTACGCTGATTTTGAGCGGCGTTGTGAGCCTGATTGCGCGCTGGGTTTGACCTTGGAGCGCTTGCATCGGGCCATCTGATGTGAGTCAATAGGCAGATGCTGGCGGCGTAGCAGAGTCAAAGGCTCTGCGGAGATTTCCGTGGCGTACGGGACCAGCGGCAAGCTGGCGCGACTTCACGGATCCGCAGAGCGTTGACTGCTTGGAAAGGACCACAACATGCGCGCAAGAACCGTAGCTGCAACCGCAACGAAATCTGCCGAAAAAAACGCAACGAAAAAAGCCAGCCAATCCACCATCTCGACCCGCGCCGGGCGTTCCGGTCGCGATGATGTGCGTGCCGTTGCCGAGGGTGACGTGCCCCCGTCCATGGAGCCGCGTGCCTTGGCGCGCCACGTCGCACGCAAGGCGCGGACCGCGCGCGAGACGCAATTCACCGAAGTGGCACGTGGCCTGATCGACGGCGATGGCCCCGCCGATGAACGCGCAAGCGCCCTGGTCGCCATGCTCGATGGCGCCTCCGAAGAAGACCGCCGCGCCCTGCGCAAGGCGCTGTGGGGCAAGGGCAAAGCGGGCGTAGAGAAGGTCAACCCCGACGAAGAGCTCGCTGCGGATTGGCGCGACGGAGGCTATCCCTACAAGAACCTGCTGCGCCGCAGTGTCTACGAACGCGAGAAATTCCAGTTGCAGGTGGAACTGCTCAAGCTGCAGGCGTGGGTGAAGGAAACCGGACAGCGCCTTGTCATCGTGTTTGAAGGCCGGGATGCGGCGGGCAAGGGCGGCACCATCAAGCGCTTCATGGAGCACCTCAATCCACGCGGTGCGCGTGTGGTGGCGCTGGAAAAGCCGACGGACACCGAAAGCGGGCAATGGTATTTCCAGCGCTATGTGCAGCATCTGCCCACGCGCGGCGAGATCGTGTTACTCGATCGCAGTTGGTACAACCGCGCTGGCGTGGAACGTGTGATGGGCTTTTGCACGTCCGAGGAATATGCCGAGTTCATCCGCCAGGTGCCCGAGTTCGAACGGCACCTCGTGCGCAGTGGAACGCACCTCATCAAGTTCTGGTTCAGCGTGAGCCGCGAGGAACAACGCCGCCGCTTCAAGGAGCGCAAGGCGCACCCGCTCAAGCAGTGGAAGCTCAGTCCCATCGACATGGCTTCGCTCGATAAATGGGACGAATACACCGCCGCCAAGGAAGCCATGTTCTTCGATACCGACACCGCCGAAGCGCCGTGGACCGTGATCAAGAGCGACTGCAAGAAGCGCGCGCGCCTGAACGCGCTGCGCTACGTGCTGCACAAGCTGCCCTACACCTCGCGTGATATGGAGCGCATCGGCAAGCTCGACCCGCTCATCGTGGGCCGTGCGCACGCCGTGTACGAGCGCGGCGAGAACCCGGCTGCGCACATGTAGCGCCCCTGCCGCGAGCAGGATGAAGCACCTCGGCCTACAACGCAGCCGGGGTGCGTGCGGCAAGATAATTCGTTTCTACGAAGCGATCAACAACCAGCAAGGAGACATGGATGAAGGCGTGCGTGGATATCGGGGGCACCAAAGTGGCCGTGGCGTTGGTGCGGGACGGCGCAGAACCGAGCGCCGATACCAACGTTCCGCCTCCGCCCTTCGCCATCCGCATGGCCGAGCCGACGGTGAAGACCGGAGCACCCTTGGCGCTCGCCACGCAGATACTCGGATTGATCGATCGCACCTGCGCAGAGGTGGGCGTGCAGCGCGACGATCTGCGCGCCACGGGTGTGTCGTCCTGCGGGCCGTTCGTGCTGCGCGACGGTTGCGTGGAAGTCGCCAACCCCAACATCTGCGGCGGCCTGGCGGGCGCGCCGCGCGGCATTGCCAATGCATGGACGCAGATTCCGCTGGAGCGCCCGTTGCGCGACGCGCTGCGCCATGTGCGCGTGGCCAACGATGCCGTGGCCGCGCTGCAAGCCGAAATGCGCTGGGGCGCGTTGCGCGGTGCCACCGACTGCGCTTACGTGACCTGGAGCACCGGAGTCGGCGTAGGGCTGTGCGTGGATGGCCGCGTGCTGCGCGGCAAAAACGGCAATGCGGGTCATGCGGGCCACAGTTTTGTCGTCGACGGAGGCGCCGACGCGCTGTGCGGCTGCGGCAATCGTGGCGATGTGGAATCGCTGGTGGCAGGCAGTGCATTCCAGCGTCGATTCGGCATGTCTGCGCGCGAGCTGTTGCAGGCCGCCACGGATGGCGACGCCAGAGCCCTGGCCGCGACCGATGTGCTGTGCGCCGAGATGGGACGCCTGCTCTATAACCTGACCGCCACGCTCGATCTGCAACGCATCAGTCTGGGTGGCGCGGTGTTCCTGCACCATCACGATTTGCTCCTGCCCCGGCTGCAACGCGAAGTGCAGCGCTACTTTCCGGCTCTCACCGAAGGCGTGCAATTGCGGGTGGCGGGTTTGGGTGCGCAGGTGGGCGACTACGCTGCGCTGGCCTTGGTCGCCGACGAGGCCGATGCCGCAGGCAGCGCGCCCCTCACGCCTGCTTGAGCGCGTCCAGGAACGCCTGACGCCACCAATGCACATTGAAGGTGCGCACGTTGTCCAGCAGCGCGCGGTGCCTGCGTTTGCGCTCTTTCAGTGGCATGTGCAGCGCGGTCTGGATGCTTTCGGCCATGCCCTGCGTGTCATATGGGTTGACGAGCAAGGCATCGCGCAATTGCTCGGCGGCACCGGCAAAACGGGAGAGCACCAGTACCCCCGGATCGTCCGGGTCTTGCGACGCCACGTATTCCTTGGCCACCAGATTCATGCCGTCGCGCAGCGGTGTGACCAGGCACACGCGCGATGCGCGGCACAGGGCGGGCACGCGCTTGCGTGCCACGGTGCGGTGGATGTAGCGCAGCGGCATCCATTCCAGATCGCCGAAGTCGCCATTGATCGCGCCGCACAGTCCTTCCAGTTCCTGGCGCAAGTCCGCATAGGCGTTCACCGTGTCACGGCTTGGCGAGGCAATCATCAGCAGCGTGGCGCTGTGCTGGTTGTCAGGGTAGCGTTCGAGCAGTTCGCGGAAGGCCCGCACGCGCTGTGGGATGCCTTTGGAATAGTCGAGTCGGTCGATGCCCAGCAGCAGTTGGCGGCGCGAGTATTCGGCGCACACGCGCGCGTAGGTTTCTGCCGCTTCGGTGGTTTGCCCGAGGCGCTCAAACTCATCGACGTCGATGCCGATGGGAAACGCCTTCACCTGTACCGTCGCGCCAAACGCTTGCAGGCGCTGGTCTGGCAGCAGCAGTGCATTGCCCTCGTTCGTCATGTAGCGCATGCAATGCGCCACGTCGGCTTCGCTTTGCAGACCCACGAGGTCGTAGGCAAATAGCGAGCGCATCAGCCATTCGTGTTGCGGAATGGCGGCCAGGATCAACTCAGGCGGTAGCGGGATGTGCAGGAAAAACCCGATGCGCTGCTGACAGCCCAAAGCGCGCAATTCTGCGGCCAGCGGAATCAGGTGATAGTCGTGCACCCAGAGGATGTCGTCGTCGCGCAATAGCGGCTGGAGCTTGCGCGCAAACAACTGGTTGACGCGGCGGTAACCGGCCAGATCGCGCGTGTTGAACTTGGCGAGATCGAGCCGGTAGTGAAACACCGGCCACAACACGCTGTTGCTGTAGCCCTCGTAGTAACTGTCGTAGTCGCTGCGGCACAGATCGATCGTGGCCAGCGTGACCTTTCCCGATGTGCGCGTGCGCGGTGGCGCGTCGCTGCCTTCCTCGTCATCGGTGATGGCACCGCTCCAGCCGAACCACAAGCCGCCTGTCCGTTGCAGCGTTTCACCGAGCGCGACGGCCAGTCCGCCCGCTGCGGGTTTGCGGGGATCGGCGACGCGGTTGGAGATGACGACAAGACGACTCATTGCGGTGGGGTGCTCCTTGTGGCCCGGCGGGCGGTGGTTTCAGATCACCTTTTCCCACGGGGCTGACAGACAGATGGCGGCGTTGATCACCCCCACCATCGAGTAGGTTTGCGGGAAGTTTCCCCACATCTCGTGCGTGGTGGCATGCGTGTCCTCGGACAGCAATCCGAGCGGATTGCGCACCGCCAGCATCGCCTCGAAAATCTCGCGCGCCTGCGCCGTGCGGCCAATGCGCGCCAGCGCGTTGATGCGCCAGAAAGTGCAGATGTTGAACGAGGTTTCGGGTTTGCCAAAATCGTCTGCCGCTTCATAACGGCGCATGAACGGGCCGTCGCACAGCGTCGCCTCCATGGCGTCCACGGTGCTCACAAAGCGTGGATCGGCAGGATCGATCAGGCCGACTTCGCACATCAGCAGCACGCTGGCATCGAGCTCGTTGCCGCCAAAGCTCTCAGCAAACGCCTGGCGTTTGGGCGACCAGGATTTCTCCAGAATCTCCGCTTGCATCCGGTCGGCGTGGGTGCGCCAATGCAGTGCGCGATCGGGCAACTCAAGGCGCTGGGCAATCTTGGCCAGGCGATCGCATGCGGCCCAACTCATGAGCGCTGACGAAGTGTGCACACGCGCCCGCGTGCGCAGCTCCCACATGCCCGCATCGGGTTGTCCGTACACGCGAACCGCTTGATCACCCATGCGTTCGAGATAACGGAATTCGGCCCGCCCGCCCATGCGCATCAGGCGCTCGTCGTGGAACGCCTGCGCCGCGCCCAACACGATGTTGCCGTACACGTCGTACTGGAAATGCTCCGCCGCCTGATTGCCCACGCGCACCGGCCCCATGCCGCGATAGCCCTGCAGATGTGGCACGAACGATTCGGGCAATTGCGACTCCAGGCCGATGCCGAACAGCGGCTGCACGTGGCCGGTGGTGGCCTCCATCACGACGTTGGAGAGCCAGCGCAGGTAGTCCTCCATCGTGCCCGTTTCCGACAGGCTGTTAAGCGCCCGCACGACAAAAAAAGCATCGCGCAGCCAGCAATAGCGGTAGTCCCAGTTGCGGCCGCTGTCGGGCGACTCGGGAATGCTGGTGGTCATCGCCGCGACGATGGCACCGGTCTCTTCATAGAGCGAGAGCTTGAGCGTGATGGCCGCGCGGATCACCGCCTGCTGCCACTCCAGCGGAATGGAGAGACTGCGCGTCCACTGGCGCCAATAGGCGAGCGTTTCCTGCTCGAAATGCCGGGCGGTTTCGCCAATGGGCGACCCGAGGGATTCATCTGCACCCAACAAGAAATGCTGTTCGCGCAGCAGCACGAAGGGCTGCTCTTCGAGCACATAGGAGATGGGAGCGTCGGTGTTCAAGCGCAGCGCCGCGTTCGGCCCGACGAAGCGTACGTGGTTGCTGCCGCGCGTGATCGTCGGTGCGACTTCGCCCCATTCAAAGCGCAGCCTCAGGCGCACACGAATGCGCGGCGCGCCACGCACGGAGCGCACCTTGCGCACCAGCATCGTGGGGCGGAAGTAGCGCCCGTGGGCCTGGAAGCGCGGCGCGAAGTCGGTGATCTCGATGGCTGCGCCCGCACTGTCGGTCAGGCGCGTGCGCAGCACGGCGGTGTTGGGCTCATACCATTGTTCTGCGGAGACCTGATTTTCCAGCTCGATGGCAAAGCGGCTGCCCGCCTCGCCCGGTTGCAGCAGCGCATTGAACACCGGATCACCATCGAAGCGCGGCAGGCACCACCAGACGATGTCGCCATGCGCGTCCACCAGCGCGCTGATCGCGCAATTGCCGATCACGCCGAGATTCAGCGAGGGGCTGGCTGGCGGTCGAAAGTGGCGCGGTGTGTGCGTGGCGGTTTCGGGTGTGTTGGGGGAAATCTTCAACGCATCAACCCTCCACATCGGCACTCAACGGACCGGCCGCGCGCGCCTGCCGTGTAAGCCATGTGCGCACCTGTTGTGCGTTCGCGCAGCGGTGGCGCGCCATGGTGGGGCCGGGACCCACTTTGACGGAGATGCCGCCCAGCATGGTAGTCACCTCGAACGCGGATTCATCCGTGACGTCATCGCCGACAAACACCGGAATGCGCCCTTCGAAAGGCGCGTGCTGCATGATCTGGCGCACCGCCCGACCCTTGTTGTTGCCGATCGGCTTGAGCTCGACCACGCATTTACCGCGCAGCACTTCTGTGCCCGGCATGCGCAGCGCCAGCCGGCGCATGGCGGCAAGGCAATGCGATTCCAGTTCTTTGGCTTCGCGATAGTGCAGCGCGACGCTGGCGTGCTTGGTCTCCACCAGCAGTGCGGGCCAGGTCGCGAGCATGGGGCGCAACTCGCGCAGCGCCTCATTGATGTCGGGTGCCTGCCCCACGCCGGACGAGCAGGTGCGCACCGCGCTGTGCATGCGCACACGCGCGCCATGTTCGCTCGCCACAACCAGATGCAGCGGGGAAAGAAAGTGGTCGATGTCGTCCAGATCGCGACCAGTGACAATGGCCAGCGCGCCATCCAGCCGCGTTTGCACTGTGCGCAGCGATTCCAGCAACGAAGCGCTCACGCGCACGCCATCGGGCCGCGGCGCGATGTCTACGAGCGTGCCATCAAAGTCCAAAAGCAGCGCATGTTGCGCTGTCAGCGAGGGAAGTCCTTGCGTCATCACAGCGATGACCATACCCATCGCAGCGAGAAAAATCCAGTAGTCCAACGCCTTGGAGGGTTGTAGTCATGATTGAAATTTCCGACGTGCACTCTATATTCATTGAATCCGGTGCGCGCATGAGAGTGAGCGTGCATCCCCAATCGCATCACAAGGCGGATGGCAGCGCTCCTGTTATCTCGCTGTCATTGATGTAATTCACAATTTTGAGCACCCCATGACTGACACCACCATGCACATCGTCTGCCCTCATTGCCACAAGACCAATCGCATCGCCGCCGATCAACTGGGGGGTGAGGCGAACTGCGGCAACTGCCATCAGCCGCTGCTGACGGGTGAGCCCGTTGCGCTGGATGCTGAGAGTTTTGGGAAGCACATCGGACGCAGCCAGTTTCCTGTCGTGGTCGATTTCTGGGCACCGTGGTGCGGCCCGTGTCGCATGATGGCGCCAGCGTATGCACAGGCAGCGCAGACATTGCGCACCAAGGCCCAGTTCGCCAAGCTCGATACCGAGGCGCACCCGCAGACCGCCGCGCCCTTCAACATCCGCAGCATTCCAACGATGGCGGTGTTCCGCGAAGGCAAGGAACTGGCGCGCATCTCCGGCGCACTGCCTGCGGGCGAGATCGTGCGTTGGGTCGAATCAGTGGTGTGAGCGCCGCTGGGGCTGGGTGTCGAATGCCGACAGGCTGTCATGCGCTGGCATGGCCAGCCTCGCCGCCATCGCGTGGCGCGTTATCCGTTTCGTGGCACAGCCATTCGTGCAGGGCGTCGCGGCGCGCATCGGCAATCGCCAGGCCAATCGCTTCGCCCTTGAGGCCGCGCCTGGCCGCCGCTGCGGCAATGGGCGCCGTCGCCACGTCCAGCACGGATTGCAGCGCGCTGCGCAAGCGCGCGCGCTGCGGGTAGGGGCGGTTGGCAAAACCCAATCTGCCGCGTGCATCGCATTCGCAGGCCAGCAGGGCGTGCTCGAAGCGCTCGGGCTTGCGGATCGCATCGCAGCGCTCAAACAGGCGCAGCATGGCGCTGGCGTTGAGGTCGCCGCTGCGATGGATGTTGCCGTGTTCGCGCGCGACGACCACCGCCAGGTCGCGCGCATCGTTGGGCACGCGCCAGCGTTCGCAGACCTGTTCGAGCAAATCGACGCTGCGCGACTCATGATCGTGGTGGCGTGGCAGCACATCGGCGCGCGTCGTGCCCTTGCCGAAGTCGTGGCACAGGCAGGCGAAACGCACGTTCAGCGGTGCGTCCAACTGTGCGGCCATGTCCAGCACCATCATTGCGTGCACGCCGGTGTCCACTTCTGGGTGGTATTCAGCGCGTTGGGGCACGCCCCAGAGCCGGTCCAGCTCGGGCAGCAGCACGCGCAGCGCGCCGCAGGCACGCAGCACGTCGAACATGCGCGACGGGCGGTGCTCCATGAGGCCGCGAGCGATCTCCTGCCACACGCGCTCGGGCACGAGGTGATCGACTTCGCCGTCTGACACCATCTCGCTCATCAGCCCGATGGTCTCGGGCGCGACGGTGAAATCCGCAAAGCGGGCCGCAAAGCGCGCAATGCGCAGGATGCGCACCGGGTCTTCGCGGAAGGCCTCGGTCACGTGGCGCAGCACCTTGTCGTGCAGGTCGCGCAGGCCGTAGTAGGGATCGACCACGGCGTGGGGCGAGCCATCCCAATCGACGGGCGCTGCCATGGCGTTGACGGTGAGGTCGCGCCGCGAGAGGTCTTCCTCCAGCGTCACGTCCGGCGAGGTGAGCACGACGAAGCCGCGGTAGCCGCGCCCGCTTTTGCGTTCGGTGCGTGCGAGCGCGTATTCCTCATGCGTTTCGGGGTGCAGGAACACGGGGAAGTCCCGCCCCACGGCCACGTAGCCCAGGCGCGTCATCGCCTCGGGCGTGGTGCCCACCACGACCCAATCGCGGTCATGGACCGCGTTGCCCATCAGCCGGTCGCGCACGGCGCCGCCCACCATATAGATCTGCATGTGCCGAGTGTAGTGGCGTGGCAGAGGAATTTGCTGTGGCATCCGCGTGCGGGCGCGTGACATGGGCCAGCCAGCGGTAGTATTTCGCACCGACCTGAATGAGGCCGGTCAGCAACATGAAGGAATTTCCCATGCACAGCAGCAAGGCTGCGATTGCCATCGTCGGGGCGGGCAGCATCGGCGTGGCGTTTGCCATTGTTTTCGCGCGCACCGGTCACACCGTGCGTTTGTTCGATCTGGACGCCGCTGCGCGGGAGCGCGCCAGCGCCACCTTCGCTGAGCGGTTGCGCGACCTGGCCCAGGCCGGTTTGCAGGATGCCGCAGACATCGACGCCACGCGCGCACGTCTGACGATTTGCAGTGATCTGGCAGATGCGGTGCACGCCGCCGATCTGGTGCTGGAGTGCGCGCCGGAGCGCGTGGACATCAAGCGTGAACTGTTCGCGCAGCTCGACCGGTTGGCGCCTGCGCACGCGGTGCTGGCCAGTGCGTCGTCGGCGCTGCCCGCATCGCAATACTGTGCCGATCTGCCGGGCCGCGCGCGCTGCCTGGTGCTGCATCCGGGCAATCCGCCGTATCTGATTCCTGTGCTCGAAGTCGTGCCGTCGCCGTTCACCGATTTGCAGACCGTGGAGCGTGCGCAAGCCATTGCCGCTGGCGCCGGACTCAAGCCGGTGCTGGTGGCCAAGGAGGTGGAAGGCTTCGTCTTCAACCGCCTGCAGGGCGCATTGCTGCGGGAAGCCTATTGTCTGGTGCGCGATGGCGTGGCGAGTGTGGCGGACATCGACACCGTGGTGCGCGATGGGCTGGGTATGCGCTGGTCGGTGATTGGCCCGTTCGAGACCGTGGACCTCAACACGCGCGGCGGCATCGCATCGCACGCGGTGAAGATGGGGCCTGCCTACGAGCGCATGGGCAAGGAGCGCGGCCAGAACGATCCGTGGACGCCGGATCTGGTCGCCAAGGTCGAGGCGCAGCGCCGCGCCACGCTGCCGATCGATCAGTGGGAAGACCGCGTGGCATGGCGCGACCGTGAACTGATGAAGGTGGTGCGGCTGCGCAGCCAGCGCCATCCCGACCAGGGCTGATTGCGGCGCACGCAAGCGCCATCGCGCTGACGCTTCAGCGCCGTGCGCGATACGGTTCGTCGAACGCGATGAAGTCCTGTTCGGCCAGCGCGCCCTGCACCCACGCCGTCACGCCGGGCAAGGCCATCACGCGGTCGATATAGGCGCGGATGGGTGCGGGCACTGGCAAGGCGTAGGTCACGATGCGCGAGCACACCGGGGCGTAGAACGCATCGGCGATGGTGAATTCGCCAAACAGCATGGGCCCGCCAGATCGATCGAGTAACGCGCCCCACATGTCCGCCAGCCGCTGCACGTCGGCGCGCACAGAGGCGTGATCGCGCCAGATGACTTCGCCGACGTGCGCCAGATTCGCCTCGATGTTCATGCCGCAATGCGTGCGCAGTGCGGTAAAGCCGCTGTGCATCTCGGCGCTCACGCTGCGGGCGATGGCGCGTGCCTTGGCGTCAGCGGGCCAGAGGTGCTTGTCGGGAAATTTCTCGGCCACGTATTCGGCAATTGCCAGCGTGTCCCACACGGCCAGATCGCCATCCACCAGCGCGGGCACCTTGCCGGTGGGGGAGACGTTTTTCAGCGTCGCTTTGAATTTCGAATCGCTCGCAAAGCTGTCAAAGCGCACGAGGATTTCCTCAAACGGAATTCCCGCTTGCTGGAGCAGCACCCAGGGCCGCATGGACCACGAGGAATAGTTCTTGTTGCCGATGTAGAGCTGGAGCATGGCCGTGATTCCGCTGGCAAAAAGGAAAGGGACATCGAGTGTAGGCCCATGCGTGGGCGGCTGTCATGCGGGCGGTGGTCTAATCCACGCCCATGTCATTGTCTCAGCCAGCTACCCCCGTCCCGCAGTCGCCCGCAACCGGAGTGGGGCGCCATCGCTGCGCGCTGGTGCTGTATTCGGGCGGGCAGGATTCCACCACCTGCCTCGCGCAAGCCTTGTCGCGCTATGACCGCGTGGAGACGCTGGGGTTTGACTACGGCCAGCGCCACGGCGTGGAAATGCAGGTGCGCCTGACCGCGCGGCAAGCCTTGGTGCAGGCCTTCCCGGAATGGCGTGCGCGGCTGGGCGATGACCATGTGCTGTCGCTCGACGTGCTCACGCAGATCGGCGGCTCGTCACTGACGGACGACGTGGCCTTTGGCATGCAGGCCGACGGACTGCCCAATACCTTTGTGCCGGGGCGCAATCTGCTGTTTCTCACGCTGGCGGGCGCGTTGGCGTATCGGCGCGGCATGTCGGTGATCGTCACCGGCGTGTGCGAGACCGATTTTTCCGGCTATCCCGACTGCCGCGACGACACCATGAAAGCCATGCAACTGGCACTGAATCTGGGGCTGGATCGCCGCCTGCTCATCGACACACCGTTGATGTGGCTGGACAAGGCGCAGACCTGGGCTTTGGCGCAGGCCTTGGGCGGCGACAAGTTGGTGGAGCTGATCCGGCGCGAGACTCACACGTGCTATCAGGGGGTGCGCGACGCGTTGCATGCATGGGGCTATGGATGCGGAACCTGCCCCGCGTGCGAACTGCGCGCCCGGGGCTGGGCGGCATGGACGGCATGAACCTCCCTTGAGACCTCGCGGAGGAGGCCTAATCGGCATATTCTTAACGTAAAAAGCGTTAAAAAATGTTCTCTCAACCGATGGGCCAGACGACGCCGTTGTCGTTCAGGATCGCATCCAGCGGCAGGTCGTGGGGTTCGGGCTCGAAATCGTCGACATAGCCGCAGGTGTAGCCCAGTCCCACGGTGACGGGGCGGGGCTCCAGGGCGGCCAGCGTGCGGTCATAGAAGCCGCCGCCATAGCCCAGGCGATAACCGCCCGCGCCGTAGCCCACACAGGGGACGAACAGCAGCGTGGGGACGATGAGCTCGGTGTCCTTGGGCTTGGGAATGCCGTAGGCGTCTTCTTCCATTGGGCAGCCGGGGTACCAGGCGTGGAAGGTGAGGGTTTTGTGCTCGCGATTCACCACGGGCAGGCCGATGCGGCGGCGCAGGGGTTCGTCCAGCAGTTCGCCGTCTTCCTTCCAGCGGTGCAGGGCGGGAAGCGGGTCGAATTCACCCTTGATGGGCCAATACGCACCGATCACGATGTCGGGGCGATCCACAAGCCAGATGCGCATGACGCGTTGCAACATGTCAGCCCGCACCAATCTATCGGGCAAATTCAGTCGTTCTTCTACCAGTGCACGGCGCAAGGCTGCTTTGTCCATCACATAATCCCCAAATGCAATGGCTCAAGATTCTGACACCGTTCCTGCTCGGCGCCAGCCTGGCGGGGACCATGCCCACCGTTTCGGCCCAGACCCGCGGTGATGATGTGTTGCTTGAAATGCAAAAAGCGTTCAGGCAAAAAGACAAACAAAAGCTCGCCACGCTGCTGCCCGCCGCGCGCGGACACGCGCTGGAGCCGTGGGCGGCCTATTGGGAACTGAAGGCTCGGCTGGAAGAGGCCACGCAGCCCGAAGTCGATGCGTTCCTGCAACGCTACGCCGGCAGCTATCAGGAAGACCGGCTGCGCAACGACTGGTTGCTGCTGCTCGGCCAGCGCCGCGACTGGGAACGCTTCATGGACATGCACGCGAAATTCCGCATGCGTGACGACAAGGAAGTGCAGTGCTACGCGCTCACCGTCGACCAACTGCGCGGCAAGGCCGCCAGCGACGCGCCCGAACTCGTGCTGCGCAACTGGTATGCGCAACGCGATCTTGATGACGGATGCGCCAACGCCGCCGCCGAGCTGTACGCGAACAACAAGCTCAAGGCGGCCGACATCTGGCGCAAGGCGCGTCTGGCCGCCGAGGCGAATCGCCTGCGCGCAGTGCGCAAGGCCGTCGAAATCGTCGCGCCCGACGCCGTACCCGGCCTGCGCGAGGCGCTCGACTCGCCCACCAAATACCTGACCGGACGCGCCACCGCACGCGGCAAGATGAAGCAGGAGTTCATCGTGCTCTCGCTCACGCGCATGGCCATGAGCGACACCACGCAGGCCGCGCGCCTGCTCGACTCCAAATGGGGCGTGCAGCTCTCGGCCGAAGAGCGCAACTGGCTTTGGGGCCTGATTGGCAAGCAAGCCGCCATCTCGCTCTCGCCCGACGCGCTCGGCTACTTCGCCAACGTCAGCCGCGATGCCGACCTGAACGACGACATGCTCGGCTGGCGCGCGCGCGCCGCCATGCGCGCAGGCCAATGGAAGCAGGTCGCGCGCAGCATCGACGCCATGAGCGACGCCGGACGCACCGATCCCACGTGGGTCTATTGGCGCGGCCGTGCCTATCTGGCCAACCGTCCCGGCGACGAAGACCGGGCCAACGCCAAGCGCCTGTTCGAAAGCATCGCAGGCCCCAGCACCTTCTACTCGCAACTCGCGCTGGAAGAGCTCGGCGGCAAGGTCACGCCGCAGCCCGCGCCGCAGCCATCCACCCCCGAAGAAATCGCCGCCGCACGCACCAATCCCGCGCTCAACCGTGGCCTCTAC
Source organism: Comamonadaceae bacterium UBA2121 (assembly GCA_002331385.1). Taxonomy (GTDB): domain Bacteria; phylum Pseudomonadota; class Gammaproteobacteria; order Burkholderiales; family Burkholderiaceae_C; genus Diaphorobacter_A. The sequence goes on from DCYB01000011.1 coordinate 321,561, forward strand.
GCCATCCTCATGGGCTTGCGCAGCGAAGGCGTGCGCGAGTGGAACTACGCCACCAACCTGCACACCCCCGGCGGCATGAACGACCGCGAACTGCTCGCCGCCGCCGACATGGCCTGCAAGCAGGAAGTGTGGGACCGCTGCATCAACACCAGCGAGCGCACCAAGTCATTCATCGACGCCACACAGCGCTTTCCCATGCCCTTCCGCACATCCGTGGTCGATCACTCCAAAGGCATCGGCCTCGACCCCGCCTACGTGTACGGCCTGATCCGCCAGGAAAGCCGTTTCATCATGGACGCGCGCTCGCACGTCGGCGCCTCCGGCCTGATGCAGGTGATGCCCGCCACCGCCCGCTGGACCGCCCGCAAGATCGGCATGACCGACTTCACCCCCGACCAGATCTACGACCGCGAAACCAACATCACCATTGGCACCGCCTACCTGAAACTGGCGCTGGACGATTTCGACGACTCCATGGCCCTCGCCGCAGCCGCCTACAACGCCGGCCCCGGCCGCCCCCGCAACTGGCGCAATGGCCCCGTCATCGACGCCGCCATCTGGGCCGAAAACGTCCCGTTCAGCGAAACCCGCACCTACGTGAAAAACGTCATCGCCAACACCGTCAACTACGCCGCCATCCTCACCGGCCAGCCGCAATCCACCAAAGCCCGACTGGGCACCGTGGGACCACGCCCGGCGAGCGAGCCGGAGCCGAATAAGGATTTGCCGTAAGGGCGATTGGTGAAGAAAAAGCGCTCGAGAGGGCGCTTTTTTGTCAGTTATTTCGATGGGGAATAGCCCAAGTGCAGGCCCGATCATTGCGAAATTTGGGGACGAAGCCACAAATTCAGCATAGTGAGTAACTGGGTCTTCGTCGCTGCGTGACTTACCATTTGCGCGCTATTCAAACGGTGCAACGAGACGCCTCGTAGCAAGCTCATGATCAGGAGAGCAGCGGAATGCGTATCCACGTCCGTTCGAATCTGGCCTAAATTTCTTGCTTCGTTAAGCTTGAATTCGACATAAGCCATATTTTTTTGGTTGTAATCGTGGACAAAGTCGTACATCGGTGATTCTGCAATCGATGAGTCCAGCATGATGAACAGCAATGCACGAATACGTTTCGATGCGCTTTCGGGACGCTGTGTATACGCGTCTACAAGTGAAAAAATGGCGTTGATACCTATAGTGTCAACGCCGTCTTTTTTTCGTTGCGCGTTGAAGTCGCGCGCCAAGAGGTCCAAACATTCAGACAGCAGCTTCTCCCTGGTGCCGAAATGCGTGTGTGCCAGTCCACGGCTATAGCCGGCGCGGATGCCGACATCAGCCATCGTCAGGCCCGAAACACCCTTCTCCGCAATCAGGTCAATCGCCGCTAGCAGCATTCCACGTATTGACTCTTCCCGTCGTTGCTCCTGAGTACGACTTTTGGTTGATTTCTCGGACTTGATTTGAGTTTTTTCTTCAAGGCTCATCGAACGAAATGGCTTGCGATCCAGTCAATACGCAAGCCGGAATGAATAGTCAAACGGGGATGATATTGGCCTTCTCAGCCACTCGTTTAAAGCGCTGGTACTCCAGTTGCTGGAAGTGTCCCAGTTCTTCTAACGATTTATTCAGAAATGTACCAGCTCTCTGTGATTGATAGGTGCGCGCTGCTTCTGTGCGCTGGACTGCAGAAATGGCATCTGCGAGTTCTTTTAGCTTACCAGCAGGGGTTCCTGCCTTCATGGACAGTGAGGACCAGACATAGGATTCAAAGTCGGAGTAGCCTTGTTCCTTCATGGTGGGCGTGGATGGCAATAATCTGTCGCGTTCGTTGCCTGTGGTGGCGAGTACGCGCAGCTTTTGAGCTTTCACCATCGGCACCACGCCTGTGATGTCATTGAGTCCCATATCCAGTTGATTTCCGATGATGTCGGTCACCATGGGGGCTCCTCCTTTGTATGGAACTGGAACTGTTTTGATGCCAGTTTCTTGCGCCAGCCATTCACCAACTAAACGGTATCCCTCGGAGTAATTTCCAATGGAGATAGCTTTGCCAGAGGTCTTGTATTGATTCACCACGTCGGCAATATTTCGCAAAGGCGAGTCGACGCTGGTCACGAACGCAGCAGCAGAAATTGCCAGACCATGCAAGGGGGTCAAATCCTTGAAGGGGTCATACCCCAGGCCTTTCACCATAACGGGATTGACCGCGATGAGTGAGTTGCTTCCGAGGAGAATGGTGTTGCCATCAGCGGGCTCGGCGAGAACAGTGCGCACCGCCAGAAGTCCACTGGCCCCAGGCTTGTTTTCGACGATGATGGAGCGATTGATGATTTTAGAAATCTGCTCGGCATAGAAGCGGGCTCCTTCGTCTGAACCACTTCCGGCAGTGAACGGCACGATGATGCGCATCACTTTGTTTTGCGCTCTTACTATATGGGGAAAGGCCAGTGCCGCGGTTCCTGTGACCAAGCTGACGCTGAATTGTCTTCTTTGCATTTCACGGTCTCCTTTGTTTCGAATGAGTGCGATATGACGCAAGGTTTCTCGGGATGAACGCTTGTTCAGTTTTCGAAAACTGGCAGGCGTCGCTCGGCCATCGCCCGAACACCTTCCGTGAAATCGGGACTAGAGAAGTGTTGGGCTTGTTGTTCACTTTCGCGAGCAATGGCGTTTCGAATCTGGGGCAGCATGTCGGCGCGCACACTTTGCCGGGTGGACTGAACTGCCCTTGGCGAAGAAGTGGCGATCTCGCGAGCGAGTGTCAGGGAGGCGTTGCGAACTTCTTCCCGTGTTGTGATGAAATCGACGAGTCCGATTTCTTTGGCGCGATCGCCATCTATGCGTGCACCGGTGTAGAACATCCATGCAGCCATCTGTTTGCCGATCAACGATGGCAACGTGTAGGAGAGTGCAAATCCCGGATGAAAGCCCAAACGGTTGAAGTTCGCAGAGAAGCGTGCTTGCGCGCAAGAGATGCGAAAATCCGCCGTCAAAGCCAGTCCTAACCCGCCGCCGATGGCCGGCCCTTCGATCGCCGCGACTATGGGTTTGCCGAAGCTGAAAATGCGTAAAGCTTCTTGGTAGATGGGATTGATGCGTGTTGGACTGCGTTGCTCCGGATTTTCGCGGCCCGAAAAATTCGCTCCTGCGCAGAAAGCGCTGCCGTTTGCTTGGAGAAGTACCACACGGCACGACTTGTTTGCCTGCAGTTGATCGAGAGCATCTGCGATTGCAGACACCATAGCGAGGTCGAAGAAATTGTGTGGCGGGCGGTTCAGTTCGATGACTCCGACGTGCCCGTCATGGTTCACGGTGATCGCTGGTTCGGTGTACTCAGACATGAGCGGGAGTCCTTTGCTTTTGGGGAGGACAGACACTTTCGGTAACCTGCGGCGGCATGCGACGCTCGGTCAAGTGAGGCCAGAACTCGTCGGCGCCTGAAGTGCAGAAAGCCTTGCCAAGCAAACGGGCCCATTCGGTACTGCTGCCAGCTTCCGAGCGCCATGCCCACATGCGCCGCGTTGCAAAATTCAACGGGTATTCGTATGTAAACCCGATGGCTCCATGTACTTGATGTGCAATGGACGCTCCCGACTTGACGGCATCGCTGGTAATGATCTTGGCTACGGCTGCGCTAAATTCCGACTTGAACGCTTCACATTTGTGTATGGAGGGCAAATCACGCATGGCAGTCGTGGTGGCCGCGTAGCTGCAAGCCACTTCTCCGGCGAGCACGGCAAGTTGATGTTGAATGGCTTGGTTTTTCCCGATTGGTTTTCCGAACTGGACACGATCTTTCGCATATTGAATGGAAAGCTGCAGTGCGTACTCCAATGCACCCGTCAACTGCGCTGCTGTGGCAGCAGCGTAGGAAGCTCGTAGGGGGTGGCCGAGGCCATCAAACGTATTGGGAATCCAATGCGTGATAGGGGCACGATCAAGTTCAACACTGTCGGCAGGCATGGAGGCTGCGTCCACGGCAGGACTAATGTTGATGTGATGGCTTCTTGGTTCGACCAAAGCGATGCCGTCAGTCAGTTCACACATCAACCAGTTTGCATGCCGCGCCCATTTCATGCTCTTGAGCGAGCCGGATAGTGTTTTTGGCCTACCTGCTGAATCGCGTGTTGTCGTCAGTGCGCTAGCCTGCGGTCCAACAGCCAGCGAAAACACACTGCGGGGTGGCAGGTCCAGTCCGCCGCGAGAGGCGAAATACTGGCCGAGAACGGCTTGAGAGAGGGGTACGGGCGCTTGAGTCAGGCCGGTCTGAAAAAACAGGGGGAACGCATCGGTCCACTCAGCCTCAATCCCGCCATGCTCTTCTCGGCAAAGAATTTTGGTCATGCCTGCATCTACGATGGTGTTCCAAAGTTCGGAGGCAAAGTTGCCCGACTCCACTTGCACCAGTAGTTCCCGATGGACCTCTTTAGTCAAGAGGCGTTGAATGGAATCTTCAATCATGTTTTCGCTCATCGCAGTCCAAGTCCTTTCGCAATAATGGATCGCAGGATTTCCCGCGTACCTCCGCGCAGCGAAAACGAGGGAGCTGCCAGAGTGATGAAATTCAGTACCTGATCGAACTCGCTACCGTCGCCCAGCTTTTCTGGAAACAGCTCATAAGCAATGTCTGGAAGTGACTGTTCAAGGAGGGCACCCTGATCCTTGACAACAGAAGCTGCGAGAGAGGGGTCTTCACCCTTTGAAATCATCAAGGCGATTCCCTGGGACATCTGCCGCAACGTTGCGTACCGTGCGATGACCTTGCCGATCGACACGGTCTGTTGTGGGTTGTCCGGATTGGCCTCGTCGAGCATCTCCAAAAGCAATTGGGTACTACTGAGAAAACGCTCTGCTCCTGAGCGCTCCAGCTTGAGTTCGTTCGTGACCTGGTCCCAGCCTTTGCCTTCCACTCCAATCAAATGGTCGTCCGGAACGAATACATCGTCGAGCACTACCTCGTTGAAGATGCGCGTACCCAACTGAGAGACGATTGGGCGCACCGTGATACCAGGGGAGTCCATTTCGATGAAGAATTGGCTCATTCCGGCATGCCGATTTCCTTCGCTGTCATTGGTTCGGACCAAGGCAACCATGTAGTGAGCGTGATGGGCTCCGGACGTCCACACTTTCCGTCCATTGATCTTCCATCCGCCCTCCACTTTAGAGCCACGCGTGCGAATAGAGGCAAGGTCGGAGCCTGAGTCGGGCTCACTCATGCCAATGCAGATAAATGCCTCTCCGCGCAGAATCTCCGGCACGATTTTTGGGGCAAGTCGGTCTTCGCTATAGCGAATGAGCAGTGGCCCCATCTGGCGATCGGCTGCCCAGTGCGCACCCATGGGTGCACCCACTGCCAGCAACTCCTCCAGCATGACGTATCGCTCCAACATGCTTTTACCGGCACCGCCAAACTCCTTGGGCCAGGTCATGCCCAACCAACCTTGGCTGGCCATCTTTTTCGAGAATTCGATGTCTCTGCCAGACCAGTTGTGTGCTCTTTGGACTCTCGAGAAGTTCTTGAGATGCTTTTTGGCAAATGCACGGACCTTTGGGCGGAGATCCTCGCACTCCGGAGGAAGGTCACCGATTTCGATATGCAGCTCATCCATGTTTATCCTTACTTGCTTGCGAACAAGCAATAATTTATAGTAAAGACAAGAAATCCATCTAGGTAGAAACTACGAGAAGAGAGACAAATTCCATGACCGAGACCGACTCCATGACAAGCCCAAGCAAATCCGAGATCCCCAACCGAGGGCCCCTGACTGGTATCAGAGTGCTTGATCTGACGGCGGTCGTTCTGGGTCCGATGGCCACTCAAGTGCTCGCAGACTATGGGGCCGATGTCATCAAGATTGAATCCCCTCAGGGTGATTTGATGCGTGCGAACGGAATGGGGCGCTCAACTGGTATGAGCTCTACGTTCATGAACATCAACCGGAACAAAAGTTCGGTGTGTCTCGATCTCAAGACGGATGAGGGCAAGAACCAGTTGCGCAGGCTCATACTGGATTGCGATGTGCTGGTTCACAACATACGCGTGAAGGCAATGGATCGCCTGGGGCTCGGCTATGACGATGTTGCAAAGATCAACCCCGGGATCGTCTATTGCGCAGCAACGGGGTTCGGAGAAGGAGGAACCCATTCTGGGCAGCCTGCATTCGACGACATCATTCAGGGAGCTTGTGGGTTGGCGCATCTGGTTGGTCATGAGACCGGTGTGCCGGAGTACCCGCCGACGCTCTTGGCGGACAAGATTGCGGGATTGGCTACCGCCAATGCCATTCTGGGCGCGTTGGTACACAAGATGCGATCGGGGGAAGGGCAATATATAGAGGTACCCATGTTCGAGACCATGGTGGCATTCACCATGACCGAGCACCTTGGTGGGCAAGGCTTCATCCCTCCGATTGGAGACGCAGGCTATGCGCGCTTGCTGAAAGGAGGAAGGAAGCCGACTCCTACCAAGGATGGCTACATTTCCCTGCTTCCATATACCGAACACCACTGGCATGCGTTTTTTCACCATTTTGGCCGTGGCGATTTCATTGATCAGTTCAACATCTCCGACCGGGTGGAACGAAACAAGAACATCCAAGCCATTTACGCAGAGCTACGTGCTATCACGGTGAACTACACCACAGAGGATCTGATGCGCACGTGTCGGGAATTGGACATCCCAGTGTCTGAGATTTACTCCATACACAACATTCAGAGTCATCCACATCTACAGAGCACCCATCTATTTCAGACCTTGACGCATCCGACGGAGGGTGAAATCGTCAGTATCCGTCCCACTGCGCTCTTTGCCCGTACCCCTACTCGAATTTTCAAGCCAGCGCCCAATATCGGCGAGGACACTGAGCGTGTACTGGAAGCGAGTCAAAATAAGCAAAAAGCGAAACTGGATTCTGAAGATTGAGGGACTGTATGGTTTGCGACTCAGACCACGTCTTGTTCTAATGGAGCGGTCTTCTTGCCCGTCACCATCGCCTTCACCAGATTTTCCCGGTGCGCCCAACACGTCCATAGCATGCCGCAGACATGGAGGGCGATGAGGGCGAGCAGGGTCCAGGCGGTGGCTTCGTGCAGGGTGGCGAGCCAGCCGTAGCCCCAGAACATGTCGGTGGTGTAGAGCCAGCCGGTGAAGGTGAGCAGTGCGAGGCAGGCGAGGAGGGCCATGACCATCCAGCCGCCTAGCGGGTTGTGGCCGAGGTAGCGGGGGGCGTTGCCGTGCAGGGCGGCGCGGGCGTAGGTGAGGGTGGTGCGGGGGCTGCGCACGAATTGCGTGAAGCGGGCGTAGGGGGTGCCGGCGAAGCCCCAGAGGATGCGTGCGACGAGGATGGCGATGACGACGTAGCCCGTGCGCTCATGCAGAGGGCCGAGGTCTTCGCGGCTCCACCAGGATAGCGCGATGCAGACCACCAGTCCCCAGTGCATGAGTCGCACGGGCACATCCCAGACGCGCACTTTCCGGGCGAGGTGCGTGCTGGTTGCAACAACCTGAACGTCGTCGACAACGTCAGCGCCGGGAGCGCCTGGGTTGTCGGTCGCTGCTTCAGTCTTCTTCAACGCGTTCGAAGGTCTTGGGGTCGAAGAAGGCTTCTACGCGCTTGCCTTTGGGGTCTTTGGCGTAGACCTCGTAGCAGGTGTCGGTTTTTTCCATGCGGCGCACGGTCCAGCCTTCCTGCTCCAGTTTCTTTTGCAGTTCGGTGTGGGGGCGCCATTCGCTCTTGGGGTGTTCCTTGCATTGCACGTTGCCGTGGGCAAAGGCGCTGCTGGCGCACAGCGCGATGATGGCGGCGCACGCGGTGGTGCGAAGAGTGGTGCGCAGGGTGGTGCGAGGTCGGGTCATGATTCAGGCTCCTTGCTTGGTGTGTGTTGAAAATCGAAGGATTGAATTTTGCGGAGTGTCGTGCTCAGGTGCGGGCCCAGCGACGCAACAGGTTGTGATAGACGCCGGTGAGTTGTACGAGGCGCGGATCGTCGGGCTGCATGCTGGGGGTGAGTTGTTGCACGGAGCGGTCCAGATCGAAGAGCAGGGCGCGTTCGCCTTCGTCCGCGACGAGGCTTTCGATCCAGAAGAATGAGGCCACGCGCGCGCCGCGTGTGACGGGGGTGACGCGGTGCAGGCTGGTGGAGGGGTAGAGCACCATGTCGCCTGCTTCCAGCTTCACGGCCTGCACGCCGAAGGGGCCTTCCACTTCGAGCTCGCCACCTTCGTATTCGTCGGGTTCGGCCAGAAACAGCGTGGCGGATACGTCGGTGCGCATTTGCTGGTGGCTGCCGGGCAGGTACATGAGTGCGCTGTCCACGTGCGCGCCGTAGGTGCCGCCGCCTGCGTAGCGGTTGAACTTGGGCGGATAGATGGTGCGTGGCAGGGCGGCGGAGATGAACTGCGGCGATTGCGCCAGGCTGCGCAGGATCTGTTGGCCCAGGCGCACGCAGAGTTCGCTGGCGTCGTCGATTTGTTCGTTGCGCTTGACGTTCTTCGCCAGTGTGCCTGCGGTGGCGGCGCCGTCGTTCCACTGGGCAGCATCAAGTTCGTTGCGGAACGCCCGCACCTGCTCTTTGGACAGTACGTGGTCGATGGTGATCAGCATGGACGTTCCTTGGCGCTGCTCTGTGGCAGGTTGAATCGTGTGCGCAGGTGCGCGTGGGGCACAAACGCCAATGCCGGAACGGGCCCGGCATGGATGGTCACTGTCTGGCGTTGTGTCACCTGTGGGGATGACCGACCGGGCGCTGAGGCCCGGCCGGGTGGTGCCCGGTCTGTGGTTTACAGATCGAGGTTCAGCGTCAGGCGCACGGCGCGTGCGTCACCCTTGTAGAGGAACGCGCCCGAGCGGTAGACGGCGGTGTAGTAGTCCTTGTTGCCCACGTTGAGGATGTTCAGGCGCAGGTCGGCATGCTTGTTGATGCGGTACGAGGCGAACATGTCATACACGGTGAAGGCCGGCACGGGTTGCGAGCACACGCCGGTGTTGGTGTAGTCAGCGGCGGTATCGGGCTGGCCACCGCAACGGCTGCTTTCGTGACGCGCCAGCGCGCCGAAGGAGAAGTCCTTGGTGAGCTGGTACTTGCCTTGCAGCGAGAACGAGCGGTCGGCAAAGTTGGACAGCGGACGGCCTTCTTTGGCGGCCGTGGCCGAGCGCAGCACCTTGGACTTCATGAATGCGGCTCCGGCTTGCACCTGGAACTGCTTGGTCACGTTGCCTGAAAGGCCGAACTCGACGCCGCGCACGCGGTTCTTGCCGGTGTTGAATGTGCCGGCGGTGTCGTAGTCGGCACCTTCCATCACATCGGTCTTGGTGGTCTGGAAGGCGGCGGCGGTGGCCAGCAGCTTGTCGTCCAGCAGGTTCCACTTGGTGCCGATTTCGATGTTCTGTGAACGCTCGGGCTTGGCGCCAGCAGCGCTGCCGTTGTGAATGACCAGGCCGCCGTAGCCGGAGCTGGTGCCTGCATCGGGCTCGCCGCCGTTGATGTCTTGCGCGGTGCCGTAACCGGCGTAGACGATGCCTTGCGGGTTGATCTTGTAGCTCACGCCCAGGTGGCCGTTGAACAGGGTGTCGTTGAAGCCGTAGTCACCCGTCTGCGCGCCGGTGGCGTTGTTGCGCGTCAGCATGGAGAGCTTGTAGTGGTCTGCACGCACGCCGCCGAACACGGTCAGCTTGTCGGTCAGGTCCACGGTGTCCATGAGCGACAGGGCGTAGGTGCGCACCTGCCAATCGCGGTTCCAGCCATTGCGCGAGTAGCTGCGGCCCGCCAGGTCTTGCAGGTTGTCAGTGTCAGGGCCGAAGCAATAACCGCCCGTGGGGCCGTTGCGGCCATTGACGGTGCAGTTGGTGCCGTTGGCATTGGTGATGCCGTAGTTGCCGGACTTCACCATGTGATCGGTGTACTCGAAGCCAGCGATGATCTCGTGCTTCATGCCGCCAATCTGCTTGTCCCAGCGCACGTTGGACTGGTGCGCGAAGTAGTGCACTTCCTGCCAGCCGGTGTGGCCGCCGTCGATGGCGACGGTGGGGTATGTCGCGCCGCCTGCGCCAATACCGGTGGTGGCGTTGGCGCCTGTGGTGGCGTAGCCGTTGCTCGATGTGCCGTAGCGCGTCAGGCTGTTGAGCTTGACGTCGGGGGCAAGGCGGTAGTTGATGCGTGCGGTGACGGTGTCAACGTCGGACTTCAGGAAGTCATCGCGCTGTGCATATACCGGCACGTTGCTGGCGGGATGGCGGTTGGGTGCGGTGCCGACGAGGTAGCCGCCGAGGTCGGGCATGTTGTCCTTGCCACGGAAGCCGTAGTAGTCCAGCGTCACTTGCAGGTCGGGGTTCACTTCCCACAGACCGGACAGCGCCAGACCCTTGCGCTTGCGCTCGGAGGGGCCGCGATCGGGCACGTCTTCGCCGCCGATCAGCGCATTGGCGCGCAGGGCGAAGGTGTCGGAGATGGCCTTGTTGGCGTCCATCGTCAGGCGGTAGTGGCTGTCGGTGCCGACCGAGCCAGAGAGGCGCGTGAAGTCGTAGTCCAGCGTGGCCTGCTTGGTGATCACGTTCACAGCGCCGCCAGCCGAGCCACGGCCTGCAAAAGTAGAGTTCGGGCCCTTGGTGATTTCGACCTGCTCGACGGCGAAGCTTTCGCGCGTGGTCATGCCGGGGTCGCGCAGACCGTCCACGAACACGTCGGAGCGGGCTTCCTGACCACGGATGATGTAGCGGTCGCCAAAGGCGTTGCCGTTTTCGCCGGTGCCGAGCGTGATGCCGGGCTGGGCGCTCAGGATCTGCTTGAGGTCGGTCTGGCCGGAGTCATCGATCGCGGACTTGGTGATCACCGAGATGGTCTGCGGTGTCTCGGCCAGCGGGCGTGTGTGGCGCGTGTCGGCGGAGGTCTTGGCCTTGTAGGGCGCGCCGACTTCGGCGTTCGGGTTCGGGTCGATTGCTTGCTCTTTCACTGTCACGGTGGGCAGTGCTTCGGCGGTAACGGGTGCAGCGGGTGCAGCGGGTGTCGGGGCCTGCTGGGCGAGGGCGCTCAGCGGCAGAAGCACAGCGGCGGCGGCAACGCTGTCAGCGAAACGCAGACTCCGGGGCTTCTTGATGCGGGTGATTTGGTTGTCCATGATTTTGTGTGGGCGCAGGTTGAATCCGGATGCGATTATTATTGGGAATCACTATCATTTGCAGGAAGTTCCCCAAAAACATGACATTTCTGCCGCGCCGGGCGTGGATAGGCCTTTTTTCGTTGCCAGTTCGCAACGATTCGCAATCAACCTGGAGGAAAAAGGGCGTCGGGACGCGAAAAAGTCATCCAAGTGATGGCTGGAAAGCGCGTTCGTCGTGCGCTTTCCGCCGAACGCAGTGAGCGGCTACAAGGGAGCGAAGGGCGCGATGGGCCCGAGGCGTCCGCGCCGCTCAGGCGTTGATCAGCCAGTCGCCTTCGCGCTGGGCCGCGCTGGCGCCGATGAGCTCGTCGGCCATCAGCTGGCACCACGGCGCGAATGGCTGGTCGGCAAAGTGGCGCTCTTGCAGCATGTGGAAGTAGGGCGTGTCGTCCATCCACTGGAGCGCGTCGGCGTATGCAATGCGCTGCCATTCGAGCAGCTTGTACTTGAGCAGCACCTTGGCCGCATGGCGTGCATGGCGCTGCGGATCGGCAACGAAACCGGCCAGCCGCTTGCGCGAGACTTCCAGCGCCTTGGGCACATCGGTGAAGACGGAGCCGTGGCCGGGGATGACGACGCGCGGATTCAGTTGCTCGATGAGATCGAGCGTTGCGCCCACGTCACCGAAACCCGGTTCGCCTTCGATTTCAGGAAACACAACGCCAAAGCCGTTTTCCCACAGCGCATCGCCGGAGATGAGGATCCGCTGTTCCGGCTCGAACAGGATGACCGCATGCACGTCGTGCCCCGGAGCGGCGTGGATGTGCCAGATGCGATCGCCCAATGCGATCTGCTCGCCGGGCTGCAACACCCCATCGGCGCGGAACGGCGGGCATTGCTGGCCGGTGGGGACGTAGCCCAGGCGCTCGGCATTCCATTGCCGCACTTCGGCCCATTGGCCCGGCGGAATGCGGGTCTGCAATGTGGCGTAGCGCGCCTGCAGCGCGGCGTTGCCACCGCAGTGGTCGCTGTGCAAATGCGTGTTGGCGAGCAGGTCGAGCGTCTTGCCCGCCAGGGACGCGGCCACCAGGTCGACCGTCTGACCGGAATGGATGTGATAGCCCGAATCCACCAGCGCCGTGCCGTGCGCGCCGTCGAACAACACATTGTTGGCGGATAGCCAGCCGCGTTCGAGCACGGTGATGTCGGGGGGCAGGGCGATGGCAGAGGCGTTCATGGCGACAGGCGTGGGGCAGACGTGGGTTGAAGCGGACGCGGTGGAGAACTGTTACGTATCGTCCGTGGCATTGTGCCTGCCCCGCAGCGCGAATGCAGACAGGCAGGGCACAATCCTCGCCAGTCAGTAACAACGTGATCGGTGAAGCTTGTATGGTGGCGTGGTGGTTGAGGGCGCTGACGGCGTTCAATGTGCTGTGCGTGATCGCGTGGTGCGTCTGGGCCTGGCCACGTTCGCCGTGGCTGGCGGTGGCGGGTGTGGCAATCGCCATGTTGGCGGGGCGCATCTGGCTGGGCGTGCAATTCCTGATCATGCGCGGCCTCAAGCAGCACATGAATCTGCCACGGCCCGGCGGGGCCGAAGTGGTGCGCGCATGGAATGCGGAAACCACCGAATCGGCACGCCAATTCGCGTGGCAAATGCCGTGGGCCGAATGGGCCGAGCCCGATCATCTGCCCGCCGATGCACAGGGACGCCAAGGCGTGGTGCTGGTGCATGGCTGGCTGTGCAATCGCGCCATCTGGACGCAAATGGCGCAGCAATTGCGGGCGCAGGGCGTGCCGTTTGTAGCAGTGAGCCTGCCCATGCTGTTTCACCGCATTGAAGTGGCGCGCCCCGTGGTGGATGAGGCGGCGCAGCGCGTGCGCGCCGCAACCGGCATGGCACCGTTGGTCATTGGACACAGCATGGGCGGATTGGTGGTGCGCGACTGGTTGCGCTCACTCACACGCGAACAGATGGACGTGTATGGGCCGAGGCAGGTGCTGACCATTGGCACGCCGCACCATGGCTCGCCCCTGGCGTATTGCATGACGGGCACGAACGTGCGCCAGATGCGGCCCCAGAGCGAGTGGCTCAGGCAACTGGAAAAGGACGAGGCGCGCCACGCCAGTCCGTTCTCGCGCGTGCGCTGGCACTGTGCGGTTTCGGATTGCGACAACGTGGTGTTTCCCGAAGCTACCTGCCAATTGCGCGGCGCCACGGTGCATCCGTTGCCGGGCTTTGCACACGTACAGATGCTGCGCGCGCCCGCGTTGTGGGCGCTGGTGCAGCGTTTGCTAGGCGCTACGGGCTGATCAGCGGCGTGCTGTCGGCGGCGAACTCGGGCTGATCGCGCAGGCTGTCATAGAGCTGCGAAAAATCCGGCTCGGTCAGCGCAAAGAGTTGCTCAAAGCTGTCGATCACGAAATAGGTCTGCTGGTACGTGTCGATCTTGTAGCGCGTGCGCATGGTGCGCGCCAACTCCAGCGGCAGACGTTGGGGCTTGGGGCTGTTCACGCTGTATTGCAGCTCGCCGCTGGAGCTCAGGATGCCCGCACCGTAGGCGCGCAGGCCTTGCGCTTCGCGGATCAGGCCGAATTCGATGGTGTACCAATACAGGCGCGAGAGCATTTCGCAAGCGCCCAGATGTTCCGCCTTCAGCCCACCCGCACCGTAGCGCTGCATGTAGTCGGCAATCACCGGGTTGAACAGCAGCGGCACATGGCCGAAGAGGTCATGGAACACGTCGGGCTCGACGATGTAGTCGAACTCTTGCGGCGTGCGAATCCAGTCGGTGACGGGGAATTGGCGGTTCGCCAACAGGGTGAAGAACGCCACTTCCGGGATCAGCCCCGGCACGGCTACGATCTCCCAGCCCGTGGCGCGCGAGAGGTGGTCGTTGATGTCTTCAAAACGCGGAATGCGCTCTTTCGCCCCCAACTGCGGCAGGACATCGATGAACGCCTGGCAGGCGCGACCCGGCAGCAGCGCGGATTGGCGCTCGTAGAGCCGGTGGTAGGTGTCGTGATCCTGCGGCGTGTAGGCGGCAAAGTCCTGCGCGCAGGTGAAGTCAGCGCCCGCGCGTTCGTAGTCGCCACGCGGCGGGCGGCTTGACTGGCCATAGACGACGGGTGCTTGTCCCATGGTGCATGTCTCCTTGCAACCGGGCGAGCGGGGCGCGCCCGGTCCGCTGGCAGGGCCGGTTTACAGCACGCCCCGGCGCATCTGGTCCAGCTCGATGGATTCGAACAGGGCCTTGAAGTTGCCGTTGCCAAATCCGTCGTCGCCCTTGCGCTGGATGAACTCGAAGAAGATCGGGCCGAGCTGGTTCTCGCTGAAGATCTGCAGCAAGATCGCGTCCTGCTTGCCGTCGATGAGGATCTTGCGCTTGTGCAGGTCCTGCACGTTCTCGCCGTGGCCGGGGATGCGCTTGTCGATCAGTTCGTAGTACGTGTCGATGGTGTCGAGCAGGCGCACGCCGTTCTCGCGCAACTGGTCCACGGTGGTGTAGAGATCGTCCGAGCCAAGCGCAATGTGCTGGATGCCCTCGCCCTTGTACATGTCGAGGTACTCCTGAATCTGGCCGGGCTTCTCCTTGCCTTCCTCATTGATCGGAATACGGATCTTGCCGCAGGGGCTGGTCATGGCCTTGCTCTTGACGCCGGTGACCTGGCCTTCGATGTCGAAGTAGCGGATCTCGCGGAAGTTGAACAGGCGTTCGTAGAAATCGGCCCATTCGATCATGCGGCCCCGGTGCACGTTGTGCGTGAGGTGGTCGATGTAGGTCAGACCCGCGCCCTTGGGGTGCAGCATCTCTTCGGTGCTGATTCCGGGCAGCGGCACAAAGTCCACGTCAAAGAAGCCGATGTTGCCGATATCGCCGGGACGCGCACCGTTCTTGCCGCGCCAGCGATCGACGAAATAGATCAGGCTGTCGCCAATGCCCTTGATGGCGGGAATGTTCAGTTGCCCCGGCTCTGCCGTGCCTGCGTAGCCCCACGCACCCAAGTTGAGCGCGCGCTCGTACGCGGCCTTGGCGTCGTGTACGCGGAACGCGATGGCGCAGATGCTGGGGCCGTGCAGGCGCGCAAAGCGCTGCGCGAAGCTGTCGGGCTCGGAATTGATGATGAAGTTGATCTCGCCCTGGCGATACAGCAGCACATTCTTGTGGCGATGGCGGGCCACGGCCCGGAAGCCCATCGATTCAAAGGCCTTGCCCATGGCGGCTGGATCAGGTGCGGCGTATTCGATGAATTCGAAGCCGTCGGTGCCCATGGGGTTCTCCCATGCGGACTCCCCCTGCAGGGTTTGCGTGGGTGCGGGTGCATTCATGTGCTTGTCTCCAGTTCTGGTCGGTGCGCCCTCGTGTGCGAGCGGCTGCCCGTGGGGATTCAGGGTTCACCGTTGACCCGGTGAGGTGGGGTACGGCGGCGGCAGATTCTCCATGAAATGTATGCGCAAATTTGATCACTTTTTCGCTGAAATCGCGTGATGATGCAAATCAAATTGCAGGAAAAAACCAATAAAAATTAAAAATGAACACTTTTTGGTCATTTGAATTTGAGTGGAGACGGTCGGCCCTTCACCCGCGTGCTCTTCGCAAACACATGCGCTGTGCGATCTACGGCGCATGCGAGCGCTCATCAGCCTATTTCCAGATTCGCCACACTAGGGCTGTCTCGGGTGCGCAGAAAGTGACTGCTCCCTAGAATGGCAGCCGATGACCAACGACGCACACTCCTCCCTCCTGGACAAGCTGGATCGCGCCATCCTGCGTTGTCTGCAAGCCAATGGCCGCGAGACCTATGACGTGATCGGTGAACGGGTCGGCCTGTCGCCGAGCGCCGTGTTGCGGCGTGCGAAACGACTGGAAGAAGCGGGCATCATCGATCGCTATGTGGCACTGGTGCGGCCCGAATCGGTGGGGCTCGGGCTGACGGCCTACCTGAACGTGCGGCTGGAAAAGCACACCGAGGCGCACAAACGCAACCCGATGGACGTGTTCCGCGCCAGCGTGCAGACGTGGCCCGAGGTGGTGGAGTGCTCCGCGCTCACGGGCGACATGGACTATCTGCTGCGCGTGGTGGTCGCCGACATGGCGCACTACAGCCGCTTCATCATGGACACGCTGCTCACGCACCCCAGCGTGCAGGATTGCAAGACCAGCTTCGTGCTCGATCGGGTCAAGGCCACCACGTCCATTCCAGTCTGAAGATGCTCCTGATCTGATAGCGCGACGTCCCCTGTTTTCCAAGTCGAAAAGCAGAGGTGTAAAACATCCCTATAAAAGATGTTGCAATGCAACATTGATGCGTGCAAAGTCCTAGGGAAAACCCTAGAATTGCGCCATCATGCTACTGACGAAAGATTGGCTGCTTGCTTCCTGGGACATGGGCCGCCGCATTTGGGGCGGCGCCCCGGTGGATCAACCGGGCACACAGGACGTGCCACAACGAGGTTCGACAAAAATGGTTACTGCTTCAGTGCCTATTCGCTCGCTGGGTGCCCAGCATCGCGAGCGCATTGCCGCGCACCTGCTGAGTCTCAGTCCCGAAGACCGTTACCTGCGCTTTGGCTATCCGGCCAGCGACGCGCAGGTGCGCCGCTATGCCGAGCAGATCGATTTCGCGCGTGATGAAGTCATCGGCATCTTCAACCGCGGCCTGGAGCTGATCGCCATGGCGCACGTGGCGTATGCCGAAGACGACGAGTTCAAGAGCTGCGCGGAGTTCGGCGTGTCCGTCCTGTCGAAGGCGCGTGGTCGCGGATTTGGCGCGCAGTTGTTTGACCGCGCCGTGATGCTGGCGCGCAGCCGCGATGTGAAGATGATGTTCATTCACGCGCTCTCGGAAAACACCGCCATGCTCAAGATCGCACGCAACGCCGGGGCCACCGTGCACCGCGATGGCTCCGAGTCTGAGGCCTATCTGGAACTGCCGCCTGCGAGCTTCGACACGCGCATGAGCAGGCTGGTCGCCGTGCAGTTTGGCGAAATGGACTATCAGTTCAAGAAGCAGGCCAAGCAATTCTGGGATTTCCTCGGAAGCGTGCAGGAAATCCGCCAGGGCGTGCGCGACGGTCGCCATCAGGCGGCCGAATAAGTCCTGCCAGGTGGTGGCGACAGGCGCAGCCGAGCGGCGCCTGACCCTGCTAACCAGTAGCGGCGCGCAATCCGCTATCCTACGGGTCTGATCCACTACAGCACGTCCTGCATCCATAGACCGTGTCAGACCCGCATCCTGCGCGCTCCTCCGACAAGGAAGACAAGCGCACCCTACTGCAACGCGTCATCGAATTCATCAACCCGGGGCCCAACTCCACCGAGGAGCTGGTCGCAGCCATGGCCGAGGCCGAGGATGACGACATCATCAACGCCGACACCCGTGTGTTGCTGGAGCGCGTATTGCGCATGGCGGAGATGACAGCAGGCGATGTGATGGTGCCCACGCGGCGCATGGACCTGCTGGACATCGACGCCCCCATCGATGAGCAAATCCTGCAGGTGATCCGCACGGCGCACTCGCGCTTTCCGGTGTTCCAGGGCGAGCGCGACAACATCATCGGCGTGCTGCTGGCCAAGGACTTGCTCAAGCTGTCCCGATCCCCGAATCTGAAAATCCGCACCATGGTGCGCCCCGCACTGTTCGTGCCCGAGAGCAAGAGCCTGAACGACCTCGTGCGCGAATTCCGCAGCGCGCGCAGCCACATGGCCATCGTGATCGACGAATTTGGCCGCATTGCCGGGCTGGTGACGTTCGAGGACGTGATCGAGGAAGTCTTCGGCGAAATCGAAGACGAGTTCGACGAGCCCGAGGAAGAGGGCGACATCTTCGGTCTGGCCGATCGCACCTACCGTGTGAGCGGCGACACGCCCGTGGAGCGCGTGGCCGAAGCGTTTGACGTCCACCTGCAAAGCAGCGATCCGGACGAAGAGTTCGACACCATTGGTGGCCTGATCGCGCATGAGGTGGGCCGCGTCCCCTACAAGGGCGAACACTTCGACATCGGGGGGCTGCGCTTCCTCGTGTTGCACACCAAGGGCGGCGCGGTGCGCTGGTTCAAGGTCTCTCCGGTGCAGGATGGAGCTGGCGCGGACGATGCCTGAACCCGCACCGCTTTTCATGCGTGCGAGCGTTCGCCAACCATGGCTGTGGCCTCTGGTGCTGGTGGCGGGGTTGGCGCAGGCGCTCTCGCTGGCCGTGCCGGGCAGCGGCACGCCGTTGTGGTGGCTGCAACTGGCGGCGCTGGCGCTGTTTGCGCATTCCGTCTTTGTTTCTGCCACGCCGCGGCGCGCGGCGGGGCTGGGCTGGCTGTTTGCCACGGCGTGGCTCTGCGGCACGTTCTGGTGGCTGTTCATCTC
Source organism: Comamonadaceae bacterium UBA2121 (assembly GCA_002331385.1). GTDB lineage: Bacteria > Pseudomonadota > Gammaproteobacteria > Burkholderiales > Burkholderiaceae_C > Diaphorobacter_A. The sequence goes on from DCYB01000011.1 coordinate 340,005, forward strand.
CATGCACACCTATGGCGGATTGGCTGCGCCGCTGGCCGTGCTGGCCGTTCTGGGGCTGGCGGCGTTTCTGGGAAGCTATTACGCCGCCGCCGCGTGGCTGACACGCAAGTATCTGCCGCACAACCAGGCGCTGGCGGCATTGCTGTTCGCCGCGCTCTGGCTGTTGGCCGAGCTGGCGCGTGGCCAGTGGTGGACCGGCTTTCCCTGGGGTGCCATCGGTTATGCGCACGTGGAGGGGCCGCTGGCCGTGCTGGCGCGCACGATCGGCGTGTACGGCATGTGCTTCGTCGCGGCCTTTCTGGCGGCGGCACTGGCGCAATGGCGGCCAGTCCTGTGGCGCAGCACGCGCTGGTGGATTGCTACCGTGCTGCTCGTCGTGGTCTGGGGCGGCTTGCACTGGCAGCGCGAGCGGGCGCTGGAATCGGCGGAGCGATCCTTCACATCGCCGCCGCTGAGTCTGGCCCTGCTGCAAGGCCAGATTCCGCAAGACGAGAAATTCCAGCCAGGCAGCGGCATTCCGTTGGCGTTGGAGTGGTACGCGGAGCAGTTGCGACAAACCAATGCCAACCTCGTCGTAGCGCCGGAGACGGCCATTCCGTTGTTACCGCGCCAGTTGCCGGCCGGCTATCTGGAGGGGCTGACCGCGCGCTATACGGCCTTCGGAGGCCATCAGGCGTTGCTCGTGGGCATTCCCTTGGGAAGCCTGACGGAGGGCTATACCAACTCGGTGTTGGCGTTTGCGCCAGATCAATCGCAGGTGTATGAATACAGCAAGCACCATCTTGTGCCTTTTGGTGAGTTCATTCCGCCGTTTTTCCGCTGGTTTACGGAAATGATGAACATTCCGCTGGGCGATTTCAACCGGGGCGCCATCGGCCAGAAGTCCTTTGAGTGGCGCGGTGAGCGAATCGCGCCAAACATCTGCTACGAGGACTTGTTCGGCGAGGAACTGGGAGCCAGGTTTGTCGATGCACGTCATGCGCCGACCATGATGGTGAATTTGAGCAACATCGGTTGGTTCGGTGATTCAGTCGCTATTGATCAACATTTGGCCATCAGTCGACTGCGGGCGCTAGAGTTCGAGCGTCCTATGATCCGTGCCACGAATACGGGCGCCACGGCGGTGATCGACCACCGGGCGCGGGTGACGCAGCGACTGCCTAGCCAAGAGCGCGGCGTGCTGCGGGCACAGGTGCAGGGACAAAGTGGTCCGGCCACTCCTTATGCGCAATGGGTGGGGCGCTGGAGTTTGTGGCCACTCTGGTTCTTCGGAGTAGGATTGACGGTTTTGCTGATTTTGAGCACGCGCCGCCGGGAAGATCGCAGTGTTGCGCAATGACCAAAATCATCGGAGCATTTATTGTTTGCTTTTTTTGTTGGCCCCTTGTTGCGGTTGGACTCGCGTCAGCCTTGATAATGGTGCCCTTTTATAAGAATGTACGCAGTCGAGGACAATTCGGCTGCCCCACGACGACGGTGTGTGCCGTCTGGAGATTGACTGACAATGGCTGAATCCTTTTCCTATGAACAACTGATTGCTTCCGGCGAAGGTCGGTTGTTCACACCGGACAGCGGGCGCTTGCCGCTGCCTCCCATGCTGATGTTTGACCGCATCACACACATCGACAGTGAAGGCGGCGAGCATGGTTTAGGAAAAATCGTAGCCGAGCTCGACGTGACGCCGGATCTGTGGTTTTTTGCCTGTCACTTCCAGGGCGATCCGGTGATGCCGGGCTGCCTCGGTCTCGATGCCATGTGGCAGTTGATCGGTTTTTACCTGACGTGGCTGCGCCTTCCTGGCCGTGGCCGCGCCCTGGGTGCGGGCGAAGTCAAGTTCACCGGCGAAGTGGGGCCGGACGTCAAACTGGTGACTTACGAAATTGACATCAAGCGTGTCATCAAACGCAAGCTCAATATGGCCATTGGCGATGCGCGTTTGCTCGCCGATGGCAAGGAAATCTACGTGGCCAATGACCTGCGCGTAGGGCTGTTTCTGCGCGAAGGTGAGGGCCAGGGGGCCGCAGCATGAAAAAACGGGTGGTGATCACGGGCGCGGGCATTGTCTCGTGCATCGGCAATGACATGGCGACGGTCGAGGCATCGCTGCGCGACAGCCGTCCGGGCATCAAGGCCATGGCGCAGTTCACGGAACTGGGTTTGCGCAGTCAGGTGGCCGGCATTCCCGAGATCAACCTCGAAGACCGCATCGACCGCAAGCAACTGCGCTTCATGGGCGATGCAGCGGCGTACGCGCACATCGCGCTGTCGGATGCCATCGCCCAGTCGGGCCTGACGCCCGAGCAGGTGTCGCATCCGCGCACCGGCCTGATCATGGGCTCGGGCGGCGGCTCGCCGGCCAACCAGATCGAGGCGGCCGATACGCTGCGCAGCAAGGGCATTCGCCGCGTGGGGCCGTATCAGGTCACGCGCTGCATGAGCTCGACGGTGTCGGCTTGTCTGTCGACAAACTTCTCCATCAAGGGCATCAACTACTCCATCACTTCGGCTTGCAGCACGTCCGCGCACTGCATCGGTGCGGCGGCGCAGCAGATCGCCTGGGGCATGCAGGACGTGATGTTTGCCGGTGGCGGCGAAGAGCTGTCCTGGGGCATGGCGCTGCTGTTTGACGGCATGGGCGCGATGTCCAGCAAGTACAACGAGACGCCTGCCAAGGCCTCGCGCGCCTACGATGCCAACCGCGACGGTTTCGTGATTGCGGGTGGTGGCGGGGCAGTGGTGCTTGAAAGCCTGGACCATGCGCTCGCGCGGGGCGCCAACATTCTCGGCGAAGTGGTCGGCTTCGGCGCGACCAGCGACGGCGAGGACATGGTGGCCCCATCGGGTGACGGCGCAATCGCCTGCATGCGCCAGGCCATCGAAGGTCTGGACGCACCGATCGACTACATCAACACGCATGGCACGTCCACGCCCGTGGGAGACGTGCCCGAGCTGCGCGCCATCCGCGAAGTGTTCGGCGCGCAGATTCCGGCGTTTTCCTCCACCAAGTCGCTCACCGGCCACTCGCTGGGAGCTACGGGCGTGCAGGAAGCGATCTATTGCCTCATCATGCTGAACAAGGGCTTCATCGCCGGTTCCGCGAATGTGGAAACGCCCGATCCTGCCGTGGAAGGCATGCCGCTGGTGACCGAGACGCGCGATGCGCCGATCCGTCAGGCTCTGTCCAACAGCTTCGGCTTCGGCGGCACCAACGCATCGCTGGTGCTGCGTCGCTGGGAAGGTCAATAAGCCTCGGGCTGATTGGATTGCATCACGCGAAAAAGGGGGCTTGTGCCCCCTTTTGCATTCCATTGTCCGGGTAACGCAAGGAACACTGTGTTGGAGTCATTGCTTCGGTTCCTGAAATCACGCGCCATGCAGCGAATTTTTGCCATGCGTAAATCGTGGCTGGCCTGCGTGGTGGCGTTCGTGCTGGCGCTGGTGACGCTGGGCGCAACGGGCGTCGCGCTGTACTTTCTGACGTGGCCGGTGGCGGGGGCGTGGTATCCCGCGTTTGCCACCTGGAGCGGCGACTGGGTCTGGGGGGCGCTGGCGGGCACGGCGATTGTCTGGTCGGTGTTCTTTCTCGTCGCGGGGTACGTGAACCAGGTGCTGCTCGAGCGGAGTCAGCCGCTCGGCCAGCGCCGCGCGGTGTATGTGCTCATCCTCTGGGCGGGCGCGGCGCTGCTGTGGTGGGCCACTTTGCAGGGCCAGTTCGGCTGAAAGCCCTTTGGCGCGAGCGCGTCGCAAAGCGAGTGAACTCGTCAGCTACGATATGTGGTTCTCCCGGGAAATCCGTGAAACTCCTAAAATCATGGGTTCACGTGTAAAAACACGTCCCTACCTTCGCGGCCTCCGGGCTGCGTCAAGCCAGAACCAGTCATGCTGACCTTCCAACAAATCATTCTCACATTGCAGTCGTATTGGGCCGATCAGGGCTGCGCGCTTTTGCAGCCCTACGACATGGAAGTGGGTGCGGGCACCTCGCACACCGCCACTTTTTTGAGAGCGCTGGGCCCCGAGCCATGGAAGGCCGCGTATGTGCAGCCGAGCCGCCGCCCCAAGGACGGCCGCTATGGCGAGAACCCCAATCGCGGTCAGCACTACTACCAGTATCAGGTGGTGCTCAAGCCCGCGCCGGACAACATCCTGGAGCTGTACCTCGGTTCGCTGCAAGCGCTGGGCTTCGATCTGAAGAAGAATGACATCCGCTTCGTCGAGGACGACTGGGAAAATCCCACGCTGGGCGCATGGGGTCTGGGCTGGGAAGTGTGGCTCAACGGCATGGAAGTGACGCAGTTCACCTATTTCCAGCAAGTGGGCGGCATCGATTGCAAGCCCGCCACGGGCGAGATCACCTACGGCCTGGAGCGTCTGGCGATGTACCTGCAGGGCGTGGAGAACATGTACGACCTGATCTGGACGGACGATGGCAATGGCCGCAAGCTGACCTACGGCGACGTGTTCCACCAGAACGAGGTGGAGCAGTCGGCGTATAACTTCGAGCACTCCGACGCGGACTTCCTCTTCACCGCGTTTGCCGCGCATGAAAAGCAGGCCACACACCTGATGGAAGCCAAACTGGCGCTGCCGGCCTACGAGCAGGTGCTCAAGGCGGCGCACACGTTCAACCTGCTGGATGCGCGCGGTGCCATCTCGGTGACCGAGCGTGCCGCCTACATCGGCCGCATCCGCAACCTCGCGCGCGCCGTGGCCAAGGCGTATCTGGACAGCCGCGCGCGGCTGGGCTTCCCGATGGCGCCCAAGGCGTGGGCCGACGAGGTGCTGGCCGAACTGGCCAAGGCCGAGCAACAACAGCAACAGAAGAAGGCCGCCTGAAGCGGCGCGAAGAAGAGCAAAGAGAATTTCACATGACCACACAGAATCTTCTGGTTGAACTGTTTGTTGAAGAGCTGCCGCCCAAGGCGCTGCAAAAGCTCGGCGATGCATTCGCGGGCGTGCTGCTGGAGCAACTCAAGGCGCAGGGCCTGACTTCGCCGGGCTCGCGCCTGACGGCGTTTGCCTCGCCCCGCCGCCTGGCAGCGCACATCACCGACGTGCTGCCCCAGGCGGCAGACAAGGCCCTATCGCAAAAACTCATGCCGGTGACGGTCGGCCTGAACGCCGAGGGCGCCGCAACGCCTGCGCTGCTCAAGAAGCTGGCGGCGCTGGGCGCGGATGAATCCGCCGTCGCCACGCTGGAACGCCAGAACGACGGCAAGGCTGACATCCTGTTCTACAACAGCACGGCCAAGGGTGCTCAACTGACCGAAGGCGTGCAGAAGGCGCTGGACGAGGCGATCGCCAAGCTGCCCATCCCCAAGGTCATGCGCTACCAATTGCAGGACGGCTGGGGCAGCGTGAACTTCGTGCGTCCTGCGCACGGTCTGGTGGCGCTGTATGGCACGCAGGTGCTGATGAGCGTGGAGGCGCTGGGCCTGAGCGCGGGCAATCTCACGCACGGTCATCGCTTTGAAGCCAGCGTGGACCCCATCGCTATCACAAGCGCGGACAGCTACGCCCAGCAACTGCGCGAGCAGGGCGCGGTGATTGCCAGCTTTACCGAGCGCCGCGACGACATTGCGCGCCAGCTCAAGGCCGCAGCCGAACGTGTGGGCGGTGGCGTGCGCGCGATCGAAGACGAGGCACTGCTCGACGAAGTCACGGCACTGGTCGAGCGTCCGAACGTGCTGGTCTGCGCATTCGAAAAGGAGTTCCTCGACGTGCCGCAAGAGTGCCTCATCCTCACGATGAAGGCCAACCAGAAATACTTCCCGCTGCTGGATGCCAACGGCAAGCTCACGCACCAGTTCCTCGTGGTCAGCAACATCAGCCCGAGCGATGCCAGCGCAGTGACCGGCGGCAACGAGCGCGTGGTGCGCCCGCGTCTGGCAGATGCCAAGTTCTTCTTCGATCAGGACCGCAAGAAGACGCTGCTGAGCCGCGTCGATGCGCTCTCGAAGGTCGTCTATCACAACAAGCTGGGCACGCAAGGCGACCGCATGCAGCGCGTGCGCGCCATCGCCAAGGCGATCGCACTGCAACTGTTCGAGCAGATCGCCAAGACCCATCCGGAGCTGAACTCCACCGAAGGCGAGATCGCCGAAGACTACCTGCTGGAGTGCGTGGACACCTCGGCCATGCTGGCCAAGACCGATCTGGTGACCGACATGGTGGGCGAATTCCCCGAGCTGCAAGGCATCATGGGCGGCTACTACGCGGCCAACGACGGGCTGTCGGTGCAAGTCGCGCAGGCCATCGAGGACCACTACAAGCCGCGCTTTGCCGGCGATGAACTGCCGCGCGAAAACGTGGGCGTGATCGTCGCCATGGCGGACAAGCTGGAAACGCTGGCGGGCATGTTCGGCATCGGCAACCTGCCCACGGGCGATCGCGATCCGTTCGCGCTACGTCGCCACGCGCTCGGCGTGATCCGCATGCTGATCGAAAAGGAACTGCCGCTGGACCTGGCCCGCCTGGTGCGCGCTGCCTCGCAGTCGTTCGGCGGCCTGCTGCCCGAGCCCGAGAAGAGCAACGAGCAACTGCTCGACTTCATCTACGAGCGTCTGGCAGGCTATCTGCGTGAGCAAGGCTTCAGCGCCCAGGAGGCCGATGCCGTGATCGCCGCTCGCGTGCCATGGGGCGAAATTCCCAAGGCACTGCAAGCGGTGCGTGCATTTGCCGAGCTGCCCGAAGCGCCAGCGCTGGCGGCGGCGAACAAGCGGATTGGCAACATTCTCAAGAAGGCGGGTGATGTGGATGCGCACGTCAACGTGGAGTTGCTCAAGGAGCCTGCAGAGCAGACGCTCTACGCCATGATGCAGAAGATCGTGCCCGAAGCCGACGCGCAGTTTGCCGCGGGCGACTACACGGGCAGTCTGCAGACGCTGGCGGCCCTGCGCGCGCCCGTGGATGCGTTTTTTGACGACGTGATGGTGAATGCCGAAGAAGACGCACTGCGTCTGAACCGTCAGGGCCTGCTGCGTTCGCTGCACGTGGCGATGAACCGTGTGGCCGATCTTTCCCGCCTTGCCTGATTAGGAATTGCCAGCAGGCGCGAGTATCAATTCCATGCGCATGCACATAGGCATGCTGTGTGCGCGATAGATAGCGATCGATAGAAGGCGTATTGAGTTACCAGAGATGAACGTTGAGCCTTGAGGTGCATTAAAACTGCGACCAAGGCCAAAAGCTTTCATAATCAGGCTATGAAAATCGCCATCATCGATCGCGACGGCACGCTCAATGCCCTCGGTGAGGAATACATCAGCACGCCGGATGAGTGGCTGCCATTGCCCGGTGCCCTAGAGGCCGTGGCACGGCTTTCACGGGCCGGCTGGCACGTGGTCGTGGCCACCAATCAACCGGGTCTAGGGCGGGGTGTATTCGACGTGCATGCGCTCAACGCCATTCATGCACGCTTGCTGCGGCAGGTGGCCAGCCTTGGCGGGCGCATCGATGCCATCTTTTTCTGCCCACACGCGGACAGTGAGACTTGCACGTGCCGCAAACCTGCCCCGGGCCTGATCGAGCAGATTCGTGACCGTTATGGGGTCGAGCGCAGTGAAATGATCGCCGTGGGCAGTTGCGCGACACATCTTCAGGCGGCAGCTGCGGCAGGCGTGCAGCAGTTGCATCTGGTCTGTACCGGCCAGTCCGGGCACATCGACGCCGCGCAGGAGTTGGTGCCCCCATGGCCTGTGGGCGCGAAGCCGCACGCAGACCTGTCGGCCTTTGTCGAATACGTCATCGCCGAGCAGGCGAGCCGCGCAACATTGCACTGAATCATGTGGCGTTGCGATCAATAGAACCTTTTGTGATCCTGGTCAGCATCCACTACGATGAAGGTCAAAGGGCTGCATTTCTTTTCGAGCACGAATTCAATTTATGTCTTTCATCCGTTCCGTCCTTCATCTGCTGTGGATGAGCATTACCGTCGTTCCCTATTCGCTGGCATTGTTGGTGGTTCGCCTGATGGGTGGCAGCAAACAGAGGCTGTATCGCATGGCGCGCGCATGGCTGGCATTGGCGGTTCACAGCGCGCGTCCAATGCTCGGCATTCGCCCGAACATCATTGGCATGGACAACCTGCCCACCGATCCCAAGCAAGGGGTGGTATTGCTGTGCAAGCACCAGTCCACTTATGAGACTTTTCTGATGCCGGCGATCATGCCGCGTCCGCTCGCCTACGTATTCAAGAAAGAACTGTTGAAGATTCCGTTCTTCGGCTGGGCCATTGGCAGTTTGGACATGATCCACATCGATCGCAGCCAGGGCAGCCGCGCATTTGCCAAGGTGCTGCAGCAGGGACGCCGGCTGTTGTCCCAAGGAACGTGGGTGATCATGTTTCCAGAAGGTACGCGGATTGCACGCGGCGAAGTCGGGCAGTACAAGAGCGGGGGCGCGCGTCTGGCCATCACTGCGGGCGTTCCGGTGGTGCCCATTGCCGTCACCTCGGCACGCGTGTGGCCGCGCAACCGGTTTGCGAAAACACCGGGCGTGGTGGATGTGTCCATCGGCCCGCAGATCTCCAGCGAAGGCCTGACGCAGGATGAGTTGATGCGTCTCGCGCAGGAGTGGATCGAAAAGGAAATGCGCCGCCTGGACCCCGAGGCCTACGCCGCTTCCACTGACCGTTGAGACAGCGCAAGCGCCTGGGAGGGTGCACGTCTTGAATATGTGACGCAGCACCAATGGTGCGTGCGCACTTACTTTCACAATCGGTGATCACTTTTGGACGATCCCGATAACACGCATGAAGTGCCAAGAGTTGCCGCCCGATTCCACCGGATTGGGGCGGCGCACTCCTCGGGCGAATGTCCCGATTCACCGGCACGCTCCACACCTTTCTGGGTCATGGTCGATGAATCAGGTCAGTCGCAGGCACTTTGCGCCAACTGATTCAAGACATGCTTTTTCTTCACTCGGTGCGCCACATGCTGTGGACATTTACCGCCATCATTCCGCTCACATTGGCGTTGCTGTTTGTGAGTGTGCTGGGCGCAGGCTCCCGATTGCGCTACCGCATCGCTCACACCTGGATGAAGCTGAACGTCACCAGCGCCAAGTCGATGCTGGGCATCAAGACGCGGGTCAGCGGTCTGGACAATCTGCCCAAGGACCCGTATCAAGGCATTGTGCTGCTCAGCAAGCATCAATCCACTTTTGATGTGTTCCTGATCGCCGCCGTCATGCCCCGGCCGGTGGCGTTCGTATTCAAGAAGGAACTGCTGAAGATTCCGTTTTTCGGCTGGGCACTGGCCTGTCTGGACATGATCCGCATCGATCGCACACAACGTCGCCGGGCGTTCGCCGACGTGCTGTCCCAGGGCCATCGCTTATTGGAGGAAGGGCTTTGGGTGACCATGTTTCCCGAAGGCACGCGCATGGAGCGCGGCGAAGTGGGCGAGTACAAGCGCGGCGGCTCGCGGCTGGCCGTGAGTGCGGGTGTGCCGGTCGTACCGGTGGCCATCACATCTGCTAAAGTGTGGCCGCGCAAGGCGTTTGTGAAACGCCCGGGGGTGGTGGACATTTCCATCGGCCCGCAGATGAGTCCTGCTGGGCGCACGCAGGAAGAATTGATGGATATGGCGCAGGACTGGATCGAAAGCGAAATGCAACGACTCGACCCGCACGCCTATCCAGCCATACAGCACGAGTGAGGCAAGGATTGATTCAGTTGGCATTGGAGTTGTTTGGTTGGGCGCCCGCACCTGCGTCTGCCGACACCATGCCGGCACTCCCTGGATCGCCGTCAGTCCATCCCTCTCCCTCCAACAGCAAACGCCGCACGGCAGGTGACGAGGATGGCCGCGAAGATGAAGGCCACGCCAAGCCGGTGAAGGCACCTACCGAGCCACCCATGCCGCTGCATTCGGTGCTCGATCCCGCGTCGTTCCGTCATCCGCAGGCCAACCGCGAAGTGATGCTTGGACATGCGTATGTGGGGTATGTACTGCAGCGCGCGCGCCGCCGCAGCATCGGCTTTGTGGTGGACGCGGACGGTCTTTCCGTGCGCGCTCCGGGCTGGGTGACGATAGGTGCCATCCATGCCGCCTTGCAGGAGAAAGCCGACTGGATCGTGCGCAAGCTGGGCGAGTCACGCGAACGCCAGCAGCGCAAGATGGAATCCCAGATCGAGTGGCGCGATGGTGCGGTGTTCCCCTTCATGGGGGAGCCGCTCAAGATCGTGCTGGACAGCGGGCACCGGTTCAAGGAGCGCGGCGGGGCGCTGATGGCCGCCGCCGAGCCGGGTGCGCCGCGTGAATTGCACATCGCGCTTGCCACACACGCCGAACCAACGCAGGTCCGCGATGCCGTGCAGGCCTGGCTGCTGCGTCAGGCGCGCGCGCATTTTGTCGCGCGACTGGATCACTTCGCCCCTCAACTCAACGTGCGCTGGACGCGCCTGCGCCTGTCGAGTGCCCAGACGCGCTGGGGCAGCGCGCGCGCCGATGGCTCCATCTGTCTGAACTGGCGACTGCTGCACTTTCGCCCATCGGTGATCGATTACGTGGTGGCGCATGAGCTGTCCCATCTGCGCGTGATGGACCATTCCCCCAGGTTCTGGGACACGGTGGCCAGCGTGGTGCCGGACTACAAGGCGTTGCGTAGCAGCCTCAAGGACGAGGCGCTGCCGAGCTGGAACTGAGGGTTGATGCGCAGGAAATCGGTACCGCGCAGCGGCTGGTTTCTGCCAGAATTGTCGGCATGACGAGCACGCACAACCCCTCCCAAGATTCCTCTGATCAACCGACGCCTGCGGAAGGCTATGCCGGCAACGTAACGCCGCCTTTGGCGTGGCGTTGGATGCTGGAGGGCAAGGCGATTTTGGTGGACGTGCGCACGGACGCCGAGCGCGAGTGGGTTGGCCGTGTGCCCGGGGCCATTTCCGTCGCATGGAAGCAATGGCCCGGCATGGCCATGAATCCCGACTTCGATGCGCAACTGAAGGCCGCCGTGCAGGGGTACGCCAAGGTGGTCCTGCTGTGCCGTAGCGGCGTGCGATCGGTGGCCGCTGCCCGGCGTGCGAGTGAACTGGGCATCGAAGCGTACAACATCCTGGAAGGTTTCGAGGGCGATGTCGATGCCAACGGCCAGCGCAATCGTCTGGGTGGCTGGCGATTCCGCGGCTTGCCCTGGAACCAGTGAGCGCTGGCAACGCGCTTCGCCCGATAACCCATTGCCTCAGAAACAAAAAAGCCAGACGACCCGAAGGTGGTCTGGCAGTTCTCAGGCGCATTCGGCCTGATTGCTCTGGCAGGATTACTGCGCAGGGATGCGCAGCTTCTGGCCGGGATAGATCTTGTCCGGGCTGGTCAGCATCGGCTTGTTGGCTTCGAAGATGACGGGATACTTGTTGGCATCGCCGTAGTACTTCTTGGCGATGGCCGACAGCGTGTCGCCCCGCACCACGTCGTGGTATTGCGCTTCGGGCTCGGGGTTGGTCACGGACATCTGGTTGTCCACGGATTGCACGCTGGCCACGTTGCCGCAGCACAGGGTGACCTTTTCCTTGGCCGCTTGCGTGGGCGCCACACCGGTCACCGTCACCGCGCCGGAGGAGCCGTCAAACTTGACCTTGACGTCGGAGACACCGAGGTTCTGGGCACCGATATAGGTTTCGATGGCAGAACCTGCCTTGGCGTTCAGATCTTCGGGCGCTGCGGCAGCCTGGGCGGACGAGCCGCCGAAGAGTTTTTCACCTGCCTCTTTGATGAAACTAAACAATCCCATGCTGTGATCTCCTATGGTTTGGGGAAACGAAATGACTTGCCAATGTAAGGGCATCTCATGACGGTCTTTGTCAGATATTTACCCTTAGTTTGTGCAAGAGCGATGTGCTCCGGGGCATTCTGCCTTTGAAGTGACCATTCAAGTGTTAACACTCGAAAACTCTGGATAATCGGCAGGATGACATTTCTGGCTATCGATGTGGGCAATACCCGACTGAAGTGGGCGCTGTTCGATACTCCCCGACCGGGTGCCCAACTGCTCGCGCATGGGGCGGAGTTTCTGGACCACATCGATCGTCTGGGCGATGGACCGTGGGCAGCGCTGCCCGTGCCCGAGCGCATGCTCGGCTGTGTGGTGGCGGGCGATGCCGTCAAGCGCCGCGTGGTGGAGCAGATGGAGCTGTGGGACGTGTTGTCGCAATGGGTGGTGCCGGGTGACAGCGAAGCCGGTCTTATCAACGGCTATGACCATCCCACGCGTCTGGGTGCCGATCGTTGGGTGGCCATGATCGGAGCGCGCCATCGCATGTTGGCGCAAGGTCCGGCGCGCCCCATTGTGTTGGTGATGGTGGGCACAGCGGTCACGGTGGAGGCCATCGATATCCACGGACGTTTTCTGGGTGGCCTGATTCTTCCGGGCCACGGCATCATGCTGAAGGCGCTGGAAAGCGGTACGGCCGGCCTGCACGTGCCAACGGGCGAGGTGCGTCCGTTTCCCTCCAACACCAGCGATGCGCTGACCAGTGGCGGCACCTATGCGATTGCGGGCGCGGTGGAGCGCATGTACCAGCACCTCAAGGAACACTGCGGCGAAGAGCCGGTGTGCATGATGACGGGCGGTGCGGGCTGGAAGATGGCGCCCAGCATGACGCGGCCCTTTGAACTCGTCGATCAGCTCATTTTTGACGGACTGCTCGAAATTGCCGCGCGGCGTTACGCAGGGGTGCGGGATTGAGGGACTGGAGCGCCCGTGTCGAGGCGCTGCGTAGATTTCGCCGATTCCGCGGCGGTTCAGCCCGCAGAGCGCTCCGTGTTTCCTTGCTGCATGTAACCCTCCACCAGTCGCGCCAGATGCGCCTGTTGTGAAGGAACCGTATATGGAGCCAGCAAACCCAGCACATGGGCTGCGCCGCGCAATGCGGCATTTTGCGCGTTGTGCTCTTCCAGTGCAGTGCGTGGGCTTTGCACGTATTCGTAGCTCAGCCAATACACCAACATCACCACAAGGCACGTGGCCACGGGCGCCCAGCCGACAGGCGGTGGCGCGAGCGCGCCTTGACGTTGCAGGGACAGCAGCAGGGTGCGCATCGAGTCCGTGAGCCGCTGGATGGTTTCCTGCACGGAATTTTCCAGTTGGCGATTGCGCGAGAGCAACTCATTGAGGTTGCGAAAGACAAACCGATATTGCCAGTTTACCTCCACCAAGGAGTGCAGGAAAAACCAGGCATCGTCCACATTGCTCACGTCGCCAGCGGCAGCCAGAACGGGATTCAAAGCCTGTTCATATTGGTTGTAGAGTGTATTGACCAGATCGTCCTTGGCGGGGAAATGGTAGTAAAGATTGCCTGGACTAATGCTTAGCTCTGCAGCGATAGCATTTGTTGATACCCCCGGTTCACCGAATCGGTTGAAGAGCGCGAGCGTGTTTTCCAGAATCCGCTCGGCCGTTCTACGGGGTGCCTTTCTCGTTGTCATGGCGTGTCTCCTCGCCTCTACTATGAATGTGAGGCTTTTCTGGAAACGACTCTAACCCGACAAACCCATGATTCACATAGGTAGAGTGATTGTTTTAACTCAATAATAGAATATTACAATCAACTCGTGGAGTTTTTGTCAAGGCTCTCGCGTAATCGTTTCAATTCACTCTCTAGTGAATCAATTTGTGACTTGAGTTGCTGTAATTCTTCTTTGCGCGGCACCTGCAGTCGCTCCAACGTGCGGGCCACCCGCTGGTCGAAGAGGCCTTCCAGTTTGTCCATCGGTTCGGAGGCGCGCGAGGACAGGCTGGATGCGAGGGAGCTCATGCGTGCGCTGGCTTCTTGCAGTTGTTCCTGGGCCATGTCCTGCGCCTGCTTTTGCAGCGCTTTGCCATCTTGCACCAGCGCATTGAAGACTTTACTGCCTTCCTGTTGGGCTTTGGAAAAGGCGCCCAGACCAGCGAGCCAGATCTGCTCGGCCGACTCTCGCGCCATGTGCGGCAGTTGTTCCAGAGGCGATGCGGGATCGCGTCCGTCGTCGGTTTTACGGGGCATGACTTATCCTGAAAAAAGGGGCTTGATAAGCGCAATCGAGTTCCGGGCGGGCCCGGCGCTTGCAAGGCGAAAGTCTAAGATGTTCCGCATCCCCTCCTGCGTCAGGCCTTGGAGGAGATAATTGCAGGCTTGGACTTACATCAACGAATATAGGTAGACCACTCATGATTCTGGTAACCGGGGGCGCAGGGTTCATTGGCGCTAATTTTGTGCTGGACTGGCTGGCAAGCAGCGATGAGGCGGTGATTAATCTGGATGCGCTGACCTATGCCGGCAATCTGCAAAATCTGCAATCGCTGGAAGGCGACAAGCGCCACTTGTTCGTCAAAGGGGATATCGGCGATGGCTCCCTGGTGGCGCGCCTGTTGGCAGAGCACAAGCCGCGCGCGATCGTGAATTTTGCCGCCGAGTCGCACGTCGATCGCTCGATCCACGGCCCGGAAGATTTCATCCAGACCAACGTGGTCGGCACATTCCGTTTGCTTGAGGCGGCACGTCACTATTGGAGTTCAATGCCAGCGGCCGAAAAGCTGGCCTTTCGTTTCCTGCACGTCTCCACCGATGAGGTGTACGGTTCACTCGCCCCCACGGCCCCGGCGTTCACCGAGGAGCACAACTACGAGCCAAACAGTCCGTATTCGGCCAGTAAGGCCGCCAGTGACCATCTGGTGCGGGCCTGGCATCACACATATGGCATGCCCGTGCTGACCACCAATTGCAGCAACAACTACGGGCCATACCATTTCCCGGAAAAGCTCATTCCGTTGATGATCGTGAATGCGCTGGCAGGCAAGCCCTTGCCGATCTACGGCGACGGCATGCAGGTGCGCGACTGGCTGTATGTGAAGGACCACTGCAGCGCTATCCGTCGCGTGCTGGAAGCAGGCCAACCGGGTGAGACTTATAACGTGGGCGGCTGGAACGAGAAGCCCAACATCGACATCGTGCACCTCGTATGCCGCCTGCTCGACGAGTTGCGCCCGCGGGCGGATGGCCAGAGCTACAGCACGCAGATCGCACACGTGCAGGATCGTCCCGGCCATGACCGCCGCTATGCCATTGACGCGCGCAAGCTGGAGCGCGAACTGGGTTGGATGCCGGCCGAAACCTTCGAGACCGGCATCCGCAAGACCGTCCAGTGGTACCTGGACAATGCCGATTGGGTTGCTGCCGTGCAAAGTGGTGCCTACCGCGACTGGATCGAACGCCAGTACGTGCACACCGAGAAAGCCGACGCATGAAGATTCTTTTGCTGGGCAAGGGCGGCCAGGTCGGTTGGGAATTGCAGCGCAGCCTGTCGGTGCTGGGCGAGGTGACGGCGCTGGACTTTGACAGCCAGGACCACTGCGGTGACTTCTCCCAACCCGATGCCGTGGCCGAGACGGTGCGCGTGCTGCGCCCTGACGTGATCGTGAATGCCGCAGCGCACACGGCGGTGGACAAGGCAGAAAGCGAGCCCGAATTCGCGCGCTTGCTCAACGCCACCACGCCAGGCCGGATCGCGCAGGAGGCCGCGCAACTCGGCGCGCTGCTTGTGCACTACAGCACCGACTACGTGTTCGACGGAAGCGGCAGCACTGCGCGCCGCGAATCGGACGCCACTGCGCCGCTGTCGGTATATGGCCAGACCAAGCTGGAAGGGGAGGTGCTGATCCGCGACAGCGGCGCCGCTCATCTCATCTTGCGCACGAGTTGGGTCTACGCTGCCCGCGGCGGTAATTTCGCCAAGACCATGTTGCGTCTGGCGCAGGAGCGGGACCGCCTTACCGTGATCAACGATCAGGTGGGAGCCCCCACGGGCGCCGATCTGCTCGCCGACGTGACCGCGCATGCCATCCGGCAACTGCAGCACCGGCCGCAGGACGGAGGGCTGTACCACTGCGTTGCCGCAGGCACGACGACGTGGTTTGACTACGCGAAATTCGTCATCGAAGAAGCGCAGCAACTCAAGCCCGAACTGGTCATCAAGGCCCGCGAGATCGTGCCCGTGCCGACATCGGCGTTTCCTACGCCGGCATTGCGCCCGCACAATTCGCGGCTTGACACATCGGCGCTGCACAACACTTTTGGACTGGTGCTGCCGCAGTGGCAGCAGGGCGTGCGCCGCATGCTGACCGAGATTCTGTAAACACAAACACAAAGAGAACACGCACGATGACTACCGCCACGGCTACACAGCGCAAAGGAATCATCCTTGCGGGAGGCTCCGGCACGCGCCTGCATCCGGCCACGCTCGCCATAAGCAAGCAACTGCTGCCGGTGTACGACAAGCCCATGATCTATTACCCGCTCAGTACTCTGATGCTGGCGGGTATCCGCGACATTCTCATCATCAGCACGCCGCAGGACACGCCGCGGTTCGAGCAACTGTTGGGAGACGGCAGCCAGTGGGGCATTCGCCTGCAATACGCAGTCCAGCCCAGTCCGGATGGATTGGCGCAGGCCTTTCTGATCGGCGAGAGATTCCTCGACGGCAGCCCCAGTGCATTGGTGTTGGGCGACAACATTTTCTACGGTCACGACTTCCACGAACTGCTTGCCAGTGCCCGCACGCGCGAGCACGGTGCCAGTGTGTTTGCCTACCATGTGCATGACCCCGAGCGCTACGGCGTGGCCGAGTTCGATGGCGATGGCAAGGTGCTGTCGATTGAAGAGAAGCCCGCCACTCCCAAGTCGAACTACGCCGTCACCGGCTTGTATTTCTACGATGCTCAGGTGGTCGAGTTGGCCAAGCGGCTCCAGCCATCGCCACGCGGAGAACTGGAGATCACCGATCTCAATCGGCTCTATCTGGAACGCGGGCAACTGCATGTCGAAATCATGGGCCGGGGCTATGCGTGGTTGGATACGGGCACGCACGAAAGCCTGCTGGAGGCCGGGCAGTTCATCTCCACTTTGGAGCATCGCCAGGGCCTCAAGATCGCGTGCCCCGAGGAACTCGCGTGGCGCCACAACTGGATCGATGCGCAGCAGCTCGAACGCCTCGCCAAGCCGCTCACCAAGAGCGGCTATGGACAGTATTTGCTGCGCGTGTTGCGCGACAAGGTTTATTGACGGTATGCGCCAGCGACTCGTGGGCAGGGTCCGACGAGTGATGGTCCCTACCGTTCACGGACAGAAAGAGTTTTAGCCATGAAAGCCACCCGACTTACCATTCCCGACGTGGTTCTGATCGAGCCCAAAGTGTTCGGAGATGCACGCGGTTTCTTCTTTGAAAGTTTCAACCAGAAAGCGTTTGACGAGGCCACCGGGACGCGATTCGACTTCGTGCAGGACAACCACAGTCGCAGCAGCAAGGGCGTGCTGCGCGGCTTGCACTACCAGATCCAGCAACCGCAGGGCAAGCTGGTGCGCGTCGTGCGTGGCAGCGTGTTCGATGTGGCCGTGGACATTCGCAAAAGCTCCCCCACGTTCGGGCAATGGGTGGGTGCCCTACTGAGCGAAGACAACCAGCACCAGTTGTGGGTGCCACCCGGATTTGCGCACGGCTTTGTCGTGCTCAGTGATACGGCGGAATTTCTCTACAAGACGACCGATTACTACGCGCCCGAGCACGAGCGCTGCATTGTGTGGAACGACCCGGACATCGGCGTGGATTGGCACTTCGACGGCCAACCGACGCTGTCCGCCAAGGATGCGCAGGGCCTGCCGCTGAAGTCAGCCGACGTGTTCGACTGAGCGTCAGGGTCGCTGGTCATTTGCGCACGAACCACTGCAGTGCGTCATACATGGTGTTCGCGCCATCACGGGTGTTGTCGGGCGCAATGTCGAAATGGCGCTCGTCATCGGGCGCCCGCAGGCGCGGCGGAACCACGGACAGGAAGAACGGGCTCACGAATTTCGCCCCGGCCTTGTAGTGCGCCACGAAGGCTTCGCGCGCCGCTTCGGGTCGCTTGCTTTGCAGCGGGTTGAATTCGGGCACGCCATACGTGCGCACGTTGCGCTCTTTCAAATACTCGAACACGTAGGGGCTGGCGCCATACTGGTTCACGCCGGTGCGCCACGGCGTGACGTTGGAGACCGACGAGTCGGAGGCAAACAGCACCGGATTCCATGAGCCATTGGTCTCTGAAATGATCTGATGCGAGTAGAGCAACTCTGCAGGCAAGCCCTCGGAGCGTGCGATGCGATAGAACTTGTTGAGCATCTGGTAGACCTGATGCTCGCGAAACAGGTTCCATTCGCGTGCCAGCGGGTTGTAGTAAACGTCCTGAAGCGAACGTGGGCGGTCAAGCCAGTGCTGCACGCCGGACAGTGCGCTCATCTCACCCAGCGACTTCACGCGTGCGAGCTCCTGCGTGTTCGCGCTCGCCGACTGGTCGCGCGGCACGACCACGAACTCGCGTTCACCCAGCAGATATTTGCGCCCCTTGGATGTGGCAACCAACTGCGCCACATGCTTGCCGGGTGCGAGTGCGCGAAAATCGACGATGGCACGAAAGCCCGTGTTGGGCGAGGTCACCTCGGGCTTGGCCCGGTACACGTCCATGCGTCCCAATCCCTGAGCGACGGGCGCGTGATAGGCGCCATCCACGTGCAGCGTGAGTGACTCGATGCGCTGCTCCGGATCCCAGATCCAGCCCATCATCGGCAGTGTTCCGCCCGCATAGGCGTCAAAGTGCTGTGCGAACGAAGTAAGCGATTGCTTGCGGATATCGAGCGATGGCGCAGGGATGTCGGCAAATGAGGTGAACCGGAATCCCAATTGCTGATTGAGCCGCTCCACCCTGTCGAACTTGTGCTTGAGCCAATCCCGGAATTCCTGTTGCGAAGCGGGGCTGTAGTCCGTCACGCGGATGTCGTCGAACTCGCCCACGCCGTTCTCGAAATCCGGATACATGTGATGCAACTCACCCGCGACGGTGATGGCGGAGATCCAGGAGCGCGCGGACTCCGGCAAGGCGTGGATCTGCCGGGTGATCTCCCGCAGTGCCTTGAAGCGGTAGTGGTTGACAGGAATGCGCTCATCCGTGCGCAGCGTGAACGGTATGACCTGATGCCCGATGTAGCGCGTGGTGGGAACCGGGCCATCCGCGAACGCCAGCAAGTTGGCGGGATCCTTGCCCAACTCTTGCGACAGTGCGGAACTGCTGTCGTAGTGATCGCCCATCAGATAGACCACCACGGGGCGCTGAATGGCCGCAATGACTCCCAGATAGCGCTCCATTTTGCGTTGGCTGATATGCCACTGCCCATCGCGCTTTTCATACAGTTCCAGTAATGGAACCAGCAGCGTGTAGCCCAATCGCACCTTGCCCTTGGGGCCGCCTGGCTCCAGGCGGTTCAACAAATCGATGGCAGCAAGGTCATGCTGCTGGCCGTTGCGCACGCACCAGTCTTCTATCTGGGCAAGCGTGGTCAACTCGGCCATCTGGTTGCCTTGCTTGCACAGCAAAATGCCGGAAACCATCGGAGTCACCAGCAAGGGCGCGCGTGGCAGCAGTCCGTCCTCAGCGGGGTGGGCCTGGGCGGGCGACATGCCGACGGGCCCAAGGCAGAGCAACGCCATGGCGCTCAGGGCTGCTCCTATATTTCCCCTTATTCTTGCTTTATGTGACAGTCCAGATCCCATGGTACTCAGATAGGAACAATTCTCGAACGGCGCTCAGGGCGATCGGTATGATGACGGGTTGCGTTGCTTTGGCAGCGAATCCGTTGATGGAGACTACTTCATAGAATAGGTAGTCGATATGAAGCTTTCATGATGACACAACTTGCAGAGTCCCTCGAACCTACGCTGGCTCCAACGCCCGCGTCCGATCGCATGCGCCTTGGCGAAATGCTGGTGCAGGCCGGCAAGCTCAACCATCGCGATCTGGAGCGCGCCCTGACGGCACAACGCGAACTGGGTGGCATGCTCGGGCGTGTACTGGTGCAACTGGGTGTGGTCTCGGAAGTGGACATCACGCAGACGCTGGCGGCGCAACTCGGCGTCCCGATCGTCACCGCAGACGACTTCCCCACACTGATGCCCGAAGTGGAGGGGTTGTCGCTCGATTTTCTTTCCAGCCACAACGTCTATCCGCTGCGCGTGGAAGACGGTCACATGGACGTCGCCATGGCCGTGCCGCAGGACGACTTCGTGCGCAAGGCCCTGCACATGGTGACGGGGCTGGAGATTCGACCCTTCATCGGCAACGAGGCTGACATCGAGCGCGCACTGGCGCAGCCGACGCAAGAGGAAATGGAGGGCGACGAGTTCGGCAGCCTGGATGGCGATGCGGGCGATTTCGTCGAGCACCTCAAGGACCTGGCCAGCGAAGCGCCGGTGATCCGGTTGGTGAACGCCATCGTGGGGCGCGTGATCGACATGCGCGCATCGGACATTCACCTGGAACCATTCGATGATGGCATGCATGTGCGGTATCGGGTGGATGGCGTGATTCACTCGTCGGAGATCGTGCCACCCAAGCACAGTGCAGCCGTCGGCTCGCGCGTCAAGCTGTTGGCGCACCTCGATATTGCCGAGCGCCGCCTGCCGCAGGACGGTCGTATCAAGACTCGCGTGAAGGGTCGCGAACTGGATTTGCGTGTCTCCACCGTGCCCACCGTGCACGGCGAGAGCATCGTGATGCGTGTGCTCGATCGCGCGAGTGTGCGCTTCAGCCTCGCAGACATGGGCTTTGCCGCCGACACGCTGGAAAAATTCAACGCGTTGTTGGCGCGCCCGCACGGCATTCTATTGGTGACCGGGCCGACCGGCTCGGGCAAGACGACCACGCTGTATGCGGCACTGGCCAAGCTGGATTCGGAAACCCAGAAGATCATCACCGTGGAAGATCCGGTGGAATACCAGCTGGAAGGCATCAACCAGATTCAGGTGCATCCGCAAATCAACCTGACGTTTGCGAACGCGCTGCGCTCCATCCTGCGTCAGGACCCGGACATCATCATGATTGGTGAAATGCGTGACGGCGAAACGGCGCAGATTGCCGTGCAGTCCGCGCTGACAGGTCACCTGGTGCTGTCCACGCTGCACACGAATACGGCGGCAGGCGCCATTATCCGTTTGCAGGATATGGGCGTGGAGGGCTATCTGATCACGTCGTCCGTGAACGGCATTCTGGCGCAGCGACTCGTGCGTACGCTGTGCAACGATTGCAAGGCGCCATACGTGGTGCCTGAGAGCGAATGGAAGTCCTCAGGACTGTCACGTTTTTGCGAACTGGGCACGTCGGTCTACCGACCGGTGGGCTGCCCCAACTGCCGCCAGACCGGCTTCCGTGGCCGTACCGGTATCCACGAACTGCTGGTGCTGGACGAAAGAGTGCGCTCGGCCATCCTGCAAGGCAAGGACGCGGGCGAGCTCAACTCGATTGCGTCGCACGACGGCATGCTGAGCCTGCACGAAGATGGGCTGCGCAAGGTGCTGGCCGGTGTCACCAGCCTTGATGAACTGGCGCGCGTCACCCAGGACCAGAGCGATGCCTGATTTTGAGTGGAGCGCCGCCGCCGCCAACGGCAAAGTCACCAAGGGCAGCCTCAATGCCGCCAGCAGCGCACAAGTGCTCAAGCGCCTGCGCGACCAAGGGCTGACGCCGCTGGATGTGCGCGAAGCCGGTGCGGGCGGCGCAGCGAGCACGCGCGCCGGTGCGTCAGGCAGGGCTGGTGCGACGGCAGGCGCGTTGAGTGCGCCGAGAAAAAAAGGCAACCCCAAAGCCAAGGTGAATGCCGCCGACGTGCTGTCCATGACGTCGGAGTTGTCCATCATGCTGAAGGCCGGGCTGGCGCTCGACAATGCACTGCGCGTGCTCATCGACATGAGCTACAAGCCGACGATGACGGCGCTGCTCAGCGACATCCTGGACAAGGTGAAGAGTGGCACGCCGCTCAGCAAGGCGCTCTCGGGGCATCCGCATCTGTTCAGCGACTTCTATGTGAACATGATCCGCTCGGGCGAAATCTCCGGGCAGATGGCCTCGGTGCTGGCGCGTCTCGTGGAGCACATGGAGCGTGTGCGCTCGCTGCGGGAAAGCGTGATCTCCGCCGCTATTTACCCGGCCATCCTCTTGGGCGTGGCGGTGCTGTCGCTCATCGCCATGCTGGGCTTTGTCGTGCCTCAGTTTGAAAAGCTGTTCAATGATATGGGCGATGCGTTGCCCATGCCCACGCGCGTCGTGATGAACATTGGCAAAGTGTTCCAGCATTACGGCTGGTTCATCTGCATGGCAGCGGCGCTGCTCGTCTGGCTTCTCATCAAGTGGCTAAAGACACCCGGCGGTCGCCAATGGTGGCAGTCCGTGGTGCTGCGCCTACCGCTGGTGGGTACGCTGTCGCAAAAGTACGAGATGACACTGTTCTCGCGCTCGCTCGGCACACTGCTGGGCAACGGTGTTCCCTTGCTCACCGCTATGCACATCTCCACGCAGACGGTGACCAATCTGCTGCTGCGCAAACCGCTGGAAACCATCGCGCCTAAAGTGAAAGAGGGCGGCAAGGTAGCCGATGCGGCAGTTGGCACGGGTGTGTTCGAGCCGCTTGCCATCAACTTGCTGCGCGTCGGTGAGGAAACTGGCCGCCTCGGGCAGATGACGCTGGAGCTGGCCAATATTTTGAACCGCGAGGTGGAAGTCGGTATCAAACGCACCCTGACACTCGTAGAGCCAGTGTTGATCCTGGTGCTCGGTATCCTGATCGCCTCGATCATCGTGTCGATTCTTCTCGGCATCCTCTCTGTTAACGATCTTGCTGCTTAACTGTTATGACCCTGACCATGAAAAACAACCAACGTCAAAAGAAGGCCCAGACGGGCTTCACCCTCATTGAATTGCTGGTGGTGCTGGCCATCCTGACGCTGCTGGCCGGCCTCGTCGGCCCGCGCGTGCTGAACCAGCTGGGCGGCGCCAAGTCCAAGTCCACTGCCGTGCAGATCGCCGACATCGACAAGGCACTGGAGATCTACAAGCTCGACGTGGGCCGTTATCCCACGAACGAAGAAGGTCTGTCCGCGCTCATGAAGCGCCCCGGCAGTGCCAATGGCTGGGCCGGTCCTTATCTGAAGGGCGACGAAGTGCCGACCGACGCCTGGGGCCACGCGTTCCGTTACGCCAATCCCGGCCCGAACGGCGGCATCGAGATTCTTTCGCTGGGTGCCGATGGCGCTCCGGGCGGCGACGGCGAAAACGCCGACGTGCGCAACGCCAAGTAATCCAACGCCATTGTTTGCAGTCTTGTCGTGGAAAGGGCGCGCGGATTCACATTGATCGAGCTGATGGTGGTGTTCGCCATTCTGGCTCTGGTCATGTCAGTCGCGCCGTCGGCCTACGACAAGATGAAGACCTCGATGGAATACCGCGACGTGGTGCGTGGCGTAGTCACTGACATGCGCGCCGCGCGCCAGCAAGCCGTGCTCACTGGCCGCGATGCGATATTTGCGGTCGATCTGGAACACAGCCAATACGGCGTTGAAGGCGGCAAGCCGCGCTCGATTCCCTCCGAAGTGGAACTGCGCGCCATCGTGGCCGACAGCGAAGCGCGCGGCGCGTATTTCGCCATCCGTTTCCTGCCCTCGGGCGGCGCGAGCGGTGGCAGCGTCGATGTGCTGCGCCATTCGGGCGACGGCGTGCGCTTGCGCGTGGACTGGTTCTCGGGCCGCGTGGAACAGGAGCCGGTGCAGCGATGACCGCGATCTTGCGCCATTCCCGTAAATCGCGCGCGCGCGGGGCGAAAGCACGCGCTTTCTCACGCGGCTTTTCCTTGCTGGAGTTGCTTGTCGCCTTTGCGATCATGGCGATCTCCCTCGGGGTGCTTTATCGCGCTACGGGTTCCAGCGTGCGCAGCGTGGGAGATCTCGATGTGCGCCAACAGGCCTCGTCCGTTCTGGAGTCCACCCTGAATCGGGTCGATGGCGTGCCTGCTTCTGGAATGTCTGAGTCGGGGAGCGTAGGCAACATCCAATGGCAACTGCAGACGCGTTCCTACGAGTCAGGCATGAATAGCCCCCAGGCACCCAAGTTGCATGAAGTACTGGTCACCGTGAGCTGGTACGAGCGCGGGGAGTCCAAAGAGCTGTCACTGACCACATTGCGCCCCCAGCGTGGGCCGAGAAAGCCTGGAGCGTGACGGCCATGGCAAGCGGTGTGCAGCGTGCGAACCCTGAGAAAAGGCGCGGAAGCATCCAGCGCGGCTTCACGCTGCTTGAGATGCTGGTGGTCATGACGCTTTTGTCGATCATTATGCTGGCCATGGTGTCGGCGATGCGCAGTGCGGGCCAGAGCAGTGACCGGGTGGATGCACGATTGGCCATCCAGGATGAAGAACGTGTTGCCGAGCGGTTCATCCGCAGTGCCTTGAGCCGGATTTCCGAGCGTGCGATGGTCGGCGCACTGATGACGGGCTCGCCCACTCAAGGCAGTTCCGGCAAGCCGCCAATACTTTTTCAGGGTGGCCCGGACCAGATTTCGTGGGTGGGGGTGTTGCCTGCCCGTTATGGAGCCGGGGGCCGCAGCTTTATGCACCTTGCAGTAGAGCCTGCGGGCGATTCAGCCGCGCTGGTGCTGCGCTATTTGCCCTGGCAAGACCAGCCGGCGTTTCCGGACTGGAATTCGGCCTCGGCCCAGGTGCTGCTCTACGATGTCGCCGGGCTGTCCATCCAGTATGAAAATGATCGCCCAGCCAATGTGGACGCCAACAGTGAATGGCAGTCCCCGTGGGCGCAATCAGATCATTTACCTGCCCGTGTGGTGCTGGACGTTCAGCGCAATTCCCTCGGACCTTTGCAATGGGTCGTCCCGCTATGGCCGCTGGTGACCAGTAGGCCTGGAGGCGCGAACGACGACGAAACGGTGATTGGGGGAAGTGAATGAGGAGTTCATTCCAAGTCCGATCGCGCGTCGCGACAGAAAGCGGCTTTGCGCTGATTGCCGTTTTGTGGCTGGTCGCGGCCATGAGCGTCATGGTGACGGGAATCATGCTGTCGGTGAAATCCGAGTTGAAGGTGGCCGCGTTCACACGTCAGACCCTCATGGCCAAGGCGGTTGCCGAAGGGGCGATGCAACTCGCCATGCAGGCCGTGGTTGCCCAGGGCACAAGACCCGACAAGATCGTAGAGGCGCCCGTATCCTATGCAGGGCAAGACGTGATGGTGCGCATGATCCCGATGACGGGCTACATCAACATCAATCGAGCGCCTGTTGATCTGTTGGTGGCGTTGTTCAAGACAGGCGCTGGGCTGGATGACGCAAGCGCGACGAATCTGGCTAACTCCATTGAGATGGCCAGGCGCACTCCCGGACCTTCGGGCAAGCCACCGGGATTCGAGGCGGTCGAAGACTTGTTGCA
This sequence comes from Comamonadaceae bacterium UBA2121, assembly GCA_002331385.1. Lineage (GTDB taxonomy): Bacteria > Pseudomonadota > Gammaproteobacteria > Burkholderiales > Burkholderiaceae_C > Diaphorobacter_A. The sequence continues at coordinate 365,269 of DCYB01000011.1, forward strand.
TATTCCCGGAATCGACTACCCGATCTATGCGCGCGTCGCACCGTTAGTGACGACCGACTCCGGCGGAAGCGGCCAAGTTAATCCGCAGGCCGCACCTCCCAATGTGCTCAATATTGTTGCAGGGGGTAATGAAGCAGCGGTGTCCAGATTCGTGAATGCGAGGGGCGGCGATAATGTGGGCGCGGACACCAGCGGCATGAACGGTGCTTGGCTCTCCAGTGGATCCTCCTCTCGCACGGTAGAACTGACGGCGCGGGTGCCGTTGCCCGATGGCGGGGCTGTCGTTGTACTACGCCGATACCAGATCACGAATTCATCGCGAGACGGGTTACCATGGCGGGTTTTTTATGCGGATTCCCAAGTGGAGCCGGCGCCGCAGCCACATATATAGAACTTGAAGCATGCCCATTGCCAGTGACGATCTGAGGCTGTTCGGCCTTGACCTGCGAAATCTTTGGCACGACCTTCGCCGTCCGTGGGCGAAGCTGGTCGGCACGCCAGCATGGGCCTGGCTAGCACCCAGGACCGTGATCCAGGTGGCGGGCGTCGAGCAGAATGGATCGATTTGGGCGCCCGATCCGAACACACGCGGCTTCTTGCGCCGAGCGACCAGCGCTCAGGATCGAACAGCGGCGCCGTTTCGGGCCATCCTGCTTGCGGAAGATCTGCTGCTGCGCAAGCGATTGGTCATGCCTTTGCTGGACGCGGACCAAATGAAGCAGGCGTTGTCATTGGAAGCGCTCAATAGCAACCCGTTTGCCAACTCGGGCCTGGTTTGGGGATATGCACTCAATCCACAGGAGTCGCACCAGGACGCCGACACGGTCGCGGTCGATATGGTGATGGCGTCGCGTGAACGGGTGGAACGGTTTATCGCGTCCCAGATGCGCGAAGATGACCCGGCGCAGCGGTTGGAGGTCTGGGCGTTGCTACCCCGGCTGCAGGATCGGGCGATGCCTTTGATGGGCTTTGGCGAAGTACTGCGTGAACAACATGCAAAGCGATATTGGGTAAGAGTCGGATTGCTGTCGCTGCTGGGCTTGGGACTTGGCATTGCGATGGGGGTCACTCCGTTCCTGCAATCCCGCGCCCGGGTTCTGCAAGCCAATGCTGCTTATGCGGTGCTGGACAAGCAGGCTGCGCCCCAGTTGGCAAAGCGCGATTCGCTTCTGAAAGTGGAAGATCAGGTGAAGGCGCTTGCCGACATCATTGGGCATCGACTCGATCCGTTGCAACTGATTCAAGCGCTGACCAATGCACTCTCTGACGATACCGTCTTGCAGCGACTCCAGATCGAGGGACGCAAAGTGTTGATTGCTGGTCAAGCGAGTGACTCGGCGTCGTTGATGCAGAAGCTGGGTGCGATGCCGCAAATCAAGGATGTGCGCGCGCCCTCTGCGGCAGTGCGTCAACCAGGAATGGCCAAAGAATCTTTTCAGATTGAATTTCAGTTGGTGGATGACTTTGGTGTATCCCCTTCAGATGCGGCAACGGCAGCCGCCCTGGCTCCGGCCGGTGCCGCCTCAACTCCGGTTATTGCACCCGTGCCAACGCCTGCACCCGCAGCCACAGCGTCGACTGAAGCGCCTTCCGCGCCCGGCGCACCAGTGCCAGCACCGGTCGCGGCGCCGAATCCGGTGACCCCTGCCAATCCCGCGCCAACAGTCGCACCGGCTGTGAAGCCGACCGCACCGCCTGCGCCTCCGGCCAAGGGGGATCCCACCGAGACGATTGGAGGATAGAAATGAATCAGATATCCAGACGAGACTGGGCCCTGATGGCAATTTCTGTTCTCATTTGCCTTTTGCCCCTGTTTTTCCTCGCTTCCTATGTGGCTTCCAAACATGCGGCTGCACGGGCGGTGCTCGAGCAACTAGAGCCTCGGTTTGCCCGATTGCTGGGGTTGCGTGCAAGTGCGGACAAAATGGACGCCGAGTTGAACTTGTTGGGACAACGCATGTCCCAGTTCGTTTATCCGATGGAGATGGATGCGACGCAGGCCGGTAACGAGGCGCAACAGCGCGTGCGCTCCGTGTTGACCACGGCGGGTCTGACCGTGGTGAGCAGCCAGGTCCTGCCGACGAAAGTAGAACAAGGCTTTGAGCGAATTTCCCTGTCCGTGCGCGCTGAAGGTGAGCTGATCCATCTTCAGGCTGCGTTGGCTGTTCTACCCAGTCTGACCCCTGTTGTCCTGGTCGACGGGATCAATATTCAAGTGGTTGGCTTGCAGCGTGCCGACAAGCCGCAACGTCTTGGCACAGAACTCAAACTTTCGGTGTTGCACCGCAAACCTGCATGACACTGACCGCAACACGCATTCTCTCCGCATTGATTCTGGTGCTTGCATTGGGGCTGGCGGCGCTATGGATCAAACCCGATGGCTCCCTGCGCAATACGGCCTGGACACCGCCCGAGCCGGTGATGCCCGAGCTGCGATTCGCGGATCCCTTGCCCGCATCGGCCGCCAAGGTCGATGTCAATCTGTTTGTGGCAACGCTGGAGCGCCCCTTGTTCTCACCCAGCCGCAGGCCGCCGCCTCCACCGGTGAAGGAAGAAGAGAAAAAGCAGCCTCCACCAGACCCGTTTGCGGGCATTCATGTGTTTGGTCTGTACGGCGGCGATCACTCCCCGTCCGGAATGCTTGCACGCGTGCAGGGCAAGGTGCAAATGATTTCGGTCAACGACAAGTTGGGCGAATGGACTCTCAAGGGAATCCAGGATCGTGACGCGATTTTTTCGAGGAATGGGGAGGAGCGCAAGCTTGCGCTTCTGGCATACAAGCCGGACGCCCCCAAGCCGCCGGCGGTGGCAGCAGGCAATGCTCCAGCCGGATCGGCACCAGCGGCCCCGGGTGTCGGCGCCAGTGCTGAAGAGCGACAACAGGCGATGCAGGAGGCCGCGCGAGAGCGCCTGCGTCGTCGCAATGAAATGCGTGCTCGCTACGGCGCGCGCCCAATTACCCAATGAACAAAGTGAATGTGATGAAAACCCGTCAACTGATTGTTTCGGGCCTACTGCTTGCACTGGCAGGTGGTTTGCACGCTCAAAATGTTGCCGATACAGCAGCAGAAGCACGCAATAACCAGACCGTGGCTGGCTCTGGAGCCTTGGTGCAAGGCCAGGCAGCAGACCCCGCTGCAGCGGCGTCCGCACCCAATTTCGAGCCACGCATCCTTCGGGGCAATGACAAGCTGATCAACCAGCCCGCCCCGTACAAGGCGCTGGAAGGTCCCGCCAGCGGTTACAAATTCGAGGAAGCTCCCATCCTTGAAGTGGTCACCGTGTTCATGCGCGAAGTGCTGAAGGTGGACTACATCCTGCACCAGCCGATTACAGGCACGGTCACACTGGCTACGCGTGGCCCCATTTCTCCGGACGACGCACTTTCGTTGCTGGAAAGTGCGCTTCAGGTGAACGGACTTGCCATGGGGCGCGATTCGCGAGGGGTCTACCACGTTGGTAAGCTCGAGGCGCTGAAAGGCGTGGTGTCGAATATCCGGGTTGCAGGCAACAAGGGGCCGCTTCCACCGGGTTATGGCGTTGTCATCATTCCACTGGAATACATTGGTGCGACCGAGATGGCGGCCATCCTGAAGCCCATGGTGGCCCCGGACGCGATCGTGCGCGTGGACACGCTGCGCAACATGCTGGTGATGGCCGGGACGCGCAATCAGGCCGAAGGCTGGATGGACATGGTCCAAACCTTTGACGTCAATATGCTCAAGGGAATGACCGTTGGCGTGTTCCCGCTCAAATATGCGTCGGTGTCAGAAGTGGAATCGGCTTTGCAATTGCTCAATAGCGGCGCGAGCGCAGGGGGTGCCGCCGGTGGAGCACCGGCAGCACCTGGGCTGGCGCGCCCGGGTTCCGGGCAATCACTGCCGGGTCGGGCCGGTGCTGCAGGGGCGGCTGCCAATGCGCCAGCAGTGTCGTTGAGTGAGAATTTCCCGCTGTATGGCGCGATTCGGGTCCTGCCGATTGCGCGCATCAATAGCATTCTCGTGGTCACCCCTCGGGCCGCTTACTTGGAAGAGGCGCGCCGCTGGATCGAAAAGCTGGACCAGCCGAGCGATAACAGTGCCGAGCCGCAGTTGTTCATCTACCAGGTGCAAAACGTGAATGCCCGTCACCTGGCCACCGTGCTGAGCGGCATCTTCAGTGGCTTGGACAATCCATTCCAGAGTGGCGGCAATCAAGCGACCGGGGCTACCGGAGTCGCTCCGGGACAAGGCGGCATCGTTGGAGGTGCTGGAGGAAATGCCTTCGCCAATAATGCCTACAACAACTCATCCATGGGTGGCTTCAACAATTCGTACGGTGGCGGCGGCTTCGGCGGTGCCGGCGGTGGTTATGGGGGCGGTTTTGGAGGAAATGTGTTTGGGCAGTCCGCAGGGACGGGATTCAACTCCGGCGGTCTGACCAATCTGAACCAACGTAACAATGCAAATGTCAACCGTCCTTCCATTTCTGTCACCGCGAATTTCGGATCCATCCGGGTCGTTGCGGATGAACTCAACAACTCTGTCCTGATCTGGGCAAAAAAGAGTGAGTACGACAGGATCGAAGCCACGTTGAAGCGCCTGGATATCGCTCCCACCCAGGTGCTGATTGAAGCCTCAATCATTGAAGTGACTTTGAATGATGAACTGACCTATGGTTTGAAGTGGGCCTTCACCGATCAGAAAGAGGGTGGAAGCAAGGTCGACACCCATGGAATGGGCTTCGTGGGCGGACGACCAGGGGATGTGGGCGTAGGAGAGGGATTTACCTATTCCGTCCTGAATCCCTATGGGCGCGTCAGGGCAGCACTAAGCGCTCTTTCCAAGCTGACCCAACTGAAGGTGGTTTCCAGTCCAAGTCTGATGGTGCTCGACAACCACACTGCCACCATCGCTGTGGGTGACCAGCAGCCGGTACAGACGCAAACTACCTACTATCCGATCAACTCCACTGGTACGCAGACATCGACTATCCAATACAAAGATACGGGCGTGAATCTGGTGGTCACCCCGTCGGTGAATGCGGGCAACCTTGTGACCATGCAGATCGACCAGATGCTCACCGACTTGGGGGGCAAAGACACCGCAACCGGGCAGTACGCATTCATGCAACGGCAGATCAGCAGCAAAGTGGCTGTGCGTTCTGGCGAGGCGATTGTGCTGGGCGGTCTGATCAAGGATGCAGACTCCAAGAGCAAAAGTGGTGTGCCTGTTCTCTCACGAATCCCCGTGGTGGGCGCATTGTTCGGAACTCACGGCAACGAAAATAAACGAACCGAGTTGCTCGTGGTTATTTCTCCGCGAGTCGTGCGTACGGACATCGATATCCGCGAGGTTTCGGACGAGCTCCGTGACCGCATGCGAGGGCTGAAGGACGTCCGAGGTCTGGATCAAGACCGAAATTCCGAGAAATCAGCCCCTCCGTTGGTCGCACCTACGCCGCAGTAGTTCTTTCAGGGTGTTTGTTTACATAAACTTTGTATCTTTAAGTGAGATTTATTGTGATTACCGATCAAAACGGCAAAAGCATAGGCAAGCGTCTGCAGGTAGTGGGGTCCAGCAAGCTGGCTGTTCTGGGCGTGGCACTTGCCATTCTGGGTGGGTGCGCGAGTATGGGCGCTGGTACCAAAGAAGATGTGGTCACCCAGCGCGCCAATGAGCGCTGGGCGGCTCTGATCAAGGGAGACATCAACGCTGCATATGTCTACAATACGCCGGGCTATCGGGCAAACGTTTCAACTCAAAAATATATCGAACAGCGGGGCAAGGACGTCCGGGTATTGAAGGGCGAAGTGCTCAAAGTCACCTGTGAAACCGATGACAAGTGCGTTGCCCAGGTTCGTCTGACAGCGACTGCTCCGTTCCTGTTGACCCAGAAGAAGCCGTCACAAATTGTGACGCACGTTGACGAAACATGGTTACTTGAGAATGGTCAATGGTGGATATTCGAGCGTATTTAGCCAACGTCTTGCAGGTTGAATTGGCGTGACTGATGGAGGAAACGAGTATCGAGTATCAGTAATTGTTGCACCCAACCAACAAACGATCGCATGCGGGGCAAATTCTCTGGGCAAAGTGCCATCCCCCTATGCTAGGATTAAAAGGCGTAATCAACCTCTACCTTAGTTGCGCCAAACAACTTTTCAACTGGAGTTTCTATGAAGAAGAATGTTCTCGCTCTGAGCATCGCTACCGCTGTGGTGGGCTTTGCCGGTAGCGCACATGCCATCCAAACCATCGGCGGCGGTGCTACTGCTGACGATCTGCGTTTCGGCAACACTGGCACTGGTCACATGCTGCTCGTGCCTTACTTCAGCACGCAAGATGGCAACGCCATGCTGCTGTCGCTGATCAACACTGACTCCGTGAACGGCAAGGCAGTGAAGGTTCGTTTCCGCGGCGCTCGTAACTCCGACGACGTGTTTGACTTCCAAGTCTTCCTGTCCCCTGGCGACGTGTGGACTGGTAACGTGAGCAAGAACGCCAACGGTCTGTCGTTCCTGACGACCGAAGACAACACTTGCACGAAGCCATCCAAGGCTACGATCAACGAGACACCGTTCATCACTTCGCGTCTGAACCCGAACGTGACCGGCGAAGAAAAGGCTAACGGCACCCGTGAAGGCTATATTGAAATCTTCAATATGGCTGACATTCCGAAGTCTGATAACGGTCTGTACCCTCTGATCAAGCACAAGAACAGCGTTGCCAAGTGCGCGAACGATGGCGCCAACACCGCTTGGACTGCTATCAACACCGACCTGGCTGACGAAGCAGCTTACAAGGCTTCTGGCATTGGCATGGCCAACCCCACGACCGGCCTGGCAGCTAACTGGACACTGATGAACGTGCCCAAGGCTCTGTCCTGGAGCGGCTCGGCAACGGCCGTTGAAGCAATCACTGCTGCAACGCAGACCCTCGGCACTGGTAACATCGTGTACTTCCCGCAGACCAGCGTGAACGTGGCGAACCCTGTGAACTACTCGTCTGACCCGCTGTTCGCTGGCTCGGCTGCTGTGGCTACGACGCCTGCAGTGAAGGCTGCGATGTATGACCTGCCTGACATGTCTACACCGTACACCATTTTCACCGCCGCTTCGACGAACCCGCCTGCTGATCAAGCGATCAAGCTGGCTGACGCCATCGAAACAAAGGCTGTGATCAACGAGTTCTGGACAGAGCCCACCATTTCGGCTGAAACCGACTGGGTGTTCTCCATGCCTACACGCCGCTACGCAGTTGCTGTGGATTACACCACTGCCAACAACAAGCCTACTGCTGTGTACAACGCAAGCGTGAACAAGCACTTCACGATGGGTAACACCACCATGAACGGCGACGCTGTGTGCGTGCTGAACGTGGGCTACACCGCTTACGACCGTGAAGAGAACTCCCCTGAGTCGCCAGACGACGTGGTGATCTCCCCCGGTACGCCTAACGCTCCGACACTGTTCTGCGGTGAAACTTCGGTGCTGAGCTTCAACAACGCTGGCGCAGACAAGTCTGCTGTTCTGGGCGCTTCGGTTGCCCTGAAGGACATGGACGTGAAGTATCCCAACGGCTGGGCACGTCTGAACACTCCTGGCTCTACGCTGGGCTCTGGTCTGCCAATCGTGGGTCAAGCGTTTGTTAGCGCTTACAACCCATCCGTGGCTTCCGGCACTGCTGGTAACTTCGGCGTGAACTGGGGTCACCGTTTCGTTCGTTAATTCGAACGTAAGCGTTGATGCTTAGAAAAGGCGGGGGCTTGCCCCCGCCTTTTTCATTGGTGAAGTCACACTAGCTCGCATTGAAATAGCTCAGCCTCGTCCATCCCGATGGTCTGATGAGGATTTCCGAAGAGCCTTTTTGAGGTCAGGTGGCCTCGTAGCCAGTGTTTGGCGCGAATGCGGCAGTTCGCATGGATGTCGACTTGCCAAGCGCACGGTTATGAGGAACTTCAGGTAAATTACGTCCTCGAATCCATTTCTGTGCGGTGGTAATGACCAGGTTTTCAGAACTTGATAGTGCCGACCGTGCCTGGAATGACGGCTGCCAAGGCTGCAGCTCGAAGTCGATTAATCAGGAATTTGAAATCAGTATGAAGTTCTCTCTCCAAATGAGCGCTGCGGTGCTCGGCTTGTGTGTGGTAACTGGATCGATGGCCGCTCAACCTGTGGTGATCTGGGAAAAAGGGTCCGTCAAGGTGACGGATGAGGACGTGCTGGCCGAAGTTGCGCGAGCACCCAAGGAGGTGCGGGTCAAGGCACTGGAGAGCCCGGCAACGTTGACACAGATTGCCCAGACGCTTGCGGCCCGACGCAATCTGGCTCAGGAAATGGAGATGAGCGGCCAGGCCAACAAGCCCGAAGTCAAGGCGCAGGTCAAACTGGCGACTGAGCGTCTGCTGTCTGACCTCCGGATGGAGCAGTATGATGCGCAGAACGCGCCGGATGCCAAAGCCATCGAAGATTATGCGCGCTCGCAATACCGTGCGAACACAAAAGCCTTTGAAATGCCGCCGCAAAGCCGTGTTCGCCATATCCTGATCTCGGGCGATACGCCAGAGGCCAAGGCCAAGGCTGAAAAGCTTTCCGCCGAATTGAAGGCGGGCGCCGATTTTGAAAAGCTCGCCCGTGAAAACTCGGACGACAAGGCGAACGCCGAAAAGGGTGGAGACCTCGGTTTGACGACTCCTGGACGCTACGTGCCGGAGTTCGAAGAAGTGATCAAGAGCCTGAAAAAGGACGGAGAAATCAGTCAGCCAGTCCAGACCAAGTTCGGCTGGCATATCGTGCAATTGGTTGAGCGACTTCCCGCACGCACGCTGGCTTTTGAAGAGGTGGCCGATGGCTTGAAGCAAGAGGCTAGTCAACGGATCCTGATGAAGAAGCGCCTGGACAAGAACAATGCCTTTATCAAGGATGCCAAGGTGAACGAGCAGGCGATCAAGGCGATGGCGGAAGCAGAAGCCAAAGCCCAGGCAGCCAAGAGCAGCAAATAATTTGCACGGATCGGGTGCCGTAGGCCCCCGATTTGAGAGCAAAATACCACGTGCTATGCAAACAAACGGCCATTTGGCCGTTTGTTTTATTTGAGGTAGCCGTCATGATCGGCAAACGACGCATGTGCTCTCGTTTGCAACCGGTCGCTGCTTTCTATCGTTGCCAATTCCAGACAGGCCTTCCTTGCCACATGGGCACCTTTCTTTCCGAACTCAGACAACTCTGGCATTTACGCAGCCTCGTCGCCGTGCTGACGCGCCGCGAAGTGGTGGCGCGGTATCAGGGCTCCGCTGCAGGCGTGTTGTGGGCCTACGTGCAGCCGCTGTTGACGGTGGCGGCTTACTATCTGGTGTTTGATGTGGTGTTTTCCATGCGGCTGGGTGAAAACGCGCCCACGTCGCGCGTGGGAACCTATCTGATTGTGGGCTCGCTTGCCTGGATGGCGTTTTGCGATGGCTTTGGGCGGGGCACGTCCAGCCTGCTGGATGCCGGCGGCTTGCTGCAGAAGAACGCGCTGCCGCCCATCATCTTTCCGGCGCGCACTGTGCTTGCGAGCGCGGTGGTGTTCGGTCCCATGCTGCTGCTGCTGACGCTGGCCTATGCGCCGGTGCATCACTTTGCGTTGCCGGTCATTGCGGTGATTCCACTGTTGCTGCTGCAGGTGGTGATGACGTTTGTGCTGGCCTATCTGTTCGCCATCATGGCGGCGGCGCTGCGCGATACGGTGCCGGTGGTGGGCTTTGCATTGCAGATCGGCATTTTTGTGTCGCCGGTGCTGTTCCCGATGACGATGTTTCCTGCCGCCTGGCGGTGGGTGTTGTGGATCAATCCGATGACGCCAGTCGTCTCTGGCTGGCAGACGATCTTGCTGCAAGGTGCGTGGCCCGCTGCCAGCGTGTGGCTGGCGTTGCTGGTGTGGATCGGCGTGGCCTCGGCGCTGTTGTCGGTGGCGGTGCGCCGCAGCCATGACCAATTGGTGGACTGGCTATGAGCGCGCAACCCATCCATCAACCGCTGGGCGACGACGTGGTGCTGCGCGTGAGCCACGTGAGCAAGGAGTACAAGCTCTACGACTCGCCTCGCGCGCGCTTCAAGGCCTTGTTCAGCAACAAGGTGCGCCATCGCAGCCATTGGGCGCTGAAGGATATTTCGTTTGAGCTCAAGCGCGGCCAGTGCGTCGGCGTGGTGGGCGATAACGGCGCAGGCAAGAGCTCGCTGCTGAAGCTGCTGGCGGGCACAATGCAGCCAAGTTCGGGCAGCGTGGAGCGCGTAGGGCGCGTGACGGCCATTCTGGAGCTGGGCGCGGGCTTCCACCCCGAGTTCAGCGGGCGCGACAACCTGTACTTTGCGGGCAACTTGATCGGCATCGGTCAGGAGGAGATGGCGCGGCTGGAGCCGGGCATCGTCGCGTTCTCGGAACTGGGCGATGCGATGGACCGCCCGGTCAAGACCTATTCGTCGGGCATGACGGTCCGGCTCGCGTTTGCGCTGGTGACGGCGGTGCAGCCCGATGTGCTGATCATCGACGAAGCGCTGGCCGTGGGCGATCAGCATTTCCAGAAAAAATGCGTGGCGCGCATCATGGATTTTCGCGACAAGGGGTGCACCATCCTTTTCTGTTCGCACAGTTCGTACCACATTCGCCATCTGTGCGATCAGGCCATGTGGCTCAAGGGCGGGCAGATCATGGAGATGGGCGCGACCGAGGCGGTGATGGGCGCGTATGAAATGCACAGCCGCCTGCGCGGCGATGCTGTGCCCGCTGCCGCAGCGCCTGAATTGCTCGATGGTGAAGAGCCCGATGTGACGTTGAACGCGCTGGGCGACGAGCCTCCGCCTGCCAGCGATGTGCCGCCCGATGCCTCGGGTACGCGCATGCAGCGCGAGCCAGATGGGCTGGGCGCGAGCCTGCTGTCGGTGGCGATTTCCGATCTGGCCACCGAGGGCCGACCGCCGTTGCTGGAGAGTGTCGATTTGGTGGTGACCTTCGTCGTGCGCGGGCGCGGCGATGAGCGCCCCAATCTGGGCTTCATGATCGAGCAGGCGCAGGGCACGGGCATCACGTCGCTGGCCACACACGAGGAGGGCGCGCATCCCGTGCGCCAGCCGGATGGCACGTGGCGCTCGGTGCTCACCTTTCCCAATCTGCCGCTGCACAGCGGAGAATATGTGGTCAGCGCCTACCTTTTCGATGAAAGCGGCCTCGTGCTATACGATGCGTGGTTGCACTACCAACACTTCCGCTTTGTCTCGCCCACGCTGATGCCGGGTCTGGTGCGCTTGCCGCACGCATGGACCTGACACGAGCGCGCGGGCCCAACCGATTTTTGAATGTGACGATGACTTCCGAGAATGCTTCTTCGACGGCGACCGACACCGCCAACGTGATTGCCGAGGCGCAGGCTTTGATCCACCGGGGCGAGATGGAGCAGGCCGGCCAACTGCTGGTGCAGGCGCGCGACGTGCCCGCCACGCGACTTGCCGCGCACAACCTGATCGAGGCGCAATTCCCGTTGCTGTCGTATGGACAGTGGATGGGGTGCCCTTGCGAGATCTCCGAAGCGGATGACATCTACAAGTTCTTTGCCGCACACCCGTCCAGCCTGAACCCGATTCGGGATTATCTGGCCGATGGCTGGCGCACGATGTCGGAGTTGGTGCTGCTGCTCGAAGAAGTGAATCACCCTCTGCTGCGCACACAAAGCGTGCTGGAGTTTGCCAGTGGCCATGGCCGCTTCACGCGCCATCTGGTGAAGGCGCTGGGCGCGCAGCGCGTGGTGGCGTCGGACGTGGTGGCCGATTCGGTGGAGTTTGCGCGCCAGGCGTTTGGCGTGGAGGGCTTTGTCTCAGCCGCCGTGCCGGAGGACGTGCAGTGGCAGCGCCAGCACGATCTGGTGTTTGTGCTGTCGCTCTTCAGTCACTTGCCGGCGTCGACCTGGTCGCGCTGGCTGCGGCGCATCTACGACATGGTCGCGCCGGGCGGCGTGCTGGTGTTCACCACGCACGGCGATGAGGCGGTGCGCAAGCAGAACGTGACGCTGGACGAGAACGGCTACTTCTTCACGCCATCGAGCGAATCCAATGCGATCGATGGGCAGGAATACGGCACGACCTTCACATCGGAAGCCTTTGTACGTGCACGCATTGCCGAACATCTGCCAGGCGCCAGGCTGCTCAAGCTTGCACCCCGCCAGTTCTGGCACCATCAGGACGCCTACGTCGTCGAAAAGCCGTGAGCGCCGCCGCACGCGCGCATCACACACCAAGGACACGGAATGCATTCAAGCTCACTGGCCCACGTTCAAGGGCTGGTACACCAATATCTGTCGGACAAGACCAGCCAGCCGCTGCGCATCATCGACATCGGCAGCTACGACGTGAACGGCAGCTACAAGCAGTTCTTCCTGCATCCTGCATGGAACTATGTCGGCGTCGATCTGGGCGCGGGCCCGAACGTGGATGTGGTGCTGCAATCGCCTTACCGCCTGCCGTTTGACAGTTTCTCGGTGGACGTCATCGTGTCGGGGCAGGCGTTTGAGCATGTGGAGTATTTCTGGTGCTCGTGGCTGGAGATGGCGCGCGTGCTCAAGCCCGGTGGCCATATCTTCTTGCTCGCCCCGTCGCGCGGGCCGGAGCACCGTTACCCGCAAGATTGCTGGCGCTTTTATCCCGATGCCTACCGCGCTCTGGCCAAGTATGCGTCGATGGAGCTGCTGCAGGTCAGCACCGACTGGGAGCCGCATCCGAGCGAAGACAGTGCCGCCTGGGGCGACACCGTGGGCGTGTTCCGCCAGCCGCCCTTGTCCGGCATGCAGAAGCTGCGCCGCAACCTGATGCAAAAGCTGCGTTATCAGGTGATGCCGGGCTACAAATGACGCAGCGCTCCGCCTGATTCACCTGAATAAATTATGGTAACTTGAGCAACAGGAGGAAGACGAGGCCCGCACCACGAGCGCCTTTTGAACTATGTTGCCAAGGACTATCCATCGGGCTGTGCGCTCCGGCTGCGCTGCGGTTGCGCCCGCTCGCGCGTTGACCTTCTCATGGCATCGCTGCGTGCCGTTCGTCGGCCTGCTGCTGCTATGGTGTGTGCTGTGCTTGCAGCCAATGCAGGCCTGGGCCAGGGATGTTCCTGCCAACGTGAACGGCACTGAACTGCCGCAGGCGACCGCCGCAGGGCAGGGCTTTGTGGAAAAGGCCGAAATCAGCGATGGCGTGCTCACCTTGACGGGCTGGGCGGCCGCGCGCAATCCCAGCGTGTTCGTGACACTGGTGCAGGTGTGGCTGGGCGATCAATCCATTTACCGCGGACGGCTTGGCTATCTCACCCCACGCAGCGACGTGGTCGAGGCCACCGGCCAACCGCTGTGGTTGAGCAGCGGTTTTCATCTGCCGCTCCAGCTTCCAGACGATGTCTCTGCGCAGGCTTTGCCGCTGCGGGTACAGGTGACGAATGGCGATGGCAGCCAGTTCGATTTGGGCGTGAGCGACGCTGCGCGCCAGGTGCAAGTGCCCCACACCGCGCGGCAACCCTCCTGGAAGGCGAAGCTGGCGCTGGGACTGGCGTTTGCCTTGCCGGCACTGTGTCTGTTGCTGGCATGTGCCGGACGTGGCCACAGCAGCCCTGCAGGACATGGCGGCGTGAGCGCACGCGCGTTTGCGGCCTCGGTCATCGCTTCGTTTGCGCTGTTGGTGGCGGCGGGGTGGAGCGGGTCGTCGCTGCCGTTGCTGCTGGAGCGCGCCCAGATTCTCGAACACGATGGTGCGCCGTATCTGGGGCAAGCGCGCGATGTGCGACGGGATGAATGGCTGATTGTCACGCCGTTGGCGATGAGCCAGCGCGTGAGCCCGGAGCCGTTTGCATCGGTCAACACCTTGCACGGCGTTTATGGTCAGAACATGAATGTCGTGGGCATGAGCGGTGCGCCCACGCGCACGCTGGCAGAGGTCGCCAAACCTGCGAGTTGGGGCTTTCTGGTGCTGGATCTCAAGCGGGCACTGGCGTGGTATTGGTGGCTGCCGTTCTTTGCCTGCTTTCTCGCGCTGTGGGCGCTGCTGCGCAGTTGGTTCGCGCTGGATTGGCGGCACGCGGCCGTGCTGGCGTCGCTGGTGCCGGGCTCGGCCTACGCCGTGGGCTGGTCGGGCTGGCCTGCTTATGTGAGCTTTTTCCCGATTCTTGCGGCGTGGGCTGCGACGGGCGCGATGCGGGCGCAGCGCGCTTGGCAAGCCGCTGTGCTGGGAGGCATGCTGGGTTGGGCTGCTGCCGGATTTGTGTTGGTGCTTTACCCCGGCTGGCAGATTCCACTGGCCTGGTTGATGGGGCTGCTCACGCTCGCGCATGGGTGGCAGATGCGCAGGCAATTGCAGTTCGGCGTGGGGCAGTTGCTGGCCCTGATCGTTGCGGCGGCAGTGGGTGCTTTGCTACTCGGGGCATGGTGGCGCGACGCGGCAGACGCGATTGCTGCGTTGGGCAACACGGTGTATCCGGGCCAGCGCTCGATGGAACTGGGCGGCTACGTGGAGCCATGGCATCTGTCCAAGGGCATCGCCAATCTGGTCACGCTGTATGAAAGCTCGCAGTGGTCCATCCCGAGCGACGCGGCGGGGCATGTCTATCTGCTGCTGCCGTTGGCGGTGGCCAGTGTGGTGTGCCTGTGCGTCACGCGCGCGGCGTGGTCCATGGTGCTGGTGTTGTGGCTGGTGGTGGCGTTTGTGCTGGTGCACATGTTTGTTGGAATTCCCGCCTGGCTGGCGCGTGCCACGTTATGGGGCAACGTGCCCGCGTTCCGCCTGGATGTGGTGCTGGGGCTGGCGCAGGTGTTGCTTCTGGCGTGGGTGATGGAGTGCGCGCCGCAGTTGCGGCAATGGGCCGATGGCTCACGTGCGCGCACGGTGCTGTTGCAGGCGTTGGCTTGCACCACGGCGACGGTTGTCGCCTGGGTTCACTGGCGCGCGCTGGCGATGATGCCGGTGCCCATGCAGCAATGGCTCACGCCTGCGGTACTGGTGCTGATTCTGGCGGCGTCGGCGTGGCTTGCATGGCTGCTGGTGCGCGGGCGCGTGGTGCTGGCGGTGGGCGTTACGGCGGCGTGGACTTTGGCGGTGAGTTTCCCGTTCAACCCGTTGCAGCAGGCGCCCAAAGACATTCAACTGGTGCCGGGATTGCGCACCGCGTTGCAGTCATCCGCCGCCGGTGAGCGCCCATCGGCACCGCGGGTGGCCGTGGTGAACAACGACGTGTGGATGGGCGCGTTGCCGATCGCGGGCGTGCGCGTGGTGAACAGCGTGTTCTACGATCCACCGCTGCGCTTTTGGCGTGATCTCGACCCCTCGGGGGCGTTCAAGCCGATCTACAACCGCTACCAGAACCTGCTGATCACGTTGGAACCTGAACTGGAGACCGCCACCTGGCGCATCACCAGTCCGCGCATGGATGCGGTGGTGCTGAACGTGCAACCAGAGCGTTTTGATTTTGCCAAGGTGCAGGCCGATTTTGTGTTGGCAGGACTGGTGGATGGTGCGCAATTGCAGGCCAATCCACGGCTGGCGCTGCAGGCGACGGATGGCGCGCACTGGATGCTGTTTCGCGTGACGCAGCAGCCCTGAAGGCTGACAAAAAAAGGGCCCGCAGTCTCTGACCGGGGCCCGTTGTGGGGAGACGCAGCGCGCGGCGTTAGCCGTTCAACCAGGTTTTGACCTGTCGTTGGAATTGGGGTGAAATCCGGCGAGCCACGCCGCGTAGCACAGGCAGTGAGCGCAGATACATCAACGCGCCCAGAATGCCCGCCTTGGTGGCGTGGGTGTAGGCGCGCTCGGGCACAAACTGCGCGAGATAGTCGCGCTCCAGCGTCGCGCCATCGGCTTCGGGCTGACTAGACGTGGACATGCCTGCGAAGTAGTCCGTGCGGTAATCCCACGCTTCGGACGGCTCGGGCGCGACAAGGCCGGGCTGGGCCTCCGCGATGTCTGGCGCCGCGGCCTCGGCGAAATGCTGGCGGCGCAGTTGCACGAAAAAGTCGACCCAGTGTTTGCCGTCCTGATCCCAGTCGGTGACCCAGCTCCAGGGGCGATCGACCACGCGTTCAGCGAACGCGCCAATGTTGGGCACTACGACGGGCAGGCCCGCCTGCAGCGCAGCGCTGAGGGTGTAGCTGTAGGTTTCGGGCCATTGCGCCGGGAACCACACCAGATCGGGTTTGAGCCATGCGAGCAACTGGGGCAGGTCTTCTTCCTTGTAGGCGCCATGCACGCTGAGTGCGGCCTTGGGGCGGCTCAGCAGATGGCGGTAGCCGAAGCCCAGCAGGTGGAATTCAACAGGCGCACCTTCACGCGCGGCCTGTACGGCGGCGGCTTCGAGCACGTCGGCCCCTTTGATGGCGCTGAGCGCGCCGAGAACGACGATGCGCAGCGGACGCTCTGCCTCCATGGGGCGCGGCGCTGGCACCTGCAGCTCCGTGTCGGCGCAGATGTCGGTGTGCTGCACGGCATGCACGTGCGCTGCCGGCGCAAAGCCAGCGATGCGCGAGGCCGTGTCATGGCTGGGTGCAATCACGTTGCGCGCCGCGCTCAGGAAGCGGGCATTCGCGCCGCGCCAGTGCGCCACGTTGCCTTCCATGGGCGCGGGCATGTCGGGCGTGCAGCATTTGCAATGGCCGGGGGAGGTCTCGCCCTGAAAGCGGTTGTCTTCGCCGGTGATGGTGATGTAGGTGCAGTAGCTGTAGTAGTCGTGCGCGGTGAAGTCGTAGCTTACGTTGAGCAATGCGGGCAGATCACGCACCTTGCGGTCGTGCCCCAGCAGATGGTGGTAATGCACGTGGGAGACATGCAATTGGCGCAACACGTTGAGCAGGTCGTCGAACTGCTCATCGATTTTCAGCACCAGCTCGAAACCCTCATTCGCCGAGGCCATGCGCAATGCCACGCATTTGCCCGATGCCGGAGTGAGCGTGAGGAACACGGCTTTGTCCGCGAGATGGCGCGCCAGTTCATGCACATGCCGCACGGTGCCCCCTGCGCGGTCGTGCAGCACGGCCAGTACGACAGGCAGTTGGGCATTGCGGATGCGTGCCACATCCAGCGCCAGCCGGTAGGGGCGAGCCGGATCGGCCTGCACGAATTTGTGCACATCGCTCGCGTAATGGGGGTGCAGGCGCGCCAGCTTCTCCATGGCAGCGCGCTCGCGCGGGCTCTTGCTGTCGCCAAAGCTGACGCCGCCCGTGTGCAGCACAAAGGTGTCGAGCAAATGCAGATTGCGCCAGCCCGCGCGAATGGCGCGTTGGCAGAAATCGTTTTCCTCTCCGTAGCCCTTGCCGAAGTTCTTGGTGTCAAACAGGCCCACGTCCTTCAGGCTGTCACGGCGGATGTACATGCAGAAGCCGACGCCGGTGGGCACGTCCACGACGACTCCGGGATTGGTGGCGGCACACAGCGCATCCATGCGGGCCGTGTCGTAGCCGGGAGGCAGCGGGTTGTCTTCGCAAAAGCGGGGGTAGCTGCAGATCGTGGCGTTGGTGGACAGCGGCGTGGCGGACGCGATCTTGCGGTCGCCATAGGCAGCAGCGCGGATGCGGTCAAGCCAGTCGTTGGCGACTTCGGTGTCGCTGTTGAGCAGCAGCACGTCGTTGGCATCGGACACGGCCATGCCGCGATTGACCGTGCCGACAAAGCCGAGGTTGTCCTCGTTTTCCAGCAGCAGGATGCGTGGCTCGGATGCGGCGCGATCGCGCAGCCATTGCGTGACCTCGGGTTCGGGGCTGCAGTCGTTGATGACGATGAGCCGGTACGGCGATTGCACCGGCGCGGCCAGCACGGAGTCGATACACACTTGGGTGTCACGCAGTCCGCGATACACAGGCACGATGATGTCCACCGGATGCGGCGGCGCAGCGATCGGGGTGCGCGGCTGCGTGGAAGCGGCCCACGCGCTGGCGGCCAACTGTTCGTGTTTGGGCATCTTGCCGCGCAGGCGATCAAGGCCGATCTTGGCGCGCACGAGTGGCCGCGTGACCTTGAAAACGGTCGAATTCTCGATCGTGTCCAGGTGCGTGGCGAGATCCTTGAATTCCTTTTGCACTTTCACCAGTTCGTGTTCAAGGCGTGTGGCGTTGCGCTGGAACTGGGCGGATTCGTCCTGAAAGCTGCGGCGGCTGTTTTCGCTGGCTTCGAGTGCATTGCTCAGGTGCGCCTTCTGACCGTGCAGTGCGCTGACCTGATCGTTCAGTGCGGTCACTTCGGTATGGAGCTCCGTGACGCGCTCCTGCAGCGGATAAATCTGGTGCGCCAGCGCGAGATAGTCCGCCGACATCGGCCAGCCCACGTCGAGCTCCAGCACCAACGCTTGTTCTGGCACAGCCTGTTCCCATTGCGCGGGCGACACGGGCAATTCGAGCCAAGGGTCATCGCCGGTGAGCAGCAGCATGGTCGCGGAAGAGAGCATCGGAATCGGCACCTGCCACGCAATCTGCTGATGGGGTGACTGGCTCAGCAGGTCCTGGGCTTCGCGCGTATTGTCAAAACTCCAGAGCGTCTGCCCGTCCGCTGCAAGCAGGCGAATGCCGTACAGGTGCAGAAAGCCGGGCCGATCGGCTGGGTCCAGCCGCAGGCGGCAGGGGCGCGCTGCGGCGGCCGGGATGTCAAAGCGGATGGTCTGGCGCTCTTGCCCCATGGTGCCGGTGGCGGTGAGCTTGCCTTCTTCGGTGAATCCTTCTCCGCGATCTACATACAACTGGGCCGTGAACAACGCTTGGGCGTCGCCTTCTTCAGGCGCGTAGTGCAAGGCATTGTCGGCAGTGGCAGCGACGGGCTGCGCTGCGCCAATGAACTGGTAGGCGAGGGCATCCGGCGCGGCTAACAGATAGCGCGCGACGGCGGGAGGCAGTTCGTCAAAACGGATGGCGAATTCGGATTCGGGCAATTCGCGGCGCACCGTGTCCAGGGTGTCGATGGACCAGCCATGCTCACCCAAAAATCGGGACAGCGAGCGGCGCGTGAAAAAGCGCAGGTGGGTGCGATCGAGCAGGCCTTCCTCGCGGTAGCGAAACTCGCCTTGCAGGAGTTCGGCGATCAGGCCGGCGTACCCGGCATTGGGCACCGACACCAGAAGCTGCCCTCCGGGTGCGAGCAACTGGCGGCAGGCGTCGAGGATGCGCTCGGGCTGTCGCAGGTGCTCCAGCACGTCTGCGCAGACGATGTAGTCGTAACGCTTATTTGCAAATAATGTAAGCAGATCACAGGTTTCCAGATCTGCCACATGCACGTCCCGATAGTGAGGGCGAGCGTGCGCCGCTTCCGCGTCACTCCAGGTCAGGCCATCGCTGACGCATTGACGGGTTTCGGAAAGGTATTGGCCCAGAGCGCCGCTGCCGCAGCCCAGGTCGAGCAGGGTTGCGCCTTGATGGACTAAACTCGCGATTACGGAGAGGGAAGTGCGTTCACCGGGTCGGATATTGCGCAGATAGACGTGCAAATCCTCAATGTTCTGTGTCATCCCCGAATTATGACCAAGCCTTTGGCGTCGGCGCGAATCAAATATTGACACTAGCCGGGTCTGTAACAAGCACAATACGCACTGATGGATTCTCAAAAAGCAATGCGGCGACGCTTGGCAGTCTCGGTTGTCAGCCATGGACACGTTCAATGCGTTGTAGAACTACTGAATGATTTGAGGCAGGTCAGCGCCCATTCGGTACACCGGGTGATCGTGACGCTGAATCTGCGCGAGGAGGAACTCCCCCTACCGCAAGATCTACGCGGCGCTTGGCCGTTCGAGGTGCAGGTGCGTCGCAATGCGCAACCGCTGGGCTTTGGAGCAAACCACAATCGCGCTCTCGCCGATGCGCCGGAGGAGTTTGTCTGCGTGCTCAATCCCGACGTCCGACTAGACGCGGATCCGTTTGCTGCTTTGGTACATGCGGCGGCGCAGCCGGGAGTTGGCTGTGCGTATCCGGTGCAGTTGGATGAGGCCGGAAATGTGCAGGACAGCGAACGGTCTTTACCTTCACCTGTTGCTCTTTGGCAACGAAGAGTGATGGGGCGCAAGGATCAGCGCGTGGACTGGGTGAATGCGGCATGTGTGGTGTTGCCCACGCCCTTGTGGCGCGAGTTGCATGGTTTTGATGAACGGTATTTCATGTATTGCGAGGATGTTGATTTGAGTTTGCGAATTCGACTGGCTGGACTGAAGCTGGTGCGTGTACCGGTGATGGTTATGCATGCGGCACAGAGAGCAAGTAGGCGCTCACTTCACCATCTGACATGGCATGTGCGCAGTTTGTTGCGTCTGTGGCGCTCGCCCGCTTATCGCAACGCCCGTGCGCTGGGGCCGCTGGACGTTCCTTACGGAGCAAAGGCGCGCAATCCATGATCTGGTTGACGCTGATCGCCTTTCTCGTCACGGGACTGAGTGCCGCGTTCATTATTCGTGCGTTGCGCGGGCGGCGCACGCCGCACTATGACGAGTCCAAGCCGCAGCGCTTTCACATCGGCGAGGTGCCGCGTCTGGGCGGTGTGGCGCTGCTCTTGGGATTGAGTGTGAGCTGGATCCTCGGCGTGGTGCAGACCCAGCAGGGCGATCCCGGGTCACTGCGACTGGGCGTTTGGGCGCTGTGGTGGCTGGTAGCACTGCTTCCGGCGGCGCTCGGCGGTATCGTCGAGGACATGACGCAGCGCATGACCGTGCGCTATCGACTCGTGCTGACGCTGATTTCCGGCGCATGTGCCATCTGGCTGCTGGGGCTGAACATCCAGCGGCTGGGCGTACCGTGGATGGACACGATGCTGATCCAGGCGCCGTGGATCGGCATGGGCATCGTGCTGCTGGCGGTGGCGGGCCTGCCACACGCGTTCAACATCATCGACGGCTATAACGGTTTGGCGGGCATGGTGGCGCTGGTCATCAGTCTCGCGTTGGCACATGTCTGTTTGCAGGTGAATGACCGCTCGCTGGGGTCGCTCATCATCTGTCTGGCGGCGGTGACCGGCGGTTTTCTGGTGTGGAACTATCCGCGCGGGATGCTGTTTGCCGGGGATGGCGGAGCGTACATCTGGGGTGTGGTGATCGCGATGGTCAGCATCTCGCTGGTGCAGCGCAATCCGGATGTGTCGCCCTGGTTCCCGGTGCTGCTCTTGATCTATCCGATTTGGGAAACCGTTTTTTCCATCTACCGCAAGCTGGCGCGCGGCGATTCGCCGGGCATGGCGGATGCACTGCATTTCCACCAGCTCATTTACCGCCGCATCGTCATTGGCGTATTCCACGACGACGATTCGCGGCGCGTGCTCATGCGCAACAACCGCACCTCACCCTATCTTTGGGCGTTCACCATGCTGACCGTGGTGCCCGCCATCCTTTTCTGGAACAAGACCTGGGTGCTGATGGCGTTCTGCGGTCTGTTCGTGGTGAGCTACGTGGTTGCGTACCTGTGCATCGTGCGCTTCAAGGTGCCCACCTGGATGAAGCGCTGAGTCCTCCGCGGTATCGGTCCCGGAGTGCTTGAGCGCAGTATCCGGGTCGACTATGTGTGCGGCTTTGTCTGGCGTGTTTGCGTTTGCGGCACAATTTGAGGTTGTCTTTGTTCCTTGACCTCATTTTTGCCGGACGGCGTTTTATCCCATGACCGATCTTCAATCGATTGCCCCGCGCGACAAGGCGGAAATCCTGGCGCAGGCGCTTCCCTACATTCGCAAGTTCCATGGCAAGACCATGGTGATCAAGTACGGCGGCAACGCTATGACCGATCCGGAGCTGCAGGCGGACTTCGCCGAAGACGTGGTGCTGCTCAAGCTCGTGGGCATGAACCCGGTGGTGGTGCACGGCGGCGGCCCGCAGATCGAGACGGCGCTCAAGCGTCTCGGCAAGAAGGGTGAATTCATCCAGGGCATGCGCGTGACCGACTCCGAAACCATGGAAGTGGTGGAGTGGGTGCTGGCCGGTGAAGTGCAGCAGGACATCGTCGGTCTGATCAACCAGGCGGGCGGCAAGGCGGTCGGCCTGACCGGACGCGATGGCGGGCTGATGCGCGCCAAAAAGCTCAAGCTGCTGGACAACAAGGATCCCAACATCGAACACGATGTGGGCCAGGTGGGCGATATCGTCTCCATCGACCCGAGCGTGGTGAAGGCGCTGCAGGATGATGCCTTCATTCCCGTGGTCAGTCCGATCGGCTTTGGCGAAGAGAACGAAAGCTACAACATCAACGCCGACGTGGTTGCGAGCAAGCTGGCCACCGTACTGCAGGCCGAAAAGCTGGTGCTGCTCACCAACATTCCCGGCGTGCTCGACAAGCAGGGCCAATTGCTGACCGAGCTGACTTCGCGCGAGATCGATGACCTGATCGAGGACGGCACCATCTCCGGCGGCATGTTGCCCAAGCTGGCGGGTGCCATCGACGCGGCCAAGAGCGGCGTGAACGCCGTGCACATCGTGGACGGGCGCGTGCCGCACTCCATGCTGCTGGAAATCCTGACCGATCAGGCCTACGGCACCATGATCCGCAGCTATTGAGTCCGCCCGGAACTTTGGACCGGATCGCGCGTGCGGCTGCTGCTGGTTGAAGATGACGTCATGCTCGCCAGCGGCATCAAGCTGGGCCTGAGCGATGCAGGCTACGCCGTCGACTGGGTGGGTGCCGCCGAGCGCGCCTGCGAGGCGCTGGAGCGCGAGAGCTTCGACATCGCCGTGATCGACGTCGGGCTCCCCGGCATGGACGGGCTGGAGCTGACGCGCCAGTTGCGCGCGCCGCACATGAAAAACCCCGCCATTCCGGTGCTGATCCTCACGGCGCGCGATGCGCTGCAGGATCGTGTGCGCGGACTCGATTGGGGCGCGGACGACTACATGCTCAAACCCTACGAGTTGCCTGAGTTGCTCGCGCGCCTGCGTGCGCTGCTGCGGCGTTCGCAGGCGGCCACCACGGCGGTGCTGAGCTTCGGGCCGCTGCAGCTCGATACCGCGCGGCGCTGCCTGAGCGTCGAAGCAACTGGTGGCAGCAGGTCCTCAGACGATGGTCGCGCCGTGGTCGAAGTGGGGCCGCGCGAATGGAGCGTGCTCGAATACCTCATGATCAACGCGCCCAAGCCGGCGCACAAAGAAAAGCTGCTCCACGCACTCACGGGCTGGGACCGCGAGATCACACCCAACGCGGTCGAGGTCTACATCTCGCGTCTGCGCACCAAGCTCGAACCACATGGCGTCACGCTGCGCTCGATTCGCGGATTTGGTTACCGGCTGGAACTGCGCGCGCCGGTGACCGGCGACGGCGTAGCGTAGTCCGCAGGGATTGCAAGGATCGAGCCGCGCATGCAGGGCGTTCCCAAGAGCATGATTTTGGGCCTGCGCAAGCGCTTGCTGGTGTGGTTGCTGGTGCCGTTGATCGTGCTGGCGCTGGTGGGCAGTTGGATCGAATACCTCTGGGCAGATGAAGCGGCCAGCCGGGCCGATCAGCAACTGGCGCGCTTGCTCACACCGCTGGCCGATTCCGTGCTGCCCGTGGGCAGTCAGGAAGATGGCATGGACACGTCGCTGCTGCTCATCATGGCCCCACCGGTGGAAGAGTTCTTGCGGCAGGGCGCGGGTGCCACCGGCTTTAGCGTGTGGGATTTGTCCGGGCGCGTGCGCCTGGGCGACGAGTGGATTCGCACCGGCGTGCCGCGCACGACCGAGCCCGAATTCCACAGTATTGAATACAACCAGGTGCTCTACCGTGTCGCACTGCAGCGCGGGCGCACGGCAGCGGGCGAGTTGGTGGTCGCGGTGGCCGATGGCTCCGACCCCAGTCAGCATTGGGGGCGTCAGGTACTGTGGCGCGTGCTGGTGCCGCATCTGATCCTGATTGCCTGCGCCGCTTGGGCGATCCATCTGGGCGTGCGCTTGGCCTTCCGCCCATTGGAGGCGCTGACGCGCGCGGTAGAGCGCCGGTCGCCGCGCGATTTGCATCCCATCGACGAGGCCCATTCGCCGCTGGAGGTGCGGCCACTGGTGCGCTCGCTCAATCACCTGTTCACGCTCGTGGAGGCGCAGGCCGACGCGCAGCGCCGCTTCATCGCCGATGCGGCGCACCAACTGCGCACACCCTTGGCAGGTCTGCAGGCGCAGGTGGAAGCCTGGGCGATGGCGCCGCACACGCCGGGTAGCGACGGGCATGTGTGTTTGACGGAAGAGCAAATCACCAAGCTGCGCGATGCGGCCCGGCGCACCTCCAAGCTTGCGCACCAGTTGCTGTCACTCTCGCAGCTCGATCAGCGAGGCAAGGACGCAGCCAGCGCGCAGCCTGTGCAACTCAAGGCCTTGTGTGATCAGGCGCTGGAAGATTTTCTGGATGCAGCCGCGGCGAAAGACATCGATCTCGGCTTGGACGTCCGGCCCGTGGAAGTGCGCGGCCATGAATGGCTGCTGCGGGAGCTGCTGCTGAATCTGGTGGACAACGCGCTCAAGTACGCGCCACCCGGATCGAGCGTGACCTTGCGATGTGCGCGAGACGCAGAAGGCCGCGCCATGTTGGAAGTGGAAGACGACGGGCCCGGCATTGCTGAAAAGGAACGTGGCAAGGTGATTCAGCGGTTCTATCGGATGACCGATGTCACGTTGGCGACTCAGGGCCAGGTGCAGGGTTCTGGACTCGGGCTGGCCATCGCCCATGAAATCGCACGCCTGCACGATGCCGATTTGACGCTGGCTGGCGGCCCGCGGGGCCGAGGCTTGCGTGTGACCGTGCGATTTGCCGTGCCGGCCGAAGGGCCGGATGGACACCTTCCGCAAAGCGCTAGGAACGCGATCTCATAGATAGGTGTAATGCTTCGCCCAAGGTGTGAGACAATTATTATTACAATTGTTGCTAATGCACAAAACTATGATCAACGTAGAAGCTGCCGTTACTGACTCTCCCGCATCCCCGGCGGTGCGCAAGCGTCCTCGTCCGGGCGAGCGCCGCGAGCAAATCCTGCAGGCTCTGGCCGCCATGCTGGAACAGCCGGGCGCGGAGCGCATCACGACCGCCGCGTTGGCTGCGCGACTGGAAGTGAGTGAAGCTGCGCTGTATCGCCATTTCGCGAGCAAGGCGCAGATGTTTGAGGGTCTGATCGAGTTCATCGAGACCAGCGTCTTTACACTCATCAACCGCATCACCGAGCCTGCCGCAGACGCCGCAGAGCAGGTCGACGGCGTCCAGCAAGCGCAACGCATCGTGGTCATGCTGCTGCAATTCGCCGAGCGCAACCCGGGCATGGTGAAGGTCATGGTGGGCGATGCCCTGGTATTCGAGAACGAACGCCTGCACCAGCGCATCAACCTGTTCTTCGACAAGATCGAAGCTGCACTGCGCCAGTGCCTGCGCGATGGCGCTGCCTCGGCGGGATCGAGCACGCCCACGGTGGACGCGCAGCTCTACTCCAGCTTGCTGGGCGATTTGATCCGCGGCCGCCTGCTGCGCTTTGTGCGCTCGGGCTTCAAGAGCGAGCCGACGGCCCGACTGCAGGACGTACTCGCCAGCGTGCACTGAAGCGGACGCATGGCCCCCGAGCCATGAAGCCGAGTGATGAATCCGCCTTGAAGGCGGATTTTTTTTGCCTTGAAGGTGGGACTGAGGTTTTATGGGGATTCCCTGCCCGCGTCGGGCGCGCGACAATGCAAAACGCTTGAGCAGCGAGTGGCGGGCCAAATTCTAGGGTTTTCCCGGTTTTTGGCGCGAAAAGGCGGCTGACTATGGATATGCAAAGGACTTTTGTGCAAAATAGCACGATCGTTCGTTTTATTTCATTCGCATGTCCGTCACACCCATCACCCGCAAGTCTGCCAGTGCCTCCGGTTCGCGCGAGGGGCGGGCTTTGCACAAGGGGCAGCAGACCAAGGCCGTGATCATTGATGCGGCGTTGGGGCTGGCTGCGCACATTGGCCTGGAAGGGCTGTCGATCGGCGCGCTGGCCGACGTCACCGGCATGAGCAAGTCGGGCGTGTTTGCGCATTTCGGCTCGCGCGAAGAGTTGCAGATTTCCGTCATCCGCGAGTACCACACGCGTTTCGAGCAGGAAGTGTTCTTTCCTGCCATGACCGAGCCGCGCGGCATTGCGCGTTTGCGCGCGATGTTCGACAACTGGATGAAGCGCACGTCCATCGAAATCGATTCCGGTTGCATCTACATCAGCGGCGCGGTGGAGTTCGACGACCGCACCGGCCCCGTGCGCGATGCGCTGGCGCATTCGGTGCTGACGTGGCACGCCGCCATGAAGCGCGCCATCGAGCAGTGCAAGGAATGCGGCCAGTTGCAGTCCGATGTGGACGCCAACCAGATCCTGTTTGAAATCCACGCCCTGATTCTGGCGCTGCATTACGAAGCGCGATTCCTGCGAGCGCCGGGCTCCATCGGGCGCGCAGTGGCGGGCTTCAACAACATCCTCATGCGCTATGGCGCGCAGCCGCCAGGCACGAATTGAGCCCACACCCGACGCCATGTCATTTACCTGAAACACAAGCTCTCTTACATCTACCTATTTTCTGGAGACCACATGCCTACCTACACGCCCCCACTCCGTGACATGCAGTTCCTCTTGCACGAGGTCTTCCAGGTCAGCAAGGACTACCAACAGATGCCGGCCTACGCCGAGTTCGATGCCGACACGGTCAACGCCGTGCTGGAAGAGGCTGGCAAGTTCGCTTCCAACGTCACCTTTCCGCTGAACATCAGTGGCGACGAGGAAGGTTGCACGCTCGACAAAGCCACGCACGAAGTGACCACGCCCAAGGGTTTCAAGGACGCGTACAAGCAGTTCATCGATGGTGGCTGGCCAGCGCTGTCGTGCGATCCACAATACGGTGGACAGGGCCTGCCGTTCGTCGTGAACTCCATGCTCTACGAAATGCTGAACAGCGCCAATCAGGCCTGGACGATGTATCCCGGCCTGTCGCACGGCGCGTACGAAGCGCTCCATGCATACGGCACGGACGAGCAGAAAAAACGTTATCTGCCCAAGCTCACCAGCGGCGAGTGGACAGGCACCATGTGCCTGACCGAGCCGCACTGCGGCACCGATCTGGGCATGCTGCGCTCCAAGGCCGAGCCGCAGGCCGACGGCACCTACAAGATCACCGGAAACAAGATTTTCATCAGCGCGGGTGAGCATGACTTCACCGAAAACATCGTGCACCTCGTGCTTGCGCGTCTGCCCGATGCGCCTGCTGGCTCCAAGGGCATCAGCTTGTTCATCGTGCCCAAGTATCTGGTGCAGGACGACGGCTCGCTGGGCGAGCGCAACCCGATCTTCTGCGGCGCGCTGGAGCACAAGATGGGCATCCACGGCAACGCGACTGCGCAAATCAACATCGATGGCGCTATCGGCACCATGGTGGGTGAGCCCAACAAGGGCTTGCAGGCCATGTTCGTGATGATGAATGCGGCACGCCTGGGCGTGGGCAACCAGTCGCTCGGCCTGACCGAAGTGGCTTATCAGAACGCGCTGTCCTACGCCAAGGACCGCCTGCAAATGCGCAGTCTTTCCGGCACCAAGGCCAAGGACAAGCCCGCTGATCCGATCATCGTGCACCCCGACGTGCGCCGCATGTTGCTGACGGCCAAGGCCTATGCCGAAGGCGGGCGTGCGCTGATTACCTACAGCGCTGCGCTGGTCGATCGCGAACTGCACCATCCCGATGAAAAGGTGCGCAAGGACAGCGCGGATCTGGTCGCGCTGCTCACACCCATCGTGAAGGCCTTCGTCACCGACAACGGCATGAGCGCGACCATCATGGGCCAGCAGGTCTATGGTGGCCACGGCTACATCAAGGAGTCGGGCATGGAGCAGTTCGTGCGCGATGCGCGCATCAACATGATCTACGAAGGCACGAACGGCATCCAGGCGCTCGATCTGCTGGGTCGCAAGGTGCTGGGCAACCAGGGCGCGACGCTGAAGAAGTTTGGCAAGCTCATCGCGCAACTGGTGGAAGAAGAGGGCGTGAACGAGAAGATGGCCGAGTTCATCAACCCCATCGCCATGCTGGGCGACCAGATGACCAAGTTCACGACCGAGATCGGCTTCAAGGCCATGCAGAACCCCGACGAGGCAGGCGCGGCGTCGGTGGACTATTTGCGCGTCGCCGGTCATCTGGTGTTCGGCTATTTCTTTGCGCGCATGGCGCAAGTGGCGCTGCGTGAAATCGCCAACGGCAACACCGATCCGTTCTATCAGGGCAAGCTGCAGACGGCGCGTTTCTACTTCGCCAAGCTGTTTCCCGAAACGGCATCGCTGATGCGCACCGCGCGCGCTGGCAGCAAGTCGCTGATGGACACCGACGCGGCACTCGCCTGATGTGCCATGTGCGCCTGCGGCGGCAGGCGCGCTTTGAACCTTCACCCAATCGACGGAGGCAAGCATGAAAAAAATAGGTGCAGTTATTGTGGGCCTGATGGCCGCCATGCCGGTGTTCGCGCAGATGTCCCCTGTGGGGCTGTGGCGCAGCGCGGATGACAAGACCGGCGAGGCCAAGGCGGAGATTCGCATCAGCGACAACGCCGGAGCCTTGAGCGGTCGCATCGAGAAGACGTTGAAGAAGGGCGCCGATCCCGCCGCCGTGTGCGCAGAGTGCACGGACGATCGCAAGGGCCAACCCATCAAGGGACTGGAGATCATCCGGGGCGGCAAGAAGGAAGCCGACAAGGAAGTCTGGTCGGGCGGCAAGATCATCGACCCCGAAAACGGCAAGGAGTACCGCGCCAGTTTCACGCCCGTGGAAGGCGGCGCGAAACTGGAGGTGCGCGGCTATCTGGGGCCGTTCTGGCGCACGCAGGTCTGGCAGCGCGTGAATTGATGCTGGCTGAAGCGCCGCAGATATACGGGCTTGCGGCCCATCGGCGAATCAGCAGGGCCTGTGGGCGGCAGTTGCCGGCACGGCCGAAGAAGGAATATTCGAGGAACCAACCATATGTCTAGATTCCAGGTGAAGAAAGTCGCCGTGCTCGGCGCGGGCGTGATGGGGGCGCAGATTGCGGCCCATCTCGTCAACGTGAAGGTGCCGGTCATCCTGTTCGACCTGCCTGCGAAGGAAGGTCCCAAGAGCGGCATTGCCGAAAAGGCGATCGCGAATCTCAAGAAGCTCAAGCCGTCGCCCATCGGCGTGGCGGAAGACGCGGACCTGATCCAGCCAGCCAACTACGAAGAGCATATGAAGCTGCTCAAGGGCTGCGACCTGATCATCGAGGCGATTGCCGAGCGCATGGACTGGAAGCTCGACCTCTATCACAAGATCGCGCCGTTCGTGGCCAAGCATGCGCTGGTCGCATCCAACACCTCGGGTCTGTCGATCACAAAGCTGTCCGAAGCCTTGCCCGATGCGATCAAGCCGCGCTTTTGCGGTATCCACTTTTTCAACCCGCCGCGCTACATGCAACTGGTGGAGTTGATCAACACGCCCGCGACCAACCCCGAAGTGCTCGACCAGATCGAAACCTTCGTCACCACGACGCTCGGCAAGGGCGTGGTGCGCGCGCATGACACGCCCAATTTCATTGCCAATCGCATCGGCATTGCAGGCATGCTCTCCACGATCAAGCAGGCGGAGAATTTCGGGCTGACCTTCGATGTGGTGGATGACCTTACTGGCAAGAAGCTGGGCCGCGCATCGAGCGGCACCTTCCGCACGGCGGACGTGGTGGGCCTGGACACGATGGCCCACGTCATCAGGACGCTGCAGGACAACCTGAGCGCCGAGACCGATCCGTTCTATGGCAACTTCGCCACGCCTGCGGTGCTGCAAAAGCTGCTCGACCTGGGACATCTCGGGCAGAAGACCAAGGCCGGCTTCTTCAAGAAAGTGGGGCGCGACATCCTGCGCTTTGAACTGGACAGCGAAGAGTACGTGCCCGCTGGCGAGAAGTCCGACGAAGTCTATGGTCGCATGCTCAAGAAGCCCGCCGCCGAGCGCCTCAAGTTGTTGCGCAATGCAGAAGGCGCGCAGGGCCAATTCCTCTGGGCCATCCTGCGCGACAGCTTTCACTATGCCGCCATCCATCTGGAGCAAATTGCCGACACCGCGCGCGACGTGGATCAGGCCATGCGATGGGGCTTTGGCATGAAGCAGGGCCCGTTCGAGCTGTGGCAGGAAGCGGGTTGGCTCGAAGTCGCCAGGATGGTGCAGGAAGACATCGACGCGGGCAAGGCACTGACCCGAGCGCCGCTGCCGAAGTGGGTGTTCGAAGGCGCGGTGGCCGACGCGGGCGGCGTGCACACGGCGCAGGGATCGTGGAGCCCGGCACAAAAGCGGTTTGTGCCGCGCCGCGAGCTGCCGGTGTATGCACGCCAGATCTTCCCCGAAAAACTGCTGGGCGAAACCAATCTGCCCGACTGGCAGACCGCAGGCACGACCATCGCCGAAAGCAAGGCGCTGCGCACATGGACGCTGGACGGCGAAGTCCTGATTGCCAGCATCAAGAACAAGATGCACGCCATCAGCCCTGAAGTGATGGAAGGCCTGATGGAAGCGGTCGACGTGGCCGAAAGCGATTTCAAGGCCATGGTGGTCTGGTCGGGTGATGCGCCGTTCAGCGTAGGCGCCGACCTGGAAGCCACCATGCCCGCGTTCGTCGTCGGCGGTGCCGATGCCATCGAAAGCATCGAGCAGGAACTACAGAACCTCATGCTGCGCATCCGTTACGCGCAGGTGCCGGTGGTGTCCGCAATTCATGGCATGGCGCTGGGCGGTGGCTGCGAACTGGCGGTGTACTCCGCACGCCGTGTCGCGCACATGGAGAGCTACATCGGACTGGTGGAAGTGGGTGTTGGCCTCGTGCCGGGCGCAGGCGGCCTGACCTACATCGCACGCCGCGCCGCAGAGAACGCGGCGACCAGCACTGGCAAGGACTTGCTGCCCTTCCTCACCGAAGGCTTCACGGCGGCGGCCATGGCCAAGGTGGGCACCAGCGCAATCGAGTCACGCAAGCTCGGCTACCTGCTCTGGAGCGACGTCATCGTTGCGCACAAGGACGAGTTGCTGCACGTGGCCATCAGCGAAGCCAGATCCATGGCCGATGCAGGTTGGCGCGCACCGCTGCCACGCACCTTCCCGGTGGCGGGCCGCAGCGGCGTCGCGACGATCAAGGGCTCTTTGGTGAACATGCGCGATGGCGGCTTCATCAGCGAATTCGACCAACACGTCGCCACGCTGATCGCAGAGACGGTCTGCGGCGGCGATGTGGACGCGGGCACGCTGGTGGACGAGCAATACATCATGAAGCTCGAACGCAAGGCCTTCACGCATTTGATCGCCCACCCCAAGACGCACGAGCGCATCCTGGGCATGCTGAACACCGGCAAGCCGGTGCGCAACTGATTTCCCGGAACCCTCATGCTTGCCCGAGTGCACGACGCCACGATGACGACCGAAGACTCCCTCTCCCGCGAGCGGGAGAGGGCCGGGGTGAGGGTGTCGCGCGCTCGCGCGCTTCGACAGAAGTCGACCGATGCAGAAAGCGTGCTTTGGCGTCGCTTGCGCGCCAGACAACTGGCTGACGCAAGGTTTCGCAGACAGCACCCCGTCGGCGACTACATCGTGGACTTTGCGTGTGTGCAAAAACGCCTGGCGGTTGAGTTGGATGGCGGACAGCACGCGCAGCAGGATGCACTGAGCTATGACACGCGCCGGACGGAGTACCTGAAGAGCGAAGGCTGGCGGGTGTTGCGATTCTGGAATCACGATGTGATGGGAAATCTGGAAGGGGTGCTTGAAGCGATCCTGTGTGTGCTGCAGGAGTCGACTTTGCCCTCACCCCAACCCTCTCCCGCAAGCGGGCGAGGGAGCGGTTCAGCCCGCAATTGAAGCTCGTTGAGATCAACGAACAGAAAAATTCAGACAAGGAATTTGGTCATGAAACAAATGCAAGACGCCTACATCGTTGCCGCCACGCGCACGCCGATTGGCAAGTCGCACAAGGGCTATTTCCGCAACTACCGCCCGGACGATTTGCTGGCGACCATCTTGAAGAGTGCGCTGGCGCAGGTGCCGAGTCTTGATCCAAAGGCGATCGAAGACATCATCTGCGGCTGCGCGATTCCGGAGGCACAGCAGGGGCTCAACGTGGCGCGCATCGGCGGGGTGCTGGCGGGGCTGCCGACCAGCGTGGGCGGCATCACCGTGAACCGATTTTGCGCATCGGGTTTGTCGGCCGTGGCGATGGCAGCCGATCGCATTCGTGTGGGCGAAGCGGACGTGATGATCGCCGCAGGTGTGGAGAGCATGAGCATGGTGCCGATGATGGGCAATTCGCCGTCACTGTCGCCTTCCATCTTTGAGCGCGATGGCGACGTGGGCATTGCCTACGGCATGGGCCTGACGGCAGAGAAGGTTGCTCAGCAATGGAAGGTATCGCGCGAGGCGCAGGATGCGTTCGCGCTGGAGTCGCACCAGCGGGCGCTCGCGGCGCAGCAGGCCGGTGAATTCAAGGACGAGATCACGCCAATCGAGGTGACCGATCGCGGCCTGGATCTCACTAGGAGCGACGTGGTGACCAGCACGCGCACGGTGGATCTGGACGAAGGTCCGCGCCCCGATACGTCGCTGGAAGGGCTGGCGAAACTGCGCACGGTGTTTGCTGCGCGTGGCTCGGTCACGGCGGGCAATAGCTCGCAGACCAGTGATGGCGCGGGTGCGTTGATTCTGGCGAGCGAGGCAGCGGTGAAGCGCTTTGGCCTCACGCCGTTGGCGCGTTTCGTGAGCTACGCGAGCAAGGGCGTGCCGCCAGAAATCATGGGCATCGGCCCGATCGAGGCGATTCCGGCCGCCTTGCGCTATGCGGGATTGAAGCAGGACGACATGGACTGGATCGAGCTGAACGAGGCGTTTGCGGCGCAGTCGCTGGCGGTCATCCACACGCTGGGACTGGACCCGGCCAAGGTCAATCCGATGGGCGGCGCGATTGCGCTGGGCCACCCCCTGGGCGCGACGGGCGCGATCCGTTCGGCCACTGTGGTGCATGCGCTCAAGCGCAAGCAACTCAAGTACGGCATGGTCACGATGTGCGTGGGCATGGGGCAGGGCGCAGCGGGGATTTTCGAGCGCGTTTGATCACTTCGCGCTCCCCGCAATTCCTGAGTCGCGTTGACGACCATCGATGCGACGAATTCCCGGCACACTCATACGCATGACCTCTTCTCACGCATCCATTCACCCATTGGACGAGGCGCTCGCGCTCACGGCGCAGCAGCCCGGAGTTTTCACGGGCCGAACGACCCAAGCCTACTGGAACATGGTCGGGCCGTTTGGCGGCATCACGGCAGCGACCTTGTTGCAGGCCGTGCTGCAGCATCCCGATCTGTTGGGCGATCCGCTGTCGTTGACGGTGAATTTTACCGGCGCGGTAACGGAGGGGGATTTCACCATCCG
Organism: Comamonadaceae bacterium UBA2121; assembly: GCA_002331385.1. GTDB lineage: Bacteria > Pseudomonadota > Gammaproteobacteria > Burkholderiales > Burkholderiaceae_C > Diaphorobacter_A. The sequence goes on from DCYB01000011.1 coordinate 398,610, forward strand.
GGCGACGCCGTCACGCACCAATCGGTCCACGCAGCACTGGATCGTCACGCTGGACCAGGCCGGCCCCGACGGCCAGTCGGTGGTTGCCACCACGGCGACGGCGGTGACGGCGGCGCGGCGCGAGACCTGGGGCTCCACCGATCTGCCCATGCCCACGGCGCCCGCGCCGCAGACGTGCGCGCCGGCCTCGCCCGCTTTCCGCTCGGAGTGGCTGCAGCGCTATGAGATGCTGCCGGTCACCGGCAATTTTCCCAGCGTGTGGGACGAGAGCATCCACCCGAGCCAATCACAGTTATGGGTGCGCGACGTGCCGAATCGGCCGCTGGATTTTGTCGCGCTGGCAGCGCTGTCGGATATCTTTTATCCGCGCGTGTGGCTGCACCGCGCGAAACGGGTGCCTGCAGGCACCGTGTCGATGACCACTTACTTCCATGCCAACCGGGCGCAACTGGAACAGGCCGGCTCGGGCTATCTGTTCGCCCAGGCGCGTGGGCAGGAATTTCGCAATGGCTTCTGCGATCAGACGGCACAATTGTGGAGTCAGGACGGTCTGATGCTGGCCACCTCCAACCAGATCGTCTACTACAAGGAGTGAGGGCGAGGCAGTTGCGTTGCGCGCTGCTTTGCCGTTCATTGTTCCGAACCCATTTTCCGAATCAGGAGCCGTACACATGACCACGCCCGCACAGGACATTCTGGTGCACCAGGAGCAGGGAGTCTCGACCATCACCTTCAACCGGGTGGACAAGAAAAACTCCATCACCACCTCCATGTACACCCAACTGGCCGACGCACTGGAGGCAGCCACCAACGACGCCGCGGTGCGTGTGGTGGTGATCCAGGGCGACGTGGCCATCTTCAGTGCGGGCAACGACATCAAGGATTTTCTGGAGCGTCCGCCGCTCACGCGCGATGCGCCGGTGTTCCGCTTCTTGCGCGTGCTCGCCACATTCCCCAAGCCGCTGTTGGCATCGGTGTGCGGCCCGGCCGTCGGTATTGGCACCACCCTCTTGTTTCACTGCGATCTCGTTTACGCGGGTGACAATGCTGCGTTTTCGATGCCGTTTGTGAATCTGGGAGTGTGTCCAGAGGCGGGCTCCAGCTTGTTGGCGCCTCAGATGCTGGGCTATCACCGCGCAGCAGAAGCACTGCTGCTGGGCGAGCCCTTCATGGCCGAAGCGGCATTGGAGGTGGGGCTGGTCAATCGCGTGGTCCCGCCGACCGAGTGCAACATGTTGACCCAGATGCAAGCGAAGAAGCTTTCGTCGAAATCACTCGTGTCTTTGATGGAGACGAAGCGATTGCTCAAAAAGACGAATCAAGCGGAACTCCTTGCGCGTATCGATGAAGAAGCCGATAGTTTTGGCCGAATGCTCGGTGAGCCCGCCGCGAAAGAAGCGTTCACCGCCTTCATGGAAAAGCGCGCACCCGACTTCAGCCAGTTCTAAGCGCTGCACAAACACGGTGCGAACGGGTGGGTCGTTTGTTCCCCTGATGCAAAGAGTGAAAGGGGATGCTACGCAATCCCGGTTTCGTTACGGTTATTGCGCAACTGGACGTTCGAAGGCTAGGAACGACATTACGATTGCCCGCCATTGGACACGCCCGGTTGCGCCTCACATTCCATTCTTGTGCAAGGCAACCGGTGCATGCTAAGACCTATGATAAGCATGCGTCTATTGGAAACTGACGATGACGAGGTTGACTCGCTTGTCAGGGCTTGTTTGACGCTGCTATTGCATGTCGCGTAAGGTGTCGACCGATTGGATCCGTCCGGATCTGTAGTGTGTTATTTCAAGGAGAACTGATGGCTGTGCAAAACCCCTTTTTTGGTAAACGTGATTCCGATGTGCTGCAACCTCGCCAGCCTGGCTCGGTACTGGGTGGCGGATCGACTTCTGGCAGCGCAGGCACCACGTCTGCACAACCGTCGGGCATCGGCGCGGTCACGACCAAGCCTTCCAGCAGTCAGCCTGTCTCTGCCGTTGGTGAGTCCGCTGGCAGCAAGCTGACCGTCGGCCCCAATATCAAGCTGAAGGGCGTCGAGATCACCGATTGCGACACCCTGGTGGTGGAAGGCACTGTGGAAGCCACGATGGATTCCCGCGTGATCCAGATCGCCGAGCAAGGCGCATTCCGTGGCTCCGCAGAAATCGACATCGCTGAAATTCACGGCGAATTCGATGGCACGCTCACCGTGCGTGACAAGCTCGTGATCTACAGCACTGGCAAGGTCAGCGGCAAGATCCGCTATGGCAAGGTGGTGATCGAAGAAGGCGGTCAACTGTCGGGCGAGATCGAGGCCGGCATTGGCAACAGCGGTTCGCGCGCTTCGTCGAGCACCGCATCCTCTTCTGCAGCCGCATCCTCGGCTTCCTGAGTGCGTTGAACCGGACAGCGCCACGCGCTGTCCTGCCGCGAAGTTCTCAAAAAAAATGGCGATGTGCTTTCGGGCACATCGCCATTTTTTCGTTGGATCGCTAATTCGTTCGATCGCTGATTCGCTGAATCGCTTATTCGTTCATACGCTTCAGCGCATTTTTGCCTGTCCAGTGGGCAGATACGCGGGCGGCGTTGCGACAATCAGGATCAGTCAGATCAGTCAGTCGAGCGTTGGGGCTGGAGCCTTGATCGGACGCGAGCGGCCTTCTTCATCGATGGCGACATAGGTCACAGTGGCCTCGGTCACTTTGAAATGCGTGCCTTGCGAATCCATGCGTTCGGCAAACACTTCGACTTCGACTGTCATCGATGTCCGGCCCACGCGCACGAGCCCGGCAAAGAACGACAGGATGTCGCCCACGCGTACAGGTTGCTTGAAGACGAATTCCTTCACGGCCACAGTCGCCACGCGGCCCTGAGCAACACGGGCGGGCAGCACAGAGCCCGCAAGGTCCACCTGAGCCATGACCCAGCCGCCAAAGATGTCGCCGTTCATGTTGGTGTCGCCGGGCATGGGGATGACACGCAAGACCAGCTCTTTGTCTTCAGGCAAATGGGAATCGGGAGGCAGGCTTTCGCGTTCAGTCATGATGGGTGTTGGGCTATCGGTCATTCTCTGTAGACGTTCAGGTAAACCGTTTCGATGGAGCAAGTCCAAGGAGCGTACAGAGAGGGAGTTAAGGGATAACCCTTATTTTCCTGCATTCCGTGTCATGGTGCTTGCACGGCGCGCATCACCCTGACGCAATTGCAGACTTGCATTCTGTGCACCGCGCACGCGATTGTCTGTGGCGATGGACAATAGCTGATTCTCCACGCACACCGCGACCCCACGCGCGGTGCAGCGCATCAAGACTACAGGAAAAAATCCCATGCGCAGAATGGGCGGCTCGGCCGCATCGATCGACAACCCGGCACAGGCACCCGTTCCCGGGCGCGACTGGCAGACGCTTGGCCGGCTGGTTCCCTATCTTTTGCAATACAAGTGGCGCGTGCTGGCGGCATTGGCATTCGTGCTATGCGCCAAGCTCGCCAATGTCGGCATCCCCATTTTGCTCAAGCATCTGGTGGACGCGCTGTCGATCCAGCCGGGAGATGCCGTGGCGGTGCTGGTGGTGCCCATGGGCCTGCTGCTGGCTTACGGGCTGCTGCGCTTGTCGACGTCGTTATTCACCGAACTGCGCGAACTGGTGTTTGCCAAAGCCACGCAGGGCGCGGCGCGCACGATTGCGCTCCACACCTTTCAGCATCTGCATGGGTTGAGCCTGCGCTTCCATCTGGAGCGCCAGACGGGTGGCATGACGCGCGATATCGAGCGCGGCGTGAAGGGCGTTGAGTCGCTGATCTCGTATTCGCTCTACAGCATCCTGCCGACCTTCGTGGAGGTCGCGCTGGTGCTCGGCATTCTGGCGGTGAAATTCGATGCGTGGTTCTTCTGGATCACCGTGGTGGCGCTGGTGCTCTACATCACGTTCACTGTCACCATGACGGAATGGCGCACCCGTTTTCGGCGCGAGGCGAATGTGGCGGATTCGGCGGCGCACACGAAGGCCATCGATTCGCTGTTGAATTACGAAACTGTCAAGTACTTCAATAACGAAGACTTCGAAGCGCGCCGCTACGACGAGAACCTGGAGAAGCTGCGCCGCGCGCGCCTCAAGAGCCAGACCTCGCTCAGCCTGCTCAACTCGGGCCAGCAACTGATCATTGCGACGGCGTTGGTCGTGATGCTCTGGCGTGCCACACAGGGCGTGGTCGATGGGCGGCTCACGCTGGGCGATCTGGTGATGATCAACGCGTTCATGATCCAGCTGTATATCCCGCTGAACTTCCTGGGCGCGATTTACCGCGAGATCAAACAGAGTCTGACCGATCTGGACCGCATGTTCACGCTCATGGACAAAGAGCGCGAGGTGGCAGACCAGCCCGCTGCACAGCCGCTGCGCTGCGATGCCCCGCCGACCATCCGCTTTGACGGCGTGCGCTTTGGCTACGAACCTGCGCGCGAGATCCTGCATGGCGTGAGCTTTGACATTCCTGCTGGAAAAACCGTGGCCGTGGTGGGCCCGTCGGGCTCGGGCAAATCGACGCTCGCGCGCTTGCTATTCCGCTTCTACGACGTGCAGGAAGGGCGCATCACGATCAACGGACAGGACATTCGCGAGGTCACGCAAGCCAGCCTGCGACAGGCCATCGGCATCGTGCCGCAGGACACGGTGCTGTTCAACGATACGGTGGAGTACAACATCGCCTATGGCCGACCCGGTGCTACGCGGGCCGATGTGGAAGCCGCCGCGCGCGCTGCGCACATCCATGATTTCATCGCCGCAACGCCCAAGGGCTATGACACGATGGTGGGTGAGCGCGGACTCAAGCTGTCGGGCGGCGAAAAGCAACGCGTGGCGATTGCACGCACGCTGCTGAAGAACCCGCCCATCCTCATTTTTGACGAGGCGACTTCGGCGCTCGACTCCGCCAACGAACGCGCCATCCAGCGCGAGCTGCGCAGCGCTGCGCAGTTCAAGACAGCGTTGGTGATTGCGCACCGGCTGTCCACCGTGGTCGATGCGCACGAGATTCTCGTGATGGACGCGGGCCGCATCCAGGAGCGCGGCACGCACGCGCAACTGCTCGCGCTGGGCGGGCAGTATGCGCGCATGTGGACGCTGCAGCGCGAGTCGCGCACCGACGAGGTCACGGCGACTGCGCAGGAAGGGCTATGACAGAGGAGTGATACGCGGCCTCAGCGGCGTTGCAGCAGCTTCTGAACGGCTTCGGTGATCTGCGCGGGACCCACGCGCGCGATGGCTTCCAGCGATTGCGCGTAGCCCACCGGAATGCGCGGCGCACCCAGACGCGCCACGCGCGCGTGGCTGTGCTCGGCCACCGTGGCAGCCACTTCCGCGCCAAAGCCGGACGCTTGCACGGCCTCATGCACGACCAGCACGTGGCCGGTTGCATGTGCGCTGGCGAGTACCGCATCACGGTCCCACGGCCAGATCGTGCGCAGGTCGATGACCTCGGCATGCACGCCTTGCCCGGCCAGCGCCTTGGCGGCATCCACGCAGGCATGCACCTGCCTGGACCACGACACGATGGTCACGTCATTACCATTGGCACTGCCGCTGAACGCCGTGCGCGCGCGGCCCAGTTCCACCGGCTCGTGCAGCACCTCGCCTTGCATGCCCCACAGTTCCTTGTGCTCCATGTAGACCACCGGATCGCCACACGCCAACGCGCTGCGCAGCAGTCCATAGTTGTCTGCGGGCGTGGAGGGCGCCACGACGACGAGCCCCGGCACATGCGCAAACCACGACTCGAACGATTGCGAGTGCTGCGCGGCAGATGCAGTCCAGATGCCGATGGGCAGGCGCGCCACCAGCGGCACGCGGCCCTGGCCGCCAAACATGTAGCGGTTCTTCGCTGCCTGATTCACCAGTTCATCGATGGCGCACAGGGCGAAATCGGCCACGCGCATTTCCACGACGGGACGCATGCCTGCGAGCGCCATGCCCACGCCCGCGCCCATGATGGTGGACTCGGAAATCGGCGTGTCGATGATGCGCTCCTCGCCAAAGATGTTGACGAGATTGCGGCCATCGGTGCTGCGGTATTGGCCGAACACGCCGCCGCGCCCGAGGTCCTCGCCCATGGCGATCACGTGCGGATCGGCATGCATGGCTTCTTCCAGCGCCACCGCGGCCGCCTGCGCGTAGCTCAGCGTAGAAACGCGCGCGGCGCTGTGGGTGCTTGTCGCAAATTCGGTCATGACCACATCCCTTCGCCTGTGTTGAGAATGTCCGTGTAGGCCGCGCTGGCCTGCGGCACGGGTGATTGCGATGCCGTGGCAACGGCGGCGTCGATTTCAGCTTTGGCCTCGGCATCGATGCGCGCGGCCTGCGCGCCCAGTCCCTGTTGCTCCAGCGTGGCGCGGGCGCGCACGATGGGGTCGGTCTTGAGCGCTTCGGCCACTTCCTTCGGGTCACGATAGGTCGCGGGATCGACGGAGACGTGGCCCTTTTGGCGATAGGTCAGTGCGTGCAGCAACTGCGGGCCGCTGCCTGCGCGTATGTCGGCAATCAGCCGGGCGGCGGCGTCGCTCACGGCCTGCACGTCATTGCCATCCACGCGCGTGGCGGGAATGCCCAGCGACTCGGCGCGTGCGCTCGCGGCGTTGCTGCCCGCTGTCATCGGAGCGGATCGGGTGGTGGCGGAAATCTGGTTGTCCTCGCACACGAACAGCACGGGCAACTGGTACACCTGTGCCCAGTTCAGCGCTTCGAGAAACGGGCCGCGGTTGATCGCGCCATCGCCAAAGAAGCTCACGGCAATGGCGTCGGTGCGGCGCAGCTTGAGCGCGTGCGCGGCGCCCACAGCAATCGGCAGACCGGCCGTGACCACGCCATTGGCTCCCAGCATGCCCACGGAAAAATCCGCAATGTGCATGGAGCCGCCCTTGCCACTGTTGTAGCCATTGGCGCGACCAAACAGTTCGCACATCATTTTGGTGCTGTCCGCGCCCTTGGCCAAAGTGTGGCCGTGGCCCCGGTGGGTGGATGTGAGCAAGTCCGCGGGCGTGAGATGCGCGCACACGCCGGTGGCGACGGCTTCCTGTCCGGTGGACAGGTGCAGCGGGCCTTTCACGCGGACCTCGTCGGGCTTGCCGGTGGCGGCTCCGCCCCAGGTCACACCGCCCTGACTGGCGGCTTCGGCAGCGTCTTCAAACGCGCGGATGCGCACCATGGTGCGGTAAAGAGAAAGCAGATCGGTCATGGTGGAAAAAGACAAGACGTGCAAAGACCGCGCGCCTTCCAGTGGAAGGGCGCGGTCGTTGTGATGAGGACGAAGGACTGCTTACTGCTTGGGACGGGCAGCGATGGCCTTTTCCGCCATGTCCACGAGGTTGGTGCCGATCTGCGGCTTCCACTTGTCGTACACCGGGCGCGTGACTTTGACGAACGCGGCGCGCTGCTCGGGCGTGAGCTGCGTGACCGTCACGCCCATGCCGGCGATGTCTTTGAGCAGAGGCTTGCCCGGCTCGACCAGACCCTTGCGGGCGAGGGCGATTTCCTGCTTGCCTGCATCCAGCGCCGCCTGGCGCACGATGTCTTGATCGGCCTTGGTCCAACTGGCCCAGATGTCCTTGTTGACCACGAACACCAGCGGATCGGCCATGTAGCCCCAGGTCGTCACGAACTTCTGGCCGACGGTCTGCAGCTTCAGGATGGTGAACATGAAGAGCGGGTTTTCCTGCCCGTCCACCGCGCCGCTGGAGAGCGCGGGCTGCGCATCGGCCCAGCTCATCTGCGTGGGGTTCGCGCCCATGGCGGTGAACATGTCGGTGAAGATGGGAGAGCCCACCACACGAATCTTCATGCCCTTGAGGTCTTCGGGCTTGGAGATCGCATGCTTGGAATTGGTCAGTTCGCGATAGCCGTTTTCGCCCCAGGCCAGCGGCATCACGCCGGATTTTTCCAGTGTCTTGAACACTTCCTTGCCCACGTCGCCCTGCGTCAGCGCGTCCACGGCCGCGTAGTCGGGCATCAGGAAGGGCAGGGAGAACAGGTTCAGCGACTTCACCTGCGGCGACCAGTTGATGGTCGAGCCCACTGCCATGTCGATCACGCCCTGACGCAGCGCGCTGAATTCGCGCGTCTGGTCGCCCTGGATCAGCGACACGCCGGGGTACAGCTTGATGTTGATGCGACCTTTGGTGCGCTCCTTCACCAGATCGGCCCAGATCTGCCCGGCCATGCCCCAGGGCGATGGTGGGCCGAGCACCAGCGAGAGGCGGTATTCACTCTTGTAATTCTGCTGCGCCAACGCCACGGAAGGCGACAGGGCCAGTGCGGCAGCGGCGGCTGCGGTGGCAGTGAGGAATGTGCGAAGTTTCATGGTTGTCTCCTTCCGGGGGTAAAACGAAAACGAACTCTTGTTATGCATGCCATGGGTGCACGGATCAGTAGCCCAGACGGTGCGGCAGCCACAGCGCCAGTTGCGGGAACGCGATCACCAGCACCATCACGATGAACATGGCCAGCAGCATCGGGCCGACCCAGCGCACGGTGGATTCCATGCGCACATTGGCGATGCGGCAGGACACCATCAGGTTCACCGCCAGCGGTGGTGTGAACTGGCCCAGCGCCACCTTCAGCGTCAGGATCACACCGAACCACACGGGGTCCCATTGGTAGTGGTTCATCACCGGCAGCAACAGCGGCACGAAGATCAGGAAAATCGATACGCCGTCCAGGAACATGCCCACGGTGATCAGCAGCAGGATCAGCAACGCCATTACGCCCCATTCGCCCAGACCTGAATGCACGATGGCGTTGGCGACCGGATCGATCACGCCGAGTGTGGACAGCGAGAACGCAAAGATGCCCGCCAGCGACACCACCAGCAGGATGACGGCAGACAGCTCGCCCGCTTCGCGCAGGATCTCGAACAGGTCGCGCACCTTGATCGTGCGGTAGATGACCATGCCGACGAAAAGTCCGTAGAACACGGCCACCACGGCAGCCTCCGTCGGCGTGAACAGACCGGCGCGCATGCCGCCGAGAATCAGCACCGGCGCGGCCAGTCCCCACGACGCGTCGCGCAGGCTGCGCCAGAACGGTGGGCGCGGCATGGAGGCTTCCAGACCGCCCATCTTGTGTCGGCGTGCCATCCAGACTGCGGGCACGATCAGTGCCAGTCCGGCCAGCACACCGGGCACCATGCCTGCCGCAAACAGGGCGGGCACGGACGCGCCGGGCACGAGCACGGAATAGATGATGAAGGCGACCGATGGCGGAATCAGGATGTCGGTGGCCGCAGCCGCGCCGACCACCGATGCGGAGAAGCTGTTGGGATAGCCCGCGCGCGCCATCGCGGCAATCATCACGCCACCGACAGCAGCCGCGTTGGCCGGCCCCGAGCCGGAAATGCCGCCCAGAAACATCGCCACGGCAATCGCCACCAGCGGCAGCATGCCCGGGCCGCGACCGACGATGGCCACGGCGAAATTCACCAGCCGCAAGGCCACGCCGGAGCGGTCGAAAATCGATCCCACCAGCACGAACATGGGTACCGCCAGCAGCGGGTATTTGCCCAGACCGGCGTAGAAATTCTGCGGCACGGCGAGCAAGCCGAACCATTGCGTTTCCTGATTCGCGAGCGCGATCGCGGCGGCTCCGGCCAGGCCCAGGGCGGCGCCAATCGGCACACCCACCAGCATCAGGACGATGAAGGCGACAAACAGCAGGGTGGCGATCATGGCGACTTGCTTCCTGCGGCGGGTGAGTCGGAAACGGTTTCGTCCACGAGGTATTCGATGTCCGGCTGGCGCGAGCGACGGATGAACAGGCCCACCGCACGGCACGCAATCAGCGCCGAGAGAATGGGCAGCCACATCGTGTACCACCACACCGGAACGCCGATGCCGGGCGAGGTTTCTTCAAACCGGTAGTCGTCGTAGAGCGTGCGGATGCTCAACACGGCGATGACCGTGAACAGCAGCGCCACCATCAGCGCGCCCAGTTGTGCAAGGCGCCGGCGGCGCAGCGCGCTGCCCGACTCCGAGAAAAATTCGATGCGGATATGGCGGTCGCGCGCCACGGCGGCAGAACCCGCCACGAGTGCCAGCACGATCATCAGGAACACGGAAATCTCTTCCGTCCACGCAAATGAGGAACTCGTGAAGTAACGGACGAGCACGTTCGCGAATGTGATGAGGGCCAACGCTGCCATCACGATCACGGTGAGCCAATCTTCGATGCGCAGGGAACGGGGTTCAGAGTCGGCAGGGGCCGGAGTTTCCGAAACGTGGTGGATTTCCGTTTCGGCAGGGGACTTGGATGACATCGCAGGAGAGTGGCAGGAAGCAGGACAACAAATTCGAAAAAGCCAACGTCAGGCCGTTCGATGGGGTGCATCCGGGGCCGCGTCATGCGCAGGAGTGAGTGTCATTTTGCCCCTGAAGTAACCGGGGGTATGTCGGGGTGTTCCCGAGTAAGCGACCCTCGGTTGCTGCGCTGCAGCATCGAAAAATCCGCGCTTTGGCATATGCATTTGTTGCATAACGTTGTTGCAGGCTGATAATGAGTGCCATGGAAACCAAGTGGCTTGAGGACTTTGTCAGCCTCGCAGAAACTCGCAGCTTCAGCCGTTCGGCGCAACTGCGTCATGTCACGCAACCCGCTTTTTCGCGGCGCATTCAGGCGCTGGAGGCATGGGCCGGCACCGATCTGGTGGATCGCAGCTCCTACCCCACGCGGCTCACGAGTGCAGGCAAGACGCTGTACGACCAAGCCATCGAGATGCTGCAGGCGCTGCAAAACACGCGCGCCATGCTGAGAGCGCATACAACGACGGGCAAGGACATGATCGTCTTTGCCGTGCCGCACACGCTGGCTTTCACCTTTTTTCCCGCCTGGCTGACGCGGCTGCGCAGCGAGTTCGGTCCACTCAAGACGCGGCTGCTCGCGCTCAACGTGCACGATGCGGTGATGCGTCTGGTGGAAGGCGGCTGCGATTTGCTGATCGCATATTTCCATCCGTCCCAGCCGATCCAGTTGGATGCGGACCGCTACGAAATGGTCAGCCTTGGCGAAGAACTGCTCGCGCCTTATTGCAAACCCGATGCGGATGGCAAGCCGATGTACATGCTGCCCGGCAAGCCAGGGCAGCCACTGCCGTATTTAGGGTATGCGCCCGGTGCCTACTTGAGCCGCGTGACGGACCTGATTCTGAAAGAAGCGGCCACGACGATCCATCTCGATCGCGTCTATGAAACCGACATGGCAGAAGGCTTGAAAGCCATGGCGGTGGAAGGCCATGGCGTCGCGTTTTTACCGCACAGCGCCGTAAAAAAAGAGTTGCGTGCAGGCAAGCTCGTCAGTGCCGCACCGGCCGATGCAGCGCATCTGCAAGTCGCGATGGAGGTGCGTGCCTATCGCGAGAAGCCGAGTCCCAAGGACGCCACGAACTCTTTGGCGCAATCCTTCTGGACCTATCTGCAATCGCAATCCGATGCGGCCAACGTAGAAGAGGACTATTAACCCTGCCAGGAGGTCATGCGTTGATTGCATGGTTATTCGTAGCAATTAGCATTGGCACTGTTGGAATCAGATCGATACATTCGCTGAACTTTTTCGTGTGGCACTCACAACAAGAAATTCAGCACCGGGTTGCAATTCGCCAACGACGCCATTGAGTCACCCATTCATGGCGCCCGAACGGCCCAGTTCTCAATAAGCAAGGAGCGCAGTCGTATCATGAGAAGTCCCTTCTCGAAGGCATGCATGTGCCTTGGAATGCTGGCCTGTAGCCTCTCCGCGAACGCGGAAGGGGTGCTGGATCGCGTCGCCAAAGGTGGCGCGCTGGTGATTGCGCATCGCGACGCCTCAATTCCCTTTTCCTATGTGGTGGACGGCAAACCCATTGGTTATGCGATGGATTTGTGCCTGCGTCTGGCCGATCAGGTACGCAAGGTGACCGGCACGCCGAACATGGAAGTCAAGTATCTGCAGGTGACCTCGGAGAACCGCGTAGAAAAGGTCAAGAGCGGCAAGGCCGATCTGGAGTGCGGCTCCACTACCAACAACGCGGCGCGGCGCAAGGAAGTCGACTTCACGTTCGCGCACTTCATCACCGGCGCACGCATCTTGGTAAAGTCAGCGGGCAAGATCGAGCGGGTGGAAGACCTGGAAAAAAAGAAAGTGGTGTCCACCAAGGGAACCACGCCGTTGGCCGCAGTCGAGCAGATGAATCGGGCACGTTACTTGCAAATGAACATTGTTGCTGCGCCAGATCATGGCGCCGCCTTTGATATGCTGCAAAAAGGCGAGGCTGACGCATTTGTCATGGACGACGTGTTGCTGGCAGGCTTGGCCTCCAACAGCGCCGATCCGAAAGAATTCAAAATTGTGGGAAGATTTTTGACGACCGAGCCGTTGGCGATCATGCTGCCCAAGGGAGATGCAGCTTTCAAGTCACTGGTCGATGCAGAAATGCGACGGTTGATCTCGTCCGGGGAGGTCAACAAGATTTACGACAAATGGTTCAACAAACCGATTCCTCCGAAGCAGCGGATCCTGAATCTGCCGGCGAGCTATTTGTTGAAAGACTTCTGGAAATACCCTACAGATCAGTTGCCTGGTTGATGGTGCAATTCCGGGAAACCCACGGTGACAAGTGGATGTGACGTAAATAAGCAGATTCGACACGATTGATGATGTAAGCGGACACACCCTTTCACTACACTTGTTTTTTTCGCTTCACATGCAAGGAGATTCTATGAAGAAGCATTTGATGGTCGCCGCAATTACTGTGCTGGCAACTGGTACAGCATTCGCGCAGGCCAATGACACATTGGCAAAGATCAAGTCTTCGGGCGCTGTCACATTCGGCGTGCGTGAGTCTTCCGGCCTCGGCTACACGCTGGGCAATGGCAAGTACGTGGGTTTCCACACGGAGATGGGCGAAAACATCCTGAAGGACATCCAGAAGCAATTGGGTCTGGCCAAGATGGACCTGAAGTACCAGCCGGTGACTTCGCAGAACCGCATTCCGCTGGTGCAAAACGGTACCGTGGACATCGAGTGCGGCTCCACCACCAACAACCTGGCACGCCAGAAGGACGCTGCGTTCGCCTACACCACCTATGTGGAAGAAGTGCGCATCGCGGTGAAGGCCAACTCCGGCATCACCGGCATCAAGGACCTGAACGGCAAGACGCTGGTCACGACCACTGGCACCACCTCGGTGCAGACGCTGCGCAAGAACAAGCGCGCTGATGGCCTGACCTTCAAGGAAGTCATGGGCAAGGACCACGCCGACTCCTTCCTGATGCTGGAGACCGGCCGTGCCGACGCCTTCATCATGGACGGCTCGATCCTGGCGGCCAACATCTCCAAGTCCAAGGCGCCTAACGATTACAAGATCGTTGGCGAAGTGCTCTCGGTGGAGCCGATCGCCTGCATGCTGCGCAAGGACGACCCTGCCTTCAAGAAGGCCGTGGACGACTCCATCGCACGCCAGATCAAGGACGGCACGCTGGCCAAGCTGTACGACAAGTGGTTCATGCAGCCCATCCCACCGAACAACGTGAAGATCGGTCTGCCGCTGTCGGCTGCGACCAAGGCCGCTTGGGAAAATCCGAACGACAAGCCAATGGAAGAGTACAAGGTCGAGTAATTTCGGTCTGGTCTGACTACCCAGTCGCGCCCCTTCGGACAGCAGCGTTGAGGGGGCGTTTTTGTTGGGGGAACTGGCAGTGGTGCGCCACTGCCTTTCCCGCTTCGCGTTTGAGAATGGAAGAGGTGCTCGTATGAGTTGGGATTGGCAGGTGTTCTGTCAAGACACCATTACCCAAGAGGTCGGGCAAAGCTGTTTTGGAAAAAACGGCGATATCACGTATCTGGACTGGATGATGTCTGCCTGGGGCTGGACCGTGTCCGTCTCGCTGTTGTCGCTGGCGCTCGCTTTGGTGCTGGGAGCCATCATCGGCACGCTGCGCACGTTGCCGGATCGCCCCTGGATCGTTCGCCTGGGCAATGCCTGGGTGGAGTTGTTTAGAAATATCCCGCTTCTGGTGCAGGTGTTCGTCTGGTATCACGTCATACCGGCCATCTTCCCTGCGCTCAAGCGAGTGGATGGATTTGTGCTGGTGGTTTTCGCCATTGGCCTGTTCACCTCGGCACGTATTGCCGAGCAGGTGCGCTCGGGCATTCAGGCTCTGCCGCGCGGCCAGCGTTATGCGGGCATGGCGATGGGCTTCACCACCTTCCAGACCTATCGGTACGTGCTGCTGCCGATGGCGTTTCGCATCATCATTCCGCCGCTGACCAGTGAGACCATGAACGTGTTCAAGAACTCGTCCGTGGCGTTCGCGGTGTCGGTGGCCGAACTGACCATGTTTGCCATGCAGGCGCAGGAAGAAACCGCGCGCGGCGTGGAGGTCTATCTGGCCGTGACGGCGCTGTATGTGTTCTCTGCCTTCGTGGTGAACCGCATCATGACATTCATAGAAAAGCGTTCGCGGGTTCCCGGCATGATCGCTGCAAGCGGTGGAGGCCACTGACATGAACCTCAATCTTGATTGGTCGTTTTTCTCGTGGGAGCTTTTCAGCAACTATGTCTGGAAGGGCCTTCAGTACAGCCTGATGCTGACCGTGATCGCAACGCTGGGCGGTATCTTCTTCGGCACGCTGCTGGCGTTGATGCGCCTGTCGGGCAAGAAATGGCTGGACCTGCCCGCCACCATCTACGTGAACGGCATGCGCTCGATTCCGCTGGTCATGGTGATCCTGTGGTTCTTCTTGCTGGTGCCCATGATCATCGGCGAGCCCATTGGTGCCGAGACGTCTGCGGTCATCACTTTCGTCGCGTTTGAAGCGGCGTACTTCAGTGAAATCATGCGTGCCGGTATCCAGTCCATTCCGCGGGGACAGGTGTTTGCCGGGCAGGCGCTCGGTATGACGTATGGCCAGAACATGCGTCTGGTGGTGCTGCCTCAGGCTTTCCGCAACATGCTGCCAGTGCTGCTCACGCAGACCATTATCCTGTTCCAGGACACGTCGCTGGTCTATGCCATCGGCGCCTATGACATGCTCAAGGGCTTCGACATCGCGGGCAAGAACTTCGGTCGCCCCGTGGAGTCGTATCTGATCGCCGCCGCAACATATTTCGTGATTTGCTATGCGCTCTCGTGGTTCGTGAAGCGCCTGCACAAGAAGATCGCGATCATCCGATAAAAAGACTGACTGCTACCCTGACTAGGAATTGCAATGATTGAACTCAAAAACGTTTCCAAGTGGTACGGCAGCTTTCAGGTGCTGACCGACTGCTCCACCAACATCGAGAAGGGCGAAGTGGTGGTGGTGTGCGGGCCTTCGGGCTCTGGCAAGTCCACGCTCATCAAGACCATCAATGCGCTGGAGCCGTTCCAGAAAGGCGAGATCTATGTGGACGGCGTCGCCGTGCACGACCGGAAAACCGATCTGCCCAAACTGCGCAGCCGCGTGGGCATGGTGTTCCAGCACTTCGAGCTGTTTCCCCATCTGAGCGTGACCGAGAACCTCACGATTGCGCAGATGAAGGTGCTGGGCCGCAGTGCCGACGACGCCAACAAGCGCGGACTGAAAATGCTCGACCGCGTGGGCCTGTCGGCGCACAAGGACAAGTTTCCGGGCCAGCTCTCTGGCGGTCAGCAGCAGCGTGTGGCCATCGCGCGCGCGCTGTCGATGGACCCGATCGTGATGCTGTTTGACGAGCCTACCTCCGCGCTCGACCCCGAAATGGTCGGCGAAGTGCTGGACGTGATGATTGGCCTTGCCCATGAAGGCATGACCATGATGTGCGTGACGCACGAAATGGGCTTCGCACGCAAGGTGAGTAACCGCGTGATCTTCATGGATGTGGGCGGGAAGATTCTGGAAGATTGCTCGAAGGATGAGTTCTTCGGCAATCCCGATGCGCGCCAGCCACGTACCAAGGACTTCCTCAACAAGATCCTGCAGCACTGAGAAGAGGCAACCCGCTGAGGCGCTGTGCGTCTTCCCCTTTCAATTTGCGCACTTCGAACTTCGCGCTTCGGGAAGGGGGAAACCATCATCGCTGCGGGGCGACCCTTGCTTGGATGGATTGAAAGAGCGCGGCCTTGTGCCGCGCTTTGTTGTATCTGGCGTCCCTGCGGTAAGCGGGAGAGGGTTAAGTTTGAGCCTTCCACCCCCGGTGGTCACTGGCCGAGCAGCATCGCCGCCACTTGCGCAAAACCGGCTCCGCGCTCGCCTTGCGTGACGTACTTGGGAAAGTCCTTGAGCTGCGCAACGAAGCGGGCGATGTTGGCGACGCCGATGCTGTTGTTGAAGTGCTTGAACATCAACTGGTCATTGGTGGAGTCGCCCACATAGGTCCAGTGATCCAGTTCGGCGTCCAGATCGCGTCCGTACAGCTCTTGCACGATCCAGCGCGCGCCTTCCAGCTTGTTGTGTTCGCCAAACCAGCCGTTGATGTGGATGCTGCTCACCGTGGCATTCATGCCCGCTGCGCGCATGATGGCAATGGCCTGATCGATCCCCGTCTGGGGCAAGTGCGTGAACTCGCTGTGATCGATCGCGATATCGGTTTCGCGCCCCGCAGAGTCGGTGGCCAGCATGGCACCGGGCACCTCGCGCACGATCTGTTGCGCGACTTCCTGCATGCGCGCGTAGTTCGCGGCGCGGGTGGCGGCATCCTGCTGGTAGATCTTGCGGATGCTTCCATCTTCAGCGCGCACGAATGCCACCGACCCATTTTCCGCCACGATCGCATCTACCGGCCACTGCGAGGCGAACGGTTCACTCCAGCCAATCGGGCGACCGGTGATCGGAATGACATGCAAACCTGCTGCCTTCAAGGCGGAAAGCGCATCAAGCGCATCCTGCGTGATGGCACCGTCGGTGGTGAGCGTGTCGTCAATGTCAGTGAAAAGTCCGTGGATGTGGGCGCGATCCGAAGGGCGCCAGTGCGAGAGAGGATGCATGAAAAAAATGAGTCGCTCGAGACGTTAGATAGCTGAAGCCTAGTGTAAGGGTGATGAAACATGCGTGTGGACACTGCGTTGGGTGAGCGCAGAACATGCAGGTTTTCTCGGGCGGCCGCCCGGTTGACTTGCACCCGGAATCTCCAGCAAGTAGAGTCGCAGCGCGCCATGCAGAATCACAGCGAGGGTGAAATTGTCGAAGAAAAATTTACAGTCACTGTTCAACACCGTATGGCTGCTGTTCGTCTGCGGCTTGGCCATCAAGGGCCTGCACAAGATCTATCTGGAATCTGTCGGCGTACCGAACGGTGATGCGCAATGGGTCTATCTTCCTGGAGGGCAGAAGTTCCTCAAGGATCCATGGGCATTCTTGACGACAGATGAGCTGAGCTACACCGTGGCACCGTTAGGCTACTTGTGGACCGCCGTGTGGGGTGTCCATGAGAACGCCATCATTCTCGCCAATTGCGCCCTGTTCCTGGCCTGCATCTATCTTGTCTGGCGCATGGCCAAGCGTCTGGGAGGCACGGTGGCTGCCATGCTTGCAACGGCCTTGTGGGTCTCCACGCATACGCTTTTGCATGCCATTCCGAAGGTGTTGACCGAAGCCATGTTCCTCTTTGGCTTCATGTTGTTCCTGTGCGGCATGGTGGAGGCCATCGCCTCCGCCGCGCCGCGCAAGCGCTGGTTTGCCATGGCAGGCGCGGGCCTTTGCATTACCTTGTTGTCGCGCCCCGTTTTGCAATACATCGTTCTGGGATTGCTGGCCGCCATGGGGCTGTGTTATCTCGTTTGGCGGATGCGCGGTCGGCCTGCATTGGCTCCGCTGGTGCGGGTGATCTTCCGGCGTACGCTCATCACCTTCGGCTTGGCGTTGATCCTGCCGGCGCTCGTCATCATCAAGAACGGTATCTATTTTCAGAACTGGGGCATTGGCACAGGCGCGGGCGCTGGCCTGTATTACGGCGTTCACCCGCTGCATGTGGGTGAAGAGCCGTACTATGCCAATTTTCAGTACGACATCGGCGTCACCGCATCGACCATTGATCCCAACACGCAGGGCAATCTGTCTATCGATGCAGACCGGTGGGAAAAGCAGATTGCGGTCGAGATGATCCGACGCACGAGCCTGGAAGATAATCTGCGTTTCTTTGCAGGCAAGGCGCGTTCGTGGATGTTGTATAGCCCGGTCGAGCGCCATTTTGACTCGGAATTTCGGGCGAAACGTCAAGCGCAGTTGCTATTGATTCTGGGTGCCGCAGCCGTGCTTGGGGTGGTGGCCTTGCGGCGCGGAGCGAAAGGGGTGATCCAGACGTTGTCACGCCACGCTTCATCTGATGAGCCCGAGACGCGATCCGCGCAAGCGCGGGGCGTGCTGTTTTGTCTCGCTGCGCTGGTGCTCCTCACCTTGGCGATGGTGACCCAGTTCGTTCCCGTGCTCTATAACTCGCGCTACAACGGCGCCTTTCTCGATCCGTTGTTTGTGGTGCTGGGATCGGTGGCAGTTGCCTTGCTGACCAGCCATTTTCGCCTTCCCCAACGCAAGGTGCAGACCGGTGCCTGGACCTGGAACTGGCGCGGCGTGGTATGGCAAGTGGCGCTGATTGCGGTGCTGGTGTACGTCCATGTGGGCGCGCTGGCATGGGCCAAGCGCCACGAGCGCTTGGTGGTCGATCCGCACCGATTGGGGCCAGCCGAGCTTCACATAGATAGCGATGCGTTTGGCCATTCCACCGCCGTGGGCATGCAGGCGGCAGGTGAAGACGTATGGGTGACGCGCGAGCTGAAGACGCAGTTGGTGATTCCGCTGACCATTCCAGCGGGCACGCCAGTCGGCAAGGCGGGCTTTATGGAAGGTGTGTGGCGTGTGCGGTTGGCGGTCAGCGACAACATCCCGCATTCCTGCCGCGACGTGCGGCTGAGCTACTCGAACGCGGATGACCATTATTCGCCGCTGCCCACGAGCATCTTTCTTTCGCGCGATGGCGCGATGCGCAGTTACGCGTTGAGCGGGGGCTTCAGCATGCGTCCCAAAGGCAGCGGAAATCTGCAACTGGAGTTCAACTGTCCAATTGGCACGGAGATTCGATGGGGCGGTGCAGACTATTGGCGCTCAACGATTGCGGAGGCATCGCGTGATCTGATCCACAACGGCGTGCCGTTTCAGCCCTATCAACGTTCCCATCCCCGATTGCCTGGAGAGGTGTGGCAGTAGTCCTGCCAGTGTGGATCAGGGGAGCGGGTCGTCGTCCAGATTCTGGCTGAGCGGCTCGCTGGGAACATTGCCCACGTCGAAGTGCAGGAACGCAATCAGGCACTGGATGCCCACAAGAATGGGCAACGCCGCAAACATCACGGTGCCGCTGGTGGCGGGGCGGTTGCTGTTGGCGCTTTCAATCCAGTGGCACAGGCCGAACACGGAGCCGACCAGCAGCATCAGCACACCGCCGATGCTGTAGACCGTGCCGACGTTGAAGTCGCGCACCAGATAGTTGTACACGTAACGCCGCCACAGGCGCGACGCATGTTTGCGCAGGAATTCCGGCAGGATCTTGCCGATCTTCAAATTCGATTCTTCGTCGGCATACACCGAGTCCATCGGCACGTCCTTTACGACGGCGCGCACGGTGTTCAGCCGGAACAGCATGTCGGTTTCAAAGAAGTAGCGCCGCTCCAGCTTGTCGAGGGGCAGTTCTTTGAGCACTTGCGTGCGCACGGCGGTATAGCCGTTGGTCGGGTCCATTACGTTCCAGTACCCGCAACTGAGCTTGGTGAGGAAGGACAGCACCGCGTTGCCGAACAGCCGCACGGAGGGCATGTTTTCCACGGACTCGGGGCGGTAGAAACGGTTGCCCTTGGTGTAGTCGGCCTGCCTGCGCAGCAGGGGACGCACGAACTGCGGCAGCAACGCGGGGTTCATCTGCCCGTCGCCGTCGATCTTCACCACGATATCCATGCCGTCTGCAATGGCGGCCTTGTAGGCCGTGACGATGGCGCCGCCGACGCCGCGATTCTCGGGGTTGTAGAGCACGCGAACACGCGCATCGGTGTTGTGCTCTTCGATGTATTTCCCGCTCTGGTTGGGACAGGCGTCGTCCACTGCGTAGATCACGTCGACCTCGGGACCGATGGCAGCGATCACGCCCATCACATGTTGGGTGACCTTGTAGCAGGGAATGGCAACAGCTATGCGCATGTCAGTCGGGCAGGATAGTCAAAGTGAAGCGACGGCGATTCCCAGCAGGATGAGTGCGCCGCCAGCGAAGGTCTTCCAGTGCAGGGGTTCACCCAGAACGATCCACGCCATCATAGGCACGAACAGAAAGGCCAGTCCCATGAATGGATAGGCAAGTTGCAGTGGGGCATTCTTTAAAATCCATACCCACCCCAGCGTCGTCATGCCGTAGAGGGCGAGGGAGGCGATCAACCAGCCGTTGAACGCGAATGAGCGCCAGCTCAGTGGCGCCTCCAGACCGGCTGCGGCTTTCTTGAACAGGATTTGCCCGATGCTGATGCACAGAACGCACAGCAGGGTGAGAAAAACGGTGGTTTTAGACATGATCCTGAGCGGGTCTGTAATAAAGCATCGGCAGCAATACCAGCGGCGCGGTAAAAAACGCCAGCAGGTAGCGGTATTCGCCTGCAATGGAAAACATGAACACGGCTAGCAATTGGAGCACATAGATTCCGCCAACGACGCAAACCGCTTTGTCGCGCGTGACGAAGCCGCGTCGCGCTGCGACAGCAATGAGAATCAGGCCAAGCCATGGGGCCCACAACACCGCGCGGTGCTTCATCGTCCAATGAAACCAGTCGATGAGCAAGTCATCGGTCGGCCAGTTCACGGTTTGAACGTGCGAGCGTGATTTCGTTTGGGGAACGATGTACATCGCATTCAGAGGTCCGGGCACCGCAGCGCGTGCGAGCGCGGAAAACAGGAAGATGTTCACGCGACTGGCCGCGAACGCCGGGAAGTTGTGCCACAGGTTGTACTTGACGAATTCCTTGACGATGGTGCTTTTCGCCTTCTTACTGAGCGTTCCCAGTGCGGGTCCCTGCGGGAAGAAGATCAATGGATCCCAGTAATAGTGGTCGTAGAAGTCCTGGATCTTCTCCAGGCTCTGTCCGCTGGAAGTGAGCGCATCGATGGTTTTCTGTGTTACCCGGGGCTCGTTGAATTCCCAAAGACCCATGGGACGTTGCTCCAGAAAGCCCACCGTTTCGTACAAGGTCAGCGGATAGACGGTGCCAATTCCGCGGTCGTATTTGTACGCGATCTGACTGCCGAATCCAACGACGCACCACGGGATGACAATCAGTGCAAGCCGTGTGCGCTGCGCGCCCGTCAGCACCCAGGCCAGCACAAGCAAGGGCAGCAGGTTGATGACGCCGTTGGGCCGGGCAAAGATGGCAAAGGGGACGGTGATCAGCAACACCAATGCGGAGGCCCGGCTGATCGATTTGCTGCGCATGCTCAGCCAGACTTCAAACAGCATGCCGGTCAGGGCAATCGCATAGATACCGTCGGAATACATGCTGCCGACATAGAGCAGCACGGTCGGCGCGAGCGCCACGAGCAGCAGGCAGTAGGCGAAGCTCTTGAACATGCGGCGCGTCACCATCCAGCTCAGCACGCGCGCACACACCAAAGCCGAGATCAGCAATTGAATGGCAATGGGCCATTCCGCACGCAGGGTTGGCCCATACAGCAGCAGGTTGAAGAGGTACCAGAACGCAGGCTTGTTTGCCTGGAACTCGCGGTTCGTCTCGATCTCCAGCATGACGGCCAGACTGTCCTGACCGAGCATGCCGGGCCAGCAGGCGACGAGCCAGGCGGCATAGCAAACGCAAAGCAAGGCAAAAATGCTGATGAACGCGCGGGACTCTGAGGCCAGGAGAAATTCTTTGATTTTGGGAAACATGCTGCCTGCGCCACTCCGGGGCTTGAATTTGAGGGCCTGCTTTTCAATCGTGTGCCAACTGAGTAAGCCAAGAGCAGCAGTGATGACGGCTGCCACGAGCATGGTGCCCGCAAAGCCTGCTTGCGGCCAGAGATACAGCACAACGGTCTGCTGTACAGGAAATGCGTACAGGTAGATGCCGTACGACGGATCGCCAAAACGACCGGCGCGATGCAGGATGGGCGTGCGCCGTGTGCCCAGATAGATCACGGCGAAGGTGAGCCCCGCCAACAAGGCGGTATGCCGCCATTCGTTGGCCCACAACGCGGTAAACAGCATGCCGATCACGGCGGCCCACGCGAGGGGGTAACGCTGCCACGAGTTTTCCAGCCGCGCCATGGAAGCGCCGAGCAGGAAATAGGCACCAAGTTCGCGGGGAAACTCCGTCACGCCAGTGACGTCTGCATTGCTTTTGGAGAGGAACCATGCCAGATAAGCGGCCACGCACAGCAGAAAGACAGACCGGTATTTCAGCAGCCCGATCAATCCGGCGATACCGAGCACGATGTAGCAACGCACTTCAATGGGAATGGTCCACAGCGAGCCATTGACGCTACGCGCATATGGGTTGTTCTCGAACACACCCGGCAGCACGAAATGAATGCGCATGAAGATGCCGCGCAAATAGTCGAAAGTGGCTCCGTGGCGCAGATATTCCTTTACAGGAAGTTCGGTCACGATGGGCCCCATCACGTAGGCCGTGAGCACCAGCACGCACGTGAGGGCCGGCCAGATACGCAGGAATCGGCGCATCGCGAAGCGCGGCAGATTCGGATCCCGCATCCAACTGATCATCACCAGATAGCCGCTGATGATGAAGAAAATGGCAACCGCCAATCCTCCCAGGCTGAATATGCCAAAAAAAGAGGGCTCGCCTTTGGCGGTCAGCGCAAAGTGATGACTGAACAGGACCATGGACGCCGCCACAATCCGGATGAAGTCAAAGTTATTGGTCGGATGTGTCGCCCGGGTGCTTGTCATGCCGTTTCGCTATCAGCCGTTCATCTGCAGCGCCAAGCCCGCATGCTCGCGCAAGGGATGGAAGTGAATCTTCGGAAAGCGCTCCTGCGCCAGACGCACATCGTACGGGCTGGTGCACAGATAGGCGAGCGTGTCTGCGGCGTCGCGCGACATGCGCAAGGGATAGGCGTTCTCGAATTCGCGCAGCTCGGCGGGCGTGTCGGCGGTGATCCAGCGGGCGCCGGTGTATTGGCAGCCTTCCAGACGGATGTCGCAGTCGTATTCGGTATTCAGGCGGTGCTGCACGACTTCAAACTGCAGTTGGCCGACGGCGCCGAGCAGCATGTTGCCGCCAGCTTCCGGCTTGAACACCTGAATCGCGCCTTCTTCGCCCAACTGCATCAGGCCCTGCTGGAGTTGCTTGGTGCGCAGCGGGTTCTTCAGCACTACGGTCATGAACATTTCCGGTGCAAAGAAGGGCAGACCGGTGAATTGCAGGTTCGGCCCATCGGTGATGGTGTCGCCCAACTGCACACCGCCGTGGATGGTGAAGCCGACGATGTCGCCCGCGTAGGCTTCGTCCACAGCTTCACGGCGCTGGCTCATGAAAGTGACGACGCTGGTCGGACGCAGTTCCTTGCCGGTGCGCTGTACCTTCATCTTCATGCCCGGAGTGTACTTGCCCGAGGCGATGCGCACGAAGGCGATGCGGTCGCGGTGGTTGGCATCCATGTTCGCCTGCACCTTGAACACGACGCCAGTAAAACTGCGGTCTTCCGGCTGGATGGTTTTTTCTTCGCGCACACGGTTCACTTCGGTGAAGGCCACGCGCGGGCCGGGCGGTGGGGACATGTCCACCACGGCGTCCAGCACTTCCATCACACCGAAGTTGTTCACACCCGAGCCGAAGAACACGGGCGTCAGCTTGCCAGCGAGGAAGGCTTCGTGATCCCATTCGGCGGAAGCGCCGACGGCCAGCTCCATGCTTTCCAGCGCGTCATCGAAGGCGCGGCCAAAGCGGGCGCGCAGCTTGTCGCTCTCGCTGAGCGGAATGACCTCGAAATCCTGCGGGCGCTTTTCGCTGCCGGCGGCGAACACGGTCATGCTCTGAGTGCGCAGGTTGATGATGCCGCCGAAGCTCTTGCCCTGGCCGACCGGCCAGGTGATGGGGCAGCAGGGCATGCCTAGCTCGCGCTCCACCTCATCGAGGATGTCGAGCGGGTCGCGCACTTCGCGGTCCATCTTGTTGACGAAGGTGATGATGGGCGTGTCGCGCTGGCGGCAGACCTCGATCAGGCGGCGCGTCTGGGTCTCCACACCATTGGCCGCATCAATCACCATCAGCGCCGAGTCCACGGCGGTCAGCACGCGGTAGGTGTCTTCCGAGAAGTCCTTGTGGCCGGGCGTGTCGAGCAGGTTGATGACGTGGTTGCGGTAGCTCATCTGCATCACCGACGAAGCGACCGAGATTCCGCGCTGCTTTTCGATTTCCATCCAGTCGGAAGTGGCGTGACGGCTGGCCTTGCGGCCTTTGACGGCACCGGCAATCTGGATCGCGCCCGAGAACAGCAGCAGCTTTTCCGTCAGCGTCGTTTTACCGGCGTCAGGGTGGGAGATGATGGCAAAGGTTCGGCGGCGCCGTGTTTCGGAGGCGTAGGTCAAGGGAAATCCAGGGAAAACATTCTGAGAGCGCGTGCGCTTGAGTAGTCAGCACGGCGTATGAGCGCATTTTACAGAGCGTTGTGGTGAACTGCCCCCCGAGTCACTTTGGCTACGGATTCGCGCTGCGCCCGTGTGGCAAGCAGCGGTCCAAGCGCCAACGGAAGGGTGAAGAAGGGCAGTAAGTACCGGTATTCGCCAGCCGAGGCAAAAGCGACGATGGCCAGCAACTGGATGGCGGCTGCGCCAGCGACCACCAGCGCCGCAGCGTCACGTTGCTGTACGCCGCGCCACAGGCACCAGCCGATCAGAGCGATGCCAACGAAGGGTGTCCACAGAAGCCACCTGGCCCGGTAACTGGTCTTGTGCATGAACCGGAGGGCCCGTTCTGCCTTGTCAAGCGCAAATCGGCGCATCTGCGACGTGGCGTTTGTACGGGGCAGCACCACTTTGGCGTAGTCGAGTGCAGGAAAGCCGCCTTGTGCGAGCGCCGCAGACAAGAAAACATTCACCCGGCTGGCCACCACCTCCGGAAGGTTGTGCCACAGGTTGTAGCGCAAGAACTCCCGCGTCAGTTCTTTGCGTTGCGCCATGGGAATTGCGCCAAGCTGCGGCCCTTCGGGGTGAAAAATCAGCATGTCCCAGTAGACTGGGTCGGAGTAGGCGACGATTTTCTCGCGCGTGGTGTGTGCGAGCAGGATCTCCATGGTGCGCGGCGACAGCTTGGGGGCGCGCAGGATCCACGGATCATTCATGTCCGGCATCTGCTGCCACAGGTCGTTCATGGCGCGCGGTTGCAGCAGGTGTGCCGTTTCGAACAGGACGAGGGAATCCAGCGCATCTTGCGACGTGGATTTGTGCCATTGCGTCACACCGGCCACCAGTACGCACCAGAATCCGATCGCCGCTGCAAGCGGAACACGCATGGCTTTGGGAACGAAAAAGAGTGAGACGAGCAGCGGCAACAGGAACAGCACGCCATTCGGGCGCACGAAGAGCGCAAATGGCATGGCGATGGCGATGAACGCGACGGAAGACCAACGCGCGTTGCGTTGACGCAGCATCAGGCCGATCTCGAACAGCAGCGCGGTGGACGCTGCGGCAAACAAGGCGTCGGGATAAAGCGAGCCAGCAAAGTAAACCATATGCGGCGCGGCGGCCACGAAAACGAACAGGAAGCCGAAAAGGATGCGGCGGCGGGCGCACCAGAACCACGCGAGAGGGCGGGCCAGGAAAAACGCGCACAGGAGCATGGCGAGGCCGACGGCCCACTCCACCTGGTGCGTCAGGCCATAGGCCATGCGCACAAGAAAGTACCAGACCACGCTTTTGCCGCTGCGAAAGGCATCGGGTTGGTCCACTTCCATGAGAATGGCGGCACTGTCTTCTCCGAGCACGCCCGGCCAGAACACCAGCAGCCATCCCAGATAGATCAGCGCCAACGCGCTCCACACGTACAGCTGTGCACGCCACAGTGGCTCGGGGATGAGGGGTTCGGGCCGAGAGGTGGGTGCTCGTGTGGCAATCATGGAAAGAGTGAGTTGAGACGGCGCTAGAGAGAATTTGCCGCTATTGTCGTCTTGAAGGGCCGCTTTGCGCTCACGGTTGCCGGGCGATGCACAATGGATGAGCAATCTTGCGAAACTTCCTATAGCTTTCATTCATGAGTAGTCCAGCGCCCGGTGACGCGCCTTTCTCCAGACCATTGATTGCGCGCGGTTCGGTGGACTACTGGCGCGTCAGCGCGGCCCTGTTTCTGGTGGGCTTTGCCACGTTCTCGTTGCTCTATTGCGTTCAACCGCTGTTGCCGGAATTCACGGCGGAGTTTGGTGTGAGTCCGGCGCAGAGTGCGCTGGCACTGTCTCTGACCACGGCGAGTCTTGCGGTGTCGATCGTGGTGGCGGGTGCCTTGTCTGAAGGGCTGGGGCGACGCTGGCTGATGTGCGTTTCTCTGGCGCTGGCCTGCCTGTGCAATCTGGCCGTATCGGCGCTGCCGCACTGGCATGGCGTGTTGGCAGCGCGGTTGGTGGAGGGCATTCTGCTGGGCGGCGTGCCGGCCGTGGTGATGGCTTATCTGTTTGAAGAGATTGACCCGAAAGGGCTGGGCTTTGCCATGGGGCTGTATGTCGGCGGCACGGCCTTTGGCGGCATGGCGGGGCGCATCGGCACCAGCGTGATGACGGATTTCTGGGGCTGGCGCCATGCGCTGATGGCGCTTTCGCTGGTCGATTTGCTGGCAGTGGTGGCGTTCTTCCGCTTGCTGCCGCCGTCCCGGCACTTTGTGCGCAAGACGGGTCTGGGCGCGGCCTATCACTTGCGGGCATGGCGCGCGCATTTGCGCCATCCGGGCTTGCTTGCGCTGTGCGTCATTTCGTTCGGGCTGATGGGCGTGTTCGTTAGCATCTACAACTATGCGGGGTTCCTGCTGAGTGATGCGCCGTTCGGGCTCAGTCAGGTGCAGATCAGCTACTTCTTCTATGCCTACCTGTTCGGAATTTTCGCGTCGCCACTGGCCGGAGCATTTGCCGATCGCATGGGCAAGGGCATGGGTCTGATCGTAGGCGTCTGCATCATGATGAGTGGAGTGGGGTTCACGTTGCTGGGCCACGGCATGGCGTCGCTCTGGCCTATCGTGTGCGGCGTCATGTTGTTGACGGCGGGCTTCTTCATTGCGCATTCGATCGCCAGTGGCTGGGTCGGCGGCATGGCCGCAGAGAACAAGGGGCACGCGTCGTCGCTCTATCTGTGGAGCTATTACATGGGATCGAGCATCCTGGGCGCAGGCGCCGGTTGTTTTTTGCGCAACCACGGCTGGACTGGCGTGGCGCTACTGGCGCTGGCCGTGCTGTCGCTGGTGCTGTTCTTTGCATGGCGCGTGCAGCGGCTGAGCCGCTCGCACACTCTGGCGACGGACATGTCTTGACGCCGTCTTGATGCCATCTTGATACGGTCTGACCATATCTCAACCCGTTCTTGACGCGCCGATTTCTACAGTGCATCCATCGTTAATGGGTGTGGCCGCGCCACACCGATGGAGCACAAGAATGTGGAATTTCAACTGGATTGACTGGATTGCCGTGGCGGCAACCGTGGGCCTGTTCGGCTATCTCGGCTACGCGCTGGTGCGCCCGGAAAAGTTCTGAGGGCCACGCCATGCAAGACCTTCTTTATGTCGTGCTCACCGTCGCCTGCTTTGCCGGGTTGCTCGGGTTGAGCGTCGCACTCGTTCGTCTCTGAAAGCACGGAGGCATCTATGTGGACTGTGTGGCTTGAATATGTGGCTGTGCTCGTCGTTGTGGCGGCACTGACCGTGGCCATGGGCAAATGGCTTGCCTATTGTTTCACCGGCGAATCGCACTGGCGCATTGAGCGCTGGAGCTACCGCGCCATCGGCGTCAATCCGGATGAACGCATGGGCTGGCAGCGCTACGGCGTGGCGCTGCTGCTGTCGAATGCGCTGATGATGTTGCTAGGCTATCTGCTGCTGCGCCTGCAGATGCAATTGCCGCTGAATCCGCTGGGCAACCCAGCGCAGACGCCCGACCTGGCGTTCAATACGGCGGCCTCGTTCATCACGAACACGAACTGGCAGGCCTACTCGGGCGAAACCAGCCTGTCCAATGCGACGCAGATGGTGGTCATCACCTTCCTGATGTTTGCGGGCTCGATCACGGGTGCTGCCGTTTGCGCGGGATTCATTCGGGGCATTGCGCGCTCGAATGCATCGGACGTGGGCAACTACTGGGTGGATTTTGTGCGCATCCTGTGGCGTGTGATGCTGCCGGTCAGCTTTGCCGTGGCACTGTTTCTGGTGTGGCAGGGCGTGCCGCAGACACTGACGACACAGGTGGACGCGCACACGCTGGAAGGCGCAACGCAGAGCCTGTTGACGGGGCCCATCGCCAGCCTGGAAAGCATCAAGCACGTGGGCACCAATGGCGGTGGCTACTTCAGCATGAACGCAGCGCACCCGTTCGAGAATCCGACCCCGTTGTCGAACATCGTGCACATCCTGTCGATGCTGCTGATTCCGGCAGCGCTGACCTACGCGCTGGGGTCGATGCTGTTGCGCCGCCGCCAGGGGTGGGTGTTGTTCGGCGCCTGCGCGATCTTGTTTTCTGCCTTTCTGGCACTGGTGTTCAATGCCGAACAAAGCGGCAGTGCCGCGCTGGCGCGTGCAGGTGCCGACCAGAGCATGAGCCTGGAGCAGTCTGGGGGCAACATGGAAGGCAAGGAGTTGCGCTTTGGCATTGCGGATACCGCGCTGTTCGTGACGACCACCACGGCCGCGACGACGGGTTCGGTGAACGCCATGCACGACTCGCTCACACCGCTGGGTGGCATCACGCCATTGGCGCAGATGATGCTGAATTCGGTGTTCGGCGGCGACGGTGTGGGGCTGATCAATCTGATCCAGTACGCCATCCTCACCGTGTTCGTCGCGGGCATGATGATTGGTCGCACGCCTGAGTTCCTTGGCAAGAAGATCGAGGCGCGCGAGATCAAGCTGGTGATGCTGGCCGTGCTCGCGCATCCCGCATGCGTGCTGGGTTTTACCGCGATAGCCACGCTCTGGCCCGACACCAACGCCAGCCTGAACAACCATGGCCCGCACGGGTTCTCGGAAGTGCTCTACGCCTATACCTCGGCCACGGCCAACAACGGGTCGGCCTTCGCCGGTCTGAATGCCAACACGCCGTTCTTCAACACCACGCTGGGTCTGGCCATGCTGTTCGGGCGCTTTCTCACCATGCTGCCCATGCTGGCAGTGGCCGGAAGCCTGGCGAGCAAAGCCACGGTGCCGCCCGGCCCCGGCACGTTCCCGACGGCAACGCCGCTGTTCATGGGCTTGCTGATCTTCGTGATCGCGGTGGTGGGTGGCTTGACCTTTCTTCCTGCGCTGGCGCTGGGGCCGGTCGTCGAGCATCTGCAAATGCTGGCGGGGCAGGTCTATCCCTGAGCGCGTTGGCGCGTTGACGCATCGACAGGTCAATACCCCATATCGAATTGGATGAAGCAGACGGCCCTGTGTGCCGTCTGCAGGAGAAAGTCATGAACACGCTGGTTCAATCCAAATCCCTGCCTGCAAACGGGACGCACAAGGCGTCGACCGGCATGCAGGTTCTCATGAGTAGCGCACGTGCCGCGGTGGCACTGTGTCTGGTGACAGGCGTCGCCTATCCGTTGGCGACCACCGTCGTGGCGCAACTCGCGCTGCCGCATCAGGCCGCTGGCAGTCTGATCGAGCGCGATGGTCGCGTGGTCGGCTCTGCGTTGGTAGGGCAGGCGTTTGAAGGTGCGAAATATTTCCAGGGCCGTCCCAGTGCCACGACGGGGCCGGATCCGGCGAATCCGGAGCACACCATCAGCCAGCCTTACAACCCGCTGTTGTCGGCGGGCAGCAATCAGGGCGCCACAAACAGCCAACTGGCCAGCGACGCCAGGGAGCGTGCCATCGCCTACCGCCAGGCCAACCGGCTGCACGCAGATGCGCTGGTGCCGGTGGATGCGGTGACTGCGTCTGCCTCGGGGCTGGACCCGCATATTTCGGTGGCCAACGCGAGATTGCAGACGGCGCGCGTTGCGGCTGCGCGGAACCTCTCCGAAGCCAGGGTCGCCGCGCTGGTGGATGCGCACACCGCACAGCGCGCGCTGTGGGTGCTTGGAGAGCCGCGTGTGAACGTGCTGCAGTTGAATCTGGCGCTGGACGATCAAGCCCAGGCTGCACGCAAGGAGTGATGCCATGAACAAGAAAAATGCAGTTCCGTTGTTCGAGTCCAGTCTGTTGCGCAGCGCGCTGCTGGACTCGCTGCGCAAACTCACGCCGCAAGCGCAGTGGCGCAATCCGGTGATGTTTGTGGTCTACCTTGGCGCGTGGATCACCACACTGCTGTGGATCGAGGCCTTGCGTGGTCAGGGCGAGGCACCTGCGGGCTTCATCCTCGCGATTGCGTTGTGGCTCTGGTTCACCGTGCTGTTCGCCAACTTCGCCGAAGCGGTGGCTGAAGGCCGCAGCCGCGCCCAAGCCGCGAGCCTGCGCGGCATGAAGCGCAACACCGTCGCCAAGGTGATGAACGAACCGCGCCATGGCAGCCAGTGGCTGCCGGTGCAGGCGAACGAGCTGCGCGCGGGATCGGTGATTCTGGTGGAGGCGGGCGACACGATTGCGCTGGACGGCACAGTGATCGAAGGCGTGGCCTCGGTGGACGAGAGCGCCATCACGGGCGAATCGGCGCCGGTGATCCGCGAAGCCGGTGGGGATTTTTCCTCGGTCACGGGCGGCACGCGCGTGTTGTCGGACTGGCTGGTGGTGCAGATCACGGTGAACCCGGGCGAGTCGTTTCTGGACCGCATGATCTCCATGGTGGAATCGGCCAAGCGCCAGAAAACGCCCAACGAATTGGCGCTGTCGATCCTGCTGGTGGGCCTGACGCTGGTGTTCATGATGGTGATCGTGACGCTGCTGCCGTTCTCTTCATTTGCCGTGGCGCAGGCGGGTTCCGGCACGGTGGTGGCGCTGACGGTGCTGATCGCGCTGCTGGTCTGCCTTATCCCGACCACCATCGGCGGATTGCTGTCGGCCATTGGTGTCGCAGGCATGAGCCGCATGATGCAGGCCAACGTGATTGCCACGTCGGGCCGAGCTGTGGAGGCTGCAGGCGACGTGGACGTGCTGCTGCTCGACAAGACCGGCACCATCACGCTGGGCAACCGGCAGGCGAGCGATTTTCTTCCCGCACCCGGCGTCACGGCCGCGCAACTGGCCGATGCGGCGCAGTTGGCCTCGCTGTCCGACGAAACGCCGGAAGGCCGCAGCGTAGTGGTGCTGGCCAAGGAAAAACACGGCCTGCGCGAGCGCGAACTGGGTGCGCTTGGCGCCGTGTTCGTCCCGTTCACCGCGCAGACACGCATGAGCGGTGTGGACATCGCCGAGGGTGACGCCACGCGCATGCTGCGCAAGGGGGCGTCGGATGCGGTGCGCCGCCACGTCGAGGCGCTGGGCGGGCAGTTTCCGCCCGCCTTGGTGAAGATTGTGGAAGACGTGTCCCGTCGCGGCAGCACGCCGCTGGTGGTGGCGGAGAACAGCCGCGTGCTGGGCGTCATCGAGCTCAAGGACATCGTCAAGCACGGCATCCGCGAGCGCTTTGCCGAGTTGCGCCGCATGGGCATCAAGACCGTGATGATCACGGGCGACAACCCGCTCACCGCTGCGGCGATTGCGGCCGAGGCGGGCGTGGACGACTATCTGGCCGAAGCGCGGCCCGAGGACAAGTTGCAACTCATCCGCACGCAGCAGGCGGCGGGCCGGCTGGTGGCCATGACAGGCGACGGCACGAACGATGCCCCGGCGCTGGCGCAGGCCGACGTGGCCGTGGCCATGAACAGCGGCACGCAGGCGGCGAAAGAGGCGGGCAACATGGTCGACCTGGACAGCAATCCGACCAAGCTCATCGAGGTGGTGGAAACCGGCAAGCAGATGCTGATGACGCGCGGCGCGCTCACTACCTTCAGCGTGGCCAACGACGTGGCGAAATATTTCGCCATCATCCCGGCGGCGTTCGTGAGCACCTATCCGCAACTGGCGGCGCTCAATGTGATGCGCCTGCACAGCCCGGAGTCGGCCATTCTGAGCGCGGTGATCTTCAACGCCCTGATCATCATTGCGCTCATCCCGTTGGCGCTGCGCGGTGTGCCTTATCGCGCGGTGGGAGCGGCGGCGCTGTTGCGACGCAATCTGCTGATCTACGGTGTGGGCGGTTTGATCGTGCCATTCGTCGGCATCAAACTGATTGACCTGTTCATCTCCGCCATCGGCGTGGTCTGATGCTACGCTTCGCCTGATATGCCCAGCTCGCCCCAAGGTACTGAAGAACTGCACGACACGCGCCCCGATCCGGACGCGTTGGTGGCGCGATTGCAGGCCGAGCAGGCGGCGGCGCATCGGGGCAAGTTGCGCATTTATTTTGGCTCCAACGCGGGCGTGGGCAAGACCTACGCCATGCTCGCAGCGGCGCAGCGGGAGCGGCAGGCCGGCGTCAACGTCCTGGTGGGATTGGTAGAGACGCATGGCCGCGCCGAAACCGCGCAGCAATTGCACGGGCTGGAGCCGTTGCCACTGATTGCGCGAGCGCATCAGGGCCGGCAGCTTCACGAGTTCGATCTGGACGGCGCACTGGCGCGCGCGCCGCAGGTGCTGCTGCTGGACGAGCTGGCCCACAGCAACGCGCCCGGTTCGCGCCACCCCAAGCGCTGGCAGGACGTGGAGGAGTTGCTGGAAGCGGGCATCGACGTGTGGACCACGCTCAACGTGCAGCACCTCGAAAGCCTGAACGATGTGGTCAGCGGCATCACCGGCATCAAGGTGCGAGAGACGGTGCCAGACCAGATCTTCGACGATGCCGACGAAGTGGTCATGGTGGACATTCCGCCCGATGAATTGCTGCGGCGACTGAAGGATGGCAAGGTCTACCACCTGGAGCAGGCCGAGCGCGCATCGCGCAATTTTTTCCGGCGCGGCAACCTGCTTGCACTGCGCGAGCTGGCGCTGCGGCGCACGGCGGACCGCGTGGACGAGGACATGCGCGACTACCGGCGCGAATACTCCATCGGCAACGTGTGGCCCACGCGCGAGCGCTTGCTGGTGGGAGTGGCCGGACGCGCCGGAGACGATGCACTGGTGCGACAGGTGGCGCGCCTGGCGCGGCGGCTGGAGGCGGATTGGGTCGTCGTGTATGTGGATGCGCCCGTGCGCCAGCACCGCCCGCGCAGTGCGCAGGCGGCGGTGCTCAAGACGCTGGCGCTGGCTGCCCGCATGGGCGCGGAGACGGCGACGATTCCGGGCTCCGACGTGGCGCAGGCACTGGTGAATTTCGCACGCGAGCGCAACGCCAGCCATCTGGTGCTCGCGCAGGTGGTGCGCCAGAACTGGTCGCCCATGCGCTGGTTTGCGCGCAGCCTGCCGGATCAGGTGGCGCGGCTCGATCCGGGGCTGGACGTGCTGGTGCTGTCCACGCGCGGCTATGTGGGGCCGGAGCCGGTCGCGCCCGCGGTGTCGATGCGGCGCAAGTCCCTCGCGTGGAAAGGCTATGCAGGCGCCACCGCCGCCTGTCTGGCAGGCACGGTGTTGGCCGAGGCGTTGCTGCAGGTGTTCGATCCAGCCAACGTGGTGATGCTGTTCCTGCTCATCGTGGTGTTGTCGGCGCTGCGCTGGGGACGCGGGCCGGGGGCGTGGGCCGCGTTGCTGTCGGTGCTGTGCTTTGACTTCTTTTTTGTGCAGCCGCGTGGGTCGTTCAACATCGCGGATACGCAATACCTGTTCACTTTTGCATTGATGCTTGGCGTGGCGCTGGTGTGCGGCCAGCTCATGGCGCGGCTGCGGCACGAGGCGCGCGTGGCCGCTGAGCGCGAACGCCGCGCCGGTGCGCTCGCCCGCCTGGCGCGCGACCTGTCGGGTGCGCTCACACAGGAGCAGATCGCGCAGACGGCGCTTGCCACCGTGTCGGGCGTGTTCGATGCCAAAGCCGGTTTGTTGCTGGCCGATCTGGATGAACAGCTCCAGGCCGTGGCGGGCAGCGCACCGGCGATGGATGTGAGCCTGGCGCGCTGGAGTCTGGAACACGGGCAGATGGCGGGCTATGGCACGGACACGCTCCCCGCATCGCGCGCGCTCTACGTGCCGCTGCAGGCGCCGGTGCGCGGTCGCGGTGTGCTGGTGCTGGAATTGCACTCGCCCGAACGACTGGAAGTGCCCGAAGAGCGCCGCTTGCTGGCCGCGTGCGCGAGCCAGATTGCGTTGGCGCTGGAGCGCGTGCACTTCGTGGAAATAGCGCAGCAAACGCAAGTCGCGATGGAAGGCGAGCGCATGCGCAATACGCTGCTGTCGGCGGTGTCACACGATCTGCGCACGCCGCTCACGACCATTCTGGGTGCGGCCGAAGTAGGGCAGCGCCATGTGCCGCCGGGGCCGGGGCTGGACATGCTGCGCCAGATCCTGCGGCAGGCGCAGTCCATGCAGCAACTGGTGGACAACCTGCTCGCCATGGCGCGCTTGCAGCAGGGCGGCGTGCATCTGAAGCGCGAATGGTGGCCTGTGGAAGAGGTGATCGGCAGTGCGCTGCACCAGATGCGCGACCGGCTCGTCGACCACCCCGTGACGACCGAAATGCAGCCCGCGCTGCCGCTCGTCCAACTGGATGCGGTGCTCATGGAGCGCGTGTTGGTGAACCTGCTCGACAACGCGGTCAAATACACCCCCCTGGGCACGGCATTGTGCGTGCATGCGCGCACGGAGGGCACGCAACTGCGCATCAGCGTGGAAGACGGCGGGCCTGGTTTGCCCGACCACTTGAGCGTGCACGATGTATTTGAACCCTTCGCGCGCGGTGTGGTGGAATCGGCGGTGTCCGGCATCGGACTGGGGCTGACGCTGGCGCGGCGCATCGTGCAGGCGCATGGCGGTGAGCTGGACGCCGAACCGGCACAGCCCGGCCCCGGCACGGTGTTCACCATCAGCCTGCCGCTCGAAGCGCCGCCCGCCATGGACGATCTGCGCGAGGCACCCACGCCAGCGCCCACCTCTCCGCCATCCAACGACCGCACTGACATATGACCGCCAACGCCCAGACCCGCATCCTGCTTGTGGAGGACGACCCCGGAATCCGCCGCTTCGTACGGCTGGTGCTGGAGGACGAGGGCTGGCAGGTGTTCGAGGCCGACACGGCGCGGCGCGGCCTGATCGAGGCCGCCAGCCGCCAGCCCGACGCGGTGATCCTCGATCTGGGCCTGCCCGATGCGGATGGCAAAACGGTGATCTGCGAGTTGCGCACGTGGTCTCCGATCCCGGTGCTGGTCCTGTCTGCGCGCGAGCGCGAGGATGAAAAAGTGGCGGCGCTCGACGCGGGCGCAGACGACTACTTGATCAAGCCCTTTGGTGTGCCCGAGCTGCTGGCGCGCATGCGCGTGCTGCTGCGCAGGCGCAGGCAGTTCGTGGCAGGCGAAGCGGGCGCGCCGAGCAGCCGCGTGCAGTTTGGCGAAGTGCAGGTCGATCTGGCCACGCATGAGGTGCAGCGCGCGGGCGCACCGGTGCACCTCACGCCGATCGAATTCCGTCTGCTGGCGGCGTTGATCGCGGGGCAGGGCAAAGTGCTCACGCACCGCCAGTTGTTGCTGTCGGTGTGGGGGCCGGAGTATCTCGATCGGGCGCATTACCTGCGCGTACACATGGCCAATCTGCGCCAGAAAATCGAAGCTGATCCGGCGCAGCCGCAGCACCTGATCACCGAGTTACAGGTGGGCTATCGCATTGTGGGTTTGAACGCATAGACGGACAGGTCGCGATATAATTGCCGTTTTCCGAGGAGCGTTGCAGCGTCCCCAGACTGGCGGGGCGTGAGGCTCGGATCAACACTTTGGCAACGACGCTCGCCCACGCTTTCTGTGCGGTGAGACGCAATTTCCCTTTTTTATTGCTCCCCCGGAACGTGGTTTTGCTTGCTTGTTTCTCAACTGGAGAAAAGACCATGGACACCAAGACCCAAGACCGCGCGATTGCGGACATTTCCCTCGCCGACTGGGGCCGCAAGGAAATCCGGATCGCTGAAACCGAGATGCCCGGCCTGATGGCGATTCGCGAAGAGTTCGCCAAGGCACAGCCGCTGAAGGGCGCGCGCATCACCGGCTCGCTGCACATGACGATCCAGACCGCCGTGCTGATCGAAACGCTCAAGGAACTGGGCGCAGACGTGCGCTGGGCGTCGTGCAACATCTTCTCAACGCAGGACCACGCCGCGGCGGCCATTGCGGCAACGGGCACGCCCGTGTTCGCCATCAAGGGCGAGTCGCTGGCCGATTACTGGGACTACACCCACGCGATCTTTGAGTTCGGCCCCGCCAACACCGAAGGCGAAGGCCCGAACATGATTCTGGACGACGGCGGCGACGCCACCATGCTCATGCAC
This sequence comes from Comamonadaceae bacterium UBA2121, assembly GCA_002331385.1. Taxonomy (GTDB): domain Bacteria; phylum Pseudomonadota; class Gammaproteobacteria; order Burkholderiales; family Burkholderiaceae_C; genus Diaphorobacter_A. The sequence goes on from DCYB01000011.1 coordinate 435,095, forward strand.
CTGGGCAAGAAGGCCGAGAAGGATCTGTCCGTGCTGGCCAATCCCACGAGCGAAGAAGAGCGCATCGTGTTTGCCGCCATCAAGGCCAAGCTCGCGCAGGACCCGACCTGGTACAGCCGCAAGAGCGCGCACATCATCGGCGTGACCGAAGAGACCACGACCGGCGTGCACCGCCTGAACGAAATGTCCGCCAAAGGCACGCTGCTGTTCCGCGCCATCAACGTGAACGACTCGGTGACCAAGTCCAAGTTCGACAACCTGTACGGCTGCCGCGAATCGCTGGTGGACGGCATCAAGCGTGCGACCGACGTGATGATTGCTGGCAAGGTGGCGTGCGTGGCCGGTTATGGCGACGTGGGCAAGGGCTCGGCACAGGCGCTGCGTGCGCTGTCCGCCCAGGTGTGGGTGACCGAGATCGATCCGATCAACGCCCTGCAAGCTGCGATGGAAGGCTACAAGGTCGTGACGATGGAATACGCCGCCGACAAGGCCGATATCTTCGTGACGACCACTGGCAACAAGGACATCATCCGCCACGAGCACATGGCTGCGATGAAGGATCAGGCCATCGTCTGCAACATCGGTCACTTCGACAACGAAATCGACGTGGCGTCGATCGAGAAGTACCAGTGGGAAGAAGTCAAGCCACAGGTGGACCAGATCACCTTCCCGGATGGCAAGAAAATCACGCTGCTGGCCAAGGGCCGTCTGGTGAACCTGGGCTGCGCCACGGGCCACCCCAGCTTTGTCATGTCGTCGTCGTTTGCCAACCAGACGATCGCGCAGATCGAGCTGTTCACCAAGCCCGATGCCTACGAAGCAGGCAAGGTGTACGTGCTGCCGAAGATCCTCGACGAGAAGGTGGCGCGCCTGCACCTGAAGAAGGTCGGCGCGATGCTGACCGAACTGACGGATGACCAAGCCGCCTACATCGGCGTGAACAAGGCGGGTCCTTACAAGCCGGAAACGTATCGCTACTGATCGCCGGCTGGAGGGTGGTCACTTCTTACAGGGCTACCCTTACGCCCCTTCCTGCGCTGGTGCACAGCCGGACCTGAAAGGGCGTTTTGGCGACAGTTGTCCATTTGAGTTTTGGAGGCGCCATGCGCGCAGACGTTTATTTGGTGGAAAAAGGCCACGCCACGACGCGGTCACAAGCGCAACGTTTGATTGGCGCTGGTGTGCAGTGGCGGCTCGCGCCAGGCATGCCGTGGCAGAAGGTGGTCAAGAACGGCGACGACATTCCCGAGATGGCCGAGGTCGAACTGCTCGACGCGGCCGAGGCGAAATTCATCTCGCGTGGCGGGCTGAAGCTGGAAGGTGCGTTGGCGGCAACGGGCCTCTCGGTGGCCGGTCTGCGCTGCCTCGATGTGGGGCAAAGCACGGGCGGCTTTACCGACTGTCTGCTGCAACAGGGCGCGGCGCAGGTGATCGGGGTGGACGTGGGCCATGGTCAGTTGCACGAGCGCTTGCGCAATGATCCACGCGTGGTGTGCGTGGAGGGGCTGAACGCACGCTCCGTCACGCCCGAAAAGCTGCGCGAAGCCTGCGATCTCGCACTCAGCGAAGTGATCGAGGACGTCGAGGACAACGATACCCAGCCAGTGGCGCCGTATGCGTGGATGCGCAATGGCGGCATGGTCGACGACGACTATGACGACAGCGATGACGCCAAAGAGCAGGAGATCGAAGACTTCAAGGCCGAGCGCGCCGCCAGGGCGAAGGCCCGGAACGACGGCTCTGCCCCTGTGGAGCGCAAGCGCCGCGCTGGCACCGAAAACGTGGACATCACGCCCGCATTCGATGTGATCGTGGGCGACGTGTCGTTCATCTCGCTCACGCTGATCCTGCCCGCGCTGGTGCCGCTGTTGAATGCGCAGGGGCGGCTGCTCATGTTGGTGAAGCCGCAGTTCGAGTTGCAGCCGGGCCAGGTGGGCAAGGGCGGCATCGTGCGCGATCCAGCGCTGTACGCGCAGGTGGAGCAGCGCATTCGTGAAAGCTGCGCGCAGTCCGGTCTCCAGATCGAGCAGTGGCTGGATAGCAGGATCGAAGGCGGCGACGGCAATCGCGAATTTTTTGTTTATGCAAGGAGAGGGGCATGAGCGAGCCCAAGAGCGGATTCCCCGTCAGTTTCGAATTTTTCCCGACCAAGACGCCCGAAGGCGCGCAGAAGCTGCGTGCCGTGCGCGCACAGCTGTATGCGCGCCAACCCGAGTTCTGCTCGGTCACGTACGGCGCGGGCGGCTCGACGCAGGAAGGCACGTTCAACGCGGTCAAGGAAATCCTGAGCGAGGGCGTGGATGCGGCATCGCATTTCTCGTGCATCGGCGCCACGCGCGACAGCGTGCGCGCGCAGCTCGCCCAACTCAAGGCCATGGGTGTGCGTCGGCTGGTGGCGTTGCGCGGCGACCTGCCGAGCGGCTATGGCACCGGTGGCGAGTTTCATTTCGCGAGCGATCTGGTGGCGTTCATCCGTGAGGAAACCGGACGCGACTTTCACATCGAAGTCGCCGCGTATCCCGAAGTACATCCGCAGGCGCGCTCTGCGGAGGCCGATCTGAAGGCGTACGCGACCAAGGTGAAAGCCGGCGCGGACTCGGCCATCACGCAGTATTTCTTCAATGCCGATGCGTATTTCCGCTTTGTGGAGGACACGCGCAAGCTGGGAGTGGAGGCGCCTGTGGTGCCGGGCATCATGCCGATTCTGGGCGCGACGCAGCTGATGCGATTCTCGGATGCGTGCGGTGCAGAAATCCCGCGCTGGATCCGTTTGCGCCTGCAAGGCTATGGCGATGATGTGGAGAGCATCCGGGCTTTCGGCCTGGATGTCGTCACCGCCATGTGCGAGCAACTGCGCGCGGGCGGAGTGCCGGGCCTGCACTTCTACACCATGAACCAGAGCACCGCGACACTGGAAATCTGCAAGCGATTGGGCCTTTGATCGAGGGTGCGCGCGCATGGCAGCGTGCGCAGCCCTGAGAGCAGCGTTCGAAGACATTTGTTTGCCTTCGGCCGCAGAAAACAGCGCATTTTCAAACAAGATACGCACCTTTCCTACAAGGTGCGTTTTGTTTTCTGGCTGACAATTTTTTGCCTCGATCACGTTTTGCATATTCTGCAAACGTGCGGAAAGAAGCGCCGCAAACGGTAACGCACTGGAATCTGGAAGTTTGGCGGCTTGCGCTGCTTTTCAGAGGGGCGCCGGGTCAACGCGGAGGCTTGCTGACGATAGTTGGCTGGATTTTCGGAAACGCTCCGAATCAGACCAAGCGCAAAGACTCATCGTATCCTCGCCAGTAAAGACTTTCGCACCTTTATCGTGCAAAGGCTCGTGCCGAATGCGCAGAGCCCGTAACAATAAACATCTTTTGCCTTCAGCCGCATCACCATCGTCGCCGTCCCGCCCTACGCGCCTGTCTCGCGCAGCTGCTGCTTGTTGCCTGTTGATTGCGGCATGGGTATCTGGTTGCGCGCAGCACCCGGGACCGGTACCGGACACATCGACGGCATTGCGTTCCAAACCAACGCTGTCAGGCGGGCTGGACCCGACGCAATCGTCCACGCCTTCGCTGGTGGCGCCCGACAAAGAGCACAGCGCTGCGTCCAGTGATCCTGCACTGGTCCTCAGGTCTCCACGGCGCATGCCCACCACGACCGAACCGCCTGCAGCGGTGGTGGTGAACAAGAGCGCGGTGACGTCGTATGACTTGACCGAGCCTTCTGTGTCGGACGACGATGGCTTGGATGACGACGACGAAGAAGATGAAGAGTTTCTCGGCACACTCGTCGGCACGGGCATGGCGTCGTGGTACGGCGGAAAATTCCATGGACGCCCCACCGCCAGCGGGGAGCGCTTCAACCGCATGGAACTCACGGCGGCGCACAAGTCGCTGCCGTTCGGCACGCGCGTATGCGTACGCAATGTGTCCACGGGCAAGACGGTGTTGGTGCGTATCAACGACCGAGGCCCGTTTGCGCCGGGGCGTGTGATCGATCTGAGTCAGGCAGCCGCGCAGGAACTGGGCATTCAGGGGCTCGGAATCAAGCCCGTGGAGCTCTACAAAATGCACGGCAAGGACGACACCTGCCCGGATGAGTTGTTGACCGCAGGATCGCGGTTGGACGACACCGACGGTGGGGGCGAGGCGAATGGCACGGGCAAGCGCAAGGTGCTTCCTGCCAATGCCGTGACGCCTGCGGCACTTCGCTCTGCCAGGGACGCCGCGAGCAAGCGCAATGCACGCCAGTCGGCGTCCAGCGAAAGCCACCCCTCGCGCAAGGCGCGGCCCGCGAAATCGCCCAAGCGTTGACGAGTCAGGTCAGGCGCCGCCGCCCGATTCGAGTGCGTGTGCGGCGTGGCGATCCTGTGCCAGCAGTTCTGCCATCTGGGGCAGCGACTTCTGCATCGCGGCCTTGAGCGTGAAGGGCGGGTTGATCACAAACATGCCGCTGGCAGGCAAGCCGGGACGCTGACCGCCTGCCGCCGCGCTGGCCACCTTGCGGGACTTCACGGTCAGGCTCGCATGCAGCCAGGGCTTGCCAGCCTTGAGGGCAATCGCTTTGAGGCGGCGCGGCATGTCGTGCGCCTCGGGGCGCGGAATGATCGGATACCAGAATGCATAGACGCCGGTGGGAAAACGCTTCATCGCGTCCGTCGCCATTTCCAGCACGCGGCCGTAATCGGACTTCAGCTCGTAGCTCGGGTCGCACAGCAGCAGGGCGCGTTTGGAGGGCGGCGGCAAGAATTTCTTGACCCCTTCGAATCCATCCTCTTGCAGCACGGCAATCTGGCGGCCCGCGTCGAGCTGGGCGATGTTGGCCTTGAGTGTGCGCGTGTCGGTGGGATGCAGCTCGAACAGCTTGAGCCGGTCCTGCTCGCGCAGCAGATGCTGGGTGATGAAGGGCGAGCCGGGATATACCTTGTGCGACCCGGGGTTGTTGTAGGTGCGCACCAGATCCAGATAGTCTTGCAACGCGGGCGTGAGTTCCTTGGCGTCGATCAACCGCTTGATCCCGTCTTCGGCTTCACCGCTGGTGTCGGCAAACTCGCTGTCCAGACGATAAAGGCCCGCGCCAGCATGGGTGTCCAGCACCGTGAGTGCCACCTCCTTTTGCGTGAGATGCTTCAGGATGGCAATGAGCACCGTGTGCTTGAGCACATCGGCATGGTTGCCTGCGTGGAATGCGTGTCGATAACTGAACATCGCGGAAGTTTACGTCCGGTCAATCGTCAGACCGGATATATGCGCAAAAAACACACGATTCCTGTCTTGGGACAGACGTTCGTTGCAAAATGTGAGATTCTCTGCGCGGTATATGGTTTAGTTCGGATGCGACAATTGACACTTTCTGTAAATTAACACTTACTCTGTTGTTGGCTTCCGGTTGACGCTTTCGTGAAACATTACACGATGGATTGACGTACCGCAGTTCCTGATTCCTTATGTCCGATATTCCCGGTTTTCGCACTTACAGCAACATCCACCACATGGATGCTTTGCCCGTGGGCGCACGACTGGGGGAGTTCGAAATCGTGGCATTGCTCGGAGTTGGCGGTTTCGGCATGGTCTATCAGGCGTTTGACCATTCCCTGCTGCGGTTTGTCGCAATCAAGGAATATATGCCTGCTGCGCTCGCAGGGCGGGCCCAGGGGCGCTCGGTGTGGGTGCGTTCGCAGTCGGATGAGTCGTCGTTCAAGGTCGGCTTGTCCTCGTTCGTGGAAGAGGCGCGCCTGCTGGCGCAGTTCGATCACCCGTCGCTGGTGAAGGTGTTCCGCTTCTGGGAAGACAATCACACCGCGTACATGGTCATGCCGCTGTATACCGGCATGACGCTCAAGCAGGCGCGCACGCACATGCGCACACCGCCATCGGAAGAGTGGCTGCGCAAGGTGATCTGGTCGGTGTGCGGCGCATTGCAGGTGCTGCACGAAGGCAAGACCTTGCACCGCGATATTTCGCCGGACAACATCTTCTTGCAGGACGTGGGGCCGCCGGTGCTGCTCGATCTGGGCGCGGCGCGCTACGCCATCAGCGAGAGCGACCGCAGGCACACGGCGGTGCTGAAGGTGAACTATGCGCCGATCGAGCAATACGCCGACAGTGACAGTGAACTCAAGCCTGGGCCGTGGAGCGATATTTATTCACTGGCTGCGGTGGTGTATGGCTGTGTCTGTAATGACGTGCCCTTGCCGTCCACACTGCGCTCCATTCGCGATCGCATGGTGTCCTTTCGCCGCGTGGCGCGCACGGTGCGCAAGCAATTTGGCGTGGAATACTCGCAGCCGATGGTGGACACCATTAGTAAGGCGCTGTCGCTGCAACCCAGGGATCGCCACTGGAGCACCGAGGCGTTCCTCGAGCATTTGGAGATGACGGACGCTCCAGCTCCATTGGAGCGTTTCGATTTCCGCGCGGAACTGGGCGATATCTGGATGGAAACGCCGGATCAGAACCCAGTGGGCGACGCAGGTCTTGAAGAGTCCGGCATGTCAGCTCCCGTGGAGACGGCCCCGGCGTCATTGTCGGTTCCCGATCTGCCACTCACCGTGACGCATTCGGCATCCCCGTCAGCGGCGGTCGCCGCGCCAGCGCCGCTTGGCCGTCAGCATGCAGGCGAGTCCGCTGATTTTCAGGACACGGTCGTTCGCGACCCGGACTTCGATGACTCGCGCATGGAGTCTTTTGATTCGGTGCTCGCCGTGCCAAAGAAGAGTGCGGCGATCGGCACGAACAAGGCGAAAAAGCGCGCATCTGCAAAAGGCGGCCAATCTGCAGCCCATGCGCGCAAAGGGCGCTTTCATCACATTCTCTGGGCATCTGGCTTGCTGTTAGTGCTGCTGGCGCTCGGTGCCGTGTGGCAACTGGCTTCGGACGTAGAAGTGGCTCCGGCGCAGGTGCAGGCGCAAACCCAGGCACCCGCATTTGCGCCTACACCCGACGACGAAATCCTCACCGAACTGGCGGACGACCCCCGCATCGCCATGCCCGCATCCGCTGCGAGTGAGGAGGCGCCCGCCGCGATGTTGGCCGCAACCGGTGCGTCGGAAGATGTCGCCCCGGCGGTGCTCCCGGCTTTTGTCGTCGCCAAAGAGCAAAAGCCCAAGGCGCAACCGCCCGTGCGCAAGCCGGTGGGCGACGCACCGGTCATAGCGGCTTCGGCGGAAACGCCTGCACCGGTCGCACTGGTGGCCCAGCCCGCGGCGGCGACGACTAAACCTGTAGTGATCCGACGGGCCAGTCCGGAAGAAATCTGCGCCAGTGCCAGCTTTCTGGCGCGCCCCATGTGCATTCACAACCAATGCCAGAACCCGGGGATGGAGGGGTACCCCAGTTGTATCGACAGCAATCGCAGACGCGAGGAAGAGCGCCGCCAGCGCCAGATGTACACGCAATGACACTTTGGCGCGCACTTGCGCGGCGAGTCCAAAAGTTTGTATAATTTCGCGTTTTGCAGCGATTTATTGGTCCCGCGGCAAATAGCCGGTTGTCGATTCCTACGGATCGAGAGCCGCAAAACCCCACCTAAGAGGCTTCCACCAGAGTTGCACCGACCGTGGAAAAGGACCGCCAAACCATCTCATTGAATAGAGAAACTCATGACTACTTTCAGCGCAAAGCCCGCTGAGGTCGTGCACGAGTGGTTTGTGATTGACGCCACCGATAAGGTGCTCGGACGGGTAGCCAGCGAAGTTGCCCTCCGTCTGCGCGGCAAGCACAAAGCCATTTACACACCTCACGTTGATACCGGCGACTACATCGTCATCATCAACGCATCCAAGCTCAAGGTTACCGGCACCAAGTCGCTCGACAAGGTGTACTACCGTCACTCGGGCTATCCCGGCGGCATCACTGCCACCAACTTCCGTGACCTGCAAGCCAAGCATCCTGGCCGCGCACTCGAGAAGGCCGTCAAGGGCATGCTGCCCAAGGGTCCTCTGGGCTACGCCATGATCAAGAAGCTCAAGGTGTATGGCGGCGACGAGCATCCGCACACCGCTCAGCAGCCCAAAGTGCTGGATATCTAAGGAGCCCTGAATGATTGGTGAATGGAACAATGGCACCGGCCGTCGCAAGTCCAGCGTCGCCCGCGTGTTTCTGAAGAAGGGTTCCGGCAAGATCACTGTGAATGGCAAAGACATTCAGCAGTTCTTCGGCCGTCAGACCTCCATCATGATCGCTAAGCAACCGCTGGCGCTCACCGACAACCTGGAATCGTTCGACATTCAAGTCAACGTGCACGGTGGCGGTGAATCCGGCCAAGCTGGCGCAACCCGCCACGGCATTACCCGTGCTCTGATCGACTACGATGCAAATCTGAAGCCGGTTCTGAGCCAGGCAGGCTTCGTGACCCGTGACGCTCGTGAAGTCGAGCGTAAGAAGGTCGGTCTGCACTCTGCCCGTCGCGCAAAGCAGTTCTCCAAGCGTTAATCGCTGGCGATACTGTCCACAAAGAACCGCCTTCGGGCGGTTTTTTGTTGGGCGGGCCTCAGGCTGGCACTTGTCGTGCGCCGCACGGCCCTCATCTATGGCTTGGGTGAGCGGGCGTGCTGGTTCTCAATGCCCACACCGCGTTTACCGTCAAAACATGCATCAGACGACGTCTGCGGGTGCATTGCAGTAGCATACGAAATATCCATCTCCCGAGGGGAGAACAACAGGAGCGAATCCCCATGAGCGCAGTTGCAGAAAACACGACCACAGACATGCCCGAACCCATCGTCTTTACCGACAGCGCTGCTGCCAAGGTGGCCGATCTGATCGCGGAAGAGGGCAACCCGGACCTGAAGCTGCGCGTGTTCGTGCAGGGCGGCGGCTGCTCGGGCTTCCAGTACGGTTTCACGTTCGATGAAATCACCAACGAAGACGACACCACGATGACCAAGAATGGCGTATCGCTGCTGATCGATGCCATGAGCTACCAGTACCTGCTGGGTGCCGAGATCGATTACAAGGAAGACTTGCAAGGCGCGCAATTCGTGATCAAGAACCCGAATGCGACGACCACCTGCGGTTGCGGTTCGAGCTTCTCGGTCTGATCCCGGCGCCACAACGCCAACGCAAAAAAGCCGCCGCAAGGCGGCTTTGCCGTTTCTGGCGGAGGAACGTGGTCTTAAGCGGGGTAAATGGCGCCCAGCACACGCGCACCGCGCGCGCCGGTGACGGCGGGCAGATTGCCTGGCAGACCCAGCACGCATTGACGCGCGAGCCAGGCAAAGGCGGCCGCTTCCACTTGCTGCGGATCGATGCCGCGCTGCTGCGACGGGAGCACCTGCATGCTGGGCAAGAGCGCCTGCAGGCGCTGCATCAGATGCTGGTTGAGTGCACCCCCGCCGCACACGATCAACTCGCTGGCGGAGGGTAAATTGCGCTGGAGATCATTGGCGCAGGCAATGGCGGTCAGCTCGGCCAGCGTGGCTTGGACGTCGTGTGGGGCAAGCGCGGCATGCTGCGCCAGCGCGTTGTGCAGCCAGTCAGGATTGAACAAGTCGCGTCCGGTGCTTTTCGGCGGTAGCTGTGAGAAGAGGGCTTCGCCAAGCAGGGTCTCCAGCAGTGGCTGGTGCACATGGCCTTGTGCGGCCCATTGACCATGTGCGTCGAACCACTGGCCTGTGTGCCGATGGCACCAGTAGTCCATCAGCGCATTCGCCGGGCCGCAGTCGAAGCCTGTTGCGCTGCCGTCCGCGCGCAACAGGCTGAGGTTGGACATGCCGCCCAGATTCAGCACCGCCACGTTCTGGCCGGCCTTGCCAAAAACACCCAGATGGAATGCGGGCACGAGCGGTGCGCCTTGTCCGCCTGCAGCCACATCGCGCGAGCGCAGATCGGCGACGACGGTGATTCCCGTGCGCTCGGCGAGCAGGGCGGGCTGGTTCAATTGCAGCGTGTAGCCGACGCCGTCGAACTCGCGCGGGCGATGCCGCACCGTCTGACCATGCGCGCCCATGGCGATGATCTGGCTGGCAGCGACTCTGGTGTTTTTGAGCAAGGTGTGAACGACGTCGGCGTAGATCCCCACCAGCGCATTCGCGGCCAGTGCGGCGCGATGCAACTCGTCGGAGCCGGAGGTGTTCAGCGCCAGCAGTTCGGAGCGCAATCCATTGGGAAACGGGCTGCTGGCGTGACCCAGAAGCTGCGGCGCACCAGTGCGGGAAAACGAGGCGAGGACGCCATCCACGCCGTCAAGCGACGTGCCGGACATCAGGCCGATGTAGAGGCCGTCCTGGGCGTGCTCATGCAAAGTCGCCATGCGAGGAGATGGAAATGGGGCGAAGACGGGGCGCGATCAGGAGCGTGCTGGGCAGCCCCTGATGCGCAAAGGGATTACTCGACGCGCGAGGCCGTCAGCATGGCTGCGGACGACAGTTGGATGCGCATGTTGTCGGCCAGACGTTCGAACTCGGCGCGTGCTTCCTTGGAGATGGGACGGGCCGCATTGCTTGCGAGGGCGTTGGCCATCGGGTCGCGCTGCTCGCCATTCACGCGCAGTTCGTAGTGCAGGTGCGGGCCGGTGGCCCAGCCGGTAGCGCCGACGGCACCAATCTTCTGGCCTTGCTCGACGGATTGGCCTTTTTTCACTTCCATGCTGCTCAGGTGGGCGTAGACGGTTTCCTGATTGCCGGTGTGCTTGATGTAGATGACGTTGCCGTAGCCGTTTTGCACGCCGGCAAAGGTCACCACGCCGTCAGCCACGGTGCGCACGGTGGTGCCAGCAGGGGCGGCCAGATCGGTGCCGTTGTGTGCGCGCCAGGTCTTGAGGATCGGGTGCAGGCGCATCTGGAAGGCGCTGCTGATGCGCGTGTATTCCACCGGCGACGTAAGGAAGGCGCGCTGCATGCTTTGACCATCCAGCGTGTAGTACGAGCCCTTGCTGCGACCGGCTTCCTGGAACCACACGGCGTCGAACGTCTTGCCGTTGTTGTGGAATTCGGCGCTCAGCACACGACCCGCGCGCAGCGGCTCGCCATCGGCTTCCAGCGTTTCGTAGACCACGGAGAAGCGGTCTTCCTTGCGCAGCGCGCGGTGAAAGTCGATGTTGGCCGCGAACACCTCGGCCAGTTGAACGGCTACGGAGTCGGGGATGTTGGAGGCGTCGGTCGCTGCAAACAGCGAATTGCGGATGATGCCGCCTGCCAGACGGCTGCCAACGGACAGCGGTGCGGTTTCGATTTCGGCGGTGTATTTGCCCGACTGCACGTTCTTCACCACGAGGCGCTTGAAGTAGCCGCTGTCGTCGGGGGCCCAGCGAGCGGTCAGCAACGTCAGGCGGTGGTCGTCGGTCGTCTCGACAGTGACAGAGCGGCCAGCGCGGCCCAGCAGGTTCTGGCGCACCAGATCGTTGGAGCGCAAGAAGGCGGCAGCCGCCGGATCGGCAACGCCCATGCGCTGCAACAGGCTCTCGGCACTGTCGCTGCTGCGGGTGCTGTCGGAGCGGTAGAGTGAATAGCTTGGAATGTCCGTCAGTGCGGACAGCTGCTTGTCACCGGCCAGTGATTCCACATCATGCGTGACGGTCTGCACGGGAAGGTCAGACGGATCCGGACCGAGCGAGGCCACGGCAAATGCGCCGCCGCCGCCAGTCATGAGAACAGCCGCTACGGCGGCTGCAATACGCTTGGGATGATTGTGGGCAATCAGGTATAGCCGATCAGCCAATGCTGAGCAAGCGGCGGTGAAACCTTGTGTCAAAAGTCGTACCCCTGGGCTTCGCGGCACCGCGGCAGCCGGCTCTGAAGGGGCTGTCATGGCGGATGTCGCAGTAATCTGGTGCGCAGTTGAAGGAGGGTAAGCGCGCGCCTATAGCTTGGCCCACTAAAATCCTACAACGCATCGAAGCCTTGAAGTATAACGACCAAGGTGAGCCAGACACCCATAAAAACCCTTATGAATCATTCAGCTGTTACAACATACCCGGTCACCGACAGTGTAAGACGAGCGCTTGAAATCACGCTGCGCGGCGTTGACGAGCTCCTGCCCAAGGAGGATTGGACCCAGAAACTGGCCCGTTCCGAAGCCACTGGCGTGCCCCTGCGCATCAAGCTGGGACTGGACCCGACAGCCCCTGATATCCACATTGGCCATACGGTTGTCTTGAACAAGATGCGCCAGTTGCAGGACCTCGGGCACACCGTGATTTTCCTGATCGGCGATTTCACCACCATGATCGGCGACCCCTCGGGCCGCAACTCCACGCGCCCGCCGCTCACGCCCGAGCAGATCAAGGTGAACGCCGAGACCTACTACACCCAGGCCGCCAAGGTGCTCGATCCCGCCAAAACGGAAGTGCGCTACAACAGCGAGTGGTGCGACCAACTGGGCGCGCGCGGCATGATCCAGCTCTCGGCCAAATACACCGTGGCCCGCATGATGGAGCGCAACGACTTTCATCAGCGCTTCACCGAAGGCAACTCCATCAGCTTGCACGAGTTTCTCTATCCCTTGTTGCAGGGCTATGACTCCGTCGCGCTGAAGTCGGATCTGGAACTGGGCGGCACCGATCAGAAGTTCAATCTGTTGATGGGACGCCATCTGCAGGAAGAGTACGGACAGGAGCCGCAGTGCGTGCTCACCATGCCGCTTCTGGTGGGCCTGGATGGCGAGCACAAGATGTCCAAGTCCAAGAACAATTACATCGGCATCACGGAAGACGCCAACACCATGTTCGCCAAGGTGCTGTCGATTTCGGACACGCTGATGTGGGACTGGTACACGCTGCTGTCATTCAAGAGTCTGGAAGACATCGCGGCGCTGAAGCAGGAAGTCGAGGGCGGTCGCAATCCCAAGGACGCCAAAGTGGCGCTGGCCAAGGAAATCACCGCGCGCTTTCACAGCGCGGCGGCGGCCGACGCGGCGGAGCAGGACTTCAACAATCGCTCTAAGGGCGGCATTCCCGATGACATTCCGGAGCTGTCGCTCTCCGGCGCCCCCATGGGCATTGGTGCGCTGCTCAAGACGGCCCAACTCGCGCCTTCGACGAGCGAAGCCAACCGCCTGATTGACGGCGGTGGCGTGCGCATCGACGGCACCGTGGTGAGCGACAAGGGGCTCAAGGTCGAGGCGGGTACCTTTGTGGTGCAGGTGGGCAAGCGCAAGTTTGCGCGAGTGACGCTGGCCTGAGGCTGCAAGCCCGCTCGCTGCGCAGCGCTGACCATGTGGGCCTGGCACAGGCGCAGTGCTCAGGCCCGTTCGCCCATGGGCTTGTTGGCGGCGCCTGTGCTGTCGTTCGATGCAACGGCCGTGTGACGTTTGAAGTAGGGCAGATAGGCACGGTCGACCCGGCAGATGTGGTGGATGAGCCAGAGCTTCAGGAACTCCAGCACCTCCAGCGCCACCGGCTCGCCGCTCTCGTAGCGCGTGAGCAGATCGAGCACCTTGGCCGTGAAGCGGTTGTGCTCGGACTTGTGCTCGACGGTTTCCACGTAGTGAATCGTCTCCATCAACATCTCTTCAGCGATGAAGTGGTTGTGTGTGTAGTCGACGAGCGATTCGAGAATCTCGCCGAGTGCTGCGCCGCGCGAACCGTTGGCAATGATTTCGTCGTGCAATGCGTTCGTCAGATTGACGAGATTGCGGTGCTGTTCGTCGATTTCGGCAATGCCAAGCTCGAATTTCTGGTTCCAGGGCATGAAGGACATGGGCGTTTTCTTTCCAGTGCGGTTCGTTCCGGACGACGCTGTTTCCGGACGTAACCCGCAAGAATGCCCATCAGCCAGTCCATTCGAGGCTGGTTTTGTCAAATATTATGTAAATAGTCGTGATTTGGCGCTAATTAACCCTGTTTTCGTTCCTGATCGCGCGCTGCTGAGGAGGGTGGTGCGCGGTGTGGCTTCAGGCGATTTCCGGTAGCGATTCGCCGGTCGCGGCGCGCGTGGCGGCAGCCTGTGTGTGCAGCCATGCGCAAAAGGCCTGGATCTCGGGCCGGTGGCTGCTGCGCGGACCCACGATGAGCCAGTAGGCGAGCGGAGAGTCCAGTCGGTGGCCGGGCAGCACTTCCACCAGATCACCATGGGCCAGTCCGTCGGCGATCAGCGGCATGCGCGCCAGGGCCAGGCCTTGCCCCGCCAGCGTCGCTTGCACGATCTGCTGCGCGTAATTGAAGTAGAGCCAGCGCTGCGGCTCCAGCCGCGCAATGCCGTAGATGTCGAACCAGCGGCGCCAGGTGATCCATTCAAAGTACGGCAGGCGATGTGCATCGCCCGCTTCAATCAGCGTGAAACGGGCAACGTCTTCGGGCGCACGGATCGGCGGCATGCTCTGAATCAGCCAGGGGCTCGCGACCACGCATAGCTGCTCGCCAAACAGCCGCTGCGCTTTGGCGGGCTGCGCGCCTTGCACATTGGAGCGCAGTGCGAGATCCACATCCGAGGTCTCCAGATCGACCATGTTGTCGCTGGTATCGATGCGGATGTCGATATCGGGGTGTTCGCGCTGGAAATCCTCGAGCCGGGGAATGAGCCACATCGATGCAAAACTGGCCCATGTCGTCAGCGCGACGGTCTTGCGGCCCGCTGACTGTCGCACCATGCGCACGGTGGCATCGAGCCGTTCCAGCGCGGGCGTGAGTGTCTGGAACAATTGACCGCCTGCGGTGGTGAGCTCCACCGCGCGCGTATGGCGCAAAAACAGCGGCACGCCCACCTCGTCCTCCAGCGCCTGAATCTGGCGACTCACGGCGGACTGCGTGAGCGACAACTCGTCGGCTGCCGCGCGAAAGTTCAAATGCCGCGCCACCGCCATGAAGGCGCGCCAATTGCCCACCGATACCGGCCGGGTGCGCACATGCAGGGCCGGCGGCGAGGAGGGTTGATCTGCGCTGGGTTTCATGGAAATGGTTGCCCGAGGGATTGATGCGCAATGCGCATGGATAGTGCAAGCTCCTTATTGGATGACGAATGTTTCAATGCGTCAATTGCCGCCATGTTTGGCTGCACGATTGATAGGTGCACAGTGTGCATTGATGCCAACAGGCCATCACTGAAGCTCACCGCCGGTTGCATGTGCGCCCTGTGAACATCGCATAATGTTTGTTTTGGTTCAAAGTTGGCCGCATCTGGCGCTCCCACGGCGTTGAGGTGCCCATCAACACTATTGGCATGACAACATCAGCACTGGACATCATCATCATGGCCGCGGGCAAAGGGACGCGCATGAAAAGCAAAACGCCCAAGGTCTTGCAGCGACTCGCCGGCAGGCCGCTGCTACAGCATGTGGTGGCCCAGGGGCAAAGCCTTGCGCCCCGGCGCGTGGTGGTGGTGACAGGACATGGTGCGGCAGAGGTGGAGTCGGCTTGCGCCGCGTTCAAGTTGCCTGCGCAAGCTACCTTTGACTGGGAGTTCGTGCGCCAGGAGCCGCAACTCGGCACCGGTCATGCGGTGCAGCAGGCCGTCCCGAAGCTGGCCGATGACGACGGCGTGGTGGTCGTGTTGTCGGGCGACGTGCCGCTGACGCAGGCGTCCACGGTGGCGGATCTGGTGAGTGCATCGGGCGGTGACAAGCTGGCGCTGCTGACCGTGCGCCTGACCGACCCGACGGGATACGGCCGCATCGTGCGCGACGCCGATGGGCAGGTGCAGCGCATCGTCGAGCACAAGGACGCGAGCGATGCGCAGCGTGCGATCAACGAAATCTACAGCGGCATCATGGCCGCGCCGGCCCGCCTGCTCAAGCAGTGGCTGGGGAAATTGGACAACAACAACGCGCAAAAGGAGTACTACCTCACCGATGTGGTTGGCATGGCGGTGGCCGATGGCGTGCCGGTTGTGGGACATTGCATCGATGATGCGCTGCAGGTGGCAGGCGTGAACAGCCCGCTGCAGTTGGCTGAACTGGAGCGCGCCCACCAGATGCGCCAGGCGGTCGCGCTGATGGAGCAGGGCGTGCGCATGGCCGACCCCGCGCGGTTTGATCTGCGGGACGACACCCGCAGCGGCGCGCTCGCGCAACTCAACTGTGCGCAGGATGTGGAGATTGACGTCGGCTGCATCTTCACTGGTGCCGTCTCATTGGGTGAAGGTGCGCGCGTCGGTGCCTACTGTCACATCAGCAATGCCACGATCGCAGCGGGCGCGGTGATCCATCCGTTCACACACATCGACGGCGAAAAGGCCGGTGCCAGCGTGGGCGAAGGCGCCCTGATCGGCCCGTTCGCACGCCTGCGTCCCGGTGCGCAACTGGGGCGCGAAGTGCATATTGGCAATTTTGTCGAAGTGAAAAACTCCACCCTGGCGGATGGCGCCAAAGCCAACCATCTGGCGTATCTGGGCGACGCCACGGTGGGCGAGCGCGTCAACTACGGGGCCGGTAGCATCACCGCCAATTACGACGGTGCCAACAAACACCGCACCATCATCGAGGCCGACGTCCACATCGGCAGCAACTGCGTCCTCGTCGCACCCGTCACCATCGGCGCAGGTGGCACGGTCGGGGGCGGCTCCACCGTGACCAAGAACGCCGAGCCGGGCGCATTGACAGTGGCGCGCGGCAAGCAGGCCAGCATTGCCAATTGGAAGCGACCGCAGAAAATCGCCAAGTAGACCGACTGCTCATTGGTCGTGCGGGTTTCCGCGCGACGTGATAGGCCACAAAAAAGCGCCGCGTTCGATCGAACGCGGCGCTTTTTCTTGCGCTGTGGAACAGCCCGGTGTCAACGACTGCGCAGCGTCGCTTCCAGTTGCCTCAACCGGAGTTTGAGATCCGTGACTTCTTCCATCAGGTCCGTCGTCAGCGCGGCGAGTTGGGGGTCGGCCTCGAACGTGGACTCCAGCCGTGCCATGCGCCGGGCGCGAATCACGGTGGTGCTGGAGAAGTGCCACGCGCCGCCCGATTGCTCGCCCTGGATCAGGCCTTCGGACACACGCGCGCTGACCCAGCCGGGGGCCATGGCGCAGGCGCGCGCCAGATCGTCCAGCGTCAGGCGGGTGTTTTCGTCGAGCAATTCGGCCAGGGCCTGCGCTGCAGAGTGATGGTGATTTGAGGTGGTCGCCATAAGCTGAAACTCCTTCCTTTCCTGCCTGTTCGTGCGCGTTATTGGCCGCTGCGCGGGTTGAACCCGGCGAATGCTTTGGCCATGGCGCTGTAGGCAGCCTTTTGCTCATCGGTATGGGCGGGCGGCAGCACGACGTGCAGCTCCAGGTACAAATCGCCCGGCGTGGCCGAGGGAATGCCGCGCTCTTTCAGGCGCAGCTTGCGTCCCGGCTTGGAATGCGCGGGCACGTTGACCTCCACCGTGTTGCCTCCGGGCGTGGTGACCTGGATGGGGCCACCCAGCTCGGCCTCCCATGGCGCGATGTTGACCGACTGGTAGACGTCGCGATCCTGCGCACGCCAGCGCGCGTCGGGCTTGAACTGCACTTCCAGAAACAGGTCACCGTTGGGGCCGCCGCCATATCCGGGACTGCCCTGGCCGCTCAGGCGAATGAGCTGTCCTTCGCGCACGCCCTTGGGAATGGTGACCTGCAACTGGCGGTCTTCGTTGACCATGTGGCCGCTGTCGTCCAGCTTCGCGCCGCGCAGCGTGAGCATGCGTTCGGCGCCTTGGTAGGCATCCTGCAGGTCCAGCTCGATCTTGGCGTGATGGTCCTCGCCGCGCTGCTGGGGCGGTGGGCCGCTGCGAAAGTGCGCGCGCGAGCCGCCCGCGCCGCCGCGTTGTTCGCGGGCCGCGCGGCCAAACATCTGCTCGAAGAAATCGCTGAACGCCGCGCCATCCATGCCTGCGCCGTCGCCACCATCGGTGAACTCGAAGCCGGCATCCCAGTTGGGCGGCGGACGGAAATCCTGCCCGGCGCGGTATGCGCCTTCCTTGCCCAGGTTGTCATAGGCGGCGCGCTTTTCCGGATCGGACAACACGGTGTTGGCCTCGTTCACTTCGGCCATGCGATCGGCCGCGTCGGCTACCTTGCTGACGTCGGGGTGGTATTTGCGGGCGAGCTTGCGATACGCTTTCTTGATGTCGTCCGCAGAGGCGTTCTTGTCGACGCCGAGTATCTTGTAATAGTCCTTGAATTCCATGCAACAGGCTCCTGAACCGACGCGCTTGATGGTGGCGGGCAGCGTGCGAGAGACGCAACGAGCTGTCTGACTCTATATGCGAGTCCGGCGGCTGCATCGTAGGCCAACGCCGCTTCGATTTGATGAATGACGATCGAATCGCGAATAAATGAATATGATGGCAATCGCTCGCGATTCAAGCACACATTGCATTTTTTTTACGCACCCGGCGCTGAATCAGATCACTGGCACGCTGGTGTCGAACTTGGCCCGGTGTGTCGCGAAAAAAGCCTTCACGTTGCGCACATTGGCGTCGTGCGTGAACAGGCGCTGGGCCAGCGCGTGGTACGCGGGCATGTCATGCGCGTGCACCACCAGCACGAAGTCCGGCCCCGGCGATACACGCCAGCACTGCTGCACGTGCGGGTCGGCCACCACACGCGCTTCGAACGCGGCGAGGTGTTCCGCTCCCTGTTGATCCAGCGAAATTTCCACAATCGCCGTCAGGCCGTGGCCCTGCAATTGCGCCAGCTTGTCCGGTTGCAACAGCGCCACCTGCTTTTCGATCAACCCCAACTCGTGCAATCGCCGCACGCGCCGCAAGCATGTGGGAGGCGACACGTGGGTCAATTCGGCCAGCGCCTGGTTGCTGATCGATGCATCCTTTTGCAGCAGATTCAGCAATTGCTTGTCGATGGCATCCAGTGAGTCGTTTAATTCCATATTTTCATTTTATTTGAAAAAATATTTCATTCAACAATTGTTGAGAAATGTGATTTCATAAAATATGAAAAAACGATCTGATATTTCTTGCTCGCCTGCGTACCATCCGGGCCATTCCCCGCCTTGGCGGGCACCCCATCACCACAAACACAGGGCATGGCTGTCCTGTCAGGAGTCTTCATTTATGTGTGGCATCGTCGGAGCAGTTTCCCAGCGCAACATCGTCCCGGTTCTGGTGCAGGGCCTTCAGCGCCTTGAATATCGAGGGTACGACTCGTGCGGCGTCGCCGTGCACGAAGCCAGCATGGGCACCGACCCCAAGGGCGGCCTGCACCGCGCGCGCAGCACTGCGCGCGTGTCGGAGTTGCAGGCGCAGGTGGACAACGAACATCTGACTGGCGCCACCGGCATCGCCCACACCCGCTGGGCCACACACGGTGCGCCCGCGGTGCACAACGCGCACCCGCATTTCAGCCACGGCCCAAACGCAGCGCCTGCGGAAACCGAGCGTGCAGGCCGCGTTGCGCTGGTGCACAACGGCATCATCGAGAACTACCAGGAACTGCGCAACCTGCTGCAGGCGCGCGGCTATGTGTTCTCCAGCCAGACCGATACCGAAGTCATCGCGCATCTGGTCGACAGCCTGTACGACGGCGATCTGTTCGAGGCCGTGCGCGCTGCCATTGCCAAGCTGCACGGTGCCTTCGCGATTGCCGTGATCCACAAGGATGAGCCGCATCGTGTGGTCGGCGCGCGCGCCGGATCGCCATTGGTGCTGGGCGTGGGGGAGGGCGAAAACTTCCTTGCCAGCGATGCCATGGCGCTGGCAGGCGTGACCGACCAGATCGTCTATCTGCAAGAAGGCGATCTGGTGGACCTGCAACTAGGCCGCTACTGGATCGTCAACCGCGACGGACTGCGCATGGACGAGCAGCAGCGCCCCGTGCGCACCGTGCGTGCGCACAGCGGCGCAGCGGAGCTGGGCCCGTACCGGCACTACATGCAAAAGGAAATCTTCGAGCAGCCACGTGCGGTGTCGGACACGCTGGAAGGCTTGCAAGGCATCGTTCCCGAACTGTTCGACGGGCTGGATGCAGAAGGCAACACGCAGACGTCGGCGTGGCGAGTCTTCAAGGACATCGACTCGGTGCTGATCCTGGCCTGCGGCACCAGCTACTACAGCGGCTGCACTGCCAAATACTGGATCGAGTCCATCGCCAAAATTCCGTGCAATGTGGAAGTGGCCAGCGAGTACCGCTACCGCACCAGCGTGCCCAACCCGAAGACACTCGTCGTCACCATCAGCCAGTCGGGCGAAACCGCCGACACGCTGGCCGCGCTGCGCCACGCGCAAAGCCTGGGCATGACGCACACGCTCACCGTCTGCAACGTCGCCACCAGCGCCATGGTGCGCGAATGCGAACTGGCCTACATCACGCGCGCCGGCGTGGAAATTGGCGTAGCGTCCACCAAGGCCTTCACCACCCAGTTGCTCGGGCTGTTCCTGCTCACGCTGGCACTGGCGCAGGCCAAAGATCGCCTCACACCAGAGCGCGAAGCACAGTACCTCACCTCCATGCGTCATCTGCCCGTGGCCCTGCAATCCGTGCTCGCGCTGGAGCCGCAGGTCATCAGTTGGGCGGAAGACTTCGCCAACAAGGAAAACGCCCTGTTCCTGGGGCGCGGCATGCACTATCCGATTGCGTTGGAAGGCGCCCTCAAGCTCAAGGAAATCAGCTACATCCACGCCGAAGCATATCCCGCTGGCGAGCTCAAGCACGGCCCACTTGCACTGGTTACCAGCGCCATGCCCGTCGTCACCGTGGCACCGCATGACGAACTGCTCGAAAAGCTCAAGAGCAACATGCAGGAAGTGCGCGCGCGCGGCGGCGTCCTCTACGTGCTGGCGGACGGCGACTCGGAAATCGAAAGCGAAGAGGGTATGCACGTCATCCGTATGCCCGAACACTACGGCGCCCTGAGCCCGATCCTGCACGTCGTGCCGCTACAGCTCCTCGCCTACCACACCGCGGTAGCGCGCGGCACCGACGTCGACAAACCGCGCAATCTGGCCAAGAGTGTGACGGTGGAGTGAGTGAGTACGGCGCCGGGACGATGCTAGTTGTCAACGGTGGGCATGAGACTCAGGCATTGCAATATGTGGCGGATCGCTGATCCGTCCCTGAATCAGTCAGCAGTGGATTGACTTCCCCGGTTGCCCGAATTTGCAGCACAGATTCGGGAGCATTTTCCGCGATTCCCCAACCCAATGCTCAGCCATTCGCCAGTGGATTGCATGCCTGTGCCGGGCGATGAAACCATTCTTGCAGCCCGACATTGCAACATTTCGCGCCGGTCTCCGCGCGGGCAGGCCTTGTCTGTTTTGACCTTCCTGCCCTGTTGCGCATATTCCGCACACCGTCGAAGGGATGGTCATCGTGACCGCTTGCGATGCAGGTGGCATCGACCCGGATGAGCCAGGGATGGTGATTGGCACTCTCGCTGGTTTTATGGCCCAAGTAACACTTGTCATATTCCCTGGCGTGGATGGCGCCAGCAATCTACTGTTGACTTTGGGCAGCGCTCCAGTTGGGCTGCTTACCAACATCTAGTAAGTCGTGATCAGCACTTGCTAACGCGTCAGCGGGGCGCTGTCACCGGCATCGCGTCAATGGCAACGCCGCTGAGATATCGATACCGATGCACTCGTCACAACGCGGGAACTCTTGCGGTTCAGCTGTGGATATTCGATTGGCTCGTCTGCAAGGCGGCATGAAGATATCAAGATAAGCGGGCGCACCCATGACCTTTTTGGAATAGATCTGGCGTCCGCCTTTGACGCCAGCACCAAAAGTTCGATGGGCTATGCGATCAGGTGCAACGGATCGCCGATTTCAGCCATCTTGCGATTGTTTTATTTACTTGTCGAGGCGCTTCGTCGACAAGACTTGACAGCACCCGATAAGGTCTGCTTTTCAAGCGCTTATCGGCTCCCCGCTCATTCAAAGTGTGCCCCGCCTGCCGGCAATGGCGTCACATATTTCATCCCTTGATACGTTTAGCGCGCTATGTCCTGATTGCTTGGAAAAACGCGGTGATTTTAGCGTGTGACGTTTGGCCGCAGCTTCAGCCCCTAGGACAAGCGTGCCACCAAGGGCAATTTCGCAGAACCAACGCGCGTGCCATCGTTTGAGCGAGCAGGAGGTGCTGCTTGAGCTGAATTTTCAAGTTGGATTCGGGCTATTCATCGTTTGATGAGGATTTAGGGATGTTGGCTTACGTTCGGGCGATTCCTCGGATTGATGCTGATTATTAAGCCCGAACGCTATCTATTTTTCTGCTGTGTGGATTTTTTTGGATGTTTGAATGTGAATATCAGCGTGAGTAAACGACGCAGAGTCTTAATTAATGATTGTTAAATAAATCACAAGGACTCTCTGGGTATGTGAGTTGTGATTATTTTTAATTCGCATTATTTGTTTTGGTGAATTTTGCGCGCAAATTCTGATTGAAATTTCCTAGCATGAATAATGCGCAATATAACTTGTGTCTTGATGTGAGTTTGATCTAAGTTAAAGTTGGAATGGGAATCGAATTTTTTATGAATCAAATCTGCCAGTTCCGATCATATCAATAAGGATAACTCTTCATTCTTAAGTTGTGCTTTGGTTATTTAAGTTTTAACTTGAATGATATTGGATAAATTTTAATTATTTGAATTTAGGCCGACAAGCAGTATCTTATGTATCTCATTGTACTTAATGCGTGATGATGTAAATGCGATGTACTTGTATTTTGTGATTACAGAGGAGATGTCTTGTGTTTCATTCAATGCTGTTTTACTTATTTAAATGGGTGAAAATAAATCGAGGTTATTGTTGCTGATTGACTTTGATTATTGATTGTTGGCGCATTTGGTGAGTAGTGGAAGGTTGATGTAATTATTTGTCTCTGTTGAATTGTTGGGTTTAGTCTGTTTGGGCGAAATTCTGGGAGTGGGGGAGAGGCCTCTTTCCCAAAATTTTCTGGGACATTTCTCAGGCATTTCATATATTTGAATTGTTTTATTTGTTGTTAAGGATACTTAAGACGAAGTCTCGATAAAAAGCATTATGGGCGTCTTGAGTCATACTTTGTTGGGGATGGAAAATGGTTGAATCTAATGGTTCTGTGAATATTACGTTGGTATCGAAGAAGACGTCTTTGTCGATGTTTGGTGTGGCGTCTGATATTCAATTGAGGGATGCTTCAATCGTTCAGATTGCAGTGACTCGATCCGAAGTCAGGAGCATGGTGCGCGATGGGAACGATCTCATCATTGAGCTTGCAAACGGCGAAATCATCACGGTTCGAGATTTTTTTGCGACGCTGGATGGCGGTCAGAGTCATCTGGTATTGCAAGATGAACTGGAAGGACTTTGGGTAGCAGAGTTCATGGGGCAGGACGGCGCGTTGGCGTATGGGTACAGTCATATCTATTCCATTGACCCTTTGCTGATTGCGCAATCCAATGAGGCAGCACTCCCCATCATCGGGTTGTGGGCTGGCGGTATAGCCGCTCTTTTGGCCGGTGGGGCGACATCCGCGGGGCGAAGCGATCGGCCTGCGCAGGCGAAGGTGGATCCCGTCAACGACAAAAATCCAATTACGGGAAGTGCAGATCCAGGTTCCACCGTGGTTGTGACGTTCCCGGACGGCTCGACCACGTCAGCCAAAGTGGGTGAGGACGGAAGGTTCGAGGTGAAGAACCCGGGGCTGGAGGATGGCGACGAGATCGCCGTGGTCGTGGTGAAAGGTGATGCCGAAAGCGGCAAGACCATTGTGACGGTGGACGCGAAGGCTCCGGATGTGCCTGAGGTGGGGCTCATCAATGGCGAGAATCCGATCGTTGGAAAAGCGGAGTCCGGCTCGACAGTCACGGTGAAGTTCCCGGACGGCAGTACCGCTACTACGGTAGCGGACAAAGACGGCAACTTCGAGGTAAAGAATCCGGGCTTGGAAGATGGCGACAAAGTCAATGTCACTGCGACCGATCCCGCTGGCAACATCAGCGATCCCAAGGAGATCGTGG
>DCYB01000011.1:459075-461400 GCA_002331385.1 Comamonadaceae bacterium UBA2121
CAGCGATCCCAAGGAGATCGTGGTGGATGCATTGGCGCCGGATGCTCCAATTATCAATCCTAACAACGGCAAGAAACCGGTTGTCGGCAAGGCGGAGCCCGACTCCAATGTGACCGTGGAATTTCCAGACGGCAGCACAGCCACGACGGTTGCGGACAAGGACGGTAACTTCGAGGTGCGCAACCCAGGACTGGAAGATGGTGACACGATCAGCGTCATTGCCACCGACCCTGCAGGTAACGCCAGCCCACCCGGCAAAATCGTGGTGGACTCCATTGCCCCGGATGCACCAAACGTTGATCCAAACAACGGCAAGAATCCGATTACCGGCAAGGCCGAACCGGATAGCACTGTGACGGTAACGCTGCCTGATGGCAGCACGCTGACTACAACCGCAGATAAGAACGGTCATTTCGAAATAGCCAATCCTGGATTGAAGGATGGGGACAAGATCGACGTCACAGCTACTGACCCTGCTGGTAACACTAGCGTTCCTAAGGAATTGCTTGTCACTTCCAAGGTCCCCGGTATGCCCGAAGTCAACCCTGTCAATGGCAAAGATGCGATTACCGGCAAGGCCGAGGCCGGCAGCACGGTGACTGTGAAGTTGCCTGACGGCAGCACGCTTACCACTACGGCGGATAAGAACGGCAGCTTCGAAATCGCGAACCCGGGCTTGAAGGATGGCGATAGGATCGAAGTTACCGCTACCGATCCCGCTGGCAATACCAGCGCTCCCAAGGAAGTGGTCGTAGATGCCATGGCTCCTGATGCGCCGAATGTCGACCCCAACAACGGAAAGAATCCCATCACAGGCAAGGCCGAGCCCGACAGCAAGGTGACTGTGAAGTTGCCTGACGGCAGCACGCTTACTTCTACGGCGGATAAGAACGGCAGTTTCGAGATCGCGAACCCGGGCTTGAAGGATGGCGACAAGATCCAAGTTACCGCCACCGATCCCGCTGGCAACACCAGCGCTCCCAAGGAGGTGGTTGTAGATGCCATGGCTCCTGATGCGCCAAATTTCGACCCCAACAACGGAAAGGACCCCATCACCGGCAAGGCTGAGCCGGAGACGACAATCACCGTCGAATTCCCGGACGGCAGCACAGTCACGACTGTTGCGGACAAGGATGGCAACTTCGAAGCAGCGAACCCTGGCCTGGAAGACGGTGACACCATCAACGTCATCGCCACCGACCCGGCGGGCAACACCAGCGATCCGAAGGAGATCGTGGTGGATGCCATGGAACCCGCTGTGCCCGAGGTGGATCCGAACAATGGTAAGGACCCGATCACGGGTAAGGCAGAACCTGAGACGACAATCACTGTCGAGTTCCCGGATGGATCTACCGTGACCACCGTTGCTGACAAGGATGGCAACTTTGAAGTAGCGAACCCTGGCCTCGAGGACGGTGACACCATCAACGTCATTGCCACCGACCCCGCGGGCAACACCAGTGATCCGAAGGAGATCGTGGTGGATGGCACGGCCCCCTCTGTGCCCGAGGTGGATCCGAACAATGGCAAGGACCCGATCACCGGCAAGGCCGAGCCGGAGACGACGATCACTGTCGAATTCCCTGACGGTTCTACCGTGACCACCGTTGCGGACAAGGACGGTAACTTCGAGGTAGCAAACCCAGGTCTTGAAGACGGCGACACCATCAACGTGATCGCCACCGATCCGGCTGGCAACACCAGTGATCCGAAGCAGATCGTGGTGGACGCCACGCCCCCCGCTGTGCCCGAAGTGGATCCGAACAATGGCAAGGACCCGATCACCGGCAAGGCAGAGCCGGAGACGACAATCACTGTCGAATTCCCGGATGGTTCCACAGTGACCACTGTTGCGGACAAGGACGGTAACTTCGAAGTAGCGAACCCTGGCCTCGAGGACGGCGACACCATCAACGTGATCGCCACCGATCCGGCTGGCAACACCAGTGATCCGAAGGAGATCGTGGTGGACGCCGTGGCACCCGCTGTGCCCGAAGTGGATCCGAACAATGGCAAGGATCCGATCACCGGCAAGGCAGAACCTGAGACGACAATCACTGTCGAATTCCCGGACGGCAGCACAGTCACGACCGTCGCGGACAAGGACGGCAATTTCGAGGTAGCGAACCCTGGCCTCGAAGACGGCGACACCATCAATGTCACCGCCACTGACCCGGCGGGTAACACCAGCGATCCCAAGGAGATCGTGGGAGACGCCACAGCACCTGCGGGGCCCGAAGTGGATCCGAACAATGGTAAGGACCCCATCACCGGCAAGGCTGAAACGGAGACGACGATCACTGTCGAATTTCCCGACGGCCCTAC
>DCYB01000001.1 GCA_002331385.1 Comamonadaceae bacterium UBA2121
ACAGGGAGATCGTCTCCAGGCCGCCGTCCACTTCGCGTGTCACGTTGACCTTGTCGCCAGCGACTTCCACCTTGGAGGCAAACGTGGCTTGGGGCAGGTCTGCCAGCGCCGCCAGCATCTGGCCGGTCTGGTTGGAGTCGTCATCAATGGCTTGCTTGCCCAGGATGATGAGGCCCGGTTGTTCCTTGGCCACCAGCGCGTTCAGCAGCTTGGCAACCGCCAGCGGCTGCAGCTCTTCGGTGGTCTCGACCAGAATGCCGCGATCGGCACCAATCGCCATGGCCGTGCGCAGGGTCTCCTGGCACTGCGCTACGCCGCAGGACACAGCGATCACCTCAGTGACCACGCCCTTTTCCTTCAGGCGGACGGCTTCTTCGACGGCGATCTCGTCAAACGGGTTCATCGACATCTTCACGTTGGCGATGTCCACACCCGTGCCGTCCGATTTCACACGGACCTTCACGTTGTAGTCCACCACGCGTTTGACAGGGACCAAAACCTTCATTGCTGCGGCTCCTTAAGTTATTGACTGGTTCAATTGACGTGTACGTAAACCAAATCATTCTATCCCGCACCGCAGCATGTGCGGTTACTCAAATGGCGAATGTTTGGTTTTTCTAGAAATAGAACGATCGTGCTTTTTACCGGATTATGCCAGTGCATTCGAGTATGAGCATATCTCCGGGCCGCGCAAGAGTCTCCAATGTGACCTCGCGCATGTTTCAAGTGGATACTTACACGCCCGGGCGCGCCGAATCGGAGGGTGCGCGCGTTGCGGGAGCCGTTGCCAGTGCTGCCGCAGCGGCGTCACTGAGATGCACCACCCGCTGCGGATAGGGAATATCGATCCCCGCCTCGCG
Organism: Comamonadaceae bacterium UBA2121; assembly: GCA_002331385.1. Classification (GTDB taxonomy): domain Bacteria; phylum Pseudomonadota; class Gammaproteobacteria; order Burkholderiales; family Burkholderiaceae_C; genus Diaphorobacter_A. Next base: position 861 of record DCYB01000001.1, read on the forward strand.
CAGCCCCTTGAGCATTGCGATGTTCACCTGCGACTTCACGTTGGCCGTGCCCGCTGCGGGATCGCTGATCCAGAAGTTGAGCGTGAACTCCAGCGCGTCGGCCCCGAACTTGTCCAGATAGGCCACGGGCGTTGGTGACTTGAGCACGCGCTGCTGCGCCTGGGCCGCCTGCACGAGGATCGATTGCACCTGATCCACATCGCTGTCGTATCCCACGCCGATGGACGTTGTGACGTTGAAGCGCATGTCCGCAGCCGACAGGTTTTCCACGCGCTGGGTGATGATGCTTTCGTTCGGAACAATGGATTCGCGCCCGTTGCCCGCGCGAATCAACGTGTAGCGCGTCTTGATGTCGGTGATCCGTCCTTCGAATCCATCCACACGCACGTTGTCGCCAATGCGCAGGGAGCGCTCCAGCAGGATCACAAAGCCGCTGACATAGTTGGAGGCCAGCTTCTGCATGCCAAAGCCCAGGCCCACGCCCATTGCGCCGCCGAGCACGGACAGCGCTGTCAAATCCACCCCCACAGCGGAAAGCGCAAACAGCAGGCCAATCAACACCAGCAAGGCGCGCGTGACGTTCATCAACACCTTGCGCATGGACAGATCGGTGACTGTGCGGTCCAGCACGCGCTGCTCGAATGTGGAAGAAATCCAGAGCGTCGCCACCAGCATCAGGCTGGCTGTCACCGTGCCGCGAATCAAGGTCAGCAGGCTGACATGCGTCTTGCCAAAGGCCAATTCCACGGAATCCAGCTCGGCCAGCACTTCTGGCAAGAGGCCGAGCACCCAGAGCACCGCCACCAGAAACACGACCCAGGAAAACACATGTTCAATCAGCCGCGCCAGACCCGACGAGGGGAATGCGGCTGCCAGCACCCTGGCCGTCCAGCGCACGAGCGCCAACGCCGTGAGGATCGAGATGGCGGCGCGCAGCAAGAACACCGGCTCGAACCGTTCCACGACAATCGTCGCAAAGTACACCAGCACCAATGCCAGCGCAGGAAACAGCACGCCTCGCACAGCGGTCGGCCCCACCCAGAGCGACTCCGGCTGGTTCAGACGCCGGGCGAGCGCCGCGCTGATGAGCCAGGACAGGAACAGGCAGCCGACGATCACGCCGACTTCTATCCAGGTGTTGGCCTCGCTAAATTCACTAATCAGGGTATCAAGCCATTGCATCGGGCGAAGGCAGTTGGGTTGGGATCAGGCATCCAAACGCGGACCGGCGGACCGCGCTGCACACGGTTATTGCAGGCTCCAGCCCGGTTTGCGCTTTTCCGCAAACGCGCGTGCGCCTTCTTGCGCGTCGGCGTCCATCATGTTGACGGCCATGGTCTGGGCGGCCAACTGATACGCCGCTTCCATGCCCATTTCGCGCTGCTGATAGACCAGCGCCTTGCCCATCGCTACGGCCGTGCGCGGCTTGCGCACGATGGCGTTGACGAGGCGCTCCACCTCGGCATCGAGCTGCCCGGCGTCCACGACACTGTTGAGCAGGCCCTGCTCCAGCGCGGCCCTGGCGTCGATGAAGTCGCCCGTCAGAAGCATTTCCATCGCCACCTTGGCGGGCACATTGCGCACCAGCGGAACGCTCGGCGTAGAGCAGAACAACCCGTATTGAATGCCGCTGGTGGCAAAGCTGGCATCTTCGACCGCCACGGCAAGATCGCACTGCGCCACCAGTTGGCATCCAGCGGCCGTCGCCATGCCGTGCACCTTGGCAATGACCGGAACCGGCAGCTTGTGGATGGCGAGCATCATGCGTCCGCATTGCGCGAACAGGCTTTGGTAGTAGGAAAGTTCCGGATTGGCGGCCATATCCTTGAGGTTGTGGCCCGCGCAGAACGCCTTGCCGTTGGCAGCCAACACCACCACGCGCACGGTTGCATCGGCGGCAATGCCATCGAGCGCCGCTTGCAGCGCGGACAGCATGTCGTGTCCCAGCGCGTTGAAACGTTGGGGATCGTCCAGCGTGAGTGTCACCACACCCCGCGCATCGCGTTCAACGCGCAGTGGTCCCTGGGAGAAAGGTGCAAGATCGAAGGCCATGTTCAGTTCAATGAATGGTCAATGACAACAATCATTGTCGCAGCGATCTGGCGCATGGGGAGGCAACGGCGCGCCCAACCACACAATGCGTCCCGATTCGGTGCCGTTTACAGGTCGGCCAGAACGCGCAAATGCGCTTCCACGCTGCGTGCGAGCGGGTCCATCATGTAGCCGCCTTCGAGGCAGGAAACGATGCGGCCCTTGCTGAAGCGCCGCGCCACGTCCTTGATGCGCTCGGTGATCCAGACGTAATCCTGCTCGTTGAGGGACAACTGGCCCATGTCGTCCTCCCGGTGCGCGTCGAAGCCTGCACTGATGAAAATCATCTCGGGTTTGAACGCCTCAAGACGCGGCATCCACATCATTTCGACGATTTCGCGCACGTCCATGCCCTTGGTATAGGCCGGCACGGGCACGTTGACCATGTTGGAAGCGGGATTCTGGTCGCCGCTATAGGGATAGAACGGGTGCTGGAAGATGCTCACCATCAAGGTGCGGTCATCGCCCGCCAGAATGTCCTCTGTGCCATTTCCGTGATGCACATCAAAGTCCACCACCGCCACGCGCTGCAAATGGTGGCGATCCAGCACATATTTCGCCGCGATGGCCACGTTGTTGAAGAAGCAAAAGCCCATGGCCTTGTCGTGCGTGGCGTGGTGTCCCGGCGGACGCACGCTGCAGAAGGCGTTTTCCAGCTCGCCCGCCATGACTGCGTCGGTCGCCGCAATGGCCGCACCTGCCGAACGCAGCGCTGCGGTGTAGGTATGGGAGTTCATCGACGTGTCGGTGTCTAGCTGCTGATAGGGTGAGCCGCCCGCCAGTCGTTCTTCTTCCACACGCAATGACATACCGCGCAAAGAGGCGACATACATGCGATCATGCGCAAGTTCTATGTCAGAAAGTGAAGCAAGGGGCGCTTCGTACCGCTCCAGAGCGTCAGCGACGCCTGTCACTAGAAGACGATCCTCGATGGCGTCCAATCGGGCCGGGCATTCCGGATGGCCGGGGCCCATCTCGTGTTTCCAGCAATCCCGATGGGTGAAATATCCCGTCTTGTTCATACTCTCTCTCGTCTCTTGTATTTCTAAAGATTCGCCCGAACATGCACGCACAGCACAAGATAAAAGCGTTACTTAATCAGCTTAACACGGTGATCGTTGGCAAGGAATCCCAGGTTCAGGACTGCGTTGCATGTTTGCTCGCAGGTGGCCATCTCTTGATCGAAGACGTGCCCGGCGTCGGCAAAACCACGCTAGCACATGCGCTGGCGAGCACGTTTGGCCTGCAGTTCTCGCGCGTGCAGTTCACTGCCGACCTGATGCCCAGCGATTTGACGGGCGTATCCGTCTACGAACGCGGCAAGGAAGCCTTTGTCTTTCACCCCGGCCCAGTCTTTGCGCAAGTGCTGCTAGCAGACGAAATCAACCGCGCCAGTCCCAAGACGCAAAGCGCGTTGCTCGAAGCCATGGAGGAGCACCAGGTCTCCGTGGAAGGAGAAACTCGCGCCCTGCCGCAGCCATTCTTTGTCATCGCAACACAGAATCCGCATGACCAGCTCGGCACGTTCGCACTGCCGGAGTCGCAACTCGACCGCTTCCTGATGCGCATATCGCTTGGATACCCCGACCGTTGGGCTGAGCGCCAACTGCTTGCCGGTAGCGACCGGCGCGACATGCTGGACAGTCTGCAGGCGCAAATCACTGTACACGAGCTGTATGAACTGCAGCAGCAGGTATTGCAGGTACATACCTCCGATGCGCTGCTGAACTATGTGCAGGATCTGATTGCCGCCACACGCGGCGGGCGCTGGTTTCTGCAAGGCCTGTCGCCCCGTGCAGGCATTGCATTGATGCGCGCGGCCAAGGCGCAGGCGCTGATCAGTGGACGCGACTACGTTGCACCCGATGATGTCCAGGCGATCATGCCGCAGACCGTGGCGCACCGCATGATCCCCGTGGGCGATTCCGGTCGCGGTGCACAGGAACAGGTGCGCGCCATGATCGAAGCCACCCCCCTGCCCTGATCCGTACGTTCCGCATATTCCGCACGCCCCCGCTCGCACCGAAAGCCGCACCCATGCAGTCCGCCCCACCGGCACCGACCGCGCCCACGCCGCCGTCCGCAGCCCGCAAGCACACGTTGCTCACGCCCGTGCGCGCGCGCTTGCGGGACTGGTGGTGGCAGCGCCTGCCGCGCACCAATACATTGACGCTCACGCAGCGCAATACCTACATCCTGCCCACCGGGGCCGGATGGATGCTCGCGCTGACCTTGCTGCTGCTGCTGGTCGCGTCGATCAACTTCCAACTCAATCTGGGCTATCTGCTCACGTTCCTGCTGGTGGGCTGTGCTGCATCCGGCGTGTACGTCTGCCACTCCACCCTGCGAGGATTGCAACTGCATCTGGGCGAGCCCGCGCCACAGTTTCTGGGCAGCGGCTGCACGCTGGAGGTCACGTTGACGAACACCGCTCGCCGAGCGCGCTACGCCATCGGCATGACCGTGCACGATGCACCCGGCTGGGTCTGGAGCGATGTGCCCGCGCAGGGATCATCGGTGGTGCATGTCACGTTCCAGCCCGCATCGCGCGGCTTGCACGCAGTGCCGACCTTGAAGGCCGAAACGCGCTATCCGCTCGGCACTTTCCGTGTCTGGTCCATCTGGCGACCTGCGGCGCACGTGCTCATCTATCCCAAGGCCGAAGTTCCAGCGCCCGCGCTGCCTCCGGGCGAGCCACGGGCGCAAGGCTCGGGCAGCGCCGCCGCCAGCGGCATTGGCGAATTTGACGGTGTGCGCGCCTACCGGCGCGGCGATCCACTCAAGCTCGTGGTGTGGAAAAAGGCCGCCAAGTCGTTCGCCACGGGCGTGGACGATCTGGTGAGCCGCGACTCCCAGCAATCGCAGCAGCAGGAACTGTGGCTGGACTTCAGCGCCACCGGACTGGCCGAGCGCGAGGCGCGCATCTCCCGCCTGACCGCCTGGGTGCTGCAAGCCGACCGGCTGGGCGTGGACTATGGATTGCGCCTGCCCGGTCGCGAGATCGCCCAAGGCAGCGGCGCAGCGCAACGACTGCGCTGTCTGGAGGCACTGGCGCTATGTTGAAGTCCAACGCCGCCCACGCCTCCAACACAGCGGGCCCACGCCGCGCATGGCCTGTGCTGCACAGGCTCGGCACACTGCCGCGTGAAACGCGCGATACCTTGTGGCTGCTGTTCGTGGTGGGCTGGGTGATAGCGCCGCTGGCCACGCACGTGCCGCTATGGACCATGCCGCTGGCCTACGCCATGCTGGCCTGGCGCGGCTGGCTCGCTTGGGGCGAACGCCCACTGCCGGCGCGCTGGCTCAAAGGGGCCATGCTGATCGCCGTCGTGGCACTGACCCTCATGTCCCACCGCACCATCGTGGGGCGCGATGCAGGCGTCACGCTGATCGTCATGCTGCTGGTGCTCAAGACGCTGGAGTTGCGTGCGCGGCGCGATGCCATAGTGGTCTTCTTCCTGGGTTTCTTCACCCTGCTTGCGAACTTCTTTTTCTCGCAGTCGCTTGGCGTAGCCGCGATGATGGTGATCGGCCTGCTCGGCTTGCTCACCGCACTCATCAACGCCAATCTTCCGGTGGGCCGCCCGCCGCTGCTGCGCAGCATGCGCACCGCCGCGGTCATGACCGCCATGGGCGCGCCCATCATGCTGGTGCTGTTCATGCTGTTCCCGCGCATGGCACCGCTGTGGGGTATGCCGGGCAACGACATGGCGGGAAAAAGCGGCCTCTCGGAAGAGATGACCGTGGGCAACATCGCCTCGCTGGTCATGGATGAAGGCATCGCCATGCGCGTGCGCTTCAATACGCCCAACGGGCGCCCGCCAGAGCAGCAGCACATGTACTTTCGCGGCCCCGTGCTCACACACTTCGACGGCACGCGCTGGACCGCATCCAACTGGTTTGACCCGCGCATGAACGACCAGGGCGTGCCCGCATCGGCGCAACTGGAAGTACTCGGCGCACCCATTTCCTATGAGGTCACCCTCGAGTCGAACAACCGCCCGTGGTTGCTGCTGCTCGACGCGGCAGATCAGCGCCCTGCATTGACCCACAACATGCGGGCGCGCATGACACCCGCACTGCAATGGCTGGTGAATCGCCCCATCAGCAGCGTGCTGCGCTACAGCGCCCAAAGCCATGTCGATTTCCGCAGTGGCCCCATGGAGCGCACGTCCGCGCTGCAACCGCTGGTCGACCTGCCGCACGGCTTCAACCCGCGCACGGTGGCGCTGGCGCAAGAGATGCGCGCAGACCCGCAACTCGCCAACCAGGGCAACATGGCGTTCGTGAATGCGGCCATGCAGCGTTTGCGCACCGGGGGCTATAGCTACACGCTCGACCCCGGCGTGAACGGCACGCATGCGGCGGACGAATTCTGGTTCGATGCCAAGCAGGGATTCTGTGAACACATCGCCTCTGCCTTCGTGATCCTCATGCGCGCACTCGACATTCCGGCGCGCATCGTGACGGGTTACCAGGGCGGTGAGATGAACGGTATCGACGGCTACTGGACCGTGCGCCAAAGCGATGCGCATGCATGGACCGAAGTGTGGATCGAACAACGCGGCTGGGTTCGCGTCGACCCGACCGGTGCCGTCATGCCCACGCGAATCGGCCAGTTCCAACGCCTGCAACCGCCTCGCGGCATGTTTGGCACCGCCATGGATACCGTCATCAGCCCCACGGCATTTGCGCGCATGCGTTCGGTATGGGAAGCGGTGAACAACGGCTGGAACCAATGGGTGCTGAATTACACGCAGGAGCGTCAACTCAACCTGCTGCGCTCGCTCGGCATCGAGTCACCCAGTTGGCAAGACCTTGGCCGCCTGCTGGGTACCATCATCGCTCTGGCCGCGCTGGCTGGCGCGGGCTGGTCGTTCTGGGAGAAGAACCATCAAGACCCATGGCAGCGCATGCTGCAACTCACCCGCAAGCGCTTGCAATCTGCGGGACTGGAGCTGCCAGCGCACCTGCCGCCACGCAGCATGGCCAGCGCCGTACAGGCGCGTTATGGTGAAGAAGCGCGCAGTCTGTACGACTGGCTGATGCACGTGGACAGCGCCCGTTACGCACGCCATCCAGACCATGCCCTGAATGGCTTGAAAAAGGAGTTTGCGCGCCTTCAGTGGCCGCGAAACAAAGCGAAGTCCGGGTGAGGTGTGGCAGGCGGCGGGCCATCGCACATGAGAACTGGATGATCATGTCCTTGCGCCCACCCAGTGAACTCTGATCCGCGAAAATCCCTTGCCTATGCCGCGCGACTCCATTTCACTACAACAAGTGCTAATCCTTGGATTGCTGTCGGCCATCGGGCCGTTTGCAATCGACATGTACCTGCCCGCGCTGCCGCAGATTGGTGCCAGCCTGAACGCGCCCGTCGGCGCGGTGCAGGCCAGCCTTACGGCGTTCTTCATTGCCCTCGGCGTGGGGCAACCACTGTTTGGCTCACTCTCGGACATGTGGGGACGCAAGAAGCCGCTGTATCTGGGTCTGGCTGTGTTTGCCCTGGCAAGCGTAGGCTGCGCGCTGGCGCAGGACATTCACACGCTCGTCACACTGCGCTTTGTCCAAGGCTGGGGTGCTGCAGCGGGCATGGCGATTCCACGTGCCGTGGTACGCGATCTGCACACGGGCCACATGGCTGCGCGCATGATGTCTTTGCTGATGCTGGTGTTCAGCGTGAGCCCCATCCTCGCCCCGCTTGCGGGCAGCGGCGTGATCGCACTGGGTGGATGGCGGCTGGTGTTCTGGGCCGTGTGTCTGGCCGCCGTGCTGGGGCTGGCGGCGATGGTGCGCGGGCTGCCCGAAACACGCGGCGCGGCGGCGCGCGCCGAAAGCACGCCGGGCGAGGCACTCAAGGCCTACGCGAGCCTCATGCGCGACTGGCAATATCTGGGCCTCGTGTTCATTGGCGCGTGTGCGATGGCGGGCTTTTTCGTCTATCTGGCCGGCTCGCCGTTTGTGCTCATCAACTATTATGGGTTGAGCGCTACGCAATACAGCATGGCCTTTGCGCTCAACGCGATTGCCTTCATCGGTGCGGCGCAGTTCACCGGTTCGTTGGGCAAGCGATTTGGACTGGTCCGGCTGGTCAAGGTGGCTGCCACCGCCTGCGGCGTGGTGATGCTGTCGCTGCTCGCGTACTACCTGCTCGGTGGTGACCGACTGGGTGTGCTGATTAGCCTGTACTTCATCGCCAGCGCATTCATGGGATTGGTGATTCCGACCACGTCCGTGCTGGCGCTGGAAGCGCATGGCGAGATCGCTGGCACCGCTTCCGCGCTGCTCGGCACGCTGCAAATGCTGACCGGCGCAGTGGCCATGCAGGTGGTGGGCATTTTCTCCAACGGCCAGCCGCTGCCGATGGTGATCGGCATGGCGACAGGTGCGCTCAGCGGTATCGTGCTGACGTGGGTGACGCTGGGCCGCGTGCACAGCGACCCGGTCAGTCACTGAGCGGCGTGCATCAGGGCCGCACCATCTTGCAGGTGGTTGGCTGTTCTGCCTTGTAGGCGGAAATCTGGCGGATCACACGAAAGCCGTAGCCCGAGCCCTCGACATCGAACTTCACACCGGGCGATCCCACGCGCTCCATCATGCCGACGACGAGGCTCTGCTGGAACTGGTGATCTGCCGCACGCATGACGCCACGCTGGCCAAACAGGGTGACGTCCGCGTGCTCCAGCTTGCGGGCGATCTGCACCACATCACTGACGCTGCCCGCCTGCTCCAGCGCCTGAGCCAACGCCTCGATCATGAGCTGCATGCGCATGTGCACGTAGTCGTCCTGCGGCTTGGGGAAGCGCTTGCGGAAAGACTGGTAGAACGCTTCGCTCTCGGCCGTCTGCACGTTGGGCAACCAGTCGGCCACCGCGATGACCTTGCCCACGCCCGCATCGCCCAGTGCGGCGGGCGCGCCCAGCGCATTGCCATAGAAGGTATAGAACATGCCTTCATAGCCCACGTCACGCGCGGCTTTCACAAGCAAGGTCAGGTCGTTGCCCCAGTTGCCGGTGATGACGGCCTGCGCGCCACTGGCTTTGATCTTCACGGCGTATGGCGCGAAGTCCTTGACGCGCCCCACAGGGTGCAGTTCTTGCGCCAGCACTTTCACGTCAGGGCGCTGGCGGGCGAGTTGCTCGCGCGCCTCGCGCAGCACGGCCTGTCCGAAGCTGTAGTCCTGACCGATGAGATACACGCCCTTGAGCGCCTTGTCCTCGCGGATCACGTCCATGAGCGCGGCGATGCGCATGTTGGCATGCGCGTCGAAACGGAAATGCCAGAAGCTGCAGCGCTCGTTGGTCAGCGAAGGCTCCACGGCAGAGTAATTCAGGAACAGCACGCGCTTGTCGGGTTCGCGCTCGTTGTGCTTGTTGATCGCCTCGATCAGCACCGACGCCGTTGCCGACGAATTGCCTTGCAGGATGACCCGCGCGCCCGCATCGATCGCCGCACGCAAGGCGGACAGCGCTTCTTCATTCTGGCCTTTGCTGTCAAAACGCTGGAGATCCAGTTTCACCACGCCGCGCTGGTTCACACGCTCGACCGCCCAGGCGATATTGCGCAGCACGGCTTCGCCGGTATTGGCGAACGGGCCGGACATGCTTTCAATCAGCGCGAGCTTGAGCACGCCATCCACGCGCGCGTTTGCCAGTGCCCATGCGGGCAGACACGCACCCAGCGCGAATGCTCCAGCCTTCAGCGCCAGACGTCGGGAAGTTGCAGTCATCAGAAATTACCAGTGAGAAATCACACAAACCAAACGGGCCATCATGGCACGGCCAACGTGCACGGCGCTTACTCCACCATGAGTTTTTCAATCATGTTGTCGATGGGCGATTCGGACACCGCGCCCGACGCGGGCTTGTCAGCGGCCGAAGGCGTTGCAGCAGCAGCAGCTTCTGGCGCCGCCGTGTCGCGCAGGCTGGTGTCCCGGCGATCTTCTGCGGCTTCCGTGTGCTGCGCCGGTAGCGCAGCCGTTGGCACGGGTTGCTGGGCCGGAACGCTACCGGTGGTCGTTTGCGCGGCCTTGCCCTTTCCGAGGGCCGGCGCTTCGGGAACCGGCTCCGGCAGCACCGGGCGGGTGCCGGGCGCGGCCAGTGGTACGTAGCGATCGAACAGCAAGAAGAAGCGCTCGTAGAACTTGGGGTCGGAAACCGTTTCACTGCCCACTTTCACCAACGTGTCTTCGGTCGCACTCACCGGCAAGGACACGGAGCCAATGGCACCCACGCCCAGCGACGCGGAGTTATTGATCTTCTTTATCACGTAACGGTCTTGCAGCGCACTCGCATAGGCGGCGGTGCGCTCGTCATTCGTGCTTTCGGGCGCGCAGACCACGCGCATTTCCACCTGATAGTGGATGTCGTTGGTGGGCTGGTAGTACTTGCGCCCCGTGACCCGTTCGCTCGTAGCGGTGTCCACCAGATACCCCTGACTGAGCAACGCGCGCCGCGCGGCCTCGCAAGTGCGTCCTTGCGAGGCTTCGACATGGCGCGTGAACATGCCGGAGTTGTCGAAGTCGGCAGCGCTGAAGGACACATTCCGGTCCAGACCGGGCATGGTTTCAGGCAACGAAGTACAGGCAGAGAGCAGGCTGACACCGGCAAGGCTGATGACAGCAAGTCTGAAGAGGGTGCGAACAGGAAACATACGGCAGAAGAACGGCCCTAAGGGCAACACTAAAAATCTTGCAGGCTCCGGCTCTTGAAATGCCGGAACGCCCACCCATTTTCTCAACAAGCGCGCGATAGGTTTAAAAAATTCCGTATCCCACAGGAGCTTAGAGATGATTTTCGCACCCGTTATCCATCGTCATGCAACATTCGGTCTCCCACGTGTGTCAGACGCCGCCTTGCAGCGTTTCATGCAGAACACGCTGCACGCAGCGCAGCCCAACGATGTGCAGGTGAGCAAGGATGACCATGGCGTGACGCTGCAACTGGACGTGCCCGGCCTGAGCCGCGAGCAGATTCAGATCCGCATTGAAGGCAAGCAGGTCCACCTCACCAGCGTGGAAGGCGCACCTCGCAGCGTTCGCCGCAGTTGGGAACTGGCCGAAGAGATCGACACCGCAGCCAGCTCCGCGAAGCTGGAGCATGGCGTGCTGACGCTGCATCTGGCCAAGCTCGCACCCGTTGACAAGAGCGTTCAGCTCACCATCAATTGATGATGGGAGCGCGCTGACAGATCCTCTGTCAGCGCATTCGATTCATGAGCACAAAAAGGCGGCATTGAGCCGCCTTTTTTGTTGCTGCGCACATGGCGGATCAGACCAGCGTATCGAGCGGCCAGCGGGGTTTGACGTCAAAGGAATACTCGCGCTGGGCGGGCTCACGCCCCGCTTGCAGGCGCATGGCAGCGGCCATGGCAATCATGGCACCGTTGTCGGTGCACAGATGCATCTCCGGATAGTGCACGCGCACCTTGCGCTTGGCACATGCGGCATTGAGCTGCTCGCGCAATGGCTTGTTGGCTCCGACACCTCCGGCCACCACCACGCGTTTCATGCCGGTCTGCTCCAGTGCAGCGAGCGTCTTCTTGACCAGCACTTCCACGATCGCCGCCTGCGTGCTCGCGGCAAGGTCGGCCTTGCGCGCCTCCAGATCGTCGCCCAGCTTCTTCGCCTGCGTGAGCACGGCGGTCTTGAGCCCGGCAAATGAAAAATCCAGATCGCCGGAATGCAGCAATGGCCGAGGCAGCTTGAATGCTTTTTCGTCGCCCGACTCGGCCAGCCTGGAAAGAATCGGCCCACCGGGATAAGGCAGCCCCATCAGCTTGGCGGATTTGTCGAACGCTTCGCCCGCGGCATCGTCGATGGTTTCGCCCAGAATTTCATAGGCCCCCACACCGTCCACGCGCATGAGTTGCGTATGGCCGCCAGAGACCAGCAAGGCGACGAAGGGAAATTCCGGCGGATTGGCGCTCAGGAACGGCGACAGCAAATGCCCTTCCAGATGGTGCACGCCCAGCACGGGCCGATCCAGCGCCGCCGCGAGCGAGCAGGCCACGCCCGCGCCGACCAGCAAGGCACCGGCCAAGCCCGGGCCGCGCGTGAAGGCGACCACATCGACGTCCGACAACTGCACGCCTGCATCGTCCAGCACGCGCTCGGTCAACGGCAGCACGCGACGGATATGGTCGCGGCTGGCCAGTTCCGGCACCACACCGCCATAGGCGCGGTGCATCTCGATCTGGCTGTGCAGCGCATGGGACAGCAAAACGGGCACACCCCCATCATCCGGCGTGCGCACCAAGGCGACGCCGGTCTCATCACAGGAGGATTCGAACCCCAGAATCAACGAACTCATGGGGCGTAAGTGTAGTGGTCTGCCGATTCAGCGGCTGGAACAGGGAAATGCAACGGCGCCCTACCCAAGAGCGTCGGACCCGATCCATCAGGTCATCGCGCCACCGGTGATGTACTGCTCCATCTGCTCGATGAGGAACTGCTGGTGCGACATGATGTTCTTCACCAGATCGCCAATGGACACCAGTCCCACTACCTTGCCGTCCGCCACCACGGGCAGGTGACGGATGCGGTTGTTCGTCATGAGGGCCATGCACTCTTCCGTGCTGTGATCGAGATGGACGAAGCGCACGGCGCGCGTCATGACCTCGCTGATGGGCGTATCACCTGAAGAACGGCCCAAGAGCACCACTTTGCGCGCATAGTCACGCTCGGAAAAGATGCCCTCGATCGCGCCTTTGGCGTCAAGTACCAGCAATGCGCCGATGCCCTTGTCGGCCATGAGTTTCAAGGCACTCAGGATGGTGTCGGTAGGTGCTACAGAGAAAACCTGCGCGGCAGGTTTGGACTTCAGAACTTCGGCAACCGTCGTCATGATGAGCTCCCCAAATGGAAATTAGCGTCAAACTGTGCTTTAGCGGATTCTGAACATGGATTCTCTACGTGCCATGTTTCAGAAATGCAAACACAGTGTTGACCAAGCTGCACCGTTGCGCAACTGGGCTCTCACCTGATCCACCGAGGCGTTGGAAACCGAATGCAACGTGAACGAGGCGGCAAGTCGCTCACCGCCTCGCGCATCCGGCTGCGCAAATGTCAACGGCGATTGAGGAAGCTCGTGCCCATCTTGAGCAGATCACCGACGCCCACTTGGCCGTCGCCATCCTGATCCAGCAAGCTACCAAGCAGTCCGCCGCCCAAGCCGCCTTGCTGCTGCACGCGGCTCTTTTCCTGCCCCAGCATATTGCCCAGACCGCCCGCATCCATGCCGCCCGCGCTCACGCGCTGCGCCAGGAATGCCATCACGATGGGTGCCAGAATCTTCAGCAACTGGCCACCATTCGCTCCCAGACCGGATGCCTGCCCCAGACCGCTTTCCGCGCGCTGCTGATTGCCGCCAAAGATGTGGCCCAGAATATCTGCGCCCGAGGTCGGCGCGCGGCCCGCACCTGCGCCCGCCCCGCCCAGCACGGATCCCAGCAAGCCGCCCAGATCCAGTCCGCCCAGGCCCATGGCCTGCGCAGGCTGCTGTGCGGGCGCATGGTCTTGCAGCGCGCCCCACAGCGCAGCGGCACCGCCGGGCTGCTGCGCGTTGTTGCCCATGGCTCCGAGCAGCATCGGCAACGCCATGCCCACCGCGTCACCTGCGGCCTGCTGGTTGGTGCCCAGTTGCTGGGCGATCTGCTGCATGGGCGCACCCTGCAGTTGAGACATCAGCTCTTCCACCAGAGATGCGTTGTTGGTCGTGTTCATGGACAATCCTTTGAAATGAGAAGTGCCCCGGCGAGTCTCCGGGAGGTCAACATTCGATGTTATGCGGCGAACGTGAATCTACACACTTGCAAACCCCTACTGTTGAAAAACAAACGATAGTTAACAAATCGGGTGCCATCGCGCGTAACTGTGCGCAAAGCCTGCGTTCAGCCGGCGGAAAGCTCCAGGCGAAAGCCCACGCCATAGACTGAGCGGATCAGATCGGCCCGCGCATCCACTGACGCCAGTTTGCGGCGCAGGTTCTTGATGTGGCTGTCGATGGCGCGGTCGTTCACCGAGCGCGGATCGTCATGCAGGCGTGCCAGCAACTGGTCGCGCGTGAACGCATGGCCCGGAGCCGAGAGCAGCACGCGCAGCAGGCGGAATTCCACCGGCGTCAACTCCAGCAGCACACCCCGGAAATACGCGCGATAGGCCTCCGTATCCACCCAGATCTGCGCTTGTTGCCGCGCATGCGCACTGCTGCGTTCGGCCTGCTGCTGCGTACGACGCAAGATGGCCTTGACGCGGGCAATCACTTCACGCGGACTGAAGGGTGTCTTGCAGATGTAGTCGTCCGCCCCTGCTTCCAGCCCATTGAGCCGGTCGGCCTCTTCCACGCGGGCGGTGAGCATGACCACCGGAACATCGCTGAAACTGCGCAGTTCGCGGCACAGATCGATGCCATCGCGCCCCGGCAACATCACATCGAGCAGCACCAGATCGGGCTCGCGCGCACGCACCTGTTGCACCACCTGGCTGCCGTCCGCATGCCAGTCGGCCTCATAGCCCGCAGCGCGCAGATAGTCCATCAACAGCGCCGCCAGCTTGGGCTCGTCCTCCACCACCAGCACATGTGCGCTGGGGCGCAGACCCGCATCGTCTGGGGTGCCAAGCATGCTGTGCACGTCGTTGCTCAACCGGTTCATGGCTCGCCTCCCGGCAGGTTTGCCACGTCCGGCAATGCAGTGCCCTTGAGTGGCAGCATGATGGTCAGCTCCAGCCCGCCCAAAGGCGACGCGTGCGCCGTCATCTTGCCCTGATGCGCTTGCACGATGCGCTGGCAGATCGCCAATCCCAGCCCTGCCCCGCCGCTGGCGCGACTGCGCGAGCCTTCCACGCGGTAGAAGCGATCGAACAGACGCGACAGATGCTCTGGCTCCACGCCGGGTGCCGAATCACTGAACACCAGTTGCGCCTGGGCGCCCACGCGGCGCGCGACGATGTCGAGCCGGCCACCCCGGTCGGTGTAGCGCAGGGAGTTTTCCAGAAGATTGCTGATGAGTTGGCGCAGCCGCCGCGCGTCACCGGACACCAGCAGTTCCTCGCCCTCGCAGCGCCAACGCACGTCGATGCCCGAGTCGGCCAGTCGCTGGCCGCACCCATTGCAAGTGGCGCGGAGCAACTCCAGCAAGTCCAGTGGTGTGTGATGAAAGGTCATCGCCCCCGCTTCGGCCAAAGAGAGGTCGTACAGATCGCTGACCAGCTTGTTCAGCGTCGACACCTCGGCCTGCAAGGATTGGAGGGATTCGCGCGTGAGCGGACGCACGCCGTCCTCGATGGCCTCCAGCTCGCCGTGTAGCACACCCAGCGGCGTACGCAGTTCGTGCGAGAGATCGGCCATGAAATCACGCCGCATTTTCTCGTTGCGCTCCAGCGCCTGAGCCATCTGGTTGAAGTCGCCCGCCAGTTGCCCGAGTTCATCGCGCGATGGCACCTCCACCCGGCTGGCATAGTCGCCCGCAGACAGACGGCGCGTGGCCCGCGCCATCTCGCGCACCGGTTTGAGCAGCACACGCGCCAGCCATAACGCCACCAGCGCCGCCAACAGCACCGACACTGCGCCCATCGTCCAACTCGCGCGGTACTGGTTTTTCTCGAAACGCACATCACCGGCTGCGGTCACGCTTTCAAACCGTGCAGTGACCACATAGCCCACCACTTTGCCATCCACGATCAGCGGCGATCGCGGACCGTCGTGCGGCACGGCAGTGAAGCCCACGACGAACTGTCCGTTTTCATCAAGCAAGGTCGTGCGCAGCAGCACGCCCGTCAACTCCGCCAAGGGTGGCGAGGGCTCGACGGCTCCAGCTCCGGAATTGAGGCTGCCGGGCTGCGCATCGAGTCCCGGCAAGGGCCGGAGAATATGAAACCACGCCCGGCGATTGCCGCGCAGGAACTCCCAGTTATGCCCGTTCTCGGTATACGCCTTCACGATGCGCGGGCGTGCCGCCTCCAGCCGCTGGGACTCCTGCTCATTCAGGTAGCCGAGAAATCCACGATTGAAACTCCACTGCGCTGCCAGCGCCATCGCGACCACAACGCACACTGCCGTCAACAAGACGGCAAAGAACAGCTTGCCGGTGATTCCGGGCTGCCAACGATTCCAGGATCTGATCAGGTCCATTGCTACGGTAAATATTCTGTCTCCCGGGCCACTCCAACCTGAAGAGACTTCCAGCGCCAACGGGTCCGCAAGGCGGCATGCAGCGGTTGCGAAAAAGTGACTCCCCCATAAGAAGGAGTATGAAGGACGGCACGGCCACGGGGCGTGGGCCCGCCATCACTCCTTGAAAGAGTAAGCGGCGCGCTTGCAGTTCCTGCGCACAGCGGCTGCCTAAAGCGACGGCCCTGTTGCAAAACAAAGCCAGCACCTTTTGTGGCGTCAGCCCCACGACATCCCTGCCCACACTGTGGTTTCATTGAGATTAACGGGTTTTCAACTACGGAGTTTTTTGTTACAGCACGGAAAATAACCCTCCGGAATCCCACCCGTTCAGGCTCGCATCGATCGGTTGAGAAGGAAATAGGCCCCGCGAACAAGTGCCAAATGTCAATTGACAGGCAACCAGCACACGAGCCGCCCGCTTTCCATGAACTCAATAGGCTTTCGCGCATCTTGAAAGGGAGTCCGGCTCCCAGTTTTCTCCCATATTGGCGTTCAGAATGGACGCTCCCCTGAGTTTCGAGATTTGCGCTTGTTCATGAATCCAGTTGCCCCTGCCTGCATCGTTCCTCCCACTTCTCGCCGCAATGCAGTGGCATCCCCCATTGCAAAGCCGATGGGCGCGACCGCTTCCATGCATCGCCTGGCCGTGGTTCTGGGTTGTGCGCTTGCGCTGGCGGCCTGCTCTGACAAGAACGCAAAGCCCAGTGCGCCACCGGGTCCGCCCGAAGTGGGCATGGTCACCGTGCAGCCAGAACGCCAAACCATCACCAACGAATTGCCGGGACGCACAAGTGCCTTCCTCACCGCCGAGATCCGCCCGCAGGTAGGCGGCATCCTGCAAAAACGCCTCTTCACGGAAGGCGCCGCCGTCAAGGCCGGGCAGGTGCTCTACCAGATCGATCCCGCCACCTACTCCGTCGCGCTCAAGAGCGCCGAAGCCGCGCTGGCCAAAGCACGCGCTACTCTGGGTACGGCGCAAACCAACGCCAGACGCAATGCAGAACTGGTGAAGATTGACGCCGTGAGTCGCCAGATCTATGACGACAGCCAGGCGGCTGTGGTGCAGGCCCAGTCGGATGTGGCGGTCGCCAGCGCCGCCGTGGAGACTGCGCGCATCAATCTGGGATACACGCAAATCAAGTCGCCCATCTCCGGGCGCACGACCACGTCGTCCGTCACGCCGGGCGCACTGCTCACGGCCAATCAGGCGGGTGCGCTGACGATTGTTTCGCAGATTGATCCCCTTTATGTGGACTTCACCCAATCCAGCGCCGACGTGCTGCAACTGCGCAATGCCATGAAGAGTGGCCGCCTCCAGACCGCGGGCAAGGACGAAGCGCGCATCACCATCAAACTGGATGATGGCACCGAGTATGCGCACCACGGGCGCCTGCAATTCAGCGGCGTGAACGTGAACCCGACCACCGGCTCGATCACGCTGCGCGCCGTCGTGCCGAATCCGGACGGGCTGCTCATGCCCGGCATGTATGTGCGCGCCGTGCTGGAGAGCGGCGTGAACGAGAGCGCCCTGCTCGCACCGCAGCAAGCCGTCACGCGCGACCCTGCAGGCAATGCCAGCGTCCTGCTGCTGGGCCCGAACAACAAGCTGGAGCGCCGCCGTATCGTCACCGGCGCAGCCTTGGGCAGCCGCTGGGAAGTGGTGTCCGGCCTGAAGGCGGGCGACCAGATTCTGGTGGACGGCGCCTTGCGCGTGAAGGATGGCGACACGGTCAAGCCAGTACAGTGGACACCGCGCGATGCGCGCAAGCCTGAACCGGGGTCTGATGCCAGCACCGAGTTCCAGTCCCCGCCCGAAGCCGCACCTACCGCACCGACTGCGCCCGCCGCGCCACAGGCCCCGGCCAGCGCCGCCGCTTCGCGCTGAGGAACTGACACACCATGGCGCAGTTTTTCATCAACCGCCCCGTTTTTGCGTGGGTGCTGTCCATCGTCATCATGCTTGCGGGCGCCATGTCCATCTGGACCCTGCCGCTGGAGCAATACCCCGACATCGCGCCGCCGCGCGTGACCATCGGCACCATCTACACCGGTGCCAGCGCCGAGACCGTGGAGAACTCGGTGACGCAGGTGATCGAGCAGCAGCTCAAAGGGCTGGACAACCTGCTCTACATGAGCTCCACCAGCGACTCCGCAGGCCGCTCGCGCACCACCATCACGTTTGCGCCCGGCGCCAACATCGACGTGGCGCAGGTGCAGGTGCAAAACAAGCTGCAAGGTGCCATGAACCGTTTGCCGGACGCCGTCAAAAGCCGTGGCGTGTTCGTCAACAAGGGCGGTCAGGACTTTCTCGTCACCTACGTGTTCACCTCGCCCGATCCCGCCATTTCGCAGGTGAACATTGGTGACTACCTCACCAGCAACGTGGTGGACGTGATCGCCCGCGTGGACGGCGTCGGCGACGTGAACGTGTTCGGCACGAACTACGCCATGCGCATCTGGATGGACCCGGCGCTGATGGAGAAATTCGCGCTCATGCCGTCCGACCTGATCTCCGCGCTGAATGCGCAGAACGTGCAGGTCTCGGCAGGCCAGCTCGGACAGCTTCCGGCGGTGAAGGGCCAGATGCTCAACGCCACCATCACTGCGCGCTCCAAGCTGCAGACGGTGCAGGAGTTTCAGGACATCGTCCTCAAGTCCGCCCAGGACGGCGCCGTCGTCACCGTCAAGGACGTTGCGCGCGTGGCGCTGGAGGCCGACAACCTCACGGTGAAATCCATCCTCAACGGGCAGCCTGGAGCCGGTCTCGGCATCGTGCTGGCCGACGGCGCCAACGCCATGAAGGTGGCCGAGGACGTGCAGAAAAAATTGACCGAACTGGCGCCCTACTTCCCGGACGGCATCAAGGGCGTGGTCAGCTCGGACAGCACGCCGTTCGTGCGCGCCTCGATCGAGGAAGTGGTGAAGACACTGGCCGAAGCCATGCTGCTGGTGACGCTGGTGATGTTCCTGTTCCTGCAGAACCTGCGCGCCACGCTGATTCCCGCCATCGCCGTGCCGGTGGTGTTGCTGGGCACGTTCGGCGTGCTCTCGGCGATGGGTTACTCCATCAACATGCTCACCATGTTTGCCATGGTGCTGGCCATCGGTCTGCTGGTGGACGATGCGATCGTGGTGGTGGAAAACGTCGAGCGCGTGATGAGCGAAGAAGGCCTGCCGCCCAAGGAGGCGACGCAGAAATCCATGGCCGAGATCACGCCCGCGCTGGTCGGCATCGGCCTCACGCTGTCGGCTGTGTTCGTGCCCATGGCGTTTTTTGCCGGTTCGGTGGGCGTGATCTATCGGCAGTTCTCCATCACCATCGTCGCCGCCATGGCCCTGTCGGTATTCGTGGCGTTGACACTCACGCCCGCGCTTTGCGCCACGCTGCTCAAGCCCATGACGCACGGGCACCACGACCGTCCCATCCGTCCCGGCGTGCTGGGCTGGTTGGATCGCTTCTTCCGTGGTTTCAACCGCCGTTTCGATGCCAGCGCCAACCGCTACCAATCAGCGGTGGGCGGGCTGCTCAAGCGCACAGGTCGCGTCATGCTGATCTTTGCTGCACTGGTGCTCGTCGTGGCATGGTTGTTCAACCGCTTGCCGACGTCGTTCCTGCCCGATGAAGATCAGGGCTACATCACCGCCAGCATCACCCTGCCCTCCGGCGCCACCGATGCGCGCCTGCAGGACGTGATGGAGGAGATGCGGATCTACTTCCAGTCGCTGCCCGAGGTGTACCGCGTGAACGCGGTGTCGGGCCTGAACGGCAATCAGAACTCGGGCAACATGTTCATCCGCCTGACGCCGTGGGACCAGCGTCCGCTGGCCAGCCAGGCCGCTGGCGTCATCGCCGCCAAGGCCACGCGCGATCTGCGCAAGATCCGCGACGCGCGTATCTTCGTGATGATGCCGCCGGCCGTGCGCGGTCTGGGCTCGAGCGCCGGTATCAACTTCATGCTCAAGGACCTGAACGGGCTGGGCCACGCCGCGCTGCTCAAGGCCAAGGACGACATGATCGCCGAGGCCTCCAGGCAGTCAACGCTGCTCAACATGCGCACCACCAACTTTGACGACACCTCCGAGTTGAAGGTGGATATCGACGACCGCAAGGCCGCCGCGCTGGGCCTGTCGATGAACGACATCAACAGCGTGCTCTCCAGCGCACTGGGCGGCTCCTACGTCAACGACTTCATCCACTTTGGCCGCGTCAAGCGCGTCTACATCCAGGGCGATGCGCCGTATCGCATGCTGCCGCAGGACATCGGCCAATGGTCGGTGCGCAACAAGAACGGCGAGATGGTGCGCTTCGCCGCGTTTGCCTCTACCTCGTGGAGCAGCGGCTCGCCGCAGCTCATGCGCTACAACGGTAGCCCGGCGCTGGAAATGCAGGCCAATACGCCACCCGGCGTGAGCTCGGGCGATGCGATGAAGGCGGTGGAAACCATCATGCGCGACATGCCTCCCGGCATCGGCATCGAATGGACCGGCGCATCGCTGCAGGAGCGCCAATCCGGCTCGCAGGCACCGCTGCTGTATGCCGTATCGATCCTGTTCGTGTTCCTCTGTCTGGCGGCACTGTATGAAAGCTGGAGCGTGCCCATGTCGGTGATGCTGGCCGTGCCGCTGGGCGTGATCGGCGCACTGCTTGCCACCTACACGCGCGGCATGTCCAACGACGTGTACTTTCAGGTGGGCCTGCTCACCACGGTGGGCCTGGCGTCCAAAAACGCGATCCTGATCGTGGAGTTTGCCGTGCAATTGCAGGAGCGCGGCATGAAGATTATCGAGGCCACGCTGCAGGCCGTGCGCATGCGCTTGCGCCCGATCCTGATGACCTCGCTGGCATTCGGCTTTGGCGTGTTGCCGCTGGCAATCGGCACTGGCGCGGGCGCGGCCGGTCGCCAGGCGATCGGCACTGCGGTGCTGGGTGGCATGATTTTCTCCACGCTGTTGGGTATCTTCTTCGTGCCGGTGTTCTTCCTCGTCATCCGCAGACTGTTCATGCGCCGCAAGGCCCAGGCCTCGCGCGAAACACCTCCTGCCCTGCCTGACACACCGCATACCGCTTCATGATGGCTTTGAAATTGTTGACTCCCTCGCCCCACAACGCCGCCGTGCGCAGGCCGCTGGTCGCGCTGCTCGGCGCGCCGCTGGTGCTGTCCGGCTGCATGTCTCTGGCCCCGCCCTTTGAACAACCCTCACTGCCAGTGCAGGACACGCTGGAGCACGCCAAATCCACCGCCGCCATCTCGCCCGATCAGGAAGCCGCGATCCGCGTGGATGCACAGGCCGGTCCCATGGCCTGGCAGGAGTTCATTGGTGAGCCGCGCTTGCGCGAACTCATCAAGCAGGCACTGGACAACAATCGTGATCTGCGCGTGGCCGTGCTGGCCATCGAAAAAGCCCGTGCGCAATACGGCATCGAGCGCTCCAATCTGTTCCCCTCGGTGGCTGCAACCGGTGCCGGCAGCCGCTCGCGCACGGCAGACGATCTGACCGCCGCAGGCCGCTCCAATGTCTCGGGCCAATACACCGCACAGCTCGGATTCAGCAGCTACGAAATCGACTTTTTTGGCCGCGTGCGCAATCTCAACGAGGCGGCGCTGGAAGAGTTCCTGCGCGTCGGCGAAAACCGCCGCAGCGTGCAACTCAGCCTGATCGCGGAAGTCGCCAACGCCTGGCTGGCCCTGGATGCCGACGCGCGCCGGCTCATGCTCGCACGCGAAACACTGCGCACTCGCCAGGAGGCGCTCACGCTGACCGAGAAAACCCACGAGCTGGGCGCCGCCAACGGATTGACGCTGGCGCAAACCCGCACCACCGTGGATTCCGCGCGCGTGGATGTGGGCACCTACACGTCACAGTTGGCACGCGACCGCAACGCGCTGGCGCTGCTGGTGGGCGACTCGGTGCACCCATCCCTGTTGCCGCCCAGCATGGAACTGGTCGCGGCGCCCACGCCGACCCTTCCACCTACGACCTCACCGTCCTTCTCGCCAACCACTGCGCAGGCCACCTCTGCCGAAGCCCGGCGCGTGGATCGGCTCGCGTCCGTGCGCGTCAGCCTGCCGCAACCGGCGGCGGCGCTGCTCTCGGTGCCAGAAGACCTGCCTTCGTCGGTGCTGCTGAACCGGCCCGATGTGCGCGCCGCCGAGCACACACTGCGCGGCAGCCATGCAAACATTGGCGCGGCGCGCGCGGCGTTCTTTCCCTCCATCACGCTCACCGCCGCAGCGGGGGTGGGCAGCAATGCGCTGTCCAGCCTGTTTGACGGAGGCAATGGCATGTGGTCCTTCATGCCGCAGATCCGCCTGCCGATCTTCGACGCAGGCCGCAACCGCGCCAACCTGCGCGTGGCCGAAGTCGCGCGAGACACGGCCGTCGCGCAATACGAGAAAGCCGTGCAGACCGCGTTCCGCGAAGTCTCGGATGCGCTGGCCGATCGCTCCACGCTCGACGAGCGCATCCACGCACAGCGCTCGCTGGTCGCATCCACGCAGCAGGCGCTGGAGCTGTCCGATGCGCGCTACCGCCTGGGTGCTGACAGCTATCTTTCCGTGCTGGATGCGCAGCGCTCGCTCTATGCCGCCCAGCAGACGCAAATCACCCTGCAACTGGCCGAGCAGATCAATCGCATCACGCTCTACAAGGTGCTCGGCGGACAATGGACCGACGGCACCGTCGAACGCGACGATGTGAACGCGCGCGTCGGCAGCTACATCAACGGCGAGCAGCCCTGACGCGCTGCTGCAGCCGCTTCGCGTAGTGCGTCACACGCTGCGCATCAGCCCACCATCGACACGCAGACTCTGGCCGGTGATGTAGGCTGCATCATCGCTCGCCAGAAACGCGATGGCCCCCGCGATCTCGTCCGCCGTGCCATAGCGCTGCATCGGCACGGCGGCACGCCGTTCGTCCTTCTGCGGCAGGCTGTCGATCCAGCCGGGCAGCACATTGTTCATACGGATGCCGTCCTTCGCATACTGGTCACAAAACAGCTTGGTGAACGCCGTCAGCCCCGAGCGCGCGACCGCAGACGTCGGAAACAACTCCGATGGCTCATCCACCCAGGCAGTCGAAATGTTGATGATCGAGCCCTTTTTCTGCTGCTGCATGATCGGCGCCACCATGCGCGTGGCGCGCACCACGTTCAGAAAATAGACGTTGAAGCCCTTCACCCAGTCCTCGTCACTGATCGACAGCAGCGGCCCCTTCGGCCCATGCCCCGCACCGTTCACCAACACATCGATGCGTCCCCAGCGCTCCAGGGTCTGGTCGATCAGTCGCTGAACGTCTGCGGTCACCAGATTGGAGCCGGTCACGCCCACGCCGCCCAGCTCCGTGGCCAGCGCCTCGCCCTTGCCCGAGGACGACAGGATCGACACCTGATACCCATCCCGCGCCAACCTGCGCGCCGCCGCCGCGCCCATGCCACTGCCACCAGCAACCACCACCGCTACGCGCGTCTCAGCCATGTTGTGTCCCTTTTGCATCGTTGTAGAAAGTCTCACATGTTAGTCGCTGCTGCAGCCATTACGACCGGCCATGCCCCCGACCAATTCGTTCGGAAATCAACCAATGCGATAGCCCTGCTTCTCATATTGAAATGCATCGGTGCATTTGTTATTGATAACCATTCGCATTTAAAATCAGACTCTAACAAGCGCCGAACCGTGCATACCGCAAGTTCAGCATCCCAGCCAGAGTTGAAGTGCAGGTCTCTCAACCGGCGACTTTGACGGACGAGTGAGGTGACACCAGTGAACTACGCCAATGAGGAAATTTATCAGTTGGTGCAGGAGCACCGCGCGCTGATGGGCGCATACGGATCCGCGCAGGCACATTGTCATGAGCATACAAAGCACCAACTGGAGGTCATCGATCAGTTGCAGGCGCAGATCATCCAATTGCGCGCCAAGCTGGTCGCATGCCAGAGCCTGCTCGCATGGGAGCGCAATGATATGGCGGAACTGAAGCAGCGCATCCCCGATCTGCCCGCGCGCTTTCTGCTGGTCCGGCAGGTCAAGGCGTTGGTCGAAGAATTGGAGCAGCTCAAGCAAACCCAGCCGGATGCAACCACGCCCAAGCGCGAGCTGCGTAGTGCCCCGGGTGCGTCCGGCACGGTGAACGTGGACGCCATCGTCTCCGGGTCACAGCTCACCTACGAATCACCTGTGGATTCCCAGTGTCTGGAAAGCAGTCTGCGCGCCGCCGATCTGGTCATCTGCCAGGCGGGCTGCGTCAGCCATGGCGATTACTGGCGCGTGGAAGACCACTGCCGACGCACGGGCAAGACCTGTGTATTGGTGGAACACCCCGATGCACTGCGCATCGTGCGCATCCATTCCGAAGAAGCAGCCACTCCGCTACCGTCCACCGAACAGCCGTGATGGCGTGCCAACCAAAGCAGACCAGAGATCCAGGGAGACAACATGACCTACCAATTGCCCGAAATACCCTATGCCTTCAACGCCCTTGAGCCGCATATCGATGCGTTGACGATGGAGATTCACTACACGCGCCATCACCAGACGTATGTGAACAACCTGAACGCTGCACTCGAAGGGTCAGGGGTTGCACCGCAGCCCGTGCAGACGCTGATTGCCGGCCTGTCCACCTTGCCGGAGTCGCTACGCAATGCGGTGCGCAACAACGGCGGCGGACACGCCAATCACACGCTGTTCTGGAGTGTGATGTCTCCGGCTGGCGGTGGGGAGCCGTCGGGCGATCTGGCGCGGGCGATCGATACGGACCTGGGCGGATTCGACGCGTTCAAGGCCGCCTTCACTCAGGCAGCGCTCACCCGGTTCGGCAGCGGTTGGGCCTGGCTCACGGTGAATGCGGAGGGAACCCTGTCTGTTGAAAGCAGCGCCAATCAGGACAACCCACTGATGACAGGCATCGGCTCCGGCAACACGCCAATCCTTGGTCTGGATGTGTGGGAGCACGCCTATTACCTGAAGTACCAGAACCGCCGCCCGGAGTACATCGCCGCGTTCTACCACGTGATCGACTGGGCCGGTGTAGCGCGCCGATTTCTCAACGCAAGAGGTTCTTGAAACATCATGCATCCCGACGACGTCGTCACCTCCAACATCTCACTAGAACCCGCGCGCGGATTCCGCCCTCGCACGTGGATCGGTTTTGCCATCATCGCGTTAGGCACTTGCGCCGCGCTGGCCTTTCTCTGGCAAGGATTGCAGAGCAGCCAGGCCGCCCAGCATGCGCTGATCGGTGGCAGCATCGCCGCACTGGCCACCGCGTTAGGCACATTGCCGGTGCTGCTCACACAGCAGCCTTCGGAGCGATTGCAGGACACGTTTTTCGGCTTCGGCGCTGGCGTGATGCTGGCGGCATGTGCGTTCTCGCTGGTGATACCCGGGTTGGAAGCGGCGAGAATCTCCGGCGCATTTGGCGGCGGTCCGTGGGCTGCGGGCAGCGTGGTCGGAGCGGCGATATTGCTGGGTGGGTGCGTGCTCCTGTGGATGGACAAAGTACTGCCGCACGAGCATTTCATCAAGGGCCGTGAAGGCGCGCCCGCGCAAAAACTCCGCCGCACCTGGCTGTTTGTGTTTGCGATTGCCTTGCACAACCTGCCGGAAGGTTTGGCCATCGGCGTCGGCTACGCGGCCAACGAGGGCGTGCGCGCCAATGCCCTCGCCATCGGCATCGCGATACAGGACGTGCCCGAGGGACTGGTCGTGGCCGCCGCCCTGCTCGCTGCAGGTTATGGCCGCGCGTTCGCGGTGTTGCTGGGCATGGCGTCGGGCCTGGTCGAGCCGCTCGGTGCGGTGGTAGGCGCGCTCATCGCAGGGCATTCCGCGCTGGTGCTGCCGTGGGGCCTGGGCTTTGCCGCAGGCGCGATGCTGTTCGTCATCAGCCACGAGATCATTCCCGAATCGCACCGCAAGGGGCATGAAGTGTTTGCCACCGCGGGCCTCATCCTGGGTTTCGTGCTGATGATGATCCTGGACACCGCGCTGGCCTGAGTTCACGCCTCCACGGTCGCGGTGTAGGGCACAAAGCTGCTCGCGTTCTCATCGACCTTGAGCGGCTTGCCCACGAAGGGAAACGCCCGTTGCGCACACGCACTGCGCTCGCACACCTTGCAGCCCATGCCGATGGGTGTCGCCGCCTCCAGCTTGCGCAGATCCAGCCCCTGCGAATACACCAGCCGCGCAGCGTGGCGCACGTCGCAGCCCAACCCGATGGAGAACGTCTTGCCCGGCTGCCCCCATCCGCGCTCGGGATGAATCACCGTGCGCGCGATCCACAGATACACGCGCCCGTCCGGCATGCTAGCCAACTGGGGCAGGATGCGACCGGGTTGCGTGAACGCCTCATACACGTTCCAGAGCGGACAGGTTCCGCCCGTTTTGGAGAAGTGAAAATGCGTGGCCGACTGGCGCTTGGAGATATTGCCCGCGCGGTCCACCCGGATGAAGAAGAACGGCACGCCCGGCGCGTCCTGCCGCTGCAGCGTCGACAGCCGATGGCATACCGTCTCGAATCCGACGCGATAGTGCCGTGCCAGCAGATCGATGTCATATCGCAAACTTTCCGCCGTCTGCAGAAAGTCGCCATAAGGCAGCACCAGCGCACCCGCAAAATAGTTGGCGAGCCCGATGCGCGCCAGCTTGCGCGTGGCCTCGTCATGCCATTGCGCGGTAGCGAGCAGTTCGTCGATGGGGCCAGAGAATTCAAGCAGCGCCAATTGCGTCGCCAATTGAAACGCCTGCTGGCCAGAACGCAATGTGGCCGACAATTCCAACCGGCGCGAGCGCGCATCAAAGCGGCGATGCGCTTGCACGGCACCCTCTGCCGCGGCACTGCGCAGCACCTGCACATCGTGCACACGGGCCAGGCGCGCGCCGAGCCAGTCCGCCAGTTCTCTCCCGTCTCCACGGGCCTGTAAGGCCAGCGCTTCCGCCGCGCGGTCCAGCCCATCGAAATGGTTGCGATGGGAAAAGAAAAAGTCGCGCACGGCCTCGAACGGCATGGGCTGGAGTGGCGGCATGGCCTCGGGCAGTCCACGCCCATCGCCCACATGCGCGGCCATGGCCTCCAGGCGCATCACATCGGATTGGTGGCGCTCATGAAACGCCAGCAAGGCGCGCGCCACTTGCGGAAGCTTCGCCGCCACCTCGCGCAGCTCGGGCAGCGGCACCACACCGGATGTTGCGGGACTGGCCGCCATCGCATCGCGCAAGCGGGCGAGCAAGCGCGCCTCTTCGTCCTCCGAAAACTGCTGGATGTCCACGCCCAGCACCTTGTGAATCTTCAGTAGCACCGAGACCGTCAACGGGCGCTGATCCTGCTCGATCTGGTTGAGATAGCTGGGTGAAATCTCGAGCGCCTGCGCCAGCGCCACCTGCGTCATACCGCGCTCGGAACGCAAGGTGCGCAAGCGCACGCCCATGAATGTTTTGGCCATGCGGGTCAGTCTAAACGAATCACAGGAAAACTTCGCAAACTTCGCAACATTTGCGAAAGCAGGAAATTCTCTTCGCAAAGTTTCGCAATTTCAGGGCTTATCGCAGGCCATCGAACTGCGTAAATTGCGAATGTCCGCAGGAAAGACCGCCCTGCCCAAGCCCTTGCGCAGCGCCGCAGCCCCATCGATATCGGAGACTTTGCATGACCACCGCAACCGCCACCGCAACCTCGCCCCAACCCACGCACTCGCAACCGTCCGTTGCCGCAGCCACGCCGTTCAAGCCCAAAAAATCCGTCGCGCTGTCCGGCGTCACGGCGGGCAATACGGCGCTGTGCACGGTGGGCAAAACAGGCAACGACCTGCACTATCGCGGCTACGACATTCTCGATGTGGCCGAAGTGTGCGAGTTTGAAGAGATCGCGCATTTGCTGGTGCACGGCAAACTACCCACACGCGCCGAGCTGCGCGCGTACAAGGACAAACTCAAGGCCCTGCGCGGCCTGCCCGCCAGCGTCAAACAGGCACTGGAGCAACTGCCCGCCGCAAGCCACCCGATGGATGTGATGCGCACCGGCGTATCGGTGCTCGGCTGCACGCTGCCCGAAAAGGACGACCACAACCTGCCCGGCGCACGCGACATCGCCGACCGGTTGATGGCCTCGCTCGGCTCCATGCTGTTGTACTGGTATCACTTCAGCACCTCGGGTCGCCGTATCGACGTGGAGACCGATGACGACTCCATCGGTGCGCACTTCCTGCACCTGCTGCATGGCAAGCGGCCCAGTGCGCTGTGGGAGCGCGCCATGCACACCTCGTTGAACCTGTACGCCGAGCACGAGTTCAACGCCTCCACGTTCACCGCGCGCGTGGTGGCCGGCACGGGCAGCGACATGTACTCCGCCATCACCGGCGCGATCGGCGCGCTGCGCGGACCCAAGCATGGCGGTGCCAACGAAGTGGCGTTCGACATCCAGAAGCGCTACGACAATCCCGCCGACGCCGAGGCCGACATTCGCCGCCGCGTGGACAACAAGGAAGTCGTGATCGGCTTCGGCCACCCGGTCTACACCGTGAGCGACCCGCGCAACGTGGTGATCAAGGGCGTGGCCAAGCAACTCTCGGACGATGCCGGATCGACGAAAATGTTCGACATCGCCGCGCGCCTCGAATCGGTGATGTGGGAAGTGAAGAACATGTTCCCCAACCTCGACTGGTTCAGCGCCGTGAGCTACCACATGATGGGCGTGCCCACCGCCATGTTCACGCCGCTGTTCGTCATCGCCCGCACCAGCGGCTGGGCTGCGCACATCATCGAGCAGCGCGTGGACAACAAGATCATCCGCCCGAGCGCCCATTACGTCGGCCCGGATGATCTGGAATTCGTGCCCATCGAGCAGCGCACCTGAACGACCTGCGCACCCGCAGCGCCGGCGCATGAACCAGCGCCAGCGCGCCGCGGCCCTCCCACAATTCCAAGCGTTGAATCCCCCACATGACCTCTCCCTACCGCAAGCCGCTTCCTGGCACACCACTGCATTACTACGACGCCCAGGCGGCGGTCGAAGCCATCGCACCGGGCGCATGGGCGACGTTGCCCTATACCTCGCGTGTGCATGCGGAAAATCTCGTGCGCAAGGCCGACGCCGCGCATCTGCATGACTATCTGCGCCAACTCATCGAGCGCAAACGCGAAATCGACTTCCCATGGTTTCCGGCGCGCGTGGTGTGCCATGACATCCTCGGCCAGACGGCGCTCGTCGATCTCGCCGGTCTGCGCGATGCCATTGCCGATCAGGGTGGCAACCCGGCTGCGGTGAATCCGGTCGTGCCGGTGCAACTCATCGTCGACCACTCGCTGGCCGTGGAGTGCGCAGGCGATGTGCCCGATGCCTTCGCGCGCAACCGGGCGATTGAAGATCGTCGCAACGAAGACCGCTTTCACTTCATCGATTGGTGCAAGCGCGCCTTCAGGAACGTGGAGGTGATCCCGCCGGGCAACGGCATCATGCACCAGATCAATCTGGAACGCATGAGCCCCGTGGTCCACAACGTGGCCGGCGAAGCCTACCCCGACACGCTGGTCGGCACGGACAGCCACACGCCCCATGTCGATGCGCTGGGCGTGATCGCGGTGGGCGTGGGCGGTCTGGAGGCCGAGAACGTGATGCTGGGTCGCGCCTCGTGGATGCGCCTGCCGGAAATCGTCGGCGTCGAGCTGACCGGCCTGCGCCAGCCCGGCATCACCGCGACCGACATCGTGTTGTCGCTCACGCAATTCCTGCGTCAGCAAAAGGTCGTCGGCGCTTACCTCGAGTTCTACGGCAGCGGCGCGAAAAGCCTCACCATCGGTGATCGCGCCACCATCTCCAACATGGCCCCCGAATACGGCGCCACGGCCGCCATGTTCGCCATCGACGAGCAAACCATCGACTACCTGCAACTCACCGGCCGCGCGCCAGAGCAGGTCCGCCTGGTGGAGCATTACGCCAGACACGCGGGCCTGTGGGCCGACACGCTCGCGCAAGCGCAATACGAGCGCGTGCTGACGTTCGACCTGTCTGCCGTGGTGCGCACCATGGCCGGTCCGTCCAATCCGCACGCCAGGCTGCCCGTGTCGGAACTGGCCAGCCGGGGCATTGCGGGCACGTGGACCGAGACACCCGGCCAGATGCCCGATGGCGCCGTGATCATTGCCGCCATCACCAGTTGCACCAACACTTCGAATCCGCGCAACGTGATCGCTGCGGGATTGCTGGCGCGCAATGCGAATCGCTTTGGCCTCACGCGCAAGCCGTGGGTGAAATCTTCGCTGGCGCCCGGCTCCCGGGCAGTCGCGCTGTACCTCGACGAGGCCGGGCTGACGGGCGATCTGGAGCAGCTTGGTTTCGGCGTGGTGGCGTTTGCGTGCACGACGTGCAACGGCATGTCCGGCGCGCTCGATCCGGCGATCCAGCAGGAGATCATCGAGCGCGATCTCTACACCACCGCCGTGCTGTCCGGTAACCGCAATTTCGATGGCCGCATCCACCCCTATGCCAAGCAGGCGTTCCTGGCCTCGCCGCCATTGGTGGTGGCCTACGCGATTGCGGGCACCATCCGCTTCGACATCGAAAACGACGTACTCGGCGTGCATGAAGGCCGGGACATCCGACTCAAAGACATCTGGCCGAGCGATGCCGAGATCGACGCGGTGGCGCGCCAATCGGTCAAACCCGAGCAGTTCCGCGCCGTGTACGAGCCCATGTTCGCCATCCACGCCGATGACGGCCCAAGCGAGCCGCCGCTCTACGACTGGCGCGCCCAATCGACCTACATTCGCCGCCCGCCCTATTGGGAAGGCGCTTTGGCGGGCGAGCGCCGCTTGCGCCACCTGCGCCCGCTGGCCATCTTGCCGGACAACATCACGACCGATCACCTGTCGCCGTCCAACGCCATTCTGGCGAACTCGGCTGCGGGCGAATATCTGGCCAAAATGGGCTTGCCCGAAGAAGATTTCAACTCCTACGCCACGCACCGCGGTGACCACCTCACCGCGCAACGCGCCACGTTCGCCAACCCCAAGCTGTTCAACGAAATGGTGCGCAAGCCCGATGGCAGCGTGCAGCAAGGATCGCTCGCGCGCGTCGAGCCCGAAGGCCAGGTCATGCGCATGTGGGAGGCCATCGAAACCTACATGGAGCGCAAGCAGCCGCTGATCATCATCGCGGGTGCCGACTACGGTCAGGGCAGCTCACGCGACTGGGCGGCCAAGGGCGTTCGGCTGGCCGGCGTGGAGGCCATCGTGGCCGAGGGTTTCGAGCGCATCCACCGCACCAACCTGATCGGCATGGGCGTGCTGCCGCTGGAATTCCAACCCGGCACCGACCGCAAGACGCTGGCACTCGACGGCACAGAAACCTATGACGTGATCGGTGAACGCACGCCGCGCGCGGAGCTTGCGCTGGTGATTCACCGCCGCAATGGATCGGTCGACCACGTCCCCGTCATCTGCCGACTCGACACCGCCGAGGAGGTTTCCATCTACAACGCGGGCGGCGTGCTGCAACGCTTTGCGCAAGACTTTCTCGCCGAAAATGCGCAGACCGCGACCGCCTGAAGTGCCTCGTATGAACGAATCGCAACCCGCCATGAGCCAACGCTTTGTCCCTCAACTGCGCATTCCCGCCACGTACATGCGTGGCGGCACCAGCAAGGGGGTGTTCTTCCATCTGGACGACCTGCCTGTGGCCGCGCAGCAACCCGGCCAAGTGCGCGACGCCATCTTGCTGCGCGCACTCGGCAGCCCCGATCCGTATGGCAAGCAGATCGACGGCATGGGCAACGCATCGTCCAGCACGAGCAAGGCCGTCATCCTGTCGCGCAGTGTGCGCCCCGACCACGACGTGGATTACTGCTTCGGACAGGTCAGCATCGATCAGCCCTTCGTGGACTGGAGCGGCAACTGCGGCAACCTGTCGGCGGCCGTCGGCCCCTGCGCCATCCACATGGGTTTGATCGACCCCGCGCGCATCCCGCACAACGGCATCGCCACCATCCGCATCTGGCAGGCCAACATCGGCAAGACCATCATCAATCACGTACCCATCACCGACGGCCAGGTGCAGGAGACGGGCGACTTTGAACTCGACGGCGTGACTTTTCCCGCCGCTGAGGTGGCGCTGGAGTTCATCGATCCTGCGGACGAAGGCGACGGTGATGGCGGCGGCGGTGCCATGTTCCCGACGGGCAACGTCGTCGATCAACTGGATGTGCCCGGCATCGGTCGCTTGGCCGCCACACTCAT
Source organism: Comamonadaceae bacterium UBA2121 (assembly GCA_002331385.1). Lineage (GTDB taxonomy): Bacteria > Pseudomonadota > Gammaproteobacteria > Burkholderiales > Burkholderiaceae_C > Diaphorobacter_A. The sequence continues at coordinate 33,343 of DCYB01000001.1, forward strand.
CAACGCGGGCATTCCCACCATTTTCCTGAATGCCAGCGACATCGGCTACACCGGCACGGAACTGCAGGATGCCATCAACAAGGATGCGAACGCTCTCGCCCGCTTCGAAGCCATCCGCGCCCACGGGGCCGCCACAATGGGCCTGATCCCATCCCCCGCCGAGGCCGCCCGGCGCCAGCACACACCCAAGATCGCCTTCGTCGCGCCCGCCACCAGCTACACCACGTCCAGCGGCAAGCAGGTGGAGAAAAGCGCCATCGATCTGGTGGTGCGCGCGCTGTCGATGGGCCAACTGCACCACGCCATGATGGGCACGGCAGCCGTCGCCATCGGCACCGCAGCCGCCATTCCGGGCACGCTCGTGCATCAGGCGGCTGGCGGCGGCGAACGCAATGCCGTGGTGTTTGGCCATCCGTCGGGCACGCTGCGCGTGGGCGCACAAGCGAGTCAGATCCACGGCGAATGGAGCGTCACCAAAGTCCTCATGAGCCGCAGCGCGCGCATTCTGATGGAAGGCTACATCCGCGTTCCGGGAGAGGTGCTGAAGGCTTGAGGGCTGCGGCAGTCCTCGCCCGAACTATCACACCCCGTAGCGCCACGTGAAGTACAGGGCGGCGGCGACGCCGATGATGGCAAGAATGGTCATGATGCGCGACATGGACGTTGCTCCTTGCAGACTATGTGAACAATGCTAGCAGCATTGCATGCTCGGCGCTGTGTCTGACGAAGGCGGGTGCACACCATGTGCTACAACGCGATAGTCTGAAGGACGAATGGCGAGACGGGCTGCATGACGCGAGGCATCCGCCTCCGGCAGCAGCCACGTCGACGCTCCGACTTCACTGATTGATCCGTTTCACCTGGAGGAAATGACATGACCCGTATTCTCTTGTCTGCCGTGCTCGTCTCCGCGCTGGCAGCCTGCTCGTCCATGAAGGGCCCCGCGCCTTCCACGACCGGTCCCGGCACGACGGCGCAATCGCCTGCCACCGTACTCAACGGTGTGCTGGTCGGCCCCAACCAGATGACGCTGTACGTCTTCGACAAGGATGCCGTGGGCTCCGGCAAGAGCGTGTGCAATGCCCAGTGCGCCGCCAACTGGCCACCGATGGCAGCGCCCGCCAATGCCGCCCCGATTGGCGACTGGAGCCCCATCGTGCGCGATGACGGCAGCAAGCAGTGGGCCTACAAGGGCCGTCCGCTGTACCAGTGGGTGAAGGACGCCAAGCCCGGCGACCGCACCGGCGAAGGCATGGCCAACAACACCTGGCACATCGCACGTCCCTGAGCGTGCTCCCGCACCGGCCCGCGTGCCGGTGCATTCATTCGCGCTTCAGTCTGCGCCACAACGTGGCGCGGCTGATGCCGAGCAACTCGCAGGCTTTTTTCTGATCGCCCTGCACCGACTCCAACACCTCTCGCACCCGCAATTGCTCCGCTTGCTCACGCGTGTCCCTGAGTCTGGTTGGCTGCTGGGGCAGGCTCTCACCGTGTGCATGTGCCATGCGGCATTCGGGAAAGATGTCGAGCAGCCGCTGCGCCCGCTCGTTCACCGCCGCTTCTGCGAGCAGATGGCGGCATGCGACCAGCCGCTCCACCCAGTTGTCCAGCTCGCGCACATTGCCTGACCAGCCGTAGCCCGCTGACGCCGCCAGCGCCAGCAACTGCGCAAGCGCCTCGTGCAACAAACTGCCGTGTGCCGCAGTGCCCCGCGCCGTTAGCAATGCCTGCCATTGCCGCTCCAGCGCGTGCGTTGCCAGCAGCCGGAGGTCGTCCAGGCCCCGTTCGCGCAGCGTCGGCGTGCGCAAACACAGCACGGCAAGGCGGAAATACAAATCGCGCCGAAAACGTCCTTGCTCCACCAACTGGAGCAAATCAGCATGCGTCGCCGCGATGACGCGCACATCCACCGGCACTGGTGCTGTGGCTCCCACGCGCATGACTTCGCGCTCCTGCAGCACGCGCAACAAACGCGATTGCAGCGCCAGCGGCATGTCACCAATTTCGTCAAGAAACAAGGTGCCGGTATGCGCTGCCTCGATCAACCCAGTCTTGCCCCCGCGTCGTGCGCCGGTGAACGCGCCCTCTTCGTAGCCGAACAGCTCCGCTTCCAGCAGACTTTCCGCCAACGCGGCGCAGTTCACAGCCAGAAACGGCTGCGCCGCGCGCGGACTGGCGGCGTGCATGCCCTGGGCCAGCATTTCCTTGCCGGTGCCGCTCTCGCCCAGAATCAGCACGGTCGCATCGCTGGCTGCGTACTGCGCTGCCAGTTCCCGCACACGCTGCACAACGGCGCTGTCGCCAGCAAAATCGTCCAGCCGCCAACGCACGCCCGCGCCGCGCTGGCGCTGATTGGCGCGCAAGCTGCGATCCGCGCGCTGGATCACGGCCGGATCCCGGCACACCAGCAACGCACCGCTGGCAGCGCCTGACTCCATCAACGGCGCCACACGCAACACCAGCGTGCGACCACCCAGTTGCACCACCTCGTCCGATCCTGCGGCCTGACCCACCGGGAGCGTGGGCGCCACGTCCTGCAATCGCTGCCCGTGCAGCGACGACACCGAGCCGCCCAACAATGCCGCCATGCGTTGGTTGAGTGCGCGAATGCGGCCTTGCGCGTCGACCGCAACCACGCCGTCCTGCAACTCGCCCAACACGTTTTCCAGCCACTGGTGCCGGTCACGTTGCGCTCGCCGCTGCTGTGCGAGCAACACGGCTTCGCCCACTGCCTGACGCACGGCAGCCTCTGAATACATCAGCACGCTCGGAATGCCCGCCTGCTGCGCCAGATCCGCCACCAGCCCCGGCGCCACCACAGCACCCACATCCGTAGCCTGCAACTGCTGCACACAGGCCGCGGCATCGTCGGCGCCGTGGTAGACGAACTGCGCAATGCCGAGACCAAACATGGCATCGAACTGGGCAATCTGCGCGGAAGGCGTGTCGAATGACACCACCCCCACACGCGGGCGCTCTGCCGTGGTCAGCCCCTTGGCGGCGACCAGCGCCTCCAGCAGACCCAGCCCGCGCACCTCCACCATCGCCACGGGAAAGTCCACCCGCGCACGCACATGCGCACCGCTTGCTCCCGCCACGACCAGCGCATCGATGGGGCTGTGCGCGTCCAATGCCACCACGTCGTGCACTGCATCATCAAACGACGCGCTCACATGCGTCAGCCGCAGCGGCGCGCCGTGCCATTGCTCTCCCACCGACTGCATCAATCGGCCAATGCGATAGCGCCCCACGGTGACGATATGGGGAGCCTGCTGATTGCCCGCGTTTGCTTCATTCATGCAACGCATTATTTCATTGATGAAACACGCAACGGCCTCTCCACCTACAAAATCACTTCAACCCGCGCCTCTCGCAGAAAAACTCTCATGTAATCAACGCACTTCCACAAGCCACAAAGAACACATCGCCGGGTCATGGGCGATGGCACGCAGATTGCGTTGCATGACTGTTTTGACGCATCCATGAACCGACAGGACATTCCATGACCACCCAACAGACACTCAGACAACTCATCAACGCGCGCCGTGGCGTGCTGGTTCCCGGCGCGTTCAATGCCATGTCCGCACGCGTGGTGGAGGACCTGGGCTTCGAAGCGCTTTATGTCACCGGCGCTGGCGTCACCAACATGTGGTTCGGCCTGCCCGATCAGGCCTTCATGGGTTTGACGGACATCGCCGATCACACGGCACGCATCCGCCACGCCGTGGAGCTGCCGCTGATCGTGGACGCGGACACCGGCTTTGGCAACGCGCTCAACACCTACCATGCCGTGCGCACACTGGAGCGCGCGGGCGCGGATTGCATCCAGCTGGAAGATCAGGTCAGCCCCAAGCGTTGCGGCCATTTCAATGGAAAGAGCGTCATTGAGACCAGCGAAATGCTGGGCAAGATCCGCGCCGCCGTGGACGCCCGCCGCAATGCGGACACGCTCATCATGGCGCGCACCGACGCCGCCGCCATCCACGGCTTCGACGCGGCGGTGGAACGCGCTCAGGCCTTTGCCGAGGCAGGCGCGGACATCCTGTTTGTCGAAGCCGTCACCTCACTGGAGCACGTCAAGGCCCTGCCCCAGCGCCTGAAGCAGCCGCAGTTGATGAACATGGTGATTGGCGGCAAAACGCCCATCGCCACGACCGATGAACTTGGTGCAATGGGTTTTTCCATCGTGCTGTATGCCAATGCGGCCCTGCAAGGCGCGCTGGCAGGCATGCAGCGCGCGCTGGGAACGTTGCGACACTCGCACCACCTTCAGGAAGACCCGAACCTGGTCGCCCCGTTTGCCGAGCGCCAACGGCTGGTGAACAAGCCGTTCTGGGACGGTCTGGAAAAGCGCTACGAATAAGTCCAACGCTGGCCGAATCATGAGCGCAGCGGCTGCAGCACTCTGCAGCCGCTCTTTTGATTGCTTCCAAAATGTTCGATTGTGATTCGGCGACGCGCTCGCCGCCTTCGCATCAACACCGATTCCCCGCTTCGCCTGCCCTATGAACCGCAAGGCTCGCCGCGTTTTCTAATGTCGGCCATTCGCCAATAGACGACAAACATGACCTTACAGGCTTTCACAGTCCGTTGACTTGGGCTGATTCTGCTTTGTCTACAATCGAAAAATTCGACGACATTCAGACGAAACTATCTCGCAATAGCCCACTCTGAAAGTCGTAAACCGGTGGCCTGGCCGCAAAGTCGCACCGGATCGACACGCAGTCGCCTCGCCTTGGTCGGCAGCTTGCGCCCGGGATCGCCCGATCCTGTGCCTTGTTACCGTCCGGCCTGATGCATGAGCAGATTGACTGACTCATCCACCCATCCCGGGTGCGCCCCTGTCAGGATTCCGATACCCGGAGGCCCGCACCGCGTGAAAGCAACAGACTGGACATGTGCCCTGCAGATGTCCGCGATCGGAGGTGTTCCGTTTTGGCGGCCAACAACGAATACAAATTACAGTACAACCCGGCTCTGGATGGCCTGCGTGGCGTCGCCATCTTGCTCGTCATCCTCTCGCATGCGCACGTTCCGCTCTTTGACGGCGCATTCTTCGGAGTCGACCTCTTCTTCGTACTCAGCGGCTATCTCATCACAACGCTGCTGCTGATGGAGTACAAGAACAATCACCGCATCAATTACTGGCAGTTCTATCGTCGGCGCTTTTTCCGACTCATGCCGGCGCTCGCGCTGTTCCTGCTGACCTATGTGATCGTGGCGCCTTTCATCTGGCCCGACCTCACCGACGTCTACTCCGACGCGCTCGTCTCCATCCTGTATCTGGCCGATTACGGCATCGCTTTCTTCGACAGCCCGGACACGCTGCTGCACATGTGGTCACTGTCGGTGGAGGAGCACTTCTATCTGATCTGGCCGCCGCTGCTCGTGCTGCTGTTGCGCTTTGCCACACCGGGCAAGGTCTGGCGCTCGATTGCGCTGCTCTTCCTGCTGAGCTGGGTTTGGCGCATTTTCTGGGTCGCGCAAGGCCAGCAGTTCTATGAAATCTTCTTCCGCTTCGACACGCGCGCCACTGGCCTCTTCGCAGGCGCCTTGTTGGCCGCACTGCTCATCGAGAAGCCTGATTTCCTGCAAACTCTGCGTAAGCAGATGCCGCACCTCATGTGGTTGCCACTGTCCATTCCACTGCTGCTGGAGCTGGGTTGGGACAACCAACAAGTGATGATCTGGGGCATGACCGTGGTCGAGCTGGCCGCTGTCGTGGTGCTGGTGGCGCTGAACCGTCGCACCGGTCTGGTCTATGACATGCTGACGGCGCCGATCCTCGTTCATCTGGGCAAGCTGTCGTATGGCGTTTACCTGTGGCATTTCCCGGTGGTGCGCTATCTGCGTGCGGAACTGCCCTGGCCGATGGTGGTCATTCTGGGCACCATCATTTCGGTGGCGCTGGCAGCGCTGTCTTTCTACACCGTCGAGCGTTGGGCGCTGCGCCTGCGCGACCGCAAGAAGCCGGAGAGCCGCCCCGCGCCCACTCCGACACCCAAGCCCGCGCCTGCAGTCAAGGCCGCGCGGCCCCATGTGCGCACCGAGCCCTATCTGAACCTGTCATCGCAAGGCATGCGTTAAAACAGATGGTCTGCCGTAAAAAGCCGCGTCTCCCGCCCGGAACGCGGCTTTTTTGCATCGTTGAGTGTGAATTTGCGTTTTCCAGCCCAACAATGAAACAATGAACCGTACGCATGCGCCGCGCAGCCGCTACACTGCGGACTGCGCTTGCCGACCTCCGTGCGACACCATGACAGCACGGCAGACCGCCAAGCGTTTTTTCTTCCCTTTTTTCAACCATCGTCTGGCTGTCTGACTGTCCCAACGTCTGCCCATACCATGTCCGCCGTCTTCAACTTCACTTTCGTTCCCTGGTTCCGGTCTGTGGCTCCCTACATCCACAAGTTCCGACACCAGACCTTTGTGGTGGGCATCACGGGCGAGGCCATTGCTGCAGGCAAGCTGCAAGGCATCGTGCAGGACCTGGCCCTGATTCAGGCGATGGGCATCAAGCTGGTGCTGGTGCACGGTTTCCGCCCGCAGGTGAACGAGCAACTGCGCGCCAAGGGCCATGAGCCGCAATACTCCCACGGCATCCGCGTGACGGATGAAGTGGCGCTCGACTGCGCACAAGAAGCCGCTGGGCAACTGCGCTACGAGATCGAGGCCGCGTTCAGCCAGGGCCTGCCCAACACACCGATGGCAGATGCGCGCGTGCGCGTCATCTCGGGCAACTTTCTCACGGCGCGACCCGTGGGCATCGTGGATGGCGTGAACTTCAAGCATTCCGGCCTCGTGCGCAAGGTGGACGTAGAGGGCATTCGCCGCACGCTCGACTCCGAGGCGCTGGTGCTGATTTCTCCCTTCGGCTTTTCGCCCACCGGCGAAGCCTTCAACCTCGCAATGGAAGAAGTCGCTACGCGCGTGGCCACCGAGTTGCGTGCCGACAAGCTCATCTTCCTCACCGAGGTACCCGGCATCCGCGTCAACCCGAACGAGCCGGAGAGCGACGACAACCCGATCGACACCGAATTGCCGCTGGCCGCCGCGCGCCAATTGCTCGCGCAATTGCCGCCGCCGCATCTGCCGACCGACGTGGGTTTTTACCTGCAGCACTGCGTGCGCGCCTGCGAACACGGCGTGGAGCGCAGCCACATCCTGCCCTTTGCGGTGGATGGCGCACTGCTGCTGGAAATCTATGTGCACGATGGCATCGGCACCATGGTCATCGACGAAAAGCTCGAAGAGCTGCGCGAGGCCACCATCGACGATGTGGGCGGCATCATCCAGCTCATCGAACCGTTTGAAAAGGACGGCACGCTGGTCAAGCGCGATCGCACCGAGATCGAACGCGACATCACCAGCTACACCGTGATCGAGCACGACGGCGTGATCTTCGGCTGCGCCGCGTTCTACCCATTCCCCGAAGCGGGCACGGCTGAAATGGCCGCAGTCACGGTCTCGCCCATGAGCCAGGGCACAGGCGACGGCGAAAAGCTGCTCAAGCGCATCGAGCAGCGCGCACGCGCCATGGGCCTCAAGAGCCTGTTCGTGCTGACAACGCGCACCATGCACTGGTTCATCAAGCGCGGTTTCCAGCCCGTGGACCCGAGCTGGCTGCCCGAAGCGCGCAAGGCCAAGTACAACTGGGACCGCAAGAGCCAGGTGCTGGTCAAATACCTCTGACGCCACTGCACTGCCCGCGCAGCCGCTCCCGACGCCGCACCCAACAGCGTCAATGCAGCGCAGGCTTGCGCAGATGCGGTTGGCGTTTGGCGAGGGTCTCCCAGTCGGTGCGCAATTGCGTCAGGATGTTCGCCATCTGTTGCGGCGTGCTGCTGCTCGCGTTGGCGCCCTGCGTCTCCAGATTGCGCGAAAACTCCGCGGACTCGACCACCTTGCGCGTGGCCTGATTGAGCCGATGCAGGCGCTCCGCATCGATGCCCGCCGGCGCCTGCAGCCCGTACCAGACGGACATGGTGAAGTCCACGCCACTCTCGGCAAAGGTCGGCACCTGCGCCAAGGGTCCGTGCATGCGCGTTGGAGAGGACACGCCGAGCGCTCGCAATTTGCCTGATTGCAATTGGGGCAACAGCACCGGCACCAGCGCCATGACCGAGTCCACCTGACCGGCCACCGTCTCCATCATGGCCTGCGCACCGCCGCGATAAGGCACATGCAGCACGTTCGCCTTCGCACTCAGCTTGAACCGCTCTACGTAGTTTTCGAGTTGCGCGCTACCCAGCGTGACCTCTCCCGCTTCGGCGCGCGCCACCTGCAGGTAGTCCTTCATGGTCAGGAACGGTGAGTTCGCGCCCGTGGCGATCACAAAAGGCGTGTGCGCCACCGTGCTCACCGGAGCCAGTGCAGTGCGCGTATCCATTTTGGGAATTGGGCCGAAAATCGAATTCAGCACCAACGTACTGCCACCAAATAGCAAGGTATAGCCATCGCTGCGTGACTTCGCCACAAGCTCCGAGCCGATATTGGTGGCAGCGCCCGGGCGGTTGTCCACATAGACGGGAACGCCCAACTCCTTGGAGAGTCCATCGACCAACGCACGCGCGATGCTGTCCGAACTGCCCCCAGCGGGAAACGGCACCACGACACGGATGCTGCGATTGGGAAACATCACTTCCCCCGGCTCCGCGCCCGCCGGAGCCGCATTTGCAACGAAGCTAATTCCTATCGTTAGCAATGCACAGAGAACAAGTGACTTTCCCGCGACAGCCCCTAATCGTTTACTCATTCCTACTGTCCCCCTCTCTCGTTTGAACATTTTTAATTAAATCGTCCCGTAGTCAGTGCAAGGTTTACGTAATTTCTCTGGATAATATTCTTTAACTATGTACTCAAAAGAAGAAATTGACGCGCTTCGCATCAAGAGGCGCTACGGTGTGGGACGCATGCTGCTTTTGGCGCGCAAAGACTTTGTTGCCCGACTGCACGCAGCGATGGGAGATGAACTCAAGGACCTTCCCCCGGCAGCGGGCGGAATGCTTCCCTACATCGATCTGGAAGGCACACGGGGCACGGAGCTCGCGCGGCGCATGGGTGTCAGCAAGCAGGCCGCCGGCAAGGCCGTACGCGATCTGGAGGCCTGCGGCCTGGTGACGCGCGTGCAGGAAGTGGCCGACGCGCGCGCCGCCAAGGTGCAGTTCTCGGCCAAAGGCCTTGAATACATGATGAAGCTGCATGTTGCGATCGATGAAATCGAGAATGACTACGCCAAGCTCATCGGCACGGAAAAGGCGCAGCTCCTGCGTGAGGCGCTGTGCGAAATAGCGTATCGCAGCCCTCTTCCCTGACAATTCGTTTGCTACTTTGACGCCTGTCGCGCAACGCGGCAGGCGCTAGCCTGTCCGCTGATTGCGCAGACGAGTCCGTCAATCCAACGGAATCGCCCGGCACACACGGTGACTATCAACTGCAGCCAGCGATCATCTGTCGGACGATTTTTTGATTGTCGATCAGATTGCGCGGTGACCGTGCGTGTAAATGTTCGATTGTCGTTTTGCGGCATTCTCAACGACTTCTGCGTGTCATTTACGCACTGACAACGCACACATTTATGACAATGGCAAAGATGGGCGAGATAGCGGGTTACATGCCGCTATCACGCATCAACGTCATTGCGCTGAATCAACCGCATTCGCATTGAGGAGCGCGTCGCTTTGTGCTGCCTCATCCAAGCAGACGGGCGCCGCAGACTGCGGCTCGATAGCGGCCCGATACGCGTGCCAACTCGCGTAGCCCAACACCGGCCCCACCACCAACAAGCCAGCGCCCCAGGCCCACAGTGAAAGCCCCACCAGCACGCTGATGATGACGCCCCACAGCAGCATCACGCCGGGGTTCTCCAACACCACGCGGATGCTGGTGATGCCTGCCGTCAGTGCGTCCGTGTCGCGATCGAGGATCATGGGAATGGACACCACCATGCTGGAAAACACCAGCGTGGCAAACACCGATCCGACCGAGAGATATGCCAGCACGAACTCCCAGTTTTCCGGGTTGAAGATCGCGCGCACCACACCCGTTGTCGATGGCATGCCCGTGTGGAAAAACACGGCAAACACCACCAGCGACGCGCGCCCCCAGAGCAGCTCCAGCACGATCAACACCAGCACCAACATGCCCATGCTGCCCATGTGCGTGTCCCAGCAGGTGATGGATTGCCCCAGATCGGGCGGCAGCCCCGCCTCCCGCCGGCGACTGGTGTCGTACAGCCCCATGGCCAGAAACGGCCCGACCAGCAGACAGCCACTGGCGATGGACATGGTGTACTCCGGCTTGGCGCGAAACACCCATCCCAGCGCCAGCGCCAACATCCAGAAGCACACGCCGTAAAAGGACGAAATGCCCGGCGCGTTCACCATATCGTTCACACCGCGTGCGACCCAGCGCAGCGGATCCATCCAATGCAATGGCCGCAACTGGACGGCGCTGGCGGTGGCGTCGGACTGCGCGGCAGCAGCGGAATCATTCTGCGCGGGGGCATCGGTCATGGCGGCCTTTGGCATGGAATGCACAAGTGCAACCACATTACGCAGACGGCCCGCAGCGGTAAACACAGGTAATCACTAGTGCGGCTTTATCGCGGTGCACAGCCTGTCATTGCCGATCAAGGCGCAGTCCGACCACGCAGGAGCGCAAACAAAAATAGAATCGCGGCCATGCGTGAATCTGACCGTTCGTCACCTCTGCCCGTCCTGTATTCGTTTCGCCGCTGCCCTTACGCCATGCGCGCACGGCTGGCACTCGCCAGCGCCGCCCTGCCCTGCGAGCTGCGTGAAATCCAACTGCGCAACAAGCCGCAAGCGCTGTTGCTGGCATCGCCCAAAGCCACCGTTCCCGTGTTGGTGCTGCCGAACGGCGAAGTGATCGAGCAGAGCCTCGACATCATGTTGCACGCATTGCGCTGGCATGATCCCGCCGGTTGGCTTGCACCCGAAGCTGGCGCATTGGATGACATGCTGGCGCTGATTGCGCGCAACGACCAGTTCTTCAAGCCAGCGCTCGATCGCAGCAAATATCCGGACCGTTACACCCACGACGAAGTGGCGCAAGCAGCGACCGACGCGCGCACATGGTTTGGCGAACTGGAGGCGCTTCTCGCCCGCACAAGCCATGTGCAAGGCAGCCGTGCATCACTTGCCGACATGGCCATTCTTCCGTTTGCGCGCCAGTTCGCCCATATCGACCGCGACGCCTGGGCCGCGCAGCCCTGGGTGCATGTGCAAGCCTGGCTACAACGCTGGATGGATGCGCCGCTGTTCGCGCAGATCATGCAGACCTACCCCGTCTGGCAGCCGGACACCTCTGGCCCGACGCTGTTCAGCACACCGGCTCAGCCTTTGCTCTGAGCCCAGTCCGCCACCACCTGCCCCACGTCGGCCAACAACACATCGCGACCAGCCGCGTCAAGGCGCATGGCGCCGGTGAGATAGGCACTCACCAGCATGGCTGGCATGCCAATGCCCGGCTGCACGAGCAGCACATCGTTCGCCGTGCCGTTATCGCCTGAGCCTGTCTTGCCGCCAATGCGCCATTGGCCGGGCATGCCCGCACGCAAGCGCTTGTCGCCCGTGCGGCTGTCGTGTAGCCATTCGCGCAACATGCGCTGGCTTTGCGGCGTCAACGCGCCCTGGCGCTCGGTCAGCAGCGAGAGTGCCGTGCGCGACATCGCACGCGGCGTGGTCGTGTCGCGGGCATCGCCTGCAATGGCCGAGTTCAAATCGGTTTCATACCGATCCAGCCGCGTGCGCATGTCGCCTTGCGTGCGCAGCCAACGGGTCAGGCCCGCAGGTCCATCCTGCAGGGTGAGCAACAGATTGGCGGCGGTGTTGTCGCTGACCTCGATGATGGCCTTGCACAGATCGTGCACCGTCATGCCCTCGGCATCGGCAAACTTTTCCGTGACGGGAGAATGCGCGACCAGTTGCTTCTTTTCATAGAGCAATGACTGCTCCAATGGAAACTCGCCAAGCTGCGTCAAATGCAGGATGCGCGCCGCCAGCAGCAGCTTGAACGTGCTGCACAGGGGAAAGGCCTCATCCTCGCGATAACCCAGCGTGCGCTCGCTGCCCGCCACTTGCACCGACAGCCCGAGCCGCCCACCCGAGCGCGCCTCCAGCAGCTTCAGCCGTTGCTGAAAGTTGTCGACCTTGGATGCCTTGGTTTCTTTGCTCCAACCGGTGAATTTTTGCACCGAACTGCATCCTGTCAGCGCCCATGAAGCACTTGCCAGAATTCCTGCCGTCAACACCACGCGCCGTTGCTGTTCCATAACGTCCTTGTTCCTACTCTCGCTGATTCCACATCCGCACCCATCCGCCTTCGCCCCCAGGGCGCTGCGAACGAGTGCAAGGGCTTGAGGATACGCCGCTTTGAAAGCCCCGCCGCGTTGGCGTGACAGCGCACACATGGCGGGATGACCACCGTCAGCCGAGGCATTCCTCAAGGACCCCCTGCGCCAATCAGATTGACGCATGCTTGCGCGGACTCGGGCGGTCTACGGCGTTGAAAATCCTCGCCATAGCAATGGCTATCGCTGCGGTTTTCGTCTTGTATCCCATCCCGATCCGCACAAGCTGCTTGACGATCGATTCGCGCAGAGGGTCCTTAGCACTGCCTTCCGAATGCGCCACAGGGGAAGATTCTGAAAATAATCATGTTGGACAGCGCTCGGTATCGATTGAGCGAACTCCATATTGATCCTTAATCAAGCCTGTCATTTCAGAATTAAATTCGTATTTGTTTTTGAACGGATTTCATGCGAAATTTCAATCAACATTGAATTCCGCAAAAGAATAAAAACCGTCCAGTTGCCACCCTGATCGCATCACGCATCGCAAGCATGAAACATGGCTTGTTCAGCCCGCGTGTGCCCGTGTGTTTCCGGTCGCTTTGCGTTCACGCTGTCTTCAGTGCCGTTCCTTCCAAGGAGAGCCAGCATGGAGCACAACGGCGACAAGAAACTCGGTCTGCTTGCGCTGACAGGAATGGTGGTCGGTTCAATGATTGGCGCGGGCATCTTCTCGTTGCCGCGCACCTTCGGAACCGCGACTGGCGTTGTAGGTGCCGGCATTGCCTGGACGATTGCAGGCACGGGCATGTTCATGCTGGCGCGCGTGTTCCAGACACTGGCCGAGCGCAAACCCGATCTGGATGCAGGCGTGTTCGCCTATGCCAAGGCGGGGTTTGGAGACTACGCCGGATTTCTCGCTGCGTTTGGCTACTGGATCGCCACCTGCATCGGCAATGTGTCGTATTGGGTGCTGATCAAATCCACGCTCGGCGCGTTCATTCCGCTATTTGGTGACGGCAACACGATCCCTGCCATCCTCGTGGCGTCCGTCGGGATCTGGGCATTCCACTTCCTGATCCTGCATGGTGTGCAGCAAGCGGCAGCCATCAATGCAGTGGTGACGGTCGCCAAAATCGTCCCGCTGCTGCTCTCGGTGTTGCTGCTGATCACGGCTTTCGACCTGCACATTTTCAAGGCCAACTTCTGGGGCGGCGCGGGCGCAACGGCTACCCACGTCAGCTTGCCCGAGCAGGTGCGGCAGACCATGCTGGTCACGGTGTTCGTTTTTCTCGGTATCGAAGGCGCCAGCGTGTATTCGCGCTACGCGCGCAAGCGCTCCCATGTGGGCGCAGCCACGCTGATCGGGTTTGCGCTGGTGCTGTGTCTGCTGGTGCTGATCACACTGCTGCCCTACGCGGTGTTGACGCAAGGCGAGATCGCGCAACTGCGCCAGCCGTCGCTGGCGGGTGTGCTGACCGCCGTGGTGGGCCGCTGGGGCGGATGGCTGGTGAGTCTCGGGCTGTTGATTTCGGTGCTGGGCGCTTATCTCGCATGGTCGCTGATCTGCGCGGAAGTGCTCTACACGGCGGCCAAGAACCACGACATGCCGCGCGCCTTCGGGCACAAGAACGCCAATGGCGTACCGTCCGTTGCGCTGTGGGTTTCCAACGGCGTGGTGCAGTGCTTCGTCATCAGCACGTACTGGTCGCGCGACGCCTTCTCGCTGATGCTCAACCTCACCAGTTCCATGTCGCTCGTGCCGTATCTGCTGGTGGCCGCTTATGCGCTGGGCCTTGCACGCCGCGGCAGCGAAGATGCAGCGCACGTCACGCGCAATCGCGATATCGCCATCGCGGGGCTGGCCTTGCTCTACACCGCGTTCATGGTGCTGGCGGGCGGCATGAAATACATGCTGCTCGCGGCCATGCTTTATGCACCGGGTACGGCCTTGTATTTCTGGGCGCGCATCGAACGCGAGCAGCCGGTGTTCGCCGGTCGGGAGCGCATGATTTTCGTGGCGGCCTGTATGGCAGGCATGACCGCCATCGTCGCGCTGTTGGCGGGCTGGATGCGACTTTGAGCACCCATCCCTGACCGCCATGACCGCCACGGCGCAGCACTTTTCCCCTGTCCACACGATTCCTTCAGGAGCTTCACATGACCCATCACACCAATCCATTGGGTGTGCATTCCGAAGTCGGCACGCTGCGAACCGTCATGGTGTGTGCACCCGGGCGCGCCCATGAACGGCTGACACCCTCCAACTGCGACGCCCTGCTGTTCGATGATGTGATGTGGGTGGACAACGCCCGGCGCGACCACTTTGATTTCATCACCAAGATGCGCCAGCGCGGTGTGGACGTATTGGAGATGCACAACCTGCTGGCCGAAACCGTCGAACTTCAGGAAGCGCGCAACTGGATTCTCGACCAGCAGGTCACCGCCAACCAGATGGGCATCGGCCTGCTCAACGAAGTGCGCGATTTTCTGGACAAGCTGCCTTCCAGGGAACTCGCCGAAACGCTGATTGGCGGGCTCTCCACGGAAGAATTCCCCGAGACCGTGGGCGGCAAACACCTCGCCCTGATCCGCGAGGCATCCGGCGTGACCGAGTACCTGCTGCCACCGCTACCAAACACGCTCTACACGCGCGACACCACCTGCTGGATCTACGGCGGCGCCACGCTCAATCCGCTGTATTGGCCCGCGCGGCACGAAGAAACCATTCTCACCACCGCCATCTATCGCTTTCATCCGCGTTTCGCAGGCAAGGTCACGGTGTGGTGGGGCGACCCGACACAGGACCACGGGCTGGCCACGCTCGAAGGCGGCGACGTCATGCCGATTGGCAACCGCACGGTGCTGGTCGGCATGAGCGAGCGCACCTCGCGCCAGGCCATCAGCCAGTTGGCGGCGGCCCTCTTTGCCAGGAACGCGGCCGATCGCGTCATCGTGGCGGCCATGCCCAAGCTGCGTGCCGCCATGCACCTCG
This sequence comes from Comamonadaceae bacterium UBA2121, assembly GCA_002331385.1. Taxonomy (GTDB): domain Bacteria; phylum Pseudomonadota; class Gammaproteobacteria; order Burkholderiales; family Burkholderiaceae_C; genus Diaphorobacter_A. The sequence goes on from DCYB01000001.1 coordinate 48,651, forward strand.
ACACCGTCCTGACTTTTGCCGATCGCGACTGCGTGCTGATCTATCCGGACATCGTCAATCACATCCACACCTTCTCCTACTGGCCCGGAGAAAAGCCCGGCGAACTGCGCCTGTGCAGCGATGGCAGCGCGCTCGTGGAAGTGATCTCCAAAGCCCTGCGCCTGCAAAAGATGCGTGTCGTGGAGACCGGCGGCAACGCATACATGCGCGAACGCACACAATGGGACAGCGGCGCCAATCTGGTGTGCCTCTCGCCCGGTGTCGTGATGGCCTACGACCGCAACGTCTACACCAACACGCTGCTGCGCAAAGCCGGTATCGAGGTCATCACCATCACCGGCGCAGAACTGGGCCGGGGGCGCGGCGGCGGCCATTGCATGACCTGTCCGATCTCGCGCGATGCAGCATGAAAGCGCGGATGCCCGAAGCGGCGCACCGCCACTTCCGGCGACAACATGACGCTGTAATGCGTCAACGCAGAGCGTATCCGAGGCCGTTGCATTAGAAAGCCCGAATGCGACTTTTTCCACTCCGCGTTGTGTTGGCACTCATCGTTGGCAATGCCAGTGCCGCGCATGCGCCGCCCCCGGACCTGATCTATCTGGCGCCGGGAGCGCGCATGATGGTCGCCAACAAGATGATCCTGAAAGACGGCTGGATTCCCGACCCGGCAAAAATCACCCGCACCTATCCGATGACCGGTGTCAGGAAACAGATCCACGACCGCGGCGTGACCGCCATCGAGGACTGCGCCTCGGAGTTCTCCACCTGCACCTTCAAGTACCGCAGACACAATGCCTGCCTGCACGTGTTTGCCAAGGGCGAATCCCTGCGACAGATGAAGATTTCCGCATGGGATAAAGACTGCGAGCCGGAGTCCTGACGCCCCGCTGGCGGGGAGCATCACGACTGCGACTCGCGCAGGAAATCAGGGCAGCAAGATGTTAGCGACGGCCGCCACGCGCCAGCGCCATCAGCAGCACGATGGCAAAGCCCACAAAGCAGATGAATGACCAGTTGGCAATGGAGCCGCCCAGAAAGCTCCAGTCCACTGCCGTGCAATCGCCCGATCCACGGAAAATCATCGGAATGGCGCGGCTGATGGGGTAGTTTTCGATCATGCCGTAGAAGTCGCGGCCGCAGGTGGCAAACTCTGGCGGATACCACTGCAGCCAGCTCTGGCGTGCGGCCACGAAAGCGCCAAATCCAGCGGCCAGCAAGGCCAGAAAGCTCCATGTCTTCCACCAGCCCGCATTGGCGCGCAAGGCACCCAGGCCGGTGAACACGCCCACCATGATCAAGGCATAGCGTTGCACGATACACATCGGGCATGGCTCCAGCCCCTGCCCGTATTGAAGGTACAGGCCAAAGCCGAGCATGGCGATGCACACGAGGCTGATGAGCCCCAGCACTTGGCGCGGAGCCTTCGAGATCCAGTTGAAAACCACTTTTTATTCCTTTGATAGCCAGCCTCCCCAGCCGGCTCACCCTTGGGATGGTACAGCGATCAGATACCGGCAGCCTGGTCCAGAAACACCTTGGCGTGGCGTGGTGTCACCACCAGCGTCTCGCCTTCACGCAGCCCCTGGTCACGAAACTGCTGCGCCGGAATCTGCGCTTCGATCAGCGATTCCGAGGCCGTATTGTCCGCCGATTGGTTATCGGATTCGGGAATAAGTTCCAGGCGCGCAATCGGACCGACCACAATCGCACGCGACAACTGCGCCACGATACCGCGCGGACGGCCTTGCGCGTCGAGCGCCTGCCCCGGCGAATAACGCTCCACATCCAGATCGTGCGGACGCACGAAGGCGAAGGCCTTGGCCTCGTGCGCGCCACTGGCTTCGGCGCTGTCGATCTGCATGCCGTCGTCCAAATAGACACGGCCATCGCTGGCACGCCCCTTGAACAGATTCACGTCGCCCAGGAAGCCATACACGAACGGACTGGCCGGATTGTCCCAGACCTGCTGCGGCGTTCCTTCCTGCTCGATCTTGCCCTTGTTGATCACGACCACGCGATCGGCCACTTCCAGCGCCTCCTCCTGATCGTGCGTGACGAAGATCGAGGTGACATGCAGCTCATCGTGCAGGCGACGCAGCCAGCGACGCAGCTCTTTGCGCACCTTGGCGTCGAGTGCGCCGAAGGGTTCGTCGAGCAGCAGCACCTTGGGTTCCACCGCCAGCGCGCGAGCCAGGGCAATGCGCTGGCGCTGCCCGCCGGAGAGTTGCGACGGATAGCGATCGGCGATCCAGTCCAGTTGCACGAGTTGGAGCAGGTTCATCACCTTCTCGCGAATCTGCGCCTCGCTGGGGCGCTCCTTGCGTGGCTTCACGCGCAGCCCGAAGGCGACGTTCTCGAACACCGTCATGTGACGGAACAGCGCGTAGTGCTGGAACACAAAGCCCACGTTGCGCTCACGCACATGCACGTCGGTCGTGTCCTCACCGCTGAAATGGATGGTGCCGACGTCGGCCGTCTCCAGCCCGGCGATGATGCGCAACAGCGTCGTCTTGCCGCAACCGGAGGGCCCGAGCAAGGCGATCAGTTCGCCCGACTGGATGTCCAGACTGACATCGCGCAGCGCCTGAAAATCTCCAAATTGCTTGCTGACGTTGCGAATTTCGATACTCATTTCAATTCCTTGTCTACCTGCAGGCTGGCACGCATGCATGCGTGCTAGCCCGACATCTTGCTTCCTGTGCCGATGCGTGGGAGCGGGAACACCGCCACCCCTTTGAGCACTGACTTCACGTCGCTGGCGTGGGCCTTTCCGGCGGCATGGCGGCTGCGGCTTTGAGTTGCTGCTCGGCCTTCCATTCCGCCACGCTTTTGATGACCAGCGTCACCAATGCCAGCAGTGCCAGCAGCGACGCCGCCGCGAACGCCGCGACCGATTGGTATTCGTTGTAGAGAATCTCCACATGCAGCGGAATCGTGTTGGTCTGGCCACGGATGTGCCCCGACACCACGGAGACGGCACCAAACTCGCCCATTGCCCGCGCGTTACACAGGATCACGCCGTACAGCAGGCCCCATTTGATGTTGGGCAGCGTCACGTGCCAGAAGGTCTGCCAGCCGCTGGCACCCAGCACGATGGCCGCCTGCTCTTCATCGTTGCCCTGCGCCTGCATCAACGGGATCAGCTCGCGTGCGATGAACGGAAAGGTCACGAACACCGTGGCCAGCACAATGCCCGGCACGGCGAAGATGATTTTGATGTCGTGCGCTGCCAGCCAGGGACCGAGCCAGCCCTGCGCGCCAAACACCAGCACGTACATCAGGCCCGCCACCACCGGCGAGATGGAAAACGGCAGATCGATCAGCGTGATCAGGAACGCCTTGCCCTTGAAATCGAACTTGGCAATGCACCACGCGGCAGCCACACCGAACACGAGGTTCAGCGGCACGGCGATCGCGGCGGTGATCAGCGTGAGCTTGATGGCAGACCACGCATCCGGTTCGCGCAGGCCCGCCAGATAGGCGTCAGCGCCTTTGCGCAGCGTCTCGGCAAACACGGCGGCCAGAGGCAGCACGAGAAACAGCAGCAGAAACACCAGCGCGATGCCGATCAGCGTCCACTTCACCCATGGGGCCTCGGTGGTGCCAGCCTTGGCGCGGCGCAGGTCGCGGGTTGAGGCAGTCGACGCGCTCATAGTGGGGCTCCTGCGCGCTTGCGCTGCCATGCCTGCAAGGCGTTGATCACCAGCAGCATCACGAACGAGAAGAACAACATGGTCACGGCCACGGCGGTGGCGCCCGCGTAGTCGTACTGTTCGAGCTTGCCGATGATCACCAACGGCGTGATTTCAGACACCATGGGCATGTTGCCGGCGATGAAGATGACCGATCCATATTCCCCGATGGCACGCGCAAACGCCATGGCAAAGCCGGTGAGCAGCGCGGGGGTGATGCCCGGCAGGATCACTTTGTAGAAAATCTGCCAGCGTGTTGCGCCGAGACTGGTGGCGGCCTCTTCCAGTTCTTTCTCAGAGTCTTCCAGCACCGGCTGCACCGTGCGCACGACGAATGGCAGACCGATGAAGATCAGCGCGATCACCACACCGTTGCGGTTGAACGCCAACTGGATGCCGAGCGGCTCCAGATACTGGCCGATCCAGCCGTTGCCCGCGAGCAGTGCCGTAAGCGAAATACCAGCAACAGCGGTCGGAAGCGCAAACGGCAGATCCACCAGCGCATCGACGATCTTCTTGCCGGGAAACTGGTAGCGCACCAGCACCCAGGCCACCAGCAGACCGAACACGAGGTTCACACAGGCGGCAATGAACGATGCGCCGAACGTCAGGCGATAGGACGCCATCACGCGCGGCGCGGTAACGGCCTCCCAGAACTGCGGCCAGGTCAGCGTGAAGGACTTGAACACCAACGCCGACAACGGGATCAGCACGATGATGCTGAGATAAAAAAGCGTATAGCCCAGCGTAAGCCCGAATCCGGGCAGCACGCGCTTGGGCCCGCGCCGGGCGGCAGAACGCCCCTCCGGCTGCGCAGCAAGCACTGCAGCGGTCATTTCAACGAATCCAGAAATTGAGTCTCAAAAAAACGCTGGCCTGCAATGCGTTCCCCTTCACCCCCAAGGCGACAGGAACGCACGGCAGGCCGCGCGTGGATCAGCGACCGGGCGTGTAGAGCTTGTCGAACTGGCCACCGTCGTTGAAGTGCGCCTTCTGCGCCTCGGCCAACGAGCCAAAGTACTTGTTCACGGGGAACAGCTTGATGGGCTTGAACACGTCGGCGTGCTTCTTCAGCACCGCCTCGGAGCGCGGACGCATTGCGTGCTGGGCCGCGATCTCCTGTGCCTCGTCCGAGTACAGATAGTTCAGGTAGGCCGTTGCCAGCTCCCGCGTGCCCTTCTTGTTCACCGTGCGCTCGACCACGGCGACCGGGTTCTCCGCCAGAATGCTGACGGACGGATGGATGGCGTCCACCTTGCCCTTGCCGAACTCGCGCTCCACCGACACCACTTCGGATTCGAAGGTGATCAGCACGTCGCCCATGTTGCGCTGCAGGAAAATGCTGGTCGCATCACGACCGCCCTTGCCCAGCACCGGCACGTTCTTGAACAACTTGCCCACGAACTCGGCAGCCTGCGCATCCGTGCCGCCCTTTTCGCGCACATAGCCCCACGCGGCCAGATAGGCATAACGGCCATTGCCGCCGGTCTTGGGGTTCACGACCACGACCTTCACGTCGGGACGGATCAGGTCTTCCCAGTCCTTGATCTTCTTGGGATTGCCGTGGCGCACCAGAAACAGCATGGTCGAAGTGGTGGGCGAAGCGTCGTTGGGGAATTTCTTCGCCCAGTCCTTGGCCACCACGCCGTTGCCGGCGAGAAAGTCGATGTCGGTGGTGGTGTTGAAGGTGACCACGTCGGCGTCCAGTCCGTCATTCACGGCACGCGCCTGCGCGCTTGAGCCGCCGTGGGCCTGATCCACCTTCACATCCTTACCGGCGGTTTTCTTGTAGTGCGCGATGAAGGCCTGGTTGTAGTCCTTGTAGAACTCGCGCGCCACGTCGTAGGACACGTTGAGCAGCGAGTTCGCCTGTGCAGCCGCCAGTCCGCTGGCAGTCAGTGCCACAGCAGATACGAGAGTCTTGAGCGAGCGAGAGAATTGCATTTTTTGTCGATCGGTGTATCAAACAGTGATATCGACATTGTGGGGACGCGCTCTTAAAACTCAAAAGAATATATTCTTCTTTGTAAATCCACTTTTTTGAATATAGACGCGCCAACCGACTCACGAAGTGACGTGACTGCGCGCCGGAACCGTCTCGCCCAGAAAGTCCAGAAAGCTGCGCACCGCCGGCACCAGCCCCCGGCGCGAGGGGAATACCGCATGCACGATGGCCTTGGGCTGATTCCATTGCGGCAGCAGGCGCACCAGACGCCCCTGGGCGATATCGTGATGGCACAGATAGTCCGGCAGCCAGCAATAACCCGTTCCGGCAATGGCCGCATAGCGTAGCACCAGCAAGTCATCCACCAGATAGCGGGGCTGCATGGTGATGGTCTCTTCCTGCCCCTGCGCGTTCAGCAGGCAGATCTGGTTGCGGCCATCCGACGACGGCATGGCGATGCTGTCCAGCCGTTCCAGATCGGCCACGGTCTGCGGCGTGCCCTGGCGGATCAGCAAATCCGGGCTCGCCACCAGCAACTGCACGCCATCGCCCAGGCGCTTGACGACCAGGCTGCCGCTTTCCTCCAGCGACATGCGCACGCGCAGCGCCACGTCGATGCCTTCGTCCACCAGATTCACCGGGCGATTCAGCACATGCATTTCCAGCCGCACCTCGGGATTGCGGCGCAGGAACTCAGGCATCAGCTCGCCCAGCACGGTTTGCGCCAGCGTCACCGGACACGACACCCGCACCGTGCCGCGCGGCGTGCCCTTGACCTGCGCCACGGCATCCGCCGCCGCTTGCGCCTCTTCGCGCATCGCAATGCAGTGGCGCAGATAGGTTTCGCCCACCTCCGTCAGCGACAGCTTGCGCGTGGTGCGCTGCAGCAGGCGCACGCCCAATTGCTGCTCCAGCTCCGAAATCCGCCGCGACAGGCGCGACTTGGGGATGCCCAGACTGCGGCTCGCCGCCGTGAAGCCACCGCGCTCCACCACTTCGGCGAAAAACAGCATGTCGTTCAGATCTTGCATGGGCGCATCCGTTGATTGGATTCAAATTCAGAACAATCTATCGCAATACTGCTATCTAGTGCAAACATTGTTCCATCCTCACAATTCATCCTGAGTTTGATGCTGCATCGCGTCAAAAAGCGCAGACCGCAGCGAAGCATTCCAATTTTTGACCAAGATCATTTTCCACAGAGACCACCATGCAACTGCTTCACATTGACTCTTCCATCACTGGCGACCAATCCGTTTCGCGCCAACTCACCCGCAACATCGTGGACGCCTGGGTCGCCGCCCACCCCGACACGCAAGTGAGCCGTCTGGATCTGCTGACCGATGCGCCAGCCCACTTCACCGCAGACGCGATGGCTCCCCGTACCGGCCGGACCGACGGCCTGAGCGAAGCACAAGTGCGCGAGAACGCGGTCTCCGAACGCCTGGTGAGCCAGTTCCTCGCGTCGGACGTGATCGTGGTCGGTGCGCCGTTCTACAACTTCACCATCCCTACCCAGCTCAAGGCGTGGCTCGATCGTCTGGCCCAACCCGGTCGCACCTTCCAGTACACCGCCAACGGTCCTGAAGGTCTCGCCACAGGCAAGACAGTAATCGTTGCTTCGACCCGCGGCGGTGTGTACTCCACCAGCGAACAAGGTCAAGCCATGGAGCATCAGGAGAGCTACCTGAAGGTGATCTTCGGCTTCTTCGGCATCGCCGACGTGCGCTTTGTGCGCGCCGAAGGCATCGGCATGGGCCCGGAAGCCAAGGCCAAGGCATTGGCCAGCGCGGCGCTGGACATCGGCGTAGTGACCACCGTCGCCAAAGAAGAAACGCTCGCTGCAGTCGCCTGATCCATTCACGCATTCGACCAGGCCGGGAGTGACATCCCGGCCTTTTTCGCGTTTCAGTCCTGCGAAAAACCGTCGCTTTCACCGTCGCTGCCGTCTTGCGCCTTCGCCGCCGCGCGCAGTTTGTCCTTCTTGCTCATGCGCTTGCCCTTCACGCCGCCGTTGCCGCCGTCTTCATGCGGCTGGCGCTCGGGCACGCTTTCCGTCACGGGGAACTGCGGCAGTTCCTCCAGTGGAATGTCCAGCGCATGGCGTTTGGCGATGAGCTTCCAGTGCGCTTGCGCTGCGGGCGTGACAAAGCTGATCGCCTCGCCACTCAGCCCCGCCCGGCCCGTGCGGCCAATGCGGTGGGTGTAGTCGGTGGGTGAGCGCGGCAAGTCGTAATTGACGACCAGCGGCAGCGACTCCACGTGAATGCCACGCGCCGCCAGATCGGTGGTGATGAGCACCTGCCAGCGATCATTCTTGAATTCTTCCAGCACGGTTTCGCGCGCGCCCTGGCTCAAATCGCCATGGAACGCGGTGGCGTAGATGCCCTTGTCATACAGCTTGTTGGCGACATGTTCGGCGCTGTGGCGGGTGGCCACAAACACCAGCATGCGCTGATCGGGATACTGCGCGACCAGCGCCCGCAAGAGCGCCGTGCGTTTGGCGGCATCCACGGAAATCGCGCGCTGCACGATGGTGGCGTCCTGCGCATGGGTGGATGCGATCTCGACCCGGGTGTGATCCGCGCGCAGCAAGCTGTCCGCCAGGTCCTGCACCGCCGGCGCAAACGTGGCCGAGAGCAGCAGCGTCTGCCGCGCACCGGTAGCGGGCAACAGCGCGAGCACCTGCTGCAGTTCATCTGCGAACCCGGCGTCCATCAAGCGGTCGGCCTCATCCAGCACCAGCGTGCGCACGGTCTTGAGCTGCAAACGGCTGTGCTCCACCACGTCCAGCAGACGTCCCGGCGTGGCGATGACCATGTCCACGCCACCGCGCAAGGCCATCAACTGCGGATTGATGGACACACCGCCGGTCAACACGGCCACCTTCGGGCGGCGGCCCAGCGCCGAGCCCACGCGGTAGATCAGGTCGGCCACTTGCGACGCCAGTTCGCGCGTCGGCACCATCATCAGCACCTGCGTGGGGCGGGCGCCAGACGGCTGGTTCACCGCATCACTCAACATCCACGCCTGCATCAACGGCAAGACATAGGCCGCCGTCTTGCCCGAGCCCGTGGGCGCACATGCAAGCAGGTCATGTCCCGCCAGAATGGCCGGAATGGACTGCGCCTGAACAGGTGCAGGAGCCGTCAGGCCGCAGGATTGCGCGGCATCAGCCAGCGAAGGGGCCAGGCCCAGAGCAGAAAAGGACATGAAAGAAAACAGGCTCGGAAATGAATGCAACCCGCTATTGTCAGGCCTGCCAGCCTTGCGCGTATAGCGCGGGTTGATCGGCGGTTACACCCACGCCAGCAACAGCGGCATGAGCACGGCGGTGAGGATGCCGTTCAAACCCATGGCCAGAGCAGCAAAGCTGCCCGATGTGGCATTGACCTGCAACTCGCGCGCCATGCCAATCGCATGCGCGGTCAGCCCGATCGCGAAGCCGCGCGCCGCCGGGTCCGTCACTTTCAACCAGCGCAGCAGCGGATGCGACACCACCGTGCCGAACACGCCCGTGATCACCACGGCCACCGCCGCCAGCGCGGGCAAGCCGCCAAAGCGTTGGGCCATGGGCATGGCAATGGGCATGGTGGCCGACTTCGGCATCAGCGACATCATCGTCTCCCAGCTCCCGCCCAGCGCCCACGCAATGCCGATGGCCGACGCCATCGCAACCAGCGAGCCGATCAGCAGCGCCATCAGCAATTCCTTCCAGATGCGCTTGAGGCGTTCCAGCTGGGCATACAGCGGAATCGCAATCGCCACCGTGGCCGGGCCGACCCAGTAATGCAACGGCTTGGTCGCGGCGGCGTAGGTGGTATAGGACGTGCCGCTCAACCACAGCACGGCCATCACCATCAACGAGGTGGTTGCCACCGGCACGAACACCGGATTGCCACCGCTGCGCCGCGACAGTTGGAGCGCAAGCCAGTACGCAAAGGCGGTGACGGCAATCCACAGCACGGCCGCGCCGACAAACAGGGGCCAGCCTGCAAACGGCTCCGGCACGCTCCAGTGCATCCATGCGCTCATGCGTCGGCTCCCGCGCGTTCGTCTGTGGGCTGCGCGGCGCGTGTGCGCAGCAGCCGTTGCAGCACCACCGCCGTAACCGCCAGCGTGACCACCGCCCCGACTACGCTCGCGGCGACAAACGGCAGCCATTCTTCGCGCACACGGCCGATGTTGTCGATCAAGCCCACCACCGCAGGCGCCAGCAGCAACATCATGTTGCGCAGCAGGCCGCCCCCCACGCGCCCGAGCGCCGCGGGCACCCGGCCCAGTGCCAGCAGGCCCCCCGTCAGCAGCACCAGACCCACCATCGCGCCCGGAACGGGAATGGCGAGCCAACGCACCAGCGCCTCACCCGCCCAATGACAGGCGACCAGCAGCAATACGGAAACGATGAAAGCAGGCACAACGAGCGTCTTTGAGTGCAATAAAGATAGTGCGAGCTTATCGAATTGGCTGCACTCGCGCGCAACCGGTGGAATGGTTTCCCGCCGATTGACTCGCCTTCTGCGCCAATTGCGGCGATCTCAACGGAGGCATCAACGATTTTTAGTCGGAATTAGCCGAAGTTAGCAGCAAGAAGCCAGCAACCCCAACCACCCATGGCCAACTTGCACACATCTCCCGCCAATTGCCCGCGAAATCATCGTTAACTCACCTGAAATTTGCGTGCAATTAGCGCATGTTTTTTCAGCCAACTAATTTGAATAGAGTGCAAATTAAGTACACGTTAACGACATTTGCGAGCCATAGAATGAAGAAGCAACCTCTCCACCGGCTTACCGAGAGGCCTTCCCAACCGCTTGCCCGCCATGAACCGACTACCGCCCACCCTCGACCGCACGTCCGCCATGCACCTCGAACAGGTGACGCTGCGCCGTGGTCGCACGCAGGTCTTTGAGGGCTTGAACCTGTCTTTGCCCGAGCGGCGCATCGGCGTGATTGGCGACAACGGGGCAGGCAAGACCAGTCTGCTGCGAGTGCTGTGCGGCCTCGATACGCCACAGGCCGGGACGGTGCGTCTTCATGCCACCGACATTCACGCCCAGCCTGCCGAACGCCCCCGCCTCGTCGGATTGATGTTCCAGAGCCCGGACGACCAGATCATCTTCCCGGTGGTGGAGGAAGAAATCGCCCTGTCCTTTCGCACGCGCACCTCGTGTAGCAAGCAGGACGCCCTCGCGCAAGCACGCGCCCTGCTCGAACGGCACGGCTGCGCCCACTGGGCCGGGCGCGCCATCGGCAGCCTCAGCCAGGGACAGCGCCAGCAGGTGTGCTGGCTGGCACTCAAGGCCGCCGCGCCGCGCGTGCTGTTGATGGACGAGCCGTTTGCCAGCCTCGATCTGCCCAGCCAGTCACGCCTTGCGGATGACATCTCGGAGGCGCCGCAGCACATCTTGCTGTCCACCCATGTGCTGGCGCACATCCAGAATTTCGACCGCGTGATCTGGCTCGATGCCGGACGGGTGCGCGCCGATGGCCGCCCCCACGAGGTCTGCGCGGAGTACGAAGCCGACGTGGCCGAGCGCACCGCCGCACGGCGCGCGCTCCACGCCGGGAGCGCGCATGCATAGCCTCTACAGCGAATCCACCACCTGGCTGCACGGCCTGCGCGCGGGCACCAAACTGGCGTTGCTGGCCGTGCTTGGCAGCCTGCTGTTCATCGTCCAATCGCCGTGGTGGCTGGCGAGTGCGGCGCTGTGTTGCGCGGCCCTCTGGTGGTCGCTCGGGGACGCCACGCGAGCGGCAAGACGCCTGATGGCCACGGTCGCCATCGCGGCCTTGCTGGTCGCGTTGTTTCACCTGTGGATGGGCCACCCTGCGCTGGCCGCCGTGAGCACGCTGCGCCTGCTTTGCGCCAGCACGCTGGGCATCGCGCTCACGGTCACCACGCGCCCCGCGGATCTGGTGCATGTGCTGGAGCGCCTGCTGTCACCGCTGCACTGGTTTGGCCTGCATCCGGAGCGCATGGCGCTGCAAATCGCGCTCATGCTGCGCTTCACCGAACACTTTTTCGCGCAATGGCAGCGATTGGCCGACGCCTACCGCCTGCGCACCGGCAAGGCGGGCGGGCTGCGCCTGATCGCGCCGCTGGCCATTCTCATGCTGCAGGCCTCGCGGCGTGTGGCCGACGCGCTGTGGGCACGACTGGGCGCGTGATGCCCATGTCCCCCGCGCCCACTTTTTCTTGAAGGACCGAATTTTCCATGAACACTTCCGCATCCGTTTCGCGCTCCGGCGCCGCGTCCATGACGCAGATCGCACTCTTTGCCGCGTTGATGGCCGTGCTGGGCCTGATTCCCAAGATCGACTTGCCGATGGGCGTACCCATCACCGCGCAGTCGTTGGGCGTGATGCTCGCGGGCGTGCTGCTCGGGCCGCGCCGCGGCTTTCAGGCAATCGCCCTGTTCCTCACCGCGGTGGCGATCGGCCTGCCCTTGCTGTCGGGCGGGCGCGGCGGGCTGGGCGTGTTTCTGGCGCCGTCTGCGGGTTACCTGATCGGCTATGCGCCTGCGGCACTCATCACCGGACTGTTCATGTACTGGCTGCCGCAGCGCACGCCCATGCGCATTGCGGGCAGCGCACTGGTGGCCTCGTTGATGGGCGGATTGATCGCCTTGCATGCGATGGGCGTGGCCGGGCTGATGTTCATGGCGCAGCTCACGTTCAAACAGGCATTCTTTGCGACGCTGGCGTTCGTGCCCGGCGACGTCATCAAGTGCGTGCTGTGCGCCATCATCGCGCACAGCATCGCGCGCGGCATGCCCGACTGGCACTTTGGTGGTCGGCGTGATTGAACGCTCTGAATCCGCGACGTCAGTGTCACACCCGGAGGCCGCGCTCAAAGGTTTCTGGCAGCTTGTGCACGGCCCACTCGTGCACTGGGCACGCACCCGGCCCGACGCCATCGCGCTGGAGAACGAATCGCAGCGCCTCAGCTACTCGGACCTGCATGCGCAGGTGCTGCAACGCAGTGCCGCCATCGTGCAGCAGCAGTTGCCCCGCATGGTGCTCTGCGACGCCGCCAACGGAACGCTGGCCACGGTGATCGAGTTTCTCGCCGTCATCCACAGTGGCCGCTGCGCCGCCGTGAGCGATCCGCAATGGCCCGCCGACGTGCACCAACGCATCACGCAATCGCTGCCGACTACGCCGTGCACCGTGCACGAAGCTGCGCCCGACAGCGCGTTCTATACCGGCTTCACCTCCGGCAGCACGGGCCTGCCCAAGGGCTTCATGCGCCATCACCGCTCCTGGAGCGAGAGCTTTCGCGTGAGTCTGGCGGACTTCGGCGCCGTCGCAGGTGAACGCATGCTGTCGCCCGGCCGCATGTCGCATTCGCTGTTCCTCTTTGGTGTGATGCAGGCGCTGTGGTGCGGCTCGGGCGCCATCGTGCAGGAGCAGTTTTCGGCGCTGCGTTGTCTGAAGACGCTGCGCGACGCCGCCGTGCCCGCGCTTGTGGCCGTGCCCAGTCAGTTGCTGCTGATGCTGCAATGGGCGCAGCAACGCGCCCTGCCGCCGATAGACGCCGTGCGCTTCATCATGATCAGCGGCGCGCGCTGGATGCGCTCGCGCACCGCAGAACTGCAAGCGCTCTTCCCCCATGCCCGCATCGTGGAGTTCTACGGCGCATCCGAGGCCAGTTTCATCGCCTGGATGGACGCCGACGAAGACGCCCCACCGCAGGCCGTGGGCCGCGCCTTCAGCAACGTGGAGCTGTCGATCCGCCCCACACCCACAGACGCGCCCGGCACCGGTCTCATCTACATGCGCAGCCCCATGCATTTCATGGACTACGTGGGCGAGCACGTCGACCGCACCGGCGTGCTGCGCGACGGCGATTGGCTGTCCGTGCGCGACATGGGCTGCATCGATGCTCGCGGGCTGCTGCATCTCGTTGGACGGCAAAACCGCATGATCGTCACCAGCGGCAAAAACCTGTTTCCCGAAGAACTGGAAAACCTGCTGCAGGACCATCCCGCCATCGCGCGCGCCTCGGTGCATGGTGTGCACGACGCGCTGCGCGGCATGCAGATTCAGGCCATCGTGCAATGGCGCGCCGACGCCGCCACCATAGTCGATCTGGCCTGCGTGACCCAGTGGCTGCGCGCACGCACCGAGCACTTCAAGCTACCGCGCCTCTGGTGGGTTTGCCATGAGTGGCCGCACACCAGCAGCGGCAAAACCGATCACCGGCAACTGGCGCACATGCTGGAGCAGACGCTGGCGGGCAATGCCATCTTGCAGCCCTGGAATGGCACGCCATGAAAGACGCACCAGCCATCGTGGCATGGGCGCGCAGCGCAGTCACTCCGGTCGGCGGTGGACTGAGCCGCTTGCAGCCGCACGACATCGGCGCGCCCATCGTGCAGGCCTTGCTGCAACGCGCAGGCATCGACGCGCAGCAGGTTGATGCCATCGTGCTGGGTAATGCTCTGGGCGCGGGCGGCAACCCGGCACGCATGACGGCACTGGCCGCAGGACTTGCGCGCCATTGCGCCGCGCTGACCATTGACACGCAATGCTGCGCCGGGCTCGACGCACTCGCGGTTGCCGCGGGCTTAATCCAGTCCGGTCAGGCCGACATCGTGATCGCTGGCGGCGTGGAGGCATGGAGCCGCGCACCCATCCGCATGACGCGACCGTTGCACGCAGATGAAGCACCGATCGCCTATGAGCGCCCGCCCTTCTCGCCCGATCCCGCGCAAGACCCCGACCTGCTCCACGCAGCCGCTGAACACGCCTCGGAGCGCGGCTACACGCGCGCACAGCAGGATGCCTATGCCCTGCACAGCCACCAACGCGCCCATGCGCTGATCGACCCGGACATCGTCCCGATCGCAGGCCAAAGCCGGGACACCTACCCGCGCCAGATCACCGCAGAACGCGCAGCGCGCATGCCGGTGATTGCACAGGGCCTGAGCGCGCTGAGCATTTCCGCCAAGGCCGATGGCGCTGCCATGGTGCTGGTGGCCTCGCCCCAGGCTTGCCAGCGTCTGGCTCTGCCAACACGTGCGCGCTGGGTTGCCAGCGCCAGCGTGGGCGCGGATCCGGCCATGCCACTGACCGCCGCCGCCACGGCAGCACAGCGCGCCATGGCCAGCGCGGCCCACTGCCTCGCACTGCCCACATTGGATGCGCGCGCGCTGCACGCCATCGAGCTGCACGATGCGTTTGCCGCGCAAGGGCTGTCGTTCTGCGCGGCGCTCGACATTCCGCCCCAGCAGATCAACACCGGCGGCGGCGGCATCGCACGCGGCCATCCGATCGGCGCGTCCGGTGCCATCGCATTGGTGCGCTTGTTGGGCACGCTGAACGCCCGCCCTCTTCTCACCACATCGACCGACCCGCTCCAGCCCGTTGCGAGATTAGGTCTGGCCGCCATTGCAGGTGCAGGCGGCCTGGGCGCGGCCTGCGTCATTCACATGGAGGCTCCCCATTGAGCGCCCTTCCCATTGCCCCTGCTGCTTCGCCCGATCCGCTGCACTTTTTGCATCAGCGCCGCTCGACCCGCGCGTTCACCACGCAGGCCGTTGATCCCTCGTTGCTGGAGCGTTTGCTGATCGCCGCGCGCGCAGCGCCCAGCGGCGCAAATCTCCAGCCGGGACGGTTCATTCAGGTACAAGGGGCTGCACGCGAGCGACTCACGCAGGCGTTGTTGCACGACTTTGAAAGCGGCGCACCCGAGCGCGAGGACTACGCCTATTTCCCTCGCCCCATGCCCATGGCACTGCGCAAGCGGCAGGTGGCCGCGGCTCAGGCCCTGTATGGAGCGATCGGCGTGGAGCGCGCGGACCAGTTGGCACGCGATGCACAGTTTGCGCGCAACTACCGCTTCTTTGATGCCCCGGTGGCGCTCATCGTGACGCTGGATGCGCACTTTGGCGCCGGTGGCTACATGGATCTGGGAATGGCGCTGTACGGCCTGCAATTGGCCGCGACAGCGCTGGGTCTGGGAAGTTGCGCGATTGGCGCCCTGGCCTCGTACCCGGACACCGTGCGCCGGGTACTGGCGCTGGATGCGGATCAGCACGTTGTCTGCGGCGTCGCGCTGGGCTGGGCGGATGCGCATGCCCCCATCAACCAGACCCGAACCTCCCGCATTGCCCTACCCGACTATTATCAAATCAAGATTAATTAGACAACTACGTTTAGATAGGTAAAAACTATTTTCAAGCGAAAATAAAACGACTTTTCACGCTGTCGCTTAAGGGACGAACACCAGTCCCTTGCCGAACACTGCGCGTACCGGAAGCATCAATTGAGTGCCTGCCAGCGTCTTGCGACGCAAGCGCATCAGCGACGACTCGATGCGATGGAAACCGTCCTCCGCGTCTGCATGGCCCATGGCCTTGACCAGATTGGCCTTGGATACCATGCCGCCGTTCGCAGCCATCAGACATTCCAGCAGTTCGCATTCGCGGCTGGTCAGGCGGATCGTGCGCTGGTTGGGCGCGATCAGTCGTGGCACGCTCAGGTCCAGACGCCAGGAGTTCTCCTGATCCGCGTTGGACACGCGCATCTCCAGTTGACGCAGCTGCGCACGGATTCCTGCGCCCAGTTCGGCTAAGGACAAAGGCTTGACGAAGTATTGCAGGGCGCCGGCGTCCAAGCTGGCCACGCGCGCTGCCGAATCGGTTGTCGAGGACAACACGATCACAGGAATGCGTCGGCTCACCAGACGCCGCACAAGCGACAGTCCGGCTTCGACGCCCAAATCAAGATCCACCACCACCAGATCGGCCTTCTCCTTGAGCAGGCCGATATAGAAGTCCTCAATGGAGGCAGCGCCCCAGGTCGTGTAGCCACTTTCCTCGAGGAATTGACAAACATGTTGGCGATGGACTTCGTCGCCATCGACGATGGCAATCTTGAATTTGACGGATGACGTGAGAATTTGTTGCATATTGAAACCGCAAGTTTTGGAAAATTCTCTCTATTGGTTTCAAGTTGTGCCATGCTCATAAACGCTCAGTGGCTCACAAAATGTATTTCATTGCTACATTCTATTGAAAACAATTGTTAACACACTATTGCCAAAATAGCGAGTTTGCGGCAATCCCTCCCAATGCCGGACAAGCACGCAGAAGTATTCAAAATTAATAGCAACAAAATCACACCCGTTCTGCGTCAAACCCTTCCCGCCATTCAGAACGCAGAAATCACGGAACCCTTAAACTGGTTCTCAATGAACTTTCGGATTTCTTCTGAGTGATACGCTTTGATTAGCTGAGCCACCCACGGTTTACTTTTGTCTGCATCCCGAACGACAAGAATATTTACATATGGGTTGTTGGCCGACTCTAGCGCGATGGAATCTTTCTTTGGATTCAGCCCCGCCGATATAGCGAAATTGGTATTAATTGCCGATGCATCCATGTCATCCAGGGACCGGGGAAGCTGTGCCGCATCCAGCTCCACAAAACGCAGCTTTTTGGGGTTGGAAACCACGTCAAGAGGCGTTGCCTTCAGGCCCGCATTTTCTTTGAGCTTGATGAGGCCGAGCGACTGGAGCAACAACAGCACGCGCCCGCCGTTTGTCGGGTCGTTCGGAATGCCAAAGCGTGCGCCTTGGGGAATATCTTCCAGTTTCTGGAATTTTTTCGAGTAAATGCCGATGGGGAAATTCACCGTATCGGCCACCCAGCCGATCTTGTAACCACGGTCCTTGACCTGAGCATCCAGATAAGGACGATGCTGATAACTATTTGCATCCAGATCCCCTGCGGCCAATGCCGCATTCGGCTGCACATAATCGCCAAATTCAATCACCTGGATTTTCAGACCGTTTTTTTCAGCGACCTTTTTCACCTGTTCAAATATTTGGGCATGAGGGCCGCTGGTGACACCTACTTTGATAGTTTTATTCTCTTGCGCCTGCAGTGTGCCGGATGACAGCAAAAAAACAGAAAACGCCGCGAAAGAAATGCTTTTTTGAAGAAAATTGCGTTTTGACGTCATTTTTCGGAAATTTAGTAAAAATTTGAGAACAATCCAGCATCGTAGCTCGCTAGCATCGATTACGAAAAGACAGAATTGCCATAAGGTTTTCACCGAAAGTCATATCGACACAGTTACTTTTGGTTACTGCATCAGGGCCAAATTGTTGAGCTTATCGAGCCGATCCGGCCACGTCCCCTCTTCGGCCGACTGCAGCAAAATGCGTGTCCAGGCGATCCACGCATCCCACTGCACGCGCTTGTCCCACGCGTTGCCCCAACTACTGAAGCACTGCAATGCACTGCGCGCGGCGACTGCCGCATCGTCCTGACGGCCCGCCGACAGATACACCTGCGCGAGCACCATCTGCGGCTCACCCACCCAGGGATTCAGGCGCACCGCCTGCTCCAGAACCGACGTGGTCACGTCCAGATCGACAAGGGGCTGATCGAGTTGAATGACCGACCAGTACAGCGATGTGGCTGCGGCATCGTCCTGTTTGCTCACGCTGCGCGTGCAGCGCTCAAACACCGGGGGTATCGGCAACAGATCGCACAGCCCCGGATGGGCCAGCGCCAATCCCAACTGCGACAACTGCGAAATCTTGCGGCTGGGCGGACGCATGGGCCCTGGCCACAGCGATGCGGCCCAATGCACGGCCTGCTTGCGCGATGTATCCACGTTGGGCGAGCGCGAATAGATTTCTTCCTGCCAACTGAACCACTGCTCGATGGTGTCGGCCATGCTGACGATGATGAAGCACGCGACCTCACGCGGTGAAAGCCGCACGGTCTCGCGCGGTGCGGGGCCATTGAGTTCCAGCAGCATGCTACCGTCGTCATCGAAGTCGCGCTCGAGCACCTTGTTGATGAACTGGCTGCGGCTCATGGTGCAAAAGAGGTGCACCAGATGCTCGGTCTCCTCGCCCACGAGTTCCTGCAGGCGCGCGCGTTCGGTCCGCGCATCGAACTTCACCAGATCCACAAACGCATTGCCATACACGCTGTGCAGCAATCCCACCAGTTGCACATCGTGAGGCTGCCGCCAGAGTGCCAGCGAACGCGCCACGCCATACAGGTGATGGCGGAATGTGCCCGCCTTGTGCCAGTCCTGCCCGACGCCGCGCTCCAGCACCACCGGCAGCACCGGGGCGAGTTGCGGGTCCTGCGTGATCCAGCTCTCTTCCAGCAATGCTTTGGCACGGTGGAACAGTTCGCCGTCGAGGCGTTGCCATGGGAGCGTCATGCGATGTCCTTGTCTCTGGTTTTCGGTTGGCGATGACTATGCCCTATCACCACACGCTCTGCATCCGTGGAAATGCCATGCGCTTCGATCAAGGCATGTGCAAAAACAATGGCATACATTCAGATTCTACCGAATGGTCTGGCAACATGTCTGCGCCCCTGCCCTGTCGGGCTTCACGCTGACTGTCTATCGCCTCATGCGCACCTTCTTTTCCGCCATCGTCGCTCCCTTGATTGCCATGATCGTGCTGGCTCTCGGCTTCTTCTGGCTGATCAACGCGCGCGACGAGCCTCTGAGCGAGGACGCGCGCAGCCTACTGGTCTACACCGAGCCGTCGCCCGCCCAACTGAAGGGCAATGGCTTCCTCATCCTGGCCGGACTGGATGCGCCCCTGCCCGAAGACGCACGATTCGACCCCAGCGCCAATGCCATCGACGTGGGCAAGCAGCGTCTGCAGCGGGAAATCGAGCGCAAGCAATGGTTTGACACCCATGGCCTGGCAGTCGACCATGCGCTTGCGCCCCCTGTTTTCGAGCTTCTAGCGCCCATCCTCCGCGAGGCGGTGCTTCCTGAGGCCGTGCGCTGCCCCTCGTCTCATGCGGGGAACTGCCACCAGTGGTATGGGCAGCATTCCGAGACACTCCGCGCCTTGCTGGCGCAGCATCAGCCGCTGCTGGACCGTATGGATGCGGCGGCTAATGCCACCTCGTTTTCCAATCCTTTTCCCGTTTATCTGGCATCTAGCTTGCCGCCATACCAATTGTTGGCCACCGCGCATGAGTTGCAACTGGCCAAGGCCAGCCTGTATTGGAGCGCCCAAGATTACGAGAGCGCACTCCAGTTGCTGGAGCGCAGTGACAGGCTCATACACCGGTTGGCGGATGGTGCGAATAATCTCGTTGACAGCATGATCGCAGTAGCGATGGAATACCGAAAACTGCGCTGGCTCAGTAGCGCACTAAAAATTGATGGCGCGCTACCGCAGCCGATGGCACGGCGCATCCAGGCGTTGCTGGAGCAGCCTGCCATCAACTTGAGCAAGGGAATCCAAAGCGAAAGGCAGCTCATTGTCCACACGCTGGGTCTGTCGAGCGTGCATACTTCCTCGGACTGGAGACAGTTCGTGTTTTTGCACCGCTTGTATCTGCCCCACGAAACGATGAATCGTCAGTTGCATCAAATGCAATTGTTTTCGCCATTGGCGACCGCACCCGCTGACCAACTCGATACCGTCAACGCCCAAGCGCAGCAACAATGGAGCGACGCTGAAAAGAAAAAATTCCGTTGGTGGGGTTTTAGAAACCGGGCGGGCAACCAGATGATCGCCATGGGTGCCCCGTCCTACATCGATTACTTCCAGCGCGCACACGACGTTAACGCCTACCAACGCATGGTGCTATTGCAACTGCACGCCGCGGAGCAACGCATTCCCACGCACCAGATGGCCGAATGGCTGCAGGCGTCGCCGCCAGAGCTGCGCAACCCGTACACGCTGGAGGCCATGCACTGGGATGCGAACACGCAGAGCCTTGTTTTCGAGGGCCGCGCATCCCAGCCGCAGCACCCGGAGCGATCCCGAACGTACCGCATTACGCTCCAGCGCACGCCATAAAAAACGCGCCCAAACGGGGCGCGTTTTTCATTCGTGCGCACGCGAAGGTGCTCAGCACATTACTTGTGGCTCAGGCGGCGCACGGCCCAGTCGCCCAGACTCTGGATCGCCTGCACGAAGAAGATCAGGATGATCACCACGGCCAGCATCACGTCGGGCAGGAAGCGCTGGTAGCCGTAGCGGATGCCCAGATCGCCCAGTCCACCGCCACCAATCGCACCCGCCATGGCCGAGTAGCCCGTCAGGCTGACGAAGCTGATGGTCAGCCCCGCGACGATGCCCGGCAGCGCCTCCGGCAGCAGCACTTTCCAGACAATCTGACTGGTGGTTGCACCCATCGATTGGGCGGCTTCGATCAGGCCGTTGTCCACCTCTCGCAACGCAGTTTCCACCAACCGCGCCACGAATGGCGCCGCCGCCAGCGTCAGCGGAACGACCGCTGCCCACGTGCCGATGGACGAGCCGGTAATGAGCCGCGTGAACGGGATGATCGCCACCAGCAAGATGATGAACGGCGTGGAGCGCACCGCGTTCACGATCCAGCCGACGGTCTTGTTCAGCGGGCCGTTTTCCAGCACCCCGCCCTTGTCCGTGAGGCGCAGGAACACGCCCAGCGGAATACCGATCAGGCCGCCGACGATGCCCGACACGCCCACCATGATGATGGTCTCCCAGAGCGATTGGGCGAACAGCTCCAGCATCATTTCCGAAAAATTCTCGAACATCGCTTCAATCCTCCAACGCTACTTCGCGCACCACCACGCCTTGTGCGCGCAGCTCCGTCACGGTGGCGTCGAGCAGGCGCGCCTCGCCGCTGGCGAACACGGCCAGCGAGCCAAAGGTCTGGTTCTGGATTTCATCGACCTGGCCATGCAGGATGGACAGGTCCAGCGAGTACTCGCGAATCAGCCGCGAGAGGATCGGCTGGTATGCCTGCTCGCCCGCATAGGACAGGCGCAGCAGACGCCCACTCGCGCCCTGCCCGCGTGCCTGGGCGGAGAGATGACGCACGCGCTCGAACACGCCTTCCGGCAGCTCCTGCGGCACGATCTCATCGATCAGGCTCTTGGTGATGTCCTGCTCCGGGCGCGTGAACACGTCGATCACACGGCCCATCTCCACGATGCGACCGGCCTCGATCACAGCCACACGATCAGCGATCTGCTTGACCACCTGCATCTGGTGCGTGATCAGCACCACGGTCACGCCCAGCTCGTTGTTCACCTTGCGCAGCAGATCGAGAATCGAGCGCGTGGTTTCGGGATCGAGCGCCGATGTGGCCTCGTCGGACAGCAGCACCTTCGGATTGCTGGCCAGCGCGCGGGCGATGCCTACGCGCTGCTTTTGCCCGCCGGAAATCTGCGCGGGATATCGATCTGCCAACTGGTTCAGTCCCACCAGTTCCAGTAGCGGTTCGATGCGCTTGCGGATCTGGTCTTTTGACAGGCCCGCAAGCTCCAGCGGCAACGCGGCGTTGTCATACACTGTGCGCGAAGACAGCAGGTTGAAATGCTGGAACACCATGCCGATTTCGCGGCGCGCTTCGCGCAATTGCGCATCGTTGAGTCGGGTGAGATCGCGGCCCGCCACGATCACCTCGCCCGCCGTCGGCCGGTTGAGCAGGTTGATCACGCGCACCAGCGAGCTCTTGCCCGCGCCGGAGCGACCGATGATGCCGAACACTTCGCCCGCACCGATCTGGAGATCAATGCCGCGCAACGCTTCGACAGGGCCTTTTGGGCCCTGATAGATCTGGGTGATACCCCGTAAGTCGATCATGAATGCAAAAAAATCCGCCGCGGCAAGGCTGATGGTCTGATGTTCCACCAACCTCACAGCGGCGCGCTTTCAAGAATAAAAGATGGCGCTAAATGTAATCGTTCGTCATGAAGTTCACAACGAACAATCCGTCAGGTAATAAGACACGGAAGTTATAAGCAGGAAAAATCCGCTTCCCAGGGTCTGTGAACGTTGCACGACCAAGGCGGGCTTTTTCACTGTCAGCGAAGTTCTCTCACAATCGCTATCATCCGGGTTTCCCCTGATTTTAATGGATCGCAAAGGCCGCGCCCGCTGGCCTGTTTTGCCGATCCCGCTGCGCGCCCTCTTTCTTCATCCCGCCATGCAACGACACTGGACACCCGCTCCCTGGATTGGCTACGCCATGTGCGTCGGCGTCATGGGGACGGCGCTGGCCAGCCCGCTCTACCCCCTCTATCAGGTCGCATGGAACCTGCGTGCCAGCGACATCACGCAGATCTTCGTGCTCTACATGTGCGGTGTGATGGCCAGCCTGCTGTTTCTCGGTCATCTCACGCAGCGCTTCGGCTTTCTGCCCATCCTGCGCGCGGGGCTGATGATGATGACGTCGGGCGTGGTGCTCTCTGCGCTCGCGTGGGACGTGCCATCTTTCATGGTAGCGCGCCTGATGATCGGTTTGGCGTCGGGGATGATCACCACGTCGGCTTCAGTCGGCATGGTGCAGGCCAGTCCGGGCAAGGATCCGCGCCGCATCGCCGCGCTCACCACCGTGGCGATGACGCTCGGCTTCGGCATCGGCCCGCTGATTGGCGGCCTCATGGCGCAATGGGCTCCTGCGCCTCTGATCTCGGCCTACATCCCCACCGCCGTCATGGGCGTCGTGGCAATCTATGCGCTGTTCAGGCTCCAGCATGCACCGGACGCCAAGCCGCTGGACGAGCACGACCCCAGCGCCACCAACACCAACACACGCGCGCTCGCGCAATGGATGCCGCGCCTTACGTTTCCGCCAGCGCGGGGTCGCCGGCAGTTCTGGCTGGCCAGCATGGGCGCGTTCAGTGCCTTCGGCATGTTCAGCCTCTATTCCTCGCTCGCCCCTAGCTTCATGAAAGAAATCGTTCCCTGGAGCGGCCCGGCAGTCAGCGGGCTGTCCATTGCGATGATCCTGTTCCTCTCCTCCGCGTTCCAGTTCATGGTGCGCAACCAGCGCACCAAGCATGTCGTGCTGACGGCGGACATAGCGCTGGTGCTGTGCAACCTGCTCCTGATGCTGACCGTGTTTGTTGGCGGCGCGTGGCTGTTCGCGGCGGCGGTGATCGTCACGGCCTTTGGTCACGGTCTGGCCAACGTCGGCGGCATGGGCGTGGTCGCCAAGCTCACCTCGCCCGCGCAGCGAGCGGGCTTGCTCAGTTCCTATCTGATGATTGGCTACCTGGGCACCATCCTGCCGATTCTGGGCATGGGTTGGCTGGCCGACCACCTCGGGCTGCACCGCGCGCTGGTGGTGTTCTGCTCGGTGATGGTGCTGCTCAACATCACCATCGGCGTACTCGTCTGGCGCACCAGAGAACTGGACGCGCCGTTGCCCACTAACCCCTCCGTTCCGGCGCAGAACGATTAACGGTATGGTTAACGCGTGATCAACGCTGGGCCGCCTGCGACACGCCCGCTGCACTGCCAGCGCGCCGCTTCATCTCGTCGATGAGCGCGGAGAACTGCTCCGCCGTCTGCTTTTGCACCGAACTCGGACCCACCACCGGAGGCACCCAGAAGCCTGGCTCCACGCGCGCGTGGTAACGCAGCCGCGTGCCGCCGCCAGCCTCAGAGGTGAGCGTCATCTCGCTGTCCATGGACTTCACGTTACCGGCAATGTGGTGCGCCAGAATGCGCGACATGGGCACCAACTCAACACTGCGGGTCGACGAAAACTCCTTCGAAAACGGACCAAACTTGGCGGTGCCCGTCTGGCGTACAGTGAAATGCTCCGCATCCGCGCCCGGTTCCACGTTGCTGCTTTTGAGGTTGGGAACAATGCGCGCCATGGCTGGAAAATCCACCAGCACCGCCCACACGGTTTCTCGCGGCACGGGCACATGCATGGTGGCATCCACTTCAAACTGCTGCCCTTCACGCCGCACTGACACAGCGCGCGGCTCCAACGCCCAGAGGGCATAGGCATCCGTGGTAGCAGCACTATCCGGATAGTCTCCCGCCAACGCAGAGGGCGCAAACGCGGCGGCCAGCAAAGTCAGAGCGGCACCGGCCAGCGCGCTCACGCAGTGGGAAAGTGACATGGCAAGACTCCGTGCGACTGCGACTATTTCTTGCCCAGCTTATCCTCACGGACATCCTCGCGCACTGCGTGCGTCTCTCCCTTTTCCAGAGTTTGTCCCAGCGCCTCGCCGCCCAGCGCGCCGGCTACCGTGCCGATCGCCCCACCAACGAGTACGCCTACCGGTCCTGCTACCGCCGCCCCCACCGCAGCCCCGGTGGCAGCACCCGCCATGGCCCCACCGCCCACGGCGACCGAGCCGCGCTCGCGTTCCGCCTCTTCCGGCGTCAACGCCACCTGGGCTTCGGGATCCGGGTCTTGCGATGGCACGCCGTGCCCCGGCTTGGCCTGCTCCTGCAGGTCAGGATCGACCGGCTCGACCATGGTGTCCGAAGTAATGCGTGCATTCATGTCTCACTCCTTGCAGTAGCGAATTGCAGTTAAGCACCGCCCTGGCGGTTAATACATCAGTCGTTTTTATACCGCTCGCTAGCACCTTTCCTCGACGTCACCCATCGCTCTTTACTGTCAGACAATCCGCCTTCCAACCCTGCTGTTTTTTCTGATATTGCAGTTGTTCACGCATGCGATACGCATCTGCCTTAGCATGCACACAACGGCAATCAAACAGAGGAGGTCACTCATGAAATCAACGGGCATCATCGACGTGGCCATCGTCGAACTGCAAGACGGATCGCGCGCCACTCTCACCTGCGAGACCACCGGCAAGGGCGAGCAATTGCGCGCCAACAGTCGCCAAATCCACTGCACGAGTGACGGCAAAATCATTGACACCGAAACCGGCGCGGTACTCACCGTGGTGGGCTATCTGGGCACCTGGCGGCCGTCCGACGTGCCCGCCGTGCGCTAGTGCGCAACCGGCGCGCAGCCTGCGCGCAACCTGGAGCCAAATCGTCTGGAACTCGAGCGCGCAAATAGAACTGCACCGCAATCTCTCTATCCGTTCAGGCTGACCCGCTCCCACCTGAAGCAAGAGCTTGATCGCCTATGCCAGATCTTCGCCATATTTTGTTCCCGCAATTCCGTGGTCGTGCACATACCCCATATTTCCTGCATAAATACACATCCTTCAAAGAACCCGCAATGCCAAACTGCACCCAACGATCTTGCGCATGGCATCGCGACTCGGCTACACGCAAGCGCGAGAACGTCCACTCGTTGCTGATGGCTATGAGGTAGCCAGGTTCAGTGATGGCTAGTGGCAAGTGAAGATCTGGCGAATGGACAATTTGCTTGCACTTTTAAAAAAAGGACGTTCCACAAAAAGATGGAACGCCCTTTTTATATAGCCGACCAATGCTAAAACGTGGACGAATTATTTGTAATTTCAATGTTGCTCACTTGCTCTTGTTCGGGTTATTTGAATCACCGGAACTCGACTCATTGGATGTCTTAGGCCGGTTCGAACGCCAGTTATTAAATTCTTCAGAGAACTTTTTATAACGCTCACCGCGCCATGCCTCGTAGTCATTATCCAAATTGGCCATCTGTTCATCGCGCCACTGTTGGTATTCGGGGTCGTGATGTTGACGCTGCCGCGATCCTGTCCTCGATTCCGAAGCGTAGTCATTGAAGTCTCGCGTGCCACTACCGTACTGGTTGTGCCAAGTACGGCGTCCAGATGGCCCTGCACGGCGATCATCATCGTCGTAATAGCCTCCCTCGTAATGAGATCCTCTCAAATCGGGTGTCGGCGCGAACCGACCATGGCTATCCCGATTTTCGTAGTCTGCGTTCCACCCGCGATGATCTTGGTCGTTATAGCTACTCCCCTCCGACATGAATCGACCTCGACTATCCCGGTCTCTGTAGAAGTCATCGGAACTTCCACTGTGACCGTAGTAATGGCTTCGATCATCCTCCGGAAGAAATCGACCTTGGCTGTCGCGGTGGTTGCGCTCAGCGTAACTTCCAGACCCGCGCCCTGAATGGTGCGACCGCTCGTCATAGTCTCGTCTTGGCATAGCTGCTCCTTGAAGTTAATGAAATTCAAACGATGCATCGAATGAAATTTGACTATGGACTTGACTTTCAGGACTTCCTGCAAGAGAGCGCTTACTTCTTGTCAGCCATGTCTTACAAAGGAGCGCCGTACGAGCTAATAAGGATTGCGGCTGTTGACCAAAAGTTAACAATTTGACTAAACGACGCCGCTCCATGATCAATTATCGGAAATAGGGACTCTTAACAACGATAACTCCGCAGTTCCTGCACTAACGGATTCATGCATGACTCGGATGACAATGCGCCTCCCAAGTACTGGCACGCGAACAGACGCGCAGGGGGTTAGTTTCTTTGGCGTTTTGACGTTCCAGTTCCTCGCAGTGCGCACCCCCTGATTCAATGGGACATCCTCGACGTGATGGCCCATTGCCTTGGTCAAATCACGTAATCGCATTCCACGTACTCTGAGCGCAGCGCCTCCTGCACTACGGGCCGGGTCAAGGTGGGCACGAAGGTTTCGATGAAACGGTATGCATAGCTGCGCAGCCACGTTCCGCGCCGCAGGGCCAAGCGCGTGAGGTTCACTTCAAACAGATGGCGCGCATCGATGCCTTGCAGGAGGCGGTCGCGCTCGGGATCGAACGCGATGGAGGCGACGATGCCCACCCCCATTTCCAGCTCCACATAGGTTTTGATGACGTCGGCGTCCATCGCGGTGAGGACGATGTCTGGCGCAAGGCCTGCGCGCTCGAAGGCCGTATCGATATGCGCCCTTCCGGTATAGCCCGATTCGTAGGTGATGATCGGGTATTGCGCCAGTTGCCCCAGCGTGATGCCCGGGCCTTCGCTGTCCAGCAACGGATGTCCTGGCGGCACGATGATGGAGTGCGTCCAGCGATAGCACGGGAGCGTCACTAACTGATCGAACCCGGCAAGTGCTTCCGTCGCCACGCCGATGTCTGCCTCGCCGGAAAGCAGCATTTGCGCGATCTGCTCGGGCGATCCCTGGCGCAGATGCAGCGACACCTCCGGGCAGAGCGTGCGAAAGTCACGCACCACTTGCGGCAAGGCGTAGCGCGCCTGCGAATGCGTGGCGGCAACGACGAGGCCGCCACGGTCGCCGCGCGCAAAGTCCTCGCCTGCGGTCTTGAGGTTTTCAGCTTCGGTCAGCAAGCGCTCAACGATGGGCAGAACGACCTCGCCGGGGACGGTCAATCCCGTCAGTCGTTTGCCAGCGCGCACGAAAATTTCCACGCCCAGTTCGTCTTCCAGTTCGCGGATCTGGCGGCTCACACCGGGCTGTGATGTGTGCAATGTGCCGGCTACTTCGGTAAGGTTAAAGCCACGCCGCACGGCCTCGCGCACGGAGCGTAGTTGCTGAAAATTCATGTGGTCCTGATTTGTTGAAAAAACAGCAACGCGCTGCAATGCCTGAATAAGCCCATGCAGCGCGTCGTGCAGATCACCCGGTCAGAGCGTGGCCAACGATACCTCGATAGTTGTCACCCGCGCCACCACGTCAGTGCCCCAAGCCGGTTCCAGGGCGTCGACGGAGCGGGTGGTGATGGCCGATATCGTCATGGAGGTCTCTTTGTGCGGGTGGGAAAACGCGGCTCAGTAGGCAATGCGAAAACTGGGTTGGCTAAAACTGGGTTGGCGAAAGCTGGGCTGGCGGAAACTGGGCAGGGACAAATGGCGCAGCGCATCCGCGCCGTGCCGTGCGTGCGCAACGCGCGGTTTGACCGTGGCCGCGCGGGCCGATAGTGCAAGCCCCCATGCGGCGGCGGTGATCCCGAGAATGCGTTGGGGAGCAGTAAGTGTGCGTGCATTGAGCGTCATGGTGATTCCTTTCCTGGTCGCAATGACCGTCGGGTGTGAAGCAAAAGGGTTGGGAACAAGTCGAAGCTCAGCCGCAACATCGCTCGTACAGGTAGGTCACTGGTGCAAAGTCCGTCATCAGCAACACCTCGGATTGCAGGAGCACGCCGGCGGCGTGCTCGCGCTGCATTTGACGCTGCAGTTCGTCATCGTTGATGTCTGCGCCCGTGTCGCGCACAGCGCGCAGGTTGCCTTGCGATGCACTGCTTTTTCGTGAAGTCCAGCAGCGAAGAAAGCTCGGGTGTGGCATGGCTACTCCTTGTGGGTCAGCTTCACGCGCTCCAGTGTGGACGCGGGACATTACCTCTTCGTGTAGATCTGGTCGAAGCTGCCGCCATCGGCAAAGTGCGCCTTGTCGGCCTTGGCCCAGCCGCCGAATGCCTGATCGATGGTCACCAGCGTGAGCTGGGGAAACTGCTGGTCGAACTTGGCCTTGGCCTTTTCGCTGGTGGGGCGATAGAAGTTCTTGCCTGCGATCTCTTGCCCTTCTTCCGAGTACAGGTGCTGGAGGTATTCCTCGGCCAAAGCGCGGCTGCCTTTGCGATCGACCACCTTGTCCACCACGGCCACCGAAGGCTCGGCGAGAATGGACAGGGACGGCGCGACGATCTGGAACTTGTCCGGCCCGAATTCCTTGAGCGCGAGAAACGCCTCGTTCTCCCACGCCAGCAATACATCCCCCACGCCGCGCTGCACGAAGGTAATGGTCGATCCGCGCGCGCCCGTGTCCAGCACTGGCACATTCTTGTAGAGCTTGCCGACAAACTCCTTAGCCTGCGCATCACCGCCATACTTGCGCTTGGCAAACTCCCAGGCCGCCAGATAGTTCCACCGTGCGCCACCTGACGTTTTGGGATTGGGCGTGATCACCTGCACGCCGGGCTTGACGAGATCGTCCCAGTCCTTGATGCCCTTGGGGTTGCCCTTTTTCACCAGAAACACGATGGTCGAGCTGTACGGAGCCGAGTTGTGCGGCAGGCGCTGCTGCCAATCCGCTTTCACCAATCCGGCCTTCACCAGTGCGTCGATGTCTCCGCCCAGCGCCAGCGTGGCCACGTCGGCATCGATGCCATCCAGAATCGACCGCGCCTGCTTGCCCGAGCCGCCATGCGACTGCTTGAACTGCACGTCCTGCCCGGTCTTGCCTTTCCAGTACCTGGCGAACGATTGGTTGTATTCCACGTACAGCTCGCGCGTTGGGTCATAGGAAACATTCAGGAAACCGACCGGATCGGCCGCTAATGCAGGCACAGCCCCCAAGGCCATGGCCCCAACGAGGCCAAATGCCCATGGAAACTTGATAAAGTGACGGCGATCTTTCTTCATGACGTGCTTTCTTGTATGTCCTGTGCTTGGAAAACCGGCCCATTGCGCTGCGTGCGTTGTGCCGATGCCTTGCATTCTGAAAGTCATGCGTCAAAACTGGAACGACTAAGATTTCAGTTCTATATTCAAAAATCATCTAAGAAAAGGTAATCCCCATGGCACGTACCGTTCAATGCATCAAGCTCGGTCAGGAAGCCGAGGGCCTCGACTTCCCTCCGTACCCCGGTGAGCTGGGCAAGCGCATCTATGAAAGCGTGAGCAAGCAGGCATGGGCCGATTGGCTCAAGCACCAGACCATGCTGGTGAATGAAAACCGCCTGAACCTCGCCGACGCGCGCGCGCGCCAATATCTGGCGCGCCAGATGGAGAACCACTTCTTCGGCAGCGGCGCGGACGCTGCGGCTGGCTACGTCCCGCCGAGCGCGTAACGCCGGGCAGCGCTGTGTTCGGGCCCTCGCGGCGGCTTCGCGTGCGAGAGTTTGATCTGTATATGCTGAATTGATTGGGCTCGGGATAGGATCGGGCG
This sequence comes from Comamonadaceae bacterium UBA2121, assembly GCA_002331385.1. GTDB lineage: Bacteria > Pseudomonadota > Gammaproteobacteria > Burkholderiales > Burkholderiaceae_C > Diaphorobacter_A. The sequence continues at coordinate 78,828 of DCYB01000001.1, forward strand.
CTGGCCGCCCCTTCCACATTCAGCCTCCAGCGCCATGCCTTCAGAGCCACATCAGCACGATTCTTCACAGCCCTCGAACGACGGCGCCCGCGTGGCGCCGCAAGATTCCTGGCATCACCACTACCAATGGCGCGTGCTCCAGATCGGCGACGACAACGGTCAACGCTTTCTGCGCACCTGGAGCGCCTGGCAGGACGATCCGCAGCGCCCTCATCTGCTGCATTTCATCGGTTGCATGCCCGAGCGCCTGCAGCCCGACCAGATCAGCGCCGCAACTCCCGCCGCCCTGCAACCGTTTGCCGCCGCCCTGATCGAGCAATGCTGGGGCCTGCTGCCCGGCGTACACCGCTTGGCATTTGCGCATGGCCGGGTGCTGCTCACGCTCTATGTGGGCGATCCGCAATCGATGCTGCGTCAGCAAACACCGCAGGCTGACCGCGTGTATCTGCCGGGCCTGCCCGACGCCGGGGCAGACGCGCATCTGCTCAAGGCCATTGCGCGCTGCTGCCGACGCGGCACGACGTTCCACACTGCATCGTCCCTCCCCGAACTCAAGGCCCTGTTGAAGCAATGCGGCTTCGAGCTGCCGGATGCCATCACCCCCCCTGACGCTCCGTTGACGGCGCAATTCAACCCGCGCTGGGAGCCCCGCCCCGTGCGCGATGCGCTGCCCGATGCGTCCGTGCCGCGCCCCGGCAGTTGCATGGTGATCGGCGCCGGTTTGGCGGGCAGCGCGTGCGCAGCCAGTCTGGCGCGGCGTGGCTGGCGCGTGACGGTGCTGGATGCGCGCACTCCCGCAGCGGGCGCTTCCGGTTTACCGGCCGGCGTTTTTGCACCGCATGTGTCGCCAGACGACAGCGTGCTGTCGCGCCTGTCGCGCGCGGGTGTGCGCACAACGCTGCAAACGCTGGCCGACATGCAGCGCGGCGTGCAATGGGATCACACCGGCGTGCTGGAGCACCGCGTGGATGGCACGCCCGGCATTCCAGCCGCATGGTCGGCGGAAGGCAATCCCGGCGCGGATTGGAGCCGCCGCGCCACCGCCGGGCAATGCACCGCCAACGCCGTGTCCGCCGATGCCATGGCCTGCTGGCATGTGCGCGCAGGCTGGGTGAAGCCGCCCGACCTGATCGCGCACCATCTGACCCATGACCACATCGAGGTCCAGGTTGATGCGCCCGTCGCCACCCTGGAACGCGTGGACGCCGATACGCCAGCGCCCCGATGGCGCGCGCTCGACGCGCACGGCAACGTGCTCGCGCAGGCGGACGTGGTCGTGATCGCGGCGGGCTATGACAGCCGCCCATTACTGCCCGATGATTGGTATTTGCAGGCGCTGCGCGGCCAAATCAGTTGGGGCCTGCATGCCGAGGCTCCACCCGAGGCGCAGTGGCCCCACGTGCCGCTGAACGGCAACGGCAACCTCGTGCCGCACGTGCCACTGGCCGAGGGCAGCGGCTGGGTGCTGGGTTCCACGTTTGAGCGCGACGTCACGGCGCTGCCCCCCAGCGCTTCCGACGTCGCTGCCGCGCATGCCGACAATCTGCACAAGCTGCGGGTGCTCGGGCCCTTGCTCGCGCCGCAGTTGGCCGATCGCTTCGATCAGGCGATCGAGCACATCCAGCAAGCCGGGGCAGCGTCGGCGGGCGATGGCAGCGGTGTGCGCAGTTGGGGCGCCGTGCGCTTGGCCTCACATGACCGCCTGCCCATCGTCGGGCCGGTCGATGCAAAGCAGCTACCGGGCCTGTGGGCCTGCACGGCCATGGGTTCGCGCGGTTTGACCCTGTCGGTGCTGTGCGGCGAATTGTTGGCTTCCCGCCTTCACCACGAGCCCGTCGGCATGGATATGCGCCTCGCGCAGGCGCTCAGCAGCGAGCGCCTTTGAGCCTTTTCGCCATAGCTGAAATCCGTCATTGGATATGCGCTTTATGCAATTTTCGACATATATGCGTTATTAAATATTCGTTTGAAATATGAAGGAGCACTTTTAAAGTCATGGTCCATGGCGCAGATCAAGCGTCTTTGCTGATTCAACGAACCCGAAGACTAGCCCCACCATGTACCAATACACCGCATTCGACAAACAATTCATCCAGCTGCGCGCCGAGCAGTTCCGCGACCAGTTGGAGCGCTATCAGGCGGGCAAACTCAGCGAAGACGAGTTCAAGCCCCTGCGCCTGCAAAACGGCTGGTACGTTCAGCGCTACGCCCCGATGCTGCGCGTGGCCGTGCCCTATGGCGAGCTCTCCAGCCACCAACTGCGCGTGCTGGCGCGTGTGGCACGCGAGTTCGACCAGCCCGATGCCGCGCTGCTGGCCGAAGCCCAGGCCACACAAGAAAAGCTGGGCGACATTCCGCTCGCCGATGGGCGCCGCGTCGGCACCCGCCTGAAGTACGGCTACGGCCACTTCACCACGCGCACCAACGTCCAATACAACTGGATTCCGCTCAGCAAGAGCGCCGACGTGATGGAGCTGCTCGCCTCGGTGCAGTTGCACGGCATCCAGACCAGCGGGAACTGCATTCGCAACATCACCAGCGACGCGCTCGCCGGCATTGCCGATGACGAGATCGCCGACCCGCGTCCGTTTGCCGAAATCCTGCGCCAGTGGAGCACGCTGCATCCCGAGTTCGCGTTCCTGCCGCGCAAGTTCAAGGTCTCGCTCAATGGCGCAAAGGAAGACCGCGCCGCGCTCGGCTGGTACGACGTGGGCCTGCAGTTGCTCAAGAACGATGCAGGCGAGTTGGGCTTCCGGGTGCGCGTGGGCGGTGGCATGGGCCGCACGCCAACCATCAGCCCGGTGCTGCGCGAGTTCCTGCCGTGGAACCAGTTGATGAACTATCTGGAAGCGGTGATCCGCGTCTACAACCGCTACGGTCGCCGCGACAACCTCTGGAAGGCGCGCATCAAGATCCTCGTGAAGACCGAGGGCCAGAACTACATCGATCAGGTGAACGAAGAGTTCCGCGCCATCGTCGAAGACGAAGGTGGCCCGCACACCATCACGCAGGCGGAATACGACCGCGTCGCCGCGAACTTCAAAGAGCCCGAACTCGACCTCACGCCGAGCGATGCCGAGGCCGAAACGCTCGCCCTGCTGCGCACCGCGGGCAGCGAAAACAGCGACTTTGGCCGCTGGCTGCACAGCAACGTGCTGCCCCATCGCCTGCCGCAGTTGCGCGCCGTGGTGCTGTCGTTCAAGCGCGTGGGCCATGCGCCAGGCGACGCCACTGCCGAGCAGATGGACGCCGCCGCCGATCTGGCCGACCAGTTCTCGCACGGCGAGCTGCGCGTGACGCATGAGCAGAATCTGCTGCTTCCCTGGGTGCGCCGCGACCAGTTGCCCGCGCTCTACAAAGCGGCCAAGGCGCTGGGTCTGGCCAAGCCAAACATCGGCCTGCTCACCGACATGATTGCCTGCCCCGGTGGCGACTTCTGCTCGCTCGCCAACGCGCGCAGCCTGCCGATTGCCGAAGCCATCACCGAGCGTTATCAGGATCTGGACGAACTCTGGGATCTGGGCGAAATCGACCTGCACATCAGCGGCTGCATCAACTCCTGCGGCCACCACCACAGCGGCCACATCGGCATTCTGGGCGTGGACAAGGATGGCAAGGAGTGGTACCAGATCACCCTGGGCGGCGCAGACGGCACGGAGCTGTCCGGCCCCGCGCAGCCGGGCAAGATCATCGGCCCTTCGTTCAGCGCAGCGGAAGTGCCCGGCGTGATCGAAGCGCTGCTGGATGTCTACCGCCAACAGCGGGCACCGCTGTCCGCCCAAACGGCCAAGGGCGCGCATGGCCAGAAGCACGAGAACTTCATCGACACCGTGCGCCGCGTCGGCGTCGAGCCCTTCAAGGCCGCCGCCAACGGCGCACGCCAGGGCGCTCACGCCACGGCATCCGCCTGATGTCCTCACCGCACTTGCAGACAAAGAACACCATGAAAATCATTGCCGCCAACGAGCACCCGCCGGTCGCGCAGGATCAGGCGCACACCATCGCGCTGCCCAACGATGCCGATCCGCTGGCGCTCGATCTGTCGCAGGTCGAACGCATCGATCTGCACTTTCCCAAATTCACCGACGGACGCGCCTTCAGCCAGGCCCGCCTGCTGCGCCAACGCCGTGGTTTTGAGGGCGAAATCCGCGCCACGGGTGACGTGCTGATCGACCAGCTCGTGCAGATGGCCCGCTGCGGCTTTGACGTCGCCGTGCTGCGCGAAGGCGTGGACATAGCCGACGCCAAGCGCCAGTTTGAACGCTTCCACGCCTTCTATCAGGGCGATGTGAACCAGCCGCTGCCCCACTTTCGCGCAGCCGCTTGAGAGAGTGAAGACACGCCCATGAACGCCCGCACCGAACCCGCACTGCTCACCCAATTGAGCAACCGCCATCTGGATGCGCTGGAGGAAGAAACCATCTTCATCCTGCGCGAAGTCGCCGCCGCATTTGAGCGCCCCGCCCTGCTGTTCTCGGGCGGCAAGGACTCGCTCGTCATGCTGCGCTGCGCCGAAAAAGGCTTTGGCGCAGGCCGTCTGCCGTATCCGCTGTTGATGATCGACACCGGCCACAACTTCCCCGAAGTGACCGACTTCCGCGACCAGCGCGCCCGTGAGCTCGGCGCGGAACTCATCGTGCGCAGCGTCGAAGATTCGATGGCGCGCGGCACGGTGCGTCTGGCGCACCCCGGCGAATCGCGCAACGTGCACCAGTCGGTCACACTGCTCGAAGCGATTGAAGAATTCCGCTTCGACGCCCTGATCGGCGGCGCACGCCGTGACGAAGAAAAAGCCCGCGCCAAGGAGCGCATCTTTTCGCACCGCGACAGCTTCGGCCAGTGGCAGCCCAAAGCGCAGCGGCCCGAGTTGTGGACCCTGTTCAACACACGCCTCGCGCCGGGCGAGCACTTCCGCGTCTTCCCGATCAGCAACTGGACCGAGCTGGACGTGTGGCAATACATCGCCCGTGAGCGCATCGCGCTGCCCTCGATCTACTACACGCACCAGCGCGAAGTGGTCGAACGCAAGGGCCTGCTCGTGCCCGCCACCCCGCTCACGCCACCGCGCGAAGGTGAGGCAGTGGTCGTGCGCGACGTGCGTTTTCGCACCGTGGGCGACATCACCTGCACCTGCCCGGTGGACAGCACGGCCGCAACGGCGGACGACATCGTGATCGAGACGCTGGCCGCCGAAGTCAGCGAGCGCGGCGCCACCCGCATGGACGACAAGACCAGCGAAGCGTCGATGGAAAAGCGCAAGAAGGACGGATATTTCTGATGACCACCGACACCCTCGACGTGACGCCGCAACCCGCTGCCCACGCACAGGACACCACCAGCCAGCCACATGCATCGGCACTGCGCTTCATCACCTGCGGCAGCGTGGATGATGGCAAGTCCACATTGATTGGCCGCCTGCTGGTGGACACGCGTGCGGTGCTGCAGGACCAGTTCGCCGGCATCACCAAAAGTGGCGAGACCGACCTCGCACTGCTCACCGATGGCCTGTCTGCCGAGCGCGAGCAAGGCATCACCATCGATGTGGCCTACCGTTATTTCTCGACCGACCAGCGCAAGTTCATCATTGGCGATGCGCCCGGTCACGAGCAATACACGCGCAACATGGTCACCGCCGCCTCGAGCGCGGACGCAGCCATCGTGCTGGTGGACGCCACCAAACTCGATTGGCAGGACCCGCAACTCACGCTGCTGCCGCAAACGCGCCGCCACGCCCTGCTGGTGAACCTGCTGCGTGTGCCGTCGCTGCTGTTCGCGGTGAACAAGCTGGATGCCGTGGCCGACCCGGCGCTGGCCTTCGCCCACATCCGCAACCAACTCGCCGCGTTCGCGCATGCTGCTGGCATCACCGTGCGGGCCACGGTGCCGGTGTCGGCGCTCAAGGGTTTCAACGTGGTGGAGGCTGCGCCCGGCTGGGCAGGTTACGACGGCCCCAGCCTGCTGCAAGTACTGCACACACTGCCGTCCACGCCTGCCGATACGGAACTGCCGTTTGCCCTGCCAGTGCAATGGGTGGAAAAGTTTTCTGCCTCCTCCGATACGTCGCAGGGCCGCCGCGTGTTCTGGGGCCGCGTGGCCGCAGGCCGGATTGCCGCGGGCGACAGCGTCACGCTGCTACCCAGCCAGCAGACCGCCACCGTGGCGCGCGTGCTCGATCACGTGCGCCAACCCGCCGATGTAGGCGCCGGATCCAGTGCTGGCATCGTGCTCGACCGCGAAGTGGACGTCTCGCGCGGCGACTGGATCGTGGCCACCCAGCCAGCGCCTGACAACGCGGTTGCCGACGAAGATGACTTCGGCACGGAACCCAGCCCGTCGGGCGCGTGGTCCGGCCAGCGCGAGTTGCACGCCACGGTGGCGTGGATGGACGATGAACCGCTGGTGCCGGGCCGCGTCTACCTTGCGCAGCACGGCCACCGTTGGATCAAGGCCAAAGTGCGCCGCGTGGTGCATCGGCTGAACATCCACACGCTGGCGCAGGAAGCGGCCGAGCAACTGGAGGCCAACGCCATCGGCACGGTCGAATTGCTGCTGCAGGAGCCCACGCCCGCCGCCGCGTTCGACCGGGCACGAGTGCTCGGCTCGATGATCCTGGTCGACACGGCCAGCCACAAGACTGCGGGAGCGGTTCTGGTGCGCCCATAGAACTGCTTGAGGATCGCTTGAGAACCTCTATAGGGCCCTTTGCACCCAACAGATCGGCACCCGACTGGGCGATCGATGCGGGCTGAGGGTCTTTGACAGAGCACAGATAAAATCACACCCTTTCGCGCAAACACGCACCGGTACGCATGATCGCTGGTCAATTCGTGATCTACAAACGCTCACGATTGCGACAGTTACCGCGTCAAAGCAAGGGACAGACGCCCCCTGTTGTCGTACAAGCGCCTAAAATCAGGGAATTCCCCAAATAACAATCTCGCCACATGACACACGTCGTCACAGAAAACTGTATCAAGTGCAAGTACACCGATTGCGTCGATGTCTGCCCCGTTGACTGCTTCCGCGAAGGCCCGAACTTCCTCGTGATCGATCCGGACGAGTGCATCGACTGCGCCGTCTGCATTCCCGAGTGCCCGGCCAACGCCATCTTTGCCGAGGAAGACCTGCCTGCGGACCAGCTCGCGTACATCAAGATCAATGCCGATCTCACACCCAAGTTCAAGAGCATCACCAAGCGCAAGGAAGCGCTGCCCGATGCGGACGAGTGGAACGGCAAGACCGACAAGCTCCAGTATTTGGAAAAGTGATCGGCTGAGTCCACAGGCCACACCCTGTAATGGCACTTCAGATATCCTGATCGCATGGCCGACACCGCTGCTTCCCCTGCCCATGCCAGTCCCGTGGAAACCGACGCCGTCGTCATCGGCGCGGGTCCGGTCGGGCTGTTCCAGGTGTTCCAGCTCGGCCTGCAAGGCATTGCCGCGCACCTCGTAGACGCCCTGCCGCATCTGGGCGGCCAGTGCGCCGAGCTGTATCCCGACAAGCCCATCTACGACATTCCCGGCACCACGGTCTGCACGGGACGCGAACTGGTCGATCAGCTCACCGCACAAATCGCGCCGTTCAAACCCACGCCGCATCTGGGCGCGCAAGTGGCTCGACTGGAACCACAAACCGATGGTCGCCTACTGCTGGGCCTGTCCAATGGCGTCACCCTGTTGGCCCGCACCGTGTTCATCGCCGCTGGCGTGGGCGCATTTGTGCCGCGTACCGTCAAGGCCGATGGCATCGATCCGCTGGTCGGCTCGCAGGTGTTCTATCACCCCGCCGACGTCAGCGCTGCAACGGGCAAGCACGTCATCGTGCATGGTGGTGACGAGGCCGCCGTGCGCGCTGCCATCGAAGCGGCAGACGTTGCCAGCCGCGTCACCCTGCTGCACCGCCGCGACGTATTCCAGGCGCAAGAGAGCGATCTGGCGCAGCTGCAATCCCTGCGCGACGCCGGCCGCATCCGCGTACTGGCCGCGCAAATCACCGGCGTGGAAACCGACGCCGCTGGCCGATTGGTGGCCTTGCACGTGATGGACGCCAATGGCGACGCGCAGCGCGAACCGCTCGATCTGCTGCTGGTCTATCTGGGGATTTCCCCCCGCCTTGGCCCCGTGGCCGACTGGGGTTTTGCGATCGAGCGCAAGCAACTGGTGGTGGACACCGCCACTTTCGCCACCAGCCAACCGGGAATCTATGCGGTGGGCGACATCAACACCTATCCCGGCAAGCGCAAGCTGATTCTCTGCGGCTTCCACGAAGCCACCCTCGCCGCCTTTGCTGCGGCTGAATACCTCACCGGCGCACCCGTCGCGCTGCAATACACCACCACCAGCACCCGCCTGCACGAGCGGCTGGGAGTGGAGCATCACTGACCTGCACGGTCCATTGCTTTTCCCGCTCCAATCAATGGCAGAATCCGCAAGGTGACGTAGATCAATTACGTCATCACGCTAGGGGTGCCATGGCCGTCGTCGGTCATGGCTGAGACAACACCCTTTGAACCTGTGAGTTAATCCTCGCGCAGGGAAGCCGCGTAGCCCGGATCGCATCAGCCTTTTTCGCTGCCTCGCACTCCATCGCCAACGGTTCCAGCGCAAGCCATTCGCACACAACAAGAACGAACCGAACGGAGCGCACATGCCGCCAACCACCTCCCCTTCCCCATCGGCCAACGAAGCGCTGATGCCCCTGCCCGCAGATCGGCGGGTCTTCCAATGGCACGACCATGCCTCGCTCTGGTTCAGCCTCGGCGTTGGCCTGCTCGTCATGCAGGTGGGCGCGTATCTGATGCCTGCGCTGAGCACGCAGCAGGCACTGGCCGCGATCGTGCTGGGCTCGCTCATCGGGGCCGGCCTGCTGGGCTGGGTGGCCAGGATTGCCTGCGAAAGCGGGCTGGCCAGCGCGGGTCTGATGCAAACCGTGTTCGGCCGCCGGTTTGCCAGCCTGCCCATCCTGCTCAACATCGTGCAACTGATTGGCTGGGGCACGTTTGAACTGGTGGTGATGCGCGACTCCACTGTCGCCATTGGCCGGCAGTCGGGCGCGATGACCGAGGCGTGGTGGACCGTCGGCGCCACCTTGCTCTGGGGTGGCGCCGTCCTGGTGCTGATCAGTGGATCGATGGTGCAACTGGTGCGCCGCGTGATTGCGCGCTTTGCGCTGCCGCTGGTTGTGCTGTCGCTGCTCTGGTTGAGCTGGCAATTCCTGTCGCTTGCACGCACGCAAGGTTTTGCTGCGCTGTGGAATCGCCCCGGCGAAGGCGGTATGGGCGTGATGCCCGCGCTCGATCTGGTGATCGCCATGCCGATTTCGTGGCTGCCGCTGGTGGCCGACTATGCACGCCACGGCACCAGCGGACGCAGTGCCCTGCGCGGCACCTGGCTGGGCTATGCCGTGGCCAACGTATGGTGCTACTCGCTCGGCGTGCTGGTGGCGCTGACGCTGCCCAGCACCGATCTGGTGACCGCGCTGCTGCTGGCGCAAGGCGGTTTGATTGCGCTGTCGCTGATCCTCATCGACGAAGTGGACAATGCCTATGGCGATGCGTACTCCGGCGCAGTGTCTGCGCACAGCCTGTTGCCGCGCTGGAGCGTGCGCCGCTGGGGCGTCATCATCGGCACAACCTGCACCGCGCTCGCACTGGTGCTGCCCATGCACAGTCTGGAGCCATTCCTGCTGTTGCTCAGTTCCGTGTTCGTGCCCTTGTTCGGCGTGATTCTGGGCCGCCTTGCGGGCAAGGGAACAAAGACAGCGCAATTATTGAAAACTGCGCGCAACGTCCACGCAGTGCCGGTAACGATCTGGCTGGCGGGCATTGCGTGCTATCACCTGCTGCCCAAAATCGCGCCCTTCCTGGGCTCTGCGCTGCCCACGCTCGCCCTGTGTTTTGTCCTCACCCGACTGCTGACTGCGAAAGCCGACTGAGCTCGCCCGCCGCCGATCTCCCCATATCACGCCTGCCTTTCGCGCAGGCGTTTTTGTTGGGCTAGGTATAACAGAGCGCAATTCGGAGGAACTTTGATGGCCTTCGGCCATCCCTCATCGCGTTGACTTAGGTTTTTATGAAGCAGAGGAGAATTCACGCAGTGCAACACCACACCGCATCCAGCCAACCATCCACCACTTCCGCCACCCGCCGCACGCTGGCACGCATTGCCGCTGCATGCGTTCTGGGCACTGGCCTTCTGGTCACCGGCGTGGCCGCTCAGGCCAAGGAGTTTGTCAGCATCAAAGGCAACACGGTGAACGTGCGCGAGCAGCCCAACACACGTTCGACCACCTTGTGGGAGCTGGGCTCTGGCTATCCGCTGCAAGTGCAGCAACGCAAGGGCAAGTGGATCAAGGTGCGCGACTACGAAGCGCCGCTGGGCTGGGTCTATGCACCGCTCACGCAAAAGACGCCGCACCGCATCGTGACGGCACGCACGGCCAACCTGCGCGCCTCACCGACGACCAACTCCAAGATCGTCGGCAAGTTGCAGCAAAACGAGATTGTGCGCACGCTGAAGAATTCCGGCAGCTGGGCACAGGTGCGCAGCGAGAGCGGCCGCCAGGGCTGGGTCTCCAAGAACCTGACCTGGGGCTGGTAAGCCGCTCGCTGACCTTCAGCCGATGATGACTTGCGCAACGGGCGCAAAGCCATGGTTCAAGGGACCATGGCCTTTGCCCGTGTGCACGTCGGCGCCAGCTTCGATGGCGCGCAGGATGTAGCTGCGCGCCTTTTCTACGGCCTGCAGCAACGGCTCGCCCAGTGCCAGATGCGCAGCGATGGCAGACGACAAAGTGCAGCCTGTGCCGTGCCCGTTGTGGGTGACGATGCGCTGCGAGCCCAGGCGGTAGTGATCGCCCTTGCCGAGCGCCAGCAGATCCACCACCCGGTCGCCCGGCAAATGCCCGCCCTTGAGCAGCGCGGCGCGCGCGCCCAGATCAAGCAGGTCGTCCGCTGCGGCATCCAGATCGGCCTCACCCGCTATCTTGCGCTGGAGCAGCCAGCCGGCCTCATCCAGATTGGGCGTGACCACCGCCGCCAGCGGGAAAAGCTCACGCACCAGCGCGCTTTCGGTTTCTTCTGCGATCAGCCGATCGCCACTGGTCGCCACCATGACGGGGTCGAGCACGACATTCGGCAGCTGATAACGCCGAATCGCATCCGCCACCACATGCACCACTTCCGGCGAATGCAGCATGCCGATCTTCACGGCATCCACGCCAATGTCTTCCACCACCGCATCGATCTGCGCCTTGAGCATCTCTGGAGGAATGCCGTGGATGCCGCGCACGCCCTGCGTGTTCTGCGCCGTGATGGCCGTAATGGCGGTCATGCCGTAGCAGCCCAATGCACCGAAGGTCTTGAGGTCGGCCTGAATGCCCGCGCCGCCACCGCTGTCCGAACCGGCGATCGACAGCACGCGCGCATAGCGGCGCAATGGGTGCGCCGTCTGATTGTCTTTGCTCATGGCAAAAATTATCGTCCATTCCGCACGACCCTATTCAACACACAAAATCGCTAAGCCCTACCTATAGAACGGGAGGGAGATGCTGCACCGAGGTCGTCGACTTCCCGTCATTGTGTTGTAATCTGGGTTTCGGACGAAACAGGGGTGCCGCAAGTGCAAACGGGCGGCTGAGAACATACCCTGGGGCCATCCAAGCCTTTCGCACGGCTCGCCTTTTGGCATTGCCAGCGCGTTGCGGCGGCCCCGCTACCCGATCCAGACAATACTGGCGTGGGGAGTTTCTACAGGCGTCACCAGGCATGTTTTGTCCATCGTTTGGCTATTCATTGGCTACAGGGCGGGAATTGGACACATGCATCTTCTGAACACACACTCCTCGATCACCATCCTCGGCGCGGGCCTCATGGGCCGTCTGCTGGCCGTCGAGCTGGCGCGCAAGGGCCACCGCGTCGAAGTTTTTGAAGCCCAGGGCCCGAGCGCCGAAGGCGCCGCCGCGCGCGTGGCGGCTGCGATGCTCGCGCCACTGGCTGAGTCGGCCGTGACCGAACCCGGCGTGGTGCGCATGGGCCAATACGCCTTGCCGCGCTGGCAAGAGCTGATTGCGCAACTCTCGCAGCCGGTTTACTTCCAGCAAAACGGAACGCTCATCCTGTGGCACCGCCTCGATGCGGGCGAAGCCAACCGCTTCCAGCACAAGCTGGAGCAAACGCAAAAGACCATTCCCGACATCGCGCCACTTCAGGTGCTGAACGGCTCGCAGGTGGACGCTCTGGAGCCGTCCGTTGCCTCCCGCTTTGCCAATGGCCTGTATCTGCCGGGCGAAGGCCAGCTCGACAACCGCCAGTTGCTGTCGGCACTGGAAAATGCGATGCAGGAACTGGGCGTCGTGGTGCACTGGAACAGCCCGCGCCAGCCAGAGGATTTCACCCCCGGCACCGCCGGTCAGCCCGATGTGCTGCTCGACTGCCGGGGCCTCGGGGCCAAGCCGACGTGGAATGCGTTGCGCGGCGTGCGCGGTGAAGTCGTGCGCCTGCATGCGCCCGAAGTCACGCTGGCGCGCCCGACCCGTCTGGTGCACCCGCGCTATCCCATCTACATCGCGCCGAAGGAAGACCACATCTTCGTCATCGGTGCGACCGAAATCGAATCGGACGACATGTCTCCCGCCAGCGTGCGCTCGGCGCTGGAACTGCTGTCCGCCGCCTATGCCGTGCATTCCGGATTCGCCGAAGCGCGCATTCTGGAGATCTGCACCCAGTGCCGCCCGACGCTGCCGGACAACCTTCCCGCCGTGCGCGCCCTGAGCGAGCGCGTGCTGGAAGTGAACGGCCTGTACCGCCACGGCTTCATGATCGCTCCGGCCATGCTGGACGTGGTCATGCAGGTGCTGGAGAGCGGACAATCGTCGCTTGCCCCCCGTTTTGATCTTTCCGTGCAGTTGGTCTGAGCCGCTGCCTCCAAGCCATGAACGTGACCATCAACCAGAAGAACACCGACCTGCCAGACAACGCCACCGTCGCCGACGCCGTGGCGCACGTGCAGGCCAGACCGCCGTTCGCCGTGGCCGTGAACACGCAGTTCGTGCCCAAGACACGCTATGCCGAGCACGCACTGGCTGCGGGCGACGCCATCGAAATCATCTCACCCGTCACTGGCGGCTGAGTCAGGACTCCATAACGACATGACAGACAACACCACCCCCGCTGATCCGTTCGTGCTGTACGGCCAGACGCTGCAAAGCCGTCTGCTGCTGGGCACGGCCCGTTACCCATCGCCCGCCGTGCTGCAGGCCGCCGTTGCGCGTGGCCGCCCCGGCATGGTCACGGCTTCTCTGCGCCGTCAGGGCAGCAACGCAGCCGAAACCGGCGCCAGTTTCTGGGAACTGCTGCGCAGCCTGAACGTGCCCGTGCTGCCCAACACTGCGGGCTGCCACAGCGCGCAAGAGGCCATCACCACCGCGCAAATGGCGCGCGAAGTGTTTGATACGCCGTGGATCAAGCTGGAGTTGATTGGCGACGATTACACGCTCCAGCCCGACACGTTCAACCTCGTGCAAACGGCAGAGCACCTGATCCGCGAAGGCTTCTACGTGCTGCCCTATTGCACCGAAGACCTCGTGATCTGCCAGCGTCTGGTGGACGTTGGCTGCCAGGCCGTCATGCCGTGGGCCGCGCCCATCGGCACCGGCAAGGGCCCCGTCAACCCCTACGCGCTGCAAATGCTGCGCGAGCGCCTGAACGTTCCGCTGATCGTGGACGCCGGACTCGGCCTGCCCTCGCATGCATGCCAGGTGATGGAATGGGGCTACGACGGCGTGCTGCTGAACACCGCCGTGGCGCTGGCCACAGACCCGGTCGCCATGGCTGGCGCCTTTGCCGATGCCGTCTCCGCTGGCCGCGCGGCGCGCAAGGCAGGTGCCATGACACCGCAGGAATCCGCCCAGCCCAGCACGCCTGTGCTTGGCACTCCGTTCTGGCACCACAATGGCTGATTCCATGACCAGCACTTCATCCATCGACGCCATGGCGCAGGCGATTGTGGCGGCGCACGGCGCCGACTTTGCCGACTTCCCCGCGCAACCGGCACCCGCGCCGGCGCACGCCGGCCCCGTCTATCAGGCCGCGTTGGCCGCGTGCAGCCAATTGGGTTTTATCGCGCACGACGCCGAGAGCGTGGCGCAGGCATGGCAGCAGCAGACCACGCGCACCGGCGCGTTCGACGCAGCGCACTGGCCCGACGAACCGGCCGACTTCGGCATGCAACCCATGCCGCATGCCCAGCCTTTTGCGGCATGCCCAAAGCAGCTCGGCTTGTACGCCGTGCTGCCCGACGCCGAATGGGTAGGCCGCATGGCGCGCGCGGGCGTGCCAACGGTGCAGTTGCGCTTCAAATCCGACGACGCGCAGGCCGTGGAGGCCGAAGTGCGTGCCGCCGTCGAGGCCGTGCGCGGCACCGATGCGCAGCTCTACATCAACGATCACTGGCGTGTGGCGATTGCTGCAGGTGCCTATGGCGTGCATTTGGGGCAGGAGGATCTGGATGCGCTCAGCGCCGAGGAAATCCACACCCTGCGCGCCTCTGGCGTGCGCCTTGGCGTGAGCACGCACGGCTATGCCGAGATGCTGCGCGCCGACAAGGTCCAGCCCAGCTACATCGCCATGGGCGCGGTGTTCCCCACCACGCTCAAGAAGATGGCCACCGTGCCGCAGGGCGTGGCGCGGCTGGAGCGCTATGCGCGCCTCATGCGCAACTATCCGCAGGTGGCCATTGGTGGAATCGCTTTAGAGCAGTTTCCCCAGATCCTCGCCACCGGCGTGGGCTCGATCGCCGTGGTGCGCGCCATCGTCAATGCACCCGCGCCAGAAGCCGCTGCAGCGCAACTCATGCAAGCCATGCGCTCATAAGCTGGGGAACATTTCTCACATCTGGCAATGTGCCGGATGGGCCGCTCATGCCGCCATAATCGTGGCATGAGCAGCAGCAACACCCCCTCCTTCCAGAACGTCGGCATCGTTGGCACCGGAGCCATGGGCCGCGGCATCGCGCAGATCGCCGCGCAGGCCGGCAGCACCGTTCTTCTCTACGACACCAACCCCGAGGCCGCCGCCTCGGCCAAGCAGCAGATCCAGCAGCAGTGGAAGCGGCTGGTGGAAAAAGGCCGCATCGAAGAAGCGCAGGCCGGGCAGTGGTCGGCGCGCCTTCAACCCGTGTCCGCATTGACGGAACTCGCGCCCTGCGATCTCGTGATCGAGGCCATCGTCGAGCGCCTGGACGTCAAGCGGGCGCTGTTCGGTGAACTGGAGGCCATCGTCGCGCCAACTGCGGTGCTGGCAAGCAATACCTCGTCACTGCCCATCACGGCCATCGCCGCGCAGCTCAAGACACCAGCGCGCATGGCGGGCTACCACTTCTTCAACCCGGTGCCACTGATGAAGGTGGTGGAAGTGATCGCCGGACTCAAGACCGACGCCGCCACCTGCGAACGCCTGACCCAATACGCTCGCGAGATGGGCCACACGCCCGTGGCGGCGCAAGACACGCCCGGCTTCATCGTGAACCACGCGGGCCGCGGCTACAACACCGAAGCGCTGCGCATTCTGGGTGAATGCGTGACCGACGTGCAGACCATCGACCGCATCCTGCGCGATCAGGTCGGCTTCAAGCTCGGCCCGTTCGAGCTCATGGACCTCACCGGGCTGGACGTGTCGCATCCCGTCATGGAGTCGATCTACCACCAATACTACGAAGAGCCGCGCTACCGCCCCAGCGTGATCGGTGCGCAGCGCGTGGCCGGTGGCGTGTTCGGGCGCAAGACCCAGGGCGGCTTCTATGCCTATGACAACGGCACACCGGTACTCGACGCCGAGCCGCCCGTGCCGCAGGTCGCCAACATGCCGCCGGTGTGGGTGTCGACGCGCGCGGCCCGCCGCGCCGAGCTGTACCAACTGCTCAAGGATCTGGGCGCGAAGATCGAGACCGGCCAGTCACCTTCTGCCGAAGCCTTGACCATCGTGGCCCCGCTCGGCTTCGACGTCACCACCGTTGCAGTGGTGGAGCGCCTCGATCCCGCGCGCACTATCGGCATCGACATGCTGGTCGAAGACGCCGCCACCAAGCGCCGCGTGCTCGCCACCAACCCGGCCACGCGCCCGGATTTCCGCGACGCCGCCCATGCACTGTTTGCGCGCGACGGCAAGGCCGTATCGGTGATTCGCGATAGCGGCGGCTTCGTCACACAGCGTGTGGTGGCAGCCATCGTCAACATCGCCAGCGATATCTGCCAGCAGCGCATCTGCACGCCCAAGGATCTGGAGACGGCCGTCACGCTTGGCCTCGGCTACCCGATGGGGCCGCTCGCCATGGGCAATCGCTGGGGACCGACCAACATCCTGGAAGTGCTGTTCAACATGCAGACCGTGTATGGTGATACGCGCTATCGCCCCAGCCCGTGGCTGCGCCGCCGTGGCGCCATCGGGCTGAGCCTGATGCACGAAGAAGACTGATCCGCCAGCCTTCTCGCGCATCGTCCAACCACTTTTGATGAGGCCACCCCGCCATGCCCGCTGAACTGCAGAGCGTCAGTCATGACCACACGATGGTGCTCACCATCAACGATCCGCCATCGCGCAATGCGCTCGGCCCGGACATCTACGCCGCTGGCGTCGAAGCTCTGAACGGCGCAGAGCGCAATCGTGACATCCGCAGCGTGATCATCACCGGCGCCAATGGAACCTTCAGCGCGGGCGGCAACCTCAACCGCCTGCAGGCGCGCCGCCAAGAGAGTGCGGAAGAACAGGCGCGCGGCGTGAACGCGCTGCATGGCTGGATCGACACCATCCGCAACTTCCCCAAACCGGTCATTGCTGCCGTGGAAGGCGCCGCTGCGGGCGCAGGCTTCTCGCTCGCGCTGGCGTGCGATTTCATCGTGGCCTCGCGCGAAGCCGTTTTCATCATGGCCTATGCGCGCGTGGGTCTCTCGCCCGATGGCGGCGGAACGTGGAGTCTGGCAAACGCCCTGCCACGCCAACTGGCGATGGAAATCCTGATGGGCGCCGACAAACTGGACGTGCAGCGCCTGCACGCACTCGGCGTGGTCAATCGACTGGCACAGCCTGGCGCCGCGCTGGACGACGCGCTGGTGCTGGCCAACGCGCTGGGCCAGCGCGCGCCCAATGCGCTGGCCAGCATCAAGGAGCTGGTGAGCGACGCGCGTGGCAACAGCCTGCACACGCACCTCGATCAGGAGCGCGATCATTTCGTGCGCAACCTGTCGCACGCCAACGCCGGAGAAGGCATCACCGCCTTCTTTGAAAAGCGCGCGCCGCGCTACCAGTAACCCGTTGCACAATACGCCGCGCCACGCACCATTTCGCACGCGCGTGAACAGACACCTGACCGACAGCCCATGGACGAGCCGATACTCAGCCTCGAAGAACGCGCCGCAATCAACAGCGGGCGCTGGTTTTCCTCCCTCTCGCCTTCGCTGCGTCACGACATATTGCGCTGCGCCTACGTCAAGCGCTACCGCGACGGCGGCCTGATCTGCGCGCGCGGCGACCCTCCGGACGAATGGATCGCCTGCGCGCGCGGGGCCGTGCGCGTCAGCTCCACCTCCATATCCGGCAAGCAGATCACGCTCACCTACGTAGAGCCCGGCATCTGGTTTGGCGACGTGGCGATGTTCGACGGCGACCGCCGCACGCATGACGTGTACGCCCATGGCGACTCCACCATTCTTTGCGTGGCGCGTGCCGACTTCAAGAAAATCCTCTCGCAACACGCCGAGCTGTACGACGCGCTGCTGCAATTGCAGTCGCGCCGCATCCGCCAGTTGTTCGGGCTGGTGGAAGACCTCAACACCCTGCCCTTGCGCTCGCGACTGGCCAAGCAATTGCTGCATCTGGCGCGCAGTTACGGCGTGCCCAGTCTGGCCGAGGGGGCGGAAATCCGCATCGGCCTGCAATTGGCGCAAGAAGAATTGGCACAGCTTTTGGGTGCCTCGCGCCAGCGCGTGAATCAGGAGCTCAAGGCCATGGAGCGCGAAGAAGCCATCCGCATCGAGCCGGGCGGTCTGGTGGTGCGCGATCGATCGCTGCTGATGCGCATCGTGGAACTTGATCGCTAGAAAGGCGCACTCGCGCTATGCATCCACCACGCCCCACACGCGGCGCAGTTGCGACAGCGTCGCCACCAGCGCCGGGTCATGCTCCGTGGTGCGTGAATAGATAAATCCCAGTTGCGCAGGCACGCGCACATGCGGCCAGATGACCAGTTCGTTGCGTTCGGCCAGTTCCATCGCCTTGTCCTCCCGCAGCAGCGACAGCCCGAGCCCCGCGCGCACCAGGCTGTCACTCGCCGCCATCGCGTCCGCCTCCAGCACCTGATGCGGTGCCAGCCCCTGGCGCGCAAACAGGGCCAGCAGCAAGGTCTGGATGTGGTGCTGCACCGGCGCGCCGATCCAGGGCATCTGCGCCAGATCGCGCCACCCTGCTTGCAGGAACTTCTTTCCGTACACCACCGGCGCAACGATGCGGTAGTGCTGCGTTTGCAGCACCAATGCCTCCAACTCGCGCGGCATGTTGGCGGCGATGTAGAACGCGCCCTGCATGCCGCCGGACATGACCTGCTCGCACAGGTCCTGCGCCAGGCCATAGCGCGTCTTGATTTCCAAAAGTGGCAGCGCCGCAACCAGCGCGCGCAACAATGAGCCGAGCCGCAAGGTGTCGGGATCGGCCACCGTGCCAATCAACAACTGCCCGGTCACCTCACCCTGCAATTCCTTTGCGCGGCCTTGCAGGAAGCCCGCAGCATCGAGCACTTTCTGCGCATCAGAGAGCAAGGACTCGCCTGCGCGCGTGAGGCTGATGCGCCCCGGGCGGCGATCGAACAGCGCCACGCCCAGCTCTTCCTCCAAAGCCTTGATCTGCGCGGTCACGGCGGGCTGCGTGACGTGCAGCGCCTCCGCCGTGCGCGTGACGCTGCCCAGCGTGGCGGCAGTCACGAAGGCGCGCAACTGGTACATCTCCATGCGCGCAAGCCTACTGCAGCCGCGCCAGCGCGAAAGCTGATGGAAATCCCGATGTTGGAAATCTATGCATCAAGATAGCGCAATTGCGTCGGCTCGATGCCAAGGCGCACCGCCGTGCCGGTCGGCAACATGCCGATGCCTGCGTAATGCGGCTGATCGGCCACCACCGCGATGTCGCCCACGCGCACGCGATAGCGCGAAAACTCGCCGAGAAATTCAGCGCTTTCCACCTGGCCGTCCACCCACACGCGCGAGGCGTCACCGGCATCATCCCGCACGGCGATCTGCACCTGATGCGGGCGAAACGCCAGCGCGGCGGGACCCGTCGCGGGCGCCTCACCCGGGCGCGGCAACTGCATCGTGCCAATGCCGGGCACGTGGAAGGTCAGCGACTCGCCCGTGACCTGCGTGACCTCGCCTTCCAGCACGTTCGCCGTGCCGACGAACTTGGCAACAAAACGGTTGACCGGGTAGTCGTACAGCCCCGCCGCCGAGCCCACCTGCTGCAGCACGCCCTTGTCGAGCACGGCCATGCGATCCGCCGTGGTCATGGCCTCTTCCTGATCGTGCGTGACGAAGATGGTGGTGAGCCCGAGCTTGTGCTGCAGGTTCTTCAGCTCTTCGCGCATCTGCACGCGCAGGTTCTTGTCGAGGTTCGAGAGCGGCTCATCGAGCAGCAACAGCTTGGGCTCGATCACCACCGTGCGCGCCAAGGCCACGCGCTGCTGCTGCCCGCCAGACAACTGCCCGGGCCTGCGCTGCGCGAACTGCGAGAGCCCGACCAGCTCCAGCACCTCACCCACCTTGCGCTGGATGGCAGCGCGTGTTTCGCGGCGCTCGACCAGACCGAACGCGACGTTGTCGAACACCGTCATGTGCGGCCACAGCGCATAGTTCTGGAACACCATGCCGATGTTGCGCGCATGCGGTGGCACGCCGGTCATGTCCTGACCACCCACGAGCAGTTCGCCGCGCTGGTGGCGGTTGAAGCCCGCAATCAGACGCAGCAGTGTCGATTTGCCCGAGCCCGATGGCCCCAGCAATGCGAAGAATTCGCCCGGCTCGATCTTCAGATTCACATCGCGCAGCACCTCGTTGGTGCCATAGGACAGGCTGATGTGGCGGCATTCCAGGGAGACAGGATTGAGTTGCATGATGGCCAGACTCCTTCAATCAGACGGATTGCACCGTGGTGCGCGAGCGCTCGACGAACCGGTGCGAAAAATACGTACCCAGACCCACGACGATTACCGCCAGCACGCCCAGCGCTGCGCCCGGGCCACGCCCCGCAATGCTTTGCATGTAGAGGTAGATGCCGTAGCTCATTGGTGCCTGGCTTTCGGCCGAGGTCAGCATGATGGTGGCCGACAGTTCCACCGCCGCCGTGATGAAGCTGGTGACGAAGCCCGCCAGGATGCCGCCCGCCATGAGCGGCACCATCACGCGGCGGATCACGCTCATGCGCCCTGCGCCCAGACTTTGCGCTGCTTCTTCCAGCGAAATGTGCACCTGCTGCAATGCCGCCATGCACGAGCGCAAGGCATAGGGCAGACGCCGCACGGCATACGCCAGCATGATCAGCACCCATGACGAAATCACGGGCGTGTCGGTGAACGGAATGTCCACGCCCCGGAACAGCCGCAGATAGCCGATCGCCAGCACCAGCCCGGGAATGGCGAGCGCCACCGACGCCATGTAGTCCAGCCACTGGCGTGCTGGCAGCCGCGTGCGCAGGATGAGGTAGGCAATCGCCGTGCCGATCACCACGTCGATGGTCGCGGCCAGCACGCAGTACAGCAGCGTGTTCGCGATCATGTTGCCCGAGTCGTTGAACACGGTGGCGTAATGGTCCAGCGTGAAACTGTCGGGCAGCACCGAGAAACTCCACACCTTGGCGAAGGACATCAACAAAATACCGAAGTGCGGCGCCAGCACGACGAGCAGGATGAAGACGATCCAGCCATAGGCCAGGACCGCCTCCCACTTCGTCAGGCGGCGCTTTTGCAGTGCGCTACCGCCCTTTTGCAGCGTGGCGTAATCCTTGCCCTTCATGACGCGCGCCGACAGCCACAGCGCCACGATGGAGAACACGATCATGATCACGCTGATGACGTAGCCCAGCGGATCATCCAACCCCACGGAAGTGATGCGCAGATAGGCCTGCGGCGCCAGCATGTTGGTCACGCCCATGACGAGGGGCGTGCCCAGATCGTCGAACACCTTCACGAACACCAGCGCCGCCCCGGCCAGATAGCCCGGCATGGCGAGCGGAAAAATCACGCGGCGAAAGAGGCGGAATCCGCGCGCCCCCAGGTTCAGCGCAGATTCCTCCATCGCGCCGTCGATGTTGCGCATGGCGGCAACGAGGTTCAGCAGGATGAAGGGAAAGTAGTGGATGCTTTCCACAAAGATCACGCCCGTCAGGCCGTCCATGATCGGCACGGTGAAACCGAACCAGTCGTCGAGCAGCAGGTTCACCGAGCCACTGCGGCCAAAGATCAGTTGCAGCGCCACGGCACCGACGAACGGCGGCATGATGAGCGGCAGCACGCCCAATGTCTGGATCAGCAGCGCGCCGCGAAACTCGAATCGCACCGTGAGATAGGCCAGCGGCACCGCAATCACGCTGGCGAAGAACACGCTCGCCAGCGACACCATCAGACTGTTCAGGAACGACTCGGTGAACACCGTCTGATCGAAGAAGTTGGCAAAGTGCCCCAGGGTGAAGCTGCCCGTGTCGGTCACGAACGCGGTGTAGATCACCAGACAGACCGGAACGATCAGGAACACCAGCAGGAACAGGCCGATCAGGAGGAACGCCGCCCACGGCCCCCAGCCGGAGATCCGGCTGGCCGCCGAAGGCGCGGCTGGTGAGGTAGGCCCAGGCGCGGATGCGCCGCCGCCCGGTGCTGCTGACAGATGTGCACTCATGGTGAAGCTCCTGCAATGCGCGTGCGGCCCGCGCCGCCGCGCATTGCTGTGGTCGCAAAGAATCGTGTGGCGGTGAACTTACCTAGCCATGCCCCGGGCCTGTATGGCCAGTTGCTGTGCCTTCTCGTAATTGGCCTTGGCCTTGGTCGCCCACATCTGCTCCATGCCGGTCAGCTCCTTGGCCACAGCCACGTCGCGTCGGCTCTTCTTGAACAGTTCAAGGAACTGCGTGTCCTTCACGTTGGCCTCGCCCACCAGGGGCGAATAGGCCAGCGAGCGGGCCTGCGCCAGCAACTCCTTGCCCTGCACATTCGGCTTGGCCTTGAGCGCCTTGTCGGCCTCGTGAATGGCCTTGGTCGCGGCTTGCAACTCCTTCAGGCGGAACGTCACCATCTGATCGAACAGATTGATCACGACCTGATAGCGTGACTCGGCCAGTTGCGAGTCGAAGTGCACCTTGGCGCGCTTGGCCACATCCTGCGGCACGGGATAGCCCGCGGGTGCTTTCAGCATGTTGTAGGGCAGGATCGGCAGGCGGCTGATCTTGGGATCGAACAGCAATTGCTGGCCCTGCGTGGACATGGTGAAGGCCATGAACTTCTTCGCCTCGTCGGCGTTCTTTGCACCAGCGATCAGCGCGATATTGGCCGGCACCACCGCCGTCATCGAGGGATAGACGAACTCCACCGGAAACCCGGAATACTTGCCCGCCAGACCGAAGAAATCGATCACGATGCCCACGCCGTACTGGCCATTGTTCACGCCGTCCGGCACGGCAAAACTGCGATCGGTGACGGCAGCGGCATTGCCCATCATCTCGAGCAACTGTCCCCAGCCTTTTTCCCAACCTTCACCTTGCAGGATGGTCTCGACGGTGAGCTGGGTCGTGCCCGAGCGCGACGGCGAGGAAATGGCCACATGGCCGAAATATTCCGGCTTGGTCAGGTCGCTCCACTCTTTGGGGTCGGGCAGCTTGTGCGCCTTCGTATAGCGCGTGTTCCACATGATGCCGTAACCCGCCAGCGCCTGTCCGTAGTACAGGCCTTGGGGATCGTTCAGCGGATAGTTGCCGATCTTCGCGGGCGCGCTCTTGTTGATGGTTTCCGGCGCGGGTGCGAGCAGCTTGTTGCGCGACAGCACCTCAAACGCATCGGGCGCGCTGGCCCACATCACGTCGGGACGCTGGCCCTCGGGCAACTCGCGCACATAGGCCACCGAGGCCGTGGTGTTCTTGTTCAGGATCTCGATCTTGATGCCAGGATTCGCCGCCTCGAACGCCTTTTGATAGGCGCTCGTCAACTCCTTCGGGAACGACGTCAGCACCGTCACCGTGCCGGCTTGCGACGCGGCCGCGCCCAGCAAACCTGCCACCACGCTCGCCGCTGCCACCCAGATTTTCTTCTTTTGCATGTTGTATGTCTCCTGATATGAGTTGGGGGATGGTGCGACTCTAGGCATTGCCCACGCCCTACGCCAATCATCGTTTTTGATGCGGCCCATCACCCACGCACTGGATCGGGTTAACCCTTGCAATGTCGCCGTGCCTTCTCGCGGCATTGTGCTCAATTTGAGCACTAATGCATAATACTCAAATTGAGTACAACAAATCTGCCCCAAGGAGTCACCCCATGTCCATGAAGTCCGTGTCTTTCGACATGCCGCTGTCGTCCGACCAGTCACCCGGCACCTGTCGCACCGCCGAGGCGTGGGCGCGCGTGCCTGCCGCCGTCGATGCACAGGCCATGCAGCGCCACATCGCACGCATTCGTACACTGCTGCAAGAACACAATGCAGTGCTGGTGACCCACTACTACGTCGACGGGGCGCTGCAAGACCTCCCGCGCGCCACGGGAGGTTGCGTGGGCGATTCGCTGGAGATGGCGCGCTTTGGCGCGGAACACGCGGCGCAAACGCTGGTCGTGGCGGGTGTGCGCTTCATGGGCGAAACGGCGAAGATGCTCAGCCCCGACAAGCGCGTGCTGATGCCCGATCTGGATGCCACCTGCTCGCTCGATCTCGGCTGCCCTGCAGACGAATTTGCGCGCTTTTGCGACGCCCATCCCGACCGCACGGTGGTCATTTACGCCAACACCAGCGCTGCCGTGAAGGCGCGCGCAGACTGGGTGGTGACGTCTTCCGTGGGCGAGCGCATCGTCGCGCACCTGCATGCGCGTGGCGAGAAAATCCTCTGGGCGCCCGATCGCCATCTGGGCCAATACATCCAGCAGAAAACGGGCGCAGACATGCTGCTCTGGCAAGGCTCCTGCGTCGTACACGATGAATTCAAGGCCGACGAATTGCAGGCGCTGGCCAATGACATGCCACACGCGGCGATTCTGGTGCACCCGGAATCCCCTGCCGCCGTCGCCGCGCTGGCCGATGTCGTGGGCTCTACAACGCAACTCATCGCTGCCATCGACCGATTGCCAACCAATACCTTCATCGTCGCCACGGATCAAGGCATCGTGCATGCCATGCGCATGCGCCATCCTGACAAGCAATTCATCGCCGCGCCCACCGCCGGACCGGGCGCGACCTGCAAAAGCTGCGCCATGTGCCCATGGATGGCGATGAACGCGCTGGAGGGCGTGCGCCGCGCGCTGGAAGAAGGTGTCGGCGAAGTGACACTGGACCGCACCCTGGCCGCAGCCGCGCGCAAGCCGGTCGAGCGCATGCTGCAATTTGCTGCGCAACATCAGGAGCGCGTGCAGACCAGTGACGATCATGCGGTCGACGCCGCCATGTTCCAGCACTTCGGGCCGGCATGAGGGAGTCCGCCATGCACACAAACGACGCCCCTCGCGGCGACGTACTCATCATCGGCGCAGGCCTCGCGGGACTGACGGCGGCGCTGTCGTTGCCGCCGTGCTGGACCCGGCCGACAGCATCGAATCCCACGTGCAGGACACGCTCGTCGCAGGCGCTGGTCTGTGCGACGAACACGCAGTGCGCGCCATCGTCATGCAAGCGCCAGCCGCCATCGAATGGCTGCGCGCACTGGGTGTGCCGTTCGACACAGTGGCAGGCAGCGACGCACTGCACCTTGGGCGCGAAGGCGGTCATCAACACCGGCGCATCGCGCACGTCGCGGACCATACCGGACAGGCCGTGCATGCCGCCGTCGTGCGCGCCGCGCGCCAGCGCAATCACATCACGCTCTGGGAAGGGCATACCGCGCTCGAACTGCTTGCATCGTCGCCCCCAGCGGGTGCCCGAACCTGGCACCTGTGCAGCGCCGCTGCAGCAGCTGATGCACTCGGCGGCGGGAATCGAGCGCAACGCCAGCCACCTGTTGCAAGCACAACAGCAATTGCGCATCTGGAAACACGATGCGGATCGTTCGCCAGAGATGAGAAACGCGATCATCACGAGCGAACTCATAGTGCAAGCAGCGTCGCGCCGATCACACAATGCAGGGACACATTTGCGCTCCGACCTGCAACCTGGGTAACGAAATCGCTACAGGTAAATGCAATTGGCTGCAGGATGTCATTTCACCAGATAAAATGCGCGCATTGTGAGACATCTGGTTGCTATGAAAAAAAACTACTCAGACACCCCCGCCAAGCCCAGTGTTCAGGTTCTCGAACGCATGTTTGTACTCATTGACGTATTGGCATCGCGGGAGGAAGCGATCTCCCTCAAGGAAATCAGCGAAAAGACAGGCCTGCACCCTTCCACCACCCATCGCATCCTGAACGACCTGACGATTGGCCGCTTCGTTGATCGTCCCGAGTCCGGCAGCTATCGCCTTGGCATGCGCCTGCTGGAATTGGGCAACCTCGTGAAAGCGCGCCTGTCTGTACGCGATGCCGCCATGGCGCCCATGCGCCAGTTGCACAAGTTGATCCAGCAACCCGTCAACCTGAGCGTGCGTCAGGGCGACGAAATCGTGTATGTGGAACGTGCCTACAGCGAACGCTCCGGCATGCAAGTGGTGCGCGCCATTGGCGGCCACGCGCCATTGCATCTGACGTCTACCGGCAAGCTGTTTCTGGCCGCCGATGATCCCCAGCGCGTGCGCGCCTATGCCACGCGCACCGGCTTGCCGGGACACACGCGCAACAGCATCACGCAATTGCCGATTCTGGAACGCGAACTCGGCAAAGCCCGCCAATACGGCATGGCACGCGACAACGAAGAGCTGGAATTGGGCGTGCGCTGCATGGCCGCTGGCGTGTTTGATGACCAAGGACAACTCGTGGCAGGCCTATCCATTTCCGCCCCCACCGACCGCATGGACGACAGCTGGTTGCCCAAGCTCCAAGCCACGGCCAAGGAAATCTCCCAAGCGCTCGGATACATCGAAGGCCAGCGCACGGCCTTCAACGGCCCGGTTGGCGGCTGACCAGGCACACGCCTGCATCGTGCGCGATCAGCGCACCAACAAAAAACCGCGCAATGCGCGGTTTTTTTGGTTGGGTCGGTCCGGGAATCAGTGGCGACCGATATCCGCACGGGTCAGCAAATGGCTGCCGGCATGGGCGCTGGACTCTACCCAGCTGCGCACGCGCTCTGCATCGGCCAAGCGGCTGAATTTGCCAGCCGAATCCAGGAACACCATGATCAGCTTGCGGCCCGACACCTGTGCCTGCATCACGAGGCAACGACCGGCTTCATTGATGAAACCTGTCTTTTGCAGACCGATGTCCCACAGCGGGTTGCGCACCAGACGGTTGGTGTTGTTGAACTGCAGCGTGCGGCTGCCCACATCCACCTCGTAGCTGGGCGATGTCGTCAACTCGCGCAGCAGCGGATCGTTGTGCGCTACGCTGACCAGTTGCGCGAGATCGCGTGCGCTCGCCTGGTTGGCGCTCGACAGGCCCGTAGGCTCCACATAGCGCGTGGACAGCATGCCGATCTGGCGCGCCTTCGTGTTCATACGCGCCACGAATGCATCCAGCCCGCCCGGATAGGTGCGGCCCAGTGCGTGCGCCGCACGGTTCTCGCTCGACATCAGCGCCAGATGCATCAGTTCACCACGCGACAACGTGGTGCCGACCGACAGACGCGAACGGCTGAATTTTTCCGTATCGACATCATCCTGCGTGATGGTGATCATCTCGTTCATGTCGAGACGTGCTTCGGAAATCAGCAGCCCCGTCATCAGCTTGGTCAACGAGGCAATGGGAAGAACGGCACCCTCGTTCTTGCTCAGCAGCACTTCGTGCGTATCCTGATCGATCACAAGCGCCACGCTGGATTGCAGCGCCAGCGGATCCTGCACATCATGCAAACCCGCCAATTGCCCGAACGATTGGGGAGCCGGGGTGTACGCCACGGCCCGCACCGGCGCCTTGGCGCTGCGTGCAACGAGTCGCGAGTTCTTTCCCCGTGCCGCCTTGGCAGACACCACAGCGGTTTCGCGCTTGCTGGATGCCGCCACCTTGCGCGTTTCCTTGACCGAAGACTTGGCCACGGGTCGCTTGGCGCCCGAAGAGGCCGCCTGCTTCTTGGCCGCGACTGCCTTTTTCTTCTCGGCCGCATGCACATTCGGGGCAGCAACCGAAAGGCTGATAGCGACAAATGCCAATGCGTGAACCACGCGTGAAAAACGGGCTGCGATGCGGTGAGGGGCTTGCATCAAGATGCTCCAGGCAGCAAAAAACAGTTTCAGTGTACACAATCGAAAAAAGTCGCACAAGATCAATGCCTTACGCGACTCTTCAAGAAAGTGAATTAATTATAGAACCACGCTCATCCTTGCGCAGCGACTCGCTCTGCTTTACTTTGTAACTTATTCAACGCACTGAGGTAGGCTTTCGCTGACGCGACGACGATATCGGGGTCAGCGCCAACGCCATTCACCACGCGCCCACTGCTCTGCAAACGCACCGTAACCTCGCCCTGGCTCTCTGTAGAACCGCTGATAGCGTTAACCGAATACAGGATCATTTCGGCGCCGCTCTTGACGTGCGATTCGATGGCCTTGAGCGACGCGTCGACCGGTCCATTGCCGTCGGACGTGCCCTGCACTTCTTTGCCTTCAACGGTAAAGACCACTTTGGCCTGAGGGCGTTCGCCGGTTTCGCTGTGTTGGGAAAGTGAGACAAAACCGTACTGATCCTTGTGTGCGGTGGCGTGCTCGTCGCTCACCAACGCCAGGATGTCCTCGTCGAAAATGTCGCTCTTGCGGTCTGCCAGCTCCTTGAAGCGCAGGAAAGCCGCGTTGATATCCGCCTCGCTCTCCATCTCCACGCCCAGTTCTTGCAGTCGCTGCTTGAAGGCGTTGCGGCCCGAGAGCTTGCCCAGCACGATCTTGTTCGCGGTCCAGCCCACGTCTTCTGCGCGCATGATCTCGTAGGTGTCGCGCGCCTTGAGCACGCCGTCCTGGTGAATGCCGGACGCGTGTGCGAACGCATTCGCGCCCACCACCGCCTTGTTGGGCTGCACGACGAAACCCGTGGTCTGGCTCACCATGCGGCTGGCGGCCACGATGTGCTGGGTGTCGATGTTCACTTCGAGACCGAAATAGTCCTTGCGCGTCTTGATCGCCATGACCACTTCTTCGAGCGAGCAATTGCCTGCGCGCTCGCCCAGGCCGTTGATGGTGCACTCGACCTGTCGCGCGCCACCGATCTTGACGCCCGCCAGCGAGTTCGCCACGGCCATGCCCAGGTCGTTGTGACAGTGTACGGACCAGATCGCCTTGTCGCTGTTGGGAATGCGCTCGCGCAGGTTGCGGATGAATTCACCATACAGCTCAGGGATGGCGTAGCCCACCGTGTCCGGCACGTTGATGGTGGTGGCACCTTCCTTGATCACCGCCTCGAAGATGCGGCAGAGGAAGTCCGGATCACTGCGGTAGCCGTCTTCAGCGCTGAACTCGAGGTCGCCCACCAGATTGCGGGCAAAGCGCGTGGATTGCACGGCTTGCTCGAACACCTGCTCGGGCGTCATGCGCAGCTTCTTTTCCATGTGCAACGGGCTGGTCGCCAGGAACACGTGGATGCGCGCGCTGTTGGCCTTGGCCAGCGCTTCGGCAGAGCGCGCAATGTCGCGGTCATTGGCACGCGAGAGCGAGCAGATGGTGGAGTCCTTGATGACTTCGGCAATCGAGCGGATGCACTCGAAATCGCCGTTGGAGCTGGCCGCAAAGCCCGCCTCGATCACGTCCACCTTCAGGCGCTCGAGAATGCGCGCAATACGCAGCTTCTCGTCCTTGGTCATGGATGCGCCCGGAGACTGCTCGCCATCGCGCAATGTGGTGTCAAAAATAATCAGTTTGTCCGTCATCGTAGGTCTCCGCTAGGGACTGGAATCGAATGCGCCTGGCTGCAGCACACCGCACAGCAAAAAGGCCCGTTGCTTTCGCATACGGGCCTTTGCAGGAACAGATCGCTCACGCGCTATTACCGCCGCCCGAAGGGCTTTGGCGTTAGCGCAATGATGAATGTTCTCATGCGCCCGAATGTAGCACAATCGCGCCCCGGCGCGCCATTCGCACAATCCCGTGCCAAGCGCCGATCGCAGGCAAAGCCGGTACGGCGCGTTGCAAGAGGATCAGGCCGGACGCGCAGGATGCTCGGCCTCGTCATCCTCGGGCGCACCGCGCAGCTTGCGCCACGCCCAGGTCACATAGCCAGAGAGGCCAAACACCATGGACATGAAGAACAGCGTGATGGCCGGATTGATGTTCACCGCTACCACTACGATCAGGATGATGATGATTGGAATGTAGGGGATGCGGCCCGTGCTGCGCGGCGCCTTGAAACTGTAGAACGGCACGTTGCTGATCATGGTGATTCCTGCATACAGCGTGATGACCAGCATGACCCAGCTCAGATGCTCCCACGTGAGCCACGCCAGCCAACCGGAGAGATCGCCGCCGCGCGCCACGCCCACTTCCGTCAGCGCCCAGACGTAGCAGCCGATCATTGCCGCACCCGACGGCGATGGCAGCCCCTGAAAGTAGCGCTTGCTGGCACCGGTGTTGGTGTTGAAACGGGCGAGTCGCATGGCCGCACAGGCGCAGAATACGAAAGCGCCGATCCAGCCCCACAAGCCCAGATCGCGCAATGACCATTGGTACGCAATCAATGCCGGAGCGATGCCGAAAGACACCATGTCCGACAGTGAATCCATTTGCTCGCCAAACGCGGATTGGGTGTTGGTCCAGCGGGCCACGCGGCCATCGAGACTATCGAGTGCGATGGCCGCAAAGATGGCAGCGGACGCACCAGCAAAACTGCCATTGAGCGCCAGGATGATCGAGGAAAAACCGGTCAGCATGGCTGCCAGCGTGAAAAGATTGGGAAGCGCGTACATGTAGCGCGGTGGCTTTCGCCTTTCCTGAACGGCACCATGTTGCGTCATATCGCAGCTGCCTTTGTGCATGGATCGAACCTCCTTCGCGCGCGCGGGCAGTGATTCCCTCCCGATCGCCTTGTTGCCTTGTTATTGAGAACTGCCGGGCTTGCGTTGCCCGGACTACGGCTGCAGGGCGAGAATTCTGGGACGAAGGGAACCTGCACGCGTCGATCCAGCGCATGAAAAAAGCCACCCGAAGGTGGCTTGTGCAGCGAAGGTGAGCTATGCCAAAAAATCAGCACAAAGCTGAACGACACGCTCCCCCGAAGCAGGATCAGTTGCGCGTCTGGTCGACCAGCTTGTTCTTGGCGATCCAGGGCATCATCGCGCGCAGCTTGCCGCCCACGATTTCGATGCTGTGGTCAGCCGTGTTGCGGCGACGTGCGGTCATGCTCGGATAGTTCAGGCGACCTTCCTGGATGAAGCTCTTGGCGTAGTCGCCGTTCTGGATGTCCTTCAGGCACTGGCGCATGGCTTCGCGCGAAGCTTCGTTCACCACGCGTGGGCCGGTGACGTACTCACCGTACTCGGCGTTGTTGGAGATCGAGTAGTTCATGTTGGCGATGCCGCCTTCGTAGATCAGGTCGACGATCAGCTTGAGCTCGTGCAGGCACTCGAAGTAAGCCATCTCGGGCGCGTAGCCGGCTTCCACCAGCGTCTCGTAGCCCATCTTGATCAACTCGACGGCGCCGCCGCACAGCACGGCCTGTTCGCCGAACAGGTCGGTCTCGGTCTCTTCCTTGAAGTTCGTCTCGATGATGCCGGCCTTGCCGCCGCCATTGGCCATCGCGTACGACAGGGCCAGATCACGTGCCTTGCCGCTCTTGTCCTGGTGCACGGCCACGAGGTGGGGCACGCCGCCGCCTTGCGTGTAGGTGTTGCGCACCGTGTGGCCGGGAGCCTTGGGCGCAACCATCCACACATCCAGATCGGCACGCGGCACGACCTGGTTGTAGTGCACGTTGAAGCCGTGTGCGAAGGCCAGCGAAGCGCCTTGCTTGATGTTCGGCTCGACGTTGTTCTTGTAGACCTCGGCGATCTGCTCGTCGGGCAGCAGGATCATGACGACGTCGGCAGACTTGACTGCGTCGTTCACTTCCAGAACATTCAGGCCAGCCTTGCCGACCTTGTCCCAGGAAGCGCCGCCCTTGCGCAGGCCGACCACGACCTTCACGCCGCTGTCGTTCAGGTTCTGGGCGTGCGCGTGGCCTTGGCTGCCGTAGCCGATGATGGCAACGGTCTTGCCCTTGATGAGGCTCAGGTCACAGTCTTTGTCGTAGAAAACTTTCATGGAAGGCTCCAGGGGTTGGGTTCTTGGGGTTGTTAAAAATAAAAATCGGCCTTGCAGCGGATGTCTGCAGGTGTGGCTTGTCCGGGTCTCGGGAAAATGGCTTAGGGCGCGTCGTCCAGAGTCCGTTTACACGCGCAGAATCCGTTCGCCCCGGCCAATGCCGCTGGCGCCCGTGCGCACTGTCTCCAGAATCGCGGTACGGTCGATGGCTTGGAGGAACGCATCGTTCTTGCTTTGATCGCCCGTGAGCTCGATCGTGTAGCTCTTGTCGGTGACGTCGATGATACGGCCGCGGAAAATATCCGCCATGCGCTTCATCTCTTCGCGCTCCTTGCCCACGGCGCGCACCTTCACCATCATGAGCTCGCGCTCGGTGTAGGCGCCTTCGGTGAGGTCGACCACCTTCACGACTTCGATGAGTCGGTTCAGGTGCTTGGTGATCTGCTCGATCACGTCTTCCGAGCCGTGGGTCTGGATGGTCATGCGCGACAGCGATGCATCCTCGGTGGGTGCAACGGTCAGCGATTCGATGTTGTAGCCCCGCGCAGAGAACAGGCCCACGACGCGCGAAAGCGCACCTGGTTCGTTTTCCAGCAGGACGGCGATGATGTGTTTCATGATGAAGAGAGTCCTCTTTTCGCTGCCCTCCCCCGGCGCCGGTAAGCGTCGGACTTGGCAGGCAATAGATTCGTCAAAAGACAGCCATTCTCGCGAATGGCAATGGAAACCCGAAGCGGGGTTAACCCTCGCTCCGGATCGTGGCGGCTGAAGCCAGTCGGTGCGTGGTGCTCCGCGTCAGAGGTCTTCGGAGCCCAGCAGCATCTCGGTGATGCCCTTGCCGGCTTGAACCATCGGAAACACGTTCTCGGTGGGATCGGTGCGGAAGTCCATGAACACCGTGCGATCCTTGAGCTTGCGTGCCTCGCGCAGCGCGGGCTCTACGTCTTGAGGACGCTCGATCAGCATGCCGACGTGACCGTAGGCTTCGGCCAGCTTCACGAAGTTCGGCAGCGAATCCATGTAGCTGTGGCTGTAGCGGCCGGAGTACTCGATCTCCTGCCATTGGCGCACCATCCCGAGATAGCGGTTGTTGAGCGCGCAGATCTTGATCGGCGTGTTGTACTGCAGGCAGGTCGCAAGTTCCTGGATGTTCATCTGCACCGAGCCTTCGCCAGTAATACAGAACACTTCCGACTGCGGCTTGGCGAGCTTGATGCCCATGGCGTAGGGAATGCCCACACCCATGGTGCCCAGGCCACCCGAGTTGATCCAGCGGCGCGGCTCGTCGAAACGGTAATACTGCGCGGCCCACATCTGGTGCTGACCGACGTCGGACGTGACGTAGGTGTCTGCATCCTTGGTCATGTTCCAAAGCGTCTCCACCACGTACTGCGGCTTGATCACGCTGGTGTTGTCGCGGTCGTAGGCAAGGCAGTCGCGGCCGCGCCAGGTCTCGATCTGCTTCCACCATTGCGCCAGCGCGCCAGCGTCGGCACGGGTGTTGGTTTCGCGGATCATGTTGATCAGCTCGGTCAACACATCCTTGACGTCGCCCACGATGGGCACGTCCACCTTCACGCGCTTGGAGATGCTCGACGGGTCGATGTCGACGTGGATGATCTTGCGATCATTTTGTGCAAAGTGCTTGGGATTGCCGATCACGCGGTCATCGAAGCGCGCGCCCACAGCCAGCAGCACGTCGCAGTTCTGCATGGCGTTGTTGGCCTCGATCGTGCCGTGCATGCCCAGCATGCCAAGGAACTTCGGGTCGGACGCCGGATAGGCACCCAGACCCATCAGCGTATTGGTGACCGGATAGCCCAGCATGTCCACCAGCGTGCGCAGTTCATTGCAGGCATTGCCCAGCAACACACCGCCACCCGTGTAGATGTAGGGACGCTTGGCCGTCAGCAGCAGTTGCAGCGCCTTGCGGATCTGACCGCCGTGCCCCTTCTTGACGGGGTTGTACGAGCGCATTTCCAGCGTCTGCGGATAGCCGTGATAGGCCGTCTTCTTGAAGGACACATCCTTGGGGATGTCCACCACCACCGGACCGGGACGACCGGTACGCGCAATGTGGAAGGCCTTCTTCATTGTTTCCGCCAGATCACGCACATCCTTGACGAGGAAGTTGTGCTTGACGATCGGGCGTGTGATGCCAACGGTGTCGCACTCCTGGAAGGCATCCAGCCCAATGGCGGGCGTCGGCACCTGGCCGGAGATGATCACCATCGGGATCGAATCCATGTAAGCGGTGGCAATGCCTGTGACCGCATTGGTCAGGCCGGGACCGGAAGTGACCAGCGCCACACCGACATCTCCAGTGGCGCGGGCGTAGCCATCGGCGGCGTGTACGGCGGCTTGCTCATGGCGCACCAGCACATGCTGCATGGTGTCTTGCTTGTAGAGCGCGTCGTAAATATAGAGAACGGCTCCGCCGGGGTAACCCCAGATGTACTGGACGTTTTCAGCCTGAAGCGAT
Organism: Comamonadaceae bacterium UBA2121; assembly: GCA_002331385.1. Taxonomy (GTDB): domain Bacteria; phylum Pseudomonadota; class Gammaproteobacteria; order Burkholderiales; family Burkholderiaceae_C; genus Diaphorobacter_A. Next base: position 112,838 of record DCYB01000001.1, read on the forward strand.
TTGACGAGAATTTCAGCGCCCATCAACTCTTGTGACTGGGCATTGCCGCTGGCGGCAGCGGCTGCCGAAGACATTTCGGCCTTTGAGATTTCCATGATCAACCTTTGCGAATTTCTCTAACGAAAAACCTTGGGTGCCCCTCGGTCGAGCTCTTGTGAAGCCGCCTTGGAACTTGAGACTTCGGCCATGAGCGAGAAGATAATTCGCCGAACCGAGGCCCGTTTGCCTTATTTGTTGCAGTGCACATTATTGCACTTTGCGCGACCAATATACGCGCCATGCTCAAAAAAACTACGGCGATGTCATAATCGCCGGATTCGCAACCAAGGGTGGCCGTCCACAAGCCTTCCCAGTCAGTCCCAAGCGGGACAGTTTCATTTGGCCTCCGAACAAGAACTGTCAGATTTCCTCAAGAGCGTTGACAAGCGTGCCTTCAAGCGCACGCTCTACCACGTACGCGATGAGGACGCCGCCCTGGACATCGTGCAGGACAGCATGATCAAGCTGGCCGAGCACTACGGCGACAAGCCGCCCAACGAGTTGCCGATGCTTTTCCAGCGCATCCTGTCCAATTCCACACTCGACTGGTTCCGCCGACAGAAAACTCGTAACGCATTGTTTACAAACTTGAGCGACTTCGAGGGGCCTGACGGCGAATCCGACGATTTCAATCTGCTGGAAAGCCTCGCTACAGAGGAGAACGGGCACGAAAGCGCGCAAAGCGGCGAGGATCAATTGCGGCGCAAACAGGTGCTCGCAGAAATAGAGACCGAGATCCAGGCGCTACCCGCACGTCAACGCGAAGCGTTTCTCATGCGTTATTGGGAAGAGATGGATGTTGCAGAGACGGCAGCGGCAATGGGCTGCTCCGAGGGCAGCGTCAAGACACATTGCTTCCGCGCCATACAGACTCTCAGCAAGGCACTGAAGGCTAAAGGAATCGAGCTATGAACAGCCATACCTCCTACAATTCGACCATGACAGCCGCAGACCGTTTTGCTCGCCGCGTGACAGCCCGACTCGATCAGGGCAGCAGCGAACTGGACTACGACATCACCGAGCGGCTGCGCGCCGCCCGCATGCAGGCACTGGACAAGCGCAAGCGTCCCGTCGTCGTTGCCGTTCGCCCTGTCGCACCCGCTCCCGTCATTCTGGGCGTCGGCCACACCGCCACCATGGGCAGTGGCTGGGGTTCCGAGGGCGGCACTTGGTGGCGTGCGCTGGTTTCGGCAGTTCCGCTGGCAGCACTGGTAGTCGGCCTGCTGGTCATTGGCGTCAACCAGAATGAAGCCGGTGCCAACGAAGTGGCAGAAGTCGATGCAGCCCTGCTTACCGACGATCTTCCTCCAGCAGCCTATACTGATGCAGGTTTTCTGCAGTACCTGAAAACATCCCAGCATAAGTAGACATTGAGACCAATCGGTTGAACACCGGTTGCTAGTAGATATTGGCGTCCGATACCACTCCTCGCTCCTACACAGCCCCCATCGTGGGGCTGTTGGTCCTCATTGGGCTGTGCTTTGGCGCGGTTGAATCCGTCCGCTATCTGGAAATCGCGCCCACCATCGCCGTGCCCCTGGAGGCACTGCCCGCCAATCGCTCCAACATTCGCCCCAACGGCTTGCCCAAGTCGCCCATCCCCTACGATCGCGGCGGCCCGCGCTGGGGCGAACTCAGCACTTCGCAAAAAGACGCGCTCTCCCCATTGGCCGGTCGCTGGAACGATCTGAGCGAAGGGCAGAAGCGCCATTGGCTGAATCTGGCCTCCAATTCCGAGTCCATGAACGACGAGGAAAAAGAAAAGCTCATGAGCCGCATGACCGAATGGGCCAACCTGAGCGCGCAGCAGCGCAGCCAGGCGCGCCTGAACTATGCGGCCACTACGACGCTGTCGCCCGATGAAAAACGCGCCCAATGGGAAGCCTATCAGGCGCTGAGCGCGGAAGAAAAGAAGCGCCTCGCCGCCAAGGCCGCGCCCAAGCCTCTGGGCGCTGCGGTGTCGCTGCGCCCCGTGTCGCCCAAGAAGCTCGTGCGCATTCCAGCAGCTTCCACCGTTGCTCCAAATCAACCCAATCCGCCCAAGATTCCTCCGATGGCGGACTATCATGTGCCGCACGTTTATCCGGCGCCAGTCTCTGCACCGCCACCGGTAACACCTGTGGTGATCGAAACAGCACCCGTGCAGGGCTCCAGCGCCGTCGTTGGCGCTCCGCTGGCACCACTGACACCCGCATCGGCCGCTGAGCCGGAAGAAAAGATCGACCTGCGCGACATCACTTCCGTCAATTCGCCACAATAGTTTCGCCATCCATCGCCAGCATAGGCCTCAAGACAGCACCTTCACGCCACATGTCCGTCCCGCCCGCTTCCGGCCCCGAATTGCATCCCTCTCGCGCCGCCAGCGAGCCCGCCGCCGGTGTGACGCCGCCACTCAAGCGGCGCATGGCCTGCTGGTTGTACGAAGGGATCCTGATGTTTGGTGTGGTGTTCATTGCCGGATACCTCTACAGCTCCCTCACCCAGACCCGCAACGCCCTCGACAACCGGCACGGCCTTCAGGCCTTCCTGTTCATTGTTTTCGGCATTTATTTCGTGTGGTTCTGGGCCAAGGGGCAGACACTGGCCATGAAGACCTGGAACATCCGCGTCGTCGACCTGCAGGGCCGTCCCATTTCACAGACCCGCGCACTGTTGCGCTATGTGTTGTCGTGGATGTGGTTCCTGCCGCCACTGGGCGTGAGCTGGGCGTTTCGACTGCCGGGCGGCGAGGCCGTGGTCCTACTGGGTGGTTGGATCGCAATCTGGGCCATCTTGAGCCGCTTTCACCCAGACCGCCAGTTCTGGCATGACGCGTTCGCCGGAACCCGCCTGATTCACTCCCTGCCACTGGCGCGCAATCGTAAGCGCTAAGGCGCATCCGAACGATTTTTGCGCAATGTCGCGCCGGGATGCGCGGCCTGAGCCTACACGCTCGAGCACCAACGGTTTCTAAGATCTGAAAGCAGATGTCATCAAGAACACTGCCATGCCAGATCGCTCCACACCCTTCGTTGCCTCTTTCCATGTACGGCGCTGCCTTGCTGCACTGGGAGCGACCACGGCCCTGCTGGGCCTGACCGCGCAGGCGCAGACACCTACGCCAGCCAGCGGAGACGCCAAGGCTGGTGCCGCCATTGCAAACAACGGCGTTCCGCCTGCCGTCGCTGCCTGCACCAGTTGCCATGGTGCCGACGGAGAAGGCAGCGCCGCGTTTCCGCCGCTTGCAGGCACTGGCGCTCAATACCTGCGCCAGCAACTGGACGCCTTTGCCGATGGCAGTCGCAATCAGGCTGTCATGGCACCCATCGCCAAGGGCTTGAACGACAAAGCGCGCGCAGACGTGGCCGCCTACTACGCCAGCCTGCCGTCGAACATTGCAGCGCCGACGGCCAACGCCCCCACGCCCGATCCCGCCAATGCGGGCGCATGGTTGGTGCTGCGTGGCCGGATGGCCGATGGCATTCCCGCCTGCGCCAGTTGCCACGGCCCGACCGGCGCGGGCGTTGGTAGCCATTTCCCGGCCATCGCCAAGCTCAGCGCTGCCTACATGCAGGAGCAGGTAGAGGCGTGGAAATCCAATGCGCGCGGCCCGGGGCCGTTGGGTCTGATGCAGAGCATCGGCAAGAAACTCAGCAGCAAGGACGTGCAGGCCGTGGCCGACTATTACGCCGCGCAGTCTGGCTCTCCCGCCAAATAAGCGAGGCGAAACACCATGCAAACCCAGCGCAATCACCCCACCAACTCCCCGCAATCCACACCATCAAACGCGGAGACCGAATTCACCGGGCTCAAAGTATTCGCAGGTGTCATCACGTTGACTGTGCTGGCCACGGCGGTGTACTACGGCCTCTTCATCGGCAAGGATTTGCGACAGATCGAGCCCGTGTACGCCACGCGCGCTGCCTCGTCGGCCAGCAGTGCCGCACCCGCACCCGCACCCGCATCCGCACCCGCATCCGCATCCTCATCCACAGCCCCTGCGACTGCTGCAGCGCCCGCCGCCTCTGCGGCTTCAGTGCCGGTCGCGGCAACGCCTGCCCGGGCAGCTGCGCCCGCTGCTGCCGTTGCCACCTCGTTTGCGCCTCCTGCAGCCGACAAGATCCCCGACGGACCGATGGGCGACATGATCCGCAAAGGCGAGCAAATCTTTCTGCACACCGGGCAGAACGCGAGAGAGTTCGTCGGCAATTCACTCAACTGTGTGAACTGCCACCTCGACGCAGGTCGGCAGGCCAACTCGGCACCCTTGTGGGGTGCGTACACGCAGTACCCCGCCTACCGGAGCAAGACCAAGAGCGTGGACACGTTTTCCGAGCGGTTGCGCGGCTGCTTCATGTACAGCATGAACGGCAAGGCGCCCCCGGACGGGCACGAAGTGTTGGTTGCGCTCGAAGCCTATGCCTACTGGATGTCCAAGGGATCGCCGGTTGCGGAAAAACTGCCCGGCGCGGGCTACCCCAAGCTCGCCAAGGCGGCGCAGGAGCCCGACTTTGCGCGTGGCTCCAAGGTCTACGAGGCCAAGTGCGCCCTGTGCCACGGCGCGGACGGCCAGGGCCAGCGCAGCGGCGAAGCGCAGGTGTTTCCGCCCCTGTGGGGCCCGAAGTCGTACAACTGGGGCGCGGGCATGGGCGAGATCGACAAGGCGGCTGCGTTCATCAAGGCCAATATGCCACTGGGGCTCGGCAACAGCCTGAGCGATCAGGAAGCGTGGGATGTTGCCACGTTCATCGACAGCCATGAGCGCCCACAGGATCCGCGCTTCACTGGCAGCGTCGCAGAGACGCGCAAGAAATTTCACGACACGCCCATGTCCAAATACGGTCTGGAAGTGAATGGCAAGGTGCTGGGGCAAAGCGGCACCTGATGGGGCACGCGGGCGCGCAAGTGCGTTAGGATGATCGCTTCGCAGAAATCATTGATCTGTCATTTTTCATCCATTGCCGCGTGGCAAACTACTGCGCTTCCCCACCCATGGTCGCCCCGGAACCCCAGAAAAACATCCCCTCCTCTACTGCGCATCCGCACAAGTCGCGCACCGGTTTCAACCGGCTGCTGCATGCGTTTGGCTATTCGTTGCAAGGACTGGTCGCAGGCTGGGATGAAAAGGCATTTCGGCTCGAAGCCTGTCTGGCCATCGTGCTCATTCCACTGGCGTTTTTTGTCGGGCAGCATTGGACTGAAGTCGCCCTGCTGGCTGGAGCCGTGCTGCTGGTGCTGATCACCGAATTGCTCAACTCGGGCATCGAGGCGGCAATCGATCGCATCGGCCCCGAGCTGCACGACTTCTCCAAACGCGCCAAAGACATGGGCAGCGCAGCGGTGCTGCTGTCGCTTGTGCTATGCGCTGCGATCTGGGTGGCAGCCCTGTATCAAAGGTTTATCTGAACATGTCGACACCTACCAACGACACTCCTGCTTTTTCCATCTGTGTGTATCTGGGATCGCGTCCGGGCGAGAACCCGGCGTTTGCACGCGCGGCAGTGGACGCCGGTCGCTGGATTGGCGAGCGCGGCGGACAGCTCGTCTATGGCGGTGGCCGCAGTGGCCTGATGGGCATGGTCGCCGAAGCCACGCTGCAAGCCGGAGGCCGCGTGGTCGGCGTGATTCCGCAAGCGCTGGTGGACAAGGAACAAGCCAACCACGCCTGCACGGAATTGCATGTGGTGCGCAACATGCATGAACGCAAAGCCATGATGGCCGAGCGCAGCGATGCATTCATCGCCTTGCCCGGCGGCATTGGCACGTTTGAGGAACTGTTCGAGATCTGGACTTGGCGCCAGCTGGGTTACCACGACAAGCCGGTCGGCATTCTCAACGTCGATGGCTACTACGACGGATTGCTGGGGTTCCTGAAAACCAGCGTGGATTCAGGGCTGATGAGCGACTGGCAAATGGATCTGGTCTGCCATGGCGAGGATCTGGACGCACTCATGCGCAAGCTCGTGCAGGAAGCCGGCACCGCCATTCCGCCAGAAGTGCCGCTGCGCTCGGTCATCTGAGCTGGCAGTCGCCGGCCCGCCCAAGGGGCAGCTTAGACCGCTGCGTCGTCCAGATCGCCGGTGCGGATGCGGATGACGCGCTCCACTTCGGTCACGAAAATCTTGCCGTCGCCGATCTTGCCCGTGCGTGCTGCATTGACGATGGCGTCTACGCAGCGCTCCAGATCGGCCTCCTGCACGACCACCTCGATCTTCACCTTCGGCAGGAAATCGACAACGTACTCCGCGCCACGGTACAGCTCGGTGTGGCCCTTCTGGCGTCCAAAGCCTTTCACCTCGGTCACCGTCAAACCCGTCACGCCGCACTCTGCCAATGCCTCACGGACTTCTTCCAGCTTGAAGGGCTTGATGACTGCGGTGATCATTTTCATGGCGGGAACTCCTGTAAATTCAAAAATGGGCGTGACCTGAAAGTGCGAGGCCGCAGGCCATGCCTGCCGCCGCATGCGTTCAGTCAAGCGCGAAAGCGGTTCGTGATCGGATAGCGCCAATCCTTGCCGAAACTGCGGCGCGTGACACGCACGCCCACAGGAGCCTGGCGGCGCTTGTATTCGTTGATCTTAATAAGGCGCGTCACCTTGTCCACGTCGGCCTGCGCAAAACCCGCAGCGACAATAGCGTCAATCGGCTCGTCGCGCTCCATGTAGCGCTCGACGATGGCATCCAGCACTTCATAGGGCGGCAGACTGTCCTGATCGGTCTGGTCCGGGCGCAGCTCCGCGCTGGGCGGGCGCGTGATGATGCGCTCGGGAATCGGGTTGGTGCCTTTGCCGAACGGATCGTTCGCATTGCGCCAGCGGGCCAGCGCGAACACGCGCGTCTTAACCACGTCCTTGATCACGGCAAAACCACCCGCCATGTCGCCATACAGCGTGCAGTAACCGGTGGCCATCTCGCTCTTGTTGCCCGTGGTGAGCACCACCGAGCCAAATTTATTGGACAACGCCATGAGCAGCGTGCCACGAATGCGGGCCTGCAGATTCTCTTCGGTCGTGTCTTCGGGCAGCCCGGCGAAATCATGCGCCAACGCGGCCTTGAAGGCTTCGAACTGCGGCGCAATGGCGATCTCTTCGTACGGCACCTTCATGCGCTCTGCCATGTCGCGCGCGTCGATCCAGCTGATGTCAGCGGTGTAAGGCGACGGCATCATCACCGTGCGCACCTTGTCCGCACCCAACGCATCGACCGCAATGGCCAGCACCAGCGCCGAGTCGATGCCGCCCGACAGTCCCAGCAGCACTCCCGGAAAACCATTCTTGCCGATGTAGTCGCGCACGCCCATCACCAGCGCCGCCCACAACTCGGCTTCCCAGGGCAGCACGGGCGCCTTGGCTCCATCCAACTGCACCGTGGCATTCGCCTCTGCAGCGACTTGCACGTGGGCCTGCACCTCTTCAAACGCAGGCGCACGCATGGCCACACTGCCATCGGCATTCAGCGCGAATGATGCGCCTTCAAACACCACCTCATCCTGCCCACCGACCAGATGGGCGTATACCAGCGGCAACCCGGTTTCACGCACACGTTCGCGCATGACCTCTTCGCGCTCCGCGCTCTTGCCAACGTGAAAGGGCGATGCATTCAGGCACACCAGCATGTGCGCGCCCGCCCGGGCCGCCGCACGCGCGGGCTCAGGCCACCACGCGTCTTCGCAGATCAGCAGGCCAACGCGCACACCGGCCACATCGAACACGCCATCGCCCTTGCCTGCGACGAAGTAGCGCTGCTCGTCGAACACTTCGTAATTGGGCAAACGCTGCTTCGCATAGGTCTGCTCGATGCGTCCGTTGCGCACCACGCTGGCGGCGTTGTGGCAACGCCCGCCCGGCTCGTGCGCAATGCGTTCAGGATGCCCCACCACGATGGCCAAGTCCGGCCACTGCGTGCTGGCCTGCGCGATCTGCGCCAGACCGGCCTCACAGGCGCTCAGGAAGGCGGGACGAAGATATAGGTCTTCCGCCGCGTAGCCGGTGAGCGCCAGTTCCGGCGTCAACACAAGCCGTGCGCCATCGGCATGGGCCGCGCGAGCGGCTTCGATGATTGTGTGGGCGTTGCCCTGGATATCGCCCACGACAAAGTTCTGCTGGGCGATGCGGATGGCAAATGACATGGTGGGAGCAAATGTGACTGCAGCCATTATGTCATCCACCTTCGCCATGCGCGGGCGGCGGATTCATTGGCCCCGCAGTTCATTGCGCCCGCTTGGCCCCGTCAGGCGGGCCTTGCGCCCGGGCGGGGCAAAGTTTTCCCCACAGACACTGGACAGTGCTGTGAACAACTTGCGGGTTACTTTGTATTTCTTTCTCAAGTGCTTGATTTAGAAAGACAAATTAAATCAGCTTAAAAAATGGGCAAATTCACAAGCGCTACGCCCGAACGCCCGATTTCAGTCATGATCGAAGCGTTCTCCATCCGCCATCGGTGCCCGCGCCTTGCCCACACAACAATCATCCCCTTCCGGAAACACAGAGACATCCAGCGGCTACACGCTCGAGCTGCACGACTCCGCGCTCAAGGTCAACGCGCAGGAATGGGACGCGCTGCTGCACGCGCAGTCCAACCCCACGCCGTTCATGCGCCACGCCTATCTGGCGGCGCTAGAGAGCAGCGGCAGCGCCACAGCGCAAACCGGTTGGGCACCCGTGTTCTTCACGCTGCGCGAGGACGGCGATGACGCCAACGCGCTGATCGGCGCGTGCGTGCTGTATGTGAAGTCGCATTCCTATGGCGAATACGTTTTCGACTGGGCCTGGGCCGACGCCTACCAGCGCCATGGTCTGCAGTACTACCCGAAAGGCGTGCTGGCCGTGCCGTTCACGCCCGTTCCCGGCACGCGCTTGCTGGCGGCGAATGCCACTGCACGCGCGGCCATGCTGCAAGCGCTCATCGATTGGGCGCGGGAGGCGGAGCTGTCGTCCGTGCACCTGCTGTTTGCCGAAGAGGAAGATGTCACGGCAGCACGCCAGGCCGGAATGATGCTGCGCCATACCGTGCAATTCCACTGGCAGAACCGGCACCCTGTCACTGGCGAACCGTATCGGGATTTCGACGATTTCCTGGCCTCGCTCCATCAGGATAAGCGCAAGAAAATCCGCCAGGAGCGCCGCCGCGTGCACGATGCGGGCGTGCGCTTTCGCGCCATTCCCGGCGCGCAGATGAGCAACGCGGATTGGGATTTTTTCTACGCCTGCTACGAGCGCACCTATCTTGAGCACGGCAACGCGCCCTACCTGAGCCGCGACTTCTTCCAGCACATGCAATCCGGCATGCCCGCCAACTGGGTCCTGTTTCTGGCCGAACGCGACAACCGCGCCATCGCCTGCAGCCTGGTGGCGTTACGCCCCGTAGACGGGCCAGGCGACACGCCAGCCACCGAGGCGATTGCCTATGGCCGCTACTGGGGCGCACTGGAGCGCGTCGATCAACTGCATTTCGAGGCCTGCTACTACCAGCCGCTGCAATGGTGTATCGCCAACGGCGTAGCGCGCTTTGAAGGCGGCGCGCAGGGCCAGCACAAGATGGCGCGCGCCCTGCTCCCGGTTCAGGCCACCAGCGCGCATTGGCTGGCGCATCCGGCATTTGCCGAAGCCGTCGAGCGCTTTCTGGAGCGCGAAGGTCAAGGCATCGATGCCTATATGAGCGAGTTGAATGAGCGCAGTCCGTTCAGGCACGGCACCTGACGGCGAGCACCGCTCAACGGTCCTGCGTCTGCTGGAGCAGGCCCATCTCCTCGGCGCTGAGCAGTTTGGCGATGTCCACGACGATCAGCATCTGCCCCTCCACCTGGGCCATGCCGCGCACGAACGCCGTATCCACCGCGCCCTGAAATCGCGGTGCGGGCTTGATCGCATCGTCCGCCAGTGCCACCACATCGGCCACGGCATCCACCACCGCGCCCAGCAGCATGCCATCGACCTTGAGCACGATCACCACGGTGAACTCGTTGTAGCTCGCCTCCGCGCAACGCAGCTTCACGCGCAGATCCACCATGGGCACGATCACGCCGCGCAGATGGATCACGCCCTTGATGAACTCTGGCGCATGGACCAGATGCGTGGGCGCTTCATACGACCGGATCTCCTGCACGCAAAGAATGTCGATCGCATAGATCTCCTGCCCCAGCCGGAAGGTCAGGAACTTGGAGACAGGCACTGCAGGCGCTTGAGCCCCATGGCGGGAAGAGCGCGAGCGCAAGGAAGAAATGGGCAGCATGGCAACGGGCGATTCAGTGAAGGCCATCTATATTACCGGCCCACGGCCCAGGCCGCGCCACAGGCCCGCACAGCTTGTGGCACGGCGCCCCGGACACCGCCCCCAACGAAGCGCGAACGAGCCCGCTCAACTGCGCCTTTTGAGTTGCGCGCAAGCACAAAAAAGCCCACTCGCAAAGTGCGAGTGGGCTTCCACCTCATCCGGGGCGGGAACTTCCCCTCCCATAAAAACTCATCAGGCTTTTTTAGACTTCTCGTAATTCGCCACGCCGTCTGTCAACTCCTTGTGGGCAGCGTCCAGGCCTTCCCAACCCAGCACCTTGACCCACTTGCCTTCTTCCAGGTCCTTGTAGTGGGCGAAGAAGTGCTCGATCGCCTTCAGCTTGATCTCAGGGATGTCGCCCAGCGTCTTGATGTTGGCGTACTGCTTCAGGATCTTGGCGGTGGGCACGGCCAGCACCTTCCCGTCCACGCCGGCTTCGTCTTCCATCTTCAGGATGCCCAGCGCACGGCAGGGAACCACCACGCCGGGAGGCAGCTTGTAGGGCGTCACGACCAGCACGTCCACCGGATCGCCATCACCCGACAGGGTTTGCGGCACGTAGCCGTAGTTGGCGGGGTAAAACATGGCAGCCGTCATGAAACGGTCCACGAAAATGGCACCGGTGTCCTTGTCCACTTCGTACTTGATCGGGTCAGATTCCATCGGAATCTCGATCACGACGTTGAAGGATTCAGGCAGATTTTTACCGGCGGGAACGTTGTTCAGAGACATGTTGCAACAGGGTTGGAAGTGAATTGAATGGCTTGCCCGACGTGACGTGCACGGTGCGGGAAACCCATGATTTTACGTGCAAGCAGCTTTCACCCTGCTTTCGGCCTCGGCAGCAGCCTGCAAGTGACGCCTTGGCGACGTATCCCAACCGGGCCAAGTTCCCGTCGGAATGCAGGATTTCTGAGCCTCACGCACAATAGAGCGCATCAGATCGGCGAAAAGTGGCAATGCCGCAGATTCTTCTCGCCTGCGCGCACAACCGATAGTGCGCCCCCACGATACAACACAAAACAACTCGACAATGCCCCTGTCTCCTCCGGTGGAGCGCACCGCCAAACACGTGCGCCGCGTCACATACCAAGGTTATCAACGCAGCGATGGCCTATGGGACATCGAAGGCGAATTGCACGACAGCAAATCGCACGACATCGAATTCATCCGCGATCCCGGCAAGATCCGCAAAGCGGGCGCGGCCATCCACCACATGTGGCTGCGCGTGACCATCAACACGGATCTGGAGGTGCAAGCCATCGAGGCCACGATGGACGCGCACCCGCTGGGCGGCTGCCCCGAGGCACTGGCCGCATTGCAATCCATGGTGGGCTGCAGCATGTCGCGCGGCTGGCGCAAGGCGATTCAGGAACATCTGGGTGGCGTCGCCAGTTGCACGCACATTCGCGAACTGCTCTTCAACCTCGCCACCGCCGCCTTCCAGACGCTCTCGTCCGAGGCGTTCTCCACGCCCACCGATGGCGAACCACCACGCCATCTCGGCCAATGCACGGGCTGGGATTTCCGCGGCGAAGGCGTCAAGGAGTTCTACCCGCAGTTCTATCAACGCGAAACCAGCGCCCGCCCCGGCGCGGCAACATCCCTCCCGGAGATGCGTGAATCCCAACAAGATTCATCGACCATCGGCTCTTCATAGGCGAAAATCAGCTCATGGGTGAACGCATTATTCCTTTGGTAGACCAGCGCAAAGGCGCGCTGCGCGCTGTCGTGCCCGAATTCGGTATGCCGGCGGGAGACTCGCTGACCGACGCACTACAGCGTCCGCTGCGCGACCTGCGCATCAGCGTGACGGATCGCTGCAACTTTCGCTGCTCCTACTGCATGCCCAAGGATGTGTTCAACAAGGACTATCCGTACCTGCCCCACAGCGCGCTGCTCAGTTTTGAGGAAATCACGCGCCTCGCGCGCCAGTTCATGACACTGGGCGTGCGCAAGATTCGCCTGACCGGAGGCGAGCCGCTGCTGCGCAAGAACATCGAGCAGTTGATTGCGCAACTGGCCGGGTTGCGCACCGTGGACGGCAAGGTGCCCGACCTCACGCTCACCACCAACGGCTCGGTGCTGGCACGCAAGGCACGGGCGCTGCGCGACGCGGGCCTGGCGCGCGTGACCGTCAGTCTGGACAGCCTGAACGATGCCCTGTTCCGTGATATGAACGACATGGACTTTCCCGTCACCGAGGTGCTGCGCGGCATCGAGGCGGCGCAGGAAGTCGGCTTTGACAAAGTCAAGGTGAACATGGTCGTCAAACGCGGCACGAACGACCACGAAATCCTCTCGATGGCGAAGCATTTCCGTGGCACCGGCATCACCCTGCGTTTTATCGAGTACATGGACGTCGGCTCCACCAACGGCTGGTGCATGGACGAAGTGCTGCCGTCGGATGAAGTCATCCGCTTGCTGCAAACCGAATATCCACTCGTGCCGCTGGAAGCCGCCACGCCCGGCGAAACGGCCAAGCGCTGGGGCTATGCCGATGCGTCCGGCCTCTACGATCCTGCGCTGGGCGAAATCGGCGTCATCAGTAGCGTCACGCACGCTTTCTGCGGCGACTGCAATCGCGCTCGCTTGTCCACCGAAGGCCAGCTCTACCTGTGCCTGTTCGCCCAGCACGGCTACGATCTGCGCAGCCTGTTGCGCGGTGAGGCCAGCGATGCCGACATCGCCGCCGCGCTCGCCCACATTTGGCAGGGCCGCACCGACCGCTATTCCGAAATCCGCAGCACCCTGCCGCCAGAATCTGGCAAGGGCGGGCGGCGCATCGAGATGAGCTACATCGGCGGCTGATCAGGCCACCGCCCCGGACTCGGGAAACGGCGGAGGCGCCAGCCGATAGGTGGCCGGCGTGGCGCTCAGGCGAATCGGCGAAGCAATGCCCTTGTAGCCGTTGTCCAGCGCAACCAGCGCGCCTGACGCACGCGCCTGCTCCGACTCCAGCACCTGCGCCACGTTCTGCACGGGCGCGCACGGCACACCCTGCTGCACCAACGCCTGCGCAAGCTCTGCGGCATCTTCGCGTGCCAGCAAGGGCTCCAACCGATCGCGCAGCTCTGCGCGGTGGGTGGAGCGTTGCGGATTGGTCGCGAACTCCGGGCGCTCTGCCAGCGCCGCCTGCCCCAAGTGTTCGCAGAACGTCCGGAACTGCCGGTCATTGCCGATGGCCAGATAGATCGACCCATTGCGCGTGGCGAACGCATCGTAGGGATAGATGTTCGGGTGCGCATTGCCCGTCAACTGGGGCACGGCGCCGTTGCCAAAGTAGTTGCTCGTATGCGGGTGCAGCAGCGCCACCGCGTTGGCGAACAAGGTCGTCTCCACCAACTGCCCCTGCCCGGTGATGTGCCGCGCCTGCAAGGCCAGCAGAATGCCGATCATCGCGTTCAGCCCCGTCGTCATGTCCACCACCGGCAGGCCCACGCGCATCGGCCCAGTCTCTGCCGTGCCGTTGACCGACATGAGGCCACACAGCGCCTGCATCGCCGTATCGTAGGCGGGCAGTCCAGCCATGGGCCCCTGCTCACCAAAGCCCGACACGCGGCAATGAATCAGGCGCGGATTCAGCGCTTGTGTCCATTCACGGGTCAGCCCCCATTTGCGCGCGGAATCCGGGCGGAAGTTCTCGATCAGCACATCCGCATCGCGCAGCAGCTCGGTGAAACGCTCGAAATCCTCGCGCAGGTTGAAGTCCAGCACCTCCAGCGTCTTGTTGCGGTTCGCGCCCGAAAAATACGCAGAGACCGGCCCCAGCATGGGCGGCTTCCAGGACCGTGTGTCGTCGCCCGCAGGGGCCTCGATCTTCAGCACCTCCGCGCCGTGGTCCCCCAACATTTGCCCGCAGACCGGGCCGCCCAGTACGCGTGAAGCGTCGATCACCTTCAGGCCGGTGAGTGCGCCATTCGCCAGATTCATTCTTTTACTCCGCAAGGGTTTCATCAAGTGCAGTTCGAATCTAGCCAGCCCTGACCCGCGATCCATTCGAAATACATATTCGCGAATTCGCAATACGTATGGCGCGCGTCGCGTGGCTTCCTATATTCGGGGAAACCCATCAGGAGACACCATGAAGAAGACCATGTTCGCCGCGCTCGCGATCCTTGCCACCGTGGCCGCACAACCCGTCTGGGCCGACTTTCCGGAGCGCCCGATCACGTTTGTCGTGCCCTATCCGCCCGGCGGGCCCGCAGACCTGATTGGCCGCGCCGTCGCCGTCGAAATGGCGAAGGTTGCGGGCCAGGCCATCGTGGTGGAAAACCGCGCCGGAGCGGGTGGCAACATTGCCGGTGATTACGTCGCCCGCGCCAACAAGGACGGCTACACGCTGCTGTTCGGTTCGTCCCCGGTGCTGGTGATCAATCCTGCGCTCTACAAGAACCTCAAGTTCAATCCGCTGACCGACTTCCAGCCCATTGCCGATTTCGGCAGCCTGCCTAACGCGATTCTGGTGAACAAGGCACTCGGCGTGTCGACCGTGCCGCAATTGCTCGAGCGCGACAAGAAGAGCGGATTGGCCTACGCATCGGCCGGCAGCGGTGGCACGACGCACCTGTCGGGCGTGCTGTTTGCGCAGAAGACCGGCGCGAACCTCAACCACATTCCCTACAAGGGCTCCGGTCCTGCGCTGCAGGCACTGCTCGCCAATCAGGTGGAAGTCACATTCACCGACATCTTCACGGCCAAGCCGTTTGTCGAGTCCGGCCAATTGCAGATGCTGGCACTCACGACCAGCCAACGCTCGCCACTGTTCCCGAACGTGGCGACTCTGGCCGAACAAGGCGTGAAGGGCGTGGACATCAGCGTGTTCTTCGCCCTGCTCGCTCCCAGCGGCATTCCGGAGGCAACCAAGAAAAAGCTGTCGGATTGGTCGCAGAAAGTGCTGCAAGACCCTCAGTTGCGCAAGCAACTGGAATCGCGCGGCCTGAACATTCCTGCACAGAACACGCCCGAGGACCTCGCGGCGAAGATGAAAAAGGAATCAGCGCAGTGGGCAGACATTGTCCGCAGCTCCGGCGCTTCCATCGATTGATGTGCGCTGCTCGCCGGTAGCATGTGATTTTTTTGTTCACTGGCGACCATGCGATACGAATCCATTGAAATGCGACACCTGCGCTACTTTGTGGCGCTGGCCGAAGAACTGAACTTTGGCCGCGCGGCGCTCAAGTGCCATGTGTCGCAACCGCCCTTCAGCATCGCCATCCAGCAACTGGAGTCCTATATCGGCGCTGCGCTGGTGCAGCGCAGCAGCCGCCAGGTCACTTTGACGGACGCTGGTCATGCGTTCCGCGAAAAGGCCGTGCGGCTGCTGGCGCAGGCCAACGAAGCCTATGCGCTGGCGCACGGCATTGCCGAGGGCAAGCAGGGGCTGCTGCGCATTGGCTTTCACGCCTCCATGGTGTTTCGCGGCCTGGACCGGCTCATCCGGCGGCTCGAAGAACAAGAGCCGCTGCTCACGCTGGAGCTCTCGGAGATGTCGTCGCAAAGCCAGGTAGATGCACTGATTGCCGGGCATATCGACATCGGCTTCGGCCACTCAGCGCTGGTGCCCAGCCAGTTATCGTTCACCACGCTGTTCAATGAGCCGCTGATGGCCTGCCTGCCGCCGCATCACTATGCAGCCAAGGGCGCCTCCATCGACCTGCGCCAACTGGAGCACGACGATTTCATCCTGTTCAGGCGCGCCGGTTCGCCCGCTTATTTCGACCAGATCATCGCCCTGTGTGTGAACGCTGGATTCACGCCGCGCGTGAAGTACCAGACCAGCCAGTGGCTGACCGTCGTCTCCATGGTGTCCAAAGGACTGGGCGTGGCGGTCGTTCCCCAATGCCTGTCCTCGTGCGGCATACAGGCCCAGTTCCTGGAGCTGCAACACCAGTCGCCGCTCTCGCCGGTGCAATGCATGTGGCTGGCCGCGTGCGACAAACCCGTCGTGCGCAGCGCACTCAAGCATGTGCAGCAATGCATCTCTTCTCCACCCACCTGAATTTCATCCATGCAGCAGAACACGCCACTCCGCTACCCCTACCAGCGCCCCGAGCGCTACCACCTCCAGCACGTGCACCTCTTTGCACAGGACCTGGATCGCACGCTGGCGTTTTACCGCCACTGGTTTGATGGCGAGGTGATGTGGGACGGCGATTATGGCGGCGCGCGCAACGTGTTCATGCGCATCGGCATCGGTGCCCTGCACTTCTACGATCAGGCGCCGCGTGCGCTTGACCGCAATGCGTTTCACCACCTCGGCATGCAGGTCGTCGGGCTACAGGATCTCTATGACCGCATGCACGCCGCTGGGCTGCATCTGCCCAATCCCATCCGCGAATCTGCAGGCGGTGGTTATTTCATGGTGCAGGCACCCGATCAGGTGCTGATCGAAGCATTCGAGCCCGGCCCCGATCGCGACGAGCGCGTGCTGTCGTACTACGGCTACCGCTAAGCGCCCTCCGCATCCCCGGCATCCATTCGAAATACAAATCCACGCTTTCACAAGAAGTATGGCGCGCGCGCCAGCGCATCGAATACTGCAAGCAGCCCCGGTCAGCGGTCCCGCGAACGCACACCGGACCCGCTTTCAACTCTATTGCAGGAGATCGACAGGTGCGCAGAATTTTTGCCCTCATCGCCGCAGCGCTCGTGACATGCAGCGCGCAAGCGTTTCCCTCCAGGCCCATACAGATCGTCGTGCCCTACAGCGCTGGCGGCATCGCCGACATCATGGCCCGGCGCATTGCCGACGAGTTGTCCAGCGACCTCAAGACCCCAGTCATGGTGGTGAACAAGGGCGGCGCCAATGGCGTGGTTGGCACGCAGATGGTGGCCTCGGCCAAGCCGGACGGGCACACGATCCTGTTCACGCCCAACACGCCGCTGTCGATCAATCCGCTGCTGTACAAAGCCCTGCCATACGATCCGCAAAAGGACCTGGAAATCCTGTCCTTGCTCACCGAGTCGCCCATCGTCGTCGTGGCGCGGCCCCAGTTGGGTGTCAACACACTGAAGGAGTTGGCAGCGCTCGCACGCCAGAAACAAGGCGGCCTGAACTACTCATCCGTGTCCGCCACGGGCGTGCTGACACTTCCCATGCGCAAGCTGGAGAACGAGCTCGGTTTCCAGATGACCGGCATTCCCTATCCGGGCGCCGGCCAGGCCATGAACGCGGTGCTGGCGGGGGATGTCGACGTGAGCGTGAACGCGCTGGGCTCGGCCCTTCCCTACATCACATCGGGCAAGGTAGTGGCGATTGCGGTGGGCACCGAGGCGCGCATCAAGGAGGCCCCGCACGTGCAGACGATCCGCGAAAGTCTGCCCGGCTTCCAATCGTCCATCTGGTATTCGTTATCGGTGCCACGCGGGCTGGACGAGCCGACCCGTCAGCGACTGATGCAGTCCTTTGACAAGCTGCGACACAGCAGCGCGCTGCGCGAAGCCTTCGCCAAGGACTACATGACCGTACCCGCGCCCAAGAGCCTCGAACAACTCAAGGACTATCTCGCCGACGACCTGCGTCGCTGGCAGAAAGTCATTCAGGACAACCACATCCAGGCGAGCAACTAAATGACTGAACTTTCTTCACTCCCCTGTGCAAGCACCCAGAACGCATCGCTGGTTCAGGCCCTTGCCCATGCCCGCGCATCGGGCGAGCAGATTCATGCGCTCGATCCCTCATGGAATCTGCCGGACGAAGACGCAGGCGTGCGCACCATGCTCGCCGTCGCCGACGCACTGGCATGGCCCCGACTCGGCTGGAAGATCGCGGCCACCAATGTGGATCTGCAAAAGAAACTGCGCACCGCTGGCCCGGTGTTTGGCGCCACCTTCCAGCGCTTTCTCTGCACGTCACCCGCCCAAGTCGAGCGCAAGCGCCTGCTCGATCCGGTCATCGAGTGCGAGTTCGCCTTCACCATCGATCGCGCACTGCCCGAGCAAACGGCGGACTACCAATTCGATGATCTCGCCCAGGTGATCCGCAGCGTGCACACCTGCGTGGAAATCGCAGAATGTCGCTTCGCGCGCGCGTCGATCCCGCCGGTTGAATACATCATGGCCGATGGCTTTGCCTCGGGCTGGTATGTGCTGGGCGAGCCAGTGCACGACTGGCAACGCGCGTTCGAGCATGGCGTGCGCGTGCAACTGCTGCGCAATGGCGTTGCGCATTCCAGCGGCACCTCGGCCGACGTCATGGGGCATCCGCTACTGCCGCTGGTGTGGCTGGCCAATCGACTCAAGCGATTGGGGCAGCCCTTGAAGGCCGGCGACATGGTCAGCACCGGCTCGTGCAACATCCTTGCCGCCGCCCGCGCGGGCGACCAGTTCGAGGCCATTTATGACGGCTTCGGCAGCATCCGCTTGACAACGCCCTGAACCGCGCGCACGCCATCCGCAACGCCACCACACATCAACAAGGAAGACACATGGGCATGTCCATGCAGGGTTTGAAGGTTCTGGATTTTTCAATGGGCATCGCCGGTCCGCAGGCTGGCATGCTGTGCGCGATGCAGGGCGCTGACGTGGTCAAGATCGAAAGTCTGCAAGGCGACTGGTCGCGCACACTCGGCCCGCAGTTTGGCGACCTCACGGCGTATGCCACCGTCTGCAATCGCGGCAAGCGCTCGCTCGCCATCGATCTGAAGGATGCCGCCGCGCAGCACACGGTGCGCGCGTTGGCCCGACAGGCGGACGTGGTGATCGAGGCCTTTCGTCCCGGCGTGATGGACCGCCTGGGACTGGGCTATGCGCAACTGGCAGCCGACAATCCCGATATCGTGTACCTGTCGGTGAACGGCTTTGGCAGCTCCGGCCCGATGGTGGACGCGCCCGCAACGGACATCGTGCTGCAGGCGTTTTCCGGCTTCATGTTCACCAACAAAGGCAGCGACGGCATGCCGCGTCGGCTGGATCAATTCATCATCGATCAGGTGACAGGTTTGTACGCCTTCCAGTCCATCGCCACCAGCTTGCTGGAGATTGCGCGCACAGGCCGTGGTGGGCGCCATATCGAATGCAGCCTGCTGAACGCCGCCATGGCTCTGCAGGCCAGCAAGATTGCGGAAAAACACCTCACTCCTGCAGATCAGGCGTACTTCGTGCCGCTCGGTGTTTACGCCTCTCGCGATGGTTTCGTCAGCATGTCAGTGCGCACCGACGAGCACTTCGCGCGCCTGTGCCGCCTGCTCGGGCGCGAGGATCTGCTGCAATCCGGCGACTACACCACCAACGCACAACGGGTCGCCGCCCGAACCACGCTGGAAGCCATCCTGTGCGCTGAATTCGTGCGCCTGAGCAGCGCACAACTGGTCGAGTTGCTGGTGCGCGCGGACATCCTGCATTCCGAAGTTCAAGACTACGGGCAAACGCTGGCCCATCCCCAACTCGACGCCGCCCAGTCCATCGAGTGGTTGCAACAGGAGGGCATTGACGCCCCCGTGCCCATCGCCAATATTCCGGGCGACACGGGTGGCCACGCGGCGTCCCAGGCGCCCCATATCGGTCAGCACTCGCGCAGCGTATTGGCCGACTGGAGCACGGCGGCCAACACCATCGACGACCTGTGCGCACGCGGCGTGGTCCGCGCGGGTGTCGAATAGACGGCGCGCTTGCTGACCTACACTTCGCTGCAGGCATTCCAGATGCCGTTGCCTGACAGCGGAGTTCACCATTCACATCGCACCTTCACCCATCCCATCTGAGCAGATCACCGGCCTTGTGCTCGCCGGGGGGCGCGCCTCCCGGTTTGGCGGCGCGGACAAAGGCTTGCAATCCTTTTGCGGCGAGGCGCTGGCGCACATCGCGTTGCAGCGGCTGCAAGCGCAGGTGGGCCCTATCGCTGTCAGCGCCAATCGCCATCTGGAGACATACGCGCGTTGGGGCGTGCCCGTCTGGCAGGACTCGCTGGCAGATTTTCCCGGCCCGCTGGCCGGCATGTTGAGCGGGCTGGAGCATGTCTCGACACCATGGCTGGTGACCGTGCCGTGCGATTCACCGCGGTTTCCGCTGGATCTGGTGGCGCGCCTGGCCCGTGCTGCTGCGCGGGACGGATCTCTCGTCGCCTACGCCGCCGCGCCGCAGCCAGGTGCTCAGGGCGCGGTGGAGATGCGTCCGCACCCGGTTTTCTGTCTGTTGCACCGAGACCTGCGCGCGAGCCTCGCCGCCTATCTGGCAAGCGGCTCGCACCGTGTGATGCATTGGCTGCGAGCGCAGCCGCACAGCGTCGTGTGCTTTGATCAGCCTGGGGACGATCCCCTCGCCTTCGCCAACACGAATACGCCGGACGACTTGCTGCAACTGGAGCGGCTGATTGGGGACCATCGATCGACATGACAGCACAGACCCTCCCAGTGCCAGAACACTCGCCCCACTCGCCCATACGCATCGCCGTATTGCAGGCACACGACGCGCCAGCGTACAAGGTATTGCGCGACGCCTCCTTGCTGCGCACGCCCGAGGCTTTTTCCACCGACTACGCCACGGCGGTGACGCGCCCGCACTTCGTCTATTCGGCGCGTTTTGGCCGCCCCGGCATGGGGCCGTTCTATCTGGGCGCATTCACGACCGACGGTCAATTGGTTGGCAGCCTGGGTGTGGAACGCGAAGAAGCACTGTTCAAGCGGCATATAGCCCATGTCAATGCCGTCATGACCGATGTCAATTTTGAACATCAGGGAATCGCGCGACAATTGCTGCACGCCTGTATCGCCTTGGCCGAACAGATGGAAGGGCTTGAAATGCTCCAACTGGCCGTCACCGCCACCAACGCGCGCGCCGTGCGCCTGTACGAACGGGCTGGATTCCGGGTCTGCGCCAGAGTACCGCGCGCCATTGTGGTGAACGGTGTGGGCCACGACCACCTGCTCATGGTGCACGCCCTGCCCGGCTGCCCAGAACTGAATTTTCCCGCTGCATGACCACACTGACCTCCATCGCCGCCAGCCTCCCCGCATTCGACAGCCAGGACATGTCGGTGGATGCCGTGCACGCCTTTCTCGACCGGATGATCGCGCCGGTGACCGACACTGAATCTGTCGCACTGACAGATGCGCTGGGGCGCGTGGTGGCCGAAGCGGTGATCTCGCCCATCAACGTGCCGCCACATGACAACTCGGCCATGGACGGCTTTGCGTTTCGGGGCGCTGACCTTGCGCCGGGCGCGCCGCTGTTGCTGGAGTGCGTGGGCACGGCATTGGCCGGTCACGCCTGGGCCGGTGAAGTGCGGGCGGGGCAATGTGTGCGCATCATGACGGGAGCCGTCATGCCGCAGGGTCTGGACACGGTGGCGCCCATCGAGCGCACCACCACTTCGGACGATGGGCGCATTGCCATCGCTGCCGACACCATCCGGGCCGGGGCCAATCGCCGCCGCGCGGGTGAAGACCTGATGCAAGGCGGCGTTGCGCTGGCGCAGGGCGAACGCATCACGCCCGCTGCGCTGGGTCTGCTGGCGAGCCTTGGATTAGCGCAAGTGCGCGTGTTCCGCCGTCTGCGCGTGGCGTATTTCTCGACCGGTGATGAAATCCTGCAGCCGGGCGAAGCACCGCGCGAAGGGGCGGTGTACGACAGCAATCGCTACACGCTCTTCGGGCTGCTGGCGCGTCTGGGCGTGCAGGTGGTCGATTTCGGTGCCGTGGCGGATCAGCCCGATCTGCTGGAGGCCACGTTCCGCCAGGCCGCGGCGAGCGCCGACGCCATCATCACCAGCGGCGGCGTGAGTGGCGGCGACGCCGACCACACGCGGGCACTGATGCAGCGCCTGGGCGACGTCGCGTTCTGGCGCATCGCCATGCGCCCGGGCCGTCCCATGGCCGTGGGCTGGCTGGATCGCGATGACGCCGCCGCAGGCCGATGCACGCTGCTGGGGCTGCCCGGCAATCCGGTCGCGGTGATGGTCACCTTCATCGCCTTTGTCCGCCCTGCCTTGCAGCGCATGATGGGGTGCAAGCCCGAATCCCCCGTCATGCTGCGCGCCGTGTGCACTGAGACGCTGCGTAAGCGCCCCGGTCGCACGGAATACCAGCGCGGCATCGTCACCCCGGCGGCGGATGGTTCGCTTGAAGTGCGCACCACAGGCCATCAGGGCTCAGGCGTGCTCAGCTCGATGGTGCAGGCCAACGGGCTCATCGTGCTGCCCCACGATGCAGGCACGGTGCAGCCCGGCGAGGCCGTGCAGGTGATGATGTTTGACGGCGTGATCTGACGCGCAATGTCCGCAAACTCTGAACCCATTTCACTGCCGATGCGGCATGCTGGATGGCATCTGCAATCGCCACGAATCGGGAGATGTCCTCATGCCCTTCAGCCCTCGCCACCTGTCCACGCCGCCCACGCGCGAAGCCATTGATGCACTGAAAGGCGTGGCGGTGCTGGAATTTGGCACGCCATGGTGCGGCTTTTGTCAGCGCGCCCAGCCCCTCATCCAGCAAGCGCTGGAAGATCAGGCCGCGGTGGAGCACATCAAGGTGGAAGATGGCCCCGGTCAGCGGCTGGGCCGCAGCTTCGGCGTAAAGCTCTGGCCCACGCTGGTGTTCCTCAAAGATGGCAAAGAGGTCGACAGGCTGGTGCGCCCTGACTCCGCACAGGCCATTCACGACGCCGTGCGGAAGACGCAGGACTGATCAGCGCCCCAGCGCCTTGTCCACGCCCATGTTGGCGAGTGCATCGGCGCGCTCGTTGCCCGGATCGCCTGCATGGCCCTTGACCCAGCGCCAGTCGATCTTGTGCCCGGTGTTGGAGGCTAGCTCATCCAGCCGCTGCCACAGCTCCACGTTTTTCACGGGCGAGCCGCTGGCGGTGCGCCAGTTCTTCTTTTTCCAGCCCTGAATCCACTCGGTGATGCCCTTGCGCACGTACTGGCTGTCCAGATACAGCGTAACGTCGCAGGGACGCTTGAGCGCCGTGAGCGCCTCGATCACGGCCAGCAACTCCATGCGGTTGTTGGTGGTGTCCAGCTCGCCGCCGAACAATTCCTTCTCGAACTTACCCGAGCGCATCAACACGCCCCAACCGCCCGGACCGGGGTTGCCCTTGCACGCGCCGTCCGTATAAATCACTACTGCTGTCACTCAAAAATCCACTTCAGATGTGTGCTCATGATGGAGCATCATTGTGCCGATTGGCTGCTGGTACCTGCACCGGCGCGGGCGCGGTGGCCGGTGCGGCGCGCCAGGACGGGCTGATCAGCCGCATCCCCTGCACCCGTTTGGTGGCGACGATCACATAGGCCGCACCCAATGCAGGCCACCAGCGCGGCCCGCGACTATCGAGGAATTCATAGCGTTCCAGCCAACCCGTGCTCGTCACCGCCGGTTTGTAACATCCAAAACTAATTGAATCTATTTCCATACCGAGCAGTTGCAGCCAGTCGCGCATTCTGCCCGGAGTGATGAATTCCCGCGCGGGTGGCAGGAATGACGGCCCGCCCACGCCCAACCGCCGATACAGGCGCGCCCACGATTGCCGCGCACCCCACAGGCTGTAAGGATTCAGTCCGCTGACCACCAGTCGCCCTTCTGGGCGCAGCACGCGGAACACTTCCCGCAGTGCGGCATGCGCATCGTGGCAGTCTTCCAGAACATGGGGTAGCAACACCAGATCCAGACTGTCTTGCGGAAAAGGCAACATTTCCGGCTCGGCGTGCAGGGAGGCTGGCACCGGTGATTCTTCGCAATATTCTTCCGTCAGACTATCGGCAACGAGCGAGGTCTTTAGTATCATGGCTTGCGCCTCGCCCAGCGCCAGCCAGCGGTGCGGCATGCGATTGGCTCGCAGGCCTGCGAGCCGGGGCATGCCCAGCTGGAGCGCGTGGTATCCGAACACATCCGCCACCAACTCATCGTAACGATCCTGCTCCCAATGGAGCAGGTAGCGCCCGGGTGGTGTGTCCAACCATTGGTGCAAACTTATAATTTCGCCGTTCATGAATCTGCTGCCACTGCCCGCTTTCTCCGACAACTACATCTGGATGATGCACGATGCGCACAACGCCATCGTGGTGGATCCGGGAGATGCCGACGCTGTGTTTGGAGTGCTGCGCAGCCAGGGTCTGACATTGGCGGCCATTTTAGTCACCCACCACCATGGCGACCACGTTGGAGGGGTAGAGGATCTGCACGCCGGCACCGGTGCCCGAGTATATGGACCTGCGCATGAAACCATGCCCGAGCCGATCCAGCGCCTGCAAGGCGGCGACGTGGTCGAAGAGCTGGGTTTGCAGTTCCAGGTCATCGACGTGCCGGGACATACCGCCGGGCACATCGCCTATTTCTGTCCCGACCTGAACGGCACGCCCGTGCTGTTTTGTGGCGACACCCTGTTTTCCGGCGGCTGCGGTCGCCTGTTCGAAGGCACGCCCGCGCAGATGCAGCATTCGCTGGACGCACTGGCCGCGCTGCCGGGCGACACGCGCGTGTGTTGCGCGCATGAGTACACACTTTCGAACCTCAAATTCGCGCGCGCCGTGGAACCAACCAACACGGACCTGCTCAAGTATCAGCAAGACTGCATCGCCCTGCGCGATGAGGACAAGCCCACGCTGCCCTCGCTGTTGTCGACGGAGCGTGCCATCAACCCCTTCCTGCGCACACGCGAATCCGGGGTCGCTCATGCGGCCAAGGCCTTCGATGCGAGCGTGAATCCCAATGATGCGGTGTCCGTGCTGGCGGCACTGCGAGAATGGAAAAACGGCTTCCGATGAGAATGCTAAAAATTTTCGGACTGGTGAGCATGGTCTGGCTCGCTGGTTGCGCCACGAACAATGCGAGCGACCCCGGCCTCCAAAGCGACGGCAGCGGCTCTGGCTCCATCCCCACCAAGCAAGCCCAACCGAGCTATCCCTCCGGCCCCCTCAGCCCTATTTCCCCCTACCAGCTTGGTACGGGCACCTATGGCGTGGCGAGCATCAAGGCACCGGCCGATCTGTGGGATCGCATCCGGCGTGGTTTTGCCATGCCGGATCTGGACAATGACCTCGTGCGCGATCGCGAGCAGTGGTACGCCACCCGCCCGGACTACATGCAACGCATGACCGAGCGCTCGAGCAAATACCTTTTCCACATCGTCGAAGAGCTAGAGCGCCGCAACATGCCCAGCGAGCTGGCCCTGCTGCCCTACATCGAAAGCGCCTTCAACCCGCAGGCCGTCTCCAGCGCCAAGGCGGCGGGCATGTGGCAGTTCATGCCTGCGACCGGCACCTACTTCGACCTCAAGCAGAACGCTTTCCGCGATGACCGCCGCGACGTGCTGGCCTCCACCCGTGCTGCGCTGGACTATCTGCAAAAGCTCTACGGCATGTTTGGCGACTGGCATCTGGCCCTGGCTGCCTACAACTGGGGTGAAGGCAGCGTCTCCCGCGCCATTGCCCGCAACCAGAAGCAAGGACTGGGCGTGGGCTACGAAGACCTGAGCATGCCCGCCGAAACGCGCATGTACGTGCCCAAGCTGCAGGCGGTCAAGAACATCGTCGCCAATCCGCTGCGCTTCAACGCCGAATTGCCGCTGATCGAAAACCACCCCTACTTCCAGACGGTGGACATCACGCGCGACATCGACGTCGCGCTCGTTGCCAGCCTGGCCGGCATCCGCGAAGAAGACTTCCGCGCGCTCAACCCGTCGCTGCACAAGCCGGTGATCCTGGCTGCCGGCATGCCCAAGATTCTGCTGCCGTGGGACAACGCACAGGTCTTCCGCAAGAATCTGGAAGCCCACAACGATGGCCAGTACGCCAGCTGGACCGTGTGGAGCGTGCCCTCCACCATGTCGGTGACCAACGCGGCCCAGCGCATCGGCATCAGCGAAAACGATCTGCGCAAGCTCAACGGCATTCCCCCGCGCATGATGATCAAGGCGGGTTCCGCGCTGATGGTGCCGCGCTCTGCCACCACGCAGCAGGACGTGTCCAGCCAACTGGCGGACAACGGCCAGATTGCCTTCACGCCGGAAATCGTCAATCGCCGCACCGTCGTGCGCGCACTCAAGCGCGGCGAAACCGTCGCGGCGATTGCGCAGCGCTACCGCGTCAGCGCCTCCGACGTAGCCGACTGGAACGACGTCAGGACCAACGCGCGCTTCAAGGGCGGCGAGCATGTCACCATGTACCTGCCGGTGCGCCTGACCTCCACCTCGTTCGCCAAATCCAGCCCGCAACCCCGCGCCCGCGCTGCCGCTGGCAAGGCACGCGCCGCTGCACCGGCCAAGGTCGCCGCCAAAAGCAGACCAGCGGCTGCCAAGGTCGCTCCAGCCAAGCGCAAGCGTTGAACGCTGAGCGTTTGAATCGCTGATCAAAGAGTGAAGGAAGCTGCCAGCGCGGCGGCTTCCCATCCACCCTTTCATTCAACCCACGCCGCGCTCAGCGGCATCGATCCCGCCAATCCGTCAGCGCATCACAGTTGGTGCTTCAGGATCGCGCGCCGCACCCACTCATTGCTGTAGGTTTGCGACAAGTCCACGCGCGGTGCGATCTGGCTTTCACGCAAGCGCGCGAGCGCCCGCAGCGCCGTTGCAGGACCCTCGCCCGGCATCAATCCATCGGGCGACAGCGTCTCACGCACCTTGTCGAACGCCGCGAGATACGCTGCCCGGTCATTGAGCCAATACTGCATGGGAATGATGCGCGCCAGATCCGCCGGGCCTGCCGTCTGCATCCACTTGAGCGCATGCACCACGGCATTCACAGCGCGTTGCACCTTGCCCGCCTGGCGCTGCGCAAAGGCCTGAGGCACGTACACGCACGACCCCGGCATGGGGCCACCAAAGAAATCGGCCGACCCTTTGAGCGAGCGCGTATCGGCCAGAATGCGCACCTGATTTTTCTGCTCAAGCAGCGTGATGAGCGGGTCCACGTGGCTCAGCGCATGCACGCGCCCCTGGCGCAATGCCGTCATGGCCTCATCGCCATTGCCCACGGCGACGAAGCGCACCGCGTCCTGGGCGATTCCCGCCTGCATCAGCCACAAGCGGGCAAACATTTGCGTCGATGCGCCGATGGTGGACACGCCAATGCGCAAGTCGCGGTAACTGGAAGACGCTTTTCTCGGCCACAGCCGCGCGGATGCGGCAAGCGCCATCTGCGGCGTGCGCCCCATCAGCACCACACTGGTCGCACTGAAGCCCAGCGCCTGTTGCTCGAGCAGCGATTCGTAGGCGCCGCAACCGATATCGGCGCGCCCCTGGCGCACGGCATCCAGCGCCAGCGGCCCCCCAGCGTAATCGTCGATCACGACGCTCAGGCCTTCATCCCGGAAATAGCCCAGCCGCTCTGCCGCTGTCAGCGGCAGATAGTAAAGACTGCCCTGCCCACCCACGGCAATGCGCACGAGCTCATTCGCGTGTCGGGTACTGCCCGTCTGCCCCAACGACTCCTGCGCGCCCGCCACCACCGCTGCACCCGAAAGCAGTGCGACGGCTTGCAAACCCCATTGGCGGCGGGAAACGGATTCGAAGAACATGACTATTGAATGTTGCAGTGCAGCATTATTGCCCGACCGCACCCAACTCTTCCATCAGGGGATTTCCCTGTGGCGAAATCTACGTAATCCGTTACGTGTCATTTCCTTGCCATCGAAATCTGCTGGCGCACCGCGTTCAACGATATCCGGCAAACAGGATGGCCACATTCACCAGCAATGCGGCACTGAACACCAGACTGCGCGCAGTCGGCTTGTCCGCCACGTACAGCCCCACGAACAACACTCGCAGCAGCACGAACGCCACGGCGAGCGCGTCCAGACGGCCCTGCGGCGCGCCCAATTGATGCGCAATGATGACCGCGCCAATGAAGAACGCCAGCGCCTCAAAACAGTTGGCCTGCGCCGCGTTGGCGCGGGCGCGCCAACCGCTTTGTGCTTGCAGCCAACGGCGCGGATCGTGGTTGTCGCTCAGGCGGAATGCGCCCCCTTTGGCCAACATGGCACACAGAACGGGCATGAGCGCCACCACCAGAACACACCAATAGGCCACGGTGAAATGCGGGGATGCCATGGTTGCGACCTCCGGATGAGCGGCAGCCGTCAGCGGCGGTCTGCCAGTGCATGGGCGATCGTGCCCAGATCGACGAACTCCAATTCACTACCCACCGGCACACCGCGTGCCAGCCGAGTGACCTGCACGCCGCGCGGGCGCAGCGCCTCGCTGATGGCGTAGGCCGTGGCCTCCCCCTCAGCGGTGAAGCTGGTGGCGAGAATCACCTCCTGCACCACCCCATCGGTGGCACGTTCGATCAGCTTTTTCACGCCAATGTCCTTGGGCCCCACGCCGCTGAGCGGCGACAGCCGACCCATCAGCACAAAGTACAGGCCCTTGAACGCACCTGTGCGCTCCATGGCGGACTGGTCCGCAGGCGTCTCCACCACGCACAGACGTGACACATCCCGCCCCGGATCAGCGCACACCTCGCACACGGCCGCCTCGGTGAACGTGTGGCAGCGCTCGCAATGGCGAATGGATTGCGTCGCCTCGTGCAAGGCGCGCGAGAGCAACTGCGCACCTTCCCGATCGTGCTGCAGCAAATGAAACGCCATGCGCTGCGCGGACTTGATGCCCACGCCCGGCAGCCGCCGCAGCGACTGGATCAGCGCATCCAGAGAACTGGTATCAGACATGAGAACGCCATCCGGGAGCCATTCGCGCCCGCAAGCGCGCGTGCCCCCGCACAGTCGATCAGAACGGGAACTTCATGCCGCCCGGAAGGCCCGGCATGCCCGCAGTGATCTTGCCCATCTTCTCTTGCGAGGTCTCTTCTGCCTTGCGCACGGCCGCGTTGAAAGCGGCGGCCACCAGATCTTCCAGCATGTCCTTGTCGTCCGCCAGCAGCGACGGATCGATAGTCACGCGCTTGACGTCGTGCTTGCAGGTCATCACCACCTTGACCAGACCGGCGCCGGACTCGCCTTCCACCTCGATGTTGCCCAGTTCGTCCTGCGCCTTCTTCAGGTTGTCCTGCATGGCTTGCGCCTGCTTCATCAGACCGGCGAGCTGTCCCTTGTTGAACATGGTGAATTCCTTTGCTTTTTGAATGAATGTGAAAACGAAACGGCCTTGGTTCTGAACGCTTCAATGAATCAGGCCGAACAGGTCATTGTGCTTCGATTGTGCGACGAAATTCCGAGGCAGCCCAAACGCGGTGGCTTTTCAGCGCGATTCGGGCGCAGGGCTGCGGACAATGCAGCGCTCATGCGGGTTTGATGCTGCCCGGCACGATTTTCGCGCCAAAATCGCGCATCAACTGCTGCACGCGCGGATCGTCACGCACGATCTCCTCCGCCAACCGCTGGCGCTGCGCCGCCGCGTACGCATTGCGACGCGCCGGACTGTCCAGCACTTTGCCCACTTCCACGCTGATCTGCCGCGTATGACCCGCAGCCTCCAGCGCCGCACGCAACCGCTCACGCGCCGTCGGCTGGTTGAGCGACTCGCGCTCCACGCGCAGCAACCAGTGCGCTTCATCGCGCGCAATCAATTGCGATTGCAGCGCCAGTTCGCGCACCAGCGCCGTAATCGCTTCCGCCGCCACCAGTTCCTGCACCGTCTGGTACCAGACCTCGCCCTCGGCCGTTGGCACCAGTCGCTGCGCCGCAGTGTTATGCCCATTCACCTGCGCGGGCTGCAAGCGCATGCCCGGCTCCGGCGCGTTGCGTACGGGAATGTTGTAGGTATCCGCTTCTTCCTGCGACAGCGGCTGGCGCTGTTGCGACTCGACCGGTGTGCGCACCACCTCCTCGGGCGTCCGCACCGGCAAACGCACTGCCGGATGCGCCGGCTCCGCCACCTGCGGCGGGGCCTCTGGCGCAACGGGCGCGGCATATTGTGGCGGCTGGACGGACGCCTCAGGAACACGATCGGGAACGGCAGCGGGCGCCTCGGCTTCACGCAGCTGGCGTGGTGCAGGTGCTTCTTGCCGCTCTTCTGACATCGGCGGTTCCGCTGCGGCCAGCGGAGCCACTGGAGGCGCTATCGATGCCGCCTCAGTCGACTTCAGAGTTTTTTTTTCAGCCTCGTCTGCGGGGGCAGACGCTGTCGGATTCGATGGCGCCGCGCCGGACGCTGTGGCCATGGTGGCCTCGGTCACCGGCCTCTTGAACGCCAGCAAGCGCAACAGCACCATCGTGAGCGCGGCGTATTCGTCAGGGGCCAGCCCCAATTCCGCACGGCCATGCAGGCACATGCTGTAGAGCAACTGGGTTTCGTCCGCAGGCAAGACTTGCGCCAGACGCGCCATCTCCTGCGCTTCACTGTCGTGCGGATCGGCTGCAGCCGCCGCATTCGGCACCGCCTGAATCACCGCCATGCGCTGCAGCACCATGCTCATTTCTTCCAGCGTGGAAGCGGCAGACAGCCCATTCATGCGCAGCGCATCGACAGTTTCCACCACCGTGCGCCCATCGCTGCGCGCCAGTGCTTCGATCAACCGGAACACGTAAGTGCGATCCACGCTGCCGAGCATTAGCCGCACACCGGCCTCCTGCAAGGCGCCGCTACCAAAGGCGATGGCCTGATCCGTCAAACTCAACGCATCGCGCATGGAACCACGCGCCGCACGCGACAGCAAGCGCAGCGCACCGGGTTCGGCCTGCACGTTCTCTTGCGCCAGCACGCGCGAGAGGTGTTCCTCCACCGTCTCCGGCGCCATCGGTCGCAGGTTGAACTGCAAGCATCGGCTCAGCACCGTCACCGGCACTTTCTGCGGATCGGTCGTGGCCAGCACGAACTTCAGATACTCCGGCGGCTCCTCCAGCGTTTTCAGCATGGCATTGAACGCCGTGTTCGTGAGCATGTGCACCTCGTCGATCATGAAGACCTTGAAGCGCCCCTGCACCGGCTTGTACACCGCCTGCTCCAGCAGCCCCTGCACCTCGTCCACGCCGCGATTGGACGCCGCGTCCAACTCGGTGTAATCGGGAAAGCGGCCACTATCGATATCCGTACACGCCGCGCACACACCGCACGGCGTGGCAGTGATTCCGCCCTGGCCGTCCGGCCCCTGACAGTTGAGCGACTTGGCCAGAATGCGCGACACCGTCGTCTTGCCCACCCCGCGCGTGCCGGTGAACAGATAGGCATGGTGCAACCGCTGCTGCGTCAACGCATTGGTCAACGCCTGAACCACATGCTCCTGCCCGACCATCTCGGTGAAGGTCTTGGGACGGTATTTACGGGCAAGCACTAAATAAGACATACCAGCGATTCTACGACCCCCGCCGCCAGGAATTCCCGACACATTGCTGCACCGCACCCCAGACCGGTTTACAATAGCAGTCGACGGGCCTCCTCGCATGGGGAAGCGGCCAACCGGGTCAGGTGGGGAACCAAGCAGCCCTAACTGTGAAACCAGTGCCGAGGGTAAGGCTCGTCACCTTCTTCAGGAAATCTCTTTGCTCTCAAGAGGTTTCTGCTGTGGGGAAGGCTTTTTTAGCCATGTGTGATTTATTGGTGCGACACTTGTCCAGTCAGGCAGGTGCTCACACATTCATGGCAGCCCTTCCCGGCCTCTATCTCAGAGGCGAGTTTTACCAACTCAGAACCACCATTTCGACAGACCTCTGAACAAGGTTTGGGTGTTCGGAAATTCTGGGCAAAAAACACCCCCCCGCGTTACACCCAACTCTCGCCCAGCGCCTTGGCCTGCTCCAGCACCAGTTCCACCGCGTTGTCGGCCAAGTCTGGCGGATATTTGTATTTTTTGAGCACACGTTTGACCATCAGGCGCAGGCGGGCACGCACGCTCTCGCGCTCGGCCCAGTCCACCGTCACGTTCTTGCGCAGGTTGTCCGTCAGTTCCTGAGCAATCTTCTTCAAGATCTCGTCGCTCAACTCGCGCGCGGCAGACTCGTTCTCAATCAAGGCCTCGTAGAACTTCACTTCGTCCTCTGTCAGACCCAGCGTCTCTCCCCGCTTGGCCGCTTCGCGGAACTTCTTGGCCATCTCGACCAGCTCTTCCATCACCTGCGCGGCTTCAATGCTGCGGTTCTGGTAACGGGTCACCACATTGCCCAGCATCTCCGAGAATTTCTTTTGCTGCACCACGTTAGTAGCGAAGCGCGACTTGATTTCCCCTTCCAGCAGCCGCTCCAGCAGTTCTACAGCCAGATTGCGCTCCGGCAAGTTTTTGACCTGGGCTAGAAAGTCATCATCCAGCAGCCCGATGTTAGGCTTGTCCAGACCGACGGCAGAGAAGATATCCACCACCTGCTCACTCACCACCGCCTGGTTGATGATTTGGCGCACGGCTGCATCCTTGGCCGCATCGTCCAGCTTCTTCTTGCTGACGTCGCGCTTGGTCAGCAGCACCTTGACGGCCTGCATGAAGGCGACTTCGTCCCGTAGCGCTTTGGCTTCATCCAGCGTGCAGCACAAACTGAATGCTTGACCAAGCGCCAGCGCGTTGTCGGCAAATCGCTTTTTTCCATCGCGCTCGCCACCGGGTTTGGACGGTGGCAGTCCCAGCACGTGGTTGGCAGCGCCAGCCAGCATCTTGTGCCCACCCGTGCGAAAGCCGCTCCATTCGTAGCCATGCAGCAATGCCGTGAGCACATCCAGCTTCTCCAGCATCACTGCCAAGGCTTCATGCGCATCCACCGTGGGCTTGCCACGGCCTTTGCTGGCGGTGTACTCCTTCATCGCGGCCTTCAGCTCGTTGCCAATGCCAAGATAGTCCACCACCAAGCCGCCCTGCTTGCCCTTGAACACGCGGTTCACCCGCGCAATGGCTTGCATCAGGTTGTGGCCCTTCATGGGCTTGTCCACGTACATCGTGTGTACGCAGGGCGCATCAAAACCCGTCAGCCACATGTCCCGCACGATGACGATTTTCAAAGGGTCTGCCGGGTCTTTGAAGCGCTTTTCCAATCGCTTCTTGATGGCATTTCCGTAGATGTGAGGGCGCAGCAAGGCTTTGTCGCTGGCGCTTCCCGTCATCACAATCTTGATGGCACCGTTCTCCGGGTCATCGCTGTGCCAGTCGGGGCGCAGTTGCTTGATGGCGTCATACAGATGCACGCAGATATCGCGACTCATGGCCACCACCATGGCCTTGCCGGGACTCACCGCATCCCGCATCTCGAAGTGCTCGACCAAATCCTTGGCCACGCTGTCAATGCGCGATTGCGTACCCACCACCTGTTCCAAAGCCGTCCATTTGCTTTTAGCCTGGGCCTGCTGGTCTTCTTCCTCGTCCTCGGTCAGCTCATCCACTTCATCGTCCAGCAATGGCAGCAACTCTGCATTGAGCTTGAGCTTGGCCAGCCGGCTCTCGTAGTAGATGGGCACCGTGGCTCCATCTTCCTTGGCCTGCTGCATGTCATAAATGTGAATGTGGTTGCCAAACACCGCTTCGGTGTTCTTGTCGCTCCCGCTCACCGGCGTGCCCGTGAACGCCACAAACGTGGCCTGAGGCAATGCATCACGCAAGTGCTGTGCATAGCCCGCCTGATAGGTCAGCACTTCGGTTTCAGCAGGGGCAAACTGGGCCTGATGCGCCACCGGCTTACCGTCCGTAGTCAGCGGCGCACCGCTGCCAGCCAAAGCGTATTTCTGCTTGCGAATCTTGAGTTTGGCCGCAAACCCATATTGCGTGCGGTGCGCCTCATCTGCCAACACGACGATGTTGCTGCGCTCCGACAGCACCGGAAACATGTCCTCGTCCTCACCCGGCATGAATTTTTGAATGGTGGCAAACACAATGCCGCCCGACGGCCGGTTCGCCAGCAACTGCCGCAATTGCTGGCGCGTGTGGGCCTGCACCGGCTGCTCGCGCAAAAGGTCTTGGGCCAGACTGAACACACCAAACAATTGCCCATCCAGATCGTTGCGGTCGGTGACGACCACAATCGTTGGGTTTTGCAGCATCGGCTCCTGCAGCACCCGCGCTGCGAAGCAGGTCATCGTAATGCTCTTGCCCGAGCCCTGCGTGTGCCACACCACCCCACCCTTGCCGCGCACAGTCGCAGCAGCACCCTTGTCAGCCGCCTGCAATACGCGTGCAATGGCAGCGCGTACCGCGTGGTACTGGTGATAGCCAGCTACTTTTTTAATCAGCTTGCCATCATCCTCAAACAGCACGCAGTAGCGCAGGTAGTCCAGCAGAATCTCGGGGGCCAGCACACCGCGCACCAAGGTTTCTAGCTCACTGAACTGACCGAGTGGGTCAATCTCCACCCCGTCAATCGTGCGCCACTGCATGTAGCGCTCCCGGTCGGCTGAGAGCGACCCCATGCGCGCCTCTGTGCCATCGCCAATCACAAGCAATTCATTGGTGCGGAAAAGTTCGGGGATTTGCTCCTTGTACGTCTCTATCTGGTCATAAGCCATCCAGATGTCGGCATTTAGGTCAGCGGGGTTCTTCAACTCCAGCACTACCAACGGCATGCCATTGATGAACAGCACCACATCCGGTCTACGCGTGTGCCGCTGGCCCTTGATGCTGAACTGGTTGACCGACCAGAACTGGTTGTTGGCGGCGGCACCCCAGTCCACCAGCCTGGCAAAGTCCCCACGGGTTTCGCCATTCACCTGGTAGCTCACCGGCACACCGTTGACCAGCAGCTTGTGGAAAGCCCGGTTCGACGGCAGCAATGCTGGCACGCCCAAGTCCAGCACCTGCGCCAGCGCATCGTCGCGCGCAGCCTGGGGTATGCCGGGGTTCAAGCGCTGCAAGGCTTCGCGCAGGTTGTCTTGCAATACCACCTGCTGGTAGTTGCTGCGCAGCGGCGTCTCACCATCAGGAGCAATGGCCAAACCGTGCTTGATGGTGTAGCCCACCTCTTGCAGCCAGCCCAGTGTTTCTTGTTCTAGTTGGTCTTCCGTCATCTCATCCCCTAGTGACCTGTTTACTTCATGTTACCAGCGTCGTCATCTCAGCCTACGGCGTCACCAGAATTCGCGTCAACGCATGGTTGATGTAGTAGTTGCTGCGGCCAATCTTTTGCTTTTCCAGAAAGCCTGTTTCCGTCAGTACATCCAGGTACTTGGTTGCCGTCAACCTCGACACCTGCAAATCGTTCTGCATGAACTCGATCTTGGTGTAAGGGTGCATGAACAAGCTGTTGATGAGGTCTTGGCTGTAGAACTTGTGTTGCTCACGAATGCGGTGCTTGTAGTCGAACAGGGCATCCCGAATGCCTATGACTGTTTGCAGCGTCTGCTGCGCCGTCTGCTCCACTGCATCCAACATGTACAGCACCCAGTCCTCCCAAGCGTCATGGTCACGCACGGCCTGCAAATGACGGTAGTAATCAGCCTTGGTCTTCACAATGTGGCGGCTCAGGTACAGCACAGGAATCTCCAGCAGCCCTTCCTTGACCAGATACAGCACGTTCAGAATGCGCCCGGTGCGGCCATTGCCATCGTAGAAAGGGTGAATGCTCTCGAACTGATGGTGAATCAGCGCCATCTTGATGAGCGGGTCGACCGGCACTGCATCCGGGTCGTTGATGACCTGCTCCAAGTCACGCATCAGCGCCACAATCACGTCCGGCTCCTGCGGCGGGGTGTATACCGTGCGCCCTGCGCCATCCTTCAAGGCCGTACCCGGCAGCTTTCGAAAACCCGCATGATTGCGCTCCAGTTCGCGCTGCATCTCAATCAGGTGGTTGGAGGTCAGCAGGCCCGTCTCCTTGACCAGCCGAAAGCCCGTGTATAGCGCCTGCCGGTAGCTCAACACCTCCTTGCTGGCGGCTGACATCTGCGCCTCGGGCGACAAGTCATCTTTGAACAGCTCATCGTGGGTGGTCACGATGTTCTCAATCTCCGAGCTGTCCTTGGCTTCCTGCAGACCCAGAGTGTTGATGAGGATGCCTTGGTTGGGGATGGACGCTGCAATGCCCTTCAACTCCGCCAGCTTGCGGCTGGC
This sequence comes from Comamonadaceae bacterium UBA2121, assembly GCA_002331385.1. Classification (GTDB taxonomy): domain Bacteria; phylum Pseudomonadota; class Gammaproteobacteria; order Burkholderiales; family Burkholderiaceae_C; genus Diaphorobacter_A. The sequence continues at coordinate 148,976 of DCYB01000001.1, forward strand.
GCTGGCCAGCTTTTTCAGAATGGGCGCGGTGTCAAAGCGTTCGGGGTGGAGAGCAGTAAGGGAGTCCATGCATCAGAACATGTATAGAAAATGGCAATTTTTATACACATTCGATCCGACGTGTATAGAAAATCGCATTTTTTGCACAGATTGAGCCTTAAAAGTTCTAACTTGCATAGCAAACCGTCATGTTCTATACATCTGTGTGCACACCGACTGCTCGAATTTGATAGCTGCCAACTTTCTCCAGTATTTAGCTTCAAGCCATAGAGTAGCCTGAAGCCTGCATGTGGTAAGCGATGAAAGCTCCTATTTTTAAGAGGCTATGGCTTGTTCTGCCAAGGCTTCGGCTTCTGGTAGGCGCAGTTGGCCAGAGATAAGACGGGGGAGCAAGGTGTCGCGAAGTGCAGCAAGAATTCGCACAGAAGACTCGTTGACCGCAACTTTTTCTTTAAGTGGGGCAACGACCTCTTGAAAAATGCAAAGTTCATCCTTGCCCGGTTGCAATATATTCAACTGACCAAGTTTTATACGACTCAGCTCAGTCTGACCAGTTGAGCCTTCGCCCATATCCTCAATAACTGGTTGTTTAAATTGCATGAAGCAGCCCAAATATTCGTTATTGATGCTTTCGCCTGCCCGCACAACAGTAACGTGAGAATCTACAATAGTCGTTTCATCTAGATGCAGTATTTGAGCAACTCTCCCTAACGTACCAACACCAGTCGAGTTAACCAAAACATCACCACTCACCAGCTCTCTGCCATCTACCTTGCGCAAGGTCGTATCATGTCTTCTTGATTTTGAAAAGTCGACCGAAAAATCTCTAATGCATTTTTGATTAAGAACCGGGATGCCGCCTCTCTCTACATACTTTGGCGATATGCCTCGTCCTAGATATGAAGTGCAATCGGCAAGAGATTTCCAAATCCATCCCTTCGGCACCATCCCCAACTCCGATTCCTCAAAGCTGTCCGGGAACAGCGCAGCGGTGGCGGCATCCATGCCTTCGGGCGCGCGGCCTTGTTGTTTGGCGTGGACGGGGTCGAAATCCACAAACCACGACTTGAACAAGGCTTGGGCCATGGCCTCCAGTGTGGTGTTGGTTTCGCGCAGAAGGGTGATGCGGTTGTCCAATGCATCCATGAATTCAGCGATTGCCACCTGCACTTCATATGGAGGGAGAGGAATAACAAAAGACTCGATATGTGCCTTTGTTATTGCACGCCTTGACCCTCCCGCATTGAATGATTCAATGTATGGCTTGACTTCTTGATTCGCAAGAAAACTACCCACATAGGCTGGAAATGCTTTTTCCTCATCAACTCTGATAATGGATACGTGTTGATTAACACACGCTGGAAGTACGCTTTCGGGAACCGTGCAAACACGTCCAAAAGTCACTCCATCCCCAGTGATGTTTATTAGTACGTCATTTTTTTCAAGCCAGACCCCTTTAAGTTGAATGGCCTGTTCATCAGAAATAAAAGCCAGCCCATCGAAGGAGAAATTTCTATCAAACACATTTTGGCTTCTAACCAGTGCGAAATTGGATCTTTGAGCTTGATAAGCAGCTTGTCCGCCCCTAGGTGTAGCGCCAGAACCAATCTTTTTGCAAATATCGCTTAACTTAGTCAATGTCCATGTAGGTGGACAACAGATGGGCGACTCAAGCTCATTGAATGTCATACCCCAACCCTCCCAGCTTCTTGCGAATCACCGCGTCCAGCTCCTCACCCTTGCGCATTTGCTCGCCCAGTTGCTGGGTCAATCGCTGCATCTTCTCGGCAAAGGCTTCGTCGTCGTCTTCCACTTCTTCCGCACCCACATAGCGGCCGGGGGTCAGCACATGGCCGTGCTGGGCAATTTCGGCCAGCGGCACGCTGCGGCAATAGCCTGCAATGTCTTCATAGCCAGGGCTGCCAGCCTCCGCCTCGCCACGCCAAGCGGCCACGGTGTTGGCAATACGCTCTATCACTTCATCGGTCAGCTCGGCCTGCACGCGGCTAATCATGCTGCCCAGCTTGCGAGCGTCGATAAACAGTACCTCACCCTTGCGCTGCGCAGGCTTGGCCTTGCTGAGGAACCACAGGCACGCCGGAATTTGCGTGTTAAAGAACAACTGGCCGGGCAGCGCCACCATCACCTCCACCACATCGGCCTGCACCATGGCGGCGCGAATCTCGCCTTCGCTGTTTTGGCTGGAAGACATGGAACCATTGGCCAGCACAATGCCGGCGCGGCCCTTGGGGCGCAGGTGGTGCAGCATGTGCTGCAGCCAGGCATAGTTGGCGTTGCCATGTGGCGGCGTGCCATAGACCCAGCGCGGGTCGCCCTCCAGGCTGCCGTGCCACCAATCGCTGATATTGAATGGCGGGTTCGCCAGAATGTAGTCGGCGCGCAGGTCGGGGTGCTGGTTGCGTACAAAGCTGTCGCCCGGCTCTTTGCCCAAGTTGAAATCAATGCCACGAATCGCCAGGTTCATGGCCGCCAAGCGCCAGGTGGTGGGGTTGGATTCTTGCCCGTAGATGGACACATCACCAATCTTGCCGCCGTGGCTGGCAATGAATTTTTCGGACTGCACAAACATGCCGCCCGAGCCACAGCAGGGGTCGTAGACCTTGCCTTCGTGCGGAGCCAGTACGGCCACCAGCGTTTTGACGATGGATGCGGGCGTGTAGAACTGGCCACCCTTCTTGCCTTCCGCACTGGCGAACTGGCCGAGGAAGTATTCATAGACTTGCCCCAACACATCGCGGGCTTGGTCTGGCGTGTCGCCGAAGCCAATGGTGGAAATCAAGTCCACCAGCTCGCCCAGCTTGCCATCGGGCAACTGCGCACGGGCATAGCGCTTGTCCAGAATGCCTTTGAGCTTGGGGTTCTCGTTCTCAATCAGCACCAGCGCGTCGTCAATGCGTTTGCCAATGTTGGACTGCTTGGCGGCAGCGCGCAGGTCTTCCCAGCGGGCACCTTCTGGCACCCAAAACACGTTGTCGGCGGTGTAGTAGTCGCGGTCTTCCAGCTCGCCTGCAATGTCTTCGTCGCTGGCATCGCCGTAGAACAGCTCATCCTCCGGGTCCCGCAGGCGCTTGGCCAGCAGTGCGGTGTGGCCGGTGAAGCTGTCGGAGATGTATTTGATGAAGATGAGACCCAGCACCAGATGCTTGTATTCCGCCGCGTCCATGTTGGCGCGTAGCTTGTCGGCTGCGGCCCAGAGTGTTTTTTTGATGTCGTCGAGCATGTGTTTCTGACCAAAACGAATACCCCACCAGGGGCACATCTTGTAACCATACCAGCAAAAGTTGCTGGCCAACCTATCAGCCCAGCCCGCATCAAATGAAACTGGAAAGCCTCCAGCCGCTCTTCAGCGCTTTGTTAAGTTGCCAGCAACCCATTTGCCATTGCACTGTGTCACCTGGGGCTAAAAAGACGACAAGTTAGCCCTGCCTTCTGCTGGCTTTTTAGGTCCGGAATAGACACCAACGGGACCCTTTCGCGCATGGCGAGCGCTAGCGAGCAGAGGGAGGCAGCCATCCGGGACACGGGACAGGTGGCGAACCAAGCAGTCCTAACAAAGCATTTCTGACAGCAGCGAAGCCCATCCACTCGGGATTGAACCTGTCTGGCAAGAACGCATGCAAACGCGAGTTCCGTCAATGGCGACTGCCTTGTCAAAATATCAGGAGCCGAAGTTCTCCGGCGCCTCCATTCAGCACTGGTCTTCCAGCCCCCAGCTCGGCGCCATGGCGCGAATTGAAGTGACAAGAAGCTCCATCAGGGCAAGCGTAGCGGCCGATGGTTGTCGGTTGGGGGCTCTGACGATGTACAGCGCGTCTCCGACGCCTTGGACTGACCACGGCTGGAGGACCTGGACCAGCGTTCCCGCGTTGAGGGCATCCCTGACGGCATAGTTGGGCAGGAGCACGACCCCCAATCCGGCCATCGCACTATTGAACAGGAACTGATAGTCGCCCGACTGAATGGTGGGTAGGACGGGGATCCGTTCCACCGCCCTGCATCCGGGGCTGCCAAACTCCAGTCGCTGTGTCGCGTTCAGCGGGGCGATCAGCCTGGCCTGCTTGATATCGGACGGTTGGAGGAGCGGTTGTGCCAATGCGTTCACATAGTCGGGGCTTGCGAACAGCCCCCAGTCGATTGCGCAGATGCGCGTGGCCACATGGTCTTCCAGTGGTGCGGAGGTGACGTGAAGGGCGAGGTCTACCTTCGATGCGACCAGGTCGTGAATCTGGTCGTTGATGATCAGTCGAAGGTGCAACTCGGGATGGGCCCGGCAAAAGTCGAGGATCAGCGGTTTCAAGTAGAAGTGCCCGAGGCCGGTGGGAATTCGCACGCGGATTTCCCCGCTGATTTTGTGGTGGATTTCGTCGATTTCCCGCTGGGCGCTGCGAAGGGAGTTCAGCGCCTCCAGGCAATGCCCGTGCAGGATGCGCCCTGCCTGTGTCAACTCGACGTGGCGCGTGGTGCGGCGCAGTAACTGGGCTCCGTATTCCTGCTCAAGTCGTGCAAGTCGCCGCGACACGTTGGATCGCGTCACTCCCGAACGATTGGCTGCATCCGTCAGGTTGCGCGACTCTGCGATCGCCACGAACAAGCGCACCAAATTCAGATCCATCACGGCCTTTCGGCGTGGGCGAACAGGCCACGCAATTGTTGATTATGGTTCAACAGTGCTGGCTACACATCCGGTGTTCACATGCCGGCCGCATCGCCCTACGATGAGGTCATAGTTCGACCGCCCGCTGTTTGCAACAGACAGCGAACTGTCCAAAGGAGCGAATGCGTGACGTTGAAGTCAACACTGGGGTTTACCCCGTTAGCGGGATTCAAGGTGCTTGATCTGAGCCAGGGGGTTGCTGGTCCGTACTGCGCAGAACTGTTGCTGCATCAGGGCGCGGAGGTCATCAAGGTCGAACCTGCGGAGGGCGACTGGGTCCGGCATGTGGGCGTTTGCCATGACGGCCAAAGCACGTTGTCCAGCACCTACAACGCAGGCAAGAAGAGTCTGGCCGTGGATGCCAAGAACCCGCAGGGCAAAGCGCTCATTCTGGCGCTGGCAAAGACGGCTGACATCGTCATACAGAACTTTCGCCCCCAGGTCGTGGAGCGGTTGGGGCTGGATTTCGATTCCCTGCAGCGCCTTGGCATGCGCCCTGTCTATGTGTCCATCAGCGGCTATGGCACCGACGGTCCTTACGCGGACAACCCGGCCACGGATTCGGTCATGCAGGCGGATTCCGGCCTGATGAACACCAATCGCGACGCATCGGGTGCCCCACAGCGTGTCGGATTTTTGCTGGCCGATATCGCGACGGGTATCTACGCTGCACAGGCCTGCACGGCGGCGCTGCTGCACCGGTGTCGCACGGGCGAAGGCAAGCATGTGGAAGTGAATCTGTTCAACGTGTGTTGCGCACTGCAGTCGACGGTGATTTCGGAAGAGGTCAGCGCGGGAGTGATGGTTAAGCAGGCCGTCAGTGCGCCCAACGGAGTGTTCCGTGCCGCGGACGGCCAACTGACGATTCTCGCATTGAACAACACTCACTTTCACAGGCTGTGCGACGCACTGGCACTCCCGCATTGGAAGAGTGACCCGCGCTTTGCGACCAACACGCTGCGATTGCAGCACAAAACCGAACTTCATGACGCGTTGGCGCGGGCGGTCCAACACCGCACCGTGAACGATCTGGAGCAACTCTTCACCCAACACAGCGTGCTGCACGCGCGTGTCAGAACATCGGACGATGTGGTGCAGCACCCCCAAGCCCGGCACCTCGCCACATTCCAGACCGTACATCAGCCCGAGTTGGGCGAGGTGTTGGTGGCCGCCACGCCCTGGCCTGCCTCCACCATGCCGCCGCCGCAAGCCCCCCGCATTGGAGAGCACAGCCGTGCCATCCTCATGGGAATGGGTCTGGAGGCAGCGGCCATCCAGCAGTTGGTCAACGACGGCGTGGTGGCGCTGTCATCAGGAGATGGTGAATGCAAGAGTTCATGAAAGCGATCGTGTGTCGGGAATTTGGAGCACCGCGACAGGTGATTGACGTGCAGACGATGAGTGCACCGACGCAGTTAGGCGACCACGATGTGCTGATGGAAGTGCACTATGCCACCGCGAGCCATGCCACGGGCCTGCTGATCGAAGGCCGATACCAGAAGTCCCCGCCCTTGCCTTTCATCCCCGGCACGGAAGGCGTTGGCCGCGTGCTCGCATGCGGGAAGGATGTGCACCACGTGCGACCGCAAGACCTTGCCGTTTTCGTCTGCGACTGGGGCGCATATGCGCAACAGATGACAGTGGATGCGAGCACTGTGTATCGGGTGCCGCCGGGCCTCGATCCGCTCCAGGCACTCGCACTGCCGATCTCCTACGGCACGGCCTTCACTGCCTTGCATTGGCGCGCCCAGATTCAGGCGGGCGATTCGATTCTGGTACTCGGAGCGGGCTCTGGCGTGGGGGCCGCGGCAGTGGAACTGGCGGCGCAGGTACCCGGAGTGACGATCATTGCCTGTGCCAGCACCGAGGCGAAACGCGCCGCCGCACTGCGCAACGGCGCGCACCATGCCGTATCGCCCGATCATCTGATCGAGCAGGTCAAGGCCGTCACCGATGGGAAAGGCGCCACCCTGGTCTTCGATCCGGTCGGCGGCGACTTGCTGCTGCAATCGCTGCGCTGCACCGCACAGCACGGCCGCATTGTGATCATCGGTTTTGCCAGCGGCACGATCCCCCACGTGCCGATGAATCTGGTGCTGGTGAAGAACCTCACGGTGCTCGGTTTCTTTTATGGGCAGTACATCGGCTGGACACCCGCAAACGAGCGTCGCCGTTATGCCGAGCCCATGCAGGCCATGATGGCCGAGTTGTTCGGAATGGCGAAGAGCGGAGCCATCCACCCGGGCATTTCCCGCATCTATGCCATGCATCAGTTGTGCGATGCGCTGGATGATCTGCATGGGCGGGAGGTGCTTGGAAAAATCGCTCTCACAATCACCGGAGACAACCCATGAAGCTTGCCCACGAGGACACCCCCAAACGCGTTGCGACACGCCGCAAGGCAATCCAGTCGCTGTGCCTGACAGGCGCATTCATCGCCCTCGCAACGGGCGCTGGGATCGCGCCCACGCTGGCGATGGCCGCTTCGGACTATCCCAGCGCTACCATCAAAATGGTGATTCCGTATCCACCGGGCGGCCCCACGGATCTCGTGGGCCGTGTCGTGGCCAACGCCATGAGCGATGCCTTGAAGCAGACGATCTTTGTCGACAACAAACCCGGCGCCAGCGGCATGGTGGGCGCAGCGCAGGTGGCCAAGTCGGCACCCGATGGCTATACGCTGCTGGCGAATGCATCACTGCACGTCATCAACCCCGCTGTCTACGACAAGGTGCCCTACGACTCTTTCGACGACTTCGCTCCCATCACGCAGATCGTCGATGTGCCGTTGGTGCTGGTGGTCAACAGCGACGTTCCCGTGTCCAACGTGAAGGAGCTGATCGCCTACCTGAAGCAGTACAAGGGCACGATCAATTTTGGCTCGGCGGGCAATGCCTCTTCGCAACACCTGTCCGGCGAATTGTTCAAGATGAAGACGAACATCGCGATGCAGCACGTGCCGTACAAAGGCAGCTCGCCTGCGTTGACGGATCTTCTTGGGGGTCAGATCCAACTGATGTTCGACTCCATGCCGTCGGCCATGCCTTTCATCCAGTCCGGCAAGCTCAAGGCGCTGGCCGTGACCACCAGGAATCGCTCCAAGTCCCTGCCCAACGTCCCGACCATGCAGGAGTCGGGCATCGACGGCTATGAAACCAGCACCTGGTATGGCCTGTGGGCACCCAAAAACACCCCGCCGGAGGTCGTCCACAAGCTCGCGAACGCCGCGCAACAGGCGCTGTCCAAACCAGAGGTGATGGCGCAATACCAGCGCATGGGCGCCGAGCCGGTGGGCTCAAGCCCTCAACAGTTTGCTGCCTACATGCGCTCGGAAGCAAAAAAATGGGCAGAGATCGTCAAGGCATCTGGTGCCCGCGCGGATTGACAGCGTGACAGCGCAGGCAAGCCTGAATGCTCCCATCAGGCGGGTGCGCGCTGCAAATACGCCCGCGCGTCCTGCCCTGCCACGCGCCCCATGGCGCAACATGCGGTGAGGAGATACCCGCCGGTCGGCGCTTCCCAGTCGAGCATTTCACCGGCGCAAAAAACACCGGGCATGGAGCGCAGCATGTAGTGCTCATCGAGCGCGGAAAAACGCACGCCGCCCGCGGTGCTGATGGCTTCGTCCACCGGGCGCGCGGCGACCACCGTGATGGGCAGCCCCTTGATGGCTCGCGCCAGCGTTTCCGGCTGGGTCATCTCTTCCTTGCTCAGATACTCGTAGAGCACACCGGTCTTGATGCCCTCCAGATGCAAGCGGCTCTTGAGGTGCGAGCTCAGGCTGCGCGAGCCACGCGGGTGGCGCAGCTCCTGCAGCACACGCTCGTGCGACAGCGCAGGCAATAGATCGAGTTCCAACGTGGCGCTGCCCTTGGCTTCGATTTCGTCGCGCAACAGCGCCGAAACGGCGTAGATCAGGCTGCCCTCCACGCCCGTCGCCGTGGCGACGAATTCACCCCGGCGCTGGAACGTGCGCCCCGCGCTGTCGGTGAAGGAGATCGCTACGGATTTGAACGGCTGACCGGCAAAGCGCTCGGTGAAATGCTCGCTCCAGCCTACAGATTCGGCCGCGTCCGAGCCGCCCAACAGATTGCGCAGAAAGTCGCGCCGCGTCTCGCCCCCACCGCCGGCCTGGGTGTGGCGCACCGTATCGAAGCCGCAATTGGCCGGGCGCAGAGGCGCAATGTCTACGCCGTTTTGTTGCAGCAAGGGCGCCCATTGACCGTCGGAGCCGAGGCGCGCCCAGCTCGCACCACCGAGCGCGAGCACGATGGCCCTGGCATGCACCTGCACCGGTTTTTCAGGCGTGGTGAATTGCAGCACGCGCGCCTGCGCCGGCTCGCCCGCCGCATCCGCGCCCCAGCCTTCCCAACGATGGCGCGAATGAAAAATCACCCCTTGCGAACGCAGGCGATGCAGCCATGCGCGCAGCAGCGGCGCAGCCTTCATGTCCTTGGGAAACACGCGGCCCGAGGTGCCGACGAAGGTTTCTATGCCCAATCCGTGGGCCCATTCGCACAACTGCTCTGCACCAAATTGTTGGAGCGTGGCGGCGATAGCCTCCTGCGCCTGACCGTAGCGCTGCACAAAGCTGTCGAACGGTTCGGAATGGGTGAGGTTGAGTCCGCCCTTGCCCGCCAGCAGGAACTTGCGCCCGACCGATGGCATGGCGTCAAAAACATGCACGGACACGCCGGGTACGGCAGCCATTTCCGCAGCCATGAGGCCGGCGGGGCCGCCGCCGATGATGGCGACGTCGCAATGCAGGGAGTCGGTAGGAGTCGAGGTGTCTGGCATGGAAGTGGAATCAGTTTTTTTTCAGCGCACGAAGCGGGTCACGCTGCGGCCCGGAAATCAGAACAGCGAGCCCTGCTGCGGCGCCTCACCAGAGGTTGGCGCGTCGACAGCCGCTTGTGCAGGATGCGCATTTTCCGCCTTCTTGCTAACCCCTGTCGCGGCTGTCGGGATCACCGTTCCGTCTGCCAGCAATTCCACCAGTTGCCCCTCGCCCGTGAGGAACGCCGCACGCACTTCGCCCTCGTGCCCCAACTGCAATTGGGCAGCCTCCAGATAACGTCCCAATTGCGCGATCAATTGCGGCTGGCTTTGCGGCGAGGCCGCTGTCTTGTAATCGAACACCCACCATTGCACCCCATGCGCGGCACTGGCGCGGCGACGCACCAGACGGTCGATGCGCAAGCTCTGGCCCTGATGAACCAGCGGCGCTTCGTTGATCGAGCGATCGATCACCGCTGGGTCCCAGGCCCAGGCGCCCTCGCCTTGCAGAATGCGTTGGGCGTTGCTTGCCGCACGCTGGGCGGATTCTGGGGTGATGTCGAATTCGCGCGCCAGGCGCGACACGCGCGCCTCGCTCCAACCGTGCGCGCGCAATTCACCGAGCGAGGTGCCGACTACGCCCGCCAACTCGAGCAACTGGTGCATGGCATCGCCCTGTCGCGATTGCGGCGTGGACACGTCCACGGCGCGCAGCACGGCGAGTTTCTTGGCCATGCCGGATTCGGGCACGTCGGCACTGGCACTGTCGTAGGCGGGCAATTCGAGGATGCGCGCATCCCGAACGTCGTCCGCGCCGGTTTGCGCGGACGCCTCGGCGTGCGGCGCGGGCAGGTCCTGCACGCAGTCGGCGAGGCGCGTCCACCAACTGGGCGACTGCGATGCCTTGCGTGCCTGTGTGGCGGACAGCACCAGACAATCTTTCGCCCGCGTCATGGCGACGTACAAGGTGTTGAGTTCTTCGCGCTTGCGCTCGCGCTTTTCGGCTTCGAGCAAGGCCACCGCGCTGGGTGGTGGATGGGTTTCGCTGGCGAGAAAGACGAAGTGCTGCGGCGTTTCATGCTCGCCCGGCCAGTCCACCAAAGCGCCCATGGTCTCGGCCTTTTGCGCGCCAGCGTCGGTGTCGAGCATGAGCACGCATTGCGCCTCCAGCCCCTTCGCGCCATGGATGGTGAGCAGGCGCACGGCCTGCAGGTCGGCGCGTCCCGGCGCGCGCATGCCGGGGCGCTTCATGGCGCGCACAAACGCATAGGGCGTGAGGTAGCGTCCGCCGTCCAGTTGCAGCGCCGCAGCCAGTAACGCACGCAGATTTGCCAACACCGCATCGCGCATGGTGCTGGCCGACGTTGCGGCGTAGCGCGCAAACACATCGGCATGCAGGTAGATGGCGTGCAGCGCATCGTGCGGCGGCATCACACGCACCCATTCACGGTAGCACTCCAAGCGCTCGGCCACCTCTTGCAAAGGCCCGGAGAGCTGTTCGCGCGCGCGTGTGATGAGCTCATACCAGCTTGCCTTCTCCCACTCGGGCTGGCGCCGCAACAAGGCGATTTCGGTGAGCGCTTCGTCGCCCATGCCAAAGAGCGGAGAGCGCAGCGCACGCGCCAAAGACAGGTCGTGCGTGGTGGAGACAAGCACGTCGAGCAGGGCCACCAGATCCTGCACTTCGGGCGATTCGCACAGCTCTGTTTTCTCGGGCTGCACGCAAGGGATGTGGAGTTCGCGGAGCGCGTCCTCCATTTCGCCCAGACGCGCGCGCTTGCGCGCCAGCACCATGATGTCTTTGGCGGGAACGCCTGCGGCCATTTGCGCCGCCACCCATTGCGCGGCCTGTGCGCTTTCACGCATGCGCAAGGTTTCCTCGGCTTCGTGGCGCGCTTCGGTGAGACTGTCGCGCCATGCGCTGGCAGGCTCGTTGTGAGAATCTGAATCAGCAGGGGCCGCGTCCTCAGGCGCTTCAACCTCGTGCGCATCGTCAGCGGTGATGATCGGCAGTCGCCACAACCGGCCAGGATTTTGCGACTCCGTGGTGTGATCACGAAAGCCGGAGTACTCCTGCTGCGCCTGCGCTTGCTGCATCACATGGTTGACTGCATCGATCACGCCCGTGGCATTGCGACGGGTGTGATCGCAGGCCAGCACGTCACCACCCAATCCTTCGCGCACAAACGCCTGGGCCGCCAGGAACACCTGCGGCTCGGCTCGGCGGAAGCGGTAGATGCTCTGCTTGGGATCGCCCACGATGAACACGCTGGGCGCCTGCGCACCGCCGCCTGCGCCCGCGTAGCCAGACAACCAGGCGTGCAGCGCCTGCCATTGCAGCGGATTGGTGTCCTGAAACTCGTCCACCAGCAGGTGCCGCACGCGCGCATCAAGGCGCTCCTGCACCCAGCCGGCGAGCACCGGATCGGAGAGCAGGATCAGCGCCGTGCGCTCCACGTCATTCATGTCGATCCAGCCCCGCTCGCGCTTGAGTGCACCGAACTGCGCGATCAACGCACGCGCCAAACGCGCCACCCGTTGCTGGTGTTGCCAGCCGATGTGCTGGCTTTGCGCGGCGCACAGCCACTGCAATTCAGCCTCCGCCTCTTGCGCCGCGGCGAACTTGCGCAAATGCGTGGTCAGCCGATCTTCCTTGGCCGTGAAGAACGCGCCGCGCAAGAGTGCAAGACGCTGCTCCAGATCGCGGTTCAGGAACGCTTCCACGACGGCCTCGGCAGCCTTCTGCGGGGTCTTGTTGCTCTCGCTCCCCAAGGCTGTGGACCACGCATGCCAGCGCGCACTGGCGGCTTCTCCGGCCAGGGCATCACAGGGCGCATCCAGCCCTTCGAGCGCCGGAAACTGCTCCGTGAAATGCGGCACCGAGCGGTCGATGACGCCCGCCTCATCGGCCAGCGTGAACTCCACCCGTTTGGCCAGCGCCGCCTCCAATGCGCGATGCGTCTGCGAGCGACCGTGCAAGGCGATGGCGGCCTCGTAATCCGCCCGCAATGCAGCGTCCTGCGTCAGCATGGACAGAAACGGGCGCCATACGTCGCGCACGGCTTCGGCATCGTCTTCCAGCAACTCAAAATGCGCTGGCATGCCCAAGTCTTGCAGAACCTGCAAGGGCGCCGTGCCCAGCAGCGCGGCAAACCAGCTATGGAAGGTGCGAATTTGCACCGGACGCCCGCTGTCGAGCGTGCGGCGGTACAGGGTTTGCAGCGCAACGGCCTGCTCCTGCACGCGCAGGGCATCCACGCCGCGCGCAAGCAATTCCTTTTCGAGTTCTGCGGTGGACTGACCCGCAAACTCCTCCATCCATTCCTGCAAGCGCTGGCGCATTTCGCCCGCCGCCTTCTTGGTGAAGGTGATGGCCAGAATCTCGTGTGGCTGGCTGCCGTCGAGCAAGGCGCGCAACATGCGCGACACCAGCATCCAGGTCTTGCCCGCACCGGCGCAGGCTTCCACCGCGACACTGCGCTGCGGATCGCAGGCAATGGCGTAGAAGGCTTGCCGCGTGACGGGCTGTCCGTTGTGTTCGTAGGCGGCGGTGGTCGTCATCGGTGTTGCGCTCGTCATGCCCAGAAATCCTTGCGGCACAGTCCGCGCGCGGCGCAGTAGCCACAGACCGCGCCCTCACCCAGTGCCGGCATTGGCGCGCCGGCGGCAATGCGTGCCATGTCGTGCTGGATGCCAGCGATCAACTCGTCGCGCAAGGGCACCACGTCCTCCTGCTCATACATGCGCGTCTCGCCGCGCTCGCCCACATTCACATAGGCCGCGCGCAATACGTCGTCCTGCAGCAGCGCCGCGTAGAACGCCAATTGCAGGTCTTCACTGCCCGCCGCAAGACGCTTGCGCGTGGTCTGGTCGTTCTCGGTCTTGTAGTCGATCACGAGCCGGGTATCGCCACCGCCGTCGTCCGCGCGCACGAGGTCGATGCGGTCGAGCTTACCAACCAGCGCGAGCGCGCCCAGCGGCTGCGAGGCGTCCTGTTCTGCCAATTGGAAGCGCGCGCCCTGGGACTCGTGCTTGCCGAACCAGCGCAGATAACCGTCACGCAGCGCAGGCCAGCCTGCAACGAAGGGCAGGAAGTCCCCGTCATCGAGATGCAATTCGCGCGTCGCCCGCTCGGCGGCGGCGTCCATGAGCGCGGTGCGCGCCGCTGCATCGTCCGTGAATTGCGCATGCAGCGCCTCATGAAAGTGCTGCAAGGTTGCGTGCAACCAGGTGCCAAAGTCACGTTTGTCGACAGCGGCATCCAGCTCTTCGGCCTCGTGCAAACGCAGTTGCCGCAGCGCCCAGAAACGGTACGGACAATGGCGCAGATCGGAGTACGCGGACGAGGAGAGTTTTTGCAACGGCAGCAGCGCACCGGACGGCGCTGGCATGTCGATGCGCGCCACGGGCAGCTCGCGCGCCACGCGGGCATCGTTGCCTGCGCGACCACCGGCATCCAGCGCCAGTGCGAGCACGAGCGAACTGGCAAGCAATGGCTCGCCGCCTTCATCGCTGGTGCGCCAGAGAATGTCCACGTGCGGCACGCGCACGGCCTGCTTCCATGCTTCGCGCTGTGCGTGTTCGGTCTGTTCTCGCGTGGGCAACCCCAGGGCCTCGCGCTGCGCGCGCGTCCACGGACCCGGCGGCTCGGGCGCGGCGAGCATGCGCTTTTCATCGCACCCCGGCAGCACCAAGGCCATGAACGGGCGCGCCAGCACCTGCGACATGGGCAGCACGATGACGGGCGAATCGGGCATGGAGTCGGTGCGGTAACGCCCTGCCTCCAGCACGTCATCGACCCAGCGCGTGAACTGCGTCAGCGACATGCGCCGCTCGGCGCCCGACAGGCCCTGCAAATCGGCCTCCAGCCCGGTGAGCAGGCGCAGCTCGGCCAATACTTTGGCACCGGCGGTGTCGTCCTTCATTGCGTCCCAAAGGCCCGTCTGCTGCAATTGGTTGCGCAAGGTTGCGAGCCATTCGGTCAGCCTATGTGAGCCGCTCATGGGCTTGCGCCATGCCTCGATCTGCTCGCGCAATGCAGTCACCGCCACGAGCTGGTCGGACAGGTAGTGTTGGGTCTGGATCCACTTGCGCACACCCAGACTGCGCAGCCAGCGCTCCAGTGACGGTAATGCAGGCACGGCTGCAGGCGGCAAGTGCTTGAGCCAGTCCAACACATCGTCCGTACTGGTATGCCGTGCGGCGGCGCGCAGTCCGGTCATCACTTGCGCCGCAGCGCGCGTGGTGGACAGCGTCCAGCCGTTTTCGTCCTTCACCTCCACGCCTGCGCCTTCCAGCAGCGCGGCAACGCGGCGCGTGAGGGCGCGATCGGTGGCCGCGAGCGCCACCGGAATATGCGCCTGCGCCAGATGCTCCATGACGCAAGCGGCAGCGCGTTGGGCTTCGTCTTCGGCGTCCAGCGCGCTGTGCAGTGCCACGTGGTCTGCGGTGAATTCGTCCGCCTCCAGAAACGCGGGCGGCAGGGAAATCGACAGGCTTGCATCACCCCAATGCCCTAACAAGGACGTGGCCAGCGGATCGGGGTGAAAGCCTTCCAGCGCCACCAGCATCTGCACGGACTGCCGCACGCCATCGCTAAACAACACGTCGGTGGCGGGCTCCGTCGCCAGCACCCACTCCAGCGCGACCTTGGCCGCTGCGGCTTCGAGCTGGAGCGCGTCACCGGCCAGCGGGGCATTCAAATGCGCGCGCGCGGTGGCGGCCCACGCATCGCGTTGTGCTGGCGCGACGGACGCGGCCACCGTGGCCAGTTGCTGCGCCATCTCCAGCATGAGGGTGAGCATGCTCTCTGATTGCGCGCCCAATCCGGCGGCCTCCAGCAGGCTGCGGCCCGTGAGCGCATCGCAGGCCACGTCGAGTTGGAAGTCGGTGTGCGATGCGGGTTCGGCCCCCAGCGACGTGGCCCAGTTGCGCGTCGTCTCGAAGCGCGGCATGAAGCCATTCGGGAAGCGCTCGGCCCATTGCTTGACCGCCTGTGCCATGAGATGCGCGTACGGCACCAGCACCACCACGCTGGCCGGATGCACGCCGCGTTGTGCGGCTGCGTCAGCGACCTGCTGGAGCACCCGCTGCCAACCTGCGCTCACCGGAATATTTTTCGCTATGACAGTCATAGCATTGTCTTGCGCGGCCATAGCGTGATGCGGGGAATCAGTTTCTGTCACAATTCTCTTTAATATAAACGCTTCGGCCATCACCAATTCGCTTAATTTCAAGGAACGCCAATGGCAAACGATCTCATCAAACACATCTCGGACGCAAGCTTCGAAGCCGACGTGCTCAAGACCGAAGGCTCGGTTCTGGTGGACTACTGGGCTGAATGGTGCGGCCCCTGCAAGATGATTGCGCCCATTCTCGATGAGGTGGCCAATACGTACCAAGGCAAGCTCACCATCGCCAAGATGAACGTGGACGAGAACCGCGAGATCCCCGCCAAGTTCGGCATCCGTGGCATTCCCACGCTGATGCTGTTCAAGAACGGCGAGCTGGCAGCCACCAAAGTGGGTGCCATGAGCAAGGCACAGCTCACCGCATTCATCGATCAGCAACTGGGCTGATCCCGGGATGTTCTCCCGCTCTTGTGCTGCGCCCTGCGCGGTGCAAGAGCCGACAGTTCACGCCGCTTGTCGGATCTGTCCAAAAGATGCCGACATCGGGCTATACCCCCATTTGCATTCTTTCAAATTTCAGCCGCTGATTTTCTTGCCATAATAGACGCTGAAACTTCGCTCCATTCGACGCAAGAAAGCACTTTACCGATAGTCAGGTTGCAAGCCTTGGTAAACAGCTCAGCAGTCGCATTGAATTTTCTGTAATAATCGCATTTGATCACTTCGCCGCGCTGCCATAAGTCTGCGGCCCTGTTTCAAGATCACCGGCTTGCCAAGCGCCTCATCCGGCCCGCACGGCTTACAGCTCTCCCAGACATTTCGTATTTACTCCGTTCAGGAGTCACCCCATGCACTTAAACGAACTCAAGGCACTGCACGTGTCTGAAGTCCTCAAGCAGGCAGAAGAGCTTGAGATCGAAAACGTCGGCCGCATGCGCAAGCAGGAGCTGATGTTCGCCATCATCAAAAAGCGCGCCAAGGCGGGCGAACAGGTCTTCGCCGACGGCGTCCTGGAAATCCTGCCCGACGGCTTCGGTTTCCTTCGCAGCCCCGACACCAGCTTCACCGCCAGCACGGACGACATCTACATCTCGCCCAGCCAGGTGCGCCGCTTCAACCTGCACACCGGCGACATGATCGAAGGCGAAGTGCGCACGCCCAAGGACGGCGAGCGCTACTTTGCCCTGACCAAGCTCGACAAGGTCAACGGCGGCCCGCCAGAGCAGAACAAGCACAAGGTCATGTTCGAAAACCTGACCCCTCTCTTCCCCAAGGAGCAGATGCGCCTTGAGCGGGACATGAAGGGCGAAGAGAACATCACCGGCCGCATCATCGACATCATCGCCCCCATCGGCCGCGGCCAGCGCGCGCTGATCGTCGCCCCGCCCAAGAGCGGCAAGACGGTGATGATGCAGCACATTGCGCACGCCATCACGGCCAACAACCCCGACGTGCACCTGATGGTGCTGCTCGTGGACGAGCGCCCGGAAGAAGTGACCGAAATGCAGCGCACGGTGAAGGGTGAAATCATCGCCTCCACCTTCGATGAGCCTGCCGCGCGTCACGTGCACGTCGCCGAAATGGTGATCGAGCGCGCCAAGCGTCTGGTCGAACTGAAGAAGGACGTGGTCATCCTGCTGGACTCCATTACCCGTCTGGCACGCGCCTACAACAACGTCGTGCCGTCCTCCGGCAAGGTGCTGTCGGGCGGTGTCGATGCCAACGCACTGCAGCGCCCTAAGCGTTTCTTCGGCGCGGCGCGCAAGGTGGAAGAAGGCGGCTCGCTGACCATCATCGCCACGGCGCTGGTGGACACCGGCAGCCGCATGGACGAAGTGATCTTTGAAGAATTCAAGGGCACCGGCAACTGCGAAATCCACCTGAACCGTCGCCTGTACGAAAAGCGCGTGTTCCCGGCCATCGAACTCAACAAGAGCGGCACGCGCCGCGAAGAGTTGCTGCTGGCCCCCGAGATCCTGCAGAAAACGCGCATCCTGCGCCAGTTCATGTACAACATGGATGAGATCGAATCCATGGAACTGATGATCAAGAACATGAAGGCCACCAAGACCAATGTGGACTTCTTCGACATGATGCGCCGCGGCGGCTGAGTCTTCTCTCCCCCTTCCGGCCTACCACATCAAAGCCCCGTTTAACGGGGCTTTTTTGTTTTTCAGACTTATCTGAAAAGCGTGTCTTTAACGCAAATAGCACTGATTCGTAGCGATGCGATATATCAATGGAAGGTGCGCATTGCCGTGCGCGTCAAGTCACGCATCAGCGCCGATGAGGCACGTCAACGCTGGTCCCAGGGTGCTTCCGGATACTGCCTGTTTCCGTCGAATCCATTGAACCCTTGTTCCGTGCCCAGCCTGAGATACGGGATCGCAGCGCACCCCAAAATGAAACCATCCCCTATCGCCAGGTTCTTGATGCCCTCGTCACTGCGTCGTGGCGTCGCCACCGCCCTGTTGCTCTCGTTGGCTGGCTGCCATGTCGCCCCCCGCGTACCCTTGTCCGAACCCAGGCCGCGCATCCCGGCCAACTGGCCTACGCAGGCCAAAGTCGTCAGGCCCGCTGCCAACACTGCCCCCCGCACCAGCGCAACCCGACTCTATTGGCATCAGTTCTACCGGAACACCGAACTGCAGTCGCTCATCCGCTCCGCCTTGCGCAACAACCGCGACATGCGACTTGCCGTGCTGCGCGTACAAGAAGCGCGCGCAGCGCACAGCCTGCAGGTGTCCGATGGCTTCCCTAGCATGGCGATGGGCGGCAGTTTTGCGCGCAGCCACGTTCCCGGCGACCTGAACATCACCCGGCGTCCGCAAACGTCTGGCAACCATGAGGTATCGGTCGGACTCAATAGTTGGGAACTGGACTTTTGGGGGCGCGTGCGCAACCTCAATGAAGCGGCGCTGTACAACTATCTGGCCACCGAAGCGGGCCAGCAGGCCACCCAAACCAGTCTGATCCATCAGGTGGCGCGCAACTATCTCGCATTGCGCGGACTGGATACGCGCATCGATCTGGCGAAAAAAAGCATCGCCAGCCGCGAAGAATCCCTGCGCATTTTCAAACGACGGGTGGAAGTCGGCTCCGCGTCGCGCTATGCCCTGGCGCAAGCGCAAACGCTCTTGCACCAGGCGCAGGTGATGGGCTCGCAACTAGAGCAACAGCGCTCCATCCAAGCCAACGCGCTGGAATTGCTGACCGGCGTACCCGCGCCGACGCCGGCCTCCATCGACCTGGCGCTCGCCATGCAGGACTTACCCGAGGGCCTGCCCTCCGATCTCATCGTGAACCGCCCCGACATTACATCGGCGGAGTACGCCCTGAAAGCCTCCCAAGCCAACGTGGAGGCCGCGCGCGCAGCCTTCCTGCCCCGCATCACCCTGATCGGACGCACCGGCACCGCAAGCGAGCAGTTCTCCGGCCTCTTCAAGAGCGGCAGCAGCGCATGGCAGTTTGTTCCGTCCATTTCGGTGCCTATCTTTGACAACGGCGCACTGCGCGCCAACCTCGGCGTGAAGGCGGTGCGGCAAAACATCGCTGTCGCGCAGTACGAAAAGCAAATCGAAACCGCGCTGCGCGAAGTGCATGACGCGCTCGCCAGCCGGGCTTTGCTCAATGAACAGGTCGACGTGCTGCAACAGCAATACGACTCGCTCAAGGAGCGCCGCCGCCTGGCCGGCTTGCGCTTTGACAGCGGCGCTTCGCCCTATTTCGACGTGCTGGATGCCGAGCGCGAATTGCTCACCGCGGAGCAGCAACTCGCGCAGGGCCGGGAGCACGCCGTCTCGGCCCAGGTCGATCTCTTTGCTGCCCTTGGCGGCGGCGCACCCCGCATCAGCCGCACACCCTTCGCCAGAAAGGCGGCCCCCACCTCCACCCTCCCCCAGCACTCACCATGAAAAAATACATCCTTCCGACCGTGCTGGCAGCCATCGCGCTTGCCAGTGCCGGCTACGCCTGGAACCGCTGGCAGAGCAGCCACGCCCACGACGGCCTGATCAGCGGCAACGGCCGCATCGAAGCCACCGAGGTCGACGTGGCCACCGTGTTCGCGGGGCGGGTCGCCAAGATTCTCGTGGATGAAGGCGACATGGTGACAGCAGGTCAAAAGCTCGCGTTCATGCAAATCGACTCCCTGCAAGCACAACGCCAGGAGGCCGAAGCGGAGCACACACGCGCCACGCATGCGGTCACTTCGGCCCGCGCACAGGTCGTTCTGCGCGAGAGCGAATACGCCTCCATGCAGGCCAACATCGCCCTGCGTGACGCTGAACTGGACGCAGCCGAGCGCAGGCTTGCCCGCTCGCAAACGCTGTCGCGCGAAGGTGCCTCGTCAGAGCAGGAGCTCGATGACGACAGCGCGCGCGTGCGCGGAGCCCAAGCCGCGTTGCAGGCGGCACGCTCACAGGCCAGCGCCGCTTTCGCTGGCGTAGAGGCCGCTCAGGCGCAGGTCGTCGGCATGGAATCCGCCACCGAGGCGGCGCTGGCCACGATCCAGCGCGTGGATGCAGCCATCCAGGACAGCCTGCTGACGGCACCGCGCTCCGGGCGCGTGCAGTTCCGTCTGGTGCAACCCGGCGAAGTGATTGCTGCCGGCGGCAAGCTGCTCAATCTCATCGACCTAACGGACGTCTATATCAACTTCTTCCTGCCCGAAGTCGAATCGGCCCGGGTCCGACTGGGCTCGGAAGTGCGCATCCTGCTGGACATTGCGCCCGATATCGTCATTCCCGCGGCGGTTTCCTTCATCTCCAGCACCGCGCAGTTCACACCCAAGACCGTCGAGACCGCCGCCGAGCGACAAAAGCTGATGTTCAAGGTGAAAGCGCGCATTGCGCCCGAAGTGCTGCAACGCCATCTGGCGCAGGTGAAAACAGGTCTTGCCGGAGTCGCCTGGATCAAGGTCGATCCGGACCGTGACTGGCCGGCCCATCTGCAGTTGCCGGCCGGGCAATCCGGCATCGGCGCGATGCCTGCCAACTCCCACTCCGCCTCCGACTCCGCGTTGTAAGAAACAGGAGTCCTCGAAGGTCGATCATGCGATTCTGGAATGATGATGCGCCCGTCGTGGTGCACGTGGACGACGCCCATTTGAGCTACGGAAAGACACAGGCCCTGCGCGGCGTGGGTCTGGAGTTGCGCGCGGGCCGCACGCTCGGTCTGATCGGTCCCGATGGCGTGGGCAAATCCAGCCTGCTCTCCCTGATCGCTGGAGCGCGTGCCGTGCAACAGGGCCAGGTCGAAGTGCTCGGCGGAGACATGCGCCGCAAAAAGCACCGCGATATCGTTTGCGCGCGCATCGCCTTCATGCCGCAAGGTCTGGGCCGCAACCTCTACCCGACGTTGTCCGTCGAAGAAAACCTGCAATTCTTCGCCCGGCTGTTCGGTCACAACGCGGCACAGCGGCGCGAACGCATTGACCGCCTCACGCACAGCGTCGGACTGTATGAGTTTCTGGACCGCCCGGCAGGCAAGTTGTCCGGGGGCATGAAACAGAAAACCGCCTTGTGCTGCGCCCTGATTCACGACCCCGACCTGCTCATCCTCGACGAGCCCACCACCGGCGTCGACCCGCTCGCCCGCGCCCAGTTCTGGGACCTCATCCGGCGCATCCGGCAAACCCGACCGCACATGGGCGTGCTCATCGCCACGGCCTACATGGAAGAGGCCCAGCGCTTCGACCATATCGCGGCCATGGACGACGGGCAAATACTCGCCTCAGGCACCCCGCAGCAATTGCTGGCGCGCACAGGCACCAGCACACTGGAGGCCGCCTTCCTCGAACTCTTGCCCGAGGCGAAGAAGCGCGGCCACACGCACTTCAACATCGAACCCCTCTCCTTTGACGATAACGACATCGCGATTGAGGCGCACGATCTCACCCTGCGCTATGGCGATTTCACCGCCGTGGATCGGGTGAACCTGCGTATCCATCGCGGCGAAATCTTCGGCTTTCTCGGCTCCAACGGTTGCGGCAAGACGTCCACCATGAAGATGCTCACCGGCCTGGCACCGGCCACCGAGGGCAAGGCCTGGTTGTTCGGCAACGAGGTGGATGCCAACGACATGGCGACGCGCTGCCGCGTGGGCTATATGTCGCAATCGTTCTCGCTCTACACCGAACTGAGCGTGAAGCAGAACCTGGTGATGCATGCGCAGCTCTTTCACGTCCCCCAGGAGCAGATTGCGCGGCGCGTGACCGAAATGATGCATCGCTTCGGTCTCACCAAAGTCCGGCACGCCCTGCCCGCCGCCCTGCCATTGGGCATCCGGCAGCGGCTGTCGCTGGCCGTGGCGATGGTGCATAAGCCCGAACTGCTCATCCTGGACGAACCCACCTCGGGCGTGGACCCGGTGGCGCGCGACCAGTTCTGGCAATACCTCGTGGAGCTGTCGCGGCGCGATCGCGTCACGATCTTCATCACCACGCACTTCATGAACGAAGCCGAGCGCTGCGATCGCATGTCCATGATGCACGCGGGCAAGGTGCTGGGAAGCGATGCGCCCGCAGCGCTCAAGGAGCAGCGCGGCGTGGCCACGATCGAAGACGTGTTCATCGGCTATCTGGTCGAAGCCACCGGCGAGAGCGCGCCCGATCCGGTATCGCTCAGCGGGCCGCTGCAGCCCTCCCTCGCCAGCCAGCCACGCAGCGATTACGCGATCTTCCGGGAACTCCGGCAAGGCCACGAGAACAGCCACGCCAGCGAACCGCTCGACTCCAACCCGACGCCGGAGGCTCCCGCGCGCGCCACGTCGATGTTCAGCCTGCGCCGACTCTGGAGCTATCTCTGGCGCGAAGCGCTGGAGTTGCAACGCGACCCCGTGCGCGCCTCGCTCGCACTGGCGGGCTCCATGGTGCTGATGGTGGTGATCAGTCTCGGCTTCAGCATGGACGTGGAAGACCTCACCTTCGCCGTGCTCGACCGCGACCAGAGCACGCAGAGCGAGGCCTACATCCGCAACCTCAACAGCTCGCGTTACTTCATCCAGCAGCCGCCCATCCGTAACTACAAGGATCTAGACCGGCGCATGCGCAGCGGCCACTTATCGCTGGCGATCGAAATTCCGACCGATTTCGGGCGCCACGTGGCGCGCGGCACGCCCGTGTCTGTGGGCGCATGGTTTGATGGCGCCATGCCGCGCCGCGGTGAAACCATCAAAGGCTATGTACTGGGCATTCACCAGCACTGGCTGGAGGAACAGTCACGCAAACACCCCAACGCACCACCCGGCTCGCACGTCAACGTGGAAACGCGCTTTCACTACAACCCGGACATCAAAAGCCTGCTCGCCATGGTTCCCGCCGTCATTCCGCTCCTGCTGCTGATGTTGCCCGCCATGCTCACCGCGCTGTCGGTGGTACGGGAAAAGGCCATGGGCTCCATCGTCAACCTGTACGTCACGCCGGTCTCGCGCATCGAGTTTCTCGTTGGCAAGCAACTGCCGTACGTGGCGCTGGCCATGCTGAACTTCTTCCTCATGTGCTTCGTCGCCGTGTACGGCTTTGGCATCCAGATGACGGGCAGCCTGTTGCTGCTCACCATCGCGGCCCTGCTCTACAGCTTCATCACGACGGGCATGGGGCTGCTCGCATCCGCCGTCACCCGCAGCCAGATCGCCGCCATGTTCATTGCCTCGCTGGGCACGCTGGTTCCGGCGACGCAGTTTTCCGGCCTGATCACACCGGTCTCGTCACTCGAAGGCACCGGGCGCATCATCGGCGAAATCTACCCCGCCACCCACATGTTCACCACGAGCCGCGGCGTTTTCAGCAAGGCGCTGGGCATGCAAGACATGTTCACCACGCTGCTGCCGATGCTGATCTCCATTCCCGTCATCCTCTTCATTGCCGTGTGCATCCTGCCCAAACAGGAGCGCTGACATGGGCATGCACCGACCACCAAGACCATGCGCAAACTGCTGAACATCTGGCGTCTGGGCACCAAGGAGCTGTGGGGGCTGTTCCGCGACCCTGCCATGCTGATCCTGATCGTGTTCGCCTTCTCTGCCTCGGTCTACATGTCTGGCCGCGCCGTTCCCAACACCTTGCAGAACGCTACCATCGCCATCGTGGACGAGGACGAATCCCAGCTGTCCGCGCGTGTGGCTTCCGCGTTCTATCCGCCGCAATTCACCCCGCCCTTGCTGCTGGGCTATCACGAAATCGATGGCGCGCTCGACTCCGGACTGGTCAGCTTCGCGCTGGTGATTCCTGCGGGCTTTCAGCGCGACGTGCTCGCGCACAGGCCGCTGTCGCTGCAACTCAACGTTGACGCCACCCGGCTCAATCAGGCGCTTTCGGGCAGCGGCTATGTGCAGCAGATGGTGTTGCAGGAAATCCGGGAATTCGCAGCGCGGCAAGGCGTCTCAACCGAACTGCCGGTCGAGCTGGAACTGCGCGCCCGCTTCAACCAGTCACTCAACACCATGTGGTTTGGTAGCCTCATGCAACTGTTCTACAACCTGACGATGCTCTCCATCATCCTGACCGGCGCTGCACTGATCAAGGAGCGCGAGCAAGGCACCATCGAGCACTTGCTGGTCATGCCCATCACACCCACGGAAATCATGCTCGCCAAGGTGTGGTCCATGGGGCTTGTCGTGCTGGTAGCCACCGCCGTGTCGCTGTTCCTCGTCATCGAAGGCTGGCTGCAAGTGCCCATTGACGGCAGCATTGCGCTGTTCATCACCGGACTGGCCCTGTCCCTGTTTGCCACTACCGGTCTGGGCATTTTCTTTGCCACGATCGCGCGCAGCATGCCGCAGTTCGGCCTGCTGATGATCCTGTTCATGATTCCGTTGCAGATGCTGTCTGGCGGCATGACACCCCGGGAGTCCATGCCCAAACTGGTGCAACACGTCATGCTGCTCGCGCCGACGACCCATTTTGTAGAACTGGGGCAGGCCATTCTCTACCGGGGAGCAGGGATCGAGACGGTCTGGAAACCCTTTCTGGCTCTGGCCACCATTGGCGGCGTGCTGTTCGGGCTGTCTTTCGTCCGTTTCCGGCGCATGCTCTCCAGCCTGGCGTGAGCCTTGAACTGCCATCCACATGGTCGGGCGTACGCGCCGCGCGAGCGCCCGCCGGCAGCCACGGCCTTTGCGCACCACAATTTTCCAACCCCATGCGCAAATCGTGCGATAATAGACGGCTTTTTCTTGCGGAAAGTACGTCAGGCTGGCTGGCGCGGCTCCCGCAACTGACCTAAGGAAGATCATGAAAGAAGGCATCCACCCCGATTACCGCGAAGTGCTGTTCGTGGACCTGTCCAACGGCTTCAAGTTCGTTACCCGTTCCTGCGTGAACACCAAGGAAACCGACACGTTCGAAGGCAAGGAATACCCACTGTACAAGCTGGATACCTCCAGCGAGTCGCACCCTTTCTACACCGGCACACAGAAGTCGGTGGACAACATGGGTGGCCGCGTGGAGCGCTTCCGCAACCGTTTCGGCAAGACCGCAGCAAAGTAAGCAGCAGCTACCTGGTTTCGTCCGACCGGCATGCCGTGCAAACGGCACCGCTCCCGCTGGGCGAAACTTCGGCAGCCAAAGGCAGTCCGGTTCACCGCACTGCCTTTTTTCATTCCCGATAGCGGCTATGCTCTCGGATGCGGCCCAAGCCGCCCTCGTCTCCCACCGGTTGCGCCTGCGTGAACTACCCTAACCCCGCCATCGTTGCCCAGAGTGCCGTGCGCCCGCTGCCGCGCTGGGTATTGCTGTTGCTGTGCGCGGCGTATGTGGTCTTCGGCTTCATCGGACGCGATCCGTGGCGCAACTCGGATATCGCCTCATTCGGCTACATGCGCGAACTGGCATTGGGGAACACTCCCTGGCTGTCGCCCACGCTGGCGGGGCTGCCGCCCGATATGGACGGATTGCTCCCCTTCTGGCTGGGCGCATGGGCCATTCAACTGGCTCCAGGCTGGATTCCCATGGAATTCGCCGCGCGCCTGCCTTTCATTGCCATGCTGGGGCTCACGCTGAGTGCCACCTGGTACAGCATTTACTATCTTGCGCGACAACCCGGTGCGCAGCCAGTGGCGTTTGCCTTTGGCGGCGAAGCCTATCCACTGGACTACGCACGCGCCATGGGCGATGCGGGGCTGCTCGCGCTGCTGGCATGCCTTGGTTTGGCGCAACTGTCGCACGAGACCACCGGCTACCTGACCCAACTGTGCAGCACGGCATTCGTTTTCTTTGCCGCCTCCTGCATTCCGCACCGGCGCAATGCCTCTGCGTTTTACGGATTCATAGGCCTGCTGGGGTTGTCGCTCAGCGGCGCCCCCACGGTGTCCGTATTGCTGGGACTGGGCAGCGCGCTGATCGTCGCCCGGTCCGGCATTGCCTCGCACAGCAAGCGCATTGAAAGCGGTCTCATCCTGCTGTTCGCCACGCTGGCAGCAGCAGGTGTCGCCGCCGCGTTCGGCTTCTGGCGCTTCAGTGCGGTGCAACCCGGCGGCTTCAAGGAGTTTCAAAGCTACTTCCGCCTGATTCTCTGGTTCTGCTGGCCTGCTTGGCCGCTGGCCTTATGGACGCTGTGGCGCTGGCGGCACCAGATCTTCACCGCGAGTTGGAACCGGCATCTGCTGCTGCCGCTGTGGTTCTCGGTGGTGGCACTGGTCGCCATGATCAGCAGCCGCCCCTCGGACCGCGCCTTGCTGCTTGGCCTGCCCGCCATGGCGGCGCTGGCGGCATTCGCGCTGCCTACTTTGCGCCGCAGCATTGCCGCCCTGATCGACTGGTTCACGCTGATCTTCTTCAGCATTTCGGCCATCACGATCTGGGTGGTCTGGATCTCGGTACATACCGGGTTCCCGCCCAAGCCCGCCGCCAACGTGGCACGGCTTGCGCCAGACTACGTGCCTTCGTTCGCGCCCGATGAATTCATCCTCGGCCTTGCCGCCACGCTGGCGTGGTGCGCCCTGGTCTGGTGGCGCGTGTCCCGCAATCGGGACGCGCTCTGGAAGAGCCTGATCCTGCCCGCCGGCGGCGCCACGCTCGGCTGGATTTTGCTCATGACGATCTGGCTGCCCATGCTCAACTACGGTCGCAGCATGGCCCCGCAGATCGAGCCCGTCGTCGCGCTCATTACCGACCGCGATCACTGCGTGACGGGCTACGGATTGAACCGCGCGCAGATCGCGGCCGTGAACTATTACGGCCATCTGCAAATGGTCGACATGGCGCAGGCCAGCGCATGCCACTGGGTGATCGCGGATTCCGAGGCGCTGCCACGGTTCACGGAAGTCTGGCCGCGCAGCGACTGGGAGCAGTTGGGCACCATCTCGCGCCCCACAGACAAAACGGATCGACTGGTCGTTCTGCGCAAGCGCCACCCGTAATGTCCGAGCGCGCGACCATACTCAAGCACGCCGTGACGGTGCTGGCGGGGCAACTGGCCATCATGGCGTTCGGCGTGACCGATACCGTGGTCGCTGGTCGCCATTCGCAAGAGGCATTAGCCGCGCTGTCCATCGGATCAGCGGTGTTCATCAGCGTGTACGTGGCGCTCATGGGCGTGCTGCAGGCACTGCTCCCGGTGTGGGCCGAGCAGCGTGGAGCCGCGCACTCGCACCAGCTAGGTGCCAGCGTGCGCCAGTCGCTGTATGTCTGCGGCGCGGCCTGCGTCATCGGCATGTTCATCCTGCTCTCACCCGACGCCCTGTTGCGCTGGACCGATGTGCCCGACGAACTGCGTGGCGACGTGCGCGCCTATCTCAACGTGCTCGCGTTCGGGCTTCCGCCTGCGCTGTTGTTTCGCATCTACAGCACACTCAACCAGTCTCTGGGCTATCCGCAATTGGTCACGTGGCTGCAGGTGGCTTCGCTGTTGATCAAGATTCCGCTGTCCATCTGGTTCACCTTTGGCGGTGCTGGCATAGCGCCACAAGGTGCCGTCGGCTGCGCGTGGGCAACGCTGGTCGTGAACTATTCCTTGATGGTGTGTGGTGTGCTGATGCTGCGCACCCAGCGCATGGACACGCCCCTGCAGTTGTGGGCACCGATGGAGCGCCCGGACTGGCAGCAGTTGGGACGCTTCCTGCGTCTGGGCATACCCGCCGGGCTGTCGATTCTGGTGGAGGTCACATCGTTCACGCTGATGGCGCTGTTCATCGCGCGCCAGGGCACGCTGGCCGCCGCTGCTCACCAGATTCTGGCGAACGTGGCCGCCGTGGTCTACATGGTGCCGCTGTCACTGGCCATTGCCACCAGCGCGCGCGTGAGCTACTGGCGCGGCGCGGGCAATGAGCAGACCGCCAGCAACGTGGCCTCACTGGGGTTTCGCATGGCAGCGGGAATGGGCGTGCTGCTGACCGCACTGCTGCTGCTCTCGCGGCACTCGATTGCGGCCCTGTACTCCACCGATCCCACGGTGACGGCGCTCGCGGGAAGCCTGCTCCTGTGGGTGGCCGCTTACCACCTGCCGGATTCGGTGCAGACGTTGTGCATCTTTGTGCTGCGCAGCTATCGCATCACGATTGCGCCGTTTCTCGTGTACGGCGTGATGCTCTGGGGCGGTGGACTGGCTGGCGGCTACTGGCTCGCCTACCACGGCGCACTCGGCTGGGGGCCATTCAACTCGCCCGCGCCGTTTTGGGCCAGCAGCGCGGCTGCGCTGGCAGTGACGGCCGTGGTGTTCAGCGCCTTGCTGGCCAGAGCCACGCGGGAACACGCGGCGCAGACCACGCAGACCGCATCGCAGTGAAGCGCAGAGCGCCTGGCCCCGCGCCTCACCCGCTTGTCAATGCACCGATGCGTCCGCCATCGGCTGGATCGATGCAGGCGGCCTGACGACCGACGGCAATTTGTTGGCGCGAATGCGCGAAGCCGGAAACACCACGGCGAACGTCGATCCCTTGCCCTGCACGCTGGAGATTTGCAAGGTTGCACCGTGGCGCTGCACCGCGTGCTTGACGATGGCCAGCCCCAATCCAGTGCCGCCGGTTTCGCGCGACCGGCTGCGATCCACGCGATAAAAACGCTCGGTCAGTCGTGGCAGATGTTCCGGCGAAATGCCCGCGCCCGTGTCGGTGACGGAAAAGCGCGCACCGCCGTTTTCCAGCGACTCCCAGCGCACGTGAATCGAACCGCCCGCTGGGGTATAGCGCACGGCGTTGTTGACCAGATTGGACAGCGCGCTTTGCAACTCCGCCACCACGCCGGCGATCTGCCCCGCGCCCAGCATGTCCTCGGCGCTGGGGTAGACGATGTCGTGCTGCTTGTTCTGGCTTGCGAGCAGGGTGGCGGACAGGCCGCGCGCTTCTTCCTCGCTGCGCAGAAGCAGCGCCTTCACCTGGATCCACTCGTTCATGCCGGGCAGCGGACTGCCCTCCAGACGCGAGAGCGTGAGCAAATCCTGCACCACGCTGTGCATGCGCGCGGACTGCTGCGACATCATGCCGAGATAGCGCTGGCGCTCGTCCTCGGTCAGCGGCAGCGTCTGCAAGGTCTCGACAAAGCCCATCAATACCGTGAGCGGGGTGCGGATCTCGTGCGACACGTTGGCGACAAAGTCACGGCGCATAGCCTCTGCCTGCTCCAGCGCAGTAATGTCCTGCGACAGCAGCAGCTTGCGCCCATCGCCATAAGGATGCAGTTGCACCGAGATGCGCACGGGCCGCGATGCCGTGCTGCTGCGCCCCTGCAAAATGACGGGGCGAGAGAAATCCTGCGTATTCAGATAGCGGGTGAAGTCCGGGTCGCGCACCAGATTGCCGATGGATTGCATCAGGTCGCGCTCGACGTCAAAGCCAAAGTGGCCTTCCGCCGTCTGGTTGCACCACTCGATGTGCCCCTCCCCATCCAGCAGCACAACGCCGTTGGGCGAGGCCTGCAACGCAGAGAGGATCTCGTGCAAGCGCGCGTCGGACGCATCGATCTGCAGTTGCGACTGGCGCAGCAGACGGCGCGCACGATCAGCCGCTTCGCCCCACAGCCCACGCAAGCGCGGCGCCAGTTGCGGGTCGCCCAGACGGAGCCAGCGCAACACGCGATTGCCGCGCCACAAATCCCAGAGAAACCAGCACCACGTGGCGATGCAGATACCCACGGCCACGCCCCAGAGTTGGGCCTGCCACCATCCGACCAAACCGCCGACTGCCTGGAATGAAAAGAAAAAAATGAATCGCCAGAGCATGGTGCAACGTCAAAAGCGGCATCGCTTGGTGCCGCTGGTCTCAAAAATCAAGTCTCAGTCATCCGCACAGGCGCTTGCGTCCTGCACGTGTTGGCATGGCGGGAGCATACTCTCCCCACCATGCCCAAAGCCATCAGGCTTGCATCAGCGCCGGCGGCTGTGCCGTAAGCCGATAGCCAGCACCGCGCACGGTTTCGATCATTGACGATGCCGTGCCCAGCGCCTCGCGCAGGCGCTTCACGTGCACGTCCACCGTGCGCTCTTCGATAAAGACGTGGTCGCCCCAGACCTTGTCGAGCAGTTGCGCACGGCTGTGCACGCGCTCGGAGTGCTTCATCAGGAAATGCAGCAGCTTGAACTCGGTCGGCCCGACCTTGAGCGGCTGGCCCTGGAAGCTCACGCGGTAAGTCGCGGCATCCAGCGTCAGCTCGCCGATGGACACGCTGTCGCTTACCTGCTCGGGCGCACGGCGGCGCAGCACCGCGCGGATGCGCGCCAGCAGTTCCTGTGTCGAAAATGGCTTGGTGATGTAGTCGTCGGCGCCAGCGTCGAGGCCCGCCACCTTATCCGGCTCGTCGCCTCGGGCGGTGAGCATGAGGATCGGGATCGGCTTGGTGCGCGGATCGGCTCGCCACTTGCGCGCAAGTTGCAGGCCGCTCTGTCCGGGCAGCATCCAGTCCAGCAGGATCACGTCGGGCAGCACGGCGTCGAGTTCGCGCTGGGCCGATTCGCCATCTTCGGCCCAGATGGGTTGAAAGCCGTTGTGGCGCAGATTCACCGCCACGAGCTCCGCGATCGCGGATTCATCTTCGACAATCAGTACGCGAGGTAGCTTCTTCATGTAGCTCAACCCCCTTTCTCAAGCCACGGTGGACTCGATTTCGTCGAGTGCAGTGTGGCGGACATCCTTGCCTTTGACAAGGTAGATGATGAGTTCGGCGACGTTCTTGGAGTGGTCGCCGATACGCTCGATCGCCTTAGCCAGGAACAGCAGATCCAGGCTGGCGGAGATGGTGCGCGGGTCTTCCATCATGTAGGTGATGAGCTTGCGCACGAAGCCGTCGAACTCCTCGTCGATCAGATCGTCTTCCCTGAGGATTTCGAGTGCGGTTTTGGTGTCCAGGCGCGCAAACGCGTCGAGCGCCTTGCGCAGCAGGCCAGAGGCCAGATCGGCTGCCACGCGCAGGTCCATCGTCGGCAGCGAACGGGCCGAGCCGCTTTCGATGATCGACTTGACCATGCGCGCCATGCGCGTGGCCTCGTCGCCCATGCGCTCCAGATTGGCGATGGCCTTGCTGAACGCGATCAGCAGGCGCAGGTCGCGTGCGGTGGGCTGGCGGCGGGCGATGATGGTGGAGAGCTCATGGTCAATCTCCACTTCCATGGTGTTGACGCGCTTTTCCAGCTCTTCCACCTGGTCTGCGGCTTCCACGCTGAAGTGGGACAGCGCGTAGATCGCCTGGCGGATCTGCGACTCCACAATGCCGCCCAGCTCCATGACGCGAGCCGAAACGCTGTTGAGTTCGCTGTCGAACTGCGAGGAGAGGTGTTTGTCGGGCATGTTTCAGGTCTCCTTGAATGCCTCAGCCGAAACGGCCGGTAATGTAGTCTTCTGTCTCTTTGCGTTGCGGCTTGAAGAACATCTGCTCGGTGTCGCCAAACTCGATCAGGTCACCCAGATACATGTAGGCGGTGTAATCGCTGCAACGGGCCGCCTGCTGCATGTTGTGCGTCACGATCACGACGGTGTAGTCGTTCTTGAGTTCGGCAATCAGCTCTTCTACCTTGGCGGTGGAGATCGGGTCCAGCGCAGAGCATGGCTCGTCGAGCAGCAGCACCTCGGGCTTGATCGCGATGCCGCGGGCAATGCACAGACGCTGCTGCTGACCGCCGGAGAGGCCCGAGCCGCTTTGGTGCAGCTTGTCCTTCACCTCGTTCCACAGCGCGGCCTTGCGCAGCGCCCATTCCACACGCTCGTCCATGTCGGTGGCGTTCAGGCTTTCAAACAGCTTCACACCGAAGGCGATGTTGTCGTAGATCGACATCGGGAATGGCGTGGGCTTTTGGAACACCATGCCGACTTTGGCGCGGATCAGTGCCACGTCCTGCTTGCTGGTGAGCAGGTTCTCGCCATCCAGCAGGATTTCGCCTTCCGCACGCTGCTCAGGGTACAGCTCGAACATGCGGTTGAACGTGCGCAGCAGCGTCGACTTGCCACAGCCCGAGGGGCCGATGAAGGCGGTGACCTTCTTTTCGGGAATTTCCAGATTGATGCCCTTCAGCGCGTGGAACTTGCCGTAAAAGAAGTTCAGGTTGCGCACCGTGATCTTGGACGGCGACGCGGTGATGCTGTTCTTGATGGGAGCCATGATGTGGTCTTCCTCTGAATTCGATTCGGTTTACTTCTGGCGCGTCACGACGCGGGCCAGGATATTGAGGCCAAGCACGGCCAATGTGATCAGGAACACGCCGGCCCATGCCAGGTGCTGCCAGTTCTCGTACGGACTCATGGCGAACTTGAAGATGGTCACCGGCAGGCTGGCCATCGGCTTGGACAGATCGGAGTTCCAGAACTGGTTGTTGAGCGCGGTGAACAGCAGCGGAGCGGTTTCGCCGGCGATGCGAGCCACGGCCAGCAGCACACCCGTGATCACACCGGCGCGCGCGGCACGCAACGTCACCATGGTGATGACCTTCCACTTGGGCGTACCCAGCGCGTAAGCCGCTTCACGCAGGCTGGAGGGCACGAGCGTGAGCATGTTCTCGGTGGTGCGGATCACCACCGGAATCACGATCAGCGCCAGCGCCATGATGCCGGCGTAGGCAGAGAAGCTCTTGAAGCGCGCCACGACGATGGCGTAGACGAACAGACCGATCACGATGGACGGCGCCGACAACAGGATGTCGTTCACGAAGCGCGTGGTCGACGCCAGCCAACCACGCGGGTCGTACTCGGCCAGATACACGCCCGCCAGAATACCGATAGGTGTGCCGACGAAAGTCGCCATCGCCACCATCACCAGCGAGCCGAAGATCGCGTTGGCGATACCACCGTTCTCGTTGGGCGGCGGCGTCATTTCGGTGAACAGCGTCATGCTCAGGCCACCCACGCCAAGGCGCAGGGTTTCCCAGAGAATCCAGATCAGCCAGAACACGCCAAAGGCCATGGCCGCCAGCGACAGGGTCAGCGCGATGGTGTTCAGGCGCTTGCGGCCTGCGTAGCGCGAGGCACGCTGGCGTGCCAGCTCTTGCGCGGCGATGAGTTGGGTAGACGTATTCATGAACGTGCTCCTTCTGCCTTCTTCAGGCGGCTGAGCAACACCTTGGACAGTGACAGCACGACAAAGGTGATGAAGAACAGCACCAGACCCAGATAGATCAGCGATGCCTGGTGCAGGCCCTCGCCTGCTTCCGCAAACTCGTTGGCCAGCGCGGAGGTGATGCTGTTGGCTGCCTCGAAAACGGACAGCGACTGCAACTGGTTCATGTTGCCGATCACGAAGGTCACGGCCATGGTCTCGCCCAGCGCGCGACCCAGACCCAGCATGACGCCGCCGAGCACACCTGCCTTGGTGTAGGGCAGCACGACTTTCCAGACCACTTCCCAGGTCGTCGAGCCAAGGCCGTAGGCGGATTCCTTGAGCAGCGCAGGGGTGACTTCAAACACGTCGCGCATCACCGATGCGATGAACGGGATGATCATGATCGCCAGGATGATGCCCGCGGACAGGATACCGATACCCACTGGTGGGCCGGACACGAGCGCGCCCAGATACGGCACGCCCGAAAACAGGTTTTGCAGCGGCTGCTGCACATAGGTGGCAAGGATCGGGCCAAACACCATCAGACCCCACATGCCGTACACAATGGAGGGCACGGCGGCGAGCAATTCGATGGCCGTGCCGAGCGGGCGCTTGAGCCACGCGGGAGAGAGTTCTGTCAGGAAAAGCGCGATGCCGAAGCTCACGGGCACCGCGATCAACAGGGCGATGGCAGAAGTTGCCAGCGTGCCGTAGATCATCACCAGGCCGCCGTACTCGTTTTGCACGGGGTCCCAGACGCTGCTGGTGAGGAAGCCCAGACCGTACTCGGTGATGGAGGGCCACGCGCCGATGACAAGCGAGATCAGGATGCCGATCAGCAAAGCCAGCGTGAGCAAGGCCGCGCCGCGCGCAGCCCAGCCGAACAGGCGGTCAGCCAGCGTGCCAGCCATGAGCGATTTGCGGGGCGGAGGGTTGTTTTTAGACACTCGTTCCACGTCCTTCAGTGAGGAATTGGAAGATGATACGGGCAGCGTTGTGGACACGTGTGTTGCCTTGATCGAAAGTTTGGATTCGGCGAGCTCTGCGTGCGCCGTGGAGCGGCGCAGTTTGCCCCGCGATCTCCGGCCTTTTCAGGCTGCGGCGAAACGCGAGGCAAAGGGTTTTCAGCTCGCCGTAAAAATTACTTCACTGCAATCGCCTTGCCCGAACCGTCCTTGATGTCCTCCCAGGACTTGAAGATCACGTTCTTCACGCTGTCAGGCATCGGCACATAGTCCAGCTCGGAAGAAGTCTTGTCGCCATTCTTGTAAGCCCACTCGAAGAACTTCAGGGCTGTCGCTGCCTGCACCGGCTTGTCCTGCACCTTGTGCATCAGGATGAAGGTCGCCGAAGTGATAGGCCATGAATCCTTGCCAGGCTGCTCGGTCAGGATCTGGTAGAAGCTTTTGCTCCAGTCCGCGCCGGCGGCGGCCGCCTTGAAACTGGTGTCATCAGGCGACACGAAGTTGCCTTCCTTATTCTGCATCTGCGCGAAGGTCATCTTGTTTTGCTTCACGTAGGCGTACTCGACGTAGCCGATGGAGTTGGGCAGACGGCCCACGAAAGCGGCAACGCCTTCGTTACCCTTGCCACCCGCGCCGGTAGGCCAGTTCACTGCTGTGCCCTCACCGATCTTTTCCTTCCACTCGGGGTTCACCTTGGACAGGTAGTTGGTGAAGCCGAATGTGGTGCCCGAGCCGTCAGCGCGACGCACCGGAGCGATGGTGGCGTCGGGTAGGTTCACGCCGGGGTTCAACGCGGTGATGGCCGGGTCGTTCCACTTGGTGATCTTGGCCAGGTAGATGTCGCCAATGACCTTGCCGGACAGCTTCAGTTGGCCGGGAGCGATGCCCTTGATGTTCACCACGGGCACGATGCCACCGATCACGGTGGGGAACTGCACCAGACCCTTCTTTTGCAGTTCGTCATCCTTCAGCGGCGCGTCGGAAGCACCGAAGTCCACCGTCTTGGCTTCAATCTGACGCAGACCGGCACCGGAGCCGACAGACTGGTAGTTGATCTTCACGCCGGTGGCCTTGTTGTAGTCAGCCGCCCACTTGGAATACAGCGGGGCCGGGAAGCTTGCACCGGCACCGGTTGCTTCGCTCTGGGCCATGGCGCTAGAGAACGCGCCCATCGCCACCAGACCAGAAACCAGAACCCGAATTGCAGACATTGTCATGAGTGAGACCTCAAGGTTGAACAAAATGTGATGGAACGAAATGTAGAAGCCGAATGTGACGGTGATATGACACATTGGATTTGTCATACAGTTTTTTCAGAGGAGAACTGCCACCTGGTTGTCACAAATCCGTCGCTAACGGTCTGTAACATTAATTTTCGCCAACGCTTGTTCGCGTGGATTTTTCACAGACCATGAAACACCCACTCACCTCTCAATTCCATTCCACACGCCGCGCCTGGCTGAAGCATTCCTGCCTGATAACAGCAGCGGGCGCAACTGCGCCGCTCAGCGCACTGGCGCAGGGAGACACCACCCCACCCGTCGCGGTCACACAGATCGTGGACATGTCGCCGCTGCAGCAGGACATCAGCCGCGACTTCCTGATCGGCTCGCGCACCGCGTGGCAAGAATTCAACGCCAAGGGGGGCCTGAAGGGTCGCCCGGTCGAGCACAAAGTGCTGGAAACCGATGGCAGTGCAGCCTCCGTTCGCAGCGCATGGGAAGCGGCCGCCAGCCATCCCGCATGCGTGGCCCTGACGGGCTGCACCGGCGATGCCACCGCCTCCGCCCTTGCTGAATTGCAACGCGATGCGGGCAGTCACGCGCTGGCGCTGGTGGCTCCATGGCTGCACCGCCAGTGGGCTGACAAGAGCAACACCGTGTTCCAGGCGTTTCCCGACTATCAGGCGCAAATTGCGCACGCGATGAAATCGCTGGCCGTCATGGGCGTGAAGGAAGCAGGTGTGGTCTACGCCAGTGCCAAGCTGCAGCAGCAACTGGGCTCCTCGATCGCATTGGCAGCGCGCGAGCAGGGCCTGAAGCTGCAGATCCAGGAGTTCGGCAAAAAGGCGAACGCCCTGCCCTTGCTGGTGCTGTTCATCGGCGGCACGCCAGAATTGCACGCCTTTGCCAGCCTGATCGGCGTGCCGCAAGGTTCGCACCGTTACCTCATCGCACTGGCCGACGTGAACCTGCAAGTGCTCACGCAACTGGGTGGCGTGCCGCGCAACGTGTCGGTGATCGCCACGCAGCCAGTGCCGCTGGTTTCTGCGGGCCTGCCCGTGGTGCGCAACTACCGCACCGCACTGGGCAAACTGTACGACGAGCCGCCATCCCAACATGGTCTCGCAGGCTACATCGCGGCGCGCTATACGGCGGACGTGCTCTCCGGCGTAGGCACGCCGGTGACGCGCGCCTCGGCCTTGTCAGCGTTTCGCAAACGCGCGGATGTGCTGGTCGGCGGCTATCAGATCGCCTATCAGGGCGACCGCGTGGTCAGCGCCAACGTCACGCAAAGCATGCTCACTGCGGCCGGCCGTATCGTCGGCTGAGCACGCTTCGGCGCGCGCATTTTCGCTCGGGATCGAGTGCCGCGCGCACTCTTTCACGCGTGCACTGAAATAACAATTTATGTCGAAAATTAATCCTTATCCTGCAGCGCTCCACGAAGCCTGGTGCTATGCTGCGCCGCGAGAAAACCTGCGCGATGCACCTCGCCACGATATGCAAGATGGAACACTGCTGGCTGCCGTCGATCTTGGATCGAACAGCTTTCGACTGGAAATTGGCCGATTCGAACACGGCCACATTGAACGAATCGAATACTTCAAGGAAACCGTACGCCAAGGCGCAGGGCTGGATGAAGACAAGAACCTCACGCCAGAGTCCATGCAGCGTGGCTGGGACTGTCTTGCACGCTTTGCCGAACGTCTTGCTGGCTTTCCCAGAGAGCAGGTGCGCGCCGTGGCCACGCAGACGCTACGCGAGGCCCGCAATCGCGAAGACTTCATTGCACGCGGCAACCAGATTCTGGGCTATCCGATCGACATCGTCTCAGGGCCCGAAGAAGCACGCCTGATCTATCAGGGCGTGGCGCGCCTGCTGCCCCAATCAGATGAACGCAGGCTGGTGGTGGACATCGGCGGACGCTCCACCGAACTCATTTTGGGCAAGCAGTTCACGCCCTCGCACGTAGCGTCGTTCCGTGTGGGCAGCGTGGCATGGTCCTCGCGCTACTTCCCGCAAGGCCAATTCACCGAGCGCGCGTTCGAGAGCGCCGAGATCGCCGCCAAGGCGGTGCTCGACGAAGCACTGGACGTGTACCAGCGCAAGACGTGGGACGTGGCCTATGGCTCGTCCGGCACGGTCGGCGCGGTGGGCGAAGTGTTGTTGGCCGCCGGTGGCGCGGAAGGCCGCATCAGCCGCGCGGGACTCGATTGGTTGCTGGAGCAACTCCTGACTGCGCGCAGCGCAGATCGCGTGCGCCTGCCCGGCCTGAAAGACGATCGCCGCGCCGTGATCGGCGGTGGCATCAGCGTGCTGCGCGCCATCTTCAGCCTGCTCGACATCGAGGAAATGCAGGTGGCCCAGGGCGCGCTGCGCCAGGGCGCGCTGTACGACCTGCTCGACCGCGAACAGCCTCAGACCGATCTGCGCTCATCCACCGTGCGCGGCCTCATGCAGCGCTTTGCCGTGGACGAGTTGCAAGCGCAGCGCGTGGCCAAACTGGCGAGCGAACTCTTTCTGCACGCCGCCCCTGCGGGCAACGAGCGCGCCGCACGCAAGCTCGATTGGGCGGCACGTCTGCACGAGATCGGCGCGCGCATTTCGCACAGCGGATATCAGCGCCACGGCGCCTACATCCTCGACCACACGGACGCCGCCGGGTTCGCCCTGCCCGAGCTGCACCACCTGAGCCAACTGGTGCTGGCCCACCGCGGCAAAGTACACAAGCTGGAGGTGGATCTGGACGATCCGCAATTCGCACTGCAACTCATGTGCCTGCGCACCGCCGTCGCGTTGTGCCATGCGCGCCGTGAGCCGGATACGGAAGGTTTTTCGCTGAGCTTCGACGCTGGCCGATGCGTGGTGCGCTCACGCGAAGGCTGGTCTTCCAGCTATCCGCAATCGGCCCATCTGCTGCATGAAGAAAGCTATTGCTGGCAGAAAACTCCTTGGGAATTTGTCACGGAGTTGCGGTAACAAAATCTCCGCAAACGGTATAAACTGTTTATATCGTTTTACGGAAATTCAACATGACCTCACGCTCACCAGCGGCGCCCTCCGCTGCCCCTACCGAAGTTGCCGCCGCAGCGAAAAAGGTAGTGCAGCAAACAGCGACCGCGCCCGCAGCACCCGTCAGCAAAAAGAGCACTGCGCCAGCGCCCGCTCCGGCCAAGGCCGACACCGCAATGAAGAGCGCCAAGCCCAAGCCCGCTGAAAAAGCGGTGCAAGCCAAGGCTGCGGCCAAACCTGCCAAGTCTGCCAAAGTGGAGAACAAGGCAGATAAAACTGCCAAGCCCGCCAAGCAGGAAAAGCCCGTAGCCAAGCCGGAGGCCAAGGCCGTCAAGCCGGTCAAGGAAGCCAAGCCCAAGAAGCCCAAGCTGGTGCGCGACAGCTTCACCATCCCCAAGGATGAGTACGCCGAGGTCGACACACTCAAGCTGCGCGGCGCGAAGCTCGATCACCCGGTCAAGAAAAGCGAATTGCTGCGCGCCGGCCTGAAGCTGCTGACCACCTTGAACGACGAGCAACTGCTGGCCGCGCTGCAAGCCGTTCCGGCCATCAAGACCGGCCGTCCGAAGGCAGACGGCAAGTAAGCCACATCACAGGAAATCAGGCGACTGCACCGACAGGAGGATGGTTTCCTCCTCCTCCTGTCGTTTCCGGTGCCGCAGCCACCAGACCGAGCCCTTGCGAATCGCGCACTGGCTGGCGGTCATTCCCAACAGCTTCGCAGCCGTCTCGCCCAGCATGGGCTGATGCCCCACCACCAGCACCGCGCCGCGTGAATGGGGCCACTGCGCGAGCTCCAGCAAATCCTCCACCGAGCCGCCGGGCAGCAACTCGGCACGCAGCTTGTACTTGCGGCCCAGCGCACGCGCCGTCTGCTCCGTACGCACCGACGGGCTGACCAGCACGCGCAACCCCTCCGGCAGTTGCCGATCCAGCCATGCGGCCATGCGTGCAGCCTGTTTTTCGCCACGGCTGGTCAGGGGACGCTGAATGTCCTCGTCGCCGTCATCGAGGTTCTCTGCTTCGGCATGTCGCCAGAGAATCAAATCCATGGGGTGTCCTCTCTCAATGCAGTCCAGGCGCGCTGGTGGGCCTCAGCCGCGCGCGCTCGCATACCGATTCATCAGCGCGTTCTGCGCGCCCTGCCCATCCGTGGCATGCGGCGCGCGTGTGTAGGAGCCATCGGCCTGCAGTGTCCAGGCATCGCGATCGTCGTGGAGGTAGGCCACAAGGCATTCATCGATGATGCGCTGACGCAGTTTGGCGTCCTTGACCGGCCACGCCAGCTCCACCCGGCGCAGCATGTTGCGATTCATCCAGTCGGCGCTGGACAGATACAGCTCTTCCTTGCGCCCCGCCGCGAAATAGAACACCCGTGTGTGCTCCAGAAAGCGCCCGATCACCGAGCGCACCCGGATGCTCTCCGACACCCCCGGAAGCTGCGCCGGCAGCATGCAGGCCCCGCGCACGATCAGATCGATCTGCGCCCCTTTCTGCCCCGCCTGCAGCAAGGCATGGATCAGCGCCTCGTCGGTCAGCGAGTTCATCTTGGCCACGATGCGCGCGTGCTCGCCGCGTGCTGCTGCGTGTCCCACGTCGTGGATCATGCTGATCATGCGCGACTGCAACTCGAATGGTGCGAGCAACAATTGGCGCAATTGCGGGACACGGTTCTGGTTGGCCAGATGGTCGAACACCGCGTCCATGTCGGAGGTGATCTGCACATCGCTGGTGAGCATGCTCAGATCGGTGTAGAGCTTGGCCGTGCGCGGGTTGTAGTTGCCCGTGGAGAGATGCCCGTAGCGGCGCATCTCGCGCCCCTCGCGGCGCGTGACGAGCAGCATCTTGGCGTGCGTTTTCAAGCCCACAATGCCGTAGACCACCTGCGCCCCGATCGATTCCAGCGCCTCGGCCCAGTTGATATTGGCCTCTTCATCGAAACGCGCCTTCAATTCCACCACCACGGTGACTTCCTTGCCGCGACGCACTGCCTCGCGCAGCAGGTCCATCATCTCGGAGTCTGCGCCCGTGCGGTAGATGGTCTGCTTGATGACCAGCACACGCGGGTCGTTCACGGCTTCGCGCAAGAACGCGAGCACGCCGCTGAACGCCTCGAACGGCTGGTGGATGAGCACGTCGCGCTTGCGCAGCTCGGCAAAAATAGAACTGTTGCGCGGCAGTTGCGCAGGCCATGCGGGTGTCCAGGCGGGAAACACCAGCGAACGATCGGCCACCAGATCCACGATCTGTGACAAGCGCACCAGATTCACCGGACCCGGCACGCGGTACAAGGCTGCGGCGGGCAGATTGAACTGCGACAGCAGGAACTCCGCCAGATAGCGCGAGCAGCCCGCCGAGACCTCCAGCCGCACGGCCTGCCCGTAATGGCGATGCTGCAAGCCCTGCCGCAGCGCTGTGCGCAGGTTGCGCACATCTTCTTCGTCCACTGCCAGATCCGAGTGGCGCGTGACGCGGAACTGCGAGAACTCGGACACCTCGCGCCCCGGAAACAGCTCGCTCAGATGCGAGCGGATGATGCTCGATAGCGTCACCAGTTGCACGCCATCCGGCGCGACGTCACTGGGCAGGCGGATGACTCGCGGCAAGATGCGCGGCACCTTCACGATGGCGATTTCGTTCTGCCGGCCGAATGCATCACCGCCATTGAGGCGCACGATGAAATTCAGCGACTTATTCGCCACCTGGGGAAAGGGATGGGCCGGATCGAGTCCCACCGCAATCAGCAGCGGGCGCACATCACGCTGGAAATACTCACGCACCCAGCGGCGCTGCACCGTGTTGCGCTCGGAATGCGCCAACACGCGGATGCCGCGCGCACGGAATGCGGGCGTCAGCGCTTCGTTGTACAGCACGTACTGGCGCTCCACCAGCGCATGCGCCTTGGTGGCCAGGGCCTCGAATGACTGGACGGTGTACTCGCCCTTGGTCGTGCCGTTTTGCGCGGCCGTCAAATGCGCCGCAGCGCGGACTTCAAAAAACTCATCCAGATTGGATGAGACGATGCACAGATAGCGCAGGCGCTCCATGAGGGGTACGTCATCGCGTACGGCCCAGTCAAAGACACGTTCATTGAAAGCAAGAATGCTGTGATCGCGATCCAGCAAAGTGACACGGCGAATATCTGTTTTTTCGGGGATGTCGCTCAACGGAACCACGGTCTGTGGTTTGTGTGGAGCATTCTGGCCTTCTGTGACAGTCATGGGTAGAAGCGGGGACACTAGCGAAGGCATAAAGAAAGCAGCAAGCAGAATAAACAGCTATAAGTATTGATTCTTCGCATGACAACGATATGACAAAGTCATTGATTTGTCATTTATTGACGTAGTCGCTCATGCGCAGAATAAATCAACTGCGTCTACTAATTACTCCGAAGATCAGCGGCTCAAAAAATGCTTGCGGTACTTGCCAGGCAAATCCTGCAAGCGCATGAGCATGGGCAAATCAGCGGTATTGAAGGCCGGGTCCCAGGCAGGCGCGCCCAGGATTTTCGTGCCCAGTCGCAGGTAACCCTTGATCAGCGCAGGCGG
This sequence comes from Comamonadaceae bacterium UBA2121, assembly GCA_002331385.1. GTDB lineage: Bacteria > Pseudomonadota > Gammaproteobacteria > Burkholderiales > Burkholderiaceae_C > Diaphorobacter_A. Next base: position 190,761 of record DCYB01000001.1, read on the forward strand.
CTCCACGTTCAGGCTGTCATCCAGCGTCTCCAGCGGAAGCGGCAGCCGCGGACGCACGTGGTATTCGATCGATGCCATGTGCGTCTCGCTCACGCGGCGGTAGATGCTGGCCGCCACGTCGCCCGTGACCACGCCGTTATGCAGCATGGGAATGCTCGCACAACCGATCATGGTGTCCAGGTCGTTGCGCACCATGAAGTCTGCCAATGCGCTCCACAACGCCAGCACCACGCCCCCATGGCGATGGTCCGGGTGCACACAACTGCGTCCTAACTCCACCATGCGGCCACGCAGGGCGCGCAGGCGGGTCAGATCGAATTCGGTGTCACTGTAGGTGCTGCCGACGCGGCGCGCCTGCACGGGAGTAAGCACGCGATAGGTGCCGATGACATCGCCCGACCCCGCATCGCGCACCAGCAGGTGCTCGCAGTAATCGTCAAACAGATCGATGTCGTGCCCCGGAATCGGGGCGTTGAGCTGCGCGCCCATCTCGGACACAAACACGTCATAGCGCAGCCGTTGCGCCTGCCTTACTTCGTCGAGGTGACGCGCCCATGAGACTTCGATGCCGCCACGCGCCGATGCAGTCTGGCCCATATGCTGCGCATCAGATGGGCGGTGAAGTGACCCCCTGCGCAACGAAGTCGGACTCAAAGGCAAGGTCGGGCTGGGCAGATCACTCATAGATGCACTCCACAATTTCGGAGGACATGCCAGACTTCACCTCAGCCAGGAGAGCCCCGCCTCCGCAGGCCATTCTCAAAGCCTGCGGTGACGTCCACGTGTCAGATGTGTGACCAAACAGTGACGGAATCTACAAAATCGGTACAAAGACCGCCCCAAATGCTCAAGGCGGACATTGCTACTGCGCAGTAGTCACGGGGCCCCGATCCGCATACCTCGAAGCAAGTCTCAGCCCGATTCAATTTCAACAGGACGCCCAGACACGGAAGCACTCCAGCAGTTTGTCAAAAGCAACCCAACAAAAGAGAGTTCGCCCTCCCTCCATTGCATAGGCAATCGTGGCATGAGAGTGAGGGGACATTTCACAAGATGATCATCTCAGCGTTTATCGAGCATGCCCGCACCCTTCAACTGGGCAGGCATTGCTCTATAAAGCTCCGCCAGATTTCGTTTGAATGATTCACCGGGCATCCAACTCGACTCAACCCCCATGGAACGCAGCAATGACTGCACACTGGCGTCTTCAATCGCGGACTTTGTAGCTTGCTCCATCACCGTCCGCACTTCGGCCGGAGTGCCTGCTGGCATCACAAAGCCAACCCACGAGTCGATCTCCACTTTATAGCCAGCTTCCAGCAGTGTGGGCGTGTCCGGGCTGTCCTTCCATCGCGTCGGGCTCGCCGATGCCAGCAGACGCAAGCTGCCATTCTTAACGTGAGGAAGAATCTCGGACGGTGCCTGGATGACCGCTTCCACCTGACCGCCAAGCAACGCATTCACGGACTCGACACCCCCCTTATAAGTCACTTCCTCAAACTTGGCACCCGTATTTCTGCCCAATGCAAAAAAGGCCAGATTGTTAGGAGCACCGCCTGACGCAAAAAAAACGGGCTTTGGCGACGACTTTGCATACGCCAAAAACTCCTGAAGCGTCTTGTATGGAGCATCCGCTCGTACCGCCAATCCGAATTTATATCGACCAAAAGCGCCGATGTATTCAAAACTGTCTAGGGTATAGGGCACCGCCATCAAGTGCGGAGTGATGGCGACTGCCGAATACGTTAAAGCTCCCATCGTGTAACCATCCGCCGATGATTTTGCAACCACAGCAGGACCAAGTGTTGCCTGAGCGCCGGTGCGGTTAGTAATAACGAGAGTTTTCCCTAGAGTCCGCTGAATGTGCTGTGACACTGTGCGCACAATGACATCCGTAGAACCTCCGGCCCCATACGGGACGATCACCGAGACTTCTTTGTCTGGGTATGCAGCCTGGACTGCGGCAGCCCCAACAAGGGCCCCAGCCATCAGCACTGCGAGTATTGCTCGAAAAGGGAACATAGTTGTCTCCATGATATTTATTTTTTCAAGAAAGCGGACTCTCTATGCCCACTGACTAAAGCGCTGCCCCGTAAGCCAGCCCGCAATCATGCTCCGATGAATGTCCAGCGGTCCGCCCGCAATTGAGTAGCCGCGTACAACGCGGTAGCGTTGCTCGATCCCAGACTCTTTGAGATAGCCTGCCCCGCCAAAAAGCTGCAAAGCTGTGTCGCTCACATACTTTGCGGCTTCGTTGCCAAAGACCTTCGTAATTGATGCTTTGATAGGTGACGGGTAATGCCCTTCTGTGCTCGAAAGTGCGTCATAAAGCATCAGGCGAGCAGCATGAATTTGTGCTGCCATATCTGCGAGCTTGAGTTGTACAGCTTGAAAATTCACCAAAGGCTTACCAAACTGATTACGAGTCTGCACATACTCCAATGCCTTGTCATAGGCACCAATGGCGATTCCCAGTACAGTGCCGGTCCCGCCGCAACGCTCGAGGTTATAGCAATGAGTCAGGGCGGCGAACTCACCTTCTGGGACCAGAAGATTAGATTTGGAAACAACGCAGTCCTCAAACAGAAGATCGGCTTGGAAATGCCCCCCCATGTTCTCGCTCAGTCGATCCACAGTAAAGCCGGGCGTTCCGCGCTCCACCAATACCGCACCAATGCCTTTGGCTCCCGGAGTGTTGCTCATGCGTCCATAGATGATGAACAGGTCCGAGAGCGGGACGTTGGAAACATAGTGCTTACGTCCGCTCAACCGGATCAGATCCCCTTCAATGACCGCCTTGGTTTTTAGTGCCGTTGATGCCGTGCCGGCCTCGGGCTCCGTGATACCAATAGCAACGGAATATTCCCCTCGGCAGATAGCGGGAAGGTACTTTTTGCGTTGTTCTTCGGATCCGAACGAATACACGTAGTAGGCCTGACCCAAGCTAGCCGCAGCCATCATCCAGGACGCATCAATGCAATGGCGCCCCATTTCCTCGACCGCCAACATCGCATTGGTGTGTGACAGTCCAACGCCACCATACTCCTCTGCAATATTCAAGCCCAACAATCTCGCATCGCCAAGTTTGCGCAACAATTTACGCCCATAGTTCGCATCCTGAGCGCTCTCGCGCTCAAAGGGGAGAACATGTTTGATGGCAAAATTGCGCACCTGTTCAACGATGGCGTCCTGTTCGGAAGTGAGTTTCATGAGCATGGAAGTCTCCTGCAAAGTGAGTAAAGAATGCGAATAGGTAAATTCAGGTCGCGCTACACGATCGAATAGCACCAGCGCTGCGCAATTCGGCAAGTCGGCTCGCACTAAGATCGAGTTCATTGATCAGCACTTCATCAGTGTGCTGACCCAAGGTAGGCACCGGAAGATTTGGAGTAGTCGGTGCGTTCATAAAGGCGATCGGATTGCCTACCACTTGAAAATCCAGATCACCGCATCGCAACGGTACCGCCATAGAGCGTGCGCGGACTTGAGGATCTCTAAATACATCAGCTACATCATTTATCGATCCAGAGGGAATCTCCGCGGCCGTCAGCTTGTCCAACCAATACTGTTGCGACTTAGTGAGAAAGACAGCTTCTAGTTTCGGTATAAGCTCTGCGCGGTTTTCAATACGCTGCGATCCGTTAGCGAATCTTGGATCATCAGCCAACTCCGGTATCCCAAGTGCGCAGCATAGGCGGCGGAATTGGCCGTCATTGCCTGCCGTAAGCATGATGGCTCCCTGTGAACAGCGAAAAGCCTGAGACGGTACACCGCCGTTGCCTCCATTTCCTCGACGCGGAAGCACATCGCCTGTGACTAGGTAGTGAACCGCGTAATGCGACATCGCCGCGACCGTGGAGTCCATGAGACTCATGTCGATATGCACCCCCCGACCATCATCCTGTCGTTTGTGAAGCGCGGCCACGACGCCCACCGAGGCATAGAGTCCAGTAATGACATCAGTGATGCTGACACCGCTGCGCAATGGTCCTGCCGCGGGATGGTCGTCCGGATATCCGATGCTGCTCATCAGCCCACCCATCGCCTGAAATACAGCGTCGTAACCAGGGCGATTTCGGTAAGGTCCAGTCTGTCCATAGCCGGTGATAGAGCAATACACCAACCCCGGATTACTCGCAGACAGCGTTTCGTAGTCAAGTCCGTACTTCTGCAGCGTACCCACTCGAAAGTTTTCAATGACCACATCCGCGCGCTGCGCCAGTAGAGCCACGAGTTCGCGCCCTTCTGCGGTGGCGAAGTCAATGGCCACTGACTTTTTATTGCGGTTTGCGCTCAAAAAAAATGCTGTAGCGCGTCGCGTCAAATCATTTTGGTTTCCCATGAAGGGGGGCCCGTAGTGTCGCGATTCATCACCAGTTGCAGGGTGTTCAATCTTGATGACCTCTGCCCCTAAGTCGCCCAACATCTGCCCCACCAGCGGCCCGGCCAACACTCGACTGATGTCCAGAACCCGAACCCCCTTCAATGCACCCGCTCTTCCAAGCATCTCAAAGCCCCAATGTGTTCAATGAACATATTAGATCATGATGCCATTTGTTGAACAATCAGAAAAATTCGGTAATTACCCGAATACCTGAAGAAAAATATACTCACCGAACACATTTGACTGCTGCGTGATAATGCTATCTACTATGAGCAAATCGTCAAAAAACAACATCGACTCCACGCCTTCAAGCCGGACAAGCTATCACCATGGAAATCTCCGTGACGCTTTGGTAATGCGAGGCATCGAACTACTGGATGTTGAGGGTCACGATGCCCTGACACTCAGGCGTGTAGCACGCGATGTGGGAGTCTCCCAGACAGCGCCAATGAACCACTTCAATGGCAAAGTTGGTTACTTGGCCGCCGTGGCCGCACAGGGCTTTCGCTTACTGTTCGAGAAACGCATTCAATCTCTCAGAGGAAAATCGGACCCACGAAGCAGGCTGATGGCGATCTTGATGGTGCATATTCAGTTCGCCGTGGATCACGGGGCTCTTTTTCGACTGATGTTCGGCACAGAAATTCCGGAAAAGTCCTCACATGAGGATCTGTGGTCGGCCATCACACGTTCATACGGCCTACTGGAAACGTGTGTGGCTGACTACTTGGCAGGACGCAAGCTTTCACAAGAGCAATTGACCGCCTCGACCTTCGCGGCGTGGACTGCTTGCCATGGTTTGGCAATGTTGGTCATCAATCGCGAAGACTCCTCTTCCATTGCCCGCATGAACCCTGTGGAAGTAGGCAAGGATGTTCTGGAAATTTTTGTAACCGGCCTTGATCATCAGGTTTCGCAAGGCAACTCAGCGAATAGGAACTGACGAGGGTGACGAGCACCGCATTAGTTCCGACTGTATTCCGGACCCATGCACGCTGGAATTGCAGCGCTATCCTGCTCGCGCTAAATCAACCAGTTGTTGTGCGTAATGACTCGCCTGACTTGCGTCCTGCGCCTCCACCATCACACGCAGCACCGGCTCGGTGCCGCTGGCGCGGATGAGTACGCGACCTGCGTCGCCCAGTTGTTTTTCGGCGGACTTGGTGGCTTCAGCCAAGTGCTCGTTGGTGCGCCAGTCCTGCCCGGGCTGCAGGCGCACGTTCAGCAGGACCTGCGGGTACAGCGTGATGTCGCTGAGCATCTGCGGCAGCGACTTGCCGGTGCGCACGCAGGCCTTGAGGACCTGCAAGGCACTGACGAGGCCGTCGCCCGTGGTGTGCTTGTCGAGCGCCAGCAGGTGGCCCGAGCCCTCACCGCCCAGTTGCCAGCCGTGGCGCGCGAGTTCTTCGAGCACGTAGCGATCGCCCACCTTGGCGCGCACAAACTCCACGCCCTTTTTGCGCAGCGCCACTTCCACGGCCATGTTGGTCATGAGCGTGCCGACTACGCCGGGCACGCTCTGCCCGCGCGAGATGCGATCCATGGCCATGAGATAGAGCAGTTCGTCGCCGTTGTAGAGTCGGCCTTGCGCATCGACCATTTGCAAGCGGTCGGCGTCGCCGTCCAGCGCAATACCGATGTGCGCATGGTTGGCGCGCACGGTGCGCACCAGCGCCTCCGGGTGGGTTGCGCCCACGTCGCGGTTGATGTTGAAGCCATCCGGCGCGCAGCCGATCGAAATGACTTCCGCCCCCAGCTCGTGAAACACCTTGGGCGCAATGTGATAGGCCGCGCCGTGCGCTGCGTCCACCACGATGCGCATGCCCTTGAGCGTCAGGTCATGCGCGAACGTGCTCTTGCAGAATTCGATATAGCGCCCCGCCGCATCTTCCAGGCGACGCGCCTTGCCGAGCGTCTGGGAGTCCGCCCAAAGCGGCGGCTCGCCCAATGCGGCCTCGACCTCTTCTTCCCAGCTGTCGGGCAGCTTGGAGCCCTGGGCAGAGAAGAACTTGATGCCGTTGTCGGCAAACGGGTTGTGACTGGCGCTGATCACCACGCCCAGACTTGCGCGTTGGGCGCGCGTCAGGTATGCCACGCCGGGCGTGGGCAATGGCCCGAGCAGCACGACGTCCACACCCGCCGAGTTGAAACCCGACTCCAGTGCGCTTTCCAGCATGTAGCCAGAAATCCGCGTGTCCTTGCCGATGAGCACCGTGGGGCGGTCTTCCGTGCGGCGCAGCACGCGGCCTACAGCGTGCGCCAGTTTGAGAACGAAGTCAGGGGTGATGGGTGCTTGCCCGACGGTTCCGCGAATTCCATCCGTGCCAAAGTAGCGACGCGTCATATCGTGTTCTTTCCGATCCTTGTTGATGTTGTTGCCTGATCTATTGGCTGCTCTTGCCGCATCGCCTCCCAGACCTTGATAGCCGCCACTGTATCGCGAACGTCGTGCACCCGCACCACCTGAGCGCCCTGCTGGACGGACAAAAGGGCTGCCGCGACGCTGGCACCGAGCCGCTCGTTTACAGGTAGCCCGGTCACCGCTCCCAGCGATGACTTGCGCGACCAGCCCGCGAGCCATGGAAAATTGCTGCGCTGCAACAGCGCGTTTTGATTTGCAAGCAAGGAAAAATTCTGCTCGACTGTTTTGCCAAAGCCGATTCCGGCGTCCAGCACGATCCGATCCCGCGCCACGTTCAGGCGCATGAGGGCCTGCGCCTGCTCCAGCAGGAAGTCGCTCACCGCCTGCACCACATCGCCCGTCATCGTCTGTTGCTGCATGGTTTGCGGGTCGCGGTGCATGTGCATCAGGCAGACGCCGCACGAGGCATGGGCGGCAACCACTTCTCGCGCGCCCGGTTGGCGCAGTGCCCAGATGTCGTTGATGATGTCCGCCCCTTCGTCCAGCGCAGCACGCATCACTTCGGGCTTGTAGGTGTCAACCGAAATGGGCACGCCCAGACTGCGCGCCGCCTGCACCACGGGGATGACGCGCTGCAGTTCGACCTCCAGCGGCACCGCCGGGCTGCCCGGGCGGGTGGATTCGCCGCCAATGTCCAGAATGCCTGCCCCCTGCGCGATCAGGCTTTCACAATGGGCGAGCGCGTCGCTCACCCCACCAAGACTGCCGCCGTCGGAAAAGGAGTCAGGCGTGACGTTGACGATGCCCATCACCACGGGCTGGCGCAGGTCGATCCGGAAACGGCTTGTCTGCCAATACATAAACAATGAGGAAAAGGGTTTGATTGCTGAATCACAGACCTTGCGAATGCACAAACGGGGCCCTGAGGCCCCGTTGGTCATTGTGGTCTGGAGGAAAACTCTCAGGCTGCCGTTGGCGCCGGATCGGATTTCACCGCCGGCGTTCCACCACCGGAATTGTCGCCACCCGAAGGGGTGCGCGGCGTCCAGTCCTTGGGAGGACGGGGCGGCTTGCCAGCCATGATGTCGTCCAGCTGTTCGCCGTCGATGGTTTCCCATTCGAGCAGCGCCTTCGCCATGGCGTGCATCTTGTCCTGGTTGTCCTCGATGAGGTTGCGCGCCAGGGCGTATTGCTCGTCGATGATGCGGCGCACTTCGGCGTCCACCTTCTGCATCGTCGCACCACTGATGTTGGTGGTCTTGGTGACCGAGCGGCCCAGGAACACCTCACCCTCATTCTCGGCATACACCATGGGGCCCATGGCTTCGCTCATGCCGTATTTCATCACCATGTCGCGTGCCAGATTGGTAGCGCGCTCGAAGTCGTTGCTTGCGCCAGTGGTCATCTGGTTCATGAACACTTCTTCCGCAATGCGGCCACCGAACAACATGGCGATCTGGTTCAGCATGTATTCCTTGTCATAGGAATAGCGGTCCTGCTCGGGCAGGCTCATGGTCACGCCCAGCGCGCGACCGCGCGGGATGATGGTGACCTTGTGCACTGGATCGCACTTGGGCAGCAGCTTGCCGATCAGCGCGTGACCCGACTCGTGGTAGGCGGTGTTGCGGCGCTCTTCCTCGGGCATGACCATGGTCTTGCGCTCGGGGCCCATGATGATCTTGTCCTTGGCCTTTTCGAAGTCCTGCATCTCCACCACACGTCCATTGCGGCGTGCGGCCATCAGCGCGGCTTCGTTGCACAGGTTGGCCAGATCGGCACCGGACATGCCGGGCGTGCCGCGCGCGATGATGCCGGGGTTCACGTCCTGACCCACGGGAATCTTGCGCATGTGCACGTTCAGGATCTGCTCGCGGCCACGGATATCGGGCAGCGTCACGTAGACCTGTCGGTCGAAACGGCCGGGGCGCAGCAGCGCAGCGTCCAGAATGTCGGGACGGTTGGTGGCAGCGACCACGATCACGCCGAGGTTGGTTTCAAAGCCGTCCATCTCCACCAGCATCTGGTTGAGGGTCTGCTCACGCTCGTCATTGCCACCGCCCAGACCGGCGCCACGCTGGCGGCCCACGGCGTCGATTTCGTCGATGAAGATGATGCAAGGCGCATTCTTTTTGGCGTTCTCGAACATGTCGCGCACGCGGGCAGCACCCACGCCGACGAACATTTCCACGAAGTCGGAGCCGGAGATGCTGAAGAACGGCACCTTGGCTTCGCCCGCGATGGACTTGGCCAGCAGCGTCTTGCCGGTGCCTGGAGGGCCGACCAGCAGCAGACCGCGTGGAATGCGACCGCCGAGCTTCTGGAACTTGTTCGGATCCTTCAGGAAGTCCACGACCTCCTTGACCTCTTCCTTGGCCTCGTCGCAGCCTGCCACATCGGCAAACGTGACGGTGTTGTTGTTCTCGTCGAGCATGCGGGCCTTGGACTTGCCGAAGCTGAACGCTCCGCCTTTGCCACCGCCCTGCATCTGGCGCATGAAGTAGACCCACACGCCGATCAGCAGCAGCATCGGACCCCAGCTCACGAGCAGGGTCATCAGCAGCGAGCCTTCCTCGCGTGGCTTCACGTCGAACTTGACGTTGTTGCTGATGAGGTCGCCCACCAGACCGCGATCCAGATAGGTCGCAGTCGTGCGGATCTTGCGATCGTCGCTGGTGACGGCGACGATCTCGGTTCCGCCGGGGCTCTCCTGTATGGTCGCGCTCTTGATGCGACCGTCACGCACCTGCGTGAGGAAGTCCGAATAGCCGACCGCGCCCGATCCGGCGCCGGCACGGGTGTCAAACTGTTTGAACACAGTAAACAGCACCATGGCGATCACGAGCCAGACGGCGACTTTAGAAAACCACTGATTGTTCAAGCGGGGCTCCAGATTCTGAAAAAATGAACGACCAGACACTACCGCAGTTTGGCAACGTCACGGAATCGTCGTTCCTGCGCATTTGAGGTCTATTTTAGGCTTTTCAACAATACTGCCTATGCCATTTACCCCACCGTGAGCCATGGTCAACGACAAACATGGTCAATTGCATATATGTGGGGGCACTACTTGAGGCCAATGCCCACCAGAAAAGTCTCCGAAGACTTGTCACGGGACGCCTTGGGCTTCATCGGTTTCACCACCTTGAAGGTGTCGCGGAAGAGTTGAACGAGCTGCGTATAGCCACTGCCATGAAACAGCTTGACGACCAGTGCGCCATCCTTTTTCATATGGTGAACTGCAAAATCCACCGCCAGCTCGATCAGGTGGGAGATGCGCACGGCATCGACCGAGCCCACGCCCGAGAGGTTGGGCGCCATGTCGGAAACAACCACATCGACTTCACGGCCATTGAGCGCTGCTTTCAACTGCTCCAACACGGCCTCTTCGCGGAAATCGCCCTGAATGTAGTTCACGCCTTCGATCGGTTCCATGGGCAGCAGGTCGAGACCGACGATGGTGCCGTTCAACGCCCCGGCGGCGGCGCCCTGCGGCGACAGCCGACGGCGCAGGTACTGGCTCCACGCGCCGGGCGCACAGCCCAGATCGACCACGTTGGCACCCGGCTTGATCAGGCCAAAATGCTCATCGATCTCCTTGAGCTTGTAGGCCGCGCGGGCGCGGTAGCCCTCTTTCTGGGCCAATTTCACATAAGGATCGTTGACGTGGTCGTTGAGCCACGCCTTGTTGACCTTCTTGCTTCTGGTTTGTACTTTCATTGCTCTGACCACCTGCTCGTTGTTGCGTGCAACCGCGCGCAATCACATGTGGCAAACTGAATATTGGGCCTGTGGGCCAATGCAGAATCCGTCAAAGTAGCGGCGGGTTGCGCGCCGCTTGAGATAATACGCGTTATGCCTCAAATTCAACTCACTCCGGCCGAGCGCCGGGAACACCGCGCCAATGCGCACCACCTCGATCCTGTGGTCATGATCGGTGGCGATGGTCTGACGCCCGGCGTTCAGAAGGAGATCGACGCGGCACTGAACGCGCACGGCCTCATCAAGGTCCGCGTGTTCGGCGATGACCGCGCCGCACGCGATGAAATGTACCAGCAACTGGCTGACACCTTGAACGCTGCGCCTATTCAGCACATCGGCAAGCTGCTGGTGCTGTGGCGTCCGATTCCTGAAAAGGAAAAAACCGTCGACGAAGACCGCATGCCCGGACCGCGTGACGTCAAGGTGCTCAAGTTCAGCAAGCGCGGCGGTCAGAAGCCGGAAGTCAAGCAGATCCGTGTGCTGGGCAACCAGCGCCTGACCCCGGGTGGTCAGGTCAAGCGCGCCAAGCCCAAGCAGAAGTCGGTGAAGAAGGGTCGTCTGGACTGATTGGCCAGAGCACAATCGCCGACATGCCCAACACCACCGCGCCCGGCGCGCAGCAGCAGCAGCAGCAGCAGCAACAACGCCACATTCTCTGCATGAAATGGGGCACCAAGTATGGAGCGGAGTACGTCAACCGGCTCTATGACATGGTGCGCCGCCATCTGAGCGGAGACTTCAACTTTGTCTGCCTGACCGACAACACCGATGGCATCCGCCCCGAGGTCGAGTGCCACCCGATTCCCGACATCAACTTCGACCTCAAGCCGGGCGAGCCAGACCGCGCGTGGAAAAAGCTCACTACCTTCGAGGCCGATCTGTACGGCCTCAAGGGCGTGGCGCTGTTCCTCGACCTGGATGTGGTGATCGTCGGCAGCCTGGATGGGTTTTTCACGCAACCGGGCCAATTCCTGATCATCAAGGACTACCCCCGCTTCTGGCGCAACAACGACAAGCGCATTGTCGGCAATTCCTCGGTATACCGGTTCGAATTGGGCGCGCACGCGGACGTGCTCGCCTACTTCCGCCAGCATGCGCAGGAGATGCGCAACCAGTACCGCAACGAGCAGGAATACCTGTCGCACTTCCTGAACAAACAGGGCAAGCTGGGCTATTGGCCTGCGGGCTGGTGCCCCAGCTTCAAGTACGTCTGCATTCCCGCCTGGCCAACGAACTACTGGAAGGAGCCGGTGCCGCCCAAGGACGCACGCATCGTGGTCTTTCATGGTGAATGCAATCCTCCCGATGCGCTTGCCGGCCGACGCAACAAGCCCTTCCGGCACATCCAGCCTGCACTGTGGGTGGCCAAGGCGTGGGGCACATAAACGCGACTGCGCCTTCCCTCACTGCTGAGACTCCATGAAAAACGCCCTCTCGCGGATGCCAGAGGGCGTTTGCTTTGTGGACGTCAACGAAATCGAATCAGGGAGTGCGCTTGCCCAGCAACCAGAGCAGCCCTGCCGCGCACACCCATTGCAGCGCATACATCACCGTGCCAACGGTGTGCCAGAGCCTGAGATCCTGCCGCGCGACGATCCGGGGCGACACCCCATACTGCACCAACAGGGCGAGCAGGAGACCGCCGATCACGAAGATCAGCCCGGTCTTGGCCCAACCCTCTTCCTGCTCTGCGTGACGGCGCTTGCTCAGCAGCAGCAGTACCACGCAGCACGCCACGGTCACCCACGTCTGCGCCGCAAACAGTTTGGCGGCCATGTTGCCCGCCACCGTCGGATTTCCCAGGTTGGCGAACAACATCGGCACGGCCATGAAGCCGATGGCGGACAAGCTGCCCCACCACAGCGCGGCGGCAAAAATGGGCAGGCGTTCGTACATGGAGCGGCCCTGCGTCAGAGGTAGCGCACGCCCACCACTTCGTAGCGGCGCACACCACCCGGCGCCTGCACTTCCGCAGTGTCGCCCTCTTCCTTGCCGATCAGCGCACGCGCGATCGGGCTGGACACGTTGATCAGGCCATGTTTCAGGTCGGCCTCGTCTTCGCCCACGATCTGGTAGGTCACGGCGTCGCCGCTGTCTTCGTCTTCCAGATCCACCGTCGCGCCGAACACCACCTTGCCGCCTGCATCGAGTTGGCTCGGATCGATGATCTGCGCGGCGGAGAGCTTGCCTTCCACTTCGAGAATGCGGCCTTCGATGAAGCCCTGACGGTCCTTCGCGGCTTCGTATTCGGCGTTCTCGCTCAGGTCGCCCTGCGCACGCGCTTCGGCGATGGCCTGGACCACGGCGGGACGCTCAACGCTCTTGAGGCGCTTGAGTTCTTCCCGCAACTTTTCAGCGCCACGCGATGTGATGGGAATGGTTGCCATAGTTCTCTGACTCCGTATTACTTGTCTATCAGGTACAGGGCGCGGCTCACAAGTCCACGCCCGGGATTCTGGTTTGCCCGCAGGCGCGCGGGCGAATGAAAACTCACGCACGCACGCCCCAAAAGCAAACCGCCGCGCGTTGCCGTGCGGCGGTCATTCATTCAGAAGCATTATGCCGATTTTCGATCGGTTGTCAGCCCCCAAGACCCGCTGCCCTGGTGGGACAGCGGTTGCATTCAAGCCATCAAGCTGTCAGCCTGGCATGCAGTTCCTGAACGGAATACACATCCAGATGGTTCAGGTGCTTCATGCCTTCCACAGCTGCTTCTGCGCCGAAGATGGTGGTGAAGGTGGTCACGCGGGCCAGCAGCGCGCTCGTGCGAATGGCGCGCGAGTCGGCAATCGCGTTGCGACGCTCTTCCACGGTGTTGATGACCATCGCAATTTCATTGTTCTTGATCATGTCAACAATGTGCGGACGGCCTTCGGTGACCTTGTTCACCACCTGCACTTCGACACCCGCATCGGCAATCGCCGCCGCCGTGCCGCGCGTGGCGATGAGCGCAAAGCCCATGCCAGCTAGTTCCTTGGCGATGGCGACGGCGCGTGGCTTGTCGCTGTTCTTCACGGTCATGAAGATCTTGCCTTCGGTCGGCAGCTTGGTGCCCGCGCCCATCTGGCTCTTCACGAACGCTTCGCCGAAGGTCTTGCCCACGCCCATGACTTCGCCGGTGGACTTCATCTCGGGGCCGAGAATCGTGTCCACGCCGGGGAACTTCACGAACGGGAACACGGCTTCCTTCACGCTGAAGTACGGCGGTGTGACCTCCTTGGTGATGCCCTGCTCGGCCAGCGTGTCGCCGACCATGCAACGTGCCGCCACCTTAGCCAGCTGGATGCCCGTGGCCTTGGAGACGAAGGGCACGGTACGCGAAGCGCGCGGGTTCACTTCCAGCACGTAGATCACGTCCTTGCCGTCCTTTTCCTGGATGGCGAATTGCACGTTCATCAGGCCGACCACGTTCAGGCCATGAGCCATGGCTGCGGTCTGGCGCTTGATTTCAGCGACCGTCTCGGCGTTCAGGTAGTACGGCGGCAGCGAGCACGCCGAGTCACCCGAGTGCACGCCAGCCTGCTCGATGTGCTCCATCACGCCGCCGATGAACACGGCGCCGGACTTGTCACGCACGCAGTCCACGTCGCACTCGATGGCGTTCGACAGGAAGTGGTCGAGCAGCACGGGCGAGTCGTTGCTCACCTTGACGGCCTCGCGCATGTAGCGCTCCAGGTCGCGTTGCTCGTGCACGATTTCCATTGCGCGGCCGCCCAGCACGTACGAAGGACGCACCACCAGCGGGTAGCCAATGGCGGCGGCCTTCTCCAGCGCCTGCTCTTCGGTGCGGGCGGTGGCGTTCGGCGGCTGCAGCAGCTTCAGCTCGTTGAGCAGCTTCTGGAAGCGCTCGCGGTCTTCGGCTGCATCGATCATGTCCGGCGTGGTACCGATGATCGGCACGCCTTCCTTTTCCAGACCCAGCGCCAATTTCAGCGGCGTCTGGCCACCGTATTGCACGATCACGCCTACCGGCTTTTCCACCGCGACGATTTCCAGCACGTCTTCCAGCGTCAGTGGCTCGAAGTACAGGCGGTCAGAAGTGTCGTAGTCGGTCGAAACCGTTTCGGGGTTGCAGTTGACCATGATGGTTTCGTAACCATCTTCGCGCATGGCGAGTGCCGCGTGCACGCAGCAGTAGTCGAACTCGATACCCTGACCGATACGGTTCGGGCCACCGCCCAGCACCATGATCTTTTTCTTGTTCGTCGGGTTGGCCTCGCATTCCTCGTCATACGTGGAATACATGTACGCCGTGTTGGTCGAGAACTCTGCCGCGCAGGTGTCCACGCGCTTGTACACGGGGCGCACTTCCAGCGCATGGCGTGCGTCGCGCACCGCCTTGTCGGTGGTGTGCAGCAACTTGGCCAGGCGACGGTCGGAGAAGCCCTTTTGCTTGAGCGTGCGCAGCGTGTTGGCATCCAGTGCCGCCAGCGCCTTGTCACCCTTTTCTTCGTAGACCGTGTCCAGTTCGAGTTCGATCTTCACGATCTCTTCGATCTGCACGAGGAACCACTTGTCGATCTTGGTGATGTTGTGCACTTCGTCCAGCGTCCAGCCCGCAGCGAAAGCATCGCCCACGTACCAGATGCGATCGGGACCGGGGTTGCCCAGTTCCGCCTCCAGGATCTCGCGATCCTTGGTCTTCTCGTTCATGCCGTCCACGCCGACTTCCAGACCGCGCAGCGCCTTCTGGAACGACTCCTGGAACGTGCGGCCCATGGCCATCACCTCGCCCACAGACTTCATCTGCGTGGTCAGGCGGTCATCGGCTGCGGGGAACTTCTCGAACGCGAAACGCGGAATCTTGGTGACCACGTAGTCGATCGAAGGCTCGAACGATGCCGGTGTCTTGCCGCCGGTGATCTCGTTCTTCAGCTCGTCCAGTGTGAAGCCCACGGCCAGCTTGGCCGCGATCTTGGCAATCGGGAAACCCGTGGCCTTCGATGCCAGCGCCGACGAACGCGACACACGCGGGTTCATCTCGATGACGATCATGCGGCCATCCGCCGGGTTCACCGAGAACTGGACGTTGGAGCCGCCCGTGTCCACACCGATCTCGCGCAGCACCGCCAGCGAGGCGTCGCGCATGATCTGGTATTCCTTGTCGGTCAGCGTCTGTGCAGGTGCCACGGTGATCGAGTCGCCCGTGTGCACGCCCATCGGGTCGAGGTTTTCGATCGAGCACACGATGATGCAGTTGTCCGCCTTGTCGCGCACCACTTCCATCTCGTACTCTTTCCAGCCGAGCAGCGATTCTTCAATCAGCAGTTCGTTGGTGGGCGAAGCCTCCAGGCCGCGCTTGCAGATGGTCTCGAACTCTTCCGCGTTGTAGGCAATGCCGCCGCCCGTACCGCCCAGCGTGAAGCTGGGGCGGATCACCGTCGGGAAGCCCACGCTCTTTTGCACCGCCCACGCTTCTTCCATCGAGTGCGCAATGCCGGAGCGCGCAGAACCCAGACCGATGCGGGTCATGGCTTCCTTGAACTTCTGGCGGTCTTCGGCCTTGTCGATGGCTTCGGGCGTTGCGCCGATCAGCTCCACCTTGTACTTGTGCAGCACGCCGTTGCGCCACAGGTCCAGCGCGCAGTTCAGCGCGGTCTGACCACCCATGGTCGGCAGGATAGCATCGGGGCGTTCCTTGGCGATGATCTTCTCGACCGTCTGCCAGGTGATCGGCTCGATGTAGGTGACGTCGGCCGTGGCCGGGTCGGTCATGATCGTTGCGGGGTTGCTGTTGATCAGGATGACGCGGTAGCCCTCCTCACGCAGCGCCTTGCAGGCCTGCACGCCGGAGTAGTCGAACTCGCAGGCCTGACCGATGATGATCGGGCCAGCGCCAATGATCAGAATGCTTTTGAGGTCTGTGCGCTTTGGCATTATTTATTCTCCTTGGCCTTGGCCATCAATGCCGTGAAGCGGTCAAACAGGTAGCCGATGTCATGCGGGCCGGGCGATGCCTCGGGGTGGCCCTGGAAGCTGAAGGCGGGCTTGTCCTTGTGCTCCAACCCTTGCAGCGTGCCGTCAAACAGGCTCACGTGCGTGGCGCGCAGGTTGGCCGGCAGCGACTCGATGTCCACGGCAAAACCGTGGTTCTGGCTGGTGATGCTCACGCTGCCCTTGTCCAGGTCCTTCACCGGATGGTTCGCACCATGGTGGCTGTTGTCCATCTTGAACGACTTGGCACCCGCGGCCAGCGCCATGATCTGGTGACCCAGGCAAATACCGAACGTGGGCATGCCGGAGTCCACGATGTCCTTGACGGCAGCAATCGCGTACTCGCAAGGCGCCGGATCGCCAGGGCCGTTGGACAGGAACACGCCATCCGGATTCATCGCCAGCACGTCCTTGGCGGACGTCTGCGCAGGCACCACGGTCAGCTTGCAACCGCGCTCGGCCAGCATGCGCAGGATGTTGTACTTCACGCCAAAGTCATACGCCACCACGTTGAAGCGCGGCTCGGTCTGCTTGCCGTAGCCTTCGCCCAGCACCCACTCCGTCTGGTCCCACGTGTAATTCTTGGTGGTGGAGACCACTTTGGCGAGGTCCAGACCCTTCATGCTCGGCGCTGCCTTGGCCGCAGCCACCGCTTCGTCGATGCGCGCCTGGGTGACTTCTTCTCCCGCAGCCAGACCAACGATGGCACCGTTTTGCGCACCCTTGTCGCGCAGCAGGCGGGTCAGCTTGCGCGTGTCGACATTGGCGATGGCCACGGTCTTTTCGCGGATGAGGTATTCCGACAGCGTTTCCTGCGAGCGGAAATTGCTCGCCAACAGCGGCAGGTTCTTGATGATCAGACCAGCGGCGTGGATCTTGTCGGCCTCGATATCCTCGGCGTTGATCCCGTAGTTGCCGATATGCGGATACGTCAGAGTGACGATCTGCTGGCAGTAGCTGGGATCGGTGAGAATTTCCTGATAGCCGGTGAGAGAGGTGTTGAAAACCACTTCACCAACTGTGGTGCCTGCGGCACCAATCGAGTTGCCAATAAAGACCGTGCCGTCTGCGAGCGCCAGGATGGCGGATGGGAAGGTTCCCTTGAGAGACAAAAGCACTGGGGGTTCTCCGAATGGTTACGGGTCGCCCGGGAGCCTGCTGGACGTGGCTGTGACACATCCTGCGGACTACTGCATATGGATAAGTTGCTTTGGTGCGGCCGGGCGACAGATTTCTGGAAAGCCGCTAATTATAGCCTGTCGGGATTAACCCTGAAGGCTTGGTCAAGCGTGTAAAACGCTCCGCACAACGACTCGCAGGCCAGGTTTTTGCCTGCGGGGCTGATCTTGGATCTGGCGCGACCTCGGGCGGGGCGAACGTCAATTTTTGCAGCATCAGCCCGCGGCCCCCCGCGGCGCTCAACTCTGCAGTTGCCCCCAGACCTTGTCCAGCCGCTTGGCGCTGACCGGATACGGCGTGCGCAACTCCTGCGCGAAGAAGCTCACGCGCAGTTCCTCCAGCATCCAGCGGTACTCCTGCATGCGCGCATCGACCTGCCCCTTGCGCTCGGATACCAATCGCCAATAGCGTTGTTCCAGCGGTTTGAGTTCAGCCGACTTGGCCGCATCACGCGCCGGATCGGCACGGAATTTATCGAGCCGGGTGGTGATGGCTTTCAGATAGCGCGCGTAATGCCCCAACTGCGTCCATGGCGCGATCGCGATGAAGTTCCTGGGCATCAGGCGCTGCAATTGCGCACTGGCGTCCGCCGTGGCGTCGGGTGCGTTTTTGGTGTCCTTGATCTTGCGTTGTGCGGCGGCGAATTCAATCAGCACGTTGCTGGCCATTCGCGCCACCTCGTTCGCAATCAGCGTGAGACGCCCGCGCCCGTCGTGCACGCGCTGCCTGAACTGCGCGTCATTCACCGGCAGCGGCTCCTGCAGGAACGCGCGGTCGATGGCCACGTCGATGATCTGGTCGCGCAATTCCTCCTGCGTGCCCAGCGGCATGAAGGCCACGGCCATTTTCTGCAGATCGGGAATGTTCTTCTCCAGATACTTGAGCGCATCGCGAATCTGCAACGCGAAGAGCCGGCGCAGGCCCGAGCGGTGTTTGGCGGCGGCCAGTTCGGGCTCGTCGAACACCTCGATGCCGACCGCGTCGCCATGATCGATCAGCGCCGGGAATCCGATCAGTGTCTGGTTGCCCTTCTTGATTTCCATGAGTTCGGGCAGTTCACCAAAACTCCAGTCCTTGTAGCGCGCATCGGCCTGCTGTCGTGGCGAATTGTCGGCTTTGGCGGATGGCGCAGCTGGCTTGCTGTCTGCGCGCGCCGGGGCGTTGCGGCGTGGAGGTTCTGCCTGCTTCTCGTCGTCGGCCGGGGGAGTCGGTGCCGGCGCCACCCGCATCGACGCAAGCGCCTGGAACGCACCACGGGCCTTGGCGCCCAACTCCGCCTTCAATGCGGCAAGATTGCGCCCTTGCCCCACCTGACGCCCATGTTCATCGGTGATGCGGAAATTCATGAACAGGTGTGGACTGAGCATGTCGAGCTTGAAGTCGGCACGCTTCACATCGAGCGAGGTTTCATCGCGCACCTGCTTGAGCAGCACATCGATCAGGCTGCCCTGACCGAATCGCTCCGGCGCGTTGAACAGTTCGGCCAGCCGCCGTGCACTTTCCTGCAAAGGCACAAAGCGGCTGCGCGGACGCTGCGGCAGGCTCTTGAGCAGCGCCTGAATCTTGTCTTTGAGCATGCCGGGCACGAGCCATTCGACACGCTCATCGCTCACCTGATTGAGCACGAACAGCGGCACGCTCACGGTCACGCCATCGCGCGCGTCGCCTGGGCTGTGCAGATAGGCCGCAGAGCAATCCACGCCCCCGAGCTTGACGGTCTTGGGAAACGCCTGCGTGGTGATGCCTGCGGCCTCATGGCGCATGAGTTCGTCACGCGACAGGCGCAGCAGATCGGGGTTGCCTTTGCTCTCGCCACGGAACCATTTGTCGAACGTGGCCCCGCTGTAGACGTCTTTGGGAATCTGCTGGTCGTAGAAGGCATAGATCAGTTCGTCGTCCACCAGCACGTCCTGTCGGCGGCTTTTGTGCTCCAGCTCTTCCACTTTGCGCACCAGCTTGAGGTTGCCACCCAGAAAGTGCCAGTGCGTCTCCCACTCACCACCCACCAGCGCCTGGCGGATGAACAATTCGCGCGCAGTTTGCGGGTCCACACGGCCATAGCTCACGCGGCGTCCGTTGTAGATCACCAGACCGTAGAGCGTGGCGCGTTCGTAGGCCACGACGTCGCTCTGCTTTTTCGACCAATGCGGGTCGAGCAGCTGTTTGCGCAGCAAATGCGCGCCGACTTCTTCAAGCCATTGCGGCTCGATGGCGGCAATGCCCCGCCCGTAGAGGCGCGACGTTTCCACCTGTTCCGCAGCGACGATCCAGCGCCCCGGCTTCTTGGACAGGTGCGCACCCGGATGCGCATGGAATTTGATGCCGTGCGCGCCCAGATAGGCCTCGCTCTCCTCGCCCTTGTAGCCAATATTGCCCAGCAAGCCTGACAACATCGACAGGTGCACCGCGTCGTAGCCCGCAGCCTCGGTGTTCACGGCCCACTTCTGCTCTTTCACCACGGTCAGCAACTGCGAGTGGATGTCCTTCCACTCGCGCACGCGGCGAATGTTGATGAAGTTCTGGCGCAGCAGTTGCTCCCACTGCCGATTGCTGATCTTGTGCGTGGGCGCTTCTTCACTTGGCACGCCTGCGGTGGGCGCCATCTTTGGCGCCGGCGCAGCGCCACTACCAACGGGTGCGGGCGCAACCGAGCGCTGGCTGACGGGCAGGAACGCGGCATTGCGCCCCAAGGCTTTGGGCGCGGCATTCTCAGCCGCCATCTCCTTGCGCGTTTTGGCCACCACCTTGCCACCGCGCGCATCGGCCAGCCATTTCCACAGGCGCAGATAGCCAGTGAATTCGCTCTTCTCGTCGTCGAACTTGGCATGCTGCTGATCGGCCTGCTGCTGGGCTTCCATTGGCCGGTCGCGCACGTCCTGCACGCTGAGCGCAGAAGCGATGACGAGCACTTCCGCCACCGCGCCGCGCTCGCGCGCCTCTAAAATCATGCGGCCCACGCGCGGGTCGAGCGGCAGGCGCGCCAGCTCCTTGCCCATCGGCAGCAACTGGCCGCGTTCGTCCACCGCGCCAAGTTCGGCCAGCAGTTGATAACCGTCCGCAATCGCGCGGCCCGAGGGCGACTCCAGGAACGGAAAATTCACCACGTCGCCCAGCCCCAGCGACTTCATGCGCAGGATCACGCCAGCCAGCGATGAACGCAGGATCTCCGGATCGGTGAAGCGCGTGCGCGTTGTGAAATCCGCCTCGTCATACAGCCGGATGCAAATGCCGTTGGCCACACGTCCGCAGCGGCCAGCACGCTGGTTCGCCGCGGCCTGGCTGATCGGCTCGACCAGCAATTGCTCGACCTTGCTGCGAAACGAATACCGCTTTACACGCGCCGTGCCCGCGTCGATGACGTAGCGAATGCCCGGTACGGTGAGCGAGGTCTCCGCCACGTTGGTGGCCAGCACGATGCGGCGGCCCGTATGGTGGTCGAAGATGCGCTCCTGCTCGGCCTGCGACAGGCGCGAGAACAGCGGCAGCACCTCGGCATTGCGCAGCACGGGCGAATGCTGCAAGTGCTTGCGCAGATGGTCTGCGGCTTCGCGAATCTCGCGCTCGCCGGGCAGGAACACGAGAATGTCGCCGCCCTTGCCACCGGCCCACAGCTCATCCACTCCGTCGGCGATCGCATCGTTGAGGTCGACATCCTTCTTGTCCTCAAACGGGCGGTAGCGCAGTTCGACCGGATAGGTGCGGCCCGACACCATGATGACCGGCGCAGGACCGTTGGCATTTTCAAAGTGCTTGGCAAACCGGTCCGCATCGATGGTGGCCGACGTGACCACCACCTTCAGATCGGGGCGCTTGGGCAGGATCTGCTTGATGTAGCCGAGCAGGAAGTCGATGTTCAGACTGCGCTCGTGCGCCTCGTCGATGATGAGCGTGTCGTAGGCCTTGAGCAGCGGATCGGTCTGCGTTTCCGCGAGCAGAATACCGTCCGTCATCAGCTTGACGGACGCGCCCTTGTGCAACGTGTCCTGGAAACGCACCTTGTAGCCCACCACTTCACCGGGCGCGGTCTTGAGCTCTTCCGCAATGCGCTTGGCCACCGACGACGCCGCGATACGGCGCGGCTGCGTGTGGCCGATCAGGTGACCGCGCACCTGGCCCTTGGCATCCGGTGTGGCATTGACCTTGCCGCGCCCCAGCGCCAGAGCGATCTTGGGCAACTGTGTGGTCTTGCCCGACCCCGTCTCCCCGCAGACGATGATGACCTGATGACGGTCCATGGCCTCCATGATTTCTTCACGGCGGGCGGATACGGGCAATGACTCGGGAAAGGTGATCTGCAACGACATAAGGGGGCGAATTATCCCAGCGCGCAGGAAATTTGTCGGCAAGGCGCTCTTTTACGCCCGATCAGTGCTCGAAAATTGATCTGATTCAAGTTCTGCATTCAGCCCTGCTACACGCACCGTTTCTGAAATACAGACGCCAAAGCGACACGGCTGCGCCCTGATACGCCCACACAGTGTAAAAATAGCCGCAGCGCAGATCCATCGCCGTTCGACCCGACTCCCGGGCAGTCAGCGGTTCGAACCCGAGAAGATAACCCGTCAAGCGGAGACAACACGTGAATCCCACTGCCCTGAAACTGGCCACGGCCAGCACACCCGCGCCGCGCGTGGAGCCGCCTTACGTCATCTTCAACCGTGAACAATGGGCCACCTTGCGCAGCCCGCTCGATCAGGCCCCGTCGCGTGCAAGCATCGAGATGCTCGGCGGCGTCAACGACCCGGTCATGCAAAACGAGGTGGAAGCCATCTTTCTGCCGCTGGCGCGCCTGATCAATGCGCACATTCGCGCAGCGCATGAACTCAACAGCATCGTCTTCAGCGGTTTTCCGTCCGCACAAACCACGCCGGCGCCGTATGTGATCGGCGTGGCGGGCAGTGTGGCGGTGGGCAAGAGCACCTTCGCCCGCCTGCTGCGCGCGGTGCTGGCCGAAGCTGGACCGGGCCGCAACGTGGAACTGGTGACGACCGACGGCTTTCTCTACCCCACCCGCGAGTTGCAGGAAAAGGCGCTGATGGGCCGCAAAGGCTTTCCTGACAGCTACGACCTCGTCGCGATGTTGGACTTCCTGTCCGCCGTGAAATCCGGCCAGTCCCAGCTCAAGGTGCCCGTGTATTCACACGAAGCCTACGACGTCGTGCCCCACGAATTCCAGACGGTGGACATGCCCGACATCCTGATCTTCGAAGGCCTGAACGTGCTGCAGACCAAGAACATCACGGCCGCGGTGGCCTCCGACTTCTTCGACTTCACGATCTACATGGATGCCGACCACGCGCTGATCGAAAAATGGTACATCGAGCGCTTTCTCAAGCTGCAGCGCACCGTGTTCCAGCGCGCGACCTCGTACTTCCACCATTACAAGGACCTGAGCGAAGGCGAAGCCGTGCAGGTGGCGCGCGGCATCTGGCAGCAGATCAACCTGCCCAACCTGCTCGACAACATCGCGCCCACACGCGGCCGGGCGCGCGTGGTCCTGCGCAAGGGCGAGCGCCATCTGATCGAGGAAGTGTCAATCCGGCAGACCTGAGCGCCGCCGCTAAGATATAAGTAAACACCGATAAATAACCACAGCCCCCAGACGAGGCATTCAAGAGAGAGACGATGACCACCACACCCCCTGCCCAGACCAACGAACGCCGCAATCTCGGTCTGCTGATTGCCGCGCAGTCTCTGGGCGGCGCTTCGCCACCGATCATCATTTCGCTAGGCGGTCTGGTCGGGCAGCAACTCTCCAGCAACCCGACCGCGACCACGTTGCCGGTGAGCCTCTACCAACTGGGACTGGCGCTGTCCACGCTGCCTGCGGCGTGGCTGATGAACCGCATGGGCCGGCGCATGACTTACATGATCGGCGCGCTCATGGGCGCCATGTCGGGCGCGGTGGCTGCGCAGGGCATCGCGCAATCGGACTTCGTCATGTTCTGTATTGGCACCTCGCTGGCCGGTTTCTACGCCGCTTGCGTGCAGAGCTACCGTTTCGCCGCGGCGGATGCGGTGAGCGACACCTCGCATCAGGCGCGCGCCATCTCGCGCATCATGATCGGCGGCCTGATCGCGGGCATCATCGGCCCGCAGGTGGTAATCTGGACCCGCGACTCCCTGCCTGCCACGCCGTTCGCGGGCAGCTTCTACAGTCAGGCCGCATTGGCGCTGCTGGCGCTGCCGCTGGTGGCCATGCTGCGCTTGCCCAAGACGGCCAACAAGGTGATCGCGGGCGACGCGCGACCGCTGTCGGAAATCGCTCGCACGCCGCAATTCGTCGTTGCCGCAGCCGCCGGTGTCGTCAGCTACGGCTTGATGGCGTTTTTGATGACCGCCGCGCCCATGGCCATGGTGGGCTGCGGCCACACGGTGGGCGAAGCGGCGCTGGGCATCCAATGGCACGTGCTGTCGATGTTTGCGCCCAGCTTTTTCACCGGCAGACTGATCAACCGCTTCGGCAATCGCAACATCACGTCGCTCGGACTGCTGATGATCGGCGGCGCGGGCGTGCTGGCCCTGCTCGGCCTAGACCTCTTTCACTTCTGGGGCTCGCTGATTCTGCTCGGCGTGGGCTGGAACTTCGGCTTCATCGGGGCCACGTCGATGGTGACCGAGTGCTACCGCCCCGCAGAGCGCGCCAAGGTGCAGGCGCTGAATGACTTTCTCGTGTTCGGCACGGTGGCGGTGGCCTCGTTCGGCTCGGGCCAGTTGCTGCATACGGTGGGCTGGAACGGCATCAACATCGGCATGCTGCCGCTGGTGGCCGTGGTGGTGGTGCTCGTCGCACTGCAAAGCCGCAAACTGAAAGCGGCTACCTGATCGCGCCGGAGCGGGCTATGCTTGGCGACATGCCCACCACGCCCGCAACCGGAACGCGCCAAACGCTGCTCATCGTGTACCACTCCATGACCGGTGGAACGCGCCAGATGGCGCAGGCCGCCTGCGAGGCCGCTGCGCGCGAAACCGGCGTCAACGTGCGCTTGCTGCATGCCGCCGATGCGGGCGCGCAGGACGTTCTCTCTGCCGCTGGCTACCTGTTCGCCACGCCCGAAAACCTCGCCAGCATGAGCGGCGTGATGAAGGATTTTTTCGATCGCACCTACTACGCGGCGCTTGAGCAGATCAATGGCCGCCCATACGCCACCATGGTCTGCGCGGGCAGCGACGGCAGCAATGCCGCGCGCCAGATAGCCCGCATCGCCACCGGCTGGCGTTTGAAAGAAGTGGCCGAGCCGCTCATCGTCTGCACCCATGCACAAACGCCCGAGGCCATACTGGCGCAAAAGCACATTCCCGCCGCCGATCTGGAGCGCTGCGCCGCACTGGGCGAAGCCTTCGCGTCCGGCCTCGCGTTAGGCGTGTTCTGAGGCAACGCACTCCGGCTCGCGCGCATGCGGCGGCTCGCCTTGCAGTTCGGAATAAGTGCTGCCCCACTTGCGCATGACCAGCAACACGGGCTTGAGCGATTGGCCCAATTCGGTCAGTTCGTAGTCCACGCGCGGCGGCACTTCGGCGTACACCGTGCGCTGCACGATGCCATCGGCCTCCAACTCGCGCAATTGCAGCGTGAGCATGCGCTGCGTCGCCGATGGAATGGCACGACTGAACTCCATGGACCGTAATTTGGCAAGGTCTGCCCGAGCATCTAAGGCCCTCCGGGGTCGCTGCTGCGGCGAATCGCCAGTGGGCCGCCTCGCATTTCCCCCTCGATTCCGAATCAAAGTATCGGTCCCCCGCCTCTCAGGGACCAATGGGCGAGTAGTCGCCATCTTTGAGTTACCCATGCCCGATTGCCCCCATCTAGCGGCACCGATATCCCCGCCTGCCACCTCGGACCATCCACTTGGCCACTGCCACCGCTATTTGGCGCGTCTGCTGGATGAACTAGAATTTCCCGCTTCCTTGACATCGAATAACACGAAGTAAATCGTCACACAGCCTTACAAAATGAGTGAAATCGGTACAGCCTTGAGCGGTTAATAAATTCTTGAAAAAAAGTCCTCAGCATACTGATAAACTATCTCCGTTCGGGCTGACCCCACAATAGTGTTTTTGGCGAAACGTGTATGGTGCCGAAACTGCCTGATCCATACAACGCATGCGAGCGACAAAGGGATTTATAAATGAAAAAAATAGCGGTCATTATTGGTACCCGGCCAGAGGCCATCAAGATGGCACCGCTTGTCAAGGCTTTGCGAAAATCCACAACTTTGGAACCGGTGGTTATCGCCACTGCACAACACCGCGAAATGCTGGATCAGGTGTTGCAGATTTTTGATATTACGCCAGATTATGATCTGGATTTGATGCGCCCCAATCAGACGCTTGCGTCACTGACTTCGCGCCTCATTACCGCACTTGACGAGTGCGTGCAGAAAATCCAACCTGCTGCCATTCTGGTGCAAGGCGACACCACCAGTGTATTGGCCGCATCCCTGGTGTCGTTTTACCACCGGATTCCGGTAGGTCACGTGGAAGCAGGACTGCGAACCCACGACATGCAAAATCCATTTCCCGAGGAAATGAATCGCGTCGTAACTGGTCGCCTTGCCCGTTGGCACTTTACCCCAACATCTTCTTCGAGCAAAAATCTGCTTGAAGAAGGTGTTTCCGACAATGCAATTTATATGACTGGCAACACAGTCATTGATGCACTTTTTGATGCGCGCCAACATAAAGACAAAGTTCCTCTGAAAATCTCAGACCAAAGAACGCTCATGTTGGTCACGACCCACCGGCGTGAGAATTTTGGTGCTCCCCTGCACAGCATTTGCGATGCGGTCGTTGAGTTGCTGAATAATAATCCACAACTCGAGGTATTATTTCCGGTTCACCCCAATCCCAATGTTTCCCATGTCGTGCGAAGCAAGCTGGAAAATCATCCCAGGGCCACCCTGTGTGCACCTTTGGACTATCTCTCTTTCATTGCCGCAATGGAGGCCGCCCATATCGTCCTCAGCGACTCCGGAGGCGTGCAGGAAGAAGCACCCGCACTTGGCAAGCCAGTACTCGTGATGCGTGAAGAGACCGAGCGTCCCGAGGCAGTTGATTTTGGCGTGGCTGAACTGGTCGGCACCGACAAGCGGAAAATCATTTCCCGGGTGCAAAGCCTTTTGAATGATACTTCCGCCTATGCGGCCATGGCCAGAGGCGCGTCTCCCTATGGGGATGGTCATGCATCCCGCCGTATTGTCGAAATTTTGGAAGCAAGTTTGAACGAAGGATAAAATGCGCATATACGACACAAAGCGCAACCATCACTCCCAATGAGTTCATTGCAAAAGCGCCCCATTAATAAGGTGATACAACGCTCCAGGCGAAGCCTGATTTATTTTTCTTCTGTTCCATTTGACAGTTATGCCCAACGACCACATTTCATGGTCGAGGCATTTTCACAATCAGGTTTCGACGCGATACTTTGGGTGGACCCCTATCCGACTCGGCTCCCCAAATTTTCGGATATACAACGCTTCTGGCAAAAGAAGTCCCCTGTCATCAATGACTCTGTTGCGCATATAGAGTTGCTCAAACCGTCGGCCGTACCTATTGAGCCCCTGCCAATGAGTTCCGTCATCAATCACGCATTTCTGTGGCGTCACACACGGGAGCGACTTCAGCGCTTTGCTGCAGCGGCGGAGCATTGCGTCATCGGCGTTGGGCGGCCCAGCCAACTGGCTGAATGGGCGCTGGAGCGGCTCCCGCACACCCATTCCTTCATTGATGTGCTGGACAACTTTCCGGAGTTTTACAGCGGTGTTTCCCGCCTCGCCATGCAGCGTCGCATGACCGCGATCTGCGCGCGTGTGGATGATGTCTATTGCTCGTCCACGGCACTCAAAAAGTACATCCAACCGTTGCGCCCGGATGCGCTCACCGTTTTGAACGGCTATTTCTCCTCCGAAATACCAGAACCTTCGCCGTATTCGAAGCGCAAATATATTGGCTATGTCGGTAGCATTGCCAAATGGTTCGATTGGCCATTGGTCATTTCCATCGCCAAAGCTTTGCCCAATAATACCATCCGCCTCATCGGCCCCGAGTTCATCCCCCGCCCCAGCGGTTTGCCGCGCAATATTGAATTCATTGGGGAAGTTCCACATACACAAGTTGCAGAATTCATACAAGAATTCATCGTGGGCCTGATTCCATTTCGCATCGACAAACTGACGGCAGCCGTGGACCCCATCAAATATTATGAATACCGTTGTTTCGGTATTCCTGTTTGGTCCACCAATTTTGGCGAAATGCAATATCGTGAAGATTCCAATAGTGTCATGCACATCGACAGCAATACTGACTGGAACGCATTATTAAACACCACACTCAGTTCACCGGCGCCCGTCACAGATCTCGAAAATTTCAAAAATGAGATTTCCTGGAATAATCGATTCAAACCTGTCATCGAGCGTTCACTGAGGCCGTCTAACAGATTGAATAACTCAACCAGCGCCCTCGAACCTGATAGGGACAGTTTATGAGTCGCGCAAAGATATTGGTCAATGGCTCAGAATCCAGAGAGCATGCACGCCCCGGGCGCATCCTGACAGACCTCTGGAATCACCGCAGCCTCTTGGCGCAGCTCATTCAACGGGATATTGCCGGCCGTTATCGCGGCTCCATTTTTGGTGGTGTATGGGCTTTCCTGAACCCACTGCTCATGCTGTCCCTCTACACCATGGTGTTCGGGGTATTTTTGCAAGCAAAATGGGGTGGTGCCACCAATAGCGCTCAATTCTCCCTTGTCCTTTTTGCCGGATTGATTGTTTTCAATTTTTTCTCGGAATGCATTAACCGCGCACCGGGCTTGATTACTTCGAATACCAATCTGGTGAAAAAGGTTGCATTTCCATTGCAGATCCTCCCCTGGATGTGCATGGGCACTGCTTTTTTCCATGCGGTCATCAGCCTGATGGTCTGGGTGTTTTTTGCCGCACTCATTTATCACCAGGTACATTGGACGGTCGTGTTTTTCCCGCTGGTCCTGGTGCCGCTCGTTTTCATGGTGCTGGGCACGTGCTGGCTGATCAGTTCCCTGGGGGTCTATATCCGCGACATTGGCCAATTCATCGGCGTGTTGACCTCGTTCATCATGTTCATGAGCCCGATCTTTTACCCGATCGACACCTTGCCGGAGCCGTTCAGATCGGTGCTGAACATCAACCCACTGACCTTCATCATCCAGGAGGTGAGGGCCATCCTGATAGACGGAGCCCTGCCCGACTTCGCGCGCCTGGCCGTGCATACATTGGCCAGTTTTGTCTTTGCCTGGTTGGCCTTCGTCTGGTTCCAGCGCGCACGTGAAGGGTTTGCCGATGTGCTCTGATGTGACGAATGCCCCCTCACCATCTGCGCAATCCGATGTCGTCATCCGTACCAAGGGCTTGTCCAAGCGCTTTTCGATCTACCACTCTCCGCTGGAGCGACTCAAGCACGTCGTGATGCCTTCACGCACGCGGGGCTTCGACGAGTTCCCGGCTTTGACGGACATTGATCTAACCATCCGGCGTGGCGAAACCTGTGCCATCGTGGGGCGCAATGGGTCTGGCAAATCGACGTTGCTGCAAATCCTGTGCGGGACTTTGCGGGCGACAGAAGGCGTGATCGAAGTGAACGGGCGCATTGCCGCACTTCTGGAGTTGGGAGCCGGCTTCAACACCGAGTTCACAGGTCGCGAAAATGTCTATATGAACGGCGCGGTGCTGGGGCTCACACGCGCCCAAATTGACGAGCGATTTGCGGCCATCGAGGCATTCGCGGAGATCGGCGACTTCATGGATCAACCCGTGAAGACGTATTCCAGCGGCATGTATGTGCGGCTTGCGTTCTCGGTGGCCATTCATGTGGACCCGCAGATACTCATCGTGGATGAAGCGCTGGCCGTAGGCGATTCGCGCTTTCAGGCGAAATGCCTCAACCGGATCAAGGCCATGCAGGCCGAGGGCGTGACCATCCTATTCGTGTCACACGATGTCGGTGCCGTTCGCTCGTTGTGCGAGCGCGCTCTTTGGCTCGACAAGGGACGCGTTCGCATGCTCGGTGATGCATTTTCGGTCACGGCGCAATACAACCAGTACCTGTTCGAGTCGGACGATGATGGCGCGCCGGTCCCGGCGATCGCGCCTGACGTCGCCCATACCGCGCCCGCCGAATCGCCGCAGGCCAGCGACGCCTCGACCGACGCGCAGACCGCCATGCGCAAACTGCAGCCGATCAACCATTGGGGCAGTCACGTAGGCTCCATACTCGACGCAGGCATTTTCAACGCGCGCGGCGAGCGTACGTCCGTCTTTGACGTGGGCCAACCCATGATCGTGCGCGTACGGTTCGCGCCACCTGCACATGCAAATCGCAGTGCAATGAGTGTCGCGTTCTCACTCAAGGATCTGCGCGGCACGGACTTGCTGGTGTCCACTACCTGGGACCAGGACAAGACAGGCATGGACCCCTATGCTGCGGTGCTCTCCACCGAATTCCGATTGACCAACCATCTCAATGCAGGCGATTACCTTCTGGCGGTTGCGCTGGAGGATCGCAGCGGCGTGCTGCCGCAGTATTACGAATACATTGAAGGTGCACACTATTTTTCTTCGCTGACGGACCGCAAGCTCTACGGGGCGTTCATCGCACAGGTCGAGCAGTCCACGAAGACGATTCCAGAAGAAGTGCACAAGCCATAGCGTTATGAACCAATCTGACGAGATCAATAGCAACCGCTATTGGGACCAGCGATTCGAAACCGACTGGAATGCCAACCATGGGCCTGAACAAAGCCGGTTTTTTGCCCAGATCGCCATCAACGCCATGCCCCAGTGGCTGGTACATGAAATCCGCGCTGGCGGCTTGAGCGTCTGTGACTGGGGTTGCGCAGAAGGTGCTGGCACCGATGCGATTGCCAACGGCCTGATCTGGGACGTGACAGGAATCGACTTCTCTGCGCCCGCGATTGCACAAGCGCGTGAACGCTATCCTCATTCGCGGTACGAGCATGAAAACCTGCTGGAATCGCCCGACAGGCCCCCGTTCGACGTGCTGTTTTCATCCAATACGCTGGAGCACTTTGATCGGCCCTGGGAGGTTTTCGCGAAGATTGCGCGCTATGCGCGCACTTACCTCATCCTGCTGCTTCCCTTCCAGGAATTCGAGCGCCATGCGGAGCATGAAGTCACCTTTGATTTTCCCAACGTACGCATGGCGCCACTGCCCGACTGGACCCTCATCCACGACAGCGTGATCGACACGGCGACGCTCCAACCCAGTTACTGGCCAGGCAAACAAATCCTGTTGGTGTACGCGCGCAACTCGCACCTGGCCACCACCAGTTTTGCCTTGCGTGATGCGCAGGTTGGAAGCACGGCATACCGGGAGACCATCCAGCGCCAGGAGCAAGCGCTGGAGGAAGGCGCCAGGGAACGCGTACAGCTTGAACTGGGGCATGCACGCGCCGTCAACGAATGGGAGCAGCGGCTGGCGCAGGCGCAGGCGCAACGGGAGGCCGTCGAGCGCCAAATGGCCGAGGAGCAAGCCCGTCATCAGGCGCAGTTGAATGAGATCGCCCTCCTGCAGACTGCTGCGGCGCAATCGAGTGAGCGCATCCGCTTCCTGGAGTATCGCGAAAAAGCGCTGATCCATGAAGTCAACACCGTGCTCGCCACAACAAGCTGGCGCATCACGGCGCCGCTGCGCGCAGTCCGGGGCGCACCCGCATGGATCCGGCGTCGTCTGCGAGACGTAGAACACGCCTACTCACGGGGTGGGATGAAGGCGGTCATCAGGAAGTCGCTCGGGTACTTTCCCAAGCGCTTACGGACTCCTGCTGCATCGCCAGCTGCTTCTTCAACTGTTGCTGGCGTTGGAGGAAATGCGCAGCTAACGCCAATCGCACCGCATCCTGATCCGCTACTGGTCCGCAGCAAACCTGACGTCTACATCTTCAGCATCATCGACTGGCATTTCCGTATCCAGCGCCCCCAGCATCTTGCGCGCGAATTGGCGCGGGCCGGGCATCGCGTGTATTTCTTCACCAATCATTTCAAGGACGCACCAACTCCGGGTTTCACCACGGAACGGCTCGATGAAGCCCTTCCGCTGTATCAGGTGACCCTGGATGTTGCGGGCGCCCCCGCCATTTATTTCGCACCTCCCACGGATGCCGCCATTGAGCAGATCGCGCAGGGCATCCGAATGATGCGCGCCTGGAGTGGATCGACCAATCACTGGTCGATCGTGCAGCATGCATACTGGTTTCCTGCGGCGCTCAACCTGCAATCGGCATGCCTTGCCTACGATTGCATGGATCATCATGAAGGCTTCGGCAATGTCCCAACGCCCTTGTTGACGCTGGAAGAGCAACTCATGCGACGCGCCGACATGCTGATTGCCACCTCGGGCTGGCTCGCAGAACATGCCGCCAAGTACAACTCCAACGTACGCATCGTCCGGAATGCCGGTCAGTACGATGATTTCTGCCACACTCCTGCTGAACGCTATGTGGATCCCCAAGGGCGCAAGATCATTGGTTACTACGGTGCCATCGCCGAATGGTTCGACGTAGATCTCATTGAGAAGACAGCCCTGGCGTTCCCCGATTGCCTGGTGCTGCTGGTGGGAGCAGATACCGCTGGCGTCGCGGACCGCTTGCGCGCGTTACCCAACGTCGTCATGACGGGTGAAGTACCTTATGCGCGCCTACCCTACTATCTTTACGCCTTTGATGTCTGCCTGCTGCCCTTCAAGGTCATGGAGCTGACCCTCGCCACCAACCCGGTCAAGGTGTATGAATATCTTGGTGCGGGCCGCAGCGTGGTGTCCGTGGACTTGCCAGAGATGTCGCAGTTTGAAAATCTCGTTCGCGTCGCCGCGGACCACGATGGTTTTCTCCAGCAAGTGCGTATCGCTTTGGATGTTCCGCCGGATGCGGCGGAAATCGCGCGGCGCAAAGCTTTTGCCGCCGGCCAGACCTGGAGCCATCGCGCGCACGCTCTGCAAGAAGCCGTGCTCTCCCTGCCTAAACCCCGCGTCAGCGCGATTGTGCTCACCTACAACAATCTGGATCTGACCAAGGCTTGCCTCGACAGTCTTGAGGCGCACAGTGACGACGTGGATCTCGAGATCGTCGTGGTGGACAACAACTCTTCGGATGGAACACCCGCGTTCCTTCAGGCCTGGGCGGCGTCACGCGAACATGTGCAACTCATCCTGAATGAGGACAATCGCGGCTTTGCAGCGGGCAACAATCAGGGGCTTGCCGCGGCAACGGGGGATTACCTCGTCATCCAGAACAACGACACAGTGGTCACGCCGGGATGGGCGCTGCGTCTCGTGCATCATCTGCGCAATGAGCCCGGAATCGGCATCATCGGCCCCGTCACGAACAACATCGGTAACGAGGCTCGCGTGGCGATTGCATACCCCTCTTTGGCCCACATGCCCCGCGAAGCTGCCGCCATCACGGAACGCCATCTTGGCAAGTGGTTTGAATTGCAGACCGTTGCCTTCTTCTGTGCCATGCTGCCCCGCAGCACGTACGAGCGTTGCGGGCCACTAAGCGAAGAGTACGGAATCGGTTTTTTCGAGGACGATGACTACTGTCGTATGGTCGAAGCCGCTGGCCTCAAGGTGGTCTGCGCAGAAGACGTCTTTGTGCACCACCACCTTTCCGCATCATTCAACAAACTCGGCGACGAGCGCAAACGCGCCTTGATGGAGAAGAACCGCGCCATCTACGAATCCAAGTGGGGTCCCTGGACTCCGCATGAATACCGGAAACACTGATTCGCCATTTTCCTCCCCGGCGGCACCACAGCCCGGGCGAGGAAGCGCCTCACAGTCAAACGCGCACGCAACCTACATCCGCAGGCCACACGGGACCTGACGATAGATGGTATTTGGTGGTTGCCGTCCCAGCAAGCGTTATTGGGATAGGCCACCGCTCAAGCGCACGGAGTCTCCGCGAAAGGTGCCATCATGATCCAGTCCGACAATCCACAATTTGAATTCGAAGCCCGCATCGCATTGCACGATGCGGTACTTGCCCAACTGGTGGCGCGCATGCTGCACACATCTGGGGACGAAAAAACTGGTTTGCATGCATTCGAAGAAGCCTTGGTCGGATTCATGGCGACCCGCGGCAGAACGGACAAGCTCGATTTTTCACTGGATCAAGCCGTCTGGACACGCGAGCAACATGAATATGGCAAACAGATCGCACACGAGTTTGCCCGTACGGTAGAAGGTTATCTGCAGCAACCGTGAGGTGCTAGCCGGGCCCGAGACTTTCTCTGCATCCTCCGGCCCGCTGGCTATCGGCCTGCCAGGCGGTCAAGCACAATGCCCGCCGCACACAGCCCGAAGGTGGAGGTCACCGTGACCACCGAGCCGTAGCCCGCGCAATTGAGCGTGCCGTCACCGCCCGCCGCTCCCACACTGCAAGAGGCATGCGGGGCGGCCACAGCCTCCTTGCTGAACACGCATGTGATGCCGATTTTCCTTCCTTCTCTTGCAGCGCCGTGAAATTTGCGTAATCGATAGCGCAATTGGGCGAGCAAGGGGTCGTGCGTGGTTTGGGACAGATCGGCGACATCCACCAGATGCGCATGGCGTTTGCCACCGGCAGCGCCGATGCTGACGAACATAGTCTTCGTCTTGAGCGCCCAAGCCGCCATGGCCGTCTTGGCGCGGATCTGGTCGCAGGCGTCGATGACGGCGTCCACGCGGTGCGGCAACAAGGTGGGCCAGTTGTCCTCATCGACAAACTCGTCCACGCAATGCACCTGACAGTAAGGATTGATTTGCGCGATGCGCGCGCGCATGGCCTCGATCTTGGCTTGACCCACGGTATCAGTGAGCGCGTGAATCTGCCGGTTGATGTTGGACTCGGCCACATGGTCGAGATCGATCAGCGTGAGCGCACCGACCCCACTGCGCGCCAGCGACTCGGCCGTCCACGAGCCCACGCCGCCGATGCCGACCACGGCCACATGCGCCGCACGAATGCGCGCCGCGCCGTCGACGCCGTACAAGCGCGCAAGACCACCGAAGCGGCGTTCGATGTCGGCCGCTTTGTTCGATTCAAAGGGGGAAGTGGCAGCCGCCCTGGGCGCAGGCTGCGGGGTGTCACTGGATGCCATCCGGCCTCAAACCATGCGGAACTGGAAAGCCCGATTATTTCAGACGCGACAGGCGCTCACGTGCTGCCGATGCCGCTTCGGATTGCGGATAGGCGCGAATCAGGTCTTCCAGGGTCTTGCGTGCGGCGCGGGTGTCCTTGAGCTCGACCTGGCAATTGGCAATCGCCAATGCCGCTTCCGGCGCGCGGGCGTTGTCCGGCGCCGAATTCAACAGCGACTTGAAGTTGCTGATCGCCGAGGTGTAGTCGCGCGTGGCGTACTGGGCATTGCCCAGCCAGAAACGCGCCGAGGGCACATAACCGCTCGACGGGTTCTGCTTGATGAAGCTGCTGAATGCCGTGCCGGCCTCAGCAAACTTGCCCGTGCGGAACACGGCCAGCGCGGCTTCAAAATCACGCTTTTCCGCGGGATCGGCCTTGAACTCCTGTCCGTCCAGCGT
Organism: Comamonadaceae bacterium UBA2121; assembly: GCA_002331385.1. Lineage (GTDB taxonomy): Bacteria > Pseudomonadota > Gammaproteobacteria > Burkholderiales > Burkholderiaceae_C > Diaphorobacter_A. The sequence goes on from DCYB01000001.1 coordinate 225,950, forward strand.
CACCGGAACCGGTTCGAACTGGCGCAGGCGCTCGTCTGTGGCCTTCGCGATGTCCTTTTGGCGCTGCTGCAGGTCGGATACTTCCTTGAGCAATTGCTCGTTCTGACCGCGCAGGCGCGCCTGCTCGCTTTGCAGCGACTGGATCTGCGTTTGCAGATCGAGCAGGCTGCGGCGCATCTGTGACACGTCTTCGCCCGAGCGCTCACCAGCGCGCTGCGAGGATTGCTGCATCGCATCCACGCGCTGGCGGATCTCCAGAATGGCGCGACGCGCTTCTGCATCTTCAAACAAGGCCGCCTGGGCCGTGCCAGCGAGCAAGGTGCCCGCACACAGCGCCAATGCGGCCCGGGAAAGGCTCGACGAGCTGGAGGGCAACGTGAGCTCCTTCATCAACGGTAGGTGAATTCAACGCGACGGTTCTGGGCGTGCGCGTCTTCCGAGTTGCCTTCCATGGCAGGCTTTTCCTTGCCGAAGCTGACAGCTTCCATCTGCGCATCGGACACGCCCAGCAGCGCCAGCGAACGACGCACGGCTTCTGCACGGCGCTGGCCCAGTGCCAGGTTGTACTCGCTGCCGCCGCGCACGTCGGTGTTGCCTTCGAGGTTCACCTTGCGCTGCGCGTTGGCCTTCAGGAAACGGGCATGGCCTTCCAGCATGGACTGGTAGTCCGACTTGACCACGTAGCTATCAAAGTCAAAGTAGATCACGCGCTCCACGCCGACCGGACCCTGGCCTTCGCGCTGCGTCTGGCTCATGTCAGCCGGAGTCACCGTGCTTTGACCAGTTCCGCTGCCAGCGCCACCAGCGCCGCCCTGACCTGCTGTGGACGCAGAGCCATCACCAGCAGTTGCGGATTCGTCGAGCTTGACGCCAGAGCTGCAACCTGCCAGCAAGGCGGCGATAGACAGTGCAACTGCTGCACTCTTGAAGTCAAAACGCATCATAAAGTTCTCCCAAAGAACCAGTGTTATGAAAAAAAACAGGAAGTTAAAAAACCAAATCGTGAGATTTATTTTTGATACGGGCCCCACGAGGGTTCCCGAATGTCTCCGCTTTGGCCCGACAGGCGTGCCTTGATCTTTCCGTCCAGCGTGGTGGTCATCAGCGCCTCGCGGCCACCTTGATGGGTTGCGTACACCAGCAGCTTACTATTGGGCGCAAAACTGGGACTTTCGTCCGCCGATGTGTCCGTGATGGCCGCCACCGAGCCGGTCTTCAGATTCATGACGTGAAGTTTGAAAGCACCTGCTACCCGCGAGATGTAGGCCAGATTCTCGCCATCGGCGCTGACACTCGGAGAAATGTTGTAGGAGCCGCTGAACGTCACACGCTCCGCGCTGCCGCCGCCGGCGCCCACGCGATAGATCTGGGGCGCACCACCACGGTCGCTGACGAAATAAATGCTACGACCATCAGCAGAATAGGCTGGCTCGGTATCGATGCCGCTGCTCTGCATCAAGCGACGCGGCTCCCCGCCACCCGATGCATCAATGGTGTAGAGCTGGGAGCCGCCGTCACGGCTCAATGTCACGGCCAGCGTGCGGCCATCGGGCGACCACGCGGGCGCGCTGTTGGAGCCCCGGAAGTTGGCGATCAGACGGCGCTTGCCGGAGGAAACGTCCTGCACGTACACGACGGGCTTGCGCGATTCGAACGACACATACGCCAGTTGCGTGCCCGCCGGTGACCATGCGGGCGAGATGATGGGCTCGGAACTGGCGAAGGCCAGTTGGGAATTTTCGCCATCCGCATCGGCCACCCACAGCGTGTAGCGCCCGCCGTTTTTCGTCACGTAGGTGATGCGCGTGGAAAACACGCCGCGCTCGCCAGTCAGCTTTTCGTAGATGAAATCGGCAATACGATGCGCCACCAAGCGCAAATCGGCCTGCGTCACGACATAGCTTTGGCCGCCAAAGTCTTTGCCATTGACCACGTCCCATAGTCGGAAACGAATGTCATAACGGCCATCGGCGAGGCGATTGACGCTGCCTGCAGCCATGGCTTCCGCATTGCGGCTACGCCACAGCGTGAGATCGGGACGCGACGCTTCATCGAGCGCCTGCCCTGAAGTATCGACACCAACGAAACGACCACTGCGCTCCAGATCGGCCTGCACAATGGCGGATATTTTTTGGGGTGACTGCGCCTCGCCCTTGAAGGGCGCAATCGCAATCGGAACCTGTTTGAGACCGACGCCCTGAATTTCAACTCGCACCTGCGCGAATGCAGGCAGGCTGCTCAGGGAGGCGATGACAGCGATCGCTTGTCGCCTCGAAAGGCTCGCTGCATTGGAAAGCGATAAGGGGGATTTTTGATGAGGATGGAATCGGTCAAATGTCATTGTGAACCAACGAAAAACCGTAACGTGTCGGATTCAAAATCAAGAGCTTCGCATGTTACACATCACGCCGCAAGCAATGTGACAAACTGTGCTGAAATCTGTAACCAACGCTGAGCCGTAAAATCCGCCTTCAATGCAACCAACGAATCATAGCGCCGCGCAAGTGCCCCTGCCCGGAACCACACCATCGTCATCACTGCTTTCGCGTCTGAGGCGGCTGCTGCCGTATTTTGGAAACCAGCGATTAGGCTGGACGATTGCCGTGATCGCGACCCTGGTGGGCGCCTCCACGGAGCCCCTCATGCCCGCGCTGCTCAAGCCGCTTCTGGACAAGGGGTTCACTGAAGGATCGCTCAGCCTCTGGATGGTTCCCGTCGCGCTCATTGGCGTGTTCTTCGTACGCGGTCTGGCGCAGTTCTGCGGCGCCTACGCGCTTGCACGCATCGCCAACGAAGGCATGCTTAAGCTGCGCACCGCGCTGTTCGACCGGCTGCTGGTGGCGGACATGAGCCTGTATTCGCGCCAATCGGCCAGCGCCCTGTCCAACACCGTCGTCTATGAAGTGCAGACCGGCTTCACGGCGTTGGTGCAGGCACTGATGGGGCTGTCACGCGACGGCTTCACGGCGATCGCGCTGCTGTGCTATCTGGTGTACCTGAACTGGCAGCTCACGCTCATCGTTGCGGTCATGGCGCCAGGTGTTTCGTGGATCATGAAAACACTATCGCGTCGGCTATACAAACTCACAAAAAGTAGCCAGAAAGCAACGGATGATCTCGCCTACGTCGTCGAAGAGAACGTTCTTGCGCACCGCATGGTGCGGCTGCATGGCGCCGAAACAGCGCAGACCACACGCTTCAGCGGCCTCAGCCGCAACCTGCGCACGCTCGCCATCAAGTCCACTATCGCTTCGGCGGCGATGACCCCACTCACCCAATTGCTGGCCTCCGTGGCGCTGTCTGCGGTGCTGTGCATCGCCCTCTGGCAAAGCCATGGCAATCTGGCCACGGAAGATGTGACGGTGGGCGGCTTCGCGGCGTTCATCGCGGCCATGCTCATGTTGATAGCGCCGATCCGTCGCCTGGCAGACGTGGCCAACCCCATCACGCGCGGTGTGGCGGCGCTGGAGCGCGGCCTGCTGCTGCTCAACGAGGCGCACGCCGAGCAAGGCGGCCAATTCACCAAGGAGCGTGCCGAAGGCAGCATTTCGCTGCGCAATGTGAGCGTGCGCTTTGGCTCCGATCTGATGCCTGCGCTCGATCGCCTGACGCTGGACATCCGGGCCGGCGAAGTCGTGGCTCTGGTCGGCCCCTCCGGCGCGGGCAAAACCACACTCGTCAATTTGCTGCCGCGCTTCATCTCACCCAATGAAGGTCAGGTCACGCTCGATGGCGTGCCGGTGCAGGACTGGGATCTGCGCTCGCTGCGTGCCCAGTTCGCCATGGTCAGCCAGGATGTGGTGATGTTCAACGACTCCATCGCCGTCAACGTGGCGCTGGGCAAGGATGTGGACGAAGACAAAGTGCGCGCCTGCCTGAAGGCTGCCAATCTGGCCGATCACGTCGCTGGCATGCCCGAAGGCATCCACACCATCGTCGGGCACAACGCCACGCAACTCTCGGGTGGGCAGCGCCAGCGTCTGGCCATCGCGCGTGCGCTCTACAAGGATGCGCCAATCCTGATTCTGGATGAGGCCACCTCGGCGCTCGACACCGAATCCGAGCGCCTCGTGCAAGACGCCTTGCAGCGCCTCATGGCAGGCCGCACCACGCTCGTGATTGCGCACCGCCTGTCCACCATCGAACACGCCGATCGCGTGGTCGTCATGGAGCGCGGCCACATCGCCGAGCAAGGCACGCACGCGCAACTCATGGCGCTGGGCGGACTATATGCGCGTTTGCAGACGTATCCAATAACCAACGCGTCGCCGAATGTCACCGGCACACCGGATACGCCAGATACGGACACCAAGCCGGAATGACAAAAAGCCACTCCCTTCAACAAGGAGTGGCTTTTTCAATGACTTGGTGTGACGCTCAGAGCGAGCGGGTCATGCCACCCGCCGCGCCGAGGAACCTCACCATTTCCCGCGTGTGGGTTGCGAGGGACGGCGGTTGCGCTGGGCCTCCGTCACGGCGCGCACCATGTCGGGACGGTCGGCCTGTTGCGCGAATTCGATCGCCGAGAGTCCCTTTTCATTGCGAATGCCAGGATCGGCCCCTTCCGCAATCAGCAGCTCCGCCGCGGCAGATGTGCCATAGCGCACGGCCATCATCAGCGGCGTGGTTCCGTTGGGCGAGCCGGCATCGATGTAAGCGTGGTGTTCCAGCAGCAGCTGGATCATGGGCACGGCCGCATCGGTGACGCACGAAGCGGCGTAGTGCAAAGGCGTCCAGCCCGTCTTGTTGACGTCGCCGCCCTTGGCGATAAGCGTTTTGGCCACGTCCAGATTGCCCTGGATGGCGGCGATCATCAGCGGACTTTCGTCCTTCTTGTTGCGCTGCTCCGGCTTTATGTTCCTGGCCTGCAGCAGTGCATCGAATGCGCGCATCGAATTGCGTTGCAGCGCAAAGATCAGCGTGGGCTGACCATCGGCATTGCGTGCATTCGGGTCGACGCCGCGCTGGATCAGCGACTGGATGGTGGACGGGTTGTCACGAATGATGGCGGTGAACAGGTCGTCCACCGCGCCCGCGCGCGCCAGCGGCGTGCACAGCAGCGCTCCTGCGGCCACCCAGCCCATGCCCTGACGGCGATTCATTGGCTTCATGCGGCTTCACTCCTCATAAACAGATCGTCAAAATTTCGGCTCGTGGCTTCGGCAATGGCTTCCAGCGGCAATCCCTTCACCACGGCCAATTGCTGGGCGACGTGGGGGACGTAGGATGGATTGTTGACCTTGCCACGATACGGAACCGGCGCCAGATAGGGGCTGTCCGTCTCGATGAGCATACGGTCCACGGGCACGAAGGCCGCGACATCGCGCAAATCCTGTGCGCTCTTGAACGTCACGATGCCCGAGAACGAGATGTAGTAACCCCGATCCAGCGCCGCGCGGGCCACTTCCGCGGTTTCGGTGAAGCAGTGGAACACGCCCCCCGCCTGCCCTGCGCTGCCGTCTTCGCCCTCTTCCCGCAGGATGCCAAGCGTGTCCACCGACGCGCTGCGTGTGTGGATGATCAGCGGCTTGGCGCATGCGCGCGCGGCGCGGATATGGGTGCGGAAACGCTCGCGCTGCCATTCCAGATCGGCAATGCTGCGCCCGCCCTTGCGGTCTTCCATGCCGTAGTAATCCAGCCCCGTCTCGCCAATGGCCACGACGCGCGGCAGCGCGGCGCGCTCCAGCAGATCGTTCATCGAGGGTTCTGTCAGTCCTTCGGTATCGGGGTGCACCCCCACCGTGGACCAGAAATTGTCATAGGTCGTCGCCAGCCGGTGCACACCTTCGAACTCTTCCATGGTGGTGCAGATACACAGGGCGCGATCCACCTGCGCGGCCTGCATGGCAGCGCGAATCGGCCCGATCTGGGACAACAGCTCGGGAAAATTCAGGTGGCAATGGGAATCGGTAAACATCGTTCAGTCAGTGCTCTCATAGTCCGCAGCGGCCACACGCCCACAGCCAGCGGGCGCACGCTCCCTCGTGCGGCAGGAGGCGTATTTTCACATTGAAGCGTTCACCCACGTGCAGGACGAGGGCGAGCCCGAGCGCAAGGTCCGGTCTATCCGGATGCCAGATGCGCCGGCGTTCGTTCAGATGGTTTGCGTGGGACGGTCCGAGCCCAGGCTGGAGCCGAGGATGTCCTCGATCTTGCCGCGCAGCGCGGTGGACTTTTCGTCCTTGGGAAACTGGATGCCGATGCCCTGCGTGCGGTTGCCCGATGCGCGTGCCGGTGTCACCCAGGCCACCTTGCCCGCCACCGGGTAGCGCTGCGGATCGTCCGGCAGCGTCAACAGCACGTAAACGTCGTCGCCCAGCCGGTATTCGCGCGCGGTGGGCACGAAAACGCCGCCATCCTCAAAAAACGGGATGTAGGCAGCGTAGAGCGCAGCTTTTTCCTTGATGGCAAGCTGCATCACGGTGGGACGGGCGGCGGTGGACGGTGTGCTCATGGAATCTGCCTCAAGTTCAAGTCTTCGAGTTTATGGCGTTTCTCGCCTGTGCGACAAGGGCCTCCAGCATCAGCCCACCATTGAAGGGATGGTCTGCCGTGCGTGCATGCTGCGAAAGCGCCTTTGCCCAGCGTGCCAGTTGGGGCATGGAATGGGTGGCGGGAAGATCGGCCGGGGCGAAATAACGCGGCGCCGCGCCCGCGTGGACGCTGAGCAGGTCGTGACAGAGTTTTTGCAGTGCCTGCACGGCCTGCGCAGGCGTCCAATCGGCCAGCGCGGACACATCGCCGCGCGCAACGGCCTTGGGAAACAGCGACCACACCTGCGGGCTGCGTCCCGACTGCGCCAGCGCCAGCGCGTCTTCGGGTCGGCCGCCACTCACGCGCAACAAGGCGTCGGCGGTCGCTGCGGGCACGTTGTGCGCCTCCAGCCATGTCTGCATCTCCTCATGTGCGGGCCATTGCATGGTGTGGCCCATGCAGCGGCTGCGAATGGTGGGCAGCAATTCGTGCGCGGCCTCGGTGGCGAGCACAAAGCGTACGTCGCCCGGGGGCTCTTCCAGCGTCTTGAGCAAGGCATTGGCGGTCACGTGGTTCATCTGCTCTGCCGGATACACCAGCACCGCCTTGCCGCGCCCGCGTCCCGACGTGCGCTGCGAGAACTCCACCGCATTGCGCATGGCTTCCACGCGGATTTCGCGGCTGGCCTTGCGCTTCTTGTCGTCGATTTCGTTCTGCGCCTTTTCGGGCAGCGGCCAGCCGCGCTCGATCAGTTGCGTCTCGGGCATCAGCACGCACAAATCCGCATGCACATGCACGTCCACGCCGTGGCAGCTCTGGCATTGGCCACAAGCGCCCTGCGCCGTGGGGGCGTCGCACAACCAAGCACGCACCAACTCCAGCGCGAGCGCAAACTGCCCCATGCCCGATGGCCCCTGCAGCAACCACGCATGCCCGCGTTGCGCCAACAGCGCATCGCGCTGCCTTGCAATCCACGGGGGCAATGGGCTGGAGGCCGGGTTGCTCATGAATCCACCTGCTGTGCCAAAAGTCCTCGCTCCACCAACACGGCGGCGACTTGCCGGGCCACGTTGTCGCGATCCTGGGCGGAGTCGATATGCGCAAAGCGTTCTGGATCGCCCGTCACACGACGGGCGTAGCCACTGGCCACTTTTTCGAAAAATGCTTCCGACTGCGCTTCAAATCGGTCGGGCGAGCGCGCCGCCGCCAGACGCTCTGCCGCCATCTTGGGCGGAACGTCGAACCAGAAGGTCAGATCGGGATTGCGAATCTGGTGCGATTGCCCGCCAAGGCCTGTTTGCACCAGAATTTCCAGATAGGAGAGCACCTGCCAGTCAAAACCGCGCCCGGCACCCTGATACGCAAACGTAGCGTCGGTAAAGCGATCGCACAGCACCACCTCCCCGCGCGCCAGCGCAGGCTCGATCACGAGACGCAGGTGATCGCGCCGCCCGGCAAAGGCCAGCAGCGCCTCAGTGAGCGCGTCCATATCGTCATTGAGCAACAGGGTGCGCAGTTTTTCCGCCAGGGCGGTGCCGCCCGGCTCGCGCGTGACGGTCACCTGCCGACCCGCGTCGCGAAATGCCTTGGCGATCGATTCGATGTGCGTGGATTTTCCAGCGCCGTCAATCCCCTCGAAGGAGATGAACAGCCCCTGCTGTGTGCCGGTTGCCGATGAATCCTCAGCCATGCCAATCCTTGTCCTTGTCACTTGCCTGCTGCCGGAGTCCACATGCCGGCAGCCTGTTCACTTGCCATTGTCCACCAGATCGGCACCACCCTCGGGCGGGCGCTGCCCTCTTTGATAACGATTGACCGCCCGGTTGTGTTCCTGCAGCGATTCGCTGAAGTGACTGCTTCCGTCGCCCCGGGCGACAAAATACAGCGAGCGCGTGCGCGCGGGCTGCACCGCCGCCAGCAGCGCCGCCTTGCCGGGCATGGAGATCGGCGTGGGCGGCAGGCCCGCGCGGGTATAGGTATTGAACGGCGTGTCCGTCTGCAGATCGCGGCGGCGCAGATTGCCATCGAACTTCTCGCCCATGCCATAGATGACGGTCGGATCGGTCTGCAGCAGCATGCCGGTGCGCAGGCGATTCGTGAACACGCCGGCAATTTCCGCACGGTCGGCGGCACTGCCGGTTTCCTTTTCCACGATGCTGGCCAGAATCAGCGCCTCATCCGCCGACTTGAGCGGTGTGTCCGATTCGCGCTGCGACCACGCGGCCTCCAGGCGCCGGTCCATGGCATGCAGGGCGCGCTTGAGAACGGCCAGATCGCTGCTGCCTTTTGCGTAGGCATAGGTGTCAGGGAAGAAGCGCCCTTCCGCAGCCACGCCTTCACGGCCTAGCTCGCGCATGATGTCCTCGGGCGACATGCTCGCTGTGTCCGGACGCAGCGCCTCTGCCTTGGCCAGTGCGGCGCGCATCTGGCGGAAGGTCCAGCCTTCCACCACGGTCACCGCACGCAGGCTCGATTCGCCACGCGCCAGCTTTTGCAGCAGCTGGTAGGGCGACGTGCCTGCGGGGATTTCATAGTTGCCCGCCTTGATCTGCCGGTCCTTGCCCGACAGGCGGAACCAGTAATACAGCAGCCGCGCATCGGTGCGCACGCCCGCCTTGACCGCCGCTGCCGCGACGCCGCGCGGCGTGGTGCCGGGCTCGATCTCCAGCTCCAGGGGTTGGGCGGAACCCGGTCCTGTCGCCAGCGGCAACGGTGCATTCAGCCACCAATAGGCGGCACCAGCGGCGGCCAACGCAAGCAACAGCAGGAATATGAAAAATCTACGCACAACCCTATGAGCCAAAAGTGTGGAACGGAGCATCATAATTCACCCATGAACCTCACTGCGTCAGTGCCTTTCGACGGCGTTACACCTCCTCTCCAACATCTCGGCGTGATTCGCGTGCAGGGCGACGATGCCGCCAGCTTTCTGCACGGCCAGTTGACGCAGGACTTCGCCCTGCAAAAACCGCACGAGGCGCGTCTGGCTGCATTCCTCAACGCCAAAGGGCGGATGCAGGCCAGTTTCATTGGCGTGCAATGGGCCAGGGACGACATCCTGCTGGTGTGCTCGCGCGACCTGCTGGCGCAAACGCTCAAGCGCCTGTCCATGTTTGTGCTGCGCGCCAAGGCCAAGCTGAGCGACGCCAGCGCCGCATTCGAGGTGCGTGGCCTTGCTGGCTCCGCCGCGCAAGCCGCCGATACCGCGATCTGGTCGGTCAGCGTGCAGGGCGATGCGCGACTGGTGCGCCTGTACCCCGCCGATGGCACCTCGCGCGCGCTGTGGCTTGCCCCGGTCGGCACGCCCGCGCCAGAAGGCGCGGCATTGACGCCGGAACTGTGGCAGCGCGGCGAAGTACGCAGCGGCATTGCGACCTTGAGCCTGCCGGTGTTCGAGGCCTTCGTGCCGCAAATGGTGAACTATGAATCGGTGGGTGGCGTGAACTTCAAGAAAGGCTGCTATCCCGGCCAGGAAGTGGTGGCCCGCAGCCAGTTCCGTGGCACGCTCAAGCGCCGTACCTATATTGCGCACAGCAGCACGGACGCGCTCGCCGCAGGCACCGAGGTGTTCAGCGCTGCCGATGCCGAACAACCCGTTGGCACCGTGGTGCAGTCCGCCGTCGCACCGCAAGGTGGCGTCGATGCGCTGGTGTCACTGCAGATCGCGTCCGCACAAGAGGATTTGCGCGCCGGATCAGCCAGCGGCCCGCAACTGGTGCTCGAGCCGCTGCCCTACGAACTGCTCGCCGACATCTGACCTGACGCTGCCGCGTCAGCCCAACGTGCGATGCATGGTGATGTGGGCGATGCCTGCTTCTTCGTAGGGCTCGCCCACCACCTCGAAACCCGCACGGCGGTAAAAACCTTCCGCGCTGCGTTGCGCGTGCAGCGTGATCAGGGTGTCGCCGCGCGCCCGCGCCGCATCCACCAGCGCATCCAGAATTGCCCTGCCCCAACGCTGGCCGCGCAACACGCGCGTGACGGCCATGCGACCGATGCGCGCCTCACGCGGGCCGTCCTGCAGCAGTCGGCCGGTGGCGACCGGCATGCCCAGTCGATTGCGCGCCACGGCATGCACCGCTGTGGCGTCCAGCGCATCCATCTCGATTTCCGGCGCAATGCCCTGCTCTTCGATGAACACGGCCTTGCGCACCATGCTCGCCTGATCGCCCACTTCCGACCACGGCCCCACGGTCAGCGTGACCATGTCATGCCCGGCCTCGAAATGCTCGATCGCATCGCGCAGTCCCTTGGGAACGCGCCGGGCGATCTGCTTGATGGCATCGGCAAACACGTAGATCAGATCCACGCTGACCAGCAAGCGGTCACCTGCAAAAATGCCGCACTCGAAACCCAACGACGAATTACCCACGCGCGTGCAGCGCATGCCCACATCGAGCATGTCATCCAGGCGCGCCGATGCGTGGTATTCCACCGTGGCCTTTTTCAGAAATACCTCACCATCCAGCGCCTGCATGGCCGCCTCATAAGGCAAGGCCAGTTCGCGCCAGTAATCCGCCATGGCCACATCGGCGTAGGTCAGATAGTGCGCGTTGAAGACGATTTTTTGCACATCCACCTCGGCCCAGCGCACGCGCAGGCGGTGAACACAACGAAAGGCTTGTCGATTCATGTGGCTGATCCGGAAAAAATGGTTTTGAGCGTATCAAACCGCTGCGAAAGCTTCGCGCAAAGCCCTCGCCGCATCAGCATGCGCCTGGCGCGCCTCGGGCAGTGCGCGGCCCATCTTGATGAATTCGTGCGTCACCCCACGGTAGATTTCCAGATCCACCGCCACCCCGGACAGGCGTAGCTTGTCCGCGTAGGCAATGCCTTCGTCCACCAGCGGATCACACTCCGCCAGCCCGATCCACGCCGGCGCGACGTCATCCACATCGGGCGCCAACAAGGGAGCAAACCGCCAGTCTTCCCGGTCATGGCGATTGGGAATGTAGTTGTCGAAATACCAGCTGACAGCGTCGGCCTCCAGCACCAGTCCGTGGGCAAAGGTCTTGTGCGAGTCGGTGTCCTGATGCGCCGTCGTGCCGGGATAGAACAGCAACTGCAGCGCCAGCACCATCCCGGCATCGCGCGCGTGAATCGCGTTCACCGCCGCCAGCGTGCCGCCAGCACTGTCGCCGCCCACGGCTAGGCGGCGCGTATCCAGGCCCCATTGCCCGGCATGGGCGGCGAGCCATTGCAGCGCATCCCAGGCATCGTTGGTGGCGATGGGAAACTGGAACTCGGGCGCGCGCCGGTAGTCGATTGATACCACCGCCGCGCCGGACAGCCGCGCCAGCTCGCGGCACAGCGTGTCGTGCGTGGCGATGCTGCCAATCGTGAAACCGCCGCCGTGCGTGTAGAGCAGCAACGGCAGGTGGGCTTCGAGCGTCGGCGCGTACAAGCGCGCAGGAATCGCATAACCGTCGCGCGCGGGAATGTGGACATCCTCCACGCGCGGCAGCGCTGCCTTGGGCACCTCCAGCACGCCCGAGCCCTGCTCATAGAACTGGCGCGCGTCCTGCGGCGAGAGCGTGTGCATGGGTGCGTGTCTGGCGCGCGCCATGCGGCTGATCACGTTGAGCATCTGCGGCGTGAGCTGCACGCCAGGGGGAAGGGATGGAGGCTGATACGAACCGGCGGAAGTCAACGTGGTGGTCCCGAAAAAGAAGATGGATAGTGGTTATTTGAAGTTCACGCGCACCGGCTGGGCACCGGGCAAGCCCAGATAAGTCACCGTGGCCGACAGCCCCGCGCGCGGCGGCATCAATGGCGAGAACGAGCCCAGACTGACGAGGTCGCCGGGCTGCAAGCCCAATTGTTCTTTCTGCAGCGCTTCGGCAATCCACGTCACGGCGTTGAGCGGATGCCCGAGGATATCGCTCCCCGTGCCGGTCGCGAGTGCAGCGCCCGAATGGTCGGTGACCTGTACGGTCATGCGCGCCAGCGCGTCGAGCATGGCGTAGCGTTCGCCGCGCGTGCGTGGCACGGCAATCGGCTCGCCCGCCACGCCCAGTCGCGCACCGACATTGATCGCCGCGACGCCCGGCCCGTTCAGCTTGGGCGGAGCCTGCACCAGCAGATCGGGCAACTCGATGAACGGAATGATCTGGTCCACGCTCTCGAGCACCTCCATGGGCGTGCGCGCATGGTTGATGGCGGCGCTCTTCACGCGCACCAGCATGTCGGCCTCAAACAGCGGGCGCGCACCAAACGTGGCCTCCACCGTGTAGCCGTTCGGCTGCACCATGCCCTCATACAGCTTGCCCCAGACGGGCTTGTCGGTGTTGAAGCGCTTTTGCACGGCGGGATTGGTCAGCCCGGCCTTGTAGCCCACCACCTTGCCCAGTTTTTGCGCCAGCAGCGCATTGAACTTGGCGCGCGTGCACGCGCCCTCCTCATCCGTTGGTGGCTCGAAATTGGGTGCGGGCGTGCGCTCGGTGTAGTGCCGGGCCAGCTCTGCGACCTGCGCGTCGCTCAGGCACTGCGCCTGCGCACCTGTCACGCAGACGACTGCCACAGCCAAGGGAAGCAGCGCGTTTTTCGGGCTCATGAACGTCTCCTGTTGTAATGTTCGAACTTCGATCCTAATTCCAATCACCGAGACAAGGGCATCATGGCTTTCATCTATTACGTCACGCAAATCCAGTTTGAATATGGCGCCGTTGCCCTGCTCCCACAGGAGTGCGCACGCAGCGGCATCACCCGCCCGCTCGTCGTGACCGATCAGGGCGTGAAAGCCGCCGGCGTGCTGCAAACGGTGCTGGATGCGCTGCCCGGCATGCCCGTAGCCGTGTTCGACCAGACGCCATCGAACCCGACCGAAGCAGCCGTGCGCGCCGCCGTCGAGCTCTTCAAAGCACACCAATGCGATGGACTTATCGCTGTCGGGGGCGGCTCTGCCATCGATTGCGCCAAGGGCATCGCCATTGCGGCGACCCATGAAGGGCCGCTCAAGACCTACGCCACGATCGAAGGCGGCTCCCCGAAGATCACCGAGCGCGCCGTGCCGCTGATTGCCGTGCCCACCACATCGGGCACCGGCAGCGAAGTGGCGCGCGGGGCCATCATCATCGTGGACGACCAGCGCAAGCTCGGCTTTCACTCGTGGCATCTCGTGCCCAGAACCGCCATCTGCGATCCGGCCCTGACGCTCGGCCTGCCGCCGCAGCTCACCGCCGCCACCGGCATGGACGCTATTGCGCACTGCATGGAAACCTTCATGTCCTCTGCCTTCAACCCGCCCGCCGACGGCATCGCGCTCGATGGGCTGGAGCGCGGCTGGGCGCACATCGAAACCGCCACGCGCGACGGCGCCAACAAGGAGGCGCGGCTCCACATGATGAGCGCCAGCATGCAGGGCGCCATGGCCTTCCAGAAAGGACTGGGATGCGTGCATTCGCTCAGCCACAGCCTGGGCGGCGTCAATCCGCGCCTGCACCATGGCACGCTGAACGCTGTGTTTCTCCCTGCGGTGATCCGCTTCAACGCGCAAGATGCCCAGGTGAAAAAAGACCGCCGCATCGAACGCATGGCCCATGCCATGGGCCTGCCAGCGGGTGGCGACGTGGCGGATGCCGTGCGCGACATGTCGGCGCGGCTCGGCCTGCCCACGGGCCTGGCCGCGCTCGGCGTGACGGAAGCCATGTTCGATGACGTGATTCACGGCGCGCTCGCAGACCACTGCCACAAGACCAATCCGCGCGAAGCCAGCCCCGAGGACTACCGCGACATGCTGCGCGCATCCATGTGAGCCGGGGCGCGCATCGTCAGCCATCGCGGTCGATGCGCGAGTCCCGCACCCCGCTCACGCAAGCGCTGGATGGCCGCCTACAAGGCGGATGGCCATTGCTCCGAATACTGGCGGTGTTTCATCCACAAGCAAACACAACCAAGGAAACCCACCATGAAGAGAGCATTGCTCGCCACAGCCATCACCCTGCTGGCCACCACATCGGCGTTTGCCCAACTGGACAAGGCGGCCACCGATGCCGCAGACGTCGCCGAGCACAAGGTCGAACAAAAGAAGGCCGAAAGCGATGCCAAAAAGAGTGGCCCGGTCGGCAAGGCCGTGAACAACACCAAGGCCAAGTACCACAAATCCCAAGCCAACCGGAACGCGAAAAGCTCCAAGAAAGCATTGAAGAAATCAGTGGACTAAAGGGCGCGCAGGCTTTTTCATGCTGGCAATCCGCCACCGCTCAGCGCGTCATGCGTTGCCGAAATCGGGCTTCCAGTTGATGGGTGCCTGTTGCAACACGGTGTCTATGTCCAGCCCCAAAACCATTCCCACTTCGCCCGGATAGGTCACGGCCAATTCGCGGTCATTCAGGCGCGCCTGCGCCGCGCGCGCACGCCACACAGCCAGATGTAGCACCGCGGCCAGCGGCTCGTAGGAGTCGTTGTCCAGCGGTCTGGCCTGATAGCACATGGTCTCCACCACCACTTGCGGCAACGACCAGCGGCGTGCCAAACCGGCGCTCACCTGCGCGTAACTGAAACCAAAAATGCCCCGCTCCATTTCCATGCGTCCCAGATCGAAGGGCGCACACAGCGCATTGATGCGATGGATGCGGTCAGCTTCCGCACGATGAATCACCACCTCCCCGACTGCGTGGAGTAAACCGGCGGCATAGGCAGTGACCGAATCAAGATGCAGAATGCCCGCCAGCGAACGCGCCAGACGCGCCGTGATCTGGCTGTAGCGCCAGAATGCGTGCAGATCAAGCCCCGGCACCGAACGCCCCGGCGTACCGACCTGCGCCGATGTCACCACCAAACGCAGTTGGGCCACCGACAGCAGCGCCAGCGCCTGCGGCAGCCCCAACACGCGGTGCCGCATGGCCACAGAATGCGAATTGGCCGCGCGCAACAGCAGTGCGGCCAACCCGGGATCGCTTCCGAACAGTGCGTTCAGCCGCGCCAGTTGCGGTTCGTCGGCCACCAATTCGGCCATCAGCAGCGCCACCACGCGCGGGGCGCTGGGAATCGCTATGGAAGCATCCAGTGTCTCAGAGGCATTCACGCAGAAATCACCATCGTTTGAAACATTGCAGATGCCGCCGATTATCCACGGACGGGTTTACAAAATTTACTTTTAAACACGTCCAGCAGTGGCTTGCTTGAACTGCATCACCGTTTCAGTTGCTGCAATTTGGCAAACGCCGACGCCATGGCCGACTGCGGTGCGGGTTCGTTGCCGCGTCGCTGCGGCTGCGAATAACCACGACCCGCGCCTTCAAAACGGTTGTCACGCGGGCCATCGCGCCGTGCGGGGGCCGCGTCCAGCTTCATGGTCAGGCTGATGCGGCTGCGGGCCACATCGACCTCGAGCACCTTCACCTTGACAATGTCGCCTGTTTTCACCACTTCGCGTGCGTCGTTGACAAACTTGTGACTCAACTGGCTCACGTGCACCAGTCCATCCTGATGCACGCCCAGATCCACGAACGCACCAAACTGCGCCACGTTGCTCACCGTGCCTTCGAGGATCATGCCCTCCTTCAGGTCCTTGATGTCCTCGACGCCCTCGTTGAAGCGCGCCACCTTGAAGTCCGGGCGCGGGTCGCGGCCCGGCTTTTCCAGCTCGCCCAGAATGTCCTTGACGGTGATGACACCGAACTGCTCGTTGGCGAACAGCTCTGGCTTGAGCGTCTTGAGCATCTCGGCGCGACCCATGATCTCGCCGACCGGCTTGCCTGTCGTGGTGATGATTTTTTCCACCACCGGATAGGTTTCCGGGTGCACACCCGTCATGTCGAGCGGGTTCTCGCCATCGCGGATGCGCAGGAAACCCGCCGACTGCTCGAACGTCTTGGCGCCCAGACCGCTCACGTCCATCAGTTGCTTGCGGCTCTTGAACGCGCCGTTCGCCTCGCGCCAGCGCACCACGGATTTGGCCACGCTCGACGACAGCCCGGACACACGCGAGAGCAGCGGCACGCTGGCCGTGTTCAGGTCGACGCCGACCGAGTTCACGCAGTCCTCGACCACCGCGTCCAGTGTGCGTGCCAGTTCGCTCTGATTCACGTCGTGCTGGTACTGGCCCACGCCGATGCTCTTGGGCTCGATCTTCACCAACTCGGCCAGCGGGTCTTGCAGGCGGCGCGCAATCGATGCCGCACCGCGCAAGCTCACGTCCACATCCGGCATTTCCTGGCTGGCGTACTCGCTGGCCGAATAGACCGACGCACCCGCCTCGCTCACCACCACTTTTTCGATCTGCTTGTCCGCCTTGGCGGCCAGCTTGATGAGGTCGGCAGCCAGCTTGTCGGTCTCGCGGCTTGCCGTGCCGTTGCCGATGGCGATCAGGTTGACGCCGTGCTTTTCCACCAGCTTCGCCAGTGTGTGCAGCGAACCTTCCCAGTCCTTGCGCGGTTCGTGCGGATACACCGTGGACGTGTCCACCAGCTTGCCCGTGGAATCGACCACCGCCACCTTCACGCCCGTACGGATGCCCGGGTCCAGCCCCATCACCGTGCGCGGGCCTGCGGGCGCTGCCAGCAGCAGATCGCGCAGATTGTCGGCAAACACCTTGATGGCGACCTTCTCTGCATCTTCCCGCAGGCGCGAGAACAGATCGCGTTCGGTCGACAGGCTGAGCTTCACGCGCCACGTCCAGGCCACGCATTTGCGCAGCAGGTCGTCAGCCTTGCGCGACTGGTGGCTCCATTGCAGATGGTTGGCGATGCGGCCTTCGGCAATGCTGGGCTTGCCCGGCTCGGGCTCTACTGGCAACACCAGCTTGGCCTCCAGAATTTCGAGCGCCCGACCGCGAAACACCGCCAGCGCGCGGTGCGAAGGCACGCGGCCGATCGGCTCGTCGTATTCGAAATAATCGCGGAACTTGGCGACTTCCGCGTCGTTTTCGTTTTTTGATTCGACCTTCTTGCTGCGCAGCAGGCCCTCGCTCCAGAGCCACTCACGCATGGCCTGCACCAGCGTGGCGTCTTCCGCCCAACGCTCCGACAGAATATCGCGTACGCCGTCCAGTACCGCAGGCACTGTAGAGAAATCGGCACCCGGCTTGCCATCGGGCAGCACTTCGGGGTCCTTCAGGAAGGCCTTGGCTTCTTCCTGTGGGTCCAGCGTCGGATCGGCAAACAGCATGTCCGCCAATGGCTCGATGCCGAACTCCTTCGCAATCTGGCCCTTGGTGCGGCGCTTTTGCTTGAAGGGCAGATAGATGTCCTCCAGCTCCTGTTTGGTCGGCGCGGCTGCGATGGCGGCGCGCAGCGCGTCGGTCAGCTTGCCCTGCTCATCAATGGCCTTCAGCACGGCCACGCGGCGGTCTTCAAGCTCGCGCAGATAGGACAGCCGTGCCTCCAGTTCGCGCAACTGGATGTCATCCAGCCCCCCTGTCACTTCCTTGCGGTAGCGCGCGATGAAAGGCACCGTGGCCCCTCCATCCAGCAGCTCGACCGCTGCGCGCACCTGGGATTCTGAGATTTTGATTTCTGCGGCCAATTGCCGGACGATCTGCTGCATGTACTGACTGCGACCCGCGAGGGGCTCTTCCATTGAGGCAAAAAGAAAACGCCAGAGTTTGCCACAGCCCGCGCAGCGCATCGCGCCGCAGAATGTCAGCAAGCGTACGTGCTGCCCCCGCGCGGGTTTCCAGGACGCAAGAATGGCCAGCGCAAGCCGCCGTCGCCATATCACTACACGGCGACAGTCCTTGGTTGCGCCCTTCGCCTCGCGCGGGAAAATGGCAATATCCTTGCAGTTCCTCACTCCGTACCCGAATCCGCGCGCACCGCTTCTCTCCGACCATGCAGCCGTTCCCTTTTCCCGTCCGCACCGAATGCCCACCGGGCGCATGCGTGTGCGAGCGCGAGGCGCTGCTGGCCGATCCTGCGTCCGACACGCGCATCCTGGCGCTCACGCGGGAGGAGGAAAACCGCTTGCTCGAGCGGCTGGAAAACCTGACCTCGCTGCAGGACTTGCGCCACCTCGAAGACCTGCTGCACCAGCAGCTCGGCGTGCGCCTGACGATCAGCCTCAGCCCGAACGAAGTGCGCACCTTGCGCGGCATCGTCATCCTCGTGAACGAGCAACCCGGCCTGTGCAAGAAAACGCGCCAGAACATTCCTGCCGCCATCAAGAAGAGCATGGACAAGCGCCCCGAGATCGTCTACGAACTGCTCGACGAAGGCGGGTTGTTCGCGTGAGCACGATGCAAGAGGACCTGTTCGAAGAGGACCTGTTCGGCGCACCGGTCACCGCAGACCCACCCACGAACAAGCAGCCACCGGAGCCCACGCCGACCGACAGCGCCAAGCCACCTCCCGCGAAGGCGCGCAAGGCCAGTGTGCAGGCCGTGGCGTGGAGTGATGCCTTGCGTGCACTCGGCGCAGCGCTGCCCGCGCAGGTGCATCTGGGCACGTCCTCCTGGAGTTATCCGGGCTGGCAAGGACTGGTCTGGGAAGGCGCGCATTCCGAGCAGACCTTGTCGAAGAAGGGGTTGGAGGTGTACGCACAGCACCCGCTGATGCGCACCGTCAGCATCGACCGCAACTTCTACCGGCCCCTCTCCGCGAGTGATTTCGCGCGTTATGCGGCGATGGTTCCGGCCGATTTCCGCTTCATGGTGAAGGCGCCCAGCCTGCTGACCGACGCGCTCGTGCGCAGTGACGATGGGCGCGGCAAGGAGCCCAATACCGCGTTTCTCAGCCCCGAACTGGCGCTGCAAGAGTTCATCGCGCCGGTCATGGAAGGGCTGGGGAAACATCTGGGGGCGCTGGTGTTCCAGCTCAGTCCGCTGCCGTGGAACATGCTGGACCGACTGCCGCAGGTCATCGCGCAATTGCGCACCATGCTGTGCGCCCTGCCCGCGTTGCAGCCGCACGCGCCCGATGGCGTCATCGCGGTCGAAGTGCGCGATCCGCAATGGCTCGCGCCCGACATCCTGCCGCTGTTCGCGCAGGCTCTGCGCGATGCCTCGGCCACCTACTGCATTGGCCTGCACGCCAAAATGCCACCGCTGGCGGAGCAACTACCGCTGCTGCGCAAACTCTGGCCGACGCCGCTGGTCTGCCGCTGGAACCTGCATCCCGTGCATGGCCCCTACGGCTACGCCGAGGCAGAAAAGCTGTACGTGCCATATGACCGCATTCACCATCCCGAGCCCGATCTGCACGCCGAATTGGCGGCCCTGATCCGCACGTTCGCAGCGCACGGCCAGCCGGTTCACATGGCCATCAGCAATCACGCGGAGGGCTGCGCGCCGATGTCGGTGCAAACGCTCGCCCGCGCAATCACGCAGCGCCCACCGCACGCGTAGTCTTCATGCGCATGGTGCTGAACACGCCCGACAGCGCCGCACTGGCCGCCGCCACGTACAAGGCGATCGACTCGGAGAGACCATCGTGCAGCGGCCAGATGGCAAAAATCGTCGCCAGCACCACCGCCCCCAGCGTTTGCCCCGTCAGGCGTGCCGTGCCCAGCATGCCGCTGGCAGCGCCGCTGCGATGCAGCGGAGCCGACGTGACGATGGTGTGATTGTTGGGCGACTGGAACAAGGCAAACCCCGCGCCGCACAGCGCCATGCGCCAGATCACATTCCAGTCGGCAGGCTGCGTCGGCAACAGACCCAGCGACAGCAGCCCCACCGAGAACATGCCCATGCCGACACCACCCAGCAGTCCCGCCGGAATCTTGCCGATCAGGCGCCCGGCAATGGGTGCAACGATCACCGTGGCCAGCGGCCACGCCGTGATCAGCATGCCGGATTTCAGGTGGCTGTAGCCGAGCACTTCCAGCAGCAGGAACGGCATGGCCAGAAAGCCCAGCATCTGCGCACAAAAGGCACTGATGGACGCCCCCATCGACAGCGCAAACACGGGAATGCGCAGCAGATCTACCGGAAACAGCGGTGCCGCCAGATGCCACTGCCGACGCACATAGACGACGCCCACCACCACGCCCACCGCGAGCAGGGACAGGCCGAGCGTCAGTGCCCCGCTCTCACCACTGGCGGCCATGCCCATTTGCTCCCCGCCGAGGAACAGCATGGAGAACATCAGCACGTTCAACAGCACGTCAACCACGGAAAAACGCGGCCGGCTCGTGCCTTCGGGGGCCGGTGGGTTCGATGGCAGCGAGCGCTTGCCAAGCCAGAAGATGAACAGCCCCATCGGCAGATTGATGGCAAACAGCCATGGCCATGACGCGACGGAAAGAATCGCGGCAGAAATCGTCGGCCCCGCCATCGACGCAGTGGCGACCACCACCGAATTGATCGCCATGCCGCGCCCCAGTTGCGCACGCGGAAACGTCAGGCGCACCAGAGCGGCGTTCACGCTCATCACGCCCGCCGCGCCCAGTCCCTGCAGGGCACGCACCACGATCAGCGTCTCCAGATTGCGCGATAGCATGGCCGCCACGGATGCCAGCGCAAACAACGCCATGCCGACCAGATACACCCGCCGGTAGCCAAGTCGGTCGCCCAGCGCCGCCAGAGGCAGCAGCAGCACCAGCGTGGCCAGTTGATAGGCATTGACCACCCACACCGCGTGGGCGGCGCTGACATTCATTTCCTTGCCGATATCTGGCAGCGCCAGATTCATGATGCTGGTGTCCAGCACCGACAGCGCAATGCCCATGATGATGACCAGCATCGAATAGCGCCGCTGCGGCATCGGCAGCCCGTCGCGCACCGGGGCAACCTGAACAGCTTCGCGAACAGGCTCTGTCATTGGTCGGAAATCCTCAATCTATGCAGGCTGGCCAGCGCGTCACAGCCGTGAAGCGGCCAGCCCTTTTTTATGTCAGTCAGATAGTCAATTCTATTGACCTTGTGCCTTTCGTCCTGCGCCACGCCAAGCAACCCGCGATGCTTGACGGTTAAGCAATGGCGACACCTGAATGCGCGATTCACGATGGGCGCTGTCCCCAGTTGGTGCGCCACACGAACAAACTGGTCGCCAAGCCATACACGATCATTCCTGTCATGCCCACCGCGAACAGCGGCGCGGGCGTCTCGCCGCCATGGCGCGAAACCCACCAGCCCGCTACGCCCACGACAGCCAGGCGCACGGTGCCCGCCATGATCGGCCCCAGCACATGACCGGAACCGATGGACGCAAAGTACAAGGCCAGCCCGAATCCCATGAACGGAAAACCCGGCCCCATCCAGCGCAGGAACAGGTTGGCGTTGTCCAATACGCCCGGAACGGTGCTGAACATGCCTGACCACAGCGACGGAAACAGCATGAACACCGAGCCCGCCACCAGCATCACCACGCCCGCTACGCTGCCCGCCGTCCAGGCCACCTGTCGCGCGCGTGCCAC
Source organism: Comamonadaceae bacterium UBA2121 (assembly GCA_002331385.1). Taxonomy (GTDB): domain Bacteria; phylum Pseudomonadota; class Gammaproteobacteria; order Burkholderiales; family Burkholderiaceae_C; genus Diaphorobacter_A. The sequence goes on from DCYB01000001.1 coordinate 247,715, forward strand.
CATCTGCGAGCCGATCGCCATGCCCACCATCGGCACGGACGCGACGCCTACGCCAAAGGCCACCGGGATCATCAGGAACTCCAGACGCTGGCCGATGCCATATCCCGCCATCGCCAACGGACCGTAGCGCGCCACCAGCGAGGTCATGATCAGCGCAGTCGCAATCGATTGCACCGGCGAGAAGCAGGCCAGCGCACCCACGCGCAAGATGTCGCGGAACATAGGCCACTCGAATCGCATGTTGCGCCACGGCACCTGCAGCGCATCCTGTCCCCATTGCAGATAGGCCAGCAAGACCGCCGCTCCGCAGCCCATGCCGACCACGCTGCCCAGCGCCACGCCCGTCATGCCGAGCGCAGGAAACGGCCCGAGGCCCAGCCCCAGCGAGCCTCCCACGAGCACCTGCACAATGGCTGCCCCCATGACCGCGCCCGAAGGCACGCGCATGTTGCCCGTGCCGCGCACCACCGCCGCCAGGGTGTTGCACAGCCAGACGCTGATCGCGCCGCTGAACAGCACATGGCCGAACTGCATGGCGTAGGCCAGCACATCGCCCTTGCCGCCCAGCAACCGGAAAAGCGCAGGCGACAGCAGCAGGAACAGCAGGGAATACGCCGCGCCCTCGCCCGCGCCAATCGCCAGCGCATGCAACGCCAATGTCCCCGCGCGGTCGCGGTCCCCGGCCCCCAGCGCGCGACTGATCGCCGACGACACGCCCCCGCCCATGGCACCATTGCTCATCATCTGCGTGAGCATGACGAACGGGAACACGATCGCCATCGCGGCCAGCTGCGGTGTACCCAGCTTGCCGACGTAGTAGGTCTCGGCGATCCCGACGACCACCGCCATCATCAGCGCCAACACATTGGGAATGGCCAGACGCAGCAGCGTCGGCAAAATCGCTCCGTGCAGCAGGCGTGAAGTGGATGCGCTTTGAACCATGTATGCGGTGCTTCTAAAAAAGCGGCAGCGTGCCGCCGGGGCAGGCACCTTCGGTGGCCAGCATGCGCAGTTTTTGCTGGGCTCCGCCGTAGGTAGAAAACCCGCCCGCATGGTCCCCGGCGGCCAGCACCCGGTGGCACGGCACGACCGGCGCAAACGGGTTGGCACCCAGCGCCTGCCCCACCGCGCGCGACAGATGCACGTTGCCCAGCGCGCGCGCCAGTTCGCCATAAGTGCGCGTGTGGCCCGGTGCAATGGCGCGCGTGAGTGCATAAACGCGGCAGGCAAAGTCGGGCACGCCGCGCAGGTCGAGCTGCAATTCGCACAGATCGCGCGGCGCTCCCTGCATCAGCGCCTGCACGCCTTGCATGGCGGCAACGACCGATGGCGGCGGCGCTATGTGTAGCAGATCGGCAGTGTCAGGACGGGGCCGCCCCAAGCCGGCGAGCATGCGCGCCAGCGTGCCCGCCACGTCGGCCTCGGGCAGTTGCACGGCCACGATGCCCGCGTCCGTCCACGCCATGCCGCAATCGCCCAACGCCGTCGGGAAATGGCAGATGCCGAGCGGCGCGGGACGCTGGTTCATGCCGCTGCGCCGGCGCCTGCGCCTGCGCCCGTCAATTGGGCACGCAACTGATCGCGCAGATGCGGACGCGCCGCGAACGGATCGCTGGGGTTGCGTGTCTGCAAAATATCTTCCATGCGCGTTTGCACGGCACCTATGGCCTGCGGATGGCTGTAGATGTAGAACTGGTTTGCGGCCACCGCTTCAAACACCCTGCGCGCCACATCTTCCGCGCTGACCTTGCCGCTGGCCACGGCCTTGTCCAGCATCTGGGTGCCTACCTGCTGGCTGCGCGTGGCCTGCTGACCGTCGAGCGCGTCGGGGCGATTGCGTTCGCTCTGGGCGATGCCGGTCGGCACAAAGTACGGGCACAGCACGCTCGCGCCAATCTGGTCGGTGACCAGTTGCAGGTCCTGATACAGCGTCTCCGACAGCGCCACGACGGCATGCTTGCTGACGTTGTAGACGCCCAGATTCGGCGTCGTCACCAGCCCTGCCATGCTGGCGGTGTTGACGATGTGGCCGCGCCAGTGCGGATCGTTGCGCGCCGCTTGCAGCATCATGGGGGTGAACACCCGCACGCCATGCGCCACGCCATGCAGGTTCACGCCCAGCACCCAGTCCCACTCGCGCGCGGGGGTATCCCAAATCAGCCCGGCCGCACTCACGCCCGCGTTGTTGAAGACCAGATGGGGGGCGCCAAAGCGCTCTAACACCGCCGCGCCCAGAGCGTCCATTTGCTGCGCATCCGAGACATCCACGCGCCGCGCCAGCACCTGCGCGCCGCGGCCGGTCATCTCCGCTTCTGCTGCGGCCAAGGCGTCGGCCTGCACGTCGACCAGCACCAGATGCATACCCAGATCGGCGCCGATGCGCGCGCACTCCAGCCCGAAGCCCGAACCCGCGCCCGTCAACACGGCCGTCTTGCCCACAAAGTCCTCAATCATCCCTGCGTTCTCCGTTCTGGCCCGTCACGGCCCTCACAACTTCTCAACCTTCCGCCGCCTTGAGCACATAGCCCACGCGCGGAAAATGCACGTGCACCTTGCCCACGCGCTTGTCCTCGCGCGCCAGCGTGTAGCGTGTGCGCGTGGCGGCCACCAACTTGCCCACCGTGGGCTCGGTACCAAAACTTTCCGCAGCCACGCTCACGCGGCTGCCCAACGCAATTCCATGCTCGTCCACAAACGCTTCCATCACCGGCAGCGGCAGTGGCTCGATCCTCGCGGCCTCCACTAATGCGTCCTGTGCGGTGATCTTCTGCATCTGTCCTACGCCCATCGATGCCATGCGATCCATCCATGCCAGCACCTGCGGCGTGGCATCGAAAATATGCGCCAGCGGCGGCGTGCAAACGCGCGTGAACCACAAGGGGTGATAGGCTGAAAAATCCGCCATGCATGGCAACTCGCCCAGCAAGAAGGGATGTTCGTCCAGCATGCTGGCAATGCGGCGCAGATCGGACCGGTACGCCACCGCCGCTTCGGGAGCTGGTTTGAGCGGGATGCCCATCGCATTGCGGTCGGCCACAAAAGCCAGCGCCATCGCCCGGTCGGCATTGGCAAACAGCGTCTGCAACCCGCGCTGCTGGAAGTTGTAGGACATGGCCGCCCAGAACAGGTTCGTGTCCGCCCATTGCGAGACCACGCGCGCAAGGCCTTTCTGATGAGCGGGATAGAGCGCCGGCTGCGGCTCGCGATGTTCCAGCACATCGCAGATCAGTGCGGTATCGCAATAGATGTCCGCACCGATCTGCAGCAGCGGCGTGCGGCGATAACCGCCGGTGAGCGCCACCACATCTGGCTTGGGCATGAAGCCCGGCACGATGACCGATTTCCACGCCAGTTGCTTGAACCCCAGCACCGCACGGATCTTGTGCGAGAACGGTGACATCGGGTAATGGTGCAGTATCAAATCACTCATCGCTTGCCTCCTTGATCGTTATTGATGGGGTCCCACGCAGCGCTGGCGCGGTGTCAGCGTTGCGGGGCACTGACCGCTTCGCACAGCATTTCCAGATGCGGTATGTCGTCTTCCAGATACTCTTGCGACACGGGCTCAAAACCCAGCCGCGCGTACATGTCCTTGAGGTGCGCCTGCGCACTGATGCGCACCGCCTGCCCCGGGTACAGGCGCGCCGATTGCGCCAGCCCTTCGGCCACCAGCGCGTGCCCCACGCCACGCCCGCGAATCTCCGGCGCGCAGACGACGCGGCCCAGCGAGGGTTCAGCGTATTTGCGCCCCGGCTCGACCAATCGCAGCGTGGCCAGCAGCATGTCTCCGTGCTCCGTGTGCGGCGCGTGCCCTAGCAGATGCCATGCGTGCTGGTCCAGATCGTCGGGGTCCTGATACGGCCCCTGCTCCAGGATGAACACGCGGCAACGCAGGGCCAGCGCGGCATGCAGCTCGCGCGCGCTCAGGTCATCGAATCGACGCCAGGTCCAGCGCATGGGCAAGGTCATGGGTGCTCCTGCATACCCGGTTCAGTCGGTGGCAATCGGCGTATCCGTGCCCAGCAGTTTGCTGCGCAGGATATAGCGGAACGTGCCGGTCGCCGTGGTGCACAGCGTGCCGCTTTCGTCATAAATGCCGCCCTCCACGAACGCGATCGACCGCGTGCGATGCATGCGCCGCGCCTTGGCCACCAGCGGCCCTTTGGCGGGGGCCATGAACATCGTCTTCATCTCGATGGTGACGATGCCGTGCTCGGGCATGTCGCTGCGCGCCGCCACGGACAGCGCCACATCGAGCAGCGTCATCGAGGCGCCGCCATGCGTGACGCCGTGCGAGTTCAGGTGCTCCGGCAGCGGCGTGTAGTGCAGTTCCGATTCACCATGTTCCAGCCGGTGCAAGGTGAAGCCCAGATGCTTCACAAACGGGACGTTAGCGGGGAATTCCAGCAAATTGTTCTCCTTGTTGCTTTTCTTGTTCTGCCATGCGTTGCAGCATATCCGTTTGGCTGCAAGTTCGCTGGCGGCAGCGCGTTGTCAGCCCAGCACCGCGCTCACGCCGCCGTCCACCGCCAGCCACTGGCCGGTAATGTGTTTGCCCGCATCACTGGCGAGCAGCAGCGCCAATCCCTTGAGGTCCTCGTCGTCGCCCAGGCGGCGCAGCGGCGCGCCAGCGCTCATCTTGTCCTCACCCACGGTGTCGATCAGCACTTCGGCCATCTTCGTGCGGAAAAAGCCCGGGCAGATCGTGTTCACGCGCACGCCGCGAGGCCCCCACTCCGCGGCCAGCGCACGCGTGAAATTGATCACCGCGCCTTTGGACGTGTTGTAGGCAATGGTCTTCATGTCGATCGGGTTGCCGCCCAATCCGGCAATGGACGACAGATTGATGATGCTGCCTCTGCCGCGTGGCAGCATGCTGCGGCGGCCCACCTCCTGGCTCAGCAGGAAATAGCCGCGAATGTTCAGGTTCATCACCTTGTCCCAGGCGCTCAGCGGATAGTCTTCTGCGGCAGCGCCCCAGCTCGCGCCCGCGTTGTTCACGAGGATGTCGATGTCGCCCACGCGCTCCAGCGTTTCGTCCACCAACCGATGAATGTCCGCTTCCTGCGCACAGTCGGCGGCAATCCAGCGCGCGTCGATGCCCTTGTCCGCCAGCGCCGCAACCGCCTCCTCCAGATCGCCCGCCTTGCGTGAGGTCAGCATCACCTTGGCGCCGGCTTCGCCCAGCGCCTCGGCTATCTGCAGCCCTAAACCGCGCGAGCCGCCCGTCACCAGCGCCGTCTTGCCTTTGAGATCGAAAAGTTCCTGCACGCTGCGGCTCATGTCTGCTTCCTGAAAAGTGGGGTCGAAAGATCGGGCTGCGCAATTTCCATGCGCAGCGCCCGCCATTCTCGCGGACACATTGCGCCGCACCTGTCGCGTTGGCGATTGAGCGCAAGAAATCCGCTATCGCCAAATGCAAGAAAACTTACCCCGCTTCAAAGAGACAGCACTCGCAGTCTGCTAGGGTTACACCTATGCACAATTCCAGCCCCACCACCCAGCTCGCATCCGCCAGCCAGAGCGGCATTCTCCAGTCCATTCCGATGTTGGGTCGCTATGCGTTTTTTCGCATCGCATCAACGGCGGATGCCAACTCGCTGCGCGCTGCGCTGAAGCGACTGAAGGCGCTGGTCGATGGCGATTCCATCGTCACCGCCATGGGGCCGGAATTGGTGACTGCGCTGGGCGCCCAGGTGCCCGGGCTGCACGAATTTCCCGCCATGATCGGCCCCAAGGATTTGCAGATTCCATCGACCCCCGCCACCCTGCTGCTGTGGCTGCGCGGCCATGACATGGGCCACCTGCTGCACCGCACGCGCGCTTTGGCCGCGTTGCTGCGCCCGGCCTTCACACTCGACCACGTCGTCGAAGCCTACCGCCACGGCCCCGTAGACAACGGCCACGCGCGCGACCTCACCGGCTATGAAGACGGCACCGAAAATCCAGAAGGCGAAGCCGCCGAGGCCGCCACCTTTGTGCAGGGCCAAGGCGTTGGACTGGATGGCGCCAGCTTTCTCGCCAACCAGCAATGGCTGCACAACTATGACCAATTCGACGCATTCAGCGTCGAGGCACGCGACCACATCATGGGCCGCCGCCTGACCGACAACGAAGAGTTGGAAGACGCGCCAGAATCCGCCCACGTCAAACGCACCGCGCAAGAGAGCTTCGAGCCTGAGGCCTTCATCCTGCGCCGCTCCATGCCCTGGCAGCGCAACGTCGGCGCGCATGACGAAAGCGGCCTGATGTTTGCCGCGTTCGGCTGCACCCTCGACGCCTTCGAAGTGCAGATGCGCCGCATGGCCGGACTGGACGACGAGATCGTGGACGGCCTGTTCAGCTTCTCGCGCCCGCTCACCGGCTGCTACCTGTGGTGCCCGCCGATGCACAATGGCCAGCTCGATCTGCGCCAACTGGGCCTGTAAGCCGACCCACTGCCAATCCCCGTCACACACTGCGCGCAGCGCCATCACTGGCGACTGCGCGCATTGCGTTGAACCCCTTCTCGTTCCCTTCCCATCGATCTGTCATGCAAGCACTGCTGGACTCCATCGCCCGAATGTCCGTCCCCACCGACGCCACGCGCATCTTTCATGGGCGGGGCGGCCTGCATCCGGGTTGCGAGCATCTCTCGCTCGATGCCTTCCCGCCCGTGTTGGTGCTGACCAGCTTTGCTGAACTTTCCGAGGACGACGTGGCGCGCATCGGCACTGCACTGCGCCAACGCTGGGCGGACATCGCCCCGGGCGAAGCGCTCCATTGGGTGCTTCAAATCCGGCTCGTCGGCGGACAAGGTCGAACGCAATTGATGAGCGGCAGCGTGCCAGAACCACACGTGGTGACCGAAGCCGGTGCGCGCTATGCCGTACACGTGCTGCGTGGCCAGAACCATGGCCTGTTCCTCGACATGGCGGCGGGACGCGACTGGGTGCGCGCCCATATTGCCGCGCACGCCAACGGCCAGAACGACTTCCGCGTGCTCAACCTGTTTGCCTACACCTGCGCCTTCTCCGTCGTGGCGCTGCTGGCCGGGGCCACGCAGGTGCTCAACATGGACATGAGCAAAGGCGCGCTCGCCATCGGGCAGCAGAACCACCGCCTCAACGGACTGGACAAACGCGCCAGCTTTCTCGCGCACGACATCTTCAGCAGTTGGGGCAAGATCACGCGCGGCGGCCCCTATCAACTCATCATCGTGGACCCACCGAGCTACCAGAAAGGCAGCTTCGTCGCCACCAAGGATTACGCGCGCCTGCTGCGCCGCCTGCCCGAACTGCTGACACCCGGCGGCCATGCGCTGCTGTGCCTGAATGCGCCCGAATTGCCGCCTGACTTCATCCACGACCTCATGGCGGCCGAGGCCCCTGCGATGCACCGGGTCGAGCGCGTCACCAATCCGCCCGTGTTTGCCGACCGCGATGACAACCGCTCACTCAAGGTGCTGGTGTATCGCACCTGAGAGCGCAGGCACAGGGATCTTGGTCATCTCAATGATGTCAGCGATGGCCCGTTCAGCGACGCCAGCAAAGTCCACGTGATTGGCAGAGAATCGACGGCCATGTCCCTCCGGAGTCCCTCTGCCATGTCACCCCAAGATGTCACGCTGATGCGCCAGGCCGTCGAATTGGCCCACGACAACCGCCTGCGCGGCGCCCGCCCCTTCGGTGCCGTGCTGGTGCTTGCCAACGAAGTGATCGCCACCGGCATCAACGAGATCGCGCACACCCACGATCCGAGCACGCACGCAGAAATGCAGGCCATCCGCGCCGCGACCATGGCGCGCAAGAATCCGTCGCTGGCAGGCGCGACGATCTATGCCAGCGGCCACCCCTGCCCCATGTGCCTGGCGGCCATCCTGATGACCGGAATCGCACGCGTGTGCTTCGCCTTCGACAACGACGACGCGGCGCCCTACCAGCTCTCCAGCGCAGGCACCTACCAGCGACTGCGCCTGAGCCTCACGCCGCCGCCCCTTCCCATCGAGCGCGTGGACACCGGCATCAGCGCCGCGCAGCTCTATGGCGACGCGCCGTGGCCTGACGCTGCGCACTGAGCTGCGCATGCACGACAAAACCGTCACAACCTGCGCATCCGCAGCCCGCTCCCTATCACCCGCCCTGTGGGTGCTGGTGGTGATCGCCATCACCATCAACCTGCGCCCGTTCCTCACCGCCATCGGGCCATTGGGCAACGCCATCCGCGACACCACGGGCATGGACTTGCGCGTGCTCTCCTGGCTCACGCTGCTGCCGATGGCATTGATGGGCGTGGGCGCATGGCTGGCACCCGCGGCATGGGCGCGCCTGGGTGCGCGCACGGCCATTAGCGCATCGCTGCTGCTGATCGCCATCGGCTGCGCCCTGCGGCTGGCGGGCGCGAACGTGACCACGCTGCTCATCACCTCTGCCCTGTGCGGCGCGGGCGTCGCGCTGGTGCAGGGCATTCTGCCGGGCGTCATCAAGCGCCAGTCGCCGCACGCTGTCGCGCCGATGATGGGCCTGTACTCCTGCGCCCTGATGGGCGGCGGTGCGCTGGGCGCGCAAATCTCCCCGCTGGCCGTGCAAGCCGGTTGGACATGGCAAAGCGCGCTCGCGTTGTGGGCCGTGCCCGCACTGCTCGCCATACCGCTGGCATGGCATGCACTGCGCCGCATCGACGTCCCCACCCCACGGGCATCCACTGCGGCCCCCGCATCCAGCGACACCGGCTGGCTGATGCGACGCGCCCGCACGTGGCTGCTCATGGCCTGCTTCGGGCTCATCAATGGCGGCTACGCTGCCGTCGTCGCGTGGCTGGCGCCGTATTACCAAGCGCACGGCTGGAGCGCCGCCCGCAGTGGCACGCTGGTGGCGATACTCTCCATCGCACAGGCCTGCGCCGCGCTCACACTGCCTGCATTGGCGGCGCGCCGCATCGATCGCAGACCATGGCTGGCCTTCACCATGCTGTGCCAGATCATCGGCTACGCCGTACTGGTGTGGGCACCCGATGCCGTGCCCGTACTCAATGCCATCGTGCTCGGCATCGGCCTGGGCGGCTGCTTTGCACTGATGATGGTGGTGGCGCTCGACCACCTGCCCTCACCCGCACAGGCTGGCGCACTGAATGCGCTGATGCAGGGCGGCGGATTCATCCTCGCGTCCACCGCACCGTGGGTCATCGCACAACTGCACGCCAGCACCGGCAGCTTTCGCGCAGGCTGGATCTACCAACTCTGCGCCGTGCTGGTCGTATGCGTACTGACCGCGCGCCTGTCACCCGCACGCTACGCAACAGTCATGCAAGCGCCGCACCCCTAACGCCGGTGCACCGCCACCACCCCCGCCAGAATGCAGCACATGCCCAGCAACGCCAATGCCGAGAGCGCATTGCCCAGCACCAGAAAATCCAGCGCTGCCGTCACCGCAGGCACCAGATAGAACAGACTGGTCACGTTCACCAGATTGCCGCGCTGAATCAACCGGTACAGCAACAACTGCGCGAACACCGATGTCACCACCCCCAGAAACACCACCGGCAGCCAGAAGCCCGGCGTGTTCTCCCACCGCAGCGGCTGAACCTGCGTGAACAACAGACACACGCCGACCGTCACCGCAAACTGCAGCGGCAGCACGTCCATCGGCTCCTGCTGGATGCGCTTTTGCATGATCGCGCCCAGCGTGATGCACGCCAGCGCCGCCATGGCAAACCACAACCCCAACACGTCCAACCGGGTCTGCATCACACCCTGCCACACAACCATGGCCAATCCTGCCAGCGCCAGCAGCAGGCCGCAGAGCCGCATCGCATTGAAGCGACGCTCCTGCAATAGCAGGGTGAGCACCGGCTGCACACCCAGCACAATCGCCAGCATCCCCGGTGTGATGCCGCGCGCCATGGACTCGAAATAACACACCGAGTAGCCCGCCACCATCACCAGCCCCGCCCAGACGATGCGCATGCGCGACCCCACCGGCGCACCCCAGCGCCCACGCCGCGCACACATCGCCAGCAACACCAACAACGCAATGCCATAGCGCGCCAGCAGCACGGCAGACGCCGACCCATGATCCAGCGCCGCCCGCGTGACAATCGCCGACCCACCCCATAGCAGCACAAACGCCGCCATCGCCCCCAAACCCGACCACGCACCCACGCGCCGCGCGAGTACGCTTGAATTCAAATTCGACATGACAAATTCACCTGCAATCCAAGTTCAGACAGGCCACGCCCATGCGCATTGCATAGCATTGCTTGCATAGCGCAATCAGACCAAGAAGAACGTCCTCAGAACGCGACCAGAAAAGACAATCCGCTCAACCCGCTCCAACAGGCGGCGGATTGGCAGCCACCGCCCACGGCGGCGGAGCGCAAGAGATCACAGGTGGAGGTGGCGCACAGCGCTGCAAGGCACTGGCAAACCTGGACACGTCAATGCGCACAGCCCCAATAGAGCTGTCGATTGAAACTTCGCAAAAGGTGGAAGTGCGTGCCATGGGCGTAGTGTAGTGCAGAGGATAAGAGATGGGGTGGTGGGAACCCGGGGTGAAGGGTAAGCAGGAAGGGTGTGGATTGGTCGCGTCAGTGGATAGGCGAATGTCGCTTGTGCAGCGAATGGAGTCGGTCGCCGCCTCGGGCGAACTCGCGGTAAGCGCCATGAAGCGGACCTTCGGTTTGGCAGGCTGAATCGCCCCGGATTCCCCAGACACTTTTGAGCCGTTGGAAATGGCGTCTTTCGAACTCTATCGGAGATACATCTCCGGCAGTTCCGTGCCGCCTCTTCGGGTTGTAGAACTTCTCGATGTAGTTGAAGACATCGGCGCGGGCTTTATCGCGTGTTAGGTAAACCTGGCTGCGAATACGCTCGCGTTTGAGCAACTGGAAGTAGCTTTCGGCAACTGCGTTGTCGTGACATTTACCACGACGGCTCCTGCATCCAGTCCGCAGGTCTTCCCATAACACCCCCAGGGTCGAAGGTGTTACGACGAGCGGTTGAATCCACCCATCGGCAACCGCGTGACCACGTTCCGTGATCTGCCTGACGGCTTCGGTCTTGAATTCTTCGGGATATCTCTGCTTACTCATGACACCTCCTGTTAGGCCTCAAGTTTGAGGCTCAGAAGTGTCTAGAAAACCCGGGGCGATTCAGCCTGACTTAAACCAAATAGCCTCCTCGAAACCCGGGGCAATTCAATCCCTGCCAGTGTTCAAAGGCTCTTTCTCCGAACTTCTAACGCAGGACGCTAGGCTCCAATGATTGCTGTGCAGACTTCTTTTTGTCGAAAAATGCATTCATGTGATGCTGTGGCTCGCCCGTCTTGAAGGCCTCACCGAACTCGGCAATGCTGTCGTCTACCGCAGCATCGAGGGTCATGCGCTCCCAGCGACGCAAGAGGCGTTTTTGCTGGCGAAGCACGACGGGCCCGATTTCAGCCAAGCCTGCCGCCACCTGCATGATGCGCTCATCTAACTGGCTTTGCGGTACGCATTCGTTGATCAGCCCCCAATCGCGCGCCTGTGTGGCGGGGATGTTCTCGCCTGTCAGCAACAGCCAGGCCGCACGGGTGGTTCCGATTTGCGAGGGCATCATCGCTGCGTGGATCACGGACGGAATTCCGACCTTCACCTCAGGCATACCGACCACCGCGTTGTCTGCGGCAATACGCAAGTCGCCTGCCATCGCCAGCTCAAGCCCCCCGCCCAGTGTGTGCCCTTCAAGCCGAACGATCACGGGGACTGGAAAGTGGCGTACCGCATTGCACAAGTCGCGCAGCGCGCCAATGAATGCCCGGCCCGTGCCTGCGTTCAGTATCGACAGCTCTTTGATGTCCGCCCCCGCAATAAATGCACGCGAGCCCGATCCACGCAGCACGAGGCAGTGCAAATCCTGATTCTCGGACAGTTCGCTGAGTGTCTGGATCAGGCCCTTGATGACGGGTGTGCTCAGCACATTGAGCACGCCGGCGTCCGTGATCGTCAGCACGGCGGTGGTCGGGGTGGGATAAGTAATCTGTGAGTACAACATGCTAAATTCCGCTTGGTCAGAGTTTCTCGAAACGAATATCCTTGATGAGCTTGGCCCAGGCTTTGTTGGATCGCTCTACAGTTTCACTGAACTGCGTAGGCGTCTGAAAGTCCACCACTGCGCCCTGCTGCTCGATGGTCTTTACCAGTTCCGGGTTTTGCAGCGCCTTCTTCGATGCCGCGCTGAGCTTGTCGAGGATGGCCGGGTCAAGACCTGCAGGCGCTCCCAGACCATACCAAGACATGTCGTTCATCGACTTGAGACCCACTTCCGCATAGGTGGGAACTTGGGGCAGATTAGCAAGGCGCTTCGGACTAGAGACCGCAAGCGCGCGCAATTGGTTGCCTGCAATCAGCCCCCCCGAAGAAGGCATGTTGTCGAAAACGACATCAATCTGACCTGCCATCAAGTCGTTAAGGGCTGGACCCAAACCCTTGTAGGGAACATGCGTGATCTGAGTCTTGGTGGAATCACCAAATAACGCACCGCTCAAATGGCTCAATCCGCCATTACCAGAGAAACCATAGTTCAGTTTTCCAGGGCTCTTCCTGGCAGCCTCGATCACATCCTGTGCCGTCTTGTAGTTGGAATTCACGTTCACCACCATCACGCCCGGCACATTGGCGATATTGGTAATTGGCGTGAAATCCTTCACCGGATCGTAGGCTGGTTTGGCATAGACGTTCGGATTCACCGCATGTGAACTCTCCACCATCATCACCAGCGTAAAGCCATCTGCTGGCTGCTTTGATGCGAATTGCGAGCCCGTGCTGCCTCCTGCACCAGGTTTGTTCTCCACCACAATGGACTGACCGAGCGCCTCACCAAGATAGCGTGCCATGACGCGACCAATCACGTCGGTGGCTCCACCCACTGCATAGGGAACGATAAGCCGTACGGGGCGATCCGGATACGATGCGACGCCCGCTGCATAAGCCACAGGAAACACGCTCATGCATAGCGTCAACGCAAACAGGGATTTCAACGATTTCATTTCAGTCTCCTTTTTCAAATGTCTGGTCTTTTCTGGAAAGCGAGTGATAAGGTTCAACCTTTACTGTCAATGGACGAAGGCCCGAGCACCGGTGGTGGCGCCACTTGACTACGGCCCCCGGGGGGCACCATGGGGTTTCTGACCAACCTGATTTCACCCAATTGCGGATGCTCGACGGTCTGCAACATCTGTCGATGCACCACCTGTGGATGCTGAAACACCTGCTCCAAACTATTGATGTTCCCCCAGGAAATCCCATTGGCATCGAGCGCACGGCCAAGTTCATCGGCCTTCCAGCTTTTGAGTGCGGCGCGCAACAATGCCCGCAACTGCTTGATGTGCACAAGACGCCCGGCATTGGTTTCAAACAACGGATCACGGTGCCACTGCGACTGCATCAACGCACAGAACGCCGCAAACTGCGTGTCATTGCCGATCGCCAGAATGATGTATCCATCTGCGCACTCGAACACCTCATAAGGCGCAAGGTTAGGATGCGTATTGCCGATGCGTTTCGGGCTCTCACCCGACACCAGATAGTTCGCTGCCTGGTTGGCATTCATTGCAACCGCAACGTCAAGAAGCGCTATGTCCAGATGCTGGCCGTGCCCTGTACGAGCGCGCTGTATCAGTGCCGCCAGAACCGCACTCGTTGCATACATGCCAGTCATCAGATCGACCACAGCCACTCCCGTGCGAAGCGGCCCGGCGCCCACTTCCCCATCGGCAATGCCGGTGTAGCTCATCAGGCCTCCCATCCCCTGAAAGATGTAGTCATAGCCGGGTTTGTGCGAATACGGGCCGCTTTGTCCGAAGCCAGTGACCGACAGGTAGATCAGCTTGGGGTTGATCTTTGCTAGTGTTTCATAGTCAAGCCCGTATTTTTCCAGCGTGCCAACCTTGTAGTTTTCGACCAGCACATCCGCATCCTCGATCTGACGCAGCAGCCAGGCACGCCCGGACTCCAGCGTAAAGTCGAGCGTGACGGATTTCTTGCCCCGATTGCACGAAAGAAAGTAGGCGGCAACCCGTTCACCCTCCGGCGTCGATACGAACGGAGGCCCCCAGGCACGCGTGTCATCGCCCTGCACCGGCCGCTCCACTTTCAGAACATGTGCGCCCAGATCCGCCAGATTCTGGGTGCACCACGGCCCGGCAAGAATTCGAGAAAGGTCTACGACACGGACCCCGTCCAGTGCATCAACAAGCATTGCGTCTCCAAGAAATACGACATCGTTTTGCGTATTCTTCGCGCTCACTCGCCAGGGGTCAATTGGCTAAATTTGCATCGAGGTTTCGTGAATTTTGGAGGCCTCCATCTGCATCCAAAATGCGGCATGACCGCAGGCACATCGCTCACGAGTTTCCGGCGGCTCCCACAGGGGAAAGGATGCCGGTGGCGCGAGCCAGCAACCGGTCTGGACTGCGCACAGAGCATTCCGCAAAACACATGCGCCTGCCCTTGCGGGTGATCTGCACGTCGACCTCGACCCAATCACCTAATCGCGCGGGCGAAAGGTAATCGATACTCAGATGAGTCGTCACGATCGACCCGTTCAAGGCCTTCGCAACGTTGTAGCCGAGAGCGTTGTCAACCAGCGTGGCCACCAGGCCTCCATGCGCCACGCCATGCAGATTCAGGTGCTGCTCGTGCACGCGCAGCGCAATCGTCGTGGTGCCATCGTCGCACTCTCGTTTGTACAAGGGACCCAGCATCTGCACAAAATTGCTGGGCGAGCGGTGCTCTTCAAAGTCTGCCGGAACGTCGGCGGGGGCAATGTTGCTCATGAACGATGATGAAGGTAATAGACGTCGCCGTGCTCAGACTGCCGCCCGGTGCTCGATCCAAGGCGCGGGTACCCAATGCTCGCCGTGCTGCGCATGTAGAGCACGGATCTTGTCCAGTACCTGCTTCCAACCCAGCGTTTGCGCATAGAACATTGGCCCCCCACGCCAGGCCGGGAAGCCGTAGCCGTTCACGTAGATCACATCTACATCGGAGGCGCGCTGCGCAATGCCTTCGTCCACAATGCGCGCGCCTTCATTCACCAGCGCCAGCACGCAGCGTTCGACGATCTCCTCGTCAGTCACAACGCGCCGCTCGATGCCCGCCTCGCGCGCACATTGCTCGATCAGTTCCTGCACGAGCGGATCGGGAATTGGCGTGCGATTGCCAGCTTCGTAGCGGTAGTAGCCACCCGCAGTCTTTTGCCCGAAACGCCCCTGCTCGCAGATCCTGTCAGCCACCTTGGAGTAACGCAAATGCGCCGGGCGGGTAGGAGCAAGCCGCTTGCGAGTTGCCCAGTTGATATCCATTCCCGCCAAATCCGCCATCGCCAACGGCCCCATCGCAAAACCAAAGTTCTGCATGGCAGCGTCGATCTGCGGCACTGTCGCGCCCTCTTCCAGCAGAAAGCCCGCCTCACGCCAGTAACCTGTCAACATGCGGTTGCCCACAAAGCCTTCGCAGACGCCGACGAGTACCGGAATCTTGCCAATGCTCACCGCCATCTGCATGCACGCTGCGATGACAGCGTCCGACGAGTGATCGCCCCGCACCACCTCCAACAACTTCATCACGTTGGCCGGGCTGAAGAAGTGCAGGCCGATCACGTCCCAGGGCCGTGTGGTCACTGCGGCAATCTCGTTGACGTTCAGGCGAGACGTGTTAGTCGCCAGAATCGCGCCCGGCCTGCAGATACGGTCGAGTTGAGTGAACACATCCCGCTTGACGGCCATGTCCTCAAACACCGCCTCGATCACCAAATCGACATCGGCGAACGCACTGACATCCAGCGTCGGATGAATGCGTTGCAAGCGACCCTGCAAGGTCTCCTGCGTCGCGCCACCGCGCGCTACAGATATCTGGTAATTACGCTCGATGAGCGCCATTCCTCGATCGAGCGCCGCCTGTTCTCGCTCGCACAACACAACGGGAATGCCTGCGTTGGCAAAGGCCATGGCAATGCCACCGCCCATGGTGCCCGCCCCCAGGATGCCAACGGAGCGCACAGACCGAGCCGCACCAGACGACCCGTCGGGCGTAAATTTGGCCGCTTCCTTCTCTGCGAAGAACATGTGGCGCAGCGCCTTGGAAGGCGTTCCTGCAACCAGCTCATCGAACAGTGCACGCTCCTTGTCAAGACCTTGCTCGAACGGAAGTTGCACTGCAGCTTGCACGCAATCGAACGCCGTATGTTGCGCCAGCGCGTTGCGGGCTTTGGGATTCACAGCGCTTCGCAAAGCATCGAAATCTGGTAGGCTGTTGTCAGAAACCTTGGTGTCTTCCAGCACCGGCAATGGCTTCCCGGACTGCGCTTTGGCAAGCGCAAATGCGATGGCTGCCTGCACGCGATCGCCTTCAAACACCTCGTCCACCAGCCCGAGCGACAACGCATCTGCGGCGCCCACAGGTTTGCCGGAAGTGACGAGACGTACCGCGTCGTTCACGCCAATCAGGCGCGGCAGGCGCTGCGTGCCACCACCACCAGGCACAAGCCCCAGGCTCACTTCGGGCAGGCCCAGCCTGGCCGCGCGCTCGGCGATGCGAAAGTGGCATGCCAACGCAATCTCCAGACCACCACCCAGCGCCACGCCATGGATACAGGCGACGACTGGTTTGGTGCTGCGCTCAATGTCACGGTTCACATCGCGCAGCATGGGGCGAGCAGTGGCCGCAGGTGTGTTGAATTGGCGAATATCGGCTCCGCCACAGAATACTTTGCCCGAACCCAGCAACGCGATGGCCTTGACCTCGGCGCTTGCAATGGCACGAGCCAGCGCCTCGGATACCCCACGTCGCACGCTGTCGCCAAGACCGTTGACAGGCGAGTTGTCGATAACGATCAGCGCTACCGCATCACGCTCGGCATAGCGGACTGTTTCTGAAATGAGTGTGCTTGCCTCGGGAATATTCATGGTGTTGTCTCACATTCAACGGGTTGCGCCGCGTTTCTATTGGAAGGAGCTGTCGAAGGCAACCGGGCCCGGGTTAGTTGCACGAGTCGCTGCAGATGAAAGTGCTCGTCGCCCAGGGTATGCGAGATCACCAGCAGCCGCTTGACGAACTTGCCCAGTGCAAGTTCGTCGGTCATGCCGATGCCACCGTGCAGTTGAATAGCGCTCTGACTAATCTGGCGCGATGCCTGGCAGCACATGGCCTTAGCCGCAGAAACGGCCGCAGCGAACCCTTCCGATTCCGCGAGCATGCTTGCCCGCAAAGACAGCGAACGTGATTTTTCGAGCAGCACGTACATATCGACCAACCTGTGCTGAATGGCCTGAAAACTGCCAATGAACACGCCAAACTGCTTGCGTTCTTTGGCGTACTCCACCGTGGCATCGAGCACCGCAGACATTGCGCCCACCGCTTCTGCGCACAATGCCGCATTGGCACGCGCCGAGGAACGCTCAAGTAGTTGCCACGCCTGATGCTCTGCCCCCACCAGTTGCGTGCCGGAAACGCTCACGCCATCCAGCCATATCTCCGAACTGGACGAGCCATCGATATTGAAATAGTCCCGCGTTCGAATGCCCGTACTTTGCGGGCTCACGATGAATATCGAGAGCCCATCCTCATCCGTAGCCGATCCGCGCGTGCGCGCGACCACCAACCATGCTTGGGCTTGCGCAGCATTCGACACAAACACTTTGTGCCCGTCGATCACCCAGCCACCCGCCTTGCTGGTAGCGCGCGTGGCAATGTTGCGCGCGTTGTAGTCCGTCTGTGGTTCGCTTTGCGCAATCGCCAACTGCGCGGTACCCTCCAGCACATGCTGCAATAGCGCCGGTGCTTCGCCACTTGACGAACTGGCAAGTAGCGACGCACCTTGCACAATACTTGGCACGAACGGCTCGTTGACCAGATGGCGGCCGAACTGCTCCATTACCGCGTGCACGCCAACGGGATCATCGGCAATGCCGCCGTGCTCCTCATTCACCGACAACGCCAGCAAACCGAAGTGGGCAAAGGCTGCCCAATGCGCAGATGCCGCGACCGGGTGTATCGCGTCAACCTCGACAATGCCGCTTTCCGGCAACGGATGCTCACGCTCCAGATAACGTGCGAGCGCATCCACCAGTTGGCGCTGATCTTCGTTCAGATATTCACTCATGATGGCTACAGTCCCAGTGCCGTCTTGGCGATGATGTTGCGTTGCACTTCGTCCGACCCGCCATAGATGGAAATTTTTCGCAGGTTCAGATAGAAGCCCGCCAGTGTCTTGGCCCAATCGGCGTCTTCGCCGTCATCTGCCTTGGCCGAAGGAAGATCGAAGGCACATTGGCTGAACTCCATGCACAGCGGGCCCGCCGCCTGCACTTGGCGTTCAGTGATGGCCTGCGCAAGCGTTGTTCCCATCAGCTTGAGCACCGAAGCCTCGGCACCATTCGCCGCACCGCTCTCTGCCTGATGTACCAGACGCTGAACCGATGACTCAAGCGCAAGCAGTTCCAGATCGAGCCGCGCAATGTTCTGCATCCACTCAACCTGATCAGCGAGTGCAACGCCATCCACAACGCGCTCACGCAAGATGCGCTTGAGAAACGCCAGTTCACGCTTGCAGCGACCCACGCGCGCTGCGCCAAAGCGTTCGTGCGACAGCAGATATTTGGCACAGGTCCAGCCCTTGTTGACTTCGCCAACCAGATTGGCTGCGGGCACGTGCACATCATCAAGAAAGACTTCATTGATCTCACAATCACCATCGATGGTGCGTATCGGCCGGACCGTCACACCCGGCGATTTCATGTCGATCAGCAGGAACGAGATGCCTGCCTGCGCCTTGGCCTGTGGGTCGGTGCGCACAAGGCAGAACATCATGTCGGCATACTGTGCGTAGGTCGTCCAGGTTTTCTGTCCGTGCACGATGAACTCACCATCGCGCAAATCGGCACGCGTGCGCAGCGAGGCCAGATCAGACCCCGACCCAGGTTCCGAATAGCCTTGGCACCACCAATCCTCGCCCGAAAGAATACGTGGCAGGTAGTAGCTCCTTTGCTCCTGCGAGCCATATTTCATGATCACTGGCGCGACCATGCGCAGCCCAAACGGAACGGTTTCCGGCGCACCCGCGATGGCACATTCATCGTCGAATATCAGACGCTGCGCCAGCGTCCAGCCCGTGCCGCCGTACTCACGTGGCCAGTTAGGGGCAGCCCAGCCACGCTCGCGCAAAATCGATTGCCAGTGCATGAAGTCGTCCTTGCGCAAACGCTTGTGTTCCAGCACCTTGCGGCGAAGATCGTGCGGCAACTGTTCGGCTAGAAATGCGCGCACCTCGTCCCGAAAAGCGGCCAGTTCGGCGTTGTCATGAAACTGCATCATGCAGTCCCCTCTTGAAGTTCGAACCGCAGCGGCGCGCCCGTGCATTCCTGCAAGGATTTTTCATCCATGGCCGGCACCATGTCGATAACCACAAGCCCCGCTTCGCGCACATCGATCACCGCCAGATCCGTGTAGATGCGTTTGACGACGCAATGCCCCGTGAGTGGCAACGTGCATTCGCGCACGATGCGCGGCTTGCCGTCTCGCGTCACATGCTCCATGAGCACATAAACCGCCTTGGCACCTACCGCCAGATCCATGGCACCGCCCACGGCCGTCGCAACGTTCTTCTGGCCAAGCGACCAATTGGCAAGGTCCCCGCGTTCCGAGATCTGGTAACCACCCAGAATGCAAAAATCCAGATGGCCGCCGCGCATCATCGCGAAGGAGTCAGCATGGTGAAAGAAGCTGCCGCCGGCATGGATGCTCACCGGCAGCTTGGCCGCGTTCGACATGTCGGGGTCGGCGGCCTCATCTTCATAGAGCCCACGCATCCCGAGAATCCCGTTCTCGCTATGCACCATGATTTCGTCTTCGGGCTTGAAATATTCGAGCGCCATTACGGGCAGCCCGATGCCCAGATTCACATAGGAGCCCGCAGGTATGTCGCGTGCCACACGCTGCGCCATCTGTTGGCGCGATAGTTTTTTAGTCATGCGCGCATCTCCTGAACGGGCGCGGTGGATGTGACCACCACACGCTGAACAAATATTCCTGGCGTAACAATGTGTTCGGGGTCGAGTTCACCAAGCGCCACCGTGCCGCTCACCTGCACCACTGCCACCTTGGCGGCCATGCACATGATCGGCCCGAAATTGCGCGCAGCCTTGCGGTACACAAGGTTACCCCAGCGATCCGCCAACCTCGCTTGTACCAGCGCGTAGTCACCATGCAGCGGTTTCTCGAAGACATAACCCACACCGTCGATTACGCGCGTTTCCTTGCCTTCGGCCAACTCCGTTCCGTAGCCGGTGGGCGTAAGAAATCCCCCGAGCCCCGCTCCCGCCGCTCGCAGTCGCTCGGCCAGGGTGCCCTGTGGCACACATTCGTATTCAATACGCCCCTGCGCGTAGGCGCCCTCGAAGGCATCCGACTCTGCGCCGCGCGGAAACGAGGCCAGCAACTTGCGCACACGCCCCGCGCGGATCAGCCGCGCGAGACCGATGTCGCGGCTACCGCTGTTGTTGCAGGCCACAGTCAGATCGCGCGCACCCTGCTCGTAGAGTGCATCAAGCAATTCGCCTGGTTGACCGGCAAGACCGAATCCACTGACCAGAATGCATGCGCCATCGGGTATATCCGCAACCGCCTGCATTGCGGAGTCCAGAATCTTATTCACCATTTTTTACCCCAACTCACTTCGATCAGCACTCACAGCGAAGACGAAAGAATCGCCGTCGCCTGACTCGAAAGCACACCGCCGTTGCCATGCACTAGCGCCACCTCCGCACCGCTCACCTGGCGTGCATTGGCTTGCGCACGCAGTTGCGTGACTGCCTCGATGATCAGAAAGATGCTGTACATACCCGGGTGCACGCACGACAGTCCTCCCCCATTGGTGTTCATCGGGAACGCCCCGCCCGGTTCGATCCTGCCGCCTTCAATGAATGCTCCGCCCTCCCCCTTCTTGCAAAAACCCAAGTCTTCAAGGAACAGGATCGGATTGATGGTGAACGCGTCATATAGCTCGACCAGGTCCACATCCGCTGGCGTCAGGCCCGCCTGGGCAAAAGTCTTCTGACCAGACTCCTGCGCCGGTGTCACCGTGAGATCTTCCATGCACGAGATCTGTCGGTGCCAGTGTGCAAATCCGCTACCAAGTACATAAATCGGCTTGCTGTGCAGCGCCTTCGCCCGCTTGGAGGAGCTCACGACGATAGCGCCCGCACCGTCGGTGACAAGGCAGCAATCGAGCACGGTGAGCGGGTCAGAGATCATCTTGGAGTTGATCACGTCGTCCACCGTCAGTGGCTTCCTGGAGAACGCATCCGGATTGAGTTGCGCCCACTTGCGCGCAGCCACCGCCACCTCCGCAAGTTGCTTGCGCGTTGTGCCATATTCGTACATGTGGCGCGCCGCTGCAAGCGAATAGCTCGACACCGGATTGAACGCTTTGTACGGATGTTCATAAGGCTGCGGATCCAGTTCGGCACGCATCTGATTGACGCGAGAGCTGCTGGGCGCGCTGCGCGGCGTACTGCCATAGCAGATCAGCACGTTCTCGCACTCACCCGCATCGATAGCCATCTGCGCAATCTTCAGGTCAGCGATGAAGGCCGACCCACCGAACATCGTGCTGTCGGAAAAGCGCGGGCGAATGCCCATGTATTCCGCCATGCGCATCACCCACCAGGGCGATGTGAGGCTCGAGGTGATGATGCCGTCGATGTCACTCTTCTTCAGTCCGCTGCGCTTGATCGCCATGAAAGAGGCCTGCGCAATGATTTCCTGCTCCGTCGCACCGCCCGCATGCCCCATCCCTGCAAGGCCAGTGCCAAGAACTGCAATGGAGCCCCGTGAGGAAGCTGTCGTCGTCATGTCTGCTCCTCCTTCGCTGCCACAAACACCAGCAGCGGCGCGCCATCCATGGTGTCGATGCGCGCGCTAACCCGCATGCCGATATGCACCTCACTCACCGAAATGTCGACCACACGGCTCATCAGGCGCGGGCCTTCATCCAGATCCACCAGAACTACGGTGTAGTCATCACCTTCGCGCGCTCGCACGATGGTCACGGAGTAGATGACACCATTGCCCGAAGGGGGTATCCACTCCAATGCTTGCGATCCGCAGTAAGGACAGCACACGCGCGGAAAGAAATGGAACTTCTGGCAATCGCCGCACCAGGGGATTTCGAAACAACCTTGCGCCAGCGCCCCGAAATAGTGCTTATCGCAAGCCTGCACCGCAGCAGACTGCGTCAGTGCGGCAGCAGCCGGATCTGATGCGGTATCAATCATCGGACTTCACACCCGTTTCCTTCACCACATGCTTCCACTTGTTCACTTCGCCCTCAACGAACTTGCGGGTCTGCGGCAGATCCATTACACCCAGTGGCTCGCTGTATTGCAGACGCAGGCGCTCTACCATCTCGGGGGAGTTCATGATCTTGTTGATCTCCTTGTTCAGCATGGTCACGATGGACGCAGGCGTTCCCGCAGGCGCATACAGGCCCAACCAGGTGTAGACATCAAAGCCCTTAAAGCCACCTTCCTGCATCGTTGGAAGTTCCGGGAACAGCTTGCTACGTTCGGCGGCCATATTGGCAATCGGACGCAGACGGCCGCTGGCGATGAAAGCAGAGACGCTCATCGAATCCTGCACCGCCATCGGAATCTGACCTGCAACCGCGTCGTTCGTAGCCGGAGCCGCTCCCTTGTACGGCACGTGCACGAACGGATATCCTGTCACCTTGGCCAACCACTCGCCACCCAAGTGGGTTGAGCCAGCGGCACCTGCTGTGCCGAACGGAATGTTCTTCTGCGCCTTTGCCCAGCTCAGGAATTCCGGCAGATTTTTCGCAGGAACGCTGGGATTCACCACGATGAGATTGGGCGCCTTGGCCAGAATCGCCACAGGGTCAAGGCTCTTGAGCGGGTCGTAACCCACCTTCTTCATCGCCGGCGCTATGACATAACCTGTCGCGCCAACCAGCAATGTGTAGCCGTCAGCATGCTGCTTGGCAACATACTCCGTGCCCACCTGCCCTGCCACGCCCGGACGGTTTTCGATGATGAAAGGCTGCTTGAGATCCTGCGACAACTCCTTGGCAAGCGCGCGGCTCACGATGTCGGTCATTCCGCCCGGCGGAAACGCTACTACGATCGTGACAGGCTTGGCCGGGTATGCAGGCGCGGCGGCCTGGGCGAAAGCCGAGCCCGCAGGCACCGCCATCAAGGCACCTCCCAGTATCACAGCACCACAGATGGAACGACGGGCCTTTTCCGAGCGAATGAATGCCATGTGAGTCTCCTTTTATCTACGTATAGCGAATTCAAAAAAACCGCTTTTTCAAGCGACAATCCAGTGTATGAATCGCTATCCGCCAACTCAATCAGAAAGATTCGAACGCTCTGTTTGAGAAATTGATAAGAGGCCGCAAAGCGCCTGCTGGCGTGGGCTTTGGACTCACTCCTTGTTGGGCAACTGCATCCGGGTGGCGGCGACCTCCGGGTCTTCCAGCAGGAAGTTCACGCACTCGGTAATGAAGTTGGGAAATCGCGCATCCTTGCGCACGACCAGATTCAGCTCACGCAGTGCCCATGGCTCTTCAAGCTCGATTACCGCGACGTGGCGGGACTGCTGACGATTAGCCAGCACGCTGCTCGGCACCATGGCGATTCCCACGCCGGACGCCACCAACGACAACACTGCCTCGAAACCATGAGCGTGCAACCGCGTGCGCACATGCTTGCCGTACTTGGCTGCGGTGTCACGCAGAAAAAGCGTATTGCTACTCGTGCGGTTCATGCTTACGAAATCAAAGTCCAGCGCCGCGCCCAAACGGATGCGCTCCTGTCCGGCCAGCACATGGTCGCGCGGCGTCACTATCACCAGGCGGTCGACCGCATACGGGTGCACCACCAGCCCTTCCACATCCGTCTCACCAGCAAAAATACCAATGTCGGCTTCGCGAGCCAGCACGGATGCAGGAATGGTCTCGCTCTGCCGCTCGTCCACGTCCGCATCAATGCCTGGATATGCCACGAGAAAGCGCCCCAGCGTCTGAGTGACAAATCCGTTGAGCGAACTACTGTTAGCCACCAGCCGCACATGTCCTTTGATGCCCGAGATGAAGCGGCTCACATCGCCTTGCATACGCTCGATACCTTCAAACAGCTCCCGCACATGCAGCAGCACTGCATCCCCCGCAGGGGTCAGTTCCATACCGCGCGGCGTGCGCTCGAACAGCGACGTGCCAAATGCCTGCTCCAGATTCTTCAGCCTATAGCTCGCCGCTGAGGGGGTAATGAATACCGCCGCCGCACCTGCGGTCAGACTACCCGCTTGAGCAATTTCGAGGAAGAGGCGGAGGTCAGTGAGTTCATAACGCATCATGGCAGCGATCGTAACTGTAATGGACCGCCTCTCATCGGAAAGAAAAATCCCATCCTCTCGCTCGAACAGGGATTGAATGCCAATGTGCGACATCACTGGCTCAAGGCGTTTCGCATGGTACGCATCCATGCAAGCTATAGCTCGCACCTGTGCGGAGAAACGGATGCACATTCCATGTCGTGGGTCGGTGCACTATGTAATCACTGTGGACCAGCCCACTACATGCATAGCACGCCCTTCAGTGCATGGCGGCGAAGTCGTTGCATCCACTGTATAAAAGCCACGGTGCGATTGCAAAATTCGATGCGTTCAAGCGGCGTATTTTTGTGAACTCCTAGTAGGAGTGAAATTGTCACATAGCGCTCACCGCCTTCGTCTCGTTTCCATGGTGCCCGAGGAGCTGCTGCATTTAGGCGAAGTGCGAGGTAAGCATTTGACCATCCCGTCCTGACATAACTATGTGACGCTTTGCCGTGACTCAAGCGGCAGAGGCAGACTGCCAACGATGCTGCAGCAACTCTTGATCCGATTGGCCTTGTGCGCAAGCGGCCGGTTCAGCATATCCTTCAGATACGAACGGATCATGGTCGTTGAGTTTGACTGACTGCGCCCAACTCATCACCGCAACTGCACGTTGGCCCGCACGCAGTGGACTTCTCCTGGTCAGGTAGACAAATCGCAGCCTCACGCCCGGGCGCGCTCCAACGCCTCGGGACTCATTTCGCCCAAGTGGCTGTGCGCGCCGACCAGAATTTGAGCCAGAATTACGTGTAGTGCAGAGGTAAAACTGAGCCAAGTGTTCAACTACTCGGCCGACACCGATCTCGTCCGAGCCTGGCGCCAGGGCGAGCTGCAGGCGGCTAATGTCGCGACATACGTCCTACTAAACTTCGAGTTGATCAAGCCATTCCAATTTGATTGGAGCGAAATAACTTGGTTGTTGGCGACATCTACTACCAAGTGTAGTCGGTGCATCTGAAAATGTACGCAAGCCGAGCGGTCTCGCTGGTGACCTACCCAAGCCAGAGCCATGAGACGCTGTTCGATGCCCGCATCTGCTGCAGTTCGAGACAACGGAACCGAGCGGTGCGCTCGGTGCAGTACCAGATAACCTCAGCGCGCATCCCTGTGCATCGGGATCTCGCTGGGTTCGACTTCGAGGCCTCGGTGTTGGACAAGAAACTCATCCAACAACTTCAAACGCCACGATGGCTCACTATACTTCGGCGCGGACAGAACGTCCGGAATTGAGTGCAGCTGACATTCGCGATGCAAAGCCGAACCTCGCAAATCAGCCTAAAGTCGTCCCATTTCGAACCTCACTCCCCCACCACCAACGGCCTCATCATCACCATGCTGTCCGCCATGGTGCGGGCTTCGGCTTCGTTGTGGGTGACGAGTACGGCGGTCTGGCCTGTTTGTTTGAGGATGTCACGCACTTCGACGGTGAGGCGGTCGCGGGTGGCGGCGTCGAGGTTGGAGAAGGGTTCGTCCAGCAGCAGCAGTGCGGGTGACGGTGCCAGCGCGCGGGCGAGGGCTACGCGTTGTTGTTGGCCGCCGGAGAGTTCGTGCGGGAATTTCTTGCCCGCGTCTTTCAGGCCGACAAGCGCCAGCAGTTGATCGCAGCGCTGTTGCTGCGCTTCGCGTGGCAGGCGGCGCAGGCCGAAAACGACATTTTGTGTGACGTTGAGGTGCGGGAACAGACCGTATTCCTGGAACATCATGCCGACGCGGCGCTGCTCAGGTGGCAGGTGGACTGTGGGGGATGACAGCACGGTCTCGCCCAGGCGAATCTCGCCTCCCTGCACGGGCTCGAATCCGGCGATGGCGCGCAGCACGGAGGTTTTGCCGCAACCGGAAGCCCCAAGCAGGCTGGCGATGCCGCCCATCTTTACGGACAGTTGAAAGCCTTGCACCACCGGATGTGGTCCGCGTGGCGTGTTGTAGGAAAGGCTCAGGTCATGGATGCTCAGGGCGGCGGTCATATCGCGGGGTTGGATTTCTCTGATGTGCTCGCGGTGCGTGCCAGCAGCACCACTGGCAGCAATCCTGCCAGCACGATGGCGAGCGCGGCGATCGCGCCTTCTTCGTAGGTACCGCGTGCTGCCTCAGCATACAGCCAGGTGGCAAGGGTGTCGAAATTGGCGGGCCGCAGCAGCAGCGTGGCGGGCAGCTCCTTCATGGCGTCGACGAACACCAGCAATGCACTGGTGGCAATAGCGGGCCGCAGCAGTGGCAAATGCACGCGCCAGAACGTGCCGTTGGTGCTTTCGCCCAGCAGGCGTGAGGCTTGCTCGAGCGTGGCGGGAATGCGCTGCAAACCGGCCTCTACTCCGCCCACAGGAATGACCAGAAAGCGGATGCCGCAGGCCACCACCAGCACCACGCCCAGCCCCATCAGTGGCAAGCCTGGCAGTTGCAGCAGGCTGGCCAGCCCGGCGTCCAGCGAGAGCGCGGGCGTGAGCAGTCCGATAGCGAGCACGGTGCCCGGAATGGCGTAGCCCAGCGTCGCCACGCGCGCCTGCCAGCGCACGGGGGCCTGCGTGCTCACGCCTTGGCGCGTGGCCCAGGCCACGATCACGCCCGCGAGTACGGTGACAACGGTAACGCCCATGGCCAGCGTCAGGGTGTTGGCCAGGCTCGCCCACAGGCCGGACGATATGCCCTGCCCCCATCGCAGGCGTTTGAAGGTTTCCCACGCCAGATAGGCGGCGGGCGCGACAAAGCCGATCAGCACCGGCAGCGTGGTGGCTGCCGTGGCGAGCCACGCGGATGCGCCGCGCAGGCGCTCGGGTTGGATGGCGCGCATGCGTTGCGCCGAGCCAAAGCGCTGATGGCTGCGGCCATGGCGCTCCAGCCACATGATGAGCACGACGGCGATGAGCATGGAGCACGCAATCTGCGCCGCACCTGCGAGGTCAGTGCGTGTCACCCAGGTCGTGTAGACCGATACGGTGAGCGTGTTGATGCCGAGGAATTCGGACGCGCCGATGTCGTTCAGTGTTTCCAGCAACGCCAGGCTCAAGCCGACGGCCAGCGCGGGTCGCGCCATCGGCAAGGCGACGCGGCGGAAGGCGCCAAAGCGGCTTTCGCCGAGCGAACGGGCGGCTTCCATGAGGTGCGCGGGCTGTGTCATGAACATGGCGCGGGCCGTCATGTACACGTATGGATAAAGCACGAAACCGAGCACAAAAATGGCCCCGCCCATGGAGCGCAGATCGGGCAGCCGCCATTCACGCGGACTGCTGTAGCCAAGCATCCAGCGCAGCGCGCCCTGCACCGGTCCGATGGGGTGCAGCAGATCGAGATAGGCAAACGCCACGATGTATGCCGGCATCGCCAGCGGTAGCAGCAGCGCCCAATGCAGCACGCGCCGCCCCGGAAAATCGTGCGCCGTCACCAGCCAGGCGCAACCGGTGCCCACCACCAGCGTGAGCAGCCCCACGCCCACCAGCAACAGCGCGGTATTGACCGTCGCATCGGGCAACACATAGCGCACCAGATGCTGCCAATGTGCCCAGTCAGCCCCGAGCGCCAGCCAGCACAGCGATGCCACAGGCGCCAGAACACCCAGCGCTATCAACACCGAAGCCGCCTGCCACAGCGGCCCGACGGGGCGCAGTGGAGAGGCGGCTTGAAACATGGTGAACCTGCGCTGCCGCGTGGGCAGCGCGGGTAAATCAGCGGTCGAAGCCAACTTTGTCGACCAACGCGCTAGCTTGCTTCCTGTGCTTGGCGATTTCGGTCAGCGGCAGGGGATCGATCTTCAGCTCGCCAATGCTCTTGGCAACGACCGGGTCCAGCGCCACGCCCTTGCGCACAGGGTGCTCGTAGTTGGCCTGCGCATACATGACCTGCGCGGGCTCGGAGACGAGGAACTCCAGCAGCTTGACGGCGTTGTCCTTGTTGGGTGCGTGCTTGGCCACCGATGCGCCGCTGATGTTCACGTGCGTGCCGCCGCTCTTTTCGTTGGCAAAGGTGGGCTTGATGACCTTGATGGCGTCGCCCCACTTGCGGGCGTCCGTGCCTTCCTTGGCGGCCTTCATGTGGCCGACGTAGTAGGTGTTGGCCAGACCCACGTCGCAGATGCCGCCCAGAATGTCGCGTGCCACGTCGCGGTCGCCGCCGGTGGCCTTGCGTGCCAGATTGGCCTTCACGCCGCGCAGCCATTGCTCGGTTTTGGCTTCGCCATCATGGGCAATCATGGCGGAGATCAGCGCCATGTTGTAGGGGTGCTGGCCTGCGCGAATGCAGACCTTGCCCTTCCAGTTCGGATCGGCCAGATCTTCATAGCGGAAGCTGGAGAGCGGCAGATTTTTTTCGGCGTACAACACACGGGCACGCATCGACAGCGTGAACCATTCGCCATTCGCGCCGCGCAGATTGGCGGGGATCGCGGACTCCAGCGCAGCCGACTTCACCGGCTGGGTGATGCCGCCTTCCACCAGATCGATCAGGTTGCCCGCGTCCACAGTCATCAGCACGTCGGCGGGCGAACGCTCGCCCTCGGCCTTCACGCGCTCCAGCAGACCGTCCTTCACGAACACCGTGTTCACCTTCACGTTGCTTTGCGCGGTGAACGCAGCCAGCAATGGCTGGATCAGCGCCGGCTCGCGCGTGGTGTAGAGCGTGACCTCCTGCGCTGCCTGCACCGAAAAAGCGGCCGTGCTGGCCAGTGCAGCCACCGTCAGAGCGAAAGAAATACGTTGCTTCATGCTGATGAGTTCCTGAGGTTCATGGCGAAATTCGCACGCACCCGTCAAGCGAATGTCGAGCGATCTCCGCGAATGCTAATTGTTCTCAACATGATTGTGACATATCCCCGGACGCCCCAAAGGCTCAATCCGACCATGGTTGTGGGTGATCGCGGCGACTCAGAATGCGTCGACGGGCATGTCTGCGCAGGTCATGTCACGGCGCTTCACCACGGCGAGCCATGGGCCGATCCTGGGCAACTCGTAATGAAAGAAGTAGCGCATGGCCGCCATGCGGCCCGTGTCGGCGTTGGCCGGGGCCTGCGCCTGCGCGCCGCGTGACAGCAAGCTGCAGGCAATGTCCAGCCACATCCACGCCAGCACCATGTGGCCTGCAGCCTGCATGAAAGGCACGGCGTTGGCCAGTGCTTCGGAGGCGTTGTCCGTCGCCCATGCGGCCTTGCTCGCGGCGCCCACCTCTGCCAACGTTGCGGCCAAATGATTGGCATAGCCCGCTAGCGGCGCATGCGCCATCGCCCGCTGGATCGTGGCGTTCATCGTGCGTGCCAGCAACTGCAAACCTGCGCCGCCTTGCATGCGCACCTTGCGCCCCAGCAGATCGGCGGCCTGAATGCCATGCGTGCCTTCATGGATCATGTTGAGACGGTTGTCACGCCAGTATTGCTCTACCGGAAAATCGCGCGTGTAGTTACAACCACCATGCACCGGAATCGCCAGCGAGTTGGCTTCCAGACACCATTCGCACCCGGAATTTTGGCCAGCACGAGGTGCACGATGTTTTCCGTCAGCCCGTGCTCGCCCGCGCTGATCCACATCTTGTTGCCACGCAGGCGGTAGCGCGGCCCCATCGGATCGCTCTGTGAATCGGCACCATCAGGTTCTGCCCGCGTGGCGATGTCGCTCAGCGACGATCCGACCTGCGGCTCGGACAGCGCCATCGTGCCCGACCAGTGTCTATTGAATTCATTTGCGGCAAACACGTTTTGCTGCGCGGGCGAGCCGGCCAGCAGAATGGCATTGGCGTTCGCCGTCGTCAGCATGCTGGTGTTGATGCTGACGGACGCACAGGCAAAGAAACCATTCGCCGCAGCCTCCACCACATAGGGCAGTTGCATGCCGCCCATGGCGTAGTCCTGCGCGGCGCTCAACATGCCGCTGTCGGCATACGCCTGGCGCGCATCGTGGGCACACTGCGGCAGTGTCACGCGCTCGCCATCAAAGTGCGGCTCCTGCACATCGACGGTGCGATTGAACGGCGCGAACTCGTCATGCGACATGCGCTCGCAGGTGTCGAGCACGGCATCAAACGTCTCGCGCAAATGGTCCGCGAAGCGGGGCGCTGGGTGAGCTAAGTGACGTCGAGCCAGTCGTGGAGCAGGAAATGGGTGGTGGTGCGGAGCGTGCTCATGGGTGCCAGAAGAAGGGATGGTTGGGGTGTGCCAATTGCAGGAATGCGGGACACCCTCACAGCAAACGGAAAAAGTGCTCTCCCCGTTTGGCCAAACGGCGGTGATGCCGCGCCCTCCCCTGCAGACAGGAGAGGGTTGGAGGGGAACGCCGTACGCATCCCCGCCAAGGCATCACAGCACTTCAAACACGCCCGCTGCACCCATGCCGCCGCCAATGCACATCGTCACGCAGACACGCTTGGCGCCGCGGCGTTTGCCTTCGATGAGGGCGTGGCCGGTCAGGCGCTGACCACTTACGCCGTAAGGATGGCCCAGCGCAATCGCGCCGCCGTTCACGTTGAGTCGATCCGCGGGAATGCCCAGCTTGTCGCGGCAATA
The DNA here is from genome assembly GCA_002331385.1 of Comamonadaceae bacterium UBA2121. Classification (GTDB taxonomy): domain Bacteria; phylum Pseudomonadota; class Gammaproteobacteria; order Burkholderiales; family Burkholderiaceae_C; genus Diaphorobacter_A. The sequence continues at coordinate 278,601 of DCYB01000001.1, forward strand.
CAGCACCTGCACCGCGAAGGCTTCGTTCAGCTCCCACAAATCAATGTCGTCTACCGTCAGGCCCAATTTCTTCAACACCTTGGGCACAGCAAAGACCGGGCCGATACCCATTTCATCGGGCTCGCACCCCGCCACGGCAAAGCCCAGGAAACGGCCCAGCGGCTGAAGGTGGTTGCGGCTGGCGAACGCCTCGCTCACGACGACACAAGCACCTGCACCGTCCGAGAACTGGCTCGCGTTGCCCGCGGCGATCACGCCGCCCGGCATGGCGGGCTTGATGCCGCTGATGCCTTCCTTGGTTGTGCCTTCGCGCAGGCCCTCGTCGGCGCTCACGGTCACTTCCTTCGTGATCAGCCCGATGGTCTTGTCGACCACGCCCGCGGTCACGGTGATGGGTGCGATCTCGGCCTGGAACAGCCCGGCGGCTTGCGCCGCACACGCCTTTTGCTGGCTGGCAGCGCCATATTCGTCCATGGCATCGCGACCAATGCCGTAGCGCTTGGCCACTTGTTCTGCGGTTTGCAGCATGTTCCAGTAGATCTCGGGCTTCTGCTTTTCCAGCGCGAGGTCCTTGATCATGTGGAGATTCATTTCCTGCTGCACGCAGGAGATGCTCTCCACACCACCAGCCACATACACGTCGCCCTCGCCCGCGATGATGCGCTGCGCCGCCGTCGCGATCGTCTGCAGGCCGGACGAGCAAAAGCGGTTGATGGTCATGCCCGATGTGGTGACGGGCAAGCCCGCCTTGAGCGCAATCTGGCGCGCGATGTTCATGCCGGTCGCGCCTTCCGGGTTGGCGCAGCCCATGATGACGTCGTCAACCAGCGGGCCATCGATACCTGCGCGCTGCACGGCGTGCTGCACCGCGTGGCCGCCCAGCGTCGCGCCGTGCGTCATGTTGAAGGAGCCCTTCCAGCTTTTGGCAAGCGGTGTGCGGGCGGTGGAGACAATCACTGCGGAGGTCATTGCGTTGTTCCTTGGAATTTCGTTGTCGTCGTGTTCGGTCGGTGTGTGTGCGCTGCGCGCTTACGCAAAGGTCTTGCCTGCTGCGGCCAGGTCCAGAATGAGCTTCGATGGTGCCCATGCCTTCGCATCGTCGTGCGGATTGCGCGCAAAGCGCTTCATGGCCTGCACCACGTTGAACAACCCTACCTCCCCCGCGTAATGCATTGGGCCACCGCGCCAGATCGGAAAGCCATAGCCCGTGAGGTACACCATGTCGATATCGCCCGACTTGGAGGCAATGCCCTCCTCCAGAATCTTCGCGCCCTCGTTCACGAGCGAGTACACCAGACGCTGCACGATCTCGTCATCGGAAATCTTGCGCGGCGTGATGCCTTGCTGCTGGCGGTAGTCCTCGATCATCTTCAGCACCACAGGACTGGGCTTCGCATCGCGCTTACCGGCCTCGTAGTCGTACCAACCCGCGCTCGTCTTCTGGCCAAAGCGCCCCATTTCGCAGAGCAGGTCCGCCGTCTTGCTGTACTTGATGTCCGGCTGCTCGACATAGCGACGCTTGCGGATGGCCCAACCAATGTCGTTGCCCGCCATGTCGATCATGCGGAACGGCCCCATCGGGAAGCCGAACTTCTCGATGGCACGATCCACCTGCTCGGGCGTCGCACCTTCATCCAGCAAGAATCCCGCCTGCTGGCTGTAGCGCTCGATCATGCGGTTGCCGATGAAGCCATCGCACACGCCCGACACTACCGCCGTCTTCTTGATCTTCTTTGCCAGCGCCATCACCGTCGCCAGCACGTCCTTGGCCGTCTTCTCGCCGCGCACGACTTCCAGCAGCTTCATCACATTGGCCGGGCTGAAGAAATGCATGCCCACCACATCCTGCGGACGCTTGGTGAACGATGCGATCTGGTTCACATCCAGCGTCGACGTGTTGGACGCCAGAATCGCGCCCGGCTTCGCCACCTCGTCGAGCCTGGAGAACACCTGCTCCTTGACGCCCATGTCCTCGAACACGGCTTCGATGATCAGATCGCAATCCTTCAGGTCATCGTAGGCCAGCGACGTGGACAGCAAGGCCATGCGCGCCTCGTACTTGTCCGCCTTCAGCTTGCCCTTCTTCACCTGTGCTTCGTAGTTCTTGCGGATCGTTGCGATGCCTCGGTCCAGCGCCTCCTGTTTCATCTCCAGAATCGTCACAGGAATGCCCGCGTTCAGGAAATTCATGCTGATGCCGCCGCCCATCGTGCCCGCACCAATCACGCCCACCTTCCTGATCTCGCGTTTGGGCGTGTCGGACGGAACATCCGGAATCTTGGACGCTGCCCGCTCGGCAAAGAACAGATGGCGCAGCGAACGCGACTCGGGCGTGAACATCAGGTTCAGGAACAGCTCGCGCTCTTTCATCAGCCCGTCTTCAAAATCACGCGAAGTCGTCGCGGCCTCGACCGCATCCACGCACTTGCCAGGCGCGGGAAAATGCTTCGCCATGCCTTTCACCATGTTGCGCGCGAACTGGAAATACGCCTCGCCCTGCGGGTGCTTGCACGGCAAATGGCGCACCAGTGGCAGCGGACGCACATCCGCAACGCTGCGTGCAAACGCCAACGCCTCTTGCGCCAGCGCTTGCGCCGAAGTGGCCAGTTGGTCGAACAGCTTCTGGCCGGGAATGGACGCCAGCATTTCGCTGGGCACCGCCTCGCCCGTTGCAATCATGTTCAGCGCCGGCTCCACACCAATCACGCGCGGCAGACGCTGCGTGCCGCCCGCACCGGGCAACAGGCCCAGCTTCACCTCGGGCAGCGCCACGCTGCACCCCGGAGCCACCACGCGGTAGTGACACCCCAGCGCCAACTCCAGGCCACCGCCCATGCACACCGAGTGAATCGCGGCCACCACCGGCTTGCCAAAATGCTCCACCGTGCGGATCACCGAATGCAGATTCGGATCCTGCAGCGACTTCGGTGTGCCGAACTCCTTGATGTCCGCCCCACCCGAAAACGCCTTGCCCGCGCCCGTGATCACCACCGCCTTCACGGCAGCGTCATCCTCCGCCCGCGCCAGCCCATCCACAATACCCTGCCGCGTATCCAACCCAAGCCCGTTCACGGGCGGATTGTTCAAAGTGATCACAGCCACGTCACCGTGGACTTGGTACTCAGCCGTCATGGCTATCGCTCCTGGAGTTAGTTGAATGAAGGCACAAAAAAAAGAACGGTCGTCCGTTTTTCGCCAGTCTATCGGGAGTCGAAATGACGGTTTGTCTCGATTGAGACAATTGCATGGAAAGGCAAAAGAATGGCGCTCATTCGAACGTGCAGCCTTGCGGCTCGCGCCGAGTTGTGATGGGCCTTTGATGACTGCAACCGTGACTAGGAGCACACGGTCAATGGCGCTGCCGAAATCCACCGCTTAGAAAAATTAACCACGCTATCGTGGCCCGCCAGTCTCAGCGAGTAGTTCGAACTGCTGCGCCTGTTTCTGGCAAACGCTTCTGACGCCCCACTTCAGCGGCGAGGTCCGTAACCTGTTTGCCGAACGCGTCAGCCCACAGCATGCTTTTTTCACCCTCCTCAGTTTTCGTTCGCGTGGCCTTCGACGTCCAATGACTGTGATTGCAACGCCAGATGTTGCGTCTGCAAGATGTGCCCGCGTAGCGCCGTCCGATCTTCACCGCCTGCAAAAAACTCGTCGACCAATACTCCTTCGATACGCGCGCGTGGTATGAGAAGGGCGAGCGCAAGTGTCATCGCGGTCCGCATGGAAATGGTAAAACGCGCTGAAGTACGGTGCTATTCCGGCTGGCAACCATCCGCCGCGCGGTTAGTGCAATTCAGTTCATAGCGGGCAACTCTCCCCGATCACCCGTCACTTGCTACTGCCCAGCTTCTTCACCGCCGCCAGCGTTTTCTCCACATGCTGCATCGGGTCGCTGCCTTCGTGGACGAAGGCGATCTTGCCATCTTTGCCAATGACGTACGAGATGCGATCGGCCATATTCGGGCGCGCCGCGTGGGTGGCGTCGTAGGCGCGGATGGTTTTGGCGTCGGGGTCGGAGATCACGGCGAACTGGTCGCGGCAGGCTTCGGTGGAGAACTTCTTGAGGGTGTCGATGTCGTCGTGCGAGATGCCGACCACCGTGGCCCCGGCCTGCTTGAACTGGGGCGAGGCTTCCGCGAACGCGTGCGCCTCCAGCGTGCAGCCCTGCGTAAAGGCCTTCGGAAAGAAGTACAGCACCACCGGCCCCTTCTGCAGTTCTGCTCCGATGTCGAAGCTGAACGTCTTGCCCGCCATGGCCCCCGTCGTGCTGAAGGCAGGCGCTCTATCGCCGGGTTGGAGTGCCGCGAAGCCGGGCGCGTGCGCCAGCGCGCAGGTGGCGAAGGCGATTGAACGAATGACGGTGTTGAAGTGACGCATGGTGCTGCTCCTCATGATTCCTGAGTTCCACTGCGCGGCGCATGGTGCAATACAGACTCTGGACGGGTGGTGCCTGCATCATGCACCACATGGTTGCCCCGCACGGATCCACAGGGTATCCGGGATCGCGCGGCATTCACACTTCCAGCCATTCGCGCCGAATGGTTTCAGCGCCACGCAGTTGGTCTGCATTGCCGGAAAAGACGATCTGCCCTTTGCCCATCACGAGCACGCGATCGGATATGTCCAGTGCAATGCCGAGCTTCTGTTCGATGAGAAGCACGCCCACGCCGCGCGCCTTGAGTGTCTGCAGGAACTGCGCCACCTGCTGGACGATCATCGGTGCCAGCCCTTCGGTCGGTTCATCGATGAGGATGATCTGCGGCGCGCCCATGAGCGTGCGGCCCAGCGCCAGCATTTGCTGCTCGCCGCCCGACAGCACGCCCGCCGGCACCTGCCGCCGCGCGTGCAGGGACGGGAAAAGTGCATACATATCGTCCAGCGTCCACTGCGCTGGCTGCGCGCCTGGCGATGGTGGCTTGCGCCCCAACAGCAGGTTGTGCTCGACCGAGAGACCCGGAAAAATGTCCCGGTTTTCTGGGACGTAGCCAATGCCGCGTTGGGCAATGGCATAAGTGGGTTGCCCCAACAGTTCGACGCCCTGCCAGCGCACACTCCCTTCGCAGGCAACCAGCCCCATGACGGCCTTGGCCAGCGTAGATCGACCTGATCCATTGCGCCCGAGCAGCGCCACGATTTCTCCCGGCTCCACGCGCACATCGACACCGCGCAGAATGTGGCTTTTTCCGTAATAGGCATGCAACGCGGAAATGCTCAACATGCAACACCCTCCTGCGGATCGGCGGTGCCCAGATACGCCTGTTGCACCAACGGGTTGGCACGCACCTTGTCCGGCGTGTCGAAGGCGATCAGTTCGCCCTGCGCCAACACGGCGATGCGATCGGCCAGACGGAATACGACGCCCATGTCGTGCTCCACGGTCAGCAGCGTGCGGCCCTGGGTGACGCGGCGAATCAACTCTGTGAAATGCTCTGTTTCGCTGCGGCTCATGCCCGCTGTGGGTTCATCCAGAAGAATGACACCGGCGCCCGAAGCGATCGTTACGCCGATCTCCAGCGCCCGTTGTTCGGCGTAGGTCAGTTGGGACGCAGGCACGTCACGGCGTGCGCTCAGGCCCACGGTCTCCAGCAACTCCTCCGTGCGCGCCGTGACATCGCGCGCCCGGCGGAGCCAACGCCAGAACGTGTAGCGATAGCCCAGACTCCAGAGCACGCTGCACCGCAGATTGTCGAAGACGCTCAGCCGTCCAAACAGGCTGCTGATCTGGAAACTGCACGCCAATCCGAGCCGATGGATCTCGAACGCTTGCTTGCCATCGATGCGCGCACCATGCAGCCACACCTCTCCGCCCGAGGGCTCCAGGCTGCCACTGATGAGATGAAACAGCGTGGACTTACCGGCGCCATTCGGCCCGATGATGGCAACGCGCTCCCCTGTGCGCACCGACAGGCTGACATCGTGCAGCACGTCGGTCTGGCCGAAGCGCTTGTGCAGATGGCGCAACTCCAGGGCAACGGTCGTAGGCGCTAGGGAGGATTGGCTCACGACGCCCTCCCGACACGAGCACGACCACGGGTGCGCGCGAGCACAAGCGCGCCCACGCCGCCCAGCCATGCAATGCTGGCAAGCACCCAGTGAGCGGTATTTTTTACGTCCAGCGTCACGCGCAGGAATGGCAGGGTGGAATCAAAGTCACTGTCCATCTGCAGGTGATACAGCATTTCCACCAGCGCGCTCCCGCCTACGGCGACCAACAACACACCCGCTGTGCGCAATGCCCATTGCGCGCCATTCACGCGTGCGCGGCCCGTTTGCCATGCCCGCACCGCATCGTGCAGCAGGCCCGCAATACCGCCCGGTGCGAACATCACCATCAACACGAATCCCAGACCGAGATACAACAGCCACGCTGGCGTGATATGCGATAGCAGCACGGTGGAGCACACCATCAGCACGGCACCGATCACCGGACCGAAGAAGAACCCCGCACCGCCCATGAAGGTGAACAGCAGTGTTGCGCCCGAGCGCGCCATGCCCAGGCTGTCGGCACCGGTCACGATCTCCAGATGGATGGCCATGAGCGCGCCCCCGATGCCTGCAAAAAACCCCGCGACGACGAACGCAAGATGGCGCACGCGCTGCGGGTTGTAGCCCACGAACCCGGCACGCATCGGGTTGTCGCGCACGGCGTTGAGCATCAAACCCAATGGCGTTCGCGTGAACCCATACATGGCGATGGCGCACAGCATGCACCAAACGGCGATCAGGTAATACACCTGAATCGCCGGGCCAAAGCTCAGGCCCATCCATGGCGTTCCATATACGCGATTGATGCTGATGCCGCCTTCGCCGCCAAAGACGCCGGGAAACATCAGCGCCACGGCCGCGACCAGCTCCCCGATGCCCAGCGTGATCATGGCGAACGTCGTGCCTGCGCGGCGCGTATTGATGAAGCCGAGCACGGCCGCGCACAGCATGCCCGCCATCCCGCCCACCAGCGGCATGAAGACCAGCGGAATCTGCCACCCACCCTGCGTCGCCCACTGGATGGCATGCACAGAGGCAAATGCGCCCAGCCCCGAATACACCGCGTGCCCAAAGCTCAACATGCCGCCTTGCCCGAACAGCAGGTTGTAGGACAGACAGATGATGATGGCGTAGCCCATTTGCGAGAGCACGCTGAGCGCCAATCCGCTGGTGAACACCCAGGGCGCGCACAGCAAGGCCAACGCCATGGCCGCAAACGCGGTGAAGGTGAATCGGTCTGCAGCGCGCATCGGTCTCAACCCTCCCGCGTGCCGAGCAGCCCGCGCGGGCGGATGACCAGCATGAGCACCAACAGCAGGAACGGCAGGATTGGCGCGATCTGCGCCATGCTGAGCTGCAGCAGTGCCGAGCCGGATGCATCCACAGACAGCCCGATGGCGCCCAGCATCTGCGCGACCGAAACATCCATGCCAGCGGCCACGGTCTGCACGATGCCAATCAACAACGACGCCACGAACGCGCCCGTCAACGATCCCAGCCCACCCACGATCACGACGACAAAAATGATGGAACCCAACGACGCCGCCATGCCCGGCTCCGTCACGTAGGTGGTGCCACCGATCACGCCTGCCAATCCAGCCAGCGCGCAGCCTGCACCGAACACCAGCATGAACACGCGCGGCACGTTGTGGCCCAGCGCTTGCGCCATGTCCGGATGCGTCAGCGCGGCCTGGATCACCAGCCCCCATTGCGTGCGCTTGAACACCAGCCATAGCGACAGCAGCATGAGCACGGCCACCAGCATGATGAACGCACGCGAGCGGGGAAACTGCACGCCGTACAAACTGAACAATGGCCCCTGCAACGCAGGCGGAAGCGAGAACGACACCACCGATCGACCCCAAAGCAATTGCACGACTTCCAGCGCCACATAGGTCAGCCCGAAGGTCACCAGCAACTCCGCCACATGCCCGAAAGCGTGAACGCGGCGCAATACCCAGCGCTCGAATGCAGCGCCCAGTAAACCCACGAGCACAGGGGCCACCGCTAATGCGGGCCAGAACCCGATCACCCCGGACAGCGAATACCCCAGGTACGCCCCCAGCATGTAGAAGCTCGCATGCGCAAAATTGAGCACGCCCATCATGCTGAAGATCAGCGTCAGCCCGGCACTCAGCATAAACAGCAGCAGCCCGTAGCTGATGCCGTTCAGTAGCGAGATGACCAGAAACTCGAAGCCCATGCGTGTGAAAAATCAATCGGCATCCATTGGATGCGGGAAGGCGGCACTCTCAAAGCATACGGCGCGCGTTCCGCAAAGAACGCGCGCCGTGTGGATGATCGAACGAGCGATCCGGGCCGTGCTTACAGGCCCGGCAGCTTGTAGTCTTTCAGATCTTCGCGCAAGCGCGTCTTCAGCATCTTGCCGGTAGCGCCCAGCGGAATGGCGTCCACAAACACCACGTCGTCGGGAATCTGCCACTTGGCGATTTTGCCTTCATAGAACGCAAGCAGCTCTTCGCGCGTGACTTCGGCACCGGGCTTCTTCGTCACGGCCACAATCGGGCGCTCATCCCATTTAGGGTGTGGCATGCCGATGCAGGCGGCCATGGCCACGGCGGGGTGCGCCATGGCGATGTTCTCGATGTCGATCGAGCTGATCCATTCACCGCCCGATTTGATCACGTCCTTGGTGCGGTCTGTGATCTGCATGAAGCCGTCGGGGTCGATGGTGGCCACGTCGCCGGTCGGGAACCAGCCTCGGCCGTTTTCGTCTTCCACCAGCGGGCTGCGGCCCTTGAAGTAGCTTTGCAGCACCCAGTGGCCGCGGGCCATCAGGTCGCCATAGGTCTTGCCGTCCCACGGCAGCTCCTTGCCATCGGGGCCGACGATCTTCAGGTCCACGCCGCAGAAGGCGCGGCCCTGCTTTTGCAGCAGGTGCATCTGCTGCTCGCGCGGCAATTGCAGGTGTTTGTTCTTGAGCGTGGACAGCGAGCCCAGCGGGCTCATCTCGGTCATGCCCCAAGCGTGCAGCACGGTCACGCCGAACTCGTCCTGGAAGGCATCGATCATCGCTGGCGGGCAGGCCGAGCCGCCAATCACCGTGCGCTTGAGCGTGCTGAACTGCAGCTGGTTGCTCTTTACATGGGCGAGCAGCATCTGCCACACCGTAGGCACGCCAGCAGCCATCGTCACGCCCTGGGACTCGATCAGTTCATAGACCGATTTGCCGTCCAGCGCAGGGCCGGGAAACACCACCTTGGCGCCGGTCAGTGCGGCGATATAGGGCGTGCCCCAGGCGTTGACGTGGAACATGGGCACGACGGGCAGCACCGCATCGCGTGCGGAGATGCCCATCACGTCCGGCAGCGCTGCCGCATAGGCATGCAGGCAGGTGGAGCGATGGCTGTAGAGCGCACCCTTCGGGTTGCCCGTGGTGCCGCTGGTGTAGCACAGGCTGGAGGCGGTGTTCTCGTCAAACTCGGGCCAGACGTATTGGTCGTTGGAGGCGCCGATCCACTCCTCGTAGCTGATCAGGCCGGGAATGCCGGTGTCAGCAGGCAGTTTGTCTGCGTCGCACAGCGCCACCCACTGCTTGACGGTGGGGCACTTGGCATGGATGGACTGGATGGCGCCGAGAAACGTCATGTCGAACGCCAGCACCTGGTCTTCGGCGTCGTTGACGATCCATGCGATCTGGTCTGCGTGCAGGCGCGGGTTGATGGTATGCATCACGCGGGCCGAGCCACTCACGCCGAAATACAGTTCCATGTGCCGGTAGCCGTTCCACGCCAGCGAAGCCACCCGGTCCCCTGTCTGCAGGCCCATGCCGTCCAGCGTATTCGCCAGTTGGCGCGCGCGGCGGGCCTGGTCGCGGTAGGTATAACGGTGAATATCACCTTCAACGCGCCGCGAAACAATCTCTGCGTCGCCGTGATGGCGCTCTGCGAACTGGATCAGGGACGAAATCAACAGAGGTTGGCTTTGCATTAAGCCCAGCATGCTTGTGGCTCCTTCTTCATACGAGGGACTTGTCAGATCGCAGATCGCTGACCCGGACTAGCTATCGTAGCGATGATTGCGGTTCGCACTTACGTTTTCCTGTCACCTTCGGGTTTTCACTTTTTGTTGCAGCGCAATATAGCCACGAATTAATCCAAAGTCCTCACTTACGTCAAGTCTTGCGGGCCAAGGGGACAATGGAAACATGTCTGCCGATACCCAAAATCCCATTGCTTCGTCACCGGACTCCATGCCCGATGTCCAGCCACCCGTATGGCGGCAGGAAGGCGGCTTGACGTCGCTCGGCCCGCAGTTTTTCACCGCGTTGCGCCCGACTCCGCTGCCCGAGCCGCACTGGATTGCGCGGCAGCCCGAAGTGGCACAACTGGCCGGCATCGATCCCCGCTGGCTGGAGACCGATGCTGCGCTGCAGATGCTGACCGGCAACGCCGTCCCTGCCGACTGCCATCCTTACGCCACGGTCTACAGCGGACACCAGTTCGGCGTGTGGGCCGGACAATTGGGCGATGGCCGCGCCATCGTGTTGGGCGAGACGTTGGCGGGGCAGGAAATCCAGCTCAAGGGCAGCGGGCGCACGCCTTACTCCCGCATGGGCGATGGCCGCGCCGTGCTGCGCTCGTCCATCCGCGAGTACCTGTGCAGCGAAGCCATGCATGCGCTGGGAATTCCCGCCACGCGGGCCATGGCGCTGACGGGCTCGCCCGGGCAGGTCTACCGCGAAGAAATCGAAACCGCAGCTGTGGTGACGCGCGTGGCCCCCAGCTTCATCCGCTTTGGCCATTTCGAGCACTTCGCCGCGCGTGGCGATGAAGCGTCGTTGCGCCAACTGGCCGACTACGTCATCGACCGCTACTACCCCGCATGCCGCAGCCCTACCGCTCCCTTTGCGGGCAACGCCTACGCTGCACTGCTACATGCCGTAAGTGAGCGAACCGCCGCCTTGCTCGCCCAATGGCAGGCCGTCGGCTTTTGCCATGGCGTGATGAACACGGACAACATGAGCGTGCTCGGGCTGACGATTGACTACGGCCCGTTCCAGTTTCTGGACGCCTACGTGCCCGGCCACATCTGCAACCACAGCGACAGCCAGGGCCGCTACGCCTTCGAGCAGCAACCCAGCGTCGCGTATTGGAATCTGCTGTGCCTCGCGCAGGCCTTGCTGCCCCTGATCGGCAGCGAAGAAACGGCACGCGAGGCGGTGACCAGCTATCCAGCCACCTTCGCCCGCGAATTCAAGCGCCGCATGGCGGACAAGCTCGGGCTGGCCCAGGCGCAAACGGCATCGCCCGAATTCGTCGAGGTGCTGCAGTCGCTGCTCAACCTGATGGCGCAGGACGCCGTGGACTACACCATCTTCTGGCGCCGCCTCGCTGAAGCGTTCGAGTCGGATGCGTATCAGGACGAAATCCACCGGGTGCGCGATCTGTTCCTGCATCGTGAGTCGTTCGACGCGTGGCTGGAGCGCTACCGTGCACTGCGCGCACAGACGGCCAGCGCGGGAGCGGCAGCCTCCATGCTGGACGTGAACCCCAAGTTCGTCCTGCGCAACCACTTGGGCGAAATTGCCATACGCGCGGCGAAACAGGGGGATTTCTCCGGCGTGCATACACTACAGGTTCTTCTGGGAGCGCCTTTCGAGGAACATCCCGGACACGACAGTCAGGCAGACTTTCCGCCCGATTGGGCGTCACACATCTCCATCAGTTGCTCATCATGACATTCCCGATCGAAAAGACCGACGCCGAATGGCAGCGCACCTTGCAGGACAAAGGTGCCGAGCCCGTCGCCTATCAGGTCACGCGCCATGCGGCCACCGAGCGCCCCTTCACCGGCAAATACGAAGCCTTCTGGGACGACGGCAGCTACCACTGCATCTGCTGCGGTGCCAAGCTGTTCGACTCGTTCACCAAGTTCGACGCAGGCTGTGGCTGGCCCAGCTTTGCCGAAGCCATCCCCGGCTCCATCAAGGAAATCCAGGACGTCAGCCACGGCATGGTTCGCACCGAAACCGTTTGCGCACAATGCGGCTCACACCTGGGTCACGTGTTCCCCGACGGCCCCGCGCCCACCGGGTTACGCTATTGCATGAACTCCGCCTCGCTCGATTTCGCTCCTAAAAAGTAAACAAATACATGAAACTGCTTCTCGATTTTTTCCCCATCATCCTGTTTTTTGTTGCTTACAAGGTCTGGGGAATCTACGTTGCGACTGCCGTTGCGATCGCCGCAACCATCGTGCAACTGGGCTACATGCGCATCAAGACCGGCAAGACCGAACCCATGCAATGGGTGAGTCTGGCCATCATCGTCGTGTTCGGTGGTGCCACCCTGCTCGCGCACAACGAGAACTTCATCAAGTGGAAGCCAACCGTGCTGTACTGGGTGATGGGTGCGGTGCTGCTGATCGGCCAACTCGGCTTCAACAAGAACTTCATCCGCTCGCTCATGGGCACGCAAATCCAGTTGCCCGACCCCGTGTGGCGCAACCTGAACTGGGGCTGGACGGGCTTCTTCGCGGTGATGGGCGCGCTCAACCTGTGGGTGGCGTTCCATTTCGACACCGACACCTGGGTGAACTTCAAGCTGTTCGGCGGCATGGGTCTGATGATCGTTTTCGTGATCGCGCAGGCCATCTACCTCAGCCGCCACGTCAAGGAAGAAGACGCCCCCGTGCAAGTGGAGGACGCCAAGCAATGAGCGCACTGGAAGTCACCGCACAAAACATGCAGGACGTGCTCACGCGCGCGCTTGAGCCGTCACAGCTTGAAGTCATCGATGAAAGCGGCCTGCATGCCGGGCACGCAGGTGCCAACGGCACCGGCTTTGGCACGCACTTCAGGGTGCGCATTTCGTCACCAAAGTTTGAAGGCAAGTCCAGAGTGACGCGTCACCGGCTTGTGTATGATTCGCTGCAGTCTTTCATCGACAGCGGCGCGCATGCCATTGCCATTGAAATTCTCTGACAATCCGGCAGTTGCCGGTCGCGGGGCGCGAGTTCCGTACGTTTACTTCTAATCGTGGATATCCAATGAAGAAAAAGCTCATGTCCGGCCTCGTGGCCGCCGCGCTGCTGGGCACAGTGGCCCTGCCCGTTTCCGCACAGAACCTCGCCATCGTCAATGGCAAGCCAGTTCCCAAGGAGCGTGCCGAGGCGCTGAAGCAGCAGGTGGAGCGTTCCGGTCGCCCGATCACGCCTGAAGTCGAAGCACAGATCAAGGAAGAAGTCATCGCGCGCGAAGTGTTCATGCAGGAAGCCAAGAAGCGCGGCCTGGAAGGCACGCCAGACTTCAAGAACCAGATGGAACTGGCACGCCAGACCATCATGATCCGCGAACTCTTCGCTGACTACCAGAAGAAGAACCCGGTCACCGACGCCGAAATTCAGGCCGAATACGACAAGTTCGTGGCCGCCAACTCCGGCAAGGAATACAAGGCCAGCCACATCCTCGTGGAATCCGAAGACCAGGCCAAGTCGATCATTTCGCAAATCGACAAGGGCGCCAAGTTCGAAGACATCGCCAAGAAGGAATCCAAGGACCCCGGATCCGGCGCACGCGGTGGTGATCTGGACTGGGCCAATCCCAGCAGCTACGTGGCCGAGTTCACCGAAGCCCTCGTGAAGCTGCAAAAGGGCCAGATGACGCAAACGCCCGTGAAGTCGCAATTCGGCTGGCACATCATCCGCTTGGACGACGTGCGTGAAGCCCAACTGCCCAAGCTGGATGAAGTCAAGCCGCAAATCGCCCAGCAACTGCAGCAGCAAAAGCTGGCCAAGTTCCAGGAAGACCTGCGCGCCAAGGCCAAGATCCAGTAAATCTGCCTGCCAAAGCCAGTCTCTACGACTGGCCCGCGCCCGCCACAACGGCCCGTTCAGTCATGACCGGGCCGTTGTCATTGGTGCCTGCCTCAAATGGTGCGCCCCAGCAGCCACGCAGTTCCCGCCACCAGCGCGATCAACACCGGCTGGTGCAGCAGGTAGTAGCTCAAACTCCAGCGCCCCATCACCGTGAGAAAACGCAGTGGGCGTGGCACTGCGGCGGCCAGCCAGGAGCGGCGCTGCGCCAGCAGCCATTGCCCACTCGCCATGCCCCACCACATCACACCCAGCCACGGAAACAGCGGCACGTAATCCTCGGTGAACGGTTTGCGAGATACGAGACCAAGCCAATTCAACGCCCGGCTATTGAACAGCTCCGCCCACGCCTGCCCCGCGCCCTGGAGCCAGAACTCCGCCAGCCAGGGCAGCACCATCGCCGCCAGACCAAGCGGCCACAGCCAACGCCCCCAACGGGCGCTCAGCCGCACCAGCACCAGCATCACCGCGATACCGTGCATCACGCCAAAGTAAATGAAGCTCTGCGGAAACATGGCATACGATCCTGCTGACACCAGCAAGGCCGCGAGCGCAATCTGTCCCCACCGCTTCCAGAAGCGCGGCAAGCCCTGCCCCTGCGCCGTCGCGATGGCCTGACTCACGCCCGCACACCAGAGAAACAGGCTGACGATCGCCACCCGTTGCCAGGTCCAGACCGGGTCGTGCAGGAAATCCTGCTGCCAGAAACCAAAGTGGGACAGATCGAAACAGAAATGGAAAACGGTCATCCAGACCATCGCCAGCCCACGCAGGGCGTCCACGGCATCGAATCGGGAAAAGCGTGCAGCAGCCTGCGAAGAAGTCATGACGTGCATTATCCGCAACCGCGCACACCCCGATCCACACTCGCCCCTGCGTGGCATGCGCACGCCGTTCCGTGCTGCAAAATTTGCACGATAGGCTGAGTCAATCCGATTGTGTAATTGGTCGATCTCGATAGAATTATTCAACCCCAAATGCAATAGTGATTCATCATGCCGGTTGAACTCTTGGTCGACATCATGAAGCAAGGACTGCCCGCCACGGTCTCGGACTCCGTATCCATTGACAAGCTCCGCGTGCTGCGCGCGGCCCAGTTGGTCATTGCCGATATCCCGCCCCCGGGCGACAGCGGAATCGCCACCGTTCATCACATCACGCACGAAGGCCACTCGGTTCTGAAGCGCGCGCACTCGTGCAGAGACATCGTCTGACCGAGCGTCCCGCGCGGCTCCCCCGGTCCGGTCAGCTGCCGCATGCCCACCACTGAAACAAAGCCGATATACGCCATCGGCCAGACGAATCGGCCATGTGTGCAACGGCCGCGATTCGTAACCACTACACCATATTCAATTCAAAAATGCTCAAATTCCGGCAATATGTAAATATTCCATTTTTGCGCGCCAATTGAATCAAATAAAATCTGGCGAACGCCCATATTCCAAAGGGAGCAAGTGAAATCCCTAGTGCGCGCTGAATAGCGTTCTTTTTCAGCGCCGCCAAACGACAATTAACACCAAATGACTGCACTTTGTCTTGTCTTGATCCATTTTAATGACAACACAAGAGTTTCACCCATTCATCGCCCTGGCCAATAATCGGCCGCTGGCTATATCAACTCCACACATCTGGCTCTATAGCCACTCCTTATCGAATGCTACTTTTGCGCCTGTCATGCATGCCACGGCATTCGCCAGAGACATATTCCATCAGGAGACAAACAGATGATTATTCGATCGCCACACAAAATCCGGTTCAAATCCCACACGCGCATGCGCCAATCCTTCTGCATGCTCGCCGTGACGGCCCTGCTCACCGCCTGCGGCGGCGACGGAACGCGCATCGATCCCAAGGATGCCGCGCAAGTCATCTACAAAAATGGCGACATCATCACCCTGGACCAAGGCAACAGCGTTGCCCAAGCCATTGGCGTGCGGGACGGAAAAATCATCGCCGTGGGCTCCGTCGCCGACGTGCAAGCCTACGCGGGCCCGGACACCAAGGTACACGACCTGCAAGGCAAGACAATCGCGCCGGGTTTCTATGACGCGCACAGCCACTTTATCTACACCGGCATCAACGACCGCTTCGAGGTGGACCTGAACAGCCCGCCCATCGGTCGCGTCAACTCCATTGCCGAGGTGGTCGAACTGCTGAAACAGAAGAAAGCAGAAATGGGTGCCGATGCCTGGATCACCGGCTTCGGTTATGACGACACTCTGCTCGCTGAAAAGCGCCACCCCACGCGCGAAGATCTGGACAAGGTGTCCACCACGCAACCCGTGTACATCACCCACATCTCGGGCCACATGGCGGTCGCCAACACCTTCGCTCTTGAAAAAGCAGGCATCACGGCCACTACCCCCAATCCGGAAGGCGGCGTGATTGGCCGTGACAGCAGCGGCGCGGCGACCGGCTTTCTGGCGGAAACGGCACAGCAACTCGTCGCCGGCGGAAAGCCCGCTGTCACCGCCGCGCAAATTCAGGAAGGCATCAAAGCCGCCGCCCGCATCTACACCGCCAAGGGCGTGACGACGGCCAATGATGGCGCGTCTAACGCTGGTTCCATCGCCTCCATGGAAGCCGCCGCCCAGGCGGGCAACCTGCCGCTGCGCGTCGTAGCATGGCCCACGGGACTGCAAAGCCTCGAAGCCGCAGAGAAGCTTCCGCTCAAGAGCGGCAAGGTCAAGGTTGGCGGCATCAAGGACTTCTACGACGGCTCCATCCAGGGCTACACCGGCTATCTGCACGACCCGTACCACACACCGCACGACGGCGATGCCGACTACCGCGGCTATCCCCGAACCACCAAGGAAAACCTGATCACCAAGGTCACCGAAGCGCACAAGGCCGGGCGCCAGTTGCTCATCCACACCAACGGCGACCAAGCCATCAGCGATGTGCTGGAAGCCTACCGCAAGGCGCAGGAGGCATTCCCGCGCACCGATGCGCGCCACACGCTGATCCACGCCCAGATGGCTCGCGAGGACCAACTGGATGAAATGAAAACACTCGGCGTGATCCCATCATTCTTCGAGCTCCACACCTACTACTGGGGTGACCGCCACCGCGACATTTTCCTTGGCCCCGAACGCGGCCTGCGCATCAGCCCAGCACAGTCCGCCCTCAAGCGCGGCATTCCCTTCACGCTGCATGCCGATACGCCCATCGTCCCGATGGACCCGATCATGATGATCTGGGCCGCTGTCAATCGTGTCTCCACCAGCGGCGCGGTGATTGGTGCCGAGCAACGCATCTCTCCCCGGGACGCCATGCGCGCGCTGACCATCAACGCCGCGCACCAGAACTTCGAGGAAAAAGAGCGCGGCTCCATTGAAGTGGGCAAATGGGCCGATCTGGTCGTCCTCTCCGCCAACCCCACGACGGTCGATCCCATGAAAATCCGCGATATCAACGTGTTAGAAACCATTGTGGAAGGAAAGCAGGTCTATCAACAGCCCAACCCCCGACCCTCTGGAGACGCGCCTCATTCATGAAATAATTTTTAACAAATTGCAACGCGAGGGACTGGTCAACATGATTTACCATTGACATGGGCAATCCCTCGCCCATCCCTCTTTTAGCCGCCTTCGGGCGGCTTTTTTCTGGTTCATCGCAAGTTCCCGGGGAACGAGGCTTTGATCTTGAGGAGGAAGTAGTCGGTATCACGATGCCCATACACCGCTCGCTTGATGACTTTATGCGGCGACATCAGGCTGGGGCCGTGAACTTGCCATGACGACGTTGACAGCAACAACGCCCTGGCGATGCTCGTGCGCAGCGAGGCAGATACGTTGAATGCTTTGCTCAAACGCCCGGACAAGGCTATTGGAAGAGCTTGGGAGCTGGATGAGTCGACCAATGAAGTCAACCGCCAATGGGCGCATTGCGACGTGGCTAGAGCGGCTAACTCGACGCGTACGACGCAAATTCAAACCGCTGACTCTCTGCGGCACAAGAAAGCCATTCTGGCAAAGGCTGGGCGTTAGAGACTTGCAATTTGGTTAGACAAAAGGCCCGTAAGAGAAATCTCCTACGGGCCTTTGCTATCAATGGTCGGAGCGGCGGGATTCGAACTCGCGACCCTCTGCTCCCAAAGCAGATGCGCTACCAGGCTGCGCTACGCTCCGACAAGACTTGTATTCTAACCACCAATTTGAGTGCTTTATGGCAAATCAGAAATTATTTTTACGAAAACTGCTTTTTTGTCGTTCAGGGCAGCTTCCGAAGGTTCGCACACCCCTCTACCAAGGGGATTCCATACACGAGCTGTGTGTGGCGATCAGCGGTTACCAGAGGATTGG
The DNA here is from genome assembly GCA_002331385.1 of Comamonadaceae bacterium UBA2121. Lineage (GTDB taxonomy): Bacteria > Pseudomonadota > Gammaproteobacteria > Burkholderiales > Burkholderiaceae_C > Diaphorobacter_A. Next base: position 296,729 of record DCYB01000001.1, read on the forward strand.
CCGGGGCCCGGTCCGCGACCTGCGAGGTGGCGGAATGTGATGCGGCCTTTGGTCAGGTCGTAGGGCGACATTTCCAGCGACACCTTGTCACCTGCCAGGATGCGGATGTGGTGCTTGCGCATCTTGCCGCCGGTGTAGGCGATCAGTTGGTGTCCGTTGTCCAGGGTGACGCGAAAGCGCGAGTCGGGCAACACCTCGGTCACGCTGCCTTGCATTTCAATCAATTCTTCTTTAGCCATCTTCAGTCTCAAAAACTATCTATTGCTGAATATTCCACCTGACGGCAGCAACCGGCGTTTGCCGCCGCCATGTCTTGATTGAAGTCGAAGGCGCGGTACAAAGTGGGCTGAATAAATACTGCTCACCCATGCCCAGAGCAAGAACTGCTTCCGCGAGGTAGCGGCGGCATGAGGCGTAAGGCGCTGTGGTGAGCCCTATATTGTAACCCGATGCGCCAAAACACCGCAAAATAAGTTGGTGTCAAGCTGTCAGTGCTGCGGCCAGTGTACGGATGACATCCGTCTGGCTGATGATGCCCACCAAACGCCCTCCTTCATCCACGATCGGGATGTGCCGGCGGCTCTTTTCGGAGAACATGGGAACGAGATCCATGACGTGCTGGTCCATGCGCGCCTGCACGACGGGTGACGACATCAATGCCCCCACGGTGCGGGCTTTTTTCGCCCCGCGCCACGGTATCCACGAGCGCAGTTTTTCTCCGAATCCCGATGGGGGGTCCTGTGCAAATTGCGCATGAAGCAGGTCGGTAGTGGAGACAATGCCAATCACGTGTTGCGTGTCATCCACGATGGCGAGCGCCTTTACCGCAAATTCCTCCATTTTTTCCCAGGCTTCGGCCAAGGTCGCATCTTCCAGCACGGTGTGTACGGGGGACGACATGATGTCCTCGCAGCGCAGATCACCCAACGTCCGCTGGAATGCGGCACGCGCGGCGGTGTGCAGCAGTTTCTCCAGATCGGCCCGGCTGATGTCAAGCACGCCGTTGTAGCTTTTCAGCGCTTCGTCGAGATCGGACGCGGTGAATGGGCTGGGTTTGCCTTGCTTGTCCGCACTGCCAGTGGTTTCCGCCAGTTTCACATGCGGATAGGCTCGGCCCGCCAGTCGGTTGAACACGATGGCCACGATGATCAGCACCAGCACGTCGAACAACACAAAGCTGATGAATCTGCCGCTTCGCATAGCCGGCTCGATGACGGCCAGCAACGCCAGCGATGCGCCGGGCGGATGCAGGCAACGCAGTAGCAACATACAGAGCACCGCCAAGCCCACCGCCAATGGCGCGGCAATCATCACTTCGCTCACCAGCGACGCCACCAGCACCCCCAGAATCGCCGACAGTACGCTGCCACCCAGTACCGCCCACGGCTGGGCGAGTGGGCTGGAAGGCAAGGCGATGACCAGCACGGAACTGGCCGCCAGCGACGCGACCATCCAGAGTCCGGGTGGGTGCCGCATGCCCCACCAGTGCGCGCAAATGGTCACAACCCCTACGCATAGACAGATCCCGAGCAACATGCGCATGCGCTCTTTGCCGCTGATGGGCATGATTGCGGGCCAGAAGCGGCGCAACCAGACAATCAGTGCGGTGCGTCGCGATGCAGGGTCGGTGGTAGCGGGGGTGGCAGTCGTGTTATTCATGGTACGGGGATAGCCGAACGCTACCGATCCTACGATGTCCCACCCAATTGCGTGCGCCGGCGCAAAGCACCTGCTGAAAAACTGCGCCTTTTTGGGGCTATGCGTCCTGTGCGCCCTTGCGCCCCGTGCGCCCCGTGCGCCCACTGTGCCAACACCTGGCCGCCCCATCCGGAATCCGGGCAGACACCAGCCCCGAGCGCACGGGCTTCGCCAGTAGAATGGGTTTGCTACAAAAAAAGGATTTCCTCCACGTGTCAGACCGACTTGCCGTTCTCTCCCAGTACTTGCTGCCCAAGCAGGCACTGACGACCTTGATGGGGCGGCTGGCCTCTTTGCACGGTGGATCGATGACCACCTCCGTCATCCGCTGGTTCATCCAGCGCTACCAGGTGAATATGAGCGAGGCGGCACAGCCCGACATCGCCAGCTATCCGACGTTCAACGAATTCTTCACACGGGCTTTGCGCGACGGCGCTCGCCCTCTGGCCGCGGCGCCCACGGTTTGCCCGGTGGACGGAGCCATCAGCCAATTGGGCCCGATCGACAAGGATCAGATCTTTCAGGCCAAAGGGCACCACTACAGCACCACCGCGCTGCTCGGCGGCGACGCCGCCCTGGCCGCGCCCTTCACCAATGGCAAGTTCGCCACCATCTACCTCAGCCCGCGCGACTACCACCGCATTCATATGCCGTGCGATGGCCAGCTCAAGCGCATGATCCACGTCCCGGGCGACCTGTTTTCCGTCAATCCGACGACGGCGCGCGGCGTGCCCGGCCTGTTTGCACGCAACGAACGCGTGGTTTGCATGTTCGACACGCCGCTGGGCAAGATGGCGCTGGTGCTCGTGGGTGCCACGATCGTCGGCAGCATGGCGACGGTGTGGCACGGCGTGGTCAACCCTCCCCGTCCGGGGAAGGTGCGCACGTGGGACTATCTTGAAACTCCCGTGCGTCTGCGCCAGGGAGACGAAATGGGCCGCTTCCTGCTGGGGTCCACGGTCGTGCTTCTGTTCGAGCCAGGTGCCGTTGATTTCGTGCAGGACTGGGCCGCTGCCCGCCCCGTGAGGATGGGCGAAGCCATGTCCACACAAGCCCACTAGACCGAGAAATTCGACAGGAATATGTCGATTGAATTCCGACTATTTCGGTTTTTGCGCTATTCATTAGATAGCGTCAATCGATGAGAAACAATGGGCTGAGACCTCCGAATTTAAAAAACCATAGCAAACGGTCACGCCCAATTGTTGCGTGACTGCGTATAATTTTCTCCATGCTACGGTGGGTCATAGCGTTTATCAGCGCTTGCTTTTTCATGTCCCTGGGGGTGTCTGCATACGGCCAAACGCCGCATGTACACCTCCCGGATCAGGTCGCCCATCACATTCAGAAACACGACGCTGCCACGCAAGACAATGCACCATCGCTGCATTTCTTCGTGGATCACCAAGCCTCGAAATCCACCCAAAATAGCGACAAAGGCAGCAGCCCGCTGCATGAAACGCTGCTGCAGTTGGCGATGGATGACCATCAGGTAGACCTCCCTGATCTACTAGACCTACCTCCTCCGCACGATCTGGGCAATGGCGCACGCCAGCGCACGGCCGACGCCAAGCCAGTCACGCTGCACTCCCCCTCCCTCAAACGCAGACCCAAGCCTCCCCGAGTCCCAACGGCTCAGGCGTGAGGCCGCTGCTGTCTGATTGCATGCGCGTTTCGGGATAACGTTTCCGCCTTAGGCAAACACCCACCCAGTCGCACTCCACGCAGAAGCACCCAGTCTCGCGCCCCAGCGTCGCGTCGGGGTTCGAGGGGAATGCTCGCCATCACGGCACACACCAACTCCCTGCTCTGACATTCGCCGCGACATAGCGCGTCCGCCTTTGGGCATTGTGCTTTCAGGCCGCGAAAAACAAATTTCCAAATTCAGTCTGCTGCACAGGGAGTGCACCAGACACCTTGCTTTCAGGAGACCATCATGCGTCTTACCACCCGGGGAAAAATGGCCGTCACGGCCATCACCGATCTTGCCCTGCGCTCACACGGCCATCCCGTGGCGCTGCCCAGCATCAGCGCACGACAAGGCATTTCACTGTCCTATCTGGAGGACATCTTCAGCGCATTGCGCCGCGCAGGACTGGTGCGCAGCATTCGCGGCCCCGGCGGCGGCTACACGCTCGCTCGTCCAGCCAGCGAGGTGTCCGTTGCCGACATCGTCAAGGCCTCCGATCGCATGATGGCCGACGACAAGGACGACACCACCAAGCTGCGTGAGGACTCTCCTTCCGGCGTCATGACCGCCGAGTTGTGGACCAATTTCCATTCGCGCGTTCTGGACTACCTCCAGTCCGTCACCGTGGCCGACCTCATCTCCAAGCAAGGCGCAAGCAACAGCGGCGCTGCTCAGGTGCATTCCGGCAGCATGACCCACTCCGTTCAGCGCCTCAAATCGCGGCCCGCGGCCAGAACCCAGTTCCCCGCGCGCAACGTGCCCAACTCCGTGTTCGCACTCGCCGCTGCAGGCATGCGCTCCTGACGCAACAACGGGAATGCGCAACCACCGCTGCGCATTCCCGCGTTGTCAAAACTCATCCAAGACGAGCACCTGATGGGTGCGCGTCAACACGCCAGATCCCCCATCGCCCGCACAGGCAGCGCTCGCGCATACACTTGCGCCATGCCCTCTTCCGATATCTACATGAGCGTCGTGAACGCCCTGCGCCAACACTGGCAGGCCCACAACGAAGCCTATCCGCAGAAAATCATCCTCACGCAGCAACAGGCAGACGACCTGCTCCATCGCCAGCAAGTGGGAATGGTTGCATTTCCCGACGCGCGCACCACTCCACGCATCGACCGCTTCATGAACACCCCCATCGAAATTGACGCAAGCACCACCGGCGTCATGATTGGCATCGACGGCCAGCCAACACCGCTGCCCTGATCAAAAAAGGCGCAATACGATCAACGCACTGCGCCCTCATCACCACAGCCCGCGCGCGCAACGCGGGCCCATGCGTCAGATAACGCAGCACCGCCTCGCGCGCAGGCTGCGCATCCATCCACTGCGCAAAGCGCTGCACCCCATCAAACACGGCATCTCCCAACGTGCTGCGATACCGCTGGATCAACGCATCCTGCGCCGCTTGCTCGCGCAACTTGCGCTGGTAAGTGTCGGTAGAAATCGTCGTGATGCAAGCGTGCAAGCCAAGCCGCTTCAAATAGTCCCACTCGCCCTGATCGAGCCAAACTTCCTCACAATGAAAGCAGTAGTCCAGCCCATGCGCCTTGTCCGCCAGAACATTGAAGCGCAGCATGATGCGGCTGCATTTGGGACACGACAACGCCTTTTTTGAATCGGGAGCGCCCTCATCCCCGCGTTCCAGTGCCGACGCATCCACCTGCTGGTGCCCACAGTTCTTGTTGAGCCCCTGCCCCCTCGCCCAATCCAGATAAGGCGCCAGCGAAATCAGCGCCCCTGAGCACTGATTACAGACATAACCCACGGGGCCAGAACCATCCACCCGCGTTGGCAACAACGTACCCGTGTCACAGGCGCAGCAAAGCATTTGTTTTCATCCTCATTCCATTGGATAAATCATCGTCCGGGCGACTGTAGAAAAGACACCGTGACGGCTTCGCACATGCGCCATCAGAAAAATTGGCGAAGCGGTCTATGTAGCCAACGAACATAGCCATCACGCCTCGCACGTTTCAATCGGTCATTTGAGTGCAGCGGGCAAAGGCCTATGCTGAATCAACAAGGACGTTGGCGTGAATTCCAGACGTTAGGGCGGTGGGTTGCATCGATCGGTTGAATCCACCTTCGAAAGACACCAACCCCAACGGCTCAAAAGTGTCCAGGGAATCCGGGGCGATTCAGCCGCCCATTGGGGACGGCTTCGTAACTGTTTCAACGCTTATGCAAATGCTGGTTGAATAGCTTAGTTATTGATAGGTTGAAAGCAGCAGATATCTGTCTTGGCACAAGGCCGGCTGTATAGCGACGGTCAGCGAATCAACACCGTAGGAAGTAGGCGATTCCACAAAAGGATCAGCATATATAATCGTGAAATTCTTATTATTTAATGCGTCAAGAATCTGAGAAACCGCGTGCATACGCAATGTAGAAAGATCCACAGATTTTTTATTACCCTTGATGGACTTTGCCACGACCAATGCATATTCGACACCAAGACCATCGCGTCAATCTAAAAACCAACCCACTAACGCGCCTGCGTTTTTTGCACCAAGAGTTGATTCCCCTGAATCGAAATTAATCTCATGCTGCAACCCACTGAGGCTACATGCCGAAACCTGACCCATCATACTTAGCACACAGACCGACGCAGCAAATCCACGGATAAAATAATTCATTTAAGGCTTCCCGATTCTGCGTTCCAAAGATAAATAGGGTATATCCAAAATGTACGATGCCAAGCTATCTGCATTCTTCAGAACATCCGGTTTTTTACTCTGTGCCATAGCATTCGTAATTCCGTAATAAGTATCGCTCGATCCAAATACAGTGTTGAAGTGAGTCACCTCATGAACCAATGTTTGGAACTGCGATCCATTCGAAGTGAACTCGCAAAACACAACTGCGCCCCCAATATCTTGCATTTCAGTCAAATGCATATTGGGCTGGCGCGACAGCTTTGCGTGAATCGACTCCAACCGCTTCGTACGTTGCGCTGTAATGGCGTTTACCGATACTTTCTTGGCTCAGTTTGGAAGGGTCAAATGAAGCAAATTTAACGGATAACTGTGTGATGCACGCCAGTTATTGATCACATCCAGAGCTCGAGCCTTCTCCCGAGGAACCACAGCTCCGGATGGAGCTATCAAAATACGTCCAGGCGCATTGAATTCTGATCTACTAAATTCCGGAACTGCATGTGCCATCGCATCCCCCACTGTTGAGATGTCGATATGTCACCGATGAGCCTGCCCTGCGGAAACTAAAAAGCCAGCTCAACGGCTGGCCTTGGATGGTTGCGATGGGTGGAATCGAACCACCGACCATTGGGTTATGAGATCAGCGGAACTACCACTGTTCTACATCGCAGAAATGCAAAAGCCGCCCACAGGGGACGGCTTCGTAACTGTTTCCACACATGGTGGATCAGCTTGTTTAGCCCTGCTGCTTTTCTTCTTGCTCCATATCTTCGTCATCGGGTGCGCGCGGCGGCGGGGGTGGTGCGTTGGATTGCTGATGCTTTCTTTGTTCTGATTCCTTGCCAAGCGCACTTCGATGTTCGCTCAGTTCGGCGTCGGTAAATGCACGCGTGAATGTGCGGTCTTCTTTCATGGAGCCTCCTTGCCAACCGCGCAAAAGCGCGCAGGTTGATTGAACACGCACCACCCCCATCAATTGTCAATGAAGCATTAACTTGTTACGTATAGGCTATATCGCGTAACATCCACGCAAGTTCCGTTAGGGCAAATATTTACGCGCGATTCCGACCAGTCCTACAGGACAGCCGTTCGATTCGCACCGATCATTACCGCGAAAGGCGGTAATGCATGCTTACACTCGAACCCGGCATTTATCTACGCATCGAACAACTTGCAAATGGTCCGCATCCGCTGCCCCTAGCAAGTGGTTTCAACAACAAAACCGCGTACCGCTCCCTGGGCATGTTCAACCCCTCGGAGACATCAGATGCATATTTCATTTTCTCGAATGATCGCGATGAGATCTGGTTCATCTGCAATCGACACTTGAGATGTGTAGGGGTGTACCCCGACAAACTGGAGACCAGAATCCCGCTAAGCACACTCTCCGGCAAGCCTCCTCCTTCCGCTAAACCGCGCCTGGTCACGTCAAAATGAGAAACCTATAACCGGAGGTGCTTAGCACCCCGACACGTCGGCGCCACCGTTCACCACCCCTGAGCAAGCCTTATGCCTACAGGCAAGTCAATTGACAATGGTTAACCTTCATTTGCATTTGACGACCTGTCACGATCAGATCAAACAGTCCCTGCATCGATACCCCTACAGCCTTACAGATGCGTGTGGGACTCCCCGGGCGAACGTAGAGCCAGTTCAAGGCAAGCCGATGCTTTTCAGGAAGTCCTTGAACGGCACTTACCTTCGATCCGTCGGCATGATGCTGCCCCTCATGCCTCCAGGCTCGCCAATGGCAATGGCAATGGCAATGGCAATGGCAATGGCAATGGCAATGGCAATGGAAGTATGCGCTGGCGCTGACACCTAACTGGGCGCACATCACTTCTACGGAACATGCGCCTTTCATTTGGTCAATCCAAGCGTACTTCGCAGCACATCCTGTGCGAAGTACGCCGACGATATTTTGCGATGTCACGCTCCATCTTCAAGCGGGCCATTTCCGCTCGCAAGAGGCTGATTTCCACCTGCTAAGGAGTCACTGTGCAGGCCTTCTCATCGGTAATCCCAGCTAACGGCTGAAGCGCACCGGGAATCGAGGAGGCTACGTGGTTAAAGTGATGTCCTGTACACGGGCCTGCGCGACAGTTTGATCGCTGAAGTATTTTGCTTCAGCTTCCATGGGTGGAATGTTGCCAATGGGTTCAAGCAGTCGTTGCGTGTTGAACCAATGCACCCACTCCAAGCTAGCCAGTTCCAGTTGTTGGCGTGACTGCCACGGCCCTGGCGCTTGATGACCTCGGTTTTGTACAGCCCGTTGATCGTCTCGGCCAGCGCGTTGTCGTAAGCATTGCCGATGGAGCCCACCGAGGAGAGCACGCCCGCTTCATGCAATCGCTGGCTATAGGGCAGGGACAGGTATTGGACTCCCCGTCGCCATAGTGGGTGAGCATGCCCGGCTCGGGTTGGCGAGCGTGCAGTGCCTGCTCCAGCGCATCGAGCACAAAGTCCGTGGTCATTCGCGTGAAAGCCGCATCGGACCCAGATTCGGATGGAGCAGCCCAGGAGTTACTGCACCACAAAGATGCCAAGATCACCAAACGCGTCTACTGCCGGAAGATTCCTACATCGACTCCCTTGCCGTCGGCGATCAAAGGGCGTTGAGCAAGCATGTCGATGGATTGCTCAGATCGAAGGACTGAAATGGACCCAAGGCGGTCGTGCAGAGAAGACTCGCAAAGCACTCATCTATGATGTGTGAAGCTAACTGGGCATGGACCAACTCCATGCTCAGACTATAGTGCTTGTAACGACAAAGCTAGACTACAAGCCTATTTCCGCGTTCTTTTCGCGCCGATTTACACCGCAAGCGCCAGATACGGCCTGCGGCTTGGTGCGGTCTACATTACGTTAGGTGCAGCAGATGGTTCCATATGGATTGACCCAAGAGCAGTTCATCTCGATGTATCAGCGCAAACTTGATCGTCTTTCAGATCAAGCGATCCACGAACTCGGCAGTCTAATAGCCTTGCCAATTGGTCATGGTGTGGATGAAGCAAGCCTTGAGATATTCACAGATGAGTATGGTGGAGCACCGAGCACATGGGCCTACTGGCGCGGCAAGAACAACAAGGTCGATCACACAGATCAAAGTCTCTTTCCGGGGAGATCACTTGAGCTCGCTCTTGGGCTCAAAGATCTTGCAGACATCGACGAGCAGTACTTTGTAGAGCCTGACGAGTTTCCTGGCCTCCGACTGACTATTTCGCTACTCTCTCGCTGGCTCGCAGAGTCATGGTGGAAAGCCGGTGGTTGGACATATTCTGTACCAACAACTCTTTCCTTTCATGACTTTGGATCGTATGGATGGGTGCAACTCTCCAAGGGAGGCACCTAACAATTCATTCAATCCGACGCCGCTTCGCGGCGTGGCTTAATTCAGGCGTTGAACGACTGCGTTGCCTTTACCTGGGTGTCTGTTCTTGGCTGTGAACAGTCAGGTCGTCAGGATCGCAAAACGCACCTCGTAAGTGGACGCATCGCAGCTAAAAACACGCGAATTTGTCAAAGCCTTCCGAATTTGTCAAAGTCCAAAGAAAAACGGGCTACATCTTTTGGATGTAACCCGTTGATTTCTTTCGAATAAAATGGTCGGCGTGGCGGGATTCGAACTCGCGACCCCTTGCACCCCATGCAAGTGCGCTACCAGGCTGCGCTACACGCCGACAAGACCTAGATTATATACCGGTTTTTCACACCCAAGATAAAAGAGCGCGAATTTCTTGAAGTTCTTTTCGGACGGCTTGTTGGGTGAGCGGTGCCATGGGCGCTGCGCCGGTTGAGGCGCGTGCTTCGGCCTGGGCCGTAGCGGCTTTGGCGGCTTCGCCGTCGCTGCTGTTGGGAGTGTGCGCAAGGTCGTCTGGCGACGCGTCACCTGCAGCGAGTTGTTCGATGCCTGCTTTTCCCGAGTGGGCGAGTTCTTGCAGGCGGTTGCGTGCGCCGCTGATGGTGAAGCCCTGGTCGTAGAGCAGGTCGCGGATGCGGCGCACCATGAGGACTTCATGGTGCTGGTAATACCGTCGGTTGCCGCGGCGCTTCATCGGGCGCAGTTGAGTGAACTCCTGCTCCCAGTAGCGCAATACGTGCGGCTTGACTCCGCACAGTTCCGCCACCTCTCCAATGGTGAAGTAGCGTTTGGCCGGAATGGGGGGCAACACGGTGCTCATTGATCTATTGTGACAACGTCGGGAAAGCTATCTAGCGTACTGTACTCCGAACTCCCCTATGGAAAACGAGGTGCAATCGCAGCATCATGCTCGGACTTTGGTTTTACTCTTTGACTTCACCCTGGATCTGCTCCTTGAGCTTGGAGCTGGCGTGGAAGGTGACCACGCGGCGTGCTTCGATCGGGATGGATTCGCCCGTGCGCGGGTTGCGGCCAGGGCGCGGCGCCTTGGTGCGGATCTGGAAATTGCCGAAGCTCGACAGCTTGACGTCTTCACCGCTGACCAGGCTTTGCACGATCAGGTCGAAGAACTGATCGATCATCTCCTTGGACTCGCGCTTGTTCAGGCCGATCTGCTCGAACAGCAAGTCGGCCAGCTGCGCCTTGGTCAGTGCCGGGGATTCCAGGCTTTCGACGGTGAATTCCCCTACTCCGATTTCGTCGCTGAGCATTGTCATTATCGCAACCTCGCTCCCGTTGAAGTGGCCAGAGACTGGACGATACCTTGTACGGCCGTTTCGATGTCAGCATCTGTCAATGCCGCTGCATCGGAGCCCAGTGTCAGGCGAATGGCCAGACTCTTTTCGCCTTCTGCCAAGCCGCCCGCCGCTCCCGCCTTGGGGCGGAACACGTCGAACAGCACGGCAGAGCGCAGCATGCCCTTGGGTGCGGCTGCGTGGATGGCGTTCATGAGCGTGTCATGCGCCACATTTTCAGCCACGACGACGGCGATGTCGCGCTCAACGGCCTGTTGCTTGCTGACCGGGCGGAATACCGGCACCTTGCGTTGGAGCACGGCGTCCAGATCGAGTTCAAACAGGATGGGCGCATGCGCCAGATCGCGGTTTTGGCGCCACTTGGGATGCAGCTCGCCGACAAAGCCGATGGCGTGACCGTCCACGATCACGCGCGCACAGCGGCCCGGGTGCATCGCCGGGTATTCTGCGGCTTCGAAGGTGGCCTGCACGGGCGCGAGCAGCGCTTGCACATCACCCTTGACGTCGAAGAAATCCACCTTGGAATCGCCGTCGCTCCATTGCAGTTGGTTGGCCGGACCATAGGCCAGACCTGCAACGCGCATGGGCTGACGGAATCCCTTGACCGTGGTGTCGCTTTCTTCCACGCTGTCATCGCGCAGGAACACACGTCCCAGCTCGAACACGCGCACGCGGCTGGCCTTGCGGTCCACGTTGAACTTGAGCACTTGCAGCAGCGAGCCGATGAGCGACGAGCGCATCACGCTCAGGTGGCTGGCAATGGGGTTTTGCAGTTTGATGGGCTGGGTGTTGCCCGCCAGTTCGTGCTCCCACTTTTCTTCCACGAAGCTGAAGTTGATGGTTTCCTGATAGCCGAGCGCCGCCAGTGCATGGCGCACATCCGATTGGCCACGGCGATTTTCGGCGCGCAGCTTAGGGGTGATGGGCGCGAGCGGCTTGGTGGTCGGCAGATTTTCGTAGCCGATCATGCGCGCGACTTCTTCGATCAGGTCTTCCTCGATGTTGATGTCGAAGCGGAACGAAGGTGCCGTCACCGTGAGCGTGCCATCGCCCTGCTCGGTCGGCAGTCCGAGCCCGACCAGCGCGTCAAAGCATTGCTGCTGCGTGAGCGGCATGCCGATGACCTTGGCCGCGCGCGCCACACGCAGCGTGACCTGCTTGGGTTGCGGCATGTTGGACTTTTGATCGTCCATGGCGCCCACCACGGTGTCGGGCGTGCCGCAGATGTCCAGCACCAATTGGGTAATGCGCTCGATGTGCTCGACCGTGCCTTCGGGGTCTACACCGCGCTCGAAGCGGTGGCCGGCATCGGTGGAGAAATTGAAATGGCGCGAACGACCGGCCACGGCCTTGGGCCACCAGAATGCGGCCTCGATGTAGATGTTCTTCGTGTCGTCGGACACGGCCGTGGCGTCACCGCCCATGATGCCGGCGAGCGACTCGATTTCCTTGTCGTCGGCGATCACGCCAATCTTCAGGAAGTCGTCGATCTGGACGGTGTTGCCGTTGAGCAGCTTGAGCTGTTCGCCCACCTTGGCCCAGCGCACGCTGAGCCCGCCGTGGATCTTGTCCAGATCGAAGATGTGCGACGGGCGGCCCAGCTCGAACATCACGTAGTTGGAGATGTCCACGAGCGGCGAGACGCTGCGCTGGCCGCAACGCGCAAGGCGATCGACCATCCATTGCGGCGTTTGGGTCTGTGTGTTTACACCGCGCACGATGCGGCCCGAGAAGCGGCCGCACAGATCGGTGGCTTCGATCTTCACTGGCAGCTTATCCTGCGTACCAACCTTAGCCGCATCGAACTGCAATGGCTTGAGCGGCGCACCGGTCAGCGCAGACACTTCGCGCGCAATGCCGTAGACCGACAGGTTGTGCGCCAGGTTGGGCGTGAGCTTGAGCGTAAACAGCGTGTCGTCCAGCTTCAGGTATTCGCGGATATTCTGGCCGAGCGGCGCGTCGGCGGGCAGCTCCAGCAGACCACCGTGGTCGTCCGCAATCTTCAGTTCCTTGGCCGAGCACAGCATGCCGTGGCTTTCCACGCCGCGCAGCTTGCCGATCTTGATCTTGAACGGCTTGCCGTCTTCGCCCGGCGGCAGTTCTGCGCCCACGGTAGCGCACGGCACCTTGATGCCGACACGCGCGTTCGGTGCGCCGCACACGATGTTCAGCAGCGCGGGGCCGCCCACGTCCACCTGGCACACGCGCAGACGGTCTGCGTCGGGGTGCTGCACGGCTTCCTTGATCTCGCCGACGACGATGCCGGTGAACGGAGGCGCAACGGGCTCCAGCTCTTCCACTTCCAGACCCGCCATGGTCAGCGTGTCAGCAAGCTGCTGGGTAGTCAGTGCGGGGTTGCAGAATTCGCGCAACCAGGATTCAGGGAATTGCATTTTTCTAGACTCTTTGGCGTTGGATCGGCCTGCGCGTTTGTGTTTGTTGCTTTGTGCAGGCCCGAGGACGGGACGACGATTACTGGAACTGCGACAGGAAACGGATGTCGCCGTCAAAGAACAGACGCAGATCGTTCACACCATAGCGCAGCATGGTCAGGCGATCAGGCCCCATGCCGAAGGCGAAGCCGATGTACTTTTCCGGATCCAGCCCCATGTTGCGCACCACGTTGGGGTGCACCTGGCCCGCGCCGGACACTTCCAGCCAGCGACCAGCGAGCGGGCCGCTCTGGAACTGGATGTCGATCTCGGCGCTCGGCTCTGTGAACGGGAAAAAGCTGGGGCGGAATCGCAGCACCAGATCATCCTGCTCGAAGAAGGTCTTGCAGAAATCAGTGAACACGACCTTGAGGTCTTTGAAGCTCACGTTCTCGCCAATCCACAGGCCTTCGCACTGGTGGAACATGGGCGAGTGGGTGGCGTCCGAATCGACGCGATAGGTGCGTCCCGGCGCGATCACGCGGATCTCGGGCATGGTCTGACCGGCGTCGATCAGGTTGCGGTATTTTTTGACGTGCTGCACCGCATGGCGCACCTGCATCGGGCTGGTGTGCGTGCGCAGCAGGTTGGGCGCATGGGCCGTGCCGCCTTCCACATAGAAGGTGTCGTGCATGGAACGCGCAGGATGGTCTTCAGGCGTGTTGAGCGCGGTGAAGTTGAACCAGTCGGATTCGATCTCGGGGCCTTCGGCGACGTCAAAACCCATTGAGCCAAAAATACCCTCGATGCGCTCCATCGTGACGGATACGGGATGCAGACCACCCTGCCCGCGCTGACGACCCGGCAGGGTCACGTCCAGCACTTCGGCCTTGAGGTGCGCCTCCAGTTCGGCATCGGCCAGCGCCTGACGGCGCTCGGTGAGGGCCGCCTCGATCGCCTGCTTGGCCAGGTTGATGGCCGCCCCGCGCGATTTTTTCTCTTCGACGGAAAGCTGCGCCATGCCCTTCATGAGCTCGGTGACCTTGCCCGACTTACCCAGAAACTGCGCCTTGGCGTTTTCCAGATCATTGGGGGTTTGTGCCTGCGCGAACAGTTGTCGCGCGCTTTCGACCAGAGAATCCAACTCGTTCATATCGACTACTTTATCGACTCTAGAAAATAAACAAGGGCTAGTGCCTTTTCAAGCCCTAGCCCTTGCTGTTTGTGCGCGGGCAGTCAGCGCCGAGGCGTCAACTGCCGACCGTGAACTCAAGCAGCCAGCTTGGCCTTGACTTGCTCCACGATGCTGCCAAAGGCAGCCTTGTCGTGCACCGCGATATCGGCCAGCATCTTGCGGTCGATTTCGATGGAAGCCTTCTTCAGGCCGTTGGCGAATTGGCTGTATGTCAGACCCAGTTCGCGTGCAGCGGCGTTGATACGGGCGATCCACAGTTGGCGGAACACGCGCTTCTTGGTACGACGGTCACGGTAGGCATATTGCCCAGCCTTCATCACCGCCTGCTTGGCGACGCGGAAGACGTTACCGCGGCGGCCGCGGAAGCCCTTGGATAGGGCCAGAACTTTTTTATGGCGGGCGCGAGCCGTTACACCACGTTTGACGCGAGGCATGTGTTTTCTCCTTGTTCGTCAGTGAATTACAGGCCGGCCGACGGCAGCATTTGAGCGATGTGACCCATATTGGTCTCATGCACTGCTGTGATGCCACGCAGGTGACGCTTGTTCTTGGTGGTCTTCTTGGTCAAGATGTGACGCTTGAAGGCTTGACCGCGCTTGACGGTACCACCCGGACGAACGCGAAAACGCTTCTTCGCGCTGCTCTTGGTTTTCATTTTGGGCATGTGAATGCTCCTGTTAGTTGTGCTCGCGAGGCGTTGACGCAGCTATTGCGCCTCCTTGTTGGCCCCGGGACACTTCTTAAAACGGCCTGGCCGCAAGGCCCGTCCGTGCTGCAGCACTCGCGCACTGCAATTTCACTGCACTCCCCGGAAATTCACCGTGGAGTGCAGCAAACCTCGTATTGTAGCAAGTCCTGAGCGGTTCAGGCAGCCTGACTGGCTGCAGGGGCACCTTCGGCGCCACCCTTGCCCACTGGCTTCTTGCGCGCCGGAGCGATCATCATGATCATCTGGCGGCCTTCCAGCTTGGGAAACTGCTCGACCTGGATCGAGTCAGCCAGCTCGTCACGCAGACGATTGAGCAGCGCAAGACCCAGCTCCTGGTGGGTGATTTCACGACCACGGAAGCGCAGTGTGACCTTCACCTTGTCGCCATCGGCCAGAAAACGGCGGATGTTGCGCAGCTTGATGTTGTAGTCGCCGTCGTCGGTACCGGGGCGGAATTTGACTTCCTTGATCTCGATGACCGTCTGCTTGGCCTTGGCCTCGGCGGCCTTTTTCTGCTCCTGGTACTTGAACTTGCCATAGTCCATCAGGCGGCACACCGGGGGATTGGCCGTGGCGGCGATTTCCACCAGATCCACGTCCAGATCACCGGCCATGCTCAGCGCTTGCTGGATGGGCACGATGCCGATGGGTTCATTGTCAGGACCAGACAGACGCACTTCTGGCGCAGTGATTTCACGGTTCAGGCGGTGCTTGCGCTCCTCGCGCTGACGACGGTCACGAAATTCGGTAGCGATGGTTCTCACCTTCAAATAAAACGCCACAACAACGTGGCAAAGATGCACATAGGGCGCACCAAAACGATTTCAAGTGGAATTGAAAATCAGGCCTTGGAAGCAATGTCCTGTGCAATCAGGTCGACAAACGCGTCAACTGACATTACACCGAGGTCTTTGTTACCCCGGGCGCGGACTGCCACAGCCCCTGCCGCCTTTTCCTTATCGCCCGCGACAAGGATATAGGGCAGTTTCTGCATGGCATGCTCGCGTATTTTATACGTAATCTTTTCGTTGCGCAGATCAGTCACGACCCTAAGATCTTGATTCGGCAACGCTTTTTGGAGGCGCGCGGCAATTTCGCGACAGTAATCTGCCTGCGAATCGGTAATGTTGAGTACCGCCACCTGCACTGGAGCTAGCCACACGGGCAGCGCGCCAGCGTGCTGTTCGATCAGGATGCCGATAAATCGTTCCAGACTGCCAACGATCGCGCGGTGCAGCATGATGGGGCGATGGCGCTCACCGTCTTCACCCACGAACTCTGCATCAAGGCGCTCGGGCAGGTTGGGATCGACCTGGATGGTGCCGCATTGCCACTCACGACCAAGCGCATCCTTCAGCGTGTATTCGATCTTCGGGCCGTAGAACGCACCCTCTCCAGGCAGATATTCGAACTCGCAGCCGGACGCACGCAGACCTTCTGCGAGCGCGCTTTCGGCGCGGTCCCAGCTCTCATCCGAGCCGATGCGCTTTTCCGGACGGGTGGAGAGGCGATAGAGAATGTTGGTAAAGCCAAAATCCTTGTAGACCTTTTGCAGCAACGCGGTGAACGCCGTCACTTCGTCCTGGATCTGGTGCGGCAGGCAGAAGATGTGGCCATCGTCCTGCGTGAACCCGCGCACGCGCATGATGCCGTGCAGGCTGCCGGTGGGCTCGTTGCGATGGCAGTTGCCGAATTCGCCGTAGCGCAGCGGCAGGTCGCGGTAGCTCTTGATGCCTTGCTTGTAGATCAGGATGTGACCGGGGCAGTTCATCGGCTTGAGCGCGTAGTCGCGCTTTTCCGATTCGGTGATGAACATGTTCTCGCGGTACTTGTCCCAGTGACCGGTTTTTTCCCACAGGGTCTTGTCCAGAATCTGCGGGCCTTTCACTTCCTGATAGCCGTTGTCGCGGTACACGCGGCGCATGTACTGCTCCACTTCCTGCCAGATGGACCAGCCCTTGGGATGCCAGAACACAGTACCAGGCGCATGCTCGTCGATGTGGAACAGGTCGAGCTCGCGGCCCAGCTTGCGGTGGTCGCGCTTTTCAGCCTCTTCCAGCATGTGGAGGTAGCCGTTCAGATCGTCCTTGGAGGCCCACGCCGTGCCGTAGATGCGTTGCAGCATCTCGTTGCGATGGTCGCCGCGCCAATACGCGCCCGCCACTTTCATCAGCTTGAAGTGCTTGAGCTTGCCGGTGCTGGGCACGTGCGGGCCACGGCACAGGTCCTCGAAGCTGCCTTCGCGGTACAGGCTCACATCCTCGTTCGTCGGGATGCTGGCGATGATTTCGGCCTTGTAGTTTTCGCCCAGGCCCTTGAAGTACGCCACGGCCTCGTCACGCGGCAGCACGCGGCGGGAGACGGGCTCGTCCTTGTTGGCCAGCTCGGTCATCTTCTTTTCGATGGCCGCCAGATCTTCGGGCGTGAAGGGGCGCTTGTAACTGAAGTCGTAATAGAAGCCGTTTTCAATCACCGGGCCGATGGTCACCTGCGCATCGGGGAACAGTTCCTTGACCGCGTAGGCCAGCAAGTGGGCCGTCGAGTGACGGATCAGTTCCAGACCATCTGCATCTTTGGCGGTGATGATCGACAGCGCGGCATCATGGTCGATGCTGAAGCTCGTATCGACGGCCTTGCCATCGACCTTGCCGCCAAGCGCGGCCTTGGCCAGACCAGAGCCGATTGACTGGGCCACTTCGGCCACGGTCACCGGACCGGGAAACTGCCTCTGGGAACCGTCAGGAAGAGTGATTTGAACCATGTTGCTTGCTGCTGTGCGTTCTCGTAACTGTGCATCACGAGGCTTCTAAAAAACAAATGCGCGGACTGGCCGCGCAAACTGGAAAAACGGGAGGATGTTCAGACATGCCCGCACCCGTCGGTGCGCGACCAGCACCTTCAGGCGATCGGGACTGCTCCCGTAGCGTTCTGCGTTCGCGGTGTCATAACCTGAGGCGCCTTTCTGCCATCCAATAGGGCCGCCCGGATGCCGGGTGGCCAGAAATCAATCCCCTCTAAGGGGCAACATCGCGTATTTTAGCGCGGAGTGCGCAATCCGGCTCTGCGCAAGCGGCAATCACGCCACACATGCCTATCGAATCCGCTGTAAAGGGACGCCGTGTATCCGTCGCGTAAAGCTTCGCAAAGAGCCGAAGTTCTGACAACCGGGGCAGCTTGCGCTCCGTTGAAATGGCAGAGGCCCTCAGTCAATTGGGGACTCGAGAGGATATTGCAATGATTCTGAACTCCCGCCTCTGGCTGGCCGGCGCCGCACTGTCGGCCCTGACGCTGACCGGCTGCATCGTCGCACCTGTCGGACAGCCCTATTACGACGATCCGTATTCGAACCTGCCGAACACCCAAGCCTACGCGCCGGTGTACGCCCCCATAGCGCCGCCAGCGCCCTACTATGAGCCGGTACCGGTTGCGCCTTACGCTGGCGCCATCTGGATTGGCGGGAACTGGAACTGGTCCAGCGGGCGTTATCACTGGGCCCCCGGCCGCTACGTCCATGGTCGACCGGGCTATCACTGGGAGCCGCGCCGCTGGGACCGCGGCCCGCGTGGCTGGCATCAGCGCGGCGGTGGCTGGAGGCGTTGATTGAACAGTGCGTGACGCAGTCCGTTGATCGCCCCCGCGCCATGCGGCGTGATCCGCTGACCGTCATCTGCACATGGAACGCAGTCAGAAATAAAAAACCCACGACAGCTAGATGCTGCCGTGGGTTTCGTCTCCTCAGACGACCTCTTGTTTCACCCGGACTGCAATGGCGTCACCCCGGGAACCACCCATGCGCCATTGCAGTCCTTTTGTGATCAGTGGAACTGCTCTTCTTCGGTCGAGCCAGTCAGCGCCTTGACGCTGGACGAGCCACCCTGGATCACGGTGGTCACGTCGTCGAAGTAGCCCGCGCCCACTTCCTGCTGGTGCGACACGAAGGTGTAGCCCTGTTCGCGTGCTGCGAATTCGGGTTCCTGAATC
The DNA here is from genome assembly GCA_002331385.1 of Comamonadaceae bacterium UBA2121. GTDB lineage: Bacteria > Pseudomonadota > Gammaproteobacteria > Burkholderiales > Burkholderiaceae_C > Diaphorobacter_A. The sequence goes on from DCYB01000001.1 coordinate 315,717, forward strand.
ATTTCAACGTAGTGCTTCATGCCTTCGCCGCGAGCGTATGCATGGGCGAACTTGAAGGTGTTGTACCAGTTGCTGTGAATGCCTGCCAGCGTGATGAACTGGTACTTGTAGCCCAGTGCGGACAGCTCTTCCTGGAACGAGGCGATCTGGCTGTCCGACAGGTTCTTCTTCCAGTTGAAGGAAGGCGAGCAGTTGTACGACAGCAGCTTGCCGGGACATGCAGCCAGCACGGCTTGCGCGAATTCGCGGGCAAAGCCGATGTCGGGCGTGCCGGTTTCGCACCAAACCAGATCGGCGTAGGGAGCGTAGGCGATACCGCGGCTGATGGCCTGCTCCAGACCGTTCTTCACGCGGTAGAAACCTTCTTGCGTGCGCTCGCCGGTCAGGAATGGCTTGTCGTTGGCGTCGTGGTCGCTGGTGATCAGGTTGGCTGCTTCAGCGTCGGTACGCGCCAAAACAATGGTGGGCACGCCCATCACGTCGGCAGCGAAGCGGGCTGCGATCAGCTTTTCGCAGGCTTCCTGCGTTGGCACCAGAACCTTGCCACCCATGTGGCCGCACTTCTTCACGGCTGCCAACTGGTCTTCGAAGTGCACGCCGGCAGCACCAGCGGCGATCATGTTCTTCATCAGCTCGAACGCGTTCAGCACGCCGCCGAAGCCGGCTTCAGCGTCCGCCACGATCGGCAGGAAGTAGTCGATGAAATCCTTGTCGCCGGGGTTGATGCCGCGGCCCCACTGGATTTCGTCGGCACGCTTGAAGGTGTTGTTGATCCGGCGCACCATGGTTGGCACCGAGTCGTAGGCGTACAGCGACTGGTCGGGGTACATCGTCTCGGAGGTGTTGCCGTCAGCGGCCACTTGCCAGCCCGACAGGTACACGGCTTCCAGACCTGCCTTGGCCTGTTGCATGGCCTGGCCAGCGGAGATCGCGCCGAACGCGTTCACGTAGCCCTTCTTGGCGCCGCCGTTGATCTTCTCCCACAGCACCTTGGCACCGCGCTCGGCCAGTGTGTACTCCGGCTGCAGGCTGCCACGCAGGCGCACCACGTCGGCGGCGCTGTAGCCGCGCTTGATGCCCTTCCAGCGGGGGTTCTGTGCCCAGTCCTTTTCCAGGGCGGCAATTTGCTGTTCGCGGCTCAGTTGAGAGTTCAGGGATTGAGACATGTGGTTCTCCGAGGGGTTTAAAAAATCGGTGGCAATTTCCGTTGCCGTTGGAGTAACTTTAAGTCTTCTATAAGAGTTGGATTGAATCTTATGTCTTATATAAGAGATATTTTTAAACCATACAAATCAACAACTTACATCCGTCATTTCTGAATATGAAATTCAATTTCTTGTATTGAGAAAAATTGCGGCAGCGCAGCATTTTTGAATTTCGTATTGTGAATTAATTCATCCACACTATGAAATTTTGCGCACTATCACTCACGAAACAAAGATTGAACACCCCAGCGCGCCAACGTCTTCGGCGCACACACGCTCTCACCCCTTTATTGAGAACGGCTTTCAACTGATGCATGATGTGCCGCTGCCATTTCCGCACTCATCCTCGCGCACCTCCTCCATCCATGATCAGCCGCCCCGTCGCCTACGCCTGTCTGGCATTGAGCATGTCCCTCGTCGGCAGCTATGTCGCGCTCTCTAAACCCTTGGCCGCAACGTTTCCGGTGCTGTTGTTGGCCTGGTTGCGCTTCGGCATCGGTGCCGTCGCCATGCCACATTGGCTGCGCAAATCGCCCGACGAGACACGCATGAGCGGCCAGACGCGCGGATTGCTGTTCCTGCAATCGTTCCTGGGCAATTTTCTCTTCACTATTTGCATGATCTCGGGCGTCAGCATGACCAGCGCGACCTCTGCGGGCGTGATCATGGCGTCCATCCCGGCCTGTGTGGCGGTGATGAGTTGGATATTCCTGCGCGAACACATCGCCCCACGCACCTGGGTGGCGGTGGTGTGCGCGGTACTGGGAATCGCGCTGTTCTCTCTGTCGCAATCCCATCACGGCGCTGCCAACGCCAGCGCCGACACGCCTGACAACGAATGGCTGGGCTATGCCCTGCTGGTGGCGGCGTCCATCTGCGAAGCGGCCTACTCTGTCATCGGCAAAAAACTCACAGGCTCGCTCAGCCCACGTCGCATCACCTCACTCATCAACCTGTGGGGATTCCTGCTGGCGACGCCATTTGGTATCTATTACGCGCTCCGGTTCGATTTCGCCGCCGTGCACTCCGGCATCTGGCTGTTGCTGGTGCTGTACGCGCTGGCCGCGTGCATGTGGTCCGTGTGGCTGTGGATGACGGGCCTGAAGGTGGTTCCCGCAGCACAGGGCGGCGTGTTCACGGTGCTGCTGCCGGTGAGTGCCGCCGCCGTAGGGGTGCTCGTGCTCGGCGAGCAGTTCACCCCCACGCAACTGATCGCATTCGGCATGGCATTGGCGAGCGTGGTGCTGGCCACCCTGCCATCGCGCACCGCTGCACGGGTCACCGTGCCGGGCGGGAGTGATGCGCGAGGCCAATAGAGAAAGAGAAAGCGACAGGTGCGTCAGAGCTGGCGATTGCCCACGACGATGCCGTCGGCGTCCGCGTAGAGCCAATCGCCCGGACGGATCGGCACGCCGTCGATCAGCACGGTCACATCGGACTGCCCCTCGCCGCGCTTTTCCGTCGGCAGCGGCATCAGCGCGAGGGCGCGAATTCCAATGGCGGTTGCCTGTAGTTCGGCCAGATCACGCACCGCGCCAAACACCACGATGCCGGCCCAGCCGTTCTTCGCCGCCGTCGCAGCCACATTGCCCCCCACCAACGCGCGGCGCACCGAGCCGCCGCCGTCCACAACCAGCACGCGGCCCTCGCCCGGTGTCTCAGTGGCGGCCTTGACCAGCGAGTTGTCCTCGAAGCATTTGACCGTGGACACCGCGCCCGCGAATGCGGCCTTGCCTCCGTATTCCTGAAAGACCGGCGCCAGGACGCGAAACGCGCCCGAAGTGTCCCCCTTGTGCTCGTCACACAGATCGCAGGTGCTGAACTGGTTGGGTTGTCGTGAACTCATGCAATGTCCCCTTTTCTGATGCCACTAAACGAACGGCAGCCTTCTCCCGGGTGAGCGGAGGCCAGCCCCAACCGCCATCGTAATGCCTCCTCCACCCTTCACAGACCATCCTGCAGACAGGCTGCCTCGCCCCACTCCCTCCGCGTTTTTTCCCATTTCCGGCGCAATCTCCCCCTCGGCTCCCCTCTGGAAAGACCCCTTGCCCCACTTGTGTTGCATAAGTGCACCACCCCGAGTCTGTAACCATCCGTGAGAGATTTTGCGATGACAGCCTGTCCTCTCCAAGGGCCGCCGGGGAAGCAGACACCCCAATGGTCAACCGGTCAAAATTCCCCACTATCAATCGCCGCCATAGATTGACCACGACTTACGCAGGCGGCACGTATCGCTAATAAGCATTTAATGCTGTGAAATCAGCAGCTTGCACCCACTTTTGGGTGTGAAACCTTGGACACACGATTCTGGAGTTCCCTGAGCACCTTTGATTGGCGAAGTAGGGCAACCCCGCTCAACTGATAGCCCACTCAGTTCTCTCAGTCTTGCTCTTTCGTTGCCTAAGATTTTGACTATCAGCACTTGTGGAAACAAATGAAGGAAAAAAAACGTTTTCCAGCCTTGGAAAGCTGTTTTTTTCCCATTAGCATCAAGCCAACCAGTGAAGCAGCAGGTGTTCACTGGGAACGTCATTTCATTTTCGAACAAGGGATATCCAACATGGCAACTGCATCCAAGTCCACCGACGGCAAGGCAGCACCCGCTAAGAAGCGCACACCCAACGCAGCATTCATGAAGCCACTGACTCCCAGCCCCGCACTGGCCGCTGTCGTGGGTTCCGCCCCGCTGCCTCGCACTGAGATCATCAGCAAGCTGTGGACGTACATCAAGGCCAACAACCTGCAAGATGCTGCCAACAAGCGCATGATCAACGCCGACGCCAAGCTCAAGGAAGTTTTCGGCAAGCCCCAAGTCTCGATGTTCGAGATGGCTGGCCTGATCGGCAAGCACGTCAAGTAAGCACTTTTCAGATTACTTGCTGCGCTCTAGGGCCCTTCGCCCGGACGGCTGCAACCACAACCGGTTGATCGCTTGATCTGCCGGTTTTTTTTCGCCCTCGAAAAGACCTGGGCAATCGAACGATCTACCGCGATTTATCAACCGTTACATTCTCGCAAGTCGTTATGCATTGCAAATGCGATGAATTCGCATTTATAATCACATCATCTTTTCAACCAGCCAGCCAGGCCCCTTGCAACATGATCGTCTGTGTATGCCGTCGAGTCTCTGACCGCGAAATCGCACGCCATGCGCATGCAGGCATGAGCTTCGACGAAATCCAGTTTGAACTGGGCGTCGCCACCCAATGCGGGCGCTGTGAACAGTGCGCGCGTGATGTGGTGTCCCAGTGTTGCGCGTCCGGCTCCGTCGCCGCCGTGCACAACGAGACTGCGCCGAAGACGATCCAGCTCGCCAACTCCATCATTGAGGGCAAAGCATGGAATTCGTCTCCGCACTCGCAGGTAGTCTGATACTTGTCGTAGGCTCCGTCTGGTGGGTTCTACGTAAATAACAAACTTCCGGATCTCCGGCTGCTTCAAGCGCTCGGAACCCTGAGTGCTTCCTAGCAGCCTTTTTTATGTCCCAGTTCGATCAATTTGCCTCTGCCGGCCGCTCCGGCCGCAACGCGGTGGTCGCGGGGTCCGTTATCGTTTTGCACGCCGCCGCGCTGTGGGCAGTCCAAGCGGGCGTGATGTCGCACCAGACCCCCGCGGAAGTCATTGTTCCGGCGCAACTGCTCAGCGAATTCATCACACCGCCTGCGCCAACACCAGCCCCAGCTCCAACGCCGCCGGCTCCCCCGACACCCAAGCCACCGCCGCCCAAACCCGCACCCGCACCCGCTCCGCCGCCAAAGCCCAAGCCCGTTGCGCCCAAGCCGAGGCCCGCGCCTTTGCCTGCCGCTATTGCGGACCCAACACCCGCGCCCAACGCGCCGACAGGTGCGCTGGAGGCGCCGCCGCCAGCGCCACCCGCGCCGCCGGCTCCTGCAGCGCCTGTGGCTGCACCTGCACCCGCAGCACCGGCAGCGCCCGCACCAGCTCCAGCAGCGCCGCGCATCGAGTTGCCCTCCAGCAATGCGGCCTACCTGAACAATCCCTCGCCCACCTTCCCGGCCGTCAGTCGTCGGCTGGGGGAACAAGGCAAGGTCACTTTGCGCGTGCTCATCAGCGTCCAGGGGCTGCCAGAGCGTGTAGAAATCGCCAAATCCAGCGGGTTTGACCGTCTGGACCGTGCCGCGCTGGACACCGTCAAGCGCTGGAAATTCGTGCCCGGCAAACGCAATGGCGTGCCGGAAGCCATGGAATATCTGGTGCCCGTCAACTTCGTTCTCCAACAGTAAATTTTCTTCTCGCAGGACTACTCATGAATTCCCAATTCGGCGTTGCCAATGTCTGGATCCAGGGTGATTTCGTCACCCGGGCCGTTGCCGTGCTCCTGATCGTGATGTCGCTGGCATCATGGATCGTCATCGTTATCAAGGCGCTGGACATCCTGCGGTTCAAGAAGAACGCCCGCGTGGCGCGCGATTTCTGGCACAGCGAAGACTTCGCCGCTGGCCTGTCCAAGCTTGGCGCCGATCCGGTCAATCCGTTCCGCATCCTCGCCGTCGAAGGCCGCGAAGCCACCGCCCACCATCGCAACACGCAGGAACACCTGCACGACTCGCTCGATGTGAGCGACTGGGTCACGCGTTGCCTGCGCAACTGCATCGACGAGTTCACCGCGCGCCTGCAATCCGGGCTGGCGATTCTGGCCTCCGTCGGTTCGACCGCACCCTTTATCGGCCTGTTCGGCACCGTCTGGGGTATCTACCACGCGCTGGTGGCGATCGGCACGTCCGGTCAGTCCACCATCGACAAGGTGGCCGGCCCGATTGGTGAGGCGCTGATCATGACGGCGCTGGGTTTGGCGGTGGCCATCCCTGCCGTGCTGGGCTATAACGCCCTGGTGCGTGGCAACAAGTCTATCCTGAGCAATCTCAACAGCTTTGCGCACGATCTGCATGCCTACTTCGTCACCGGTGCCCGCGTGGCGTCGCATGGCGAAAAGGGCAAAGTGCTGCCCATCAAGAAGGGGTAATCCACCATGGCTTTTGGTACACAGGACGAAGCCGATGACGTGATGAACGAAATCAACATGACACCCCTGGTGGACGTCATGCTGGTGCTCCTCATCATCTTCATCATCACCGTACCGGTGATCAAGCACGCCGTGCCCGTGGATCTGCCACGCGCCTCCAATCAGGAGGAAGTGATCAAGCCGGAAACCATCCGCCTGTCGATCACCGCCGACGGCAAATACCACTGGAACGAGGCCGATGTCACCGACGAGCAGCTCGAACCGCGCCTGATGGAAGAGGCGCGCAAGGACCCGCAGCCCGATCTGCACATTCGCGGCGACAAGGACGTGCGCTACGAACGCGTGGCCCAGGCCATGTCTGCGGCGCAGCGCGCAGGCATCAAGAAGATTGGCTTCGTCACCGATCCCGCCAAATGAGTTGCTGACCCCCTTGGCGCCCCTCTCCCCCGACGCCCGGCCCGTACGCCGGGCGTTGTGCATTCAGGCCCGCTCTTTTCACCCTGTGCGCGCGCCGGTCTGTAGTCCGGATCCAGGTCGATCACCAGCAGTTCCATGCACTCCAAAAAAATATCCCAATTTTTGAAGGAAAATCCTTGACTCCCAAATGCGAACGGTTATCATTAACACATCGCAAACGCACGGAGATAAGACTGATGTCCGCAACCATGACTGCTTCCGCTGGCAACACCATGATGGGTGGCGCACACATTGCACTCGGCGCCACACGCGCTTCGGCTGGTGCCGGCTCCGTGGGCGACGTTGCCGATCACGCCAACTCGGTGGACAGCCGCCTGCTGCTCAACGGCCACAAGGTGGTGACGATCACGCACAACGGTGTGCTGTACCGCCTGCAATCCACCAAGTTGGGCAAGCTGATCCTGACCAAGTAAACAGCTCCCTCCGGCCCCTACATCGGACGGGCCCTTGCATCGAATTTTGAAGTTTCATCGTGGGGCGACTCCAGGACCAAACTCCGGTCCGAAGGTCGTATTTGCCAGCCAAAGAGTCCGCTCCATTAGCCAGGCGTTTTTTTACCCTCTGCTGCCCCACGATCGCTGTCCGGACTGCCCCGCAGCACACAGCATGTCCCCTGAAACAGAAAAGCCGACCAGAGTCCCTCTGATCGGCTTTTTTTCTTCTTCTGCGGAGCGGCGCTGCACGGCGCCGTTCCGCAATGCAACTTACAGGCCCAGGGCGGCAATGCCGGCTTTGGCGACCTGACTGTCCTCGGTTGCCTTCACGCCGCTCACGCCGACCGCGCCGATGCATTCGCCGTCCTTCATCACAGGCACGCCGCCTTCCAGCATGCCGTCGATCGTAGGTGCGCTCAGGAACGAGGTGCGGCCACCGTTGATCATTTCCTCATACAGACGGCTCTCGCGGCAACCCAAAGCCGCCGTGCGCGCCTTGGCCTGGCAGATGTGCGCCGATACGGGCGCCGCGCCATCCAGACGCTGCAGCCACAGCAGGTGACCGCCAGCGTCCACGATGGCGATCGACACCGCCCATTTGTTCTTCAAGGCTTCAGCCTCTGCGGCAGCGGCCATCTTCTTGAGGTCGGAGATTTCGAGTACGGTGGTTGTCTTCATGGTCAATCGTTGTGTGGTGGTTGGGTGGATGGGGTGATGCTGTCGCCACTAAAAGCGCGCCAACAGCCGGGGAAATCGCCTGGTTGGCCAGCCTCAGGGAAGGCCGCCCATGTCGGCGAAGGGCGGTTCAACTGGCAAGCATACTGGCTGGACCGGGAACAGGCCACAGGCAGCGGCGTTAAAGAGTCTTACCTAAAAAGTACGGGATGACACGTGGGTATTGCAAAGTGCCCCGCAAGCCACCACCTAGAATTCACTCGTCTGCGTCTTGCAGACTCCAAAGGAGAAAACCACACATGAATCCAGAAGTCACCAACTGGGGCTCCGCCGGCCAAGTGCTCTCGCAAGAGCAGCGCAACAAGGTGCTGCGCAACACCTATTGGCTGCTTGCGCTGAGCCTGGTACCCACGGTGCTGGGTGCCTGGATCGGGGTGTCCACAGGCATCACCCAATCGCTGCGTGGCGGCGTCGGCCTGATCGTGTTCCTCGCGGGCGCGTTCGGCTTCATGTTTGCCATCGAAAAGACCAAGAACTCGGCTGCGGGCGTTCCCGTACTGCTGGGCTTTACCTTCTTCATGGGCCTCATGCTCTCGCGCCTGATCGGCATGGTGCTGGGCTTCAAAAACGGCTCCGAACTGGTCATGACCGCCTTCGCCGGAACGGCAGGTGTGTTTTTCGTGATGGCATCGCTGGCCACCGTCATCAAGCGCGACCTCTCGGGCATGGGCAAGTTCCTGTTCGTCGGCGTGCTGGTGCTGTTCGTGGGCTCCATCGTCAACGTGTTTGTCGGCTCCACCGCTGGCATGATGGCGATCTCTGTGGCGGCCATCGGCATTTTCAGCGCCTACATGCTGTATGACCTTAAGCAGATCATGGACGGCGGCGAGACCAATTACATCAGCGCCACACTGGCCTTGTACCTGGATCTGTTCAACGTCTTCCAGAGCCTGCTGGCGCTGCTCGGCATCTTCGGCGGCGAGCGCGACTGACGCCCTTCGCGCTGGCGCCACCCGACGCAAAAATGGCCTCCCGAGTGGAGGCCATTTTTCTTGCTGCGTGCGTTGCGTGCGCCTGCTTTTACGCGCGCTCGAACACCGCCATGCTCTCGACGTGCGCCGTGTGCGGAAACATGTTGACCACGCCGGCCGCTACGCAGCGGTAGCCGGCCTGATGCACGAGCAGGCCCGCATCGCGCGCAAGCGTTGCGGGGTTGCAGCTCACGTAGACGATGCGCTGCGGCGGCTGCCAGGTGGGCACGTCCACGCTCAACGGCGCAGCACCTTCGGCCCCGATGCGCGCCTGATGGATATCGGCCAACGCCTTGGCCAGTGCGAATGCACCTTCGCGCGGTGGATCGACCAGCCACTTGTCGGCCAGCCCGTCTGCGAACAGCATTTCGGGCGTCATCTCGAACAGGTTGCGCGCGACAAAGCTGGTCGGCGCCAGTTCGCCCCCCTGCCCGCGTGCGCTCTGGTTACGCACATAGTTGTCCCGCGAGCGGGCCACCAGCGCCTCGCTGCCTTCAATGCCGAGCACCGTGCGCGCCTGCGTCGCGATGGGCAGCGTGAAGTTACCCAGCCCGCAAAACCAGTCGATCACGCGCTCCGTCTTTTGCGCGTCCAGCAGACGCAGAGCGCGCGTGACCAGCACCCGGTTGATGTGCGGATTCACCTGCGTGAAATCGGTTGGCTTGAAGGGCATCTCGATGCCAAATTCCGGCAGGCCGTAGGCCAGTGTTTCGCCGCCTTCGTCCAGCAGATGCACGGTGTCCGGCCCTTTGGGCTGCAACCACCACTGCACGCCGTATTCCGCCGCAAATGCGCGCAGTCGGGATTGATCGGCATTGGACAGCGGCTCCAGATGGCGCAGCACCAGCGCGGTCACTTCGTCGCCGCAAGCCAGCTCGATCTGCGGGCAGGTATCGCGTGCCTGCATGGATCCGATCAACCCACGCAGCGGCAGCAACATGGCGTCCACATGCGGCGGCAGGATCTTGCAAGTTTCCATGTCGGCGATGTAGCGGCTCTTGCGCTCGTGAAAGCCGACCAGCACCTTGTCCTTCTTGGGCACGTAACGCACCGACAGGCGCGCGCGGAAGCGGTAGCCCCAGGCCGGTCCCTCGATGGGCCGCATGATGGTCTCGGCCTTCACCTTGCCGAGATGCCACAGATTGTCTTCCAGTACGCGCTGCTTGATGGCGACCTGCGCCGACACGTGCAAATGCTGCATCTTGCAGCCGCCGCAAGACCCGGCGTGCAGACCGAAGTTAGGGCAGCCGGGGCGCACGCGCTGCGACGACTCGTGGTGAATTTCGGTCAGGCTGGCGGCTTCCCAGTTGTTCTTCTTGCGATGGACATTCGCCGTGACGATTTCGCCCGGCAACGCGCCGTCGATGAACACGACCTTGCCATCGGGCTTGCGGGCCACGCCTTGCGCGTCCATGTCCATGGACGTGACTTCGAGCCAGCCGGGCGGCAAATCCGTGCGGCCAACGGGCAGCGCGGCCTCGGGCGCGCTGGTTTCACTTGTTTCTTGCATTGTGGTGGGGGCACTCATAACCCTCCATTCTCTCAGAGGCTGCTTGCAGGTGGCATGCGCCATCCCCATATGAGAGGCTTATGCAGTGACAATCGCCAGGTCATTCATTTGCGGCATGCCGCGGCACGCCCTGACAAGCCGAACTAAAATCGTCAAGATGAGCAACCCTCACCCCAACAAAGAAAACGACGCAGTGGAAACCGTCAAGCCGACGAACTTCCTGCGCAACATCATCGAGTCCGATCTGGACAAGGGCACGCACGCCCAGCGCCACTGGGGCGGCTCGCCCGGCGATGCGCAGCACCACCAGCAAGGCCAGGTCGACGAAGCCCGCATCCGCACACGTTTTCCGCCCGAACCCAACGGCTACCTGCACGTCGGTCACGCCAAGTCCATCTGCCTGAACTTCGGCCTCGCGCGCGACTATGCGGGCGTGTGCCATCTGCGCTTTGACGACACGAATCCGGAAAAGGAAGATCAGGAATACGTCGACAGCATCATCGAATCGGTGCAATGGCTGGGCTTTGACTGGAAGGACCCGGACGGCCACGCAAACCTGTACTTCGCCAGCGACTATTTCGACTTCATGTACCGCGCTGCCGAATACCTGATCGAGCAAGGCGACGCCTATGTCGACGAGCAGACCCCGGACGAGATGAAGGCCAATCGCGGCGACTTCAGCCGCCCCGGTGTGAACAGCCCCTTCCGCGACCGCAGCGTGGCCGAAAACCTGGAGCGCTTTCGCGCCATGCGCGACGGCCAGTTGGCCGACGGTGCGGCCGTGCTGCGCGCCAAGATTGACATGGCCTCGGCCAACATCAACATGCGCGATCCGGCGATCTACCGCATCAAGCATGCAGAGCATCACAACACCGGCAACAAGTGGTGCATCTACCCGATGTACACCTTTGCGCACCCGATCGAAGACGCGCTGGAACACATCACGCACTCCATCTGCACGCTGGAGTTCGAAGACCAGCGCCCGTTCTACGACTGGCTGTTGGATCACCTGCGCGAAGGCGGCCTCATCGCCGCGCCGCAGCCGCGCCAGTACGAGTTCTCGCGCCTGAACCTCACCTACGTCATCACCAGCAAGCGCAAGCTCAAGCATCTGGTGGACAACGAGATCGTTAACGGTTGGGACGATCCCCGTATGCCCACCGTGGTGGGACTGCGCCGCCGTGGCTACACACCCGCCTCCATCCAGATGTTCTGCGAACGCATCGGCGTGACCAAGGACTACAGCTGGATCGATTACTCCTCGCTGGAAGGCTGCCTGCGCGAAGATCTGGAAAACAAGGCCCACCGCGCGATGGTGGTGCTCGATCCGCTCAAGCTCGAACTCACCAACTGGGCCGACGTCTTCGGCTCGGCGACGCACCTCGAGCACTGCACCTTGCCCGCCCTGCCCCACGCCGCCGAAGGCGAGGCCGTGCCAGAGCGCCAGTTCACGCTGGGCCGCGAAGTGTGGATCGAACGCGAAGACTTTGCCGAAGTGCCCCCCAAGGGCTACAAGCGCCTCTTCCCCGGCAACAAGGTGCGCCTGAAGGGCGGCTACGTGATCGAGTGCACGGGCTGCGAGAAGGACGCCGAAGGCCACATCACCAAGGTGCTGGCCACCGTGGTGCCGGACACCAAAAGCGGCACACCCGGCGCGGACAGCGTCAAAGTGAAAGCGGCCATCACCTGGGTCGGTGCGCAAGACGGCATCGCCGCCGAAGTGCGACTCTACGACCGCCTGTTCACCGATCCGCAACCCGATGCGGGCGGCAAGGATTTCCTCACCTTGCTGAACCCCGCCAGCCTCACGGTAGTGCAGGCCATCGTCGAGCCTTCGCTCAAGAGCGCGCAGGCGGACGACAAGTTCCAGTTCGAGCGTTTCGGCTATTTCGTGGCCGACCGCAAGGACCACACGGCGGACAAGCCGGTCTTCAACCGCATCACCGGCCTGAAGGACAGCTGGGGCAAATAAGCACCAACTGTGCATCCGCCATCCGGGCAGACAGTCCCCAGGCTGTCTGCCTTTTTTGTTTTTGACTGACGCCACGCGCGAGGGATAGAAAGGATTCACGCGCAATCCCGTGGATAGCCGAACCAATGCGTGCCAATCGGGTCATACTGCACACATCGCATTCATGCACTCTGTCCGTCAGTCCTCCACATGAATCCAGAATTTCTCTCTCTCTTGCGTCGCCGCCAGTGGATGCAGGCGCTCTCCGGCGCTGCCATGTTGTCGGCGTTTCCCGCCCTCGCGGCCAAACAGCGCGCCGCAGATGACAGCGCAGACAACCACGCCACGTGGCCGCACGACAGCCGTGTGCCGGGAGGCATTGCGCGGCTTTCTCTTGGCCCCGCCGCCGAGCGCCCGAGCGTCAGGGTGGGCGATGCGCCCACGCTGGTGATGGGCGACATGATCGAATGGACTGCCATCGTCGGCATTCCCCTGTCCGCCAAAACCGGCGAGCATCGCGTTAGCGTGCAAACGGAAAAAGGCACACGCACGCTGGACTATGTCGTGCGCCCCAAAAAGTACACCGAACAGCGCCTCAAGGTCTCGCCCAAAACGGTCGATCTTTCTGCGGAAGACACCGCACGTTATGAACGCGAACGCGACCATCAACGCAAAGTGATGGCCACGTTCACCGAACAGTTTCCCCGCGCCGCCGATCTGCAAATGCGCGTGCCGGTGCCAGGTCGGCGCTCCAGCTCGTTTGGCCTGCGCCGCATTTTCAACGGCCAGCCGCGCAATCCGCACAGCGGCATGGACATCGCAGCGGGCACCGGCACGCCCATCATGGCGCCACTGCCGGGTCGGGTGATCGACGTGGGCGACTATTTCTTTAACGGCGGCACCGTATGGCTGGACCACGGCGGCGGACTGCTCACCATGTACTGCCACCTGAGCGCAGTGGACTGCAAAGTCGGCGACGCATTGAAGACGGGCGAGCGCTTTTGCAAGGTCGGCGCCACTGGCCGCGTGACCGGCCCGCACCTGCACTGGGGTGTGATGCTCAACCAGACCATGGTGGACCCCGCGCTGTTCATTCCAGCGTGAGCATTTGCCAGCAATTTCTCTGGCTTGGTGTGCAGATGACACATTGTCAAATGACGCCTTATCTGACATGGAACCCACCGTTTTCGCGGTAAGGTTCTGCCCATTCATTCGAAGTAGGAGTATCCATGAATTCAACTTTTCAACCGTCCGCACGCATGTGGCAACTGGCCGCTATTGCCACTGCTGCTGCCGTGCTGACCGCCTGTGCAGCTCCTCAAGATTCCTCTTCCAACAACAACGCATCTGTGACACCCAAGCCCGCCCCCACCGTGCCCGCAGAACCACTGCCTGCCACCCCAGTCGCCAACGCTGGACAGCTTCTGCCGCAATACACTTGGTCGCTGATGCAGGTGACGGGCCGCGATGGCATGCTGAAGAACGACTGGCTCATCGCCGACAAGGCCGCCCCCGTGCTCGCCTTCCAGAACAACCAGATGAGCGTGCAAAACCTCTGCAACATCGTCAATGCAGGCTACCGACTCACCGACGCAAAGATCGAAGTGCAGCGTCCCATGTCCACCATGCGTGCCTGCGTGGATGACGCCGCCATGATGCAGGAGCGCAAGGTCATCACGCAATTGCCGCTGGCGCAGCGCTTTGAAGTGATGCCAGCCGATGCCAACACGCCGATCCGCATGGCCCTGTTCTTCTCGGACGGCCTGCGCTGGGACCTGCAAGGCTCGCCCACGCCCGCCACCCGCTTTGGCTCGACACCGCAACGCATCTTCCTGGAAGTTGCGCCGGAAAAAGTCTCGTGCAATCACCCTCTGATGCGCGACGCCAAGTGCCTGCGCGTGCGCGATCTGAGCTATGACGCGCAAGGCATCAAGCACGTCAAGGGCGACTGGTACATCTTCCAGGGCGACATCGAAGGCTACAAGTTCGAATCCGGCATGCGCAACGTCCTGCGCGTAGACCGCTACACCATCAACTACGGCAAGAACGGCATACCCGCTGACGCACCGAAGTACGCCCACGTCCTCGACATGGTGGTTGAATCGGAACGCACCCGCTAATTCACCAGGGGGCGCGTTGGCGCCATCCGACTCCAACGGGCTGGATACCACGACTGGGTGGTTTCCAGCCCGTTTTGCGTTCAGGAACGCATGCACGCTCACACGCATTTCATAAACAACTCTTATGAATCATGCGGGAATTTCTTGTTGGATACCGCTGCGATCCTCTGCCATCATCCACTCACATCACTACATCGCCTCATTTGACTAATGAATGCAGCGCGAAAGCACGAGACAACCCTGACACAAAGGTGGCACGGATGAATGGTGAAAAACGGCAGTCGGAGCGCAACCGCCAGCACATGCTGGACTGCATTGCGGAGGTTCGCTCGCTGGAGCAGCGCACCCAACAACGATCAGCTCGCGCCCGGGAACGCTTTCATGCACAAGGCAAATTGTTGCCCCGCGAACGACTGGCCCATTTGCTGGATGCGGATCGCCCCTTTTTCGAGCTCATGACGCTGTCGGGCTACTGTGGCCTGGAAGATCCGAATCCGGAAACCAGCGTCCCTGGAAGTGCCCTTATCGTGGGTATCGGCCATGTCAGCGGCGTGCGCTGCATGGTCGCCGTGAACGACTCAGGCATCAGTGCCGGCGCCATGCAATCGCTCACCGGTCAAAAACTCATTCGAGCCCAGGAAATCGCGCTTGCGCAGAAATTGCCGCTCGTGCAACTGGTGGAAAGCGCAGGCGGCAATTTGCTCAAGTACCGCGTGGAGCGCTTTCTGGTTGGCGGCGGCATGTTCTACAACCTCGCACGCCTTTCAGCAGCCGGCCTTCCCGTTGTCTCCCTGATTCATGGCTCCTCTGCCGCTGGCGGTGCCTATTTACCGGGGCTGTCTGATTACGTCGTCATGGTGCGAGAACAAGCGCACGCCTACCTCGCAGGCCCTTCTTTGCTACGTGCCGCCACAGGCGAAGAGGCGCACGACGAAGAACTGGGCGGTGCAGACATGCACGCAAGCGTATCTGGCCTTGCGGACTATGTCGTCGACAGTGACCTCGACGGCATCATGCGCGTGCGCGACATCCTGGCCCAAATCGGTTGGCGTGACGATTCCCGCCAACACACTGCGATATCGGGCGATGCAGAAGAAATTCTGGACATCATGCCCAGCGATGCGCGCACTCCCGTAGACATGCGGGAAGTGATCTTGCGGCTGGTCGACAACGCAGAATTCCACGCATTCAAAGAACAATTCGGCCCTCCCACCGTTTGCGGATACGCGCAAATTGAGGGCCACGCCGCCGGTGTACTGACGAACAATGGGCCGCTCGACAGTGACGGGGCGAACAAGGCGGCGCAATTCATCCAGCTATGCGTTCAATTGAACAGACCCCTGATCTTCCTGCAGAACATCACTGGATTCATGGTCGGTAAATCGCATGAGCAGGCCGGCATGATCAAGCACGGCGCCAAGCTGATTCAGGCCCTGTCCAACGCCCCGGTGCCTCGCATCACCATCATGTGCGGGGCGTCGTACGGCGCTGGCAACTATGGCATGTGCGGACGCGCTTTCAAGCCCGATTTCCTCTTTTCATGGCCGAATTCCAAGACGGCCGTCATGGGTGGCGAACAAGCCGCCATGACCATGCGACTGGTGGCAGAAAACGCGGCCCGCCGCAGCGGCACGCCACTGGATGAAGCACGAACGCGCGATGAAAGCGATGCCATCGTCCAAACGTTCGAAGCGCAATCGGGGGCCATCTACACCAGCAGCATGTTGCTGGACGACGGAGTCATCGACCCGCGGGAGACACGCGCCTGGCTGGGCATGGCCCTTGCCACCTCCGCGCAGGCCGGCGCTCGAGAGACACAGCGCATGCAGTTCGGCGTTGCGCGTCTCTGAATCCCCCCACCGTCCTCCCCCATCCAGAAAGAGCGTCATGTTCATCAATCGCCGCAATGCACTTGTCATGCTCGCCAGCGCGACCACCACGGGTATTTCGCATGCCCAAGCCAAGTCCATTGTGTGGCCGACCAAGACCGTCAAATTCGTGGTGGGCGCAGCCGCTGGTGGCTCCGCCTCAGATGCGGTCACCCGATTCATCGGCCAACACATCTCTGAGCGCTACAAACAACCTGTGGTGGTGGAAAACCGTCCGGGCGCTGATGGAAATCTTGCAGCCGAATCGGTGGCCCGCGCAGCACCCGATGGGAGCGTGTTTCTCGTCACGGGAAACAACACGCATGCCGCCAATGACCCCCTTTACAAGTTCCTTCCTTGGAATCCGGAAAAGGACTTTGCGGCAGTAACCACCCTTGCACGGGTGCCCTACGTTTCGCTGATCGACAAGGAGCGCGGCAGATTTCGTTCTCTGATCCTCGCACGCCTATTTCCGGGCGTCGTTTTGTCGTATTGGTCGGGTGCCAGATACCGGCCTGTTTTTCACGCTGCCGCGCATCGTGGGGCTCCAGACGGCCAAAGAGCTGATATTCACAGGACGCAAAGTCAGCGCTACGCAGGCCAGAGAGTTGCGCATCGCTTATGCAATTCATCTTCCCGAAGAATTGCTCAACGCGCTTTGGTGGAAAGGGTGGCCGCTGCGCAGGCCATTTTCTTTCACTCCCCCTATCACCAAAAGGCCATTGACGACTTTGCAAATGGCCGCCCTTTCGCGTTCGACTGGGAACAGACAACGGATGTCTGAGCGCCCCACATTTTTAGACCCCTATTGGAGAGAACCAGATCATGATGACTCCCGAACACATTGCCTTGCAAGACAGCGTACGCAAACTGATCGAGCGCGAAATCGAGCCATATGTCGATGAATGGGAAGCAGCAGAGATATTCCCGGCGCATGAAGTGTTCAAGAAGTTGGGATCCGCAGGTTTCCTGGGGGTCAACAAGCCGCAAGAGTTTGGTGGCATGGGGCTGGACTACACCTACGAAATCGCCTTCTGTGAAGCGGTTGGAGGCATCAGTTCAGGCGGTGTCGGCATGGCGATTGCGGTTCAGACCGATATGGCGACACCTGCACTCACCCACTTCGGCTCGGATGCACTGCGCGAAGAATTTCTCAAGCCAACCATTGCGGGCGACAAGGTCGTGTGCCTCGGCGTGTCCGAATCCGGTGCGGGCTCCGACGTTGCATCGCTCAAAACCAATGCGCGCAAAGACGGTGACGATTACATCATCAATGGCTCCAAGATGTGGATCACCAATGGCATGCAGGCAGACTGGATGTGCCTGCTCGCGAACACCAGCGACGGCGACGTGCATCGCAACAAATCCCTGATTTGCCTGCCTCTGCGGGAGAACGGCAAATTGCGGTCCGGCATCACCATGAACAAGATCAAGAAAGTGGGCATGTGGGCATCCGACACGGCGCAAGTGTTCTTTGATGATGTCCGCGTCCCACAGCGCAATCGCATTGGCGAAGAAGGCAAGGGCTTCACCTACCAGATGCGCCAATTCCAGGAGGAGCGTCTGAGTGGCGCCACGCGCCGCGTCACGGCCCTGTCCAACGTGATCAACGAAACCATCGAGTACACACGTCAGCGCAAGGCGTTCGGCAGATCCATCCTGGACAACCAGGCAGTGCATTTCCGGCTGGCTGAACTCAAGACCGAAGTGGAAATGTTGCGCTCCATGATCTACCGCGCGGCTCAGGTTCACATGAGCGGTGGCGACATGACCGAGTTGGCCTCCATGTCGAAACTCAAGGCGGGACGCCTGTGCCGTGAAGTCACCGACTCCTGTCTGCAGTACTGGGGCGGAATGGGCTTTACCTGGGAAAACAAGGTTTCGCGCGCTTGGCGTGATCTGCGGCTGATCTCCATCGGCGGAGGGGCAGACGAAATCATGCTGACGATCATCTGCAAGCACATGGGCATTCTGCCCAAGCGCGCAGGCTGACGCTCGAACAAGGGGAGATCGCATGCGCTTCGACACGTTGTTGATTGCCAATCGGGGAGAAATCGCACTGCGCGTCATACGCACAGCACGAGAGATGGGTCTGCGAACGGTCGCCGTTTACTCCGACGCGGACGCCCACAGCCCTCACGTACATGCCGCACATATGGCTGTTCGCATCGGTCCAGCGGCAGCCGATCAAAGTTATCGCAACATCGCGGCCATTCTGGAGGCGTGCCACCGATCCGGGGCTCAGGCAGTACATCCGGGTTACGGATTCCTGTCGGAGAATCCGGAGTTCGCACAGGCGGTCGTGGAGGCTGGACTCACATTCGTCGGACCGACCGCGCGCGTCATTGCCCTTATGGGCAACAAGGCAGCGGCGAAGCAGACCATGGAGGCCGCTGGCGTTCCCACCGTTCCTGGAGCGAGAGGCTGCCAATCGATCGAGGACCTCCAATCGGCAGCCCAATCCATTGGATATCCCGTCATTCTCAAGGCGGCCGCAGGTGGCGGTGGGCGCGGAATGCGTGTCGTGCGCCAGCCGGCGGATCTCCCGGAGCTTTTCCGGCAGGCCAGCTCCGAAGCATCCAGCGCCTTCGGCTCGGACGAAATCATTCTTGAACGTGCGATTGAAAGCGGTCGCCACATTGAAGTCCAGGTGCTGTGCGACGAGCACGGCAACTGTCTGCACCTGGGGGAGCGTGACTGTTCCACCCAGCGGCGCTTCCAGAAACTGATCGAGGAAGCGCCCTCGCCCGCCGTGGATGCGCTACTACGCAACGAAATGGGAGAAGTGGCGCGCCGCGCCTGTAGCGCCATTGGGTATACAGGAGCCGGCACGCTGGAGTTTCTTCTGGACGATCAAAAGCGCTTTTACTTCATGGAGATGAACACGCGCCTGCAGGTAGAGCACGGTGTCACCGAGCTCGTGACCGGGCTGGATCTGGTGGAGCAACAAATCCGCATCGCGCAAGGCGCCCCTCTGGGATTCAAGCAGGAGGACGTCCAGCTAGAAGGCCATGCCATCGAACTGCGGGTCTGCGCAGAGGATCCCTGGAACGGCTACCTTCCCCAAGTGGGCACCGTAGGGAAATGGCAAGCCCCCACGCACATTCGCACAGACAGTGCATTGCATGACGGCTCGGTCATCTCGCCCTTCTACGACTCCATGGTTGCCAAACTGCTGGCCTATGGCGAGTCCCGGCAGGCCTGTATATCGCGACTACGACTGGCCTGCGACGAAACCACACTGCTTGGGGTACGCAGCAATCTCGGCTTTCTCCAGCGCTGTCTTGAGCATCCCCGCTTCATGCAGGGTGCAATCACCACCGACTTCCTCGGTCAGGAGAATCTGGACGGTCCAGCATGGCAACGCCACCCATCGGCCCATGCCCAGTGCGCTGCCGCGTTCATTCTGGGCGGCAGTATCCAGAGTCACACTGCCATCAGTCACTCGGCAGTTCCAGCTCCAAGGCCGAGCCTGGTCCGCAGTCTATGGATCAAGGACGTGACATTGCCGCCATCGCCCTCAGGCAGTGGAGCAGATCTGCGCCAGTATTCGATCACTGCGCATGGCAACGGTCTCGAATGGCAAATAGACAGCGAAGGTGGCGTTCCGCCGTCCCGCACTAACGGTAACCGTGCCCGACAGCCTTCTCCAGCAGCCCGCGAGTGCAGAACCATCCGCAATCTGCATTGCGACTACCAACCCGGAGCCGTCGACATCACGCTGGGCTTTGCGGTCGACGATCTGTGGCGTCAGTTGACCTGCTACCGGCCTGCCCCGGACGAGCTGTGGGTCCAGGATGGCGCTGATACCTTCATTTTTGAGCGGGTCACACGATTTGCCAGCGACAGCGACGCCCTGTCACGCGGGGGCGTCATCAAGGCTCCGATGAGCGCCCGCGTGATCGCTGTGATGGCGGAGGTTGGGCAGACAGTGAGCACTGGCGAGCCGCTCGTCGTCCTGGAATCCATGAAGATGGAAATGCCCATGCTCGCGCCCTGCGATGGCGTCGTCACATCCATGAACGTTGCGATGGGCGAGCAACTCGCTTCAGGCGCCCCGATTCTGGAAGTGCAAGCCCACGAAGCAAACAACGAGGAGCCCGCTTGATGTCTCTCGACCCAAAGACCCATGTAACCATCGGAGGGGCATCCGGATTCTGGGGGGACTCCCAGATCGCCGTCCCTCAACTTCTGGAGCAACCTGACCTGCAATATCTGGTATTCGACTATCTGGCCGAAACCACCATGTCGATCCTGCAAAGGGCAAGGTTGCGCTCTCCAGAGCTGGGCTATGCAGCCGATTTCGTCACCGCTGCAGTGGGGCCTCATCTGCAAACCATTGCCAAGCGCGGAGTCAAGCTCGTGTCCAATGCCGGCGGGCTCAATCCGGCTGGCTGCCGGGACGCGATTCTCCAATTGGCGCGTGAACAAGGTGTTGAGCTGAAGATCGCGATTGTCACCGGAGATGACGTGCTGGAGCAGCAAGCACTCTTTGAGCCATGGCCCGGCGAGACCCCGATCCCGCCTCAACGCAAGCTGATGTCCGCCAATGCATACCTTGGAGCATTGCCGATTGCCCAGGCACTGGATGCAGGGGCCGACATCGTGATCACGGGTCGCTGTGTGGACAGTGCATCCATGCTCGGAATCGCCATCCACGAGTTTGGCTGGCAAATGACGCAGTTCGATGCATTGGCCCAGGCGAGCCTGGCCGGACACCTTGTCGAATGTGGTGCCCAGGGTTCTGGCGGACTGTTCACGGATTGGGAAGACGTGCCCGATTGGGCGGATATCGGTTACCCCCTCGTGCGCATGCAGCCAGACGGTGTTTTCGAAATGTTCCAACCGGCTGGCAAGGGCGGCCTCGTCACGCGCGCAACCGTGGGAGAGCAAATGCTCTATGAGATCGGGGACCCGCGCCGTTATGTCCTGCCGGATGTGGTCTGCGACTTCTCGCATGTCCGCATCGAGAATGTTCCGGGACACGAACAAGAAGGAGGCCGGGTGCGCGTGAGCGGTGCGCGAGGGAGCGCACCGGGCGAGCACTACAAGGTCACAAGCACCTTTGCAGACGGTTGGCAGATCGCCATCATGATGGCCATTCGCGGGCAACGCGCGATTGCGAAGGCGGAGCGCACCGCCGAAGCACTCCTTCAACGAACACGCCAGCAAATGGCGCGTGCCGGGTACGCGGACTACCAAGAAACACTCGTGGAGCTGCTCGGCGCAGAGTCCATGTACGGCCCCCATCGCCGAGTCAACGACAGTCGTGAGATTGTTCTGCGCATCGCCGCACGCCACGAAAACAAAATGGCCCTCTCCTTTTTGCAAAAGGAAGCCTCGTCCGCTGGCACCTCCATGGGACCGGGAACGCGCAGCCATTTTGGTGGTCGCTCGGATGTACAGAGCGTCATTCGGACAGGGTCATTTCTCATTCCGAAGTCCGTCGTCACCGCGCACTGGCAGATCGATGGTGAAACCACGGATCATCCGGTCAGGGCCTCCGATGGCGGCCCAATTTCGCGCCCAGTCTCCGGTGATCGCTCGCCCCCTTCGAGCGCAATCCATGGAGGGGCAGATGCGCCGGTACTGCCAACGGATCCGTCCGTTCCGTCCGTTCGAATTTCACTCGGAACGATTGCCCATGGCCGCAGCGGAGACAAGGGCAATGACGCGAACATCGGTTTGATGGCACGCGCACCGCATTGGATGCCCGTGCTCCGTGAACAGGTGACTCCCGCGCGCGTTCGGGAGTACTTCGCCCATCTCATCCAAGGGCCAGTCACGCGATTTGATTTGCCGGGAATTGATGCAATGAACTTCGTGCTGGAGCAGGCACTGGGAGGGGGCGGATCCTGCAGCCTGCGATCGGACCCACTCGGCAAGTGCTATGCCCAGATGCTGCTGGACATGGAAATTGATTGCCCTGCCCACATGCTTACCAGCACCCACGGGTGACGGCAGGTGTTTTCAGGTTCTCAACGTGCGTTCCACCACCATACAGGAGACATGCCATGCAACACGGAACAACTCATCAGCCGGATTCACATGTGCACAGCGTTATTTCCCGACGTCGCTGGCTCCTCTCAGCCAGCGCCGCAGGTTTGGCAGGCTCGGTTGCTCAGTGGCCTCTTCGGGCGTGGGCTGCTGACAGCGTTCAACCCGTCACGCGCCTAGACAAGCAGGTACGGATCGTCGTCGCCTATGGCGCAGGCGGCGCATCCGATGGCATTGCCCGCTATGTCGGCGAAGCCATCAGTCAGCGCGGCGGGAAACCCGTGATCGTGGAAAACAAGCCCGGCGCAGACGGCAACATCGCTGCGGAATACGTGGCGCGCGCTCCAGCAGACGCGTACAACCTGCTGGTTTCTGGCTCCTCGACCCACGCGGTCAACGCCACCATCTATAAGAAACTCGGCTACGACCCGATCGCCGATTTCACGCCATTGGCCAACATGGCGTCGACGCCCTATGCGATGCTCGTGAACCCCAAACGCATTTCGCAAACCAGTGTGGCTGCCTTCCTGGCGTTGGCCAAAAAAGAAAATCGCCCCTTGTCCTTTGCCAGTGCGAACGTGGGTGGGCGAATCGCTGGCGAACGCTTCAAGCAGCTCACCCGCATCAACGCGGTGAACGTGCCCTACAGGAGCAGCGCGCAAGCCATGACCGACCTGCTGGGTGGTCAATTCGATTTCTACTTTTGCGACATGCTCACCGCCCTACCTCAAATCAAGGCGGGCCATGCACGCGCATTGGCCATCTCCAGTGCAGAGCGCGTCGCCAGCCTGCCCGACGTGCCGACCGTGGCTGAGCTGGGATACGCTGGCTTTGACGTCAGTTCCTGGATCGCGATCTGGAGCGCCAAAGCGACGACACCGCCCGCTGTTTCCGCCGCCCTGTCGCGCTGGATAGGAGAGGCCCTGTCCGCGGACGCTGGCAAGGAATTCCTGCTCTCCAAGGGGCTCGTTCCCACCCCTGTCACTCCCGACTATCTGAACATGCTGCAAGAGCGCGACACGCAACTCTGGGGCAAGATCATCATCGACGCCGGCATGCAGCAGCCATAACGACTTCACCTGGGGGCAATCAGATGAAGCACTTTGGTCGCACTTTCACTGAGCGCCTCATTGCGCCAGTAAAGGTGAAACTGCATTGGCGGCAGATGGGGCAAATCCAACTGAGGATCCAGCACCCGCACATCGGGAGCCAGCATTTCCACCGTGCGCGCCGTGATGCCCAGCCCGGCGCGCAATGCGGCGCGAACTCCCGCCAAGGTCGAGGTCTGGAACGCGCAATGCCACGCGATTCCCGCATCCGTCAACGCCTGGACCATGCTGTTTTTGAAAGGGCATGCGTTCTGCATGAGGATCAGCGGCACCGATCGTCCTGCCTGGTGCCGATAGCGCAGGCCAGCAATCCAGGCCACAGGCGAAGTTCGCAACACCAACTGCTCAAAGTCTGCGTGCGCGGCAATGTCCACCATCAGATCGATTTCGCCCTTGCCCAAAGCGGAGCCGAGCCATCGGGTGCGACCCACCAGGATGTCGATACTCAGGTTGGAATAGTGTTCCGCACAGATTTCAAGGTAGGCAGGCAACAGGGTATCGACCGCATCGGCACACGCGCCGATCTTGACGGGCTGGTGGACTTCTTCGGTTGTGATGATGCGATAGGCCTCGTCATTCAGCATGACGATACGCCGCGCATAGTCCAAAAAACGCAGCCCCTCCATCGTCAACCGCTTGCGACGCCCTACCCGTTCAAACAGTGCACATCCCACCAATTGTTCAAGACGCTGCATTTGCTGGGTGACGGCCGCTTGTGTGCGAAAGACGCGCTCGGCCGCATCGGTAAAGCTCTCGCGCTCGGCCACGGCAATGAAGGTGCGCAGCTGCCCGATGTCGAGATTGCGCACGCTCATGGGTACGCGACGGTACACCTGCACTGGGTGCCCATCCATCCATTGGCTGTCCTGCGCCCGTCATCGAAATGCACGTCGTCTCCTTGCTGGAAAGTGTCGGCGCGCCGCCGGATTCCCTTATGCGAACCATTGTAGTGCGCACTGAGTCAGCCCCCTTCCCTTGAGTAACTGGACACCGCCATGACAACCAACATATACAACGAATGGGTCATCACCTCGCAAAAAGGCCCCGTTTTCACTATCCAGCTCAACCGCGGGGAGTCCCGAAACCCCCTCGGGGCAGACATGGTGAGGGCGCTTTCTCGCGCATTGACGCAAGCGACGGCCATGAAAGACGTGCGCATTGTCTTGTTCACTGCCGCCGGCCCAGCCTTCAGCGCCGGAGGCAATCTCGGCAATATTCAGGATCGTCTGGCGGAGCCACTGCAGGCCGATGGTCGCGACCCGATTGCCGCGGGAAACAGGCACTATGGAGATTTCCTGAGTCAGTTGATCAGCACGCCCGTTGTGACCGTTGCAAGCATCCAGGGAGCGGCCATGGGTGGTGGGGCCGGACTGGCCTGCGCCGTGGACATCGCCATTGGTGCAGCAGAAGCCAAATTCGGTTTTCCGGAAGTGTCCATCGGTCTTGTTCCCGGGCAGATTCTTCCTTTTGTGGCGGCACGTCTCGGTCTGCAGACAGCGCGCAGGCTGATGTTGACGGGACAACGCATCCCGGCGGCAGAGGCCTATCGCATCGGCCTTCTTGACTATCTGGTGCAAGCCCCTCAGACATTGGCGGAGAAAACCCAGGAGGTCGTTCAGAGTCTGCTCGCAGCAGCGCCACAGGCCAGCGCACTGACCAAACGCATGCTTGGCACTCTGCCCACTGCCCCGCTGTCGGGAAATCATGTCCTACCCAGCTATCTTGACAATGCTTCCGAAATTTTTGCTGCGCAGATGCGCTCCGAGGCTATCGAAGGCGTCACTGCTGCGCGGGAAAAACGCGCCGCACAGTGGAATCAACCGACACACTGATACACAGCCACCCAGTTTTAGGAGACCAATATGGCGTCACTCGACGGATTGAAAGTTGTGGACCTTTCTCGCGTGCTGGGAGGCCCCTTGTGCGCGCAGATTCTCGGCGACCATGGCGCCGACGTCATCAAGGTGGAGGGACCTGAAGGGGACGAAACGCGTACCTGGGGGCCGCCGTTCAATGAGGCGGGCATGGCGTCTTACTTCGCAGGAATCAATCGCAACAAGCGCACGGTTTGCGTGAACGTCGCCAGTCCTGAAGGTCGGGACGTGGTATTTCGCTTGCTCGAAAACGCCGACGTACTCATCGAAAATTTCAAGGTAGGGACTCTGGAACGGTGGGGCATGGGCTACGAAGACGTTCTGCGCGCGCGCTTTCCACGCCTCATCCATTGCCGGGTGACCGGTTTTGGAGCCACTGGTCCGCTGGGCGGACTGCCTGGCTACGACGCAGCCGTGCAAGCGTTGAGCGGACTCATGAGCATCAACGGCGATCCCGAGGGTGTCGCCACGCGCATGGGGGTGCCCATCGTGGACGTCACGACCGGCTTGAACGCCGTCATTGGAATCCTGATGGCACTGCATGAGCGCGAGCGAAGCGGCCTGGGGCAATCGGTTGAATCGGCGTTGTTCGACAGCGCTTTGTTCTCGCTGTATCCACACTCCATCAATAGCCTCTTCACGGGCAGACCGCCTTTGCGATCAGGCAATGGCCATCCGAACATTGCCCCGTATGACACCTATGCAACCGCCAGCGAACCCATCTATCTGGCCGTAGGCAACAACGGTCAGTTCCAGCGTCTATGCGAAGCCGTAGGTCACGCGCACCTTGCTGAGGACGAGCGCTATGTGACCAATGCCACGCGGGCTGTGAATCGTGCTGCACTCAAGGTGGATCTGGAAGCCGCTTTCGCCGGCTATGAAGCGCAAGCGCTATTCAAGAAACTGGTGTCCGTGGGCGTCCCCTGCGGCGTCATTCACAACGTGGTCGAAGTCCTCAATCACCCACACACTGCGCATCGACAGATGATTGCGGAAGTGGATGGGTTCAAATCCATCGCTTCGCCAATCAAAATGAGCAGAACGCCTGCCAGTTACCGGTATCGCCCGCAGGTCATCGGACAGAGCACGCTGGACGTACTGCATGAGGCAGGACTCACTCCAGCGCAAATATCGCACTTGCAGCAGTCAGGCATCATTCGGCAGGACGACACAGCTGCCTGATGGCATGCTTGGTGCGCGCGCCACGCATGACCCACCATAGCCCATCGGCGGGTCCGGTGCGCACCTTATCTCAGCCCTGCGCCTTCAGCGCGGGCTCGTTCGGCGCGCTGCTGCGCAGCCGCTTCTCGCTTTGCCCCGACTGGTAGATGCGCCAGACGCTGTCCGCCACCAGACACGCCACTGCAGCGAAGATGGGGCCGTAGGTGAACCACTGCTGGGGTTCGATGCTTTCGCCCAGCATGACGGCCACCAGAGCCAGCAAGACCGGTTCGACATAACTCAGCAGGCCAAACAGACCCAGCGGCAACAGACGCGCCGCCTTCATGTAGAGCGTGAGCGCGACAGCGCTGAGAATGCCCAGCACGGGAATCAGCAGCCACAGGTGCGAGTGCTGCGCAATCAGCACCAGCGAAGACGGGCCGCGCGTGACAAACCACAGGGCCGGGGGCACCAGCAACATCATGTCGAGCCAGTGGCCGCCCATGTGGTCCGTGCCAATATAGCGGCGGAATGCGAAATAGCCCGTGTAGCCGATGGCGACGAACCAGGTCTCCCACGACAGGCCACCGCCGGTGGCCATTTCATGCAACACGCCCACGCCCGCGAGGATGGACGCGGCGAGTTGTCCTTGCGACAGCCGCTCGCCAAACATGACGCGCCCGGCCAGCACCATCACCAACGGCAAAAGGAAGTAGCCCAACGACACCGGCAGCGCGCGTCCATGCAGCGGCGCCCAGAGAAACAGCCACAGTTGCCCGCCCAGCATCGCTGCACTGAACAGCAGCGCCAGCGCAAACGTGGGCTTACGCCACACGCGCTTGAACATCAGCAGCACCTTGATGGTGTCGCCGCGCCACAGCAGCAGCGCGGTGGTGAACGGCAAGGTGCAAAGCACACGCCACCCGAAAATCTGCTCGCCATCGAGCGGCATCAGCGCCGGCGCGAGGTAATAGAGCACACCGAAAAGTATCGACGCAGAGACAGACGCAATCAGGCCTTTGAGCACGGTATTTCCAGAAACGGGGGCGAAGGGTTGAAGGAGCAAATCGGGCCATCGGGCAGAAATCTGCCCCACAGCGGGGCGATGGCTAATCGCGGACGATATTGTCGCGCATCAAGGAAAACCCTGCACGAATCGCTCCGCATACCCTTTCAAGACCTTGACCCGATAGTCCGCAATTGTTAAGACGCAGGCAGATTCCGTCGCTTCGTCGTAGGATCGGCGCGCTTCCCCCCCACTTTCATCACCCCTCCTCCCTTGCGCTTCACGCGCGCATCCTCGACGTGCCAGATACCGCGCCCCCACCACCCACCGCGCCAGCGGAACCCTCCAGCGTTTATCGGCACACCGGCTTCCTCTCCTTCATGGCAGCGCGGCTGCTGGCAGTGTTCGCCACTCAGGTGCAGGCGGTCGTCGTGGCCTGGCAGGTGTATGACCTCACTCGCTCGCCGATGGCGCTGGCGTATGTGGGATTGGCGCAGTTCCTGCCGATGTTGGTGCTCCTGCTGCCTGCGGGCGATCTGATCGACCGCTTCTCACGCAAACCGATTCTGGCCGTGAGCTGGGCCGTGGGAGCAGTGTGCAGTGGCTTGCTGTGGTGGCTGTCCGGTCACGGCGCGGCGGGTGTCACGGGCATTTATGCAGTGCTGGTGCTGTTTGGTTGCTCGCGGGCCTTCTCCGGCCCTGCGCTGCAAAGCCTGCTGCCGCAAATCGTGCCGCGCGAACAGTTGGCGCCCGCCATTGCGGCCAACAGCATGATCATGCGCGCGGCGTCCATTGGAGGCCCGTTCCTGGGCGGATTGCTTTACGCCGCAGGCGGTGGAGAGCTCACGTACGCGATCTGTTTCATCAGCCTGTTGCTCGGCACGGTTTTGCTGGTGGCGTTGGTAGCCGTGCGGTATGCGGGCGCACCCGCGCCCACGCAGGGCACCATGTTCGAGCGCTTTGGTGCAGGCATTCGTTTCATCCGCACGCGGCCCATCATTCTCGGCACCATTTCGCTCGATCTGTTTGCCGTGCTGCTGGGCGGCGTCGTGGCGTTGCTGCCGATCTATGCGCACGAGGTGCTGCATGTCGGCCCGCAAGGGCTTGGCGCGCTGCGCAGCGCGATGGCGATCGGCGAGGTCAGCGCGGGGCTGTACCTGAGTCTGCGGCCCTTCAACCGGCGCGTGGGCCGCACCATGTTCATCGCAGTCGCTGTTTTCGGCGTGGCGAATCTGGTGTTTTCGCTCTCCAGCGTGTTCATCCTGTCGTTCGTCGCGCTGATGATTGCGGGCGCGGCGGACATGGTCAGCGTCTACATTCGCGGCGCGCTGGTGCAGTTTTCCACGCCCGATCACATGCGCGGGCGCGTGAATGCGGTGAACATGCTGTTCATCGGCTCATCCAACGAATTGGGCGAGTTCCGTGCGGGCACGAGCGCGGCTGCGCTCGGCGCCATCCCCGCCGCCATCGTGGGCGGCGTGTGCACGCTCGCCGTCGTGGGATTGTGGTCGCGCATTTTCCCGACGCTGCGCGACGTGGACCGGTTCGAAGAGGCGTCTACCATCTCCGAACAGCCCGCCGCGCGCGCTCAGACCGACTGAAACGTCCCGCTCAACAGTTCCGGCAGTCGATCCGCAGTCATGCGAAAGCCGCACGCCTGGGCGTGCCCGCCGCCGCCCATGCTGACGGCCAAGGGCGAGCAGTCGTAGTCGCGCTGCGAACGCAGGCCCACCTTGATCTGCCCTTGCGAGCCCACCTGCCACATCAGGGCAAACGTGCCGCTCTCGCTCGACAGCATTTCTCCAACGAGGCTATGAAACGCGCCCGGCGCGTTCACCATCAGACCCTGCTCGCCGTTGAAGGTCAGCGGTATTGCGTCGCGCGCAATGTCTTGCGCCAGGTGGCGGAATTTTTCGTCCATCGCCTCTCCGCGCGCGATGAAGGCGGCCGACTCCTGCGGCGTGAATTGCGCGATGGCCTGCCAGCGTGACAACTCGAACGGCTCCATGTCGAGCGCCGACACAAAGCCGCGCGTCTGCGCATATTGCCAGCGCCACAGGTCGCGGTCCTCCACGTAGCGGATCAGGTCTGGCACAGGTTGTCCGGCGTGGAAAAAGTCCCATGCCAGTCGCGCACCGGAGCGATCCATGTCGAAATGCACGACACCGCAGCGGCACTGGTATTCACCCAACTGGCGTTGCGCGCTGATGTGGTGATCGAGCAGCACCAGTTTGGCAACCCGCTCTTCGATCTGCGCAAGGATGTCGGGCGCGAACGAAAAATCGAGGATGTAGACCGCGCGCCCCTCCAGCGCCGGCAGGTCATCCATGGTTTGCACCTGACCATGGGTGAGGCCCACGCACTCCGCCGCGCCACCATAAAACTGCCAGGCAGCCCATGCGGCAGCAAAGCCATCGGCGCAGCGCCCGTGGTACAGGATGAGCGGAGATGGATCGTCGTGCAACGGCTGCACGGGCAGCGACAGCGGCAGCAGCGATGTGAACAACTTGCTGTGGTCTGCCGAAGTGGCCGAAGTCGGATCGTTATTTTTGGCACCGGTCGTGGTGCTGGATGCTGAATTCATAGCCCTCCATTGTCGGTCATGCTGCTGGATGTGGTTATGCTTGCCAGCGCTGTCCACACCGTCGCCCTGCTTTCGTCGTGCCCGACCACTCCACCCTGCTCACACCGCACTCCAGCGCAACTCACACGCCTTTGCAATTGCTCTGGCGGGACGAGCACATGGTGGCGGTCTACAAACCAGCAGGCTGGCTGGTGCACCGCACCGGGCTGGATGCAGGCGAGACGCGCTTTGTCATGCAGGCGCTGCGCGACCAGATCGGCCAGCATGTGTATCCCGTGCACCGCCTGGACAAAGGCACTTGTGGCGTGCTCGTGATGGGCTTACATCCACAGGCTGCACGCGCGCTGGCGCAAGCGTTTCAAGGCCATCACACCCACAAGGAATACCTCGCCTTCGTGCGTGGCTGGGCGCCATCGGCCTGCGAGGTCGACCACGCCTTGCGCCCGGATGACGCGCCGCCGGATGCGCCGGTGCAGGACGCCCGCACGCACTTTCAATGCCTTGCACAACTGGCGATCGATGAGAGCAGCGATGGCCGTTTCCCCACCACGCGTGCATCGCTGGTGCATGCGGTGCCGCTGACCGGCAGACGGCATCAGATCCGCCGCCACCTCAAACACATCGCGCATCCGATCATCGGCGACGCCACGCACGGAAAAGGCCCCCTCAATCGCTGGTGGGCCGAGCGACTGGGACTGCAGCGACTGTGGCTGCACGCATGGAAACTCAGCCTGCTGCACCCCGCCACCGGCGAGCGACTGCACCTGCACAGCGGCCTGACGCTGCCGGGTTCGGACCCAGCGCCTGCAACCCTCCAGCCATGCGTGCGCGACTGGCAGGAGCGATTGCTGTCATTGCCGTGGCACAACGCAGCGTGGCCACAATCCGCCCCATTTGTATCCATGTAGTTTCGCGGCTTGGTCTGACAAGGGGCGCGCGGCGCGCGCGCTTCTAATGGGCGGCACTGACATACGCCGAGCGCCCCGCTGAAATCGACTACGGGCGCGCCAGCCACTTCCAGGAGATTCCGCATGAAGAAAGCCTACGCAACCGTCCATGGAGAAGTGACTTACCGCGAAGGAGAAGGCGTGCCCATGCCCATCCAGCAAGGTCCGGTGGAGCTTGACTTTGCACCTGACAGCGTGACGCTGAGCTGGATGGATGACGCCAAGACCGCCGGCCTCGCCGCCATCCCGCGTGATGAATTCGATCGCTATGTGAAGGAAGGCAAAATCCGCCTGCTGCCCCAGCCATCGGAAGCCAACCAATAAGCGCACCGCTGTAGCGCCTTGCACGAAACAGGCGGCCGCATCAACAGCCCGTGAGCATGTCTATGGCTCGCGCCGGCGCTCGCGGCTGGCGTCCTTGCGCTGCTTGCGCTTATCCCACTCTGCTTTTTTGACGGCCCGGGCTTCCTCCTTGATGGCGGCCTCGGCCAACCAGCCTTCGAACTCCGCTGGCGTCTCCAGGGAAATGCGGCCCAGCACACCGCTGCGCAAATCGGTCAACACGATCTCCGCCGCCTTTTGCATGTTGAGCTTGCCGCCAGACATCACCGCGCCGCGCTTGCGTGCGATTCTCTCCAGCAGTTCATCGTCGTGCAGGGCCGCAATGTCCTCGACCCCAAGCCCCAGCTTGTAGCGCGCCTCGATATCTGCCGCATAGTGCTGCTTCAGGTACATCAGCAAATCCAGCGCCACCACTTCTTCGTCGTAGGCATTGCGCCCGACCGCTCCTGTGGCGGCCAGCCGGTCGCCGCTCTGATCGACGATGATGCGCGGCCACAGCATGCCGGGCGTGTCCCACAAATAGAAGTCGTCCGCCAGCACGATGCGTTGCTCCTGCTTGGTGACACCTGCCTCATCGCCCGTCTTGGCCTGGCGCTTGGCCGAAAGCGTGTTGATCAGGGTGGACTTACCCACGTTGGGAATCCCGCAGATCAGCACCCGCATCGGGCGCGACAGCCCCTGCCGGTTCGGTGCAAGCACGCGGCACCCGTCGATGAGCTTGCGCGCGGGCGCAGCGTCCGACGCATCCAGCGCGATGGCATGCGTTTCCAGCTTGGCGTTGTACCAGTCAAGCCAGAGCGGCGTGCGGGTCGGGTCGGCCAGATCCTGTTTGTTGAGCACCTTGAGGGTGGGCTTGTGCCCTGTCATCTCGGCCAGCAACGGGTTGGCGCTGGAGCCGGGCAGGCGTGCGTCCAGCAACTCGATGACAACGTCGATGTCCTTCATGCGCTCGGCAATCGCCTTGCGCGTGAGATGCATATGACCGGGAAACCACTGAATGGCCATGGAACTGTACTTTCACGAATAGAGACAATCGGCGTCCGGTGGTAGAAACGAGCCATGTCAGCATTGAAATCCAACCCGCGCAGCAAACCAGACAGCGACATGCTGTTCAAAGGCATCGTCTGCGCGCTCATCGGCGCCATCATTCTTCTGGCCCCCTATTTTGCGCGCTCGCCTGACGTGCAGGAAATGATGCGCCAAGCCCATATTGTCGGCTGGTTTGCATTGGCCCTCGGGCTGGCGTTTCTGGTGCAGTTCGCGGTGCGCCGGCACAAGCGCCGCGCACTCGACGCCGAAACCGCCAGCTACATCGAGCAGAACACGCCCCGCTCATCGTCCAACAGCCGATCACGATCGGGCCGCAAGAAGTGAGCTGCACCGAAGCGTCCTCCCGTGCAGATGCGCTCGCCGGGCTCGCCCGTGAGCGCCTTACGGGCGAGCTGGCACAGGCACGCGCACTTTTTAACGCCCTGCGCGAACACGCTGTCTGCCTGGGAGTCACGCTGCGCGCCACGCCGCCCGAGCCCACTACCTGCTGCGGCAGAGGCTGCAACGGCTGCGTCTGGGAAGGCTACTACGCCGCCGCCGAGTTCTGGCGCGAAGACGCCGTGCTGGCATGCACGCAAGTGCTCCAGACTTTCCCTTCCTCTCTTTCATCGGATCAACCGCACACCACATGAGCAAGACCATGGAGACAAAAAAAATCACATCAACCCCAGCGCGCACCGGCGGACAGGTGCTGGTGGACCAGCTCGTCACGCACGGCGTAAAGCAGCTTTTTTGCGTGCCCGGCGAAAGCTATTTAGCTGCGCTGGACGCATTGCACGACGCCAAGGTGGACGTCACCATCTGCCGCCAGGAAGGCGGCGCCGCGATGATGGCCGAGGCACAAGGCAAGCTCACGGGCCAGCCGGGCATCTGCTTTGTCACGCGCGGACCGGGCGCGACCAACGCCTCTGCTGGCATCCACATCGCGCACCAGGACTCGACCCCGCTGATCGTCTTCGTCGGCCAGGTGGCACGTGGCATGCTCGGGCGTGAAGCGTTTCAGGAACTGGACTACGGCGCCGTCTTCGGCACCATGACCAAGTGGACCGTGCAGATCGATGACGCCGCCCGCATTCCAGAAATCATCTCGCGCGCCTTTCACGTCGCCACCTCGGGCCGCCCCGGCCCGGTGGTGATTGCGCTGCCAGAAGACATGCTGACCGACGTGGTCGAAGTGGCCGACGCGCGCCCGTATTCCATCACGGAAACCGCCCCCGGCGCGCAGGCCATGGCCGAGTTCAGGCAGCGCCTCGAACAGGCCGAGCGCCCCGTCGTCATCGTCGGCGGCACGCGCTGGAATGAACACGCCGTCCAACAACTCTCCACCTTTGCCGATGCGTGGCAAGTGCCGGTGTATTGCTCGTTCCGGCGGCAAATGCTCTTTCCCGCCAACCATGCCAGTTATGGCGGAGATCTGGGATTGGGCGTAAACCCCAAGCTGCTGGCCCGCATTCGCGCCAGCGATCTGGTGATCGTGCTCGGCGGCAGGCTGTCCGAAATCGCTTCGCAAAGCTACGAGTTGTTTGGCATCCCCACGCCGCAGCAAGACATGATCCACGTGCATGCGGATGCCAACGAGCTCGGCCGCCTCTACCACGCGGCGCAAGCCATCAACGCCACCCCCCAAGCCATGGCCGCCGCACTCGCCGATCTGGGCACGCCCGCAAGTGCGCCGCGCTGGGCGCAGCACACGCACGACGCGCACGCCGAATATCTGGCGTGGAGCGATCCCAGCGCGATCCGCATCCCCGGCGACCTGCAAATGGGCGAGATCATGCAGCACCTGCGCGACGTATTGCCCGCCGACACCATCTTCTGCAATGGCGCAGGCAATTTCGCCACCTGGGTGCATCGCTTCTGGCCGTTCACCACCTTCGCCAGCCAACTCGCACCCACCAGCGGCTCGATGGGTTATGGCCCGCCAGCAGGCGTGGGTGCCAAGCGACTGTGGCCGCAGCGCGAAGTGGTGATCTTTGCGGGTGACGGCGATTTCCTCATGCACGGCCAAGAATTCGCGACCGCGATCCAGTACCAGTTGCCCATCATCGTTGTCATTCTCGACAACGCCATGTACGGCACCATCCGCATGCATCAGGAGCGCGAATATCCCGGGCGCGTCAGCGGCACCGAGCTGAAAAACCCCGACTTTGCCGCGTATGCGAAAGCCTTTGGCGGACACGGCGAGCGCGTGGAAAAAACCGCAGAATTCGCCCCCGCGCTGGAACGTGCCCGCGCCAGCGGACTGCCCAGCATTCTTCACTGCTTCATCGACCCCGAGGCCATCACGCCCACCGGCACGCTGAGCGGAATCCGCAAGGCCGCGCAGGAACGCGCAACGCCGTAAATAGCAACGAAGGCGGCATGGACCACACCGCCATCGCACGACCGGCGGGCCGCTATACTGGCCCGCCTTCCAGCCTCTGTGATTCTTGTGCCATGTCTTTGACAGCCCTTCTTCTACGTCCCTTGGCGCTGGCGGGGCTGCTGAGCCTTGCCGCCTGCGCCAGCCAGCCGCAGTCCACAACGCACGCGCCCGCATCACCCACAACGCCCACCGGCGCGTCCACCACTGCACCCATCCGGATCGGCCTTGCGCTGGGCGGCGGCGCGGCCAAGGGTTTTGCGCACATCGGTGTGATCAAGATGCTCGAAGCCAACGGCTTCACGCCCGCTGTCGTCGCGGGCACCAGCGCCGGCAGCGTGGTCGGTGCGATGTACGCCAGCGGCATGAACTCGTTTGAATTGCAGGAAAAAGCCGTCGCCCTCGACGAAGCAAAAATCCGCGATTTGCAACTCTCGTCCGGTGGATTGGTGCTGGGCCAGAAGCTCGAAGACTACGTGAACGAGCAGGTGCGCCACAAGCCACTCGACCAACTCGGCAAACCCTTCGTTGCCGTATCCACCCGACTGGAAGACGGTGAGCGCACCGTGTTTTCCGTGGGCAATACGGGCCAGGCCGTGCGCGCATCCAGCAGTGTGCCCGGAGTGTTCCAACCCGTTGCGATCGGCAAATTTCACTATGTTGACGGCGGCATCACCAGCCCCGTTCCGGTGGACGCCGCGCGCAAACTGGGCGCAGACATCGTGATCGCCGTGGACATCTCCAACAAAGCCCGTGGCACCACGCCCGGCAACATGCTGGGTGCACTCAACCAGTCCATCGCCATCATGGGGCAAAAACTCGGACAGGCCGAACTGGCACGCGCCGACGTCACCATCCGACCCAAAGTGCTCGATATCGGCCCGGCCGATTTCAGCCAACGCGCCAACGCTATCCTCGAAGGCGAAAAAGCCGCCGTCGCCGCCATGCCCGAAATCCGCCAGCGCGTCGCCGCGCTGCAAGCCGAACGCGCTCGCGCCACGCAACACGCCCAACAACAGGCCGAAGCCGCACGCTACAAGGAATGCATGGACAACCGCTCGCGCATGCAAAAGCTCTCCGGCATGGTGGGCCTGGACGGCTCCTGCGAGCGCTGAACAAAGAACTTACCTGCCCTTGCGCTGCGTCGCCTTCACCTCGACCAGCTCTCCGCCCTTGATCCGAAAACTCCGCTGCACCCGCTTGCCCGGCGGCGAAGCCATGCTGTCGTTCGGCCCGCGCTCCAGAAACGTCACGCGCAACTGCTGAGTCGTGGCATCAAACACCAGACGTTCCGGCACCACCCGATCACCCAGCGGCACGAGCCGTGAACCATGGCGCCCCGTGCCCTCGGCAGACACCAGACCCAAAGAAACAAAGACGCCGCTTCCACCCGGTTGGTTGGCGATGAGCACCGCGGAATATTTCCGACCATCGCGCGTCGTAAACCCCAACGCCGTTGCATCCGACGCATCCAGCAACCGATAGGCCGCAAACTCCGATACGCCCATCCCCTCTCCGACTGGCTGCTGCGACGTGGGATCAATAAACCCCTGCTCGAACCCGTCAGCACAACCGCTCGCCGGTAAGGCCACCTCCGCCTTTGTCGTCGTGTTGCGGCACACCGCCAAAGCGGGCTTCATCGCACCGTTGCCGCTGTCGTAGATATAGACAACACCGTTGTGCAACGGCACAGCCATGCCCTCATCATGAAAAACCGCATTCGCCGCATCAGGCACCGCTGCCTGCGCATTGAAGCCAGCAAGGGCGAGGGCACTGAACACCAACGATCGTGCAAGCAAACGCATGAGAAGTTCTCCTTTTTTCGTAATGGAAACTGAGCGACTCCGGTCAACGGCCACTACACCTGCCATCTACCGAAGAGGCGACCTAAATTACAAACGGAAGCAATTATAGAAATGTGATTGCGGCGCAGTGCCCTCACCCCAACCCTCTCCCGCAAGCGGGAGAGGGAGCAAGACCAGCAGAGCGCGCGCACCGCACCGCTGCTGCGCCGCAGGACGCAGCAGCCACCTCCCCCGAAAACTGACTTGCGGCGGATGTTTGAACGGCGCGCACGCAGTGCGCATAGTGAGTTCCGCCGCACCAACGCCTTTGCTTTGGTTACTTTCATTTGGCACGACAAATGAAAGTGACTGCGCCGCCGGGGCGCACTCCCCGGCTCCGGGAAATAAAGGAAGAGCAGATTCAAGCTACAAAGCAACGACAGCGCCACAAGAACCAACAAGGCGCACAAGCAGGGGCCGCATTCACCCTCACCCCTACCCTCTCCCGCAAGCGGGAGAGGGGGCAAGACAAGCAGAGCGCGCGCACAGAACCGCTGCTGCGCCGCAGGACGCAGCAGCCACCTCCCCAAAACTGACTTGCGGCGGCTGTTTGAACGGCGCGCTCGCAGAGCGCACAGTGAGTTCTGCCGCATGAACGCCTTTGCTTTGGTTACTTTCATTTGGCAAGACAAATGAAAGTGACTGCGCCGCCGGGGCGCACTCCCCGGCACCGGGAAGTAACGGAAGAACAGGTTCAAGCTACGAGGCAACGACAGCGCCACAAGAAAAAAGCAAAGCGCACGAACAGAGGCCGCATTCACCCTCACCCCAGCCCTCTCCCGCAAGCGGGCGAGGGGGCAAGACAGGCGCATGAAAAAAGATCGCCATCGCCCACATCAGGCAGCTCAAGCCCCTATCGCTTCAACAACCGATCCGCATCCTTGCGCATCTGCCCCGCGAGCACTTCGGCCTGCCCCAAGCGCCGCACAAACCATGGCATGAGACTGCCCTCCCAGCCCTTGGGCACATGCTCCGGCCCGGGCGCGACGAGATGGTCGAGCGCGGGCTCCACAGGGGCGTCTGCATCGATGGTGGGAACGCGCTGTTCCTTGCCGGACAGGAGGTGGGTAATGCGATCACTCGCGCGAATCAGTGGCTCTTCCAGCAACTCGCTGTGCAGATTGCCACGTCGCATCAACAGCAGCGTCTTGACGGCGGTGAGCTGCGCCAGCAGTTGGTAGGAATGGGCCTGCAGGCGCTCCAGCGGCAGCAAGGGTGGCTGTACGGCGCGGGGCTCTTTAAGCGAGCGTTCGGCGGCCAGCACAAGTGCGGAGAGGCTATCGTACGCTTCCTTGCGTGCAAGGCGCCAATTGAGTTCGGGCGCGTTGTCCACGGCATTGAGCTGGGCGAGATCAAGCGCCGTGCGCGCGTGGTCGATTTGCGACTTGATCACGCGGCGTACCAGATTGGGGATTTGCGAGCGCTCCCACGCAGGTAGGACGTATGAAAACACCCACGCAATGCCCGCGCCCAGCAGCGTATCGACCGTGCGCTCGAACAGGGCAAACACGGTGCTGGTCGAGGCAT
Organism: Comamonadaceae bacterium UBA2121; assembly: GCA_002331385.1. GTDB lineage: Bacteria > Pseudomonadota > Gammaproteobacteria > Burkholderiales > Burkholderiaceae_C > Diaphorobacter_A. The sequence continues at coordinate 353,775 of DCYB01000001.1, forward strand.
GCAGCATGTGCGACTGGATCAGACCCAGCACCGTGGCGGCGACTGCGGTGTAGAGGTACATGCGCAGTGCCAGCCCGTGCGCAAACGCCTGCGCCACGGTCAGGCACAGCACCATCACGATGAAGCTGGGGTGCGCGGAGAGAATCGACAGCGCGAGCACGCAACCTAGCAGCGTGCCACCCACGCGCAGGTTGCGGCGCTCCAGAGTCTGCGCAAGGCTGCCGCGCAGCACGACGACGATGGTCAGAAAAATCCAGTACTCGTGCGTGCCCCATGGCAGAAACAGCGAAATGACGTAGGCGGTGGCAATTGCCAATGCAGCGCGCACCGCATGGCGCAGCGCAGGAGCGCGCCAGTTCCAGAGCGTGTAGAACGGCTTGATGGACCACGCCACCGGGCTCACGAACAAGTGCCAACTGGTGCGCACTGCAGCCAGATCGGGCTGCGCCTCGCCACGCGCCAGTGCTGTCATGCGCTGCAGTTCGTCCCCCAGATTGGCCATGCGATCGGTGAGCGAGTTCACCAGCGCATCGGGCGTGGGGCTGCCCTGCGCCAGTGCCTTGTTTCCCTCCGACTGCACATCATCCGCCGCGGCAAACCGCAGACTGGCCAATGCCGCGCGTCGGTCTTGCGCGTGCGCAGGGGTGCGGCCAAAAAGCAGTGCGTCGGCCAGATCATCCGTGTCACGCGCCAGCACCAGCAGCATGTCGTGCATCTGCGCCAACACCGCGCCATGGCCTGCGTGCTGCTTGAGTGCATCCAAGTCCAACGCGCTGGCGATCAGGTGGTCGCGCATGTCGAGCATGTGCAGGAACATGGCGGCAAGGCGTTGGCGCTCGATGCTGTCGGGCGTCTCGAACACCACGTCGCGTGTGGACTGGATCTGGTCGGCCAATGCGGCTTGGCGCAGCAGCAAACGGCTGATCAGTCCGCCCGATGCTTCGCTGCGGCGCTCGGGCGTGTCTTCACCAAACTGCTGCGCTTGCAGTCGCAGCAGATCGGCCAGCATCAACAGCGTGTCTGCCAACAGCAGCACGCGATAACGCGCGTTCAGCAGCCGGTGCACGATGCAGGAGTACAGCACGTATAAAAATGCACCGAGCGCGAAATAGCCGGTGACTTGCAGCGCCGCATCGAATCGCTTGAGTTCGGGCGGTGGCGGCACGGCCAGCGAGAAGATGATGGCGAACATCAGCGCGATGGCCACGGGCGCACCCTTCTTGCCCCACGCCATGCCGAGAAACACCACGAAGGTCGCCGCCACGATCAGCACGCCCAGCAACGGCGGTGAGGTGTGCAACATCTGCACGCCAAAGAACAGCGGCACGCCCAGCAAGGGCGCGGGCAGCATTTGCCGGAACTTGCCTTTGCGCGGGCCCGCGACGTCCGGCGGAATGGCAACGACTGTGCCGACCGCTGCGGCCGCGCCGGCAAACGCACCCAGCAACAGGCCCACGCTGGCGGAGATCAGCAGATAGCCTGCCGCCACCGCGTAGCCGTTGGTCATGTAGTAACTGAGCAGCACCCGCAGCGCAGCGAGTGCATGCTGGTGCATGGCAACGCGGGTGAAGCGCGCCGCCAGTGGCGTCATCCAAGCTGCTCCACCGCCATGTAGCGCTCGCGCCAGACCTCGAAGGGCATGTCATCCTCAGCCTCCAGCGCGCGCTGCGCGGCCACCGATGCGGCGCAGGCATCCACGTAGCGCTGCTGCTGCGCGTCGGTCCACGCACGTGCCATCAGGTCGTCACGCGCGGCCTGCGAATGCGCGAGCGTGTAGGCGATGAAGTCGTTGTCGTACTGCTCGATCAACTCGCGCAGCACCTGGGCGGATGGCGTGTCTTCGGGCGCATCGAACAACGCAAGCGACTTGCGCAGCGCCTGCACGTGAACGTTCGAGCCGTCGGCCTGATCGAGCGTTTCGGCGATGGGCAGGCACTCTTGCAGCACCTGTTTGCCCCAAACGACCAGCGGCACCTTGGTGCCAGCGCGCGCCAGTTCAAGGCCGGGTTCGCGCCCGCGTTCTGCCGCGAGATGCTGGTTGTTCTTGAGCTCGGCGATTTCTTCCGGCGTATCGGGCGGGCTTTCGGAGAACAGGCAGTGCAGCAGAAATACGTCGAGCACGCGCATGGTATCGGCGTCGATGCCGACCGACTCCAGCGGATTCAGATCCATCAGGCGCACTTCGACGTATTCCACACCGCGCTCGCGCAGCGCGTGCAGCGGCCGCTCGCCGCGCCCCGTCGTGCGCTTGGGTCGGATGGTGCCGTAGAACTCGTTTTCGATCTGCAGCAGGCTAGTGCCCAACTGGTTGTATTCCCCACCGGGATTGCGTACGCCGATCTGCTCGTAGGCCGGATAAGGCCGCGTCAGCGCTTCGTGCAGCGAATTGGCATAGCCTTGCAGTCCGTTGTAGCTCACCCGGAGCGTGGCCTGCGCATCGCTCTGATAGCCCAATCGCCCCATGCGCAGCGACGTTGCGTGCGGCAGATACAGCGCATGCTTGCCGTCACCGAGGGGCTGCAGTGCGTGCTGGCGCCCTTCAACAAAACTCGGGCACAACGCAGGCGATGCACCAAACAGGTACAGCAGGATGAAGGCGTGGCGGCGGAAATTGCGGATCAGGCCGAAATACTCCTCGCTCGTCACCCCCGGCAGCGACCAGTTGTAGTGGATGCCAGAAATGGTTTGCATGCGGCGGCCATAACGGTGGCCCAGCCCCATGCGATACACACTCTTGGAGCGGCCCGAATTGGACAGGCCATAACGCCCCAGCGGGATCGTCTCGTCGGTGGGCAGGATGCAGGGCATGCTGGACACCCACAGCGTTTCCTCATCGCACTGCGAGGTGAGGATGCGGTGCACGAACTGGTGAACCTCGCCCAGCTCGTCCAGACACGACTGCACCGACCCATGCACGCCGGTGATGAGCTCCAGTTGCGATTCGCTGTAGTCGGTCGTGATGTGTGGATGTGTCAGGGCCGAACCCAGTCCCTGCGGATGTGGAGTCAGTGCCAGAGCGCCGTTGGGCAGTGCCCGCAACCCCTCTTTTTCAATGCCGCGTCCCATGCCAGCCAGCCGCTCACGCGACAGGTCTGCCAAGTGCTGTTGCAGTAGTTTTTTCATTGTTCGTGCGCTTCCATCACTGGTGTGAGGGGGTGGAACTTAGCACGGAGTGCCTTGGCCTGCCGGATTCGGGTGCAAGCGCCCTGCCGACCCGGGGGAACGATCCACGTCTCGCAATGATTTTGAAAATTGAGGTAAGAAAATGCCGGAAACCGCCCCGAGCGCCTGTGAGACGCCCCTGATTCCTTAGGGTTTGCCTGCCGCAGCCATGGCCTTGGCGAACTCGTGCGAGCCCTGGGCAGACCCGTTGGGTGGCACCATTTCTGCCGCGCGATCGGTCACTGTGGCCAATTGCTCGGCCAGTTGCTCCGGCACGTCAGCGCCCGCGCCCAGATAGACGCCTTGCGTCATGGTGATGTGCGCGGCCTCGAATGATCCCGCGCCTGCGCAAAGAATCGTGCGCGTTGGCGCGCTATCGTGCGCCAGCACCAGCATCGCGGGAACGACGGCCTCTGGCTGGAGCGCGTCGAGCACCTCCTGCGGCATCAGCCCCTCGGTCATGCGCGTATGCGCCGTGGGGGCGAGCGCGTTCACGTGGATGCCGTACTTGGCGCCTTCGATCGCGAGTGTCTGCATCATGCCGACCTGTGCCAGTTTGGCCGCGCCGTAGTTGGCCTGCCCGAAATTGCCGTACAGGCCGGTGGACGACGTCGTCATCACGATGCGCCCGTATTTCTGCGCGATCATGTGCGGCCAGACGGCCTTGCAGCAGTTGGCGGCGCCCATCAGGTGCACTTCCACCACCAGCCGGAAGTCCGCCATGTCCATCTTGGCAAACGACTTGTCGCGCAGGATGCCAGCGTTGTTCACCAGAATGTCCACGCGCCCCCAGGTCTGGATGGCCTGCTCCACCATGGCGGACACGGCGTCAAAGTCGGTCACCGACGCGCCATTAGCGATCGCCTCGCCACCCGCTGCGCGAATTTCGGCCACAACGGCTTCAGCAGCGCTGACCGATCCGCCACTGCCATCGACCGCACCACCCAGATCATTCACCACCACCTTCGCACCGCGTGCCGCAAGCGCCAGGGCGTGCTGCTTGCCCAGGCCACCGCCTGCGCCGGTCACGATGGCCACCTTGCCTTCGAAGCTCAGAGTTGTCATTGGTCGCATCTCCTGAAAAAAGTCCGAATGCCCCGCGCCGGATGCGGAGCCATTCAATCGCATGGCGTGGATGGTATTACTACATCAGACGGGACGATGGAAGGCTGCCGGGGAGTCAGTCACTTTGGGTACAGCATTCATGACTGCCTTATGACTTCGGCCAAGGGATCGGGGGAGACTAGGGTTATCCCTCAAAACGAGGGACAACCTTGTGGATAACTGACAGCAAACCGGGTATTCCGATCGTAAGTCGTTGATTTACAAAGGATGACATTTCGACGCACAAAAATGAGGCATGACGAAGATCAAACAAGCGCCGATCCCCCACCACGAAATGCTGCCGGGTTTTCCCAACAAAACCTGCACAATCTTGTGGATAAGCCTGAACAACTCCTGTATGAACTGCGCAAGTCATTGATTTTAAAAGACTATGAATACGTCGCTTAATTTTTAATCAACGGTGCGCCGGTTATCCCTGCGGGCGCTGGACAATCGTGTGGATAACTCTGGGCAACGGCTGTACTAGTTGGTTAAGTGCTTGATTTTCAAAGACTTTGCTTGCATTGCTCATTTTTTAAGCAACGCATATGCGGGTCGCCGCGCACAGTCGCCTCTTTTGCACACTTGTAACATTCCCACTCTTCACGGCCTAGAATCGGGATCGCCTGCTCACTCTCAGCAGACTATTCACCTTCCTCCAGAACCGCGAAATCCTGCCATGTCCTCCACACCGACCGTCGCCCCGTTCTTCATCGCCAAAGTGGGAGATGACGGCACGCAGGTGGATGCCTGGCCCGATCAACCCCTGTTGGTGTCGCTGGAGCAAGGCGGCGTGGACTGGCCCAGTTCGTGCCGCAACGGCACCTGCCGCACCTGCATTGGCGTACTGGCCAGCGGGCAGGTGCGCTACGAACTGGACTGGCCCGGCCTGTCTGCCGAAGAAAAGGCGGAAGGCTGCGTGCTGCCCTGTGTGGCCTATCCCGAGACCGATCTGGAACTGCAAACCTCGTCCATCTGACGGCTTGCGTCGCGCCGGCGTGCAAGAAAGCCGGAACGCATTCGCGTTATCCCGCACAGGATCGCTCGCGCTGGACTAAAATCAGCGGCTTCGGGACTGCGCGTCCCTCCCCCGTGCGGCATGGCCGCATCGCATGTTCTTTAAGGGCCATTGCCACAGGCGATGCTTGTGTGCCCGCTGGCCGGGAACGTGCGTTGCCCGGCAAGGGCGCATGGGATCTATCGAAAGCCCTGCATGAATTCCCCCATCACGCCTGCTCCGGTTTCATCGGTCGAAGAAATCATCGCCGAGATCCGCGCGGGCCGCATCGTCATCCTCGTGGATGAAGAAGATCGCGAAAACGAAGGCGATCTGGTGCTGGCCTCTGACCACGTTTCGCCCGAAGCCATCAACTTCATGGCGCGCTATGGCCGTGGCCTGATCTGCCTGACGCTCACTCGTGAACGCTGCGAACTCCTGAACCTGCCGCCCATGGTGGCGCGCAACGGCACCAAGATGGGCACGGCGTTCACCGTGTCGATCGAGGCCGCAGAAGGCGTCACCACCGGCATCTCGGCAGCGGATCGCTCGCGCACCGTACAGGCCGCCGTGGCCAAGAGTGCGCAGGCGGCCGATCTGGTCCAGCCCGGACACATCTTCCCGCTGCAAGCGGTCGATGGCGGTGTGCTGATGCGCGCCGGTCACACGGAAGCTGGTTGTGATCTCGCGCATCTGGCCGGACTGAGCCCATCCGCTGTGATCTGCGAAGTCATGAAGGACGACGGCACCATGGCGCGTCTGCCCGATCTGCAACTCTTCGCCGCCGAACACGGCCTGAAGATCGGCACCATCGCGGACCTGATCGAATACCGCAGCCGCCACGAATCGCTGGTGCAAAAGGTCGCCAGCCGCGAGCTGAAAACCGCCGCAGGCACCTTCACCGCCCATGCCTATCGCGAAGAAACCAGCAACGCCGTGCACATGGCACTGGTGATGGGAAGCTGGAGCGAGGGCGAATCCGTGCCGGTGCGCGTGCACGAGCCGCTGTCGCTGTTGGACACGCTGGAGATCGACCGCTCCATGCATTCCTGGAGTCTGCAACCCGCGCTCGAATACATCGCCAAGGCAGGCCGCGGCGTTGCCGTGCTGCTGAACTGCGGTGAAGACGGCGAACAACTGCTCGACCAGTTCGAAGGCAAGGCCCGCGCCACGCACGCCCCCGAGCGTGGCCGCATGGACCTGCGCACCTATGGCGTGGGCGCGCAGATCTTGCGCGATTGCGGCGTGCGCAAAATGGAACTGCTCGGCCAACCGCGCCGCATGCCCAGCATGATGGGCTTCGACCTCGAAATTACCGGATACATCCCCAAGGACTGAACACTATGCAAGGCGCAGAAAAAGGCACAGCCGAAGCTCTGGACGGCAAGAAACTGCACATCGGCATTGTGCAGGCCCGCTTCAATGAAAGCATCACCAACGCACTCGCAGACGCCTGCCGCAAGGAACTGATGGCACTGGGCGTGCGCGAAAAGCACATCGACCACGTGACCGTTCCCGGCGCGCTGGAAGTCCCGCTCGCGCTGCAGGCCATGGCCGAGCGCGACGAATACGACGCGCTGATCGCCCTTGGCTGCATCATCCGTGGCGAGACCTACCACTTCGAACTCGTGGCCAACGAATCCGGCGCAGGCGTGACCCGCATCGGCCTGGACTACAAGCTGCCCATCGCCAACGCCATTCTCACCACCGAGAACCTGGAGCAGGCCATCGCGCGCCAGACAGAAAAAGGCACGGACGCCGCGCGCGTGGCCGTGGAAATGGCCCGCCTTGTGGAGAATCTGGCATGAGCGAACTGAACGACCCCCGCCCGCCCCGCCAACCGCGCAAAGGCACGACCAGCACCGGCGCACGCAAGGCCGCGTCCAAATCGAGCCGCAGCCGCGCACGCGAATTTGCACTGCAGGCGCTCTACCAATACATCCTGAGCGGCAACGACGCCACCGACATCGACCTGTTCACGCGCGACCTCTCGGGCTTTCACAAGGCCGACGCGGCGCACTACGACGCACTGCTGCACGGCTGCATTGAACACGCCGCTGCGCTGGATGCGCTGATCGAGCCCAAGCTTGACCGCAAGCTGGCTGAGATTTCGCCCATCGAGCATGCGGTGATGTGGATTGGTACCTACGAATTCCAGCACTGCATCGACGTGCCATGGCGCGTGGTGCTCAACGAGTGCATCGAACTCGCCAAGGAATTCGGCGGCACCGATGGCCACAAGTACGTGAATGGCGTGCTCAACGGACTCTCCCCGCAATTGCGCGCGGACGAAGTAGCGGCAGACAAAAGCAACGCCGCAGCGCAAGACTGACCGCCTGCCCATCGCCTTGCCAACGCCCAGCCAATGCCCTTAACACATCGCACCGTCTCCCTCGCCCGCTGGCGGGAGCGGTGCGCAGTGAGCCTGGTCAGAGTAGCGAGCATGCTTTCACCCCCAGCCGCTCCCACCAGTGGGAGCGGGCGCAACTTCTTCAGGCTCCTCACCAGCCTCAACACAACGCAATGAAATTTTCCTCTCGCGCCGAACGCATCGAACCCTTCTATGTCATGGAAGTCGCCAAGGCCGCGCAAACGCTCGCACGCGACGTCGCAGGCACCGACAAGCCCATGATTTTCCTGAACATCGGCGAGCCCGATTTCACCGCCCCCGCGCTGGTGCAGGAAGCGGCCGATCGGGCCGTGCGAGCAGGCATCACGCAGTACACGAATGCGTTGGGACTGGAAGCCCTGCGCGAGCGCATCAGCCAGTGGTATATGGATCGTTTCGGCGTCAACGTGCCCGCACAGCGCATCGTCGTGACGGCGGGCGCGTCGGCCGCCTTGCAACTGGCGTGTCTGGCGCTGATCGAAAAGGGCGACGAGATCCTCATGCCCGACCCGAGCTATCCCTGCAATCGCCATTTCGTGAGCGCCGCAGAGGGCAACGCTGTGCTGATTCCCACCACGGCTGAGGAACGCTACCAACTGAGCGCCGCCAAGGTCGAGGCCGCCTGGGGCGCAAAGACACGCGGCGTGCTGCTGGCGTCTCCGTCCAACCCAACCGGCACCTCCATCGCGCCGGATGAGCTGCGAGCCATCCACAAGGTGGTGAAGGAACGTGACGGCATCACCATCATCGATGAAATCTATCTCGGCCTGTCCTATGACGAAGCGTTCGGCCAGACGGCGCTCGCCATCGACGACGACATCATCAGCATCAACAGCTTCAGCAAATATTTCAACATGACCGGCTGGCGTCTGGGCTGGATGGTCGTGCCAGAAGCCATGGTGCCCGTGGTGGAGCGTCTTGCACAGAACTTGTTCATTTGCGCGAGCACCATTTCGCAGCACGCCGCCCTCGCCTGCTTCGAGCCGGAAAGCATCGACGAATACGAGCAACGCCGCGCACAGTTCAAGGCACGCCGTGACTATTTCATTCCCGCGCTGAATGCATTGGGACTCCACGTTCCGGTGATGCCCGACGGTGCGTTCTACGCCTGGGCCGATTGCACGCAGGCCGCCCGCAAGCTAGGCGTGAACGGCAGTTGGGACTTCGCCTTCGAGATCATGAAGCAGGCGCATCTGGCGATCACGCCGGGGCGCGACTTCGGCACGGCAGACACCTCGCGCTTCGTGCGTTTCTCCACGGCCAACTCCATGGCGCAGTTGCAGGAAGCCGTGGCGCGACTCGGCCAACTCATCGGCTGAACAGGAGCACTGACATGGCGTTTGAATGGCCCGTCCGGATTTATTGGGAAGACACCGACGCCGGCGGTATCGTGTTCTACGCCAATTACCTGAAGTTCTTTGAGCGCGCGCGCACCGAGTGGCTGCGCGCGCAAGGTTTCGGCCAACACAATATGCGGGAACAAACGGGCGGAATGTTTGTCGTAACGGGAGCCGAGCTGCGTTACCACCGTCCGGCACGACTCGATGATGAACTGATTGTTACTGCCACTGTCAGCGAAATGGGCAAAGCATCGTTAACAATAGAACAGAAGGCGCTCCTGAAACCGTCGCAGCACGATCTGCCTGCGACACTCCTTTGTGAGGGCTCCATCCGCATCGGCTGGGTGGACGCAGCGACAATGCGCCCTTCCCGTATTCCCGGCATTCTTTTGGAACAACTCTCATCATGAATCAAGACATGTCCATCGCGAGCCTGGTGCTCAACGCCAGCTGGGTGGTTCAACTCGTCATGTTGCTGCTGCTGTGCGTCTCCGTCGCCAGCTGGGCCGCCATTTTCCGCAAGCTGTTTGCACTCAAGCGCGTCAAGGAGCTCAATGAAGAGTTCGAGCGTGATTTCTGGTCTGGCAACAGCCTGAACGATCTCTACGCCAGCGCCACCCAGAATGCCAAGAACGCCGGGCCGATGGAGCGCATCTTCGCCAGCGGCATGCGCGAATACCAGAAATTGCGCGAGCGCCGTATCAGCGATCCCGGCACCCTGCTCGACGGCGCACGACGCGCCATGCGCGCCAGCTTCCAGCGCGAGCTGGACGTGATCGAGTCCAGCCTCTCGTTCCTCGGCTCCGTCGCTTCGGTCAGCCCGTATGTCGGCCTGTTCGGCACGGTCTGGGGCATCATGCACGCATTCACGGGATTTGCCGGTATGGAGCAAGTGACACTCGCCACCGTGGCGCCCGGCATTGCAGAAGCGCTGGTGGCCACCGCCCTCGGTCTGTTCGCCGCCATTCCTGCCGTGATCGCCTACAACCGGTTTGCACGCGACATCGATCGCGTGGCCATCCATCAGGAAACCTTCATCGAAGAGTTCTCCAACATCCTGCAGCGCAACCTGGGCGGCCATCCCGGCTCGCCTTCCGGTCACTGATCGCGGGAGGAATCCGACATGCCCGCAATGGCCTCCAGAGGCGGTTCACGCCGCCGCTCCATGAACGAGATCAACATGGTTCCGTTCATCGACGTGATGCTGGTGCTGCTCATCATCTTCATGGTGACCGCGCCGATGATGACGCCCAGCTCAGTGAACGTGCCATCGGTCGGCAAGGGTGCGAAAACGCCCAAGGCGTTCGCACAGGTGATCGTTGAAAAGGATGGAAGCATCCAGCTCAAGGCCGATGGCAATGAGCGCACGGTGTCCCTGCAGGCGCTTGGCAGTGCCGCGCTCAAGTGGCAGAAAGAGCAGGAAGGCGACGCCCCTGTGCTGATCACCGCTGACAAGACCGTGAGCTATGACTCCGTTGTACAAGCCATGAACGTACTGCAGCGCGCGGGAGTCGAGCGCGTGGGCCTCATGGTGAAATCGTCCGGCAACTGACCGATCAAGCAAGGTTTGGCAGCCATCCACTGAATGCAATCAATTACCGAACGCGACCAATTTGCCCCGCCCCGCCCACCCGGACGGATGCGCGCAATTGCGCTCGCCGTGCTGGCCCATGCTGCGCTGATAGGCGCGCTCACCTGGGGCATCAACTGGAAGAAGAGTTCCGACGCGCCCGCCATGGAAGCGGAACTGTGGTCGGCCCTGCCGCAGCAAGCGGCTCCGCGCGCCGAGACACCACCGCCTCCGCCGCCCGCGCCTGAACCACGCCCGGTCCCGCCGCCGCCGCCCGCCCCTGCGCCGCCGCCGCCCGCGCCTCCTCCTCCAAAACAAGTGCAGCCGGACACGCGCGAGGCCGACATTGCGCTGGAGCGCAAGAAAAAGCGCGAGGAAGAGGAAAAGAAAAAGCAGAAGCAATTGCAGCTCGAAAAGGAGCGCAAGGAAAAAGAGCGCCGCGAAGAAGAGCAGGACAAGCGCGAAAAGCTAGAGCAGCAGAAGAAGGAACGCCTCGAGCAGCAAAAGAAAGATCGACTCGAACAAGAGAAGAAGGACAAGGCCGAGCGCGAGAAAGCAGAGAAGGCCGAGAAGCTGAAGGCGGAAAAGGAAAAAGCCGAAAAGGAAAAGAAGGAACAGGCCGAGAAGGAGCGCAAGGAAAAAGCCGCCAAGGCCGAAGCCGACCGCAAGAAGGCCGAGGAAAAGCGCAAAGCCGATGCCGCCGCCGACAAGGCCGCAGAAGCACAGCGACAGGAAAACCTCAAGCGCATGCAAGGCATGGCGGGAACCGGTGCGTCCAACGCCACCGGAACGGCAGCGCGCAACAGCGGCCCCGCCGGCTCCAGCACCGGCGGCGGCAGTGGCGGACACTCCGCAGGCTATGCCGGCAAGGTAGCCGCCAAGGTCAAGCCGAACATCATCTTCCCCGATTCGATCTCGGGCAATCCACGCACGGAAGTGGAAGTGCGCGCATCGCCTGACGGCACCATCGTCGGCACACGCATTACCAAATCCAGCGGCAATCCCGCATGGGATCAGGCCGTGGTGCGCGCGCTGGAAAAGACCGACACCCTGCCCAAGGACATTGATGGCCGCGTGCCATCATCGCTCATCATTGGTTTCAGGCCGAACGACTAACGCTTGAACGATTGAGCGACTCAGCAGCGAACTCTCCGCAGCATCCACAACGGGGCCATCGCGGCCCCGTTGGCATTTTCGGCAACCGCTACACTGCGCTCGTTTCCACCTTTCCCACGAACGACCCCATGAGACAACGCATTGAAGAGAGTTTTGCCGCACAGGGCCTGATGTCCACGCTGGGCGCGCGCATCCTTCATGTGGAGGACGGCGAAGTGCACATTGAGCTGCCCTTTTCGAAAGGCGTGACGCAGCAGCTCGGCTACGTGCACGCAGGCGCGATCACCAGCGTGCTCGACAGCGCTTGCGGCTATGCAGCGCTGACCAAGGCCCCGGCCGATCACGAAGTGGTGACGGCGGAGTTCAAGATCAACCTCATGCGCCCGGCCATAGGCGAGCGCTTCATCGCCATCGGCAGGGTAAACAACGCGGGCAAGATGCTGACCGTGTGCACCGGCGAGGTGAAGTCCGTGGCGCAGGACGGCACCCAAAAGGTGGTGGCACTCATGCAGGCCACCGTGGTGAACGTGAAGCGCTGAAACGCCGAATCGATCCTCGACAACGAAAAAGGAGCGCCGGGTGAGCGCTCCTTTGTTGGTGAAAGCGTGCGATGCGATCAGGCTTCGCGCTGCTCCAGCAAGCGGTTGATACGCAAGGCGATCAAGGTGCATACCACGCCGGAGAGCAGATAGAGCGACACCGCCATCAACCCAAACTTGGCGGACAGACCCAGCGCCACCAGCGGCGCAAAAGCCGCGCCGAACAGCCAGGCCAGGTCCGTCGACAAGGCCGCGCCCGTGTAGCGGAACTCGGTGGAGAAGTTGTTCGTCACCGTTCCCGAGGACTGGCCGTACGACAGACCGAGCAGGATGAAGCCCATCAGGATGAACAGGTTGTTGCCCATGGGCCCGCCGCCCAGCAGCCACGGCGCGGCGAGACTGAACAGGCCGATCAGCACCGCCATGCTGCCAAGCAGGTTGCGTCGCCCCACGCGGTCGGCCAGCCAACCCGAGATGACGATGGCAACGGCCGCCAGCACACCGCCGAAGATCTGCACGTTCAGCACGTCGACCATCGACTGCTCGGAATACATCGAGATCCAGGACAGCGGGAACACCGTCACCAGATGGAACAGCGCCAGGCTGGCAAGCGCAGCGAATGCGCCAAGCAGCACATTGCGGCCCTGACCGCTCATCACTTCGGTGACGCTGGCGGGCTCCAGCTCCCGCGCTTGCAGCAGTTCGGCGTACGACTGGCCCACCACCAGACGCAGGCGGGCAAACAGCGCGACCACGTTGATGGCGAACGCGACGAAGAACGGATAGCGCCAGCCCCAATCAAGGAACTCGCTCACCGGCAGGCTACTGTAGAGATAGGCAAACAGCGCCGCAGCCGTGATGAAGCCGAGCGGCGCACCCAACTGGCCAATCATCGCGTACCAACCACGGCGCTCCTTCGGCACGGCCATGGCCAGCAACGACGGCAAGCCGTCCCAAGAGCCACCCAGCGCCAGCCCCTGGCCGATGCGCAGCACGATCAGCACGACGATGGCGGTGGAGCCAATGCTCTCGTAATTGGGCAAGAACGCCATGCCCACCGTGCACACGCCCAGCGCCAGCATGGCCAGCGTGAGTTTGGTGCCCCGGCCCCAGCGCCGCTGCACGGCCATGCCGATGGCGGTGCCCACCGGGCGCGCCACGAACGCCAGCGCGAACACGGCAAACGCCATCAGCGTGGCATCCAGCCGCGACATGAACGGGAACAGGGTGAACGGAAAGACCAGAACGCAGGCGATACCGAAAACGAAAAAGTCGAAATATTCAGACGACCGCCCGATGATCACGCCAACCGCGATTTCATTGGGGGTGAGGTCTTCGTCCGTGTGGGCACGCGAAAGAGAGTTGGCGTCTTCAATGCGAGGCACGGGAAATGCTACGGAACCGCTGCTCATCAAAATGCTCCTTGCTCCTAGACTGACACTGTCGAATTAACAGTTCATAGGGATGGTGCGCGTGCTCACCATCTTTTTTATGAACATGAGAGCGTTCTACACCCGGCTTTTGGTCGCCACAAGTACGCAAACACCGACATTTTTGAAGGGAAAACCCTAGACATTTGTCAGTCTTTCTCCATTTTGCGGCGACAAACCGGGGCTAAGTCATTGTCAGTATTGATATTGGACAAAATGTCCACTCGACATCTTTGGTAACGGGTTTACAGTTCGCGTGTCTAGTAATCCGCGTTAACACTCAGGGGAAAAACCCTGATTGGCGCGCCTTTGTCACGTCTGAACATGTTCAAAACCAAGCAAACCCGCAAGCCCGCATGGCTTGGCGCGCTTGCCTTGGCAGCCCTTCTCTCGGGTTGCAGCAAGGCGGTCGTGCTCAACCCCGCAGGCGACATTGCAGCACAGCAGGGACAACTGGTCATCACGGCCACGTTGCTGATGCTCATCATCATCGTTCCAGTGATCTTCCTGACGCTGCTGTTCGCCTGGAAATACCGCCAGTCGAACACCGAAGCGCAATACGACCCTGAGTGGCACCACTCGACCGGTCTGGAGTTGGTGATCTGGACCGTTCCGCTGCTCATCATCATTGCACTGGGTGCGCTGACGTGGATTGGTACGCACAAGCTCGACCCCTATCGCCCGCTGGACCGCATCTCGGCCACCAAGGCGCTGGACCCCAACGTCAAGCCGCTGGAAATCCAGGTCGTGTCGATGGACTGGAAGTGGCTGTTCTTCTACCCCGAGCAAGGCATTGCCACGGTGAACGAAGTGGCCGCGCCGGTGGATCGCCCGATCCTGTTCAAGCTGACTTCCACGCACACCATGAACGCGTTCTACGTGCCTGACCTGGCCGGCATGATCTACACCATGCCCGGCATGCAGACCGAGCTGAACGCTGTCATCAACCAGCCTGGCGTGTTCAACGGCATGTCCTCGCACTACAGCGGCGCGGGCTTCTCGGGCATGCACTTCAAGTTCCATGGTCTGTCGGATACCGACTTCGACCAGTGGATCAACAAGGCCAAGGCCGAAGGCAAGGCGCTGGACAAGGACACCTATCTGGCCCTGGCCAAGCCCAGCGAGCGCAATCCCGTGGAGCGCTTTGCCACCGTGGCCGATGGCCTCTACGACAAGGTGCTGAACCGCTGCGTGGAAGACGGCAAGATGTGCATGCACCACATGATGGCCATTGACGAAGCGGGCGGCGAGGCCTACATGAAGGCCGCAGGTCTGAACCTGCCGCAGGATGTTTGCACCGTGCAGAACGCCGACAGCGTCGTCGCCCTGCTGGAAACGCAGCGCACGCAAAGCGCCGTGGCAGTGCAGTAAAGAAGAGAAGCAAAGAGACTCAAAATGGTGTCTGAACAAACCACTCCCGCGCACTGGCTGCTCGGTCGCATCACATGGGACCAGATTCCCATGACGCACGAGCCCATCGTGCTCTACACCTTCATCGCCGTGCTGCTTGGCGGCCTCGTCGTGCTGGCCGGACTGACCAAATTCCGCCTCTGGGGTCCGCTCTGGAAGGACTGGATCTGCTCGATCGACCACAAGAAGATCGGCATCATGTACATGATCCTCGGCCTCGTCATGTTCCTGCGCGGCTTTGCCGATGCAGTCATGATGCGTCTACAGCAATCGATGGCCTTTGGCGAAAGCATGGGCTATCTGCCGCCGCACCACTACGACCAGATCTTCACCGCCCACGGCGTGATCATGATCTTCTTCGTGGCGATGCCATTCGTGACGGGCCTGATGAACTATCTGGTGCCGCTGCAGATCGGTGCACGCGACGTGTCGTTCCCCTTCCTCAACAACTTCAGCTTCTGGATGACGACCGGCGGCGCGGTGCTGGTGATGATCTCGCTGTTCCTTGGCGAGTTCTCCACCTCCGGCTGGCTGGCGCTGTCCAATCTGGGGCACCAGAATCCGGGGACCGGGCTGGATTACTACATCTGGGGTCTGCAGGTCGCGGGTGTGGGCACGACGCTATCGGGTATCAACCTGATCGTCACCATCATCAAGATGCGCGCGCCCGGCATGAACCTGATGAAGATGCCCGTCTTCACCTGGACTGCCCTGTGCACCAACGCGCTGATTGTTGCCTCGTTCCCGATCCTGACCGCAGCGCTGGTGCTGATGTCGCTGGACCGCTACGTCGGCACGAACTTCTTCACCAACGAGCTGGGCGGCAACCCCATGCTCTACGTGAACCTGATCTGGATCTGGGGTCACCCTGAGGTCTACATCCTGATCCTGCCTTGCTTCGGCGTGTTCTCGGAAATCGTGGCCACGTTCTCGCGCAAGCGCCTGTTCGGCTACACCTCGATGGTGTACGCGACGGTGTGTATCACCATCCTGTCCTACCTCGTGTGGCTGCACCACTTCTTCACCATGGGCTCCGGCGCGAGCGTGAACACGTTCTTCGGCATCACCACGATGATCATCTCGATCCCGACGGGCGCGAAGATCTTCAACTGGCTGTTCACGATGTACCGTGGCCGCATCCGCTTCACCGTGCCGATGATGTGGACCGTGGGCTTCATGTGCACGTTCGCCATCGGCGGCATGACCGGCGTGCTGCTGGCCGTTCCGCCTGCCGACTTCGTGCTGCACAACTCGCTGTTCCTGATCGCCCACTTCCACAACGTGATCATCGGCGGCGTGGTGTTTGCCGTGTTCGCGGGCATCAACTACTGGTTCCCCAAGGCCTTCGGCTACCGTCTGGTGGAATCGTGGGGCAAGGCCTCGTTCTGGTTCTGGCTGGTGGGTTTCTGGGTTGCATTCACGCCGCTGTACATCCTCGGCCTGATGGGCGTGACACGCCGTGCCAACCACTTTGAAGACCCGTCGCTGCAGATCTGGTTCCAGATCGCTGCCGTGGGTGCTGCACTGATCGCACTGGGTATTGCCTGCTTCTTCGTCCAGTTGGGCGTGTCCTACCTGAAGCGCAACGAACTGCGCGACGAGACAGGTGATCCATGGGATGGCCGCACGCTGGAGTGGGCGACCTCTTCGCCACCACCTCAGTACAACTTCGCGTTCACCCCCGTGGTGCACGAGATCGATGCCTGGCACGACATGAAGAAGCACGGCTACAAGCGTCCGCTGGGCGGCTTCCAGCCGATCCACATGCCCGCCAACACCGGCGCTGGCATCGTGATTGCGACGCTGTCCACAATCTTCGGTTTTGCGCTGATCTGGCACATGTGGCCGCTGGCGATCGCTTCGTTCGCCGCGACCATCCTCGCCTCGATCATCCACACCTTCAACTACAAGCGTGACTACTACATCCCGGCCGCAGAAGTGACCGCGACAGAAGAACTCCGCACGAAACAGCTCGCACTTGCAAGCCACGCCTAAAGCCATGTCACAAATGCAATACACCGCTGGCGGCGCGGCCGCCCTGGCGCCACGCGAATACCACCTCGCCGAGGAGCCGCATCCAGAAAACGGCACCTCGCTGGGTTTCTGGCTCTACCTGATGAGCGACTGCCTGATCTTCGCAGCGCTGTTCGCCACCTACGGCGTGCTGGGCCGCAGCTATGCGGCTGGCCCGACCGGCAAGGAACTGTTCGATCTGCCACTGGTGGCCATCAACACGGCCTTTCTGCTGCTGTCGTCCATTACCTTCGGCTTTGCCATGCTGCAAAAGCAGCAGGGCAAGAAGAGCGGCACGCTGCTCTGGCTGGCGATCACCGGCCTGTTCGGCCTCGCCTTCCTGTGCGTTGAACTCTATGAGTTCCAGCACATGATCCTCGCGGGCGCAGGCCCGACCCGCAGCGCCTTCACCTCGTCGTTCTTCACGCTGGTGGGCACGCACGGTCTGCACGTGACCTTCGGCCTGATCTGGCTGATCACCCTGATGATCCAGATCACCAAGCACGGCCTGACGCACGAGAACAACCGCCGCCTGATGTGCCTGTCGATGTTCTGGCACTTTCTGGACGTGATCTGGATCGGCGTCTTCACATTCGTTTATCTGATGGGGGTGCTCTGATGAGTGCAGCACACGACATTCACGCAGGCCATCACCATGACGGCCACGGCCACCACGACGACGGCCCGCACAGCACGTTCTCGGGCTACATGACGGGTTTCATCCTGTCGATCATCCTGACGGCGATTCCCTTCTGGCTCGTGATGTCCGACATCATCACCAACCGCACGACGGCGGTGATGGTGCTGGGCGGCTTCGCCGTGGTGCAGGTGCTGGTCCACATGGTCTGCTTCCTGCACATGAACGGCAAGATCGAAGGCGGCTGGACTTTGCTGTCCACCATCTTCACGATCATCTTCGTGGCGATCGGCATTGCCGGCACGCTCTGGGTGATGTTCCACATGAACACCAACATGATGCCTGAGCACACCATGCCGACTGCACCGGCGGCACAGAGCGCTCCGGCCACGCACACCCCTTGAGCGAGGTTTCGCACTCTGGCAGCGCTGGCGCAAACCGCCGGCGCTCCACGCTCACCAAGGCGATTCTCACGATGGTGGGCGTCGCCTTGTTTTTTGGCTTCGTCACGCTTGGCACATGGCAGGTGCAGCGCCGTGTGTGGAAGCTCGATCTGATGGAGCGCGTGGAGCAGCGCCTGCACGCCACGCCGCAATCGCTCGGCAGCGTCGCAGCAGCCGCCGCCGCGTCGAGCGATCCGCGCGCGCAGGAATACCAGCCGGTACACGCCACCGGCCAGTGGATTCCGGGCAAGACCGTATTCGCGCAGGCGCTGACAGCCATCGGCTCGGGCTTCTGGGTGCTGTCTGCCATGCAGACGGAAGATGGCCGGCAAGTGCTCGTCAATCGCGGTTTTGTGCCCGACACGCTGGTCAACAAGGTGCCGCTGGAGCCCACCGCGAATGGCAGCGTGCGCATCGAAGGCCTGATGCGCGTGAGCGAGCCGGGCGGCGGCTTCCTGCGCGAGAACAATCCCGCCAACAACAAGTGGTATTCGCGTGACGTTGCCGCCATCGCCACCCGACTGGAACTTCAGGACGCCCTGCCCTTCTTCATCGATCTGGGCATTCCCTCCAACGCGCACGTGAACGCCGATGCGCCCGCGCCCGCTGCAAACGGCCCCTGGCCGCAGGCCGGCATGACGGTGGTGAAGTTCCACAACAGCCACGCCGTGTATGCGCTGACGTGGTACGGATTGGCCCTCATGGTGCTGCTGGCCGCATGGCTCGTGGTGCGCCATGAGCGCCGCGAGAATTCCCGCACCGGGGCGTAAGCTCTCGCGTGCGGCGACAATTCCGCACCATGCATCCTCCCGATCCCACCGGCATTCCCGCGCGCGCGATGCGTTCGCCGCGCGCGCATGCGGGCCTGAAGAACCTGCACCAGCTGATCCAGTTGCGCTGGATCGCAGTGATCGGGCAGATTTTCACCATCGAAGTCGCCTACTACACGCTGCATCTCGCACTACCCGTGCAGGAGATGCTGCTGGTGGTGGGCTGTCTGGCCATCTTCAACGTGGTCAGCATGCTGCGCTGGCGCACTGGGCGCGGCGTGCGCAACGTGGAGCTGTTTCTCGCGCTGCTGGTCGATGTGGCTGTGCTCACGGTGCAGTTGTACCTGAGCGGCGGTGCAAGCAACCCGTTCGTCTTTCTGTACCTGCTCCAGATCGCCGTGGGAGCCATGCTGCTGCGCGGTGGTTATATCTGGACGATCGTGCTCGTCACCACGGCCTGCTTCGTGGCGCTGGTGGAATACCACATCCCGCTGCCGATGGCGCACGACGTGGAGCGCGGCCTCGCCAGCCCCTATGTGCTGGGCCTGCTGGTGTGCTTTGCGCTGAACGCCATCCTGCTGGTGGTGTTCATCACGCGCATCGCCCGCACCCTGCGCGAACGCGATGCGCGGCTGGCCGCCGCACGCCAACGCGCCACGGAGGAAGAGCACGTGGTGCGCATGGGCCTGCTGGCCTCTGGCGCGGCGCATGAACTGGGCACGCCGCTGGCCACCATGGCGGTGATTCTGGGTGACTGGCGGCGCGAACCCACTCTCGCACGCGACAAGGTGCTGCAAGAAGAGATCGCCGAAATGCAGGTGCAGGTGCAACGCTGCAAAACGATCGTCAGCGGCATTCTGCTGTCCGCGGGCGAGACGCGTGGTGAGGCCTCCACCGAAACCACGATTTGCGAATTTCTTGACAGCCTCGCCCACACTTGGCGCGGCACCCGCTACGTGCCCACCTTCCTCTATGAAAACCGCGTTGCCGAGGACAGCCCGATGGTGTCCGACGCCACTTTGCAGCAAATGGTTTTCAATGTATTGGACAATGCCCGTGACGCCTCCCCGCATTGGGTGGCGCTCGCAGCCGAGCAGACACAGGATGCGCTGGTCATCACCGTGACCGATGACGGACCGGGGTTCTCCAGAGACATCCTGGCCCAGCTCGGCAAACCCTATCAGTCAAGCAAGGGGCGACCCGGCGGGGGTCTGGGCCTCTTTCTGGCGATGAATGTGGCACGCACACTGGGCGGCAGCGTTCAGGCGGTCAACCGCAGCGAAGGTGGCGCGCTGGTAACGATATCCCTGCCGCTGGCATCCATCGTGCTGCCAGATACACAAGAGACACACCATGAATCCAATGGCTGAAGACAACAGGCATCTTGACGACGACGATGAACGGCTGCTGATGATCGTGGAGGACGACGAGGCTTTCGCGCGCACGTTGGCGCGCTCCTTCGAGCGCCGTGGCTATACGGTGCTGCACGCGGAAAGCCTGGAGCAGATGGAGACGCTGCTGGCGCAGCACACCCCCGGCTACGCCGTGGTGGACCTCAAGCTCAAAGGCGAAGCCACCGGCCTAACCTGCGTGCGCAAGCTGCACGCGGCCAGCGAGGACATGCTCATCGTCGTGCTGACAGGCTACGCCAGCATCACCACCGCGGTCGAGGCCGTAAAGCTCGGCGCCTGCCACTACCTTGCCAAGCCATCAAACACTGATGACATCGAGGCAGCCTTTGGCTTCACCGAAGGCAACGAAGAAGTCGAACTGACCAATCGGTCCAGTTCCATCAAGACGCTGGAGTGGGAGCGCATTCACGAAGTGCTCGCCGAAACCGGCTTCAATATCTCCGAAGCCGCGCGCCGCCTAGGCATGCACCGCCGCACCCTGACGCGCAAGCTGGACAAGCGGCGCGTATAAATCCTGCCGCCCAATGCAAAAAGCCACGCAAACCAATGCGTGGCTTTTTTGATTGGGTCACATCATCGCATTCAGGGCGTCGATGCCATCTCGCACCCCGACATTATCTTCACAGCCCTTCGTCGGCCTGTTCGCCCTTGCGATAGGTGGCATACACAATCACCGGCACACCGGTTTCGCCGAGATATTGCGCAATCAACGGTTTCACATCATCCCAATCGAGCCCACCCACGCCGGTGGCCAAACGCGGCAGCGCAACGCTGGTGATTTTCTCCTGCTGAATATATTTCGCCAGACTTTGCAGAGCGCGACGGACATTTTCGACGCTCGCCTTGCCGGGCTTGGCGCTGGGGCCCTGTCCCAAGGTGTCCTGCGTGACCAGATTGACGATCTTGCGCACGCCGCCGCCTTCCTGCACACCCGCCCAACCCCATACGTCGCCGGCATGGATGGACTTGGAGCGCGTATCGTGGCGGTAGTCCTTTACCAGCGACGGCCAGCGCTCGCGCAGTGCCAGAGCCAAGCCACTGTCAAAGGGGTCATGTGCCGAGATACCGTGTGCCAGCAAATCTGCCTTGGTCAAAAGAATATCGCCCGAAACTTCCTTGATCATTCACTTTCTCCTTCGTTGGTGATAAGTCACTGTCTGTTTTCACTATACAGAGAGACGAAGTGAATGGAATATCTTCAGAAAGACTAGTCGGATATTCAGGCCCAACCACTATCATGCCGTAAAATACAGGTACCCATGCCAATATCGCAGTAATCCATATATCCATATTGCACGTGGATTTTCTGCATTGATTCGCATCAAATAAGCCCATTATTGAAACCCGCATTTCCGCTCAAATCAGCAGAAATACCGGCATGGATAAACAATGGCTATCATCGGTCATGCACCGGGCTCGTCAGCGCACCACCATCGACACACCCAAAAGCAACAGTCCCACCATCAGGCAGCGCTTGAACCACAGGGGCGACAAGCGCTGGCGCAACCACGTTCCGATCTGCATGCCCACCAGCGCAGGCACCAGCAGCACGGCAGAGCGACCCACATCCCCCACAGAGAAGCTCCCGTTCCACGCCAGCCCCGCCGCCAAAGCCAGCGTGGACACACTGAAGCACAGCCCCATCGTCTGGATCAGCAGGTCACGCGACAGGTTCAGGGCTTGCAGATAAGGCACAGCAGGAATCACGAACACGCCCGTGGCTGACGTGATGAAGCCCGTCACGCTGCCCACCAGCGGGCCCAGCCAGCCTTCATGCTGCGGCGGCACCTGCCACTTCGCTCCTGCCAGCGTCCACGCGGCGTAGACCACCAAGGCCACACCCAGCGCCACGCCCGCCCAGGCATCCGCTGGCGCGCCCAGCAAGGCCGCGCCAACGCCTGTTCCCACGCAAATACCAATCTGCATCGTGCCAATGCGCCGCAATGCAGGTCCGAGTGTGGAAAAAGGCCGCATCTGCCAGAGGTTGGTCACCAGCGATGGCATCACCAGCAAGGCGGCAGCCTCCGCGGGCGGCATGCGCAGCGCCAGCAAGCCCATGGCCACCGTAGGCAACCCCAGCCCCACAACCCCCTTGACCAGGCCCGCGAGCACAAAGACGCCGACGGCCATCCACATCCAGGAGGGCATTCCCATGATTTGCGCGTTCATTTCCATTGCAGCACCGTGATCGACTATCGCCAAAGAACATGCGATGCATTGTGAAGACGACCGCCTCGTGCGCCAATGCGCCATTTCCGCAGTCTGCCTCTGGCTGGAACGAAGGCACAATGGCCGTCGAGGAATCACGCCATGAATCTGCATTTCGACCTGACGGACCTGCGCCTGTTCATCCATGTAGTGGAGGCTGGCTCCATCACCGCGGGGGCGGAACGCAGCCACCTGTCGCTCGCGTCGGCCAGCGAGCGCATTCGCGGGATGGAAGACAACGTGCGCACGCCCCTGCTGGTGCGCGAGCGGCGCGGCGTGCAACCCACCAGCGCGGGTCACACGGTGCTGCGCCATGCGCGACTCGTGGTGGGGCAAATGCAGCAGTTGCAATCCGACATGAGCGACTTTGGCGCGGGAGTCGCTGGTCACGTTCACCTGCTGTGCAATACCTCCACGCTCAGCGAGCATCTGCCTGCGCCGTTGGCAGCGTTTCTGGCAGCGCATCCGCGCGTTTCGGTCCACATCGAAGACCGCACCAGCCAGCAGATCGCCGACGCACTCACCAGCGGCACGGCGCAGCTCGGCATCGTGGCCGACAACGTGAATCTGGATGGCCTCTGCACCCTGCCCTTCACGCACGATCCGCTGGTGCTGGTCGTGCCGCGCACGCATGCGCTCGCACAACGCAAACAGATTGCGCTGGCCGAATGCGTCGATCTGGATTTCATCGGCCTCGCGAGCGACAACGCCCTGCAAACGCTCGTCCAGCGCCAAGCGCAGCAACTCGGTCAGCGCCTGCAATACCGGGCCCGCTTGAGCCATCTGGAAGCCGTGTGCCAGTTGGTGGGCCTGCACGTGGGCGTCGCCATCATGCCGCGCATTGCTGTGCGCCGCCACGCCCGAGCGCTGGGCGTCAAGGCAGTGACGCTGTCTGACGCGTGGGCGAACCGGGCGCTGTTGATTGCCTATCGCCATTGGGATGAGCTGCCACCCTTTACGCAGGCGCTGGCAACACATCTGGCTGCTTCCGGCGCACAAAAAGCCTGACATATAGCCTGACTCAGCGCCTGCGCGCGGCGATAGATCGGCCTGCACAGGCTGTATTCCCTTGACCGTTTAAAGGCTAATCCGCCTTTATCACCTTGATTTGTCGCAAAGGCTACGATGTGTCAAAACGTGTTTTTATGCACGACTTGATTCAGCACCACCCCACAGAACGATGCTCCTGCCCCAACTCAACCCTCAAACCGCGTTCACAATCACCGCTTTGTCGAGCTGGTCGATGATCGCCTTGCTGTGGGTGATGGGGCGCAGCTTTCCGCGTCAGGGCGTGGCGTGGATCATGGGATCGCTGGCGAGCTTCGGTCTGGGCTACATGCTGATTGCGTTGTCCCGTGCACTGCCCACCGAGGAGGCGATGCGCGTGTCGTATTTCATGCTCGGGTTGGGCTCATCACTGGCGGCGTTGGGCATTCGCCGGTTCCAGTTGTACCGGTGGTCGCTGGCCGATGGCGCCATTGCCCTGCTCCCGCACGCGATGACAGCCGTTTGGCTGGCGCTGGCACTGAACGACTTTACGCTGTATGCGCGCTTGAGCAACGCGGGCTTTGTGCTGCAAATCATCGTGCTGTGCGCCATCCTGATCAGCGGACGCAAGCGCATGGTCGGCCACGGCTGGAAGGTGATGCTGGGCGGTTTGGTCATTCAGGCCCTGTCCGTGCTGCCGTTCGCCCTGCCCGGCAGCCCGCCCAGCACGGTCGAGCCGGTCGTTCATTCGCTCGCCGAACAATTGATGGCGTGGGCGCTGTGTGGCGTGATGTTCCTGAACCTGCAACTGAGCGTGCTGAGCTTCCTGATGATGCTCCAGGACCGGCGCACCGACAACGAACGACAGGCCGCCGAAGTGGACGTGCTCACGCAGTTGCCCAATCGCCGCAGCCTCGTGCGCCAGCTCGCCCATTGGCTGCCGTTGGTGATGCGCCAGCAAGGCAGCGTGGGCATCATCCTTCTGGACATCGATCACTTCAAGCAGGTGAACGATGCGTTCGGCCACGATGCAGGCGATCGAGTCCTGCAGCATGTCGCAGGGGTGCTGCGCGAGGAAGTACGCCAAGGCGAATTGCTGGCGCGCTACGGCGGCGAGGAATTCGTCATCGTGCTGCGCAATGCCGACCGACAAACGGCCATGACCGTTGCCGCGCGCGTGGTGGAGAAGGTGCGCAACGCGCCTGTGCAACTGGGCACCCATGTGCGCCACGTGACCGTGAGCGCGGGCGTGCATGTGCAGAAAGTCGCCATTGACGAAGCGGACGGCGCGTCTGGCTGGCCCTGGCACGACTGGATCCGCCAGGCCGATGCCGCCATGTATGTGGCCAAGGGCGCGGGGCGCAACCAGTTCGCTGTATCGCCGCGCAGCCACGCGCCGGTTCCGGCCTGATCACGCGCAGCCAAAAAACAAAGCGCCGCAAACAATGCTTGCGGCGCTTTGGGATGGATGGGCGGCCATATCGACCGCCTGAGCAGCATGCGCTCGTTATTTCTTGAGCAACACCTTCAGCGCATTTTGCAGTCGGCGCGCCGTGGCCTCGTCGCTGGCGCTGGCGAGCACGGCCGCCACGTCCTTGCCCCAGGTTTCCTGAGGCGAGGGGTCGTTGCGGCGCGTGAGCAACTGCAGTTGATACGCTCGGCGCGCGCTGAGCTGGTCGGCGGGCGTTGGCACGTCCGCCGCGATTTCAAGGCGCAACAGCGCGTGGCTGTCCGAGGCGGACTGCGCGGGCGTGCCCAATGCCTGGACCCAGGTGGTGCGCACGGCGGGTTGCACCCGGCCCAGTTCCTGCGCCGAAGGCAGTTGCTCGGCATCGCGTGTTTGCCATGCCGACAACAAGCGCGTGAGCGTTTCGCCGTGCGCCTGTGCCGCGAGCTTGCGCAGCGCGCTTTGCGCGTGCTCCAGCGCGTCACGCTGGGCACGGAAGGCCGTGTCACCCAGACGCGGGCCGCGCGGTGCATCCCCTCGGCCACGACCGTCACGGCCATCACGACCGAAGCGACCTTCACCGCGATCTCCACGATCGCCGCGATCACCGCCACGACCTCCACGGTCATTGCGGTCACCCGGACGGCCGCCGCGACCGGCTGCACCAGGCGCGGGGGTCGCTGGCTTGTTCGCGCCGGGGCGATCATCGCCACGCACTGCCACCACCGGACGGGCCGCCTTGGGCGCAGCAGCGGGCGCTGCACCGGCTTCGCCCTCTTCGGCTGCCGGTGCATCGGCTGGTGCATCGGCTGGAGTATCGGTTGTGGCTTCACCCGTAGCCGGTGCCTCTGCGGCGGGTTCAGCCGGTGCCTCGGGCGTTCCAGTGGCCTTGGGCGCTTCGCCGTTTTGCTCGGCTTGCTGGCGGATGGCGGCTTCCAGCGCGCTCATCGCATTGCGGATCGCCTGTGCATCGCCCGACGCATTGGCCGCCTCCAGTGCCTTGGCGGCGTCCACGACGGCCTTGTCGCGCGCATTCAGTTCAGCCGAATGGCGCTCGCGGTCGGCGCTCTTGCGCTGGAACGCGTCATCGATCGGCTTGCGGAATGCATCCCACAGTTTTTGTTCGCGTTTACGGTCCAGCGGCACGGATTGCGCCTCGGCCTGCCAACGCTGCTGCAGCGCCTTCACGGCGTCGATGCGCAGCGGCGTCACGGCGCTGAGTTCGACCGATTCGTTGATCATGGCCTGGCGGCGTTCGAGGCTTTGCTTCTGCGCGGTTTCCAGCGGTTTGGCGGCGTCCACGAACGTCTGCTTCCACAGCGGTTGCAGTTCGGCAAACACCTTTTCGCTCACGTGGCCGCCATTGCGCCAGCGCTCGCTGAACTGGTGCAGCGCGCGGCTCATGGCCTTCCAGTCCTGTGAAGCCGCATGGCCTTGCGCCCACGCCTTCACTTCCTCGATCAGCGCCACGCGCGCGCCCTTGTGCTCGGCGGCTTCGGCGCGCACTTTTTCCAGCCAGGTTTCAACGACCTTGTGCGCCTGATTGCAGGCTTCGTCGAAACGCTTCCACAGACCGTGGTTGGCGGGCGCGCCCTGATCGGCCTGCTTCCACTGGTCGCGCAACTGGCGCAGGGTTTCCTGCATCTTGCGGCCACCCAGCTCTTGGCCTTCGGGACGCTTGAGCAGCGCTTCCGCGCGGTTGACCAGGTCTTCGCGCAGCTGATCGGCGCTCCAGCGCTGCCAGCCTTCGAGTTCGCCAGCGGCGATCAACGCGGCATTGACCTTTTGCTCCAGATCGCCTTCGACGTGGCGGCCATGCGTCTTGAGCGCAGCACGCAGCGCAGCGGCCGCGCCGATGCTGGCCTTGCCATGGCCTTCCTTGGTTTCCTGCTCGAGCTTTTCCAGCGCCTCGCGCACCGTGCTCTGCGCCTTTTTGCGCACTTCAGGATCGACCTTGGGCTTGGCCACCTCTTGTGCCGCCTTGGCCGTATCGGCCTCGGTCGGCAAACCACGCAGGGCGCGAATTTCGTCGGCCCACACGGGCACGGGCGGCAGCGGTGCTTCGGCGCTTTCAGCGGCTGCGACCGTCAGCGTCAGTGCGGACTGGAAGGCGTCCCACACGGCCAACAACTGCGTGCGCGAGCTGTCCAGCATGGGCGGGAAGCGCGCTTCCACGCTGGCCCAGGATGCGTCCGAGGTGAGTTCGTCGGCATGTTCCTGCCAACGCTTGACATCGTTCGTGAGCGCTTCCAGTACGGCCTGCGCATCACGGAACGACTTGGTGGACAGCACTTCGATGCGCTGGGCGAGCAGCACGGCCGTTTCGCGCTGCACCTGCACCCGGTGCTGCAGGTCTTCGATGACCTTCACACGATCGGCAATTTGCGTTTTGAGCACGGACAGTGGCTCGCGCGAGAGCGGCGCGCCGGCCTTGGCGGCATCGCGCTGCCATGCCAAGGCATCGGCGATCGACAGGCGCGAGGCGGCCAGCAATGCGTTGGCTTTTTCGGCCCATTCGGCAGCGATGGCTTCCTGTCCGGCCATGCGCTTGATTTCATCCAGGCGTTCACGCACGGCGCGGGCCGCGCCCTTGTCGCGCGCGCTGAGCTCCTTGAACACCTCCTGCAATTGCTCCTGTGTTGGTTGGGTGGCCAGCCATTCACGGATGCGCGAAGCCCGCTCGCCCGACGTAGCGGCGGAGAAGGCGCCGCCAGTCAGCCCGTCGAGCGGATGCGGTTCACTGGCTTTGGCGGGCGTCGGTGCCGCCTCTGGTGCGTCGGACATTTTGTTGCGAGAGGAAAAAGGAAACATGAAACCTATTGATGATGAAATTGGCCCGAAAACAAGCTTGCTGACTATCCAGACAGCTGGCATTCGGTACCTGCGAAGCTATCGCCAAGCCGCTATTTTGACCCGGTTTTCACTTGCGCCCTGCAGGAACCCATTTTGCGGAAGTACAGCGCGGTTGTCGACAGCGTCTGCCAACCGCCCCGGAATCATTTCGCGGCAAGTGTCAATTCAGCCTTGGGCAACCATTTGGCATCAACCTCGCCTGCGCTCTTGATCTTGCCAGCGCCCACGAACAGTCGCTCGATAGGCACTTTCTGGCTGGCCAGATAATCCCGTACGGCAACGCCGCGCTGCAGCGCGAGTTCTTGCGCCCCATTGTCCTGCAAGTGTATGTTGGCGAGCAATAGCGTCTCCATTTCGGAATCCGGCAAATCCTTGGCAAGCCCCACCATGTTGCGTGGCTTCTTCATGTCGGCGCGCTTGTAGACGTCTTTGAGCAATGCGGAATATTCCGCCGGCTCCACCGCCGTCACATCGGCCACCTCGCCGCCATCGCGAGCCACTTTGCGGCGCTTTTGCGCCAGCACCATGGATTTCAGCCGCTCGCGCTTGAGCGCCGCCTCCTCACCCGCGCCATCGGCCCACCCGACAACCGTCATCTTGAGTGCAGGCCGGTCGATGAGCGCCTTGGCTACCTTGTCGAGCTGCT
This sequence comes from Comamonadaceae bacterium UBA2121, assembly GCA_002331385.1. Classification (GTDB taxonomy): domain Bacteria; phylum Pseudomonadota; class Gammaproteobacteria; order Burkholderiales; family Burkholderiaceae_C; genus Diaphorobacter_A. The sequence goes on from DCYB01000001.1 coordinate 382,248, forward strand.
CCTTCGCTGCCTTGTTGAGCAACGCGCTGCCCGCATCGAACGGCACTGCGCCCTGCTCGTCGCCGCCGCCAAACGCACCGGCCAGCAGCGAGAACGGCGCGGTCACGGCCTTCATGATGAGATTGCCGATGACCTTGAGGATCACGCCGCCCAGACTGAACTGTGGATCGTTGAGCGAGCCGCTGATGGGCAGATCCACATCGATCACGCCATTGCGGTCGGCCAGCAAGGCCACGGCCAGTCGCACCGGCAAGCTGGCGGGCGCGCCCTTGACCTCGTCACCGAAGGCCAATTGATTGAGGATGAGCTTGTTGCTCGCCGTGAGTTGCCCCGTCGGGTCGATCTTGTAGGCCACGTCCATGCTGAGCTTGCCGCGTTCGATGCCGTGGCCCGCATATTTGATGCTGTAGGGCGAGAGCGGCGGCAACTCCAGATCGCGCATGCGCGCCTGGATATCGAGTGCCAGCGGCTTGGCCAGCGGATTGATCTTGCCGGACACCTCTACCGGCGCCGTCCCTTCCGCCTTGCCACTGAGCTGGATGTCGGCCATGTCATAGCTGTCGGCACCGGCAGGCCGCACGGAAGAAAAGGCGCTCAGCTGCCCGTTCAGCTCCGTCAGGTCCGTCGAGTAATTCGGCTTCACGAAGTGGTCGGTGAAATACATGGACCCGCGCACCAGCCGCACCGGGCCGAAGCGGATGACGGGCGCCATGGGATCGGGCGCCTCCACCGTTTGCACCTGAGCCGTCTGAGCCGTCTGCGCACCAGCAGGAGCCGAGGCGGCCGACGCGGCGGCCTCGGGTGCCAGCGCCGTCGCCACCGCTGCGGCCGGAACCCCTTCACGCTCGGCCACGGGCTTGCCTTGCAAGTCCTGCAGATTGATGCGGCCGTTCTCCTGCACGATCACGCGCGCATAAAAGTCGCTCAACGTGGTTTCGCGCACGTCCACGGACAGCGGCTTGCCCGGCACAACGTCCACCGACAGCCCCTTGAGGCCCAGTGCCTTCCAGTTGAGCAGGTCCCGCGCGTTGCGATCCACGCTGACCGCGCGCTCGGCCACCGCCGCATCCGCGAGTGCCCGCACGCGCACGTCGTCCAGCGACACCTGCCCCTTCACCGACGCGGTCGGGCCTTTGTCGCCCATAGCCACCTTCACGTCACCGTTGAAGCTGCCATCGGCGCGCACGATGCGCAGGTTCAGGTCCTTGGGCAGATAGGGTTGTGCGACGTGCAGCGGCAGCGCCGTCGCGTTGACCTTGCCAGCGACCGTCAATGGCTCCAGCCCGGCAGTGCCATCAAACTTCAGACTGCCCGGCTCTGCCCGCCCGGCGCCCGCCACGCGCGCGGCGATCTTCACCGGGAACGCACCGCCTTTGCGGGCAGGAAATTCGAATTCGCGCACATGGGCCTGCAGCGCATTCACACGCAGCAGCATGGGCTGGGCATTGGCGGCATCCCGCACAACGACCGCCCCATCCTTCAGGTCTACTTCATTCAGCGCGATGGTCCACTGCGCTGCCTTGTCCGCCTTGTCGGGAGCACCCGTTTGATTGGCAGAGGCGCTTCCCGACACCAGCCAGTCCTCATACATCAAGCGGCCATCCTTGGCGCGCTCCACATACAGCTTCGGTTGGCTCAGCGCGATCTTGCCCAGAGTGACCTTGCGGCGCGAGAGATCGACCAGACTTTCCCTGATCTCCAACGCGCCGAGTTCGACCAGCGTGTTGCGCCCCGCACCGGGCACGCCCGCAGACACCAGCGTGCGGCAACGGTCGCCACTGGTGGTGCAGGTCAGGCTCACGTTCTTGATATGGCCCTGACCGACGCTGGCCACCAGCCGATCGCCATTGCGCGCCACACCCAGATCCATGTCCATCTGCCCACCCACACGCGGCACGATGGCTGCAGCCAGATACGGCGCCGCCCACTCCAGCGGCAGATCACGCAGGCTGGCCGCGACCTTGGCCTGTTGCAGATCGGCCGCGCCTTCAAAGCCCAGCGTCGCGGGCGACTTGGCCGTGACCTTGCCTTCGCCGTCCAGCGGCGTCAGCTCCATGCGACCGGTGAACGGCACGGCCTGCTTCAACGGCCACGCAATGGCTTTCGCATCGAGCTGCAGATGACGCAGGCCGAGACGGGCGGGCTGACCCGCAACGGCCTCGTCGTGCCAGTCGACCGCGCCGCCCTGAACGCCGAATTGGTCGAGGTGCACGTTCCACGCCGTCTTCGGTTCTGCATCAGCGCCGGTGGGCTGGCTGGTTGTGGCTTTGGAGGTCTGGGTGCCTGCCGATGGGGCCGCTGCCTTGCCCACGCCGGGCAACTGCAATTGACCGTCCTTGCCGCGGCGCAGCGCAAAGCGCGGGTTGTGCCATTGCACGCTGGCGATGTGTACGTCGCCCTTGAGCGGCTGCACGTCCGCGAGTGCCACATCCAGACGATCGAATGCCGCCAACTCTGCCGCCTCGCCATCGCCGACCTTCACATCCCGCAGCGCCACCTGCCCCTTCAGCGCCACCGTCGTCGATGCGAGCTGCTCGAACACAAGGTTCAGGTCCGCATCCAGCAGGCCGCCGTTCAAACGCACGGGAACCGATTTCGGGATGTAGCCCGCGAACGGCCCCAGATCGAAATCCTTGATGCTGAATTGAGCATCCGCCCGGTGGTTGTCGGCAAAGGGCGTGGCCTGCGCCGTCGACTCGAACGGGCTGCCATTCAGTGTAAAGGCCAGACGCGGAGTGACTTTGACTTCGCGATCGGCATCCAGATTGCTCAGAAACGGAATGCCCAAATCCAGCTTGCGCAGTTCCTGCTTGCGTCCCACCTGCCGGTCGTCGAAGTCCACCGAGCCGCCACGCAGCACGATGTTGTAGAGCGCAAATTTCTGCGGCTTGGCATCGTCTTTCTTTTCCGGCTGAGGGCGCGCGGCGATGCGCTGGAGCACATCGTCAAAATCGAACTGTCCATCCGCCAGATGGGTGACGCGCACAGTCGGCTCGTCCACCTCGACGGCGTCCAGCACCGGTGCCAACTTCACCAGAGACTGGATGGCGGCATCTATATATATACGTGCAATCTCCAGTTGTCTGGAGGTTCCGTCCGCGCTGGCGATGGACACATCGCGCACCGTGAGTTGCAGGGTCCACGGCTTGAAGTCCACCTCACCCACTTGGACTTCGCGGCCCAGAAATTCCGAGCCGTAGCGCTCGACATTGCTGCGCAGCAGCGGTGGCACGGCGAGCCAGGAGATCAATCCCAGCAATAGTACGGCGAGAACACACCATGTCACACGCCGCAACCAAGCGTGGGAACGGAAGAACTCAACAGGCGACTTGGACACTCTGAAACGACTCTCTGAAGCAGGACACCCTTATTGCAACAGAAAACGACACAATTGTTATGTAAACAAGCGCAAAAGGTCGCGGCCCGGTACAAACGCTGTCATGCCGCAGAACTAAGGGCTGTTTGACTTCCAACACAGGCCGCTCGAAAAGCCCAGAACGCAGAAAGCCCGGTATCCAGCCAAACTAGACACCGGGCTCGACGACCGACACAAAGGTCCTTGGCCATCTTTTTGCTTGTCAGGAGAGTTGCGTCCCGACAGGCAGAGAGCAAGGTATTACTCTCGAGAGTGCCTTTAAATAGGTTGATCTCTCAGGCGGCACTGCATGCCGTGGTCCCTCGAAGATTCCTTTTTTCCGGCGATGCCAAGCATAGTAGCTGGCGGGATCAACATTACTCTCGCCGATCCGATAGCGCCAAGCAATTGTCTAAATTAAAAAATTTTTCCGATTGAATGTTTCGTTTTTCAACGAATTTCGCGCAACGTTGCGAAGCGCAACTTTTCGGCCGGAAAGCGTGGTCACGCCTGAAAACTGTTGTTTTACACAGTAATTTATATACGGTTAAATTCTAAAGCACTGATTTTTTAGTGTTGACTTGGAATTTGGGGAACTTCTAGAATCCGCCAGTTCAAAAAAATATCGGGTTGGTACCTATATGCCAACCGCTGCGGCCGAAAAGTTCGGCTCCGTCAGTTCGTCTTTCCTCGCCCAACCACGAATGCGTGCGAGCCAGATCAGGACTTGACCCCCATCCAGGCGAAGAAGCCTGGTAAGGACCCGCGTGATGACGACGCCGGTCCTCCACTCAGGAATCTTCGAACTCGAGAAAGGAAAAGCGATGACAGCTTATGGATCAGTGCTTGCAGGCGTGCGCACATTTACATCGGATGTGGTGGATGGCTTTATGGAAGTCACCCATAGCAGCTTTGCGCTGGTCGGGTTGGCCGTCGCTTTTGCAGGCATCACACTCGTGGCCCGACCGGACTTGCGCGACATGGGCGAAGCGCATCTGCGCATGCTGCTGGTGGACCGCCACATCGCTGCCATCGGCTCGCCCATCGAGCCTGGCGCCGTGGATCGCGCCACCGCATTCAACCCCAAGGACTTGCCGCGCGAGCAGGCCAAGGTGGCCTACTGGCTGAGCAAGAAGTACCGCGTGGCACCTGAGCCGATTGCGGCGCTGGTGTCCGAGGCGTACACGATCGGTGGCCGCACCAAGCTGGACCCGACGCTGATCCTGGCCATCATGGCGATCGAGTCGAGCTTCAACCCGTTTGCGCAAAGCTCCGTTGGCGCACAGGGTCTGATGCAGGTGATGACGCGCGTGCACAACGACAAGTACGACGATTTCGGCGGCAATTTCGCGGCCTTCGACCCGGTCACCAACCTGCGCGTGGGCGTGAAGGTGCTGCAGGAATGCATCGCACGCGCTGGCTCGCTGGAGGGCGGTCTGCGCTACTACGTCGGTGCGGCCAATCTGCCGGACGATGGCGGCTATTCCACGAAAGTGCTGGCGGAGCATTTCCGCCTGCGTCAGGTCGCCAACGGCCAGAATGTGCCGACGAATTCGGTGACACCGCCACCCAAGCCCACGCCCATTCCGACAGCGCCTCAGGTGTTGTCCACCAAGGTCACTACGCCTGCGGCCGCCATTGCGACCAAGGCTGCCGCATCGGCAGCATCTCCTGCAACTGCACCAGCCACTCCGGCCACGGCCGAATCGGAAACCCCTGCGGGCGCATCCGAAAAAGTGGCCATGCTGACCCCCTGAAGTTGCATCGGACATAGTCCCCGTCAGTTACACTAGCGGAGTACGCGACTGGCGATAGGCGCAAGGCAGTGTTCGGCTGAATACGCACTTGCCGCTGACGTGGATCACACGGGAGAACACTGCTCCCGCAAACCACTGGGAAGCGTGCCGCACGGGCCATTCTTGATGACCAAGAGTTGACAGCGCGCCCGCTGCGTTCCGCCGTTCGCCTGGGCAGCTCTTGTCGCCACCATTCCGTCGAGGCGTGCAAGGGACATCCACCGCAGAGGACTGCCATGTATCAACGCAATATTCTTGTCGAACAGACTGACCCCGAACTCTTCGCAGCCATTCAGGCCGAAAACCAGCGCCAGGAACAGCACATCGAGCTGATCGCCAGCGAAAATTACGCCTCCCCGGCCGCCATGTGGGCGCAGGGCACGCAACTCACCAACAAGTACGCCGAAGGCTATCCCGGCAAGCGTTACTACGGTGGCTGCGAATACGTCGACATCGCTGAGAAGCTCGCCATCGACCGCGTGAAGCAACTGTTTGGCGCCGACGCCGCCAACGTGCAGCCGCACTGCGGTGCCTCGGCCAATGAAGCCGTGTTCCTCGCCTTCCTGAAGCCCGGCGACACCATCATGGGCATGAGCCTGGCCGAAGGCGGTCACCTCACGCACGGCATGCCGCTGAACATGTCCGGCAAGTGGTTCAACGTCGTCTCCTACGGCCTGAACGAGAAGGAAGAGATCGACTACGACAAGATGGAAGCGCTGGCGCGTGAGCACAAGCCCAAGCTGATCGTGGCCGGTGCCAGCGCCTATTCGCTGGAAATCGACTTTGCCCGCTTCGCCAAGGTGGCGAAGGAAGTCGGCGCCATCTTCATGGTGGACATGGCCCACTACGCCGGCCTGATCGCTGGCGGCCAGTACCCCAACCCCGTGCCGTTTGCCGACGTCGTCACCACCACCACGCACAAGAGCCTGCGCGGCCCTCGCGGCGGCGTGATCCTGATGAAGGCCGAGCACGAGAAGGCCATCAACAGCGCCGTGTTCCCCGGCCTGCAAGGCGGTCCACTGATGCACGTGATTGCGGCCAAGGCCGTGGCGTTCAAGGAAGCGCTGTCGCCCGAGTTCAAGGACTACGCCAAGCAAGTCAAGATCAACGCCCGCATCGTGGCCGAGACACTGACGCAGCGCGGCCTGCGCATCATCAGCGGCGGCACGCAAAGCCACCTGATGCTGGTGGACCTGCGCGCCAAGGGCATCACCGGCAAGGAAGCCGAAGCCGTGCTGGGTGCCGCGCACATGACCATCAACAAGAACTCGATCCCCAACGATCCGGAAAAGCCCATGGTCACCAGCGGCATCCGTGTTGGTACGCCCGCCATGACGACGCGCGGCTTCAAGGACGAGGAAGCCCGCATGACCGCCAACCTGATCGCCGACGTGCTGGACAACCCACGCGACGAAGCGAACATCGCTGCCGTGCGCGAAAAGGTGAACGCGCTGACCGCGCGCTTCCCTGTCTATCGTTGATTCACTAGCAAGCCACTGCCATGAAATGCCCCTTCTGCGGCCACCCGGAAACCCAGGTTGTCGAGACCCGCGTAGCGGAAGATGGGGTGTTCATACGCCGTCGCCGCCAGTGTGGTCACTGCGACAAGCGCTTCACCACGTATGAGCGTCCGGAAGTGAACTTCCCGGCGATCGTCAAGAAAGACGGTCGCCGCGTCGAATACATGCGCGAGAAACTGCTCGCCTCCTTCAAGCTGGCCTTGCGCAAGCGCCCGGTGAGCACCGAGCAGATCGACAACGCCATCGAACGCATCGAAGAGCGGCTGCTCAATCTAGGCCAGCGTGAGCTGGTCTCCAGCCGTCTGGGTGAACTGGTGATGCGCGAGTTGAAGAAGCTCGACAAGATCGCCTACATCCGCTTTGCCAGCGTGTACCGCAGCTTCGAGGATGTGGACGATTTCCGCGCACTGGTCGACGAGGTCAGGCCGCAGAAATAACGGCAACTGGAGCAAACCCACGGGCGCTTGATGCGCCCGTTGTCATTGGCGCTGCTGCGCTGCGTCCACGCGCACGATGCGCGCATCGGTTGGCAACGCGAGTGGGCGAACTGCGCTCTGCTCGCGCACATAGTCCACCAGCGCATCCAGATCGAGCATGCCACCCGTCACATCGGTGCCTTCGGTGAACACGGAGAAGTTGTCGCCACCCGTGCTCAGATAGCTCTGCACGGCCACGCGGTAACGTGTGTCAGGCTCCACCGCCGTGCCATGCAATCGCATGTTGCGCACCCGGCTGCCCTGCGGCGCGCGCAGATCGAACTCGTAGCTGAAACCATCCGAAACCTGCAGGATGCGCGGCTGCGCCACGGTGTTCGTGCCGCTGGCAAATTGCTGCTCCAGCAGACGCTGCAGTTGCGCGCCCGTATAGCCCATCACCACCAGATGGTTGCCAAATGGCAGTACGCTGTAGAGCTGCCCATACGTGACGGCGCCCGTATCAGCCGCGGGCACCAGCTCGGCACGCACGCCGCCCGCATTCATGAACGCCAGTTGCGCGCCACCCGACGCCGCAGCGCGCGTGGCGTGCAGCATGGAGTCCGCCACCAGGCGACCCAAGACGCTTTCGCCCGCTTGACTGGCCACGCGCGTTGCAGCGCCCGCCAGTGCGCCGGACGGCTGTGCGGCCAGCGGCGCGACGGCGCGGCTGTAGCGCTCCACGAGTTGCGCGACATCGGCCTGGGCCTTGAATTGCGGAAACTCCGGCTGCAATCCGACCGGCGTGCTGCCGCTCGTGTACGGCGCGCCTTGCACGATGATCTGCCGCGCCGATTTGCGCGTCACCTTGCGCGAGCGCGTGTCCACGGTCAGCAGCACCTCGGTGAGCAAGGTGCCGTATTTGCCCGCACTGGTGAGCAGGAACGGCTTGGCAGGATTCACCCGGCGGTAGTCACACACATACGCCTGATGCGTGTGCCCGGAGATCACGACATCGACCTCGCTGGACAGCCGGTCCAGAATCGGCACGATGTCGCCGGAAAGCCCGGCGCAGCTGGCATCCTGCAGGCCCGATGTGGTGACTCCGCCTTCGTGGATCAACACCACGATCACGTCCGCACCTTGCGCACGCAGGCGTGGAATCAGGGCATTCGCCGTGGACGCTTCATCGGCAAAGGTCAGTCCGGCTACGCCGCTGGGTCGCACCATGTGTGGCGTGGCCTTGAGCGTCATGCCGATGAAGCCGACGCCAACGCGCACACCCGCCTGCTCGAAGAACTTCACACCGCCAGGTGCCAACAGGCTTGTGCCATCGCTGCGCAAGGTGTTGGCAGCCAGAAAAGGGAACTCCGCACCTTTGAATGGCTGACTGAGCTGGCACGGCTGCTTCGTCGTGAACCGCTCGCAGCCGCCCTGTTGCAGCCGTAGCAACTCTTGCGCTCCCTGGTCGAATTCATGGTTGCCCGCAGCAGAAAAATCGACTCCCATGAGATTCAGCGCTTCCACGGTCGGCTCATCCAGAAACAGCGACGACACCATGGGCGACGCGCCCACCATATCGCCCGCCGTCACGACGGCCGTGTGGACATGCGCAGCGCGGCGCTCGGCAATGGCACCGGCAAGAAAAGCCGCGCCGCCCGCAGGCACCGCCACGCTCTGCCCCGCCGCATTGCGGGTGGTGATGGCGAGTTGGGGTGGTTCCAGATGGCCGTGGAAATCATTGAAGCCGAGCAGCGCAATTTCCATCTCTGCCGGGCGCACACCACCGCTGCCGCCGCAACCTGCCAGCACCAGCGCAAGTCCCACGGCACCGCCCACCGCACGCCATGCATTCGTCATGGTGTCTCCCCCTGATGATCGATGTTGAAAATGTGACGCCTTGTGCCCGTGCGTTCAATCTGCGCGCGCATCAGGCAAAAACAAGCGCGCAGCGGCCTGCGGGTGCGAAGGAAACCACGCATGAAAATAGCTCGCCTTGAGCGATCCCGATGCGTAGATGCACTCCAGTTGCGAGGCGGGGTCGCATGTCTGCTCATCCAGCAATCGGCGCGTGTGCGCCAGCACCGGCAGACTCGTCTCGCACGAGGAGTAGTGAAACCCATGGCCGCGCAGTGTTCCATGCGCGCTCTGCCACGCTTGCAGCCCCAGTCCGCGCAGACGCTCGTGTTGCGTGACTGTGCCATCCACAACGCCCAGCAACGCGGCACGCTGCGCTGTGGCGGGCCAGTCGATTTGCTGCATCAGCGCCAGCATGCCGCCACACTCGGCCCAGATGGGTTTGCCTGCGTGCCAATGGGCGCGGATCTGTTGGGCCAGAGGGGCTAGCGCGGCCAATTGCTGGGCGTGCAATTCGGGATAGCCGCCGGGCAGCCAGAGCGCATCGCACTCCGGCAAGGCATCGCCATCCAGCGGCGCAAAAAAGCGCAGTTCTGCGCCCTGCTCGCGCAAAAATGCGATGTTGGCGGGGTAGATGAAGCGAAAGGCAGCATCCCGTGCAATGGCTATGCGCGTGCCAGCCAGCAACGCGGAGGGCGCGTCAGGCGCTGCATCGGGTTCGGGGATGGTCACGCTCCAGCGCTCTTGCCATTCACTCCACGCCATGCGCCCGAGTTCGGTTTGCGCCAGTGCCTGCGCCATCTGCGTGAGGCGCGCCTGCGCGTCCTCCAGCTCGTCCGGCGACACCAGCCCCAGATGGCGCGACGGGATGGGCGACTCGCCCTTGGGCTGGCGCATGACCTGACCCAGCCACGGCACATCGGTCGTCATGCTTGCGCGCAGCATGTCGCCGTGGCGTTCACCCGCCACACGATTGGCCAGCACGCCAGCGATGCGCATGCCGGGCCGATAGCGCGACAGCCCGAAGGCCAGCGCACCAAATGTTTCGGCCATGGCGGAGGCGTCGATGACCAGCAGGATCGGGAGATTCCAGCGCTGCGCCAGATCGGCGGCGCTGCGCGTGCCGTCGTACAAGCCCATCACGCCTTCTATCAGCACCACGTCGTTGTTCTGCGTGGCGCGCGCCAGCCGCCGCTGCACATCGGCAACGCCGCACATGGCAAGGTCGAGGTTGTCTACCGGCTGACCACTGGCGGCGGCCAGCCAGCCGGGGTCGAGAAAATCCGGTCCGCACTTGAACACCTGCACGCGCTTGCCGCGTGCGTGCAGCATGTGCGCCAGCGCGGCAGTGACGGTAGTCTTGCCTTGCCCCGAAGCGGGCGCGGCGACGAGCAATACCGGGCAGCCCATGCTGCGCCGATCAGGCGTTGCTGGCGGGTATCGGGGCCAACCCCGAATGCACATCGCCGCACTGGCCGCGATGGCGCAGCGCGTGGTCCATCAACACCAGCGCCAGCAGCGCCTCGGCAATCGGCGCGGCGCGAATGCCAACGCATGGATCGTGGCGGCCCTTGGTGATGACCTCCACCGGCTCGCCAAGCACGTTGATGGATTGGCGTGGGCTGATGATCGAGCTGGTGGGCTTGATCGCAAGGATGACCTCGATGTCCTGCCCCGAACTGATGCCGCCCAGAATGCCGCCCGCGTTGTTGCCGGCAAAGCCCTGCGGCGTGAGCGAGTCGCCATGCGTGGTGCCGCGTTGCACGACGCTTTCAAAACCCGCGCCGATTTCCACGGCCTTCACCGCATTCAGGCCCATCATCACATGGGCAATATCGGCGTCCAGCTTGTCGTACAGCGGCTCGCCCAGCCCCACGGGCACGCCCGTGGCCTGCACGCGCACCTTGGCGCCGCAGGAGTCGCCCGACTTGCGCAGTGCGTCCATGTAGTCCTCGTAGGCATGCACGTCGGCCACAGGAGCAAAGAACGGGTTGTCCGGCACATGCTCCCAACTCTCGAAGGGAATGGGCAAGTCGCCAATCTGCGTCATGCAGGCGCGGAATTCGCAGCCGTACTTTTCCTTCAACCACTTTTTGGCCACGGCGCCCGCCGCCACGGTGGGCGCGGTCAGGCGTGCGGAGGAACGGCCACCACCCCGCGGATCGCGGATGCCGAACTTCTGGAAATACGTGTAGTCGGCATGACCGGGCCGGAAGCTCTGTGCAATGTTGGAGTAGTCCTTGCTGCGCTGGTCCGTATTGCGGATCAGCAAAGCGATCGGGGTGCCGGTGGTCTTGCCTTCATACACGCCGGAGAGAATCTCGACAGCATCCGGCTCGGCCCGCTGCGTCACGTGGCGGCTCGTGCCGGGGCGACGACGGTCCAGATCGATCTGGATGTCGGCCTCGGTCAACGACATGCCGGGCGGGCAGCCGTCGATCACGCAGCCAACGGCCGGACCATGGGATTCACCAAAGTTGGTGACGCAGAAAAGAGTACCAAGTGTGTTGCCGCTCATAAGGCGTGCATTATCGTTGATGCAGCCGATGTGCGACGTTCTCCTCACCGACCGGGCTGCATCATTCCGGCATGCAAAAACGGTTCAGGTCCAGAGCGGCTCGTGCGTGCCGGGCGGAACGCTGTCGCACTGCCAGCGTGCCGGCGTGCGCGACAGCGTGGCGGCGTGCGACACAGCCCGCAGGGTGCCAAAGCCGCTCGACGAGGTGTGCAGCCACGGAGCCACCAGCGCCTCCAACTCGCCCGGCTCGCCTTGGTCGGCGACGGCAAGCCGCCCCATCTCCCACAACCACTGCGCTACGCGCGCAAGCGCGACCTGCACATGCCATGTGCCGCCCACGGTGGCCTGCCGGTGCAGGCCCACCTGTGTGCCAAACGCGAGCAGGAAACCCGCGCTGTAGTCCAGCATCTGCACCGGCAGCGCGCGCGGCGACGGATCACCAAATGCATCACCTTCGGCCCGGTTCATGCCAGTGACTGTTTGCACCAGCGAGTCAAATCCCCGCTTGTCGCGCCACGGCCCTTCTCGCCCGTAGGCGGACAGGCTGGCGTAGACGATGCCAGGGCGCATCTTTGCCACTTCGGCGACCCCGAACCCCAAGCGCTCCAGGCTGCCGGGTCGATAGCCTTGCAGAAATACATGGGCATCGCGCACCAATGACTCCAACTGCGCTGCGCCGTGCGGCTGCGCCAGATCGAGCAAGGCCGAGCGCTTGCCCCGGCTGACGTCGGCAATCGCCTCGATATTGGGCAGATGCGGCGAATTGATCATCAGGACGTCCGCGCCGTAGGCCGCCAGGGTCCGCGCGCCGACCGGGCCGGCCAGAATCCGCGTGAGATCCAGCACGCGCAAGCCGGCGAGCGGCAACTGCTCGGGCGACGTCTCGCACCAAGGCAAGGGCGGCGCGGGTTCGTCCGCATCCAGCAGCGTCAGTTGCACCAGCGGTTGCTCTTGCAGCGCCAGCGCTTGCGGGTGCGCGCGCCACTCCTCGGGCGTGCGCAGCGCTGCCACGACCAGACCAGCATCGGTCGCACGCTGTTCAAATTCCAGGGCATGCCATGACTTCAGCGCCTGCGCCACATCGGCTTTGGTGGTTTGCGCTCCCACCGGAAGCCCCAGCAACTGCAGGGCGCCGTCGCGGTGGTGATCAAAATTGGCATGAATGCGCACGTGCCCCGGATCGCCCAGTTCAGCGCCGCAAGGATAGAGGCCGGAGATGGGTGACCAGATGGAAGGTCGTTCCCCATTCAGCGTGAAATAGCCTGTGGTTTCCGCCAATGCATGGGCGGCATCCACGTAAACCGATTGGGGCACCTGCCCCGGATGGCGCAGCGCATCCAGTTCCGTCGCTGCCAACGCCGCCGCCGCTATGGCGGACTGCGCGGCGCGCCCGATGGCAAAGCTGCTTGGAAATCCCGGCGCCTTGGGGCCGAATCCGACCCGCCCCGTCGCCCCGTCCGGCATGCCGGCGTCGCGCCAAAGCATGGCAAGGACATCGCCGGCCGTCTGCATTGCACATTTTTGATCCAGTGATGACAACGACATGCATGACCTCCTGAATCCGCGCAGTATATGCAGGCCGGCCACAGTATTTGCGCGCAGAAACCGGAAATTCAGACCAAAAATTGCAACATCCAGCGCAGCACATTAACGTTTATTGATGTAACAAACTGGTTGCAATTAGAATTACGCTATTGGTTTTCGTCTGCATGCGTTTTTCTTCTCCGACCTCCCTTCGCTCCACACGCCCAACGATCGACTGGATTCAAGCCCTGCGCGGCCTGGCCGCGGTATTGGTGGTCGTCACCCATTCGAGTCGTGCGTTGACCTCTGAGCAAGGCCGGGAGATGTTCTGGAACTACTTCGTGCATGGCGCGCTCGGCGTTGACCTGTTCTTCATCATCAGCGGCTTCATCATGGTGCTGACCACGCAGCATTGCGACGGCACACGGCGCTATGTGGCGGATTTTCTGATCAAGCGCTTTTCCCGCATCTGGCCACTGTTGTTCGTGGTCAGCATGACGTACATCGCCATTGAGTGGCTGCGCCACGGCAGCGTTGCCGCAGAGTATCTCGGCCACATCATGAGCCAACTGGTGTTCCGGCCCGTTCATCCCAAGCCGGAATATTTCTTCCTCATGCCCATCGATGTGGCGTGGACGTTGTGCTTTGAGGCGTATTTCTACGTGGTGATCGCCGTGTCGCTGCTGTCGCGCCAATGGCGCTGGTGGATCGTCGCTGCCCTGCTGATGCCGGGGCTGGTGCTGTATCCGCTCTACAAGGAGCACTGGAATCTGTCGTTCTACCACCAGCCGGCCATCGTGGTGAACCATTATCTGAATCTGGTGGTCAGCCCGATGGTCTGGGAGTTCGTGTTCGGACTGGTGGCGGGCAGGCTCTATCTGTCGCGCTGGCAGGGGCCGCCGCGCTGGCTGGCCATCTGCTTTGTGCTGGGAGCCGTGGCTGCTTTCGTGACGGTGCCCGTGACGCACATGCCCAGTCTGTATGGCCCGACGATCGAGTTTGGCGGTCTGACCATGTTCGGCGCGTTCCTGCTGTTGGTGATGGCAAGCAAAGCCATCGACATTCCCGTCGCGCGCGGACTCGTGTGGCTGGGGACCATCTCCTACTCGGTCTATCTCACCCACCGTCTGGGGTTCATTCCCGCCGAGGCGCTGATGGACGCGTTGCACATCGCCGACGCGACCGAGCGCGAGTGGACTGGCTTTGCTGTCCACATCGCCTGCGGTGTGGCGGCCGGTGCGTTCTTCTACTACACAGTGGAAGCGCCGTTGTCGGCTTTCACACGCCAAACGCTGCTACACCTGCGCAAACAGGTATGGGCGCGCAGGACGGAGGGGTTCAGCGGGCAGTCTGCCTGACTGCCCCAAGTGCATCAACGCACAATCAGACGGATTCGTTTTGCTCTGGCCAGTCGCGGATGTAGGCCTTCAGCAGCTTGTTCTCGAAGTTCTGGCTGTCCACCACGGCCTTGGCCACGTCATAGAAGCTCACCACGCCCATCAACATGCGCTTGTCCATCACGGGCATGTAGCGCGCGTGGCGGTTGAGCATCATGCGGCGCACTTCGTCCATGTCGGTTTCCAGTGTGCAGGTCAGAGGCGCGTCGTCCATGGCCGAGCGCACGAGCTTGGTGCCGACACCGCCGCCATTTTTCACCAGCGCCTGAATCACTTCGCGGAAGGTGAGCATGCCGACCAGATCGCCATGCTCCATCACGACCAGTGAGCCGATATCCTTTTCAGACATGGCTTCGACGGCGCGGGCCAGCGGCTCATCGGGGTGAACGGTATAGAGCGTGTTGCCTTTCACGCGCAGGATATCGCTGACTTTCATGGGGTATCTCCTTAGGGCCTCCTACGCACTTGCATGGCAGCAGACGAAAACTTGTAGAAATATAGCCCACAATTGCGGACAGTTCGACCACCATGGAGACATGAATGCCCGGTTATTCCGACCCCGGCTTCGATACGCTGTCATTGCACGCGGGCACGCAGCCCGATCCGGCCACTGGCGCACGCGCCGTTCCCATTCATCTGACCACGTCGTTCGTCTTCGAATCGAGCGACCACGCGGCCAGCCTGTTCAATCTGGAACGACCCGGTCACGTCTACAGCCGCATCAGCAATCCGACCAACGCGGTGCTGGAGCAGCGCGTGTCGGCGCTGGAAGGTGGCGTGGGTGCGATCGCGGTGGCGAGTGGTCAGGCCGCCCTGCATTTGTCGATCGCCACGCTGATGGGCGCGGGCAGCCACATCGTCGCCAGCACCGCGTTGTATGGGGGCAGCCAGAACCTGCTGCACTACACGCTCTCGCGCTTCGGCATCGAAACCACGTTCGTGAAACCCGGCGACATCGATGGCTGGAAGGCCGCCCTGCGCCCCAACACCAAGCTCTTTTTCGGCGAGACCGTAGGCAACCCCGGCCTGGATGTGCTCGACATCCCGACCATCTCCCAGATGGCGCATGAGGCCGGAGTGCCGCTGCTGGTGGACTCCACACTCACATCGCCATGGCTCATCAAACCGTTTGAACATGGCGCAGACATTGTCTACCACTCGGCCACCAAGTTCCTGTCCGGTCATGGCACCGTGGTGGGTGGCATCGTGGTGGATGGCGGCAGCTTCGACTGGGAAAAGTCGGGCCGCTTCCCCGAACTGACCGAAGCCTACGATGGCTTTCACAACATGGTGTTTTCCGAAGAAAGCACCACCGGCGCCTTCCTGCTGCGTGCGCGGCGCGAAGGCTTGCGCGACTTTGGCGCCTGCATGAGTCCGCACACCGCCTGGCTGATTCTGCAAGGCATCGAAACGCTGCCGCTGCGCATGGAGCGCCATATGCGCAACACGGAGAAGGTGGTGCAGTTCCTGGCCAGCCATCCGCTGGTCAGCCGCGTGGGGCACCCGCTGCTGGAGTCACATCCCTCGCATGCGCTAGCGCAAAAACTGCTGCCGCGGGGCGCGGGATCGGTGTTCAGTTTCGACATCAACGGCAACCGCAATCAAGGCAAGAAGTTCATCGAAACGCTCAAGCTGTTCAGCCATCTGGCCAACGTGGGCGATTGCCGGTCGCTGGTGATTCACCCGGCCAGCACCACGCACTTCCGCATGAGCGATGACGCACTCGCGCAATCGGGCATCGGTCAAGGCACGATCCGTCTGTCCATCGGACTGGAAGACGCCGACGACCTGATCGACGACCTCAAGCGTGCGCTCAAGGCCGCTGAAAAGGCCGCGTGATGCAGACGGGCGAACGGCGCCACCCACACGCTGCTCCCTGCCACCCCTTCCCATTCTTGACCCAGGAGACCCGCGCATGTACATCGATGTTCATGGCGCCAAGATATACGCCTACACCGGCGGCAAGGCATTCAACCCGGCGCAGCCCACGGCCATCTTCATCCACGGCGTGCTCTGCGACCACAGCGTGTGGGCACTGCAAAGCCGCTACATCGCCAACCACGGCTGGAATGTGTTGGCCATCGACCTGCCGGGCCATTGCAAGAGCGAGGGTGCTGCCCCTGCCAGCGTTGAAGACGCGGCCACGTTCATCGGACAACTCATGGACGCTGCGGGACTCAAGAAGGCCGCAATGATCGGCCATAGCTGGGGCAGCCTGATCGCCATGCAGGCGGCGGCACAACTGGGCGATCGCGTCAGCCATCTGGCGCTGGTCGGCACGGCGCACCCCATGAAGGTGGCACCCGCGCTGCTGGAGTCCGCCCTCAAGACACCCGAGCAGGCGATCCGCATGATCAACGTGTTCTCGCGCGCCACCCTTTCACCGCCCAATGGCGCGGGCAGTTGGGTGTTTGGCGCGGGCATGGCACTGGGACGCCGCGTGCTGGCAAGCAATGCCGACACCAATCTGCTGCACACCGGCTTCAGTGCCTGCGACAACTACGCCGGTGGCGAGGCCGCGATGGCAGCCCTCACCTGCCCTGTGCTGTTTGCCCTCGGCGAACAGGACCAGATGACCCCGCCCAAGGCTGCCAGGGGACTCATCGACGCGGCCAAGGCAGCGGGCAAGCAGGTGCGCATAAGCCAACTGCCCAGCGGACACAACCAGATGACCGAAGCCCCGGACGAGACGCTGTTTGCCATTCGGGACTTTCTGGCGGCCTGAGCACACCGCGCAGCGGCCATTCCCGCGCATAGAGGCCGCTGCGCTCAATCCCCTGAAAAACGTACGGAATCCATTCCAAAGCCTTCACGGCGTATAAGTGACCATGGGCCGCGCACGGTGTACTCGTGTGCGGAAATCTCTGACTTTCAGGGAGCCAGCCATGGTCCAGGATCCACAGCCGCCCCAGCGCGCCGACACCGGCCCGATCGATCCGCGCCAGTTCAAGACATTTGGCGAGTTCTATCCGTTTTACCTGCGCGAACACAGCAACCGCATCTGCCGGCGGCTGCATTTTGTGGGCACAACGCTGGCCTTGTTCAGCCTGATCGCATTGCTGGCAACGGGCCATATTTACTACTTGCTGGCTGCCGTACTCTGTGGCTACGGCTTTGCGTGGGTGGGACACTACGTGTTTGAAAAGAACCGGCCCGCGAGCTTTCAACGACCGCTCTACAGTTTTCGTGGCGACTGGGTGATGTGGCGCGATATGCTCACAGGACGCATTGCGTGGTGAGCCAGAAAACAGCCTGCGCCACGCGCCATCTGCGGTCGCACCTCTGCCGTCGCACCTCTGCCGTCGCACCTCTGCCGCCCCGCCTCTGACAAGAAAAAACCCGCACGCCTCCAATCCTGAAGACGTGCGGGATTTGCCGCCTGACACATCAAAGGTCAGGCCATGCGATAAGCACCAGCGCGTTACTTGGCGGACACCTTCATGCCTTCACCCAGTCCAAATCCGCTGCACCCTGGATTGTCCGACGCGTAGCACATGTGTACCGCATCGTCCTTGAGCAGCAAGGTGTTCCACAACTCACCGATAGCTGAAGTGCCCTCGGGGGCCAGCGACGAAGAGGCAGGATTGCCACCAATCACGGTGCCGATGAAGTCCAGCGAATGGTTGTGCAGGGTGACCGACCGATTCCTGCCATCGCTCAGTGTGTCCAGCAATGCCGCCGCAGTGAACGCGTTGTAGGGCGAACCAATCAAGGTGACGGAGGCGTTGTTCATCACGCCCTTCTGACCATTCCAGACCATGGCGTTCAGCGCATTACCGACCGTCAGCGTGCCACGGCTGAACCCGCCCAGCTCCAATCCCTTGTTGCCATAGTCCTTCGCGAGGTTGGCAACGGTATCGGTTGAGTTCGTCAGTCCCCAAGCAGGATTGTCGAAGAGCTTCTGATAGCCCGCGATGATCAGCTCGGTGGCCAGGTTGTCACTCTTGGGGAAGTACACCAGATACATCGGCGTCGAACTCTTGTCGGGGTTCTGGCGTGCGACATACGCCGCGGCATCTTCTGCGGTGGCCATGATGCCGTTGGCGGACACATGCACTTTGCCGTCCCTGCCCGCTTGCAGATTGGCGCGCTCTGTCGCCGTGACCTTGCGCATGACTGGGCGCGACACGCCATCGGCCCCCACTTGCATCTTGACAGTGCCATTGGCATTGCGCTCAATGCGGTAGATGGGATGCTCGATATCGAACATGGTGGTGTAGGCCGTGTCGGCATAGTCCGCCAGCTTGGAGCCGACCACGTTCTTGCCGCCGCCCTTGTCCGCCAGATTGCCCGACAGGTTGGGCAGATCCACCTTGTCCGCGATTTGGTGCACCATGCCGGAAACGCCATCCACCGCACCCAGGAACGCGGCGATGTCCTTGCCGGTTTTCTGCAGTTGGTGGATCGTCTTCACCTTCGCGGATGCAGCATCGGTCACGACCGATTTTTCAATCAGATGGTTCGCCAGTGTCTTCGATGCGGCCTTGGCCACGACCTTGCCGACGTCGGCCACGACGCTACCCTTGATCTTCTGCAGCGCTTGCGTGCCTTGCGTGACGGCCTTCTGGGCAGAGTTGGAGTCGAACTTCTCCAGAATGTCCTTCATGGTGATGGAGCCGGTGGTGAAGCGGTTGCCCTGCTTGTCGATGGCTTTCTGCGTGCTGGAGATGACTGCGTTCACCAGATTCGACTTGCCCTTCACGGCGATGTCGTATCCGCCATCTCCCGCGAAAATGCCCGTTTGTTGATGGATCACGTCCGCATCACTGGGGTTCTTGACCGGCGCAGCACGCAAGTCCAACTGGAGTGCATTGGCGATGTTCCCAGCCACCGACTCCAGACTCTTCCCCACCGTGCTGCTGCCCTGCAACGACTCCATCTGCAGGTTCCCACCGATCTTGGCCGCCACATGGTTGGCCGCGACGAGCGCGCCGGTCAAGTCCGCGTTACCGCCAGATTGAAGCTGCACATTCTTGCCCGCATTCAGCAGCGCACTTGCATGGTCTTTTTCGCTTCCCT
The DNA here is from genome assembly GCA_002331385.1 of Comamonadaceae bacterium UBA2121. Taxonomy (GTDB): domain Bacteria; phylum Pseudomonadota; class Gammaproteobacteria; order Burkholderiales; family Burkholderiaceae_C; genus Diaphorobacter_A. The sequence continues at coordinate 401,647 of DCYB01000001.1, forward strand.
TGAGCACCGTGAAGATGCCGCGACTGAGCTTGCTGGTGGTGGAGTTGTCGCTCGCAAGCAGACTGATCTTGTTGTCCGCCACGAGCTGGATGTCCGAGCCTGCCTCCATTTCGCTGGCGCGTATGAGGGCGTTGCTGCGCGAGCCACCGCCAACGGCCTGGAGCCGGATGTTGCCACCCGCGACCAGATTGCTGCCGACACTGGTGAGCGTGTCCGCTGAGGCATGGGCATCGAGCTTGCTGACAATCCCGTCCTTGATGGCCGAAATGCCTGTACCGATCCAGTTGGTCGGCTTCTTGTCGGCCCCACCCTTCGATCCCAGCCATCCGCCAATGTCATCGGTGATCTTGTTGAGCGTCTCGCCCGACTTGATCGTCGTGCCATTCTTGATGACACGATCCGCATGCGCGATGGCGATGTCCTTCGCGTTGGCGAGAATATCGCCCTTCGCGGCCAACACGGCACTTCCCACCTGCTTGAACGCATTGCCAGCGTTGATGGTCACATTGCCCGTCGCGCTATCGATCAGGCTGGGCGCGATGGAAGCGATCTTTTCGATGTTTTCCATCCCCTCCTTCACGCCGTTGAGTTGGCTTGCGCTGCCGATCGTCTCTTTGATGGACTCCTTCACGGTGTCCAGCGTGACGTTGCGAGCAGCTGTGAGCACCGCATCGCGCTCGGACTTGAGCTGGCTGCCCAGCACTGCGATGTCCCGCCCGGCGCTCAATTGAAGGTCGCGCGCCTTGAGTGTGCTGGCCACGGCGGCGCTGCTGTCCACCAAGGTGGATTGGGTCGCTCCGTTCGCCCCTGTCTTTTGCTGTTCTTCGACGGCGTTGCGCAGCCCCGCTGTGATATCGAGCGTGCGCTTGGCCTGGAGCGCCAGCGTACCGGACGAGTCGAGGTCGGCGGCACGGGTGAGCAGGTCACGGCCAGCGTCAATGAACACGTCTCCCTTGGACTGGATACGAGTGCCCAGTTCTTCCTTGATCGATTGGCGATCAAAGAGGTTCTTGTTCCCCACGGCACCGGTGGCATTGGCGAGATGGACGACCCCCAGTGCGATGTCCTTGCCCGCCTTCACGATGGTTTTGCCGTTGGTGGACAGGTTCTGGACCACACTGCCATTGAGCTGCAAATCCCTGCCAGCGGAGAGTTCCAGCGACTTTCCGCCCGGGCTGGTGAGCTTCAATTGCGTCTCATGCTCCAAGGCGGTACTGAGCGCGCCCTTGATGCCCCCCAGATTCTTGATGGTCTTGGTCGTCGTCTTGCCGACAATGTCGCGATCAGCCTTCACCAGCATGGATGTGGACGCTTCGATCGATCCGCCCAGCAATTGGATGTCGCGGGTGGCCTTGACAGTGACGTTAGCGCCGGTGGTGCGTCCACCAGCGTTGGCCACCGCCTGGGCCGACACGTCGACGTTGCCAACGGCCTTGAACAGTCCGCTGTTCTGCACCTGCCCCTTTGCGCTGACGGTTATTCCTGCGCCTGCGTTGGCCGGGGAACCACTGGCGATCGAGCCTGCATTGGCAACCGCGTTGGCGGCAACGTCCACATTGCCATTGGCCTTGAGTGCTCCGGCATTGGTCAGATCGCCATTCACATTCAGGGCGAGATTGGCGTTGGAGTTCAGTTGGCCCGCGTTGCGCACGCCCATGCCGGCCTCAGTGCCCACCACATGGATCTTGCCTGCATACATGCCGCCCAGTTCGGACACGTCCAGCGCCAACTTGGGCTTGCCGCCCTTGTTGTTGGTCTTGGCAGATTTGACGACATGGCCCCGCGCATCCAGCTGGTTGCCACCGGTGACGACGCGCAAATCGTCCGCCCAGATGGCTGCGTTCACCTCGACGGCACGGGCCAATACGTTCACGTAATCTGCCTTATCCCCGCGCAAGCCCTTGCCTTGCACGGTGATGGTGCCTGTGTTGACCTGTACGCCCGTCAATGCCCCTCGTGCGTCCAGTTGGGCCGTGCCAGTGGTCAGGGTCACGCCACCCGCGTTGATGAAGGAGGCTCCGTCGACCACAATGCCGGACGGGTTGGCAACGACCACATCAGCCTTGGCACCCGCCACTTCGAGCGCGCCCGCCAATCGGCTTTTGCTCGTGGAGTTCACCTCGTTCAGGATGACTTTGGCACTGCCACGTGCGAGGGCGGCGTTGGCGTTCACGCGGCCACCCAATTGGGTCTGCACAGCCGCGTTCGCGTTGGTGAGAATGACACCCTTGGTGCCCACGTCAAACTGCTTGTAGCTGTTGCGACTGACACCCGCGGCCGAGGGCGCGGTGATATTGACCAACGTCGCACCATTGGATGCCGAGCCAATCACCGGCTGCTGTGCGCCCGGCACGCGGGAGTCCACGACGACCTGCGCCTGCGCTGCGTTCCACATGAGTGTTGCGCACGCCACGCTGACCAGCGTACGACACAAACGCGGTGACCCGGCTGCTTGTGCACCGGAGCGCGTGCATGTGGTATCCCCTGACTTGCCCGCAGACGATGCTGTTTCCTGCACCGCCACGCGCATGCCTCGTGATGGGTTGAAGACCACCCTATGTAGACCTTCATTCATATTTACCTCCCTTTTTGGATATATGGTTTATCTGGCTGAACTCTTCCAATTGGCGACGTTGCCCATGATCTGGTATGCGTCACCACCTAAAAGCTGTAAGACACGTTGAAACCGAACGTGGCACTTGCGGACTTGAATCCGTCGGGTTGATGCAGTGGCGTGCCGACAAACAATTCGTAGCCCGCACCCACCAAAGAGCCACGCACACCCACTGCCATGCCAGACAGGCTCTTGCCCGCAAGGGCTGCGCTGCTTTGGCCTCCGACGCGACCAAAATCGACCCCCACGAAGCCCTCGGTAGAACTGCCAAACGCCATGGCCAACTCGTTGCGCTGATAGAAGCCGCGGTCACCCGAGAGATTGGCCTCTCCATCCAATCCGCGCACGGTGTACCGGCCTCCAATGGCGATACGGTCTTGCGGCGTCAATGCCGTGCCGTTCCATTGCGCGTGCAAGGCGGTCGACACGCGCGAGCGGCGGCCCCACCATTCGAACTGGCGGGCATACCCCACATCCGCGAGCACCACCTGCATGCGGGACGTTCCCTCTCCGGTCGCTTCTTCGGGCGCCGCCATGGCGCCCCACATGCCCGTTCCGCGTCGCCACGTCAGCCCCGCATTGAGCGTGGCGTGGTTCTGGAAGCTGTGCTGGTGCACCGCGCTCAACTCATAGCCCGCAGTGATGCGGCGTTGCACTTCGATGGCGGTGTCGTCCAGATAACCGGAGGAATCCCGGCGGAACAGGCGCAGGCCCACGCCGGAACGCGCCGTGGCATTCCGGAAAACCGTGCGCGATACGCGGATCTCGGTCTGGTTTTCCGTCCCGCCATAGCGGAAATGGCTTTGGTCGCCCGCAATGGTCTGATGAAATTGGTTTCGACTGGCCGACAGGCCCACATTCCAATATCCGTATGGAATGGAATAATGCGCCATCGTGGTGCGCGTGCCCTTCCCCTTGGCATTTTCAATATCACTCGTCACGCCGACGTACAGCAGGTCGTTCAGGGACAGCGGGTTATCCCAAAATGCGATGAGTGTTCCAAGGTATTTTCCCGTGGCCTTCAAACCCGCGTTATCCATGGATGCCTGCAGGCGAACGGGTCGGGATTTCCGGTATTTGATAATCAGGTCACTGCTGCCTTCAGGCGCATTCTCTGCCGCCGAAGGAGCGATTTCTATATTGGCATCCGCCGACGGGATGCGCTTGAGGTTCTCCAACCCTTGTTCAATATCGCGCAACTGCAACAAACCGCCCAGACTGACAGGAATGGCAGCAAGAATGGAGGTCTTGGCCGAGGCCGCGTCGTCCAACCGCAATGCGTGCACCGTGCCGGGAATGAAGGTGACCGTCAGCGTTCCCTTTGACAGGTTCTGTTCGCGCACAGTGACGCGCGAAGTGATCAACCCGCGCTCGACAAGCGATTGCTGCATGCGCGCGATGACGACCTCGATACCCCGGACTCCTAGGCACACGGGCTGTTCGTGCAAGCGCAAGTCAGCCGACTCCACCAGCCAAGGCACTGCATCCACCATGCGCCCTTCCACGCGCAAGGTGTGCACGGGAAAGCATGGTGTTTCGCTAGCGGGTATCTCGAGGGTTGGCCGCTCATCTTGGGGCCGGATCACCCGAGGCGTTGCCTCCAACTGTTCGCGCAAAGCGCGCGAACGTTCTTGTTGGCGCTGCATTTGCTGGTATTCCAATGCACTCGCCGCTGGCGTCTGCGCGACGGCAGGCAGCGTGCTCCATGCACACGCCAGCGCGCAGATCATTGGAATGAGATGTTTCTCCCGAAGGGGAATAATGGGCATGAGTAAGCAAGTACCAAATGGGTGACTGACGCATTCAATGCATCAATCAACTTGCCATGGTGCCTACAAACTCACGCGCATTATTTGCCAACCATCAACTGACAAATAGAAGAGACAAATCAATAAAGAGCCATATTCAACCGAATATGTCGGATTAATCCGAAACACCCGATATTTCAACGATATTCAATCCCACATCAACGCAGTAAATCACATAACTGTGTGAGGGATTGCACATTCACGTGTGGTTGGCGCTCCGGCTCGACCGGTTGGGCCTGCCTGTTGATCCATGCCGCCTGCATGCCGGCCTGCAGTGCACCAAATACGTCGAGATGTGCGTCGTCGCCGACGTGCAATACGGCTTCGGGCTGCGCCTGCACCGATGCGGCAGCGGCGTGAAAAATCCGCGCATCGGGCTTGCCCACACCAAACTGGCTGGCACTGAATGCACCTTTGAAATAGCGCCCAATGCCCACGCGATGGATGTCGGCGTTGCCGTTGGACAGCGCCACCACTGGATAGCGCGCGGCGAGAAATTCGAGCGCTGCCAGCGCGTCGTCGAACAGGTCAACGCGTTGACGCTCTGCGAAGAACAGTTCGAAAGCAGGATCGGCCAACGCCGGATCATCACCGCTTTGCGTGAGCGCCTCGCGGATCGATTCGCGGCGCATGGCGCTCAGGTCGTGCCGGATCTCGGGGCGCTCGGCCTCCACCTTTTCGCGAATGGCGCGCAAAGAGCGTGCGTCCGGGAACGACGCCGCCGTGTTCGGCGCGTGTTCCTTGAGCCACTGCGCAAGCACACCTTCGGCGCGCGTGATCGTGGGCCAGACCGGCCAGAGCGTGTCGTCCAGATCGATCGTGATGGCCTGGATGCGCTGCACATTCAGCGTTGGGGCGATGATTTCCGGCGAGAGGGAGGAAGGCTTGGTTTCAGACATGACGGCCTGAGAATAACCGAGTGCGCCTCAGCCCTTGGCGCGATTCGGGCAGCGCGCGCCCGCGCCTGCGACAATAGGCGGATGCAATCGACCTTCGCTGCCCCACCTGCCGCAACGGAAAACATCCCGCCCGCCCCACCCACCTGTGCTGTCCTGTTGACCAATCTCGGTACGCCGGATGCGCCCACAGCGCCTGCATTGCGGCGCTATCTGGCGCAGTTTCTGGGCGATCCGCGCGTGGTGGAGATTCCGCGTGCGGCATGGTTGCCGATCCTGCACGGCATCATCTTGCGCACCCGGCCAGCGAAGTCTGCCGCCAAATACGCCAGCATCTGGACCGAGGAGGGTTCACCGCTGGCGGTCTGGACGAAGAAGCAGGCCGTGATGCTGCGCGGCTGGCTTGGCGAGGCCGGTCTGCGCCGGGTGCTGGTGGTGCCAGCCATGCGCTATGGCAATCCCTCCATCGCGGCGCAGTTGCAGGCGCTGCAGCAGCAAGGCATTCAGCGCGTGCTGGTGTTGCCGCTCTATCCGCAGTATTCCAGTACGACGACCGCCAGCGTGGTGGATGCGGTCTACGCCTGGCTGGGGCAGCAGCGCAACATGCCGGAAGTGCGATTCGTGAACAGCTATCACGATGATCCGGCCTACATTCAGGCACTCGCCAAAAGCGTGAAGGCACACTGGGCCAAGCAAGGCGGCCCGGCGCAGAAGCTCGTGATGAGCTTTCACGGCATTCCCGCGCGCAACGTGCAACTCGGCGATCCGTACGCGGCCGAGTGCCAGACCACGGCTCGCCTGCTGGGCGCCGCATTGGGACTGTCGCCCGACAAATATCAGGTGACGTTCCAGTCCCGCTTTGGCAAGGCGCAATGGCTGCAACCGTACACCGAACCGACGCTCATCGAGATGGCGAAAAAAGGCGTTGCGCGCGTGGACGTGATGTGCCCCGGCTTCACAGGCGACTGTCTGGAAACGCTGGAAGAAATCAACATGGAAGCACGAGAAGCCTTTCTACATGCAGGCGGTAAGGAGTTTCGCTACATTGCCTGTCTGAACGACAGCAACGCCTGGATCAGCGCGCTCAGCTCTATTGCGCAAACGCATTTGCAAGGCTGGCCGGTGCGCTAGATGGAGGCGGTTGCACGTCGCACCAACGGAGAACCCTTCCATGCCTGCCACCTCGCGCATCGATTTGACCGCCTTTCCCATCACCCGCAAATGGCCTGCGCGCCATCCGGAGCGATTGCAGTTGTATTCGCTGCCTACGCCCAACGGGGTGAAGGTCTCCATCATGCTGGAGGAAACCGGTCTACCCTACGAAGCACACCGTGTGTCGTTCGAGACGCAAGACCAGATGTCTGCGGAGTTCCTCTCGCTCAATCCGAACAACAAGATTCCTGCCATCCTTGATCCGCACGGCCCGGATGGCGAGCCGCTGGCGTTGTTCGAGTCGGGCGCGATCCTGATCTATCTGGCCGCCAAAACCGGTCAACTGCTTCCCAGCAACGACGCGGACAAATACCGTGTGCTGCAGTGGCTGATGTTCCAGATGGGCGGCGTCGGGCCGATGTTCGGGCAACTGGGGTTCTTTCACAAATTTGCCGGCAAGGAATACGAAGACAAGCGCCCGCGCGACCGCTATGTGGCCGAGTCGCGTCGCTTGCTCGGCGTGCTCAACCAACAATACGCACAGCACGCCTGGGTGGCTGGCGACGCCTATTCGATTGCCGACATCGCCATCCTGCCGTGGGTGCGCAACCTCGACGGCTTCTATGAAGCAGGCGATCTGGTCGGGTTTTCCGATTTCCCGCATCTGCAACGGGCGCTGGAGGCATTCGTGGCCCGACCAGCGGTGCAAAGAGGATTGCTGATTCCCGAAGCGGGTTGAATGCGCGCCAGCGGGGCGCGCATATTTCTTTTCGTAATAAAGATACTGCAACTTCGTCGTTTGAATTGGCGTTAACACATAAGACAATCCTTATGTTAGGACGCGCTTTCCTTTCCGGGTGACTGATTTCCGGAGCCGATCGCGTCCGCTTCCTTTCCTCCATCCAGTTCCAACGCGCATCATGAAAGCCTTGTTCGTCGCGGCGGTCGCGCTCTCCGCCATTCACACCGCCTGGGGCGCGCAGCCGCTGCTGACGCCAGCCCAGTTGCAGCCTCTGCTCAAGAAGCCGGACGTGCGCGTGATCGACATTCGCGACGCCAAGAGCTTTGAGCTGGGGCACATCGCAGGTGCCGTCAATGCGCCGTATGGCAAATGGCGCGGCCCGGCGACCAATCCCGGCGAATTGCCCGATCAGGCCAAGCTCATACAACTGGTGCAATCGTTGGGTTTGACGCCGCAGACACATGCCGTCGTAGTCTCCAATGGTGTGGATGCGACCGACTTTGGCGCGATGGCGCGCGTCTACTGGACGCTCAAGAGCCCGGGCCTGACAGAGCTCTCCATCGTCAATGGCGGCATGATGGAGTGGGAAAAGAGTGGCCAAAGCACCACGCAAGCACCCACCCGCGTGCAGCCGAGCGCATACGCGCCCACGTTCAATGCCGAATGGCTGGCCACCCGCAACGACGTGCGCCAGCACATCGACCTGAGCAACGCGGCGCTCGTGGATTCGCGCCCCGATGCGTTTTATCAGGGCAAGACGCGTGCCCCCGCTGCCAAGGTGTCGGGCACATTGCCCGGTGCGCAGCAACTGGATTTCAACCAATGGTTCCAGCCCGGCACGGCGCTTTTTGTGGATGCACAGAAGGCCAAGTCCGTGGCAGCGCAATTGCAGCGCCAGCAAGGACAGGACACGGTCGCTTTCTGCAACACCGGCCACTGGGCGGCGACCGACTGGTTTGGGCTGTCCGAAGTGGCCGGCCTGCCCCATGTGCGCCTGTATGCCGGCTCGATGGTGGACTGGACGCAATCCAAAGACACGCCCCAGATGGCGCACCAGCCCAGCCGTGGCGAATCGCTGGCCTACGATGCCCGCCGCTGGTGGGAGCGCACGTTCAAGAAATAAGCCCGAGCGTGGCCGCACTGCGCCCGCCGCCCCGCCCACCTATCTGAATTTCCTGCCATGAGTACGTCTCTCCCCCTTTCTTCCGCCGGTCACGCCGCTGCACCAGCGGCAGCGCCTGCATCGTCCAGCTTCAAGCGTTTGCCGTTGGCCGTGCTCTTCGCCGTGTTTTTTGGCTGGCTGCTGTGGAGCGTGTCTGTGCGTCAGGCCGCGTTGTTCGCCATCGGGCTGGGGCTGGGTGCCGTGCTCGCAGGCAAGCGCTTTGGCTTCACCACGGGTTGGCGCATGCTGGTGGAAGACAAGGATGCCAGCGGTGTGTTCGGGCAATTGCTGCTGCTGGCCCTAGCAGCGGCCATGGCGATGCCGCTGCTCGGGCATTTTCCTGAGCTGACCGCCGCGCTTGGCCCGCCCAGTATCAGCCTGCTGGTCGGTGCTTTCGTTTTCGGGCTGTGCATGCAGATTGCCGACGGCTGCGGCAGCGGCACGCTGTACAAGGCGGGCATGGGCATTCCGATGAACGCCGCCATCCTCCCGATGTTCGCCATTGGCAGCTTTCTGGGCAGCATGAGTCTGGGTTGGTGGCTCGATCTGGGCGCGCTGCAGCCCGTTGGTTTGGTCACGCAATGGGGTTGGCAATATGCGCTGGTGGCCACGCTGGCCGCCTTGGCTGTCGTCGCAGCAGGTGTGGCGCTGTACGCACGTTCGGCCAACACGCGCCTGCAACGCGCGCCCAAGCCGCTGTATGTACGCCGTTGGTTGGTGGGCGCGGTGTTGCTGGCGCTGCTGGCCACACTGAATCTGCTCATCGCGGGTCAACCGTGGGGCGTGGTCTATGGCTTTGGTCTGTGGGCAGCCAAGATTGCCAACGCCACAGGCGCCGTCGATCTCACGCAGAACTGGTTCTGGAGCCAGCCCGGCAACGCTGCCCGACTGCACGAAACGGTGCTGCTCGACGTCACCAGCATCACCAACATCGGCATTCTGGGCGGCGCGCTGTGGGTCGCTGCGGCCAAGCCGGTGTCTGCCAAACCGCTCACAGGAACGCAATGGCTGGTGGCACTGGTGGCCGGTCTGGTGCTTGGATACAGCTCGCGCCTGGCATTTGGCTGCAACGTGGGGGCGATGTTCTCGGGCATCTCCACCGGCAGCATCCACGGCTGGATCTGGGTGCCAATGGCCTTTCTGGGCACCATCTTCGGGCTGCGTATTCGCCGCCATTTCGGCTTCTGATCGCGCGAAGGACTGATTCACATGACACAACAAACCGCCCTTCGCAGCGCCTTCTGGCTCGTGCTCGTGGCCTTCCTCGCATGGGATTTTGTGCGTTCACCCGCCGTCGATCTCCGCTTTGAGGCACCGCTCATCGCCGCTGGTTCAGGACAGGCCGCTCAAGGGGGGCATTGCTCGATGCCTGCAGGCAAGTGAGCCACCCCCCGGATTCAGTCAACGAAAGTCAAGAACCTCCCATCTCCGTCGCCCGCAAACAACTGTCAAACCTCCTTATTTGTGTAGGCGAAGCGCGCATAGTGATGTGAACGTCAGTACAAGCCGTCTTTCTCCTAATACGATCTCTATATCCTGATTCAAGCGCTGCAGGCTTTCACGTTACGAGGGCTGCAACACCGGAAAAAAGGACATGCATCTCGCACCAGAGTTGCATCTCTCAACAGAAAGGAAGGACTGTTATGCGAAAGATTTCTATGCGTACCGTTGTGATGGCTGCAGCAGTGGCCGTGGGCAGCATGTCGATGGTGGCCTGCACGACCACCAAGCCCGAGACGTCCTCTGCACCGCGCATGGACAGCACGACGATCAACACCCGTGCCAACGCCACTCTGGAGCGCCTGTACCAGACGGCCCCCGGCTCGCGTGAAATGATCGCCAACGCCAAGGGCGTGCTGATTTTCCCATCCGTGGTGGGTGGTGCCTTCGTGGTGGGTGTGGAACATGGCCGTGGCGTGCTGCGTGAGCATGGCCGCAACACCGCTTACTACAGCACGACCGGCGCGTCCATCGGCTGGCAGATCGGTGGCCAATCCAAGGCTGTGGTCTATGTGTTCAACACCCAGGAAGCCCTGAACAAGTTCAAGAACAGCAATGGCTGGCAAGCCGGTGCCGATGCACAGGTGACCGTCGGCAAGGTGGGCGCCAATGGCTCCATCGACACCACCACCGCGCAAGAACCTGTCGTGAGCTATGTGCTGACGAATGTGGGTCTGGAAGCGGGCGTGTCGCTGAATGGCTCGAAGATCACCAAGGTGACCGAGTAATCATCGACGCTGCATCCTGCTGCGGCAGGATGCACGACACATCAAGCCGTCCGGGCGACCGGGCGGCTTTTTTTGCGGCTTCAGGAAATCAGCGGCCCTTCGGATGGGGATGTTGCGTTCTCCGCGCGCGCATCCGGAGCGCCGGCCGCCGCGACCTCCACATCGAACCCCGCTGACTGCCACGCCTGCAAACCGCCCACCAGCGGGCGTACGTTGGTGAAGCCGGCACGCTGCAATTGCTTGGCGATGCGGGCGGCGGAAATCTCATGCGGACAATCGCAATAAATCACCAGACCATGCGGGTGCGCGTCCTGCGGCAGCAAGGTCTGATGCGGCAACTCGCCCTGACGCGACTCCACCTTCCAGGCCCGTGCGCCGGGAATGTGCGAGCGCTCGAACTGCGACAGATCGCGCACGTCGATCACCGTCGGGCGCACGCCCTGGGTGTGCAGCCCGGCCAACTCATGCACCGACATGCGCGGCATTTTCAGCGAACGCAGCACGCGCTTGCGCTGCCACCATTTACGCGCGAGAAAGACGATGAAGGCAATGCCAAGCAGCACCAGCCCCCATTGCCCCAATGCGGCCAGCACGTCGAGCAAATCCTGCACCGTGCTGCTGAAGAGTGAACCAAGGAACACCGCAGACCCCACCCAGATCAGCGCACCCACGGCATCAAACAGGATGAATACCGCCAGCGGCGTTCCCACCGTGCCGGCGAGCGCACTGGCGATGGAAGCAAAACCCGGAATGAATTTGGCGACGATCAGCGACTTCGGCCCCCACCGGCCATAGACCGATTCGGTCTGGCGAATGCAGGCATCGGGCGACAGCGAGATGCGGCAGACTTGTCCCAGGACGGCATGCCCGTACGATTTGCCCGCGTGGTACCAGGCCACGTCGGCAATCAGCGCCGCGACCACGGCCACACCCACCAGCATGAGCATGCGCGTGAGGCTGCCGCCCTCCAGCGCGCCTGTCACGACCAGCACGGGGTAGGCAGGAATCGGCGCACCCAGTTGCTCAATGAGGACATTGAGAAACACGATGCCAAAGCCGTATTCACGGATCAGATCCATCAACCAGGTCATCTACCGGCTCTCCTTGGGGCCCGAAGCGAATTGTCCACGATGCTAGAGGGCCGCCAGTATCCTTGCAGGTCCAAGGTTGAAGCAACTGGCGCCAAACGCATTGCCGAGCGTTACCCGTGCGCCGTTTGCGCAGTTTGCGCTGCCGACAGGTGCTGGAGAATCGGTTGCCACTGCTCGGGAACGTTGAGCGCAGGCGCATGCCCGCAGCCGGGAATTTCCAGCCACTGCAGCTGCCCTTGCAAGCCCGGCCCGCGCGTGCGCATCTGCTGCGCCACGTCTTTGAGCACCAGATCGGAATCGACGCCGCGCAGCAGCAGCACGGGCAGATCGAGCGCGTCGTAATGCGGCCAGATCAGGTAATCGTCCGCGTGCTCGGTGAATTGCTGCGTGATCGCCGGATCGTAATGCGGCGTGACGCGGCCATCCGGCAGGCGCCGCATGCTGGTTTCGGCCAGCTTGCGCCACTCGGCGTCGCTCAACCAACCGAACGGTGCGTAGGCCGTGCGGAAGAACTGTTCCAGCTGCGCCATGGAGTCGAACACGGGCGGCTGACCGGCGTATGCCTTGATGCGCTCGATGGCCGGGGCGGCCAGCTTCGGCGCGTTGTCGTTCAGCACGAGGGACACGATGCACTCGCGCATGTCGGGCTCGAACATTCCCGATGCGCAGACCGTGCCGATGGCGCCGCCCATCGATGTGCCGATCCAGTGCGCACGCCGGATACCGAGCGCGTCGAACAACGCGCGCGCCAGGCGGGCGTAAAAGCGCAGGCAATACTCGTCGCGCGGCGCGCGGCTCCACTGGCTGAAGCCGCGCCCGATGGTGTCCGGGCAGATCACGCGCCAACCCTGCTCCACGAGAAATGCGGCGAGCGCATCCATGTCGCGCCCGGTGCGCGCCAGTCCGTGCCAGGCAATGACCACGGGCGCGTCCGGCGCGCCCCAGTCCATGTAGTGCAATTCATATCCAGCGCAGAAAACGTATCGGGAAGCGGCGGTCATGGGGTCAGTCATTTGGCGGGTCGGTGGCCATCACAAGAAAAAGCCGCGCACAGTGGCGCGGCCCTTGCGTTCAGCGGATCAGGATATCACTCGGGAATCCGGATGCTGTTGCCCGCAAATCCGATCTGCTGCGCCGCCGCTGGCGACAGGGCAAACGGCGGCACATTGGCCTGCGTGATCTGCGTGGCCGCACCCGGCGCGCCACCGCGCGGCGTACCGTGCACGACCTGGCTGGCTGGCAGCGCTGCCTTGTTCTTCAGGTGATCCCACATCGCGTCCATGGCCTGATTGAAGTACGGGTGCAGCGGCACGAAGCGCGTGTCGAAGCCGCCGAACAACAGGAAGGCGTCGAAGTGCTGTGCATTCGTCACCTCGATGTAGCGCAGTTGCGACTTGCTGCCTTCCAGCGTCTGGTTGAGCGCGGTGTAGGCGCGTGCGTTGTTGTTCACCGGTACGAGCGCATCGCTGCGGCCCGCCACAATGATGGCCGGTTTGCCCTTCAGGTTGGCGCTGTGGTGCACCTCTGCGATGCCAGCGCGCACGGCGTCGCTCTGCGACTTGGACGGCGTGCTGTCTGCCGTCAGCGCCGCACCGGTTTGCGGGTTCACGCCCGACACCAGCGCGTGCTGGCACAGCGCATTGTCCAGCCCCAGATCGGCCACGCCGGTGGATGGCGATACGGCAAACGGCCACGACTTCGCACCGCCCACCGAGTCGTTATAGATCACCGTAGCAGGCGTGCCATTGGCCGTGCCATTGGCCGTGGCAAAGCTCTGGGCCAGCGCTGCTGCCGGTGCAGGAATCACGTCGCCCGTCGCGTTGGCCGTGCCGAAGCTCGTGTTGCACAGATTCGCATCGGCGCCAAAACGGCCATATGCCATGGTGTACATGCCCGATAGGATCGGCCCGTTACCCAACGCGTAGTGCGCGTTGTGCATCTGGTCGTTCTCTTTGCTCCAGCCATAGGCGCGCAATTTGGCAAGCGCATCGGCTGCGCGCTCTGACGTGGTTGCACCCCTCACCAGCCCCTTGGCAGCCAAGCCATCGCAACGTGCCGTCGCGCGCGCCGTCATGGCCGTGAGCGTGATGTAGTTGTAGATGGAGGTTTCGTTGATGGTCGCGTCAGGCGCCAGCGCCGCGCACGGCTGGTAGATGTTCCCGTAGGTGGTGTAGTCCGCCAGCGTCTTGCCATATCCCGCCACGGCCGTGTCGCCCACCTGGATGCCGTAGCCATTGGCCGTCGGCATCTCGGTCACAGGCTCGGACGCCACAACGCCGTCGATCAGGCCGTCCTTGTCCTGCTCCGCCGCGCGCAGCACCGCCGCGCCGCCGTTGGAGGCCGAGCCGCCGATCACCAGTGTGTTGTTCTTGTCGAACGGCACGGGATCATCCGGCTTGCCGTACAGCGCGTTGAGCACATACAGCGCGTACTTGCCTGCGGCGATGGTGTCCGTGCCCCAGGACTTTTCGGGGTTCTGCTGCGACTGCGCGTGCTTGATGGCGACGCGATTGGGGAAGGCCGCGTTGTAGGCGGTGCGCGCCGCATCCGTGAGTTGGGCGGCAAAAAAGCTCAGCGAGCCTGCCGCCGTGCGCGTGGCGCGCTGGCCGTTGATCTTGTTGACCGTGTCGTCCGAGAGATTGTGCAGACCCACGCCCTTGCCTGCATCAGTCAGCGCGACGGCGCAGCCCTTCTTCAGTCCCCACTCGCCCGCCGTGCCAATGGCGCCGTAGACGCCGCGCGAGCCAGACGATGGCCCCAGCACGATGCACGCATTCTTGCGGTCGAAGCTGTCTGGCACCTGCACGGCAATGACGGTCTGCTTGCGGCCTGTGCCATCGTCCAGCACGGCCACATATTCGCGCCCGGGGATCAGGCCTTCCGCCTGTGTGACTTCACCCTTGGCCGTGACGTTGGGGCCATACAGCGTGCCATAGCCGCCACCCGGCGTCGGGTCGAGAATGCCGCGATAGTTGGAGTACAGCGCATTGCGGCGCAGTTCGGCCGCCGTGGGGTTAGCCGCATCGGCATAAGCAGGCGCCGCCGCGGCGCCCAGCCCAGTCTTGCCGATACCGCCGGTGAGCAAATCCTGCTCGGCAGCGCTGGCACCCGCGCCCACCTTGGTCGCCGGATACTGCGTGGCGCTGATTTCCGTGATGCCCTGCGGTAGCTCGTTCGTGACGTGGTGCGAGCTGCCTCCGCATGCGGCCAGCGTGGCGCAGGCCATGGCGGTCAGTGTCCAATGCAGTCTGGTGACGAAACCCGGGTTTGTTTTCAATGGCATTGTGTCTCCCGTTGTTTGGGCTCCCGCGTGGGCGGGTATCAGAACGTGGCCGACGGGGATGTCGGCAATGCATTGTGAAAAACAAATCCGGGCAGATCACTCAAAGAAAACCCGCAGTAAGTAACTCCGCGTAGTCACGCATGCCGCTCAAGATTCCATTGCTGCCAGCGCAGCGCGATCACGGCCCCCAGCACGATGGCGCCGATGGCCACAAAGCTGGAGATCTGCAGCGCGGAAATGGCACTGATACCCTGCCCCACCGTGCAGCCCATGGCCATCACGCCGCCCACGCCCATCAGCGTTGCGCCGATGAGGTGGCGTGCCAGATCCGCCGTATCGGCAAATCCCTGCCAGCGGAATTCGCGCCGAAGCAACGCATGTGCAAACGATCCGGCAACCATGCCGAACACGGCCACGGCGCCCCAGGTCAGCACCTTGCTCTTGTCACTGAAAAACAGCAGCCAGTCGAGCACATGGGCCACTGGCGCAACAAAGCTGAAGGACTCGATGCGCCCGGTATAGGTCGCCGCATACATATGTTCCAGCGTCGCGGGATGCTCATGCACTTCACCCCAATGCCCGCTGATGGCCCATGCCAGCGCCACGCAGGCACCGACGACGAGTCCGCCAACGAGCACGGGCCAGTCGCGTTCACGCTTCACGCCCACTCCCAGCAGCAGCAGCACCAGCCCGATCAGTCCACCTACCCATAGACGCAGCGCGGCCACGTCGCCCCAACCGTGCGACGCCATCCATTCGGGCAACAGCCCCGGCGTGGAGAGCGCGACGTTCACGCTGTCGATCCAGCGCACGCGCGGCACCGATGTGATGCCCTTCAGTGTGGCGAACGCTGCCGCGGCCATCACCACTAGCACCACAAGGGATTTGAGGCTGCCCGCGCCCACCCGCGTGAGGTTGCGCGCACCGCAGCCGGACGCCAGCACCATGCCCACGCCAAACATCAGGCCGCCAAGCAGCGTAGACAGCCACAGCACATGCGGTATCGCGTAGACGATGTCTGCCGGCTGCACCCAGCCCATGGCGGACAGCGCGGTGAACCCCCACATCGCCACCCCAATGGCCAGCAGCCACTGGCGCAGGCGCGTCCAGTCGCCGACATACACCACATCGCTGATCGCGCCCATGGTGCAAAAGCGCGTTTCTCGCATGACCGCGCCCATGACGGCGGCCAGCAAAAAAACCGCCACCAGAACGGTGGCGACCAACGAATCAAACTCGGAAACACTCATGGCGCGTATTGGAGCGTTTCGCTCCCATACGCGCAACGGAAATACCCTAAATCCCCTACTAGGCTATCCCGTCATTTGGCTTGACATTAAGCAGCTCTGGCTCATTCAATTTGCGTGGAGCGATGGTTTTTTGATCTTTAAGCCATGGCTCGACGATCTCCCAGATCTGCTTGTTGCCTGCGCTCTTGGCCTCTTCCGCCACCGGGGCCCAACCGGCTACCTTGTATTTCTTGTCGGCATCCAGCACCTGACCGTTCAGGCGCATGTCGGTGATGCGGCTGCCCGCCTTGCCGGTCGGATCGCACTTGTACTGCAAGCCGCCCACGCGCACCATGTCGCCGCCCTGCTGGTAATACGGGTCCGGGTTGAACAGGTTGTCGCAGACGTCTTCGAGCACCGTCTTGATCGTGGCGCCGGTCATCTCGGTGACGGTGGCGTAGGAATACGTTGTCGCCGTCATGTCCATGAGCCATTCGCGCGTAATCTCCTGGCCCGGCAGCAGCGAGGTGCCCCAGCGGAATCCGGGCGAAAACGCAATCGGGCAATCCTGCACGGCCATCATCGCGTCGAGCAGCAACTGGTCGCCCGTTCCGTTGAAGTTGCCTCGGCGATACAGCGTGCCGTCTGTGCGCGCCAGCACTTCGTTGAGCTTGGCTTCGTAGGGCGTGCGCACCTTGGCGATCAAGGCGCCCATCTCGGCGTCTGCGGACAGAATGTTGGAGAACACCGGCAGCAGGCGGTATTTGAAGTCCGCGACCTTGCCATCCTTCACGTCGAAGTCGAGCACGCCGAGGAACTTGCCGTTGGAGCCGGCGTTGGTCACGATGGTCTTGCCACCCGCGTTCTCAACGATGGTCGGCACCGGCATGCCGTCGTGCGTGTGACCGCCCAGAATTGCATCGATGCCGCGCACGCGCGAGGCCATTTTCAGGTCGACGTCCATGCCGTTGTGCGACAGCACAACCACCACCTTGGCGCCCTTGCCGCGCGCCTCGTCCACCATCTGCTGCAGGTTCTCGTCCTGGATGCCGAAGCTCCAGTCCGCCACCATGTAGCGCGGGTTGGCGATGGGCGTGTACGGAAACGCCTGACCGATGATGGCGCAGGGCACACCGTTGATTTCGCGGATCACATAGGGCTTGAAAACCGGATCGCCGAAATCGGTAGTCTTCACGTTCTGCGCGACAAAATCGAGCTTGCTGCCGAAATCCTTCTGGATGATCTCCTGCACGCGCTCCATGCCGTAGGTGAACTCCCAATGGCCGGTCATCACGTCCACGCCCAGCAGTTTGCAGGCGTCCACCATGTCCTGCGCGTTCGTCCACAGCGAAGTGGCCGACCCTTGCCAGGTATCGCCGCCATCGAGCAGCAGCGCGCCGGGGCGCGAGGCGCGCATGCGCTTGACCAGCGTGGACAGGTGTGCAAAGCCACCCACCTTGCCGTAGCGCTTGGCGGCGGCTTCAAAGTCGAGGTAGCTGAACGCATAGGCCTGCGCAGTGCCGGGCCGCACACCGGCGGACTTCAGCAGATGCTCGCCCACCAGATGTGGGCGCTGATTCTTCATCGTGCCGATGCCCAGATTGACGTTCGGCTCGCGGAAGTAGATCGGGTTGAGCTGCGCGTGGCAGTCGGTCATGTGCAGGAAGGAGACGTTGCCGAACTTCGGCACGTCGTACAGCGCGTTGTCCGCCGCCTTCGAGTCGGCATAGGCGTAGCGCTGCAAGCCCATGCCAGCCACGCCTGCGGCGGCCAGCACTTGCATGAATTCACGTTTGGAAAGGCTCATCGGGTGATCCCTGTTGGTACTTGTCTTGTGCCTTCGGCCCTGTGGTGGGCAAAGGCGGGTGAGTTGCGTCGTGCGGGATGACGCGCGCGGCGCGCGCATCCCCTCACCCGGACCTCTCCCGCACAGGGAGAGGGTTTGCTGGACGCCGTTATTTGTTGACAGGCGATTGCGGATCGATCAGCAGCGCCACCAAGTCGCGCACCTGACCTTCGGTGAGAATGCCGGCATGACCGAAGCGCGGCATGCCGGAGCATGCGTTGTAGGCCTTGGCGTTCCAGATCTTGCCCCACGTGTATTCCACGATGGCCTTGGCCTCGGGGCTGTTGGGATCGGTCACGCCACGGATCTTGCCGTAGTGGTACAGGCTCGGGCCCAGCGTGCCGAACGAGATCTCCTGCTTGCTGATCTGGTGGCAGTTGTAGCAATTGCCGCCATTGGTAGCGCCGGGTTTGTCGTTCCAGGTCATGCCCTTGCCGTCCTGCGCGATCTTCTCGCCGGCCTTCCAGTCACCCAGGAATTTGCCGTCTGCGGGCCACTTCACCGTCTTGAGGCTGTCGGCCTCGATCTGGGCTGCGAGCTTGGGATCGATCGGCTTGCCGCTCACGTCGGCAGCGCTGCATGCGGCGTTGCTGGCGTCCTGCTGCAGGCGATCCACCTTGGCGATGCCCTTGTCGGAAAACGATGCGTTGACGACCTGCTGCGCGAGTTGGTCGGCATTGCTGGAATGGTCCACCGAAGCGCAGCCCAGCACGATGAATGAAGACGCCACGCCAAGCACGGGCAACCAGTTGGTACGAATAGTCATGTTGCCTCCCTGTTAACGCTTGATGGTCGGAGCCGTGGCTTCACCGCCCTTGCCGTTCACGCCCATATAGACGCCCAGCGCGATCGTGGCGTCGCTGGCGAATCCGGGATACGGAAAGCGCTGCTGACGGAAGCAGTCGTTCAGGCGGCGCTGCATGCTCCAGAGCTCACCGGAGGACACGCGGTACGCGGGCCATGCACCAAAGCCTGCAGCAGCGCCGGGGTTCTTGGTGAGGTTGGGCAGGTCCTGCAGGCGGATGCGCTTGTCATCCGCGCCATGGCAGGTGGCGCAGGCAAAGTCGTGTGGGCCGCCACGCATGTAGAACATGCGCTTGCCGACCTCGTACATTTCCTTTTCCTTGGGATGGTTCTGCGACAGGTTGAACTTCATGCCCTTGGACTCGGCAGAAATCCACGCCACCAGACCTTCGATGTTCTTCTGCTCGTCCTTGCCGAAAGGCGTGGTGGCAATCTTCTTGGCATCCAGTCCTTGCAGTGTTTCCATGCAGGTGAGCAGGCGCGACTCCAGATCCTGCACCTTGTTGGTGTCGGCAAAATAGCGCGGCAACTCAACGAACGCGCCCTTCACCACACCGGGTCCCTTGCCGAGATCGCAGCGTTCCATGGAAGCGTTCTTGGGGCCGCGTTTTTGTTTCCACAGCTCCTCACCCTTCATCTCGAACAGTTCGGCAGGATTGCCGTCCTGCAGCATTTCACGGTATTCGGCAATGCCGTCCGCCGTGCTCTTCTGGGCCACAGCCGGCTGAAGCGCGCATAGCAATGTCAACGCAACAGCTGCACTGGGCAAGGCTCCTTTTGTTGTATGTCTCATCGGGTGTCCTCTGTTGTTGTGGTGGGGAACGGGTGGTGGCCATCCGGCGTACACAGGACTTGTGTGCGGCGCAGCAAAAGTGCGCTTTCCGATATGACCAAGAGCCTGTTCACGATTCACGCGTCAACAGGCTCTTGTCTGGCTAGGGCGATCCGCGCGTCAGCTGACGGTCGCCTCGTCAGTGCGGGTCTCGCCCTTGTTGTCCTTCCAGGTCACGGACAGCTTGTCGCCTGCCTTCGCGCCCTTGATGTTGAACTGCAGGAACGGGTTCTTGGACACGGCAGGACCCCACTCCGCGCGGAATACCTGCTTGCCGTTCAGGGATGCGGTCACATCCTGGATGAACCAGGCAGGAATGACCTGGCCGTTGGCGTCCTTGCGCTGGCCGGTTTCCATTTCGTGGGACATCAGTACGCGGACGGTGGTTTTGTCGCCCGAGGCTTGGGCGCGGATGCGCATCGGATCTGGCATGTTCTTCTCCTTGTCTATCTAAATACGTGGCGAGGGTGAGGCGCGCGATCAGCCGCCGCAGCCGCCCAGCGTGACCTTGACTTCCTTCTTTGCATACAGCGCCTTGCCATCGTTGGTGATGGCGACGGCGTACACATCGGAGGTCTGACCGAGCTTGGCGCGGGTGAGGAAGTTGGGCTCCACGGCATCCGACACATCGAACGACGCCACCAGCGTGTTGGGATTCTTCTCCACCAGAATCACCACCTGCTTCACATTGGCGAGCGTGGTGGCTGCACCGATGGGCACCACCGCGCCGTTCTCGGCAATATCGGGGGCCGTCAGCGTGACGTCCTTGCTTTCGGCGGGAGCGCCAGCGCCCAGCGCCTTCATCACGTCGGCCACGGTCTTCGCGTCAAACGCCGCTTTGTTGAATGCCAGCGCTGCCTGTGGCAGCAGCCCTGCGGCGAGCAGCATGCCGGTGACCGCTGCGGTGCTCTTGACTGCCTGTCTACGTGAAACCATTTTTCTCTCCTTGAATTCCGTTGAAAGAGTCGTTGTTGTCGGGTGCTTCTTGTACGACCAATCCCTGCTCAATGTTTGGCGCCGTTGGCCAGCCATTGGGCGATGGACTTGGCGTCATCATCACTCAGGTTGGGCTGCGGTGGCATTGGGATATTGCCCCATACGCCGGTGCCGCCGCCCTTGATTTTTCCTACCAGATAGTCGGTCTGGCCTGCATGCTTCTTGGCGATTTCGCTGAAGCCGGGGCCGACGATTTTCTGCTCCATGCCGTGGCAGGCGACGCAGCCGTTCTTGTCCAGAATGGCCGTCGGTGCAGCCCCCGATGCAGACTTGGCAGCCGCTGCCGGTGCAGGCTTCGCATCCGACTTCGGCTCCGTCTGCACACCATGCTGCGCGCCGATCAGGCGGTTCTGATCGGCCAGATTGCCGTGGTTGTTGCTGGCGTGGTCCGGCAGTTGCGAACGCACCTTGGGCTCGGGCCCGCAGTTGTTCATGCACGCCACGGCTTTCACGTCGGGCTTGACGTTCTTGGCGAACTCCGGGCCCGGCCACATCGCATGCGCGGTCGTCATGCCGTTGCGGTTCGGCATCTTCGCCTGCACTTCGGCGATGTTCTTGTCACTCAGCGTGAAATCCTGCGGCACGATGTCCGCCAAATTCAGCAGGTACGCCGTCACCGCATACACCTCGTCGGTGGACAGCGACTTGGGTGCATTCCATGGCATGGCGCGATTGATGTAGTCCCACACGGTGGACACCGTGGCCACTTTCATGAACGTGGTGCGACCGGGGAACGCGGCGTCCTTCAGGCGCGCCACGTGGCCGCTCTTCTGGTCTTCCTTCGTCGTGCCGCCGATCAGCGGCGAGAACACCTCGTTGGATTCACCGAAAACGCCGTGGCACGAAGCGCACTTGCCTTCCCAGATGTCCATGCCCTTTTCCACCGAGCCAGAGCCTTTCGGCAGGCCCTTGAAATCAGGGCGCACGTCGATGTCCCACGCCTGCACTTCCTTGGGCGTGGCGTTGCGGCCGACGCCGGGAAATTTCTCCGCGCCGCCCTGCGCCGACGCCGCGCCCGCCATGAGCAAGCCGGACAACGCGAGCGCCAGCGCCTTCTTGGGGTTATGCAAGCTGGACATTGACCACCTCTCCATCCTCGCGCAATGCCCAGGATTGAATTGAGTTGTTGTGATAGATGGAGCGCGTTCCTCGCACTGCACGCAGTTGCTGGTTGGTCGGCTGCACGTAGCCGGTGTCATCCATGGCACGGCTCTGGATGATGGTGGGCTTGCCGTCCCACACCCAGTCGATGTTGAAGCGCGTCAGGCACTTGCTCATCACCGGGCCTTCCAGCCGCGCGGTGCGCCAATTGCGGCCGCCATCCACACTCACATCCACGCGCTTGACCTTGCCCCGACCGGACCATGCCAGCCCGGTGATGTTGTAAAAACCCTTGTCGAGCAGCATCTGCCCGCCCGAGGGCGTGGTCACCACACTCTTGCATTCCTGGATGCTCGTGTACTGTCGATGCTGTCCATCCGGCAGCAAATCGATATAGTGCACCGCTTCGTCCTTGGTCGCGTATGGCTCATCGCCCACTTCGATGCGACGCAGGTATTTCACCCAGCTCACGCCTTGCACGCCCGGCACGACGAGGCGCAGCGGATAGCCCTGTTCGGGGCGCAGCATTTCGCCGTTCTGGCCATAGGCCACGATGACCTCGCCCGAGGTGATCAGCTCCATCGGAATCGTGCGCGTCATGGACGAGCCGTCCGCACCTTCCGCGAGAACGAACTTGCCCTTTTTCAGATCCGCGCCCGCCATCTCCAGCAGCGTGATCAACGGCACGCCAGTGAACTCGCTGCACGACAGCATGCCGTGCGTGTACTGCACGGTCGGCACGGCCACATTGCCCCACTCCATGCCGGTGTTGGCACCGCATTCGATGAAGTGAAAGCGCGAGACACTGGGCAGCCGCATCAGCTCGTCCATGGTGAAGACCTTGTTGTTCTTCACGAGGCCGTTGATCATCAGACGGTGTTTGGACGGGTCGATGTCCCACCAACCCTGATGGTGACGCTCGAAATGCAGACCGCTCGGCGTCACGATGCCGAACAACGACTGCAACGGCGCAAACGACACCGAGGCCTGGCGCGTCTGCGTCAGGCCGGGGCTCTGGCGGCGCTGCACATTGGCTTCGTATTTGGATGGTTTGCCATAGCCTTCCGCAGCGACGGGTTGACCCAGTCCCTTGGAGTGCGCGGGCAGCTCCAGGATGTTGGGATCACCCTCGCCCACGTTCTGCCCAGTCTGTGCATGCACGGCAGTCGCCGTCACCCCCGCAGCCGCAGCGGCGAAGGCATTGCGGATGAAGTCGCGACGGCCCGCCTTGGCCTCAGAAAACACCTTGCCGATGCCATCGCCCTGAACAAAATTCTCTGGTGCCTTGCGCACCCGACCTGCCATTTGGTTTTGCATGAGTTGTCCTCAGGTCTGCAGAAGTTCATCAAGTAAGGAATGCGCGATGCGCCTGCTTACTTGGCACCCCCGAGAATCCATGCCGCCAGCGTGTTGGCGTCCGCATCGCTCAACGCGGGCTGTGGTGGCATCGGCACAGGGCCCCATTTGCCAGCGCCGCCCGCCTTGATGCTTTTGACCAGATTGGCCTGCGCGTCGGCCTGACCCGCGTATTTCTTAGCCACTTCCTGATATGCCGGGCCCACCAGTTTCTTGTCCGCGGCATGGCAGGCCATGCAGGCGTTCTTCTGTGCCAGAGCCAGATTGGCCCATGTGGGTGCCGACACCGTCAGCCCTGCAACCAGGCATGCGGCGGCGGTGAGGTAACTCCAAGTCTGCTTCATCGCTTTGTCCTTTATCTATATATAAGCATATCTTTATGATTCAAATTATCTGTTGTGATGCAGATCAAAATCTGCGGGGTTTTCCCTCGTTATTCGATATTTGAATAGCGATACGCCAAAGCACAAACAGCATTGATGGGCTGCATCGCAGCGTGCAAACAAAGACAAGAACTGCGGGCGCAACGGATGTGCGCCGCTTCAATGTGCGACGGCAGCGCGGGCGCGTGCGATGCGCTCGTCCAGATAAGCGCCGTAGAAATCCGACGTGGAGCCGCCCACCAGCCGCTCGGCCACCTCGGCGCCGTCACGTCCCAAGAACAGCACCGTGGGCGCAGCGTCAATGTTCAAGGCCTTGACCAATTGACCGTGGGTCGTTGCGTTGCCCCGCAGATCGCGAACCGGGTCGCGCGAGAGAAAGTGGATCTGCGTCACCGCCCTGCCCGCCTTCAACTCGCTCACGAGATAGTTCTCGCGCGCCACCTTGCAGAACGGACAGCCGCGCAAGGTCGCCAGAACGATCAGTGGTTCGCCACGCGCGATGGCCTTGCCGAGATCGGCGCGCACATCCTGCGTGGTGGGCAGTAGCCGTTCGGACACATCTGGCGCGGCCAGTGCGACACCGCCACTGGCCGCCGTCACGCATGCCGCACCCAGCCAGCGCAACACATCGCGCCGATCTAGCGGCCTTATGCTGGACGGGCGCATTGGCGCGGGCCTGGGCGTGCTCATGGCTTTTCTTGCTCCATCAGCAGATAGGTGTTGTATGCGTTCATGCGATTGGCCTCCTTGAACAGCGGGTACTTCTCGAACTTCGACCAGTCCGTGGCTTGGTAGGCATCGTCAAACGGATCGAGATTCTGCGCCGCCTTCCCCATGGAGTCGCGCAGGTATTGCAGGTAGTCGCGCGTGAGTTGCATGTCCGCGCGTGGATTTTCGGAGGCAGGTCCGTGTCCGGGAATCATTACCTTCACCGGCAGCTTCAGCAGCGAATCCAGCGCGGCGATCCAGTGGCGGCTGTCTGCCTGACCCACGAACGGAATGCGATTGCGAAACATGACATCGCCGACAAAGAGCGCCCCCGTTTTGGGCAGGTAGACAGCGGTGTCCTCCGGCGTGTGCGCAGGCCCCATATGCTGCAACACGAACTCGGTGCCGCCAATGGTCAGCGGGACACTGTTGCCTTCGATCCATTGGTCTGCGTTGACCATGTGCGTTTTGTCGTCGATCCACGGCGCCAACTCGGTGCGCGACGCTTCCAGTCGCAGACGCGCCGTGTCGGAATAGATGTATTCCTTGGCCAGCGCATTCGCAATGATTTTGGCGCCCAATGCCTTGAATACCTGCAACCCGTAGATGTGATCCGCATGGTAGTGCGTGAGGATCACGGTGCTGATCGGTTTGGGCGTAATGGCCTTGATCTTCTGCACCAGCTCTTCGGCCAGCGCTGGCGAGCCCAGCGCGTCAATGACGACCACGCTGTCACCCGTCACCACGAACCCGGCATTCGAGATGAAGTTCTGGTTCGCAGGCGAACCCAGTGCCGACATGCCCTGGACGTAGTACACATCGGGCGCAACCTGCTGGACCTCCATCGCCACGCGTTGAGGCGCTGAGGGCGCTTTGGCCGCCGTTGCTGACGCAGGTGCTGCCGTATCCGCAGCTTGCGCCACATGCTGCGCACTTCGGTTTGCATGGTACCCATGGTCGCCATGGGCAAATGCCGGCGCATGCAAGCCGACCAGCAACAAGACACTCGTCAGCAAACGCAGGGGTGGAATGGAATATGGCACGCGAGTCATCTCCTTTTATATGGTCCGGACGGTATTTTCCCGAACTTGATTTGGCTCAATTTCTGACCTGAAATTACTTAGCCAGTGCTAATATAAGATACCAGCAATATTTCGGGCTGGACATACAACCAATGCAGACACTGCAAAAAAAGGAGCCCCGAACGATGATCAAGCGCGTCTTTTTGACCTTTTTCCTCGCCCTGATGGCAAGCTTCGCCTTCGCCCAGGACGTCAAGGTGGTCTACCACGTGAACACCGGCGTGGAGACTGCTGCTGCGATTTTGAACAACATCAACAACCACCTGAACGCTGCCCCCAAGGACAAGATTGTGGTGGTAACGCACGGTCCCGGCATCGACTTTCTTCTGAACGATGCGAAGGACAGCAAGGGCCGCGAGTTCAGCGGCCAGGTCAGTGCGCTTGCCAGTAAGGGCGTGGAGTTCCGCGTGTGCCACAACACGCTGCAATCGCGCAAACTGGAGCCGTCCAGCCTGTTGATGGAAACCAAGGTGGTTCCGTCCGGGGTGGCCGAAGTCGCTCGGCTGCAAGCCAAGGAAGGTTATGTGTACCTGAAACCCTGAGTGCAAGCGCTCAGGACGAAGAAACAAAAAGGCAGCCTTCAGGCTGCCTTTTTGTTTGCGCTGCACTTCAAGTGCAATAAAAATAATGTATTGCGAGCCTGTGGCCCGTCACTTTGGGTGAACAGTTCAATCGTCAATCGCCATCTGGAGGCACACGCTGCGGCACATCTCTACCACCTTCTCGTTGGTGATGAAATAGTAGATGCTGACGCCTTCACGACGACGCCCCAGGATGCCTGCCTGATACAGCGTGTTCAGGTGCTGCGACATGTTCGGCTGGGTGGTGTCGATGGAGGAAAGCAACTCGGACACGTTCTTCTCGCCATTGCACAGGGCACTGATGATGCGTAGGCGCATGGGAGCGGCCATGGCACGGAACAGTTCCGCCGCGTTTTCATACACGATGTCGTCATCAATCACTTCAGTATCCATGGATGGCTCCTGGTCGAGGTTGCTCGGATTCTGGCGGGTCTCAATTGGACTGCCAAAGTCCGGGACATTTGCATTGCGGCGCGAGGCGGGCCAGAGTTTGCGTATAGGCATACTTGAAAGTGTAGACTCACCTGCACGCTAAGCGAGGCCCACCCTAGGGACACTTCTGTCGCATATCAATCAACACTAATTAAAGCCTAAACACATGTTTGTGTGCAACAACATCCCTGTGCCTTGCCATACAAGACACGGGATGCTGTTGTCATTTGATTAAAGATGCTGAAACAAATGGTCGCAAATACCGCCAATTAGCTCGGAAGCAAAGTGTCTTGAGTTTCACCCCGGAGCGCCCGGCGTCTGCCCAACCATGCCATCAGTCGTGGCAACGCCAGCACCATCAACACAATCACCAGCAAAGTTACCGACATGGGGCGCTGCAGGAAGATCAACCAACTGCCTTCGCCGATGGAAACTGCGTTACGCATTTGCGCTTCCGCGAGCGGGCCCAGGATCATGCCGACCACCACCGGCGCGGTCGGAAAATCATACCGGCGCATCAACACGCCGAGCAGGCCGATGAAGTACAGCAGGAACAGGTCGAACGTGCTCTGACGCATGCCATAAGCGCCCACGGTGGCGAAAATCAGAATGCCCGCGTACAACTGTGGACGTGGAATCTTCAGCAGCTTCACCCACAAACCGACCATCGGAAGGTTGAGCACCAGCAGCATGATGTTGCCGATGTAGAGCGATGCGATCAGTGCCCACACAAGTGCCGCAGAACTGCTGAAGAGTTGCGGACCGGGGTTGATGCCGTAGTTCTGGAACGCGCCCAGCAGCACCGCTGTGGTGTTGCTGGTGGGAATACCTAGCGTGAGCAGCGGAATCAATGCCGCCGTCACCGTGGCATTGTTCGCCGCCTCCGGGCCGGCAACACCTTCGATGGCGCCTGTGGTACCGAACTCTTCCTTGTTCTTGCCTTTGGCCAGTTTCTTTTCTGCGGCATAGCTCAGGAACGTGGGGATCTCCGTGCCGCCCGCAGGAATGCAGCCGAAGGGCGTGCCGATGATGGTGCCGCGCAGCCACGCGGGCACGGAGCGGCGCCAATCGCGCGCCGTCATGTGCACGCGGCCCATCTTGTTCTGGCTTTCGTCCACCTTGCCTTCGTAGAGTGCGTTGTAGAGCACTTCAGCCACAGCAAACAGGCCCACGGCAACGAGCACGATATCGATGCCGTCGAGCAACTCCATCTGGCCCGCCGTATAGCGTGCAGCACCCGAGATCTGGTCCATGCCGATGCAGCCCAACGCCAGTCCCAGGAACAGCGCCGTCATGCCGCGCAGACTGCTCTGGCCCAGCACCGCACTCACGGTCGTGAAGGCCAGCACCATCAGCATGAAATACTCCGGCGGACCCAGCTTGACGGCGAATTCGGCCACCGTCGGCGCGAACAAGGTCACGATCACGGTGGCTACGGTGCCCGCCACAAACGAGCCGATGGCGGACGTAGCCAGCGCCGCGCCCGCGCGCCCGCTCTTGGCCATCTTGTTGCCCTCCATGGCGGTGACCATGCTCGCGGTTTCGCCGGGGGTATTCAGCAGGATCGACGTGGTCGAGCCGCCGTACATCGCGCCGTAATAGATGCCGGCAAAGAAGATCATGGACGCCGTCACGTCCACCTTGGCCGTGATCGGCAGCAACATTGCGACGGCCACCGCCGGGCCGATGCCGGGCAGCACGCCCACCGCCGTGCCCAGTGCACAGCCCACCAAGGCCCACAACAAATTGACGGGCGTGATCGCAGTGGCAAAACCCTGCATCAATGCGTTGAAAATTTCCATCACAGCCACCCTGTATTCGTCAGACCCGGCAGATTGATCGCCAGGAATTGCGTGAACACCCAGAACACGGGCGCCGAAATCGCCAGCCCGGTGAACACATCGATCGCCAGCGACTTCGGAGCCAGCAGTCCGGTTTGCCCGCCCGCACGGCGCAACCCTTGCACCGCAAGCGCATAGCACAGCGTGCAGCCCACGATGAATCCCACATGCGTGATGAGTACCGCATTCAGCAACAGGCCCGCAGACACCCAGGCGAAGGGAATGAGTTGCGCATGTTTGGAACCGCCGGGATCGCCTGCATTGCGAAAGCCGCCGGACATCGCCTCCCAGATCAGCAGGAGCCCGCACAGCCCTAGCACTGCAGCGCACAGCCACGGCATGAAGTTGGGCCCGACTCCGCCATAGCCTGCATCGCCGGGGATCGACACCGCGCCCGCGGCCATGACGCCGGCCACGAACAGCACGCCTACACCGACGGCAGCCTGCCAGCGCGGTGAGGGAATGGAAAGCTCCGCCAGCTCGGGCGTCGCATGGGTATTGCTGAGTATTTCGGACATGTCCGTACCTTCCATGCAATGTTCAGAAGACAACAACGACCCCACGCCACCACCTTGCGTGGAGCGTTTGTCTCTACTTGCGACGGGGGCCAACAAAAAGAGCGCCGAAGCGCCCTTCACTGTCCGGTCAGACCATGCCGGACTTGGTCATGGTGTCGCGCAAGCTGGCGAACTCTTCGTCCACGAACTTGGCAAATGCATCGCCGCCCAGCCATGCGGGCGTCCAGTCGTTTTTCTTCAGCGCTTCGGCCCAGGCCTGGCTCTTCACGGCCTTCTCGACCGTGGCCACCAGCGCATTGCGCTGCTCTGCACTGATGCCGGGCGCGCCGTACACGCCGCGCCAGTTGCCGATCTCTACGTTGATGCCCTGCTCCTTGAGCGTGGGCACATTGATGCCGGCAAGGCGCTCGCCCGATGTCACGCCGATCGGGCGCATCTTGCCCGCGTTGATGTACTCCGCGAACTCGCTGTAGCCACTACCGCCGATGGTGACGTTGCCACCCAGAATGGCCGCCGTCGCCTCGCCGCCCCCACGGAACGCCACGTAGTTGATCTTGGCCGGGTCCACGCCCACGGCGCGCGCAATCATCGCGGCGGCAATGTGCTCCGTGGAGCCACGCGAGCCACCGCCCCACTTCACGCTGCCGGGGTCCTTCTTCAACTGGGCGACGACGTCAGCCATCGTCTTGAATGGCGAGTTGGAAGGCAGCACGAACACGTTGTATTCGCTCGTCAGGCGCGCAATTGGCGTGGCCTGGCTCAGGTTCACCGGTGGCTTGCCCGTGATGATGCCGCCCAGCATGACCGCACCCATCACCATCAGCGCGTTCGGGTCGCCCTTGGAGCCGTTGACGAATTGCGCCAGACCGATGGCACCTGCTGCGCCGCCCTTGTTGTCATACGTGACCGACGAGGCCACGCCTGCGTCCTGCAGTGCCTTGCCCAGTGCGCGGCCCGTGGTGTCCCAGCCGCCGCCGGGATTGGCGGGCAGCATCATCTTCATGGCAACTGCTGCCTGAGCCGAAAGGGGCAACGCGCCCACAGCGGCCATGGCGGCCAGAGATTTCAAGAAGGTATCGCGACGCATGTCTCTTCTCCTGATCAGATGGAATGGTTCGATTTTGAGGTTCCGATGATGCAATTCCAACCTGTCAAATAGCTGTCCAGAGCGTCAGGGATAACACCGATAGTCTCTAATCCAGTGCGGCCGTGCGTCCCATAGCGCGCACCGCGCCCGATAATCCGATCGACATGCAACTCTTACTGGTCGAAGACGACGCCACCATGCGCACCACACTGCAGCGATCGCTTGCGCGACGCGGCTTTGAAGTGACGGCGGTGGGCGACGGGTTGGCGGCACTGGCCGAGATGTCGGCGCGCCCGCACGATGCCGTGGTGCTTGATCTGTCCCTGCCCGGGCTCGATGGACTGCAGGTGCTGCAACAGGCGCGCGCCCGCGGTCTGCGCACGCCCGTATTGGTGCTGACCGCGCGCGGCACGGTCGGGGATCGCGTGCTCGGGCTCAATGCCGGAGCCGACGACTACCTGCCCAAACCCTTCGATCTGGACGAACTGGAAGCCCGGCTGCGCGCCCTGATGCGCCGCAGCGCCGAGCAGCAGGAAGTGCGCCCCGCCGCGCCCGCCGAAATCACCCTGGGCGCACTGCGCCACGATCGCTTGAGCGGCATGTTCTACCTGCACGACGAGCCCATGGAATTGACGCCGCGCGAGCAGGCGCTGCTGCGCTCACTGCTGCAGCAGCCCGGTCGCGCACTGAGCAAGGAAAAGCTGTACGAAGCCGTGTTCCCGGGCCAGACCGAAGTGCAGTATGAGGCCATCGAAGTCGTGGTCTACCGCTTGCGCAAAAAGCTGGCCGACACCGGCGTGTCGCTGATGACCTTGCGCGGTCTGGGCTACCTGCTCAAGGCCGACGCCTGACCATGCGCTTTGGCCGTCCCCGAAAAGTACGCACCGAGCCGCGCTGGCTGTCGTGGTCACTGCGCCGGCAATTGCTGGTGGGCATCCTGCTGCCGACGCTGCTCGTCATCGCCTACAACACCTACAGCCAGCACCAGAAAACGCTGGTCGCGCTGAACACGGCGTACGACCGCACGCTACTCGCATCGGCCAAAAGCATCAGCGAGGAACTCGACGTCAAAGGCTATGACGATCTGGCCGAATTGCGTGCCCTCGTGCCCTATTCCGCGCAGGAAGCATTTGAAGCCGACAACCAGAGCCGCATGTTCTACCGCGTCTCCAACCTGAGCGGCGAACTGATCTCGGGCTATGCCGACCTGCCCATCTGGCGCGGCACGATTCCCATGCGTCCGCCCTATGCGGCGCTAGTCGATTTCTACAACGCAGACTTTCGTGGCGAGCCGGTGCGCGTGGCCGTGCTGCTGCAACCCGTCGCCAGTGCCGAAGGCCGCACCATGGCCATGATCCAGGTGGCCGAAACACTGGAACTGCGCCAGGCCGCCGCGCTGCAAATCCTGTGGGACACGATGGCGCGGCAATTGGTATTGTTGTGCCTGATTGCGCTCATCGTGGTGCTGGTCGTGCAACGCGCGACGCGGCCGGTGCGGCAGTTGAGCACACACCTGCAGCAGCGCGCGGAAGACGATCTGTCCCCCATCGACGGCACCAGCGCGCCGCGCGAATTGCTGCCGCTGATCGACGCCACCAACGACGTGATGCAGCGCCTGTCGCATCTGCTCGCGCACCAGCAACGCTTCGTGCGCGATGCATCACACCAGTTGCGCACGCCGCTGGCGGTGCTCAAGATCCAGGTGCAGTCGGCCCTGCGCGATGACCTGCCCCATCGGCAGGCGCTGGAGGAGATCGGCGTGACCGTGGACCGCGCAACGCAATTGGCCAACCAGATGCTGGCGCTCGCCAAGGTGGAGCAATTGCGCCAGCAAAGCCAGCCGGACGTCGTGCGCTGGGATGAGACCCTGCGCGACGTGGCCATCGACGTGTCGCCGCTGGTGGCGCAAAGCGATCTGGATTTCGGCATCCACACCCGCGCCGCGCCAGTGCTGGCACACGAATGGATGTTGCGCGAACTCTGCCGCAATCTGCTGCACAACGCGATCCGCTATTCGCCTGCCCATGGCACGCTGAACGTGAGTCTCGATGTGGACGGCGATCAGGCGCGACTGGTAGTTTCCGACAGCGGGCCCGGCATCGATGCAGAGTTGGCAAACCGCTTGTTCCAGCCTTTCTCCGCTGGCGACGTGCAGGCCGGTTCAGGCCTGGGGCTCGCCATTTGCCTGCAAATCGTGCGCGCGCTGGATGGCAGCATCGAGCTCGTCAACCGCACCGGCGCACGCAACGAAGTCCGGGGGCTCGACGCCATCGTCACCGTGCCGCTTGCGCATGCGGGCGTGCGCGAATGTGCGTCCAATCCCCGGAACGCTCTGGATGAATAGTCAGAAAAATGCCCCCTTTGCCACAACATAGTTGCACAATCAACGCATGAACCTACCCTCTGAATCGATGCGGCTGGACAAATGGCTCTGGTGCGCACGCTTCTACAAGACCCGCAGTCTGGCTGTCGATGAGATCGGCAGGGGGCGCGTTACCGTCAACCAGCAAGCCGTCAAGGCATCGCGCGAACTGCGCGTGGGCGACACGGTTGCCTTGCGCCAGGGCGAGGTGGAACGCACCATCGTCGTGCAGGCACTCTCCAACATGCGCGGGCCTGCGCCCGTGGCGCAGCAGCTCTATCAGGAAACCGAAGCCAGCCAGAAGGCGCGCGCCGAGGCGGCCGAACGCCGCCGTCTGGCGCCCGAGCCCGCCATGGCGCTGACCGAAGGACGCCCCACCAAACGCGACCGCCGCCAGATCGATGAGGTGCGCCAGGGCTGGGGCGACCGCTGGAGTGCCTCCATCGACGACTGACCAATCCCGCGCATCCTGCTGTATTTCTCTCCCACCAACAACAACGAGACAACCCCATGCTGTTCATTTCACTCAAGCTGATTCACCTGATCGCCATCGTCATCTGGGTGGGTGGCATGTTCTTCGCCCATTTCTTCCTGCGCCCTGCCGTGCAAGGCCTTGAGGCGCCCGTGCGTGTGCAGCTCATGCGCGACGTGCTCAAGCGCTTCTTCACCGTGGTGCTGATCCTGATCGTCCTCGTGCTGCTTTCGGGCCTCGGGCTGATTGGCGCCGTGCATTCCATGGCGTCCAGCGCTGGCGCCAAGTTCGCCATGCCGCTGTCGTGGATCGTCATGATGGCGCTGGGCATCATCATGATGGTGGTGTTCGGCCACATCCGCTTCGCCCTGTTCAACCGGCTGGACCGCGCGGTGCAAGCCAAGGACTGGCCCGCAGGCGGCGCGGCGCTGGCCAGCATTCGCACCTGGGTCGCGCTGAACCTGGCGCTGGGTCTGGTCATCATCGGCGCGATGCGTTTCCCGCTCGGCTGAAGCGCAAAGCACCGCACCAGACGGCGCGCCTCCTGCTGCGCGCCGTGAAAAACCCTCTCGCAGTTGATGTTGGGCAAACAAGTTTGCTCCGTGCCATAATTTCCGTCAAATTAATTGACTAAGCAACTATTGCACAGACAAATGCATCATGCCGAAACCTGATCAGGTGGTGAACCCGGACGACGCGTCCACTTTTTTCTACCAGCCCGGCACCTACGCGCCCATGGACAGCGCAGGCTTTCTCATGCGCCGTGTGCTCGGCTCCATTCTCCAGCAGGCCGACGCACAACTGGCCATGCACGGTCTGACCTATGTGCAATGGCTGCCGCTCTACAAGCTGCTGCTGTGCGCCGAGACGACCAGCGCGCAACTCGCCAAGGATCTGGGCATGGACCCGGCATCTGTCACGCGCGCCCTCGACCGCATCGAAGCCAAGGGACTGCTGCGCCGCGAGCGCTCCACGACCGACCGCCGGGTGGTGCATTTGGCGCTGACCGATGACGGCAGGCGCATCGCGGCCGATGTGCCGCAGGTGCTCTCGCGCGTGCTGAACCTACATCTGGCCGGTTTCACCCACGATGAATGCACGCTGCTGCTCGACATGTTGCGCCGCATGCTGGACAACGGCAACGCCATGCGCGGCGACAACGCAGCGCCGCTGGCCTGCGCCGGCCCCGATGGCAACGACAACTAACGCACCTCGCCCACTTCGCTCCCTCCCCCACGTCCGCGAAACACCCTTCCTCACTCCGTTCTGAATCGCAGGCACCCGACATGCCCTCCATCCGCCCAAGCGCACACGGTGCGCTCCATCCACTCACCGCCGCAACGGCCTTGTGCGCCGCACTCCTGCTTGCAGGGTGCGCCTCGCAAGGCCCTGCGCACCCCGCCTATACGCAAGTGCAAGCGCGCGACGTCGGCCTCTCCGATACGGCGCAAACGCTGGTCACCACCCAATGGTGGAAGCAGTTGGGCGATCCCCAGCTTGATGCGCTGATCGACACCGCGCTCGTCGGCAACCCCAGCTTAGCGGCCAGCCACGCGCGCTTCGACAAAGCCGCAGCGCTGGCGCGCGCCACCAGCACAGCCACCCAGGTGCACGGTAGCTTCACTGCAGATGCCACACGCCAGCACTACTCGGAAAACGGCATGATTCCGCCGCCCGTCGCAGGCCACACCTACAACAGCGCGGACGTGCAACTGGGCCTGTCGTGGACGCCCGATTTCTTTGGCCGCTACGCTGCCGAACTGGAATCCGCGCTCGGTCAGGCACGCGCCGCCAAAGCCGATAGTGCCGCTGCCGCCAACCAGATCGCAGAAAAAGTCGCGCGCAGCTACGTCACTTTGGCGCGCTTGTTGGCCCAGCGCGACGTGGCCGAGCGCACACTGAAGCAACGCAAGTCCTTGCTCGACCTGAGCCAGCAACGCACCCGGCAAGGTCTCGACAGCCAGGTCGAGCTGACGCAGGCAGAGGCCGGGCTACCGGATGCAGGCACGCAAATCGAGATGCTCAACGAGCAGATCACGCTCGTGCGTCGCACCATCGCCGTGCTCTGCGCGCAACCGCCAGAAGCCCAGATGGCGCTCACGCCCGACATCCACGCGCTGGCGGTGCAACAGGTGCCCAGCGTACTGGGTGCCGACCTGCTCGGTCGCCGCCCCGATGTGGTGGCGGCGCGCTGGCGTGTGGAAGCTGCCACCCATGGCATCGACAGCGCGCGTGCGGACTTTTATCCCGACATCAATCTCACTGCCTTCATCGGCCTCAGCGCGCTCGGCTTCAACCACCTGCTGCAAGGCAGTTCGCGCCAGTTTGGCGTCACGCCAGCGCTGCGACTGCCGATCTTTGAAGGCGATCGTCTGCGTGCACAGTTGCGGGGCAAACAGGCCGATCTGGACAGCGCCATCGCGCAATACAACGGCGTGGTGTTCGATGCCGTAAAGTCCGCTGGCGATGCCATTGCCTCGGTGCAATCACTCGATCGCCAACAGCGCCTGCAAACCGAATCGCTCAGCAAGGCGGAGCGCGCCTACGACTTTGCCGTGCAGCGCTACAAGGCCGGTTTGGCCAACCAGATCGTCGTGCTCAACACCGAATCGCAGGTCATCACCCAGCGCCGTCTGGCGGTGGACCTGCGCGCACGCGAACTCGACACGCGCATTGCCCTGCTCGCCGCGCTTGGCGGTGGCTGGCAGGACGACACCGCCACCGTGCACATCAGCCAGCAAGACAGCGCCCATGCAGCGCACTGACGGATACCGCATCGCAATGACTCTACATTGAAACCCTCCGGGCAAGGCCAGCAAGCGGGCGCTGCAATCGCCAGCGCAGTCGACCTGCCAGCCATGCCCCCGGCCGCAAAACCAGCCTCGACACATAACAGAGCGCCGAACATCATGAACGACAACACCCAGTCCAACTCTCCAAACTCTCCAAACGCTTCCGCATCGCCAGCCCCAGCCGCCGCAAGGCCCGCAGGCAATCCCCAAGGTCGCCGCAAGGGCCTCACCGCCGTTGCCGCTGCGGTGGTGCTCGGCGCCATCGCCTGGGGTGGCTGGCACTACATGGTCTCGCGCAATTTCCAGACCACGGACAACGCCTACGTCGGCGGCAACGTGGTGCAGATCACGCCGCAGGTCGGCGGCACGGTGATCAGCATTGGCGCTGACGACACCGACTATGTCACGCCCGGCCACTTGCTGGTTCAACTGGACACTGCGGATGCCCTGGTTGCGCTG
The DNA here is from genome assembly GCA_002331385.1 of Comamonadaceae bacterium UBA2121. Classification (GTDB taxonomy): domain Bacteria; phylum Pseudomonadota; class Gammaproteobacteria; order Burkholderiales; family Burkholderiaceae_C; genus Diaphorobacter_A. The sequence goes on from DCYB01000001.1 coordinate 437,504, forward strand.
TCGCAAGCCGAATCGCAGCTCGCGCAAACCGTGCGCCAGACGCGCACGCTGTATGCTAACGATGCGCCATTGATGGCGCAAGTCGCATCCAGACAAGCCGACCTCTCCCGCCTGCAGGCCGATGCAGCGCGCGCCCATGACGACGTCCAGCGTCGCCGCCCTTTGCTCGCGACCGGTGCCGTGGGGCAGGAAGAGTTCCAGCACGCGCAGGCGCAGGCCAAGTCCGCACAGGACGCCGCCGTGGCCGCGCGGGCCGCCGTGCGCGCCGCGCAGGCACAGCTCGAAGCCGCGCAGGCGACGACCAAAGGCGGCACCGCCACCGACTATCCCGCAGTGCTCGCCGCCGCCGCCAAGGTACGCGAAAGCTATCTGGCGCTGGAGCGCACCCGCCTCATCGCGCCCGTGCAAGGCTATGTCGCCAAGCGGGGGGTGCAACTGGGTCAGCGCGTCGCCTCGGGCGCGCCGTTGATGACAGTCGTCGATCTCAACAACCTCTGGGTAGACGCCAATTTCAAGGAAAGCCAATTGGCCGACCTGCGCATCGGCCAGAAGGCGGAGCTGGAGGCCGACGTTTACGGCAGCAAGGTCATCTACCACGGCACCATCGTTGGTCTGGGCGCTGGCACGGGCGCGGCGTTCTCCCTGCTGCCCGCACAGAACGCTACGGGCAACTGGATCAAGGTAGTGCAGCGCGTGCCTGTGCGCATCAGCCTGTCGCCTGAGGACCTCCAGCAACACCCGCTGCGCGTTGGCCTGTCGATGGAAGTGAAGGTCGATATCCGCGACCGAAGCGGATCGTCACTTGCCGCCCATCCGCGCACGACGCCAGTCGCGCAGACCACGCTGTATGACGTCAACATGCCCGCCGCGGATGCCCGCATCGCGCAGATCATTGCCGGCAAAAACCTCGCCCCACTCACCAGTCTGCCTGATGCACCAGCAACAGCCCCGACCACAGTGGGCGCGTCGGGTTCGGCAGCAACCGCACGGCAACAAGTGGCATCGCAAAGCGCCGTGCCCGCCGCACCTGCGCAGTGAAGCAGGCGTGAATCACAGCAACGGCTTCCGTCATGACTGCCACCAGTTCCACCGCTACGCCGACTGACCCGGCGCAGCCCACACCACAGAGCGCGCCCGCGCGCCCCGTGGCGGCTCCACCATTGCACGGCGCGTCGCTTGCCATCGGCACGCTCGCGCTGTCACTTGCCACGTTCATGAACGTGCTGGACTCCTCCATCGCCAACGTCGCGATTCCCGCGATTGCGGGCGATGTCGGTGTCAGCCCAAGCCAAGGCACCTGGGTGATCACCAGCTTTGGCGTGGCCAACGCCATTTCCGTTCCACTGACAGGATGGCTGACCCAGCGCTTTGGCGCCGTGCGCCTGTTCACCATGAGCGTGCTGCTGTTCGTGCTCACCTCCTGGCTGTGCGGCTTTGCATCGTCGCTCGAAATGCTGGTGCTGTTTCGCGTGCTGCAAGGTCTCGTCGCCGGGCCCATGATTCCGCTGTCGCAAACGCTTTTGCTGTCGAGTTATCCGGCCTCCAAGGCGGGCATTGCCCTGTCGCTGTGGGGCATGACGACGCTCGTCGCGCCCGTGGTCGGGCCGCTGCTTGGCGGCTGGATCACCGACAACATCTCCTGGCCGTGGATTTTCTACATCAACGTGCCGGTCGGTCTGCTCTCCGCGTTTCTCACCTGGAGCATCTACCGCTCGCGCGAGACGCCCACGCGCAAGCTGCCCATCGACACCATCGGCCTGGCGCTGCTGGTGCTCTGGGTCGGTGCACTGCAGCTCATGCTCGACAAGGGCAAGGAACTGGACTGGTTTGCCTCGACCGAAATCGTCGCGCTTGGCGTCGCGGCCGTCATCAGCTTTGCCGTCTTCATCGTCTGGGAACTGACCGATGCGCACCCCGTGGTCGACCTGCGTCTGTTCAAGCGACGCAATTTCGCCGCTGGCTCGATTGCCCTGTCCATCGCTTACGGCGTGTTCTTCGGCAACGTCGTCTTGCTGCCCTTGTGGCTGCAACAATGGCTTGGCTACACATCGACGTCGGCGGGCATGGCGCTGGCCCCGGTGGGCATATTCGCGATCATTCTCACGCCACTGGTCGGTCGCAAGGTGTCCTCCTGGGACCCGCGCTGGATGGCCACCGCCGCGTTCCTCGTGTTCGCGTTGGTGCTGTGGATGCGCTCGCATTTCAATACGGACACGGACTTCAACCACATCCTGATTCCCACGCTGATCCAGGGCGGCGCCATGGCGTTTTTCTTCATCCCGCTCACCACCATCACGCTCGCAGGACTCACACCCGATCGCATCCCCGCCGCCGCGGGCCTGAGCAATTTCGTACGCATCACGGCAGGCGCCATGGGCACGTCGATTGCCACCACGCTCTGGGAAAATCGCGCATCCATGCACCACGCGCATCTGACCGAAGGACTGGTTCAGGGACAGGGCGTCTTCGGACTCACGCTGCAAGGTCTCAAGGCGGCAGGTTTGTCGCAGGAACAAGCGCTCGCGCAAATCAATCGCCTCATCGATCAGCAAGCCTATACACGCGCCGCGGATGACATTTTCCTGGCATCGTCGTTCCTCTTTCTCGCGTTGATTGGGTTGATCTGGTTGACCCAGAGACCAGCAGCACATGGCGGCGGAAGCACAGATGCCGCAGGAGCGCATTGAGCGCCTCAATCCATGAGCGTCATTTGCCGACCAGGAAAAAGAATCGCCAGCAGGCTTGCGCTTGCTGGCTATCCGCGTAACCTCGAAACCAAATTGCTTTACGTGCTCACTTTCCCTTTCAAGGACGCCACAAGCTTGCGTTCATTTCCAGTTTGCTGCGGTCGAGCACGGCCTTGAGATCCAACACGACATATCTGCCTGACCTCACTGAAACACGGCGAATCAGTTGCTCCAGAGTAGATGCAATGCCGTTGAAGGCGCGATGTGGCACGGCCAGCAACACAGCATGTGCGGGCTGCAGATCGTCCATTGCGCACAGTTCATAGCCGTAGGCTGATTTGAACTCTGCCGGATCGGCATGAGGATCCACAATCTGCGCCTGGATGCCGTAACGCTGGAGTTCCCGCGCAACATCGCCAATCTTCGAGTTCCGGATGTCCGGCACATCCTCCTTGAACGTAGCGCCAAGTATCGTGACCACCAGATTGCCCTGCATGAGCCCTTCACAACACAAACGCTTGATGAGTTGATTCACTAGGAAGCCTGCCATGGAATCATTGGTTTCGCGCGCAGCGAGAATCAGCTTGGCGGGGTAGCCCTCAACCGCCGCCTTGTGACTCAGGTAGTACGGGTCCACAGAAATACAGTGACCGCCCACGAGTCCCGGCTTGAAATGCATGAAGTTCCACTTCGTCCCGGCAGCTTCCAGGACATCGTGGGTGTCAATGTCCAGGCGCGAGAAAAGCTGGCTCACCTCGTTCATTACCGCGATGTTAACGTCACGCTGTGTGTTTTCGAGAATCTTGGCGGCCTCGGCAACCTTAATCGACGTGGCCCGGTGCACCTCTGTGATGCGTCCGTAGATCTGCGAGAGCACATGCAATGAGCGGGGACGGTCTGCCGACACCACCTTGGTCGTGTTGCGCAGTGTATGCACCCGGTCACCCGGGTTGATCCGCTCGGGCGAATAGCCGATAGAGAAATCGCGCGGATACGTATAACCCGACACTTCACGCAGAAGCGGGAGACATTTCTCTTCCGTGGCCCCGGGATAGACCGTGCTCTCGTAGACGACGATGGCACCACGGCGCATGAACTTTGCCGCGACCCGGGTCGCTCCATACACATAACTCAGATCGGGAACATGTCCCTCGTTGACCGGAGTGGGTACGGTGATGATGATCACGTCAGCATGCTGAAGCACGGTGCTATCAGCGCTCAAGCGAATACCATTCGGCACACGCAGGTCATCGGACAGCAACTCGCCCGTTGAGTCCTTGCCGCGCTGGAGCTCAGCCACACGCTCGGCATCGATATCGTAGCCAATGACGTCGAAGAACTGCGCCAGAGAGAACGCGAGCGGTGCACCTACATAGCCTAGGCCAATCACCGCGATGCACAAGGCATCGATCTCTTCATCCCGCGCCGACAACGCGAGCGGACGTTCCAGAATTTGCGGTTCATGTTGCATTGCGGGCAATCCAGTCCTTCAGATAGTTCATTCGGACGCGGGCCGCAGCTTCCTGGGCAGCTATAACTACACTTTCGATGACCATCGCACGCTGCATGCGCAGCGCGCTTGCGGTGCCAGTGCCCTGAATCCTGGCTTGCGCAGACCGGATCAATTCCGTGCGCTGCGCGAATCCATCCAGCATCAGTTGTTGCGCAGCAGCTTGCGCACGCAAAGAATCAAGGGCGCGCAAATAGATCTGGAACTCGCCATCCTGCTTTTCCCGCATCCACTTCCCGGTCAGGCCTGCGACTCGGGCCGCTGCTGCATCGGACTTGGACTGTCCAAAACTCCAGGCGGCCGTCAACGCCACGAAACCCTTCTTCTCGTGCGAACTGAGATCGGTCCGCATCCCCGCTGCATAGGTCACATCCCAGGCATTGGCCTGATTCAATCGCGCACCAACGTGCGCGACGTGCGAGCGTGCTGCAATGGCTTCATCGAGCATGGGCGCAAGGGGCGCGTCTGCATCCGGCAACACCTCCTCCAGGCGCGCCTTTCGCGCAGCAGAGGCTGCCATTTCACGGCGTACAAGGTCGAGTTGATCAAACGCCTCTTTCAGATTGGGGAGAGTTCCCTGTTGCGCTTTCACCAGCGCTTCCTCACGCTTCAAGTTCGCCTTCGCCAGTTCCAGCGCCTTACGCCAGTGCGGCTCCGCCGCGATCAACGAGAGCAGTTCAGCACGCGCTTCCACACCTTGTACCTGCTGCGACAGCGCGCGTTCGGCGCGATACGCCGCGCATTCCGCTTGCGCCAGTTCGTCTGTCAAGCCGGCACGGCGGGTGCGCGCCACCGAGTTACGCACACCCACGGTCATCGACTTCTGTGCCGTGACCGAATCCCCCACATTTCCAAACACTTCAGGCTGGGCAAGCAAAGCGCTGGACACTTCCGCCTGCGCACGGGAGAGCGCGCAAAAGGAGTCGACTTCTTCCGCACGCGCGTGTTTCGCAGAAGTTGCGACGATCAGCGCAAGCGCCGCAAACGCAACGGCTTTCAGGCCAATGAGATCATGTTGCATGATGACGTGTCTCCGCAGTATTACAACCAGATGGGCGCCGAACCCAGATAGAGAACCTGGTCCTTGGCTGCGTTGGGTTTGTCGAGCTCCAGTTGGACCAGAAAGCCGCGAATGTCACGTTGGAAAACGGGGTGGAAGCCCCGTTCCTCGTCCCTGCCAACCCAGGCTACAGAGCCCACGGGGCGGCAGAAGATCACCTTCGCCCAGCATGAATAGACCACCTCGCCCACTTTGGCAGCGTGCTCGTTTTCGTACGGCACGAAAGCAAACGAAGCGCTTTCGGTGTCGCCCTGGGCAATACGGTAGTACGGCGTGGCTTCGACCGTTTCCAGAATGGCCTGCAGTTTTTCAAACTCCACGGTCTTGTTCTGCAAGTCAGCGCGATTCTTGAGCAGAAGAATCTCGGTCTCGGCCAGTTCCTTCTCCAAAGCAAACACGCGCGAGACGGACTCCAATGCACGGGTGGATTGCGAGCCGCCTTCCATGGTCCGGATGCCATCCCGGAGTTCACGCACCTGCTCTCCGAGTTTGACCGTGTTCAGACGCCCTCCTGTGGCCGCGCCATCCATGGAGATGATCTGCGCCATGGAGCGCATTGCTGCCTCTTTGGTAATCAGACCTGCATTCAGATCCTTCTCAATGGCACCCTGCATTGCGCGGGTCGCCGCACTGAGCTGGACAGCACGTCGGTCATGGGATTGATGGGCACTTTGCAGATTGCCCAATCGCCCTGCCAGTTGTGAACTGGCGCGCTGCTCTACTTGTTGCGCCTGCTTGAAACGCTCCAGCAAATCGCGCACTTCCGCTTGTTGGCGTTCCTGCAAGCCGATTTCGAGGCGCAGACTGTCGCGGCTCACCTCCAGCGCCGACACCGCTTGGCGTGCACGAAAGGCCTCCGCGCCAGTCGCCATGACGCGCGAAGAACTTTTGGTCAAAATAATGGGAGCGACCCATTCATCATTCACGGTATAGATAATGATGGTCGCAAAATAACCCAATGCTGCCGCGAGTACGCCCACTAGAATGATGGAAGCAAGCAACCTGTATAAACTCACGATCGATTTTTGAAAAAACGTCATTCTGAAAATCTTTTCTGCACAGAAAGTCGACCCCGAATCAATGGAGTAAACAAAATATCAAACTACGTGAATTTCGAACTATTTACGGCCCTACCAAGGCCTGCCGTTTTTCCACTTTGTCGCGCGTACCCCAAGAACCAACATCAAAAGTAAGAAGCGCTAAGAGCGTAATAAGCATGGAATCCATAAAAAACCATGCTCCCGCCAATCCGGCCTTCAAAGGATTGATGATTGGCTCGGAACCGACAGCAATTTCCCGAATACAACGGTTATACGCCAACGCCCAAACTATAAACATCGAACAGAAAGTCAAAAGAGCCAGAACCACACATCTGATAGCCTCTCCCACCCCCATCAAGGGCACCGCTGTAAATAGATACAAAGCCCAGAGAACCGTAAATAATTCGGGAATCAGGGCAGTAAACAATGGCGTCACCCCCATCACACGAAAGTGCTGCGGCATGCGCGCCAGAGTCCAGAACAAATCCCGCAAACCAGAGCGTCTCCAACGCAATTGCTGACCGAACAATGGTCCGAGTCGGGTGGGCGCAGCAGTCCAACACACTGCGGCGGGATTCACCAATGTATGCCAACCGCGCATCAATATGGCATGTGTCATGTATCGATCTTCGCCATCGCGCACCTTCATGCCAAACCAGTTTCGCCCGCGAACGGACTCCTCCACCTCCATGAAAACGTGACGGCGCACAGCAAACAGACATCCGCTGATGCAGAAAACACGTCGCTGAACGCTCTGCAGCATCTTCCCGACCTGGAAGCTCATGAAATACACCAACGCCTGACAGAGCGTGAACGTATTGTCATTCACATTTGTGATTCCAATGTGCCCACCTACGGCACCGACTTTCGGATCACAAAAACACGCAACCAGTTCGCGGATGACGTTCTTATCAAAAATACAATCACTGTCGATGCAGATCACAATCTCCCCGCTGGATTCCTGCAGCGCATGAGATAGGCTGACATGCTTACCGGAATTCACCGGATTCTTCATGAGGCGGATGACATCCGGGTATCTTTTTGCAGCGCGTTCGAGATAATCCCAAGAGTCGTCAGCACTGCAATCGTCGATAGCCACGATTTCCAGTCGATCTCGAGGCCAATGCGTCGCGAGAATGCTTTCAATGGTCTCCAGAACATGGGCACCCTCATTGAACACGGGCAACAGAACACTCACTCTCGGCTGGTAACCATAATCCCTAATGGGCGCTCCAACGGAGGTGGTGAGCCTCAAAAGAAGCCCCACACCGAACACGAAAATGATGAGTAAAACAGGCAGCAAGTGCCACACATGTTGTTGCGCTGCCAACATTTAAAATTTAATGCAAATACAAGGATTGGCGAATTTTAGTGAAGAACCTCTTCCTTATATATGAAATTACACGTCGATTAAAAAATACAATTACTTACATCCCACGGTATAATGCCCCTATCAGATTAATCGCAATTTACATCCATAGTTAGCATTTACTCTCGAATAATGTCTATGATTCAATACAACTCAGAAATACAATATGCAATCCCGAAATAGTCAAAGTACGCCGAATCATTCTCTTAGACTGTCACATGACCATGTAGTGAAACCAAATGCTTTTAATTTACTTTGACACCTTATCAATCCGGCGCAAAAACACCTCCAGCTCTTTATAGACCTGCGCATCGCCCTTAGCGTGCGCACACTCCAATCCCGTGCTCCAGGCTTGTCGTGCTGCGACTGGGTCTCCGAGTTCCAGGCTCGCCTTGCCCAGCCAATTCCACGCCTCCTGGTACTGAAGATCCAGCTCCACTGCGCGCCCAAGATGTGTTCGCGCGACGCGAAAATTGCCGCCGTCGAAATATGACTTGGCCAACGAATAGCGCAGCATCAACGTTTCTTTGTCCGACGAGAGAAGTGCTTCTAGTCGCTGTATCAAATCTGTCGACATGTTGTGGTTCTCCGCTAAGGTTGATCGCTCCAGCATGGCAAGAGACGAAAGACCGCAGCGCCGTACGCTCACCGAGGGGCTGCCCTTTTCTCAACGAATTACAAAGCGAAACCACGAACGCCTTGAACTCAAAGGCGGCAAGCGGCATCTGAACCGGGATAACCTTCCACCGCGCCTTTGACTCGGCGTGGCCCAGACTGCCCATCGTGACTGCCCAAGCTCCATCCGTACCCTCCCTCTCAACCCGCTCCGTTACCACTCAAGGGCCTGATGGCCGCTTCCGAAATACGGTTCCACGCTCCGCTGGCGCGCCTGCACCGGATGCGAAGGTGATGTGGGACTTCTTCTTCAACAAGCCCGCCAACAGCGAGCCGATAGCTTCCGTGCCCGTACACCCGATCACGCGCGCCATGCTGGAAGAGGCGCCCGACGGCAGTCTGTATCGTCTGGGCCATTCGACCATCCTGCTGAAGCTGCGTGGCGGGTGGTGGATCACCGATCCGGTGTTCTGCGAGCGCGCTTCGCCGGTGCAGTTTGCCGGGCCAAGGCGCTTTCACGCGCCTCCTATTGCGATTGACGAATTGCCGCCGCTCGACGGCGTGATCCTTTCGCACGACCACTACGATCACCTCGACTATCGCGCCGTGCGTCAGTTGGCGGGCAAGAGCAAGGTGTTCCTCACCACGCTGGGCGTGGGCGATCGGCTCATCGGTTGGGGCGTACCTGCGGACAAGGTGCTGCAATACGGCTGGTGGCAGGACGTGGAGATCAACGGCTTGCGCTTCACGGCCACACCCGCCCAGCATTTTTCTGGTCGGGGTCTGCGCGACGGCAATCGCACGCTGTGGGCTTCGTGGGTGATCGAAGATGGCGATCAGCGCATCTTCTTCAGCGGCGACAGTGGCTACTTCCCGGGGTTCGCGGAGATTGGCAAGCACTTCGGCCCGTTCGATCTCACGCTCATGGAAACTGGTGCCTACAACGAGCACTGGCCCTATGTGCACATGCATCCGGAGCAGACCATGCAAGCGCATCAGGATTTGCTGGGACGGTGGCTGCTGCCGATTCACAACGGCACGTTCAACCTGTCGATGCACCCGTGGTGGGACCCTTTCGAACGCATCGTGCAATTGGGCCGCGAGCGCGCCGTGCCGGTCGCCACACCGATGATGGGAGAACGCTTCAGTCTGCAAGCGCCGCACACCGGCAGCCGCTGGTGGCAAGACATGATGGTGGCGCAGGACGCCGCCCCAGACGTGGCTCTCGCACGCCACTGAGCCCCAAAGTCCCTCACTGCTTTGTCTATACAACGGCGAGGCCGGAGGCAAAAAAGAGCGCCGGGTTATAATGCCGGGTGTGCCGCAGCCTTGTAAAGCACGGCACATGTGGCTTCGTGAGCGTTGTGACCGCTACTGTCCTGCAGCTCTGCTGCTCTCGCAGTCCACTACCACCCTCCCGACCGGGTCCACTGCGTGCCGAGCGGCGCAGGCAGGATTGTTATGCCACGGGAGCCACATTCACCACGACGGTTTCCCACGTCCATCGACGTGCGAACTTTGCTTTGGCAGTCCCGGTTTGCGTGACTGCTTTTTTCGCCCCGAATAATCCTGTACGTGTGCTGGTAGCCAGTGCGTTCACGGAAGCCATCGGGTCATGTTGCTCGATCGCGAGCTCAACCGAACTGCAGCGCCGATGCTGCGTTGAAGGAGGCATGTGTCCAAAGAAGATCTGATTGAAATGCAGGGAATGATTGATGAAGTTCTTCCCGACTCCCGATTCCGTGTCACGCTCGAAAACGGGCACCAATTGATCGCCTACTCTGGCGGCAAGATGCGCAAGCACCGCATTCGCGTGCTGGCAGGCGACCGCGTTACGCTGGAAATGTCGCCCTACGACCTGAACAAGGGCCGCGTGACCTTCCGCCATATCGAACAGCGCTCCGGTGGCGCCCCCAGGACCCCCTTCCGCAAGCGTCGCTAAATCTTCTATAGCCGCCTACTGGCGCGAAGTCACGTCGCTGCGAGCCGCACCACTGGCGTGCAGGCAGATTGCCGCAGCGGCGGCTACGTTGAGAGACTCCTCCCCACCCGGTTGCGCAATGCGGATATGCGCAGCGGCGCGCTCCTGCAAGACCTCCGATACGCCCTGTCCTTCGTGCCCGAGCAACCACGCACAGGGCCACGGCAACTCGGCACGATGCAGAAAGTCGCCCTGATGCGAACTGGTGGCGAGCAGGGGCACGTCCAGCATGGCGATGTCCGCCTCACTCAAGCCCTCGACCAATCTCAATGCGAAGTGCGCCCCCATGCCGGCGCGCAACACCTTCGCGCTCCAGAGTGCCGCCGTGCCTTTGATCGCGGCAATCTGCGCGAATCCAAAAGCCGATGCACTGCGCAACACCGAGCCGACGTTGCCAGCATCCTGCAGCCGATCCAGCACCACGGTCGGCGCGCGCGGATCCAGTGTCTGCGTATCGGGCAAGGCCAAGACAAAGCCCATGCGCGCAGGGGACTCCAGGCCGCTGATGTCTTTCCACAAACCATCGGCCAGCAACACGTTGCGCGGCGCGGCGTGCCTGAGCTCCGCAGGAGCGTGAATCCAGAATGATTCGGCGAACACCGCAATTTCCGGACGCAGTCCACGCACCAGCGCCGCACTGCACAGGTGATCTCCTTCCAGCCAGACGCGGCCCTGCTTGCGATAAGCCGTGCTGTCCTGCGACAAGCGACGCAGATCCTTCACGAGCGTGTTGTCGCGTGACTGGATGGCAAGAGGTGTGGCTGCGGACATGGAGCTTGAATGGTACGGGATCGGGGACATTCCCCGCATTGGACAAAAGAATCAGCGCGACAACAAGCCCGCCTGCGCGACCGGCGCAAAGCTGCGGCGGTGCTCCGGACAGGCGCCGTGTGCAGTCAACGCGGCCAGATGCGCCGCCGTGCCGTAGCCTTTGTGCGCATCGAAACCGTATTGCGGGTACTGCTCGTGCAGCGTGACGCACCAACGGTCCCGCGTAACCTTGGCAAGAATGGACGCGGCCGAAATCGCTTGCACCAGCGCATCGCCCTTGACGATGGCCTCTGCCGGCACATCCAGCGGCGGCAGCCGATTGCCGTCCACCAGCACACGCACCGGCTTGAGTCGCAAACCTACCACCGCGCGGCGCATAGCGAGCATGGTGGCCTGCAAGATGTTGATCTGGTCGATCTCCAGCACCGACGCCTGGGCAATGCAAAAGCACAGCGCCTTGGCGCGTATTTCGTCGTAGAGTTTTGCGCGCTTCGCCGCCGTCAGTGCCTTGGAGTCGGCCAATCCCGCAATGGGATTCTGGTCGTCAAGAATGACGGCCGCAGCCACCACCGGACCCGCCAGCGGACCACGCCCTGCTTCATCGACTCCGGCTACGAGGCCTGGCGGGTGCCAGTTAAGCGAAACCTGTTCAATCAGCAGCGGGGAAGAGGACTTTTTCGATCGCATCTGCGGCCAGTTTCGGAGTGTCGCGCAGCAGCGATTCGTGCAGCGCGGTAAAGCGCTCTTCCAGCGCCTGAATCATCGGAGAGTTGTTCTTGCGCGCGTCCAGCCAGCGCTCGACGGCCGCCGCCAGCGCATCCGGTGTGGCTTCGTGCTGCAGCAGTTCGGGCACGACAAAGTCGCGGCATAGGATGTTGGGCAGTCCCACCCAAGGCTGCAATTGCTTGCGCTTCATGAGCCGCCAACTTATCGGGTGCATGTGGTATGAAATCACCATCGGCAACTTGTACAACGCCGCTTCGAGCGTGGCCGTGCCGCTGGCAATCAGCGTGCAATCACAGGCTGCCATCACCGTATGCGACTGCCCCGTGACGATGTGCAGTTGCCCTTCCATGCCGCATTCGCGCGCAATGGATTCGATCTTTTCACGCTGCTTGGGCACGGCGGGAACGACCAGTTTCAGTCCGGGCCGGCGCGCCAGCAAGCGCTTGGCCGCGAGAAAGAACGGCTTGGCAATATATGCCACTTCGGCACTGCGACTGCCGGGCAGGATCGCCAGCACTTCGTCGCCCACACCCAAACCCAACTGCGCGCGCGCGCCCGCCTTGTCGGGCACCATCGGAATCACGCGGGCCAGTGGATGCCCCACGTAGGTTGCCGCAATGCCGTGCTTTGCGAGCAGTTCGGGCTCGAACGGAAAAATGCACAGCACATGATCGGCGCAGGCACGGATGGTGTCGATGCGATCGGCGCGCCACGCCCAGATCGACGGACAGACAAAGTGCACCGTCTTGATGCCCGCTGCGCGCAACTTGCCTTCGAGCCCGAGATTGAAGTCCGGCGCATCCACGCCAATGAACACATCGGGCTTGTCCGCGAGCAGGCGGTCGCGCAGCTGATTGCGAATCTTGAGAATGCCCAGCAGCTTCTGGATCAGCTCGAAGCTGTAACCATGCACGGCCAGGCGCTCGCTTTGCCACCATGCGTCAAAGCCGCGTTGCTGCATCTGGGGGCCACCGATGCCGTGCGACTGGACCTCGGGCCACTTGGCGCGCAAGCCGTCCAGCAGCAGACCCGCAAGCAGGTCGCCAGAGGTTTCTCCGGCCACCATGGCCACGTGAGGACTGCGAACTGACATGGGTGAATTATCAGGCGGAAGCGAGGCGGTCACGCCCATTCAGCGGGCAATGCCGCGCTGGGACGAGGCGACAAAGTCGCGCAGCAACGCGATGTCGTCCGCGCCTTGCGGGTGCTCGGCCATCAGTTCCGTCATGGTGCTGATGGCCGCTTCCAGCGTCAGCCCCTGGCGATACAGCGCACGATGCGCCTGCTTGATGGCATTGATGCGCTCGGCCGAGAAACCCCGGCGGCGCAGACCTTCAATGTTGAAGCCGCGCACTGCCAACGGGTTGCCGTCCACCATCATGAACGGCGGAACGTCTTGCGAAATGTGGCTCGCAAATCCGGCCATGGCATGCGCTCCAATGCGCGAGAACTGGTGAACACCGGTCAGGCCACCCACGATGACCCAGTCGCCGATATGCACATGGCCTGCGAGCGTGGCGTTGTTGGCAAGAATGGTCTGGTTGCCCACCACGCAATCGTGCGCAATGTGGACGTAGGCCATGATCCAGTTGTCGTCGCCAATGGTGGTGACGCCAAGGTCCTGCGCTGTGCCGATATTGAACGTGCAGAACTCACGAATCGTATTGCGATTGCCAATCACAAGCCGCGTTGGCTCGCCCGCATATTTCTTGTCTTGGGGGATGGCGCCCAGGGACGCGAACTGGAAGATCTGGTTATCTTCACCAATGGTGGTGTGACCCTCGATCACGCAATGCGCGCCCACGCTGGTGCGTGCGCCGATGCGAACATGCGGCCCGACGACCGCATAAGGGCCCACCGTCACCGTGCTGTCGATGCGCGCAGCCGGATCAACGATGGCAGTGGAATGGATGTTGGACACGCGCCAGTGGCTCCGGAAAGTTTCAGGCCACTGTACGCATCGTGCACATGATTTCGGCTTCGCAGGCGACGCTATCACCCACGCGCGCCACACCCTTGAACTTGTAGATGCCGCCCTTGATGCGGTCCAGTTCGACGTCGAGGATCAGTTGATCGCCCGGCTCCACGGGACGCTTGAAGCGCGCACCGTCGATGCCCACAAAGTAGAACACCTTGTCGTCGCCGGGCGCCTCGCCCATCATATCGAACGACAGCAGCCCCGCTGCCTGCGCCAATGCTTCCAGCATGAGTACGCCAGGCATCACCGGACGTGCCGGGAAGTGGCCCGTGAAGAAGGGCTCGTTGATGGTGACGTTCTTGATCGCCTGGATGCGCTTGCCGCGGTCAAGCTCCACCACACGATCCACCAGAAGGAATGGATAGCGATGAGGAAGAAGCTTGAGGATTTGGTGAATGTCCATCATGTGTTCAGCGGTCTGACCCGTCATTTTTGATTCTCTGTTCAAGAGCCTTGACCCGCTCGCGCAGCTTATAGAGCTGCCTCAGCGTGGCGGCGTTCTTTTCCCAGTTCGCATTGTCGTCGAACGGGAAAACTCCTGTGTAATGCCCCGCTTGCGGTATGGAACGCATGACCACGGTATTCGTGGAGATGTGAACGTTATCCGCAATGTGCAAATGCCCAATGATGGAGGCCGCGCCTGCAATCATGCAATGCGCTCCTATCTTCGTGCTGCCCGCGACTGCGGTGCAGCCGGCCATGGCAGTGTGGTGCCCAATGTGCACGTTGTGTGCAATCTGGATCAGATTGTCGAGCTTCACGCTGTCTTCAATCACCGTATCTTCCAGCGCACCCCGATCAATGCAAGTATTGGCGCCGATCTCAACGTCATTGCCGATGCGTACGGCACCAAGCTGCTCGATCTTCACCCAATCGCCCTGATGCGGCGCGAAGCCAAAGCCATCGGCCCCGATTACGACACCGGGATGAACAATGCAGCGATCGCCGATGGTGCAGCGCTCGCCCACGTTCACACGCGACTTGAGCACCGTGCCTGCACCGATGCGGGCCCCGCGCTCGACGACGCACAAGGGGCCAACATAGGCCGTGGGATGCACTTGCGCATCCGCGTGCACGACTGCGCTGGGGTGGATGCCCTGCTCTGTGCCATGTGCATGCGCGCGTTTCCACAGCTGCGTCACACGCGCGAAATACACATAGGGGTCGGGCGTGACGATGCATGCGCCACGCGCCAGTGCGACTTCGCGCATCGCTGGCGCCACAATGACGCAGGCCGCCCGGGAGGCGGCCAGTTGGTTCTGGTAGCGCGGGTTGTTCAGAAAGGCCAGATCACCCGGGCCTGCAGATTCCAGAGGCGCGATACGCAGAATCTCGAATTCTGCGTTTCCCCCCTCAAGATCGCCGCCCAGTTCATGGATGATCTGTCCCAGTCTCAAGCTCACGCGCAACCTGTCACTACCAGAAATACATCACTTGCCGTTGCCGGCAGAGTTCATGGCCTTGATCACCTTGTCGGTGATATCCAGCTTAGGGTTGATATACACCGCTTCCTGGAGGATCACGTCGAACTTTTCCGTCTCAGCCACTTGCTTGACTACGCGGTTAGCGCGTTCCAGCACTTGCGCGAGTTCTTCGCTCTTGCGCGAACCCAGGTCTTCCTGGAATTCACGACGCTTGCGCTGGAAATCACGATCCTGATCGGCCAGCTGACGCTGACGGGAAATACGCTGGCTCTCGGACATAGTGGGCGCCTCGCGCTCGAACTTGTCCGTGGCGTTCTTCAGGGAATTGCCCTGATCCACAAGCTCTTTTTCGCGCTTGGCGAATTCTTGCTCCAGCTTGGCCTGAGCGGCCTTGGCGGAATTGGCTTCGCGGAAAACGCGATCGGTATTGACGAAGCCAGCCTTGAACTCCTGCGCCTGTGCGGGCACGGCTGCAGCCAGGCTACCCAGCAATACGACGAGGGGGATATGGCGGGAAAGGGATGTCATTAGAAAGATGTTCCGATCTGGAATTGCAGTTTCTGGATTCTATCGCCGGCAAATTTTCGTACCGGTTGTGCAAAGGCAAGACGCAGTGGACCAAGAGGGGAAATCCAGCTCAACCCCAGACCAGTCGACACGCGCATTTCACTGAGCTCCCAATTTTCATGTTCACCGTACACGTTACCCGCATCGACGAAGCCGAAGATGCGCAGTGTGCGGTCATTGCCCGCGCCTGGGAAGGGCGCAATCAATTCTGCATTCAATGTGACCTTTTTCGGGCCACCCAGCACCGAGCCGGTCACGTCACGCGGACCCAGTGTGCCCTGGTCGAACCCGCGCACGGAGCCCAGACCACCCGAGTAGAAGTTCTTGAACACCGGGAACGGGCGGCCATTCAGGCCCTTGCCCCAACCCAGCTCGCCATTGAAGGCCATGGTGAACTTCTTGTTCAGCGGAATGTACTGCTGATACTGGTAATTGGCCTTCACGTAGCGTGCATCGCCCGCCACCGACACTTCGGAGTTCAGGCGCTGGTAGCGGCCCGAGTTCGGCGCCAGCGCGCTATCGCGGCTGTCACGGCCCCAGCCGATCGTCAGCGGCACGGTGAAGCTGCTCTCGCCGTATTCCTGCATGTAGGCCAGGTAGGCTGCGGGGATGTTCGTGCCCTGCTTGATACGGGTGTTCTCGATACCACCACCGAAGTACACGGTGTCGATTTCGCTGAACGGCACCCCGAAGCGTACGCTGGCACCGGCTGTGACCAACTGGTAGTCACCACCCATGTCTGCATATGGCTTGGCCGTGCGGTAGTACAGGTCGAGCGTGCGCGAAATGCCGTCGCGTGTGAAGTACGGATCAGTCGTGCTGAACACCGCCGTGCGGTGGTACTTGCTGGTGTTGACGTCGATGCCCAGATAGTTGCCCGAGCCAAAGACGTTTTCCTGCTTGATACCAAACGACAGAGATACCTTTTCCGCACTGGAGAAACCCGCACCCAGCGTCAGGGAGCCGGTCGGCTTTTCCTTGACGCTCACGGTCAGATCGACCTGATCGGGCGCATTGGGCACTTCCTGCGTTTCGATATCGACTTCGGTGAAATAGCCCAGACGGTCTACGCGGTCACGCGAGGTTTTGATCTTGTCCGCGTCGTACCAAGACGATTCGAACTGGCGGAATTCGCGGCGAATCACTTCGTCACGCGTGCGGTTGTTGCCGCTCACGTTGATGCGGCGCACATAGGCCCGGCGCGAAGGCTCCGCGCGCAGCACCAAGGCGACGCGGTCGTTTTCGTGATCGATTTCCGGCACTGCCTCGACCTTGGCAAAGGCGTAGCCGAAGTTGCCGAAGTGGTCGGTGAAGGCCTTGGTGGTTTCCGCCACCTTGTCGGCGTTGTAGGGCTCGCCAGGACGCACTGTCACCATGGACTTGAACTCGTCGTCCCGGTCCAGATAGTTGCCTTCCAGCTTGACGCCAGACACCACGTAAGGATTGCCTTCCGTGACGTTGATCGTGATCGTGATGTCCTGCTTGTCGGGCGAAATGGCGACTTGTGTGGAGTCGATGCGGAACTCCAGATAACCACGCGACAGGTAATACGAACGCAGCGTTTCCAGGTCGGCATTGAGCTTGGAGCGCGAGTAGCGATCGGACTTGGTATACCAGCTCAGCCAGCCGCCGGTGTCCTGATCGAACTGGTCCTTCAGCGTGCTTTCGCTGAACGCCTTGGCGCCGATGATGCGGATGTCCTTGATCTTGGCGGGCTCGCCTTCCACCACCGAGAACGTCAAGTTCACGCGGTTGCGCTCGATCGGCGTCACTGTGGTGACCACGTTCACGCCGTACATGCTCTTGTTAATGTACTGGCGCTTGAGCTCCTGCTCGGCACGGTCGGCCAGCGCCTTGTCGAACGGGCGACCTTCGGTCAGCCCCACATCGCGCATGGCTTTCTTGAGGGTTTCGCCGTCAAACTCTTTGGTGCCGGCAAATTCCACGTCGGCAATGGTCGGGCGCTCTTCCACCACCACCACGAGCACGTTGCCCGCAGCCTCAAGGCGCACGTCCTTGAACAGGCCCAGCGCAAAGAGCGCGCGAATGGCGGCGGCGCCCTTCTCGTCGGTGTAGTCGTCACCCACGCGCAGCGGCAGGGACGCGAAGATCGTGCCCGGCTCGACGCGTTGCAGACCTTCGACCCGAATATCTTGCACCCTGAAAGGATCGAGCGCCCAAGCATTGGCAGCAAAGACCATGGCAGCAAATGCCGATGCAGTACGCATCCCCAAGCGATTGAATTGTTTTTTCATGAGTGATTTGAAACCAGCACAGCAGCACCGAGTGGCAAACGCCTAGCCAAAAAGCCGGGTGACATACCGGGTAACGTCATTAAACAGGGCTATGGACATCATGACCATCAACACCGCGATTCCGCCGCGCTGCAGTCGCTCCATCCAGATATCGGAAACCCCGCGCCCTGTTATACCTTCCCAAAGATAATACATCAGGTGCCCCCCATCCAGAACGGGCAAAGGCAAGAGGTTCAGTACACCAAGGCTCACACTGATCAGAGCCATGAATATCAGGTACTGCGTCAGGCCCATGCTCGCCGAACGTCCGGCGTAATCTGCAATGGTAAGCGGGCCGCTGAGATTTTTCACTGATGCCTGCCCAATCACCATGCGCCCCATCATGCGCAAGGTCAATGCGGAGACTTCCCAAGTGCGTTGAACGCCCTTCCAGACACCCTCGAATACCCCGTATCGCACAGTGATCAACGCAGGCGGCTCGCCCACGTAGGCACCGATACGTCCATAAGAGCCATTTTCATCCTGCAACACTTCAGGCGCCACATTCAGGTCCACGAGACGCCCTTCGCGCTCTACCTGCCAGGTTTGCGACTGCGCTTTGCCATCAGAAACGGATTGCCGGATCAGCTCACGCAGTTGTTGACCATCAGCAACCTGCGCGGTGCCCACGCGGCGCACCAGATCGCCCTGCCGCAATCCCGCCTTTTCCGCAGGGCTGCCCGGCATCACGTCGCCAATCATCGGACGGCTATAGGGGCTGAGGATGCCGATCTTGCGAAACAGGCTCAGATCCGCGTCCTTGGCACCCAACGCAGCCAGACCCAATGTGACCTCGCGCTCCGATGAGCGGGACTTTTGCTCGTCGCGCACGATGAGCCGCGCGTCTTGCGCGTCCAGCGCCCCGCGGGTGAGCAGCCAGCGCACGTCCTCATAGGAATCCACCGGCTCGATCTCGTCGTTGCCCAGCGCTGCGCCCACCACCAGATCACCTGCACGCAATCCGGCCTTGTCTGCGACGGAGCCTGCTACAGGTTGGGCAAGCAAGGGGCGGGCTTCTTGTACACCCGTCCAGTTGACGATGGAATACAGCACCACCGCCAGCAGCAGATTGGCCAACGGCCCCGCCGCCACGATGGCAGCGCGGGAACGCAATGGTTGGGTATTGAAAGCGAGGTGGCGCTCTTCTGGCGCAACGGGCGCTTCGCGCTCGTCCAGCATGCGCACATAACCACCGAGCGGGAAGGCGGCAAGCACAAATTCGGTCGGCGAGCCCTTCTTCTGCCACCGCAGCAAGGGCTTGCCAAATCCGACCGAGAAGCGCAGCACCTTCACGCCACAGGCCACGGCGACACGATAGTGTCCGTACTCGTGCACGGCAATCAGCACGCCGAGTGCGACCACAAAGGCAACGACGGTGAGCAGCATGCTTGCTTCTCCAGTGAAAATCAGTTCAATCCGATGCGGGAAACCACTTCGGACGCCGCAGCGCGTGTTTGCGCATCCAGCGCCAGCAGTGTATCCAGCGAATCCGGATTGGACGGCACGACCCGCTCCAAAGTTTCCAGATTGATGCGATGAATCTCATCAAATCGCACTTGACCATGAAGAAACGCGGCCACCGCGACTTCGTTGGCCGCATTCAGCACCGCAGTCGTGCCTGGCCGCGCGCGCAATGCCTGCCAGGACAGATGCAGTCCGGGAAAGCGCGCCGCATCGGCCTCTTCAAACGTGAGCGCCGCCAATTGCGTGAAATCCAGCGGCGCTGCGCCACTGGCAATGCGTGTGGGCCACGCGAGGCCGCAGGCAATCGGCACGCGCATATCGGGCGTTCCGAGCTGCGCGATGATGGACGCATCCACAAACTGCACCATCGAATGGATGATTTGCTGCGGGTGAATCACCACCTTGATCTGCTCTGGCGTCAGGTCGAACAGCCAGCGCGCCTCGATCACTTCCAGCGCCTTGTTCATCATCGTCGCGGAGTCGATGGAAATCTTGCGGCCCATGGCAAAGTTCGGGTGCGCGCACGCCTCGCCCGGCGTTACGTCACGCAGCGTGAGCGGGTCGCGCGTACGGAACGGTCCGCCCGACGCGGTGAGAATCACATGATCCACGCGCTCGGCCCAGGTACACGCATCTTCGGGCAGGCTCTGGAAAATCGCGGAGTGCTCGCTATCGATTGGCAGCAGCGTCGAGCCGCCCTGCTTCACCGCATTCATGAAGAGCTCGCCCCCCACGACCAGCGCTTCCTTGTTGGCCAGCAACAGGCGCTTGCCCGCACGCGCGGCCGCCAGGCAGGGGCTCAGTCCCGCTGCGCCGACAATCGCCGCCATCACCGCATCCACATCGTCATGCGAGGCGATGAAGTCCAGCGCATCAGCGGACTTCACGACCTCTGTGGCCAACCCGTTGGCCTTGAGCTTCCATGCCAGCTCATCGGCATGCGGAGCGCTGGCCATGACGGCATAGCGCGGACGGAACTGGGTGCACTGACTGAGCAGCAGGTCCACCTGCGTCGCCGCGCTCAGCGCAAAGATTTCGTATTGGTCGGGATGGCGAGCCACCACGTCCAGGGTATTGGTGCCGATGGACCCGGTAGAGCCCAGGACGGTCAGACGTTGTTTCATGCAGCAGCGAAATAGGTGAGCATCATGGCCAGCGGAAGTGTGGGCAGCAGCGCGTCGATGCGATCGAGCACGCCACCATGTCCGGGCAACAGGTTGCTGCTGTCCTTCATTCCGGCGCTGCGCTTGACCAGCGACTCCACCAGATCTCCCACCACACTCATGGCAGCCATGAAAACAGCGCCCAACAGCAGGAGCCAATAGCCCTTGGCCGCAAGACGCGAATAGAAACTGGCCACCGGCGCTTGCGTCGAAGCGTCCACGGCAACCCAGACACACGCCAGCACGACGACGCCCGCCATGCCACCCCAGACGCCTTCCCAGCTTTTGCCGGGACTGATGGCCGGAGCCAGCTTGTTCTTGGTGAATTTGAGACCGAAGGTACGACCGGCGAAGTAGGCAAAGATGTCTGCCACCCAGACCAGCACCAGCATGGAAAACAGAAAGTTGATGCCTACGTTGCGCGCCTGCACCACGGCAAGCCATGCCGTCCACAGGGCGAGCACGCCACCGACGAGGCGCACCGCCTTCGGAATCGTGGGCCAGCCCGCCACGCCTACGCGCAGCAGCATTGCACCGCCCAGCACCCAGGCGGCGCCGGCGATGGTCCAGAGCCACGGCAGCGGCGCATGCGTCCAACCCAGTTGCCAGCTCACGCCGCACAGCGCCAGACAGGCCACCCCCACCGACACGGCTGCGCCGCCGGACAGGCCGTTGAGCCGCCCCCATTCCCATGCGCCAGCGGCCATGAACACCAGCATGATCGCGGTGAACGGCATGGTGTTGGAATAGAACAGTGCCGGCAGCAAAATGGCCAGCAGCACCAGGGCGGTTATGACACGTTGTTTGAGCATCCCGTCAGCCCTTCATGAAAGTGAGGAGATCGTGCGCTATGCGCAGCGCCCGATCACGAAACCTTACGCACCTGCGCCGAGGTCTTGCCAAAGCGGCGTTCACGCCCTGCGTAGGCGGCAATCGCGGCATCCAGCGCTACCTCATCAAACTCGGGCCAGAGGCATTCGCTGAAGTACAACTCCGAGTATGCACATTGCCAGAGAAGAAAGTTGCTGATCCGCATCTCCCCTCCGGTACGGATCAACAAATCTGGATCAGGTACATGCGCAAGCGACATGGCGGCATTCAGACCCTGCTCGGTGATCGGCTCACCTCGCTGCGCCAGCGACGCGGCCGCCTGCGCGATGTCCCAACGCCCGCCGTAGTTGAAGCAGACATTCAGCACCAGTCGCGTGTTCTGCGCGGTGACTGCTTCGGCCTGCGCCAGCCCTTCGCGCACCGAATCCGACAGCCCCGCCTTTTCGCCCACAAAATGCAGGCGCACACCATCTTTGTGCAACTGGGGCACTTCACGCGCCAGCGCCTTGGCCAGCAGATCCATCAGGCCCGAGACTTCATCGGCAGGACGGTTCCAGTTTTCGGAAGAAAACGCAAACACCGTCAGCACGCCGACCCCTCGCTCGACGCAGGCGCGCGCGCAGCGGCGCAGCGATTCGACGCCCTGGCGGTGTCCTGCCAGACGCGGAAGAAAGCGACGCGTCGCCCAGCGTCCGTTGCCATCCATGACGATGGCGATGTGATGCGGCGCTGCGCTCGAAGAATCGGCCATGAATCGCGTCAAATGAACATCCAACCGCAACGGTCAGATGGCCATGATTTCCTGTTCTTTGGCCGCCACCAGCGTATCGATGTCGGCGATATGCTTGTCGGTGAGCTTCTGGATATCGGCTTCGGAACGCTTTTGATCGTCCTCGGAAGCTTCCTTGTCCTTGACCAGCTTCTTCACGCCTTCGTTTGCGTCGCGGCGCAGATTGCGCACGGCGATCTTGGCGTTCTCGCCTTCGGTGCGCGCCAGCTTCGTCATCTCGCGGCGACGCTCTTCCGACATCGGCGGCATCGGCACGCGGATCAGGTCCCCCAAAGAGGCGGGATTCAGACCCAGATCACTTTCACGAATGGACTTTTCGATCTTCGCTGCCATGGTCTTTTCCCACGGCTGCACGCTGATGGTGCGCGAATCGAGCAGCGACACGTTAGCCACCTGCGACAGCGGCACCATCGAGCCGTAGTAATCGACGTGGATCGTGTCCAGCAATTGTGGATTGGCGCGGCCAGTGCGAATCCTGGCGAGGTTATTCTTGAACGCGGCGATGGACGCATCCATCTTGTTCTGCGCATTCTTCTTGATATCGGCAATGGTCATATTTTTCTCCTCGACGGGGCTGCGCACGCTCGTGGCGTGAGCCGCAAAACCTTCAAGCGTACACCAATGTGCCCTCGTCCTCGCCCATGACCACGCGCTTGAGCGCGCCGGGCTTGACAATGGAGAACACCCGGATGGGCAGACGCTGATCGCGGCACAGCGCAAACGCGGTGGCATCCATGATGCCCAGATTGCGCGTCATGGCTTCGTCAAACGTCAGCTTGGCGTAGCGCGTGGCGGTCGGGTCCTTGAGCGGATCGGCGGTATACACACCGTCCACCTTGGTGGCCTTGAGCACCAGCTCGGCACCGATTTCAGCGCCGCGCAAAGCTGCAGCGGTGTCGGTGGTGAAGAAGGGGTTGCCGGTACCCGCAGCAAACACGACCACCTTGCCTTCTTCCAGATACTGCAGCGCCTTGGGGCGCACATAGGGCTCGACCACCTGCTCGATGCCGATCGCCGACATCACGCGGGCTGTCAGCCCCTGCTTGTTCATGGCATCGGCCAGAGCAAGCGAATTCATCACCGTGGCCAGCATGCCCATGTAGTCGGCAGTGGCACGGTCCATTCCGACGGCGCCGCCTGCGACGCCACGGAAGATGTTGCCGCCCCCGATCACCACGGCCACCTCCACGCCCATGCGGGTCACCTCAGCCACCTCTTCCACCATGCGTTCGATGGTGGCGCGGTTGATGCCGAACTGGTCATCCCCCATTAACGCCTCACCAGACAACTTGAGCAAAATGCGCTTGTGGGCTGGTGCAGCGTCGGTCATGAGGGTGTTCTCCGTGGGCTAATGGAATGGATTATCGGTGATCAGGAAAGCGGCGTGGGCAGATCAGGCGCCCTTGGCAGCAGCCACTTGCGCAGCCACTTCAGCAGCGAAATCGTCTGCCTTCTTCTCGATGCCTTCACCCACCACGTACAGCGTGAACGACTTGATCGTGGTGTTGGCAGCCTTGAGCATCTGCTCCACGGTTTGCTTGCCGTCAGCAGCCTTCACGAAGACCTGGTTGAACAGGGAAACTTCCTTCAGGTACTTCTGCACGGAGCCTTCCACCATCTTGGCGGCGATGTCGGCAGGCTTGCCAGACTCTTCCGCCTTGGCAGCGGCCACCGAGCGCTCTTGCTCGATCAGGGCAGCAGGCACATCGGCAGAGGTCAGGGCCACGGGCTTCATGGCAGCCACGTGCATGGCCACGTCCTTGGCGGCTTGCGCGTCACCTTCGTACTCGACGACCACGCCGATGCGGGTGCCGTGCAGGTACAGGGCCAGCGGAGTACCGTCAAAGCGCTTGAAGCGACGGAAGGACATGTTCTCGCCAATCTTGCCGATCAGGCCCTTGCGCACGTCTTCCAGCGTCGGGCCGAAGCCGTCCTGCTCGTACGCCAGCGCGCCCAGAGCTTCCACGTCAGCGGGGTTCTTTTCAGCGATCAGCTTGGCAGCGGCGTTGGCCATTGCGATGAAGCTGTCGTTCTTGGAAACGAAGTCGGTTTCGCTGTTCACTTCGATCATGGCACCTGTGTTGCCGTTCACGAATGCAGTGATCACGCCCTCAGCGGTCACGCGCGAAGCAGCCTTGCCGGCCTTGGTGCCGAGCTTCACGCGCAGCAGCTCTTCCGCCTTGGCCATGTCGCCAGCGGCTTCGGTCAGAGCCTTCTTGCATTCCATCATGGGGGCGTCGGTCTTGGCGCGGAGTTCAGCGACCATGCTTGCGGTAATTGCCATCGTATTTCTCCAGTTCAGTTCAGTTCGTTACGGTCTGCAGGCTAAAAAAAAGGGGGCTCACCAGGGGCCCCGCTTTTCTTCGCGACGAGTCGCGCGGCCCTGTTTACTATCAGGCAGCGGTTTCGTCCACTTCCACGAATTCGTCGTCGCCTTCGGCAGAAACTGCCTTGACCACGTCGTTCACGGCGTCTGCGCGGCCTTCGA
The DNA here is from genome assembly GCA_002331385.1 of Comamonadaceae bacterium UBA2121. Lineage (GTDB taxonomy): Bacteria > Pseudomonadota > Gammaproteobacteria > Burkholderiales > Burkholderiaceae_C > Diaphorobacter_A. Next base: position 462,262 of record DCYB01000001.1, read on the forward strand.
GGATCGCGTCAGCGATGCCACGGGCGTACAGCGTCACGGCCTTGGCCGAGTCGTCGTTACCGGGGATCACGTAGTCGATGCCTTCGGGCGAGTGGTTGGAGTCAACCACACCGATCAGGGGAATGCCCAGCTTCTTGGCTTCCGCGATCGCGATCTTGTGGTAGCCCACGTCGATCACGAAAATTGCGTCAGGCAGAGCGGTCATATCCTGAATGCCGCCGATGTCCTTCTCGAGCTTATCCAGCTCGCGGCTGAACATCAGCTGTTCCTTCTTGCTCATGGACTCGAGGCCAGCTTCTTGCTGTGCCTTCATGTCCTTCAGACGCTTGATGGAAGTCTTGACGGTCTTGAAGTTGGTCAGCATGCCGCCCAGCCAGCGCTGGTCGACAAAGGGAACGCCCGCGCGCTGTGCTTCTTCAGCCAGGATTTCGCGGGCTTGACGCTTGGTGCCCACCATCAGGATGGTGCCACGGTTGGCAGACAGTTGCTTGGCAAACTTCTGCGCTTCCTGGAACATCGGCAGCGTCTTTTCCAGGTTGATGATGTGAATCTTGTTGCGGTGGCCGAAGATGAACGGAGCCATCTTGGGGTTCCAGAAGCGAGTTTGGTGACCAAAGTGGACACCGGCTTCGAGCATTTCGCGCATCGTGACGGACATGGGATATTTCTCCAAAGGTTGGGTCTTAAATCCAGCGCCGATTAATCACCACAGCTTCAAAAAGACTGCGGCAACACCTTGACGGAACTGGTTTGCTATTGAATTGCCACTCTGGCCGCCTGCGACTTCGAAGAAGGCGCGCAAGGGCGGTACTCGGCAAAACCCTAGGATTCTAGCACAGACCAGACAATCTTCGAAGAGTTGTCCTTGAAGAGGTCAGTAAACGACCACAGCAGGCATAGTTTGCTTTTTTGCAATGCCGTTGTCACTACCATGCCGGAGTGTTGCGAAATCAACCACCAATTCACGCTTGTTTGCGGATGCATGATGGTTTCGGCACCCCGCTGACATCGTATGCAACCATCGCGGGAGACAATCCTGTGCTGTTCACGTAAGCCTCACGGCCTAGACAGCAGAGGTTCCGGATGACTGTCTGAGAGTATCGAGATTCCATGGAAATTGCCATTGTGGGCGCGGGCATCGTCGGGATTGCCACAGCATATGAACTGGCCTGCGACGGACACCAGGTAACGGTGTACGAGCAACGCAGCGCCGCCGCCGAAGAGGCCAGCTTTGCCAGCTCGGGCCTGCTTGCGCCCGCGCTGCTGATTCCGTGGGCCTCGCCTGCCGTAGGCGCTGCGCCGCGGCGCTGGCTCTGGAACCCCAAGCCCTCCATTCGCATGGCGCGCGGTGCCGGTCGCGCCGAATCCGCCTGGTTGCGCCGCTGGCGCAAGGCCGCCCACGCACCCACAGCGGCAGGCACCATGTTGGCCCTGGAGCAACTGGGCCGATACAGCCTTGCGCGCACTCGCCAACTGGTCACGCAATTCGATGTGGACATCGAGACCAGCCACGGCGCGCTGGTGCTGCTGCGCCACGCCAAGGACATCGAAAAAGTCCGCCCAGCCCCCGACGTGCTCAGGGAAGCGGGCAGCCAGATCGCCGAAGTGGATGCAGACACCGCACGCCTGATCGAGCCCGGCCTGTCCACCGACGTGCCCTTTGCTGGCGCGCTGCATGCGGGCGATGGAGAGGCCGCCAATTGCCGCCTGTTTGCGCAGGTGCTCCGCTACGCCGCACAAGAACTGGGAGCCCGCTTTGTGTTCAACGCGCAGGTGGACGCCATTTCCACGCAACCCGCCGGGGTGCAACTCCATGGGGAATCGTCCCTGCGCCGCGCCGACGCCGTGGTCCTGTGTGCCGGCATGGCCAGCGCCGCGCTGCTCAAGCGCCATCGGCTCGACTTGCCCATGGCCGCAGTCTACGGTTACACCATCAGCGCACCGCTGCGTGAAGAACTGCATGCCCCGCAAGGCACGGTGATCGACCCGGTGCACCACATCACCATCGCGCGCCAAGGCCAGCGCGTGCGCGTTTCGGGTGGCGCAGAGTTGGGCTATGCGGGCGGCGAGCACCATGCCGACACACTGCAAAAACTTTACCTCGCGCTCTCGGGCTGGTTTCCTGGCGGCGCACTCATCTCTTCCCCGCAAGTGCAGACGTGGCGCGGAGCCCGCCCCACCATGCCAGACGGCGCGCCCGTGGTCGGCACCAGCGGCCTCCCTGGCCTGTGGCTGAACACGGGGCACGGTGCCTGCGGTTGGGCACTGGCCTGTGGCTGCGCGCGGGTGCTCGCCGACCGCATCGGCGGCGGCGCGGGCGCGGTAGATCTGGACCCCTTCCACATCCATCGCTTCTGAGTGCCTGCGGCAGAACGATCTCCCGGAGATCGGCTGCCGCACAATGCGGTCATGCAGCGCATTCAACCCGATCAGCCCCACCCTCTCTTCGATACCGCGACCACGCGAAGGCTCGAAGCCGAGGGCATTGCCGCCACCGGAGAGCATGTCCTCATGCAGCGCGCAGGCCGCGCCGTGGCGCAACTGGCACGCGCGCTGGCGCCCCACGCGCGCCACATCTGGATTGCGTGTGGCGCAGGCAACAACGGCGGTGACGGACTGGAGGCTGCGGCGCTGCTGCAAACCGCAGGGTGCAAGGTCTCGGTGACCTGGCTTGGCTCACCGGAAACCGCCTCATCCGACACGCGGCAAGCGTGGCAGCGCGCCACCGCCGCCAACGTGCACTTCACAAGCGCTCCGCCCGATGATTTGGGGTCGCAGGATCTGTGCATCGACGCGCTGCTCGGCATTGGGCTCACGGCCAACGACTCGGGCAGAAAGCCATCGGCTGCGATGCTCGACCTGCTGCACGCCCTGCGCGAAAGCCCTGCCACCCTGCTGTGCGTCGATCTTCCCTCGGGCCTGATCGCCGACACCGGTCAACTCGCCCCCGGTTTTGCCTATCGTGCATCACCTCCAAACGTGGGCGCACGCCATACGTTGAGCCTGCTCACACTGCATCCGGGCCTGTTCACCGGCGCGGGGCGCGATGAAGCGGGCGCGATCTGGTTTTCCGCACTCGGCCTGCCCGCCCCAGCGATGGCACCGAGCTTTCAACTCAGCGGAGCGCCCTCCTCCATGCAGCGCCCACACGCCAGCCACAAAGGCAGCTGGGGCGACGTCGCCATCATTGGCGGCCAAGGCGTGCGCGAGGGCGGCATGGGCATGACCGGCGCCGCCGTGCTTGCAGCCAGCGCAGCGCTGCATGCCGGTGCGGGCCGCGTGATGCTTGCACCACACGATCCCGATCTGTTGCAGGTGCCGGGCGATCTGCCAGAGATCATGCTGCGCCGATTTGAAGCGCTTGAACTGGAGCGCATGACCGTCGTCTGCGGCTGTGGTGGCGGCACGGCGGTACGCGCTCTGCTGCCGGACATCTTGCGGCGCGCGCAACGGCTCGTACTCGACGCCGATGCGCTCAACGCCATTGCCGCCGACGCATCGCTGCAGGCCCGCACGCGCGAACGTGCACAGCGCGCACGCCAGCCCACCGTCATCACCCCGCATCCGCTGGAGGCGGCACGCCTGTTGGGCAACGGCATGACCGCCGCCGATGTGCAATCCGACCGGCTCGCCGCGGCACAACGGCTCGCGCAGCACCTCGATTGCGTTGTCGTGCTCAAGGGCTCGGGCACTGTGATTGCCGCGCCCGACTGCGCTCCGCACATCAACCCGACGGGCAATGCCCGCCTCGCCACCGGGGGCACCGGCGACGTGCTGGCGGGTCTGCTGGGGGCGCGCATGGCGGCGTTCGCGGACGATGAATACGGCACAGCGAACGCCTTGCAGGTCGCCATCCAGGCCTGCTGGCAACACGGAAGCGTCGCCGACCGCTGGCCAGAAGATCTCGCACTCACCGCCTCGCAATTGGCCAAGGCTTTGACTCCGGGCTAAAGACCCTGCGCAGTCAACCAAACGCACTACTCACACGTTACATATGTAGGGACAAGCCCACACCTACGAAACGATCGGTAAATTGCGTCGCCAACCGACGCGACAAGCCGTCGTCCGACAGCTTTTCACCTTGGTGTGATGTTCCAATGGATTCAGCCCCGCAACCGTTCTGGTGGCGAAGGCGATTTCCAGTTTCACGTAATTGCATTCTTTTTTCCGAGGACACTGTCATGACACGCAATTTCCGGCAGGGAACGCGCGCGCTGGCAGCCTTCACGGTAACCGTAGCTTTGGCCGTAGCGGCCACTGCCATGACGCTGATTCCCGATGAGGCTGTGCAGTCCGTCGATGCGCTGATTTCAGCGAATACCCAGTTGGACAAGCTCCTGAGCTCAGACTTGTTCAACTGACTTCAGCAGGTATCTACCGGCGACCTTCCCGCTCGCCGGCTGCTGATGGTTTTCACCACGACCCAGAGGCCTCTTTTTCAAGAGGCCTTTTTATTGTCCAAGGCAGCTGGTGCAGCTTCTGGTTTGCCTTGGCGCTCGATCAGGTCCATGCGGCGACGCAGGGCCGCTTCCAGGGTCAGATCGCCAATCGCCCTTGCCCGCTCTGCACGCAGCGCGAGCCATCCCATCAGCGCCTGACTCCACCCCTGTTCGGACGCGGTATCCGTTGCCGTGACCATTGTGTCAGGCGTTGCGCGTCCAGCGCTGAGCGCCGCGCCCGCCGCCACCAAACGTGACAATGGATCGGCAATGCCATCGATGGCCTTCACATCACGAAGGGCCTTTTGCTGCGGCTCCGGCAATCGGGCGATCTGGTCGGCGGACAGCGGCTGACCGGCCAGATAGGCCGCATAGGCCACCTCATCCGCTGCGGCATCCTTGCGCAGCGTGTCAAACGCCGTGCAGGGTTGCAAGTTGGCTGCGCCCACCTGCGCGGCACAGCGCATCAACTCCACACGCGCCAGCTTTTCCGGACTGCCCGTGCGGGCGACCTCGCTGCGCGCCTTGCTCCACTCTTGCTCGGCCACGCGTGTCTTGCCGGAGAGTTGCGCGTCGGTGGCGCGTTCAACCGATCCGACCGAATTGACTTTCCAGTCGGGCACCGGAGGCTTGTTGCCGCATGCGGCCAGCGTGAGCGCCAGTGCCCCAAGCAAGGCCCAGCGACCGACAGCGCCTGCGTGGCGATGAGGTGTGAGGTGCACAATCATGGCAGCTTCAACTCCGTGTTCTTGGCGAACGGCCATTTGCGATTGATGTCGTTCAGCAGGCTTTCCACCTTGCGCAGATTGGATTCCACCTCGACGCGCAATTCGCCCAGATCGGTCGTGGCCTCCCGCGCATTGGCTCCCACTGCCTGCGCCTCGACCAGCACGGCGTCGATCTTGGTCAGGCTCTGCCGTGTGTCCGCCAGCAGGCCGTTGAGTTGCACCACCGCCGCACGCACTTCCGGCACCAGCCCCGGGTCCTTGCCCGCGCCGAAAACCTGTTTGTCTGCGCGCGCCACCATGGTGTCGAGCCGCGCCACCAGTTGATTGACGCGGTCCAGCGCGGTAGCGAGCTTCTTGGCATCGGCTTCGTTGCCGGTCAGCACCTTGATGGCGCCACCAGGGCCGTTCAGGCTCTCGGTCAGCGTGCGCACGTTCTCCACCACACCTCCGAGCGCGGAGCCCTGGCTGGTCATCGCATTGAGGTTGTCGAGCAGTTCACGCGCAGACGACATGAGCTGCGGAATCTCCGCCGTCGCATCGCCGCGCAGCACCGGGCGTTCTGCGCCGTCTTCCAGCGCCGGATCGGTCAGGATACCGCTGTACGCCTTGATAGTGGTGCCGCCCACAATGCCGCTGACCAGCGTGAACACGCTCGTCGTGCGCAGCCAGTGTGCGTCCTTGCGCGGCACATCGATGAGGATGCGCACATCTCCGGTTTCCGCCAGTTCGATGCGGCGCACACGGCCAATCGGAAAGCCCGAGAACGTCATGTCCATGCCCACCGAAACGCCTTGCGAATCATCGGCAGTCAGCACCAGCCGCTGCGTCGGCTCGAACACACCGCGCGCATACATCAGGTACAGCGCCGCACCAATGATCAGCGCCGCCGTGAACATCAGCAGCGCGACCGCCTTGCGCTCCAGATACGCAACCGGTTTGAGCAGCTCATCATCTTCGCGCCGGTAGCGCGGCGGTTGGGTGGGAGGCGTGGGTTCTTGTTCTGTCATTGTTGTAGGGCTCAATCCCGTCAGTAATAGTTGCCGACCAGCGATGCTGCCTCGATCAACAGCAGCACGGCAAACATGCGCGCCAGTCCGCCCAGTTCCGAATCCCGCTCGCGTGGCCGGTCGGGATTCGGCTGCGAATACAGTCCCTCCGCCATGGGAATGAGCGCAATCGCCAGGCTGAAGAACACCGTCTTGAACGCAAAAACAAACGTGATCTGCGGTGTGAACACATGGCCGAACATGCGCGTGTACAGCGGCAACCCGGCCAGATTCAAACCGTACACACCCACATACGCCATCACCAGTGCCACCACGCACGACAGCGCGGCCAACGTGATACTGGCATACATACCGGCCACGACACGAGGTAGCAACTCCACCCGGATCGGATCGGCGCCGCGAGAGCGCAAGGCGTCGAGATGCCCGGACTGCTGCATCAGCGCCAGTTGCGTGCCATTGGGAATCGTTGCCCGCATGGCAACGAACAGCGCTGCGGTGAGCGGTATCAGCTCCAGCACCAGCACGCGGATCACCATCTCCAGGGCATAGCGCGAAAGCCCGTAACTCATCGCGGTGACAGAGACGATGTGCGTGATCACCAGGCTCAGCAACGCCGCGAGCAACGTGTGGCCGATGAGGATGGGCGCGGTTTCCAGATACATGTGCCGCGCCAGTCGCCAGCGCGTGACCCGGTTGTAGCTGGACGGCGACAGCATCAGCACCAAGACCACCGCACCCAGATAAATGATGCGCCACCAGGCCACGGCCCAGCGCCGCATCGTGTTGGCGATGCGTCCTGGCAGGCGAATGACGCTGGCGGCGGCGCTCATGGGCAGATCATAACGAAAGTGATTGAAAAAACATGCAACCGCTATGAGTTACATAGCGTTCGGTGAATCACACATGCCGCTTCACCGATGGCAATGGCGGCGGAACCGGTTCGCTGTCGGCGCGCGCGTGCAACGCCTCAATCACGTGACATTGCCCGCCTTGCCCATCGCAGCGGCTGCGCAGGGCGAGCAGCTCTTTTTCCAGCGTGCGCAATTCCGCCAGCCGCGTGCGCACATGCTCTAGGTGCTCGTCCAGCGTGATGCACGCCACATGCCCATCACCGCGCACATCGGCGTCCAGCGCAAGCAGCGTGCGCACTTCGCCAAGCGACATATCCATCGCCCGGCATAGGCGCACAAAGCGCAGACGGTGCACCTCTTCGTCGCTGTAGACACGGTACTGGTTGTCCGCGCGCGCTTGCGCTGCGAGCAGACCTTCCTTCTCGTAATAGCGAATGCTGGCCGCCGGCACGCCCGACAGCCGAGCGGCTTCTCCGATACGGTGCTGTGGACTTTGCGCTGCCATGGCTTGACCTTCAAGTGACTTCAAGGTTTCCAATCATGGCATGAGTTCCAATTTCCCTGCTCACGGCCGCGCCGAAAGACCTGTCCAAGAACACGAGGTGGCGCACGACCATGCACATGATCATCCACATGCCCATGCGCACCCCCACGCGCCGGCGACAAAAAAACGCGCACCCGCCCCTGCCATCGGTTGCGGCGCCTGCTGCGGCGGCACCAGCCATGCCCATGCAGAAGGGGATGATGACGACCACGCAGGCCACGACCACGGCGTGCTGCCCAGTTGGCAACGCATCATCGCCGCGCTGGTCGTTGCGCTGGGGGCCGAAGTCTGCCATTGGTTCGAACTGCAATATGTCGGCATGGCGCTGGCCATCGTGGCCATCGCGCTTTCCGGGCTCGGCGTCTACAAGGCAGGCATTCAAAGCCTGCTGAACCTCAAGCTCGGCATACACGCGCTCATGGCCGTTGCCGTGACTGGCGCCTTCCTCATCGGCCAATGGCCCGAAGCGGCCATGGTGATGGCCCTTTATGCCGCCGCCGAACGCATCGAAGACCAGGCCTTGGACCGCGCACGCAACGCGATCCGCAGCCTGCTCGACCTCGCGCCGGAAACCGCCGAAGTGCTGCAAGCCGACGGCAGTCTGCACAAGCAGCCCGTCGATCAAATCACGCTGGGCGCCACCGTGCGCATCGCACCCGGCGCGCGCGTGCCGCTTGACGGCACCGTCACCCGAGGCGAAAGCGCCGTCGATCAGGCGCCCATCACCGGCGAAAGCCAGCTCGCAGACAAAGCCGTGGGCGATGCGCTCTACGCAGGCAGCGTCAACCAGAACGGCGAACTGCACATGCAAGTCACCGCGCCACCGGACGACTCCCTGCTCGCTCGCATCGTTCACGCCGTGGAAGAAGCGCAGGCCTCGCGCGCACCCACGCAACGCTTCGTGGACCGGTTCGCGCAGATCTACACGCCCATCGTCTTCGTGCTCGCACTGTTGCTGGCCGTGCTGGCACCACTCGTGGCAGGCTGGAGCTGGCACGACGCCATCTATCAGGCCTTGGCCCTGCTCGTCATCGCCTGCCCCTGCGCGCTGGTTATCTCCACGCCCGTCACCGTGGTGAGCGCCCTCACCGCCGCCGCCAAACGCGGCATCCTGATCAAAGGCGGCAGCGCGCTGGAACAAGCCCGCACGCTGCGCGTGATCGCGCTCGACAAAACCGGCACGCTCACCACCGGCCGCCCCAGTCTGGTCGAATGGCAGGCACTGGCCGCAGGCGACGAAGCCGACAGCGCACACGTCGCATGGCAACTCGCCAGCCGCTCGGACCATCCCGTCTCACGCGCCATCGCCCAAGGGCTGGCACCTACGCTGCCCGCCCACCTGGAGCACACCGCCGAAGACATCCAGGCTCTGCCCGGTCGCGGCGTAGAAGGCCGCGTCTACGGCCGCCGCCATGTGCTGGGCAACCTGCGCATGGTGCGCGAAATGCACCTGTCCAGCCCCGAACTGGAAGCGCAACTCGCCCTCCACGAACAGCAAGGCCGCACCGTCACCCTGCTGGCGCACGACAACGCCGTGCTCGCCCTCTTCGCCGTGTCCGACCAACTGCGCGCCACATCCAGTGAAGCCGTGGCCGAACTCAAGGCCGTGGGCGTGCAACCCATCGTCCTGAGCGGAGACAACCCCGCCACCGTTCAGGCCGTGGCACGCGAGGCCGGCATCGAAGACGCCCGAGGCGGCCTCCTGCCGCAAGACAAACTCGACATCCTCGCCCAACTGCAACAACAAAAAGGCCCCACCGCCATGACCGGCGACGGCATCAACGACGCCCCCGCCCTCGCCAAAGCCGACGTCGGCTTCGCCATGGGCGGCGCCCACTCCACCGGCATGGCCATGGAAACCGCAGCCATCGTCCTCATGAACGACGACCTGCGCCGCATCCCCGAAACCATCCGCCTCTCCCGCGACGCCCACCGCGTGCTCTGGCAAAACATCAGCCTCGCCCTCGGCATCAAGGTAATCTTCTTCGCCCTCGCCCTCATGGGCATGGCCACCATGTGGATGGCCGTCGTCGCCGACATGGGAGTAAGCCTGCTGGTGGTGGCGAATGGATTGCGGTTGAGGAAGTGGAGGTGAGGAGAGGGTGTGGCGGGGAGTGGGTTCAAGGCTGATTCAGGCTGATTTGAGTCATTAACGGCCGACAGCAACGATCAACACTAGCCGTTGTACGCAGCCAGCCTGAACGTCCTCTGCACCTTTGGTACCAGCCATTCGATTGCGCGGCTAACCACGTACCGGCGCGAGAAGCGCCTCTGCGCGCGCCCCAAGCTCGTGTCGACTCGAGGAGTCTTAAAGCACGATGATCCAAAGCAGCCGTCGGAGTACCAGTTCAGTGCGTTTTCGATTGAGGCATGGATCGCGTGCCCCTAAGCTATAGTGGTTAATGAAGAACAAGCTCAGATTTAGGCGGCGTTTATACCCGTTTTTTCACGGCCCTTCGACCATAAGCCCAAGCTGCAAGCCATTTACACGAGAAAACGTCACCATAATATCCCGCACCGTCAGCTTTATCCCATAGGTTCGACGGTCTAAATTACGTTAGCTACTATATGCCCCGCAAGAGCAGCTCCTCATCAAACCCAACGCATGTACTCGATATCTCATCGTGGCAAGGCGGCGAATTGATCTCTAGCGTCGATGGCGAAGTGCGGTGTTATCTCGGATATAGATCCGAGCGGCAGCCCTTCAAGCTCCCTTGGTATGCCCCATCTGTAGCATTGCGAGATAAAGGCGGGCGTGACTCCCATCGATTCGTGGAGTTGCGGGCAGGACTACTTCGCACAAGCTCACTCCCACGCACGGAGCAGCCTCAGAAATTGCTCACCGACCGATGGTTGGTTCTTCCGCGCGGAACAGACTCCTCCTTCGGCGTTATCGATCGCCAGACGAGACGCCTCGACGAAGAGTTGACGCGACGACTATTTGGTGGCACATGTGACGATATCGAATCAGTAGCGCAAGCTCTGGCTCGTGTAGTCGGACGCGGGTTTCACGAGATGATGCGGTTGCCACGAGTAACGTTCTCGAAGACACAAAGCAACAGTTGTGACCTGACGGGCTGTTTGATTCCAAAAAACTTTCCGTATTTGGCCTTTAATCAGTCCCAATACGCTTGGGGTCACGTTTCCCTATTTGGTTTTTATCGCTTGCTCGGATTTCTTTGCCCACCCCGGAGTGCGGTTCGCGACGCAATGGAGCGATCAGAACTGGCGGCCGGCGCTATAGACATGCTCGTCGAGGCCGGGAGTCAGTACGGTGAACCGCTTTCATACCCCAGTTATGAATGACAGCAAACCTTTTCATCGAGAGGACGCTCTCCAGCAAGCTGAACAGGGCTTCTCATGACAAACGTTGAACGACCGCTTCTCAAGTTCTCCGCCACCCGCTCCTGGCCGGTAGTACCAATTCACGGACGTCGCCGACAGCTAACTTATCCGGCTAAGCTCGCGTATCGGGGGGCTACTTCTTGACGCTCGTACATTCGCACTACCGGCTAGGAACTGCCTGTCATGACTGTTTGCTATCAAGGAAACTGGCTTAGTCTGCTAGCCCGTCGCGTACCGCAGCAGCGCGATTGCTATCCTCAAGCATGTGCGTGGGAACGGTTAGGTACTCAAGCGCGCTAAAGTTAACCATTACTGAATGATGATAGCCGCCTGCGCTGCCGCAGCATAGGTGCAGCATTTCACTGTCTTCGACGCTTCCCTGTTCCAGTATGGATAGAACGTCGCTCAAATCGGCGCCGTCACTGCAAGGCATCCCGCGGCGCGGTGCATTTTCGACTTGCCAGAACATATGTGTGGCAAGCAGTTTGTAAGTGCACGAGTCTTCGGAATTTAACGCACGCTTGACCTGATTACGAATGTCGGCTGGCATATTGTGTTCAAGATCGCAATAACTCACGGCTCGCCAGAATTCACTGGGAAGGCACAAAGTCCGGCCAGCCAAAGCGTCCACAGGGTCGCAGCCATCATCAGCTTTCGGGTCAGTAAATCGATGGTCGTCGGTGGACGCAATGCCGCGAACTGCCACACCGTAGCGGCTATGCTCGGGCCCGAAAGCACCCACGGCGTCACTCGAGAAGTGCAGATCAGAGATTGCCGATTTGCGTAGGTACACCGTTCGGTTGTCGAGCGTCTCAGATGCCAGTGTTGACATGCTTCGCTCATCGAACTGCGCATAGATACGCGAACGGGCGACCTCGTTTACTGACACCATCAGGGGCCGACCGCCGCTTTTGAAATGAACAGCGACCTCGCCGAAGTAGTCATGTCCGTCGTTCGCTTTATGCTCATCATTATGATCCGGCAATTTCGGTGCAATCAACGCGCACCGTGGATCTGCGGCGCTGATCAGGATGCCAAGCACTGTTGATAGAAGCGAAGCCTTCTCGTCCGGAATCGCGGCCTTGCCTGTTTCCCAACGAGCGAGTGTCGCCTGATTAACACCTACCTGCTCGGCGAGTTGAACTTGAGTGAGCTTGAGCGCCTTGCGAGCGCGGCGGAGGATTGAGTCTGGCAATTGCTCATCCTTTTAAAAATAAAAATATGCGCATCATATGCGCATGCAAATCAAAAATCAACGTACTTAACATAAGTACGACGGCACTTCAATGCCAGCGACACGGACCGGCCATCCAACCTAATTTGCTTGTAGGACCAGCGCATCCTTTCGAGCCATCCCGCTAAAAGAGTCTCCGAGGGTGTCATGAAGGAGCCAGTGAGCAATCGTGGACGCAAAGATCGGCCCAATAGACGTCATTTCGGGGCCGGTAGTACCTGTTCATGAACCCTGGGAGCGGACTGCCAGAAACCTATCGATCAGCAACGGACCGTTACTGTCCCCTGCTCACCTGAAACCCGCCATTGGGCAGTCGTAAGCATCAATGCTCGGACAGCCCTTATGGAGCGGTGACCGATAGGTCTCGAAACAGCCACGAGTAGCAGCAACCGCTGTAAAGCAGCCTTCCCCAACAACCAACCCGCACGACACAGCCCCCACACACCCCCAACGGAACTTCCCACCATAACCGCTATCATTCACCCATGCGTCGCATTTCCTCCTTCGTTCTGGTTTTTCTGCTGGTCCTGCGTGGCCTGCTGGGGGATGCCATGGCGTTGGGAGTGGTACCTATGACGATCGGATCTGGCGCCAGTGCGCATGGTTCTGCCGAAGTGCATCTGTTGACTGCCGAGGAGCACCACCACGGTGACTCATCTGCGCAAACTGGCTCTGGCTTGCATGTGGGGCATTGTGCCGACGCTGCCGGTGCGGCGTCGCACGATTGTGGCGGGGGCGATTCGGGGCATGCTGTTGTGTGTTCGGCTTGCGATATTTGCCATTCGTCGATGTTTGCATCGCACCTGCAGGCGTCGATGCATGCTGCCGGACTGCAGGTTCTTCATTCACGTTTAGGCGCTGCGTTTGTCGACGCGCACGCTGCACAGGTGGTCAAGCCACCCATCTCCTGAGCACTTACACCCTAGGTGCGTCCGAAATTTGGTCTATCCCGCCGCAAGGCGCGTTGGTGCACATGCTTCGGTCGCTGTGTAAGTCTTGCTTTGGGAGAAGTTCATGCGCATTGCGCACCTCCACCTATTTCTTTGCAAACCCTTGTTTGCAGCACCATCGCTGCTGACGCTTTCCCTGGGCTGCGCGTTGGGTCTGCCTGCGGCGGCTCAGGGTTCTGAGGCTTCTGCGTCGCTATCGGCCCTGGATGCGCATGCACCAAGTGCGCCGCTCACGCACACTCCGATCACGGCGAGTGGCAGCATCGTCCACACGCCCGGAGACTGGGCGGCCGCGAATGCGGCTGTGGGCGAGTTCCCGCGTGGGCACGCGGACATCGTCCAGTGGGAGCGCCGCGCAGCTTCCGGCCACGCTGCTGATGACCATCCTGCGCATGGACACGCGCCAGCCATGCCGCAACAGCACCACCATTCGCATGGAGGTGCCAAGCCATGAGTCGTCCGCTTTACCTTTCTTTGTCGACGCTGTGCGCAGCGTTGTTGCTGGCTGGCTGCGCTGCCGTGTCACCCGATGGACTGCGCGGCGATGTGCAGGCGCAGACGCAAGGGCGCTTGCCAGCGGATGCACAACTGGCCTCGTCCAACGCGCAGTCCCGAGCCGAAGCGCAGCAACGCATTGCGCAATGGCTGCAAGCGCCTGTGGATGCGGACACCGCAGTGCGCATCGCGCTGCTGAACAACCCGACATTGCAAGCGCAGTTGGCCGATCTCGCTGCGCAGGATGCGGAGCGCGCACAGAGCCTCACGCTGTTCAATCCCAGTCTGACTTTGGGCCGTTTCGTCAACGGGCACGAGCGAGAGATTGAGCGGCAGTTGAGCTTCGGTCTGGTCCAACTCATCACCTTGCCATGGCGTTCGCGCTGGCTTGGCTGGCAGATGGAGCGCGCCACGCTGACCGCCGCGCAGCACACTCTGGTGCTGGCCGCCGATACGCGCCGCGCGTGGTTGCGTGCCGTGGCTGCGCAGCAGGTGCTGACGGCGCAGGAGCAGATGAACGAGTCTGCGCAATTGGGGGCTGAGTTGGCGCGCCGCATGGCGCAGGCGGGCAACTTCAGCAAGCTGCAGCAAGCACGCGAAATGGCCATTCAACAGGACGCAGCGGCGCAACTCGCACGCGCTCGGCTAAACGCCATGGTGGCGCGCGAGCAGCTTGCGCAGTGGCTTGGTGTGTGGGGCACGCAGGCCGAGATCCGCCTGCCGGAGCAGTTGCCGCCCTTGCCTGCCAGCGCGCAGGATTTGCGCTCTGGCGACGATGCCGAGGCCACGGCGCTGCGCGAACGGCTGGACCTGCGCGCGCTGCGCCGCGATCTGGACGTGACCGCTGATCGCGGCGGCTGGGCTGGCGTGGGTGCTGTGTTTGGCGACATCGGCCTGAGCTATTCGCGCAACACCGCCACAGACCGGGCCACTGGCCACGATGACGTGACACGCGGCTGGGAGATGGAACTGCCTTTGCCCGTTTTTGATTGGGGCGGCAGCGCCTCCGCGCGTGCGCGCGCCGACGTGCAACGCAGCGCCGCACAACTGCAAGCCAACGCCCTGCGCGCTCGCAGCGAAGCGCGCACCAGTTGGGCGCGCTATCGCACGGCGTGGGACCTGGCCCATCAGCAGCAGGCCGAAGTATTGCCACTCGCGCGACTGGTGCAGGACGAAACCGTGCTGCGCTACAACGGCATGTTCTCCAGCGTGTGGGACCTGCTCGCACAGGCACGCACCACCACGCAGGCCGTGGTGAATGCGACCGAAGCGCAGCGCGATTTCTGGCTCGCCGAAACCGACATGCAATTGGCACTCACCGGCACGTCACCGGGAGATGCGCTAGCCGCCGTCGCCACGCCCTCACGCGCCAACACCAACCCACCACCACAGAGCCACTGACATGCAACGCCGCTCTTTTTTCACCGGCGCTGCCACGGCAGTGGCCGCCGCATCGGTCAGCCGTGTCGCCATGGCCGCATTGCCAGAACCCGCCTCACAATCCACGCCGGACACCGCCGCGCCTTTGGTGCCGCCCAATGGCAGACCGTATCGCCCGGTGGTCACGCTCAACGGCTGGACCACGCCCTGGCGCATGCACAACGGCGTGAAGGAGTTCCACCTCGTGGCCGAGCCGGTCGTGCGCGAAGTGGCACCCGGTTTCGTCGTCAACATGTGGGGCTACAACGGCCAGAGCCCCGGCCCGACGATCGAAGTGGTCGAGGGCGATCAGGTGCGCATCTTCGTCACCAACCGTCTGCCCGAACACACCACCATCCATTGGCACGGCCAGCGCCTGCCCAACGGCATGGATGGCGTCGGCGGCCTCACGCAACCGCACATTGCACCGGGTAAGACCTTTGTGTACGAGTTCACCGCGCGCCGCCCCGGCACATTCATGTACCACCCGCACGCAGACGAGATGACGCAGATGGCGATGGGCATGATGGGCCTGTGGATCACGCACCCCAAAGGCACGCATCCGCTGATTGCCAACGTGGATCGCGACTATGCGTTCTTGCTCTCCGCGTTCGACGTGGAGCCCGGCACGCGCACGCCGCGGGTGAACGAGATGACGGACTTCAACATCTGGACCTTCAACAGCCGCGTGTTCCCCGCCATCGATCCGTTGGTGGCGCGCCAGAACGACCGCGTGCGCATTCGCGTGGGCAACCTCACGATGACCAATCACCCCATCCACGTACACGGCCACGAGTTTGAAGTGACCGGCACCGACGGCGGCCCGGTGCCCCGCTCTGCGCGCTGGCCCGAGGTCACTACCGACGTGGCTGTGGGGCAGATGCGGCAAGTGGAATTCATCGCCAACGAGCTGGGCGACTGGGCGCTGCATTGCCACAAGAGCCACCACACCATGGGCGCGATGGGCCATGACGTGCCCACGATGATTGGCGTCGACCATCGCGGCCTGGTCGCCAGGATCCAGAAGATCGTGCCCGACTACATGGTGATGGGCGAGCGCGGCATGGCCGACATGGGCGCAATGGAGATGCCCCTGCCCGACAACACCTTCCCCATGATGAGCGGCACCGGTCCCTACGGCGCGCTCGAAATGGGCGGCATGTTCACCACGCTGAAAGTGCGCCAGCATCTGGGCGCAAACGACTATCGCGATCCCGGCTGGTTCAAGCACCCCGCCCACACCGTTGCCCGCGAATGGACTGGCGCGCCTCTGGACGCCACCGCGCCGCGCCAGACCACGCCCGGCCAAGCGCCCGGCGAGCCCAGCGTGCGCAAGCCCGGCGCAGCGTCCGGGCACGAACACCACTGAATTATCAAGGAGCCTGCATCATGACAAAGTCCACCACACACACAACCCATCCCTCTGCCCTGCGTAGCCGCCGTGTGCTGCTGACGGCAGCCATTGCCGGTGTTGCGCTTGCCAGCGTTCCCGCGCTCGCCAAAAGCCCGGCGAAGATTCCTGTCGAAGTCTGGAAAGACCCGAGTTGCGGCTGCTGCGGCGACTGGATCACGCACATGGAGGACAACGGATTCAGCGTCACCGTGCATGACACCGGCAACACAGCAGCGCGCAACAAGCTGGGCCTGCCGCAGCGACTGGGTTCGTGCCACACGGCGCTGGTTGGCAACTACGTAGTCGAGGGCCACGTGCCCGCCGCCGACGTGAAAAAGCTGCTCGTGCAAAAGCCCAAGGCGCTGGGCATCGCCGTCCCCGGCATGCCCGTGGGCAGCCCTGGCATGGATGGCCCCGCGTATGGCGGTCGCAAGGACCCGTATGACGTGCTGCTCGTAACTCGCAACCTTATGAGCAATGACGTTTCAACCAGCGTGTTTACCAGCTATCGTTAATTCAACCCGATCATTCAAAAATCAGGAGATTCCTTCATGAACACTCACCACCGCTGGCAAGCATTTGCCATTGCCACGATGCTTGCAGTCAGCACATCCTCAACGCTCGCGCAAGGCCACGCCGATCACACCGATCACACCCAACACGCAGCCCCTGCAACGGCCAGCACACCGGCCCCCGCGCCGTCCACAGCGACAGCCCCCAATCACTTGCTGGCCGATGGCGAAGTCACCCGTTTCAACGCCAGCACCGGCAAGATCACCCTGCGCCACGGAGACATCCGCAACCTGGGCATGCCGCCCATGACCATGGTGTTCTCGCTCAAGGACCCGGCCCAGGGCGCGGCATTCAAACCCGGCGACAAGGTGCGCTTTCATGCTGAAGACGCGGGCGGCACATTGGTGATCACACACATCGAACGCGCCACGCCCTAACGCCCTCAAGTTGCCCGCCATGTGCTCGCCATGTGCCTGCCTACTGGCCGCAGGCCCCAAGCGCGTGACGGGCACCCATGCACCGCCGCTGTGCAGCGCGCCGGTGCATACTCCGGACATGAAGTCCTCTGGCAACCCACCGACGGCGCCCGCCCCTTCTTCCCTGCTGCAACTGAAGGGGCTGCAGCGGCTGCACGTCGGCCCCATTGATCTGCAACTGCACGCGGGTGAATGCGTGTCCGTCATGGGTCCCTCGGGCGCAGGCAAAAGCGTGCTGCTGCGCATGATTGCCGATCTCGACCCGCACGCGGGCGAGGCCTGGCTCAACGACGCAGCGTGCTCGGCCATGCCCGCGCCGCAATGGCGCAAACAGGTCACGTATGTGCCCGCCGAGTCGGGCTGGTGGAGTGAGGAAGTGCGCGCACATTTCCCGCCGCAGTTCGATTTCGCCCGCTGGCTTCCCTTGCTTGGGCTCGATCCGCAGGCAGGCGACTGGCCCGTCGATCGGCTGTCCACCGGCGAGCGCCAACGCCTTGCCCTGCTGCGCGCCCTGCGCCCCGATGGCAAGGTGCTGCTACTCGATGAGCCCACATCTGGACTGGATGAAAACGCCGTCCTCGCGGTGGAAAACCTGCTGCGCATGCAGATGCAGGAGCATCGCATCGCCATCCTCATGGTCACGCACTCGCAGGCACAGGCCGACCGCATGGCCGCGCGCCAAACCACGCTGCACAACGGCGCGCTGATCGAGCGCATGCAGGAAAGCGCTTTGGGAGCAACAGCATGACGGCGACAGAAACCGGCGTCAGCTACCTCACCCTTGCGTTGTCGGCCACCTTGCTGCTGACCAATGCAGGGCTCTCGCTGGCATTGCGTCTGGGGCTCACGCGCACGCTGCTCATTGGCGCGGCGCGCGCATTGATCCAGTTGCTGTTGGTCGGGCTGGTCCTGAAAACTGTCTTTTCACTGAACTCGCCCTGGCTCGTCGCAGGTGTTGTGCTGTTCATGCTCGTCTCCGCGAGCCGCGAAATCCATGCGCGCCAGAAACGCAGGCTCACCGGCTGGTGGACATTCGGCATCGGCTCGGCGGCCTGCACACTGGCGCTGGTCATCACCGGCGTGCTGGCGCTGGTCACACTGCATCCGAGCCCGTGGTGGACGCCCAAGGTCGCCATCCCGATGATCGGCATCGTGCTCGGTGCGGTGATGAATGGCGTGAGCCTCACGCTGGACTCGCTCACCACCGGCGTGCAACGCCAACGCAGCGCCATCGAAGCCCAACTGGCGCTAGGTGCCACGCGCCATCAGGCGTTCCGCGAACTCCAGCGCGCCGCGCTTCGCGCCGGCACCATGCCCACCATCAACCAGATGACCGCCGCCGGCATCATCACCCTGCCCGGCATGATGACCGGCCAGATCCTCGCGGGCATGGCCCCTTTCGATGCGGCAAAGTACCAGATACTGGTGCTCTTCCTGCTCGCCGGTGGCGGCACGCTGGGCGCGATTTTAGTGAGCTATTGGGCGATCCACCGGATCACGGATGGGCGCGATCGATTGCGGCTCGACAGGCTGGTCTCCGACGCATAGCAGATGCGCTCCTTCGCCCTTGCGCCCATGCGCCGCCAGCGATGAACGCGATGCAAGGAAGGTCTCATGCGCTCTGCGCTGCGCCCGCCTTCATCAGCCAGTCCCGGAACGCGACAAACGCAGGCATGTGCATGCGGTCCGGGCGGTAGCAAAGATAGTGTCCGTGCTCCACGGCAATGGTTTCGCCGAACAGCGTGACCAACGAACCGTCGGCCAGCTCGTCGGCCACCAGCACGCGCGGCACGAACGCGATGCCCAGGCCGCAGCGTGCCGCCTGTATCAGGGCTGAGTACTGCGCTAATCGCGGCCCTGCCACGAGCTGGTTGCCCGGCACGCCGTGCGTCACCGCCCATTGCGACCAGACGGCCTGCGCCTCCTCGTGGTGCAACAGCGTATGCGCGAGCACATCAGACGGCTCGCGCAGCGGTTGCGTGCCGTTGCGGGTCAGGGCTGCGGACGCGATCACCACGAACTCCCGCCCGGCCAGATATTCACTCACGACCCCGGCCGCTTCCGCCGGGTTGTAGCGAATCGCGGCGTCCACGGACATGGGCATGGGCTCCAGCGGAGCGATGTGTTTGCTGAAACTCAGCGTGATCTGCGGGTGCTCCACCCTGAATTGCGGCAAGCGCGGAATCAACCACCGGGTGAAGAACGTCGGCACGCAACTGAGCGTGAGCACCGAGGTGCTGCCCGCCCCGGCTCGCGTCTCGAAGGTGGCCGTTTCAATGGCGCGCAAGGCGGGAGACACCTTGAGCCAATAGGTGCGGCCAGCATCGCTCAGTTGCACGCCCCGCCCCATTTTGAGGAACAGCTTGATGCCGAGAAAAGTTTCCAAAGAGGCAATTTGTTTACTGACGGCGCTGATCGTCACACACAGCATGGACGCAGCCAGCGTCAGGCTCGAATGTCGTGCAACTGCATCAAACGCCAGCAATTCCTGAATGGTTGGGCAGTCTCTTTTCATTACTTTGCGCGCATTGAACGAAGGGTTTGTTTCCGCATAGTACGCCAAACAGTTTCCAATTATTCAATCATCAATCCAAATCGTCACGAATTAGCCATGCAGGGATGGCATAGTCCATTCAGGCCCGAACATCGTGTACGGGTGCGCTGTTCAATTCCATCGGAGACATTGTGGTTCGCGGAATATCCATTGCCTACGGCCTGTATCTGCTGCTGCCGATGCTGCTGCTCGTCGTCGGCAGCTTTGGTCAGAACTGGACCAACTCGGTGCTGCCAAGCGGCCCCACGACACAGTGGTATCAGGACCTGTGGAACGACGCGTCTTTTCGCCGGGCCTTTGTCTCGAGCCTGACCGTCGCCCTGTCCGCCTGCGTGATCAATTCGGTACTGGCACTGCCCCTGGCCTATTCGCTGCACCACGGCGCGCGACAAGGCAAGGCCATGGCCGCCCGCATCGTGAGCGCGATGCCGGTGGCCGTGCCCGCGATCACGCTGGCGTTTGGCTACATGATCGTCTTCAACACCGACACCCTGCCCTGGCTGGGCAGCACGCCGCTGCTGATCGCAGCCCACGTGATCGCCACGCTGCCCTACCTCACCAACGCGCTGCTGACCGACCTTCGCCACCTCGGCATCGAACGTCTGGAGCAAGCCGCCGCCACGCTGGGCGCTGGCGAATGGCAGCGCTTCACCGGCATCGTCATGCCCGCCCTGCGCCAAAGCATGCTCTCGGGTCTGGTGATGGTGGCGGCGCTGTCGATCGGTGAATTCAACCTCTCCAATTTGCTGGTCGGCTTCCAGAACCGCACCTATCCCGTAGTGCTGCTGCAGGCGTTCTACGGCGCCACCGGCTTCGCCTGCGCGGCCACCGTCATCCTGTTGTTGCTCGCCAGTCTGGCCGCCCTGCTGTCCTCTTCTCTTCTACGAAAAGCCCCATGAGTCTGACCTTCGACAACGTGAACTACCGCTATCCGGGCAGTCAACAGGGGTTGCATGACGTCTCGTTCGACATCGCCCAGGGTGAACTGGTCGCCGTGATCGGACCCAGCGGATCGGGCAAGTCCACGCTGCTCAAGCTGGTGGCGGGTCTGGAAACTGGCTATCAGGGCAAGATCGCCTTGGCCGGTCAGGACATGGCGGGTGCGCCGGTACACCAACGCGGTATCGGCATGGTGTTCCAGAGCTACGCGCTGTTTCCGCACCTGAACGTGCGCGACAACGTCGGCTACGGCCTGGCGCTGCGCAAGGTGCCCACGGCACAGCGCCGCGCACGCGCCATGGAACTGCTGGACGTGGTGGGTCTGGCCGAGTTTGCCGAGCGCTCCGTCCATCAGCTCTCGGGTGGGCAGCAGCAGCGTGTTGCGCTGGCCCGCGCGCTGGCCATCGACCCGCGCGCCTTGCTGCTGGATGAACCGCTTTCAGCGCTTGACGCCAGCGTGCGCGGGCATCTGCGCGACCAGATTCGCGCACTCCAGCGCCAGTTCGGATCGACCACCTTGCTGGTCACGCACGATCAGGAAGAGGCCCTGGCCATGGCCGACCGTGTCGCCGTGCTCAAGGATGGCCGGCTGCTGCAGATCGCCACGCCGCAGGACATCTACGAAAAGCCGGACTGCCGCGCCGTAGCCGAGTTTGTGGGACTGTCCACTTTGCTGGAAGGCCGCGTCGCAGCGGACAACCGGGTCGACTTCGGCTTTGCCACGCTGGCAACACCGACCGGCGATCGCCGCGCCGGGCAGACCGTACACGCACTCATCCGGCCCGAACACATCGAGGTCGATCCCGCGCCCGGCACCACCAATCGGCTGGAGGGCCGCACCGGTGCCTGCCGTTACCTGGGCTCGCTGACCCGCTTCGACTTCGACGTGCCTGGCGCTCCCCGCGCCTTTCTGGCCGAAGGCAAATCACCTGCACAACAGGCGATCTCGATCGCGCCGGAACACATTCGCCTGCTCAACGACTGAGCCGACGAACTCACTTTCATCCATTGTTCAACGAAGGGAAACCGACATGCAACGCCGACAACTCATTCAAGCCGCTGGAGCCCTGCCTGTGGCGGCTCTGGCGCAACGTGCAGCCTGGGCCAGCGAAGGCGCGGAACTCTACAGCGGTGAAAAAGCACTCTACGAACAAGCGCGCAAGGAAGGCTTCTGCGTCTCATTCGACACCGGCCCCGAGTGGGCCAACTGGAAGGCGCTGTTCGCCGAATTCAAGAAGCGCTACCCCGATGTGGAACTGAGCTACAACGATCTGGGATCGGCCGCCACCGTGGTTGCGCTCGAAAAGATGCGCCGCCGCCCCCAGGCCGATACGGCGTACTACTTTGCCGCTTCCGCCGTCGATGCGGCCAAGAAGGACGTCGTCGCGCCCTTCAAGCCGCACAACTTCGACAAGCTCCCGGCCGTGTTCCGCGAAGCCGAAGGGCGCTGGTTCACCATTCACACGCTGAACATTGCCTTCCTCGTGAACACGAAGCTGGTGAAGAACGTGCCCACCAGCTGGGCCGATCTGCTCAAGCCGGAATACAAGAACAGCGTCACCTACCTCGACCCGCGCAGTGCCGGTGTCGGTCAGGTGCTCACGCTCGCAGCGGCCTACGGCAACGGCGGCAGCGTGGACAACGTCAAGCCCGGCACCGACTACCTTGGCAAGCTGCATGCCGCCGGCAACGTGCAGCGCGTGGAAGGCACCACGCCTTACGCCAAGTTCATCAAGGGCGAAATCCCGATCTGGATCGGCTACGAAAACGACGGCCTCAAGGCCAAACATCTGGACGGCATGGGCGACGCCTGCGCGGTGGTGATTCCCAAGGAAGCGAGCGTGGCCGCGCCTTACGCCATCAGTCTCGTGAAGAACGGGCCAAACCCGAATGCCGGCAAGCTCTGGCTGAACTTCATCATGAGCGACATCGGCCAGCAACTGTTCGCCAAGGGCTTTGTGCGCCCCGCAGTGCCGGGCGTGAAGCTGCCCGAAGACGTGGCCAGCAAGCTGCCGGTGGCGCCGCAGATCCAGCCGCTCGATGTCATCAAAGCGTCCGCGAAGAAGGCCGAGATTGACCAACTCTGGGCGCAGGCGACGCTGGCAGGCAAATGAGCAACTGGATACGCCGCTTCGGCGCCTGGCCTGCATGGTGCTTCATGGCGCTGTTCTTCGCGCTGCCTCTGGCATCTCTGGTGCCAGAGGCAGCCACGGAGGGCGGCAGCGCGTTTGCACGCCTGTGGGCCAATCCGCTGCTCGGCAAGGCCTTCATCAACACACTGGTGCTAGGCCTCACGGCGGGCGCGCTGTCCGGGTTGGTGGGCACGGTCATCGCCATCGAGCTGGCGCGCCAGCCCGAGGCGCGCAGGCGCTGGATGATGACACTGCTCGGCTTGCCGCTGGCGTTTTCGGGACTGGTGATTGCTTACGGCTTCATCCTCGCGTTCGGGCGCTCGGGCTTCATCACCCAATTGCTCGTCGCCATCGGTTTTGATGGTGCCGTGGTGGGCAACTGGATCTACGGTGCGGCGGGCCTGGGCTGCGCCTACGCCTACTACCTCGTGCCGCGTGTGGCGCTGTCGCTCTACCCCGTGTTCGCCAACCTCGACCTGCGTCCCATGCAGGCGGCGCGCACGTTGGGCGCGACCCGCTGGCGCGCTTTCCGGGATACGGTGATCACCGAAGTCGCGCCCTCCGTGTTGTCCAACGCCTGCATGGTGGCAGCCATTGCCATGGGCACGTACGGCACGGCGCTGGCGCTGGTGGGAACGCAGTTGAACATTCTGCCGCTGATGCTGTTCGCGCAAGTGAGCGATGGTGGTTCTGATCTGAGCGTGGCCGCCGCTTTGTCGCTGGTGTTGATGGCGCTGTGCGTCATCGTGATGGGATTTGGAGATGCAATTGCAAGCAAACGCGCTGGACACCATGCAGGATCGCATTGAGGCACTGAACCTTCCCCCGACGTTGACAGCGCGACTGCGACAACTGCAGGCACTGCAAGCCAGCGCGCAACGACATCGCCGCCCGGTGGGCATCATCGGCCCGGGTGATGCGGGTGAGCGCGAATATGACGCCGCGCGCCACATCGCCCGCGCACTGGCAACCGCTGGCATGGCCATCGTCTGCGGCGGTCGCGGCGGCGTCATGCAAGCCGCGGCGCAAGGCGCAAGCGACGCAGGCGGCGTTGCCATCGGCATTCTTCCTGAAGAAGACGAACGCAACGCCAACCCTTACCTCAGCGTGACGCTGCCCACCGGCATCGGCGAAATGCGCAACGCCCTCATCGCGCGCAGCGCCGTATGCCTCATCGCCGTCGGCTACAACATGGGCACCCTCTCCGAGATGGCGCTCGGCCTCAAGTGGGAACGCCCGGTGTTTGTGCTGTATGGAGCGCTGTCATTGCCCGGCGCCATCGAAGTCCACAGCGCCCATGACATGCTGGGTGCGGTTCTGGATTGCCTGCTGAAGCGGTGACCGCAGGGCGGCAGTTTCGGCACGCTGTCAGGAGCCGTCTTCAGCGCGGCGCACCATGTACCTTGTCGCTGGCTGCTCCTGCATGCGCGCTTTACTGCAAGAACTGCGGCTTTGCGTAGCCGGCAAATTTAGTGTCGACCACACTTTTGAATTCAGTGGAGTGGAATGCTTGCGCCAGGTCCTTGGCCCATGGCGCTTGCTGGTCGCGGGTTTTGACGGCGACGATGTTGAGGTAGTGGTCGGGCGTTTTTTCCAGCACGACGGCGTCCTGCAATTTCAAACCGGACGAGATGGCGAAGTTCCCATTGATGATGGCGAATTGCACGTCGTCGAGCGAGCGCGGCAACTGCGCCGCTTCCAGTGGCACGAACTTGAGCTTGCGCGGATTCTGGGCCACGTCGAGCTCTGAAACGCGCAGCGGATTGACGTTCGCTTTGAGCTGGATGAGTCCTGCTTGCTGCACCAGCAGCAGTGCGCGCGCGAGATTGCTGGGGTCGTTGGGCAGCGCGATGCGGTCGCCGGATTTGGCGTCGGCCAGCGTCTTGCGTGTCTTGGAGTACACACCCATCGGCGCGATCGGGCCTTGCGTGAGTGCGACGAGGTCGAGTTTGCGATCACCCTTGAACTGGTTGAAATACACCTCGTGCTGGAAGAAGTTAGCATCGAGCGAGCCATCGGCCAGGGCCAGATTCGGCTGCACGTAGTCGTTGAATTCGACGAGCTTGACCTTGTAGCCCTTCTTTTGCAGCAGCGGCACGATGCCTGCCTGCAACTGGTCGATGTTGGAGCCGGCGGTGCCGCCAATGATGAGCTGCTTTTTGCTTGCGTCCTGCGCCAGCGCCTGACCGGTGAGGCCAAGCGATGCGGACGTGATCGCGGCCGCGCATGCGGCGGCGAGCAAGATGCTGCGGCGGTGGATGTTCTTCATGTGCTGTTCTCCTGCGGCTGCGTGCAGCCCAAAGTGATTCCGGTTTTGGTGGTGTGCATTTCGCCGTACGCGGTCAAGAGCCGCAGCGATGGCATGGAGCGCAGTATCGGAACAAGTGCTTCAAATCCCAACGAATAAATATCTCGATACTTATACGAATCGGAGCATGAAGATCCACACAGCGGAATGTGCGACCTTCCGCAGACGGCTGCCGCCTTCTAGCCCATGAAAGGAGCCCCTTTGCGCACAGGTCGATGATGGCTGTGCGCTATCGCCACATAATGAGCGGCCATTACAGGGGCTGCCCGGCTCGGCGCCGGCCGCCTCTTTTCGTTGTTGTTTCCGTCTTTGCAAAGATCATCTCAGCCCATGACTCAGCCATCACTGTCTTCGCCCGCCCATGGCTGCATCACGGATGTGGCCGGGATTGAAGTGGGCCATTTCACCGACACGCGCCGCCCGACCGGATGCACGGTGGTGATTGCGCGCGAAGGCGCGGTCGCTGGCGTGGATGTGCGTGGTGCCGCGCCGGGCACGCGCGAGACGGATTTGCTGGAGCCGTCGAATCTGGTGCAGCAGGTGCACGCCATCATGCTCTCGGGCGGCAGCGCGTTTGGCCTGGATTCTGCGACCGGCGCGGTGCGCTGGTTGGAAGAGCAAGGCATCGGGCTCGATGTAGGCGTGGGGCGCATTCCGCTCGTGCCAGCGGCGGTGTTGTTCGACCTGACGGTGGGCGACATGCGCATTCGCCCCGATGCTGCTGCGGGCTATGCGGCGTGCGCTGCTGCGTCGCGCAACGCCGTGGCGCAGGGCAATGTGGGGGCCGGAGCGGGTGCCGTGGTGGGCAAGCTGTTCGGCCTTGGCAACGCGATGAAGGGCGGCATCGGCAGCGCGAGCGTGCGTGTGGGCAAGGTGACGGTGGGCGCACTCATTGCGTGCAACGCGGTGGGCGATGTGGTGTCGCCCGACACCGGTTTGCCGCTGGCGGGTGCTCGCACAGATGACGGCATGCACTTGCGCGATTCGCGCCGCACCTTGCTGTCCGGCGAGGCCGCGCAGTCCATCATTGCGGGGGCGAACACCACCATCGGCGTGATCGCGACGGACGCTGTCATCACCAAGGTACAGGCGCGCCGATTGGCCGTCGTCAGCCACGACGGACTGGCACGCGCCATCAACCCGGTACACACCATGAGTGACGGCGACACGCTGTTTGCGCTGGGCACGGGCGCATCGGGCGAGAGCCCCGGCATGCTGCTGCTCGCGACCATGGCGGCCGAGGCCGTGGCGCTGGCGACTGTGTGCGCCGTGCGTGCGGCGCGCAGCATCCGCTTGCCCGATGGCGCGCGGCTGCCGGGCCTGGCGGACTGGAAGGCGGGCGCAGCATGACGGTCGGACAGATGTCGCGCGGTTTGCGCAATTTGCTGTTGTCGATTCGCGACCTGATGCTGTCGGCGGGCCCGTTGGCGCTGCTCGGCGTAGGTCTGGTGGTGGCTGCGTTCTGGTGGCTCAACCCGACGCCGCCCAAGTCCGTGGTGCTGGCCACCGGGCCACAGCAAAGCGCCTATGCAGAGTTTGGCAAGCGTTACCACGAGGCGCTGACCAAGGACGGCATCGACGTGAAGCTGCTGGACAGCGAGGGCTCTTCCGCCAACCTGCAATTGCTGCGCGAGGGCAAGGCGGACCTGGCGTTCGTGCAAGGCGGCACGGGCGAGCTGAAGCCGGAAGATCGCGATGAACTGGTATCGCTTGGCAGCTTGTTTGTGGAGCCGATCTGGTTGTTCTATCGCGAAGAAGCGGCCAAGCGTGTGGTGCGCTCAGGCCACCTCAACGGCCTGCACCAACTGCGTGGTTTGCGCGTGAACGTGGGCACCGAAGGCAGCGGCTTGCCACAACTGATGGCCAAGCTGCTGGAGGCCAACAACATCGAGGCGGGCGAGCTCACGCTCAGCGATCTGTCGCAGACGCCGGCCACGGTGGCATTTCTGGACGGCAAGCTCGATGCGCTGGTGTTTGCCTCGGCCCCTGAGTCGCTGATGGTGCAGATGCTGCTGCAAACGCCCGGCGTTCAACTCATGAGCTTTGCCCAGAACGAAGCGTATAGCCGCCGGTTTCCGTTCCTCACGCCGGTCACGCTGCCGCGTGGCGTGGTGGATCTGGCACGCAATATTCCGCCGCGCGACGTGCGGCTGGTGGCGTCGACCACGTCGCTGCTGGCGCGTGAAGGAACGCACCCCGCCCTGCTCCAATTGTTTGCGCAGAACGCGCAGGCGTTGCATGGATCGGCGGGCTGGTTCAACCGTGCGCGCGAGTTCCCAAGCACCTTGCATGCGGAGCTGCCGATTGCACAAGAGGCTGATCGCGCCATCAACGAGCCCGCGCCTGCGATGCAGCGCTACATGCCCTTCTGGGCGGCCAATCTGGTGGAGCGCATGTGGCTGATTCTGGGTATCCTGATTGCGTTCATGCTTCCGCTGTCGCGCATCGTGCCGCCGCTCTATCAGTTCCGCGTGCGCTCGCGTGTGTTCCGCTGGTACGGCAAGCTGCGCGAGATCGAAGACGAAATGGAGCAGGGCTCACCCGACCCGACGGAGTTGCGCACGCAGCTCGACCGACTGGAAGCGCAGGTGGAAAAGGTGAGCGTGCCGCTGTCCTACGCCGATGAGCTGTACGCGCTGCGCAATCACATCCAACTGGTGCGCACCAAGCTGGCGAACATGAAGCGCACGACTGCCACGGCGGCAACAGAGAGCGCTTGAGCCACTCGCCGATCAGGCCGTGGCGATCTTGCGCCACTGGCCCTGGGTGCTCAACTTGTCGAGCATGCGGCGCGTCATCGATTGCGTGCTCGCATCCTCCGCCGTGAACAGGAACAGCGACTGATTGGCGCTGCACCACGTGAGTTGCGTGCGCACTTCGCGCTGGCCGGTGGTGAGGATGAACCAGTCGCCCACGGCATAGGTCGCCTGTCCGCGCTCCACACTCTCGCGCTGCGGCGCGACGTCTACGGGCACAGGAATGGCCTCGACGACCTCAGCCACCTCGGGCTCTGGCACCGATTCCTGCACGGCGACAAGTTCTGGCTCGTCCAGCAGGATGTCGACTTCGCCGTTGAACGGCTCCTCCTCCATATCCCCGGATGGCGACAGCGCAGCACGCTGGGCCAGCGCATGCTGTAGGCCAGCCACACGTTGCACGATCACGAGAATGTCCTCCTCAGGATGTTCAATGCGAAAGAGCCCATCGCGCAGCGTGCTGAGCATGCCCTCCATCAGTGGCATCAGCTCGCGCGCCTGCTCCGCACTGTGCGTGGACTGTGCGCAGGCCAGCAGCGGCGGCACGATGGCAAGAAAACGCGCGTCATCGCCGTGCTGCGCCACCACGCGCGCCCACGGCCCGAGCAGGAACTCGCGGATGGCGACGGGCGCATGGTGCGCGTCCGCCAGCTTGCCAAAGCGGCGGGCAATGTCCCGGAATTCGCTGTGCGCGGATGCGGGCGCTTCATCGTGCACGACCGCGTCCGGTTCCGGCTCGGATGTGGCGCGTGGCGACTGCGCCATCCACGCGCTTTCCAGCGTGGACAACACCTTGTCAAAGTGGCGGCCCTGCACGCCATGGGTCGTGGTCAGATGCAGCACGGCGGCGTTCACCAGTTGCATGTAGCGCGAGAATCCGCCGGATTTTTCGTCCTTGAACTGCAGGCTGCGCTGCGTGAGCTCGTCCAGAAACCGCCGCGCCGGATGCTGGTCGTCCGAGAAGAACGTCGTATCCGTCGCCACCAGTGCCCCCAACACCGGCTCCAGCCGCGCAACCGCGCTGCGCACGCCATTGGGCAGGCGCTGGTCTTGCGCGATGTGCTGCATCATGCGCCCCAGCACGACGCCGCCCTGCCCCAGCGGTGCTGGCACCGACGGCGTGGCTGCCCAGTTCGTCATGGGGACCGTGGCCGCACCCGCGCCCACACCGTCCATGGGCGCGACTTGCGAGAGTTGGCTGAGCAAGTGCTCCAGTTGCTGCACATCGTCCATCGCCTGCGCGTATTGCGAGGTGCCCGGCGCGGGTGCGGCCCCGGCACGCTGCGGCATGCCATACACCGAAGGCGGCACCAGTGCGTTGCCCGCGCCGCCCAAATGCGCTGCGCTGGTTCCGAGCATCTGGCGCAGCAGCTCGACGGTGAGCAGGCCTTCCGCCTGGGGGTCCATTGCGTGATCGCGCCCGATCGGTGCGGCATCGGTGGGCTGCCCGTAGCGCGACGCATTCGTGGCACCGACACCGTTGGCCGTTCCGCGCGAGCGCGCATTCACGGGCACCACCATGTAGCCCACGGGCGTGATGCCATGGTCGCGCAGCCGTTGGGTGACACGCTGGTACGTGCCAACGAGTTGCGTGCCCAGCAGCTCGCGCATGCGCTCCATCCAGATCTGGCGCGTGGGCGCATCCACCTGGCTCTCGTCCATGGCGCGCTGCAAGGCGCGGATGTAGTTCTCCGGGCGCAGCGGATTGCGCTCCGGTTGCACGTTGGGCAGGCCCTGGGCGGCGCTGATGAGGGTGTTCAGCTCCGTCAACGCCGCATCGGTGGCGTGCGTGGCGATCTGGCGCGCACGCGCCAGTTCGACCTGTTCGGAGACGGCGTTGTCATCGACCAGCGACAGCTCGCCAAAATCGATTCCGCTATCCACCAAAGGCGCTGCGGGCCGCTCGGGCGTGGCGTCCAGGAAGGTTTCCTGCAACGCCATCGGATAGCTTCTGAGCAGTGCGGACTCCTGGGCGTCCAGCGCACGCAAAGCCTCTTCCAGACGATGGCGCTCCTGAATGCCCTTGGCCTTCTCACCCGCCTCCACCAGATGCAGGCGCGTGCTCTGGATCAACTGCCCCATGATGGTCTCGCCATCCTGCACGGCACTGGCAACACAGGCGCGAAAAACCGCCGAAGATTGAGGCACAGGCAATGACATGGACCAATATAGATGGCAAACAACTGTTAAAAGTTATAAGCGAATGCTACTACTGGTGAGTGTCTGTTCTTTAAGGTTTTGCCTAATGGAAACGAGTTTTTTTGATATTTTCTAAAAAACTGTTTCAGAAACAGGGCGCCTCCCTCTCCGGTTCAAGGCACAAAAAAGCCGGACGGAAGTGTATTCCAGTCCGGCTTGTTGCATGAGCGCCACGCCTAATAAACGGCATGCCCCTCAAGAGTCAAGGTAATTACTTGAGCGCCTTGTAGCGCATGCGCTTGGGCTTGGCGCCCTCTTCGCCCAGACGCTTCTTCTTGTCGGCTTCATATTCCTGGTAGTTGCCGTCGAAGAACACCCACTGCGAATCACCTTCTGCCGCCAGGATGTGCGTAGCGATGCGGTCGAGGAACCAGCGGTCGTGGCTGATGACCAGCACGGTGCCGGCGTATTCCAGCAGCGCATCTTCCAGCGCGCGCAGCGTTTCCACGTCCAGGTCGTTCGACGGCTCATCCAGCAGCAGCACGTTGCCGCCCTGGATCAGCGTCTTGGCCAAGTGAAGGCGACCGCGCTCACCACCGGAGAGGTTGCCGACCTTCTTTTGCTGGTCCTGACCGTTGAAGTTGAAGCGGCCCGCGTATGCGCGCGATGCCATCTGGAACTTGCCCACGTTGATGATGTCGAGGCCGCCGGAGATGTCTTCCCACACGGTCTTCTCGTCGGACAGCGCGTCGCGCGACTGGTCCACGTAAGCCATCTTCACGGTCTGGCCGATGACGACCTTGCCGGAATCGGGCTGCTCCCGGCCTGCGATGAGCTTGAACAGCGTGGACTTACCCGCACCGTTCGGGCCGATGATGCCGACGATGGCACCCGCCGGAATGTTCATCGACAGGTTGTCGATCAGCATGCGGTCGCCGAAGGACTTCGAGACGTTGTGGAACTCGATGACTTGCGCGCCCAGACGCTCGGCCACAGGAATGAAGATTTCCTGTGTTTCGTTGCGCTGCTGGTATTCGTAATCGCTCAGTTCCTCGAAGCGGGCAATACGCGCCTTGGACTTGGCCTGACGGCCCTTGGCGTTCTGGCGCACCCACTCCAGTTCCTTCTTCAGGGCCTTGGCGCGGGCTTCCTCGCCCTTTTGTTCGGCTTCCAGGCGGTTGCCCTTTTGCACCAACCAGTCGGAATAGTTGCCCTTGTACGGAATGCCGTGACCCCGGTCGAGTTCCAGAATCCACTCGGCTGCGTTGTCCAGGAAGTAGCGATCGTGGGTGATGGCCACCACGGTGCCGGTAAAGCGGTGCAGGAACTGCTCCAGCCAGTCCACCGATTCGGCATCCAGGTGGTTGGTCGGCTCGTCCAGCAGCAGCATGTCGGGCTTGGACAGCAGCAGTTGGCACAGCGCCACGCGGCGCTTTTCACCACCGGAGAGCTTGCCGATCACGGCATCCCATGGCGGCAGGCGCAGCGCGTCGGCAGCGATTTCGATCTGGTGCTCCGAGTCGGTACCGGCAGCAGCAATGATCGCTTCCAACTGACCTTGCTCGGCCGCCAGGGCGTCGAAATCGGCGTCAGGCTCCGCATAGGCGGCATACACCTCTTCCAGACGGGCGCGGGCGTTGTTCACCTCGGCCATCGCTTCGTCGATGGCCTGACGCACGGTGTGGTCGGGGTTCAGCTTAGGCTCCTGCGGCAGATAGCCGATCGACAGGCCGGGCATGGGAATCGCTTCGCCTTCGATTTCCTTGTCCACGCCAGCCATGATCTTGAGCAGCGATGACTTGCCCGAGCCGTTCAGGCCCAGCACGCCAATCTTGGCTCCGGGGAAGAAGCTGAGAGAAATGTCCTTCAAGATCTGTCGCTTCGGCGGCACGGTCTTGGAGACACGGTTCATCGAGAAAACGTATTGAGCCATGAAATATTTGTTCAGTTATCAGAAAAAAAGCGCCATAATTTCGCGCATAACCCCGGATTATCGGTCCATGAGACAATATCCGTCGTCAGAGGTACCAGTTTGCCCCTGACATCAGCACCACAGCTGGGGACAAGGGAAGCATTTTCCACGCTCCCACACCTGTAACCATATCCGCCTTTTGAACTGGCCAGTCGACCCGTACAGTCACTGGAACGGGCTGATACCCAGCGCCCCGGATGGGCGCACTTTCCAAAAAATAAATGACTTTTGACGAATTAGAGCTGGACCCTGCCATCCTGCAGGCCGTGCAAGAACAGGGCTATACCAACCCTACCCCCATTCAGGAACAAGCCATTCCGGCAGTTCTTACAGGCAAAGACCTGCTGGCAGGTGCCCAAACCGGCACCGGCAAGACAGCAGCGTTCACGTTGCCGATGCTGACCCGCCTTGCCAAGGGTACCGCACCCGTGAATAAATTTGGCACCAAGGGTATTCGCGCTCTAGTGCTCACGCCCACGCGCGAGTTGGCTGCGCAGGTGGAAGAGTCCGTGCGCGCCTATGGCAAGCACCTCAAGCTGAAGTCCTGCGTGATCTTCGGCGGCGTGGGCATGAACCCGCAAATCGACCGCATCAAGCGCGGCGTGGACGTGCTCGTGGCCACACCGGGTCGCCTGCTCGATCTGGAGCAGCAAGGCTTCCTGGACCTGTCCACGGTGGAAATCCTCGTGCTCGACGAAGCAGACCGCATGCTGGACATGGGCTTCATCCACGATGTGAAGAAGGTGCTCAAGCTGGTTCCAAAGGAAAAGCAGAGCCTGCTGTTCTCGGCCACCTTCAGTGACGAAATCCGCGAACTGGCCAACGGACTGCTGCGCGATCCGCTGTCCATTCAGGTCACTCCGCGCAACACCACGGTGCAGCGCATCAGCCAGGTGATCCACCCCGTGGGCCGCGCGCGCAAGAAGGAAGTGCTGCTGCACATCATCAAGGAAAACAACTGGAGCCAGGTGCTGGTGTTCACACGCACCAAGTTCGGCGCCAACAACGTGGCCGACTACCTGACCAAGAACGGCGTCAGCGCCATGGCGCTGCACGGCAACAAGAGCCAGAGCGCACGCACGCAGGCGCTGGGCGGCTTCAAGAGCGGTGAAATCCGCGCGCTCGTGGCCACCGACATCGCGGCCCGCGGCATCGACATCGATGACCTGCCGCACGTGGTGAACTACGAAATCCCGAACGTCTCCGAAGACTACGTGCACCGTATCGGCCGCACGGGCCGCGCCGGTCGTGAAGGCCACGCCGTAAGCCTCGTGTGCATGGACGAAGAAGGCTTCATGATGGAAATCGAGCGCTTTACCAAGCAGGAGATTCCGGTCCAGGTGCTGGAAGGCTTCGGCCCCGCCCCCGACGAGACGGCCGAACCCATCGCCATGGGCCGCCAGACGATCTGGGGCGGCGCAGGCAAGGCGCCCGGTCGCGACGTGATGCAGGCGGCAGCCAAGGCCGCACGCCAGGAAATGATGGAGCGCATCCGCGCCAACAAGGCCGCGTCGGGCGATACGCGCGGCAAGCGCGGCGCTGGCGGTGGTCAGCGCGGTGCGCGCAATGCTGCCAATGGCGTGTCTGGCGACTTCGGCCAGGCCGCTGTATTCGACCAGCAGCAGGCTCCGCGTGCAGAACGCCAGCCACGCAATGACCGCAATGGCGAACGGAATGCCGAGCGCAATGGCAATGGTCAGCGCCACAACGCCCAGGGCCACACCGGCCCGCGCGACGACAACCGCAAGGGCCCACGCCGCGGCCCCGGCCAGCAACTGCAGAACAACGGCAACCGCCGTCGTCAGGGCGGTGGCGAAGGCTTCGCGGGCAGCAACGGTGGCAATGCCGGCGGCAATGGTGGTGGTCGTCGCTTTGATGACAGCCAGCCGCGCGGCGAGAACGCCCACCTGGGCACCCAACTCGGCCACCTCGGCGGCGGTGCACGCCATGGCCGTGGCGCTGGTCAATCGCAGCCCGACCCGATGCGCACCAGCGTGGACAGCATGGCCGATCGCGGCCGCCGTGGCGGTGGTTTCCGTGGTGGCTTTGGTGGCGGCGCTGGCGGCGGCGGCAATCGCGGCGGATTTGGCGGTGGCGGTGGTGGCAATCGCGGCGGCCGATTCGGCGGCTCTGGTCGCTGAATAAGCCCACACCCCGCAGCACAATGCACAACCCGGCGCCTGGCGTCGGGTTTTTTTTCGTCGAATCCTCGCAAACCTTTGTCAACGCACAGAAACGCAAGGCGCTGTCCTGCCCGCCTTCGACCAATACGCGACAAGAATCACCCCATTCTTGTACGAATTTGCCGCGACTTGCACGGTGCAACCCCGTTTCCCCTAGGGATCGCCATGGGTGGCGGGGTAACATCACTGTCGATTTTCATGAGTTACGAGGCCCCAAGATCCTCTCAGCCCCTATGACGAAGAACACCGACAACACGCTCCTCCAGACAGCCGCCGCAGATCACCTCTGTGTTGCTACGCGAGAGCGCGCTCCAACTGGACATCGCGGCGGAATGAGACTGGGCGTTGCAGTGGCTGCAGCCGCCCTCCTTGCAGCCTGTACCAGCACGCCGCTGCCTCCGTGGACCACAACCGGTGCCGCTCCCTCAGATCAGTCCGCACCCACCGGCCAACGCACCGTGCCCCCGCCACTGGGCACCGAGCGCGGCGTGCCGGTGCAGACCGCGCCTGTCACCGACAGCCCAGTGCGCCCCGACCAAATGGACGACGCCCAGCCCAGCGCCGCCGATCTGCCCTATAGCCCCGCCGTCGCGGCGCGCTTTCCCGCGCCCGAGGTGCGCTACAACACGCCCGGACTGGAGCCGGGCCGCCGCGCCTTCACCACCAACGCCGAACTCTCCGACTGGTTGCACGACCTGAGCGCCAGCGTACGCGCGCCCACGCAGGCGCAGGTGCTCAACATCGGTAGTTCACAACGCGGCGTGCCGCTGCAAGCCATGGTGATCACGCAAGCATCGGGCACCAGCGCCGATGCGCTCGACGCGAGCAAGCGCCCCACCATCCTGCTGATTGGTCAGCAACACGGTGACGAGCCTGCGGGCTCCGAAGCCTTGCTCGTCGTCGCACGCGAACTCTCGCAAGGACTGCTCGAACCGCTGCTGCGTCGCATCAACGTCGTCATCGTTGCCCGCGCCAACCCGGACGGTGCCGACGCCCAACGCCGTGTCACCGACAGCGGCGTCGACATGAACCGCGACCACTTGCTGCTCAACACGCCCGAGGCGCAGGCACTCGCCAAATTGGTGAACCTGTATCGCCCCGTCGCGGTCATCGACGCGCACGAATACACCGTCGTTGGCCGCTACCTGCAAAAATTCAACGCCATCCAGCGTTACGACGCACTGCTGCAGCACGCCACCACGGCCAACGAACCCGAGTTCGTCACCAAGGCCGCCACGCAGTGGTATCTGGAGCCCATGAACAAGGCACTGGCCGCCCAGCGACTCACCTCCGAGTGGTACTACACCACCTCCACCGATCTGAGCGACCACAGCCTCTCGATGGGCGGCGCGCAACCCGACACCGGCCGCAACGTGAACGGCCTCAAGAACGCCGTCAGCCTACTCATCGAAACGCGCGGCGTCGGCATCGGCCGCACCGACCTCCAACGCCGTGTGCACGCCCAGGTCACCGCCATCGGCAGCGCGCTGCGCAGCACCTCCGAACGGGCCACAGAGCTCGCCCAGGTGCGCTCGTTCGTCACGCGCGAAATTGCATCGCAGGCCTGCAAAGGCAGCATCGTGGTCGAAGCGGCCCAGACCCCCGAACGCCGCGACATCACCATGCTCGACCCCGACACCGGCGCCGATCGCGTGCAGAACGTGAGCTGGAACTCCTCCCTGCACCTGCGCACGCTCAAGACGCGTGCGCGGCCCTGCGGTTACTGGCTCTCGGCCCACTCCAACGACGCCGTTGACCGCCTGCGCATGCTCGGCGTGCAAGTCATGCGCGTTGCCGAATCGGGCAACGTGCTCGCCGACACCTACAGCGAAAACGGCCGAGAAACCATGAACCGCCCCGACGTGCGAGGCGTCGCCGCTGACAAGGCCCCCATCGTGCGCGTGCGCGTCACCCCCACCCGCAGCTCCATCGACATCCCCGAAGGCAGCTACTACGTGCCGCTTAACCAGTCGCTGTCCAACCTCGCCATCGCCGCGCTGGAGCCCGACACCCAGAACAGCTACTTCGCCAACCACATCATCCAGGACCTCGGCGACGTGGCGCGCATCATGACCATTCCGTCGCTCGTGTTCGAAGACAGCGACTGAAAGAAACGCACTCCATCGCCCGGAAATTCACCGACTCGCAGCAACGAATCCGACCAGACATCTCCCGCCCCTACTCCGGGGCGGGTATGATGCACGCCTGCTGACGATGGTCGTTCCAACCAACCCGCCAGCAATCACCCGCATGCAACGCGCGGGTCGCACATTCCCATAATCTGCCCATAGCTCAACTGGATAGAGCAATTGCCTTCTAAGCAATAGGTCGGGGGTTCGAGTCCCTCTGGGCAGGCCAAGACAGCATCTCAGATAGTCTCACAAAGCCTCAAAACCCGCATTTTTTCTAGCATGACGGGTTTTTCATGTCTGAGGTGCTCTTGCGTAATCTCACAAGATACCGTCAAAATGTCGGGATTTCTGGCGGTACTTTCAAGTACCGCACCCCTAGATACCGTCAACCCCTGAGGTACCGCCATGCCACTCGCAGACACCTTTGTCCGTCAGGTCAAGCCAACAGGCAAATCCACAGGCGATTCCTACGCCGATGGCGGTGGCATGTACTTGCTGGTGAAGCCGTCCGGAAAGTATTGGCGCATGGACTACCGATATGCCAATAAGCGCAAGACGCTGGCCCTTGGCGTCTACCCCGCCGTCACGCTAGCCAAGGCCCGCGAGAGACGTGGCATCGCACGGCAGCAACTGGCAGACGGTATTGATCCCGGCGTTGTCAAAAAGGCTCAGAAAGTTGCCCGCGTCTTGTCTGCAGAGGACACCTTCGAGGCGGTGGCCCGTGAGTTTCATGGTGTCAAAAAAGTGGGCTGGAGCGATTCCTACGCCGACAAGTGGATCGGTCGCATGGAGAAAGACCTGTTCCCTCCGTTGGGTCGCATGAAGCTGACCGACATCACTGCGCCGATGTTACTGGCCTACCTGCGCAAGGTCGAAAAACGTGGCGCAAAGGAAACTGCTCACACGCTGCGCCAGAACGCTGGACAGGTGTTTCGCTATGGTGTGCAAACGACGCGATGCAGCACTAACCCTGTGAACGATCTGGCTGGGGCTCTTGAGCCGCTAACGGTCAAGCACATGGCCGCAGTGCTGGAACCAGTGCAAGCGGGCCAATTGGTGCGGGCTTTCGACGTGTACCAAGGCCAGCCAGCGACCAAGGCGGCATTGCAGCTTTCTGCCCTGCTCTTTCAGCGCCCCGGCAACATCAGAATGATGGAGTGGGAATGGATCAATCTGGACGATGCCATGCTGACCATACCGTCCATGAGCATGAAGCGCACGAAAAAGCAGAAGATCAACGGAAGGCCGCACTTCGTGCCGCTCGCACCGCAAGCCGTGGCGATTTTCGAGGATTTACGCTCCCTCACCGGCCACGGGAAATATGTGTTCCCGAGCCTGAGAACCGGCGAGCGCCCTATGAGCGAAAACACCGTGAACGCCGCGCTGCGCCGCCTGGGCTTTACTGGCGACGAGATGAGCGCCCACGGTTTCCGAGCGATGGCCCGCACACTGATGGCTGAACGCCTCCCAGATATTCAGGCCGACGTGGTCGAGGCCCAACTCGCGCATGGAAAATCAGGGTCACTCGGAGCAGCCTACGACAGAGCCGCATTCATGATCCAGCGCCGCAAGATGATGAGCGTTTGGGCGGACTACTTGGATAAATTAAAACAAGGCGCTGACGTGATTCAATTCAAGTCGGCATAAGGTTTTGTCAGCCCTACCGCGACGGCGGGAAAACCTGTTTCCTCGACAGGCTGGGCTGACGATCTATTTCGAGGGCATCGAGGGATGCAATGAAGTCAGAACTATTCTTTAGCTCACTCCGCATTTACATGAGCGCATGGGGGCCTCTTGGCAGCTACTTGGATTTTTCAACAGACCCTCTAAGTATTGAATCTAAAGAAAAATTTAAAAATGAAGCCAAAGATCTTTTCTTAAATCTCACGAATAAAATCTGTGTTACTGACCTGCACAGACATTCATTAATATTGAGCGATAACCTTCAAAAATTAATAAAGCTGCTCGAGCGAGATGGGGAACTAAGTAAATCCGAGCAAATTGAGGCCATTGAAGCTGTAACAATGATGTCCATAGCGGCTGGCAACATTATGGCGCTACGCTCATCAGCAGCCGATCGAATCGCACATTCCAAAAAGTTGCTTTCTGCCCGCACCGTTGGCAGAGGCAAAGGAAAACAGGCGATCAGAAAGCAACTAATTCTGCGGTTGTACGCTCAGACTAGATCTAAATGGAGCAGTGCTCATGCGGCTGCTAGTGGCTTGCGGACCGATGCGATTAAATTAGCGAAAAGCATAGGCTACCCATTATCGGAAGATCGGGCGCTAAAAACGCTCGCGGAATGGTTTAGCGAATATGAAGGCAAACACACCCGGAATGTATAAAAACGGGGGCGGTTTCTGTTTTAGCGGCGTATACCCTTTAGGCGATATTTGAAAACATCACCTCACCCCGCATGACGTTGTGTGAAGCGGGACAACGTGAGGTAATAGATGACCCTGCAAAGTCAGTCTATCCGCCCAAAGACAGCCGCCGAACTCCTGGGCATCGGCACAAGCACATTCTGGCGCTGGGCAAAGGAGCGCCAAGACTTCCCCAAGGCTCGCCGCCTGAGCGCTCGCTGCACCGTCTTCGACATGAACGAGATCATGCGTTGGCGCGATGCCCAACTGAGCAAGGTGGCCTAAATGACCGCCGAAGAAAAGACCTTCGCCACCATCGCCGCTCTGTTCGCGTTGGCGGGCTATGCCGCGCACAAGCTCGCTGATGGCGGTTATCTGGTCAGTCGCTGGAGCATGTCCCGCTACTTCCCCGATGTGGCTGCACTGGCTAGCTTCTTGGCAATTGTGGGAGGTAAGCAATGATCTATTGCGATTTTTCCGAGTCGGTCTACAATAGCGTCAAGCCTAGCGGCCCGGTGCTTGAAAACACCTTTTTAGTAGCGTTTGAACCGCCACGTCAGTGCGGTTTTGTCACGTCCAAAATTGTGGCGATGCGTGCTTTCACGCATCCGCTCAAGGTTTCGGGCGAGATGGGCCTACCCGTGAGGATGGCCGCACGGCTACTGACGTGTTTTCAACATCTCGTCCACCCAATGCGCTTGAAAACGCAATCGGTGGGTTCCTGTGATCCAGTAGGAAACCAGACCATGACCGTCATCACCCAGCGCAACACCGCGCCCACACCGTCCACTCAGGACGCAATTCCAGCTTCCAATCTGCACGCCGTTTTGAGCGCCTACAACGCTGCAAACTTGGCATCGGCATACCTTGAAAAAGGCAACTTCACCGCAGCCCGTCGCAAGCTGACGCAAGCGCTCTCCGCAATCAACACGTTGCAAGCGGAGGCATAAATCATGAGCACTCAGAAAAACGCTGCCCGCGTGGCAGCGCAGGCGGAGCTTTGCCAGCGTACACGGTCATGTGAAGTCATGAGTGTTTTGCTCACCGGCCTTTACAACACTCTGCTGGATGCGGGGGATGAAATGTCTACGCAGCGGCGACTAGCAATATCCAAATTGGCCGTACTAATGCGAGAGCAAATCAATGCAGCAAATGCTGAAGCTCCGATCTTCAAGGCGCGTGAGGATGACAAGTTCCAGTCATTCAAGGCCTCAGTGCTCAAGCGTCCTCGCAAGAACTCAAGATTGTGGAAGGAGTTGTCTGCATGACCGCCATCCAACTACGCGACAAAGCCGCCATCGCCGCACTGCAAGCCCTGATGCGCGAGATTGGCAATCAACACCCGGCATTCCAGCATCTCGCGCTCGCTGTGGCGCTGCTGATGCTGCACACGGAAAGGGGTGCAGATGACACCGCAAATTCTCTGGAATGAGTTTCCTGTTGGCGATCACCGCGCCATGTGCCCGATGTGCGGCACCAATCCCAAAAAGAAAGATATGGGCATCACGGTTCTGTCCGCCGAGCACGGCATTGCGCATTGCTTCAAATGCGGTTTCGTCGCCAGCAATCGCCATGAGCGTGAACTGACCGAAGCCGAGCGCAAAGCCTTCAAGCGCCGCATGGATGCACTGCGCAAGGCACACGAAGCAGAGCAGCGCGAGAGGCAGGCCAAGGCAGCAGCAGAAGCTGCACAGATGTGGCTGAAATCTCAGCCCGTTGTGGAACATCCCTACCTGAGCAAAAAGGGCGTCAAGGCCCACGGCCTGCGCGTGCATGGTGGCCTGCTACTGGTGCCCCTGCGTGATGCCAATGGCGTGCTGCACAGCCTTCAAACGATCACGGCAGAGGGTGATAAGCGCTTCCTGCCCGGTGGCCGCGTGAGAGGCTGCTATTTCAGCATTGGCAGACCATCGGGGCGCATCGTGATCGCGGAAGGCTTTGCTACGGCTGCGAGCCTTTTTGAGGACTCGGGAACCGCCGTCGCTGCTGCTTTCAACTCGGGCAACTTGTTGCCTGTCGCAAAGGCCATGCGCAGCAAATTCCCTTGCTCCGATATTTACATCGCCGCTGACGACGATCACATGACACCCGGCAATCCCGGCATGGTCGCAGCAACAGATGCCGCCCTCGCTATCGGTGGCCTGTTGATGAAGCCTGATTTCAGCGGCCTGCAACGTGGCCCAAAGGACTCAGATTTCAACGATTTGAAGCGCCTGATTCAAGAAAAGGAGGCATCGCAATGAATGCCATTTCAGAAGCCTTTGCTAACGCCGAGTTGCTGGAGGAAGTCGACAACCATCGCAACGCTCCGCGCCCCGATCCGGCTTGCCTCTATGGCCTTGTCGGCGAGATCGCCAAGGCAGGCAGCGAAACGACGGAAGCGAACCCCTACGCTGTTGCGGCCAGTGCTATTGCCTATCTCGCGTGCGCGGTGGGCCGTGGCCCGTACATGCCGATTGGCAACACATGGCATCACCCGCGATTTTTCATGCTGCATGTGGGGCGCTCGGGTGAAGGTCGCAAGGGCGATGCTGTCAGCCTCATTAAACGCCTCGCGCATCGGGTTGGTGAGATGAGCAAGGATCACGCGCCACAGATCCACGCGGGCGGCTTGTCGTCGCGTGAGGGCATGGTGTACTTGATTCACGACGAGTACATGGAAGGCCAAAACGA
The DNA here is from genome assembly GCA_002331385.1 of Comamonadaceae bacterium UBA2121. Taxonomy (GTDB): domain Bacteria; phylum Pseudomonadota; class Gammaproteobacteria; order Burkholderiales; family Burkholderiaceae_C; genus Diaphorobacter_A. The sequence goes on from DCYB01000001.1 coordinate 503,807, forward strand.
GGTGCCCGCAGTGCTGGATAAGCGCTTGCTGGTGATCGAGTCCGAGTTCGTCAACGTACTCAGCCAGGCGAAGCGCGACGGCAATACTCTGTCGGCAGCACTCCGTGACTGCTGGGATGGAGTCTCACTGAAACCAGCCACAAAAACCAATCGCATGTGGGCCACGAACCCGCACGTCAATTTGCTTTGCGCCATCACCAAAAATGAACTGGTTTCGAGCATGGCATCGCGTGATCTGACCAACGGGTTCGCCAATCGGTTTCTGTTCTATTGGGCGGAGCGCTCGCGTCTGCTTCCATTCCCAAAGGCCACACCGAAGGAGGAAGTGGACAGGCTCGCGGGCAAGGTGATCGACGTGCTCAAGTTCTGCGAGGCCGAGCGCTGGGCCGAGAACGACATGCTGCGCGTGGAGCTGTCACCAGCAGCGGTAACACGCTGGGCCAACCTCTACAAAGGCGAATTGAACGACCGTTCTCATGGCGAGCGCATCAATGCCCTGATCGAGCGCCGCGCCCCCATGCTGCTGCGCTTGGCAATGCTGTTCGCACTGACCGACTGCGTGAAGGTGGTGGATGTGCATCACATCGATGCGGCCTTGGCTTGGATTCGCTACAGCACCGAGTCAGTGAAGTTCATTTTCGGTAGTGCTGCTGATGAGGCTGAAGTCGCTGAGGTGAACGCCAAGGCCAGCAAGATCATTCAATTCATCACGCATAACAAGCGCGTGACACGTTGGCAGATCAGCAGTGAATGCTTCAAAGGCCACGCATCGAAGGATCGTTTGGATGCTGCCTTGGATGAGTTGTTGAGCGCCAATCCGCCGCGCATTGTGGTGGAGGACGTGCGATCCGGGAAAGGCCGCCCAACAAAATTCTATGAACTGCCTGCGAAGAAAGCGAAGTATGCGAAGAATGGGGCTGCAAGCGGCCTAGCGCTTGATTTTGAACCTCGCGAAGTAAGCGAAGTAACTCAAAACGGCGAAGTAAGTCCCGAGGGGAATACTTCGCAACTTCGCATACTTCGCGAAGTTAAAAAACCGTCGGAAAGCCGCGCCAGTGTTGATTCTTCGCTTACTTCGCATACTTCGCAGCATCAAATTGAAAAGGCTGATGACGTTGCACCGGAGGAAGAGTTCTGATGATCGCCGCCGCCGTTTTGGAAACACTCCGCGATGTCGGCTTGCATCTGGACTTGACCCCGGAACACACGATCAAGGTCAAGCCTGCAACGCTGCTGAACGACGAACTGCGCACGCTGATCCGCAGCCACAAAGACGAGCTTGCGAAGCTGCTGGAAGCCGAGATTGACGCACATGAGCGCGGCCTCGATTTCTGGAAGAAACAGACCCGCTGGCGTGAACGATCAACCGCCTATTACCTGCATCACTTCGGCTGCGCTGATTGCATCGCTGCTGGCCGTGGTGCTGCGTATGGCGAGCGCTGCGCCGTTGGTGCGGGGCTGTGGGCGGCGTACCAAGACGCCAGCAAGTCAAAACACTTGAACTAAACCGCCCTGTCATGGGCAGTTAGATTCGCTCGCCCATGATGGTTGCAATAACTGCCATGAAAGTTGCAATAAATGCCACACAAACCGAATTTACCTATACAATCCCCCGCAGTGCTTGAGCTTGCGGGATGCGGCTCAACGCCACTTCATCAGCAGCGCGGGATGCCTGCCGAAGTCGATTCAGTGCCATTTATGGCGCTGGCATTTGCTTTCGGAAACGGATTCCTATGACACTGCACCATTCCCTCCCTTTACTTGAAGTTCGCTCGCAGGCTCAGGGCCTGATTGAAGGCTACGCGTCCGTCTTTGGCGGTATCGACAGCTACGGCGACAGCATCGTCCAAGGTGCGTTCTCTTCATCGCTTGCGAAGCACAAGGCCGACAGGACCGCCCCGGTCATGCTCTGGTCGCACAAGGCTGATCAACCAATTGGCCGTTGGCTCTCATTCGCAGAGGACAGCAGAGGATTGAATGTGTCGGGTCAGGTCAATCTGAAAACCGAAGCTGGGCGCGAAGCCTTCGAGCATCTGCGCGCAGGTGATCTCAATGGCTTGTCTATCGGCTATCGCGTTCCTTCTGGCGGCTCTGAATATCAGTCCGGCATCAACTACCTCAAGCAGATTGAACTGCATGAAATTTCGGTGGTTGCAGTGCCTGCTGATTCGAGCGCACGCATCAGCGCAATCAAGTCGCAACTTACCAAGCCCGCCACATTACGGGGCATGGAGGAAGCACTTGAATCCATCGGGTTCACAAGGCGTGAGGCCCGAAACATCGCCTCGAAAGGATTTGCCGGACTTGGCATTCCTGACGACTCCCAAGAAATCATCGCTGCGATCAAAGCAGCAACCCTCAAATTTGAAAGTAACTGACATGAACATGACTGATCTGCAACCCGTTATCTCGCAATTTACCGAAGCTGCGAACAAGAAAATTGATGCTGCTATGGCAGAGGTTAAGTCTGTGCAAGAGGAGCAGAAAAAGGCCACGGCCCGTCTGTTCGATCTGGAGCAGAATGCCCCTCGAACTGGCAATCTTCTGGATGCGCAAAGCTTTGGAGATTCAACGAGCGCAAACTTGGGTCACACTCTCGTTAAATCGCTCGACATTGACGGCCTGCGTAGCAATGTGAGCAAGTCCACCCGCGCCGGTCTGCAAGGCTTCTTCGGACAGAAGGCTACGGTAACGAGCGCAAGCGTCCCCATGCAGGCACAGCGCGATCCGGTGATCTATGGCCCACTCGCACGACCTATCAGCGTGCGTGATTTGCTCAACGTCACCACTACTGCGGCAGGTGCCATCGAGTATGTGCGCGGCTCCCGTACTGGCGCTGCCGGTATCCAAGCAGCAGAAGGCGACGCCAAAGCAGAACTGGCAATGGGCTGGTCACTCCAAACCGCACAGGTTCGCACCATTGCGTGCTGGATTCCCGCATCGCGTCAGGTGCTGGACGATGCAGTGGAATTGGCTGGCTACATTGATCTGGAGTTGCGAGATGCCCTGCGCCTGACGGAAGATTCGCAACTCTTGGTAGGCGATGGCACAGGCTCCAACGTTCAAGGTCTGATGACTATGGCCACTGCATACAACCGAGCGCAGGCAGGCGACAAGGCTAACGACACCATGCGCCGCGCAGTGACACAGATTCAGCTTGCCCGAGGTGTGGCATCCGGCATCGTCATCAACCCGGTTGCACTGGAGCGCCTGGAGCTGGAGAAGGACGGTGAAGGCCGCTACCTGTCCACCTTCGCGGTGACTGACTCCAATGGTCGCACTGTCGCGTGGCGTGTGCCGGTGGTTGTCTCGGATGCAATGGCTGAGAACGGCTTCCTTGTTGGCGACTTCACCCGCGCTGCCAAGCTCTACGACCGTCAGGAAGCGACTGTGGAAGTGGCAACTCAACACGCCGATTTCTTCACCCGCAATCTGGTGGCGATCCTTGCCGAGGAACGCGTAGCACTTGCCATCATGCGTCCTGATTTGCTGGTGGCTGGTGAGTTTGCAGCGCCCTAAGAAACACCGTACCGGGCGGTGATAAGTCCCCGGTAGTGGATCAGTCGGTTAGTGCCACTCCAGACAAAACCCCGACAGCCTGCGGCCAGTAGAGATTTGCTGGCGTGGCAGGCACAGACCCCGCATGGTTCGCCCAGCGGGGCTTTGTCGTTGTGATCGAAAGATTGCGAAACCAATTCACTCACCGACCGCCCTGCATCGTTCTTTGAATTGCTTGTTGCAAAAAAACAGGCCATTGCAGGGGCGCATGTCGCGGGACTGGCGATGTGCAGGCCGAGCATGGATCGTCCAACCTGCGCTGATCTGACACGAGGACGAGGCATCAACAGGGGTGGGGTGGTCGAAAGTCTGGAGGGTCGAACCGCTGGAAACCCCGCCGTTCCGCACGCGCAGAAAATTTCCCCCATACAGAAAAGAATCAGCAAATGGCAGGTGTAAAAGGTCGCAGTGGAGGCCCAAGAGCTAACTCAGGTGGAGCACGTCCGGGTGCAGGCAGGCCGCTGGGCAGTCGAAACAAGCCGGTGCTGCTGCCGGGTGATCTGCCGGTGACGGAAGATCCGAAGGCGTGGCTCATGGCGCTGATGAACCATCCTGACGTGCCGATCCGCAGGCGTGTCACAGCCGCCAAGGTGCTGCTGGCGTACTGCTGATTCTTGTTAAAGCTGCTGGGCAGGATCGGTTTGGGACACAGATTGACGGGTCAACGTCCTACTCTTGTGCAAAGCTGTCACGCGCAAAATCTGAAGTGGCCATTTCGGCTGTACAAAGAGGAAATCATGCAACCCACGAAACAAGACAATGCGCTGGAGCAGGCGATCCAAATCTTGACTGCCGATCATGACAAGGTCCGGCTGCTCTTCCGGGAATATAAAAAGTTAATGGATCTCGATGCCGATGCGAGTCAACGTGGCCCGGTCGCTGCCAAGATTTGCCAAGAGCTGACAGCCCACGCTGAGCTTGAAGAGCAGATTTTCTATCCTGCCGCACGAAAAGCCATATCGGAAGATGCTGAAGAGTGTATGGATCATGCTGACGTTGAGCATCAGTCACTCAAACGTCTCATCGCCGACATTGAAGGAAGCCACCCTGATGATGAACATTTCGATGCCAACGTCCATGTGCTGCAAGAGTACGTAGCGCACCATGTGGAAGAGGAGGAAAACGATATGTTCGAGGAACTCCGTCACGCTGAGCCAAAGATGGATAGCGTGCTGAAGAAGATGCAAGAGGCGGTTTCCAAGCGCACCGAGAAGCCAAACCCATTCAAGGACAAATCTCCCAAGAATGCAGGAGATGCAAGGCAGTCCAAGGCTGCTGCAAGAAAACAGGTGAGAACTTCAGGTTCGCAAAAGAAGCCCGCTGCAGCTGACAAATAGATTGCACCATCGAGACACCCGATTCGGGGTTCTCGGGAGCACTGCCGAAAAGTGGACTGTCCCAACTGCACAACCTGTGCAACGACCTGGACACCCGAAGCGGGAGCCGAGAACACCGGTTCGGTGTTGTAGACACCCAAAACAGGGGCCTGCCCTTCCGCGTGTGAAACGCCGAAGCGCCCTACACTTCACAAGCCCTGGCTGGGGTCATTTTTCATTTTGTCGGTATTTTTGACGGTACTTTTCATACCAACATTTTTCAAACCGCCTATTTACGCCACATTCAGCGTGAAATATTAGCCCCTCTGGGGGCCAAACACTCACTCGCGGCTAGATGAAAGAATTCACGCGAGATTTTGATTTCACAGCTCCTCCTTTTGACTACCCAATTTCGCCGGGAAATTGAGCGCGATTCAGTTCGATAAAGGCATTTCAGGTCAGCGCCTGCGCAAGCGCGAGAACCCAAACAGATTTACTACCGAGGCGAGCGCGATTCCCACCATCACGCCTTATTCAACGGGATGTAGTCCAGTGGTAGTGCCGTGGTCCATTTGATCTGCTCCATGGCAAAGCTGGATGACACGCCGGACAGGTCGATGCCTTTTACCAGGCGTTTGTAGACGGCGTCGTAACTGCTGACGTCAGGCACCACCACGCGCAGCAGGTAGTCGATGTCGCCGCTCATGCGGTAGAACTCGACGATTTCGGGGATGTCAGCGATGACGCGGGTGAGTTTGCGCATCCACTGGTCGTTGTGTTGCGTGGTGCGGATGGAGACAAACACGGTCACGCCCACGTTGAGCTTTTGCGGCGAGAGCAAGGCCACGCGGCGTTGTATGTAGCCCTCCTGTTCGAGCTTTTGCAGACGGCGCCAGCACGGTGTGGGAGAGAGGTGCACGGCATCGCTCAGCTCTTGCAGGGAGAGGCTGGAGTCCTCTTGCAGCATGGATAGTATTTTTATGTCGATGCGATCCATGAGAACTTTTTCCTATAAAACGCTATTTTATTGAAATTTTTTTACCACCATCACTGGCAAAACCGCTCAAATTGAATACCTTTTCCCTGGGCGAATCCCTAGACTTGAGCGCATTAAAGAACCTCTTCGATTCGCTCATTCAATGACTACAACACATCAGGTATCCACGCTGCTTGCCCATGCCGCGCGCCGCCCCGAGCTGCACCACGGCATGGTGAATACGCCGATTTATCGTGGCTCAACCATCATTTCTACCAGCCTCGATCAGTGGGAGAGCCGCAAGCGCCCGGACAATCCGTATGCCTCCTATGGGCGCTTCGGCACGCCAACAACGGGGGCGCTGGAGGAAGTCATCGCGCAGGCGGAAGGCGGCTATCGCTCCATCGTCCTGCCGTCCGGACTGGCGGCCTGCACGCATGCGATTTTGGCGCTGGTGAAGACGGGCGACCACGTGTTGCTGCCCGATAGCGTGTACGGACCCACACGCGCTTTTGCCGAGCGTGTGCTGGCGCGCTTTGGCATCGAGGCGGAGTTCTACGATCCGCTGATCGGTGCGGGCATTGCAGCGCAATTGCGCAGCAACACGCGGGTGGTGTTTGTCGAAGCGCCCGGTTCGGGCACGTTTGAGATGCAGGACATTCCGGCCATCGCGCAGTCGGCCCACACGGTGGGTGCGTTCGTGGTGATGGACAACACCTGGGCGACGCCGCTGTTCTTCAAGCCGTTCGAGCATGGTGTGGATGTGTCCGTGCAGGCGGGCACGAAGTACATCGTCGGGCACTCGGATGCGATCCTGGGCGTGGCCACCGCGAACGAGCGGGCCTGGCCGCTGCTGCAAAAAGGGGTACACGACTTTGGCCAGACGATCGGCCCGGACGATGTGTTCCTTGCCCTGCGCGGCATGCGCACGCTCGCGCTGCGCATGCAGCAGCACTGGGCCACGGGCGTGCAATTGGCGCAGATGCTGCACAAGCATCCGCTGGTCGAGCGTGTCATGCACCCTGCCCTTGCGCATGATCCCGGGCATGCGTTGTGGAAGCGGGATTTCCTTGGCGCGAGCGGTTTGTTCTCGGTCGCGCTGCGTCCTGTGCGCCGCCAAGCGCTGGCGGCTTTCTTCGACAGCCTGCAATTGTTTGGCATTGGCCTGTCGTGGGGTGGTTACGAAAGTCTGGTGCTGCCCATGGACGCGCCGCGCCGCAACACGCGCACTTGGGATCTGCAAGGCCCGCTGGTGCGCATCCACGCCGGACTGGAAGATGCGCAGGACTTGGCTGCCGACCTGTGCCAGGCGCTGCATGCCGCAGAGCGCGTGCAGGCGCAGGGCGAAGTTTTTCTGGCGGCTGCCGAATAGTCGGGAAGCGGACCATCCGGCACATGTGCTTGATGAGTGCTTGATAAGTGCTTGATGGGTGCTTGATGGGTGCTTGAAGGGCACCTGAATGCCCCGCCGGCCAGCGGCACGGCGAAATGCCGCCGCTGTCCGACAGCATCCGCGCGCTCGCAGCGCTACAAAGTGCAGGCAAGGAGGTTTGCCATGTCCACAGAGAAACCGCAGCCGGCGCCCGAAAAGCCCGAGCCAGAAATCGTGCTTCCTGATCCGCACGAGCCGGAGTTGCCGACGCCCATCACGGAAGACGAACCCGAGCAACGCCCACCACATGTGCCTGGCGCATAACGTCCCTGACGAATAACGCGCCATGTGCAATCGCTACTACGCACCGGGCGAGCGCGAGATCGAGGAGTTCTGGGCCGTTGGCCGTCAGAACCCGCAGCGTTGGTGGGACGACGCCCTGCGCGAGATCTTCCCGCGTGCGCAAGGCCCGTTCATTCGGCGCAATCCGCACGACGCCGGCTATTCCCGCGAGGCCGTAGTCGGCCAATGGGGACTGATCCCGTGGTTTGCCAAAGAGGCGCGACTGAAATATCCCACCAACAATGCGCGCGCTGAAGAGTTGGCCCACAAGGCGAGCTTCAAGCAGCCGTGGGCACGCGGTCAGCGCTGCGTCATTCCAGCCACTTCGTTTGACGAGCCCAATTGGGAGTCCGGCAAAAACGTGTGGTGGCGTTTCGAGCGCGCCGATGGCCAGCCGTGGAGTCTGGCGGGCTTGTGGAATGCGTGGACCGATCCCGCGACCGGCGAAGTGCGGGAGAGCTACACCATGTTGACGCTCAACGCCGATGCGCACCCGCTGATGCGCAGGATGCACAAGCCCGACCCCGCCTTGCCCGCCGAGCGGCAAGATAAGCGCTCGGTCATTCCGATTGCAGCAGGCGACGTGGACGCCTGGCTGAGCGGCACGGTGCAGCAGGCGCAGGATCTGCTGCGCCTACCCGCAGCAGATCATTTCATCGCCGGGCCCGTGCCAAGCCATGGAGCGAGCCGGGCGAGCGCGTGACGCATCAATACGTCTGGGTGATGCCAGTGCGCGCAAAGTGGGAGTTCTCGCACATGCCGAGGGCCTGCTTGTAGAGCTTGTGCGCCTCTGCCTTGTTGTGCTCAATCACCCTGGCATGACTGGCGCGCGCCATCACGATGTTGTAGGCCAGATAGTGCGCGGCCTCTTTGTGCAAGGATTTCGACGCCTGCTTCACCATGTCATCGAGCAACTCGAAGGAGCCGCCCCAGCGCGGACTCAGATAGTTGACGGCGTTGATGCGCGCCCCCATGTTCTTCGGATCCACCTTGTTGGCCAGTTCCAGCCATTGCTGCGTATCGCGTCCACCTGCCTCGCCGAGCGTGGCCGACAGCACCATCATCGTGACGTGAGGAAGTGCGGAGGTGGGGTCCAGCTCCATCGCCTTGAGCAGGTGCTTTTGTGCGCGCTCACTGTGCTTGCGCATGTCCTGAAGATTGGTCTCGGAGAGTGAAGAGACGGGCCCGCTGCCGCGCGCTTCGCTGTACATGCCTTCGTAGTAATCCGCTGCGAACATCTGCGCGAAGAACGAATCGGGCCGCTCGTCCAGCCACATGCGCATGAGTGTTTCGCGCCGTCCGCCCAGGTAGCTGATCGTGCGCGAGGTGCGCCGCATGGTCAGCAGGTCGCCGCCCGGGCGCGAGAGGTTTTTCTTGTGTGCCTGCGCAAGCTGCTTGTCCAAGGCCTTGAACTTGAACTCCAGCATCAGATTGGCGTCGTCCGCATCCGCCAACTCTGCCACTTGTAACGGCACCAGCGGACACTCTTGCGCCCACACCATCGTGGACGCCAGGAGGCCTGAAGCCATGGCGACGCGCGCCAGAAGACGAGGAAAAGCCATTCCCATTTGCGATTTCAAGTAACCCCCTCTCGAATATGATTTTTCGCTTATGCTTGTAACCGAGAACGATTATTACTTTCAGATTCAAGCATTTACTTAATCGTCCTCAAAGTTGGCACGCCACCGCAGTACCATTTGCAATGATTCCGTGGGTTGAATAGGCACAGCGTGCATGACCTCCTACGAACCCATTCAGGCACTGGCATCGCATCGCCAGTCCACGGCAGGTCATGCCCCGCTGCCCGATCCGGGCCACAGGGCGATGCGTGCAGGCATTGCATGGCAGCAGGTACTTACCCGCATCGGCCACCGCAAATGAGTGGTTTATGCAAGAATCAAATACAGAAAATGCCAAAAGCTCATTGGCCGATCAATTTAATCAGTGTATTAATACTTTCTTAATACTTTAAATTGATAATAGAAAGTTTATATAAAATTAATCACTTATACTTAGTTGATTTGGATCAAGATTGAGCTCTTGGCCAAAATCAATTACTCACAAATGCTATTTATATTGCCTCTATGGCAAACATAAATCGCATATTCAAAACCCCCGGTGAGCAACGGAGCAAACGCACCTTTCTGCAGGAACTGGTAGCGGTTGCCACGTCGTTTGGTCTCGCGGCAACGGCCGCTCCCGCTCAGGCAAACCCGCTGAATCCGGGCCAGCCGCCGCGTCGTCCCGGTATGCAGGGCAAGCGTTTCGGCATGCTGGTGGACATGCGCAAGTGCATTGGCTGCCAGGCCTGCACGGTGAGCTGCTCGGTGGAGAACCAGCCCCCGATCGGGCAGTTCCGCACCACGGTGCTGCAATACGAAATCGACAAGCCCGACGGCAGCGCCCCTGCCATGGTGAGCCTGCCGCGTCTTTGCAACCATTGCGACAACCCGCCCTGCGTGCCCGTCTGCCCGGTGCAGGCGACGTTCCAGCGCGACGACGGCATCGTGCTCGTGGATAACGAGCGTTGCGTGGGCTGCGGCTACTGCGTTCAGGCCTGCCCTTACGACGCACGTTTCATCAACCACGAAACGCAGACGGCCGACAAGTGCACGTTCTGCGAGCACCGTCTGGAAGCGGGTCTGCTGCCCGCATGCGTGGAAAGCTGCGTGGGCGGCGCGCGCGTGATCGGCGATCTGAACGACCAGGGCAGCGAGATCAATCAGCGCATGGCCGAGCACAAGGACGAGATCAAGGTGCTCAAGCCCGGCATGAACACCGCGCCGCGCGTTTTCTACATCGGTCTGCCGGACGAATTCGTCAACGGCATTGATGGTCAGGCCAGCGTGCGTCTGGTGTCGGACCACTGAACGGAAAGGAGCGTCTTATGCAAATCATCGAACTGCTCACTCCGCATTACGAGTCGGCCTGGCTGCCATGGGCCGTGCAGTATTTCTTCCTCGTCGGCATGGCCACGGGGGCCGCGCTGTTGGCGAGTTGGGGCACGTGGGCGCCTGCGCACCGCGCCGCCGCCAAGGCGTTGCCGCTGGCGATCATCCTGCTGGCCGTGACCGGCATTGCCGCGCCCGTGTCGCTGCTGGCCGACCTGCACCAGCCAGCACGTTTCTGGCACTTCTACGCACATTTCACGCCGTGGTCGTGGATGTCGGTCGGCGCATTGCTGCTGCCAGTGTTCGTCGGCCTGTCGATGGCGCTGTGCGCTGCGTGGTGGCTGGGCAAGCATCAATGGATGCGCCTGATCGCCATTGGTCTGGTGATCTCCACGCTGACCATCGTGGCCTACACCGGCGCAGAAATCGCCGTGGTGCGTGCACGTCCGCTGTGGTCCAACCCCTGGGTGCCGGTGAACCTGGCGCTGACCGCATGGCTCGCCGCCGTCGGCGCGATGCTGATCCTCACGCTGTGGGTGCCCGCTGGCCGCAACGTGGAAGTGCGCGCATGGCTGGGCAAGCTCGGCCTGTTCCTGAGCCTTGCGCTGCTGGTCGTGGCCTGCATCTGGATGGGCTCGGGCATGGTGCTGAAGACGCCTTCGTTCCAGAGCGCCATGCGTCTGTATGACCTGTTCCCGGTCTGGCGCATCAGCCTGTGGCTGTCGGTGATTCTGGGTGCCATCGTGCTGTACCTGTGGTTCAAGCCGCAAACATGGCTGCACTCCAGAGGCCTGACCGTCGCACTCGGCGTGGCCGCATGTGCTGCTGCCTGGGGCTTCCGCTGGGCCCTGTTCATGGGCGTGCAGGGCGTGCCCAAGTACGGCGCTGGCCTGTATGTCTATCACATGCCACTGGGCGGTGATGGCCTCATGGGCGTGCTCGGTGTGTTCGGGCTGTGCATTGCATTGCTGACTCTGGTGCTGTGGGCGCTGGAGTTGTGGCCCAGCCGCCGCGAGCCTTCGTCACCACTCGCCGCCGCCTGATGGCAAGCACCCATCTCCATGAATGACGGCTGAGGGCGCAGCCACAACGCCCACCCCACGCGCCGCGCTTGCCCTTGCGGGCAGCCCGGTCACTGGAAACGGAAAAGATCATGACTGACAAGAAAACCCATCCCGCCAACGCCAACGAAAAAGACGCCGCCAACAACAGCCGCCGCACGCTGCTGCGCACCGGCCTGGTGGCAGGCGGCATGACCGCCTTCGCCGCTGGCTATGGCGAAACCCTCGTGCGCGGCGCCAAGGGCCTGGTGAAAGGCACCTCCGGCGTTGCCACCGCCAGCGCCACGCGCGGCAACTCGCTGGTGCCGGAATTCCGCATCGACCCCGTCACCGGCCTGCTGGACACCCAGCCCGGCCAGACCGTGAGCCCATCGAGCTGCCTTGGCTGCTGGACACAATGCGGCGTGCGTGTGCGCGTGGACAACCAGTCCAACCGCATCATCCGCATCGCCGGCAATCCCTACCACCCGCTGGCCACGACTCGCCCCGCGCCCATGGAAACACCGGTGCGCGAGGTCTACGCCATGCTCGGCGGTGACAACGGCCTCGAGGGCCGCGCCACATCGTGCGCACGCGGCTCCTCGATGCTGGAGCACCAGACCGCGCCGCACCGCGTGCTCACACCGCTCAAGCGCGTGGGCAAGCGCGGCTCGGGTCAGTGGAAGAGCATTTCGTTCGAGCAACTGATCAAGGAAATCTGCGACGGCGGCGACCTGTTCGGCGAAGGCCACGTGGACGGCTTGCGCGCCATCCGCGACGTGCAGACGCTGATCGATCCCGAGAACCCCGAATACGGCCCCAAGGCCAACCAGTTGCTGGTGACTGACGCCTCCAACGAAGGCCGCACGCCGCTGCTCAAGCGCTTTGCCGGTCAGGCGTTCGGTACGGTCAACGTGGCCAATCACGGTGCATATTGCGGTCAGTCGTATCGCGTGGGTACGGCGGCGGCGCTGGGCAACATTCCCGGCATGCCACACGGCAAGCCTGACTGGAAGAACTCGCGTTTTGGTCTCTTCATCGGCACCGCGCCCGCACAGGCGGGCAACCCGTTCCAGCGTCAGGGCCGCGAGCTTGCGGAAGCCCGTTCGCGCGAAGAGAACACCTACCAATACGTCGTCGTTTCGCCGCTGCTGCCGACCTCGTCCAGCCACGCATCGGGCGACAACAACCGCTGGCTGCCAATCAAGCCTGGCACCGACCTCGCGTTGGCGCTGGCGATGATCCGCTGGATCTTCGACAACGAGCGCTACGACGCCAAGTTCCTCGCACAGCCCGGCCCCGCCGCCATGGCCGCTGCAGGTGAATCGTCGTGGAGCAACGCCACCCACCTGCTCGTCAACGATCCGAAGCACCCGCGTTTCGGCCAGTTCCTGCGTGGTGCCGACATGGGCTGGCCCATGCCCGCGCCGGTCGATGAAAAGACACCGGCAGAAGATGTGTACGTGGTGCGCCTGGCCGACGGCAAGCTGGCACCGCACACCACGGACCAACCCGCCGAACTGTTCGTGGAAATGCAGTTCACTCCCGTGGCGCGCGAAGGCGAAGCAGCCCCCGCAGAAATGCCCGTGTGCACCTCGCTGGTGAAGCTGCGCGAAGAAGCGGGCCGCAAGTCGCTGCAGGAATACTCGGACATCTGCGGCGTGCCCGTGGCCGAGATCGAAGCGCTCGCCAAGGAGTTCACCAGCCAAGGCAAGCAGGCCGTTGCCAACTCGCACGGCGGCACGATGAGCGGCTCCGGCTTCTACACCGCCTACGCGATTGCCATGCTCAACAACCTCATCGGCAACCTCAACGTGAAGGGCGGCTGGGTCATGGACGCAGGCCCCTTCGGCCCGTTCGGCCCCGGTCCGCGCTACAACTTCGCGCAGTTCGAAGGCGCGGTCAAGCCCAAGGGCGTGGCGCTCTCGCGCACACGGTTCCCGTATGAGAAGACGAGCGAATTCAAGCGCAAGAAGGAAGCCGGGCAGAACCCCTACCCCGCCAAGGCACCGTGGTATCCCGCGCCCGGCGGCATGAGCAGCGAAATGCTGGCCGCCGGCATGCTCGGCTACCCCTACCCGGTGAAGGCGTGGATCAACCACATGAGCAACCCGGTGTACGCGATCTGCGGTTTCGAGAACGCTCTGGTCGACGCCGTGAAAGACCCGAAGAAGCTGCCGCTGTTCGTCTCGGTGGACCCGTTCATCAACGAGACCTCGGCACTGGCCGACTACATCGTGCCCGACACCGTGACCTACGAAAGTTGGGGCATTGGCGCGCCGTGGGCCGACGTGGTCGCCAAGTCCAGCACCGTGCGCTGGCCCACCGTGGAGTCCGCCACGGCCAAGACCGCTGATGGCAAGCCCATCAGCTTCGAGAGCTTCATCTTTGCCGTGGCCAAGGAGCTGCAACTGCCCGGCTTTGGCAAGAACGCTATGTCCACCAAGGAAGGCGAACCGCTCGATCTGGAAAGCGCGGAAGACTTCTACCTGCGCGGCATGTGCAACATCGCCTATCAGGCGGGCAAGCCCGTGCCCGAGGCGTCGGACGACGACATCGCCATCACCGGCGTGGCGCGTTGGATGCCTGACGTGGAAAAGCGCGTCAAGCCCGAAGAAGTGCGTCGCGTCGCCATGGTGATGACGCGCGGTGGCCGCTTCGACAAGGTGGAGGACGCGTGGAAGGACGACCACATCAAGGCCGCCCACAAGTTCCCCGTGCAGATCTGGCACGAAGGTCTGGCCAAGATGCGCCACTCCATGACCGGCGAGCGCTACAGCGGTTGCCCAACGTGGTACCCCACACGCTTTGCCGACGGCAGCGCCATGCGCGAGCATTTCCCGGAAAAGGACTGGCCGCTGTCGATGAGCTCCTACAAGTCCAACCTGATGAGCTCCATGTCGATCGCCGCCTCGCGCCTGCGTCAGGTGCACCCGCACAACCCGGTGTCGATCAACCGCGAAGATGCCGAGGCACTCGGCATCCGCAACGGCGATCACATCGAAGTGACCACCCCCGGCGGCAGCCTGCAAGGCGTGGCGCTGGTGCGCAGCGGCATCGTCAAGGGCGCGATCGCGATCGAGTATGGCTACGGTCACAAGCAACTGGGTGCCGCCCCGCAGTCCGTGGACGGCAAGAACATGCATGTGAACCGGCAGCACGGCAACGGCGTGAACCTGAACTATCTGGGCTTTGCCGACCCCACCCGTCCTGCCAAGGACAATGTGTGGATCGACTGGGTGTCCGGCGCCGTCGTGCGCCAAGCCCTGCCGGTGAAAATCCGCCGCGTCTGACGTGCGAACACAGGACGGAACAACGCTTCCGTCTCTTGCCCTCCATCCCCGCAAGCCTTGGCTGCTTGCGGGGATTTTTCGCGTCGGCAATCCCCTTGTAGTGCCACCGAGTACGGCAGCAATCGCCATAGAATCGCCGCAAGAGGACCCCATGCATATCCTGATTGTGGAAGACAACTCGCTGGTCGCGAGCGGCGTGCGCAGCGGCCTGATGCTGAGCGGCTTCACCTGCGACATTGCCGACAGCGTAGCCACCGCACGCCACTACATCGACAACGGCCACTTCGATGCTTGCGTGCTCGACCTGGGTCTGCCGGACGGTGACGGCATCGAGTTGCTCCAGCAATGGCGCGACAACGCGCTCGACCTGCCGGTGCTCATCCTCACCGCACGTGACACCATGGACGACAAGGTGCGCGGCTTCCAGAGCGGCAGCGACGACTACCTGACCAAGCCGTTTGAGCTGCAAGAGTTGGTGCTGCGGCTGCAAGCGCTGCTGCGGCGCGCGCGTGGCAAGGCGACCGATCTGGTGCAACTGGGCGATGTGCAGATCAACACCGCCACCGGCGACGTCCTGCGCGGCGGCGAGCGCGTCGAATTGTCGCGGCGCGAATGGACGCTGCTGTCCGCGCTGCTCCAATCTCGCGGGCGTGTGCTCAGCACCGCGCAACTGCACGACAGCCTGTACGGTTTTGATCTGGAGGTCGGCAGCAACACCGTGAATGTCCACGTCCACCATCTGCGCCGCAAGCTCGGCAACGACGTGGTGGAGACCGTGCGCGGCATGGGCTTCCGGCTCGGTGCGCGCTATTGCGAGGGAGGCAGCACATGAAAGGCCATCTCAAAAGTTTGCGGCGCCGGTTGGTGTGGGGCGTCACGCTCACCACCTGCCTCATGTGGGGCAGCGTCGCCGCATGGCAGTTCACGAGCATGCAACGCGAAATGCGCAGCATGCTGGACGAGCGCCTCATCGCCTCCGCCAAGATGGTGGCCGCCATCGTGGAGCAGATTCATCCTGACCCGACCTTGCCCATTGCCCCCGCCAAGACCGAAGCGATGAACTCGCTCATCGCGCGCGATGGGGTCGAGTGCGAAGTCAGCCTCGTGCGCAGCGAAGTCGACGTGCTGCCCATTGCGCGCACCGGCAACGCGCCCGATCTCAATGCGCAGGTGGAAAGCGGCTTTGGCTCGGCCACCAAAGGCGGCAAGCTGTGGCGCACCTATGTGCTGGAACACAACGGCATGCGCGTGGTCACCGCCGACCGCATGGACGTGCGCGAGCACCTCGTCGCATCCATGCTGCGCGCGCTGGTGTTGCCGTTCGTGCTGACGCTGGCGGGCATCGTGCTGATGACGTGGTGGATTTACACCCGCAGTCTGCGTCCGCTGGAAAGCCTGCGCCGCGAGTTGAGTGCGCGCCCCCCGCATGACCCCTCGCCCGTGCGCTCCGGGCAGGACGTGGCCGAAATCTCGCCACTGGTGCAAAGCCTGAACGCGCTGCTCGCCCGCATCAACGCCAGCGTGGAACGCGAACGGCGCTGGACCGCCAACGCCGCCCACGAACTGCGCACGCCGCTCACCGGCATCAAGACCCACGTTCAGGTGGCGCAACTGGCCATGAATGGTGAGCCTGGCGCGCCCAAGACAGACATCGCGATCGAGGCCCTGCACAACGCCAACACCGGGGTGCAGCACCTGCAAAGCACGCTGGAACAACTGCTGCAACTCGCGCGCGTGGAAAGCGCCGTCGAAAGCGGTGGCAGCGCCACCATGCGCAGCAGTGCCGACGACATCGTGCAGGCATTCCAACATGCATGCGAGCAATCGGCCGCCCGCGCACGCACCGAACGGGTGGACAGCCAAGCCAGCGTGGAGCAACGCATCGAGCCCGACGCCGCCGACCCGCGCTGGGCGCGGCTCAGCATTCCACTGGCACCCGCGCTGCTCGTGAGCGCCATCACCAACCTCACCGACAACGCACTGCTGCATCAGCACTCCAACACTGCCGTGCAGGCCACGTTGGCACTGGTGCGCCACGAACAGCGCGACTGGCTGGAAGTGCGCATCCGCGATCACGGGCCGGGCATGGCGACCGACGAAATCGAGTTGTCTACCCAGCGCTTCTGGCGCAAGGGCAATGCGGCCCATGGCAGCGGCCTGGGCCTGACCATCGTGCAGCACATCGCAGAAATCGCCGGAGGCGAACTGCTGATGCGGCCCGAAGAGCCCGGCCTCACCGCCATCCTGCGCCTGCCGTCGGAGCCGTCAGCACGCTGATCTCGCGCACCTCAGGCCGCGTGCTGCAATGCCTTTTCGCCAAAGTGCGTGGTGGCGTGCACGCTGCCGTCATCAAACTGCAACTGGCGCTCGGGCCAGCGCAGCGCGGCCAGTTTGAATTCGCGCCCGGGCTCGTCTCCCTTGAGGCGTGCGCTCCAGCGCGCTCCCACTGAATAATCCACGCAAAACACATTACCCTGCCGACCGTGCCACGCATACGGCGAAACACCGGCAAACAGGTCCTGATCGCCCTTGCCGAGCTTTGCCAGGCTGGCGGGGTGAATGCGACGCCAGTAGTGCCCCACCACGACGGGAATGGCATCGGTATACGCATCCCACCACGCCACGCGCTCCACAAAGCGCCATTTCCCGCCCGCATAGAACGGATCGACGCCCTGCCGCTCGACGCCGGAGGTCAGCACCTTGAGCGGATTCAGCATCTGCTTGTTGGATTCGTTTTCCGCATGCGCGCGCAGAAACGGCGGCTTGTGCTCGCCATCTTCCAGATCGTGCGGCCAGAGCACCCGCTCCTCGCGCATCCGGTCCTTCAGGCGCGACTGCACCGCCTTGCGTGCGGCCTCGTCTTCCCAATGGTCGTATTCGCGGCGCACCGTTCCCATTTGCAGCGCGCGGGCCATCGCAATCTGCTCGGGCTGCCACGCCGCGTGCACCACGCGCAGATCGTCACGCTCAAGCGCAATCGGCAACTTGGCGAGCAGCGCGACGATCTCCTTACGCTGCGGCCCATCCGGGCGCAGATAGGGGGAGTATTTGAGGTTGTCACGCTCCACTCGCTCGTCGAAATACCAGCCGGATCCGTCCTTGGGATCTTCGCGCAGCAGGTTGATTTCGTGGTTGCCCAGTACCGCCACCGCACGCCCGGATTCAATCAGGCGCTGAACAAGCGCCAACACGCCGGGACTGTCGGGCCCACGATCGCAGAAATCGCCGACGAACACGATCGTGCGTTGTTGGGGATGGCGGCCATCGGCGTCATAGCCCAGATGCGCAAGCAAATCCTGCAGTGCCTGCAACTCTCCGTGTATATCTCCGATGATGTCCAGAGGACCGGCTGGTAGTGTTTGAATCAGACTCATACCGTTGATTTTGGCAGCAAACCGGACTGCGTGCAGGGGCATTCGCGCAGTTCCGCCCGGCGGGGGACAAGACACGGTCTTGTCTGACTCGCACTGACATAGTCCCAAGCGAAGATGTGCCTGCAGTCAGCAGAAATTCATCTGACCCTGCCCCCCGTCAGCCATGGAGGCCAAGTATGTTTCAACGCTTCTTGAACCCCACCGTCATCTACCTGCGCCGCATCCAGCAGGGCCTGGACGAAGCCCGGATCGCAGCGCTGGAACACGAGAGCGCCGCCGAACACCACGCCGCGCTGGCCCACATGTACCGCGACCGCGTGCGCCGCTTGCAGGCAGAAATGCGCGCCGTCACCGAAGGCGGCGAGAGCACCGGCAATCTCCCCTCTGTCCCCATGGACGCCAGCGCCGCCGCGCAGGTACACCGCATCGCCCCCCGGATGTCGAAACGCGACGAACCGTTCGGCGCCGCAGGGGTGGCGGGTTAAGGATACTTGGGACAACCGGGCGTCCAACTGCTTGTGTGGATTTGATGCGCACAGGGCATCCCTCGGACTCTGTCACACCGCGCCCTTGTTTGCCAGGCGCGCGCTCAGATACGGAACGTGCGCGGGGCGCAGTGTCGGCTGCGTGCCCGCGACCTGCGGCCCCGTGCGGCAATCAGCATCAGATACACCGCACCCGCCGCAACGCTGGTTTGTCCGCTGAAGTACACCAACCCCAAAGGCCAGCCGTGCCATAGCCCCAGCTGCAGCATCCCTTGCAGTACTATGAACGCCCCCATGCACTGGAGCATGCGTCGAAAGCCAGCGGGTAGCGCATGGCTCAGAAGCACCCCTTGCTGCTGCTCCGTGCCCAGTGCCAGCAACGCCATACCGACGATGCACAGGCAGAGCTTGACGATGTCCATCACGGCCGTGCCTCCCGCGCCGTTTGTCGACCACACCGCCATGCGAGGACTCCATGCAGCGCCGCAAACGCCCAGCACACGGCATCCATGCCTGCGAACACCGTATCGCCTGCTGCGAGCGAACGCCAGAACGCGCGCTCCGTCGTCAACGCATTCACCACAGGCAGACCGAACAGCAGCACGGCCGCTAGCCACAGCTGCGCGCGCCATGACTTCCTGGCAGGCTGGCAGAGCACCCACATCCACATCACACCCCACGCCAGGAAAAAGCACTGGATCTCCAGCTTGTCCCGCTCGGGCATGGTCACCGGCAGCAATCGGTTGGCCCACAACATCACCACCATGGCGACAGACAAGCCTGCCATCGCCGCGACATTGCCGCGCTCCATCACGCTCAACATCCACCCGGGGCGCTGTGGGGTGCTGGGCATCCGTTGGCGGCGCTTCACGGTCCACAGCACCAGACCCGTGCCCACCATGGCCGTGCCCGCGAGACTGACGATGAAATACAGCCACCGCAGATGCACGTCACCAAAGCGCCCCAGATGCAAACCGTACAGCACTCCGCGCGTCTGCGCCGCGATGCCCACGCGGTCTTGCTGCTCCAGCAGCGCACCGGAGACACCGTCAAACACCATGTACTGCGGACTGAATGACACCCGCCGCACCTCGCCGCGCAGCACGCTCACCCGCGCATGGGTGTCTCCCGGCAGATTCACGATGACGCGGGCAATGTTATGCGCTCCCCACTGGTGTTGCGCCTGCCCGACCATTGCCTGCACCGACGCAAGGGGCGCCCGCTCACCGCTGGCCTTCAAGGGTGCATGGAACGCGTGCTGTTGGTTCGCCATGTGCGCGCGTTGCGCAGCTGTCTGGATAGCCAGCCGCTCACTCCACGGCAGATAGGTCGCCATGAGCATGACCAGTCCACTGAAAGTGATCATCAAGTGAAATGGCAAGCCGAACACGGAAAACGCGTTGTGCGCATCCAGCCATGATCGCTGCCCTTTGCCGCCGCGAAAGGTGAAAAAGTCCACCAGAATCTTCTTGTGCGTGATGACGCCGCTGATGATTGCCACCAACATGAACATGGCGCACACACCTGCCAGCCATCGACCCCACACCATGGGCAGATAGTGGAACTGGTAGTGAAAGTGATAGAAAAAATCGCCCCCGGCCGTGGGCCGCACATCGGCCCTGTGTCCAGTGGTGGGGTCAAAAATCGCCTGGTGCATCCGCCGCGATCCCTGCAGCGTCACGGGCTCGCGCCAGAAGGCGGTGACGGCATTGCCACGGGGATCGGGTGGGTAAATCACCCATTGCGCGCTGCCCTGCGCCAACGCATCCAGTTCACGCACGACGCGGACCACCGCCCGCGCCGGGTCGGCCGGCGCTTTGAGCGCTGGCATCTCCGGACGCATCCATTGCGACAGCTCCACACGAAAGTAGCTCACGGTTCCCGTCAGGAACATGGCATACAGCAGCCATCCAGCCAGTAGCCCGGCCCAGATATGCAGGCCCGACATGGCTTGCCGCAATCCCTTGCCTTGCGGCGCTTGGGTCTTGCTGGTGCGCGCGTGTGCCATGCCGCTACCTCTGCACTTGCGCATACCAGGCAGCACAAAGCAATGGCAATGCGAGCACCACCATCCCCACCCATGCGCGCAGGGCTGTGCGCGCTGCAAACACCCACACCACGATGGCTGCGTGCATCAGGATGCCCAGCATGGTCCCGCCCAATACGGCATCCACGCGGGACCACGGCAACGCCAATGTCGCTATGCTGGTCAGCACGGCCATGGCAAATCCGCCCGCCACCGCAGCAGCCACGCGCGCCACCAGCGCCGCGCGCGCCGCCGCCCGGTGTCGGGGATATGGCGCGCGCTGCATCACACTGTCCTTGCTCTGCCGAGACTGGCGGTCGGCAACAGCATCGGCGTACCCTTCAGTGGATCGATCATGACTCGGCAATCCACATGGAATACGTCACGCAGGGTCTGCGGCGTCACTGCTTGCTGCGCGCGTGCGTGCGCGACCACCCGCCCCTGCTTCATCATGATGATCCGTGGCGCATAACGAAATGCCAGATTCAGATCGTGCAACACGGTGATGATCGTGCGCCCGCTGCGATGCAGGCTGGCGCACAACTCCATGAGTTCAAGCTGGTACTGCAGATCGAGAAAGCTCGTGGGCTCGTCCAGCAGCAGCACTTCCGTGTCCTGCGCAAGCACCAACGCCAACCACGCACGCTGCCGCTGTCCACCCGAAAGGGATTGGAGCGGGCGCGACGCCAACGCCGTCAGTTCGGTGATGCGCAAGGCGTGGGCGATGGCTCGGGCATCATCCTGACCAGCGGGACGCAACAACGACTGATAGGGATAGCGCCCGCGCGACACCAGATCGCCCACCGTGATCAGGTCCGGCGCCTGCGGATCTTGCGGCAGATAGCCAATGCGCCGCGCCACCGCCTTGCGGCGCATCGAGCGCAGGGCGCTGCCATCCAGCAACACGGCACCGCAACGCGGCGCGAGGATGCCGCACAACACCCGCAGCAATGTCGATTTGCCGCTGCCGTTGGCCCCCACCACCGCAGTGAAACTGCCTGGTGCAATTGACAAGGAAAGCCGTTGCAACAAAGGCGCGTCGCCATATCCGGCTGACACCTCTTTCAGTTGCAACACAGGCGACGTCGCGCTGGAGTGGTTCTGTGTCATGGCGCTTTCGTGCGCCATTCGCGCACAAGCAAAAATGCGAGATACATGCCGCCAATCCCCGCCGTCACGATGCCCACCGGCAAACCGGTGGCACTGGTGTGCCGCGCCATCAGGTCGGCCAGCGCCAACATCACGGCCCCCGTGCTGGCCGCCAGCAGCGGCTGCGGGCCGTCACCGCCAGCGCACATGCGAGCAATCGGCGGGGCCGCCAGTGCAACGAAAGCAATCGGCCCGGCCACGCTCACCGCAGCGGCTGCGGCCAGCACGCCCAGCACGACAGCACAGACACGCGTCCTGACCACCGGCACGCCCAGTGCGTGGGCGACGTCATCACCCAGCTCCAGCACCAGCAGCGGGGCACGCAGCGCCAGCGCCAACGGCATGAGGGCCAGCAGCGCAATGCCCATGCTGATCACATCACCCCAATGGCGCGAGGCAAGACTGCCGTGCAACCACAGCGCAGCCTCCAGTGCTTCGTCCCGGCGCAGCGATGACAGGCTGAACTGCACAAAGGCGAAGGCCATGGCGCCCACGCCGATCCCCGCCACCACCATATGGTGTGGCGACCGGAAACCACTGCCCGAGCACAGCCACACCAACAGGATGGCCAAGAACGCACCCGCCACAGCCGCTGCGCCCACCGGCATCAGCCCCGGCCAAAGCATGATGGTGGCCACCGCACCTGCGGACGCGCCAGCGGTCAGTCCCATCACATCGGGACTGCCGAACGGGTTGCGCGTAATGCTCTGGAACAGCGCGCCAGCCAGGCCCAGCGCCGCCCCCACCGCCAATGCAACCAGCGCACGCGGCAAACGCACAGTCAGCACGAGCCACTGCGTCACCACCTGCCCCTGCCCGCGCAGGACTTGCAGCAATTCGTGCCAGGTGGGACCGTGCTCTCCGGCCATCAGGGACACGACCAGCGAAGCCACCGCCAGCAACACCAGCCACGCGCCGTAGACCGAGCGGCGCGTGGGGCCGGCCACCCTCATGCGCCGTGGGCGATGCGGCGCCAAGGAGAGCATATTCACGTTCACAGCACACGCTGGCGCCGCAGCGCCATCAACAGGAACGGCCCGCCCAACAGCGCCACCACCACGCCCGTCAGCACTTCTGCCGGCGCGCGCAGCCAGCGCGCCAGCACGTCCGCCAGCAGCAACAAACACGGACCCAGCAACGCGCAAAAGGCCAATTGCCAGCGCAAGTCCGCCACAGCCAGCGGGCGCACCATATGCGGTACGGCCAGCCCGACAAATGCCATCGGCCCGACCGCCGCAGTCGCCCCCGCTGCCAACATGGCCATGCACAGCAAACCGCCCAACCGATACGCCTGGGCGCGCACCCCCAACACCTGCGCCATCGCATCGCCCAACATGAGGACGTTCAACGGCCGGGCGATCCAGGCGGCCAGCAGCACGCTCCCCACGATGGCAGGAGCGGCCTGCGCGACCTGCTGCATCGATTGCCCGGCCAAAGAACCGACAGCCCAGAACCGATACCCGTCAAACACGTCACTGTGCAGCAAGGCGATCGCCTGCACGCCCGAAAACAGGAACGCATTCACGGCAGCGCCCGCCAGCAACAATCGCACGGGCTGCATGGCGCCCATGCCCTGGCTCAGGCTATAGACCAACAGCGCAGCCAGGCACGCTCCGGGTAACGCCACCCAGAATGGAAATGCGGGAAGGCTGCCCACGCTCCACGCGCTCACCACGATGGCGCATGATGCGCCTGCGTTGATGCCCAGCAAACCGGGGTCGGCGAGCGGGTTGCGCGTCAGCGCCTGCACCAGCGCCCCCGCCATCGCCAACGCAGCGCCCGCAAGCACCGCCAGCAGTGTGCGCGGTACACGCGAGTGCGCGATGAGCGATGTCTCGCTGTCGTCCGGATGCACCAACACGCCGATCACGTCTGCCAGCGGCAGCGGCTGCGCGCCAAGCGTCAGACTTCCCAGCACGCACAACAGCACGGCAAGCATGGACGCCGCCAGTGCTGTCCAGCGCCTCCAGATCACGGTCCGAATGTCTGCCTTCATGCGGCCTCCGGCTCATGGCTGCGAGCGCCGGGCCGCCATGGACAGTGGCACCGCCAAACGCTCCAGCATCCAGTCGACAGCAAGCGGCGTGCCGGAGGACGATGCCATCACCAGCGCGGCATCTGTCAGCGCCACATACGCGCCACGCTGCACGGCAGGCATCGCCGCAAACAGGGGCATGCGCGCCACACGGTCGCGCTCGTCGGCGTTGTAGAACCAACTGATGACCACGTCCACCTCCGACAGTGCGCTGGCATGTTCAAAACCCAGGTAATGCGCGAACTTGCCCGGGCTGGCTTGCCAGTCGGCGATCACCGGAGCCAACTCCAGCCCCATGCCGCGCAGGGTGTCCACACGCGGATCTCCGGCGACGTACACCGTGAAATTGCCCGAAGCAGGATCGGCACGCACATAGGCAAAGCGCTTGCCTTGCCATTCGGGATGGCGCACGGCAGACGCCTGCAGGGCGTTGCGCACGCGCGTCTTGAGCGCATCAGCCTGTGCACTGCGCCCGAGCGCCCGGGCGATCATGTCCATCTGCTGATTCACCGGCGTGAGATAGGGCCTGTCCGGATAAGCCACAACGGGAACCATCGCAGAGAGTTGCGCATACGCCTGCGGACTCATGCCCGAAAAGGGCGCCAGCACCACATCTGGCCGCAGCGCGACGATGGCTTCGATGTCCAACTCCGGCTGCATGGCGATCACTGCGGGCAAGGGCTGCCCGGTGCGCTCGATGGCTTCCCGCACCCAGGGCCAGTAGTGGTCCGCGTCCCCGCCCCAATCAGCACGCCCCGTCCCCACCGGAACCACTCCCAGCGAGACGGCAATGTCATCGGCTCCCAGCCCCAGCGTCACGACACGTTGCGGGGGAGCCTCAAGGGTGGCGCTGCCCAGTGCATCACGCATATGCAGTGGAAAGCCCTGCGCCGCATCCGGATGGCGCTGCGGCGTGGGTGCCGCGACAGGTGTGTCCACCGCGGGCTCACACGCACAGAGCAGGGCCAACAGCGCCATGCAGAACACGGCCCGGACGAGGGCATGCCACAGGCTCGAGCCGCGCCAGGACAGGCGGGGATGGGGGTGGCAAACGGCCATCAATATTGCGCCTTGACCATCAGCGTCACATTGCGCGGCGCACCCCACCACCCCTGACTGAAGAATCCGATCTGGCTGTAGTAGTGCCGGTCCAGCGCGTTGTGAATGTGGAGGCTGGCGGACACATGGCGATTGAACTCATAGCGCGCCAACAGGTGGAGCAACGCATAACTACCCTGCCCGACTTTCACGCTGCCCTTGGGACTGGCGACGGTTTGGTAGCTGCTGCCTTGCCAGTCCAGGCCGCCGCCCAGCGTCAGCCCGCGCAGCGCTCCGGTCATGCGATACGTCGTGTAGAGCTTGAACAGGCTACGCGGATGATGGGTATTGATGGGCTGACCCGTGGCGTCCTTGGCGGTGTAGTGCGTGATGCTGCTGGCCAGATTCCAGCGCGTGGTCAGCGCCCCATTGGCTTCCAACTCAAAGCCCTCTACCTTGGCCCCCTTGGCCAGCCGATACGCCTGCACGCCCGGCATCCCGCTGACCGTGACTCCAGGAATCGCCTGCGCCAGATTGTTCTGGCGTGTCTGGTATATGGACGCTGCGGCATTCAGCCTCCCCTCCAGATAAGAGGCCTTCAGTCCCAGCTCGTAGCTCTTGCCGTCCACCGGATCGAGGATGTTGCCATCGGGCGCGCGGTTGTTCTGGGGCCGGAAGATCTCCGTATAGCTGGCATACGCCGAATAGGTCGGGTTGATGTCGTAGACCACCCCGGCGTACGGTGTGAATTGACGGCTGATCTTGTAGGCACGCTGGGCTCCAAAATAGGTCTGGCGCATCTCCCAGTGGCTCACCCGGCCGCCCACGATCAGATGCAGCGGATCGGCCAGCGTGAAACGACCTACCGTATAGGCGCCGCGTTGCTTCGTGCGCAGGTCATCCGCGGTGGTGCGCGCGCTGGCCCATTGGGGCTCGACGATGCGATTGTCGCGCCACTCGAAGAAGCTGCGGATGTCCGGTCGCGCACCCACCAATGCGTGCTGCCCGATGTCGCTGTGATCGTCGATGTCCATCCAGCCAAACGACAACTCGTGCTGCCGTCCCCCCAGTGAAAACGGACCCGAGGCCATCAGGTGGACATCGTCGCGCGCGCGCTCGCCTTGGTAGTTCGCGAACGCCGTCGACATGCCCCGCCCCGTCGTGCGATCGGGATAGCCGCCGCGATACAGCTGCTTCATGTGGTAGTCGCCCTTGTTGTGGCTGTAGGCAGCGCGCACATTCCAGCGGTTGTCAAAGCGATGTGACACGTCCACGAACGTCGTCCTGGATTCCGTCTCGAAGCGGGACCAGCGGGTGTTGTTGGACACGGAGCGATCAAACTGCGTGCGCGTGCCATCGCTGTAGAACAAGGGAAATCCGCTGCCAAAGCCACCGCCCCGGTTGTGCTGATATTCCATGCCCAGGTTGAGCAGCGTGACGGGCGTGAGATCGGCGCTCACAATGCCGTACAACGTGCGCTTGTTCGAGTCGAGCAAGGTGACGTAACTGTCGCCTTTGTTGTGAACCGCCACCACACGCGAACGGATGCCGCCATCGCGCGTGAACGGAATCGACAGATCGGCCGCCGCACGGCGCTGCCCCCATCGACCAGCAGACACTTCTGCCGCCGCTGCGAACTCGCGCAGCGGCTTTTTGCGTATGAAATTGACAGCGGCCGAAGGATTGCCCGCGCCCGTCATCAACCCCGTGGACCCGCGCACGATCTCCACGCGGTCGTAGATGTATGCATCCAGATCGGTGTCCCCGTAATTCCACAAACTGAGGATGGGGGCACTCAAGCCGTCAAACTGGAAGTTGTCGATGGAGAACCCACGCGAGGAAAACGACCAGCGATTGCTGTCATTGCGCGTGACGGCAATGCCCGGCGCCGACGCCATGATGGCGCCGGTGTCCGTCAGTCCACGATCTTCAATCTCCTGACGCGTGACCACGCTGGCCGATTGCGGCGTTTCTTTGGGCGAAAGCTTCAACCCCGTCGCCGTGCCCATGGCATCGCTGCGGTATTGCCTGCTTCCTTCCGTCGTGCCGTGCTCGCCCGAGCCCCGCACCGTCACCTCGGAGAGTGTGGGCACCGGCTCAGAGGGCCGCTGGACGGGCGTACTCCCTGATGCCTGCGTGGGCGTCTCTGCTTGCGCAAGCGCATGCGCGGCATGCAGCACGACCGACGCCAACGCGCTGTGTTGAATGACGCGCATGGTTGGTCGGCGTCGACGGAGGAAAACGGAACCAGCGGTGTATGACATGCGCAAACCCAATCCATTGACAAGTGTTGTTGCGAATTATTCTTAATTGGACCGTCCCGCGCGTGTGCGCGCCGCTGGACTGTGTATGCCCGATGCCGGGAACACCGATTCACGCCAAAGAGCGCGGCGACGCAACCCATTTCTGCACGCCAAGCCATGCCACTGCGCTGACGAGCACCAGCACCAACATGCCCAGGGCCAGCCATGCGGGTCTGCCATAGACAAGCGCCACCAGCCAGCCACTGGCCAAGGAAAACGCCAGCATCTGCAGGAACCCGAGCACCGACGCCGCAGTGCCCGACAAATGAGGTGCTTCGCCCAGAATCTTCAAAGTGATGAAGGGTGCGCACATCGCCAACCCGCAGGTGAACAATGCAGGCGGCAACACAGTCCAGATCCAGCGCGGCTCATTCGTCCATGCGAGATACAGCACGTGCACCAGACAGCCTCCCGCCATCAACCCATAAGCCACAAGAATGAGCGCCTTGTCTGGCCAGTACCCTGCCCCACGCGCCGCTGACAGCGCGCCCACCACGGCCCCGATCACCAGCGGAATGAACAGATAGCCAAACGCGGTGGCCGGCAACTGCAGGCTGTTGACCAGTAGATCCGGCGCGCCTCCAATCAGCAAACCCTGCGCGGCGACCAGCAAACTCGCCACCAGACACAGCGCGGTGAAGCGCGGTATGCACAACACCTGTCGCACGTTGTGCGCTAGCGCCCGCAGCGAGAGGGCGTGCCTGCGCTCGGGCGGCAACGTTTCTGGCAGCCGCGCGGCGCACCACAGCAATGCCACGCCTGCCAACAAAGCCAACAGCGCAAACACCGCACGCCACCCGAATGCCGTCGTGAGATATCCGCCCACCACGGGCGCCAACGCGGGCGACAGATTGATCACCACGATCAGATACGACATGGCCCGTCGCGCCTGACTGCCCTGATAACAGTCCTGCACGATGGCCTGCGCAATCACCACACATGCGCCCGCAGAGACGCCTTGCAGAACGCGCCCAGCCATCAACCAAGGCAGGCTTGGCGCCCACAGCGCCACCAACGAGCCACACACATGCACCAGCAGCGCGGCCAACACGACGCGGCGCCGTCCCAGCGCATCGGACAGCGTGCCGTGCAACAACTGCATGCAGGCATAGCACAGCATATAGACGCCAAGCGTCAGTTGAATGTCGGACTGGCTCGCTTGAAAGTCGCTCTGCAATGCACTGAACGCAGGCAGATACGCGTCGATGGACGCAGATGCCACGCTCGCTAGCAGGCCCAGCATCGCCACCATGAGGGCAAACGGTGTCGCGTGGGCCACGTAAGGCGACAGGGAAGGCGACGGGGAAGTCGACGGTCCGGCTGGAGCATTCATGCGGCGGCTTTCGGAGTGGGCACATCACACCCCATATTCCGCCAGCGCTCCCTCCCCGACGAATGCCCAACGCTACATCGTGAATGCGCCGCGCCGCAGCAGGTGCCAGGACAGCATCAATGGTCGCATTCGCTGGGCGGCATTCCGAAATGCTCGCGAAATGCCGTCGCAAAATTGGACGCGTGCCGGTAGCCCACCAAGGGCGCCACCTGCTGCACGCTCATGCCCTGCACCAGATGCTCCCGCGCCACTTCCATCCGCCGCACGCGCAGCCAATGGAAGACCGAACATTCGTACGCCAGTTGGAACTTCGCACGCAAGGTGCTGGGACTCATGCAGGCCAGATGCGCGAGATCACCCAACGTGTAATGCGCTCCCGGGGCTTCATGCAAGCGCTCGCGCACGCGCTCGAGCAACAACCGGTCACGCGGCGAAACGCCCTGCCCCGGGCCGGTCACAGCCTCAGGCGCCGCCAAAGCATGCAGCAACAACTGGTTCATCACACTCTCGCGCAACAGGTCTGCCAAAGGCTCGTTCCAGTCACAGCCCTGCATGTGTTCCAGCGCCTGAATCAGATGCGACGGCACCTGCCATTGCTGCAACCGCGGACCGCCCCGGCGCAAGCATCCATCCATCAAATCACACAAGCGCTCATCGCCCAGACACTGCGGATCGGGGATCGTCAAATTGATGCTGCGAAGATGCTGGCGCGCTGGATGAACGCCAGTCATGGAGACCGGCTCCGCATGCAACGCGTTCACGGCGCCATGCGGCCCCAGATGCACGCACTCGCTCTGTGCGAGTTGCGTCTGCGCGCAACCCTGCAACAGCACGATGATGGAGAAGTGCGGCACCTGCAGTGACGTGGATTCATAGTCCTGATGCACACGCAGATCCGAAGTCACCAGCGACAAGCCCTTGCGCAATTCAAATCGGCGCACCTGCCCTTCGGCAACACAGGCCGCCGACTGCCCACACTTATTCCCGCTGTCGCCGCTCAATTGGTAGCTGAACCCCAGTCGCCCGCCCATGCGGTTGAAATCTGCCACCGTGAAGCGCACAGCGGAAACCGCGCCTTCCAAATCCACGCATTTCACATTCGTCATATTCACCGCCCGCGCACAGCAGCGTGGCAGGCCCGTTCAGTGGTCAATGAAAATGAGAATATCGCGCGTCGACCAAGACCATGTGTAAGTCCTATTTTTTATACCCGTTTAACGCACACGGACTGCGGTGCATGCGCCGCTACGCGCATCGTCCGCGCGTACCACTCGCGGAGGCGTTTTCCGCATGAGGGCATGCGACTCCCGATAGATGTCCACCCCAGCGGCGGTCCCAGCGGCATCAAATGCGCTACAAGGCCCGCGCCACCGTACCGGCCTGCCGCTCCTGTACACACAGCTTGGGGCAATTGCCACAATGCTCACCGTTGGTGCGCAAAAAATGGTGACAGCACACCTGCTTCTGCACCTGCACACTGCCGTCAGCAAGCATGGCGTAGCCGCTGCGCCCGGCAAGTCCCAAAGACTCCAGCCACGCACTCGCTGCGTGCTGCAGCCAAGCAGCATCCTGACCTGAGCACGTTTGCCGCGCGACCAGCAGAGAATGCAATACGATGTCCGCTTGCACACAGGCAGCAGCACGCGCGTTCAAACGGACCAGTCCATCCAGGTCTGCACGCAAAGCAGAACACACTTGCCCCAGCCGCTGCGCGGCGCATGTCCTGAGCTCCTCGGCGGAACCCGTTCGGGGCACATGATCGAACATCGAAAATCCCGCAATGAACCCGTCCTCGTTAAGGGTCTGCCGCATGCAGCCAACATCCGGAAGCACATTGCCGCGGTGCACCGCGATCACACTCAGGTAGATCGGCTGCCAGATCAACAAGCCCCAGCAGCGCACAGCCAAATAATGCGGACCTGCCTCGGGATGTCGCGCCGCCCACAGGTCTCGTAACACCATCGCCTGTTGACGATGGTTGCCGCCCGGAACGGGGCTCGCCTGCGGAACGTGTATCAACTGACCCTGCATTCGCGGAACCAGTCGCCCGATCAGGGCAAGCAGCTCCTCCAGTGACTGGCTCACGCCTGCTGTACCTGGCGGAGACTGAACGGGCCCAGCCCCACCCCAATAACTTCATATTCGACCGATAGCATCCGGGCTCCTCGTAGTGAACGTAGCAACTCTCTGGATCGTCGCGCCTGTGGCTCAGGGACAAGTCACACGAGAATTGCTAACCATCACAATGTAGGGCCGGATGGCGCTCATTTCACGCTGGAAACGCCTGCGCTGGCGCTTCCAATAGGCGAACTGGCATTGCGCACAGGGCAAGCCAGCTCAATCTGCCGCTTCGATCTTGGCCTCCTGCACCAGCTTTTTCCATTTCTGGAAGCTGGTCTGCACGACCTTCGAGAATTCCTGTGGAGTGCTGCTCCAGATTTCCACGTATTGGTGCTTGAGTTGTTCCTGCACTTCTCTCGAATCCAATGCCTCGCGCAGCGCGGAGTTGAGGCGATCCATCGTGGCCGGGGGTATCTTGGCCGGACCTACCACGCCCCACCAGAGCTCGCCACCGGCGTCTGCGTATCCACTGACGCCCGCCTCATCCATCGTCGGTACGTTCGGCAGGAAAGGGGAACGCTTGGGGCTCGTGACCGCGAGCGCGCGCAGGCTTCCGCCTTGAATGCGCGTCATGGTGGTGTTGAACGTATCGAACATGAAGGTCGTGTTGCCCGCCAACAGATCTGTCAGCGCAGGCGCACTCCCCCGATAAGGGACGTGGGTCATCTTGCCGTTGCTGAGCGCGCGCAGCAGTTCGCCGGACAGGTGGTTGGATGAACCGTTGCCTGCGGAGCCGAAGGTCACGTTGGCATCCGGTTGTCTGGATTGGGCCACGATATCTGCCACGGTCTTGTTAGGCGATTTTTCGCGTACCAGCAACACGTTGGTGTAACGGCCCAGCAACCCGATGTTGGAGAACGAATCGATCGGGTCGTATTTGATGGATTTCGAGACGTTGGGAACAATGGTCTGCGTTCCCACACTGCCGATTCCAATCGTGTAGCCGTCGGGCCTGGAGCGCGCTACGGAATCCATCCCTACCGCACCGCCTGCGCCGGGCCGGTTCTCGACGATGATGGGCGTGTTCAGGATTTCGCTCATCTTCTTCGCGACCGGTCTGGAGACGATGTCCATCGGACCGCCTGCGGCGAAGGGAACGACCCAGGTGATGGGTTTGTCCGGCCATTCGGCGTGGGCTATTCCCGACAGGCCGAGCGCTGTCAATGACAGCAGCGAAAGCAATGTTCTCTTGAGCATGGTGTACCTCGCACTGGTTGGCAAAGCGATGGAGAAAGGGTGGGCGCGCGAGAAGGTCAGGGCAACGATCCGCTCACGCGCAGTGGTTCGA
Organism: Comamonadaceae bacterium UBA2121; assembly: GCA_002331385.1. Taxonomy (GTDB): domain Bacteria; phylum Pseudomonadota; class Gammaproteobacteria; order Burkholderiales; family Burkholderiaceae_C; genus Diaphorobacter_A. The sequence continues at coordinate 535,747 of DCYB01000001.1, forward strand.
TCCGAGGGCGCAGTGGACTTACTTGAAGTTCTTGCGCGCTTCACGTGCCTCGTTGCTCTGGCCGCACACCAGCGCCTGATCAACATCCATGAACGTGCTGACGAAATGGAGCGCATTCGCGTAAGCGTTGACGCTTTGCTTGCTCATCTTCACCACATGCGATGGCGATTGCGCCACCTTCTGTGCCAACTCGCGTGCGTGCGCAACGGCCTGCCCTTTGGGCACCAGCCAATCGGCCAACCCCCATTCCTTTGCGACATCGCTGGACATCTTGTCGCCCAGCAGCATGATCTGCTTGGCGCGCGATGCGCCCACCATATTGACCAGACGCGGGATGGTGTGCCAGACGAGCGGGATGCCAATCTGCACTTCCGGCACATACAGGAAGGCATCCTCTGCCATCACGCGCCAGTCGCACGTCAGCGTGAGCGCGATACCGCCACCGACGTTCAGCCCCTCAACCGCTGCAATCGTCAACTGGGGCAGACTCTCCCACGCCTTGCACATGCGCGCCCCCGTCGACGCCACATAGCGCCGCTCGTCCAGCGACTTGTCATCGATGGCCCAGCGCTCCGGGTCTTTCAGATCGACGCCCGCAGAAAACGCTTGCGGACTGCCTGCCAGCACGATGGCCGAAATATCGAAGCGCGCTTCAAAGCTTTCCGCCACCTTGGTCAGCTCGTTCATGGCCTTCAGCGACAAGGCGTTGCGGCGCTCGCCCCGGTCATACGTCACTACTGCCACCGAGCCATGTTCCTCTATCGTGATCATCTGGATGTCTCCTTTGGTTTTGTCTGTGAATGTGGTGAATTCACTGTTGCTTTTCACTGTTGCTTCACAGCCCCTGAACCCAATGCGGACGCAATCGCCTCGTCACCGAATCCGAAGCGCCGCAACAGTTCGCAGGTGTGCTCGCCCACACGCGGTGGCGGCAGCCGCAGGCTGCCCGGCGTGCGCTCCAGTTTCACCGGAATGCCTGTCACGCGATAAGGGCCCAAAGCGGCAGACATCTCGCGCGTCGCAGTGTGATCCAGCGCCAGCGCCTGCTCCACACTCAGCATGGGAGCGCAGGGCACGCCCATCCCCATGAGCTTGTGAAACAGCTCCCTGCCATCCCAATGGCTCAACAGCGCCACCAGTTCTTCGCGCAGTGCGTCGCGGTGTTGCACGCGGTCGCGGTTGCGCCGGAAGCGTTCATCGGACGCCAGTTCCGGTTTGCCGAGCACCTCGCACAACTGCGCAAACTGCCGGTCGTTGCCAATGGCGACAAACAGCTTTTCCGTGCGGGTGGGATACAGGTCGTACGGCACGATGTTCGGGTGGCCATTGCCCGTGCGCGCGGACTGGCCACCGTTCAACGCATTGCTCGTATGCGGATGCAGCATGCCCAGCGCGGTATCGAACAACGTCACCTCCATGGATTGGCCTTTGCCCGAACGCTCGCGCTCATACAGCGCCAGCAACACGCCAATCACCGCGTTCATCCCCGTCGTGGTGTCCACCAGCGGAATGCCGATGCGCACGGGATCCAATGCCGGATCGCCGTTGATCGACATGAGTCCCGACAACGCCTGCACCGCCGCGTCATAGCCCGGAAGACCGGCAAACTCACCCTCTTCGCCAAATCCGGAGATGCGGCAATGGATGAGTCGTGGGAACTTTTTTGCCAACTCTGAAGGACTGTTAATGCCCCATTTGCGCCAGGTGCTGAGTTTGAAGTTTTCCACCAGCACATCGACCTGCTCCAATAAGCGGAACAGAATCTGCCGCCCTTCTTCCTTCGACAAGTCCACCGCCAGATCCTGCTTGTTGCGGTTCAGGCCGATGTAGTACGGTGCATCCCCTTCGACAAACGGAGGGCCGTAAGCGCGGGTGTCATCACCATCGTAGGACTCCAGTTTGATGACCTCGGCACCATGGTCGCCCAATATCTGCGCCGCAAACGGGCCCGCCAACACGCGCGAAATGTCCAATACCACGACCCCGCTCAGGGACGATGCGTTCAATGCGGAATTCATGCTTCTCCAGGCTCCTGCGCTTCAGTCGATCTTGGCGCCCGATTGCTTGACAATCGGAGCCCATCGCTCGGTTTCGGATTTCATGAACGTACCGAACGACTGCGGAGAGCCCTGTTTCACGATCACGCCCATGCCCTTCATGCGTTCCTGAAAATCGCTGCGCGCCAGCACTTTCTGCAAGGCCTGATTCAGCGTCTCGATCACATCGGGTGGTGTTTTCGCCGGAGCGATGATTCCGTACCAGGACGACACGTCAAAGTCCGGGAAACCCGATTCCGCCATCGTCGGAATATGGGGTGCGGTAGCGATCCGCTCCTTCGTCGTGACCGCCAGTGCGCGCATGCGCCCCGCCTGCACAAAGGGCCAGACGGTCGGCACGTTGTCGAACATGTACGAGATCTGTCCGGCAACCACGGCCGCACCCGCAGGCGCGCTTCCGCGATAAGGCACATGGGTGACGTCGATCTTTGCCGCGCTCTTGAACATCTCTCCCGCAATGTGAATGGACGTGCCGTTGCCAGACGAGCCGAAGGTCAACTTGCCCGGATGGGCGCGCGCATAGGTCACCAGCTCCTGCACGTTGTTGACCGGCAGTTCCGGATTCACGACGAGCATGCTCGGTATCGTGCCGACCAGTCCCACCGGCTCAAAGTCCGTATTCAGGTTGAACCCTGGCTTGGCATACAGCGTCTGATTGATGGCGCTGGTTACCGCCACCATCAGCAACGTGTAGCCATCCGGCTTGGAGCGCGCCACATGCGTAGCTGCAATGTTGCTGCCCGCGCCCGGCTTGTTGTCCACCACCATCGACTGCTTCAGCTCCGCGCCCATTTCGGTCGCGATGACGCGTGCCATGGCATCGGTGGGCCCGCCCGCCGCAAAACCCACCTCCAGCGTCACGGGTCGATCCGGATAGGCCGCCCAGCACAAACCTGCCCATCCCAGTGCCCCCACCGCCAGCACGGCGGCCGCGCGGCACACATTGCGCCGCTGCGGCCCTTCTGCCTGAGTCCTCTTCATCTTTGTCTCCTGTCATTTGGCTGATACAACAGATAGTACAAAATACGATCAATTCCTCATCTCTTAGTGTTCACATATTGAACAGCAAATGGCTCATGTCCCGATCCGATCCCACCGTGCCGATCAGCGAATCGCCCTGGTCCTCTGCCGCAGGTCCGCGCACCCTGCTCAAGGGCCTCGCCGTGCTGAGCTTGTTGAAATCGCGCTCACCCGAAGGGCTCGGCGCAACCGAGGTCTCGCGCCAGACAGGCATTGATCGCGTGGGAGTACAGCGCCTCTTCGTAGCGCTGGAAGAAAGCGGCTGGGTGCACCGCAACAAAGGCGGAAAGCGCTTCTTCAGCGAAGAAGGCGGGGCGAATCACTCGATGCCACCATGGCTCCCCGCAGGCGTGACCCCAGACATCTATCGCGCAGCCACGGAAGGCATGCGCAGCCTCGCGCGCGAGCTCGGCGACGCGGTCTTTCTGACCGCCCGCGACGGCATGGAATCGGTCGGCATTCATCGTGAAATCGGCGACTACCCCATGCAGATTCTGGCGAGCTTCCAGGGCAAGCGCCACCCACTCGGCGTTGGCTCATCCGGCATGGCACTGCTGGCAGCACTGCCCGATGACGAAGCCGATGCCGTCGTGGCAGCCAACTCCGCACGGCTGGAAGAATACGGCGGCATCTCCGCCGAAATGATCCACCGCTTGCGCCTCAACACGCGCCAGCGCGGCTATGCCGTGATGCAGAACTACGCCGTGCGCGGCGCACTAGGCGTCGGCTGCGCCTTGACCCGCGACGACGGAACGCCCGTCATCGCCATGAGCGTGAGCGCCATCACCGACCGCATGCCCATCAAGCGCCAAGCCGAAACAGCCCGCCTGCTCAGACGCGAATTGGACAAGCTCCGGGAACTGCTGTGATCCACACCGCAGTGCAGCCCATCACCCATCTCGTAAAAAAACAGTCAGTCAAGAAAAACGCCCTTGCAGGTCAGAAACTTGGAAGGGCTTCAATTTGAGGTGGCAGATGGGGCACCACTGGCCAAGTTCAAATCCCAATCTGGCGTACACACACGTTCACTCATCGAGTGCCTTCATTCAATAAGGCATCGCTGCCGTCTTGGTAAAACTCAGTATTACGCTTGTTAGCAACCTCACCTGATAGGTCGTACAACCGGCAGCGGCACGGGACAGGCAGAAGCAGAAACCGTAAGCTTCCCTGTCAAGCACACAGTTGATCTTGGTTGATGAACGATCCCGCGGCCAGTGGCACCGGCTCGCGCTTGGGAACGCGGCACTTCGTGCGGCGAGGCATGTTCAGGCCCAGATCACAGTACACCCGCCAGACCCGCTTGTGGTTCCTGGGCCGGCCATCCAGGCGCAACCGATCAAAGCACTTCCAGAACCCCCAGCGCCCGTTGCGCTCGACCATGCCGTTGAGCGCGTCGATGACTTCGGTCAGAATTTTTCTCCCAGCACATCCTTGATCGCCGCGTTCTCCAGTGCCAAGTCGGCATACATGCGCTTGAGCCATGCGATCCCCGCCTCCAGCTCGCGCATGCGGGTCAGGTCAGACACCGTCGCGCCTGCGTACTTGCTCTTGCAGAGCGTAATACGTCGGCGAACTGATTCCGTGCTTGCGGCACAGCTCGGCCACCGGGATGCCCGCTTCGCCCTCCTTGAGGATCGCCACGATCTGGCTTTCCGTGAACTTGCTTTTTCTCATCGCCCTTTTCCTTTCGGCTTGGGCCGCATTCTCTGGTTTTCAGTTGTCTACTTGGTGGGGGAGCTTACGGTGTTGTTGACCCGTGCCGCGAGGATGGCGACATTCCCTGCCGCTGTACAGGTCATAGTTATTCCTATTTTAATTCATTGTAATGAGATGGTATTTCGTAATTATCTGGAAATTCCAAACTCCCTAAGGCATTGTGTTCCATAACTATAATACGATCCAAATCCTCCGCCAATGCACCAAAACTGGATGAAATATTCATGGCGTATATTCTCACACTTATCAATGCTGCCCTCATTGCCAATGAATCACCTCGTCTCTCAGCTTCTTTGCATATATCGGTATAATTTAAAAATTTCTGAAAATCATTTTTTAAACTGGCATCAATATCCACCTTATAGTCCATTTTCCATTCAAAAAGTCCAGTTTCTTGATTAAAACTATCAAAAATGTCCCGCTCTTTAATTCCATGTTTTTTGGCAATTGATAATACAATATCTCTTAAAGCATTTATATACATAAAATTTACCATTTGAGTTTTCTATTTTTTGCTACAGCATCAGTTTTTACTTGATTCATGCTTCCAAACTGAATGGTACAGCGGGCCAGAACAGCCTTCCAGATCCGAATAGGCAAGGTCCAATTTTGGCTGATGCTGCGCAGTGCCAGCTAGAAAAGCTTGCTCAACACTTAGTCGCTGGGAAACGCGCCCCGGTTCCTGGTGAGCTTCCTCAGGCCCCTGCTCACCAATTCGATGGCATTGATGGTATAGCTAAACTTTTGAATTTGGGGTGGGTAATCGTCCGAGACCCAACACTTAACGCACACGCTCAAAGACCACCACCTTCTCCCTTTTACTATCTGGTGGGTTATTCATATTACTCACCCAAGTTCGCAGAATCGTCGTCGCCTGCAAGCGACCGTCGCTGAGTTTTCTTATTGATGTTTCTTTGGCTAATGCGGTACCCGGGGTAAATTCAGCTCCGTAATGCAAACTTAGCCCCTGTATCGTCAGATCTCCTTCTTGATTGCAACCAACACGAGCATGCCCCATGTCGACGGTCACACTATATCTTGCCTGCCGATCCGCATCGTATGTTACAAACTTAACCAATTCCGAAGCCGTTTCAATTTTAAGGGTTCGATATGGATATTCATTTTCCCTTCTCCATTTCTCTCTTTCCCGTGTGTTTGGCTCCTTTTTTATTTCCCTCAAACTCGTATAGTACGAAAAATCTTTCTCATCTCGATCACTCGACACATCCCACAGATCATCAGTTAAAAACGATTTAGAATCCGGACTGTAAGCATAGTAATGACCATCGATAGACCGGCAATTTTTTGACACGATGGGCATCTCCCATTTGGGATCAGCTTTTATGATCGCTCCACAAGAAGCCAGCATTACACCGGCTACGGCAACACACGCTGTAATAATAAATTTCGTCATTTAAAAATCTCCAACAACATGTTCCGAATTTCTGAAGGCAATATATTGGCAAGTGCAAACGGGGCTGCCAAAGGTACATTCAACTTATTTGATTCTTCACCCAATTTCTCTTCGAGACTGCGCATGCCATTTTTATATCCCCATCCGGACCATACCAACACCAAGAATTCAAAAATCATGAGAACCAGAAAATGACTCAATCAAATAGTCTTGCCAACCACCTGATTTACAGTCACCCAATATAGAAAGCTTCCCCACTCAACCCTATATTCCGCCACGCGGGCTTATATATTTATCGATATAATTAACACTTGCCTTAAATGAAGGCAGGTAATTGCCTTATTTTCGGATGCAAAGACCCCCATCCAACACCTTCTTTCTACCGATGTCATGTTATTAATTTTGGTGCAAGGGGGTATTCAATCCGGGTCTATACGCTTTTTCCACAAGTCTCTCGCCTGCTTCAGTCTAAGATGATTTGCCCCGTCTTTATAATCCGGCTCTCGAGATTGAACGGAGTCGTCCTCCCAGTTACAAACAGGACAAATCTCATACCCTCCATTCTCAGAAAATATGTTATTTTCACAACACGGGCATTTAAACAATCCATTGACCATTGTTTATTCCAGTAGTTAATTTCATCTGCAGGCCGAAACATCGTTCTTGGTTCGCCAGCAGAATTTTTAACCGCAAAAGTACTTGTCGCAGCTTCATAATACAAAGTTCCGCCATTCAATCTCACTTTACTAAGCGTATTTGATAGTGGTTTCGTCATAAAATTCTGCGCCCCTTCAACATATTGTGCGGCATTACTGAACTCTGGAAATTCTGTCACATATTTGAGCCAGTGGTCTTCTGCATTCGCGGGAGATGTAAGCTTTGTTGTCGCAGACCATTCACCAATGAGCGCCTTCCCTTGTGAGTCAATAACAATGGATTTACTTGTAGCATTTGTACTACCATTACTGTTTGTTGATCCAATATTATTAGTGCTTTTTCCTACAACTCCTACCTTCCCGCTCCCTGCTTCGGCAGCATTCACGCCAATCATTCCCGTCGCGGCACTTTGCAATGCGTCAGACCATTGTCCGAGCCCGGCTTGTAACGAAGCAATGTGTCCCTTCAGGCTTAGAGCGTGTTATGAACTCACACTTGCCCCGAGCCACGGCAGAGCATTTGGCAACATGAGCAGAACAAAGACCAAGAAGTGCAAACCAGCGAGCACTTGCGGCAACCGTTCGTAGTCTCGACTCAAGCGTCGAAAGCGAGCCAGCCATCCGAAACTGCGCTCCACAACCCAGCGGCGAGGTAACAGCACAAAGCCTTTTTTGGCTTCGGGCAGTTTGATGATTTGAAGGTCGATGCCTTTTCCTGCAGACTGATTCTTAGCGTCTTCGCCTGTGTAGCCTTGATCAGCCCAAGCCACTTCAACGCTTTGGCCCGTGGCCTCTTGCACCGCCGCGCATAGTTGCTGCACTTGCGCGCGCTCTTGCTCATTGGCCGGCGTGACATGCACGGCCAGCAGGTGCCCAGCGTATCCACCGCCATGTGAACTTTGGAGCCGTTGCGTCGCTTGTAGTCGTCATATCCGGCACGCGGACCACTCTCGCAGCTCGATTGATCAAAGCACTTCCAGAACCCCCAGCGCCCGTTGCGCTCGACCATGCCGTTGAGCGCGTCGATGACTTCGGCATCCTTCTCCTGAGGCAGCGGCGGCACCTTGTAGTACGCCGCCCGCGACAAGCCTGTGGCTGTGCAGACTCGCGTGATCGGCAGGTGGTGTTCGGTCACCATGACCGCCACCGCCTGCCGCTTCGCGGACAGCGTCTGAATTTTTTTCCCAACACATCCTTGATCGCCGCGTTCTCCAGCGCCAAGTCGGCATACATGCGCTTGAGCCGTGCGATCCTCGCCTCCAGCTCGCGCATGCGGGTCAGGTCAGACACCGTCGCGCCTGCGTACTTGCTCTTGCAGAGCGTAATACGTCAGCGAACTGATTCCGTGCTTGCGACCGGGATGCCCGCTTCGCCCTCCTTGAGGATCGCCACGATCTGGCTTTCCCTGAACTTGCTTTTTCTCATCGCCCTTTTCCTTTCGGCTTGGGCCGCATTCTCTGGCTTTCAGTTGTCTACTTGGTGGGGGAACTTACGGTGTTGATGACCCGTGCCGCGAGGATGGCGACATTCCCTGCCGCTGTACAGGTCATAGTTATTTCTATTTTAATTCATTGTAATGAGATGGTATTTCGTAATTATCTGGAAATTTCAAACTCCCTAAGGCATCGCGTTCCATAGCTATAATTTTCTCCAAATCCTCCGCCAATGCGTCAAAACTGGATGAAATATTCATGGCGTATATTCTCACACTTATCAATGCTGCCCTCATTGCTAATGAATCACCTCGTCTCTCAGCTTCTTTGCATATATCGATATAACTTAAAAAGCTCTGAAAATCAGTTTTTAAACTGGCATCAATATCTATCTTATAGTCCATTTTCCAATCAAGTAATTCAGTTTCCTGATTCCAACTATCAAACATGTCCTGTTCTTTAATTCCATGTTTTTTAGCAATCGATAATACAATATCTCTTACAGCATTTATATTCATAAAATATATCCTTTGACTTCTCTATTTTTTGCTACAGTATCAGTTTTTACTTGATTCATGCTTCCAAACTGAATGGTACAGCGGGCCAGAACAGCCTTCCAGATCCGAATAGGCAAGGTCCAATTTTGGCTGATGCTGCGCAGTGCCAACTAGAAAAGCAAGCCCAACACTTCGTCGCTGGAAAACGCGCCCCGGTTTCTGGTGAGCTTCCTCAGGCCCCTGCTCACCAATTCGATGGCGTTGATGGTATAGCTAAACTTTTGAATTTGGGGCGGGTAATCGTCCGAGACCCAACACTTAACGCACACGTTCAAAGACCACCACCTTTTCCCTTCTACTATCTGGTGGATTATTCATATTACTCACCCAAGTTCGCCGAATCGTCTTCACTTGCAAGCGACCGTCGCTGAGTTTTTTTATTGATGTTTCTTTGGCCGATGCGGTGCTCGGGGTAAGTTCAGCTCCGTAATTCAAACTTAGCCAATGCGTCGTCAAATCCCCTTCTTGATTACACCCAACACGAGCATGCCGCAAGTCGACAGTCACACTATATTCAGCCTGTCGATCCACGTTGTACGTTACAAACTTGATCGATTCTGAATTTTCTTCAATTTGAAGAATTTTGTGCGGATATTCATTTTTCTTCCTCCAGTTTGCTCTTTCCCGTGTATATGGCTCCTCCTTTATTTCCATCAAACTCGTATAGTACGAGAATTTTTTTTCATCTCTATCACTTGACCGATCCCACAGTTCATTAGTTAAAAACGAGTCGGAATCCGGGCTGTAAGCATAGTAATAACCATCGATAGATCGGCAATTTTTTGACACGATGGGCATCTCCCATTTGGGATCGCCTTTTATCATCGCTCCACAAGAAGCCAGCATCACACCGGATACAGCCACACACACAGTGATAATAAATTTCGTCATTTCAAAACCTCCAACAACATGTTCCGAATTTCTGAAGGCAATATATTGGAAAGTGCAAACGGGGCTGCCAAAGGCATATTCAAACCTTTTTAACATCCACCAACTTCCGCTCAAAATTCCGCCACCTCTTAAATGGCAATTTCATAACCGCATCATTAATATTTCAGGTTTTTTGTCGCCCCGGCAAGTGATTCAAGCAGAGCATCCTTAACGCACACGCTCAAAGACCACTACTTTTTTCGTCCTACTATCTGGTGAATTATTCATATTACTCACCCAAGTTCGCCGAATCGTCGTCACCTGCAAGCGTCCGTCGCTGAGTTTTTTTATTGATGTTTCATTGGCTAATGCGGTACCCTTGGTCAATTCAGCTCCGTGACGCAGACTTAGCCAATGTGTCGTCAGATCCCCCTCTTCGTTACAGCCAACACGAGCATGACTCAAATCAATGGTGAAAATCATAGATGGCATTCGATCCGCATCAAACACTGAAAGCACTACCATATCCAAGGCCGTTTCAATTTGCACTGTTCTTCTTGGATAATCGTTCTTCTTTTTCCATTCCTCTCTTTCACGTGTATATGGTTCGTTGTCTATCTCTTTTAGAATATTGTATTTTGAGAATTTTTTTTCAACTCGATCACTATGCATCACATCATCGAGTTCGTTAGTCAAAAGAGCGTGAGAATTCGGGCTATACGCATAGTAATATCCATCGATGGACCGGCAATTTTTTGACACGATGGGCATCTCCCATTTGGGATCGGCTTCTATGATCGATCCACAAGAAGCCAGCATCAAACCGGCTACAGCCATACACACAGTAACAATAGATCTCATCATTTAAAAATCTCCAACAACAAGATTCAAATTTCTGATGGCAATATATTGGAAAGTGAAAACGCCACTGCCAACGGTACCTTTAGCTCATTTAAAGACCCAGAAAAATATTTCTCGACACCGCTCAAGTCTGTCTTTATATTTCCAGCCGGCGCACATCAATACCGAAAATTCAAAAGTTCATGAGCGCCTGAGAATGATCCGAGCAGTTAAAATTGCCAGTCTTTTGCGTCAATCCAGTGCTTTAATTTTATCGCGCTGTTTCGTTTTTTATCATCAGCGCTACTCTTTCAAAATTAACGAAGCAGCCTCCATTAACAGTGATTTCATTCTGATCGGCCAATATCAGACTAGCGCACGGACCATTGGCATCCATATCATCAGATATGCCCGATGAAGATGCCAAAAAATAGTAGCTCACCTCGAGCGTTCTGGCATTTAAAGGCTGATTCTCGAAAGTGAGACCTGGCCTGCTCGCATTGAACTGGCTAATTGCGTTGCACCACGTGCCAACTAGCACTACTGCGGAGACTCAAGCGCGCCCCGAGTCATTCATATTTGCGGACGGCCGTTCTGGCCGATTGCAATGTTGGCGTTAGTTTCATTCTGCACAATCGTTATGTGACCGTTGGCTGCCAATACGATGGAAAACGCCAAGGATTTCATAGATCAGCCATGACAGCGATGCGGCTCTTAACACAACGGCAAATTGCAAATTGCGTTTATGAAGAATAATTCAATTTACTATATTCTCAATGAATAAGCTGCGCAATTTTGCGCTCGCTCACCATCTTTGCTTTTGATTTTTATCAGCCGCGCGTGGCCATATCACCTAGCGAAAGAAATATGGCCTCCACCCCTTGCCCAATACTCAATGCTTTTCACACACTCCGCAAATCCCAATCAAGGACCAGCATCCGCCTACAAAACTCTCAAACGAATCGCCCTTCTTTTGGACATCTCTCACAATCACTGAATTTGCGATGGAATCCAAGTCAAGCAATGCGGATCACATGGCAATAAGCATTTGAAACGCAGATTCGAGGCGTTTTGCCGCATTGCGCAGCCAATGCCTCAGGCTTTTACTGTTTGCTGGCGATCTTGCCTCTTTGGTTTTCCGGATTTGAAGAACGGTTCGATTTCGTTCTCAACGAACGAAGCAAGGCGCGTCAAGTTGTAGCAAGCGGCCTTCATCGTCAGGGTTGCCGTTGCGTGAGCCCTGTCCAGTCGAGCGCACGAACTCGCCGCCCATGTGGCGCATGTCTGTAAACACATGCTCAACCCTGCCCGAACCTTGACGATGCGCTGGTTGCGTCGCTCCAGGCATCCGCTCAGCGGTTTGCCCGCTCGTGCCTTGCGCTGGATAGCATCCTTGAAGCCCAATGCGTCCAGCATTTGCAGGCTCTGCGTGCTCGGGTAGGCCTTGCCAGCATTGACTTCTTTTGCCGTGTTACGCCGGTCCTGCTGCACTGCGTCAAAGCGATGGCGATGGCGATGGCGATGGCGATGGCGATGGCGATGGCGATGGCGATGGCGATGGCGATCGTCCTTGCTGATGGGCTGGCGCGGTGCTGGCACCAGCGTGGCGTCAATGACCTGACCTCGCCGCCCGATGTGACCATGACGGTGCAGTTGTTCGTCCACGTCCTGCACCGGGCAAAAGCGCTGATAGCTCATGCGGTCTAGCAATTGATGCTCCGTCTGCTAGCCCCAAAGGTTATACAGGCGGTTGAGAACCCACACGCGCACCATGACCTCGGTGGGATAAGCCGGTCTGCAGCCTTTGCAGCCGTCACTGCGCTCAACGAAGGCATCCACCAAGGCGGCAAGTGCGGTGAATTCGATGTGCTGGGCAATCAGTTGCAACGGGTCGCCAAATTCATCGATGTTGCGTTTACGCGAGGTTTCGGCGAGCAGGTCAAGCAGTTGGGGAAATGGCCGATATTGCGCGTTCTCCTAAACTCGCGCCCGCCATCACTTCAGAAGCAGAAAACCCCTGCAAGCCAAAGACTTGCAAGGGTTTCAATTTGGGGTGGCTGATGGGGCTCGAACCCACGACAACAGGAATCACAATCCTGGACTCTACCAACTGAGCTACAGCCACCGTAGTGTCGTCGAAAGCAAGATTATAGCCCGTTCTGACGACCCAAAAAGCAAATTTACGCTATTTTTTCCTTTTGCGTTTATTCGGCGCTCGGCACGGGGGCCTTGATCTCGGCCTTGTAGCGTTGCTTCAGGGCTTCGTAGTAGGCCATGGCCTCTACGCCGGACCACACTTGGGAGTACTGCTGCTGCTCGCGCTGGGCAGTGGCGGCGTCGGGCGCTGCGCGCGGGACGATCTTTTCCACCTTGGCAACGGCATAGCCAGCTGCGCCCAGGTTCACACCGACCCATGTCGGCAATTGATCGACGGGTGCCTGCAGCACAGCGTCCAGCAATGCGCGAGGCTGATCGTGCGGTTGCTCGCGCGAGACGACGATGGGGGCTCCCAACCCAGCCGCAGCTGCGGCATTGGCCTTCCAGGCGGCGAGTTTTTCTTCGCCTTCCTTGCGCGCCAGTTCCGCCGCCTTGTCTGCCACGTAGAACGTCTTGGCCTTGTCCTTGGACTGCTCCCACGGAATGGTCATGGCGGGCGAGTAGTTCACCACATGTCCGGCGGCCAGCATGCTGGTGCCCACTTCGACCGCCTCGGTCATGCGCTTGTTCTGCACCGATTCGGGTGCAAACAGCTCTTCGAGAAAACGCTGATTGGCCAGCGCGCCCTTTTGCTCGGGACCGGGCACGCGCGTGACGTGATCGGCCTTTTGCAGTTTGAGCTTGAATTTGTCTGCGATGGATTGGATGTTGTCCGATTGCTCGTACACAGTGTTCGCAAAGGTGTCTGCCATTTCGGCAAACTTGCGCTGGGCTTGCTGGTCCTTGAGTTCGGTTTCCAGCTTGGGACGCAGCTCTTCAAAGCTCGGGCGGGGAGGCGTCTTCACATCGGTCAGCATGATGATGTGATAGCCGAAGTCGGAGGTGACCACGTCGCTGATGTCGCCCTTCTTGAGCGCATAAGCGGCGTCTTCGAATGGCTTGACCATGGCACCGCGGGTGAAGAAGCCCAGATCGCCACCGTTCGGGGCCGAGCCGGGATCCTGCGATTCTTTCTTCGCGACATCGCCGAACGACGCAGGGTTCTTGCGCACTTCCGCCAGAATGCTTTCGGCCTTGGCCTTTGCGGCCTCGCGGTCAGCAGCGGGGGCGTCCTTGGATGCGTTGATCAGGATGTGGCTGGCACGACGCTCTTCCTTGCCGGAAAGACGCTCCAGGTTTTCCTTATAGTAGGTGCGCAGGTCGTCTTCGTTCAGGGCGATGCTGCTCTTGACGGCATCCAGATCGAGTACGACATATTCAACCGAGGCTTGCTCGGTCTGCTGGAATTTGGCCGGGTTGGCCTTGTAGTACGCCTCGACGTCCGCATCGGCTGCGTTCACCTTGCCGGTGAAGTGGCTTGCATCAAACTTGGCCACCTGGATTTCGCGGCCTTGCCAGACGGCGTCCATTGCCAGCTTCACTTCCTGCGGTGTGCTGAACGATGAGTTGAGCACGCCACCCATGACCTGATTGATGGACAGGTCGTAGCGCACGCGGCTTTCAAACCCTTCCGGTGTCAGACCTTGGGCGCCAACCAGTGCGCGATAGGCTTCTGCATCCAGCGTGCCGTCGGGCTTGCGCAGTGCCGCAATCTGGGGAATGTTCTGCAGTTCACGCGCCAGTCGGACGTCTGTGGTGGCATAGCGCATGTCGCGCGCTGCTGTTTCATACACGCGGTCGCGCACCATGCGCTCCAGCGTCTCGTACTTGGCCTGGGCCGAGTCGAGAAGTTTGCTGTCGATGCCGGGGTTCTGCGAGCGCAGCGTGTCGCTGGCCTGCCGGTGTGCGGCATCCCAGTCTGCCTGAGTGATGTCCTTGCCATCCACACGCGCCACGACGGGGCTTTTCTCGGTGAAGTAGTTCTGGTTCACACCAACAAGAACGAACGAAGGAATGATCAGCAAGACGAGCACGAACATCACTACTTTCGAGTGCTTGCGGATGGCTTCAAACATGGTCAGTCAGTCTTTCTGGCTACAAAAGAAAAGGCGAACCTGATGTTCGCCTTTTGCTTGGGGCGGGTGGACCATTGCGATGCGTCCACCAACGAGGCTCACCGCCCAGCATGGACGGCAATCGCGGGATTGTACCTTTTTCGGCCAGACGATACCGACTTTCACATCCCCTAAAACCGCGAAGAATGCCAGAGAAAGGCGCCGGTCTGCCGGGGTGCGACCGTTCCGTGGATGGTCGCCGTGAACTCTTACGCGCCGCCGCGCCAGAACACACGAAAAATGACGAAATGGACATGCCATTCCGCATGACACATAGGCAAGAAAAAAGCGCCTGGATTTCTCCACGCGCTTTGTTCATAAGGGGGTTTTTGGTGGGTGCTAACGGGGTCGAACCGCTGACCTACGCCTTGTAAGGGCGCCGCTCTACCAACTGAGCTAAGCACCCCCTTTTATCAACCTGATCAGTTCAGAGCATCCTTCAGGGCCTTGCCCGGACGGAACTTTGGCACCTTGGCTGCCTTGATCTTGATTGTAGCACCGGTACGGGGGTTGCGACCCGTACGAGCAGCACGTTTGCCCACCGCGAAAGTACCGAAACCGACGAGCGACACCGTGTCACCCTTCTTCAGTGTCTTCTTGACCGCGTCAATCGTAGACTCCAGCGCGCGCGCAGCTGCGGCCTTGGAGATGTCAGCGTTGTTAGCAATGTGCTCAATCAGTTCGGTTTTATTCACAAGGAACCTCTCGCAAATGAGTGGATGGAATTTCGTTATGCGTATCTGGAAGTCGATCTCAGCCTGAGCCCTTGAGGCATCTCATCAGTACATGAAATTATCCAACCTCTCGGCAGATAGCTGTTCCAGATTAAAGCTATCACGTCCGCAGGTGTCAATACAGAGCACCGCTTAGCAACAACATGGGAAGGAATTCTAGTCTCATTTCTGACCGTTTCTTACGCCTTAGGCCGCAACGCCAACGAAAAGATCACGCGGCCTCTGCTCATTGACGCGAATGCAACACTACGCAATGAACCTGCAAATTGCTGCCATTCAGACTTGCGCTGCAGAACAAAATACTATTGGCGTTCGATCACACGCAGTGTTAACCGCACCACGGAATCGGGTTCATTTGCCCATGCGCGCGCGGATTTCGGGCAGCGCCTTTTGCAAGTAATAGACCATTGACCAAACGGTGAGGATAGCAGCTATCCAGATCAGCCACGTACCCCAGACGCCCGTATCGATCATGCCGAACAGGCGCCCGTCGTACAGCAGGAAGGGGATGGCCACCATCTGCACCGTCGTCTTGAGTTTGCCCAGCATGTGTACGGCAACACTCTTGCTGGCACCGATTTGCGCCATCCATTCACGCAGCGCGGAGATGGCGATTTCGCGGCCGATGATGATCAGCGCCACCAGCACGTCCGCACGCTGCAGATGGACCAGCACGAGCAGCGAGGCGCACACCAGGAATTTGTCCGCCACCGGATCGAGGAACGCGCCGAACGCCGAGGTCTGATTGAGCTTGCGCGCCAGATAGCCATCAAGCCAGTCGGTGATGGCGAATGCAATGAACATCACGGTCGCAATCAGATTGCGCGTCTCGGCCTCCAATGGCATGGAGAACACCCCCACGATCAAGGGTATCGCGACGATGCGCGTCCAGGTCATCAGTGTGGGGATCGTGAAAAACATGGGGCGATTGTGTCACGCAAAGAAAAGCCCCGCCAGCATGGGGCAGGAGCAAGCTCAGTGCATGTGAAGATTTATATTTCCGATAAAACTTATTTTTGCCAGCGATGATGCATCAGCGCAATGCGCGATAGATTTCTTCGGCCAGTTCGCGCGAGATGCCCTCCACCGACGCCAGATCGGCCACGCTCGCATCGCCCACGCCACGCACGCCGCCAAAGCGCTGCAGCAATCGCGCACGTTTCTTGGGGCCAATGCCCGGAATATCTTCCAGCCGGCTGCCGCCCACGCGCACCTTGGCGCGCGCCGCGCGCATGCCGGTGATGGCAAAGCGGTGGGCCTCGTCACGGATCTGCGCCACCAGCATGAGCGCCGCAGAGTCCTTGCCCAGATAGACCTTGTCCCGGCCATCGGCAAACACCAGTTCCTCCAGCCCCACCTTGCGCCCTTCGCCCTTTTCCACGCCGACGATGCGCGAGACATCCAGCCCCAGTGCTTCGAACACCTCGCGCGCCATGCTGACCTGCCCCTTGCCGCCATCCACCAGCACCAGATCGGGCAGACGCGCCTGTCCCGGCGCGGGCTCGGCGCCGCCGGCTTCGCGCTGTGCTTCGGCCACCTTGCTGTAGCGCCGCGTGAGCACCTGCCGCATGGCCGCGTAGTCGTCGCCACCAGTGATGCCTTCAATCTTGAAGCGGCGGTACTCGCTGCTCTGCATCTTGTGGTGATGAAAGACCACGCAGGACGCCTGCGTGGATTCGCCCGCCGTGTGCGAGATATCGAAACATTCGATCGTGAGGGCTTCGAGGTTTTCGGCATCCAGATCCAGCGCCTCGGCCAGTGCGCGCGTGCGCGCCTGTTGCGAGCCTTCTTCTGCGAGCAATCGGGCCAACTGGATTTCGGCATTCTGCTGCGCCATCTCCAACCAGATGCGGCGCTGCTCGCGTGGCTGGCTCACGGCGTGCACGCGCAGGCCGCTTTGTTCGGACAGTGCATCGAGCAGCAACTCATCGACAGGCTCACTCACCAGCAAGGTGGGCGGCACCGGCACATGCAGATAGTGCTGCGCGATAAACGCTTCCAGCACGAGTTGCGCCACCGGGCGCTGCGGCGCGGTTTCAGCGGCCTCCATGGGTTCAGCGGCCGCAGACTCGTCGTGCGACTCCGTTGCGCTGTCGGATTCTTCGCGGTAGATGGCGGTGGCGTCTTCGACGTGCGTCGGGAAATAGGCTCGATCTCCCAGATGCCTGCCGCCGCGCACCATGGCCAGGTTCACGCAAGCGCGCCCACCCTGCACCTTCACCGCGAGGATGTCCACGTCCTTGTCCGACACCGTCTCGATCGCTTGCTGGTGCAGCACGCGCGAGAGCGCGGTGATCTGGTTGCGCACCTCGGCCGCCTGCTCGAATTCGAGTTTTTCGGAGTGCGCCATCATGCGCGCCTCCAACTCGCCCAGCAGCTCCTGCGTTTCGCCGCGCAGCATGGCTTCGGCGTGCGCCACATCGACGGCATAGGCCTCGGGCGAAATCAGGTCCACGCATGGCCCCGTGCAGCGCTTGATCTGGTAGAGCAGGCAGGGCCGCGTGCGATTGGCAAACACCGTGTCTTCGCAGGTGCGCAAGCGGAATACCTTTTGCAGGAGCAGGATGGTTTCCTTCACCGCCCACGCGCCGGGATACGGCCCGAAGTAGCGATGGCGCTTGTCCACCGCGCCCCGGTAATAGGCCACGCGCGGATACTTCTGGCCGGGCGCACTGCCCGTTCCGTCCTTGGCGGCCACGCCGGTGATCTTCAGATAGGGATAGCTCTTGTCGTCGCGAAAGAGAATGTTGTACTTCGGGTTCAGCGACTTGATGAGGTTGTTTTCCAGCAGCAGCGCTTCGGCCTCGGAGCGCACCACCGTGGTCTCCAGCCGCACGATCTTGCCCACCATGTGGCCGATGCGGGTGCCGCCATGGTTCTTGCTGAAGTAGCTGGAAACGCGCTTTTTCAGATTGCGCGCCTTGCCCACGTAGAGCAGCGCGTCCTGCGCATCAAAATAACGATACACACCCGGCAAGGGCGGCAGCGCGGCTACCTGGGAGAGCAATTCGGCAGAGTGCAATTCGGACGACATGGGCTTATTGTCCTCGCACTTGCACCCTGCCGCAGCCAGACGGGCGTTGCGTGCCGCGCCGCCTGGCAGTCAACGGGTCAATCGATCAACCGATCAATCGGCTTCGATCTTCGCGCTCTTCACCACGCCTGCCCAGTTGGCATAGTCGGTCTTCACGCGCTCGCCAAACTGCTGCGGGTTCTGGTAGTCGGCCGCAGCGCCCTGCTCTTCCGCCTTCTTGCGGAACGCGGGGTCTTCCACCACCTTCTTCAGATCGGCTGTCAGCTTGTCGATCACCGGCTTGGGCACCGCTGTGGGTGCGAACAGGCCAAACCACGATGTGGCGTTCACACCGGGAAAGCCCGCTTCTGCCGTGGTCGGCACGTTCGGCAGGCTCGGCAGGCGCTCCTTGCCGGTCACCGCCAGCACGCGCAGCTTGCCCGACTGGATGTGCGGCATGAACGGTGGCGCCGTGCCAAACGTCAGATCGACCTGCCCGCCCAGCAGATCCTGCAGCGCGGGGCCGGTGCCCTTGTAGGGAACGTGCACCATCTTGATGCCGGCCTGCTGCTCCAGCATGGCGCCCGTCACGTGCTGCAGCGAGCCATTGCCCGACGATGCGTAGTTCAGTTTGCCCGGATTCGCCTTGGCATAGGCGACCAGTTCCTGCAAGGTCTTGGCGGGAACGCTGTCGCGCACCACGATGATCTGCGGCGCGGACATGATGTTGGCCACGGGCTGGAAGTCTTTTTGCTCCCACTGGTGCACCTTGGTGATGTGCGGCGTGATGACGTGGTAGCCCGAGTACTGCATCAGCATCGTGTAACCATCCGCCTCTGCGCGTTTGACCATCGTGGCGGCAATGGCGCCGTTGCCTCCGCCCTTGTTGTCCACCACTACCGATTGGCCAATCACTGGGCCGAGCGCCTGCGCCGCCATGCGGCCCGCCAGATCGGTCGTGCCGCCCGCCGCTGCGGGCACCACAAAGGTGATCGGGCGATTGGGATAGTTGCCCTGTGCCAGCGCCGTGCTGGCAGTGGCTACACCCAGCAAGGCCAGCGCTGCAGTGGCGATCAGGTGGCGTCGAATCGTGTTCATGTGAGTCTCCTTTTTGTGAACGGAAGCGAATGGGAATTTCTGTCAGGATGGTTTCTGGTCGCGTGCCAGGGCGCGCGCGCGAATCGCGTCGAAGTCTGCCGGTACGGGATGCGTATCGAGCCGCTTGCCTGCCTTGACGATCTGGCTGGGCACGTCGTGAGCAATCAACTCCGGCAGGCTCTGCGCTGCAGCCACCAGCGCATCGAGATCGACGCCGGTGTCGTATCCCATGCATTGCAGTGCGTGCACGATCTCTTCGCTGCACACGTTGCCCGACGCACCCGGCGCATACGGGCAACCGCCCAGGCCGCCCAACGATGCATCGAACTGCCGTGCGCCAGCATCGATCGCCGCCAGCACATTGGCCAGCCCCATGCCGCGCGTGTTGTGGAAATGCAGGGTGAACTCCGTTTGCGGCCAGCGTGCGAGCGCCTGCGCCGTGATCGACGCCACCTGCGTGGGATAGGCCATGCCCGTCGTGTCGCACAGCGTGATGCCTTGCACGCCCAGGTCGGCAAAGCGCTGCACCAGCGCCCACACGTCCGGCTCGGCCACATCGCCCTCCATCGGGCAACCGAACACGCACGACAGCGACACGTTCACCGCCACCCGCGCCTGCTGCGCCAGAGCGATCACCTGCGACAGCGACGCAAACGACTGCTCGCGCGTCATGCGCAGGTTGGCAAGGTTGTGCGTCTCGCTCACCGACATCACCAGATTCAGCTCATCCGTGCGCGCATCGATGGCGCGCTCCGCGCCGCGCATGTTGGGCACGAGCGCGGTGTAGACCACTCCGGGCACACGCTCGATTTCGCGCATCACGATCTCGGCATCGCGCAGCGCAGGGATTGCCGTGGGGGACGTGAACGAGGACACCTCGATCTTGGCCAGCCCAGTGTGCGAGAGCGCGTTCACCAGCGCGATCTTGTCCTCGGTCGGCACAAACTGCGCCTCCATCTGCAAGCCGTCGCGCGTGCCCACTTCGCACATGCGGATGCGCGTGTTCGCGCCATTCCATACCGCGTTCATTGGATCACTCCCTTGCTGCGCAGCAGCGCAATCTGCTCTGACGTGAGTCCGGCTTCGGCCAGCACGGCATCGGTGTCGTCGCCCAACCCGGGGGCACTGGAGCGCACGCCACCCGGTGTGCCCGACATCTTGGGGATCACGCCCGAAACGGTCACGCTGTAACCGTCGCGTGTTGTCTGGGAGAGCAGCATGTCACGCGCCTTGTAGTGCGGGTCTTCGGCAATGTCCTTCGCGGTGTAGACCTTGCCCGCCGGTACGCGCGCCGCGCCCAGTGCATCCATCACGTCTTGCACGGTGCGTTGCACCGTCCATGCACCGATGGCCGCATCGATTTCCGCAATGCGTGCGACGCGGCCCGCGTTGCTCGCCAGGTCGGGAGCGTCTCCCAGATCCTGCCTGCCGATGGTGGTCATGAGGCGCTTGAAAATGCTGTCGCCATTGCCCGCCACCAGCACCCAGCCATCCTTGCATGGATAGGCATTGGACGGCGCTATGCCCGGCAGTGCGCTGCCCGCAGCCTCGCGCACCGCGCCAAAGGCGCTGTATTCCGGGATCAGGCTTTCCATGCAATTGAAGACCGCCTCGTGCAGCGCCACGTCGATCACCTGCCCCTTGCCGCCGTGTGCCTTGCGGTGATACAGCGCCATCAGCACGCCGATCGCGCCGTGTAAGGCCGCCAGCGTATCGCCGATCGACACACCCACACGCACCGGCACGCGGCCCGGCTCCGCCGTCAGATGGCGCAGGCCGCCCATGGCCTCGCCGATGACGCCAAAGCCTGGCAGATCGCGGTACGGGCCCGTCTGCCCATAACCGGAAATGCGCAGGATGATCAGCCCCGGGTTGAGTTGATGCAGTTCCTCGGGCGACATGCCCCAGCCCTCCAGCGTGCCGGGGCGGAAGTTCTCGATCAGCACGTCGGCTTCTGCGATGAGCGTGCGCGCAATGTCCTGCGCCTCTTGCTGGCGCAGGTCCAGCGCCACCGACTTCTTGTTGCGCGACTGCACCTGCCACCACACGGAGGTGCCGTTTTTCAGCAAGCGCCAGTTGCGCAGCGGATCGCCGGTGCCCGTCGCTTCAATCTTGATGATCTCCGCGCCAAAGTCGCCCAGTGTCTTGCCGCAGAACGGCCCGGCGATCAGTTGGCCCATTTCCACCACGCGCACGCCATCCAGTGCATTCGGCGTCAGTTGCGGGGCCTGTGCAGGCACTGTCATGGTTGTCTCCTGTCTTCAAAACGTCACTCGCGCGGATAATGTCGCCATTCGCGTCCAGTGCAAAACGCTCAAGCGCGAAGCTGCCATCGCAAAACGGCATGGCAGACTGCAACGCCCCATGAAACTCGACCCCGTATCCCTGCGCCTGTTCGTCGCGGTGATGGAAGAAAACGCCATCGCCCGCGCCGCCGCGCGCGAACACATCGCCGCTTCTGCCGCCAGCCGCCGTCTGGCCGAGCTGGAGCACGCCCTCAACGTGGAACTGTTCACGCGCAGCAATCGCGGCACGGAGCCCACCGCCGCCGCCTACGCGCTGCTGAATCTCGCGCGCGGCGTGCTCAACGAGCTGGACGGCATCGCCGCGCAGATGCGGGACTACCGCGCTGGCGTGCGCGGCCATGTGCGCGTGGTGGCCAACATTTCCGCGATCACCCAGTTCCTGCCGGGTGAGCTGCAATCGTTCATGGCCGCGCACCCGCAGGTCCAGGTGCAATTGCAGGAACAGATCAGCACCGCCATCGCGCATTCGGTTGCAGAAAACGCCGCCGATGTCGGCATCCTGAACCACGGCAGCTACGGGGAGCAGGTCACGCTGCTGCCCTATCGAGAGGACGAGCTGGTGGTGGCCGTGCCTGCCGGCCATGCCCTGGCGCGACGGCGCAGCCTGCGGCTGGTGGACATCCTGCCGTTCGAGCTGGTGGGCATGCACACGGGCAGCGCCATCAACAACCTGCTCATGCGCCAGGCCGCCGAGGTCGACATGCCGGTCCAACTGCGCATGCAGGTCACCAGCTACGACGCGCTCTGCCTCATGGTGTCCGCCGGGCTGGGTGTGGGCGTGTTGCCGCTGGGCAGCGCGCATATCTATAAATCCTCTCTTGCGCTGCGCACGATTGCATTGGCCGAGCCGTGGGCGCGGCGCAGGCTTTCGCTGTGCGTGCGCTCGCTGGAATCGCTCTCCGGTGCCGCCCGCTTGCTCGTGGACCATCTGCGGGCAAGCGCCCCGGCCCTGACCGCCTCGACCCACCACCCTGCCTCCACATGAATCACGCCGTGCCCGCACCGCAGCAATGGGACCTCTTCTGCCAGGTCATCGACAACTTTGGCGACATCGGCGTGTGCTGGCGCCTTGCGGCGGATCTGGGTGCGCGTGGCCATGCCGTGCGCCTGTACATCGATGATGCGAGCGCGCTGCAATGGATGGCACCGCACGGCAGTGCCAATGTGCGCGTGCTGCCATGGCCGCTGCAAGGATTCGACGGAACACCAGGCGACGTGGTGATCGAAGCGTTTGGCTGCGACATCCCCGCGCCGTACGTTGCCGCCATCGCGGACAAAGCCCATGGCAGCGCACGCGCGCCGGTGTGGATCAATCTGGAATATCTTTCCGCAGAAAGCTACGTGGAGCGTTGCCATCGCCTGCCGTCCCCATTGATGAGTGGGCCAGCGGCAGGCCTGACGCGCTGGTTCTACTATCCCGGCTTCACGGCGCAGACCGGCGGATTGCTGCGCGAACGCGATCTTCAGGAGCGCCAGCACCACTTCGACCGCAAGGCATGGCGCGCGCGGCATGGCCTGGCGGACGACGACTGCGCCATCTCGCTGTTCTGCTACGAACCAGCGGCACTCCCGCAGGTGTTTGCTGCGCTACAGCAAAACCGTGCGCTCAAAACGCAATGGCTGGTCACCCCCGGTCGCGCTGCTGCCGCCATGCGCGCCATCCCTTTCGCCGCGCACGCAGACAACGTGCAGTTTCTGCCCGCCCGCACGCAGCGGGAGTTCGACGAGATGCTCTGGGCCTGCGACCTCAATCTGGTGCGCGGAGAAGACTCCCTGGTGCGGGCCATCTGGGCGGGCGAGCCCTTCGTCTGGCACATCTATCCCCAGCACGACAATGCGCACCACGACAAGCTGCTGGCGTTTCTCGACTGGATGGACGCGCCCCCGTCGCTGCGCGACCTGCACGCCCTCTGGAATGACCTTCCCGGCGACGCGCAAATGCCGACTCTGGACGCCGGACTTCTGGCGCAATGGCGCGCCAGCGCTCGCTCTGCGCGTGATCGGCTGTGGGCGCAACCGGACCTTCTGAGCCAGCTATTAGGGTTTATCGCAGAAAAAAGCTAAAATAGCAGTCTTTGCGCCATACGAAGCTGCACATTCTGTGCCCAGCCGGCGCGTCCCGCCGCGGACCATGCGCCGGGGCCAAAGGCAGCCCATTGCGGCTTACGCCCCACCGCCCCGTTTCGTGGTGCGGCCCAACCTTCAAGCAAGCTATGAAAATCGCTCAAGAAATCCGCGCCGGCAACGTGATCATGCAGGGCAAAGACCCCATGATCGTCCTGAAGACCGAATACGCCCGTGGCGGCCGCGGTGCAGCCACCGTCCGCATGAAGCTCAAGGCCCTGCTCAACAACATGGGCACGGAAGTGGTGTTCAAGGCCGACGACAAGATCGACAACGTCATCCTCGACAAGAAGGATTGCACCTACTCCTACTTCGCAGACCCGATGTATGTGTGGATGGACCCTGAGTACAACCAGTACGAAGTGGAAGCCGCCAACATGGGCGACGCCATCAACTACCTCGAAGACGGCATGACCGCTGAAGTGGTGTTCTACGACGGCAAGGCCATCTCCGTGGAACTGCCCACCAGCGTCGAGCGCGAAATCACCTGGACCGAGCCCGCAGTCAAGGGCGACACATCGGGCAAGGTGCTCAAGCCCGCCAAGATCGCGACCGGCTTCGAAGTGGCCGTTCCCCTGTTCGTGGACCAGGGCGACAAGATCGAAATCGACACCCGCACCGGCGAATACCGCAAGCGCGTCTAAGTCGACACGACTCCAGCAAAAAGGCTTCCCGAGGGAAGCCTTTTTTGTGCCTGCCGCGCAGCGTTGTCCACATCGCGGCGGCGGCACTCACCAACGCCGACGTGCCCGTTCACAACGAACGAGCACCCCAACGGGCGAAGGACTCACACCGGAACGCCAATGAGGTCGTGCCCTTGCGTGCCGACAATGCGCGCCTTGGTGAATTCACCCACCTTGTAGCTCTTGCTGATCTTCTCGGGCGGCAGCAGGTGCACGACCGCATCGATCTCGGGCGCGTCGGCATAGGAGCGGCCCACGCCCCCCTTCTTGCCCAGCGCGATGGACTTGTCCACCAGCACCTGCATCACCTGACCCACGCGGCGCTGCAGCTTGGCCGTGGAGACTTCCTCTGCCACGGCCATGAAGCGGGAGCGGCGCTCTTCGCGCACTTCCAGCGGCAACATACCGGGCAACTCGTTCGCGGTAGCGCCTTCCACATCGCTGTAGGCAAAGCAGCCTGCGCGATCGATCTGCGCCTCGCGCACGAAGTCGAGCAGGTGCTGGAATTCTTCTTCCGTCTCACCGGGGAAGCCGGCGATGAAGGTGCTGCGGATCACGATCTCCGGGCACATCTCGCGCCAGCGCTGGATGCGTTCCAGATTCTTTTCTCCACTGGCCGGACGCTTCATGCGCTTGAGCACATCAGGATGGCTGTGCTGCAGCGGCACGTCCAGATAAGGCAGCACCAGCCCTGTGGCCATCAGCGGAATGATGTCGTCCACGCTCGGATAAGGATAGACGTAGTGCAAACGCACCCACGCGCCGTATTGCTTCGCCAGTTCGCCGAGCGTCTGCACCAGCTCGAGCATGCGCGTCTTCACCGGCTTGCCGTCCCAGAAGCCCGTGCGGTACTTCACGTCCACACCGTAGGCGGACGTGTCCTGGCTGATCACCAGCAACTCCTTCACCCCTCCTTCGAACAACGCACGCGCCTCTTTCAGCACGTCGCCAATCGGCCGCGACACCAGATCGCCACGCATCGACGGGATGATGCAGAACGTGCAGCGATGGTTGCAGCCTTCGCTGATTTTCAGGTACGCGTAGTGCTTGGGTGTGAGCTTGATACCTGCCTCGCCAAACGCGCCCGGCACCAGATCGATGAACGGATCGTGCGGCTTGGGCAGATACTGGTGCACGGCGTTCATCACCTCGTCCGTCGCATGCGGACCGGTCACCGCAAGCACGCTCGGGTGGACTTCGCGCACCAGATTGTCGCCACCTTCCTTGCCCGCCTTGGCACCCAGACAGCCGGTGACGATCACCTTGCCGTTTTCGGCCAATGCTTCGCCAATCGTGTCCAGACTTTCCTTGACGGCATCGTCGATGAAACCGCAGGTGTTGACGATCACCAGATCGGCACCCTGGAAGGTTTTGGACGTTTCATAGCCCTCGGCGCTGAGTTGCGTGAGAATCAGTTCGCTGTCGGTCAGGGCCTTCGGGCAGCCGAGGGAGACAAATCCGACTTTGGGTGTTTTCGTGGGGGAGGCAGCTTCGCTCATCCCTGTATTGTCCCAGTTCTCTTGCCGAACTGCCGTTCCGAGGGATTTTTTTGCTGGCCGGGGCAGCCCTCAATGGCGATCGTCGCCTTCGCGTGGATTCGGCGTGATCTTGTCCTTGGAGATCCACGGCACCACGGCCAGCACGAGCAGCGCGAGCAAGGTGCAGATCATCGCGGTGGACTCCTCACCTGCACCCACAGCCACGCCAATGGCGGCGGTGAACCAGATTCCGGCCGCAGTGGTCAGGCCCTTGACGTATTCCTCGCCGTTCTGCGAGGTTTTCAGAATCGCCCCCGCGCCAAGGAAGCCGACGCCAGCGACCACGCCCTGCATCACGCGGCTGACCTCGTTGGCCTGTGCGCCGAGCAATTGGGCAATGGCGACAAAGGTGGCAGATCCCATCGCCACCAGCATGTGGGTGCGCAGCCCGGCCGACTTGCCTCGGCTCTCCCGCTCCCAGCCGAGCAGGCCGCCCAGAATCGCCGCGAGCAACAGTCGCACGATGATGCGCGTGGCCTGGGCGACGTCGGGCAAATCGGCAAACTCCTGCGCGATGGTTTGCCAGATGACGTCGGGGATAGAGGCGCTGGAAGAGGCGCTGGAAGAAGCGTTAGAAGATGGGTTCATGGGCTGCTCAAATGGACCGCAAACACGCGGTGCCTTGTTGTGCAGCCCATGTTAGGGCCTGGGAATGCGTGGCCGCGTCAGCTTTTTTCTGACATTGCGGCCAAGCCATCGCTGAAAAGCGCTTGTTATCCCTTGATATCGCTGGTTATCGCTTGATACCGAACGCGCCGAGCATCTGCTCGGTCTGCTTTTGCATTTGCTCCTGCATCTGCGTGAACATGGCCTGCGACTGCTCCATGTAGTTGCCCATCATGCCTTTGTAGACGGGCGATTGCGGGCTCATGAACTGCGTCCACATCTCGGGCGTGAAGCCCTTGGCCTGCTCTGCCAGCTTGTTTTGCATGTCGGAGAAGGCCTGCACATTGCGCTCCAGATACGAGCCCATGAAGCCCTGCATCGCATGTCCGTAGAAGCGGATGATGTTGGCCAGCACCGCCTCGCTGAACATGGGCGCACCGCCAGCTTCTTCTTCCAGAATGATCTGCAAAAGGATGCTGCGGGTGAGGTCCTCACTGGTCTTGGCGTCGCGCACGACCACCGATTCTCCGTTCATGACCAGTTGCTTCACTTCTGCCAACGTGATGTAGGTGGAGGTGGAGGTGTCGTACAAACGGCGGTTGGGATACTTCTTGATGACGCGCTGCGCTGTCGGGGTATCGGGCTTCTCGTTCTCTTCTGGCACAGGCGGCTCCTCTGACTTTGACTGATAGGAATTGTCGGTTCGCTTTCGGCGATCTACCCATTGATTCTAGGCAGTGACTCTACCGAATCGGCGCAGGGTTTCCCTGAGACAACACGATAGATTGCAGTTTTCCTGATCATCAAACCCATTGAACACACCGACATGGCGAGATCATATTTCGGAACTATGAATGCCATGCGACCACGGTTCCACCCAAGGTAATCGATTACCCGCCGCCCCTGGGAGCCAGCGGCCGGGTCATATCGCTCAGGCGGGAATCCAGTTAGGAAAAATCTATCAGACGCTATCCAGCGAACTCAGGGACGCACGACCGGCGAATCGATGTTCATCGAAGAATCTGTATGGGAACGCTTGCGCAATTGGTCGTCCAATTGCCCCATGTAGGCAGCGGTGACGTTTTCCACCTCCTGCGTCCGCGCGGCGATGCGCGCTTCCATGGCGTCCATGCGGGCGTTGAACAGATCGTCCGACTGACGCTGCTGGGTTTCCAGAAAGCTACGCAACTCGGTGAAGCGCGACAGTTCAGCCTTGTCGGCCAGATCACGCTGGGCGGCCATTTCCTTGACGTGACGGCGTGTTTCCATCAGCACCGATCCGTGCAGGGTGAGCACATAGGCCAGAAAGAACACCGCCAGCAAAATGGTCAGCCCCAGCATGATCGCGCCCAAGGGGGCTTCGATCTCGGTCACGCCCAGCGACACCGTGGTCGGCGCTACCAGCGTATTCCAGTTCAACACCGCCAGTGCGGCGATGACAATGGAGATCAACAGCAGGATGGTGGTTCGTAGATTCATGGCGTGCTTCACCCTTTGACGCCGGCGGTACCCCTTCCACCAAATGGGCGAACAGCACCGGGCGCGACAAGTTTCAAGTTACGGATGCTCGATTCTTATCCAGTGTTGCAGGCGAATTTGCAAAATTTGGTCTTTTCCGACCAAGTCCTACACGAAACGCATACAAATACACGCTCAGCCACATGCTTCAACGCACGTTGACCATCGATTGAGCAACGGAAGGCACTCACACGGCTGGACCAAATGAGTACCCTCCTCCCACAATGCGCCCTGCGGGCGCCCTGGATCAATTGGTTTCAGCCAATTGATCGGAACGGAAGAGATTTTGGTGATCACTCACATGGCTGCGCCATATGAGTGATCCCCCAACCCCGCAATGCGCGTTGCGCTTGCGCCCTGCGGGCGCCCTGGTTCAATTGGTTTCAGCCAATTGATCCAGGATTGCGGGGTTCTCCAGTGTGCTGGTGTCCTGGGTGATGGCTTCGCCCTTGGCGAGGGAGCGCAGCAGGCGGCGCATGATCTTGCCGCTGCGGGTCTTGGGCAGGTTGTCGCCGAAGCGGATGTCCTTGGGCTTGGCGATGGGGCCGATTTCCTTGGCGACCCAGTTGCGCAGCTCGGTGGCGATCTGCCGCGCTTCGTCGCCTGTGGGGCGGCCACGCTTGAGCACCACGAAGGCGCAGATAGCTTCGCCCGTCACGTCGTCGGGGCGGCCCACGACGGCGGCCTCTGCGACCAGGTCGGTCTTGGCGACCAGCGCCGATTCGATTTCCATCGTGCCCATGCGGTGACCGGAGACGTTCAGCACGTCGTCGATGCGCCCGGTGATGCGGAAGTAACCGCGGTCTTCGCTGCGCACCGCGCCATCGCCCGCCAGGTAGTAGCCCTTGAGTTCTTCGGGGAAGTAGCTCTTCTTGAAGCGCTCGGGATCATTCCAGATCGTGCGGATCATAGACGGCCAGGGCTTCTTGATGACCAGAATGCCGCCGGAGCCGTTGGGCATGTCCTGACCGGCTTCGTCCACGATGGCTGCCGCCACGCCAGGAATCGGCAGCGTGCACGAACCCGGTACCAGTGGCGTGGCGCCTGGCAGCGGCGTGATGACGTGCGATCCGGTCTCGGTCTGCCAGAAGGTGTCGACGATGGGGCAGCGCTCTTCACCGACGTTCCGGTAGTACCACATCCACGCTTCGGGGTTGATGGGCTCGCCCACGCTGCCGAGCAGGCGCAGCGAGGAAAGGTCCCAGTTCTTCGGATGCACCTTCTCGTCCGAATCGGCGGCCTTGATGAGCGAGCGGATGGCCGTGGGTGCCGTGTAGAAGGTCGTGACCTTGTGGCGCTCGATCATTTCCCAAAAGCGACCCGCATGCGGGAATGTGGGCACGCCTTCGAACACCACTTGCGTGACGCCAGCGGCGAGCGGGCCGTAGCAGACGTAGGTGTGGCCGGTGATCCAGCCGATGTCGGCCGTGCACCAGAAGATGTCATCGGGCTTGGCGTCGAAGGTCCAGTCCATCGTTACCTTGGCACCCAGGATGTAGCCACCGGTGGCATGCTGCACGCCCTTGGGCTTGCCAGTGGAGCCGCTGGTGTAGAGGATGAACAGCGGGTGCTCCGCGCCCACGGGTTCGGGCGCGCACTCGTCGCTCTGGCCTGCCAGCATGGCGTCGAACGTCATGTCGCGCCCGGCGACCATGTTGCAGGCCGTCCCCGTGCGCTCGAACACGAACACGTTCTTCAGCGTATCGCAACCGCCCATGGCGATGCCTTCGTCCACGATGGCTTTGAGCGGCAGTTCCTTGCCCCCGCGCAGTTGGTAGTTGGCAGTGACAACGGCCACTGCGCCCGCGTCCACGATGCGCTCATTCACGGCCTTGGCGGAGAAGCCGCCGAACACAACGCTGTGCGTTGCGCCGATGCGCGCACAGGCCTGCATGGCGACCACGCCTTCGATGGTCATGGGCATGTAGATCAGCACGCGATCGCCCTTCTTCACGCCATGTGCCTTAAGGCCATTGGCGAAGCGGCTGACGCGCGCGAGCAGTTCCTTGAAGGTGACCTTGGTGACCGATCCGTCGTCGGCTTCGAAGATGATGGCGGTCTTGTTCTCGGTGGGGGTGCCGACGTGCTTGTCCAGGCAGTTGGCGCTGGCGTTCAGTTCGCCATCGGCAAACCACTGGTAGAACGGTGCATTCGAGGTGTCGAGTGTCTGGGTGAACGGCTTGGTCCACTGCACATTCTCGCGCGCCAGTCGAGCCCAGAATCCCTCAAAATCCTTGTCGGCTTCATCGCACAGTGCCTGATAACCGGCCATGCCGGACACGCGTGCATTCTTGACAAACTCGGCGTCTGGCGGGAACACGCGGTTTTCCACCAGCACGGATTCAATGGCGCTCATCTTTCTGTCTCCTGCGTTGTCTAATAGGGTTATATCGATAATATCGAACGTGGCTCTTACGTTTTGCTGACTCGGGTATTCCACGGCAACTCACGTTTTCCCGAGGTTCAGGATGTCATTGGCGCTGATGATGGCGTTGGCGATCTCATCCATGGACATGCGTTTGGTCATCGCCTGTGCGCGGATGAGATCGTAGGCCGCGTCCTCTGAAATATTGCGCGTCTGCATGAGCACGGCCTTGGCTTCGGCCAATCGCCGCACGCCCAGCAGCCGCGTTTCCAGTTTGCGAATCTGCTTGGTCTGGTTGCTGGCCTCATGCCGCACCTCACGTGCTACCACCAGCGTCGACAGCACACCAAACGAGCGCACCGGCGACGGCATGACGGCATGCGCGCCCAACTCCAGCACGGTCTGCACGATGGTGGGGTTCTCGTAGGTGACGATGGCGATCACCGCAGCGCGCAACTCCGGCGTGCGCCACGACATGTCGTGGCGGATGATGTCGGGCCGCACGGCGATGAACACCACGTCGGTCACATCCGGCAACGCAGGCGGCGGCGGCCACAGCGCCTGGGTCTGGCACCCGATGCGCTGCAACTGCTGGATCAGCAGCAATCCGTCCGAATCGTCCGGATGCAGAACGGCCACGCGCAGCGAACGCAGGTCGCCCATGAGGGGGGAGCCTGAGGAGCGTCGTCGCGTGAGGTTTTCCACGTCATCCCTCTTCATTGGGTGCGTCGATGTGGTTGGACAACTTCACGGTCCAGTCGCCCAGCGAGTGGGTGACCAGATAAGGATCGGGATACACAGGCCGCGTGGCCTCCCGCATGATGGTGAACTGCCCATGCGCGTCCACGCGCCCCACGCGCGGGTACAGACAGGTGTGGTGGTTGCTCGGATCAATGCGCACCTTGCCCTGCGGCGCCTGGAACTCGCTGCCCAGCAAATGCGGCAGCAGCACATGTATGGAATCGCTGCCAGCCTGGCGGAAGGCATTGGCGAACAGGTGGATCTGGAAGTACGCCGCCTCCCAACACAAATTGGGCATGCAGCCATCGCCAAAGCGCCGCCGGAATCGCTCCAGACACCGCTGGTTCACATCGGAGCGGATCGACTGGAAATACGGTGCCGCCGTGAAATGGCCAGCCGACGTGCCCGGCTGCATTTGCGAAATTTCTGCCTCGGACGTGGTCAGGCTGGCAATCGGCATGCGCCGCGGATCGAACCCGGCCTCGGCATAAGCGTGGTACAAGCTTGCCGTCGAATCGCCCACCACGGTGGAGAAAATGAAGTCCGGTTGCTTCACGCGAATGTCTTCCAGAATCGCCTTGAATTCTTGTTCTCCGGCATCGAGCTTCACATAGCGCTCGCCCAGAATCTCGCTCTCCGGATGCTGCAGGATCAGCTCCTTCATGATGCGGTTGGACTCCCACGGATAGATGTAGTCCGAGCCGATGAGGTATGCGCGCGCACCGAAATTGGCCGTCATGTATTCCGCCAACTGCACACTGTTCTGGTTCGGCGCAGCGCCGGTGTAGACGAGGTTGTCGGAGAACTCGAACCCTTCGTACAGCGTGGGGAAAAACAGCAGTTTGTTCCATCGCTCGATGATGGGAATCACCGCCTTGCGGCTGCTGGACATATAGCAGCCGAAGATCGTGTTCACGCGATCTTCGACGATCAGCTTTTCCGCCAGCGTGGCGTACTGGCGCGGATCGGATTGCGCGTCGTACACGACGGGAATGACTTCCCGGCCATCCACACCGCCCGCCTCGTTCACCTCCTCGATGCCCAGCAGCGTGCCCTGCAATTGCGACTGGCCAATGCGCGACGTCACCCCGCTTTGCGAGAACAGGACACCAATCTTCAGAGGGCTCTTGTTTGACACGCTGAAGTCCTTTCCAACAGACTCCACTGTGAATGAATTTTGGCTATTGGTCATCCCGGCTTTTCCCCGAATTTCAATGCCTCCGCCAGTCACTGCGACAAGCGCGCAATCAGCATCGAGAGCCGTTGCGCGAGATAGCGAGGATCACCGACATGCGCGTACCAACGATTGCCATAAATCGAGCGCAGTTGCGCAGGCTTCGTTTGCCCCACGCCCAACGCCGCCACGGACACCGCGCTGCGCCGCATCTCCCACACCGCGCGGCGCGCATCCTCGGTGAGATAGCGCGCATCAAACACATCGATGTCGCTCGGCTCGCCATCGCCCACCACGATGATGGCGCGACGCGTCTGGCGCTCCTGCGCCACCTGTGCGCCGGCGTGGCGCAGCGCCGCACCCAACCGCGTGGAATGCTCTGCACGCAAACCCGCCAACGATTGGATGAAGGACTCGTCCGGCGGCTGGCCGAACTCCAGCATCCGGTAATACGCAATGGCGTTGCGGGTATCGGAATTGAAGCCATGGATCGCCAGCCGCACGGAGCGGAAATCCACGCGCCGGCACAGCATCTCCAACGCCTGCTTTTGCACATCCAGCAAAGTGAGCGGACTGTGCCCTGCAAGCGGGTCCATGCACGATTGCGACAGATCGACCAACACCAGCACACTCAGTAGAGGCACCGAGCGCCCGACGTCGCGGAACACACGCAGCGAGGGCTCGCGCCGCGCGCGCCGGTCGATGCACCACCCCACCGCAGCGTCCAGATCCAGCTCATCGCCCTGCAACTGCCGCTTCAGGCGCAACATGCGATCGGTGCACACCGCCGTGCGCCAACTGCGCGCCGCCTGCGCCGCCCCCATGACGGTGCGCTGTGCAGGGCGCACCAGCCAAGGCGTGCGCTCATACAGCGTGCACCAGTCGGCACGCGCTGCGTCCAGCTTGTAATCCCACTCCGGATAAAAATACGGTAGCTCCGCGCTGGTGAACGCCGCCTGGGCTGCTGACGCGACCTGTTCCTCCTGCACCTGCATAAGCCGCGTCGGTTGCGGCCTGCTCTGCACCTGCGCTTGCATTTCGGGTGGCGGATCGTTCGCGTGCTCGCCCAGATCCCACAAAAAGCTGTTGTCGTCCCGATACGGCGCAGGCACATGAAAAGTCTGCAGGTTCATGCGCAACCGCATCTGCCCCAGATCGTTGGCCAGAATGGAGGCGGCTTCGCGCAGTGGTTCCGGTCGGTCGAGGTCACCGCTTTGGCGCAGCGCATGGAACA
The DNA here is from genome assembly GCA_002331385.1 of Comamonadaceae bacterium UBA2121. Lineage (GTDB taxonomy): Bacteria > Pseudomonadota > Gammaproteobacteria > Burkholderiales > Burkholderiaceae_C > Diaphorobacter_A. The sequence continues at coordinate 569,595 of DCYB01000001.1, forward strand.
TGCAACGCGCCTTCACGATCCACCCATGCGCATCAGCAGCGCGATCATCCAGCAGCACCACGTGCAAGCGCGCCATCAGGTCGCTGAAATCGCTCCCCCGCACATCCCGCGGACACTGCGCCAGAAACCAGCGCCTGATGCCGGGATATTCCTGCATCAGCAGCCACTCGACGCGCGCGTCCTCCAGCGCTCCCACCACCACATGCCCCATCGGTTTGAGGCCGCGCCCACTTTGCCGCGATGCAGAAAAGCGCCAATGCGCCGCCGCATGCGCCACCGACGCACGCGCCAGTCGCCAATGCGCGTCAGCGTCCAAGCCGCAGTGGTCATCTGGCAGAAAAAGCCCATGCTCCGCATCGATCACGGGGCGCATGGGCGCGGCATGCAGACTGGTGGCATGGCGCACCTGCACCGCCAACGCCTCACGCGCCAGCATGTGCAACAGACAGCCCAGCGAAGGCAGCAGCGTGTCCACGGCCACGCCCCCCGCTTCGGCATGCATGGACTGCAGGGCCTCGTTGCTTTGCAGCTCGAAATAACGATTCGCCTTGCTCGACGCATCCTCCGGATGCAAACGCAGCCCCGTCAGAATCCAGCGCCGCAGTCCGCGCGCATCCAGGTGCTGCATCAACGCGCCCAGGCGTCCCGCAATCGCCAGCGCGCACAGCGGATGTGTGGCATGGACCGAATCGAGCAACTCCAGCAACTGCGGCCAATCACTCTCCGCTACGCGGCGCTGGAGCACCAGCAACTGTGCGCTGACGGCCATCTCCATCAACGCCTGATCGCCCGCACGCCAGCGCGCGCTTGCACTGTGCCACGCGCGCGGGGCTTCCATGGAAGTGTCAGAAGTGCGCATCGACCAGACTCTTCAACGCCTGAATGAGATCGGCGTCGTCACACAACGGCCGCACCATGGCCAGATCGCACGCCGCATCTGCGGGCAAGCCGTTGCGCATCAAACGCCCTGCATGGATCAGCATGCGCGTGGACATGCCTTCTTCCAATCCGCGCTCCACCAGCGCACGCGAGCCTTGCGCCACCGACACCAGCCGTGTCGCCGTGGCGAAATCCACGTCGGCCTCGTGCGCCACGATCTGGGCTTCCAGTGCGGGCGGGGGATAGGAAAAGTCCAGCGCGAGAAAACGCTGCCGCGTGGACTGCTTCAAATCCTTGGTGTGGCTCTGATAACCGGGGTTGTATGACACGACGAGCTGGAAATCCGGGTGCGCAGCGATCAGCTCGTTCTTCTTGTCGAGCGGCAGCAGGCGGCGGGCATCCGTCAATGGATGGATCACCACCGTAGTGTCCTGCCGCGTCTCGACCACTTCGTCGAGATAGCAGATGCCGCCGTAGCGCACGGCCTGCGTCAGCGGCCCGTCGTGCCAGACGGTGCCGTCCGCATCCAGCAGATAGCGCCCCACCAGATCTGCGGCGGTCATGTCCTCGTTGCAGGCCACCGTCACCAGCGGGCGCCCCAACTGGTGCGCCATGTATTCCACCAGCCGCGTCTTGCCACAGCCCGTCGGTCCCTTGAGCATCAAGGGCAGACGCAACTCGTACGCGGCCTTGAAAAGCGCCACCTCCTGATCCACCTCGTGGTAGTAAGGCGCTTCGACTATCCGATATGTATCCAGCAGTGCAGACATGAATTTCACTTCCTCAACGCGACGGAAAAATGGCCGTCCGGGTCCATCCGCGAAAGCATGGCCCGGACTGCAGGCCTCAACGGTGCTTCACTTCCTCATTCGGGATGCCTTCGATCGGGCACTCCGGCGTGCCCACGGTGCTGCGCGTGAATGACTCCACCATCTCGCGCGTGCCTTCGGGGTCGTTGATCCAGTTGGCGTAGAAGCCATAAGGGCACGACGCGAGACCCTTCACGTCTTCACCAGAATTGATCTTTCCGGTGTAACCACGGTGCAGGAGTTTGAACAAATGGTTTTGCGACTGCCCGTTGCGGCGCGCATCGCGGATCAGGCTGGTGGACAGCTCTGCGTACTGCAGGCCCATTTCCTCCTCGCCACACTCGCCCAGTGTCCGACCGTCAAAGCCGATGATTGCAGAGTGACCGAAGTAGGAATACACGCCATCGAACCCGGCCGCGTTGGCCACCGCCACGTAGACGTTATTCATCCACGCCATGGCTTTGGACACCATCACCTGCTGGTCCTTGGCCGGGTACATGTAGCCCTGACAGCGCACGATCAGCTCTGCGCCTTTCATCGCACAGTCGCGCCATATCTCGGGATAGTTGCCGTCGTCGCAAATGATGAGGCTGATCTTCAGGCCCTTCGGCCCCTCACTCACAAAAGTGCAATCGCCCGGATACCAGCCCTCGATGGGCACCCACGGCATGATCTTGCGGTATTTCTGCACGATCTCGCCCTTGTCGTTCATGAGGATGAGCGTGTTGTAAGGCGCCTTCCTGGGATGGTCCTCATGCTGCTCGCCCGTCAGCGAGAAGATGCCCCACACCTTGGCCTGACGGCAGGCGTGGGCGAAGACGTCCGTCTCCACGCCGGGAATGACCGACGCCGTGGCGTACATCTCCTTGGGGTCGTACATGATGCCGTGCGTGGAATACTCCGGAAAGATGATCAGATCCAATCCGGGCAGGCCCTGTTTGATGCCAACGACCATGTCTGCAATCTTGCGCGCGTTCTCCACCACTTGCGCAGTGGTGTGCAGTCGCGGCATTTTGTAGTTGACAACAGCCACGCCTACGGCGTCGGCGCTGCTGGAAATATCACCATGTCGCATTTCGAGTCTCCTTGGGGTTGGTTGCGATTCAAACGGTCAGGAACGCACTGACTTTGGCCGCATCGAGATGCGCGCGGCCTTCCTCGTGAACGATGCGTCCACGATCAATGACGAGAAACCGGTCCGCCAGGTCGAGCGCAAAGCTCAGCACCTGTTCGGACACGAGCACGGCAAATTGGCGCTCGCGCCGCAGCACGTTGAGGATGCGCGCCATGTCCTTGATGATGGAAGGCTGGATGCCTTCGGTCGGCTCATCCAGGATGAGCAGGCGTGGATTGGTGACCAGTGCCCGGGCGATGGCCAGCATCTGCTGCTGCCCGCCCGAGAGGTTGCCGCCCTTGCGGTCACGCATCTGGGCGAGTACAGGGAATGCGTCGTGCACATAGTCCGGCACCCGCTGGGTGCGCGGACCATTGCGGTCCATGGCCACCAGAATGTTTTCCTCCACCGTCAACTGCGGAAAAATCATGCGCCCCTGCGGCACGAACGCCATGCCGCTGCGCACGCGCTGGTGGCTCGGGCGGCCGGTCAGCGTGACGCCATCCAGCTCGATGTCGCCGCGTTGGGTGGGCAGCATGCCGACGAGCGCCTTGAGCAAGGTGGTCTTGCCCATGCCGTTGCGGCCCATGAGCGCTACGGCCTCGCCCGCAGCCACTTTGAGCGATACCTGATGCACGACGTTGGACTCGCCGTAGCCCACCAGAAGATCTTTCACCTGAAGCATGTCTGGCTCCCTGATGCGTGAATGAAAAGCAGGCTCAGTGCCCGAGGTACACGTCGATCACGCGCGGATCGGACTGCACCTGTTCGACCGACCCTTCGCTGAGCAGCCGCCCCTGATGCAACACCGTGACCTTGTGCGCGATGCGCTTGACGAAGTCCATGTCGTGCTCGATGACGATCACGGACTTGCCTGCAGAAATGCGCTGCAGCAGTTCTGCCGTCTGCTCGCGCTCACGCGGACTCATGCCCGCGACGGGTTCATCGAGCAGCAGCAGCCTGGGCTCTTGCGTGAGCAGCATGGCGATTTCCAGCCACTGCTTTTGTCCGTGGCTGAGCTGCCCGGCCTTGTGCGCCAGCGCGTCTTGCAGGTAGACCTGCGTTGCCGCGGACTCGATGGCCTCGCGCGCCGCCGCATCGCGCCGGAAGAACAATGAACTGAGCACGCCCTGGCCTTGTGGCAGGGAGATCTCCAGGTTCTCCGCCACCGTCAGATCCTCGTACACCGAAGGCGTCTGGAACTTGCGACCGATGCCCAGCTTGACGATGCGGTCCTCACTCATCCGCGTGACGTCGTGGCCATCAAAAAGTATCTGACCCGAGGTCGGTCGCGTCTTCCCGCAGATCATGTCGAGCAGCGTGGTCTTGCCCGCACCGTTCGGCCCGATCACCACGCGCAGCTCGCGCTGATTCACGGTCAGGCTCAGGTCATCCACCGCGCGGAAGCCATCAAACGACACGCCCAGATGGTGGATGTCGAGGATGGTGCGCGCAGCCGACTCGGCCGTGCCCGCCACCACCGTCGGCGCGACAAGATCGGGCGCAGTGTGGGCGCGCTCCAGAGGAATGCTGATGGAGTTCATGCACGCACCTCATCAGTACGAACGGACGGGTTGGACAGCGCTTTGCGCGCCTGCAGCCACTTGTCGAGCACGCCGAACAAGCCATGCGGGAGCACCAGCACCACCACGAGAAAGAGCGCGCCCAGAAAGTACAACCAGCTTTCGGGAAACGACTCCGACAGATACGAGCGCAGGAACCCCACAAGCACCGCGCCCACCACCGCACCGACCACCGACAGCCGCCCGCCCACTGCAGCAAAGATCACCATCTCGATTGACGCCACCACGCCCATCGCATTGGGCGCAATCAACCCCACCTGCAGCGTGTAGAACGCCCCACCCAGCGCGGCGAAGAACGCCGCGAGCGCGAACACGGCTGCCTTGATATGCGCAGTGTTGTAGCCGCTGAAGCGCACGCGCCCTTCCTGATCGCGGATGGCAATCAGCACCTTGCCAAAGCGGCTGCGCGCCACAAACAACGCCAGCCCCATGACCAGCCCCAACGCGACCACTTCCACGAGATACAGCGTGCGCTGCGCAGCCTCCCCGGTGATCGGCATCTGCATGAGCGTGCGGAAATCCGTGATGCCGTTGGCCCCGCCCGTGTCGCCCTGCTGGCCGACGATGAGCACCGTCATCGTCAGCGCAAGCGCGAGGGTGATGATCGAGAAATACACCCCGCTGACCCGCTTCTTGAACACGGCGTACGAGAACAGGTACGCCAATGCCGCAGGCAGCACCGCGATGAGCACTACGGTCCAACCGAACTGCCGGAACGGCGCCCACCAGAACGGCAACTGCTCCACGCTGCTCCAGACCATGAAGTCCGGCAACTCTGGCGCCGACGCTTCCAGCTTCAGGAACATCGCCAGCATGTACCCGCCCAGGCCAAAGAAGATGCCTTGCCCCAGACTCAGCATGCCGCCGTAGCCCCAGGTGAGCACCACGCCAATCGCCACGAAGGCGAACGCGAGGTACTTGGACATCAGGTTCAGGCGAAACGGATCGAGCACCGCTGGCACCACGATCAGCAGCACCAACAGCACGGCGATGGCGCTGACCAGTTCCAGTTTGAGTTTTTGCGTTCCCATGATTCAGCTCCTGGTACGGCGCGCAAACAAACCCTGCGGCCGGAAGTACAGCACCACGATCACCAGCGCAAGAATCGACACCCGCGCCATCGACCCGCTCATCAACGCCTCCAGCACGGTCTGCGACTCGGCAATCGTGAAGCCCGACAAGGCCGTCCCCAGCAGGCTTTGCACCCCGCCAAACACAACGACGATGAAGGCATCGACGATGTAGAGTTGCCCCGTTCCCGGATTGGTGGAGCCGACCATCGTGAACACACTGCCTGCAATGCCCGCCAGCCCCGCGCCCAGCGCAAACGTGAGTGCATCCACGCGCGCCGTGTTGATGCCGACCGCCGAGGCCATGGGCCGGTTCTGCATCACCGAGCGCACTTCCAGCCCCCAGCGCGTGCGATACAGCAGCCCATAGACCACCGCCGCCACCACGGCGGTGAGCGCCACGATGAACAACCGGTTCAGCGGAAACTGCAGCTCCGCCGTGGGCTCCCACGCGCCCGCCAGCCATCCCGGCAGCGGCACGCTCACCTCTTGCGCGCCGAAGATGCTGCGATAGGCCTGCTGCAGAATCAGGCTCAGGCCCCAGGTTGCCAGCAGGGTGTCCAGCGGTCGGTTGTAGAGGTGGCGAATCAGGCCGCGCTCGATCGCGTAGCCCGCCGCAAACGTCACCGCAAAAGCCACGGGGATGGCGATGAACAGATAGGCCGCCAACCACCACGACGGCAGCAGCGCCTCGCACACCTTGGCGGTGACGTAGGTGGCGTAGGCGCCCAATGCCATCAACTCTCCGTGCGCCATGTTGATCACGCCCATGAGGCCGAACACGATCGCCAGCCCCAGTGACATCAACAGCAAAATCGTGAACAGGCTGACGCCGTTGAACGCCTGCATCACTGCAATATCGAAGCTCATGATGTTGCTCCGCTTGGATTGGATCGCTCAGAACTTTGGAAACGGATTCGGCGCCACCAGTTCAGGTGACTCCCACACCACGTCGAACTGCCCGTCCGGCCTGGCGCGTCCCACGCGCACTTTCTTGTAGACGTGGTGGTTGTTCTCGTGCACGCGCACCTTGCCCTCGGGCGCATCCATCTCGATGCCTGCCGATGCCGCAATCACCTTTTCCGGCTCGAAGCTCTTGGCCTTCTCCACCGCCAGTTTCCACAGATGCACGCTGTTGTAGGCCACCTGCATCGGATCGCCGATCACGCGCTGCGCGCCGTACTTGGCCTTGAAGGCTTTGACGAAGCGCTCGTTGATGGGATGCTTCAGACTCTGGAAATACCCCATGCAGGCGTAGTAGCCCGCCGCGTTGTCGCGCCCGATGCCCTCGACCTCGTTCTCGGACACCACCGTGGACAGCAGCACCTGCTTGTTGCCATCCAGCCCCGCAGCGCGCAGTTGCTTGAAGAACGCGACGTTCGAGCCACCGACCACCGTGCTATAGATGCAGTCCGGCTTGGCCGCCTTGATCTTGTTGATGATGGACGAGAACTCGGTGTGCCCCAGCGGCGCGTACTCTTCTCCGACGACCTTGCCGCCCACCTTCGCAATCGCTTGCTTGGCGATCTTGTTGCAGGTGCGCGGATAGATGTAGTCCGAGCCCACCAGGAAGATCGACTTGCCCTTTTCCTTCACCAGCCATTCGGCGGCTGCGACTACGGATTGCGTCGCCTCCTGCGACGGATAAAGCACATGCTTGTCCTGCTCTTGCCCTTCGTAGTAGGTGGGGTAGTACAGCAAGCCTTTGCTGGCCGCCAGCGCAGGCAGCACGGCCTTGCGCGATGCGGAGGTGTAGCAGCCAATGATGGCGGCCACCTTGTCGCGCTCCAGCAGCTTGCGCGCCTTCTCTGCGAACACCGTGTTCTCGCTGGCGCCATCCTCCAGCACCACATCGATCTTCTTGCCCAACACGCCGCCGTTGGCGTTGATTTCTTCGATGGCCAGCTTTTCCGCATCCACGAGCGATGCTTCCGCAATCGCAATCGTGCCGGAGAGGGAGTGCAGCAATCCCAGCTTGATCGACTCCTGAGCGCGCGCCTGCAAGGGGACGGAAACGCCTGCGCCAGCCAACAGCGTTCCGCCCATCGCCAGCATTGCATTGCGCCTTGAAATTGTGTCCATGGTGTGTGTCTCCTGTTCATTGCCAAACCGGGAGCGACGCCTCGCTCCATCGGGGTGTTCCGAACACCGGCAGCAGACTCTCGACGTGGTTCGCACAGGCTCGCGCCAGCACACCTTGCGGACAAGGCGACTGAAAAAGGAGTTGTGGGAAAAATCGAAAACAAAAAAGCCCAAGTCAGAAAACTGACTTGGGCTTCATTGCCCGGGACGCATCTGGCAGCACTGGCAGATCGGTCCCCATGTCTGATAACGATGGCTCGTGTGGCAAATTTTAAAAGCCCCCGGAGGTCGACCCGAATCGGTACTAACCCGACTTTTTTCAATATATTGCGCACCCTTGCACACGACTGCACACAGCGTTTTCGTATTCAGGCAAAACCTCACCACACTTTCACGATCTATGCCGATCCCACACTCTCTGCCTCACGCCGCCCTGCGCCCCCTGCCGCCCTGATCATCGCCACCCGCTGGCTGCAACTGCCGCTGTACCTCGGACTGATCGCCGCACAAGCGATATACGTCTTTCATTTCAGGGTGGAACTCGTTCACTTCATCGAACCCGCATTCGGCAGCACGACCGCGCTACAAAAACTGGTGACCAGCATCGGCTACAAGTCGGGTGCGGAAGTCACGGCACTCAACGAAACCATCATCATGCTCGTCGTGCTCGCGCTCATCGTTAACGCCTCAGTCCCTGAAGGTCAGGCTCGCCACCGCCATCACCGCCTTCAACTCGATCGAACTGCTGAAAACGTTCATCAACGCCGACAATTATTCCGAGCGCGTACTGATCGCGCAAACTGCCATCCACATCACCTTCTTGCAGATTGCCTTGGCGACTGCGTTGATCGACTGCTTGCTCAGCCACGGCAACGGACACGAAAAGGTGCACTGAGCCGGACGTTCAATGTCCAGGGGCTCGCGCGGCGGAGGCAGACCTGCTGGCCTCGTCAGGATACGCCACAGCGCGTCACCGTGAACCCGTGGATGCGCAAGTGCGCGGGATGCGACTATCCAGTTGCAGAAGTCCACTGCGGCTCGCGCTTTTCCGCGAATGCCAGCATGCCCTCATGCGCATCTGCCGTTGCCGCCACATTCGCAAAGTGGTCGACGGCAGCATGAACACCCTTACGGTACTCCAGGTCGACAGCGGCATGGAAGGCCTTTCTCCCCAGGCGCATCACCCCGGGTGATTTCGTGCAAAAAACCTGCGCCAATTCGCGCGCTTTGTTTAGCACCTCCGACTCGCTCACCACAGTATTTACCAAACCCAACTGCAACGCCTCATCCGCAGCAAAAGTCCGTCCCGTAAAAAGCAGTTCGAACGCGCGGTGTTTTCCGATAATCCGGGGAAGATGCGTGTAATGAATCGCCGGCGTTACCCCGACATCGATTTCGGGATAACCAAACGTCGCATTGTCGGATGCGATCAGCACGTCACAGGATACAGCGAGCGTCATTCCACCGCCTCGTGCGGTTCCCGTCACCGCCGCGATTGACGGCTTACCAAGCGCCAGTTGCGCGTCGAATAGTCCGACATAGAGCTTTTCGACCAGAGCACGCTTTTCTTCGAAGGTCTTGCCAGTCATCTCGTTGAGATGCAAACCCGCGCAAAACCTGTGACGCACGCTGCTACCGAGTATGACTGCACGAACCTGCGCATCGCTCCCTGCGCGCGCGAGCATTTCAAGCAGCTCATCCATCAACTGCCCGGTGATGGCGTTGACTGGCGGGCTGTCGAGCATGATTTCTGCAACGTTATTAACGACGCTGTAATGAATGCCAATCATGTGAATTCCTTGTGAGTGGTACAAATCGCAGCCCTAGCGCTAAATCCAGTACCTATAGACACGTTCCCTCCAGCTTCCAGGGCACGGATCTCATCTTCGGCATACCCCGCCGAGCGGAGGACCTGTACCGTATGCTGGCCAAGTGTGGGAGGCGCGCAAACCTGGGCGCGCTTTTCATGATTGAACGTAATTGGCAAATTGACACTCTGGAGTGGCCCGAGGACCGCATGCATGCTCTCACCCACCACGTTCCGCGCAGAAACCTGGGGATGTTCGAGTGCCTCTTTGATGGTATTGATGCGAGCACATGGGACCCCCACCGCCTGTAGACTCTCGATCCAAAAGTCACTAGGTTTCGTTTCGATTACACTTTGCACCAGAGCGACGGTGTCTGCAAAGTTCGCGACGCGATCGGCATTGGTTGCAAATCGGGGATCGTCCTGAAATGCCTGTAAACCGGCAATGGGACAGAATTTCTTCCATTGTCCATCGTTGCCAACTCCCAGCATGAGCGGCTCATCTGCGGCTTCAAAAACCTGGTACGGTGCCATAGCGGGATGCCCCGTCCCCATGCGCTCAGGCGTCCTTCCGGTACACCAGTAGTTTTGCGCCAGATAGCCCATCAGGCTCATGCCGGTGTCCATGAGCGATACTTCTACAAGGCTGCCTTTGCCGGTTTTCATGCGTTCAATGACTGCTGCTAACACGCCACCGAATGCCATCATCCCCGTGCCAAGATCCACCGGAGAAAAAGTCGCACGAACCATCGGCCCGCCCTTTTCACCCATGACATCGACCATGCCGCAGAAGGCCTGAAGCATCACATCGTAGCCAGGTTCGTTGCCGAGAGGCCCATCGCGGCCATAGCCGGAAATTTCACAATAAATCAACGCGGGATTCAGGGCAGACAAGGTCTTATAGTCAACCCCTAGCTTGTTGGCCGTACCTGCGCCGAAGCCTTGCAACACGATGTCTGCCTGCTCCACCAGGCGGTGAACGATGGCACGACCAGCGTCGGACTTCAGGTTCACAGCGATGCTCTGCTTGTTGTGATTGACAGCGAGAAACGTTGCGGACTGACCTTGTTTCTGAGGGAACCAGCCACGGGTGTCATCTCCCGTGCCAACAGGTTCGACCTTGATCACCTCTGCTCCCAGATTTCCCAGATATTGGCCACATAAGGGGCCTGCCAGTACCTTGCTCAAGTCAACAACCTTGAGGCCTTCCAGTGGTCGCATGTTTGCCTTCTCTCCCATCAAACAGGCTGGATGTTCAGCTCGTTCCCGAGACGCTCCCAGCGCGCCGTATCCTGCAACACAAACTCGTGTACCTTTGCTGGCTCGATCGCCATGCCCTCCGCGCCGCGTGCCGCGAGCGCTGCAAGATATTCCGGGTTTTGCAGCACCTTATAGAGCGCTGCGCGAAGGTGCTCAACTCTTTCGGGCGGTGTTTTGGCGTTGATTTGCAGGGAGAGCCAGAATTTGAGCCCCACGTCGGGATAGCCGCTCTCCTTCATCGTAGGCACCTCCCTGATCAACGGTGATCGCTCGGCAGAAGTAATGGCCAGGCCCTTGAGCTTGTGTCCCTGAATGCCGCCCAGCGAGGTGGTAAGGCTGTCAAAGATGAAATCGACATTACCTGCCATCACATCTGTGCTTGCGGGAGCGCTGCCCTTATACGGCACTTGAACGGCTTCAAAGCCCGCATGCTTCATGAGCAACGAAGCGTAAATGTGCGGCGAACTGCCCGGCCCGAACGTAGCGTAGGTCAAGCGACCTTTCTTCGACTTACCCAGCGCCACCAGTTGCGCAAGCGAGTTCACGCCGAGCTTCTCCGGATGCACCACGAGCACATTCGGCACAACACACACGATGCCGACCGTGGTGAAGTCCCTGGACGGGCTGTAGCGCAAACCCGGATACAGCAAGGGATTGATGGACTGCATACCTACGGTATTGAGCAACATTATGCTGCCATCGGCTGGTGCATCCGCGACCTGCTGCGCGCCGATATTGCCATTTGCACCTGGCTTGTTCTCGACAATCACATTCATATCGAGCTCTTTTGCCAGGTAAACGGCAACGAGGCGGGCCGAGAAGTCCCCGGGCCCGCCCGCCGCAAACGGAACAACGAAGCGAAGGACATTATTGGTATTCGCCAGAACGCCTCCACCAGAACCGGCCAGTAGTGCGGCTCCAGTAGAGAGTATGGCGGTGCGGCGGGAAATCAACATAGCTTGGCTCCTCATGTGGTTGTTGTGGATACCACTATGCGATTTCCAGACATAACAATCAAATACCGATTAATGATACTTTCCATATAATTAACTTATATGCAGACTCACCCATAGTTACCCATCACCATCGGAAGATTCGCGATGACGATCGATTTGCGCAATCTGCGCTACTTTCTGGAGGTCTGCGCGAACGGCTCCATCAGCCGGGCGGCAGACAAAATGCACATAGCTCAGCCCGCCATGAGCATGCAGATAAAAGGGATGGAACAAGCCCTCGGACTGAAGCTGTTTGAGCGTGTTCCGCACGGCGTTGAAATGACAGCACCAGGCGAACGTTTGCGCACGCATGCCGCTGAACTGTTGGCTCGCTTCGATACTGCGCTCGACGATGTGCGCATGCTGGAGGCGCGCGCTGCCGGGCCTGTCACGCTCGGTCTGCCGCAATCGATGACCAAGCTCTTGACCGTCCCTCTGGTGCGCGAGGTCCGGGCACGTTGGCCAGACGTACAACTCCAGATTGCCGAAATGAGTACGGGTTTCATACCGGAACAATTGGCGCACAAGGGTATCGATCTCGGCCTGACATTCCAGCGCACGGCCAATCCGGGCATCCGTTTCGAACAACTCGCAGAAGAAGCGCTGGTGCTGATCGCGCCGCCCGGCACCCGATTCCGCTCACGAAGCAAGCGAGGAAAACTTCCAACCGTCAGGTTTTCCACGCTGACCGACTACCCATTGATAATCCCCGCTCCAGAGCATGGGCTGCGTGTGCTGCTGGACGAATACGCTTGCGCCCGGCACATGAAGTTCACGCCGCTTTCCGAGGTCAACGCCATCCATCAGCTGATAGACGTTGTCGAGAATGGCCTAGGATGCAGTCTGCTCTCATACGCTTCGGTGGTCCAGGAAGTGGCACAAGGGAGGCTTGTTGCGGCAGCAATCACTTCACCCTCGATTTCACGTCCTGTCTATTTGTGCCAGCGCGCACTGGAGACCGCGTCAATTGCGGTATCAAGCGTCGGCAACCTGATCCGAGAATTGGTCACCCAACTGATTCACTCTGGCGATTGGCCGGCAAAGCTTCATTGCCCCTCTGCAAACCCCGTCGAAAATATCCAATCACAACGACCGGCTTGACATGCGCAGAAAAGGGGTGCATTGCTGCAAAACGTAAAATGTAATTATCTCGGCGAATTCATACTTAAGAAGCCACTCGAACCATCCAACGACTTACCTATATTCGCTTTGCCAGAAAACTCACATTGATATCCTTAGAATTTCTAGCTGTTCGGCTCCGGACGATTGGAGCTAGAGTCACTTAGGCCGCCCGAGGCCTATAACTCGGTCTGGCCGATGAACTTCATGCTTGACCTGCTTGAGAATGCCCTATCAGACATAACACCCCCAGGAGCAAAGCCAAAAAGAAAAAGCCTTCTAGACCGTTAATCTAGAAGGCTTTGTACCAATGGTTAGTTGGTAGGCGCGATTGGACTCGAACCAATTTTTACTGTATGGAAAATCAGTAATTTAGCACCCTTTCCCTCTGTGGGATTCCCCTCTATTCCCCGCAAATCCCCGGATTTCTCCCACGGAATCTCCCACGGACACGCCACCCTCTGAGGTGGCTTTTTTATTGCCTAAACACTATGGAACAGACTACTTTGAAGAAGTGCACGAAGTGCGGGGACAGCAAGCCGGCGACTGCAGAGTTTTACCCAGAAGAAAAATGGGGTCTACGGAATCAATGCAAGTCCTGCCGCGGCAGATACTCAAACGAACGCCGAATAGCCAGAGAAGCAGAGCGCCCAGAGGCAAGAGCCTTGCGACTAGCTCAAAGGAAAGAATTTAGACAACAGCATCCTGAGAGGATAAAAGAGCAAAAGCGCGACTCATATCTGAGAAATCGCGAAAGCTGCCTTCTGGCCAATAAGCGCTTCCACGAGGAAAATCCAAATTGGCGTAAAGAGTACAACACAAAATACTACGCAGAAAAAAGGGCCTCTCTGCTTATGCAGAAGCGCACAGCATACTGGGTCGATCCAGAAAAAATGAGGGCAAGATCACGGGCGTGGCGGGCCGACCACCCCGAAATTGCTAAAAAGCTCGATAAAAGATTTAGGCCAATGACCGAAAGGCGTCGTATAAATAATCGCGTGTACGCTGCCATCAAGCGTAAGATCGACCCACTTTTTGTCTTAAAAATGCGCATCCGCTCTCGCATTCACAATGGGTTACGCGCAATCGGTAAATTGAAAACAATGCATACTGAAATGTTTATTGGCTGCAGTTTCGCCGAGTTGAAGATTCACGTCGAGCGCCAGTTCACCAAGGGCATGACTTGGGAGAACCGCGATCAGTGGCACATAGATCACATCATCCCCTTGTCCACCGCCAAGACCGAAGAAGATGTGATTCGCTTAAACCACTACACCAACCTGCGCCCGCTTTGGGCAAAGGACAACTTGGCGAAGTCGGACAAGGTTGAGTTTCTGTTGTGAGGATCACTCACTCGGCGGCGCGAGACCCAGCCCGCCAGCAGGTCTCAGCGTACCGCTGGAGGTAGTCGAGCTTTTCAGCGTCAAGCTGGACGGACTCTCGGAGATCGAGAACACGGAGTCCAGCAGCTTGATCGAGTTCGACGGCTGCATCGCCCACGGTGCTGGTGGTTGAATCTGCGGCCCCATCACTGCTGGAGTCACGCACGTATCGGGTGACGATGCGCACCCCGCAAGTACCAGCACGCACACAAGCGCGCAGACGGCTGTTTTCTTCATCATTTCGGGCGATCCTTTCTGTTGCGGCCCGGTCGGCCTCGTTGATTGCGGCATTGGCAGCGTCAGCAGCCCTTTGGACGGCCTGCCGCGTCTTTTCTGTGGCGGCTGATATGTCGGCTAGTACCTTGGCGTGATCGGCGCGCAGAGATTGAATGCGGGCTTCGGAGCGCCATCCCTGCACGCCCCACCCCACCGCCAAGCCAAGAGCAAACAGCGCAACAGCGATCAGTACTTTGATTTGCTCAGTCATAGAGCCTCCACCAGTGCCAGAGCATGGCGAAATAGATCGGGTTCATTGCTGCTCTCCAAGGCACTTGGCCTGTCGCTCTAGCTGCCTAGTCCACACTCCTTTGCAACCCTTTGGGCCCCAGTTCCGAGGCAATGAGCAATCGCGCCCATCCTGCCTGCGCCAAGCGGGAAGGGCGTTGCAGGCTCTGACATACTCTTCCCGCATCAGATATCGCCGCATCGAGCTTGAGCGCCAATTGCCAATACCAAACTGGTACGTGAAATCCAAATAGAGGTCGTATTCGCCCTGGGTAAGCTTCACATCTGGCAAGCTGGCGCGGAAAGCTGCCTCGTCCTTGTTCTGGTGATTGCGCACAATCTGAAGCGCCCTCTTCTCGTCAATCGGAGGATCGGCCAAGGTGACGCGTGAGCCATCCTCATACACAGTTGAGCCGTAGCCGATGGTGGGAACATCGCCCTGCGTGGGGATGTAGGGCTTGGCGCGAAACCCCTCATGCCCCAGTAGTCCAAAAATCGCGGCAGCAGAAACAGAAAGGGCCGCGACTGCGACCCTAGTTTTATTGCCTTGACTTTCGCTCACAGTCGCCCCCTCTCTGTCTCCGACATCTCCTCGTACTCCCGCAACGTGATGATTCGCGGGCGGCGCGGCTTGATCCAGCCTTTTCGCTCGAGCAGCGGACGCCAGAGCTTCTTCCAGAACCACTCAGCGATCAGCAGGCAGGTATAGACGACTGCAACTATGGACGCGACTGTCCCCCATGGAATCGAGTTCACGTACATCCATGTTTCAAAGCTGGAATTGGCTGTTGCCGACCTCGCCACCTGTTCCGCAACATCCGTTTGCGCAGCGGCTGCGGCTGTGATGGCACTTGCAGCTTTGGCTACTGGCATGCTAATTTCTGCGTTCTGCATATTCATTTTTCACGCGGGCATAAAAAAGCCCGCCAGGAGCGGGCATGGATGAAATGATTAGCGGCTGGATTCGGGCATCCGGCATTGATCCAATATTTTTGGGATGGATCGGTGCGTTATGTGTGCTAGCGATTATTGACTCATGGCGCAGAAAGTAGCCCAGCGCCGTATACGGCAGACGGGGACAGTAAGCCGCGTGCGAGAGATTCCCTCGGCTGTTCAACTAGCAGGCCCGGTAGAACATTTTGCGCGGCCCGCTGCTGTACCCCCACGCGAATATTTTGTACTGCGGGACCAGCCAGTGGGCCAATGACAGGGACGCTGTTTAACATGTCCAAGCCACGCCCAAGGAGCAGCGCCCCGCTGTTGCTGTTATTCACAGCAGAGCCAACAGGCTGATTCATCATCAAGCTCGAAACACGGCCAATCGACTTCAATTGAGTCAGCTCATCAGGCTGGAAGAATAGGCTCAGCTTTCTATCCCCGATTTGATTCAAAGCCCGGTTGTACGCTGCAGCACTGAATTTGCCGACTTCATCCGCTTGGCCACCCATGGCCTTATCCTTCAAATGGGCAGTAATAGCGTTTTTGATGGCGTCGATGCCGGGGCCCTGCGGAGCAACTGGATTACGCGGGTCTACTAACGAACCAGGCGGCACAGGCGAACCCAACTCGCGGACGAGCGCCCTTGCATCATCAACTGTACCGCCGAGCACGAATTTTTTAACGAACCCATCTGGTGCGACTCCCGATAATGCGGCGTCCACCGGTCGTGAGCTTTCTTGCCACTGAAACCTCGAGCGAGCCGCACTTTTTGCATCAAGCAGGGCATCCATAAACTTCCCCGCTTCGGCATCCTTGCTTCGCAGGTATTGCGCCCCCTGCTCTGTCACCAACTGATTCCCACCAAAATGAGTCTTTATGGGCTGGATAGGCGTTCCATCCAATGCCTCACGGGCGATTTTTAGCGCCGCTTTCACATTACCATCCGTTGTGGAGCGCTGAGCTGTGGCTATGTCAGTCATCAAGTTGTCTAGCACATTCGCATTGAACGGAACATTGAATGACTGTCCATTTCTCGTTACTTGACCCTCGCTGATTGTGTTCAACATATTGGCAATGTTGTCAGGCAGATAAGCCAACTTGTTTTGCTTTGCAAGCGCGTCATAAATCCCGTTAACAACAGCACTGCGATTGAGGGGCGTATCACCACCCGGCATGGAGCGCGCTGCATTGTAGAGTCCGCTGACTTGTTGCTGCAAAGACGCGTCCTTCCCGCGAATTGCGCCAATGGCCTGCTGCCCAGCGGCGTATGCGTCCCCCCTTGCAGCTCCGGACTCATTCAGCAAGTCAATCAATCGATTGTTGTTCTGGTTCTGGACGCGGGCAAGGCCTTGCAAACCCGTGTCACTGGCATTTGCGCCCGTCTTGGCGAGATTCATTTCCCGCGTGATCAGCACTGGATCTTGGGTAACCATGCCGCGCGTTGGTGTGATGCCTAGCTGGCGGAATTCGGCGAGTCTGGCGGTTGCCGTTGGGTCAAGCTCTTTGCCAAGATGCAACGCACTCCCGAGTTCTTGACGAAGCGCCTGTCGCGCGCGCTCTGGTACTTGCGAGTAATCCACCCCCGCTCTACTCAGCACCTGCTCAATCTGAACATCCATCTGCGCCGGAGTCATCCCAGCATTCACAAGTTGCCTGCCTGCGTTAATTGCGCGCTTGCCTGCATTTGCTGCCGAAGTTGCCAATCCGGGCACCAAGCCACCAGCCACACCCCCGACCAGCGCCGCCCCGGCCTGCTGCAAATCGCTACCCCCCGCCTCTCTGGACAAGCCGCCAGTCGCACCGGCACCAGCAGAGGATGTCAGTTGAGCCATGGGGTTCGATGCCAGCACCTTGCCAGCCTCCCCAATCATTCCGGGCAACTTCGCAACTTGCTGGGACGCGCCCAACATGCCGCCTGATCCCGCGACCAGACGTGTGGCGTCACCCACCACGCGCTCAAGAGAGTTATGAGGCTTCGGCAAACCAGCCCAATCCGCTGCCTCTGTTGCGATTTGCGAAAGCGGCTTTGTAGGGATGCCAGCACTACGCATCAAGCCAGCCACAGGTTCAGTGAACATCTGCAACGCCTGAGCTGGCCCTTCCAAAGCGTATCGACCGGTCAATCCGATCTGGCGCGGAATGTCAGAAATGGCGGAGTTGAGCTGTTTGCCGAAAGACGGCGAAGTCTCAATAGGCGTGGCGGATTGCGGCGCGGGCGATTGAAGCCAATCAGCAGGAACCGCCATGCCATTCGATTTCAATTTGGTCACAAGATCCGCGCGTGACATATTGTCCGGCACGTTCTGAATAATCGTGCCGTCAGGAAGGCGGACATCCATTATTTGAGACTCCCAAAATCAATGATCTGGCTTTGTGCAGGCGCTGCTCCTTGCGGCATCTGCACCGAAAGAAACGGCGCTAGCGGTGCTGCGTTCGGGTTCTGAAGTAATGGCTGCACATTTTGATTGTGAGTTGCGATGCGCGATTGGGCGGTACGGCGGGCCACTTGAGACAACGTCTTGATCTCCGGAAGAGACATCGTGATTTCGCCTGACGCCGCCTTGCGCAAGATAGCCCGTTCGCTCTCTGTGATTTGTCCTTGCCCCTTCATCTGAGAGGCTGCGTCAAGTTCAAGCTGGGCCATGGCCTGCATGGCGGCTCGCGTGTTCTGCAATGTCTCGTCTGCACTTTTCCCCGCAAGCCCGATTTGGTTCCCAACCTGCATTAAAAGTTGCGCGGGTTTTGTTGCAGGACCTGCCATCACTTTTCCACTGCTCAACGCACTATCAAGATTATTGAGTGTATTGATCGTGGATACCGCCCCCTTCGCCTGGGCAAGCGAGGCGTCAATCTGCCCGCCAACCCCGCCAGCAATCGAGTTCAGAAGGCTCTTCTCAGTGTTGACGCTAATGTTATTGCTAGTGCGCGCAGCGCCAGCCGACGCCTTCTGTATTTCGTATTGCTGGTACGCCTTATTGGGGATGATCGCGCCACTAGCGTCCATCTGGAAAGGTTTGTTTGGATTTGGGATTGAGCGATTGGCGTTCATGGGATCGTAGGGATTCACCCCGACCCCCTCGACAAACTCCAGCTTGTCACGAGGCACCAGATCGCCATAGTTCCGGCTTTGAGAGAAGCGCGCCAAAGACTGCGGGGTGAACTTCGCTGGGTCAATTTTGTCCATGGGCAGCTCTTTTTGCATCGCTTGCATGAGTTGCAGACCCCTTGCGGGGTTCACGCCCATCATGTCGGCTACGTACCCCTGCATGTCAAACGATGCAGGAGTTGCGGGGCGTCCTGCGCTAGGCAGAATCCCTGCCTCAGCGTCACCCATCAATGGTGGTAAGGATGCCTGCCCTGGCTTGAAGAACTTTCCAGCCAATTCGCTTTCGCGATCTTGCATCAACCACTCTTTTTGCTGACGCTCTATTTGTGCCTTTCGCCATGCTTGCTCGTCTTTCTCCCATTGGGCTTGCCTCTGCCGATCCCGCACGCTCCCCGCGTACTGAGTCGCCCCTAGCAGCCCTTCACCAAACCCCTTGCCTTGCGATCCGGCAGCCAGCAAACCAATGCCGAGTGCCGCTTCAGGCGTGCTCAGGAAATCGAGTAGTCCAGCCATTACGCACCTCCGTCACCAGTACGCCACGTTTCGCGGCGCTGCAAGAAACCCGGATCGTTTTCACGCATCCACTGCTCAATCAAGTCCTCTGTAAGCTGAGGCTTTTCTGCAATGGGTTTATCCTCCGACTTCAAGTTGCTCGTATAGGGATTCAGGTTCTGCCAATCCAGCGTGCCATAGGATCCGCCGCCCAAGGTTGTCGGGAACGCGCCACCGGCCATCTGGCCCATAGCCTGCGGCATGGACTGGCCCATCTGCCCCGCCTGCCCAAAAGCATCACTGATGGAGCCAGCCGCGAGCGGAGAGCCTTGACCGGCCATCGCCGACATTGCAGAGCGCATATCACCTTGTGGCTGGCCCTGCATGCTCCCCAGCAACCCTTGCATTCCAGCCTGCGCAGGCGCTTTTTGTGCGACTGGCCCATGAGTGGAGAGCAAACCCTGAGACATGCGGGCAGCGCCGCCCATGTTGAATGGGTTGATGCCCAACTCCGACCCCGCTGGAGCGCGCTGGTAACGCGACCCCATCAGATTGTTCGCATAACCCATCAGGCCCGGAGCCATGGAGTTGCGGAACATGTCGATGTCACCAAACAGGTTCTGGTAACCCGTCTGCTGCATCTGATTGAACGGGTTCTGTCGGTAATGGCCCTGAAGCTCTTGCCCCAGGCCGATGTTATCCTTGAGCCATTCCTGTGACGGCTTCCATGGCTCGCTGGATGTGGTTTGTGACGAGCCGCCTTTATCAGCCATCATCCCGGAAACTGCCGATCCAGCCACTGCCGCTGCGATTGGTATTGCTGCTGGCATTCAAAGCTCCTTTTCGATTGTTACGTGAGTCAGCTTGTAGTCTTTAAGTACTCGCTGCCATCCGGGGCGCCCCTCGGTGATTGACAATGTGCAGCCGTTCGCTTTGGCGAATGCCTCAGCCTCATCCACCAAGCTGCGGCAAAATTCTCCGCAAGATGCAACCATGTGGAAAATTCTCCGTGCAGGCGTGTCCAGAATCTCAGTGATTGCGTAGTACTTTCCATCATCAGAGACCCAAAATTGAGCAAGCCCACTTCGGCACAATTCAATCCAGCGGTCTACGTTATCTGCCCGAGAATACGCAAAGGCAGGACGCATAATTTCTGCTGCGTCTTCTGGAATTTCTGCGATTTCAAACAGCATTTTTTGGCTCACATTCCCGATGTATTAATGCCGAATCCAATTGCTCCATTGGAGCCACCTGAGCCTACGCCTGGGGTATTCATTCCAAACCCAACTGGCATGCTTGTACCAGAGCCACCACCCCACCATTGCCCTATCTGACTGCCCAACTGAGCGCCGCCGAGCGCCCCAAGCACTGGATTGCTTCCGTTATTACCCGTAGAAGTGGAAGAACCAAACCCCCGACCAATGCCGTTTGCCTGATCGCTGAACTGCTGCCAGTAGTTCATAGGCGTGTTGTGGATCGTTCCGCCCGCATTGATCGCCGCGTTGTTGCCCTGTTGCAGCCGGTCATAGATGCTCAGACCGAACTGAGCGCCCATCATGTTGTTGGCGATGTTGTCGTTGTTGATGTTGCGATCCAGATTCGCGTATCCGAGGCCGAGATTCCCGAGGCCAAGCGAGTAGCTGTTATCGGCGTTGTAGTAGCCGAGTGCGTTGTTTCGCAGTCCAAGATCATTGGCGCGAAGGCCCAGGTCATAGTTCAGCGCGGTGTTGTACGCACCGGCGTCTATTGAGGTCATCGCATTGCCAATGTTCCGCCCAAGATCGTTCATTGCATTGGCTTCGATGACGCCCTGACGGGAGCCGCCATAACCACCAGACGCCACCGCGCTTTGCTGGATGCCGGGTAGGACTTGACGATTGAATGAATCGGTCATCGTGCTCGCCGTGTCTTGCTTCAGCTTCTGCAAGTACGGGTTCTGACCGATGGTGGATAGCAGGCCATTCGCTGACGCCGAGCTGTTCGCGATGCCGGAGCCGCCAGATTGGCCACCTATCGTCTCACCGTTGGATCCCGGCGCTGAAGTCAGGCCAAGCGATTGCGTAGTCTGGCCCCGTGTCGCCTCTGACGCACCGTTACTCGCGGCCACACCGGGGAGTGTCGCGCCGGGAGTCAGACTGAAGTCCCCACCGGCTGGCGCCGGGTCTTTGAACTTGTTGCGCCCACTGATGGATTCACGTCGCAACTGGCGATCCCATGCATCCTGCATCTGTGGGGCGTAGTAGTTGATCTCGTCCTGTGTCAACTGCCTGCCAAACTGAACCGGCCATGTGGTCGGATCCTGAGCGTTAAATGTTCCTGCCATGTGTCACCCCAACTTCTTCCAAGAACCACCATAAAAACCATAGAACCCGGCACCACTGCCCGGATTCCAGCTTGTCCCATCAGCGAAACAGATACACCCGTCCGCGTATTTCTTGGGCGCAACGAACTGAGGCTGAAGCATCAGCATCTGTTCACTCTGAGCCATTGATTGCGCGACGTTGCGAAACTCTTGCCCCAAAAAAAAAGGCAGATTCTTAGGATCTGCCGGTACATTGCTTGGTCGAAATGCCATCAGTAGCCTCCCGCTCCAACAACATCGATTCCGTGACTGCGCACCCGGAAAGGCTGGTTGCCGATGGACTGGTACTTGATACCAATCCAGCGGCCTGAAGCGAAACCGTCCGCCTGGAACGACTGCCCCACCGTGTATGTGATCGGGGCAGACCACTCAATGGGCTGTTCCACATCCATTTGTCCGCCTAGTTGAATCTGCACTTGAGTTCCCGGCGTTGCATCGATACGAGGACGGACACCACGCACCAGCTTGACCTGATCCGGTGCGTCAAAGTCCATACCCATGCGCTCCATCACCGTCTCAAAAGGCGTGCCGTTCATGGTGCTTGACACACCCACAGCAGAGATGATCGGTGCCGCTCCAGCCAGTAGAAGGCGGGACTGAGCGGGAGAGTATTCATCTTGATTCCACGCGGTCACGTCATCGTCCCAAGGAGAACTATCTGTCTCCCACGAAGAGGCGGACGCATAGTCCACCTGTCCGATGCAGCCGCATGTCGCACTCTGCAACTCCCTCGCTCCCCATGTATCCGTTGCCCAATTCCACACCGCCGCGAGATTTGGCCAAACTGTCCCCAGCGAAGGGAAACACACCAACACTTCATTGGCAGCCGGGTTCACAGCCACGAAAGAGCGTTTGAGCTTTTCACTGTCGATCTGGTTGAATATCCATCGACGCATGCGCGAGTCGATGATTGAACGCGGCCCCTGCCCTGTGTGGATGATCACGTCGCCATGGGTTAGAACTACGTGGCCCATTGGCGTATTCGCGATGCAGTTCTGCGAGAGCGCGCCAACACTTCCCGGCAGCCGCTGGAAGCGGAACACGTAGCTATCGCCCGATGGTGTCATCGAGAACATAGCGTTCTCTTTGTAGATGATGTTTGCGTCACCCAGCGGAAGCATATCCACCATCAAAGATGGTTCTTCCGCAACATCCATTTCGCCTGAATTCTTCGTCGGATCGGTCGTGGAATAGCTTGTCGGGAGCTTGCCCGGTTCAGCCTCGTTCGACCACATCACCATGTGCCGGAACCGCTCGGCCCCTTTCGTGACGTCCAGCCCAACGAGGTAGTTCTTATAGGGGCGAATCACCTTCGCCGTCTGCCCGGCAGGCCACTCCGTCACCGGCAGCATCAGCCCGGAGCCGCCCCAATACCACGGTGCATCTTTCCCATTGTTCGCCACCAGAACACCATTCAACACACCGCCATTCCAGCGATCGTCTGCCGTACCAGTCGGCGCTGAAGCGGGCGTAACGTCTGCGCGTGCTGTGCCGTCGTCTGCGAATATCTTGTTCGTCCCGGCGTGAATCCAGAAGCGTTTATCCGACTGGTTATAGGACTGAAGCCACAGCGGCGTCGTTGTTGGCGTCGTGAAAATCTGCTGATCGCCCGCGATGCGCTCAATGCAGCCGTCGCGGAACCGTGCATTCATGACGTGCGACCATGCATTCGGGGGAAGATCTTGCGCTGGCTGGTCCTTTATGCATCCAAGCTGGCCCAAGTTTTTGATCTGGCTGATTGCCATCAGAGGGCCTTCGCATAGTCAAAAAGAGTGTGTAGATCCTGCTCACTCAAGCCCAGCGCAGATGCCAGCATCAGCACTGTTGGGCTATCCGACTCGATTGCAGCCGAACCTTGCCAGCTCACTTGCGCACGGTAGCGCGTCGTTTCATCGGGGATCATCGCAATCTGCGCATCAATTTCAGAGTCTTTCACGCCCTTCAGGTCGTAGAGAGCGAGCAAGGCTTGACGCTTGGATACGCTGACTCGCGCCGCTTCCCTCGCTGCCTGCTCTGCCGCCAATCGTTCAGCCTCGATCTGCGCCAGTTCCTCGACAGTGAGGGGCACCACTGTCCATTGCTGGGTGAGCACGCCACCCACATCAATCGGCTCAATCTGAATGGCCTTGTGCGTGGCCGGATCGTGCTCTGGCGGTTCAGTTGTCGCATAGCTTTCGAAGTGCTCAAGCACGCCCTCGAAGTCGTCAGCGATCATTGCCATGCGCGCCTCTTGTGCAAAGTAGCTGCGCATGTCAACAACCGACAGGCCAAACTCGCCTGTCTCTGTGTTCCGAATGTTGTTCATCAGTTGATCCTTGATCCTGTGATCGTGCCGAGCGCCTGCCAAGTTATCTTGCTGTTGCCATCCACCGCTGGCCCCGCTGGTTGCCCTGCTTCGCCGTAGCTCAATGTTTGGATCGTTTGATACGCGCCTGTCGCGTAGCCGTTGCCGCCTGCGCCGCCCGGCTGATTCAGCGCGCCGCCAGTGCCGCCAGTGCCGCCCGTCGATTGCCCCGGCTGCTGGCCTCCAATTGTTGGCCCGCCAAGTTGTGCTGTTGTGCCGTTACTTCCAGCTGATGCTGCAAGTAACGTGACAGTGCTTGAAGCCGAGAAACCAGCACCATTGCCACCACTGCCACGCGATCCAGCAGCGTTGTAGCCCTCACCGTTGCCGATCATGACTTGGCCACCGACACCACCCATGCCTCCGGATCCTTGGATGGTTCCGCCAGCGTTATCCACAGTGATTCTGGTTGCCGTTTGCAGGCCCTTGCCGCCGTTGATAACGCCGCCGATGCGGCCCCTGTTGATGAGAGTCAGGCAGCCGTTGGGGATGGTCGCGGGAATCACAAGACCAGCGACATCAACACCGGAGTTAATACGGAGCGTGATAGAACCCAGAGTAGTCCACCCTGAAGCAAC
>DCYB01000004.1:0-127798 GCA_002331385.1 Comamonadaceae bacterium UBA2121
CAAACTTTGCGGTCTTTGCAGCGCCCGGTCATCAACCAGCCACCACTCCAACCCCGCTACCCACAACCATCAGTTCCGAGCAGCGAAGCCTTGTATTCTACACCGGATTTTGAAGCTCCGGGCAAAAGTCCAGGACTTTTTTTCTTTCCCCATCCAAATCTGCGATCTGGATTTGAAACACTTTGCAATCGCGCCGTGTTCTACTGAGGAAGGGCGCAAGTATAGGCCGGAAAAATGACCTTTTAATCAAATGAAGGGATTTTTCTCAAAATTCCTTCATTTTTTCGCCATGAGCATGAGCGGCGCCTTCTGATCAGCCGCGTACCGCTTCTTCCAATGCGTCAAGGAACATGGCGGGGACGTCGAAACCGGTCTGATCATGAATTTCCTGAAAGCAGGTCGGGCTGGTGACGTTGATTTCCGTGACGCATTCACCAATCACGTCCACTCCCACCAACAGGAGGCCGCGATTGTGCAGCACCGGCCCGAGCGATTGTGCTATGTGCAGATCCTTTTCGCTCAAGGGGCGCGCGACGCCCTTTCCCCCGGCTGCCAGGTTGCCCCGGACTTCGCTTCCCTGGGGAATGCGCGCCAGACTATAAGGAACAGGTTTGCCGCCGATGATGAGGACGCGCTTGTCGCCTTCTGCAATTTCGGGAAGGAACTTCTGCACCATGACGCTTTGCGCGCCGTCCTTGTTCAGCGTTTCGATGATGCTGCCCAGGTTCAGGCCGTCCGCCTTGACGCGGAAGATGCCCATTCCGCCCATGCCGTCGAGCGGCTTGAGGATGATGTCCTGGTGTTCAGCGTGAAAGCGTTTGATCTGGGCGGCATCGCGCGTCACCAGCGTGGGGCCGATGAATTGCGGAAACTCCATGATGGCCAGCTTCTCCGGATGGTCACGCAGTGCCGATGGCTTGTTGATGACCTTCGCGCCGTCGCGCTCCGCCTGTTCCAGCAGGTGGGTGGAGTAGATATATTCCGCGTCGAACGGCGGGTCCTTGCGCATGAGCACGACACCGAAGTCCACGAGCGCCGCGCGATGTTCTTTCTCGACGGTGAACCAATGCTCTTTGTCGCCGGTGAGGACGATGTCGCGCACCTCGGCCGTGACGAGCTCCCCACGCTGCCAGGAGATATGGCGCGGCTCGCACACTGAAATGCGGTGCCCGCGACGCTGCGCCTCACGCATCATCGAGAACGTGGTGTCTTTGTAGATCTTGAAGTGCTCTACCGGATCGGCGACGAAGAGGATATGCATGCGCGCAGTTTACGCTGCGACGCTGGTTCCTGCAGGGCATATTGACAGAAGGGCCATCGCTAAAAAAACACCTATTCGCCATAGGATGGATGAACCAGAACGCTCTGCCTGCGCCTCAGGTACTCCTGCGCAGCACCCGACTTTGGATCAGCAGCGCCAGGCTGCCCGCGACCACTCCCCAGAATGCCGATCCGATGCCTGCGAGGGTCACGCCACTCAGGGTGACGAGAAAGGTGATGAGCGCCGCCTCTCGGTGCGACTCGTCACGGACTGCGGCCGCCAATCCGTTGCCGATCGAGCCGAGCAGTGCCAGCCCCGCGATGCCCATCACCAGTTCCTTGGGAAAGGCAATCAACAGCCCCGTCACCACCGCACCGAAAATGCCGATGAAGATATAGAAGATGCCGCAACTGGCCGCCGCCGTGTAGCGCTTGGCGGGATCGGGGTGCGCCTCCGGGCCCATGCAGATGGCCGCGGTGATGGCACTGAAGTTCAGGGCGTAGCCGCCGAATGGCGCCAGCACGAAGGTGGCGAAACCGGTCATGGAAATCAGGCGCGAGACGGGCATGTCGTAGCCACTCGCACGGATCACCGCGACGCCCGGGAGGTTTTGCGAAGCCATGGTTACCACGAACAATGGCAAGGCTAGGCTCATGAGCGCCGCCACCGAAAAGGTCGGCATGGTGAATATAGGCACCGCAAAATCCCAGTGGATGGCCGACCAATTCATCTTGCCTTGCAGCGCGGCGCACACCACACCCGCAGCCAGCGTGAACATGACCGCGTAGCGCGGCACCCAACGGCGTGTGACCAGATACACCAGCAGCATCGCAATGATGAGTACCGGCGCCGACTCCGCCGCGCTGAACGCCTGCATGCCAAAGCGCGCCAGGACGCCCGCCAGCAGCGCGGCGGCAATCTCTTGTGGAATCTTGCCCATCACGCGCTCAAACCAACCGGTCACGCCCGAGAGGAAGATCAGCACGGCACACACCATGAACGCGCCCACGGCTTCGCCCATGGAAAAGCCCCCCACCACTCCGGCCGTTGCCAGCACCGCAGCGCCTGGCGTGGACCACGCCACCATCACCGGCTTTTTGAGGATGAGCGAGGGAACCAGCGAGCACAGCCCCATGCCCAGCCCGAGCGCCCACATCCACGACGCGATTTCTGCCGGCGTCGCGCCAAAGGCCTGAGCTGCCTGGAACACGATGGCGACCGAGCTGGTCAAGCCGACCAGCACGGAAACGAATCCTGCCACGATGGCGGACGGCGAAAGGTCCTTGAAAAACTGCACTGCGATGTCCCCTGCTCATCCACCCGGCACGATCAGCGGGTGAGCATGCCAGCGCGTCCGTGTGAATTGGATTGTTCTCGCGTGCGCGCCAGATGGCGCGCACCGATGATCAGACTTGCACCTTGGAGCCCAACTCCACCAGGCTGTTGCTGGGCAAAAGCAGGAAGTCTGCCACGCCTGCCGCGTTGTGGTGCATCTGGCCGAACAACTTCTGGCGCCACAGCGCCATGCCGATGTTGCGGTCACCCGGCACGAACACGTCACGCGAGAGAAAGTAACTGGTGCTCATGCGCTCCACGTCGCAGCCGCGTCCACGCAACTGGGCCAGTGCGGCGGGCACGTCGGGGTCGTTCTTGAAGCCGTAATTGATCTTCACGCTCCAGCAATCGCTGCCAAGCGATTCGATCTGCACGCGCTTGTCCATGCCGATCCACGGCACTTCGTGATTGACGATGGTGACGAAAATGTTCTGCTCATGCAGCACCTTGTTGTGCTTGAGGTTGTGCAGCAGTGCGGTGGGCGTGACCTTGGGATCGGCGGTCAGGAACACCGCCGTGCCCGCAACGCGCGTGATCGGCGGCTGCTGCAGCAGCACCATTTGCAGGAAGTCGCGCAGATCGATGCCGTCCGCATGCAGCCGGTCGTAGATCAGGTCCCGTCCGCGCTTCCAGGTGGTCATCACCGTGAACACCGCCAGGCCGATGGTGAGCGGGAACCAGCCTCCTTCAAATAGCTTGAGCAGGTTGGACGCAAAGAAGGTCACGTCGATGCAAAAGAAGAACAGCGTGGGCGCCAGCGCCATCCACAGCGGGTACTTCCAGCCGTAGCGCAACACGAAGAAGGTGAGGATGGTGGTGATCGTCATATCCAGCGTCACTGCAATGCCATAGGCCGCTGCGAGATTGCTGCTAGAGCGGAACATCATCACCGCCAACGCGATGGCGACGCACAGGCTCCAGTTGATGAAGGGAATGTAGATCTGCCCCGTGTCGCGCACACTGGTGTGTTCGATCTGGATGCGCGGCAGATAGCCCAACTGGATCACCTGCTTGGTGATGCTGAACGCGCCGGTGATCAACGCCTGCGATGCAATCACCGTCGCCATCGTGGCCAGCACGACCAGCGGAATCACCGCCCAGCCCGGCGCCAGCATGTAGAACGGATTCTTGATTGCTTCCGGGTTCTCCAGCACCAGTGCGCCCTGACCGAAATAGCACAGCGTCAGCGCAGGCATGGCGATGCTGAACCACGCCAACCGGATCGGCTTGCGTCCGAAATGGCCCATGTCGGCGTACAGCGCCTCGGCCCCGGTCACGCACAGCACGACGGCCCCCAGAATCACAAAACTGACGCCCGGATTGTTGTAGATGAAGCCGAGCGCGTAATGCGGGCTCAGCCCGCGCAACACCGTCGGGTGGTGCGAAATATTCCAGATGCCCAGCAGCGCAATGCTGATGAACCACACCAGCATGATCGGTCCGAAGAATTTACCGATGCCCGCCGTGCCCCGCTTCTGGAACATGAACAGCACGATCAACACCACCAGCGTGATGGGAACCACGCCCTTCTTGAAGTGGGGCGACACGATCTCCAGGCCCTCCACGGCGGAAAGCACCGAGATCGCCGGCGTGATCACGCCATCGCCGTAGAACAGACAGGTGCCGAAGATGCCGATCATCATCAGCACCGCGCGCAGTTTGGGCTTGTCCTTCACGGCCTGGGACGCCAGCGCCAGCATGGCGATGAGGCCGCCTTCGCCATTGTTGTCGGCGCGCAGCACCAGCACAACGTACTTGAGCGAGACGATGAGCGTCAGCGTCCAGAACAGGATGGAGAGGATGCCGTACACGTTGTCGTGCGTGAACGGCACATAGCCCGAGCCGAACACCTCCTTGAGCGTGTACAGGACACTGGTGCCGATGTCCCCGTAGACGACGCCAATGGCGCCCAGGGTCAGCGTGGCCAGCGAGGATTTGGTGTTTTGCACGGAGCTCTGCGGCAGGCCGGCGGGTTGCTCTACCCACTTTCTGCCATATTGTTTCAACTGGACGCTATTGTGCTATGCACTGGCAATCACGCACAGCGGGTTTGCGTGGTAGCGCGGCAACGGCCTACAAAAAACCATTGCCACGCGCACTCCGATGCCCGCCAGGAATCCGGCTCAGTCGTACACCTCGGCATCGGGATCGGTGGCTTCCAGTTCGTAGCTGGACGCCAGCATCGCCAGACGGGCCACCACGCCATACATGTAAAAACGGTTCGGCGCGCTCGCTCCGGGGCGTGCGCCCACCTGCGGCATGTGCGTGCTGTGCTCGAACGCCAGCGGCACAAAGCTGGCCCCTGGCGCGTTGAGGTTTTCGTCCGTGCCGCGCTCCGCGTGCATGCGGTAGAAGCCGCCCACCACATAACGGTCCATCATGTAGACCACCGGTTCGGCGACCGCTTCATGCACGCGCTCACGCGTGAGCACGCCTTCCTGCACGATGATGTCGTGCACCACCTGGCCGTCCTTGATGACCGCCATCTTGTTGCGCGACTTGCGGTTCAGGTCATCGAGCTCCTTCACATCGCGCACCGTCATGATGCCCATGCCATAGGTGCCGTTGTCGGCCTTCACCACCACCCACGGCTTCTCGTTGATGCCGTACTCCTTGTACTTGCGGCGCACTTTGGTGAGCGTTGTATCCACGGCAGCACGTAAAGCATCGAGGCCGATACCCTCGTTGAAATCCACGCCTTCCACCTTGGTGAAAAGGGGATTGATCAGCCACGGATCGATGCCCAGCATCTTGCCGAATCGCTTGGACACCTCTTCATAGCTCTGGAAGTGGCGACTCTTGCGGCGCACACTCCAGCCTGCATGCAATGGCGGCAGCAGGTACTGTTCGTAGAGCTCTTCCAAGATGCCTGGGGGCCCTGCCGACAGATCGTTGTTCAGCAAGATCGTGCAAGGGTCGAAATTCTTCAGCCCCAGGCGGCGCTTGGTGCGGATCACCGGCTCCAGCGTCACCGACTCGCCGTGCGGCAGCGTGATCGTGGTGGCCTTCTTGATCTCCGGGCTGATCGAGCCCACGCGCACGTTCAGGCCCGCCATGTTGAAGATGCGCTGCAACTGCACCACGTTGGACAAATAGAACGTGTTGCGCGAATGGTTCTCGGGAATGATCAGCAGATTGCGCGCTTCAGGACAGATCTTCTCGATGGCGGCCATCGCCGCCTGCACTGCCAGCGGCAACATCTCTTCAGTGAGATTGTTCCAGCCGCCGGGAAACAGGTTGGTGTCCACCGGCGCGAGCTTGAACCCGGCATTGCGAATATCCACAGAGGAATAGAACGGAGGCGTGTGCTCCATCCACTCCAGACGAAACCAACGCTCGATCGCTGGCATGGAGTCCAGGATGCGTTGTTCCAGTTCGTTGATTGGCCCGGTCAGGGCAGTGATGAGGTGGGGAACCATCAGGGTCCTTGCATAAGACTTTGGACGGGTTGGCGAGGCATTTTAGGCGACGCGCCCAGCGAACCTCAAACGCAACATCGTCATCGTGCGCCTCACACCACCGGTGTCAGGCAGCGAGAATGCCTCAGCGGCGCCAGAATGCCGGCGTCAGCAACGCGATGAAGCTCAGGATTTCCAGACGGCCCAGCAGCATGCCCAGTGTGCACACCCATAGCTGGAAATCCGTCAACACGGCGTAGTTGGAACTCGGGCCGAGCCGACCGAGTGCGGCGCCGGTGCAGTGCACGCTGGCCAGCACCGCAGAAAACGCGGTCACCGGATCCAGATCGGTGAGCAGCAGCGTCATGCTCAACACGATCACCGTGGCTCCATACATTAGCATGAACGCCAGCACCGAGAAAATCATGCGATTGTCCACGACCGCATTGCCCATGCGCACGGGCTGCACCGCGTTGGGGT
The DNA here is from genome assembly GCA_002331385.1 of Comamonadaceae bacterium UBA2121. GTDB lineage: Bacteria > Pseudomonadota > Gammaproteobacteria > Burkholderiales > Burkholderiaceae_C > Diaphorobacter_A. The sequence continues at coordinate 6,475 of DCYB01000004.1, forward strand.
GAATGATGCGCGTCATCTCGCGTTTGGCCTGCTTGAGCAGGATGAGCATGCGCGCCATCTTGATGCCGCCGCCCGTAGAGCCCGCGCCCGTCGCCACGCCCGACAGCATCAGCATGAAGATGGGCGCGAACACCGGCCAGCCGAGGTAATCCGTGGTGGCATAGCCCGTCGTTGTCGCCACCGACACCACCTGGAACATGCCCATGCGCAGCGCCTGCAGCGGGTCGTACACGCCCTTGATCCACAAGAGCGCCGCCACGAGCAAGCCGCCGCCTACCAGCGCCACCATCGTCGCGCGCATTTCGATATCGCGCCAGAATCCCACCCAGTTGCCCTTGCGCAGCGCCACAAAGTAGAGCGCGAAGTTGCAGCTGGCGGCGAGCATGAAGACGATGGCGATGCTCTCCATCAGCGGCGATTGGAAATGCCCGAAGCTGTTGTCGTGCGGCGAAAGTCCGCCTAGGCTCACGGTGGAGAACATGTGCATGATCGCGTCTTCCGGCGTCATGCCAGCCCACCAGTAACCCAGCGCGCAAAACAGCGAAAACAGCACGTACACGCCCCACAGGCCTTTGGCCGTTTCCGTCATGCGTGGCGTGAGCTTGGTGTCCTTGACCGGGCCTGCGGCTTCGGCCTTGAACAACTGGCTCGCCCCGACGCCCAGCAATGGCAGCACGGCCACCGCCAGAATCAGGATGCCCATGCCGCCAATCCATTGCATGAAGGTGCGCCACATGTTCACCGAAAGCGGCAGTTGGTCGAGGTTCGACATCACCGTGCTGCCGGTCGTGGTCAGGCCCGACACCGCTTCGAAATACGCATGCGTGAGCGACATCGGCTGGTTGATCGCGTACGAGGCGAGCAGCAGCGGAATCGCGGCAAAAATCGGCAGCACCACCCACACCATCGACACCAGCATCACGCCGTGGCGCGGCAGCAGGTCGCGCTGGTATTTGCGTGTGCTGAACCACAGCACGGATGCCACCAGCAGCGTCAGCAAGATCGAGATGACGTAGCACGCCCAGAGCCCGTCCCTGGCGTAAAGCGATGCGGAGAGCGGCACCAACAGCGCACCCGCGAACATCGCGAGCAGGGCGCACAACAAACGCAGTACGGGCAGGACGTCGGACATGGCTGGGGCGGCTGCGTTCTGGTGTTAGAAATACGTCGCGCTGACGCGAAAGAGCTTTTCCACCTCTTTCACCAGACGCTTGTTCGGCAGGAAGAACACCACGTGGTCATTGCTTTCAATGACCGTGTGGCTGCGCGGAATGATCACCTGTGGCTCTTCCACCGGCGCGGGGTGCTCGGGGTCGTGTTGCGCCATCGGATCGGGCAAACCACGCACGATCAGGCCCATGTTCACTTCGGGTGGCAAATGGATTTCACTGACCTTGCGGCCTACGACGCGTGAACTCTTGCGATCGCCGCGCGCGACGATTTCCAGCGCCTCTGCCACGCCGCGGCGCAGGCTGTGCACGGCCTGCACGTCACCCTGGCGCACATAGGCCAACAGCTCACCCAGCATGGCCTGCGCGGGTGACAGTGCGATGTCGATTTGCGTGCCGTGCATCAGATCGGCATAGCTGCGCCGGTTGATCAGCGCCAGCACCCGGCTCGCGCCCATGCGCTTGGCCAGCAGGCTGGCCATGATGTTGTCCTCGTCGTCGCTGGTGATCGCCAGGAACAGATCGACCTCTTCAATGCTCTCGTTGCTCAGCAGTTCTTCATCGGTCGCATCGCCGTTGAGCACCAGCACCTCGGTCGGCAGGCGTGCGGCCAGTTCGACGCAGCGCTCGTTCTTCAGCTCAACGATCTTGATGTGGAAGTTGCCCGTCTTGGTGAGCTGGTGCGCCAGGCGCAGCGCCACGCGCCCGCCACCGGCCATCATCACGCGCCGCACGGGGCGCGCCTGCCGTCCTTGTTGGCGATGGAATGAGGCCAACACTTCCGGAATCTGCTCACGGCCCGACAGCACAAACACTTCGTCGCCCGGCTCGATCATGGTCGAGCCGTCGCAGGCGATGAAGCGATCCGGCTCGTCCGCAAACCGGCGGTAGAGGGCCACGATGCGCATCGCCACATCCGGCGCCATCAGCCGCAGTGCGCTGATGCGATGCCCGACCATCGGTGCGCCGCCACGTGCGCGCACCGACACCAGACAGGCACGGCCTCCGGCGAACTCGCGCACTTGCAGCGCCTCGGGATATTCAATGAGCTTGCCGATGTAGCGCGTGAGCGATTCTTCCGGGCAGATGATGCGATCGACACCGAACACATCCTTGCCCACCAATTGCTCCGCCTTGTCCAGCCCCGACGAGCGCACGCGCGCAATCAGCTTGGGGATGCTGAACATCACCTGCGCCACCTTGCAGCAGACGAGATTCGTCTCGTCCTGCGCGGCGCAGGCAATCAGCAGGTCGGTGTCGTTGGCGCCAGCTTCTGCCAGCACGGTCGGGTCGATGCCGTTGCCCACCACGCCGCGCAGGTCGTAGCGCGACTCCAGCTCACGCAGCCGGTCGGGATCGCGGTCGATCACCGTGATGTCATTGCGCTCGGACACCAGGCTGTCCGCCACGCTCGCTCCGACCCGGCCCGCTCCCAGAATGATGATTTTCATGTTGTATGTACCACTCTGACCAGCAATGTGACTACGGCTTTCGCGCTTGCGTCCAACGATCAACCACGCACTTCACCTTCGCCCAGCACCACCCACTTCAGTGAGGTGAGCCCTTCGATGCCGACTGGTCCGCGTGCGTGGAACTTGTCTGTGCTGATGCCGATTTCCGCACCCAGCCCATATTCGAAGCCATCCGCAAACCGCGTGCTCGCGTTCACCATGACGCTGGCCGAATCCACCTCGCGCAGGAATTTCTGCGCGTGCATGTGGTTGGTGGTGATGATCGCATCGGTGTGGTGGCTGGAATATTTGTTGATGTGCGCAATCGCCTCATCCACGCCGTCCACCAGACGCACGCTGATGATGGGTGCCAGGTATTCCTCGCTCCAGTCCGCCTCGGTGGCTTCCTGCATCTGGATGCCTGCGACCGACTTCAGCAGCTCCAGCACCTCGGGCGTGCCGCGCACCTCCACCTGCTTGGCGGCAAAAATCGCACCGATCTGCGGCAGGAAGCTGGCGGCCACGGCGCGCGCCACAAGCAGGCCCTCGCTGGCATTGCAAGGGCTGTATTTCTGCGTCTTGGCGTTGTCCGTCACCTTCACTGCCATGGCGATGTCGCACGGATCGTCCACATACGTGTGGCAGTTGCCGTCCAGATGTTTGATGACCGGCACGCGCGCATCCCGGCTGATGCGCTCGATCAGCCCCTTTCCGCCACGCGGGATGATCACATCCACAAACTCCGGCATCGCAATGATGTGCCCCACGGCTTCGCGGTCCGTCGTTTCCACCAACTGCACACCGTGCTCTGGCAAACCGGCCTCGGCCAGCGCCTGCGCCACCAGCCTGGCCAGCGCCTTGTTGGAGTCGATGGCCTCCGAGCCGCCACGCAGAATGCAGGCATTGCCACTCTTGATCGACAGGCTGGCCGCTTCGATGGTCACGTTCGGGCGGCTTTCGTAAATCATGCCGAATACGCCCAATGGCACGCGCATCTGGCCCACGCGGATGCCGCTGGGCTGCTGCTTCATGCCAATGATCTCGCCGATGATGTCCGGCATCGCGGCCAATTGCTCGCAGCCCTCGGCGCAGGTTTCCAGCACTTTGGGCGTGAGTTTCAGGCGATCGACCATCGGCTCCGGCAGACCGGCGGCACGCGCACGTTCCAGATCGCGTGCGTTGTCCACCTGCAGCGCATCGACGTTGTCGCGCAGCAAACGGGCCAATGCCTTGAGGGCTTTGTTTCTGATAGCAGCAGGAGCGCACGCCATCTGCGCAGAGGCCGACTTGGCCTGCGCACCGAGGGCATGGGTATATTCAGCGATATTGAGCGCGTTCATAGGCGTGATTTTGACGCACTTATGCCCCAAGCGCCCACGAAAGCCTGCAACCTGTACGCTTGTGGCTTTTGCCCCCACAAATCCTGCCATGCCACACGCCCCACAAGAACAGCTCGCTACCCTGCAAACCGACCTGCGCGCATTGCAGGATGGCACCCTCACCCCGCACGCGTTCAGCGAACAGGCGCGCGCGCACGGCGAACTGCTCTCGGCCCTGCCCGAGCGTTACACGCAAGTGCTGCACAACCTGCTCGATCGTCTCGAATCCAGCGCCCTGTTTGCGGAAGAAAGCTGCTCTTTCAGCCAGAAGGACCTGACCGACAGCCTGCAGATGTGGGTGGACAAGGCGGGCACGCAACTGACGCCCTGACGCACCCCGGCTGCGTCTGCCCAGTGCCTCGGGCATCCGGCGAAACCCCATGCGCGCAGTGAGCCCCTGCTGTCTATAGTGGCCCATCCGGCCCGGAGAGGTCCGTGGCTGGATGCCATATCTTCACGCCAACAAGGACTCGCCATGCGCCGCATTTCCCGTACTGCTTCTGCGTCCCTCATTGCCTCTGCCCTTCTCGCCTTCGCCAGCGCATCCCACGCCGAGGTCTACCCGCGCGAGAGCATGATCAAGGCCGAAAAGAAGGAAGCCGCTGGCGGCAAGGGCGTGCTGCAGGGCGAATACGCCTTCACGCGCGACATGCCTAAAAAAGACGAAGCCATCAAGGAAATCAGCTGGCTCACGCTCAAGCCCGGCGACTCCATTGGTTACCACAAGCACACCAGCAACGAAGACACGTACATCATCATCTCCGGCACGGGCATCTTCAAGGACAAGGATGGCAAGGACGTTCCCGTCAAAGCGGGCGACGTGACCATCGTGCGCAAGGGCGAGTCCCATGGACTGGCAGCCACCGGCACTGAGCCTTTGGTGTTTGTGGATGTGATTGCGGAGCAGTGAGCACAGATCACCCGCCGCTCGAGCGCCCGTTACCGGCCCGCGCACACCCGGCACACCTGCAGCCCCAGCCGCTGCAGCGCCTGCCAACTGTCCTGCGGCCAGTCGGGTTGTTTCAGGCCCTTGACGATGCCGTCCACGGTGTGGGCCGATTGCAGCAGGCGCGACAGGGCCGCATCGCCCAGATGGGGAAGAATGCGCTCGAACAGGCGTTCCTTGGAGCCCCAGACGCGATTTTCGCGCAGCGCCATGGGCAGGGGTTTGCCTGCGTTCATGGCGTCCTTGACACGTTTGAGCGCGCGGATGTCTTCGGCCAACGACCAGTGCACCAGCACTTCGGCCTCGCCTTCTGCCTGTAGTCCATCCAGCATGCGCTGCATGCGCACGACGTTGCCGGAGAGCACGGCTTCCGACAGCTTGAATACGTCGTAGCGGGCCACGTTCAGCACCGCCTGCTCCACCTGGCTGGCGCTCAGTTCGCCTTGCGGATACAGCAGCGCGAGCTTCTGGATTTCCTGATGCGCCGCGAGCAGGTTGCCCTCCACGCGGTCGGCAAAGAAAGCCAGCGTGCGCTGCCCTTCTTCGCCCGCCACCACGCGCTGGCCCTGCAAGGCAAGGCGCTGGGCGATCCATTGCGGCAATGCATGGCGCTCGACGGGGTCGATCTGCAGGGTGATGCCCGCGGCTTCGAGCGCACTGAACCACGCACCGGTTTTCGTCGCCCGGTCCAGGCGCGGCAGCATGATGATGGTGAGCGTGCCTTCGTTGCCAGCCGCTTCCTGCGCGATGTGTTGCAGCGCTGCGCCGCCCTCCTTGCCGGGCTTGCCCGAAGGAATGCGGATTTCGATGATCTGCTTGTCCGCGAACAGCGACAGTGAGCCCCCGGCAGCGAGCACACCGCTCCAATCGAAATGCGCGCCTTGCACGGTAAAGCTGCTGCGCTCGGTATAGCCGTCTGCACGCGCTGCAGCCCGAATGGCGTCGACGGCTTCCTGCTGCAGCAGTGGCTCATCGCCGTGCAGCACATACAGCGGCTTCACCCCTTTTTGAAGGTGCGTGGAAAGCTGATTCAAAGCCACCTGCATCGCTCAATCCTGAAAAACGATGACGCCGGCCCGCTTAACTCACCGGGATGAGTTTGACACGCGCCAGTCGGCGCATGAGTTGCTGCACCAGATCGGTCTGCATGTTCTTGTAGAGCATGGCCTCTTCGCCTTCCTTGGACAAGGCGATGCTTTCGTTATAGCTCACGTCGCGCTGCTGCAGCATCTCCGTGCTGGGCACGTATTCCTGGCCTTGCGGGCCGGTCACCGAGAAGTGCAGGCGCAGGCGCAGTTGCAGCTCGCGCACCTGACCCGATGCGTTCAGCCCCACCACCACGCGCTCGCGCTGCTCGGAGAGGATGTTGCAGATCGCCTCGGCTTCGTTCATGCGTGCCACATCGGTGATCACGACGACATCGCCGCCAGCGCCCTTGAGCGTACGCACCAGTTCGCGCGCCAGCTGCGATCCGTGCGGCGCTTTCACGTAGATGGATTTGAAGCTGAAGTCCGGCGCGCCACGCAGGCGAAAGCCACAGGCCGCCAGCAGCGGCACGGCGGCGAACATGGTGAGAACGGTACGTTTTTGCATGATGCCTGCTTTCTCCTGCGTGCGGGCCGCTGGGTCAGACGACCACGTTGACCAGACGGCCCGGCACGACGATGATTTTCTTCGGCGCCTTGCCTTCGGAGAATTTCTGGAATTCCTCGTTGGCCACGGCGGCGGCTTCGATGGTGGCCTTGTCGGCCTGCGCGGCCACGCGGATGGAGCCGCGCAGCTTGCCGTTCACCTGCAGCATGAGTTCGATCTCGTCTTGCACCAGCGCCTGCGGATCGACCTCGGGCCAGGCGGCGTCGAGCAGATCACCCTGCGCCTTGGCATAACCCAGTTCGGCCCAGAGCACATGCGCCAGATGCGGCGTGGCGGGATAGAGTACGCGCAGCAGAATGCCGAAGCACTCGACCACGGCCACGCGGCCACCGTCGCTGTCCAGCGCCTTGAAGGCTTCGAGCGCGTTGATGATTTTCATCGCGCCGGACACCACCGTGTTGTACTGCATGCGCTGGTAGTCGTACTCCACCTGCTTGAGCACGGTGTGTACTTCCAGACGCAGCGCCTTGGCATCCTTGCCGAGGGCGAGCCCCGCCAGACCGTTGCGGGCCGTGGCTTGGGCGCGTGCGGCATCCCACTCCGGGGCCGACAGTTTGGCGCCGAAGTTGTAGACGCGGCGCAGGAAGCGGTAGCTGCCTTCCACGGCAAACTCGTTCCACTCCAGCGTGAGCTCGGGTGGCGCGGTGAACATGGTGTAGAGGCGCGCGGTGTCGGCGCCGTATTTTTCGATCAGGTCCTGCGGGTCCACGCCGTTGTTCTTCGACTTGGACATGGTGGTCATCTCGTAGTCCAGCGCGGAGCCATCGCTCTTGAGTGTGCCGCCAATCACCACGTCGTTCTCGTTCTTGATGACGTCGACTTCCGATTCCCAGAAGTACTGCTTGCCGCCGTTGGCCGTGCGTTGCGAGAACGCGCCGCGCAGCACCATGCCCTGTGTGAGCAGCTTGGTGAAAGGCTCGTCCACCTTCACCAGCCCCAGATCGCGCATCACCTTGGTCCAGAAGCGCGCGTACAGCAGGTGCAGGATGGCGTGTTCGATGCCGCCAATGTACTGGTCCATGGGCATCCAGTAGTCGGCACCGTCGGCCACCATCTGGTCGTTGTTCTTCGCGTCGCAATAGCGCATGAAGTACCAAGACGAATCGACGAAGGTGTCCATGGTGTCGGTCTCGCGGCGCGCGGGCTTGCCGCAGCAGGGGCACACCACGCCAGCGTGGAATGCTTCACTCTTGACCAGCGGATTGCCGGAGCCATCGGGCACCAGATCCTGCGGCAACACCACGGGCAGATCCTTTTCCGGCACCGGTTGCGGGCCACAGGATTCGCACAGGATCATCGGGATCGGTGTGCCCCAGTAACGCTGGCGGCTGATACCCCAGTCGCGCAGGCGCCAGGTGGTCTTGAGCTCGCCCAGCCCCTTGTCGGCCAGCGCCGTGGCCACGGCGGTCACGGCGTCCTTGTAGTGCATGCCGTCAAAGGGCGCAGAGTGGATGGTGACGCCGCGCTCCTTGTCGGCATACCAGTCGTGCCACTGCTTGTCGTCGTAGGGGGCTTCGCCTTCCACGGCAATGACCTGCTTGATCGGCAGCGCATATTTGTTGGCGAAGGCGAAATCGCGCTCGTCGTGCGCAGGCACGCCCATCACGGCGCCGTCGCCGTAGCTCATGAGCACGTAGTTGCCGATCCACACTTCCACCTTGTCGCCGGTGATCGGGTGGTTCACGTACAGGCCCGTGGGCAGGCCTTCTTTTTCCTTGAGCGCGAGTTCGGCCTCGGTCGTGCCGCCCTTCTTGCACTCTTCGATGAAGGCCGCGATCTTCGCATTGCCCTGGGCAGCATGCGTGGCCAGCGGATGCTCGGGTGCCACAGCGCAGAAGGTGACGCCCATGATGGTGTCGGCGCGCGTGGTGAACACGTACATGCGCCCATCCTGGATGAGCTGACCGGCGCTGTCCTTTATGTCGTGCGTGAACGCAAAGCGCACGCCGGCAGACTTGCCGATCCAGTTTTCCTGCATCAGGCGCACCTTGTCGGGCCAGCCGGTGAGCGTGGCCTTCTCGTTGCCGATCTGAACGTGATCGAGCAGCTCTTGCGCGTATTCGGTGATCTTGAGGTAGTAGCCTGGAATCTCGCGCTTTTCCACCAACGCGCCGGTGCGCCAACCGCGGCCATCGATGACCTGTTCGTTCGCGAGCACGGTCTGGTCGACCGGGTCCCAGTTCACCACCTGCGTCTTGCGGTAGGCGATGCCCTTTTCCAGCATCTTCAGGAACAGCCACTGGTTCCACTTGTAGTACTCGGGATCGCAGGTCGCCACTTCGCGGCTCCAGTCGATCGCCAGCCCCATCGCCTGCATCTGCTTTTTCATGTAGGCGATGTTTTCGTAGGTCCACTTCGCTGGCGGCACCTTGTTCTTGAGCGCCGCGTTTTCGGCCGGCAGGCCGAAGGCGTCCCAGCCCATTGGCATGAGGACGTTGAAGCCCTTCATGCGCAACTGGCGCGTGAGCATGTCGTTGATGGTGTAGTTGCGCACGTGGCCCATGTGCAACTTGCCGCTGGGATACGGCAGCATCGAGCAGGCATAGAACTTCTGCTTGCCAGCGTCTTCGGTCACGCGATAGGCGTCACGGGCTGTCCAGTGATCTTGCGCTGCGCGCTCGACCTCGGCGTGGTTGTATTTCTCTTGCATGGAACGATTCTTCGAATGAAAGCGGCCCGCACGCCCGCATCGGATGCGGTCTCTTCGTGCCCGGCGCGGGAAAGATGCACCGCGTAAGAGCACTGGCCGAATGGTCGAAGATTGTAGGCGTTTCCCCTGATCCCCTGCTTTCGGTCGCGTTGCCCGCGCGCGATTCCGCCTTGCAACAGCCTGTTTCCGTGCGCGGGAAATGGAACGCATGAGAAAATAACTATCTAATACTTTCCTTTTCACCATGCCCGGCATGGCAGATGCGCTCTCATTTTGATAGAGCCATCGTCACAAGGTTCCACACTGCGGCATGGCCGCTCACCTGCGCACTGGCGCCGTCCATGCGTTCGACAGCGCCGGTCCGTGTCCTTTTCACCCCAACCCTGGAAGGAGTGAAAGCCCGTGCTTTCTGAATTTTTCGACACCATCAGCCATTTCGAACCGTGGATGCAAAGCGCCATCGGCATCGTCGCCCTGGCGATCCTGGCCTATGTGCTGCGCTTCATCGCGCGCGCCATCTTGCTGAGCCTCATTCCGCGCGTCGCGGCCAAAATGCCTGCAGGCTGGTTGCAGACGCTGCTGGATCGCCGCGTGCTCACCAGGCTGTCGCAGATCATTCCATCGATGGTGTTCCAGGTCGGCATCTATGCCGTGCCGCATCTCAGCGCGGTGCTCACCAACATCATTCACAACGTGGCCGTCGCGTGTACCGTGCTCGCCATCGGGCGCGTGATCATCGCCATTCTTCAGGCCGTGCAAGACCGCAACGCGACCGCTCTGGTCGAGGAACGCAATACGCGCTCGGTAAAAAGCTATGTGCAGCTCGGCCAACTGCTGACCACGCTGTTCACCGGCATCATCATGGTGGGCGCGCTGATCGATCGCTCGCCGTTGATCCTGCTGTCCGGGCTGGGTGCCATGTCGGCGGTGCTGATGCTGGTGTTCAAGGACACCATCCTGTCGTTCACCGCGGGCGTGCAACTATCGGGCAACGACATGCTGCGCGTGGGCGACTGGCTGCAGATGGATCAGGTCGGCGCAGACGGCGCGGTCGTGGACATGGCGCTGAACACGGTGAAGATCCGCAACTGGGACAACACCATCACCACCATCCCGACGTGGCGGCTGATGAGCGACAGCTTCAAGAACTGGCGCGGCATGTCCGAATCGGGCGGGCGGCGCATCAAGCGCTCGATCATGCTGGACAACTCCACCGTGCGCTTCCTGAAGGACGAGGAGATCCGCGAGCTCTACGAGATCGCCCTGCTGCGCCCGTATCTCGCGCAGAAGATGGAAGACATCACCACCTACAACCGCGACTTTGCCGAGAAGGCGCCGGACATGGCGCACGAAATCGTGAACCTGCGCAAGCTGACCAACATCGGCACCTTCCGCGCCTACGTCAATGCCTACCTGCAGGCCCATCCGCGCCTGCGCAAGGACATGACGCTCATGGCCCGCATGCTCGACCCGGGCGTGAACGGCACGCCGCTGGAGATCTATGCGTTCACGGCCACCACGGCCTGGACGGAATACGAAGGCATCCAGGGCGATATCTTCGATCACCTGATGGCCATCCTGCCGGAGTTCGGCCTGCGCGCTTTCCAGAACCCATCCGGCAACGATGTGACGCTGGGAATTGCGGGCAGCCTGACGGCGACGGGCGCCAAGTAAGACGCCAGCGCGCGGCCACGGCAGCCGCACGGCACAATCAGCAAGGGGCAAGGGGGCAAGGCGTCATCTCTGACACCTTGCCCCCTTGTGTTTTTTACGCGGAGATTACTGCGCCTGACTCGCGGCCTCTTGCGCGGGCACGGCGGGGACCACGTCAGGCTCTGGCGCGACGGCCGTGGCGGCTGCCTCGACATCTGCCGAGCTGGCGACTTCTGCCTCGTCCTCGCCCGTTTTCGCGGGCTCGATCACGGCGCCTTGGGCGTCGGCCAGCCCCACGAGGAGCGCCCTGCCATCAGGCAGCACGCGAAAATCGCCGAACTTCGCCTGCTCGAAGGGTTTGCCGCGGCCCTCCGGGAAAAAGAATGCGTCCGTCACCAGCACCCAGCGCCCCTTCAAGCGCTTGAGCGGCAACACCAGTTGGTTCGGCGCGCGGGACATGGCGCTCGCGCCCCCCGGCAACAAGGAGCGCACATGGGCATGGCCTTGCGCATTCCTGTCCGCCAGAACCAACGCCGTGGGCGCAATCACCGCCTCCAGTTGCTCGCTCACCTCGCGGGGAATGTCGAACCGCAGACTCATGTAGTCACCCTGCATGAGCGAGCGCGGATCCACCGGCAGCAACGGAACCAGCACGCGCTCGCCATGAGCGATCACCTGCTCCTTGCCGCGCACGTCCCAGTTGACGAGCCCGAATACCAGCACCGCGCCCGCCACCAGCCACGCCACGCGCGCACGCGACCAGTGCAGCCTGTCGCCACCCACCTCAAAGTGCGCATCGGCCGGCGTGCTTGCCCGACGCGCCGCAAGGCGCTGCACATACAACACCAGCAGCAGCGCCGCACCGATGATGGCCAGCCCCAGCCCCTTGCTTGCCAGGGTCCAGTCCAGCAGGTAATAAAACTGCCCCAGTAACCAGAGCGCGGCAACAGCACACAGGATGGCCATGCGCCAGCGAGCGCCCATCAATGCGCCCACCGCAATCATCACCACGATGCCCAGTGATGGGCTGAACCAGCTTCCCACGCCCAGCAGCACGCCCACGCTGAGCAACAGCGCACTGCTGGAGCCCGTCAGCGCCCCCGTGGCGCGCCAGCGATGCACCAGCACCGCCACCGACGCCAGCGTAGCCACGACCGCGAGGATGCGGCCCAGATAGAACATGGCGCTCCAGTTCATGCCCTCCATGCCTGCGGAGCTGCCCAGCGCCCAGCGCCAGCCGCCGAAGTCGCCCATGCATTCCATGGCAAGCACACCCAGCGCAGCCGCTTCGACAAACGCCGTCCAGCCTGCCCGCGCATGGCCCTGGGACGCACGCGCCAATGGACGCGCCAATGGACGCGCCAACCATTGCGGCTCCTTGAGGCACCAGACGATCCAGCCCAACGCCAGCAGATAAGTCTCCGGGCGCAGCGCGACCAATGGCGTGCGCCGGAACACGCCGATCCAGATCAGGCTCACGCCGAACACACAGGCCACTCCCATCAAGCGCTTGACCCACAAGGTCGGTGCCATCCACGCGCACAGCAATTGCAGCACCGCAACCACCGTCCCGATGATGATCAGCGACCCGCCCATGTCATCCACCCAATGGATCAAGCGGAGAATCAGCAGGATCTGACTCACGGACCAAAGCACCAGCGCGATACAGCTCAGAAACGTATGCTCCGCGCGCCGGAACAGAAGGGCCGCGCCTGCCAGTCCCATGGCGCAAACCAGATAGGCTGCCGGGTTCTCGAGCCAGAAGCGCTCGCCGATCTGGACCACCAACAACAAGCCGAAAGGCACCGTACACACCAGTGCGCCAATCATCGCCAGCACGATCACCCACGCCGACGGCTCGTCGTCATACACGCTGGCAGGCACCTCGCCACTGACCAGTCCCTCGTTGCGGGCCTGCTTCCACCACACCGGATGCAAATGAAGAAAATTCATGCTGCACTCCCTTCGGCAGAAGCCGCAGAAGCCGCAAATGCCCTGTCCTCGTCACGCATGCGTTTTTGCACCGCAATGAGTCCGGTCACCGTGCCCCCCAGACACGCCAGTCCCACCACGGTGAACAAAAACAGCACGTCCGACGTTTCCACCTGTCCAAACAAACGCCCCATACCCACCAACACCCATGCATTCAGGGCCAATGCCGCAATGCACACGCTGATGAAATCGCGCCAGCGCCCTTGCAGCGACAACCACAAGGCGCCCGCCGCCAGCAGGCCCGGCGCAAAATACAGCGCGCCAGAGCGCGACGAATCAAACAGATAGACCACGCCGATGGCCACCCACGCACTCAGCGCACCCGCCAGCGCCAACCGGTGCGACCACCAGCCCATGCCACCCGCCACGCGAATGGGCGCGATGAGGGACACCACCGCAGGCACCAGCGCCAACGCCAGCCACAGGCCCATGTGAATGAGATCGCTCAACAGCGCCTGCCCCTCACCAAACAGCACCTCGAAAAATCCCCACCGCCCCATCCACATGGTGATGCTGGTGGCCGCCACCAGAACCCACAACGACCACAGCACATCACTGCGCGCCAGCGCCGTCCAGATCAGCGACAGCGCGGCCCACACGGCAAACAGCTGCCACGCATCCGCCCCGGTCTGGTAGGTCTGACCGACGAAGGCCAGCAATCCTCCCAGCGCAAGATGGGCGCAAAGCAACGCCGGAATGCGCACTCTGGGCAACAGCAGCGCGGCGAGCACGCTCAACGCCAGAGCGCCTTCGATCAGGCCGAGCTTGAACAAGCGTGTCTGCTCCTGCCAGTTGGCCGCGATCCAGAAAATCAGACCGCTGGCGAGCAACAGCGCCGCCACCATCAGCAGTCCCCAGCGCATGCGCGCATTCAGCGCGCGCGGCTCGCCGGGCGACGTTGCCAACTGATGCAGCCGCGCCAGCCCAGACCGATCGACCGATGCGTCGGCAGCCTGCTGGTACAAAACACTGTCCATATCAACTCCCCATAAGAATGCGCCTGGCATAGCCAATGCCCAAGCCGGCGCCAATGTACCTAGCTTGCCCAACAAGGTTCAGCAATTGATCAACCAGTGTTCGCCATCGATACGCCGGGTATCACCAGAGAGTACCCAAAACGCCGCCATAGTCAGCGCACGCTATCGATCAGGGCACATTCGACGCGGTTGCCGATGCGGACGTTGCCGCCGGGGATTGGGTGATAAAGGCGATGCGCGTAAGACCTGCCTTGTGCAACTCCCCCATGAGTTCCACGACGCGACCATAGGGAACCGACGAATCAGCGCGCAGTTGTACTTCGGTATCTCGGCCTTGGCTCGCGGACTGCCTGAATAGCTGCGGCAGATCGTCCTGCGCCGCCGGCTCCTCATTCACGAACGCTTGCCCGGCGGCATCCAGCGCGACGGTCAGCGGGCGCTGCGCAGCGGCTCCGGGAGCGGCGCCATCGGTCTTGGGCAAATCGACACGGATGGCGCTCGCTAATAACGGTGCCGTCAAAATGAAGATCACCACCAGCACCAGCATCACATCCACCAAAGGCGTGACGTTGATGTCGCTCATCGGCTTCGGTTTGGGGGCGCCCTGTAATCTGCCGAATGCCATGTGCTGTGCTCCTGCGGCAGGTTGCCCGTTATTCGTCCGCCGCAGCAGAGGACACCGCCGCGTCCCCGGCGAGCAACTCGCGCAGGTCATGCGCCAAGCCTTCCAGGTCGGACTCCAGCGCGCCCAACAGGCGACCATAGACGTTGTAGGCCAGTACGGCGGGAATAGCCACCGCCAGACCAGCCGCCGTCATGATCAGCGCCTCGCCCACCGGGCCCGCCAGGCGCTCGATGGTGACCTGGCCACCGCCTGCCATGGCGGTGAGCGCGTGATAAATGCCCCAGACCGTGCCCAGCAACCCTACGAAAGGCGCGGTGGAGCCCACCGTCGCCAGCAACACCTGCCCAAACTGCAACCGTTTCAGTGCAGCATGCAGCGCGTCACGCAGCATGCGGGTCAACTGTTGAGTGCGACTGCCCTGCCCTGCGAGCGTGCTGGCCGACTGGCGCGTGGCAACCACCGCGGCATCCACCATGGGGCGCACCAGTGCGTCCCGGTCTACGCCTTGCAATTGCGCGGAAGCGGCACTCAGTGAGGCGGCCTGCCAGACCAGCGCCGTGCAACGCGGCACGTCGGCGCGCGCGCGTCGCATGAGCCATGCTTTCCAGACAATCACCACCCAACTGGCCACCGACATCCCCAGCAGCAGCGCCGCCGTGGCCTTGGTGACGAAATCGCCGTGTTCCAACCACGCAAGACTGCTGTTCATGGTGTGTGCTGCTTTCGAGTGAATCGTGTACGGTCGGTGGCCTGCAGCAACAATTACCTGAGGCTCAGCACGTCGAACATATCGAACAGACCGCTCTTCTTGTCGGCCAGATAGCCCACAGCGCGCAGGCTGCCACGCACGTATCCGGCGCGACTGGACGACTTGTGCGAAATCTCGATACGCTCGCCCTCGCCGCAGAACATCACCGTGTGGTCGCCCACGATGTCGCCGCCGCGAATTGTTGCAAAGCCGATCGTGCCTTGCTCGCGTGCGCCAGTGTGGCCGTAGCGCTCGTACACGGCGCGGTCGGCCAGGTTGGTGCCCTGGGCTTCGGCAATCACCTCGCCCATCTTCAGCGCAGTCCCCGAAGGGGCATCCACCTTGTGGTGATGATGCGCCTCGACGATTTCAATGTCGTAGCTCGAGTCCATGGCCTTGGCCGCCATCTCCAGCAGCTTGAGCGTCACGTTCACGCCCACGCTCATGTTGGGCGCGAACACCACGCCAACCTTTTGCGCGGCGTCGGCAATGCGCGCCTTCTGCGCATCATCGAAACCGGTAGTGCCGATCACCACCTGCACACCCAGCTCCTCGCAGGCGGCCAGATGGTTGAGCGTGCCTTCGGGGCGCGTGAAGTCGATCAGCACGTCGGCATTCTTCAGCCCTTCGCGCAGATCGGCGGTGATCACCACGCCGCTCGGGTGGCCGAGAAATGCCGTCGCGTCCGTGCCCACCGCAGGACTGCCTGCCACGTCCAGAGCGCCCGCCAACGCGCAGGTGTCGCTGGCACGGATGGCTTCGATCAGCATGCGGCCCATGCGACCGGAGGCTCCGGCAACGGCGACGCGGCGACGGGAAGTGGAAGTAGCTGTCATGGCGAAATCTGAAGTTCGGTTCACCGCGCAAAGGCAGCGAAAAAGGCATCAATGAAACGGGGCGCCACGCGGCATCTGCCAGCGCTGCGCCCGCAAGAAGAGCACCTGGCGAGCCCGTAGCTCACGCATATGCCGGAACCACTCAGCGCTGGGACTCCAGCGGAGGATAGCTTGCAGGCATGGGCGCGGATGGTGGCTCATTGCCCGGATCGCGCTCGGGGGCATCCGGTTTGGCAGGGAAGCGCTTGAGCTGCTCCTCGGTCGCCTCCAGTTCAGGCACCTTTTTCTTGGTGATCTTGGAGCCCAGCGAAGCCACGAACTCGGCCTCGGAAGGCATCTCGTCGCCCTCGAAGCGGTCCAGCACATCATCCTTGAAGAACACCGTCAGCTTGCGGGTTTGCTGGTCCATGCCAGGGCGCTTGAGCGTGAAGACGTATTCCCAGCGGTCGTTATGGAACAGGGGCGTGACCAGCGGCGTGCCAAGGATTTCCTTGACCTGCTGTCGACCCATGCCAGGTTTCAATGCCTCGACCTGCTCTTTGGAGACAAAATTGCCTTGTACGATGTCAATTTTGTAGGGTGTGATGGCGCTGGCCAGACGATGGCTTGCGCTGTCAAAGCTACCGCAAGCGGCCAGCCCGGCACTCAGCAAAACAATCGCGCCCCAACGGGCGCAGTAACGGGCGGGAGCAAACATGGTTAAAGCCATAGGGATATGATCGGCCCATTGTAGCGGCTGGAATTCCCCGGGCCTTAACGCGCCTTAGGCAAACGAAAGACCTTGTCATGACAAATATCGACGAACTGAAAAGCACCGGCCTGAAAGCGACGCTCCCCCGCCTGAAGATTCTGGACATCTTCCAGAAAGGTGAACAGCGTCATATGACGGCGGAAGACGTGTTCCGCGTGTTGCTGGAAGAACGCTCAGACATCGGCCTTGCAACTGTTTACCGCGTGCTCACCCAGTTCGAGCAGGCGGGTATCTTGCTGCGCAGCAATTTCGAGAGCGGCAAGGCGATCTACGAACTCAACGAAGGCCAGCACCACGACCACTTTGTGTGTACCGCGTGCGGCAAGGTCGAGGAGTTCTACGATGCCGAGATCGAAAAGCGCCAGAACCTCATCGCCAAACAAAAGGGCTGGGTGATTCAGGATCACTCCATGTCGCTCTACGGTCATTGCGCCGATTGCGCCAAGCGCGGGGTGGGCAACCGCTAAACGCTCGGGCTCCGGAATGAAAAAAAGCGAAGGCATGGCACTTCGCTTTTTTTACGTCCGGGTGGCCAGATCAGGGCTGATCGCCGCTCGCCATGGCGCGGCGATGGCGCTCGACAAACTCCTGATAAGTATCAATTCCGCGCAGTTGCAGGATGGTGTTGCGCACGGCCGCCTCCACCAACACGGCAATGTTGCGGCCCGCAACCACCTGAATCACCACTTTCAGAACCGGTACACCCAGCACATCCTGCGTGAGCGGCTGATAGGGCATGCGCTCGTAGTCGCGCTCCAGCGTTTCCTTGCGCACCAGATGCACGATGAGCTTGAGCCGCATCTTGCGCCGCACTGCGGCCTCACCAAAGATGGCGCGAATATCCAGCAGGCCAATCCCCCGCACTTCGAGCAGGTTTTGCAGCAGATCGGGGCATTTGCCCTCGATGGTCGTCTGGTTGATGCGGTACAGGTCCACGGCGTCGTCGGCCACCAGACCATTGCCGCGGGATATCAGCTCCAGCCCCAGCTCGCTCTTGCCCAGACCGGATTCGCCCGTGATCAGCACGCCCAGTCCCAGAATGTCCATGAACACGCCGTGCAGTGTGGTGCGCGTGGCAAAGTGCTTGGAGAGATAGGCGCGCACCACGTCGATCACGAAGGCCGACGATTCGTGCGTGGCAAAAAGCGGAATCTGCGCCCGCTCGCACAGTGACAGCAGCGCATCCGGGGCGGTCTGGTCGTCCGCGAGGATGAGCACCGGCGGCTCCAGCGTGAGAATGCGCGCCACGCGGCGCTTGCAGTCGTCCTCGGAGCCGTTGGTCAGGTAATTGATTTCGCGCTCGCCCAGCACCTGCGCGCGAAACGGGTGGATGTAGTTGAGATAGCCCACCAAGTCAGCGCCCGAGCGCGCTGCACGCACGGCCTCTTCGTCAAAGCGACGGGCCGATGCGCCAAGCCCCGCCACCCAGACCAACTTCAGCGAGCTGCGAAATTCTTCAAACAGGACGTCGGCACTGACGAGATTGGGTTTCACGGAATTCCTGACTAACGAGAAGGGGAATCAGGCCGCCCAGCAGCGCCGCAGCGGGCGCGTCGCACTGCGATCAGGCGGTGTGGGCGGAGCGCCAGTCGGAGATCAAGCCGTGGAGTTCGGCCGCATCGCTGGCTGTCTTGATGCGCTCGCGCAGGGCGCTGTCGCTCAACAGTTCGGCGATTTCCGACAGGATTTCCAGGTGCTTCTGCGTCGCCGCTTCGGGCACCAGCAGAAAGATCAGCAGCAACACGGGCTGCTCATCCGGCGCATCGAACCCGATGGGGTGCGCAAGCTGGAAAACCGCAGCCATGGGCGATTTCAGGCCCTTGATGCGTCCATGCGGAATGGCCACGCCGTGCCCAAGACCGGTCGATCCCAGACGCTCACGCGCAAAGAGACTGTCGGTAATTAGTGCACGGGACAAACCGTGCTGACTCTCAAACAGCAAACCCGCCTCTTCAAAAGCGCGCTTCTTGCTGGTGGCGTCAACACCGACCAGCACTTGCGCTGGCGGCAGTATGGAAGCAAGACGATTCATGGTGTCAATTATGCGCGTCCAGCGTAAACCCTTAAAGGACTTACTATAAGCAACAAAAAACCGCCTTGGAAGGCGGTTGCGTATCCAACCCTCAAAATGAGTTGCAGGCGCGACAGATTCAAAGGCCGCATTATGTATCAGTCGCGCCGAATACGTTGTTGCAAGGGCGTTTTATGCGGCTGCCGCTGCGGCGGACTGCGCGGTCGCCCGGCGCAGTGCGGGCTGATGGTCTTGCAGACGCTCCTTGTACTTCATCACTTTTCTGTCCAGCTTGTCGATGAGTTCATCGACGGCTGCATACAGGTCGAAATGGGCACTTTCCGCGAATAGATCGCTTCCTTTCACTCTCACGTTGCATTCGGCTCGCTGCCTTTTGTCTTTCTCCTTTTGCTTTTCGACAGTCAACAGCACTTTGACGTCGACCACCTGATCGAAGTGGCGCGTGATGCGTTCGAGCTTGGATGTCACATAGCTGCGTAACGCGGGGGTCACTTCCAGATGGTGTCCGCTAATCGTCAAGTTCATAAAACGTCTCCTGTGACGCACGGTTGGAAAAGGCCCGCTGTCCTGTCAATCAGGACGCCGGGCCGCCGAACTTGAATGCATTCATGTTGAGGCCACTATGCGCCCTGCCCCCACGAAAATCAACGCCTGCCCGACGGGGTTATCCGGGTTAGCTGTTACAGATGCCAATCTGCCAAAAAAACGTCACAATGCATGGTTGCCCGAAAAAGCCGGTTTCGGGCCCTCTCAGGAAATTTCCGGTTGTTCGCCTTGGCCAGACTTTGCACGGCAGGCGTAAAATCCCTTCTCACGTCCCGTCTCAGCAAGGCACCGTGACACATGCGTGCCTCCGGCGGGATTTTCTATTTGTGTTAGCTCAAGAACTGCAATGACTCAGCCCAGCACTTCCGCACTGCATACCTCCGCCCTGACCTCGCTGCCCTTGCTGGCGCGCGGCAAAGTGCGCGACAACTACGCTGTGGGTGACGACCGCATCCTGATGGTGGCGTCTGACCGCCTCTCCGCATTCGACGTGATCATGGGCGAGCCGATCCCCGGCAAGGGCGAACTGCTCACCCGCATGGCGCTGTTCTGGTTCGACAAGCTGCAAGGCATCGTGCCCAACCACCTGACCGGCGATGCGCCCGAAAGCGTGGTCACGCCCGCCGAAGTGCCGCAAGTGCAGGGCCGCTCGATGCTGGTCAAGCGCCTCAAGCCGATTCCGGTGGAAGCCGTGGTGCGTGGCTATCTGGCAGGCAGTGGCTGGAAGGAATACCAGGAATCGCGCTCCGTGTGCGGCGTGCCGCTGCCCGAGGGCCTGACCAACGCCGCCAAGCTGCCGCAATCGATCTATACGCCTGCCGCCAAGGCCGCCATGGGTGAGCACGACGAAAACATCACGTTCGAGCGCACGGTGGAGATGATTGGCGAGGATCTGGCCACGCGCATCCGCGACATCAGCATCGAACTCTACGAAAAGGCCGCCGCCATCGCGCTGCAAAAAGGCATGATCATTGCCGACACGAAGTTCGAATTCGGCCTCACGCCCGAGGGTGAACTGGTGCTGATGGACGAAGTGCTCACACCCGACAGCTCGCGCTACTGGCCGGTCGAAGGCTACGAAGACGCCCTCAAGGCTGGCGCCAATCCGCCCAGCTACGACAAGCAGTTCGTGCGCGACTGGCTGGAAGAGGTGCGCATCAACGGCAAGCCCTGGGACAAGACGGCACCGGCACCACGCCTGCCCCGCGAAGTGGTGGAAAAGACGGCCGCCAAGTACCGCGAAGCGCTTGAACGCCTGACCGGCTGATCGGCTGATCGGCACCACGCTCGGCCTTACAAAAGCCGCCTCCAGGGCGGCTTTTTCGTGGGCGTTGATCAATCTCACTGGGGCGAATTGGGCGGCTCGTAGGGCTCGAACGCCTCCACGCCCTTCTCCCACGCACGAAAGCGCAGGAACGCCTTGCCGTCCTCGTCCTTCAGCGTGAGTTCGCGCCCCTGCTGCATGAAGCCCGCCGTCTGTGCGAGCGCGCTCAGATAAGCGGCCTCGTCCCCGCCGCCGTCCAGACACAGCCGGATGGACGTGGTCGACAACGCCAGGCGCAATTCGGCGCCACGCACGACGTAGCGCCCTAAAAAGCGGTTGCACCCGCCCGATCCGGAAAACGCTCCCTGCACCTGCCCGTCTGGCGCAATTTGCTGAGGGGGATGAAATTGCAGATACGCCGCTGCCGCACCTTCTGCTGACGCAGCAATCGGCGTGGTGGAATGTTCGCCCACGCTCACCAGACGCCAGTGCGTCTGCGCGAGCGGCATGCCAGCGCGCTCGGTGGCTTCACCGGCGGGATAAGGCTCCAGAATCACGTCCATGCGCTGGAACACCGGATCCTGGTTGACCGGGTGCGTGCCGGGCGAATACAGCAGCACACGGCCATAGAGCGTCACCTGCGCCTGCACAACGTACTTGTTGCCGCGCTGGAGATCGCTCGACAGGTAGGGAATGGCCAGATCGAACGGCGCTTGCCCGGCAGGCTCGACGCGCTGGCGGCCAAGCGCAACGGGAGCCGCGTTCTCGTCGGTGACATCGAGCAGCACGGCTTCGAACACCGAATCGGGCGGCATGACGAGGCGCGTGCGCGTGAAGGCCCTGCCGGTGATGAGCGCATCCGGCCGGGGAATGCTGGCGCATCCCGCCAGCCAGCCCGCTGCCAGCACGGAGAGCGCACTGCCGGCAGACAACAGCAGGCCACGCCTGGCCAGCACCGGCCGGGCCTCGGGCCCGGCAGCGGGAGCGGCGCGCTGGGTCACGCTGGTTCCGGCTCCCAGGCCGATCAGCTCAAGACGACGCTGGACAGGCGGCGGCGGTAGGTCGCCACGGTCGGGTCTTCGGGGGGGATCTGGCCGTCCGCCACCTTGACCTTGGGCGGCTCGATGAGTTCCAGCACGTTCACGTACAGCTTGCGTGCGGCTTCCTCGTTCCAGACTTTGTCGCGCATGAGGATTTCGAGCAGCTCATCCATGGCGTCGGTCCATTTCTGCTCGGCGATCAGCTTGCGCGCGCGGGCAAAGCGGGCATCAAAATCGCGCTTGTTGGCGGCGATGCTGGCGTCCTGTTCACTGATCGGACCGCTGTGCGTGGAGAAATCCAGCGCATCCATCCACGCCTTCAGGGCGCTCAGCTTGCGCGAGGTGTCCGCCTTGGCGATGACCGGCGCAAATGCCACCTTCGCGTCGTCCTCTCGGCCCAACTGGAGCAGCAGGCGCACGTAGTCGTAGCGCGCGTCGTCGTTGGACGGGTCGGTGGCAACGGCGTGCTGGTACTTTTCCAGCGCCGATTCGGGGTCCTGATCGGCGAGTGCGTTTTCAGCTTCGGCAACGTCTTCTTCCGCTTCGGCTTCTTCGGCGCTGGGCACGTGCTTGTCGAGGAACGCCTTGACCTGGGCCTCGGTCTGCGCACCCATGAAACCGTCCACGGGCTGGCCGTTCTTCATCAGGATGCAGGTCGGGATGCTGCGGATGCCGAACGCGGCAGCCAGCTCTTGCTGCTGATCCGAATCGATCTTGACCAGCTTGAAGCGGCCCGCGTATTCCGTTTCCACTTTTTCCAGCACCGGGCCGAGCGTCTTGCAGGGACCGCACCACGGAGCCCAGAAGTCCAGCAGCACGGGCGTCTGCATCGATGCAGCGATGACTTCGGTTTCAAAATTTTCTACGGTGACATCAATCATGGAACAACCCGGTGTCGTGGTGATGCACACTGCGGTGAAACCCGCCGCGCACATGCTGGATGAAGGAAACCCCACACATGGGGCCAAAGCTGTGCTTCACAAGCGCGCCACAGGCCACTCCCTCCTACGGCGCCGGCCTGCGGCCTCAAACCGCCATTCTCCGCCATATTCGACAGCCTCCGGCAAAGGGCATGCGATAGCTGCGGGATGGCCGCAAAAGCCAACAGAAGGCGTGATTGGACGCACACCGCCTACAAAAAGTAAAATCGAGGGTTACACCCATGAAGGCCTAGCTTGTGCGGGGCCTTGCACAGTACTCGCAAAGTACCAACAAAGTACCAATGAACTCCATTCAAATCGGTGTGGTGATGGGCTCCAGCAGCGACTGGGAGACCATGCAGCACGCAGTGGCCATCCTCGAACAATTCGGCATCGCCCATGAGGCGCAAGTGGTTTCGGCCCACCGCATGCCTGACGACATGTTCCGCTACGCGGAAGCGGCCGTCGGTCGCGGGCTCAAGGCCATCATCGCCGGAGCAGGCGGCGCTGCGCACCTGCCGGGCATGATCGCCGCCAAAACCACCGTGCCCGTGCTGGGCGTTCCGGTGGCCAGCCGCCACCTGCAAGGCGTGGATTCGCTGCACTCCATCGTGCAAATGCCCAAGGGCGTGCCCGTGGCCACGTTCGCCATTGGCGCTGCCGGCGCGGCCAATGCGGCATTGTTCGCCGTGGCCCTGCTCGCCAACGAGAATCCCGCCCTGCGCGCCCAGCTCGAAGCGTTCCGCACCGAGCAAACCGCCGCAGCCCGCGCCATGACCCTGCCGCCGGTGTCCGCATGAGCGCCGCAGATTCCGCAGTGATCCTGCCCGGCGCCACGCTGGGCGTGCTGGGCGGTGGCCAGTTGGGCCGCATGTTCGCGCAGACGGCGCAGGCCATGGGCTACTTCACCGCCGTGCTCGATCAGGATGCAACCAGCCCCGCCGGGCTGGTGAGCCACCACCACATCCGCACCGGCTACGAAGATGCGCAAGGTCTGGCCGAGTTGGCACGCCTGTGCGCCGCTGTGACCACCGAATTCGAGAACGTGCCCGCGGGTGCGCTCAACCAGCTCGCTCTAAGCCTGCCTGTGTCGCCCGCCGGTTCCGCCGTCGCGATTGCACAGGATCGCGCGGCCGAGAAGGCGCACTTCGTGAAGTGCGGCGTGCCATGCGCGCCCTATGCCGTGATCGACACTCCCGAGCAACTGGCCGCCGTGAACGACGCGCTGCTGCCCGGCATTCTCAAGACCGCCCGCATGGGCTACGACGGCAAGGGCCAGGTGCGCCTGAAGACGCGCGAGGAACTCAACGCCGCGTGGGAGCAACTGGGCCGCGTGGCCTGCGTGCTGGAAAAAATGCTGCCGCTGGCGCATGAATGCTCCGTCATCGTGGCGCGTGGCCGCGACGGCAGCATCGTGAACCTGCCCGTGCAGCGCAATCTGCACCGCGACGGCATTCTCGCCGTGACCGAGGTCTATGCCGGCAACCTCCCCGATACGCAGGTGGAAAAGGCGATCGCTGCGGCCCGGTCCGTCGCCATCGGTCTGGACTACGTGGGCGTGCTGTGCGTGGAGTTTTTCGTCCTGACCGACGGCATGCTCGTGGTCAACGAGATCGCTCCGCGCCCGCACAACAGTGGTCATTACAGCCAGAACGCCTGCGATGTGTCGCAGTTCGAGCTGCAAGTGCGCTGCATGACCAACCTGCCGCTCACCCAGCCGCGCCAGCACAGCCCTTCGATCATGCTGAACCTGCTGGGCGACCTGTGGTTCACGCAATCGGACACGCCCACGACACCCGCATGGGATCAGGTGCTGGCCCTGCCCGGCTGCACGCTGCACCTGTATGGCAAGCACGACGCCAAGCGCGCGCGCAAGATGGGGCACCTGAACGTGACCGGCGACACGCCCGAGACCGTGCGCGCCACGGCGCTCAAGGCGGCGGCCATTCTGGGCATCGCGCCCTTTTGAACCGGCGCGGAGCCAGCACACCATGATTCTCGACGGCAATCAGCCCGACGCACTGCAGCAGGCCGCCGCGGCCCTCGGGCGCGGCGAGCTGCTCGGCCTGCCCACCGAAACGGTCTACGGCCTGGCAGCAGACGCGGACAACGACGCAGCGGTAGCGCAGATCTTCGCGGCCAAGGGGCGGCCCTCGAACCACCCGCTCATCGTGCATGTGGCGGACATCGACACCGTCACCCGTTATGCGCGTGAAGTGCCCCTGTTTGCGCAGCAGTTGATGGAGGCCTTCTGGCCCGGCCCGCTCACGCTCATCCTGCCGCGCTTGCCGCAGGCGGCGAGGGCATCGACCGGCGGGCAAGACAGCGTGGGCCTGCGTTGCCCCTCGCACCCCGTGGCGCACGCGTTGTTGCTGGCATGCCAGCAACTGACAGCGCCTGTATGGGGCGTGGCCGCACCCAGCGCCAATCAGTTTGGCCGCGTGAGCCCGACCACGGCAGCGCATGTCGCCGCCGAGTTTGGCGATGCGCTGCTGGTGCTCGACGGCGGCGCCTGCGAAGTCGGCATCGAGTCCACCATCGTTGACTGCACGCGCGGCGTGCCGGTGCTGCTGCGCCCGGGCGCGATCTCACGCGACGCCATCGAACAGGCCTGCGGCATGCGCCCGCTGTCCAGGGAAGACATGCCGGAGCACACACCACGCGCCTCGGGCACGCTGTTGGCGCACTATGCGCCCAGCGCAAAGGTACGGCTAATGCCGGCCAAGCAGATCCAGACCGCGCTCGACGTGCTCGGGCCGGATGCCGCGAACATCGCCATCTACTCGCGCCAACGCATGCACACGTCCGCACGCGGCGTGCTGCTGCAGCGCATGCCCCATGAGCCACATGCCGCAGCACAGGAGCTATTTGCCGCGCTGCGTGCGTTTGATGACGCCAAGGTCAAACTCATCTGGGTGGAATTGCCGCCAGAATCAGCCGATTGGGAAGGCGTGCGCGACCGACTGGAGCGCGCTGCGGCGGCATAAGCCACTGTCCATTTCTACAGTTTGTAGCGGATGCCTCACCCACCTCCGTCCTGCAGTAGTTACACTCACCCATCGTTTTGGAGAAAAATATGGCAGCAAAATGGATGCGCCGCGCGGTTCTGGCTGCAGCGCTCACTTCGGCCGCATTGCTCACCGCATGCGGCTCCAGCAGCGTGGAATCGGCCATCAGCCCGAATCGCTTTGTGGTGTTTGGCGACGGCATGGCCGACACCGGACAGCGCGGTTCCGCCTATACCGTGAACAACGGCACGGTGAACAACTGGACCACCCAATTGGCGGCGCGCTACGACATCGCCAGCACCCCCGCCAGCAAGGGCGGCTGGAACTACGCATACGGCAACGCACGTATCTCCCAGTCTCCTGACGCTGCGGGCGCGACCGACACCCCCACCGTCGTACAGCAGGTGGACAAGTTCCTTGCAGGCAATGCCTTCACCAATGACGACATCGTGGTGGTCAGCGCTGGCGTGAGCGATGTGATCGCCAACACGCGCGCCTTTCTGGCTGGAAGTATCTCGCGCGACCAGTTGATGGCCAACGCGGCTCAGGCAGGTGCCGATCTGGCCGCGCAGGTGCACCGCGTCATCAAGGCCGGTGCGAAGCACGTCGTCGTCACCGGCACGTACGACCTGCGCCGCACGCCGTGGGCTAAGTCCATTGACCAGGAAGTGCTGCTGGAGCAAGTCGCGCTGGCGATGAACAACCGCCTGAAGATCGACATCGAGCCACTGGGTGGCCGTCAGGTGCTGTACATCGACGCGGCCTATCAGGTCAACATGTTCCACGCCTACCCGAGCCAATACGGCTTCCGCGAGGTCGAGCAGCCCATCTGCACGTCGGTGGATAGCGGACCGGGCATCGGCATCGGCAACAACGAAGTCAACTCTGCGCTGTGCACCGGCAACACGTTGCTGGCAGGCGCTGAGGTGAACCGTTATGTGTTCGCCGACAAGATCTACATTACCCCCGAGGCGCACCGCCGCCTGGGCGACTACGCACGCGACATCATCGTGCAGCAGTGGTAATGCGTTAGCCGCATTCCGGCCAAGCGCCCGGAATCTGAAGAAGCTCCCCATAACGGCCACGGTTCACCACCGTGGCCGTTGTCTTTGGCGGGCACAGGAAACAAAAAACCGGCCCGAAGGCCGGTGTGATGCACTGGAGAACTCGCGGGTTGTGCGTCAGAACTTGTAGCCGACGCCGATCGAGACCACGTCGGGGTTCAGCTTGATCGGAATGCTCTGGCCCGTCGAGAGGTGCGCCGTCGTCTTCAGGAACGACTTGTAATACGCGGCATCGACAAACCAGCGCTCGTTGATGTTGTAGACAAAACCAATCTTGGGCGTGAGCGCGAACTTGTTGTCCAGCTTGGCGGTGGTCGGGTTGCCCGGACCACCTCCCGTCAGCGCAGACAGCGTGGCCGTGGTACGGTTCTTGAAGAACTTGGCATAGGTGACGCCCAAGCCCAGATACGGACGGAACTTGGCGTTCGCCTCAAAGAAGCGGTACTCCAGGAACAGCGTGGCAGGCAGCGCCTTGACCTGACCGAGCTTGCCCACGCCGTCGATCGCGCCGTCGCCGTAGAAGCTGTGCTTGAACGGCAAGGCCAGCGGCATGTCCACCGCCCAGTTGTCGGTGAGCATGTAGTTGATGCCGCCCGACAGCGCGCTGGCGCTGTTCACATCGATCTTGGTGTTGGGAAAGCTCGGCTCGCTCAGGTTGCCGCTGTCCACGTCGGGCATGATGCGGGTCGCGCCCAGTCGCACGCTGATGGTGCCTGCGACCTGGGCCTGTGCGGTTGCGCAGGCCGCGAGAATGACCAGCGCCGCGCCGGTACGCAAGAAGATAGCCATGGATGTGTCTCCTGCAAATTCGTTTCGGTTACGGATTGGCTTGCGCACGGGCTCAGAGCCACCCTGCCTGCGCCAGCGAGCGCGAGGTCAACTGGCCCATCAGCTGGTGACCGTAAGGCGTGGGATGGAAGGAGTCGGCAAAGCCGTACGACTTCCACCAGTTCGCACCACCCGTTGCATTGGCGGGAGGCGTCGTAGCGGAAAGCGATTGCGCCGTGCAGGTAGCAAAGTTATAGGTCGGCAGGCCGGAAGCATCCTGCCCCACAGCTGGGCACACTGCGTCCTTCACGTTCTGGTAAGAGTATTGAGCAGGATGCTCGGACTGGTCCTTGAACGACTCGTAGAAATCCACCACTGTCAGGCGCTTGTCGCCTTCCAGGCTTTTGCCGAGCTGCGTGTTGAAGGTTTGCACCCAGGTGTCGAACAGTGTGTTGAGTTGTGCCGCTGCCGCCGCACCTTGCGTCTGCTCGACTCTCTTGAGCACCATCAGGAACTTGGGCGTGCGCGTCACGCCGGGCATATTCAGCACCGCCACGCGCGGCGCGCCCTTGCCCAGCACGTTGGCCTGGATGTTCTTGGCGAAATACACGGCCAGCGCCTGCATGTAGGCCGCACCCGCCTTGGGCATGCCCGCAGCGCCCTGGCCTGCCAGTGCCTGCACGGTGGCCGCGTCCAGCATGGTGCCGATCAGGCCGAAGAAGGTCTTGCCGCCGTCCGACGATGCCGAGAGGTACGCGCCGAACAGGTCGCCTGCGTCGTTACCGCCGCCGTCGATCAGGACCAGATCATCGGCACCGTAACCCGCGACGCCCGCATCCGCCATTTGCTTGGTAATGGAGATGGGTGATTGGGGGTTGGTGAAGTGGTTGATGCGGCCACCCCCCACCGCGTAGGACGTGCACGACGCCACCGTGGTGAAGCTTGCGCCGCCATCGCCCGATCGGTAATGCGGGCACAGCGACGTGCTGTACGTTGCCGCCACCCGATCCACCCACAGCTCGCTGGAGCCCGGACCAGTGCGCGCCGTTGCCGACGCTTGTACCGTTGCCTTCAGGCCGAACGTGCCTACGTCGGACAAGCTGTCCCCCATCACCTTGATGGAAGTGATCTTGTCCGAAGGTGTGGTGCTGCCACCACCACCGCCGCAAGCCGCCAATGCAGCCGCCGCAGCCGCCACAGCCACCCATTGAATCCGCATGCGTGCTTTCATCTACCCATCTCCTTTGGTTAAATCGAACGACCGTTCTTTTTTTAAATAATATAGAGAATCAGCAAATGCTCATATGTGGGTAAACACTGAAGTTGCGCTCAAAACGACACGTTCGCGCTCACTTTGAAAGGGCGCAGCATGGCCTCAAGCGGCCTTGATCTCATTGACTTACCCCCGCATGGCGCAATGCCATGCAGGTGGATGTCAAAAGTTTTGATGCTTGGGGTAGTTAGCGGCGAGGAGCCGCCTTGGCGGGCACGGCATCGGTGGCGGCTGCAGGTGCCCGCGTCGCGACCCGTTCTGGCGCATCTGGCGCGTCGGCCACGACCCAATCCACCAGCGCGTGCAGAGCGGGCCGGGCTTGTGGGGCCTGCGGGTGATTGATGATGCCCACGAGCGCATAGCGCTTGCCGGATGCCGAGTGCACAATGCCTGCCAGCGAGGTCACATCGCGCAGCGTGCCGGTTTTCAGGTGCGCCATGCCTTTGGTGTTGGCGTTGTTCACGCGGCGCAGCGTGCCGTCCACACCCACGATGGGCAGCGAGGCCAGCAGCTCGGGCATCTGGGGCGACGTCCAGGCCGTCTCCAGCATGCCCGCCAAGCCGCGTGCGGTCACACGCTCGTCACGGCTCAGCCCCGCGCCGTTGTCCCAGACCGGCGCTGGCAACTGCGGCCAGCGGCGCTGCCACCATTGGTTCATGGCTTGCCTGCCGCTGTCCCACGTGCCCCGCCCACTGGACTTGAGCCCCAGCGTGAGAAACACCTGCTGCGTCATCACGTTGTTGCTGTATTTGTTGATGTCACGCACCACCTCGGCGAGCGATGGCGATGCGCTCGTGAACACAGGCTTCAGACCGACAGGCACCTTGCCGTCATGCACCGAACCCGTGATCTTGCCGCCCAGTTCACGCCACATGCCCTCTATCGCGCGTGCCGCAAATCCATTCGGGTCGGCCGGAGCGACCGCCCATTCGCGTTCGCCGCAGGCTTGCGGAAAGCTGCCGGCAAAGCCGATGCGTGCTGGCTCGCCCAACTCCGCTTTCAGCGCCGTCTGCCAGTCGCCGCACGGCGCGCTGGCCGGGGCCAGTGGAACCGTCGCGGGCAACTGCATCGAGCCCATGGGCGGCTCGTAGCTGATGCGCGCCACGCCGGCAGCAGCGTCCGGCACAAAGCGCATATTCAGCGCCTTGAAGTTGACCAGCAGCGCATCGGGCGTGACGTTATAGGGACGCCATGGCTCGCCGTCGAACAGCGCCGCATCGCGCGGCGGGATCTCGAACGCCGAGCGGTCGAGCACGATGTCCCCGACGATCACCGTCACGCCCATGCTGCGCAAGCGGCGCATGGACAGCCACAGGCGCTCCAGCACCAGCTTGGGATCGCCGCTGCCCTGAATGTAGAGATTGCCGCGCAACGCGCCGTCCTGCGGCGGGGCGTCCATGAAGAACGCCGTCTCCCACGTGTATGCGGGGCCCAGCAGATCGAGCGCCGCATAGGTGGTGACCAGCTTCATCACCGACGCGGGATTCACCGGCACATCGGCGCGGTAGGACAGCTTGTTCACCTTGCGCGCGTCCAGCTCCACCACCATCGCCGACAGGGCATCGCGTGGCACCTTGGCGCGTTGCAGCGCGGCCTCGACCGCAGGCGGCAAGCCCTGCACGACGGGCGCTTGCGCTTCGGGATTGGTCGTGCGCGCCCCCTGCGCCCACGCCGGGTTGGCGACCATCAGGGAGGCAATGAGCGCCACAGAAGCGAGCGCCCACGGACGCGCGCCCGTAGCAGTGGCAATAGTTTTCACAAGCATCCACGAAGTCTATGATCTATCGCGCCCCTCGGCCAATAATGGCGATGAATACCCGCTGGTTTTCGTCATGCAACGATAATGGCGGGTTGCCCCGGCGGCACGCGCCGTCCACTGCAACGACTGCTCCTTCCCACGTTTTCATGAATCTCCTCGCGCTCGACACCAGCACCGACACACTCTCCATCGCCGCCCGCAAGGCAGGCGGCGCGGTGCAGGTGCGCAGTGCGGCGGGCGGCGCACAGTCGTCGCACACGCTGATTCCGCTGATCCGCGAGGTGATGCAGGAGGTGAGCCTGACGTTTGATGCGCTCGATGCCATCGTGTTCGGGCGCGGCCCCGGCTCGTTCACCGGCCTGCGCACGGCCTGCGCCGTCGCACAGGGACTGGCGCTGGGAGCGCGTGGTCTGCGTGAGGCCGATGCGCTGCCGGTGTTGCCAGTGGATTCTTTGCTGGCCATCGCCGAGACCGCTCGCGTAGAACACGGCGCCACGCGCGTGCACGCCGTGCTGGATGCGCGCATGAGCGAGGTCTACGCCGCCGCATACGAATGGCAACCGGAGACACAGCATTGGCGCGGTCTTGACGAGTTCGTCGTGCTCGCGCCGCAAGATGTGCTTGTGGCGCCCGGCTTCATCGTCGCGGGCAATGCGCAGGCGGCGTACGCCGACCGACTGGCGCCCGATGCGCAGCACGTGTACGCGCTGCCCACTGCCACGGCGATGCTGCGGCTCGCCCCCGACCTGCTGGCCCGGGGCCTGGCCGTGCCCGCAAATCAGGCATTGCCACTGTATGTGCGCGACAAGGTTGCCCAGACCACGGCAGAGCGTGAAGCGGCCAAGCAATTGGCCCAGACCCAAACAGCGCCCACCGGACACGGAGCGCAACCGCGATAATGCCCGCACCATGAGTTCGACCCCTCAGTTGATTGCCGAAGAAACCGAGCTGCGTTTCGAAACGCTGACCGTGGCGCGTCTGGACACGCTGTTGCAGGTCGAGCAGGTCGCGTACTCCCATCCCTGGACGCGCGGCAACTTCATCGATGCCATGTCGGCGGGCTACCAGATTCAGTTGCTCATGCAGGGCGAAGATCTGGTCGGCTACTTCGTCGCCATGCAAGGGGTGGATGAGGTGCATTTGCTCAACATCACCGTCGCCGAAGCGCACCAACGCAAGGGCTGGGCGCACATGCTGCTGCAGGCATTGATGGTCTGGTCCCGCGCGCAGAACGCGCAGTGGCTGTGGCTGGAGGTGCGTGTGAGCAATACACGCGCCCGCGAAATTTATGAAAAGTTCGGCTTTCGCCGCGTGGGCGAGCGCAAACGCTACTACCCCGGAGATCTGGGCGAACGCGAGGACGCCATTGTCATGAGCATCAAACTATGAGTCTGGCCCTCGACGCACGCCAACGCGCCATGCTGCAGGAGATGGGCATCACCATCTGGCAGACGCCGCAACGCACCCCAGACGCGCACGCCACCGCCGTCACGCGCCGCGCTGCCGCAGCGCCAGTGCAGACACCCGCGCATGCACCGCAGGCCGTCCCGCAGGCGCCGGAAACGGCTGCCATGTCCGCACCGGCAGCACCTTTCGCAGCACCGGTCGCAGCATCAGTCGCAGCAGGCCACGTGGACGTGCTGCTGCGCGCGCCTGTGGCGCTGTATCCCGGTGCGCGTGCAGACGCCACGCCCGCCGAACTGGGCAATGGCTGGCTCGTCGTCATCGAAACGGCCACAACGGACGAGCCGCTCGCCGGTGAATCGGGCAAGCTGCTGGACAACATGCTGCGCGCCATGCAACTGCACTTGCATCCGCGCACCTTTGCCTGCGTGCTCGAGCGCAATCCCGGCACAGGTGCCGCCAGCGACGCAGCGCAGCCCGTTCAGGCCACGCTGGCCCAGGCGCTGGCCGAGCTGCGCCCCGCCATGGTGCTGGTGCTCGGACTGGGCGCGGCACGCGCCGTGCTCGACAGCCGTGAGCCGCTGGGGCGCCTGCGCGCCGTGCAACACCAATTGGCCGATGGCACACCAGCCACCGTGAGCTACGACCCCGCCTATCTGTTGCGCGCGCCCGACGCCAAGGCCGCCGCCTGGGCCGATTTGTGCCGCGCGCTTGCAGTGGTGCGGCTCGCCGCTTAGAGGCGGGCGGCGGCGCCCGAATCGCGCACGCTCACAACTGTCACGTGCGAATGCCATAATCAACGATTAGCTTTTGGAGACTGCTCCGTGGAAACCTACCCTAGTTGGTAGCTTTCACCCCCCGGAATGCCGAGGGTTGAAAGCGCCCCGCCCTCGCCCTTGCATGTTGAATTTTCGGGAATGAGCAATGCTCAATATCTTTACGCTCGCCAATGGACGTCTGGTCCAGGAAGAAATCGAATCGCTGGAAGAGCTCAAGCAGTTCCAGCCGATCTGGGTGGATCTGGAGTCGCCCACGCTAGAGGAAAAGCGCTGGATCAAGCAGCACTACGGCCTGTCGATTCCAGAAGACGCGATGGACGAGGACATCGAAGAATCCGCGCGCTTCTACGAAGAAGACAACGGCGAATTGCACATCCGCAGTGACTTTCTGGTGGACGTGGACGACGACCCGCGAGCCGTGCGCGTGGCCTTCATCCTGAATCTGGTGAACGACTCGCTCAAGAGCAAGGGCGTGCTGTTTTCCATCCACGAAGACGACGTGCCGGTCTTTCGCCTCGTGCGCATGCGTGCGCGCCGCGCACCGGGCCTCATCGAAGATGCGAAGGAAGTGCTGCTCAAGCTGTTCGATGCAGACGCGGAATACTCCGCCGACACGCTCGAAGGCATTTACGATGAATTGAAACTGGTCAGCACCCAGGTGCTGGCGGGCGATGTGACCGACGCCCGCGCAAGCGAGGTGCTGGCGGCCATCGCGCGGCAGGAAGACCTGAATGGCCGCATCCGCCGCAACATGCTGGACACGCGCCGCGCCGTGAGCTTCATGATGCGCTCCAAGATGCTGAACGCCGAGCAGTTTGAAGATGCGCGCCAGATTCTGCGCGACATCGAATCGCTGGACAACCACACGGCGTTCCTGTTCGACAAGATCAACTTCCTGATGGATGCGACGGTCGGTTTCATCAACATCAACCAGAACAAGATCATCAAGATCTTCTCCGTGGCCAGCGTGGCATTGCTGCCGCCCACGCTGATCGCCAGCGTCTACGGCATGAACTTCAAGTACATGCCGGAACTGGAATGGGAACTGGGCTACGCCTTCGGCCTCGGCCTGATGATCTGCAGCGCCCTGATCCCGATGCTGTACTTCCGCAAGCGCGGCTGGCTCAAATAATCAGCCACCCGCCGCTGTGGGCAGAGCCTTCAGGAACGCATGTGCGATGTGGTCGGCATAACGGCTGGCCACTTTTTCCACGAACAAACCGAAGTCGAGATGCGCGCTGTCGTCAGCGCGGTCTGAAATCGTGCGCACTGCCGTGAACGCGATGCCGTAGTCGGCGCAGACCTGCGCCACCGAGGCACCTTCCATTTCCACCGCCAGCACGTCATGGCCTGCCGTGGTGAGCGCGCTTCGCAGCGCCTGCGACTCGCGCTGCGTGCTCACAAACCGGTCGCCGCTCACGATCAACCCCTGGTGCATGCGCGGACGATGTCCTGCCTCCAGACCCAATGCGGGCCAGTCGATGGCGTGCCCATCCTGCTCCACGCACAAGCCTGTGGCCAGCGCGAGTTGCTGCGTCAGCGCGATATTGCAGTCCATGGTGATCGAGGCGTAGCCCGGCACGAGCCAGCGCTCGAAAATCGGCGACGCATCCATGTCGTGCTGCAGATAGCTTTGCGCGACCACCACGTCGCCCACGCGCACCTCGTCGCCGAGCCCGCCAGCGACGCCCGTGAACAGGATGCGCGTGACGCCGAAGTGCTCGGCCAGCACCGTCGTCGTCGTGGCCGCAGCCACCTTGCCGATGCCCGACAGCGCCAGCACCACGTCGTGTCCGTGCAATTGGCCGCGATAGAAACTGCGGCCTGCGCGCTCGATGCGCTCGGGCTGCTGCAAGGCCTGGACAAGGCTGCCTTGCTCTTGCGGCAAGGCACTCATGATGGCGATGGTCAAATCGAAGGCTCCGGAAATCGTTCAACGGGGTGCTGGCGCGCAACTCGCTTGTTGCAACGGCCAGCAGCAAAGCCTTTGATTATCGGCCGGGAACGCGCCGCGCCCGTTCAGGCCTTGTCGCGCAACTCGCGGCGCAGGATCTTGCCCACCGGGGTCTTGGGCAAGGTGTCGCGGAACTCGATCACGCGGGGGCGCTTGTAGCCTGTGAGATTGTCGTGGCAGAACGCCTTGACCTGCTCTTCCGTCAAGCTCGGGTCCTTCTTGACGATGACCAGTTTCACGGCCTCTCCGGTCTTCTCGTCAGGCACGCCCACCACCGCGCATTCAAGCACGCCGGGGAGGGTCGCAACGATGTCCTCGACCTCGTTCGGATAGACATTGAAGCCGCTGACCAGCACCATGTCCTTCTTGCGATCAACGATTTTGAAAAAGCCACGTGCATCGACGATGCCGATGTCACCCGTCTTGAAGTAGCCATCCTCGGTCATGACCTTGGCGGTCTCGTCCGGGCGCTGCCAGTAACCCGCCATGACCTGCGGGCCCTTGATGACGATCTCTCCCGACTGGCCGGGCTCCGGCACATCCTGACCGAAGTCGTCGATCAGCTTCATGTAGGTGCTCGGAATCGGCACGCCGATGGTGCCCGAAAACTCACGCGACGTGACCGGGTTGCAGCTCGCCGATGGGCTGGTCTCCGACAGGCCATAGCCTTCACAGATCGGGCAACCGGTCTTCTCCAGCCAGAGTCTGGCGACCGCGCCCTGCACGGCCATGCCACCGCCCACGGACACTTTCAGGTTCTTCCAGTTCACCGTGTTGAAATCAGGATGATTGGCCAGGCCGTTGAACAGCGTATTCACCGCCGGGAAACTGTGGAAGGTCTGCTTGGACAGCTCCTTGAGCACCGCCGGCAGGTCGCGCGGATTGGGGATGAGGATGGTCTTGCCGCCCGTGCGCATGGACAGCATCATGTTCACCGTGAACGCAAAGATGTGATAGAGCGGCAGCGCGCAAATGGCGGTCGGTTGCTCGCCCTTGGGCACCTGGTTCATCACCGGCGCATTCCACGCTTCGGACTGCAACACATTGGCAATGATGTTCCGGTGCAGCAACACCGCACCCTTGGGCACGCCGGTCGTGCCGCCCGTGTATTGCAGCAGCGCGATGTCGTCAAAACCGATGTCCGGCTTCTTGAACGGCGCGCGCGCGCCGGTCGCCAGCGCCTGATTGAAACGCACCGCCGTGGGCAGAGAAAACTCGGGCACCAGCTTCTTGACCTTGCGCACCACGTAGTTGACCACCAGCCCCTTAATGAGCCCCATGCGATCGCCCATCGCCGCCAGCACCACGTGCTTCACGGGCGTGTTGGCGATGCAGGCCTGCAGCGTGGCGGCAAAGTTCTCGATGATGATGATGGCCTTGGCGCCAGAGTCCTTGAGTTGGTGCTCCAGCTCGCGCGGCGTGTAGAGCGGATTCACATTCACCACCACCAGACCCGCCCGCAGGATGGCGGCCACCGCCACCGGATACTGCGGCACGTTCGGCATCATGATCGCGACACGCTCGCCCTTGGCCAGTCCGAGCGACTGCAGGTACGCCGCGAGTTGACGGCTTTCCGCATCCGTCTGCGCGTAGCTGACCTCCTTGCCCATGAAGCTATACGCCGTCCGATCGGCATAGTCGCGGAAAGCCTGCTCCATCAACTCGACCAGGGAAGCGTACTGGGTCGGATCAATGTCATGCGGCACGCCTGGCGGATAGGCACCAAGCCACGGACGATCAGTCATTCGAAGTCTCCTGCTAATTCTTGAAATGGAATGCGAAATCCGGGAAGTCCAGAGCATTGTCACGTCCGCACCCAAGCCGCGGAGTCTGGAATTACCCTAGAAAAACCCATTTTTTTGCACGGTCGTGCTTTTTTAACCGATTTCGATGCATTCCCGATAACACCAGCGATTTGTGCGGGCTATGCGCGGGGAGGCAGCATATAGAGCCAGACAACGAAAAAAGCCGCGAGGCACCAAGGGCCACGCGGCTTTTGTTTGGGAAAAGTCTGCGCTTTACTCGACGGCTTTTCCGATGTCTTCGACGATCTTCTTGGCGTCTCCGAAGACCATCATGGTCTTGTCCATGTAGAACAGTTCGTTGTCCAGTCCCGCATAGCCTGCGGCCATGGAGCGCTTGTTCACGATGATGGTTTTGGCCTTGTATGCTTCCAGGATGGGCATGCCGTAGATCGGACTGCCCTTGGTGTGTGCGGCGGGGTTCACCACGTCGTTCGCACCCAGGATGATGGCCACGTCGGCCTGTCCGAATTCGCCGTTGATGTCCTCCATCTCGAAGACCTGGTCATAGGGCACTTCGGCTTCCGCCAGCAGCACGTTCATGTGACCGGGCATGCGGCCCGCCACCGGGTGGATGGCGTACTTCACGTTGATGCCTTTTTCCGTGAGCTTCTGCGCCAGCTCTTTCACCGCGTGCTGCGCGCGGGCCACGGCAAGGCCGTAACCTGGAACGATGATCACGGTTTCGGCCTGGCTCAGCACGAAGGCCGCATCGTCGGCGCTGCCGCTCTTGACGGAGCGCTGCACCGCATCGCCCGCAGCCGCCGCGGTGGCGTCGCCACCAAAGCCACCCAGAATCACGTTGAAGAACGAGCGGTTCATCGCCTTGCACATGATGTACGAGAGGATTGCGCCAGAGCTGCCCACGAGCGAGCCCGCGATGATCAGCATGCTGTTGTTGAGCGAGAAGCCGATGCCCGCCGCCGCCCAGCCGGAGTAGCTGTTGAGCATCGACACCACCACCGGCATGTCCGCGCCGCCAATCGGGATGATGATGAGCACGCCCAGCACGAAGGCCAGCGCGATCAGCAGCCACAGGTCCATGCGCGACTCGCTCAGGGTGTAGCCGACGATGAAGAAAATCAGCGCCAGGGCGAGCACCAGATTCAGCATGTGCTGGCCCTTGAAGACCACGGGCGCCCCCTGGAACAGGCGGAACTTGTACTTGCCCGAGAGCTTGCCGAACGCGATCACGGAGCCGCTGAAGGTGATGGCACCAATGGCCGCACCCAGTGCCAGTTCCAGCCGGTTGCCGTGCGGAATCGGCGATGCATGGCCGGTGATACCGAAGGCCCACGGCTCGACTGCTGCAGCGACGGCAATAAAGACCGCCGCCAGGCCGATCATGCTGTGCATGAAGGCGACCAGCTCGGGCATCTTGGTCATCTCGACGCGATTGGCCATGGTGGCACCAATGCCGCCGCCAACGACGAGACCTCCCAGCACCCACACCAGCCCCTGGGCGTTGTTGCCCGCGAGCTTGTAGATGAGCGCTGCCGTGGTGAACACGGCAATCGCCATGCCTGCCATGCCGAAGACGTTGCCGCGAATGGAGGTGGTGGGATGGGACAGGCCTTTGAGCGCCTGGATGAAGCAGACGCTGGCGATCAGGTACAGCAGCGTGACGAGGTTCATGCTCATGTTCATGCCTCCTTCTTCGCGTCAGCGGCAGGAGCGGCCTTGCGCTCTTTTTTCTTGAACATCTCCAGCATGCGCCGGGTCACGAGGAACCCGCCGAAGACGTTGACCGCAGCCAGCGCAACGGCCAGCACACCCATGGTCTTGCCCAGCGTGGTCTCCGTGAGCGCGGCTGCCAGCATGGCGCCGACGATCACGATCGCCGAGATGGCGTTCGTCACCGCCATCAGCGGTGTGTGCAGCGCTGGCGTGACTGTCCACACCACGTGGTACCCCACATAGATAGCCAGAACGAAAATGATCAGATTGATCAGTGTTGGGGAAACCGACTCCATGCGTGTTCTCCTTATGATTGATGACTGGCGCTCCCACACCCTGCTGGCGGACTTCGTGCACCCTCTTTGTGCGCGTCCGGCGTCAAGTCAATGCGGTAGCGGAATGGGAAATGGCGGGACGACGAACCGGCCGTCCAGCATGGCGACGCTGTTTTTGGCAGCATCCACAAATTTGATGAGCCACTCCTGCGCAGGCTTTCCTGCAGCAAGGAACTGGTCGGTCCCCACGGTTTTTGGCCGCAGCAGACGCTGATCGACCAGTGCTTCGACGAGCATGTAGCCGCCTTCCGCAGTCGCGTACCGGTAGGACACGTGCGAATATGGCGCGAGGGGTTCCGCATCTTGGTGCTTGACCCACTTTGCGAGCACTGGACGATTCTTCATCAGGAATTCTTCGCTGTCCGCGCGAGGCTTGTAGCGCAGACAGTCGATACGCACGGGGCTGCCCTTGGCGAAATCGGTGACCTGCACGCCCTTCTGGTCGGGGCAGGTGTAGGTCCACAGGGTGGTGTCTCGCGGATCGTTGGTGGCATTGGTCTGCACCACGATCACGGCCAACATTTCATTTTGCGGCCCGCGCAAACCAACGGCCTGCGTGCGCATGGGCAGATCGTGCGAGACGTCGTCGGGCAGCACGTTGAACAGCATGCTGTCGCCCTGATCGAGTCGCTCCCAGTTGCCTGGCGGCAGTTGTAGATCGGCGCGTCCCACGCGCACCAGATCCGGCTGCATGGGCGCACAGCCCGCAAGCCACACCGAGGCCGCAGCCAACGCCAGAGCGCAACGTCCGCGCAATGAAATCTTGAACATGAGAAACCAAATCCTTCGCGTGTGCCGATCGGCAGTCAGGCGGGTAGCCCGTCTGCCGTCAGGGCAGCCGGGTCACTTTCTGGTGACCGCGCCTTCGTGCGCCACAAGGCAGGCCACTACGATGTCATCCTCGCGGTTCACATGCAGCTTGCCGTCCTTGTCGACAATGAGTTTGAGAAAGTCCAGAACGTTGCGAGCGTACAGCGCCGATGCGTCTGCGGCGACCAATGCGGGCAAATTCGTTTCACCCACCAGCGTCACGCCATGCTTCACGACCGTCTGGTCCGCCTCGGTGAGTGGGCAATTGCCCCCCTGCGCCGCGGCGAGGTCAATGATGACAGATCCGGCCTTCATGGAGCGCACCATTTCCTCGGTCACCAGCACGGGAGCCGCCCGTCCGGGAATGAGGGCGGTGGTGATCACCACGTCCGCCTGCGCCACACGCTTGGCGACTTCCGCGCGCTGGCGCGCCAGCCAGCTCTCGGGCATGGGACGGGCATAGCCGCCGACGCCTTCAGCGGCCTCTTTTTCTTCCTGCGTCTCGAAGGGCACGTCGATGAACTTGCCTCCGAGCGATTCGACCTGCTCCTTCACGCTGGGGCGCACGTCGCTCGCCTCGATGACGGCGCCCAAGCGCTTGGCCGTGGCGATAGCCTGCAGACCCGCCACACCCACGCCCAGAATCACCACGCGCGCCGCCTTCACGGTGCCTGCAGCGGTCATCAGCATGGGGAAAAAGCGCTGATAGCGATCCGCAGCCATGATCACCGCCTTGTATCCGGCGACGTTGGCTTGCGAGGACAGAACGTCCATGCTCTGCGCACGCGTGGTGCGCGGCGCGGCCTCCAGTGCGTAAGCCGTCACTCCGGCACTGGCCATGCGTTGAAGCCCTTCTGCATCAAAGGGATTGAGCATGCCCACGACCGTGGTGCCAGCGCCCAGCAGTGGCATTTCGGCCGCGCTCGGGGCACGCACCTTGAGCAGCAGGGGCACGGCCCAGGCGGATTGCAAGTCGACGATGTCGGCGCCAGCAGCGGCATAGGCCTCGTCCGTGACGCTGGCGCGCACGCCGGCACCACTTTGCACGCGGATCTCGTGGCCCTGCGCCTTGAGCTTCTTCACCGTTTCCGGCGTGGCGGCGACGCGTGTCTCTCCCCCCAACGTCTCGGCTGGTACTCCTATCAGCATGGTTACTCCTGAAGTTTTGAATATTGTGTGGTCACGATGCTCTAAGGCAATGTCGCTTCGGCGTAATGCTGCTCTCCATCAAGCTGTTATCGCCTTCACCTATGGGAGTGATGCCCAGAAACCGGACCTGAATTGTCAGGAATTTTCATCGACTATTCCCTCCTGAGAGGAAAAATCGCCGTCAATCCTGACAAAAACCTTGCAAATTCAGGGTTAACACTTATCGATTCGTTGTGCACCGCACAAAAACAAAGCCCGATGTCTTTTGCAAGACATCGGGCTTCGCATCCCCTCAACTGGAGCGGATGTGGATCAGTACAGGATCAGTTCACGACCTGGGCCAGTTGGCCAGCGGTATAGCGCTTGGCCATTTCATCGAGCGGCACGCCCTTGACTTTGCTGCCCTGGCCTTCGCAACCGAATTCCAGGTAACGCTGCTTGCAGATCTGCTTGGCTGCTTCGCGGGCGGGCTTCATCCACTCGCGCATGTCGAACTTGTCCGGGTTCTCGGCCTGGAACTTGCGCACTGCGCCGGTCATCGCCAGACGGATGTCGGTGTCGATGTTGATCTTGCGCACGCCGAACTTGATAGCTTCCTGAATTTCCTCGATCGGCACGCCGTAGGTTTCCTTCATCTTGCCGCCAAACTGGTTGATGATCGCCAGCAGGTCTTGCGGCACGGACGAGGAACCGTGCATCACGAGGTGGGTGTTGGGGATGCGCGCGTGTATTTCCTTCACGCGGCTGATGGCGAGGATGTCGCCCGTGGGCTTGCGCGTGAACTTGTACGCGCCGTGGCTGGTGCCGATGGCAATCGCCAGCGCATCCAGTTGCGTCGCCTTGACGAACTGGGCGGCTTCTTCCGGATCGGTCAGCAGCGCCGAGTGGTCGAGCACGCCTTCCGCGCCAACGCCGTCTTCCTCGCCGGCCATGCCGGTTTCCAGCGAGCCGAGGCAGCCGAGTTCGCCTTCAACGGTAGCGCCAATCTTGTGCGCCATCTCGACGACCTTGCGCGTCACGTCCACGTTGTAGTCGAAGTCGGCGGGGGTCTTGCCATCTTCGCGCAGCGAACCGTCCATCATCACCGAGCCAAAACCCAGGTTCAGTGCGCCCTGGCAGATCGCGGGCGATGTGCCGTGGTCTTGGTGCATCACCAGCGGGATGTGGGGGAAAGCTTCGGAGGCGGCCTGAATCAGGTGCTTGATGAAGGGCTCACCCGCATATTTGCGCGCGCCGGCACTGGCCTGCAGGATCACCGGGGCGCCCACTTCGTCGGCAGCCGACATGACGGCTTGCACCTGCTCCAGGTTGTTGACGTTGAAGGCCGGGATGCCATAACCGTTTTCGGCGGCATGGTCGAGCAATTCGCGCATCGAGACGAGAGGCATGGGGTCAGTCCGTAGTGAGAGTGTTGATCTGCTGCAGTTCAACGCGCTCCAGCGCATGGCGGATGACGTTGGTAACTGCTTGGTAACTCGAGATTTTAGCGCCATGCGCAATACCGCCGCGAACTGGTCGGTATCAGCAGCGCGCGACCTTCAGCAAATTTTCATATTGAGCGCATACGCTTGCGGGACACATCGCTCCTGCTACGGACTTTTCGCATGCTGTTTTTCGACCACTCGCTGTTCATGCTGCTCAATGCCGATGCGCAGCAGGCGCAGACGCTCGTGCCGGTGGCGCTTTGGCTCTCCGAAGAGCTGCCCACTTGGCTGACCAGCCTGTTTGTGCTGAGCTTTGTTTTCGGCCCGCCCGCGGTGCGCCGCGGGTTGCTTCAGGTCCTGGCGTCGCTGTTGCTGGCCAGCCTCGCGGCCTACCTGATGCGCAAGGGCTGGCCGCATTCACCACGCCCGTTCCAGTTGGGCTGGGGCATGCAATGGCTGGATCACACGGCGCGGGCGTCGTTTCCCAGCATGCACGCTACCATCGCCTTCGCACTGGCGCAGGCCGTGACGCTGACCCCTGCCATCCACCACCCGCCCCAAGGGCGCGTGATCGTCTATGGCGTCTGGATCGCCGCGTTCGCCATCAGTTGGAGCCGCATCTGCCTGGGCGTGCATATTCCGTCCGACATCCTGGGCGGGCTAGTGGTCGGCACGGTCAGCGCCACGGCGGTGGCATGGACCGTGCGTAGCGTCGCCCAGTTCAGCACGCGCGGCAGATTTTCAGCATATTGGTCCCGCCGGGTGCGCCCATCGGCTCCCCGCAGGTGATCACGTACAAATCGCCCTGCTGCACGATGTTGCGCATCTTCAGGTGGCTTTCCGCCTGGTCCAGCGCGGTGTCGCGATCCGCGCTGGTGTCCATCAGCAGCGGGCGCACGTTGCGGTACATCGCCATCTTGCGCTGCGTCGCCACCTTGGGCGTCAGCGCATAGATCGGGATATGAATGCGGTGGCGGCTCATCCACAACGCGGTGGAGCCTGAATCCGTCATCGCCACAATCGCCTTCGCACCTAGATGCTGCGCCGTGAACAGCGCGCCCATGGCGATGGACTGGTCGATGCGGCCAAGCGTTTGGCCGTCGAAATCATTGTCGCGATCCGGATCTTCCGCCGCCTCCGCAGCGGCGCAGATGGTGGCCATCTCGCGCACGGTTTCCAGCGGATAGCGGCCTGCGGCCGTTTCCGCGCTCAGCATCACGGCATCGGTGCCGTCGAGCACGGCATTGGCCACGTCACTCACCTCGGCGCGCGTCGGCACCGGGTTGGTGATCATGCTCTCCATCATCTGCGTGGCGGTGATGACGAACTTGTCCATGTCACGCGCCATCTTGATCATCTTCTTTTGCAATGCAGGCACCGCTGCATTGCCCACCTCGACCGCCAGATCGCCACGCGCCACCATGATGCCGTCGGAAGCGCGCAGGATTTCCTCCAGCAGCGGCACCGCCTCGGCGCGTTCGATCTTGGCAATCAGCCCCGGGCGATGGCCCGTGCCTGCCGCCGCCACGTAGCACAGTTGGCGCGCCATTTCCATGTCGGTCGCGTTCTTGGGGAAGCTCACTGCGACGTAGTCGGCCTGGAAGCTCATCGCCGTCTTGATGTCCTCCATGTCCTTGGCCGTCAACGCCGGAGCGGTCAAGCCGCCGCCCTGCTTGTTGATGCCCTTGTTGTTGGAGAGCTCGCCACCCACGCGCACGGTGGTGTGCACGGCATCACCGCGCACCGCCTTCACTTCCAGCACGATCAGACCGTCGTTGAGCAGCAAGGTGTCGCCGGGGCGCACATCGCGCGGCAGTTCCTTGTAGTCCAGCCCGACGCCGTTGATATCACCCAACTCGGCGCGCGACGCATCCAGCACGAACGGCGCGCCATCCACCAGCATCACCTTGCCATCGGCAAACTTGCCCACGCGGATTTTCGGACCTTGCAGGTCGGCCATGATCGCCACCTCGCGCCCTGCGCGCTGCGCTGCCGCACGCACCATTTCGGCACGATCGATGTGATCCTGCGCCTTGCCATGGCTGAAGTTCAGCCGGACCACGTTCAGGCCCGAAGCGATCATCTTTTCCAGCAATTGCGCATCGCTGGAGGCGGGGCCCAAAGTGGCAACAATCTTGGTGGCACGACGAATATGCATGAGCGTCAGTCTCTATCAAGGGGTTGTAATCGAGTTTCAATTCTTGCACAGATTGAGTTACATACGGGTTTCATGATGGGATCGTGCAAAAACCGGTGTCGCATGGCGGCTCCCGCCGAAAGAAACAAGGCCCGGGAGCCTTGCGCCAACCCGGGCCTTTTCGATGCGTCAGCAACGACTCACACGCTGGCGTTTACAGACGCCTCCACATGATGAGCTTGTTGCCGGGCGGCGACCCCGCTTCGCCTCGCTTGAACCGCACGTGGCCCAACGTTTTCTCCCCCACGGGTGCGTTGGTCCCCGGCAGGAACACATCGCCCCCATCCTTGTCCCGGTGCGCAGACGGCGTGAAGGCAGACCCCACGCCAGCATCGATGTAATTCCCAGTGATCACTTCA
This sequence comes from Comamonadaceae bacterium UBA2121, assembly GCA_002331385.1. Taxonomy (GTDB): domain Bacteria; phylum Pseudomonadota; class Gammaproteobacteria; order Burkholderiales; family Burkholderiaceae_C; genus Diaphorobacter_A. The sequence goes on from DCYB01000004.1 coordinate 50,869, forward strand.
TCATTGTGAATGACCTCCGTACGCGGCGCGTCGCCACTGGCAAGATCAAAGAAGAAATAGTAGCCATGTCCCAATCCGCAGCTATCTTCGGCAGGGGGTACATGAACAGGAACAACCAGCACTTCCGCAATTTCTCCGTCGTCGTCATCTCCCAGACCGATGATGGGCGCGTCAGAGATTTCGCTGTTTGCCATCAATCCACTGACCTCGACCTCCTCGTCTGTGGAGTGGCCTTTGGGATTGCTCCCGCCGGCGGTCGTCCATTTCGCCTTGGTGTCTTCAGAGGCTGCTTCGAAGACCGACAACTTATGCCGCGTTGTCGCCCAGACGTAGTCCGCGTTCTTCCACTTGGAATACCCCGCGCCAACAAAATTGATGGCCTCCGCTGGCTGCACCGTTCCCAGCTTTCGCGCACCCTGCGCATCGTCGTACGAGGACCCTGTCACATCGATGGACCAGACACCGCCCTCCGTGTCGCCGACCCACAGCTTTCCGCGCGAGGCATCGTAGGTCATCGTGCTGCTGGCTACAAAGCCGAGCCTTCCGGAGGCTGACTGCATCTTTCCGGTCGCTACATTGACCTCATACAGCTCGCTGGACATATCCGCGCCCGAGAAACGATTCACGATAAAGAGTGCAAATTGGCTGTTGCCAATTTTCGCAATGATCGGCTTCTGGGCCTTTGGCGAATGCCCGTCCGGCACGGCAATCCCCCATGCTTGCCTGGAAGGGAGCGGTTGCATGATGGACCATGGCGGCCGGCCTGCGTCCATACGCAAGGCATAGTGGTACGCACCACCTTGCGCCGTGCCCACAATATAGGTTGCCCAGTCCACTGCCTCTGTCGGTTCGTCCCGCCAAGGTGCATCAACAACTTGAAACCCACCGTCAAACAATCTTTGCCCCTGGAAATCGGCATAGCGACTCAAGCGAGAGACAAAGGGCCGGGGCATCCAGCCCCATTGCATGATGCCTGAATTGACGTCAACGCCATATAAGATGCCGTCATTGCTGGTCAGCAACACGACGGGCCTGCGATTCTTGTTCACGCTGAAAAACGACGCATACCCCCCAACGTCCGCGAGTTCGGCGGGCATTTCCTTGGGACGCTCCATGTACAACGCACCGTTATCAGGACTCAGCGAGCCCAGCATCCAGTTCAGCTTTCTCCCCGCCAGATAGGAGCATCCCTGAATACCCGCTGGAAACTGGAGTCCCGCTCCGCTGGTATCGCCCTTGCTGTTGAAAGATGGATTGAAGGTGTAGGCCAGCACGGTCTCAATGTCAGGCACGCAACTCGAAGGTGCGGTTTGTGGCCAGCCGAACGCGGCTTCGTCATAGTCGCTTGTTCTGGACGGATTGCCCAAGTCCGCCAGCTTGACGAGCGCGCCTGCGCCTTGCGCATCATGGAGCCCGCTCGCTGCGGTCGTGAAGATGCTCGCCTTGCGCAGCGACGCCGGCATTTTTTCGGGCGTTCCGGCATCCCAGAGCGCCGAAGTGGTGTCCGCTACCCCCATGACAGCGTCCGAGCCAGTTTGGGTTTCGTAGGCCTCAAGGTGCCCCGCGATGTCGCCCACAAGGCTGTTGGTGCTGCTCAGGTAGAGAATCGATCCCATATCCAGGCTGGACGCCGCAAGAGGCGCCATGATCTGCGAGCTGGTCGATATTTGCGCAGCAATGGACTCCAGGGCGGATTGGAACGACGGCACATCATTGGCGGGATATTGTTGCGCCGTACCGCCGGCAATGGCCATGGCATTCAACACCGCGTGGGCTGCAGGGTTGACGGTCGAATCCACACCTGCACCCAAACCAACGACATAAGTTTTGATTCCCGCGTCGTTCAGCGCTTTGATTTCCGCAATCGCGTCAATAACTGCCTGGTCGTTCGTCTGTTGCCTGGTGTCGGCGATCAACGTTCCGTACGGCAGTGATGACGACGTGCCATCCCTGAGGCCCCACTCCGCGTTGGCGGGCATTCCCGCAAAGGTGGCATAGACGCCGTAGCCTACTCCCGCAGCACTTCCCAGAGGGGGCCAGACTTTGGAGTCCAGCGACTGCGTGGGCAAGCCATCGGTGAGCAAGATCACATATTGACCCGCACAATTAGTGCCCAGCTTCTTGAGCAAATCTCCCGAACCGCGTACCAGTCCCGCCGTTGCCGCCTGAGTCGCAGCTGCCTTGATCTCGGGCGTGTGAACGTTGTTGGTTTCAGGCTCCAGCAAGGGGGCGAAGTTGCGCATCGCCTCGGCCATTTTCGCCGCCGAAGTTTGCAGACCCAAATCGGTCATATCCTGGGATACGCGCGCTGAATCCACTCTTTGCTGGCCAGCGTAGTAACCGAAACCTCGGCGTAAATGCATGACCTGAGGCGCATACGGAATATAGCCGGCGTTTGTAGGCGTATTGGTGAGCAGGAAACCGAGATAAGGTCGTATGGAACGGTACGTAAGCGAGATCCCGCCGTGGTTGTAGTCTTCGAGAGTGAACACGTCATATGGCGTCAAGGGTTCGACCCCAAGACCATTCAAGTCCACTTTTTCATTGTCTTTCAGTGCCTCGATGACGCCCGAGGCAACAAACAGACTTCTGGTTTTCAGCAGGTCCAGATTCTCGTAGAGAACGTCATTGATGGCTGCGTCATCTGAACTGTCACTGATCACCATGCGCCGGCCGTTGCGGAAATCGCCGAATTCTTTCTTCTCGCTCATCGGATACAGGCTAGCCACATTATTGCAAGCAGAGAGCAGACTGCTTGACAACGTCTGACCGACAGGGGGGATGCACGGATTGGTGACAGTTCGCTCGCCCGGTTCTGGCGCATTGACGAATCTGAAACCAAAAGCGGGAGGCCTGGGGGCCATGAAGTAAGCCCAGGTGGAGTAGACATCCACGTCCGCCGTGTCGTAGGTCGTGACGGCGAAATCGATGCGGTTGAGATAGCGCTCCAGTGTGCTTCTGATTCCGGCCTTTGCCACATTCAACCGGCTTGCACCATTGTCATGCAGCATGGAGTTGCGGCTCACCGTATACGGAGCCATGCCCGCGTCATTGGCAGCCACGCTGGGTGGCGTAAAGCCAGCGGGCACCTTGTAGTTCACAGGCGACGATGAATTCACCAACGAGCCAAATGCCGGGTGTCCGGCATACATCCCGGAGCCCGTCATGATGGCTCCGCTGAGCGTGCCATCCATCGATTGCGAGTTGCCTAGTGCGAACACAATCTGGGGTCGAGTCGCTTGAGCCATAGCGCCCGGCGACAGAAAGGCGAGATAAACGCTCGTCAAAATAATGCACGATTGCGGATGCAGGATAGTGCGAACCCGTTTTTTCATGACTGCTCCCTCGTATCAGGTTTTGACACACCGGCGGTATACCGCCTCGATCGTTGCTGAGGTTGGTCCCTTATCGGACGTACTGGATGCCTCCTGCACATGAACAAAAATGCTGTAGAAGTCGGCCTTGTATCTGGAGTGCCCACAGGTCCTGGAGCTTGTGGGAATGTTCGTTGGCACCACCACGTATTTGACGATGTACTGGAACTGGCCATCCGTGCAAGCCAGCGGGCCGCTAACGCCTACGCAGTGCCGTGCGCAGCGCTTGTCGCCGCTTTCCGTGCACACACTCCAGTAACCTTCGTTGTCCGTGCCGACCGCTCCCGGGGCAGGCCAATCCGTTGCCGGTGCGACAAACCAGTTGGACGCAGCAGGCACGTCTTCAATTCGCTGGTTTTCGCCCACGACGGCTTCAATGTTCCGCACAATCAGCGGCAATGCCACATCGCTCATGTGCACATTCTTTTCGCGCTGCAGCTCATTGCCTGCCACGACCGTTTCATTGAACTGCTCGCGCATCATGTAGAGTCCGCCCAGCATGACTACCAACAAGGCAAGCAGGACGAACAGCAAGACGTTACCCGTGTGCCGGCGGGCTCCAGATCTGCGCACCATGGCGTTGCGGCGTGAAATCATCTCCCGCTCCAAAGTTGGTTGCGCAGGGCGATTTCAGACGTCAGCACCAGGAACCTGTCGCGCTTTTCTTCCTCATCCTTGGGTATGTAGCTGGTAAATGAGGGTGCATTGCTCCCCGATCCCGGACTGGGGATGGTCACACTGTCCACTTCCGGATTGTCCTTATGGCTTTGCATGGTTCGCGCCACTATGGCCACCACGACTGAGCGCACCGAGCGAGGGGACGTTACAGAGCCCCAGGGAACGTACTTTGTGACGCCCGAATCACCCTCCTGCGCGACTCCAAACAGGGCCTGCAAGCTGACAATGCCGGCCGCAACCGGCACTGGAGATCCCGCCAGCGATCCATCCGCCCGCAGCGTTGCACGCGCAAGCACCGGTACGGTTCCCGATTCTGTTCCGTTCGAGACACGCGCCACGTAATACACATAACGCTGAACATTGCGTTCAACATCTCCCTCCCCTTCGATCCTGAGTGTGGCATTTCTCAAAGTTGCGTCCGACAGCACACCTGCGCCCAGCCCTGCGTTGAATGCGTCGAACTGGTGGCTTCCTTCAAGCGTCACCTGCGCAGGGCTCGCTGGATTTCCGCCCGCAGCCTGCGTGGCTGGAGTCACGGAGCCGATCTTGAATCGCAGACAGGCATGGGAGGTGTCTGCGAGCGGAACGACGAGAGTGGCCGCGTCGCTGGCGTTAATTCCGATGACATTTCCCAGTGGCAGGATGTTCGAGTCCGCCTTGGCAGAAGAATGAACCGGTTTCACGGCATCAAACCCAGTGGTTGGCGCACGCACAGCCGCGGGCATCGTCGCAATGGTCAGCATCTGACTGACACTGCCAGTAGCTGCCCAACTCGGGAACCCTTGCGGTCCCATGGTTCCATATGAATTCATGGTGTTTGCGCTGACGCCCGGAAACGCCAGGTCCGCGGTCTGCGGCTGCGCCATGACGGCGAAGATGGGAACGATGGGATGGGTCCCACTGCCGGTATGCATCCAGGTGGTATCGCAAGCAACGCCTGGGGCACCATTCAGCATGAACAAACTGTTCCCAATGTCCTGCTGGAGCACGTTCATCGCCACTCGCGCCTGATCGTTGCGTTGTCCCGTATCGGTGAGTTGCATGTTGGTGTACGCAAGGCGTGTCTGAATGATCAACACTGCCAGTACCACCAAAAGCGATATGAGAATGCCGACCAGCAGTTCGACCAGCGTGAATCCCCGATTCATCTCCCTCAGCGGCAGCCAACGTTGCGAGCGTTGTGGTCCATTACGCTGCATATCAAAGCCCCCCTACCTGAAAAGTAAAGGATTGGCTGCGCGCGGCCCCACTCTGGGAGGTCCATGCCACCTTCACCTTCGCCTCGCATTCCCCTTCCTGACTACCGATCGCACTCAAGACTATGGATACGCTGGGAGCACCCAATGGACTCTTTTCCGCAAAGATTTCGTTCAGCAGTAACTGCAGCCCCGGGGGAGCGCCCCCTACCTGATCAGCAGTATTGAAGGAGAGGGACTGCGCTGTCGTACTGCATCCAAGCGCATTCGGACTTGCCTGTAACACGGCCCAGAAACGATTGCCATACGTTTGCACGGCAGTGATTTGCTCATTGGAGATGTGCGCTGACATCAGTGAGGCATAGAGCTTCGCGACGCTCAGCAGGCCGAAAGTGAAGATCAGGATTGCCGCGAGTACTTCCACCAGCGTCATCCCGCACTCCCTGGCGAGGGTGGCCCGAATACTGTGACTCCTTGTTCTCCATGGGACATTCATGGCTTGCTCCTTGCTTTGCGCGCCTTAAGAACTGGTTTTCACGTTCATAAGCACCAGTCCCGACAGCAGCACCTGCATCGTCCAGACATTCCCTGATTTGCCTGTCGCAATGATTTGCGGTGCAGCGCCGTTGCTGATCAGTCCGCGCGAATTGAATTCGATGGTGACCCCCGCGGCGAAGTCCTTGACACTGCACTCCTTCAGCGGCAGTGCGTCTGTCATTGAGTGGTTACTCTGCTCGGTCCAGGTCATCGTGTTTGTGCTTCCGGGAATCCGGACCTGGGTACTCCATGTGCAATCGCCGTTCACAACTACCTTTACACCCTCGGAGCTGGTGGCCGCCCGATTGCGCGCCCAGGCCATATCCTGCGGAAAGCGCCTTAACACCGACGAGGCCCGCGCATTCTGAATGGCGTCCGATAAGCTGGGGGCAGCCAGCAACAGAGCGATCGCGAGCATTGCGAGCGTTACCATCAGCTCGATCAACGAGAAACCGCGAGGCCGGCAACGGTTGGGAGCAAAGGCCGTTGTCACTCGCAATCCCCCGTTTGGCTACGAACCCAACATGCTTTGCCTGCACCGCCCCAGCCAGAAGGAACGGTGGTGGTTTTGCGCTCACCTTTCTCATTCAAGGTGAAGGTGATGCCAGTCAGGTCGGCTGATTTGCCGGTAGCCGTCATGATGATGGTCGCCGCCGTGACACTGCTACAGGCAAAGGTGAAGTTCTTGCTGCTGGGTGCGGTGGTTGGACAAGTCGAGTCCGCGTCATTTCCACCGAGCGAGTACGTTCGATTGTCTTGATAATATTGCTGAGCAGATAACCCCATCCCCGAGAGCAGGGAAAATGCCTCTGGCAACTTGGATCGCGTGATATATCGCTGATAGGAAGGCAACGCCACGGCGGCCAATATTCCAATGATGGCGACAACGATCATTACCTCGATAAGTGTAAATCCTCGGTCATACCGAATATTTCTTATATTCTCGAACGTTTTCATTTCTTGCGCCTCAGGCAACAACCAGGGGAGGCTCTTTCGAAAGAGCCCATCCCTGATTTACTCACCAAAATACTGAACGGCGCGGAATTTCACACTCTCCAACAGTGACACGCATATCTACCCGCTTCCCATCACGCCATTCAAATCACCGGTCAGAAATCGATTTCCGCACCTGGCCAATCCACGTTAGGTCCGCAGCATCGCGTTTGATCGAGTTTATTGAGGTCGTTGTATCCCACTCCGTAGAGCCGACCTTCCACCGTTGTATAGAAAACGTGTTCCTTGCCACCGCCAATATCATGGACCTGATCCGCAGGCTGCCGCAAAGTGGGTTGTGCCCCATAAATGATCTCAAAAGCACTGCCGCCAGTTTGGCCCCACGTGTATATGTCGCCCTCTTCTGTGAGTGCCACTGAGCCGACATAACGGGCGAAGAGCTTCTTCACGCCATGCATGATGTGCACGGGGTCGGGACTGCTGATATTCGTGCGTTCGGTTCCCTGCCCCAAAGCGGCGTGCAATCCCCAACCGATGACTTCGCCATCGTCCAGAAGTGCTTCACCCCAACCATTTCCACCGGCAATCGACACGATCCGGTGCGCATAGGGCGTCAGGCGATCCACCCGAACCGGCTCCCACACGATCTGCTGGACCCCATAGTTGGTCCCCTGCACACCCAGGCCACTGGCTTCGTTGTCACCCCAAGCCCAGACATGCCCCTCTTGCGTGACTGCAAACGCGCCCTCATAGGCAGCGCCAACCAACCGCGCGCGCTCACCGCCGAGATTCACTTTGCGCGGCGTAAAGCTGTTGGGTGCAAATTTCTTGATTCCCAGTTGCCCATACGCGTTGTGTCCCCACGTCCAGACTTGACCGGTGACATCCAGCGCCATGCTGAAGTACTCGCCCACCGCAATCTGCGTCGCATCTTTCAGGACCAGACAAGGTGTATGTGCGTAACCAAAGAGGCATCCGGACTCGCCATAGCCACTCTGCCCCCAACCGTACACATTGCCCGCATCGTCGCGAGCCACCAAGTGATAGGCACCACCGACAAAGTCCACGATGTTTTCGAGCGACTCCACCTCTGCCGGCGCATGGAAGGAGGGCACGACGGTACGTCCATTTCCTTGCTGGGCGCTTCCACGGAAACCCCAGACCACCGGCTTTCCATCCTCGCTGATAGCCGTTCCCGTCGTGATCATGGTGCCTGGCACCGCGCGCAGCCCTTTGACTGGAGGAATGGGCACGATAGTTCCCAGCATCCTGCTATTGCCAGCTCTCGCAGGCACAGGGTGCGCGGCGGGCTCCGGTGCCGCATCAAGAACAGAAGCGGATACCGAAAAATCACCAACGCCGCTCATTCCGACGTGCCACTCACCGCCTTGGGGAGAGGTCACTTCATACGTCACAGCCGTTTTCTCCAGCGTGACATTGACGCCCGCGTCATTGCGCGACAGCAAACGGCCATCCGGTAATTGGATCCGGACGCCTGTGGAATTCACAGCCGTCACAGTAATCAGCAATTTATGCGCGCCATGCCCCACTGCCAGCGGAAAGTTTTTCGACTCTCCCTGAATCAGCGTTCCGGTTTGCAATGCAATTTCATGCGATGGGCTTTGCGCTTGCGCCGCGCCATGCATCCCACCCAATGCCAGCGCAAGCGCCAACACCAGTCTTGAAAAATTCAACAATTTCATATTTACCCCTCAATTCCAAATCTAATACATAGAATTTGAAATAATTAAAATCACTCATCCACCCGCACAGCAATATGTCGCCCGACTAAATCAATATTCCAATTAAAGTATCATTAATTATCAATTTATCTCAACCACAATCCCGACAAATTGACGACGATCAACCACGTCAAACTAAGAAAAATTCCGATTGTCAAGAACATTCAATATGTACTGGTATTTGCAATCCAATATCAACAAATCTACCAGATACAAATACTTACCAACCAAATAAGCACGAATTCGCACGCGCACCCACAGGCGAAAAAGTCACTGCAGTAAACCGCTGCAAAAATAGTCGCCATATCAAAATTCAGCGCGCAAAAAAACCGCGATTGAATCGCGGTTTTTGGTTTCTAGCAGGTATTAAAAATTAAGGCACCTGCTGCACAGCAGAGATCGACACAAGCGCGCCGATCGACTATTGCAAAGAGTCCTCACTCTCTCATCAACGCCTCGATGTCATCGGCCTTCACCGGCACGCCACGGGTCATGAGCTCACAGCCCGATTCGGTCACCACGGCATCGTCTTCGATGCGAATGCCGATGTGGTGGTAACGCTCGGGTACGCCGGGTGCCGGGCGCACATAGATACCCGGCTCGATCGTGGTGACCATTCCGGGGCGCAGGATGCGGCTGGGGCGGTTCTTGATGGTTTCGCCGGAGAGCGGGTCCGTGCGCTCGCTCACGTCGCCCAGTTCCGTGGGCTCGACGTAACTGCCGCAGTCATGCACGTCCATGCCCAGCCAGTGGCCAGTACGGTGCATGTAGAACTGGAAATACGCGCGGGAATCGATCACGTCCTGCGCATTGCCCACCTTGTTGGCATCCAGCAGGCCCAGATCGAGCATGCCCTGCGCGAGCACGGCCACCGTCGCGTCATGCGGATCGTTGAAACGCGCGCCGGCCTTGGTGGCAGCGATCGCCGCGTTCTGGCTTTCCAGCACCAGATCGTAGAGCGCACGTTGCGGGCCACTGAACACGCCATCGGCAGGAAAGGTGCGCGTGATGTCGCTGGCATAGCCATCCAGCTCGCAGCCTGCATCGATCAGTACCAACTCGCCCTTGCGCACGGGCGCCTTGTCGGCGCGGTAATGCAGCACGCAGGCGTTGGCACCGGCGGCGACGATGGAGTCATAGGCCGTGTACTGTGCGCCGCTCTGGCGGAATTCATGCAGCAGTTCGGCATCAAGATGGTATTCACGCACGTCCTCGCCCGAGCGCAGCATGCGGGCCGAGCGCTGCATGGCGCGCACATGGGCGCGCGCACTGATGATGCCGGCGCGGCGCATGATGTCCAACTCGTGCGCATCCTTCACCAGCCGCATTTCGTCGAGCAGCGCACACAGGTCGCCTTGTGCCGTCGGGCACAGGGCGCCGAAACGCACGCGCGCGCGCACTTTGGCGAGCCAGCCTTCCACCCGCGCCGCCAATCCGTCGTGCGTGGCAAACGGGAACCAGACGCACTGCGTGTTCTCCAGCAGGCGCGGCATGCGTGTCGATAGGTCGTTGATTGAATGGGCCGCATCCACGCCCAACGTGCTCACCGCAGCATCGGGGCCGAGACGGTAGCCGTCCCAGATTTCGCGCTCCAGATCCTTGGGCTGGCAAAACAGGGTGCTGGTGCCATCGGCGGCCAGTACCAGACAGGCGTTCGGCTCGGTGAACCCCGTCAGATAGTAGAAGTAGCTGTCGTGCCGGTAGAGGAAGTTGTTGTCGCGGTTGCGCTGTCGCTCGGGTGCCGTGGGGATGATGGCAATGCCGCCCTCGCCAAGTTGGGCCGCCAGACGCGCCCGACGCTGGGCGTAAACAGATGCAGTGGAGTTCATGGGCGCCATCCTACTGCGGCGGCGACTTTTGCGCCGGAGTTCCTTCGTCAATCGGGTGGGCGATATGCTTGGATCAGAAGGCCTGGAACAACATGCTTGCACCCGCAATGAACAGCAGCGCACACACCAGCCATTGCAAAAGCCGCACGGGCAAGCGCGGTGGATATTTGGCCAGCAGCCAGGTCACTCCGGCTACCACTGGCAATGCAGCCAGCGACACGACGATCGATGTGCGTGACAACTCGCCTGCGACCGTTACGACCCCCAGACGCACGACCGTATTCGACATGAACAACACCAGCAAACATTGTCGAATGAGTGCTGAGGGCAGAGGCTCGCGATACAGGTGATAGACGATGGGGGGCCCCGAGGTAGAGAACAAGCCGCCCAACAAGCCGGACAAACCACCCGCCACCCATATGGCTCGCGGCCCCGACGGCGTTTCGCGCCCCTTCTTTTGGGACAGCAGCAAGAACGCGCAGCCAATGATGGTCACGCCCAGCAGCATGCGCAGCACATTCACCCAATCCCCACTGAGCAGTTGCAGCAACCCCAAACCCAGCAGCACGCCAATGGTGCTGCTCACGAGCATGGGTTTGAGCAGGTCCCAGCGCGGCTCAAATGGATGACTGCGCAAGAAAACGAATCCATTCACCAGTTGCAGCAACCCCGCCACGTTGGCCGCATCGGCAATCGGCAGCAGATGCATTGCGCCTGCCAGTCCGACAAAGATCAGCGCGAAGGCAAACCCAGTCAGGTTCTGCGCCGCACAGGCCAGCGCCACCACCAACAGCAGCATGGCAAAGCTGCTCCACTCCATTCCCATCGTGTGCCCTATCCGGTATTCAACATGCGCACATGCGCGGTTCAAGCATTCAGGTGCGCCAGGCGCTCAGGGGTGCCCACGTCGGTCCAGCGTCCGGTGTACAGTGTCGCTCCTACGCGGCCCGCGTCCATTGCGCGCCGCAGCAGCGGTGCCAAGGGCAGCGCCACCCCCTGCGCGTTGCCCGCAGCCATCTCGCACCACGGCTGCATGAACAACTCTGCCTTGACCAGCGCGATCGTGCTGTAGGTGTAGCGCGAATATGCACACGGTTGCTCTTTTGCGACGTGGAGCGCACGCCCCGTGCCGCTGCCCGGAGCGTCGTCTGCCAGCGCAAAGTCGCCCTGCGGGTTGTGCGCGGGGTTGGGCACCAGCCACAGATGTGCCAGATCGTCCGAAGCAGCAAAGGCGCGTGCGCGTTCGGCGTCGAACACGAAGTCCGGTGCAAACACGTCGCCCGCAGCCAGCCAGAACGCAGCGCCCAACTGCGGCACGGCGCGCGCAATGCCGCCAGCGGTTTCCAGCGCGTGGCCAAAGTCCTGGCCCTCGTGCGAATACGCAAGCCGCCCGGCGTGGGCCAGGTCGGGCCATTGCGCATCCAGATGCGCGGGCAGTTGTTCGCCCAGCCAGGCGGTGTTCACCACCACCCGGTTCACGCCATCGCGCAGCAGCGCGGCCACGTGCCAATCCAGCAATGCCCTCCCTTGCACTGTGAGTAATGGTTTGGGCGTGGTGTCGGTCAACGGGCGCATCCGCTCACCGCGTCCGGCGGCCAGCAGCATCGCATTCAAATAGGCGCCGTCATTGGAAGACCGGCTGTTTTTCTGTGGGCTGGAAGCGGTTTGCATGGGTTCGCACTGTAGTACATCTGCCAGTGATTGACAGGGCTGCGCACTCCAGCTTCGACCTCAGTCGCCCCACCTTCCCGCTCCCTTAGTAAAATAAGGGGTTTTCCTACACCCAGTCCTCCGGGAGCCCGCCACTCATGGCCAAAACTCAACAAATGGCGAATGCGATCCGCGCACTCGCAATGGATGCCGTTCAACAAGCCAATTCCGGTCACCCCGGTGCGCCGATGGGCATGGCCGACATGGCCGTGGCCCTGTGGGGACGCCACCTCAAGCACAACCCGACCAACCCGAACTGGGCGGATCGTGACCGCTTCGTGCTGTCCAACGGACACGCGTCGATGCTGCTGTATTCGGTGCTGCACCTCTCCGGTTACGACCTGCCTCTGGAGGAGTTGAAAAACTTCCGCAAGCTGCACAGCAAGACCGCAGGCCACCCCGAGCACGGCATCACCCCCGGCGTGGAGACCACCACCGGCCCGCTCGGCCAAGGCATCACCAACGCCGTGGGCTTCGCGCTGGCTGAAAAGCTGCTTGCCGCCGAGTTCAACCGCGACGGCCACGCCATCGTTGACCACCACACCTATGTGTTCCTGGGCGACGGCTGCCTGATGGAGGGCATCAGCCAGGAGGCGATCTCGCTGGCGGGTGCATGGAAGCTGAACAAGCTGATCGCGCTGTATGACGACAATGGCATCAGCATCGACGGCAAGGTCGCGCCCTGGTTCATCGACAACACGCCCGAGCGCATGCGCGCCTGCGGCTGGAACGTGATCGACGCCGTGGACGGCCATGACGCCGACGCCATCGCCGCGGCCATCGCCAAGGCCAAGCAAAGCGCCGAGAAGCCGACCATGATCGTCTGCAAGACCTCCATCGGCAAGGGCTCGCCCAACCGCGCCAACACGGCCAAGGCCCACGGCGAGCCGCTGGGCGCGGAAGAAATCCAGCTCACGCGCGCGGCGCTGGGCTGGGAGCATGGTCCGTTCGACATTCCCGCCGACGTCTACGGCGACTGGGACGCCAAGGAAGCCGGCAAGAGCGCCGAAGCCGCCTGGCAGCAACGCTTTGACGCCTACGCCGCCGCCCACCCTGCGCTGGCCGAAGAATTCGCGCGCCGCATGGCGGGCGACCTGCCGCGCCACTTCGCACAGACCGCCGTGGACGTGGTCATCGAATCGCACACCAAGGGCGAAACCGTGGCCAGCCGCAAGGCCAGTCAACTGGCGCTGGAAGCCTTCACCGCCAAGCTGCCCGAACTGCTCGGCGGCAGCGCCGACCTGACCGGCTCCAACCTCACCAACACCAAGAGCACTCCGGCCCTGCGCTTTGACGACAAGGGCCACGTGGTGATGACCGAGATGCAAGTGGGCGACCACACCGAACTCGTCGGTGGCCGCCACATCAATTACGGCGTGCGCGAATTCGGCATGGCCGCGGTGATGAACGGCATCGCGCTGCACGGCGGCTTCATCCCCTACGGCGGCACCTTCCTGACCTTCAGCGACTACAGCCGCAACGCCATCCGCATGGCCTCGCTGATGAAGCAGCGCGTGATCCACGTGTTCACGCACGACTCCATCGGTCTGGGCGAAGACGGCCCGACGCACCAATCCATCGAGCACGCCGCCAGCCTGCGCCTGATCCCGGGCCTCGATGTCTGGCGTCCGGCTGACACGGCGGAAACCGCCGTGGCGTGGAGCGTGGCACTGTCCAACCGCAACAAGCCCACCGCGCTGCTGCTGTCGCGCCAGAACCTGCCCTACCTCGCCAAGATGGATCTGGGCGACATCTCGCGCGGCGCCTACGTGCTGTGCGAGCCGGAACACGCGGGCCTCAAGAAGAAGGCGCAGGCTGTCATCATCGCGACCGGCTCCGAAGTGCATCTGGCCGTGGCCGCACAAAAGCTGCTGGCCGAACGCAAGATCGCCGTGCGCGTGGTCTCCATGCCCAGCACGACCACGTTCGACCGCGAAGACGCCCAGTACAAGAACCTGGTCCTGCCCGCCGGCGTGCCCCGCATCGCCGTAGAAATGGGCGTGACCGACTTCTGGTGGAAGTACGGCTGCGCCGCCGTGGTCGGCATCGACACGTTTGGTGAATCCGCGCCCGCAGGCGTGCTGTTCAAGCACTTCGGCTTCACGCCCGAAAACGTGGCCGACACCGTGCAGGCCGCGCTGCAACGCGCCCGTTGATTGCGCACGCCGCGCTGGCCGCAAGGTCAGCGCGGCGTTGGACTTTTCTGGTTTGGTAATTGACTTTTCAATCGAGGTGAAACTATGACGATCAAGATTGGTATCAACGGCTTCGGCCGCATTGGCCGCAACGTGCTGCGCTCCGCCGTGCAGAATTTTTCCGACATCGAAGTCGTTGCGATCAACGACCTGCTCGAGCCCGATTACCTCGCCTACATGCTGAGCTATGACTCCGTGCATGGCCGCTTCCAGGGCGACGTGAAGGTCGAAGGCAACACGCTGATCGTGAACGGCAAGAAGATCCGTCTCACCCAGGAGCGCGACCCCGCCAACCTGAAGTGGAACGAAGTCGGCGCGGACATTGTGATCGAGTCCACCGGCCTGTTCCTGGACAAGACCAGCGCACAAAAGCACATCGACGCAGGCGCCAAGAAGGTGCTGCTGTCGGCGCCCTCCAAGGACGACACCCCCATGTTCGTCTACGGCGTGAACCACAAGACCTACGCCGGTCAGGCCATCATCTCCAACGCTTCGTGCACCACCAACTGCCTGGCACCCGTGGCCAAGGTGCTGCACGACAAGTGGGGCATCAAGCGCGGCCTGATGACCACCGTGCACGCTGCCACCGCCACACAAAAGACCGTGGACGGCCCATCCAACAAGGACTGGCGCGGTGGCCGCGGCATTCTGGAAAACATCATTCCCTCCAGCACCGGCGCAGCCAAGGCCGTGGGCGTGGTGATTCCTGAGCTCAACAAGAAGCTGACCGGCATGAGCTTCCGCGTGCCGACCTCCGACGTGTCCGTGGTCGACCTGACCGTGGAACTGGACAAGGCTGCCACCTACGACGAAATCAAGGCCGAAATGAAGGCCCAGTCGGAAGGCGCGCTGAAGGGCATCCTCGGCTACACCGAAGACAAGGTCGTCGCCACCGACTTCCGCGGTGACACCCGCACTTCCATTTTCGACGCCGACGCCGGCATCGCCCTCGACGGCACCTTCGTGAAGGTCGTGTCCTGGTACGACAACGAGTGGGGCTACTCCAACAAGTGCCTGGAAATGGTGCGCGTGATGTCTGGCCAATAAGCCAGCACCGCTGAGGCATTCCACCTCACACCGCCAAAGCGCCTTCGGGCGCTTTTTTGTTGCCCGCGCGCAGTGGCTCCCTGTAAGACAACGGCTTGCGGCTTGAGGGTTTCACTCCGACATTGATAGCAACGCAGCACCTACGCGGCGCACGCCCAACCTTTTTCACAATCACTGCATCGCAACACTTTGAGGTGCTGCGTTTCGTCCTGATGCGTGAGGGGCATGGGACACAACCACTTGACCCAACGGCTGCAAAGCTGACCACTGACCGCGAAGCGACCGGCATTGACGCCCGATTTTCACGATGCACGGTAAGGGCCGCCAGACGCCCCTCGCACACCAACGTTCAATAAGAGGAGTCCACATCATGCAAAACAACCTGATCCGTGGTGCCATTGCGGCGCTGGCATTGGGCGCGTTGGCCGCCTGTTCGTCTACCAAGCCACCACAGGCAGAAATGGCCGTCGCGCAAAGCGCTATCCAGCGCGTATCGACCGCACCGCAAGTCACGGCGAATGCGCCGGTCGAGCTGCAGAACGCACGCGATCTGTGGTCCAAGGCCCAACGCGCCATGGAAGACAAGAAGTACGAAGACGCCCGCCGCTATGCCGAAGCGGCTGAAGCCGAGGCGCGCGTCGCCGAATCCCGGGCCCAGGTGGCCGAGAACCAGAGCCGTCTGGAAGCCGTCAAGCGCGGCTACCAAAGCCAGCCAGCCCCCATGCCCGCGCCCGTACCGGCGCCTGTGCGTTGAGGCTTCGCTGAACGCGACGCACCACACACCAGGCTTACCGGAGAGAACGGAGAAAGGATCAACCCATGTCGAACCACCACAGCACCCCATCCCGCCGCATTGGCATGCTGGCCACCAGCCTCATCGCCGCAGCCGTGCTGAGCGCCTGCGCTTCGCGCGATGCGCCGCTGGAGCCGCTGCAAAAGGCACGCGCCGCCGTGAACACCGTCGTGAACGACGCCAAGGTCGTGCAACTGGCGCCGCTGGAGCTCAAGAGCGCCACCGATACCCTCTCGCGCGCCGACAAGGCTTGGACGGAAGACGCCGACACGGCCGAGGCCACGCACTTGTCCAACCTCGCCATCCGCCGCGCACAGATCGCGCAGAATGTGGCCCAGACGCGCCAACTGGATACCGACATCAAGCAGGCAGGCGTGGACATCGAGCGCCAGCGCCTGCAAGGCAGCGCGCAGCGTGCCCAGATGCAGGCCGATCAGGCCCGCTCCGCAGCCGATCAGGCGCGCCAGCAGGCCATGAGCGCCGAGCAGCGTGCCGCCGCCAGCGCCGCGCAGGTAAAGAGCTTGCAAGCGCAGCTCGACGAACTGCAGGCCAAGCAGACCGAGCGCGGGCTGCTGGTGACGCTGGGCGATGTGCTGTTCGAGTTCGGCAAGTCCGATCTGACATCGCAAGCCGGACCGCGCCTGGACAAGCTGGCGCAGTTCCTGACCCAGTTCCCGAACCGCAAGCTGCTCATCGAAGGCTATACCGACAGCGTTGGCACCGATGCCGTCAACCAGACGCTGTCGCAGCGCCGCGCCGAATCCGTGCAGCGCGCCCTGGTCAGCCGCGGCGTGACGCCCGACCGCATCACCACCCAAGGCTATGGCAAGCAGTTCCCGGTGGCTGACAATGGATCCCCCGAGGGCCGCGCGATGAACCGCCGCGTGGAAATCGTGATTGCCGACGAAAACGGCAACCTGCGCTCGCGCCGCTGATGATCAACGCTTGAGCCGATCGGACCCGTTCGGCGCAAGGCGTTTCAAGGGCACTCCGGAACTTCCGGGGTGCTCTTTGCTTTTTGGAGCTACATTGAGCCTCATGACCACTTCTCAGACCACAGCCTCTCCCGACCCCGGTCCGCAATCGGTGATTCGTTTCTGGTTCGAAGAATCGACACCGCAGCAATGGTTCACCAAGGACCTGGCATTCGACGAAACCATCCGCAGCCGCTTCGGCAACCTGCTCGTGCAGGCGTCGCGCGGCGAACTGTGGAGCTGGCGCACGGACGCGCTGGGACGGCTCGCCGAAATCATCGTGCTCGACCAGTTTTCGCGCAACGCCTATCGCGACACGCCGCAAGCGTTCGCGCAGGACCCGGTGGCGCTGGTGCTGTCGCAAGAGGTCATCCAACTCGGGCTGGACGCACAACTCACGCCTGAGCAGCGCGCCTTTGCCTACATGCCGCTGATGCACAGCGAATCGCGCTTGGTGCAGCAGGAATCCGTGCGCCAGTTCACCGCGCTTGGCAATCCCAACAACCTGGACTTTGCGCAGCGCCATCGGGACATCATCGAGCGCTTTGGCCGCTACCCGCACCGCAACGCCATCCTCGCGCGCACCAGCACGCCGGAGGAAATCGCCTTCCTGCAAACCCCCGGCAGCTCGTTCTGACGCACAACTGAACCCCTGAACGACAACGCCCGCTGGCAAAGGTTGCCAGCGGGCGTTTTGCGTGTGGAAACCCACTTTCAGCGCTGCGTCAGATCATCCGTCTGACGCCACCCGCGGAAAGCGGTCGCCAGCGTTCAGAGCGGCTGTTCGCCGTCGCGAATCGTCTCGCGGTTGTTCTTGTCGCGCGCGCGGCCCTGATCGGCCTCCAGACCACGCACCAGCTTGTCGAGCGCCGCCGTCAGGGCTTCAGCCACCTTGGGCGCTTCGGCGTTGGCGGCAACCGGCTGACGGCCCGCAGGGCGCGCCTCGACCACGCAACGCTTGTCCTGGGCTCCGGACTTGGCGGCCCCATCGGAATCGGAGAAGTACACCTCGACGCGCGTGATGGTTTCCTTGAAGCGCGCAAGGCGCGTGGCAACCTCTTGCTGCACCCACTGGGCCAGCGACTCCCCGCCTTGAATCTTGTCGTTGGTATGAACCTGAACTTGCATTCGCTACTCCTTCTATTCGAAATGACATTCTGATCGATGTCATAGCTGCATCTTGCCAGCAGCTACAGCATACTGCTTGATGGACATCAATTTGAGGTGAATCAGGTCTTTAGGGAAGGTACTGACGCAGCCTGCCGGATCCGACCTACAGCGCGTACAGAACCATTTATCCAACCATGTTACAAACTGGATGTGGCCTGTTGGTGCGCCACTCCTGACCGCCGGAAAGACTATTGCAGATGAAAAGCCCCGCCTCTTCCATCATCGGCTCCGACTCAGGCACGCGCCTGAAGATCGGCTTGTCGGCCTGCTTCTCGCACGCCGATCCGTACCGGCCGCTGTTCACCAACAAAACGCTGCAATACGTCGAACAATCCATCGCCCACTGGCTCATGTCAGCGGGCGCGCTGGTGGTCATGGTGCCCTGCCCGACCGGCGAAACCGCGCTGGGCGACGTGACGCTCAAGCACTATGCCGAGTGGCTGGACGGCGTGGTGATGCACGGCGGCGCGGATGTCTGGCCCGGCAGCTATGGCGAAGAGCCGCTCAAGGATGCATGGCTCGGCGACCGCGTGCGCGACCTGTACGACATGGCCGTGGTGGAAGCGTTCGAGCAAGAGGGCAAGCCGATTTTCGGCGTTTGCCGGGGGCTGCAACTCATCAACGTGGCCTTTGGTGGCACGCTGTATCAGGACATTGAAACGCAGCATCCCGGCGCGCAGTTGCACCGGGATCCGATCACTTATGACCAGCATTTTCACGACGTCGAAATCGTCCCCAACACGCGGCTGGCGCGGCTCTATCCGGGCCAATCGAAGGCGACGGTGAACAGCATTCACCATCAGGGCATCAAGGATCTGGCACCGGGTTTCGACATCGAAGCGTGGAGCTATCCCGACGCCGTGCCAGAAGCCATCCGGCGCCATCCGACGCATGGCCATGGCTACATCGCCGCGACGCAATGGCACCCGGAATTCCGGGCCAAGGATGGAACGATCCTGGACGCGCGCCCCATCCTCGATGATTTCCTCAGCGCCTGCCGGCGCGCGAAAACGCAGCCGCTGCCGGGGCACAGCCCGTTCCAGATCAGGGACCGCGCGTCCCGCCTCCTGCGCCGTGCGCTGCTGCGGCAGAAGTGAGCGGCCACGCCCCCATGTGCATCAATGGTGATGGCCGTGTGCGCCGTGAACGTGCTTGTGGGCGATTTCTTCGGGTGTTGCCGCGCGCACGTCGGTCACCTTGGCGCTGAACTTCAATGCCTTGCCGGCCAGCGGATGGTTGCCATCGAGGTGAACTTCGGGGCCTTTGATCTTCACCACGTTGAAGACCATCATGTGGCCGTCGTCTGACGGGCCCTGCAACTGCCCGCCCACCTTCACGCCCGGCGGGAATTCGGCCTTGGGGATTACGCGCACGAGCTTTTCGTCGCGCTCGCCAAAAGCATCGGCCACGGCCAGATCGATGGTGGTCGTGAAGCCCTTGGCCTGGCCCTCGAGTGCCGCTTCCACCTTCGGGAAAACGTTGTCGTAGCCACCATGCAGATAGGCCACGTCGCCCGCATCCAGCGGCTTGCCGGTGACGGGGTCGGTGATCTTGTAGTTGAGCGTGACGGCGGTGTCTTTGGTGATTTTCATGAGCGGTGATTCCGTATGTGTCGTTCCTGTGTCAGCCGCCATTGTCCTGCACATTCGCCCGCCAACGCAGCACGCCAGCGCTCAACAACCCTCTGCACCCACTGATCGCCGGGCAGCATGTGCCGATCCGTCGGGTGCAAAGCGCCCTTAGTCCAGCTTCACGCCGGTCGTTTGGACCACCTTGCGCCACTTCTCCACGTCGTCGCGGATGTCGCGGGCAAACACATCGGGCGCATTGGCGACCGGCTCGGCGCCCAGATCGCGCAACTGCTTCGCCACCTCCGGGCTGCGCACGGCGTCGGCCACTGCGGCCTGCAGTTTGTTCAGTACGGCCGGCGGCGTGCCAGCAGGCGCCAACAAACCGAACCAGCCCGACACCTCATAGCCGGGCACACCGCTTTCGGCCACCGTGGGGATATCCGGCGCGCCGGGCCAGCGCTTGGCCGTCGTCACCGCCAGCGCGCGCACCTTGCCGCTTTTCACAAAGCCCATGCTGGAGGGCAGATTGTCAAAGCCGATCTGGATCTGGCCGCCCACCAGATCCGTCAACATCGGCGCCGCGCCCTTGTACGGCACGTGCGTCATGTCGATGCCCGCCATCATCTTGAGCAGTTCTGCGCTCATGTGCGGCGATCCGCCGGGGCTGGTGGAGCCGAAGTTGATCTTGCCCGGCTGCGACTTCGCCAGTGCCACCAGTTCCTTCAGGTTCTTCACCGGCACCGAGGGATTGGCGATGATGATGTTGGGCGTGTTCGCCACCACGGTCACGGGCGCAAAGTCTTTCACGGCGTCGTACGGCAGATTTTTTTGCAGCGCCGAATTGATGCCGTGCGAACTCGCCGTTCCCATCACCAGCGTGTAGCCGTCCGGCGCTGCCTGCGCCACTGCCTGCGTACCGATCGCCCCGCTCGCTCCCGCCTTGTTCTCGACGATGAACGACTGCTTGAGCCGCTCGGTCAACTGGTTGGCCGCAATGCGCGCAATGATGTCCGTCGTGCCGCCCGCCGGGTAAGGCACGATGATGCGCACCGGTTTGGCGGGATAGTCGGCCTGCGCGCACACCGCCCCTGCGCTGGCGGCTAGACACAGGACGGCGGCCTTTTGCAGCAGGTTTCGTTTGTTCAGTTTCAACATGCTTGTCTCCTGGATGATTGGTTGTGCATGAGGGAAATCGGGGCGCAGCCGTCAGGACGGCTGGCGCACGCGCAGCAAGGGCAGAAGGTTCTCTGGCACCTCGATTTCGTATGCGAGGATGGCGGCGGACAGCGCCTTGCCATAGTTGTCCAGCGACAGGCTGCGGGACACGCCACCGCCCAGCGCGCCATGCGCTACGAAGTTCAGGGCGTGCAGGTTGTCGACTTCGTAGCGCAGCACCTCGCCGGTGATGGCCTCGCGATGGAAGGCCTTGAAGCGCGCAGCGGTGAGCTGCTCCTTGAGCATCGGGTACAACGCGGGCGCGTAGGCGAACACGGCGATGTTGGAGGTGTTGCCCTTGTCGCCGGAGCGCGTATGCGCCACCTGCTCCAGCAGCACTTTGCGGGTTTGAGCTGTCATGCGTGATGCTCCCTGGGTTAGCTGATGAAGTAGTCAATGTGCGGCGTGACCTGTTCGCGCGCGACCAGCGAGGACCACACGCCGATGACCTCGCGGGTGCGGTCCTGATGGGGTACGCGCTTGCCGGTGTGCGCCACGCCGGAGACGGCCATGCCATCCACTTCGCGGCCCACTTTCAGGGCCTCTGCGCGCGTTGCGGTGCGGGCGGCGACGCGCACCGCCACTTCATACGGCTCGGGCGCATTCGCGGGCGTGGCCGCGCCGTGAATGGCGTTGAGGCCGAGAAAATCGACGCGCATGTCCTCGGCCTGGAGGTTCACGATCTTGAAGCGCTCTTCCAGAATTTTCTTGGCCAGTTGCGCACGCCGCAGCGCGCCGGGGCCCGCGTAGAAGAACATGTCTTCGCCGATGAAGCCTTCCGTGCAGCCCATGGACACTTTCAGCGTCGGCGTGCGCGGCTTGCCCGTCAGGCCGGTGACGCGCACGCGATCCGGGGCGATCTGCTCGAGTTGCGCATGCGTGAAATCCACCACCACATCGGGCGTGATGTAGTTGGCCGGATCGTGCACTTCATAGAGCATCTGCTCCTTGACGGTCTGCAGCGTGATGGCACCGCCCGAGCCCGCCACCTTGGAGATCACGACCGATCCGTCCGGCTCCACCTCGGCAATGGGAAAGGCAAAGTTCCACGGCTCAGGCACGTCCTTGAGGCCAGGGTCGGAGAAATAACCGCCCGTGACTTGCGCGCCGCATTCCATCAGGTGTCCGATGCCGCTGCCCGCGCCCACTTTCTCGTGGTCAAGCGCGTCCCAGCCGAACTCGTACATCATCGGCGCGACAAACAGCGAAGGGTCCGCCACGCGGCCCGTCACCACGATGTGCGCGCCTTCCCTGAGCGCCTGCACGATCGGTTCCGCGCCCATGTAGGCCTCAGCGGAGATCAGCGTGTCCTTCAACGTGGCCGTCGATGCGCCGTTTTCCAGGATGGTGGGCGCCAGCGACAGCACGCGGTCGGTGATCAGGCTGCCGCTCACGGCGGCCACTTTCACGCCCTCGATGCCGAGTTCGCGCAGCAACTCCACGATGCGCTGGGCCGCGCCTTGCGGATTGATCCAGCCCTGATTGGAGATGATGCGCGTGCCGCGCCGCATGCAGGCGGGCAGCACGGCGCGCATGCGATCGTCGAGATAGGTGTCATACCCTGGAAAGCCCGGATCGCGCCGCGCCCGCACCTGCGCGGCCGACACGGTGGCTTCGGCCATGGTTTCAAAACACAGGTAATCCAGCTCGCCCTGTTCCGCGTTGAGGCCTGCAGGCTCCACGCGATCGCCCCACCATGCGGCACCCGAACCGATGCGCAGGGTCGTCGTCCGGCCCTTTCCTGATTCGCTCATCTGCATTGTCTCCTTGGTTATCGCTTCCATTCTGGGCAAGCGATGCAAGCGGGACAACCCACTTCAAAGAACAATGGTCATGAAACAGATTCACAGGTACGCTGCCGCCCATGGATCAATTTGCGGAAATGCTGGTGTTTCTCGCCGTCGTGGAAGAAGGCAGTTTTTCGGCTGCCGGGCGCAGGCGCGGGCTTTCGCCGTCGGCGGTCAGCAAACTCATCGCCCGGCTGGAGGCGCGACTGCATGTGCGCTTGTTCGAACGCATCGCGGGCACCATCCGCTTGACGCAGGAGGGGGAACGCTTTCGCGCGGCCAGCGAGCGCGTGGCGCAGGCCATGGTGGATGCCGAAGACTCCGTGAACGGGGCTGTGGGTGACATTGCCGGCATCGTGCGCATCCACACCGCGCTGACCACGGCGAAGTACCTGATCGCGCCGCGCCTGCCGCAGCTGCTCGACCGGCATCCGCGCTTGCAACTGGAATTTGTGCTGGGCACGGAGCGCGCCGACTTCATCCGGCAAGGGCTGGACGTCGCAGTGCACAGCGGCCGGCCGAGCGAGCTGTCGCTGATTGGCCGCCCGCTCATGTTCCGCCCGTGGGTGATTGCGGCGGCGCCGTCCTATCTCGCCCGCTTCGGCGCGCCGCAGCACCCGGACGATCTGCGTGCGCACCGCTGCCTGAACTTCACCATCCGCACGCAGTGGAACAGTTGGACTTTTCACGACGCCGATGGCATCAGCACCGTGGATATTCCGAGCTACATCGGAGCCAATCAGGGCGAGCTGCTGCGCACGCTCGCGCTGCAGGGTCTGGGCGTGGTGCGGCTGGCGCATTTCAACATCGCTGCCGATCTGGCGGCTGGCCGTCTCGTGCCGCTGCTGCAAGGGTTTCACCAGCGCAGCGAGGATGACCGCTTCTACCTGCTCTATCCCAGTGGCCGGTCGCTCGCGCCACGGGTGCGCGCGGTGGTGGACTTTCTGGGCGAGCAACTGGCCGAGCCAGCCACCCCATGAATGCGGCGCGGCGATAAAGCAAAAAAAGCGGACATCGCTTGCACGATGTCCGCCTTGTCGTAGTGCCTTTGCGCTCAGGCAGCGACGCCCGGCACCTCGTCCTGCGTTGCGCCCGGATGGCGCGCAAAACGCCGGGGCTCTGCGCCGTGAACGGGATCGTTTTCCTTCCACGGCCAGCCACCGAACTGGGTGCGGCGGAAGTCCTGCATGGCCTGCATGATTTCCTGCTCGCTGTTCATCACGAACGGGCCGTATTGCGCGACCCGCTCGGCAATCGGCACGCCTTGCATCAGCAGACATTCCACGGCCTCGCTGCCGGTGTTGACCAGTTCCACCGCTCGGCTGCCATCCAGCTCGTATGCGGCATGGCCATCGAGCGCATCGCCCGCCAGTTGCAGGCCGCTGCCCACAAACCAGTACAGCATGCGGCGCGCCTTGGCATGGTGCGCGGCAGGCATGGTCCAGCGGGCGCCGGGCGCGAGTGTGATGGTCCAGATCGCCACGTCGTGCGCGGGATCGGCGGCCCATGACTCGGGCGGCGGCGACAACGGCTGCTGCGCGCCTTCGAGGGCTCCGGCGACCACGGCGATCTCCGTGCGCTTGCCGCCCTCATCCACATGCACCAGCCGCGGAATGCGCTCGTTCCAGAACATGGTGAAGTGCGGTGCCACCATCTTGCTCGCGGCAGGCAGGTTCAGCCAGATCTGGAACAGCTCCAGCGGGTTGGGCTTGTCCGTGTGGACCAGTGGAAACATCTCGGAGTGCATGATGCCCTTGCCCGCCGTGAGCCACTGCACGTCGCCATTGCCAAAGCGTGCTGCCGCTCCGAGCGAGTCGGAATGGTCGATCAGCCCTTCGCGCACCAGCGTGACGGTTTCAAAGCCACGGTGCGGATGGCCGGGAAAGCCCGGCACGACTTCACCGTGGTACATGTTGAAGCCGTCCTTGTTGCCGAAATCGCTGCCGATCTCGCGCTCTTCCAGTTCAACGGCCTGCACGCCCAATTCGCCATTGCTTGCCGGGTATGCATCCAGGTGGTGCGCGCAAAACAGGAATGGGTCGAGTGTGGGCCAGAGGCGGCCAAGGGGTTGCTTGTTGAGGATCGCGTTGCTCACGGTGGGCTCCTTCGTTGTGCATGGATGCGCCATTGCCTCCATCGCAGTTTGAACCCTCTACAGATGGGGACGCGGCGCGCCATTGCCATAGGCGCATTGGACCTATCAGCGCAACGGTGCATTGCGCTGGTGATGCCAGTGCAAGAAGGCACTCACCTGCGCACATCATTGCGCATGCAAGGGCTGGATCAGCTCGGTGCGCCAGCGGGTGGCGTCTTGGCCGCACTCGGGGCCGCTCAGATAGCACTCCCACAGATCATCCGTCGCACGCAGGCCCTGCTCGCGCACCCACAGGCGGAAACTGCGCCAGAACTGCGGCAGGTCTTCGTAGCGCCCGCGATAAACGGTGCGCGCCGCACGCATACCCGGCCACGCACCTGCGCGCACGCGGCCCGTGCTTTCGACGAGACGGTTCACGGGCACGCCGATTTCCAGCTCGAAGCAGTCCGTCGGCAAGCGCAGGTGATGGGTGTAGAGCGAACCTGCCGCTACCACGCCTTGCGCGTGAATCGCGTCGAGAAGCTCACGCACGCCGCGGCCGATCACCAGATGGATTTCTTCGCAGGTGCAGTCCACACGAAGCACCGCCGTGAGGCGTTGCTCCGGAAATTCGATGATCTGGGGCGGGTCCAACATGGCGGGCTCCTTGTCGGTGGTCAGCAGCAGAAAAACATCTTCCTCCAGACCACATGGTAGTGCGCCCGCCGCCAAAATTCCATAGGACAGATTCGTACAGGAAGCCGCCCCGCGTCAGCGCCTGCGGCCCAGCCACCAGCCGAGCGCCAGTCCCACCGATCCCATCATGATGGCGGCGACCACTGCCTCGTTGCGCGCATCGCGCACGCCACCATCGATGGCGGCTTCGGTCGAGGGCGCGTACAGATTGCCATCGCTGACGGGTGCTGGCTCCGAATGGCGCAGATTGCGCGCACCCAGCCAATGCATCACCTTGCCAAACAGGGTGGGCGAGACAGCATGCGCCACACGGCTCGGCAACGCCCCCGCACCCAGCCAGGTGACGGCGCGTGGATTGGGCGAATAGGCCAGCCCCACAATCGCATGCGCCACGCGGCGTGGGTCCAGCATGGGCAGCGGCACCCGCAGGCGTCGCCCGGTGTAGTTCGCGCCGTTGGCGAGGCCGGGCGTGTCCACCACCGTCGGTGCCACGTCGCACACGTGCACATGCGGCAGATCAGCCACTTCGGCCCGCAGGCTTTCGGACAGGCCGCGCTGGCCAAACTTACTCGCGCTGTTGGCAGCAGAGAACGGCGCGCCGACCCAACCGCTCATGGAATTGAGGTTGACCAGCAGACCACGCCCGGTCTCGCGGAAGTGCTGGATGGCCGCATGGGCGCCATACAAATGGCCCATGAGATTGGACTCGATCACGCGGCGGCTGGCCGACAGAGGTACGCCGTCAAAGCGGCCCACGGCGCTCACGCCCGCAGCGTTCACCCACACATCGATGCGCCCGTAATGGCTCACGGCGCGCTGCGCGAGCTTTTGCACGGCGTCCGAATCCGTCACGTCGGTCGGAATTCCAAGCGCGGAACCGCCTTCCGCCAGACATTCCGTCACCACCGGAGCCAGCGTTTCCGCGCTGCGCGCCGCCAGCACCAGCTTGGCGCCGCGCCGGGCAAATGCCACCGCCGTAGCGTGACCGATGCCGCTGGAGGCGCCCACAATGACGACGACGAGGCTGCGGCGCTGAGCGGCGGCCACCATGGCGGCCGATCTGCGTGGATTGTCGGAGGATGCTGCGAGTGAGGTCATAGAAGTGTTTCTCTTTCCTGAGTCGGCCAGATCCAGCGCCCTCGCCACTCCGGCGATCGGCACTGACCCGACGGAAGGTACCTCCACTTTGTAACAGCGGCCTGACGCCGGGCACGTAGGACAGCTTCACGATTGTGCGGCGGGCCAGTCCTGCCTGCACTGCGTGCTTCACCTCATGTGCACCGGAACGATCGATTGATCACAATCGCGATTTCGGCCTGAGCTGCACCTTCAGCCCCTTGGGTGTGACCGTGAAGTCGCCCGGCTCCAGCCCCAACCCGTCGGTCAGCGCCAGGTCCTTGTCGGTCAACTGGTACAGCACCACTTCCTGCAGCGCCTGACGCGCGAGTGTGGCGCCGTATTGCTGCAGCATCTGTTCGGCTGCGGGAGTGAGCCCCTGCATGCGCAGCGCATTGAGCTGCAACTGCGTGGCGCGCAAGCTGCGATCGGAGGGCTCATAGCGCAGCGAGAAATCGACGTCCAGCGAGCCGTCGTACGACTGCGCCTGCAACAGCGGACCGGATGCATTCAGGGCGAGCACGGTGTTCAGTTGGTTGGTCACTGGACGCAGCCCGATGCGCGGGTCCGACAGTTGGAAGTTGAGCAAGCCCCCCAGCCCAAACTGGCGCGGGAACTTGCGCGCCACCGCTTCCTGGATCTGCCCCGCAGAAATCGTGTACCCCTGCTGGGCCATGGCGCTGGGCGACAACGTACACCCCGATGCCACCAGCCCCGTTGCCACCAGGGCACCCATCACGTATCGGCGGCGCTCTGCATTGGCGCTCACCGCACTGCTCATTTCCATGTTTGTCATTCCTGCAAAGGCACCACACTGCTGCGGTGCGATGGACTCGCTGCACCGTTGCATTGTCACTTGTTGCAGCGATCGGGGACAGAAAAAAGGGTTGCTTGCAGTAACGACGGTCGGGGCGTCGCAGTGCTGGGGCGTTACCGTGCTGGGGCGGTCAGTTGCGATTGGCCGTTTCCGTGCTGCCACTCACGCCCAACATGGCGTCGCGCAACTTCCAGTCGGCAGGTGTCGCGCCAATCCAGATGCCCGCCAGTGCGTGATAGAACTCCGCTTCAGGAATCGGCTCCGACGCCACCTTGCCTTTCACCGTCACCACCGTTCCCTTGCCCGGCACCCAGTCCAGCGTGATGGCATCACCCGGCTCCAGCCGCTTGTATTCGTTGAAGAGCGCGGACATGCGCAGCATCGCAGGCGTCAACCGCGTGGCCACGGACTTGTCCATGTTTTCGAGAATGCCGCGCACAAACATGGTTCCCAACTCGTTGGCATTCACCTCGCGCAGCATCACCATGTGAATGCGCTTGGCCTCTGCCGCGCCCGCCAGTTGTGCGTAGCGCTCGATCGGCTTTTCGGTGTAGAGCGCCGCGCGGTACACCTGAAACACCGCCCGGTAGCGAATGCCTGCCCCGTTCAACGCGACGGCGCGCCCGCCCACATTCGCCTTGTCGGGAAACGCCGCTCCGGGGGCCAGCGAACTGCGCGCCGAGGCCTCCACCGATGTGGCCGCACTGTCCGCCTGCGCACCGTCCGCCCGCGCACTCGCAGGCACTTCGTTGCGCGCCTGTGCCAGACCCGACGCCATCACCATCGCCCCCATGGTGAGGCAGTTCCTTGCCATGCCCCCGAATCTCATAGCGCCTCCCTTTTGTCTCATTAATTCATGTAGATGAATGCTATTGATTCGGTGAAATATTGAGAAGTAGACAAATACTTTTGTTCACACTTCATCGAGGACAGGCAGCGCATGAAGTACCCGCAAAGTTTCATTCGCTGAAACAGATCGGAAAGCTTTTGACGGATGTGAGCGCGATTCCTATATTTCCCTTCATCCGTTGTTTCACCAATAGAAACCGCCATGGCCACTTCCAAACGAACCAAGTCCCTTGTGACGCGCACTGGCGGTCAGAGCGTTTCGTCGGTGGAGCGCGCCATGCGCATCCTGCGCGTGATGTCCGAAGGCAGCAACGCCCGGTTGACCGACATCGCTGCGGCGGCGGGTCTGGACAAGGCGACGACCTCGCGCCTGCTGGAATCGCTGGTGCGCGATGGCTTTGTGAGCCGCGACAGCGAAACCAGGCAATTTGCGCTCGGCCCCGAGCTGATGGTGCTGGGTGCGGCGGCGCTCCGGCGCTTCGATCCCCGGCCGCTGGTGCGCCCGAGCCTGATGCGCCTGACCGCGCAATTTGAAGACAGCGTCGTGCTCTCCATTCCCAGCGGCATCGAATCGCTGTGTATCGACGTGGAAGAAGGCACTTACCCGATCCGCGCCAACTACCTGCGCGTAGGCAGTCGCAGACCGCTGGGCGTGGGCGCGGGCAGCCTCGCGCTGCTGGCGTGGATGCCGAATGACGAACGCGAGGCCGCGCTGGAGATCCTCATCGGCCAACTGCAACACTATCCACGCATCGACGAGGACCTGCTGCACGAGCGCATCCGGCAGGCACAGGACAAGGGCTACGCCGTGCTGCTGGATGTGGTGGTCGAGCGCATGGGCGGCATTGCCGTGCCGATCTTCGACGTCACCGGACGGCCCGTGGCCGCCATCAGCATCGCGGCGCTCAACGATCGCATCCTCTCGCGCGAAGCGGCCATGGGACAGGCGCTGATGCGTGAAGCCATGGTCTGTCACGTGCGCTGGGCCGAGGCCACCCACGTGGGCTCGCGCACGGCTCCCATGACCGCCAAACGCAAGGCCGCATGAGCAGCGCACATCACGCCAGAAGAACCACGAAGGAGACAGCTTTGACCACCCACACTCCCGCTTATCTGCGCGGCGCAGGCGGCACCCGATTCGGCAAACATGAAGGCAGCGGCGCGCTCGACCTGATGGCCAGCGCCGCGCAGCAGGCCCTGACCAGCGCTGGACTGGCGCGTGGCGACGTCGATGGCTTGCTGTGCGGATACGCCACCACGCTGCCGCACCTGATGCTCTCGACACTGTTTGCCGAGCGCTTTTCCCTGCACCCCGCGTACGCCCACAGCATGCAATTAGGCGGCGCCACCGGCGCGGCGATGTTGATGGCAGCGCGCGAGTTGGTACGCAGTGGCCGCTGCCGCAACGTGCTCGTCGTGGCGGGTGAGAACCGCTTGAGCGGACAGTCGCGTGACAGCTCCATCCAGACGCTCGCACAGGTGGGCGATGCAGATTTTGAAGTGCCCAACGGCGCGTCCGTTCCCGCGTACTACGCACTCATGGCGTCGGAGTACATGCACCGCACCGGCATCACCTCCACCGATCTGGCGGGGTTCGCCGTGCTCATGCGCGAGAACGCCATCGACCATCCCGACGCGCATTTGCGCACGTCCATCACGGTGGCCGACGTGCTCGCCAGCAAACCCATCGCCACGCCGCTGTCGTTGCTGGATTGCTGCCCGATCTCCGACGGCGCCATGGCCCTCGTCGTGTCGTCAGAGCCGGGCGAACGGGCCGCCATCCGGATGCGCGGAGCAGGCCAGGCGCACCGGCACCAGCACCTGACCGCGATGCAGGACGTGATGCAGTGCGGTGCCGCGCACGCCGCGGCGATCGCCTTGCAGGAAGCGGGCATGGCGCCGGGCGATTTCGACTATCTCGGCATCTACGACTCGTTCACCATCACGCTCGTCATGCTGCTGGAAGAACTGGGATTCGCCCCGCGCGCCGAGGCGGCTGCGCGCCTTCGCCATGGCGACTTTGCCCGCACTGGCGCATTGCCGCTCAACACGCATGGCGGCCTGCTCTCGTACGGCCACTGCGGTGTGGCCGGTGGCATGGCGCATGTCGTCGAGGCATGGCGGCAAATGAGCGGCGTGGCCGGCGCACGCCAACCGGCGCGCACGCCGCAACACGCCTTCATCCACGCCGATGGCGGCGTCATGTCATCCCACGTGAGCCTTGCGCTCACACGCGAGCGCTGAAGGAGCCAGTCCATGAACGACATCACCACCGTACAACCGCTCGCTGCCCCATTCATCCAGGGCCTCGCCGCGCACACGCTGCGCTACCAGCATTGCCCCGCCTGCGGTCATGCCCAGACGCTCGCCCACTACGCCTGCCAGCGTTGCGCGAGCGATCAGCTCGCATGGCGCGACGCGAGCGGCAACGCCACCGTGCGTGCCTGCACGGTCGTGGCGCGAGCGCCGTCCGAAGAATTCCGCGCGCTCGCACCCTACACGTTGGTCATCGCCCAACTGGACGAAGGCCCGCGCCTCATGGCGCATGCCGACGCCCGGGTGCAGATTGGCCAGCGCGTGCGTGCCGGATTCTTCGAGCACAACGGTCGCACCCTGATCCGCTTTTTCCCCAGCGAAGACGCGCCGGGCTGACACGTCGCCGTTGCCTTTGCCCTTGCCTTTTGCAGCCCCCACAACAGATCACCGATCACGAACCGGACGGGCGCCGTCCACCGCACC
The DNA here is from genome assembly GCA_002331385.1 of Comamonadaceae bacterium UBA2121. Lineage (GTDB taxonomy): Bacteria > Pseudomonadota > Gammaproteobacteria > Burkholderiales > Burkholderiaceae_C > Diaphorobacter_A. The sequence goes on from DCYB01000004.1 coordinate 81,932, forward strand.
CACCACCATAGGAGACAAACCCATGACCCCATCCACACGCACTTCCCGCACTCGCCGCAGCGCGGTGTTCCTGGCCTGCGCCAGCGCACTGTGGGCAAGCGCACTGTCGCCAGCGCTCGCCAATTCGGACTATCCCAACAAGCCCATTCGCGTCGTCGTGCCCTACCCGCCGGGTGGCCCCACGGACATTGTTGCCCGCGTGGTCGCGCAGAAGCTGCAAGAGCAGATGGGGCAGTCCTTCATCATCGACAACAAGCCCGGCGCTGGTGCGAATCTCGGCGCCGAAGCCGTGGCACGCAGCGCGCCCGATGGCTACACCCTCGTTGTTGCCACCACGGCCCACGCGATCAATCCTTCGCTATTCTCCAAGCTCAACTACTCCATCACCAAGGATTTCGCTCCCATCTCGCAACTCACGAGTGGCCCGCTGGTTATCGTGACCACGCCCTCGCTGCCCGCCAGCAACGTGAAGGAGCTGATCGCGCTGGCCAAGTCCAAGCCGGGCGCGCTGAATTTCGCCTCGTCCGGCAACGGCCAATCCACGCACCTGTCCGCCGAATTGTTCAGCGCCATGGCCGGCGTGAAGATGAACCACGTGCCCTACAAAGGCAGCGCCCCCGCCCTCACCGACGTGATGAGCGGACAGGCCGACCTGATGTTCGACACCATGCTCTCGTCCATGCCCTTCGTGAAGGGCGGCAAGCTCAAGGCAGTGGCGGTCACCAGCAGCAAGCGTTCGCCGAGCGCGCCAGACCTGCCGACCGTTGCCGAGGCCGGTCTGCCTGGCTATGAAGCCATCGCGTGGAACGGCCTGCTCGCCCCCGCCGGCACGCCCACCGAAATCATCCAGCGGCTGAACGCCGAATTGAAGAAGGTGCTGGAGAACCCCGAAGTGAAACAGCGCTTCGACGCGCAGGGCTTTGCCGCCAAGTGGGATGCACCGGCCGAGTTCGGCACCTTCCTCCAGACCGAAGTCGACAAGTGGGGCAAGGTGGTGAAGACCTCCGGCGCCAAGGTGGACTGAACTTCTTTCCCCGGCCTGCCCGCAACGCCTTCAGCCAGCACACAACGACACTCACATGACGGACCTTCTCACCTCGGCGCTCAATCCGCGTTCGGTCGCCATCATTGGCGCATCGGACAACATCCACAAGATTGGCGGGCGCCCCATCTACTACATGCAGCAGCATGGCTTTCAGGGCAAGGTGTACCCCATCAACCCGACCCGCACCGAGATCCAGGGCCATCGCGCCTACGGCACGCTGGGCGATCTGCCGGAGGTGCCCGACCTCGCCCTCATCGTCGTCGGTGGCGACAAGACCGTGTCAGCCGTCGAGGAATGTGCGGCGCGCGGCGTGAAATCGGCCGTGATCATCGCCTCCGGCTTTGGCGAGACGGGGCCCGAAGGCAAGGAGCTGGAGCAGCACATGCTGGACAAGGCGCGCGCCACCGGCATGCGGCTGTACGGTCCCAACACGCAAGGGCTGGCCAATTTCGGCACCGGCGCGATTGCGGGCTTTTCCACCATGTTCATCGAGGTGCCGCCGATGGACGGCCCCATCGGCATCGTGAGCCAGAGTGGCGGCATGAGTGCCATGACCTATGGCCTGCTGCGCGGTCGCGGACTGGGCGTGCGCCACGTGCATGCCACGGGCAATGAGGCCGACGTCAGCGTGGGTGAGATGGCGCTGGCCGTGGCGCATGATCCGGACGTGAAGCTGTTGCTGCTCTATCTGGAAACCATCACCAAGCCGGACGTGCTGGCACAGGCCGCCGCCATTGCGCGTGAGCGCGATCTGCCCATCGTCGCCGTTAAGGCCGGGCGCACGGCGGGCGGGCAGCGCGCGGCGTCCTCGCACACCGGCTCGCTGGCCAACGAAGATCGCACCGTGAATGCGTTCTTCGAACACCACGGCATCTGGCGTGTGCGCGATCCGCACGAGCAGGCGCGCGCGGCGCAGGCCTATCTCAAGGGCTGGAGGCCGCAGGGCAAGCGCCTCGTGGTGATCAGCAATTCGGGTGCCAGCTGCGTCATGGGCGCCGATGCGGCGGACGATGAACAACTGCCGCTGGCCGAGCTCTCACCCGCCACGCAGACTGCCGTGGCCGAGAAGCTGCCGGGTTTCGCCACCACGCAGAACCCCATCGACATCACGGCGGCGCTGCTGTCCAACAGCGGCCTGTTCGGCGAAGTGCTGCCTGCAGTGGCCAAGGACCCCGCCGCCGATCTCTTTTTCATCCACATTCCCGTTGCCGGTGCGGGTTATGACGTGGAGCGCTTTGCCCGCGATGCGGCGGCGTTCGAGGCCGCCACTGGCAAACCCGTTGCCGTGGCCGCGTGGCAGGACAGCGTGGCGCAGGCTTTTCGCGCGCATGGCATCGCCACGTTCCCGAACGAGGGCGACGCCATCGCGGTGCTGGCCCAACTCGCCAATCACACCGCGCTCTTGCGCAAACAGGCGGGACATCCGAAGCCTGTGCCACCTCTGGCATTGCCAACGTCATCGCCGCTGTCGGCGCGCTCGGGCGGCTTCCTGAATGAAGCCCAAAGCCTGCAACTGCTGGGCGAACACGGCGTTCCCGTCGTCCCGATGGCGCTGTGCCAGAGCGCAGACGAGGCGCGCGCAGCGTTCGAGCGCATTAGCGCCGACGGAAGCCGCGTGGTGGTGAAGGCATGTTCCAGTGACATTCCCCACAAGTCCGAACATGGGCTTGTGGCGCTCAACGTCGCGTCGGCACGGCAGGCGGGCGAGCTGTTTGAGCAGTTCTGGCAAAAAATGGCGGACATGCAGGCCGCACGCGAGGGCGTCATCGTGGCTGCCATGTGCAAGGGCCGCCAGGAATTCATGGTGGGCGCGCGCGTCGATCCTGTGTTTGGCCCGGTCGTGGTCGTTGGCGATGGCGGCAAATACACGGAAGCCCTGAACGACTGCGTCGTCTTGCTGCCCCCCTTCAGCGCACAAGACGTGCAGACCGCATTGCAGCGCCTGCACATGGCGCCCCTGCTGGCTGGTTTGCGTGGAGAACCGCCGCTCGACGTCGCCGCGCTGGCGCAACTCACCGTCGCGGTGTCGGAGTTCGTCATGCGCGCACGCGGTCAGGTGGCCTCGCTCGACCTGAACCCCGTCCTGGTCGGCTCGGCAGGCGAAGGCGCCATGGTTGTGGATGCCCTGATCGAAGTCGCCGCCGCCCGCTGACCACACCGCCCTGCGCTTTGCACCCTCGACCACAAGGCGCGCAGGGCGCACCGATGTGGCATTTATCCCCCAGCCGATGTCAGCGTTGTCTCACAGACAAGCGCCGCCGTCGGGGCTACGGTAATGCAGTACCCGCAACGCCGCCAGCACCACGCCGTGTGCCAACGCATGGCCCGGGCGGCGCATGCGGTACCACTTCACCAACATAGGAAGGGATCCATGATGAACGCCACGAAAGCCTCTGCCAAGAAGGGCACATTGCAACTCGACCAAAAACGATTGGACGCCGCCAAACGCAGCCTCGACAAGGGTGCCGTCGTGCCCGACTCCGGCCCCTATCGCGAGGACATCATCCGCCTGCTCAATGACTCGCTCGCCACCGAGCTGGTCTGCATCCTGCGCTACAAGCGCCATCACTACACCGCAACGGGCCTGGAGTCTCCGGCCATCGCCGAAGAGTTCCTCGTGCACGCGAACGAGGAGCAGGCCCACGCCGATCGCATCGCTGCGCGCATCGTGCAACTGGGCGGCGAGCCCGACTTCAACCCCGACTCGCTCACCAAGCGCAGCCACGCCGAGTACAACGAGCAACTGGAGCTGCACGAGATGATCCGCTCCAACCTCATCGCAGAGCGCGTGGCTATCGAGGCGTACACGCAGATGATCGAGCTCATCGGCGACAAGGACCACACGACGCGCCGCCTGATCGAGCAAATCCTCGAGCAGGAGCAGGAGCACGCGGACGAACTCTCGGACTGGATGAAAAAGGCCAGTTGAGCCTTTCACACAACGCGCGCCCGGATCGCCATTGCGCGGTGCGGGCGCTTTTTTCTTCTGTGTTTTGACCGACCGGATTCAGCCTGCGCCCGAAGCTGTGCGACGATCCGCCCGTTGACGCACGAACGGCGTCGAAGATACACAGAAAGAAACTTCATGAAGAACCAGAAAAATGTTGTCTTCGCGGCTCTGACCGCGGTGGTGCTGGCCGTGGCCGTGCTGCTTTTTGCGTCTCCCTACATCGCGCTGCACTCCATCAAGAAAGCGCTGGACGCGCAAGACGCCACCCGCTTGTCGCAGTACGTCGACTTCCCGGTGCTGCGCGAGAACCTCAAGGGCAAGCTGATGGAATCCATGGCCGCCAAGCTGCCGCCGTCGCAAGACTCGGACAACCCGTTTGGCGGCATCGGCAAGATGATTGGCGGCGTGGTGATTGGCGCGGCAGTTGACGGCCTGGTCTCTCCCGCCAGCGTGATGATGGTGATGCAGTCGGGTCAAGTCGCGCCCAGAACGCCGTCGTCCACCGGCCCCTCGCAAGAGCCGCCATCCGAGCCACAAGCGCAGCCAGCGCCTTCGACGCCCGAGCAAGTCACTTCACGTAATTTTTCCGTCGACTACCAAGGCTTCAACCTCGTGCGCGTCTACCGCAAGAGCGATCCTGATACCGACTTCTACTTCCGCCGCGACGGCCTCATGGGCTGGAAGCTCATCGATATGAACCTGCGTGGCATGTGAGCTGTTGCGTAGAGCCCCATCCGATGGCGGCTCAGCCTGTTGACTGACAAGTGCACCCGCAGGCTTCAGCTAAAAACACGTTGAAGCCCAAGATGGGCACATCCAACGGAGTACACCCAATGCCCCAAGCGCCAACGCATGAAGAGACCGTGGCCAAAAGAATTCTCTACATCATGGTCAACGAACAAGGCCTGCGCGCGGGCGATGGCATGAGCCCCGACAACCTGTCGCAAGACTTGGCTCGCCACGACATCGCGCAGACCGATCAACTGCAAGCCGTGCAGTACGCCAAGGAAAAAGGCTGGCTGCGCGACGGCCCCTACGGCGAGCTGCAACTCACGGAAACCGGTTTCGCGGTGGATTGATCATCACGCCTTCGCTGCGTGAAGGCTGAGTGACAAGTGGCGATGCGCATCGCCAAGCCAGTCCGCTGGCAACTGGTTGCGCGCTTGCAGGTAGTGGTGCGTGAACACGTCCAGCCAATCAGCCATCACGCTGGACGCGGCCGTCTCATGCGCCAGTTCCAGGCACAGTGACGCCACTTCGCTCGTGCAGAAATGATCGCCGCGACTGGAGCGGCGCAGCCGGTAGTTCGAAACCTGCTCGGGGTGCAAACTCAGCACGGGGAAGCGGTCCAGATACGGGCTCTTGCGGAACATCTTGCGCGCCTCGGACCAGGTCGCATCCAGCAACACAAACAGCGGGCGCCGCACGGAACGCTCGCCGCCGTCGCACGTCGGTGGCAAGGCCTGCAATACGGTACGCGGCTCATTCACGAACTCGCCCGGAAACACCACCACGGGCTCCCATTGCGGCTCGTCCAACAACGCGAGCAGGCGCTCGTTCACCTCCGTGCGTGACCAGCCGAACGCCCACGTATCCTGCACCACATCGGCAATCAGCCAGCCCGTGTTGCTTGGCTTGAGCGGCTCGGCATCGTGCATCAGCAGGCACACGCCGGAACGTGTCGCCAGTTGCGGTCGCACGGCGCAAATGCAATGCGACGGGCGCAGTCTACACCCCTCGCAGCGCTCCCCCTTGGGCCCGCCACGCGCAAGAAACGGCCGCGTGCTGCGCGCCAAGCGCTGCGTGCGCAGCCGCGACACCGCATGCGGCACGACGCAGGACGGCGCGGCCCGGTAGGGCCCTGCAGCGAGCTCCGATTCTCCAGACGCCATGTCGCTCAACCCTGCGGGCATTCCAGTTCAAACAAAGGCACTTCGCAGGCATGGCTCAGCCACACACCGCCGCCCAGCTCGCGGAAATGGTCCGACAGCCCGCGCCGATACAACGCCGCGCGGTGGCGGAACAGCCGGCTGTCGGTCAGTTCCTCGTCGATCACCTCGCGCTCGTAGTCTTCGCGGCTTACCGCCTCGACATACAAACCGCCGCAGCACAACTGCCCCAGATTCTTCAGCGCCTGCTTCAGATCCGGCGGGCTCAAGTAAGGCAACACGCCTTGGCAAATCACCAGATCGTAGGGCGCGTCACTGTGAAAATCCACAACGGACCCCTGCTGCCAGCCAAACCGCCCGCACAGGTATTCGCTGAACTCCACACCGTGGTACGTTGCCCCCGGAAAATGCGACTTCACCACATCGCGCCACAGCCCGATGCCGCAGCCGATGTCCAGCACACGCGCCATCGGCACGCGCAAATAACTCAGATACGAGCAGACAAACGAACCCAACCGCGCTGCGTGTTCGGTATCGATCACACTGGTTTTCTTGTCAAAATAAAACCGCTGGTAGTAGGCTTCGTCGAACCACTGCTCACTTGCTGACTGCACGCACACTCCTTTCTCAATCGGCGGCTGCATACCGCCTTGGCACTACAAAGTATCGCCCACCGGAGAAAGCCGCACCACGCTGATGCGGCGATCCTGACGTCGTGCGCAGCAGTCAGGCTGCGGTGGCTACGCAAGCCACCGGAAAGGCGTCTCACGCCTCCTTCGGCGGGCGGAACGCCAGACACAACTTATTGCCGCTTGGATCGCGCAGGTACGCCAGATACAGGCGGGCCGCGCCTTCACCACGGTAGCCCGGTGGGTCCTCGCACGTCACGCCGCCATTCGCGACGCCTGCTGCATGGGCTTCGTTCACCTGCTCTGGAGATTGCCCCGCAAAACCGATCGTGCTGCCATTGCCTGCCGTAGCTGGCTCGCCGTTGAGCGGCGTGGAGATGGCAAACGTGCCGCCCGCATTGCGCCAGAAATAGCGGTTGCGGTTGGCAACGCCGGGCTTCGCGCCCAGCGCACCCAACAGTGCATCGTAGAACCTGCGTGATGTTTCAAGGTCGTTGGCACCCAACATGACGTGATTGAACAAGTTGTCTCTCCTATAGTGGTGAATGAACGCCCAAGCATAGCGGAACAGATCACGGCTGCGAGCGGGCTGGCACCACACGCACCACGGCACCAGCCTCTTCGTCGAGCCACTGCTGCTGCCAGCCCGACGGGCACTCCTGATCGGTATAGCTCACCTGCCCCGAAAGGGAGGTGCACTTCTTGGTGCCATGCGGCGCGGGCTGCGCAGCGGCCGCAGGGGAGGACTTCGCGCCGCTCCTGCGCTCTCCACCGCGCTGCCCGCCACTGCTTTGCGACCGCGTGGAATCATCTGGTCTGCGCAAGCCATTCCATGCCGATTCCAGCCGCTCCTGCGCCATGGGCCACCAGCGCTCCTGTTGCAGCCACGCCCATCCAGCCACAATCAACGCGACGACCATGGCCGCCCAAAGCGCATGACGATGCGTGCGCCGCATCACGGCGGGAGAATCCTGAAATGAACCGGGAACTGCGTCATTTCACCCGTCCGACGCCCGCGTCGACCGTGCCGAACACGGTCATTCCGCTGCTGTCCCCCGCCAGGGAGCCCTGAGGATTGGCTGGTTTGGTGGTGCATGCGCTCAGGATGCTAACGATCAACGCTGCAATGCACGGGAAAAGGTACTTCTTCATGAAGCCTCCTTGTATCAAATGCAGTGTTTCATGGTACGCGCCTTGCGTTTTTCTTGCCGCCACAGCGCATGAGCCCGTGAATGACGTGTCCGCGCCCTGTGCCAGCCCGCATGGGAAGTGTACTTTTTGCAACACATTTTCCAGATTGAGGTATTCAGCCCAATAGCGCGATCCCCTCTTGCGAGCCGCTGTCGGCCTGACTTGGCAATCAACTCAATTCCGGCAGGGCGTTTTACAAAAAAGCTCGAAATCAATACTCATCCAATTCAGGCGTAAGTGATCACAAACTCTCATCCACCAAGCGCCAATTCCTTCCGCCTTTAATAGGAATTAATTATTAAATGAAAATGTAAGCCTCTATCGAAACAATTTTCTTCATTACTCAAACCGATTAATTAATAAGTGCTCACTCCCGATAGTTACTCTACGATCAAATAAGGTTCAACTTATCTAGGTGGAGTTTCAATGAATCGGAAGTGCATTTACGCGGCCGTTGCGGCTGCTTTATTCTCCGTGGGGAACGCCCAATCCGCGGTCGTTCTGGACTCGGAAATTGTGCCCCAATCGGATTTCAATTGGTCGACTGGTCCCGATGGTAATTACGGCTCTGGTGATGACCACAATGATGTATGGGGCCAAACTGATCTGATCTCGGGAGGCAACGCCGCCATCACCGCGGATTATCCGCACAATGGCAACGGCTCCTTGGTACTGTCTGCCAATGGGGCTGCTAGCACGAAAGCAGGAGTCGCATATTATCCTCCAAGCCCGGACGGATTCGGCCCTCTCAGCAGTATAACTGCAGCATCGTTCGATTGGATGCGCGCAAGTGGTAGCGCACCGACCGACGAGTCTCCCGCAATGCGTATCCTGTTGTTTACCCCCGGAACGGATGTTCACGTAACGACGCTTTACTGGGCGGCGTCAAATGACGGCATTACCATGGTAGACGACACTTGGGTTACAACCGATGTGCTTCAAGGTCAGGTTTGGGTTCCAACATCAACAGGCGTCCCTGCTCTACCCCGCGCGAATAGGAAGACTCTGGCAAGCCTGCAAACCGATGCCGCGTTCAAGGACCTGGTCGTTCGCGGCGTGGAAGTCGGCTATGGCAGATCAACGGAATGGGGCCCCAGTTTTGTAGGTGCCGTGGATAACGTCAAGTTCACTGCAGCCAGTGCTAGCGTCGATTCGAATTTTGAAATGACGAGTTACGCTGTCACCATTACCGCACCCAATGGAACGGCAACGCCTGCGTCCAGCACCCAGTTGCTGGCGGGTCAGACGCTGGACATTGATTTCACGCCTGACACCAACTACGAGTTGGTTTCGGTGACAGGCTGTGGCGGAACGCTGGCGGGCACGAGGTTCACCACGGGTGCGGCTTCCGCCAATTGCACGGTGACCGCAACGTTCCGGCAGATTGGAGGCCCGGTGGTCGTTACTCCCGTGAATGCACAATCGGTTCCCACCTTGAACGAATGGGGATTGTCGCTGCTTGCATTGATCACCGCGGGAGCCGCTGCAGTGCGACTCCGCCGCCGCAACGGATAACACCTATCCACAGGTAAAAAGCCTGCAGGCCACTGGCCTGCAGGCTTTTTTCGTTTGTTGACTATTTATTTAAAATCTATTAATTACCGAAATAACTTATATAACCAACATCGTAATTAAACCCACGCAGCGTCCGCTAATTCCTATAATTATATACATAATCGAACAAATGCAATTCAAAACCCACATTACTGGTTATTCTTCACATATCTCAGACTAAGAACAACACCTGCGACGATTTGGATTAAATAAGCAGCTTTCGAAACCTCGTAAATTCATCCTTCCAGATTTTTTACAGAGGGAATTTCATGAAGTGCAAAATATTGGCTGCCTGCATCGCCATGGCGATGAGCGCTTCGGCATCGGCTGACGTCGTGTATGCATCCCAGGTACTGCCCCAGGAAGAGTTCAACTGGGCCACAGGTCCGGACGGGACCTCCTCCCTGCTGGGCCAATGGGGACAGGTCGGAATGAACGGCGGCGGTGACGCACAAGTGACCAATGATTTCAAGTATCCCGAAGGCACCGGCACCGGATCGCTTCTGCTGACGTCTACACAAGGGGATCTGGGCAAGGCAGGCATCGCCTATTACGCCCCCACGGCGGACGGCTTCGGTCCTTTCAGCTCGATCACCGCCGCCAGCTTCAAATGGAGGCGCGATTCGATCAGTGCAGACACGGACATGGCCCCTCTCATGCGGATATTCCTGTTTGACAACAGCCAGGCCGACGGGTCTAAGCACGTTGCCACGCTGACATGGACCGATGCCAATGACGGAGGAGATTCCACCACCGATGCGTGGGTTGCAACTGACGTCATGACGGGCACAGTGCATCAAACCCGCTTCAACGGACCGCAGCACGACGTGCGAATGAAATTTACCGACGCACAAACCCATGCTGCGTTCAAGGATCTGACGGTCGCGGCAATTGAACTCGGATTCGGCTCTGGCGGCTGGGGTCCTACATTCAAGGGCGCTGTGGACGATGTGGTCTTTAAGGGCGCATCGCATCAAGTCGCGGCGGACTTCGAAGTGCAGGACTATGTTGTGACCATGGAAGAACCGGTCAATGGTTCGGTCGCACCGCTCGCTGGAGAGTACCCACTCATCAATGGCGATTCCATCACATTCGATTTCACGCCCGAGCCAGGTTTTGAACTCGACAGCGTGAGCGGCTGCGACGGAACTCAGTCCAACAATCAATTCACGACCGACACATCCATCACCACGAGTTGCACACTGTCGGCGACATTCAAGCCGGTTGCCAATACGGTCCCGCCCTCACCGCAGGTCGATTCCGTGCAAGCGGTTCCGACGCTCTCCCAGTGGGGTATCGCCCTGTTGGCTCTGATGACTGCCGGCGCGGCAGCATTGGGACTGCGCCGCAAGTCCTGAAGCGGATGTGGAGCTATGTGACCTGTTCGTAGCTCCCAACCTTCACTGGCCCGCACAATGCTTGCGGGCCATTTTGCTTGGGCGCGGCAAAAGCCCATCCGCAACCACAAAGGGCTTGTCCGTTGATTGAACTGCTCTCGATCTTTCCGGTGTCCGCTCTCATTCTCGCCATGCCGGGCCCCACCAATACGCTGTTGTTTTCCTCCAGCCTGATGCGCGGTTTCGCTGCGTCTGTGCCATTGATCGCTACCGAGCTCGTAGCCTATGGCATCGCCATCAGCGCCTGGGGAATGCTGCTGCAGAGCCTCATGGCGCAGCACCCATGGATTGCACTGGTGCTCAAGTTCAGCGCGGCACTGTACGTCGCCTGGCTGGCGACAAAAATCTGGCGTTTCCAGAGCAGTCCGGCGGTGCAGCCCGCCATCTCCCGACGGCAAGTGTTCACCACTACGCTGCTCAATCCGAAGGCATTCCTGTTCGCCACCTTTGTCATGCCCCAGAACGTGTTTGCATCACCGACGGTGTGGGCCGCCGGCATGGGAGCGTTTGCGGCAGCACTGGTGCCCGTATCGGTGGGATGGTGTCTTTTAGGGTGCTCGTTGCACACAGGGCGACACCATCGGCCACTGATACCGGCGCACATCATGCTGCGCGGCGCAGCGATCGCGTTGTGTGGGTTCTCCCTGTCGATCTTCTACGACGCGATACGTGCGGTGGCGTGACAACCCTTTTGGGTTTCGGCCGGCGCACACCCGGAGAGTTGCAGATCAGGCGTTGGCAGCGCGTTTCGCCTGCAGCCAGCCTAGAAATTCCGCGATTTTCTGCTTTTCCTCTTTCGAGAGCGACATCAACTCCACGTTGGCAGCATGCGGGGGGATCAAACCCAGCCCGCTGGCCACGAACAACCAGTTGACGATGTGGAACATGCCATGCCGACCATGCAAGATGTAACCCTCGAGGTCCATCAGCCGTGGCACGCGCAGTTGCATGGTCTCCTTGAGCGCACGGTATTTTTCGGGCAGGGGCGTTGCCGCCACGTCCTTCCAGAACGGCGTATCGCGCCGGGGGCAGTCATAGTGCATACGCAGGAAGTCGCGAATCTCCATCCAAGACATGAAGTTTGACGCGTTGAACTCGCGAATGGTCGAGTCCGCAACGACGCCCTGACTGGTGGTGAGCACGCGTACAAAGTTGCGTACGGTTTCGAGCATCTGCCCGATGGAAGTGGCTTCCAGGGGCTCAACAAAGCCCGATGCCAATCCGACGCTCAGCATGTTGCCAACCCAGATCTGGGCAAAGCACCCTGGTTCAAAACGGATGATGCGCTGGGGCTGGATAGGGTAGCCAAGCGTTTTTTCGACCTCCTGAACCGCCTGCTCGTCACTAATATGTTTGCTGCTGTAGACATAGCCAGCGCCAACGCGATCCATCAGAGGTATCTGCCACATCCAGCCGGAGCTCAACGCAATGGCGCGACTCACCAGATAGGGGTTCGGCAGCGGGTGCGGCATGTGATATGGAATCGCCCGATCCAGGAGCAAATACTCGCGGAAGGAATGCCAGGTGCTCGGCACCGCCTTACCGATGATTTTGCGCGAGAGTCCCGTGGCATCCACGACAAAATCCAATTCGATTTTCTCTTGGTCACGTGTGTGCAGTGCGACCACATAGCCACGCTCATCGGTTTCGACTTCTTCAACGATGGTGTCCTGATGCGTGATATTCCGCTCCATCGCGAGCTTTTTGAAATATTTGGCAATCTTGTAACTATCGAAGTGAAAAGAATTAATGACATCGGTCTCGTTCTTTTCAATGGCTTGGCGCGCCTCGTCCTGACTCGCGTTACGCTTGATCAACTGCATGCCACGCAGATAATCAGGTAATTCGACTCCCTGATGAATCATGGCAGAAAACAGCGGGTAAGTGCCCATCCGCTGCCACTGCGAGGCCGCGCCCTGCGCCGAGGCAAACGGGTGGAAGTAACGATCATCTTCCGCACCAGTGCGCCAGCGCTCGTAGCTGAAGCCCCATTTGTAGGTTCCGTTGGTCTCGCCCTTGAACTCGTCCAGATTGATGTCCAGCGCCTGCAGCGCAGACTGCAAATTGAGCAAACCGCCCTCACCGACGCCCACGATGCCAATCTGCGATGACTCGATCACACGCACTTCCACCGCCGCGCTGAATATCTTGCGCAGTGCCAGCGCGGCATACCAACCCGCTGTGCCACCACCCAGAATCACAACCCGCTTTGCGCCTCTTAAATTCAGCATATTGATCTTCCTTGCGTATGCCCTGCTTGCATGGCAGTAGCTCCCAATGAAATTCAAATCTAGCCGAATAGACTTACTTTCCTATTGATGAATTACTAATCCAACTCAATATACAAAAGAAATGAAAGGCCCAATACGCTTGATTCAATATAAATAAACGCCTCTCATCACAATCTCGCGCAATTATTGGTGATAAGCGCGACGCACAAAAAAAAGCAACCCTGCTTTCGCAAGGCTGCCCATTGCGTGGATGACCGGCGATCAGCTCACATGTTTGCCGACGATTCCGGCGATTTCGAACATGCTCACCTTGTCCTTGCCGAACACCGGGCGCAGCTTGGCGTCGGCGTTCACGCTGCGCTTGTCTGCCGGGTCTTGCAGGTTATGGGCCTTGATATAGTCCCAGAGCTTCTTGACCACTTCCGGGCGTGAAACCGTGCCTTCGCCAATCACGGCAGCCAGCTCGGCGCTGGGTTTGAGCGTTCCGGCGGCCGGGGTGCGTGTGGTTTTTTTCGCCGCGGCTTTTTTCGCGGCGGGAACCTTTTTGGCGGCCGGCGCTTTCTTGGCGGCGGTGGCTTTGGTGGATTTCGCCGCCGTCTTGCGTGGCGGGAACTTGGAGTCGCGTTGCTCGAACTCGAAGTTCACCTTGCCTGCGGTCGCATCCCAGACGAGGAAGGCCTTGAAGGCGCGGCGTGTGCGCATGCTCACGAACTTGTCGAGCAGGTCGGTCTTGCCAGTGGCCAGCAGCTTGTGCATCTGCGCGCGCTCGATCGGTTGCTGCAGGATGATCTTGCCGCTCTTGAACTTGCAACTGGGCGTGGCTTGCTGCTGTGTGGGCACGGATTTGCTGCAGACGTAGTTGCTGCCATGCTCGTATACGGGCGCACCGCAGACCGGGCACGCGCCCAGGCTTTCCTGGCTGCTGAAATCGACGAGTTCGCCAGATTCTTCGTCCGCCTTGTCATCGCCAAAATCGAACTCGAGCTTGTAGTTGTTGTTCTCTTCGTCGCGCACGATGGCCACTTCCGCCGTGAACGGCCAGCCCGCCTTGGAGCGGAAGCCCTCCAGCGGGCCGATGCGGCGATCGCGCAGCAGGGCCTCGGCCTCTTGCGTCTCGAACGTGCGCCCGGCTGGCGATTTGGTGAACGAGAAGCCACAGCCATTGCCATCGCCAGCGGTGCCGGTGCAGGCGAAGCGGCGGTAGTTTTCTTTCACCACGCCACCGCAGTTGGGGCACGGTGTGGACAGCGTGGCGTAGTCGCCCGGAATGGTGTCGCGGTCGTATTCCTTGGCCTTTTTGACGAGCTTTTCCGTCATGGCCTGGATTTGCTGCATGAAGGCTTCGCGCGAGAGCTGGCCCTTCTCCATCTGGGCGAGCTTGTATTCCCACTCGCCCGTCAGTTCCGCGCGCGAGAGCTCGTCCACGCCGAGCCCGCGCAGCAGCGTCATGAGCTGGAACGCTTTGGCCGTCGGGATGAGTTCACGGCCTTCGCGCAGCATGTACTTTTCAGTGATCAGCCCTTCGATGATGGCCGCGCGCGTGGCTGGCGTGCCAAGGCCCTTCTCCTGCATGGCTTCGCGCAGTTCGTCGTCTTCCACCTGCTTGCCAGCGCTTTCCATGGCGCCCAGCAGCGTGGCTTCCGAGTAGCGCGCGGGCGGCTTGGTCTTGAGGCCCTTGGCGTCGACGTGGTCGGTGTGCGGCGTCTCGCCGGGCGCGACGGGCACCAACGGCTGACCCTTTTCGCCGTCCTTCGCGCCGTCCACTTCGTTCGCGGCTTCCTTGCCATAGATCGCGAGCCAGCCCGGCTTGACCAGCACCTTGCCTTCGGTCTTGAAGTGGTGGCCCACGACCTGGCTGATGCGCGTGGTCACCTGGTATTCGGCGCTCGGGAAGAACACCGCCATGAAACGGCGCACCACGAGGTCGTACAGCTTTTGCTCGGCCTCGGACAGGCCGGAAGGTGCCTGCGTGGTCGGGATGATGGCGAAGTGATCCGACACCTTGCTGTTGTCGAAGATGCGCTTACTGGGACGCACGTAGTTGTCGTCCAGCGCCTGCTGCGCAAATGGCGCAAGGTGGCGCATGCCGCTGCCCGCCAGCATGCCGAAGGTCTGCTTGGCCACAGGCAGATAGTCCTCGGGCAGCGCGCGCGAATCGGTACGCGGGTAGGTCAGCGCCTTGTGGCGCTCGTACAGGCTTTGCGCCAGCGCCAGCGTGGTTTTGGCCGAGAAGCCGAACTTGCCGTTGGCCTCGCGCTGCAAGCTGGTCAGGTCGAACAACAGGGGCGATGCCTGCGTGGTTGGCTTGGACTCTTCGGTCACGGTGGCCGCCTTGCCGCGCACGGCATCGGCGATCGCCTGCGCGTCGCGCTGGTTCCAGAGCCGGTCGGCCTTGGCTTCAGGGTCGTCGCTCTTCTTCCACTTGGGGTCGAACCACTTGCCCGGATATTCACCTGCCTGCGCCTGGAAACCCGCATGGACTTCCCAATAGTCGCGGCTCACGAACTTGCGGATCTTTTCTTCGCGCTCGACCACCAGCGAGAGCGTCGGCGTCTGCACGCGCCCCACGGTGGTGAGGAAAAACCCGCCGTCGCGCGAGTTGAATGCCGTCATCGCGCGCGTGCCGTTGATGCCCACCAGCCAGTCGGCCTCGGAGCGGCTGCGCGCGGCGCTCGCCAGCCCCAGCATCTGCGCGTCGCTGCGCAGGTTGTCGAAGCCGTCGCGGATAGCCTGCGGCGTCATGCTCTGCAGCCACAGGCGCTTGATCGGCTTGCCCAGCCCGTTCTTGGCGCCGCCTGCGTACTGCTCGATCAGGCGGAAGATCAGTTCACCCTCGCGTCCCGCGTCACAGGCGTTGATCAGTTCGGTCACGTCCTTGCGCTTGGCCAGTCGCACCACGGCGTTCAGGCGGCTCTTGGTCTTGTCCACCGGCTTCAGATCGAAGAACGGCGGGATCACGGGCAGATGCGCGAAGCTCCACTTGCCGCGCTTCACGTCGAACTGTTCGGGGGCCTGGATCTCCACCAGGTGGCCCACCGCGCTCGTGACGACATAACGCTCATTCTCGAAATGATCGTCATGCTTGTCGAACTTGCCTGCGACTGGCGTGAGGGCGCGCACGATGTCCTGCGCGACCGACGGTTTCTCTGCAATTACCAGCGTTTTACTCATGTGAGGGTCGTTATGTCGATGCGCCTGCTCGGCGCTTTATACAATCCGGTTCTTGCGCGCGCACGCGCACGCATGTGTACATATTCAAACTAACAGAGTTTTTCATCCATGGCCCGCACCGCTCCGAACAAAGCCCCTACGATTGCACCCGGTCGTCGCATCCAGACGCGCCGCTCCAAGGTGCATGGCAACGGCGTGTTCGCGCTGCAAGACATCGCCGAAGGCGAAGTGCTCATCGAGTACATCGGCGAAATCATCGGCTGGGACGAAGCACAGCGACGCCATCCGCACGATCTGGCCAACCCGAATCACACGTTCTATTTTCATATCGACGAGGACCGGGTCATCGACGCCAAGTTCGGCGGCAATTCTGCACGCTGGATCAACCACAGCTGCGATCCCAACTGCTTTGCCGACGAACAGGACGGCCGGATTTTCATCACTGCACTACGCAATATCAGCGCGGGCGAAGAACTCAATTACGACTATGGCCTGATCATCGAGGAGCGTTATACCCCGAAACTGAAAGCCGAATACCCCTGCTGGTGTGGCAGTGAAAGCTGTCGGGGCACCCTGCTCGCACCCAAGCGCGGTTGGGCACCCAAGGGCATGGAGCCTGTCAAGAAAACCAAAAAAGATAGCACTGGCAAAAAAGCCGACAAGAAATCCAAGTCAGAAAAGTCCCCAAAATCGGACAAATCCGAGAAAAAACTGAGCGCTGACAAGAAGAAGTCCGGCAAAACCCAGAAGAAAAGCGCGGACCGGAGCGCCAAGAAGTGAGTCTCCCCATCCGCTGGAATGGCGAAGCCATCTGGGAAGCCGTGGTGCCGCTGGTGCCGGATTTCAGCATCGAAATCCTGCCCAGCATCGACTCCACCAACACCGAACTCATGCGCCGCGCGCGCGCCGGACGCTGTGATCCCGTCCTGCTGGTGGCCGAAGAGCAGACCGCAGGCCGTGGCCGGTTGGGTCGTCCATGGCAAAGCGGCGCGGCAGCAGGCGCGGGCATGCCGGAATCACAGGCGTCGGGGCCTGCGTCGCTCATGATGTCGCTGGGGCTGCCGCTGGCGCCGATCAGTTGGTCCGGTCTGTCGCTGGCCGTGGGCGTGAGCGTGGCCGACAGCCTGCAGCCGCAGGTGCCCGCTCCCGGTAGCGCCATGCCGCTGCTGGGCCTCAAATGGCCCAATGACCTGTGGCTTGAAGGCGACCGCAAATGTGGCGGCATTCTCGTGGAGACAGCCAGCTTCGTCGCGCCACCAGCGGGCATGTCGGCTGCAGATGCCCACGCACTGCGTTACGTGGTCGTCGGCATCGGCCTGAACGTGCTGCCCCGCCCCGGCGACGGCATGACGACGCCGCCCGCCTGTCTCCAGGACATTGACGCGCGCTGGACCGCGCCCGAGGCACTCGCCGCCATCGTGGCGCCGCTCGTGTCCACCCTGCAGCACTTCGCCCGCACCGGCTTTGCCCCGTTCCAGCAACGCTTTGCCGAGCGCGACCTGCTGCGCTGGCGCAGCGTCCACATGAGCGACGGACAAAGCGGAATCGCCGCTGGCGTCAATGACGACGGCACGTTGTTGGTGAATACTGCTTCCGGTGAGCAAAGCGTCACCAGCGGCGACGTCAGCGTGCGCCCTGCCGGTCAGCCCTTGCCCGCGTCCCCTGAATCCTGAAAGCCCATCCTCCATGCTGCGCATCGCCATCCTGTTTCTCGTTCTTGCCAATGCCGGGTACTACGCCTGGTCGCACGGAATGCTGCGGGAGTTGGGCATGGGCCCCACCGTGCAGGAAGAGCCTCATCGCACGCAGCAGCAGATTGCGCCGGACAAAATGCAGGTCACGCCCCTATCGGCACAAGCGACATCCGCGGCGGCTCCGGCGAGCAGCCACGCTGCCTCTGCGCCCGCGTCAGCGCCTGTGAGCGCTGCCGCGCCCGCAAGCAACGCGGCTGAAAAAGCGTCTGATGCGGCTTCCGCGCCCGCCGTAACGAGCCCGGCATCAGCGCCCGCGTCCGCCACCTTGACGCCCGTGGTCGCTACCGCCACGCCCACCACACGCGGCGTGTGCCTGCAGGCGGCCGGCTCGATGGACGAGCGCGAAGCGCAGGCATGGCGCACTGCCGCGCATTCCGCCTTGCCGGCGAACAGCTGGACGCTCGATCCGGGCAGTATTTCGGGGCGCTGGATGGTCTACATCGGCAAACTGCCGGATGACGAAGCCGTCGCCCGGAAGCGCACGGAACTGCGCGGCATGCAGATCGACTATGACCGCCCCGGCGCAGCGTTCGAGCCCGGTTTGTCGCTGGGTCGCTTTTCCTCGGAAGAGGCGGCGCAGCGCGCACTCACGCAACTCACAGCCAAGGGCGTGCGCACGGCACGCGTCGTGGTCGAGCGCAAGGAGGCCACCGTCTACACGCTGCGCCTTCCGCATGTGGACGATGCCATGCGCACCCAACTCGCGGGCATGAAGAACGCCATGGGTGGCCGATCGCTGAACAAGTGCAATTGAGACCGGCGCGCCGCTTGCGCGCCCGGATTACAGCGTGCGCGGATCGGTGCTGGCCAGCTTCACCATCAAATCGCGCAGATCGGCCCGCAGGCGCTGCATGCCGTCGGGGATGATGTCCAGCGTTTCCTCGTTCATGTAAATCTTGCGATTCACCTCGATCTGGATGCTGTGGCGATGCGCGTCCGGCTGGCCGTTGCGCCGCGCCAGTTCCACGCCCTTGTACGGGTGGTTGTAGGCCACGTCGTAGCCGCGTGCGCGCAGGAAGTCGCAGATCAGCGCCGAGAGCCGGGGCGATGCGGTCGATCCATCACGATCGCCAATGACGAAATCGGCGTGCTCCAGCCCCGGATGCAGCGTGGCGTGGCTGGCCGCCACCGACGGCATGGAATGGCAGTTGATGTGGATGCTGTAGCCATGCCGCGCGTGCGCCGCATCGATGGCCTCGGCCACGGCGGCGTGATAGGGCATCCAGCAAGCGGCAATGCGGTTCTGGCCTTCTTCGACGGACAACTGGCGCTCGTAAATCGGCTCGCCCTTGTCCGTGAAACGCCAGATCAGCCCCTTGCCCAGCCGCACCTTTTGCAGCGTGACTTCGTCGGCGGTGACCTCACCGGGCCAATCGGATTCGAACAGCTGCACGTCGATTTCGGAGATGTCGCGGTTCGCATCCAGATAGATGCGCGGGAAATGCGCCTCCACCCACGCCGCGCCGATGTCAGAGGCGAAGTCGTAGATCTTTTCCACATGCGTGTCTTCCGCCTGCCGCAGGATGTGCAGCGGCAGCGCGGCCTTGAAATCATCGGGATATTGCGTGCCGCTGTGCGGCGAGTCCAGCACCAGCGGCGTGGTGCCGGGACGTGCGGTGAAGCTGCGCCCTGACTCCGGCGGCTTCGTGTCGCCCTGCTCTGATGGCCGGGAAGCCGCGGCACAGCAAGGAGATCGCAGGGAAAATCGGGGATGTACAGGCATAGGGCACTCTCAGGGTTGATCGCTCCGCAGAACCGCCGTCATCTAACCAAGCGTGGGCCGACTCCACAGGTACGCATGAAAGGATAGCCCGATTGCCGCAGTCCGCAGGACATGGATGGTTATTTCCCCACGCCTCATCCCACTTGCCTGATCGGCAGGTCACGCATGCGCTTGCCGCTGGCGGCGAAGATGGCATTGGCAATGGCGGGCGCCACGGGCGGCAACGGCGGCTCGCCCACACCGCCGGGCGGCAGGTCGAGCCGGTTCGCATTCACCATGTGCGTGCGGATGGTGGGCGGTGCATCGTTGTGGCGCGCAACAAGAAAGTCGTTGAAGTTCGACTGCTGCACTGCGCCCTTGGCAAACGAGATTTCACTCATCAGCGCAATGCTCATGCCCATCATCACCGCGCCTTCCATCTGGTTGCGTATGCGCTCGGGCGTGACCTGCGGGCCGCAGTCGATGGCCATGTCGGCGGCAATCAGCGTGACTTCGCCCTTGTCGCTCACCGACAGCTCGATCACCGTGGCCGTGTAGCTCAGGAAGCTGTAACTGAACGCCAGCCCCAGCCCGCGTCCCTTGGGCATTTTGCGGCCCCACTTCGCGCCCTTGCAGGCCGCGTCGATCACCGCACGCAGGCGGCCCGTATCGAACGGATAGACCACGGGCGATTCAGAGTAATTCCACTTGTCCGCAAACGCCTTCACCGGATCGAGCTGGCGCGGCGGCCCGATCAATTGCAGCGCGTAATCACGATGGTCCTTGCCCGCGCGGTGCGCCAATTCGGCGATGAAGCACTGCGTGGCAAAGGCATGCGGAATGTTGTAGACCGAGCGGAACCAGCCAATGCGCGTGTGCGCGGGCACGTTGCCCGTTTCGACGCGGAAATTGGGAATCTGATACGGCAGATTGATCGCCCCCATGCCGAGTTCGACCGGACTTTCGCCTTCCGCCATGGCGTCGAACAGCGAGCTGATCGTCGGCGCCACCGTGCGATGCATCCACGACAAGGGCATGCCGTCCTTGCCCAGCGTCGCCTCAAGATGCTCCAGCGACACGGCGTGGTAGAAATCGTGCTGGATGTCATCCTCGCGCGTCCACACCACCTTCACCGGCTTGCCTTTCATGGTGTTGGCGATGAGCGCGGCTTCGGTCACGAAATCGGCCTTGGACTTGCGCCCGAACGCACCGCCCAGCAGCAGCGGACGCAAGGTGATTTTGTCCTTGTCGATGTGCAGCTTCTTCGCCACGCCATCGAGCGCGTTTTGCGGGTCCTGCACACAGGCCCAGATGCTGCATCGCCCTTCTTCCGTGATCAGCACCGTGGCCGATGGCGGCTCCATGGAGGCGTGCGCGTGGTGCGGGATGTAGTACTCCGCTGTCACGCGCTGCGATTCGCTGGCCTTGTCCCACGCCGCGCCCGCATCGCCGTCATCGCGCACCACCTTGCCCGGCGCACGCGCGGCGCGCTCCAGCAACTTGCGGTATTCGACCGAGTCGTAGCGGTCGTGCTGGCTGTCGCCCCACTCGGGCGCGAGCGCCTTGCGGCCTTGCATGGCAGCCCAGGTATTGCGCGCCACCACGGCCACGCCGCCCAGCGGCTGGAAACCGGGCGAGCCGGTGTACACCTCGATCTCCACGACCTGGAGCACGCCGGGCACCTGCATGGCGGCGTCGCGGTCAAACTTCGTGACCTTGGAGCCCAGCACCGGCGGATGCGCCACCACGGCATACACCATGTCCTTGGCATGCTGGTCGATGCCATAGATGGCGCGACCACGACCGATGTCCTCGAGATCCACCGCCTTCACCACATCCTTGCCGATGTAGCGGAACTGCGCGCGCGTTTTCAGTCGGCGATCCGCTTCGGCAGGAACGGGCAGGCGCGCCGCCGCTTCGGCCAACTCGCCATAGTCCAGTTGGCGCCCCGTTTTGGTGTGTACGACACGGTGCTTGTCGGCTTTCACCTCCGACACCGGCACCTTCCAGCGCGCGGCAGCGGCGGCCTCCAACATCTGGCGCGCGGCGGCGCCCACACGGCGCATGGGCGCGAGAAAATGGCGCACACTGCGCGATCCATCCACGTTCTGGTTGCCGTAGCGTGCCTCGTCGGCCACGGCCTGCACCACCTTGACGCGGGCCCAGTCGGCCTCCATCTCATCGGCCACGACAAGCGGCAAACTGGTGCGCACGCCTGTGCCCATTTCCACCCGGTGGGCGATGATGGAGACGATGCCGTCGGGCGCAATCTTCACGAACACGAGCGGGTCGTCCACTGTACCGCCGGGCATGGAGTCGGCGCCATATTTGGTGTCGTCCGGTTTGGGGGCGGCTTCCGAGCGTTTGGCATCGTCCGATGGCGCGGCGAAAACCACGCCCTGGCGCGTCACGGCCAGCACCAGACCGGCAGAACCTGCCAGCAGCAAGGCCCTGCGGCGCGGCTGCGGCATGGCGGGCGCGCAGGTTGCTTCAGTCGACAACGGGTTCATGCTCGGCCTCCGCGCGCCAGTGTTTTGGCCGCCTGCCGGATGGCAGCGTGAATGCGGTGATACGTGCCACAGCGGCAGATGTTGCCGCTCATGGCCTCGATGATCTGCTTGTCGGTGGGGGCGCGATGGGTCTTGAGCAACGCCGTCGCCGACATGATCTGCCCCGCCTGACAGTAGCCGCACTGCGCCACATTCAGTGCCAGCCACGCGCCCTGCACGGCCCGGCCTACGCGGTCGTCCTGCATGCTCTCGATGGTGCGCACCTTCTTGCCCGACAAGGTAGACACCGGCGTGACGCAGGAGCGGATCGGCTGGCCGTCCAGATGCACCGTGCAGGCGCCGCACAGTGCCATGCCGCAACCGAATTTCGTGCCCGTCATGCCCAGTTCGTCACGCAGCACCCACAGCAGTGGCGTCTGCGGATCGGCATCCACGGCACGATCCTGATGGTTGATGGAAATCGTGGTCGTCATGGTATTTCTTGTGGAGATAGGTGAGTTCATGATTGCGTGCGTGCGCCGCCAGCGTCAACGCTGCACGCCCGCATCAAGGCCTTGTCCTACAGCCACACGCCGCGTGCCCGCTGATAAGAGGGCATGCAAAGCGATTGCGCCTTCAAGAACTCCGCCCCCACGCTGCTCATCCTGGCTGCAGGCCAGGGCGCACGCTATCGCGCCTCCGGTGGCACGACGCACAAGCTTGATGCGATGCTCGATGGCGTGAGCGTGCTGGAGCACTGCATCCGCACTGCGCGCGCATCGGGTCTGGCATGGCATGTCGTGCGTGAGGGCGCAGACGGAGGCGACGGCGGTGCCCGCGGCGCAGGCATGGGCGACTCCATCGCCGCCGGCGTGCGCGCCACGCGCCATGCCGACGGCTGGCTCATCCTGCCGGGCGACCTCCCACTGGTGCGTGCCGCCACGCTGCAGCAGATCGCGCTGGCGTTGCAGGGCGACGAAGACCGCATCGCCGTGCCGCATTTCGCCGGACAGAATGGTCACCCCGTCGGCTTTGGACGGGCGTATGCAGATGCGCTCTGTGCGCTGTCCGGTGACCTCGGCGCCTCCAGCATCGTGCGCAGCGCCCGTGCCGCCCAGCGCGTGCGCGATTGCGCCGTGGAGGACGAGGGCATCGTCACGGACATCGATACCGTCGCCGATCTAACGCGCGCGCAGGCCGTGCTGCGCCAGCGCGCCCCAGCGACTTAGTGCCCAGTCATGGCGACGATGCGGCGCGCCTTGTCCACCAATGGTTTGTCGATCATCTTGCCGTCCACCGCCGTCGCCGCGCCCTGACTGGCCTCGAAGGCGGCGAGCACGCGCTGCGCCCAGTCGATCTCTGCTGCGGAAGGCGCAAACGCCGCGTTCACCGCAGCCACCTGCGCGGGATGGATGCACAGCTTGGCGCCGAAGCCGAGTTGGCGCGAGCGCCTGCCGTCTTGCGTGATCAGCTCCGCGTCGCTGAAATTGACGCTGACGCCATCGATGGGCGGCAGCAGGCCCGCACGCACGGATTCGAGCACGATCTGCGTGCGCACCGCGTCCAGCGCGTGGTCCTCGTCGGCAATGCCGCTTTCGGTCGAAAAGTCCACGCTGCCGAACGCCATCTGCTCCACGCCGGGCACGCTGGCCACGGCCCGCAGATCGAGGTAGGCGGACACGGTTTCCACCAGCGCAATCACGCGCCGGCCTGCGAGCGCCAACACCACATAGGCCAGCGAGCGTTCGTCCGCTTTCGGCAGCATGACCGCCCCCGAAGGGGCCGCTTGCAGCATGCGCAGATCGTCTTCAAACCACGGCGTGCCAACGGAGTTGATGCGCACGATCGCGCTGTGGCCCTCCGCATTCAGCCAGGCGGCCACGGCCTCGCGTGCGGCGATCTTGTCCTCGGGTGCGACGGCATCTTCCAGATCCAGAATGATGTCGTGAGCACCGCTGGCCGCTGCCTTGTCGAAGCGCTCGGGACGATGGCCGGGAACGAAGAGGAAACTGCGGGAGATGCGGCTCATGGTTGTCTCTGGTGTGTTGTTGCGGAAATCAGGGGCATGCACGCGCGCCACGCGCAAGGTGCGCACCCTCTTCCGGTGGAGGGATCGGTGAATCCAGTATATGCCGCGCCCCAGCGGAGCATGGCTATTCCGCGTCGCGCACAGGGCACTGGCGCGCGCACCGCCGAACCGCCGAGCCGCCAAACCGCAAAATGGCGCTCATTCGTGGTGCAATGCGGCGAACTGCACACTGAAGCGCGCGCCGGGGTTCGGTGTGCCGGGCCGGGCGTCTTCGAGCCGGACTTCCGCGCCGTGCTGGCGGGCGATTTCGCGCACGATGGGCAGGCCAAGGCCCGAGCCATCGGCGTCCGTGCCCAGAGCGCGATAGAACGGCTGGAAGATGAGTTCATGCTCCGACTCCGGCACACCGGGGCCGGAGTCCTCCACCTGCAACATCACGACGTGACCGAACGGATCGGCCAGCACGCGCGCGGTGACGATGCCGGGATGGCCCGCGCCGCACGGCGTGTAGTTGATGGCGTTGTCCACCAGATTGCGCACCAGCTCCTTGAGCAGTGTGGCATTGCCTTCCATCCAGACGCCGGACGAATGCGGATCGGCGCCTTCGTATCCCAGGTCGATGCCTTTTTCGAGCGCGTGCGGCACGCTGTCCTGCACGACTTCGATTACCAGGGAGGCCAGATCCAGCGGTTGCCGCTTGAGTCCCGTGGTGCTGCCGCCTTCGGCCCGCGCCATCGACAGCAACTGGTTGACGGTGTGCGTGGCGCGGATGGACGAGCGCCCGATCTGTTTGAGCGACTGTTTGAGCTCTTGCGTGTTCGTGCCCTCGCGCTGCGCCAGGTCGGCCTGCATGCGCAGCCCCGCGAGCGGCGTCTTGAGTTGGTGCGCCGCGTCGGCCAGAAAGCGTTTTTGCGTGGCAATGGATTCGTTCAGGCGGCGCAGCAGGTCGTTCACCGAATCGACCAGCGGCGCCACCTCCATGGGAACGGATTTGTGATCCAGCGGCGAGAGGTCGTCCGGCTTGCGCGCGCGGATGCGCTCTTCCAGCTGGTGCAACGGCTTGATGCCACGCGCCAGCGCCAGCCATACCAGCAGCACGGCCAGCGGCAGGATGACGAACTGCGGCAGCATCACGCCTTTGATAATTTCGGTGGCCAGCACGCTGCGTTTGGAGCGCGTCTCCGCCACCTGCACCAGCGCCGCGGGCGCCTCCGGCAACGGCACGCGCACCCAGATATAGGCAATGCGGATGTCGATACCGCGCATTTCCGCGTCGCGCAGCCGCACCTCGCCCGAAAACGGCACCTCGTCCTGCGGCGGACGCGGCAGATCGCGTTCGCCCGACAAGTAACGGCCATCCGGCGCAAGCACCTGGTAATAAATGATGTCGGATTCGTCCGCGCGCAGAATCTCGCTGGCGGGCTGCGGCAAGTTGAACTGCACCTTGTCGTTGTGCACCGTGACGAGTTGCGCCAGCGCCTGCGCGTTGTACTCCAGCGCCCGGTCGAACGGCTTGTTCGCGAGCCCCTGCGCCACCAGCCATGTCAGCGCCAGACTCACCGGCCACAGCAAAAGCAGCGGCGTGAGCATCCAGTCAAGGATCTCGCCAAAGAGGGAACGCTGCTCGCGCTGGAAGATCTTCAATGCGGGCTCACCAGATGTCTCGGTTGCGGATACGCGAGTATCACCCCGGATGCATTCAGTTCACTGACAAATCGCGTTGCGGCGCGCGCGCCTGCGCATACGCCATCAACCCGGAATTTTCTCCAGACAGTAGCCCAGTCCGCGCACGGTGGCGATGCGGATCGGGCCTTTCTCAATCTTCTTGCGCAGGCGGTGGATATACACCTCGATGGCGTTGTTGCTCACCTCTTCGCCCCACTCGCACAGGCGCTCCACCAACTGGTCCTTGCTCACGAGGCGACCGGCGCGCTGCAGCAGCACTTCCAGCAACCCCAGTTCGCGCGCGGACAGCTCCACCATGCGGCCATCGATGGTGGCGACGCGGCCCGTCTGGTCGTAGGTCAGCGGGCCATGCTTGATGACATTGCTGGCCCCGCCCATGCCGCGCCGCGTGAGCGCGCGCACGCGTGCTTCCAGCTCCTGCAGCGAGAACGGCTTGGCCATGTAGTCGTCTGCGCCGTAGTCGAGCCCCTGCACGCGCTCCTCCACGCTGTCGGCGGCGGTGAGGATCAGCACCGGAATCGCCGAGCCACGGCCGCGCAGACGCTTGAGCACTTCCAGTCCATGCAGCTTGGGCAAGCCGAGATCGAGAATCAGCAGATCGAATTCATTGTTCGTGACCAGTGCCGCATCGGCTTCGGAGCCATTGGCCACGTGGTCCACCACGGCACCGGACGCACGCAGGGTACGCAGCAAACCGTCGGCCAGCACTTGATCGTCTTCGGCTATGAGTATGCGCATGGTGCTTCTCCTGATGTGGGATGTGTGATGTGCTGCAGGCGATGTGGGCTGGGTGACCGGAACCATGAACGGCGCGTGTTCGACGGGTTGGGCACGCACGCATGGCAACGCGCCTGGCCGATCACATGACGAAATTGTAAGTCGCCCGCGTCCACATCGCCTTCCCACCGCGCAACGTGCGGCGTAATGCGCGGCATAGTGCGTGACATGGCGTAGTGCGTAGTGCGCCTCTTGATGCAGTCTGAATGCGCGCCCCCGCAGACTTGAGCCGTTCTTGGCGTCGCGCTTCCTACAGTGGGCATCTCACAACCACCGGCCCGCACATCGAGGCCACGTCAGCCATGAAACCCATCGCCATCCTTCAGCACGAACCCACGCAAGGCCCCGGCGTGCTGCTGGAGCACCTCGCCATGCAAGGCATTCCACACCAGATCCTGTGCCCGCCCGAGGAGCGCAGCGCGCCACGGCACGCCCGGGACTACAGCGGCGTGGTCGTGCTCGGCAGCAACCACGGCGTCAACGAGCACCTGCCATGGATGCATGACGAATGTCGCCTGCTGCAGGACGCCCTGCACTGCGACGTGCCCGTGCTCGGCCACTGCTTCGGCGCGCAAATGCTGGCGCGCGCCATGGGCGCGCGGGTGCGCAAGCATCTGTGCCCCAACATCGGCTGGAGCACCGTGTGGGTGACCACGGCGGCGCAACGCAGCATGGACTTGCCTGCGAGCGCCGTCATCTTTCATTGGCACTACGACACCTTCGACATCCCGAGCGGCGCTACCCGCACCATGTACAGCAGTCACTGCCTGAACAAAGGCTTCCAGCATGGTCGCCACTGGGCGTTCCAGGGCCACCTCGAAGTGACCGCAGAAAGCATCCGCCACTGGTGTCGCGCCGGCCATGACGAACTGCTGCACGTGCACGGCCCTGCGGTGCAAACCGAACTGGAGATCCTGCGCGATGCACGCCAGCGGATCGCCTGCCTGCACGGCATCGCCCTCAATACCTACGGCGCCTGGACGCGCCAACTGGACCGCCCGGCGCTGGTGGCGGTGCCGATGGGTCGCGCAATGCGCTGAAGCCCGGCATCACGCGCCATGGACCCTCTGCACGCATCGATCGCCATGCATGCGTCGGCCTGATTGGGGCTGAAGGACCCTAGTTGTCCGATACGCCCGCATACGCCTCCAACCCCAGCGCCACCACGGTGGCCACCTCCTGACCCACGGCCTCGCGGAATTCTGCCTCGGCCTGGGTGACGGCCAGCTCGAACGCCTTGAGCCACGCCAGTCCGGTATCGGTGAAGCGCACGATGCGCGCGCGGGCGTCGCGGGGGTCGGGCTCGCGGGTGACCAATCCCCAGGCCTCGCATTGATCGACGAGGCTGGCCATGGCCTGCTTGGTCATGCCGGCCGAGTCGGCCAGATCGGTGAGGCGGTCGCCCGCCAACGAGAGATGCCGTGTGATGTGGATGTGGGCCGCACTCACCTGATCGCGCGCGGCGAGGTTGGACAGCGCCAGCGGTACCTCCACATCGTGCGCCATGAGCTGGTAGACACGCTCGTCAAAGCGCCGCATGGCGTGGCCCAGCAGTCGCCCCAGATGGGTCTGGCGCCAGGCGTCCAAGGGTGGTGTGACGGGGTGCAGTTCGTGCATGGGAAGGTCAGGTGTTGGATACCGATATATTGTCAGGCAAACTGACCAATTTATGCTTTGACAGAAAAGTATACCGACATAAACTACTGCTCAGACATACAGACTGTATGTAACAACAGTTAATTTGACAGATTGAACGGAAAGCGCAATGGCAACGAGCAAGAGGACCTCCCCCATGGACACCACTGTGAAGAGCACCGCAGACATCGGCGAGAAGGCGAAGGCCTTGCAAGCCGCGCTGGCCCAGATCGAAAAGCAGTTCGGCAAGGGCACGATCATGCGCCTTGGCGAAGGCGAGAAGATCGAGGACATCCAGGTCGTCTCCACCGGCTCGCTCGGGCTGGACATTGCCCTGGGCGTCGGCGGTCTGCCACGTGGCCGCGTGATCGAGATCTACGGCCCGGAAAGCTCGGGCAAGACCACGCTCACGCTGCAGGTCATCGCCCAGATGCAGCAGCAAGGTGGCACCTGCGCCTTCATCGACGCGGAGCACGCACTGGACACCTCGTATGCGCAAAAGCTCGGCATCAACCTGTCCGACCTGCTGATCAGCCAGCCTGACACGGGCGAGCAGGCACTGGAGATCGTCGATTCGCTGGTACGCTCGGGCGCTGTGGACCTGATCGTGGTCGACTCGGTGGCCGCACTCACGCCCAAGGCCGAAATTGAAGGCGAAATGGGCGACGCGCTGCCCGGCCTGCAGGCGCGCCTGATGAGCCAGGCGCTGCGCAAGCTCACGGCCACGATCAAGAAGACCAACTGCATGGTCATCTTCATCAACCAGATCCGCATGAAGATCGGCGTGATGTTCGGCTCGCCCGAAACCACCACCGGCGGCAATGCGCTGAAGTTCTACGCCTCGGTGCGACTGGACATTCGCCGCATCGGCACCATCAAGAAGGGCGACGAAGCCATCGGTAACGAAACCCGAGTGAAGGTGGTCAAGAACAAGGTTTCGCCCCCGTTCAAGACGGCGGAGTTCGACATCCTGTTCGGCGAAGGCATCTCGCGCGAAGGTGAAATCATCGACATGGGCGTGAATGCGCGCATCATCGAAAAGAGCGGCGCATGGTATGCCTACAACGGCGAGAAGATCGGTCAGGGCCGCGACAACGCGCGCGAGTTCCTGCGTGAAAACCGCGATCTGGCCATCGAGATTGAAAACAAGGTGCGTGATTCGCTTGGCATCCCGCTGCTAGGTGTGACCAGCGTCGCCGCCGCGCCCGCCACCACCAACGAGGCCGAGGAAGGCGAGGCGTAAACCGCCCGCGTCCGATCTGCCTGATTTTTTCTTTGCAATTGTCGAATCATGTTCGACTTGATGGGCCGCTCAGCCTCCGGGGTGACTGCGGCTCTTTTTTATGAGGTGATTCGCCAGCCATGGGATTTGCCAAACTTTCGCTCAAAGGGCGCGCACTGAAGCTGCTGGCCCAGCGCGAACATTCGCGCAGCGAACTGCAAACCAAACTTGCTCGCCATGTCGAAGAGGGCGACGACCTGAGCGCCGTCCTGGACGAGTTAGAAGCCAAAAACTACATCGATCCAGAGCGCGTGGCCGCCTCCGTGGTGCATCGCCGCGCCGCACGCATGGGCACCCAGCGCGTGGTGCAGGAACTGCGCAGCAAGGGGCTGGATGACGAACTGATCCGCGCAACTGCGCATGCGCTACAGGCCACCGAACTGGAGCGCGCCCACGCCGTGTGGAAAGGCCGGTTTGGCGGCCGCGACATCGAGCCCACCCCGCAGGAACGCGCGCGGCAGATGCGTTTTCTGGCAGCGCGCGGCTTCAGCGGTGACGTGGTGCGCAAGGTGCTCAAGCGGGCCGGTCAGCCGGATGACGAGGGAGATTTCGGCGATTGATGGCCGCTGCCAAGCGGGTGCAGCCCCGCTACCTCTGCGCCTCATGGAACGCCGCCACGATGCCCACGATCAACAGCGCGCCGCCCACGCCCACCACCAGCCAGTTCCAGCCCCGGATGCGCGTGTTGCGGTCAAACGGTACCGTGCAGACTTGCGCGTTCAGCCTGTTCGCACAGGCCTGCACCGGCAGCACGAACGCAAACGCCAGCAGGGTGATGAGCGGCCATGGTTCGGGCAGGAGATCGGCCAGATTCATGACCAGATAGCCCGTTGCCAGCCACGCGGAATGCAGCCGGGAGCGCCCGTTGAGTGCCCGATCGAAGGCCCGGATACGACCAAAACAGGCGTGGTAAAAAAAGGGGAACAGCAGCGTGCGCCGGGCCGGCGAGAAGTCCGCCCCCTCGCGCCGACGGATGCAGCGCCAGTTCTCATGAAACCAGTACAGCTGGTAGAGCCCCAGCGTACACAGGTTCATGATCGCCAGCTTGGCGAGGGAGACGGCAAAGAACGGCGGCAGGCTGCTGCGCGCTTGCACCGCCGCTGGATTCGGCGGATGCAGGCCGTCCTTGCCAAGCGCTGGCGCTTTATCCAAGCAGGCGCTCAGGGTTGGCGTGCAGCTTGATCAGCGCATCGCGCGTGGCACGCATGGTGAGCGCCTCTTCTTCCTTCGCCACCAGCAGGCCGGACTGCAGATAGGCCGCCAGACGGCGCAACTGGATGAGGTAGCACGAGCCGTCCATGGCCGCGAATAGGTGCAACTGGCGCCGTTTGCTGTGCCATGCGTACTGCACTTGTGCAGAAATGCCGTTGTGGTCGAGCGTGAACCAGTTACCGATGGGCATCTGCTGTGCCCAGCGCACCACTTCGTCGCGCACGGGCGAGCCGTTATCGGCGATCACGTGCAGCGACGACGCATCCATGCCCAACAGCATTTCCACGTTTTCGGCGTTTAGCGGGATATCGCCCGCGTCGGTGTCGCCGATCACGTCCTCCAGATTCGCCAGACGCGCAATCATGGCGTCGATCTGCGCACGCGGAATGGTCGCCGTCTTGGAGAGGAAGGCGTCGGCCAGCGTGTCCGTGAGCACCTTGATCTGTGCGTCCTGCGGCTCGCCAATCACGCCGATCAGGGACAGCCCGTGGCGCAGATTCTGCAGCAGCCCCGGAAGGTTCTGGATCACTTGCGCGCGCTCCGCGCGGTGCGGCTTGGCGCTGGCGGCCCAGACCAGATCTGCGGCCACGCGCTTGAGCGCCAGCGTGTCCTCATGCTGCGGCCCATGGCGCACGGCGGACACGGCCAGCACCTCGGCCCAGGTCTTGAACAGGAACTCGCGGATTTCATCGCGTACCGGCATGTCCTTGAGCATGTTGCGCAGCTCGATGGTGTATTGCACGGCCAGCGTCTCGCGCTGCTCCACCTGCTGGGCCACGCCTACGATCTTCTGCGTGCCCTTGGTCTCGGCCAGCGACTTGGCGATGAAGCGCTCGAACTCCTCGAACACCAGTTGGAAGACACGGCTGCCCGTTTCGGGATACTGCTCGATCACCTGCACGATGCGGCGTACTTCCGCTTCCAGCGCCGTCCCGTTGATGGTGGCGGCGTCAAATCCCAGCACGCAGGCACCCATGCGGTCGATGAGCTGACGCGCTGGATGGTTGGTGTTGCTGAAGAACTCGGGCTCGGCCAGCGCCACACGCAGCACCGGCACCTGCAGGCGAGCGAACCACACGCGGATGGACGGTGGCAAGCGGTCCTCGTTCAGGATGCTCTGGAACATCAGTGCGACCACTTCGATGATCGCCTTTTCGCTGGCGGAGCTCGCTTTCTTCTTGAACTCTGCGGTGCGCTCGCGCACCGCGCCCATGACCTGATTCACCACCTGCGGCGTGACTTCCTGCGGCAATGGCACGCCATAGCCACCAGGCACCGTCAACAGCATGGTCTCGGGCGGCACCTGGAACTCCGCCATGGCCTGCACCAGCGCGGCAGATGCCGGTGGCGCGTTCACCATGTCGTAATTCATGACCGGCTGTGTGAGCAGATTGCGCAACTGCACCATCACCGCTGCCGCCCGTTGGCGCGCGCGCTGCAGCGGCGCAAGATACGGCGCTGCGGCCATTTGCGCGGCCACCTGTGCGCTCATCTGCGCATTCATCTGCGCGGCCATGTACTGGCTCATCTGCGCTGCCAGTTGGGGCGATACGGGTTGCCCCATGGGCTGGCCTTGGGACCCATTGGATATCCAGGGCGAATTGCCGGTTGCCATGCCCGTTGGCATTCCTGTATGCGTGCCGGTATGCATTCCGGCGGGCACCGTAAAGCCAGTGGCAAATTGCGGATGCGGCATGATGCCGCCAAAACCGCTGGCCATCGGCACCGGCCCCGAGTCGAAACCACTGCTTTGCGCGCCTTGCAGCCCGGACATGCCTGAACCGCCCGCGCCGCCAGAGACCGACGCCGATCTGCGCACGCGCGAGCGAAGATCGGAGGCCGTCGACGCCGACACGCCACGCTCTTCGTAGAACGCATTGAGCGACTGGTATTGCTGCTCCAGCTGGGTGGCGATTTCGCGCTGCAGCGGATCGAGCACCAGTTGCAGATCGGTGCGCGCCATCCCGGATTCCATCCACTGGTCGACCAGATGCAGGCACACCGTCTCGGGTCGCAGCATGTCTTGCGTCGACAGTTCACGCCCAAGCAAGCGCTGCGTGCGCATCTTGGCCAGTTCAAAGTGATGGCCCGCCTGCTCGCTGGCCGTCAACGCGATGCGCGAGGCCAGAATCTTGTTTTCCACCACGTCATCGCTAAGCAACTGCAAGCCGCCATCGAGCGACAGTGCTGCGGGCTGCGTGGGCGCGCCGCCCGGAACCGCGTTGCTCTGCGCGGCCTCGATCCAGGCCTGGCGCGCACGCTTGATCCAGTCACGGTGGTGTTCGGCGAAGTTCAGCAACAGATCTCGCCGTGTCTGCATCTCGCGGATGGACGCGGTCTGGGATGCCAGTTCGCCGACAAACTCCTGCAACTTGCCCGCCAGCGTTTGCAGGCCGTCAGCCATCCCCTCAGCAAACCGCTGGCGCGCTGTGATGGCCAGTCGCTGATCCGTGGGAGAAGAAGGCGGGTATTCCATAGTTATACGATTATGAGTGTCCAACGCCCATGGGTCTATCCCCATGCGTGTGTTGCCCCCAACAGAACAAAGCCCCGGCGGTATGAACCTGACCGGGGCCTTTCCCAACCAACAGCGGCACCCGATAGAGTGCCGCTAACCATCAGACGGTAGCGCCTGCATTGGGATCGTTCGGATCCATGTCCTTGCGTGCAGAGGGCTTGACCAGATCTTCGCGCTTCACACCCAGCCACATGGCAATGGCGGCCGCCACGAACACGGACGAGTAGATGCCGAACAGGATACCGATGGTGAGCGCCAAGGCAAAGTAGTGCAGGCTCGGGCCACCAAAGAAGAACATCGACAGCACCATGGCTTCGGTCGAAGCGTGGGTGATGATGGTGCGGCTCATGGTCGAGGTGATGGCGTGATCGATCACTTCGGGTGTGCTGAGCTTGCGGAATTTGCGGAAGGCTTCGCGGATCCGGTCAAAAATCACCACCGACTCGTTCACCGAGTAGCCCAGCACCGCCAGCACCCCGGCCAGCACGGACAGCGAGAATTCCCACTGGAAGAACGCGAAGAAGCCCAGGATGATCACCACGTCGTGCAAGTTGGCGATCACTGCCGCCACGCCGAATTTCCATTCGAAGCGGAACGCCAGATAGATCACGATGCCCAGCACCACCATGCCCAGCGCCATCAGGCCGCCGTGAACCAGCTCTTCACCCACCTGCGGGCCCACAAATTCGGTACGGCGCAGCGTCACTTCGGGGTCGGCTGCCTTGAGGGCCGCCAT
The DNA here is from genome assembly GCA_002331385.1 of Comamonadaceae bacterium UBA2121. Taxonomy (GTDB): domain Bacteria; phylum Pseudomonadota; class Gammaproteobacteria; order Burkholderiales; family Burkholderiaceae_C; genus Diaphorobacter_A. Next base: position 115,809 of record DCYB01000004.1, read on the forward strand.
CACCTGCTCGCTTTGCTGCGCGGAGGTGACGCCCTTTTGCACGGGCAGGCGGATCATCACGTCACGCGAGCCGCCAAAGTTCTGCACCGTCACATCGGTGAAACCGGCGCCGGAGACGGTCTCGCGCACCTTGCCGATGTCGGCGGTCTGCTTGTAGGCCACTTCCATGACCGTACCGCCGGTGAACTCCACCGAAAGGTGCAGCCCGCGCGTGACCAGGAAGAACACTGCCAGAGCAAAGGTGACGAATGAAATCACGTTGAGAATCAACGCGTATTTCATGAACGGAATATCTCGTTTGATGCGGAAAAACTCCATGGTCTTCCCCTTCTTTACTGGTTGTTGCCGCGCGAAGCGACGGAACGGTGGCCGGCATCATCGTCCGGCTTCCATACCTGACCGATGGAGATGCTCTTGAGCTTCTTCTGACGGCCATACCAGAGGTTGACCAGACCGCGCGAGAAGAACACGGCGGAGAACATGCTAGTCAGAATGCCGATGCAGTGCACCACAGCAAAGCCGCGCACCGGGCCGGAGCCGAAAGCCAGCAACGCCAGGCCCGCGATCAGCGTGGTCACGTTGGAGTCCAGAATCGTCGCCCAGGCGTGCTGGTAACCCGACGAAATCGCCGCCTGCGGCGCCGCGCCTGCGCGCAGCTCTTCACGGATACGTTCGTTGATCAGCACGTTCGAGTCGATCGCCACGCCCAGCGCCAGCGCCATGGCGGCAATGCCGGGGAGGGTCAGCGTCGCCTGCAGCATGGACAGCACCGCCATCAGCAGCAGTACGTTCACGCCCAGCGCGATCGTGGAGAACACGCCGAACAGCATGTAGTAAGCGCACATGAACAGGGCGATGACCACCATGCCCCAGACCACGCTGTGAATACCGCGGTCGATGTTGTCTTCACCCAGGCTCGGGCCGATGGTGTATTCCTCGATGATTTCCATCGGCGCGGCAAGCGAGCCCGCGCGCAGCAGCAGCGAGGTGTCGTTGGCTTCCTGCGTCGTCATGCGACCGGAAATCTGCACGCGACCGCCACCGATTTCGGAGCGGATCACTGGCGCCGTCACGACCTCGCCCTTGCCCTTTTCGAACAGGATGATGGCCATGCGGTTGCCCACGTTGTCGCGCGTCACGTCCTTGAAGATGCGCGCGCCCTTGGCGTCCAGCGTCAGGTTGACGGTGGGCTCCTGCGTCTGGCCGTCGAAACCGGGCTGGGCGTCGTTGAGGTTTTCACCCGTCAGCACCACCTGCTTCTTGACGATCACCGGCATCTGGTTGCGGTCGAGGTAACGCTCGCTGCCGAACGGCACCGGGCCTTGACCCATCTCGGCCGAACGCGCGTCGGAGCTTTCGTCCACCATGCGCACTTCCAGCGTGGCGGTGCGGCCCAGGATGTCCTTGGCCTTGGCGGTGTCCTGCACGCCGGGCAGTTGCACGATGATGCGGTCCAGACCTTGCTGCTGGATCACCGGTTCGGCCACGCCCAGTTCGTTGATACGGTTGTGCAGCGTCGTGATGTTTTGCTTGAGCGCCTGCTCCTGCACCTTGCGCAGGGCTTCGGGCTTGATCGTGGCGCGCAGCACGAAGCCGTCGCCGCTCGGCGCACTGGTGGTGGCCAGATCGGGGAAGGTGTCGGAGATCAGGTTGCGCGTGGCGCTCAAGGTGGCGTCGTCGCGCACCTTGACTTCCACGGCGTCGCCGTCGCGGCTCACGCCGCCATGGCGGATGTTCTTGTCGCGCAGCGATGAGCGCAGGTCGCCCGCAAAGGCTTCCGCCTTCTTGGTGATGGCCGCGGCCATGTCCACCTGCAGCATGAAGTGCACGCCACCGCGCAGGTCCAGACCGAGGTACATCGGACGCGCATGCAGCGCCGTCAGCCACGCGGGCGAGCGGGTGAGCATGTTCTGCGCGACGATGAAGGTCGGGTCGCTCGGATCGGGCACCAGCGCCTTCTCGATCACAGTCTTGGCCTTGGCCTGATTGTCTACGGAGTCGAAGCGCGAGAACACCGACGTGCCTTCCAGCAGGACGGAGTCGGGCTGCATGCCAGCGGCCGACAGCGCCTCCTCGACACGCTTGCGCACGCCTTCATCGACTTTGACGGTCGCCTTCAGGGACGACACCTGCACTGCGGGGGCTTCGCCGAAGAAGTTCGGCAGGGTGTACAGCACCCCCAACAGCAACACGATCACCATGATCGCGTACTTCCAGACCGGATATCGGTTCATGATCGCGCTCTTCACTAGCTCGGAGAGTGATGGGGCTGCGGTGGCTGCACTTCAGCAGGCGCCCCGCCCGGTCCCATCGACAACGGACGTGCACCATGCACATCCGCAACAGGGTTGTCGCGCAGGGCTTACTTCAGCGTGCCCTTGGGCAGCACTTGTGCCACGGCGCTGCGCTGGATCTGCACTTCCACGCCTTCTGCCACTTCAATGTGCAGATAGCCTTCGCCCATGCGGCTCACTTTGCCCAGCATGCCACCGGCGGTCACGATTTCGTCGCCCTTGGCAAGCGCGTCGATCATGGCGCGGTGCTCTTTTTGGCGCTTCATCTGGGGGCGGATCATGATGAAATACAGCACCACGAACATCAACACCAGTGGCAACATGCCGGTCAGAGAGCCCATCAGGCCCCCTTCAGCGGCGGCCGGAGCGGTCTGGGCAAAGGCAGAAGAAATAAACACTTGGAGACTCCACTTCTATAAGCTGGAATGGTCAAAACTGGACGCCCGGCTTTCGCCAAAGCAACAGGACATTGTATGCGGAGCGCTTTTCTTCCGCTCCAAAACCCGGCGTGGAAGTGGTGATCGTGCTGGCAGGCGTCCCGGCGCGGGGCCGGAACGCCCCATGGCATCAGAACTTGATGTCCCCGCGCACCCAGAGCGTGCGCCCCGGCTCGTTGATGCGCAAACCGCCGGGGAAGCCAAAATCGGCATTGCCCGCCAGATTCAGGTGCTCGGCATAGGTGCGATTGAACAGGTTGTCGATGCCTGCCGTGACCTTGAGCGTCTGGTTCACGCGGTAACCCGCATTGACCGACATCACGCCAAACCCGGCGCTGGGCCCGAAATCCTTGCCCACGACATTGCCCTGATCGCGCGCATAGCGTTTCTGCGCGGCCACCACACGCCACAACGCGCCCGCATTCCATGCGCCTTCAGACCAATCCAGCCCGAACTTGGCCTCCAGCGGCGGCGTTTGCGGCAAGGGGCGGTGGTCGGTCCGGTTTTCCGCCCACGCATAGGCGAGCGTTCCCTGCGCCGTGAGCGCGCGGCCCAGTTGATAGCTTCCGCCCACTTCGAACCCCGCCGTGCGCGCTGACACGTTGCGCACCGTGGAGCCCATGCCTCCCATACCGCCCATGCTGGGGTAGTTGAACAGGATGTAATCCTGCACATGACCGAGGTATGCGGAGGTCCACGCCTGCCAGTCCGCCGCCTTCCAGTTCGCGCCAACGTCGATCTGGGTGGTTTTTTCCGGCTTCAAGCTGCCAAAGGCGTTGCCCTTGCCCGCCGCGCTGTTACCGGGCGAAATCAGCTCCCAATAGTCGGGAAAGCGCTGCACATGACCAATGCCCGCATAGACCGTCGTGCTCGCGCCCAGTGTCTGCTCCCAGCGCACGAAGCCGCTGGGCAGCGCGCTGCGTTCGCGCTGGTTGCTCACCGGTGCCATGGCGTGCGGCATCGGCGCCATGCCGTGCATACCGTGCATATCGCCCATGGCCTTCATGTCATGCATGCCGTCCATGTCGTGCATGCCTTCCATGCCGCCCGCTGTGGAGGCCGGATAGCGCCATGCCTTCGCGCGGTCCAGCCGCAAGCCGCCAACGACCTTGGCGCTGTCGCTGACGTGCTGCGTCAGCTCGGCGAACAGACCCTGGTTGGTGAATTTGGCGTCGCGCACATAGGGCTTGGCGTCATACGGCATGGATGGCATGCCCGAGCGCTGGTCGTGCGGGCTGTCCATGGCATCGACCCCGGCCACGAGCGACGTGTGCTCGCCCAGATTCCAGGTAGACGCCACGCGCAGCCCCTTGGTCGTGCGGCGCGGGTTGGCCGCCATCGGCATCGACATGCCGCCGCCCGGCTTGAACTGGCGCAGGCTGTAGTTGTCCATGACGTGATCGGCCTGGTGGTAATAGAGCTGCGCCTCCAGCTTCGCGAGCAGCGGCGAGAGATGGGATTTCTCCAGACGCAGGCCCACGCTCTCCCGGCGGAATTTCGCGCCGTCCATACCGCGCCCGCCATAGCGCGCTTCGCCATCGCCCGTGCCTGCGGACAACTCGATCAGCGTGTCCTTGTCGGGCGTGAGGCCAAGCGCCACGTCGGCATTCCATTTGTCCCAATGCGAGGGCACGATGCGCCCATCGCCATCTTTGTAGTCCTTGGACTGCGAGTGATTGGCCGTGAAGCGCAGGTAATAGTCCGGCGAGCCCACGAGCAGATCCACGTTCTGGTCGCTGCGCGCGGCCGTGCCGCCCTGCACGCTGGCGGAAAATTGCACCTGCTGGCGCTCCAGATCCGGGCGCTCCCGGTCAAAGCGGACCACGCCGGCAGAAGCGCCGGGGCCCCAGATCACGGTTTGCGGGCCCTTCACCACCGTCAACGCATCAAAGGTTTCGGGCGAGATGTACGAACTGGGCGAATCCATGCGCGCAGGGCAGGCACCGAGCAGCGTCGCGCCGTTGGTCAGCACCGGCAGGCGCGAGCCGAACTGGCCGCGAAACACCGGATCGCTGTTCGAGCCGCCACTGCGGATCGCCGTGAAGCCGGGAATGCTCTTGAGATAGTCCGCCGCATCGCTGGCCGGTACCGGCTGGCGCGGCTGCTTGGGATCGGCCACAACCAGCAAGGGCGAATGCTCGTGCACCGCCGTCACCACCACGTCCGGCAAGGCGACGGAGGTGGATGCGGCGGAGGCGGGTGTGGCGGGTGGGGCGTCTTGCGCCCAAACGGGTGCGGCCACGGCGGCGCACGCCAGCGCCAATGGGCGCAGACGCCCGCGCGGGGACGACGGCACAAGGGCTTTCACGGCGCCCACCGACAGGCGTGCCGACGCGCAGGTCGATTCAAAAGAAGATTTCATGGGTTTTCCTCACGCCTGACGCACAGGCGCGACTGACATCCCGGGCGGCCACATGCCAGCCTCGGGATTCCGACAATTCAAAGGGAGCGAATGCGATGGCCCTGCGCTGGTGTCCGGTCACACGCATGCACGTGGAGCACGAACCAGCGACACAAGAGCCGTGTCAGACCAGCGCCGCCGGAGGGCCGCGTGGCGGAAAAGGGGCGCCGTTGGAAGGCGCAAGAATCGCGTCGCCCAGCAGGCTCCACGCCAGCCGGAAGGCCGGCACGGGGGGATAGTGCACGTCGCGCCGGAAACCCTCCTGCGGCGCCAGGGCGATACACAGCACGCAATCCACGCCGTGATGCCCCTGATGACTGGACTCGTCCGGCACCTGCCCGGCACCGTTCGTGGCCAGCGCGGCCACATCCAGCCCGCCGGCACCATGGCCTACGCTGCAAATCTCCGCGCCCACCAGTGCATGGACATCCGCCGCGCCGTCCTGATGCGTGACGGCGCGCACCCGCACGCCCGACAGCATGGCCACCAGCAGCAGCACGGCAAACAGGGCCGTGACCGCTCTGGCGATGCGTCGATTCAGGCGAAGGTGTTCAAGCATGCTTGCGCGCGAGGGAGGGGAATGCCATTTTAAATGGCACATGCGCATTTATCGATGTATTTCCGCGTGCGCAAAATGACTCAGGCCGGGCACCTCGCGGCGACCAGCCTGACGGCGGCTCTTTCAGGCGCGGCCCGATTTACGCGCGCTGACGCTCCTGCACCGGTGCGCCGCGCCATTGCGCCATGAGGTTCTGCCACTTGGCGCGCGCCGCGTGCAGATGGCGCTCCTTCACGTGGCCGTAGCCGCGGATGTCCTCGGGAATGCGCGCGATCTCCACCGCCAGCGGCAGATTGCGTGCGTTCAGGCTCTTGAGCACTTCGTCGATGCTGGCGCGGTATTCCTGGATCAGCGCGCGCTCGGTCTTGCGCTCCTCGGTCTTGCCGAACGGATCCAGCGCCGTGCCGCGCAAGCCCTTCAAGCCCGCCAGCACGCCGAGTGCCTTGCGCATCCAGGGACCGTAGCTCTTCTTCACCAGTTCGCCCTGCTCGTTCTTCTTGGCCGTGGACGGCGGAGCGAGGTGGTGCACGATGCGAAAGTCGCCTTCGAACATGTTCTCGATGCGCGCGGTGAAGGCCGGATCGGTGTGCAGGCGCGCCACTTCGTACTCGTCCTTGTACGCCATGAGTTTGAACAGGTAGCGCGCCACGGCTTCCGACAGGCGTGTGCCTGCACCCAGCTTGGCCTCGGCCTGCTTCACGCCCTCGACGAACGCGGCGTATTCCTTGGCATAGGCCGCGTTCTGGTAGCCCGTGAGGAATTCCACGCGCTTGTTCACCAGCTCGGGCAGACCGGGCTTTTTCACGAACTCGATCACCTGCGCAGTCTGGAACAGCGACTGCACCTCCGCCAGCTTGTAGGCGCAGCGACGGCCCCACTCAAACGCGGCCTTGTTGTTCTCGACCTGCACGCCGTTCAGTTCCATGGCGCGCATCAGCGATGCATGCGACAGCGGCACGCGGCCCTTCTGCCATGCATAGCCCAGCATCAACGGGTTGGTGTAAATGCTGTCGCCCACCAATTGCACGGCCACCTGCTCGGCGTCGAACATGCCCACCAGTTCGGGGCCGACGGCGTCGTTGATCGCGGCCTCGCAGCTTTGCTCGGGGAACTGCCAGTTCGGGTTGTTCACGAAGGCCGCAGACGGCGTGCCATGCGTGTTCAGCGCAACGAATGTGCGCCCCGGCTGCATCACCGCCAGCGTGGTCTTGGTGGCGGCGACGATCGGGTCGCAGCCAATCACCAGATCTGCCTTGGCCGTGTCCACCTTGGTGGTGAAGATGGCTTCGGGGCGGTTGGCGATCTGGATGTGGCTCCAGGTCGAGCCACCCTTTTGCGCCAGACCGGCCGCATCCTGCGTGATCACGCCCTTGCCTTCCAGGTGCGCGGCCATGCCGAGCAGCGATCCGATGGTGATCACGCCCGTGCCACCCACACCGGCCACGACGATGCCCCACGCGGCTTCTGCCACGGGCAGTACGGGTTCGGGGATGGGCAACAGTTGCGTGAGATCGCCCTTCTTCTCCTGCTTGGCTTTCTTGAGCTGCCCACCTTCCACGGTGATGAAGCTCGGGCAGAAGCCTTTGACGCAGGAGTAGTCCTTGTTGCACGAGTTCTGGTTGATGCGGCGCTTGCGACCGAAGTCGGTTTCCACCGGCTCGACCGACAGGCAGTTCGACTTGGTCGAGCAGTCGCCGCAGCCCTCGCACACCAGTTCGTTGATGATCACCGTCTTCGCCGGGTTGGCCAGCTTGCCGCGCTTGCGGCGGCGGCGCTTTTCGGTGGCGCAGGTCTGGTCGTAGATGATGGCGGTGCAGCCCTTGGTGTCGCGCATTTCACGCTGGATGCGATCCAGTTCGTCGCGATGGAACACCTCGACACCGGGTGGCAGGTCGTTCAACAGCTCGGCGTGCTTGGCGCGCGCCGGGTTGGCGTCGGTCGCGTGCGTGCGGCCATGGTATTTTTCGGGCTCGTCGGTCACCACCACCAGCTTGGTCACGCCTTCAGAGCGCAGGCTGTGCGCGATCTGCGCTACCGAGTGGCCCTCGGGGCGCTCGCCCACCTGCTGGCCGCCGGTCATCGCAACGGCGTCGTTGTAGAGAATCTTGTAGGTGATGTTGGCGCCGGAGGCGATGCTCTGGCGGATCGCGAGCAGGCCGCTGTGGAAATACGTGCCATCGCCCAGATTGGCGAACACGTGGTTTTCCTTGGTGAAAGGCGACTGGCCGACCCACGTCACGCCCTCGCCGCCCATCTGCGTGAAGGTGCTGGTGTTGCGGTCCGGCATCCAGTTGGCCATGTAATGGCAGCCAATGCCCGCCACCGCGCGCGAGCCGTCGGGCACGCGGGTGCTGGTGTTGTGCGGGCAGCCGCTGCAGAACCATGGCACGCGATCGCCGGTCTCCTGCTTGGGCTCGGCCAGCGCGCGTTCGCGCGCGTCGAGCACCGCAATGCGCTCGTCCATGCGGCGCGCGATGTCGGCCGACACGCCCAGCTTCTTCAGGCGCTTGGCGATGGCGCGCGCGATGATCGCGGGCGTGAGATCGGCCTTGGGGCGCAGCAGCCAGTTCTGGCTCGGGTTCGGCATGCTCCACTCGCCACCGGAGTTGTCGCCTTCGATTTCGTCGAACTTGCCGAGCACGTTCGGGCGCACGTCGGAGCGCCAGTTGTAGAGCTCTTCCTTGATCTGGTATTCGATGACCTGGCGCTTTTCCTCAACCACGAGGATTTCCTGCAGACCCTGCGCGAACTCGCGTGTGATGGTCGCCTCCAGCGGCCAGACCACGTTCACCTTGTGCAGGCGGATGCCCAGTTGATGGCAGGTGTCGTCATCAATGCCCAGATCGGCCAGCGCCTGCCGGGTGTCGTTGTAGGCCTTGCCGCTGGCGATGATGCCGAAGCGGTCGTTCGGGCCGCTGATGACGTTGTAGTTCAGCTTGTTGGCACGCACATAGGCCAGCGCGGCGTACCACTTGTAGTCCATCAGGCGCGCCTCTTGCTCCAGCGGCGCGTCGGGCCAGCGGATGTGCAGGCCGCCCGCAGGCATCTGGAAATCCTCGGGCAGGATGATCTTCACGCGGTCGGGATCGACGGACACGCTGGCGGACGACTCCACCACTTCCTGGATCGTCTTCACGCCCGACCACAGACCGGAGAAGCGGCTCATGGCAAAGGCGTGCAAACCCATGTCGAGGATGTCCTGCACGCTGCTCGGGAAGAACACCGGCAGTCCGCAGGCCTTGAAGATGTGATCGCTCTGGTGCGCGGCGGTGCTGCTCTTGCTGATGTGGTCGTCACCGGCCACGGCAATCACGCCACCGTTCTTCGCCGTGCCGGCCATGTTGGCGTGCTTGAACACGTCGGAGCAGCGGTCCACGCCGGGGCCCTTGCCGTACCAGATGCCGAAGACGCCGTCGAACTTTTTCTGCTCGGGATACAGGTCGAGCTGCTGCGTGCCCCAGACGGCGGTTGCGCCCAGTTCCTCGTTCACGCCAGGCTGGAAGACGATGTGGTTGTCGGCCAGGTATTTCTTGGCGGTCCAGAGCGCCTGATCGTAGCCTCCGAGCGGCGAGCCGCGATAACCGCTGATGAAACCGGCCGTATTGAGGCGGTTGGCCGCATCGCGTTGGCGCTGCAGCATGGGCAGTCGCACCAGCGCCTGCACCCCGCTCATGAACGCACGACCGTGCTCCAGAGCGTATTTGTCTTCCAGCGTGACCGTTTCCAGCGCACGGCGAACGTGTTCGGGCAATGGCGCATTCATGGCCTTGTCTCCATCGTGTATGTGGGCATCGCCTTTTGAGCGACATCAATTAATTGAGTGTTGACGTGAGCACTCTTATTCGCCGCAGTGTATGCGCGGATGACGGATATGTGTTTTCTTTTTTTGCCGTGTTTACCCCAATGCGCGAAAGATTCTTTCCCAAAACAATCGCCAAATGGAAACATTGGACAAATTCGATCTGGCCATCCTGTCGGAGCTGCAAGCCAATGCGCGCTTGACGAATGCCGAACTCGCGCAGCGTGTAGGCCTGTCCGCCGCGCCGTGCTGGCGGCGCGTGCGGGCGCTGGAGGATGCCGGCTTCATCAAGGGCTATCACGCCGAGCTGGATCGCTACAAGGTCGGGCTGGGCGTGCTGGCCTTCGTGCGGCTGGATGCGGAGCGCAGTACCGGCGACCTCACGCGGGCGATGGAAAACGCCATCGCCAAGATTCCCGAGGTCGTCTCCTGCCACTACATCAGCGGCAGCGGCACGTTCGAGCTGCAAGTGGTGGCGCGGGATCTGGAGAGCTTTTCCCAGTTTGCGCGCAACGTGCTGCTCAACCTGCCCAACGTGAAAGATATGCACACCAGCTTTTCGCTGGGCGAGGTGAAAGCCTCGGGCGCGCTGCCGCTGTCGCACCTGGGCAAGTAGCTGCAGCATGCGCGCAACGCCTCAGCACGGGGACGGGAACGCGCGCGCCACCTATTCCCGAGAGGACCCGCAGGACGGGAATTCCTCTGGCAGCGCGAAATGAAAATCGTCGCCACAATCACCAGCACATGCCCCCACAACCATCCCACGAGACAGGGCCGATCCCCGCTGCGGAGCACAACGCGGATCCAGACCACGCCCGACACAATCAGGAGCAGGCCGATCAGGCCGAAGCCGCTGCTGCCGCCGAACTGAAACGCGGCGCTTCGGAGCGCGCTTCCCAATCCCCATTTGCGCCGCTATCGGTACCCGTGTTTCGCATGCTGTGGGGCACCTGGCTGGTGGCCAACATCTGCACCTGGATGAACGATGTGGCCACGGCGTGGCTCATGACCACGCTGACGACCTCGCCCGCGCTGGTGGCGCTGGTGCAAACGGCCTCCACCGCGCCGGTGTTCCTGCTGGGGCTGCCCAGCGGCGCGCTGGCGGACATTCTGGACCGGCGCAAATATTTCATGATCACGCAGTTCTGGGTGGCCGGAGTCGCCCTCGTGCTGTGCGCCGCCGTGCTGAGCGGCGGCATGAATGCGCACATGCTGCTCGCGCTCACGTTTGCCAACGGCATCGGCATGGCCATGCGCTGGCCGGTGTTCGCCGCCATCGTGCCGGAGCTGGTCACGCGCCAGCAGTTGCCATCGGCGCTGGCACTGAACGGCGTGGCGATGAATGCCTCGCGCATCATCGGGCCGCTGGTGGCGGGCGCGATCATTGCGAGTCTGGGCAGCCATTGGGTGTTCGTGCTGAACGCCATCCTGTCGCTGATTGCAGGCTTCACCATCATGCGTTGGCGGCGCGTACACCCAGACAACCCCCTCGGGCGCGAGCGCCTGACCAGCGCCATGCGCGTGGGCGTGCAGTTCGTACGCGAATCGCCCGCAATGCGTGCCGTGCTGTGGCGCATCTCGATCTTCTTTTTCCACGCCACCGCGCTGCTCGCCATGCTGCCGCTGGTGGCCCGCGAACTGGAAGGCGGCGGCGCGGGCACGTTCACGCTGCTGCTGGCCTCGATGGGGGCAGGCGCCATCGGCGCGGCCATGTTCCTGCCGCGTCTGCGCCAGATGATGTCGCTGGACCGCCTCGTGCTGTACGGCACCGCCGCGCAGGCCGTCGCCACCGCTTTGGTGGCCGTGGCGCCGAACGTCTATGTCGCCGTTCCGGCCATGGTGCTCGCAGGTGCCGCCTGGATCACCACAGCCAACTCGCTCACCGTGGCGGCGCAATTGGTGCTGCCCAACTGGGTGCGCGCACGCGGCATGTCGATCTACCAGATGAGCATCATGGGCGCGACCGCTGCCGGCGCCGCGCTGTGGGGACAGGTGGCCACCTTCACCAGCGTGCATATCAGCCTCGCCATTGCAGCGGTGTCGGGCGTGGTGATCATGGTGCTGATCCAGCGCGTGGTGCGCAGCCGTCAGGCCGAGGAAGACCTGAGCCCTGCGCGCACGCTCAAGCGCCCAGAGGCCAGCACCACGCCGCAGCCCGGACTGCATCTGGTGGTGACCATCGAATACTTCATCGACCCGGCACGCGCCACCGAATTCCGCGCCGTGATGCGCGAGAGCCGCCGCACGCGCCTACAGCAAGGCGCGCTGCACTGGGAGCTGCAACACGACATCGCCGATCCGCGGCGCTATGTAGAGCGCGTCGTCGATGAATCATGGGTGGAGCACCTACGCCGCTTTGACCGCTCCACCAACGCCGACATGGCCCTGCGCGATCGCCGCCTTGCCTTCCACGTGGCGGATAGCCCGCCCGTGGTGACGCGCTACGTGGTCGAAATTGAATGACCGGATGAGCGCATAGGCGCGCAACAAAAAGCCCACG
>DCYB01000004.1:128017-291798 GCA_002331385.1 Comamonadaceae bacterium UBA2121
CGTGGGCTTTTTGTTGCGCGCCAAGCGTCAGTTGCTCGGTTGTGCCGTCTTGGGCCAGAGCGCCCACAGACGCAGGTTCTGCTTGAGTCGCCCTGCCACTTCGCCCGCTTCGTGTCCCCAGCCGGTGAAATAGTCCGCCCGCACCGCGCCGATGATGGCGCTGCCGGTGTCTTGCGCCAGCACCAGTCGGGACAGTTGCACCGTCGGTCCCGGCGTGGACAACCAGACCGGCGTGCCATAAGGGATGCTGGCGCGGTCCACGGCGATCGAGCGGCCCGGCGTCAGCGGGACTCCCTGCGCGCCGCGCGGGCCGAAATTGGCGTCCAGCGCATTGAGCGGCTCTTCACGGAAAAACACGAAGCGCGGATTCGACCAGAGCAACTCGTTCACGCGCTGCGGGTTCTGCTGCGTCCAGGCGGTGATGCCGGGCCATGTCGCATCGCGCACCAATCCCTGGTCGAGCAGCCACTTGCCGATGCTCTTGTAGGGCTGGTCGTTCGTGCCCGCAAAGGCCAGACGCACGAGTCGCACCGAGCCATCGGCTTCCTGCACGCGCAAGCGGCCCGAGCCCTGGATATGCAGCACCATGGCCTCGACCGGATCGCGCACCCACGCCAGCACCTTGCCCGCAAGCGCGGCCTGCGCGGTGGGCAGCGTATCGATCTGCTGGCGCGTGTACCACGGCTTGCGCACGCCCAGATCGGCGGGCGGCGCATACAGCGGCACGTTGAAGCCGTTGCCCGGTGTGCGCACGGCGTCCAGATAGGGCTCGTAGTAGCCGGTGAGCATGCCGTCCACCTTGCCGTCGGTGGTTTCGACGCGGTAGGGCCGCAGCTTGTCCATCATCCACGCGCGCTGCTCCTCGCCCGAGGCGATCGACAGGCGCCGCACATCGCCACACAGCGGCGCAAAGGCCGGAGCAGGTCGCTCGCAACTGCGCAGCCAGGCATTCCACGCATCAAACAGCGAGTCGTCGGAAAAACCGGGAAGCTCTTCCCAGGTCACCGGAATCCAGCGGCTTTTGGACTGGCTTTGCGTTCCGGGAACGGGATATTCCTTGGGCGGTGGCGAGGTCGTGGGCGGCGCCACCGGAGGTTGAGGGGGTTTGGTAGAACACGCTGCCAGCGTTCCTACAATCAGCGTCATCGCAACCAGGCGCAGGAGTCGGAAATTCATGGGATTGATATTGATTGAAGCGCTATTGGCACTGATCATTCTTGTGGCGATCGTCTGGTGGACGATGTTCAGTGGCCGCAAGAAGGGCGAACCGCCTACACACAGTATCTCATCGCGCGACAAGGATAGCGCCGACTGAGCGCGGGCGCTTGTGAGTTGTAATGCACGCATGATTGACATAGGTTTGCATTGTCACCCTCTCGATGGTAACTGACGATAGTTGACGCGAGCAGGCGTCCTACACAACGACAAACAGTGGCAAGCTACTCTGCTGATGCAACTTTCGCATCCGCGGAAACCGTTATTAACGAAAGAGATGAGATTCAGCCTTTTGATACAGGCGGGGACTCATCCACCCAAGAGGAGTTATTCATCATGCGTAAAACCCTTCTCGCCAGCAGCCTTGCCGCAGTCATGCTCATCACCGGCTGCGCCAACATGAGCGATACCCAACGCCGCACAGCCACCGGCGCCGGCGTGGGCGCACTCGGTGGTGCCGCCGTGGGCGCCGTAACCGGCGGCCATGCAGGCACGGGCGCCGTGATCGGCGCGGGCGTGGGTGCACTGGGCACCTACATCTGGTCGCAACACATGGAGCGCCAGAAGCAGGAAATGCAGGCCGCTACGCAGGGCACTGGCGTGGTCGTGACGCAGACAGCGGACAACCAGCTGAAGCTGGACATTCCGAGTGATATCTCCTTTGCCACCAACCGCTCGGACATCCAGGGCAACTTCCAGCCGATTCTGGAGCGCTTCGCCGAAGGCCTGCGCAACAACCCGGCCACCGAAGTGCGCATCGTCGGCCACACCGACTCCACCGGCACGGACGCCATCAATAACCCGCTGTCGCTGGATCGCGCCTCCAGCACGCGGAACTTCCTCACGCAGCGTGGCGTGAACGGCTCGCGCATCGCAGTGGAAGGCCGCGGCTCGCGTGAGCCCATCGCCGACAACGGCACCAGCGAAGGCCGCGCCAAGAACCGCCGCGTGGAAATCTTCGTCGGCCAGCGCCAAGGTTAAAAAGCACAGCGTTCTCTCCAAGGAACTGCAGGCCCGATGGGCCTGCTTTTTTTTGTTCCTTTCAATGATCGGAGGCCGGACAGCGCCCAAGCGTCGCCCTGATCGAAGCCCCAGCGGCTTCGACCCAACTCACTTCCTCAGGCGTTATCGCGCAGCAAATTGGCGAGCTCCACGGCAGACTTCACCTGCATCTTGTCAAACACCCGTGCCCGATGCACCTCGACCGTCCGCACGCTGATATCCAACTGGTCCGCGATCAACTTGTTGGGCAATCCTTCGACCACCAGCCGCATCACATCGCGCTCGCGTTCGGTCAGATCCGCCAGCCGGTCCTGCACCTCGTGCTTGGCACGGCACACCTCCAGATAAGCGGCGGACTGCTCCAAAGCTGCCTCGATGCGGTTGACGAGCTGGTTGTCCGAAAACGGTTTCTCGCAAAAATCGAACGCGCCGCGCTTGACGGTCGCCACTGCCGTGGGAACGTCGGCGTGGCCGGTGAGAAAAATCACAGGCATGCCTGCGGTGTCGCCGCGCTCCACCATGCGGTCGAACAGCGCCAGACCGCTCATGCCGGGCATGCGCACATCGAGCAACAAACAGCACGGCTGGCGCTGTGGCAGGCGTTCGCTGAGCATCAGCTCGAACGCTTCGGCGCTGGCATAGGCTTCGCTGGGCACGCGGCGCGAACGCAGCAGCCAGGCCAGCGCCTCGCGCACTTCGGTGTCGTCGTCCACGATATACACGGTGGCGTTAGAAACGGGTTCCATCAGACTTCAATCGGTTGGGCAGGGAGGGTGAAGGTGAATACCGTACCACGAGGCTCGCGCGACGCATGGCCCAAAAAGCCACCGTGCTGCTCGACCACCGTGCGGCACAGGCTGAGGCCCAGCCCCATGCCTTCTTCCCTTGTGGTGTAGAACGGCGTGAAAAGTCGCTCGGCCACATCGGCGCTGATGCCCACGCCGTTGTCGCTGACCGAGAATTCCAGCCACTTGCTTTGCGCATTCGATGCGGCAAAGCGCACGCGAATCTCCAGAATGCGCGGGTGAATCCGCGCGTCGTCCATGGCCTGCATGCCATTGCGCGCGAGGTTGAGCAGCACCTGCTCGACCATGGTGCGATCGCACACGGCCTCGGGCAGACCGGGTTCGATGTCGATGCGCACGTCCACGTAGAGCTTGCGCGCCTGCAGGCGGATGATGGGCAGCACGGCATCGAGTAACGCCTGCGCGGGCACGGGCTCGCGGGACTGCTCACGGCGGCGGATGAAGTCGTGCACGCTCTTGATCACGCGCCCTGCCCGCTCGGCCTGCTGTGCAATGCGCTGGATGCCCACGCGCACGTCGAGCAAGTTGTCGCGCTGCGGCGCGTGCGGGCTGTCGGCGTCGAGCAGATTCAACGAGCCGGTGGCATAGCTCGAGATCGCGGCCAGCGGCTGGTTCAACTCGTGGCTCAGCAGCGAGGCCATCTCACCCACCGTGGCCAGACGCGCCGTGGCCTGCAGGCGCTCCTGCGTGGTGCGCGATATTTCTTCCACGCGGCGCTGTTCGCTCACGTCGAGGAACGAGCCCATCCAGCCGGTGTGCATGCCCTGCGCATTGATGAGCGGGGCTTCGTAGATCATGACCGGAAACCGCGTACCGTCGCGCCGCATGAAGACCGACTCATAACCTTCGCGTGGCGGCACGTGGTTGCCCGACATGCGCACGACCTGCCGCGCCAGATATTGCTCCGCATATTCGGGCGGCCAATAGGGCAGCGGGTTCGTGCGGCCGATCAGTTCTCCGGCAGGAAAACCCACCATTTCGCAGAACGCCGGGTTCACATAGGTGATCCGGCCATCCAGATCGCGAGCGCGCAGGCCGGTGACCTGCGAATCCTCCATCGCCTTGCGAAACGCCAGCGCCTCGCCCAGATCGCGCTCGGCGCGCAGGCGGCGGCGGTTGTCGCGCACGAGCACGATGAGCACCGTGACCAACGCAATCGACATCGCCGTGACTAGCGCCGTGAGCACGTTGGGGAACACGCTGGGCGCGGCGTGCCAACTGTCGAGTCGCAAGATGAGTGTGGAGCCGGGCAAGTCGAACAACTGGTGCGCCGAAAACATGCGCGTGCCGCGACGTGTCGCGCCCACCACCGCCAAGCGCGTTCCGTCGGCCTCGGTGAAGGACACCTCTTGCCCGCGCTGCAAACTCGGCGCGACCAGATCGACCAGCACGGTTTGCAGCGAATATGTCGCCACGAGAAAGCCGCGCAGATTGCCGTCATGCAGCAACGGCAGGCACAGCTCCATCATCTCCGAGCCCATGCCGTTGGGCAGCGGCTGGAAGTAGCTGCTCGAATACGATGGCCCGCCCAGCCGGCGCGCGTTGGTGCACGAGAGATTGAGGTCGGAGTGCGCGCTCGATCCGTCCACGGAGTCCCAGTTGATCGAGCGGAATGGCGACTCCGCATGCGCGCGCACCTTGAGCTGCGGGTCGCGCCATTCGAGCCGCACGAGTTCACGGCGCACGTTCAGCAGCTCGGTGGCGCGCGTCTCCCAACTCGTCAGATCGGGGTCGCCCGACTGCAGCAGTTGCATGCTCTGCACGTTGTGCGCAAAGGCCAGGCGGATGTCGGCCACCGCATCGGCGGCGTCGCGTTCCACCCGCGCCTGCACCTGACTGGCTTCGTAGCGCCCCGCCAACCACACCAGCGTGATCAGCATGCTGCCGACCAGCGCCACCAGCAGCGTCCACAACGACCAGCGCCGCCACGCGCTGTGCCAACGCTGCAAATACCACTGGGGCTGAGCGTCTTCGTCGGTTGTCGATGCCTGATTCACATTGTCCATTCACATTCCATCACGTCGCCCGGCTGGCAGACGATCCATTGCCTCATCCACTTTGGCCGCGACCCGCTAAAGCACGCGGTGGTCGAGCGCGGGCAATTGCGCGCGCATGGCACGCAGTTGGGCAGCGTCCAGGGTTCCGCAGACCACGCCCGCCCCTTCCGCTCGCTGCGCCATCACGCAGCCCCACGGATCGACCAGCATGCTGTGGCCCCACGTGCGGCGGCCATTCTCGTGCATGCCGCCCTGCGCGGGCGCGAGTACATAGGCAAGATTTTCCACCGCGCGCGCACGCAGCAGCACTTCCCAGTGCGCGCTGCCGGTGGTGAAGGTGAACGCGCTGGGCACGAGCAGCACGTCGGCCCCGGCGCGGGCGTGGGCGCGGTACAGCTCGGGAAAGCGCAGGTCATAGCAGACCGACAGCCCGATGCGCCACGTGGAGCCATCGCGCGCCGTGGCGATGAATTGGACCGGCATCGCGCCGGGTGCGATCACGCGGGTTTCGTCAAACTGCTCGTTGCCATGATGGAAACGAAACAGGTGGATCTTGTCGTAGCGCGCCACGCAGGTGCCGTCCGGCGCATAGGCCATGGTGGTGTTGTAGACATGCGCATCGTCCGGCGCGCGCAGCGGCAGCGTGCCGCCCACGATCCACAGCTTGCAGTCACGCGCTGCCTGCGCAAGAAAATCCTGCACGCGCCCGGCACCCGGCTCCTCGCGCAGGGCCAGCTTGTCGTCGTCGCGCTGGCCCATGAAGCAGAAATACTCGGGCAACACGGCCAGTTCGGCGCCCTCGCGTGCGGCCTGCTCGAGCAACTCTCGCGCAGTGGCCAGATTCGCCTCCAACGAGGTGCCGGACACCATCTGCAAAGCGGCTACTTTCATCATTGCGATGTCTCTCCTTCTGGATGCGGGGCGGACGCGCCGGACTCTGGTTGCATTTTCGCCGCCTCCGCCGCCGCCTTGCTGCCGCGTGCCACGCGCTCTACGCGCGGGTCAGACCACGTGCCGTCGATGCGGAATTCCTGCGTTGCGGCCTGGATGAGCGGCCCGCGCAAAAAGATCTGCGCCAGAAAACTGCCCAGCCCGATGACCGGATTGATGGCCGTTGCCACCAGCGATGCGGTCATGGCGTTGATTTCGGGCACCACCACCACGTGCAAATCCTGGGTTTCGCGCTCCAGATCGGCCTTGCCCTCCATAAGCACGGCGGCGTTCAGGCCCTTCATCTGCAGATTGTTGGTGGTGGCCACGCCGCGATCGATGCGCACGTCGCCGCGCACGAAGTCGAAGGCAAAACCTTCGCTGAAGATGTCGCGGAAGTCGAGCGAGAGCCGGCGCGGAATGGACTGCAGGCTGAGCACACTGAGCAGCTTGGCCAGCCCCGGATCGGCCTTGAGGAACTGCCCGGTCTGCATGTCCAGCTTCATGCGGCCGGTCATGGACGGGTAGTCCGGCGACAGCGGCGCGCCGATCCACGCCACCTCGCCATGGAGCACGCCCTTGCCCTTGCGCACCACGCCGGACATGCCAAAGCGCGAGAGCAGCTCGCCGCTGTCGCGCACGTGCAGCTCGAACTGCATCGTCGTGCGGCGCTGCGCGTGGCTGCCCTGGCCGCGCTCCAGCGCCCAGCGACCGCTGGAGCGGAAAGTCGCTTCCGGTGCGATCAGGTTCAGATGCGACAGCAGCCATTCACGCTGGCCTTCGCGTGTGGTGGAGTTGCGCGCCATGACCTCGATGCGCCCCATCTCCCGGCCACGCATGCGGAAGTCTTCCACGACGATGTCCATGGCGGGCAGATCGCGCGGTTCTTCGCTCAGCAGATCATCCACATGCGCTTCATGCGATTCGGGCAGCGTCAAACGCTGCAGCCGCGCGCGGATCAGCCCGGGCGCGGGAACGTTGTCACCGGCCTCGCGGTATTCGGCCTGCCCCGCCAATTCATCGGCCTGCATGTTGAGCAGCCACAGACGCGGCTGGCGCGCAAAGTCGGCCTTGACGTTGTGGATGACGCGGTTCTTCCACTCGATGGAGCGGGCCTGCACATGCATGCTCGATGGCACGAACTCCATCCCGCCTTGGAGCCTTGCCGCCGCCGGATTCGCCCCCTTGGTGGAGACGGA
Source organism: Comamonadaceae bacterium UBA2121 (assembly GCA_002331385.1). Lineage (GTDB taxonomy): Bacteria > Pseudomonadota > Gammaproteobacteria > Burkholderiales > Burkholderiaceae_C > Diaphorobacter_A. Next base: position 135,167 of record DCYB01000004.1, read on the forward strand.
CGAGGCGTCGAGCGCGCTTTCCCACGCATCCAGATCAAGATCGTCCAACACCACATGGGCGACCACACCCGACGCAGGCAGCTTCAAGCGCTCTGGCGCTTTGGCTCCAAACGCCAGCGCTCCTTGCAAGACGCGCGCTGGCTGCTCAGCGGTGGCGGGTTCCAGCACATAGTGCACCGCGCCCACGTCACCTACTTGCACGCTCCAGTGGTCGCGCCACAGGGGTGCCGCAGCCGGGCTGTCGTCGGCCGCTACGAGGCGCTTTTCGAAGCGCACCGGCAGCTCACCCTCTGCGGGTTTGCCCAGCGGTGCGGGCAGCTGCACGCGCATGCCCTGCAAGGTCGTGTTCACCGCCAGTTGCACAGCGCCATGCAGCACGCCCACGTCGACTGAATACGGCGTCGTGCCGCTGGCTTTGGCTGCCAGATCGGCCAGCGGCCCGGCAGGCGCCACGCTGCGCAACCCTTCCGCCGTCGCCGTGCCTTGCGCACGCACGGAAACGGCGGACTTACGCCCGGCTTCCTCGCGCGGCAGCGCACGCATGCCGCCTTCCAGCCGCACATCGCCGCCCAATGCGCGACCCTGTACGTTGGAGAGCGAAAAACCCGCTTCGGAAAACTGCACCGCACCATGCGCCTGCGTCACCTCCGGTACATCCGGCGTGAAGCGCACGTCGTTGCCCGCGAGCTTGACGTTGCCTTGCACGCGCGCATCGGCGATATGGTTCACGGGCAGGGACAGTTGCAGCCGCAGTTCCGTGTTGCCCGTCGCGCGGGCGTCGTCCAGCGCATGTTCTGTCAGTTGGGCGATGTGCGATGTGCGCACCAGCCCCAGCATGTCCGCCAGCGGGCCGCGCGCCGTGGCATCGACGCCGACGACCGGGTGGTCCAGATCGGGAATTTCCGCGCTGGTGTTGGAGACCTTCACCTGCGCTACGCCGCCCAGCGTGCCGTTGGCGTTGTTCACCTTCATGCCCGCGCGCTCGAACACCAGTTCGCCCGACAGGTTGGTCAACGCTGGCCACGGCAACTCGCCCTGACTTTGCAGGAAGGCTGGCACATATTGATAGTTCACATTGCGCACCTGCGCGGCGATGCGGAAATCGCCCTGTCCCGGCTTTTTGAACGGGAAGTCGTTCAGGTCACCTTTGACGCGGAAATCCACTTTGCTGGCCACGCCCGCCGTCACGGCCTCGCGCACGTAATGGCGCGCATCCTGCGGCACGCCCAGCGGCAGATAGCGGTGCACGCGCGTGCCATCGGCGCGCGAAGCGCTGCCCGACAGCTCAAGCACGCCGGGAAAGCGGCTGCCCGAAGCCGACTTGCGCGCATCTGCCGTGCGCCACGCGAATTTGGCCTCGCCCGCCGCATCGGCATTGGCGAAGCGCACTTGCGGTGCCTGCACGGCAATGCGGTCGCCATCGATCTGCCAGCTCACCTTGGTGTGGAGTTGCTGGATGGGCACGAGCGGCTCCTCGAACACACCGGGGAAATGCAGCGCGCCCTCCTTGATATCCACTTGCGCCGAGCCACCCGCCTGCGTGACCGAGAATTCGACCCGCGCGCCCTGTATGCCCGGCGGTTCTGCGGGCGGCGCCTTACCCGCCACACGGCTGGCCGCGTTTTTGGCAGCAGCGCCGCTGCCGCCAGGCATGCCAAGCGACAGATCCTGCACCAGTCCGTTGGCCTCGTACTGTTCAGGCGCAGCGATTGGGCCGTGCCAAGCCAAGTGCACGTTGCTGGCGATGCCGCGCGGCGACGCCTCGCGCAGGCGGTCATGCACGGACGGCTCCAGCGGCAGGCGGTCGGCGATCTGCGCCAGCACCTGCAGGTTCAGGCTGCTGGCGCGCAACTCGCCCCGCTCCGCCGAAGGCTGGGTGTCATTCACACCCGTCTGGCTCAGGAACAGCGTGGCGGCGGGCCAGCGCAGGCCGTCGTGCGTGACAAAGGCGAGGTCCTGCGCGCTGGCCTCGAAGCCGCCCGCGAAGCGCTGCACGCCGATGCGTCCCGTCACCTCGTGCACGGCGAGCGGTTGCAAGGTTTTGCCCAGCGTAGCGCGCACCTGCGACAAGCCCAGATCGGCCACCGCGCCCACGGCGACCCCCTTGCGCACGTCCACCCAGGCGCGCACCGCGCCGTGGCCTTCGCTGACTTTCAGCGCGCCCAGATCGGCATATTGGTTCAGGCGCGAGACATCGGCATCGGGCAGATCGGCGTAGAGCTGGCCGCTCCAAGTGCGCCAGTCGTTGCCGTGCACGGTCAGGATGGGCTCGCGGAACTCGCCGCGCAGGCTGAAGCGCCCGCCCCAGCCCTCGGGCGGCGTGGCGTCCACGCGCAGCCGATGGCGCCAATGTCCGTTGCGCATGATCAGATTCAGCTCGGACAGCGTGATCGGCGGCGCGCCGCGCAACTCGTCCGTCCAGCGCACGCGCCCGTTCACGATCGCCACCTCGCTTTGCGAGAACAGCCAGTCGGTCGCCGCGCCATCGTCCTTGCCCGTGCCCTGAATCTGCAAACCAGCGACAAAAATGCGCCCTTCAGCATCGCGGCGCACATCGAGTTCGGGGTTTTTCAGGTACAGCTGCTCGAATCCCAGACGCAGCAGCGAGCGCGGGGAGATGGCGGCAACCACCTGCTCCAGCCGCAAAGCCTCTCGTCCGGAGGGGTCAAGCAGCGCCACGCCCGACAGCTCCAGCGTCGGGATGAAGCCATCGCTGGATGCCTGCAATCCGCCAATGCGCACAGGTACCCCCAGCGCCTTTGCGACCTGCGTTTCCACGTGGGAGCGGAATTCTCCGATACGGGGCACAATCAGTCCGTGCAGTATGCCCCAGGCGACCGCCGCCAGCAACCACACGGCGACCAACAGCCCCAGAGACCATCGCGCAAAGCCAGCGAGCAATCGCAGCAGACGGGATGGAGAAATGGGAGGCTCGTTCATGGCAGTTGGCAGGTGATGAGGGAATTATGACCCGCGCCGTCACCCGGGGTTCTGCACAGATGGTGTCGTGATGTACACAAGCGCGCCCGAAAGGTCGCATGGACACATCACGATCTGAGAGTGCGTCCTGCGCCAGTCTGACATGCCGAAGCATTTGAACGAATCGTCCCCCACCACCGGCGACCGCCAGCTTGCTGAACATTCCCGCTTTTTCCAGCGCCTGCATCGGCGCTACGCGGAGCAATTGCCCTTGCTGCCTGCGGGAGTACCCACGCGCGAAAGCATGAACCAGACCTGTGACGCACTGATGTCACAAGGCCACGATCTGGGCGCGGCGCTGCGCATCCTGCGCCAGATCGTCATGGAGCGGCTGATCCGGCTGGACTGCGAGGACGGCGCGCCGCTGGACGACATCACCCTGCCCGTAACGCAATTGGCCGAGTTGGCGCTCGACCGCGCCGTCACCGCCGCACGCGCCGATCTAGACACCCGCCACGGTGCGCCCCTCGGCCCGCAGGGCGAGCCGGTGCAGCTCTGGGTCGTCGGCATGGGCAAGCTCGGCGCACGCGAATTGAACGTGTCGAGCGACATCGACCTCATCTACGTCTACGAACATGACGGCGAAACCTCAGGCCAGCCCGACGGGCGCGGCAAGCTGTCGAACCACGAATATTTCTCGCGCGCAGTCAAGGCCATCTACACGCTGGTGGGCGAAACCACCGAGCACGGCTTTGTCTTTCGCGTCGATCTGGCACTGCGACCCAATGGCAACTCCGGCCCGCCAGCGGTCTCGCTGACGGCGCTGGAGGACTATCTGCAAGTGCAGGGCCGCGAGTGGGAGCGCTTTGCGTGGCTCAAAAGCCGCGTCGTCGCCCCGCGTGCCTGCCTGTCCACGCCGAATGTGCAGGCGCTGCGCGGCGTGGTGCTGCCGTTCGTCTTCCGCCGCTATCTGGACTACAACGTGTTTGACGCGCTGCGATCGCTGCACCGCCAGATTCGTGACCATGCGGCCAAACGCAGCGCCGGTCATCCCGAGCGCGCCAACGACGTGAAACTCTCGCGCGGTGGCATTCGCGAGATTGAATTCACCGTGCAACTGCTGCAAGTAGTGCGCGGCGGCACCTTTCCCGAACTGCGCTGCCGCCCCACGCTGGAAGCCTTGCAGCGGCTCGCGCGCGCCGGCCTGATGCCGCAGGAAACCGCCGATGCGCTGGCGGCGGCTTACATCTTCCTGCGCAAGGTGGAGCACCGCATCCAGTATCTGGACGACCAGCAGACGCATGTGCTGCCGACCTCCGATGACGACCTGTGCTGGATCGGCCAGACCATGGGCGTGGAATGCAGCGACTTCTTGCGCGAGCTCGACACCCACCGCGAGCTGGTGGCGCAAGAGTTCGACACGCTGCTCGGCGGCGAAGCCCAGAGCAAGCAATGCAACGGCGGCAGTTGCAAAGGCCCACGTGCCGCCGCCATGGCGAGCGCACCCGCGCCGGAACTGGAAACGCTGCTCGAACAATTGCCCCCGAAAATCCGTGAGCGCGCCGCCGAATGGCGCAGCAACCAGCGCGTGCAATCGCTGCGCGACGAAGCGCGGGCGCGGCTGTTCAAACTGGTGCAGCGCACTGCGCGCTGGGTGGCCGAAGGATCGACCACCGAGGACGCCGCCGTGCGTCTGGTCGGCTGGCTGGAGCCGCTAATGCGCCGCGAAAGCTATCTGGCGCTGCTGCTGGAGCGCCCGCTGGTGCACGAACACCTGCTGCATCTGCTTGGCACTGCGAAATGGCCGGCGCGCTACATGCTCCAGCACCCCGGCGTGATCGACGAGCTGGCGAGCGATGCGCTGATGTCCGAACGCTTCGTGCCGTCAGACTTTGAACATGAACTCGAACTGCGTCTGGCCGCGCTGCAATCCACCGGCGAAGACGACGACGAAAACCTGCTCAACCTGCTGCGCCGCGCACACCATGCGGAGACCTTCCGCACGCTGGCGCGCGACGTGGAGCACCGCATCACTGTGGAGCAGGTGGCGGACGACCTGTCCGCTTTGGCCGACAGCGTGCTGCGCGTGACCTCGCGCTGGTGCTGGAATCGCCTGAAAAACAAGCACCGCGAGACGCCGCAATTCGCCATCATTGGCTACGGCAAGCTGGGCGGCAAGGAACTGGGCTACGGCAGCGATCTGGACATCGTCTTCGTCTTCGATGACGACGACGAGAACGCCGCCGAAATCTACGCAGCCTTCGTGCGTAAGCTCATCAACTGGCTCAGCGCCAAGACCGGCGAGGGCGACCTGTTCGAGATCGACACCGCCCTGCGCCCGAATGGCAACTCGGGCCTGCTGGTCACCAGTTTCAAGGCCTACGCCGACTACCAGACCCAGCGCGGCAGCAACACCGCGTGGACCTGGGAGCATCAGGCCATGACGCGCGCGCGCTTCATCCTGGGCACCGAAGACCTCGTTCCGCTCGACCCTAACGGCCAGCCCGTGGCGCAGGATGCCCCCGATACACCCGCTGGCGGCCTGCATCTGCGCGAGCGTTTCGATGCCGTGCGCGAGGCCGTCATCACCGCGCCACGCGACAGCATTGCGCTGCGCGCCGAGATCGTCACCATGCGCCAGCGTGTGAGCAGCGCGCACGTCGTGCCAGCCAACGCCTTCGACGTGAAGCACAGCCCCGGCGGCATGGTGGATGCGGAGTTCACGGTGCAATACCTCGTGCTCTCGCATTCGGACGAACACCCCGGTTTGCGTGAAAACCTCGGCAACATCGCCCTGCTGCGCCGCGCTGAAGCGGCTGGCCTGCTGCCTTCCGGCATGGGCGAAGCGGCAGCCAACGCCTATCGCACGCTGCGCCAGGTGCAGCACCGCGCGCGTCTGAATGAGGAACCGACGCGCGTGCCGCTCGACGAACTCATGCCGGAGCGGCTCGCCATCCAGACTCTGTGGCGCACGGTTTTTGAGCCGACTTCTGCGCTGTCGTAAACAATGTGCACCGCGCTGGAACATCCACACTGGTTTGAAATCTGTCGATAGCCTTTTTCCAGTCATTCATGCTCTAATTCTGCGCTTGCAGTCCAGTGCGCCGAACCGTCCCCTTGGACGACCATCGCGGCGCACCGGTTTCAATCCATGATCGCCCCACAAGGGCGCTTTGCATGACGTCTGAATTCTTCGCGCACCTGCATCTGCGAACCATTACCGTGTCCGCGCTCGCCTTGTCGCTGGCCGCGTGCGCCCTGCCTCGCCCACCGGCGCAGATCGAAGCGCCTGCGCCTGCGCAATGGCATGCTGAGCTGCCGCATGAGGGCAGCGTCGCGCAATTGCAGAACTGGTGGGAGCGCACGGACGATCCCCTGCTCGCCACGCTCATCCGCGACGCGCAAACCCTCAGCCCGACAATGGCCACCGCGCGCTCCCAGTTCGAGCAGGCCCGCGCCGCCCAGGTGGCCGCACGCTCTGCATTGCTGCCCGCAGTCGATGCACAGGGCAGCGCCAGCCGTGGCTTCAACCAGCAGGCGGGCGGCATTGCCAACACCGCCCAATTGGGCGTGCAGGCCGGTTGGGAGTTGGACCTGTTCGGCTTGAACCGGGCCGGTCATGAGGCCGCCACCGAACGCCTGGAAGGTGCCCGCGCACAGTGGCATGCCGCGCGCGTGTCCGTGGCGGCGGAAGTCGCGCAGCAGTACAGCAACTGGCGCTATTGCCAGCGCCAATCGGGCGTACTTCAGGACGACGTGAATTCACGCGAACAGACGGCGCGGCTGTCCAGCGACAGCGAACGCGCCGGCTTCACCTCGCCCGCCAACGCGGCGCTGGCAGCGGCCAGTTTCTCCGACGGCAAAGTACGCCTGGCGCAGCAGCGCCTGCAGTGCGACATGGGCGTGAAGACGCTGGTCGCGCTCACCGGGCATGATGAGCCCACGCTGCGCGCCGAACTGGCCGCCGCCCCGGCAGTGTCGCTGTCCGAAGCACTGTTCAGTGTGGACCACATTCCCGCCCGCGTGGTTGCCCAGCGCCCCGATGTCTACGCCGCTGAGCGCGAAGTGGCCGCCGCCAGCGCCGACGTGGGCAGCGCCGAGGCCGAGCGCTATCCGCGCCTGTCCATCAGCGGCTCGATTGGCCGCCTGTATATGGGGGCGCAGGGGATGAGCGGCTCCAGCAACATCTGGAGCGTCGGGCCGTTGGCGCTCTCCTTGCCGATCTTCGATGCCGGTCGCCGCAAAGCGCAGGTCACCGCCGCGCAAGCGCGCTACGACGCTGCCGCCGTGAACTACCGCGCGCAGGTGCGCAAGGCCGCCAGCGAGGTCGAACAAGCCCTGACCCAGTTGGCCAGCACGCGCGAGCGCAGCGCCGACGCGCAGTCCGCCGCCGCTGGTTATCGCCGCTCGTTCGAAGCCACGCAGGCGCTGTGGAACGGCGGGCTCGCCAGCCAGCTCGATCTGGAAAACGCGCGGCGCACGGCCCTCGCTTCCGAACAGGCACTCGTCACCCTGGAGCACGAGCGCATGACCGCGTGGATCCAGCTCTACCGCGCAGCCGGTGGCGGCTGGGACGCCCATGCCTGCGACTCTCCCGATCACCCGGTGGCCCTCGTGCCACCCGCGCCGCCCGCGCACTAGCCCATACAGCCCATGCAACGATCTTTGTCATTGCCTTTCTCCGCCACTTGGCTCGCCATTACCGCGCTGTGCGCCATGGCGGTGGGCGGCGCATTGTTTCTGGGCGCGGACTCGCGTGCGGCGGATGAGTCCGCCAAAACCGCCTCGTCCGCAACGGCACCTCGCCCTGCGCTGACGGTGAACGTCATCCAGCCCACCTCCGCGCAGATCGCCGCCACACTGCACGCCAATGGCAACGTCGCCGCATGGCAGGAAGCCAGCATCGGCGCGGAAAGCAACGGCCTGCGCCTGACCGATGTGCGCGTGAACGTGGGTGACACCGTGCGCGCAGGACAGGTACTGGCCACTTTTGCCGCCGACACCGTACAGGCCGACGTGGCGCAGGCGCGCGCCAATCTGGCCGAAGCACAGGCCAATGCCGCCGAATCCCGGGCCAACGCAGAGCGCGCACGCCTGCTCAGCCAATCCGGCGCGTTGAGCGCGCAGCAAATCCAGCAATACGCGACCGCCGCACAGACCGGCGTCGCGCGCGTGGAAGCCGCCAAAGCCATGCTGAATTCCCAGCAGTTGCGCATGAAGCACACGCAGGTGCTCGCGCCCGACAGCGGCGTGATCTCCGCCCGCACGGCGACCGTGGGCGCCGTCGTAGGCGCAGGCACGGAGCTGTTTCGCATGGTGCGCAAAGGCCGTCTGGAATGGCGCGCCGAAGTCGCCTCCAGCGAACTTCCGCGCATCAAAGTCGGGAGCAGCGCACGCCTCACCGCTGCCAGCGGCGCGCAGGTCGAAGGCAAGGTGCGCACCATTGCCCCGACCGTGGACGCCCAAACGCGCAACGCGCTGGTCTATGTCGATCTGCCCGCCCACCCGGACATCCGCGCGGGCATGTTTGCGCGCGGCGAATTCGTACTCGGACAGCGCCAGGCGATCACCGTTCCTTCCACCGCTCTGGTGGTGCGCGACGGTTTCAGCAACGTGTTTGAACTCACGCCCGAGAAGAAGGTGCGCATGGTGCGCGTGCAAACGGGACAGCGCACGGGCGACTCGGTCGAGATCATCTCGGGCCTGAGCGCCGGTGCCTCCATCGTGGCGCGGGGCGGCGCATTCCTCAACGACGGCGATCTGGTGCGCGTGCAGCCCGCCGCCGCAAGCCAATAACGCCAGGCGACCCCTTCACGAAAGCGCACGCGATGAATCTCTCGGCCTGGTCCATACGCAATCCGATTCCCGCAGCCATGCTGTTCGTGCTGCTCACGCTGGCAGGGCTGCTCGCGTTCCGCTCGATGAAAGTGCAGAACTTTCCCGACATGGACCTGCCGGTGGTGATGGTGACCGCCGCCCTGCCCGGCGCAGCTCCGGGCCAGTTGGAGAGCGACGTGGCGCGCAAGATTGAAAATGCGATCGCCACCACACAGGGGCTCAAGCACATCACCACCACGCTGACAGACGGATCGGCCACGATTTCCGCCGAGTACCGGCTGGAAAAGCCCGTGCAGGAAGCCGTGGACGACGTGCGCTCCGCCGTCTCGCGCGTGCGCGCCGACATGCCCGCCGACTTGCGCGACCCCATCGTGAACAAGCTGGAGCTGTCATCGCAGCCCATCCTGGCGTTCGCGATTTCCTCCAGCCGCATGGACGACGAGGCGCTGTCGTGGTTCGTTGACGACACGCTCACCCGCCGCCTGCTGGCGGTCACCGGCGTGGGCGCGGTCAGCCGCGTGGGCGGCGTGACACGCGAGATTCGCGTAGCGCTGGACGCCCAGCGCATGCAGGCACTGGGCGCCACCGCCGCCGATGTCTCCCGCCAACTGCGCGCCACGCAACTGGAGAGCGCGGGCGGACGCGCCGAGCTGGGCGGCGAAGAACAGCCGCTGCGCACCCTGGCCACCGTGCAGACCGCCGAGCAGATCGCCGCCATCGACATGGCCCTGCCCGGTGGTCGCCACATCCGGCTCGACCAGATTGCCACCGTCACCGACACCACGTCCGAGCAGCGCACCGCCGCGTTTCTCGGCGACAAGCCGGTGATCGGCTTTGAAGTCTCGCGCAGCCGCGGTGCAAGTGAGGTGGAGGTTGGCGCTGGCGTGCAGCGTGCGCTCGACCAACTCCAGGCAGAGCACCCCGATCTGCAGCTCACGCGCACCGTGGACTTCGTCGTGATCGCGCAGGACGAATACGACAGCTCCATGCGCTTGCTGTACGAGGGCGCGATCCTCGCCGTGATCGTGGTCTGGTTGTTCCTGCGCGACTGGCGCGCGACCATCATCTCTGCCGTGGCGCTGCCGCTGTCGGTGATTCCCGCCTTCATCGGCATGTATCTGCTCGGTTTTTCCATCAACATCATCACGCTACTCGCGCTGTCGCTGGTGGTCGGCATTCTGGTGGACGACGCCATCGTCGAGGTGGAAAACATCGTGCGCCACCTGCGCATGGGCAAGACGCCGTATCAGGCAGCAATGGAGGCGGCAGACGAAATCGGGTTGGCCGTGATCGCAACCACGTTTTCGCTGATCGCCGTGTTCCTGCCGACGGCATTCATGAGCGGCATTGCCGGGCGCTTTTTCAAGCAATTCGGCTGGACGGCGGCGCTGGCGGTGTTCGCATCGCTGGTCGTGGCGCGACTGCTCACGCCGATGATGGCGGCGTACATGCTCAAGCCGCTGGTCCAACTGGAAAAAGAGCCGCGCTGGCTTGCCAAATACATGCGCATGTCCGCGTGGTGCCTGCAGCACCGCGTGCTCACCCTGCTGGCCGCGCTGCTGTTCTTCATCGGCTCCCTGGCACTCATTCCGCTGCTGCCGTCGGGCTTCATTCCCGCTGACGACAACGAGCAGACGCAGGTCACGCTGGAATTACCGCCGGGCACCAAGCTGCCGGAAACACGCGCCATGGTCACGCAGGCCACCGAGCGCGCCCTGCGCGTGGGCCACGTCGCCAGCGTGTATGCATCGATTGGCGGCGGCACGGCGGGCGCCGACCCGTTTGCGGGCAATGCCTCGGCCGATCCGCGCAAGGCCACGCTCACTCTCAAGTTGGCACCGCGCAACGAGCGCCCGCGCAAACAAGCCATCGAAGACAAGCTGCGCGCCGCCATGCAGGATTTGCCCGGCGTGCGCGTGAAGATCGGACTGGGCGGCTCCAACGACCGCTACGTGCTGGCACTGGCCAGCGAAGATCCGCAGGCGCTGGCCGCATCCGCGCAGGCCGTGGAACGTGACCTGCGCACCATTCACGGCATTGGCGGCGTGAGCTCATCGGCCAGTCTGGTGCGCCCGGAAATCGCCGTCGTGCCCGACTTTGCCCGCGCCGCCGACCTTGGCGTGAGCAGCAGCGCCATGGCCGAGACGCTGCGCGTCGCCACGGTCGGTGACTATGACCAGTACCTGCCCAAGCTCAACCTCGCGCAGCGCCAGATTCCCATCGTCGTGCGTCTGGACGATGCGGCGCGCGAAGACCTGTCCGTGCTGGAGCGCCTGAACGTGCCCGGCGCGCACGGGCCGGTGCGCCTCTCCGAAGTGGCCACGCTGCAACTGGCAGGTGGGCCCGCCGTCATCACGCGCTATGACCGCGCGCGCAACGTCAACTTCGAGATCGAACTCGGCTCACGCGGCCTGGGCGAAGTGACCGAGGCCGTGCGCCAACTGGAGTCCGTGCAAAAGCTTCCGGGCAGCGTGCGCCTGATCGACATCGGCGATGCCGAAATGATGGGCGAACTGTTCGCCAGTTTCGGCCTCGCCATGCTGACCGGCGTGGTGTGCATCTACATTGTGCTGGTGCTGCTTTTCAAGGACTTGCTGCAACCCGTCACCATCCTCATGGCGCTGCCGCTGTCGCTCGGCGGCGCCTTCGTGGCACTGCTGCTGGCCGGCAAGAGCTTTTCCATGCCCTCGCTCATCGGCCTGATCATGCTGATGGGCATTGCCACGAAGAACTCCATCCTGCTGGTGGAATACGCCATCGTCGCGCGCCGCGAGCATGGCCTGAGCCGCTGGGACGCGCTGCTCGATGCCTGCCACAAGCGTGCCCGACCCATCATCATGACCACCCTCGCCATGGGCGCGGGCATGATGCCGATCGCGCTGGCGCTGGGGAATGCAGACATGAGCTTCCGCTCGCCGATGGCGACGGCCGTGATTGGTGGACTCATCACTTCCACCGTGCTCAGTTTGCTGGTGATTCCGGCGGCATTCACGTATGTCGACGACTTCGAGCGCTGGCTCATATCCAGGCTGAAGCGTTCATCCGCTGCGAAGGGAACAACTCCCGATGCACCCGCTCGCACTACTCCCGAATCTGCACAGCAGAAACTGTGAAAACACTACTGCCTCGCCGTTGCTTTGTGCTGTAACTTAGGGGTATCGACAGTTCACGCCATCGCACCGAGTGGCGGGAGCTCCGATTACCATCGAGACGCACCCCAATTCGAGATGTTCTCTGACAGCGCGCCTCTTGCGCGGTGATCTGCGTTGCGAGAGCATGGGTCAAGTGAAGCGGAAAGCGCAGGAGGAAAAGCATAAGTCGCCAAAGCCCAGTTCTGACGCAATGTGAGAGCACAAAATGGCGAGTTCTTCACAGGAATACTGCGATCGCAAGGGAACATAGGCAACGTGGTTACATTTTTTTGTGAAAATTGGCTGGAACTTCCTGAATTTGGCCTTACTCTATGAGGGTAAGTTGATTATTTCGAATACTTAGCTGTATTGATATAAAGACTGGACAGTTTTGTAGTTGCGAAGCCTTTCAGACGTCGTGTTTGACTGGAAATCCTGAAGCGCTTCTCCTCCCTCCCTCTCTTATTTCGTTTCGGGACGCTTCGCGACTTTTTTTTTCCCCAAACAAAGAGCGCCTCAAGGGCGCTCTTTGTATTTGTGCAATGTGCGGAGGCCGGTCCGCCTGGCCTCAGAACGCGCCGGCCCTCACTTGGGCTGCGTCTCGGCGAAGCTCGGGCGTTGCATCAGCTTGTCATACAAGCGCGCCAGATTGGGATAGTCTTCGCGCCAGTCGATATCGGGGAAACGGAACGCCAGCCAACCCAGCGCACAGCCGACCGCGATGTCGGACAGGCTCAGGTGAATGCCGCTGCAATAGGGCTTTTCGCCCAAGCCCTGGCTCATGGCGGCCAAGGCATTGCGAATCTTGCCGCGCTGACGGTCGATCCACGCTTGCGAGCGCTCGCCGTCCTTGCGATCGGGCCACGTGGCCTCCATGCGCGCAAGCACCCCGGCGTCGAGCACGCCATCGGCCAGCGCCTCCCAGGTCTTGACTTCGGCACGTTCCCGACCCGATGTCGGAATGAGCTTGCCCACAGGCGACAGTGTGTCCAGATACTCCACGATCACGCGCGAATCGAACACCGCTTCGCCGCCTTCCATGACCAGACACGGCACCTTGCCGAGCGGGTTGGATTCGCTAATCAGGGTGTCCTCCGACCACACTGCCTCTTCGTGGAAGCGGTAGTCCAGCTTTTTCTCGGCCATCACGACACGAACCTTGCGGACGTAGGGGCTGGTCATGGATCCGATGAGTTTCATGGTCGGGCTTTCACTGTCAGGATGCGCGTGGTTGGAACGTGATGCCAAGCAATTCTAGAGCCTGTTGCTCGCGGACTTTCGTCGCGCGCGCGTTCGTTCCCTGCGAACAACACCGCTGGCGCGCACGAGGCTTGCGCAACGGGCCACGCCGTCTGAGGGGCGCACATCCTACAATAGAGGGCTATGAGCCTGTCCACCATCACCGCCCTTTCCCCTCTTGACGGCCGCTACGCCGCCAAGCTCTCCGACCTGCGCCCCATCATGAGCGAGCATGGCTACATGCAGCGCCGCGTGCAGGTGGAAATCACCTGGTTCATCGCGTTGTCCGATGCCGGTTTTGCCGAGTTCAAGCCACTGTCTGCCGGTGCGCGCAGCTATCTGCACGGTCTGGTGCAGAACTTCTCCGAGGCCGATTCCGCCGCCATCAAGGAGATCGAAAAGACCACCAATCACGACGTGAAGGCCGTGGAATACTGGATCAAGTCGAAATTCGACGCCCGCCCCGAGCTGCAACAGGCCGCCGAATTCGTGCACTTCGCCTGCACCAGCGAAGACATCAACAACACCAGCCACGCCTTGCAACTGCGCGCCGGCCGCGACCAGGTGGTGCTGCCCACGCTGGACCGCATCCAGCTCAAGCTGCGCGATATGGCCCGCACCTTCGCCGATGTGCCGATGCTCAGCCGCACGCACGGCCAAACCGCCAGCCCCACGACGGTGGGCAAGGAGATCGCCAATGTGGTGATGCGCCTGCAAACTGCGTGCGACTGCATCTCCAGCGTCAAAATCCTTGGCAAGATGAATGGTGCCGTGGGCAACTACAACGCCCACCTCTCCGCCTGGCCCGACTTCGACTGGGAAGCGTTCAGCAAGAACGTGATCGAGGCGCACGAGCCCGAAGGTCTGGGCCTCACATTCCAGCCCTACAGCATCCAGATCGAACCGCATGACTACATGGCCGAGTTGTTCGACGCCGTGGCGCGCACCAACACGATATTGATCGACCTCTCGCGCGATATCTGGGGCTACGTCAGCCTCGGCTACTTCAAACAAAAGCTCAAGGCAGGCGAGATCGGCTCGTCCACCATGCCGCACAAGGTCAACCCGATCGACTTCGAAAATGCCGAAGGCAATCTGGGTCTGGCCAACGCGCTGCTGCGCCACCTGTCGGAAAAGTTGCCCATCAGCCGCTGGCAACGTGACCTGACCGACAGCACCGTGCTGCGCAACATCGGCGTGGCACTGGGCTACGCCGTGCTGGCATACAACTCGCTGCTGACCGGACTGAACAAGCTCGAGCTCAACGAAGAAGCGCTGGCCGAAGACCTCGACAACAGCTGGGAAGTGCTGGCCGAGCCCATCCAGACGGTGATGCGCCGCTACGGCGTGGCCGGAGCCTACGAAAAACTCAAGGAAGTCACCCGCGGCAAGACCGTGACGGCCCAAGCGCTGCACACGCTCATCCACAGCCTCGATATTCCCCAGGCCGACAAGGATCGCCTGCTGGCCATGACGCCGGGCAGCTATACCGGCAAGGCCGCAGAACTGGCCAAGCGGGTGTAAGCGCGAGGAGTTGGGCGAAGGCAGAGTCCATTACCCTTTGCCTCGCTCATTGCCTCGCCCTTTCCCAAGCCGTAGTTCATCGTGCCACCCTCCAGCACAAGGGGGGCCGCACCGCTTCGCTCACCCCACTACCCAAGCCCCATCGAAGCCCAAGGCTTCGCGATCAAAGTCCCCCCAAATGGCACTCAAATCGACAATTTTCAAAGCGACGCTGTCGATTGCCGACATCGACAATAGCTACTACGCCGACCACGCACTCACCCTGGCCCGCCACCCCAGCGAAACGGACGAGCGCATGATGGTGCGCCTCGCCGCGCTGGCCCTGAATGCATGGCAGTTGCAAGCCGTCTGCAATGGCGACGGCACGCTCGCCTTCGGTGCCGGGCTGTCCGATCCGGACGATCCGGACGTCTCCCTCACCGACTTCACGGGCCGCAAGCGCCTGTGGATTGAAGTGGGGCAACCCGAAGACAAGCCCCTCACCAAAGCCTGCAGCAAGACCGACGCCGTCATCGTCTACCCCTTCCACCACGCAGCGGAAGTCTGGTGGAAAGGTATCGAGAACAAGCTCTCGCGCCTGGACAAGGTGCAGGTGTGGCGCATTCCCTCCGAAGCCTCTCAGCAGTTGGCCACACTCGCCGAGCGCAGCATGCAGTTGCAGGCCACAGTGCAGGAGGGTGCGCTCACGCTATCGAGTCAACTGGGCAGCGTAGACGTGGAGCCCGTGCGCTGGAAATAAGGCGGGGGATGTGCCGCCCCGCGTCGAGCCGCCTCAGCGCGGCTCGCCCAGTTGCATGAAACCGCCGCAGGCCCAGCACTGCTCAAACCCGCCTTCCACC
Organism: Comamonadaceae bacterium UBA2121; assembly: GCA_002331385.1. Classification (GTDB taxonomy): domain Bacteria; phylum Pseudomonadota; class Gammaproteobacteria; order Burkholderiales; family Burkholderiaceae_C; genus Diaphorobacter_A. Next base: position 150,657 of record DCYB01000004.1, read on the forward strand.
AATTCACCGCAGCGACATTGCCATTTGCGCTGCGGCATCTGCGCGAGATCCTGCAGCAGTTGGCGGGCGGCGGGCACATGTTCCTCATGCTCCAGCCAGATCTCTGGGTTGCACTCTGCAGGCGGCATCAGCCCGTGCACCGAGGCAAAATGCTCGCGCAACACCCGCGCCGGAATGCCCGCCTCGCACAGCAGGTCACACCAGATCCGGGCTTGAACAATATCGGGGGCCGTCAGCAGTCGCAGCATGATGGCAGCACCATACCGCACGGCGGGGGAAATCGCCACTCGCGCCTTGCGAGCGTCCGGGCTCAGCCGCCCGCGCGCTCCTTGTAACGCGTGAAACGCAGCGCCGTGCCCTCGATGGTGATGCGGCGCCACACGGCGCGCTTTTGCACCGGGCTCAGTTCCAGCCAATCCTGCACTTCGCCAAAGGAGCGTCCGCAGCCCTTGCAGGTCGCATCGCCCTGACTGGTCGAGCAAATGGCGATGCACGGCGTGTCCATGGTCGTGTCATACCAATCCAGCCAGGCAAACATGGCCTCTGGCGGCATGTCGTCTTCCGCGATCGACTCTTGCCGCTGGTATACGAGCCGCGCATACACCTCAGCCAGCGCGACCAACTCCTCGCACAAGGCGGCACCGCCTGCCGCATCGGCGGGCGAGCGATGGCGCCAATGGTTGATGGCGGCTTCAAGATCGGTGATGTGGATGCGGGAATCGGCGGGCATGACGTCTCTGACAAGGGACGCCGATGATAAGCCGTTCCCCACAGCACCATCCGGCCAAGGGTAATCACCCGGTGCATGCATGCAACGCAAAAAGAGGAGCATCAATGCTTGCAAATATGCGGCTTCACGGTCTATTGATTTCAAGAGAGAGATCAAATTCCTCTTTCCCGCACCTTGCGAGGGTTCATTGGGATGTGTTCCAATCGCGGGATTGAAGGGGAGTAGCTCCCAACCCGAAACCACAATCCAACAATCGGGACAACCTCTCGAGAGGGGTGTGGTCAGGGCTTGTCGGTCTGTCGTCAATACGAAGCGCGCACGCTTCCGGCAGCCCGGGCACAGGTGAAATACAACGTCAATAGCCTGGCTGAGCAAGACCTTTGATGGGCCCGTACGGGCTGATCAAGGCTGGCCGTCTCCCTTTCGTCATGCACTTTGACGTGCTTGCGTAGGACAAGTTCTCTTCGATCAGTTCACGGACCAATCAAGCCCGGGCGCTGCGCTACGATAATCGGACCGCAGTGCTCTTTGACCAATGACGTTGAGGACTTTATGGACTTTTTGACTTCGCCCGAATTCTGGGTCGCGCTGGGTCAGATCATCATCATCGACATCCTGTTGGGTGGCGATAACGCGGTGGTGATCGCACTCGCATGCCGCAAGCTGCCACCCGCGCAGCGTACCAAGGGCATTATCTGGGGCACTGCCGGTGCCATCATCCTGCGTGTGATTCTCATCGCGTTTGCGATGACGCTGCTGAACCTGCCGTTCCTGAAGGTGGTGGGTGCCCTGCTGCTGGTGTGGATCGGCGTGAAGCTGCTCGCGCCCGACGAAGACGGCCACGGCGACGTCGCAGGCAGCGACAAGCTGCTGGCGGCCATCAAGACCATCATTGTTGCCGACTTAGTGATGAGCGTGGACAACGTGATCGCCATTGCTGGCGCGGCGCAAAACGCAGGCGAGCACTCGTTCCTGCTGGTCGTGCTGGGCCTGCTGATCTCCATCCCGATCATCGTCTGGGGCAGCCAGTTGGTCATCAAGCTCATGGAGCGCTTCCCGCTCATCATCACCGCCGGCGGCATGCTGCTGGGCTGGATTGCAGGTGGCATGCTGGTCACCGACCCGGTCGTGGCCAACCCCGACAAGTGGCAGTGGATGCTCAAGATCCCGCAGACCGACACCATCAAGTACGCTGCTGCCGTTACTGGCGCGCTGCTGGTGCTGATCATCGGCAAGGCCATCGTGGCACGCCGCAAGACTGCTGGCACGACCGCGGCACATTGATCGCGCAAGAGACTCTCAAGGCCGCGCGCCTTGGGAGCCTCTCCTTTCATCACCCCAATTTCCGAATCTGGAGGCGATGGACCCAAACCCCACGGCAGCCCACCAAACCTCGCCAACCCTCCCGGTTTGCGCAAGCTCTCTTGGGGGCAATCCCCTGATTTGCGGTACAAAAAGACCGAACCTGTGAATGCAACTGTATATTGCGTTCACAGGTATTTTTTTCTGGCAACGGTGCCCGACTATGCACCCCCACCAGCCGCAACCCCTTTCCTCGCAGCCACTTCAAGGACGTTTCATGGACACCGTAATCGTGTATGTCGATGATGCCGAGTACGCGCGGCAGATCATTGAACCTCTGGCCCAGAGTCCCGACAGCCGCGCCACCCATTGGGTGCTGGTCGCCTGCGCGCCGCGCATGACGCACCGCATCAGCAAGTGGGTCAGCCACAGCGCTCGTGAATCATGGCGCGCCAAGTGGGCGGACAAGCTCTTCGCCCAGGTCACACCATGGCTAGGCGCGCGCAATGCGCAGATCAGCACCGTGCTGGCCAAGACTCCTCTGCCCGAACTGCTCGAACAACTGCACGCCAAGCACGGCACGCAAGCCCAATTGGTAGACGCACGTCGTCCCAAACAAGAAAATCAGGCTGCGGCTGCGCTGCCCACTGTCGCGGAACAACCAGCGCTCAGCATCCAGCCCGTGAGTGCCCCCGCCGTCACCGTCACCATCAAGAAAAAGCCGTCACGCACCTGGGCACTCCCGGGCACGCTGGCCAGCCTCTTCTGCATGGTCTTCGTCGCAGCCGAATAGTCCCCGCCCGGGTGACCCGCATGGCGCTGGCATGCGCCATGCTGCTATTCTTCCGGCCATGAAACTCATCCTGAAATGGCTGCTCAGTGCAGCCGCGCTGCTCTTCGTTGCCTACCTCTACAGCGGGGTGGAAGTGCGCAGTTACTCCAGCGCGTTGATCGCCGCCGCCGTCATCGGCCTGCTCAACGTGATCGTGCGCCCCGTGCTGGTCATCCTCACCCTGCCCGTCACCTTGATCACGCTCGGCCTGTTCCTTTTCGTGATCAACGCGCTCATGTTCTGGGCCGCCAGCTCGCTGCTTGGTAGCGGCTTTCAGGTGCACGGATTCGTCGCGGCGCTGATCGGCTCGCTGATCTACTCCGTGCTCGGCATGCTAATTGAGAGTGCGGTCGGAGGCCTGCTCTCGAAGCGCTGACTCGGCCTCGCGCAGGCGCGTGTCGATGATCGACGCATCGTAAAAATCACCCCCGCCCTTGCGCGCCAAATCCTGGCCGGCCTTGAAGCGGTCCACCGCCGCGGCATAGTCATGCTGCGCCATCTGCGCCTCGGCCTCCGCACGCACCGCGCGCAACGGCTGGTTCTGCTGGCGCCATACGCGTGCCAGCATCATCCACGCGCCCGCATCATCTGGATGCGCCGCCACCCGCGTCTGCAATGCCCCGGTGATCTCTGACGCACGCTGCAACGGCAACAGCGTTTGTGCGCGCGCCATCAGCTCCGGCCGCCCAGCATCCGCGGTGATCTTCTGCGTGTCCTTGTCCAATTGCGCCAGCGCAGCCGACACATCGCCCGCAGCCAGTTCCACCTCGGCCGACAGCAACTGCGCCTTGCGCAAAGCGGCGGCGTCGTTTCTGGTCAACTCCTTCAACGCCGCAATGGATGCGCGCGCACGATCCGGGTGCTGCAACTTCAACTCGCTCAGCGCTGCGGCGTACAGCCCTCCCACTTTCTGACCGCGGGACTTCGCCGCAAACCCTGCGTCCTGCGGATCATCTGCATATTGCCGCAGCACCTGCGTATTCGTCTGCATCAACACGCGCGCACGCGCCACCATCATCAGATGCTCCAGCGTCGCAGGCGGTTCCGCCGAGCCCGCCTCCTTGCCCAGCCGTGAACGCATATCCGCAATACGTTGCGTGGTCAGCGGGTGACTGCGCAGATACGGCCAATCGCCCTTGTCGTTGATGCGATTCGCCTGCTGCAGCCGGTCGAACATGCCCACAAAACCCTGCTGCGCATACCCTGCAGGCTGCATCAGCCCAAAGCCGATACGATCCGCCTCGCGCTCCATGTCGCGCGAAAAATTCAACTGCGTCTGCTGCACCAGTGCCTGCCCGCCCACCATCATGGCCGCGCCCGCGTCAGGACTGCGACTGGCCGCCAGTGCGCCCAACAACATCGAGCCGATCATCAGCGGCGTCAACCGATCCTGCTGTGCGATCAGACGCGCAATATGCCGCTGGGTGACGTGGCTCAGCTCGTGCGCCAGCACCGACGCCAGTTCATCGCGCGTGCCGGTCACCGAAATCAAGCCCAGATACACACCGAAATAAGCGCCAGGCAACGCAAACGCATTCACCTGCTTGTCGCGGCCCAGCAGAATTCGCCATGCAAAGCGTTCCGCCTGCTCCTCGGTCAACTCGCCGCGCTGCTGCGCCGCCTTCATCAGCGACGCCAGGATGTCCTGCACATATTCGGTCAACACCGCATCGTCCAGATAGTCCGGATCGCGATACAGCTCCCGAATAATCCGATCGCCCAGCTTGCGCTCCTGCGCCGTCGTCAGACTCTGCCCATCCCCCAGCGACGGCAAGCCATAACTCTGCGCCTGCACATCGGCACCGTGCATCGCCGCACCGCCAAAGCACAGCGCCATGGCCAACGCCAAGACACCACCGTTCTTACGATAGAAACGGGGAAAACAGAAGAAATGTGAATTCTTGCCCACCAAACGTCACACCCCCAGAGGAACAACCATGTAACGCCGTCACAAAGCGGCACCCAAGTCGTATGATGCCCCGAACCCGCACAGGTTGCGCACCGATCGAAACAAACAGTCACGCCCTGCATCGACAACGGTAGACCCCGGTCGCCAAGCGCACCCAGTGAAGCATACACACACTTCAAGAAACACCGAAGGCGAACGCAGCAAAGCCCGAAGGCACTCTCCGATGACCACACCCAAAGAACCCCAAGCAGCCCTGACCCATTTCGACCAGCAAGGACAGGCGCACATGGTGGACGTAGGCAGCAAACCCGCGACCCACCGCGTAGCCGTCGCCACAGGCGAAATCCAGATGCAGCCTGAAACCCTCGCCATCATCCAGTCAGGCACCGCCAAAAAAGGCGACGTACTAGGCATCGCCAGAATCGCCGGCATCATGGCTGCCAAGAAAACCAGTGATCTGATCCCGCTATGCCACCCCTTGGCGCTCACACGCGTCGCCGTCGAATTCGAGATCAAGGAAAAAGAATCAGCCATTCAATGCACCGCCACCGTGGAAACCGTCGGCCAGACGGGGGTGGAAATGGAGGCACTGACGGCTGTGCAGATTGCTTTACTGACTATTTATGATATGTGCAAGGCGGTGGATCGGGAAATGGTATTGAATTCAGTCTACGTCATTCAAAAACTAGGCGGGAAAACATCCATTCCACCGTATTCTAGAACGAGTCAACCGGCAAATATCCAAGTAGGTCCCCCGATTTAACATCCATGATAACTGTCCAAACCACTTCATCTCGACCAAGCACAGGAAGATAAACCAAATCGGAGGGCTTTAAATCATTGACCAATTGCATTCTCCCCACCTCTGGATCATACTGCGGAAACTTTTGCAATAGCGTTGAAATAGGTAAAGAAGCAGTAGCGACCTCGCTGAGTCCCTGCTCGTATGATTGCCAAAGCTCGGATTGCATAGATAAAGAGAGCCCTTGCAACGCAAGCATGGTTCTATCGAACTGTTCATCAGGCGCCAATTTCCGCAACGACAGTACATTTGGTCCTTTTAAAGGGGGACGCCAACTATACACAGCCCCTTGAAATGTACGCTCAGGATCGACTTCACTTCTATGAACCACTCGGAACCTATCATACTCAAAAACCAAATACATAGGGCTTGCTTGAAAAAGGCTCCATAGACCATACAACAGCCCGATCACTTGGAGAACCACTACCAAGGAAAGATCCAGCCTTTGCTCCTTTACGCTCTTCTTCCTATTAAACAGAACAAAAGTGATAAGCGGCCCCAGAAAAACATCTACCGCCACTATAATACCCAGCAAATGCAGGCCACCGGAAATATATGCGTATGGCCAAGGATACCAATTGTTGAGAAAAAATAAGGCAACTGGAAGAACAAGAAATAGGCTGGCTATAAAATGAATTAAACAAGCCAGCAATTTACTCTTCAACAATTTCAATTCAAACACCCCTTTCTACAACCACAAAAATGGCATCTTCAAAATCTAGACAGTCCGTCGCTGTTTTAATGTCGACTTTTAACGGCGAAAAATATTTACTCGATCAGATTGTCTCAATAAAAAATCAACTTACCGAACACGATCATCTAATAATACGAGATGACGGATCCACAGACAACACCACAAGCATTCTACGAGCAATAAACGACAGCAACATTGAAGTCATTTTCGGAGATAACTTGGGATTTGCAAAAAGCTTTCTCTGGCTAATATATTATGTTGGCACAAATTATGACATCTACATGCTTTCCGATCAAGACGACATTTGGATGAACCACAAAATATCAAGAGCACGCGAACGACTCAAGCAGACCCCTCACCCGCATCTATATTGCTCACGCCTACAGCTGGTAAGTCAGGATTTGAAACCCCTAGGTTTATCTCCAAAGATAAATCGAGCCCCTAGCTTTGAAAACGCCGTTTGTGAGAACATTGTTACCGGATGCACAATCGCGTTAAACAAATCAGCAGTCGCCCTAATAAGAGAGATATCGATAAATGACTTATTTCAAGAAAAAATCGCCTACCATGATTGGTGGATATATTTAAACCTAAGCAAATTTGGATCCGTTGAATGGGACGAAACACCCACCATCTTCTACCGCCAGCACCAAAATAACGTAATTGGCATGGGCTCAGGCCTGTCTAGGTACTTAATTATTCTGAAATTTGTATTGCGCAATAGTTGGATAGAAATTATGACCACGCAACTGCAAGCTTTTTTGAAACTAAGGGAAAACAAATTATCCCCAGCAGAAAAGCAATGGCTTGAATCCATTTCCGCTCCCACCAGAGGGAATATGTTCCTAAATATACTCAAAGACAATAAATTGAAAAGACAATCCAAACTTGGACTGTCTTTATTCAAAATACTTGTCGCATTTGAGTACGCAAGGAAAATGTTCACCTCCAACCAGAAATAATTTGCGCAAAATCAAATTATCCTCCCCTATAATTAGCACCATCTATTTCGGGTACGAATTGCAGAAGCTCCTTAGAGCGCGGCTTTATTCTCCTACAAGGATTTCCTGCATTTATCGTCCAAGCATCTATATCTCCCTTAACCAAGGAAAGCGCACCAATTGCCGCACCTTCTCCAACGCAAACGCCGGGCAATATTACAGACCCCGAACCTACAATAACATGACTGTACAAGCTTACAGCCCCAAATCTTACACCTAGAAACTGTCTGGGCACTGTTGGATTAGTTAAAAAAGCACCACTATAATCATCACTTGAGCTATATATGCGGACCGCAGACGATAGCCCACAAAAGTCATCTAAAAAAATGCCATGATTTGCGTACAATGCACAATATCCCGCAATATGTACAAATGAACCTATCTTCAAGGCACCCGAATCACCAACAATTAGCGAGACATAAGGGTCCACGCGAACATTGTTACCTAACTCAATATTCTCAATTCCAATAATGGTGCAGCTTTTAGAAATTCGAACATTTTCACCCACATATTTAAATCCAAATTTCCTCAATTCCGAAGTCTCATAATAACCAACATCAAACGGCATAATATACACTCACAAACAGCTTCACGAAAATATACTATTTCTTCAACATGAGAGCAAGGAGCAACTCCTTAACGATAACAACCTGAAAACGGACCAAGTCTCGCAGTCGTGATTGACGAATTCCAAGCTGGACAACTCGACTCAAAATACTGCGTGCGACCTCAAATTCACCCATTCTTTGCCAGTATTGCGCCAGCAGGGTCATGCTAATCATCGTCATACGACATTGTTCCGCCCTGGTTTTCATAGAAATAGCACCACCTTCATGTCTTCTATAAACAGCCGGCTTAATATTCTCCTGATATTTTGCTTCTCCAAAATTACTCAAAAGCGACCACAAGAATATATCTAATACAGGAACACGATCTGACTCTGGGGGTAGATCACTCAATAAGTTTCTGAAACAAACCGTTAAGGTGGACAAACCTCGACCACATTTCAACTCCCACGCACTAGCATCTTGTCTTAGCCGTTGATTTAAGTGATGCTTTTCGAATATAGCGCCCCCAAAAATGATGGTTGCATCGTGAAAACTCAAAACATAATCTGGATTGTTTTCCAAGAAATCCACTTGTTTTTGCAGCTTAAATTCATCGACCCAAAAATCATCGCCTTCACATATAGCAATATATTCACCGGAACAATGTTTAAGGCAGTTTCGGAAATTTTCATTCATTCCGACATTTTTTCCAGCACGAACTATCTGAAATGTTTCAGGATACTTATTGCAATACTCCGCGACGATATGACCCGTGGAATCACTGCTGAAATCTTCACCAACGATCACCTCGACTGGAAAGCTTGTCCGCTGCATTAAAAAAGAGTTTAATGCGGCGCCAATATATTTTTCATGGTTGTATGTTAAACAGATAACGCTAACCATGGGTTTTGAATTACTTCCCCACATCATACGACCATTCAAATTAACTAAATTTTTTGAAAGCACATAAACGGCTCATTTTCATTCATTCCAAATTTAATTGGATCATAATGAGCAAGCGCCTTTCCATGAAACACCACCTTGGACTTGAATCCGTAGGATTCAATCTTTTCAAATATATCTCTTCCGTATAGTCGGAGATGATCTTCTTGACCGTACAAAAGTCGCCTTGTATTCGCATCGACCACGTTGGAATCCTCGAACTTGTGCTCTAGAATATCAGAATATGGGGTTTGAACTATAGCAACCCCCCCCGGTTTGAGTACTCTAACTATTTCACGCAAGGCCAGATCATCATTATTCACATGCTCCAGAACATGATTAGCAATAACGACGTCAAAATATGCATCTTCCCACACAATATCTTGCAAATCCAATCTTGAAAACTCATCGCTTATAGGATTTAAATCTCCTTTCACATATTCTGCCGGCTCGCACCTCTGAATCCATCCAGATAACCCCAATTCAGGTGCGACATGCAAAATCTTTGAAGAGCTAAAAATATCCTTTAACCCCATACATTCAAAATATGCCAACAAATGTCTTTCCCTATCCGAGGACCCGCATCGTGGACATTCGAAATTCATCACATCACTACCTATAATTTGAAATTCCTTGATCATTGAGCACAACTGACTATCAAGTCCTCTGAACGGCAGGAATCCTAAAATACTCCTTTCACAACAAATACAATAGCTTTTGCCTGGAAATCGATAGAAAATTCTTCGAAGGATATAGTAACAAGTCGAGGCTATTTTCATATTTAACTCCCTTCCCAAGAAAATCTCAATCTTAACCGTTCAACCAAAATAGATGATGCAAAGGAAAAAGCATAAGACATCGCCAATACTCCGGCAATCCAAAGCAATCCGGGAATCCGCCCATCTGGAGTTTCAATAGTATGAATCCAAATTATCGCTCCCAGTAATGCGCCTATGACTGGGGGAGCTATTTGGTGAATTAACCACGAAGAATGGCAGCCCTGTCCATGCTTAATGTGAATAAAAGGAACATAGGCAAACAAATAGAGAACATTCACGATACACCATGCAATGCCAGCCCCATCCATTCCGATTAAATTTACGTAATATAGTATTAATACCGACAACGATGTTGCGAATATAATCGAGCCAAGGATGTGCCTTCTCACATCACCAGAAGAAAATTCTAGAAAATATGGGAAAGCACTGATGGCTAGGCAAAAATTTCCTAGTGAATAATAGATCAATAGACTCCTAGCCGCCTGCGACAACTGCAGCTCATTCGTCCAAATGTAAAGGATGTACTCGGGACACAAGCACAGAACCACGGTGATCCCCGCCAAAAATTGAACGCCACGCCGGCTTGCTTTCATATAGAAAGCTTTCCACTCACGGGAGTCTGCGTGCCGAAGTGACGTCAACCTTATCGGAACTGTAATATTAAATGGCGCAAGTAATAACAATATGCCTCCCGAGAGGGCGACAACCAAGCTGTAGGTTCCGTATTCAGTGACCGAGAGAAGTCCCACAAGAAACAATTTATCAAGTTGGGAGACTATTATCCAAATCAATGCCGAAAAACTCATTTGCCAAGCAAATCGGCTGCTAACTTTATTTACAGCGCCATCAGCAAGATTCAAGTTCTGGATTATTCTGCCTTTTACTGCTTGAAGAGCGATATACTCCGTCGTCGACACAGCAATTTGAAACACCAAATAGCATAGAAATGGATTTCCCGCAATCTGATTAAGAAAGAAAATTACGCCTATTGTTCGAGACGTTGCGCTGAAAATCAAAATTAGAGAGATCCAATTAATGCATCCTCGTCCAATTAATATTGCTCTTGGAATTTCTGAAAGTAGGCGTACAGAAAATAAGAAGATGACCAACAACAAGACAATCACGTAGTCAACCTCAACAATTTTCTCTGTCTCAGATCGACCAAACCCGTTCAACTGTACAAATATGATCAACAGTAACGCGAAGATAGATGAATTTTTAATAATTAAATTTCGAGAATTTCTGCATAGCGTTAAATATGCGTTTAACTCACTAGAGTAGTGTAAACCAGCCGACTCACGAGTGATTAGAGCTACCCGTCCAAAATCCAGCAAAAAAAACCAAGCCTGAATACTTGCGACCACGCCCGCTAATCCAAATCCCTCCTTCCCCAACGCGTCTAGTAGCATTGGCAAAGTAATTAATGTCAAACAAGCCGAATAAATCTGACTCAGAGAGGCACCAAGTATTGACCTTTCTTGGCTTAGGATTTTGAACAAATTACGAGCAAGCATTTTGAATCTATTTCGTAAGTAGTCCGATTATTAAATCTTGTTCGTCTGCTCTAAGGTCTGGAAAAATCGGAAGACAAAGTACTCGCTCCGAAACCTCACTTGCAACAGGCAGCATTTCAGTAAGTGCCGACGATAGATTTCTGTACATTGGAAAGCTGGAGATCAATGGGTAGAAATATCTGCGCACAATAACTCCTTCCCTTCTCAATCTCCAATAAAGCTCATCACGACTTTCCCCATAAGCATCTTCAATAATGATGGGAAAATACGTAAAATTGGGGCGATCAACATTTGACGGTTTTAAGCATTTAATTCCAACAATTGGATCGAGGAATTTGTAGTATTTTTCCGCAATTAACCTCCTTCGCTCAATAACTGAATCTATACCTTCAAGCTGCAATATACCAAGAGCCGCGGAAAACTCATTCATCTTCCCATTAATACCGGCAGCGACAACATTAGTTTCGTCTATGAATCCAAAATTTTTCAGGTTATCTATTCTTTTCTTTGTATGCGCATTATGACTCACCACGGCGCCGCCTTCAAAGGTATTAAATACCTTAGTGGCATGAAAGCTAAGCACTGACAAATCACCTTTATTCAGAAAGCTATCTCCGTTACAGCGAACTCCAAATGCATGCGCTGCGTCGTAAATTACTTTCAAATTGTGTTTAGTAGCAATGCGCTCAATTTCAACGGTATTGCATGGTTGACCATATACATGAACCGCCAAAATTGCACTCGTGCGTTGTGTTATCGCCTCCTCTATTCGACCAGGATCAATATTCAACGTGGACTCTTCAATGTCAACGAACACAGGTTGCAACCGATTCCAAACTAAAGCATGCGCTGTTGCTGCAAAGGAGAAGGGAGTAGTTATAACCTCACCTTCAACCTCCAAAGCTTGTAAGCTAGTTAGCAAACCCAATGTCCCGTTTGCAAACAAGGACACAAACTCGACATTCAGATACTCGGCCAACTCTTTCTCAAATAGCTCGTGAAATTTTCCGCCGTTCGTCAATACCCGGTTTTGCCAAATCTCCTCAAGATACGGAAGAAATCTCTTCAAAGGAGGAAGATGAGGACGAGTCACGAAAATGGGCTTATCTCTATTCATATTATTTGCGCGAATAAAAAATTACGTTAAGCTTGTCTATATTTTACTTTAGTAAATCCAAGCAGCCAATCTTGGCCCAGCTTAATTCTTTCTCATCGTGCCCCCATTTTTTTACAAAATTCAACTGCTGCCTCTGTCTCACGTAGACGTCGCCGTAATCATTAGTTAATATGAAGTATCTGGACTCTCGAAATATTTGCATCACATTGCCGTCTGGCAACACTCTTCTTACTCCCTCAGGTTGAAGCAATCCACCACATAACTGAATAACCTCATTCATTCGTTCACTTGCACGACTAAATTGCGCTATTTCTTTTTTGTTATTTATTATTTCAATCTTTTCCAAACCACAAATTGCGTGAATTACTCCGAGCTTTCCATCTACTAAATGACAAGACATTTCGTCAATGCGTAATCCCCATTTGCTTAACAATGATTGAGACCTCAAATACCAGTCGCGAGGCGGTTCTACAGGGTAGATACTTCTTGAGTCGACCACGATTGGTGTATTGGCAGAATTTATCAATTGTTCGGCCTTATAATGCTCAGGCGAATTCAAAGGCAAAGAATCAATATAAGCCAATCCGACAATGGGAATTTTCTGAATAGCACGCGTTCTTAATAACTGCGCACTCATTGTTTGCACCCGTGGCAAAACAATTAAGTCTGAATTGTATTTACTCAGTTGAGCGTCTAAAGAAACAAATGGTGAATTATTTCCCCAAGGATACTTCAACATCGACCACATTTTAGAAGGCGAAGAACTATTAAGCATTGTTCCTTGAATTACGATCATCAACAATAATATCAACCATCGTATATCTTTTCGCATTGGCAAAGCGAAAAGTGTCAAGCACATAAAATTGCCAGCCAATACAATTTGAGATATTGCATATCGTCCATTTCCAGAAACCCCCAACCAAATAAACCAGCCGATTAACCATGAGAGAATACATATAATCAGCAATTTTTGATTAACCGAACAGCCCGCGCATCCCTCTTTTAACGCCCCCCCCCTACTCGTTAATTTCTTGTGTAGGATATTAATAATGAAAACCATCGACAGTATCAGCAATACTGCAGGCCGAAAGTCCGGCGCAATTATTTCAGTGTATACGCCGGATCGAAAGTCCACAATTTCGAAGGTTTTGTACAGCCACTCCGAAATGGTGTCCGGTTTGAAACGACTCATAATCAACCTTCGAGGAATTAGCGGAAAAAATGCGTTAACATCGGGTAAATTGGACTACCGCAGTACATCAAAATTTTAAAGGCCCATGGCCCCCAAATCGTTAACACTACGCCTAAAGCCCCGATAAACATGGCTAGCGATCGTTTTAAAAATGTCCTTTTTTTTCCGGCGCTTGCTAACGCAATTGTCAGAATCGAGCATGCCGCGAATGCTTGACTTATTTTTAGCATAAGGGAAATTGCAACAAATACTCCGCAAAAGACAAACCAGGTAGTTGACCCGGAATAACATCCATCCTGGCTGCTTTCGGCTTTAGTAAAGTCGCACGCGGCACGCCAAATCACAATTGCAAACGCCCAAAGTGTTGGAAGTGAAGCGATAATATCATTTGAAGTACTATCAAGCAGCGACCACCAAAGAGGGGACATAAACGCGCAGCCTGTGAAAATAATTCGGGCAATTGACGCTTGAATATTTATTTGAGGATAAAGTGACCAGGTTATTAACCAAACCGCCGGAATTGAGCTGATTGCAGGAATGCTCAAAACCATGGCAGCTTGGGTTCCGGATAGGTCTTGATTCTGCAGCCAATACAACGGCGCATAGGAGTATGGGAATTGGCACGACATTGAACCAGCGGCAAATGCGTCAATATCAAGTCGATCGCCTTCAACTGCCATCCAGCCCAAGTAGAAGTGATGGTTCATTGAATCCCAGCCCAGTGATAGGCCATCCAACGTTGCAATCCAGCCCAATACAATCGTTGAGATAATTAGAGTAGTATAAATGGCTTCCGCTATAGGTGGCCTGGAAACTTGAGCATCCGGTTTACTCAGCCCTAATTGTTTTTGGTTCGGAATCATTACATTTCACGGAATTATCACGAACTTGTTTGAAGCCACTACGAAGCAAGGCAGATACTGCCGACCCACTCAGTGCCCCACCTATTGATTGAAGTCCGACAAGCATAATGGTGTTTGCAAGTATTACCTCACGCATCATATTGCTATTTTCTATAGCGCCGAACTCTTTTTCTGCCCACATGGAAAGCAAACCCCAAGCCCACACTATTCCCAGTATCAGTAACAGCAATCCCACCAACAGCGCATACTCCAAGGTGATTTTTCTTGATAGCCACAGCTTGATGCCATTTTTCTCGGGCTTCATATTCGCTTCAATTGCCATCCATTCCAACAGCCATCCCCATTGAAACGCTTGAAACCCCATCACGGTGGCGGCCGAACAAAACAGCATTGTATGTACATCAAATCCAATTGAACCGACCATAACACTTTCGGTCCGAAGCGCTGCCAACCCCAATATTCCAATAAGCATAATAAGGGCGCCCGGCCAAAGAAAAAGCCATTTTGGACTAAAAAGCATCATAAACCGCAAATGTCTCCATCCATCCCGCCATGTACGAAGATGTGGAGGGCGCCCGCGCCCGTCTGGCTTTAAGGTTGTAGGAACTTCACTGATCTTTAAGTTGGCAAATGCTGCTTTAGCGATCATTTCTGTCGCGAACTCCATGCCACTTGACTGCAAGTGGAGACCTCGTATGGCTTGCGCCTCAAACGCTCGAATTCCACAATGGAAATCTCCTATAGGTATTTGAAAGAATATACGTCCAATCGCACTTAGTATGGGATTACCAATATATCTATGCAATCGAGGCATGGCACCTTTTTGAATTCCACCTCTAAATCTATTCCCAATTACAAGCTCCGAGCCACCTCTCAAATGATCTACAAACGCTGAAATTTTCAAGAAATCGTAACTATCATCCCCATCACCCATAATAATAAATTTACCTTTTGCCTCAGATATGCCACCCATTAAGGCAGCACCGTATCCTTTTTCTTCGACAGCAACCACACGTGCTCCTGCCTGTTCCGCCAATTGAGGCGATCCGTCCGTAGAGCCGTTGTCCGCAACTAAAACTTCACCCTGAACTCTTAAACTCTCAAGCGCCAGAGTCGCGTCTTTTACGCATTTGCCAATTGTTTTAGCTTCGTTCAAGCATGGTATTAATACAGTAATTTCCATAAATACATTTTTTCTGACGAACAAAATTCATGCCCGAAATAGCAAAAAGCCCGCATTTGCGGGCTTTTTGCTATTTTATGTAATTAGAACTGGCCGCGGCAAGATCCAGGAAGATACTTTGGTGGCATGGTAGTTCCATCCACTGTAGAACCGCACCGCCATCCGAAAACAGTCGCTTGAACGTCCGAATTGGTAAATTCAGCCCCCGCACTCTTCATTGCTTGCATACCGACAACAGTGTCGGCAGCTTCCTTCAAATCTTTGGCTTTAGAAGCTTTAATTTTAATACCTCCAATATTGGTTGTATTAATCGCAGCCACATATTTTGTAGGATTGATGGTTTCACAACCCCACGCGTCATCTGCAGGCAAAGTCGTTCCAACGGTACTTTGGATTGTTTCAGTGATGGCTGTGCGGCAGGCTGATCCTGCCAAGATGATCTCCGAAACCTTTGCACGCACCGTGTAATCCTGATATGCAGGCAGAGCCACAGCGGCCAAAATACCGATAATCGCCACAACGATCATCAATTCAATCAGGGTGAAACCCTTTTGCACTGCCTGGGCAGAGCGGCGAGCAAATTTGTTCATAAAGTTCTCCTCGGAGCAAATAAACAGGTTGTTGAAAAACTTGAGGCATACTCCGCTGGCCCTCAAGTCCTGTTGTTTACTAAGCAGCTACCGTGCCAGCTTTTCGTCCCTATGCCAGGATGGCTTGAGTGCTCGCGCACGTTCACTTTTTGCTTCATTTTGGTAACAATTGACATTTTTGTACCGGCACAAGTGTCATTTCTGCCGAACAAGTCACACAAATTGTTATTGAATCGACATACTTAATAGCATTTTTGTTCAGCGCTGGATGAACAGCATGGAGGTGCCGACAATCTCTATGGTGTCGCCGTCTTTGAGGGGCACGGATTCGTCGCCTATGGCTTCGCCGTTGAGCTGGGGGTGCTCGTCGCCTTCAATATGTGCGAGGACGAAGCCGTGATGGCGCTTGGTGATGCTGGCGACGGCCACGCCGGGTTTGCCGATGGTGGTGACCACTTTGACAAGGGATACCTGGCGGCCTGCGGCAGCGCCCGAGAGGACCTTGATGTCGGCCTGCAGGGGCGGCATGGCGCCGAGCGGTGCGGGGCGGGAGTTGGGGACTTTGGGAAGGGCCATGCCGGGTTTGAACAGCATGGTTTTTTCGTAGTCGGAGCCACCGCCTGCCCCGTCATCGATGAAGCGGATCTTGTAACGGCCGAGTTCGATGGTGTCGCCGTTCTTGAGTTTCTGGCGTTTGACCGTGCGGCCGTTGATGGACGTGCCATTGGTGCTGTTGAGGTCTTCGATCTCGACCGTGTCCCCGCTCATGTGGACGAGTGCATGCTCACCGCTGACGGCGAGGTTGTCGATGACGAGGTCGTTGTAGGGCCGGCGGCCGAGCGTGGTGCGCTCCTTGGTGAGGGGCACCTCCTTCAATACAACTCCGTCAACTGTTACGACCATTTTTGGCATGGGCTAATCCTTATATTTCAATCCGCTGATGCGTATGCGCTCTCGCCTTGCATTGGATGTGCGTTGTGCCACCGGAGGGATGATCAACATCAGGTCAACACGCTTTGATTCACCTCGTGCGCAGGGCGTCGGGGATCGATGCCATTGCTGCTCTGCGTTGTAACTGGCGGTGTGACTCAACTTCTCCCAATGCATCGCGCTCTTTTTTCTGTGCACACAAGGCGTGGCGCGAAGATCTCTTATGGATTGACGACGGGCGATATTCAAAACTGTTTGTCCACAAGAGTGTGAAAGGCTATGTTTTTCTGAATTCTCGTCCTCGTCAAGTCTCTCATCCTCGTATTCGACTCGATTGGTGCAGGTTATCACTAGCAAGGATCGGGCTCAGTTTTGGCGCATGAGACGGGACATGAGGCCGGGCTTTATCGACCTGGGGATGGGCTCGCCTCCCGCCTGCACGAGCACGACGCTGACGTTGTCGCGTCCGCCCATGGCATTGGCGAGCTGGATCATGCGTTGCGCCTTCTCCTCCAGGGTGGCCGGCGCCCTGGCCAGCGCAGCCAGGTCATCATCACCAATCATGTCGGTCAACCCGTCCGAGCAGAGGATGTAGAGGTCTTGCGGTTCCACGGGGTAGTCGTGAATTTCAATATCCACGCTCGCCTCCACGCCCAGCGCACGCGTGACAAGATTGCCCTGGGTGGACTCTTGCGCCTGTTGCTGGGTGATCAGACCCGCGTCGATCTGTTCTTGCAACCACGAGTGGTCGCGCGTGATTTGTTGGATGGCGCCGTCGCGCACCCGATAGCAGCGTGAATCGCCGACATGCGCGAGCAGCAGTCGATCCGAGCGGAACAGGGCGGCAACGATGGTGGTGCCCATGCCCAGTTGGTCGGGATTGGTTAGCGCGGTTTCCAGAATGCTGCGATTCGCGCTGTTGATGCACATGTCGAGCGCGATGCGCAATTCGGCGGGCGTGACGTCCGCGCCCAGTTCCGCAAGCACCCGCTTGAGTTGGTTGCGCACATGGTCTACGGCCATGGCACTGGCCACTTCGCCGGCGTTGTATCCTCCCATGCCGTCGGCCAGCAGGGCCAACCCGAGGGCGTCGTCGGTTCCCACAGAGTCTTCGTTGTTGGTGCGCACCCGTCCCACGTCGGTCAGGGCGACGAATTCATAAGGGGAAGCTGACCGTTGAATCATGATGGGCAATCAAGCGTGGGGTACGCGAGCAATCCGGGCTCTCATTGGCGTGCCATGCGCGCACGGTAAGCGTCTGTTCGATTTGTAATCCTATCCACAATCATAGTTCAATCATCGAAATCAATCGCTATCGATAGCTTTCATCGAACCCGATTGAAACATTGTGTTTCAGAACTGCGTATATTTAGCACACTTGGCGGCATCTGCATATGGCGGCAAGACAATATCAGGGCTCAAAGTCGAATGCCGGAGCGATGGTCGCATGGCACACCGGCTAGAGGGGCACTGCGTGCGGCGGTGCTCCGTCATCACTCCCATACATTTCTCGTGAAAACTCGCCGCAGCATTCATCGGCATTGTCGCGACGTATCTATGAGGCTGCATGTGGATCGACACAAAAAAAGCGAAGACTCCGTCTGGAGCCTTCGCTTTTTTGTATCGACCGTGGTCGGTGCGCGCGTCAGGCAGCGACCTGCTCTGTCCTGGATTCGTTGCGCGCCTTCATCAGCTTGCCTACCGCGACCACCAGAATCGCGCCCGCTGCCGCAGCCACGTAGTGCAGCCACGGATGGGCCACGGCATAGCCGTGCAGGATGTTGTCGTTGACGATGGTTTCGCCGCCCACCCAGCCGATCAGCGCCGCGCCCAGCGTGACGATGACGGGGAAGCGGTCCATCAACTTGATCATCAGCGTGGAGCCGAAAATCACCAGCGGGATGCTGATGGCCAGCCCCAGAATGAGCAGTACCATGTTGCCTTGCGCGGTCGCGGCCACGGCGATCACGTTGTCCAGGCTCATCACCAAGTCCGCGATCAGGATGGTGCGCACGGCGGCCAGCATGCCGCTGTTGCCTTTGGATTCGCCGCCCTCCTCTTCGTCGCCCGTCAGCAGTTGATAGCCGATCCACAGCAGCAGGCAACCGCCGATGATCTGCAGGAACGAGAGCTCCAGCAATTTGGCCGCCACGACGGTCAGGACGATACGCAGCACCACGGCCGCGCCCGAGCCAATCATGATGGCTTTCTTTTGCTGTTCGGGGGGAAGTGATCGGGCCGCGAGTGCGATGACAACGGCGTTGTCACCCGACAGGATGATGTTGATCCAGATGATCTTGACCAGCCCGATCCAGAAATCAGGCGTGCTGAGGAATTCCATTGCTACTCCGTTGTTATGTATTGAAACTCCGGCCCGAAAAATGGACCGTGTTTCTTTGTGGAGTTCGCAGTGTAGAAGGGCACAAGCCCTTCGTCATTCGTAGAAATGCGTAAGCATTCAAGCGTTTTCGCCCGCAAAGGTGCGCGGGCAAAAGCGCTTTTGCTATCGAATTATTTCAACAGACCTTTGAGCAGGCGACCCATCTCGGAAGGATTGCGGGTGATGGTGAAACCGCACTCTTCCATGACGGCCAGCTTGGCGTCGGCCGTATCGGCACCGCCAGAGATCAGCGCGCCTGCGTGGCCCATGCGCTTGCCCGGAGGCGCAGTCACACCGGCGATGAAGCCCACGATGGGCTTCTTCATGTTGTCCTTGCACCAACGGGCGGCTTCCGCCTCGTCGGGGCCGCCGATTTCGCCGATCATGATCACGGCGTCGGTTTCCGGATCGTCGTTGAATGCCTTCATCACGTCGATGTGCTTCAGGCCGTTGATCGGGTCACCACCGATGCCGACAGCCGTCGACTGGCCAATGCCCAGTTCGGTCAGCTGTGCCACGGCTTCGTAGGTCAGCGTGCCGGAGCGCGACACGACGCCCACGCGGCCCTTCTTGTGGATGTGGCCGGGCATGATGCCGATCTTGATCTCGTCGGGCGTGATCAGGCCGGGGCAGTTGGGGCCGAGCAGCAGCGTACGCTTGCCACCAGCGGCTTCCTTGGCCTTCATCTTGTTGCGCACTTCGAGCATGTCACGTACTGGAATGCCTTCGGTGATGCAGATGGCCAGATCGAGGTCGGCTTCCACGGCTTCCCAGATCGCGGCGGCAGCACCTGCTGGCGGCACGTAGATCACGGACACGGTGGCGCCGGTTTCCTTGGCTGCGTCCTTGACGGAGCCGAAGATCGGGATGTCGAAAATCTTTTCGCCCGCTTTCTTGGGGTTCACACCAGCGACGAAGCAGTTCTTGCCGTTCGCGTATTCCTGGCACTTCTCCGTGTGGAACTGGCCCGTCTTGCCGGTAATGCCTTGGGTGATGACTTTGGTGTCTTTATTGATGTAGATAGACATGGTGTTTCTCTCCAGGGCTTACTTGACGGCTGCGACGATCTGTGTGGCCGCTTCGGCCATGGTGTCGGCGCTGATGATCGGCAGACCGGATTCGGCCAGCATCTTCTTGCCCAGTTCTTCGTTCGTGCCCTTCATGCGCACGACCAGCGGCACTTGCAGGTTCACGGCCTTGCAGGCAGTGATCACGCCGGTGGCGATGGTGTCGCACTTCATGATGCCACCGAAGATGTTGACCAGAATGCCCTTGACCTTGGGGTTCTTGAGCATGATCTTGAAGGCTTCGGTGACCTTCTCGGGGGTCGCGCCGCCGCCCACGTCCAGGAAGTTGGCTGGCTCGCCGCCGAACAGCTTGATGGTGTCCATCGTCGCCATGGCCAGGCCAGCGCCGTTCACCAGGCAGCCGATGTTGCCGTCCAGCGAGATGTAGGCCAGGTCGAACTTGGAGGCCTCGACTTCAGCCGGGTCTTCTTCGTCCAGATCGCGCAGGGCCACGATCTCGGGGTGGCGGAACAGGGCGTTGGAGTCGAAGTTGAACTTGGAGTCCAGCGCAACGATGTTGCCCTTGGAGTCGCGGTTCAGCGGGTTGATTTCGACGAGCGATGCGTCGGTGTCCATGTAGCACTTGTAGAGCTTCTGGCACACGTCGATGAACTGCTCAACGGAATCGGCAGGCATGCCGATGCCCTTGGCGAGCTCTTCGCCTTCCGCCTTCGTGAAGCCCGCAAGGGGATCCACGAACACGGTGATGATCTTTTCAGGAGTGGAGTGCGCCACTTCCTCGATGTCCATGCCGCCTTCGCTGGAAGCGATGAAGGCGACCTTCTGCGTGGCACGGTCGGTCACGACGGACAGGTAGTATTCCTTCTGGATGTCAGCGCCGTCTTCGATGTACAGGCGACGAACCTTCTGGCCTTCGGGGCCGGTCTGGTGCGTGATCAGTTGCATGCCCAGGATCTGGCCAGCCAGCGTCTTCACGTCGTCGATCGATTTTGCAACCTTCACGCCGCCGCCCTTGCCGCGGCCACCAGCGTGGATCTGGGCCTTCACGACCCAGATCGGGCCACCCAGCTTCTGAGCTGCTTCCACAGCTTCCTGAACGGTGAATGCAGGAATGCCGCGCGGAACGGGCACGCCGAAACTACGCAAGATTTCCTTGCCTTGGTACTCGTGAATCTTCATGAGGTGTCTCTCGGAGAAGTAAAAGGTGCCCGAACGCCAAAATGGGAGTGCCTGGCCGCGGGCTTCAACAGCATGGCAACTAATAAATGTATCATGCTGCGACGCACCAATAATGTGGATATAACTTATCGCTTTGTCTGGATTTACGGGCAAACGCTGGAGAACACCATGGCAAAAGTCTTTATCGATGGCGAAGCAGGCACAACGGGATTGCAGATCCGCGAGCGACTGCAGGCCATGCCGCAAGTGGAGTTGGTGAGCATCGCTCCCGAGTTGCGCAAGGACCCTGCCGCCAAGCGCGACCTTGTTGCCGGTGTGGATTTGGTCGTGCTGTGTTTGCATGACGATGCCGCGCGCGATTCGGTGGCGCTGATCGACGACGTCAGCAAGGCCACGGGCAAGAGCATCAAGATCATCGACGCCTCCACCGCGCATCGCGTGAGCGAAGGCTGGGTGTTCGGTTTTCCCGAACTCTCCCAAGGGCAAGGAGACGCCGTGCGCCATGCCACGCGCGTGGCCAATCCCGGCTGCTACGCCACCGGCGCGATTGCGCTGCTGCGCCCACTGGTGGATGCAGGCGTGCTGCCCAAGGACTACCCCGTTGCACTGCCCTCGGTGAGCGGCTATTCCGGCGGCGGCCGCACCATGATCGAAGCCTATGAGCAAGGCCATGCCGCGCCGTTCGAGTTGTATGCGCTCGGTCTGTCGCACAAGCACATTCCCGAGATCATGCAGTACACCGGCATCACGCGCCGCCCGATCTTTGTGCCCGCTGTGGGCAATTTCCCGCAGGGCATGCTCGTGCAGTTGCCTTTGCATCTGGACACGCTGCCGGGCAAGCCGAAGGTGGCTGATGTGCACAAGGTGCTGGCCGATCACTATGCCCGCACGGACACGCCCGATCACTGGGTGCAAGTGCTGCCTGCGACGGAAGATGGCAAGCTCGATGCCGTCGCGCTCAAGGACACGAACCAGCTGGAAATCCGCGTCTACGGCAACGACAGCTATCAGCACGCGGTGCTGGTGGCACGTCTGGACAATCTTGGCAAGGGTGCGAGCGGTGCGGCCGTGCAGAACCTGAAGTTGATGCTAGGCGTCTAAGCCCGCCCTCGCCCGCGACGAGCGCGCGCCGCACGTTCACGGCGCTGCGCGCTCGCACACTTCAGCCGCTGGCCAGTCGCTGGTACAGACCACCCGGCAAGCGGGCGACATAGCCGGCCAGCTCCAGCTCCAGCAACAACACTTGCAGCGTCGCTGCATCCCAGCCTGTGCGCGCGCCCAGCGCGTCCAGCCCCATGGGATCGAAGCCGAGCGCCTGCAGCAGTGTCTTCTGGTTGTCCGGCAACTGCTCAATCCCTGCGCGCAGCGTTTCCTGCTCCATCAATGCGGGTGCAGGTGGGGTGGCAGCGCGCTGCATATAGAGCTCTTCCAGCACATCATTGGCCGACTCCACCAGCTTGGCCCCGACGCGCAGCAACGCATGGCAGCCGCGTGATTGGGGAGAGTGGATCGAGCCGGGAATCGCAAATACCTCGCGCCCCTGCTCGCTGGCCATCCGCGCCGTGATGAGCGAGCCGGATGCCGTCGCCGCCTCCACCACCAGCGTTCCCAACGACAGTCCGGAAATGATGCGGTTGCGCTTGGGAAAATTGGCCGCGATCGGCGGCATGCCCAACGGATATTCACTCACCAGAATGCCGTTGTGCGCAATGCGCATGGCCAGCTCCTGATGGGCGCGTGGATACACCACATCCAACCCCGTTCCCACGACGGCAATGGTGGCTGCCGAGGAAGGTTGCGCATCTGCGGCCAGCGCGCCCTCATGTGCGCAGGCGTCAATGCCTTGCGCCAGGCCCGACACGATGGTCAGCCCCGCCTCGCGCAGCGCCTTGGCAAACTGGCGTGCGTTCTCGCGCCCTTGGTGCGTGGGATTGCGGCTGCCCACCATCGCCAGGCATTGCTGGCTCACCGCTTGCAGTCCGCCTGTTTGCAGCAGATGGCGCGCGCCCTCCAGATAGAGCAGCAACGGCGGATCTTCGGTGGCGTAGAGACTCGCCGGATAGTCGGGATCGCCCAGCGTGCAGATGCGGCGCGCTGGCATGGCGCAATTGCTCTCCGAGGCATTGAGCCATTGCAGCGTGCGATCCACGTGCTTCCACAGGGAAACCGGTTGCTCCATGAGCGCTGCGGCCTGTGTTCCCGACACACATCCCAGCAACATATTGCGCGGCTGCTGGAAGATCTGATCCGGCAGCCCGAAAGCGGCCAGCAACCGCCGCGCGGACTGGTTGCCCACACCGGGTGTTCCCAACAGGCGCAGCCACGCAGTCAACTCTTCACGCTGCATTCCAATGTCTCCCTCCAAAAAGATTACGCCGGTCGCATGATGCGAGCCGGCGTATTCTTTACCGCGACTGTGGCCGGACGATCAAAGTCCGGTCATCAGGTTGTTACTGGGGGTTCACTAGACGATCGCCCACGCCCACTCCGTTGCGTACTTGCAGCAAAAGCACATACGACACGTTATCGAACGTACGGAACACCATTCCCATTCCGTTGGCTTCGCTGGGCAGCTTGATCATGGTGCGGCTGTCATCGGTCTTGTCGCGAATGCGTTCGCCCTTCGTCAGCACGGTAAGAATCATGCCGGGCTCCAGTCCGTCATTTGCGCCACGGTTGATCGATACCACTTGATTCTGGCCCGCGTAATTCACCGCAGCACTGCCGTAGATCGAAACAACCCGCGCATCCACGTCATCCAGTGGAGCGTGTGGAACATAGTTGACGAAACTACGTGTTGCTAATGGCAACAATCGGTCACCAAAGCGAACTTCTTCCTTGATGGAGACGATGTCCAGCGTGGCGGGCACTGGGTCGGTATGTGTACCGCCCTTGCCATCTGGCGTGACCTCTTGCGACTCGCCACGCACTATCTCTGCGCGGCCCACGTACTGCGCTTCATAGCCAAGGATGGCGCCCGTCTCCGGGTCCTTCAGGGCGATGGCGTTGCGGAAAATCCGGTAGGCGCGATCCTCGCCCGGCTCGGTCAACAGCGGTTGGCTGGCAGAGCCGCGTGCGTATACGCGGTCGCCCGTGCCCAGAATCTGGCGCGTTTCTGCGGAGGCCACGATGCGTGGTGCCAGCTCCAGCGTCTTGTCGCTCACCACTTCCGGCTCGACAAGAAACGGCTCGATCAGGTGCTGCGGAATCGTCGGCAAGGCGGACGTGGACACGCTGTCCGTGCGCGTGCGGGGCGACACACGCACGACGTCCGAACCACCGCCACGCGAGGTGGACAGGCGGGCGTAGCCGTCTACCTTTTCCAGATACAGCGTCTGGCCCGGATAAATCAGGTGCGGGTTGCGGATCGTCTGCAGGTTCATGCCCCACAATTCCGGCCACCGCCACGGCTTGAGCAGATACAGCCCGGAGATCGACCACAGCGTATCGCCACGCTTGACCACATACACGTCGGGCGCGTTGGACGCCAGCTCCGACAAAGGCACACCGCGCGACGCCACTTGCTGCGCCGTATCGCGCTGCTTGGGCGTCACCGGATAATTCTGCGCCTGCGCTCCAAAAGCCAACGCCGTGCCGGCGATCAATGCCAGGGTGCCGACCATGCGTGGCGCACATGATTTGGCAGAGCCCGTCAGCTTGTTCATCTTTTCACGCATTGAAATTCGCCCTCTCAACGACCATATGCTTGCGATGCGCTGGAAATACATTTCCTATGCTGCACATGCACAACGTTACAAACAAGCTCAGATTCTCTGCCCAAGCCCTTGATTGAGCAATGATTATTGCGCTCGCTTGCGACAGTCAGCATCAAAAGTGGCGAAAATAGCGACATATACCCTCATTGGACATGGCAATTCTTCCCATTCTTTGTTATCCCGATCCGCGCTTGCACAAGATCGCCAAGCCGGTGGACTCGGTCGATGAACGCGTACACGCGATCCTCGACGACATGCTTGCGACCATGTACGACGCCAATGGCATCGGCCTGGCCGCCACGCAGGTGGACATCCACCAACGCATCGTGGTGATCGACGTTTCCGAGGAACGCGATCAACCTATCGTGCTCATCAACCCCGAAATCACTTGGTACAGCGAAGACAAGGTGATTGGCGACGAGGGCTGCCTGTCCGTTCCCGGCATCTACGACGGCGTGGAACGCTCCGACGCCGTGCATGTGCGCGCCACCGACCGCGACGGCTCCATCCGCGTGATCGAGGCCGAAGGCCTGCTGGCCGTGTGCGTGCAGCACGAGCTGGATCACCTGATGGGCAAAGTGTTCGTGGAATACCTCTCGCCCCTCAAGCGCAACCGTATCAAGACCAAGCTGCTCAAACAAAAGAAGGCCGAGGAACGTCCATGAGCGCGGCCTGCGCCCGCCTGAAAGCGCTCCGCACGGCCGGAGGTCGGCTGGTGGGTGCAGTTAGTGCTCTGACCTTGGCGCTGGTCCTCAGTGGCTGCGCCATGTTCTCCCTGCCTGCGCCTGGCACGCCCGCGGCACAGGTTCCCGCCGCCATGGGCGGAGCGCCCTTGGCGGTCCAGGCTCTACCCAATAGCGGCGAGCGTTGGCTCTATTCCACGCTGCCCATGGGCCGTGAGGTGTATCACGTCGATCTGGACGCCGCGCGTCGCGTGACTTCCGTCACGCAAGTGCTGGATTTCCAGCACCTGTCCACTACGCCCATCGGCTGGACGCGCAATCAGGTGCTCGATTTCTACGGGCCGCCCTACGAGATCACCGAAGTAGCGAGCTTTCGCGGCAAGGTCTGGACCTACCGGTTCAACGACGCCATCAACCTGCGCCGCATGGCGCATATCCACATCGGCGTGGACAGCCGTGTTGCCAAGGTGATGTTCACCGACGAGCCCACGGCGGAAGATTTCCGCATGCGCTGATGCGCGCCGCGCCCGCCCGCCCGCAGCACGTGAGCGTCCGGACGGCGGCGCACGGGGCAAGAGTTACATTGCATTCATGAACATCGTTTTCGCAGGTACCCCTGAATTCGCCGCCGTGGCGCTGCGCCGTCTGCTGGCGGCTGGTTTCCAGGTTCCACTGGTGCTGACCCAGCCGGACCGCCCCGCCGGGCGCGGCATGAAGTTGCAGGCATCGCCCGTCAAGCAATGTGCGCTGGAGCATGGCATTCCCGTGAGTCAGCCGCGCAGTCTGCGGCTGGATGGCAAGTACCCAGAAGACGCCGAAAGCGCCCGACAGGCGCTGCAAGCCAGCGGCGCTGACGTGATGGTGGTCGCCGCATATGGGCTGATCCTGCCGCAGTGGGTGCTCGATCTGCCGCGTCTGGGCTGCCTGAACATCCACGCCAGCCTGCTCCCGCGCTGGCGCGGCGCGGCACCCATCCACCGCGCCATCGAAGCGGGTGACGCGCAAACGGGCGTCACCATCATGCAGATGGACGCCGGTCTGGACACCGGCGACATGTTGCTGATCGAAGCTCTGCCGATAGCCTCCACGGACACCACCGCCGCACTGCACGACAAACTCGCCGCGCTGGGCGGGCGCATGATCGTGCAAGCGCTGGAGTTGGCGGCCTGCGGCGGCTTGCAACCCACGCCGCAGCCACGCGAAGGCCAGCCCGGTCATGATCAGGTGACCTACGCGCACAAGATCGAAAAGGCAGAAAGCACCATCGACTGGTCACTACCGGCCCACGTCATCGCGCGCCGCATTCGGGCTTTCGATCCCTTCCCCGGAGCCAGCACGCAGCTCGGCAGCGAGACCATCAAGGTCTGGGGCTGCGAAGACGCTGCGGACTCTGCACAATCGCGCGCCAACGGGCACAATACACCCGTCGGTTCGGTGGTTCACATCGATGCCAACGGTATTGATGTGGCCTGCGGCGACGACTCCGTGCTGCGCCTGACCGTTTTGCAACGTGCGGGCGGTAAGCGCCTTGCATCTGCCGACTTCCTGCGCGGATTTGCACTGAAAGTTTCCGATGTGCTGGGCGACAGTTCAACGGGACCCTGATTCGCCGCTCCCATGAACTCCAACATCCCGCTTCCCGCGCACCCATGAAACGCCAGAATTTATCGCTCAAGGCCGAGCGTCTGCGGCAATCTGCCAAGACGTTGTGGTCCGATTGCATGGCGATGACACGCGAGCCGTTTTTCCGCCTGGGCGTCAGCGACATGAGCGCGACCGGCATCGGCATCGCCGCGTGGGGACTGGTCACCGGTGTGGCGATGGTCAAAAGCGGCCTGTCCGTGCCGCTCTCGATCTTCATGTCTCTCGTGATCTACGCGGGCAGTGCGCAGTTGGCTGTGTTGCCGCTGCTGGTGGCGGGCGCGCCGCTGTGGGTGATCTGGCTGACGGCGGCCTGCGTGAACCTGCGCTTTGTTATCTTCAGCCAGATGTGGCGCGGCTACTTTCAATATCTGCCGCGAAAACAGCGCCTTGTGCTCGGATATTTCAGCGGCGATGTCATATTTGTCGGCTTCATGAAGCGTTTTCCTGAAGTGAAACCGCAGCCCGAGCAAATTCCCTATTTCGCCGGTGCTGCTTCCACCAACTGGTTTGTGTGGCAGATCCCGTCGATTGCCGGCATGTTGTTGGCTAATTTCATCCCGTTGTCGTGGGGATTGGGGTTTGCTGGCGTACTGGCGTTGCTCGGCATTCTGCTGTCCATGATCAACGACCGCTTCACTGTGTTGGCGACCGCGGTCGCGGGCACGGCAGCCATTGCCGCGTTTGCCCTGCCGCTGAAGATGAACATTCTGGTCGCCGTGGTGGCCGCTGTGGCTGCTGGCCTGATCTTTGAGACGGTCGATCGCAACTTCAAGCGCCTCCA
The DNA here is from genome assembly GCA_002331385.1 of Comamonadaceae bacterium UBA2121. GTDB lineage: Bacteria > Pseudomonadota > Gammaproteobacteria > Burkholderiales > Burkholderiaceae_C > Diaphorobacter_A. The sequence continues at coordinate 178,996 of DCYB01000004.1, forward strand.
ACTGCGCGGACGTGTCGAAGCCCAGATGGAAAAGGATGCTGCGCCCGATACTCCTGACGTGCCAGGGCCCGGCCACGGGGAGCGCAAGCCATGATCTGGTATGCGATGGAAATGATCCTCGCCACCCTCGGGCTCGGACTGATCACCGTTCTGACGCGCGCGTTTTTCATGATCCCCGAAAAGGAATTGCCCATGCCCGAGTGGCTGCGGCGCGGCCTCAAATACGCGCCGCTCGCTGCACTCGGAGCGGTCATCGTGCCGGAACTGTTCATGACGCAGGGCGAATTCATTCACACGCTCAAAGATGCGCGCCTGCCAGCGCTGGTCGGCGCGGTCATTTATTACTACAGCAAACGCGGCATTCTGGGCACCATTCTGGTCGGCATGCTTATCTACCTGCCACTGCACATCGGCCTCGGATGGTAAGTGGGAGCGCAGCGCGCGCCCGGTCTGGGGCTGCATAAGAGACTGGATGTGCCACCGCACCTACAATTGCGGTCAGTTTCATGTCCGTGCCGTGACAGTCTGTTGACTCCTGCGGCGTCCGTATTCCAACTGAATCACCATGCAAATTCTTCGCTTCTCCGACCTTTGCGCTCAAGGCAAGGCATCCGGCCAACGTGTTTTCATCCGTGCAGACCTGAATGTTCCACAGGACGATAACGGCAAGATCACTGAAGATACGCGCATTCGCGCCTCGCTGCCCTGCATCCAGATGGCACTTGACGCGGGCGCTGCCGTGATGGTGACGAGCCATCTGGGTCGTCCGACCGAAGGCGAATTCAAGCCCGAAGACTCACTCAAGCCCGTCGCAGAGCGCATGTCCGAGCTGCTCGGGCGCGACGTTCCCGTGGTGGCCAACTGGGTGGACGGCGTGGACGTGCAGCCCGGTCAGGTTGTCCTGCTGGAAAACTGCCGCCTGAACAAAGGCGAGAAGAAGAACAACCCCGAGCTGGCGCAGAAGATGGCCAAGCTGTGCGACATCTACGTGAACGATGCCTTCGGTACGGCCCACCGCGCGGAAGGCACGACCTACGGCATTGCCGAATACGCCCAGACCGCCTGCGCAGGCCCGCTGCTGGCAGCCGAGATCGACGCCATTTCACAAGCACTCGCCAATCCCAAGCGTCCGCTTATCGCCATCGTGGCGGGCTCCAAGGTGTCCACCAAGCTGACCATCCTGCAAAGCCTGTCGAAGAACGTTGACGGACTGATCGTGGGTGGCGGCATCGCCAACACCTTCATGCTGGCGGCGGGTCTGAAGATCGGCAAGTCGCTGGCCGAACCGGATCTGCTGGGCGATGCCAAGGCCGTGATCGAATCAATGAAGGCGCGCGGCGCCGAGGTGCCAATTCCCACCGATGTGGTGGTCGCCAAGACGTTTGCCGCCGACGCCGAAGCCACCGTGAAGGCAGCGACCGACGTGGCCGACGACGACATGATTCTGGACATCGGCCCCGAAACCGCTGCCAAACTGGCCGCTCAACTCAAAGCTGCTGGCACCATCGTCTGGAACGGCCCGGTGGGCGTGTTCGAATTCGACCAGTTCGCCAACGGCACCAAGACCCTTGCCACAGCCATCGCCGAGTCCAGCGCATTCAGCATCGCCGGTGGCGGCGACACGCTGGCGGCCATCGCCAAGTACGGCATCGAGAAAAACGTGGGCTACATCTCCACCGGCGGCGGCGCATTCCTTGAAGTGCTGGAAGGCAAGACCCTGCCCGCCTTCGACATCCTGCAAAAACGCGCCGGCTGATCCTCCCCGGCCTGCTGCGGGGCGCTTCCTCCGGCCCGCGCGCTGGCGGAGGAAGTGCTTACCCGAACAAGAGAAATGCCGTGCGCGACGAGTCAGCCAATCTCATCAAACGGCCGTTTATGTCCATCCAAATTGACATGAATGCGTGCAAAACAACAAAAATACTGTTTCAACTTGCACTTAACCACAATTTCTCTTGTTTTTTGTAACTTCTCTGCACAGAATTCATAGCAATCTTGGGGTGATGCATTTCGCCCCATCGTCATTAGGTATGGAGGGAAGTATGGCTATTCACACGAAGCTCGGCCTCGCACTGGCGGTCGCCGGGCTGGCGGCAGCACTGAGCGGCTGCAGCAACGCACCGATTCCACTGGCTAAGAATTTCGAGCTGACAAGCGAATACAAGGTCCGCTCGGCTGGACATTGGGAAATTCTCTCGCGCGATATCGTCTCCCAGACCCGCGATGGGCTGGCCCGCGCAGGCTACCGTGCCGATACTCCCGTGTATGTTTCCATGCCGGCCAATGCGAGCACGTTCGACCTTGCATTCCGCGACTTCCTGATCACGCACCTCGTGCAGGACGGCGCCAAGGTGTACGAGCGTCCTGGCCAGGGCCTGGAAGTCACCTACAACGCCCAGTTGGTGCGCCACAACAGTGATCGTCCGCACTTCATCCCCGGCCAGTTCACGATGCTGGCTGGCGGCGTGATGGCCGCTTATGGCCTGCGCCACTCGCACCTGGACACCCAACTGCTGGCCGTGCTCGGTCTGGCAGGCGCTGCGGACTACGCCAACAGCATCAGCTCCGGCGGCCCGACCAATACCGAGATGGTGCTGACCACGACCGTCAGCAATGCCGGTCAGTACGTGTCGCGCAAGACCGATGTGTACTATCTTGAAAACGCCGACACGCCCCTGTTCCTGCGCCCCTCGTACTACCGCGCAGTCAACATGAACGTGGTCGCGCAATGATGATGACGAAAGCAATCAAGATGACGAACCGCATGAGCCGTAGCGCCAGCATCGCGCTTGCCTCCATCGCCGCCGCTTCTGTGCTGGCTGGCTGCTCCGTATTCCAGCCCGCGCCGGTGGCCGTGCGTGCCGAGCCCAGCTATCAGGACGCCGGCAACAACGCCTTCCTGCTCAGCAGCAAGGACGCCGTCAACCAGTTGCTCGTCGGCATGGACGTCAACGCCGTCGGTCCCGGCCCCGTGCTGGTGGCCACGATCGTGGATGTGAACGACACCTCGCGTTCCGCCCCGCTTGGCCGCACGCTGTCCGAGCAATACGCCACCAACATGGCGATGGCAGGCTACAACGTCAAGGAAATCAAGCTGCGCGGCACCGTCTTCGTGCGCGAAGGCGCGGGCGAACTGCTCCTGTCCCGCGAAGTGCGCGACATCGCCCGCACGCACAATGCCGCCATGGTGCTGGTGGGCACGTATTCGCCCGCCTCGGCTTACACCTATGTGAGCATGAAGCTGGTGCGCACCGAGGACAGCCGCATCATTCGCGGCTATGACTACGCGCTGCCCATGGATCGCGACGTCAAGCGCCTGCTGGGCGCACCGCGCTAAGCGCCTCGCTTCCTCCGCAAAAAAACCGCCTCCGGGCGGTTTTTTGTTGAGCGGGCCATGGCGCCGCTGGATCAGTGAGGTACCGCTAGCGCTCCAGCGGCTTGCATCAGCAGCGCCCTCTCCCCATCACGCGCGCCGAGCGGGCCAGAGAACGGACGCAATGGCCACCATCATGAGGCCGACGGCGGTCCAATCCTGCCAGTGCAGCACCTCCCCCAACCACAGCGACCCGCTGAACACCCCGATCACCGGAATCAGCATCACGCTCAAAGTGGACGCTACCGGCGGCAGCGTGCGCGCCAGGAAGAACCAGGTGATCTGCGCAAACCCGAGCGCCAGGAAGGCGTTGTAGAGGATGCCGAACGTCGCCGCGCCATCCGGCATGACCCAGCGGTCGTGCTCGAACACCACTGACACCGTGATCAGCACTGCGCAGCCGATGGCAATCATCCAGAACGACAGCGTCATCAGCGGCACGGGCACGTGCGTGCGGCGCAGCAACTGCGTGCCCACCGCCCAACTGCAGGCGGAAATCAGCATCAGGATCATGCCGAACGGCTTGCTGCCCAGCGCGCCCATCTCGTGCCACAGCAACAGCAGCACCCCCAGCGCCGCCGCCGCCACGCCGAGCCATGCGCGGTGCGCCAGCTTGTCCTTGAAAAAGAGGCTGCCAAGCACAGCCGAAAAAATCGGCATGGTGTAGCCCAGAATCGCAGCGCGGCCGCTGGAGAGATTCGGGATCGCGAGAATCATGAGGCAGTGCCACAACACCACGTTGGGAATGGCAAGCTTGAGCACCGTGCCCCAGTATTCACGCGGGATGCGGAACGACAGCTTTTGCTGCACCACCACCAACGCAACTACCGGCAGGCCCAGCACCAGCGACAGCGCGCGGAACGTGAGCGGCGGGAAATGCGCAAGGCCCTGCTTCATGACGGGCCAGTTCAGGCCCCAGATCACGGTCAGCAAAACGAGCAGGACAAGTTGGCGTCGGGAAAAGGAAGGCATGGCTCAGGATTCTGCCTGTGCGTGGCAGACTCTGCCTCAGCCACTAAAATTGCGCCCATGACCTTCACAGAAATGCTGCACGACGCCTCGGCGCAAAATCAATCCCTGTTGTGCGTGGGGCTGGACCCGGAGCCGGGCCGCTTCCCCGAGGCCATGCGCGGCAACGCGAACAAGATCTACGACTTCTGCGCCGCCATCGTGGACGCCACCGCCGATCTGGCATGCTCGTTCAAGCCGCAGATTGCCTATTTCGCCGCGCATCGCGCGGAAGACCAGTTGGAGCGCCTGATGCAGCACATGCGCGCCAACGCGCCGCACGTGCCCGTCATCCTCGACGCCAAGCGCGGCGACATCGGCTCCACCGCCGAGCAGTACGCCAAGGAGGCGTTCGAGCGCTACGGTGCGGATGCGGTCACGCTCTCGCCGTTCATGGGCTTCGACTCCATCGAGCCGTACCTTGCCTATCACGGCAAGGGCGCATTCCTGCTGTGCCGCACCTCCAACCCGGGTGGCAACGACCTGCAAGCGCAGCGCCTGGCCAGCATCGACGGCCAGCCCCTGCTCTATGAACACGTGGCTGTGCAGGCGCAAGGGCCGTGGAACAAGAACGGCCAGCTTGGCCTGGTGGTCGGTGCGACCTACCCGGCCGAAATCGAACGCGTGCGCGCGCTCGCGCCCACCTTGCCGTTGCTGATTCCGGGCGTGGGCGCACAAGGCGGTGACGCCGTCGCCACGGTGCGCGCAGGCCTGACACCGCAGGGCATGATCGCCGTGAACTCTTCGCGCGCCATCCTGTACGCCTCTGCGGGCGCCGACTTTGCCGCCGCAGCACGCCAGGCCGCGCAGGCCACGCGCGACACGCTCAACGCGGCGCGCCCCTGATCGCACGCGCCGGCCATGCAGCTCAAATGGCTGGACGACTTCATCGCGCTGGCCAGCGAGCGCAGCTACACGCGCGCGGCGGAGCTGCGACACGTCACCCACCCCGCCTTTGGTCGGCGCATCCGCGCGCTGGAGGCGTGGGCAGGCACGGCGCTGGTGGAGCCCGGCAGCGGGCCGGTGCGCCTGACGCCGGCTGGCGAATCGTTTCTGGAAACGGCGCAGCAGCTCACACACAACCTCACGCAATCGCATGAAGAGCTGCAAACCATCGCCGGACGCCATGCGCGCACGGTGACGCTGGCCACCGGCCGCACGCTGGCGCGCACCGTGGTGGCCGACTGGCTGGTGCGCGTGCGTGGCCTGCTCAATGAAGGCGAGCTGCACATCGTCACCGGCTCACTCGCAGAAACCGTAGATGCTTTGCAGCGCGGTGATGCCGATTTTTCCGTGCTGTTTCACCATCCCGCGCTGGTGGTGCCGCTCGATGCGCGCCAATACCTGCATGCCACGCTGGCGTCGGACAAGCTTGTGCCGCTGTCGCAGGCCCATGCCTCGGGCGAGCCACGCTATCGCTTTGGCGACGGGGGCGCCACGCCCTACGTCGCCTATGCGCGCAGCCTCGCGCTGGGGCGGCTGGTGGAAGACCACCTCGCGCACCACCCCGAAGCGCCCCGGCTGCGTCGCCTGATGGAATGCGACTCACCCGACGCGCACCACGAATATGTGCTGAAGGGGCTCGGCATGTCCTGGCTGCCATGGTCGCTGGCGCATGCCGATGTGAAGAAGGGCCGACTCGCACGCGCAGGCGATAAGCACATGGACATCCGGTTCGACGTGCGCGTGTACCGCCCCAAACGCCGGCTTTCGCCTTTTGCCGAAGCCATGTGGGCGCAGCTCGTCAATCGCCAGCTCTGAACACGCGCGCGTTTTGCAGACGCTGCAGCGCAGCAATATCTGCACGTTCTCTCAAGAACGACATTTCGATAGCAATGGCACTATTTCGTGCCATTTTGGCACCAAGCGTCAGACCGGTCTTCCGCACAATCGCTGTCACATCCACGTCACAACAACAGAAGGAAGACGACCATGCACCGCAACAGCCGCCCCCAGATCCGACGTCGCACCACCGTGCTGGCCTGTGGCCTGTCGCTGCTCACCGCCTTTGCCGCACCGGCGCTGGCAGACGACGCCAGCAACTACCCCACCAAGCCGATCACCATCGTCGTCGGCTATCCGCCCGGCGGCAGCACGGATCTGATGGGGCGACTCGTCGGCGCGGAACTATCCACGCGCTTGGGCCAGCCGGTCGTCATTGAAAATCTGGGTGGTGCCGGGGGCACGATCGGCGCGCAGAAGGTGGCCAATGCCGCGCCAGACGGCTATACGCTGCTCGTCGGCGCAAACAACGAACTCGCCATCGCCAAACTGGTGACGAAGAACGTCAAGTACAGCCTGAACAACTTCACCCCCATCGGCCTGATCGGCTCGCAGCCCATGGTGCTCGTGGCATCGACCAAGTCGGGCGTGAAGAATGCCAACGACTTCACCGCGCTGGTCAAGAAAAATCCCGGCAAGTACAGCTATGGCAGCTCGGGCGTGGGCACGGCGCTGCATCTGGCCGGCGAAATGGTCAAGGAGCAAGGCGGCCTGTTCATGACGCACATCCCCTATCGCGGCGTGGCACCGCTGACCAATGACCTCGTCGGCAACAACCTGGAATTCGGCGTGTTCGTGCTCTCCAGCGGCCTTCCGCACATCAAGGCTGGCAAGGTGATTGCGCTGGGCACAACGGAGGCCAAGCGCTCACAGGCAACGCCGGACATTCCTGCGCTGTCCGAATTCCCGCAGTTCAAGAAGGTGGACATCACGTCGTGGTTCGCCCTTATGGGTCCGGCCAACCTGCCGCAGCCCGTCGCGGCCAAGCTGAAGAAAGCCTTGAACGAAACGCTGCAATCGCCCGACTTCCGCCAGAAGATGGCGGCGGCGGGCTCCGGCGTCGCCTCGCCCGATGTGAACATGGGCAGGTTCCTTAACGACGAAGTGGCAAAGTACACCCAAATTGTGCAGTTCGCCAAGATCGAGGAATGAGCGCCTAACCCGCGAATGACCGCATGACATCCCTTCACTTTGACCTACCCGCTCCCCAACTCAGCGCCGTGCGCGCTGGCAACACGGATGTGGAAGGCGTCTGGCATTTCGACTCTGGCAAGCCGGGACGCAACGTGCTTATCAGCGCCCTTATCCACGGCAACGAACTGTGCGGCGCATGGGCGCTCAAGGGCATGATCGAGTCGGGCCTGCGCCCCGAGAACGGCACGCTCACGCTGGCGTTCTGCAATCTGGCGGCGTTCGACACCTTCGATCCGGCGCACCACGATGCCTCGCGTTTCGTCGATCAGGACATGAACCGCCAGTGGAGCGATGAGCGCATCGACGCGGGCGACACGGCCGAGCGCCGCCGCGCCGCAATGCTACGCCCGTTCATTCAAAAGGCCGACTGGGTGCTGGATCTGCACTCCATGCACGAACCCAGCGCGCCCCTGTCGCTGACCGGCGTGCAGCCGCGCAATCTGGAGCTGGCGCGGCTGATGCGCGCGCCCGAGCACATCGTCATCGACGCGGGCCACAAGGACGGCACCCGCATGCGCGACTATGGCCGGTTCGGCCTGCCCGATACGCAAGCGGGCGATTCGCGCACGCTGCTGATCGAATGCGGTTTTCACGGCGACCCGCAAAGCCGCGTCGTCGCGCAGGACATGTGCGTGCGGTTTCTGGAAGTCTCCGGCATCGCCACGCGCGCCACGCTGGATGCGAAGCTCGCTGGCTGGCGTCACGCCGATGCGCCGCGCCAATGGGCACTGGAAGTGACCGGCCCGGTCGTTGCCCGAAGTGCGAACTTCCGTTTCACCGAGCCGTTCACCGGCCTTGAAGTGATTGCCAAGGCCGGTACCGTGATTGGCGACAACGACGGCGAGCCCGTCACCACGCCCTATGACGACTGCGTGCTGGTCATGCCCTCCACGCGCCAGGCGCGCGAAGGCGTGACCGTGGTGCGCTTTGCGCGCAGGCGTTTGCTGGCCTGAGGCGCAGGCGATCTAACCCGCGGCGGGGCGGGCGATGCCCAGCTCCGCCAGTTCGTCATCAGTGAACACACGCGAGCGCGTGTGAAACGCCTTGCCCTCCGGGCCTTCAAGCGACAGGGTGCCGCCGCCGTGGCCATCGATCACATCGATGATGAGCTGCGTATGCTTCCCGTATTCACACTGCGCGCCGCCCATGTAGAACGGGCAACTGCTGATGTCGCCCAAATAGACGTCCCCCGCGCCCATGGTGATTTCGCCGGGCAGGTTTGCCGCCGATGAAATTGGCGTAGCAGGATTGGTAGGTAATCTTCGCGCCAGCAGCGACGGGAGGTGCGTAAACGGACATGCTCGTGGTCTCCAGAAAAGCGGTTATTGGCAATTGAGTGAGTGCGCGACTGACGCGCCTGTTTTCTTCTTCACTCATCGATCCGATCACATGGGCGACGATCGATGACATCACTCACGCAAGACTCGTGCTAAAGCCATTCTGGAGATCAACGCCGTGATTCCATTGAGATTTCCCAAACATCACTACATATCGAAACACTTAGCTATTGTTCGCTTCCCTGCTCCATGCCACGACAACTGTCCCGAAATGGATCAGCGCTGGAGGTAAGGTGCTAGATAGCGTCCGGTGTGGCTGGCCGGGTTGGCCGCCACGGCTTCGGGCGTGCCCACGGCAACGACATTGCCGCCGCCTGCGCCACCTTCCGGCCCCATGTCGATGATCCAGTCTGCCGTCTTGATGACGTCCAGGTTGTGCTCGATGACGACGATGGTGTTGCCCGCATCACGCAACTGCAGCAGCACCTTGAGCAGCAGATCGATGTCGGCAAAGTGCAGCCCGGTCGTCGGCTCGTCCAGGATGTAGAGCGTGCGCCCGGTGTCACGCTTGGACAGCTCCTGCGCCAGCTTCACGCGCTGGGCCTCGCCACCGGACAGCGTGGTCGCGCTCTGGCCCAGACGGATGTAGGACAGTCCCACATCGAGCAGCGTTTGCAGCTTGCGCGCAATCGTCGGCACGTCCTTGAAGAAAGCGTGCGCATCTTCTACCGTGAGGTCGAGGATCTGCGCGATGTTGCGCCCCTTCCATTGCACCTCCAGCGTCTCGCGGTTGTAGCGCTCGCCGTGGCACACGTCGCACGGCACGTAGACGTCGGGCAGAAAGTGCATTTCCACCTTCACCACGCCATCGCCCTGACAGGCCTCGCAACGCCCGCCCGCCACGTTGAAGCTGAAGCGCCCCGGCCCGTAGCCGCGTTCGCGCGCGGTGTTGGTTTCCGCCATCAGCTCACGGATCGGCGTGAACAGGCCCGTGTAGGTGGCCGGGTTGCTGCGCGGCGTGCGCCCGATGGGCGACTGATCGACGTTGATGCACTTGTCGAAATACTCGATGCCTTCGATCGCCTCGTACGGCGCGGGCTCGTCATGTGCGCGGTACAACTGGCGCGCGACGGCGGCGTAGAGCGTGTCGTTGACCAGCGTGCTCTTGCCCGAACCAGAAACGCCCGTCACACAGGTGAACAGGCCGACGGGGAACTCCGCCGTCACGTTCTGCAGGCTGTGGCCGGTGGCGCCCATCACGCGCAGCGCCTGCAGCTTGCCTTGTGTGGCGCGGTGCGTCTCCATGCGCTCGGCCTTGCGGCGGCTTGCGGGCGTGGCGGGGAATCGCGATTTGGAGGGTTTGTCGTCGGCTGCGGGCACGCTGCTTTCCAGCACCGGCTGCCACGGCGTTCTGCGCGCGGGCACCGGGATGCTGCGCTGGCCCGACAGGTATTGCCCGGTGAGCGATTGCGGCTCGGCGCACAACTCGTCGTAGGTGCCCTGCGCCATCACGCGCCCGCCATGCACGCCCGCGCCGGGGCCCATGTCTACGCAATGGTCGGCGGCGCGGATCATGTCTTCGTCGTGCTCCACCACGATCACGCTGTTGCCGATATCGCGCAGGTGCTGCAGCGTGCCGATCAGGCGATCATTGTCGCGCTGGTGCAGACCGATGCTGGGTTCGTCCAGCACGTACATCACGCCCGTCAACCCGGAGCCGATCTGGCTGGCAAGGCGGATGCGCTGCGCCTCGCCGCCAGACAGCGTCTCGGCGCTGCGGTCCAGGCTCAGATAGTTCAGCCCCACGTCGTTGAGAAAGGTCAGGCGCGATGCGATCTCGCGCACCACCTTGTCGGCAATCTCTGCCTTGGCGCCGCCGAGCTTGAGATTCTGGAACCACGCGAGCGCGTCAGACAGCGTGTGGTGGCTGATCTGGAAGATCGCCAGCGCCTGTGCGCCCTCGCCCACTTTCACGTTGCGCGCCTCCCGGCGCAGGCGTGCGCCATGGCATTCGGTACAGGCCTGCGTGCTGCGATAGCGTGCCAGGTCTTCGCGCACCACGGACGAATCGGTCTCGCGATAGCGCCGCGCCATATTCGGCAGGATGCCCTCGAACGCATGTTTGCGCTCGACCGGATTGCCCTTGTTCGGGCCGCTGTCGAGCAGATAGGAAAAGGCGATTTCCTCCTCGCCCGAGCCGTACAGGACGACGTTGCGCACGCGCTCCGGCAGCTCTTCGAACGGTGTCTCCACATCGAACGCATAGTGGCGCGCAAGGCTCTCCAGCATCGCGAAGTAATAGCCATTGCGCCGGTCCCAGCCCTTGATCGCGCCGCTGGCGAGACTGAGCGATGGAAACGCGACCACGCGCTCCGGATCAAACACTTCCTGCTGACCAATGCCATCGCACGCCGGGCAGGCGCCCGTGGGCGAGTTGAACGAAAACAGGCGCGGCTCCAGTTCGGGCAGTGAATAGCTGCACACCGGGCAGGCGAATTTGCTGGAAAAGAGATGCTCCTTGTCGGTGTCCATCTCCAGCACCAGCACGCGGCCGTTGCCTTCCGCGCCTCCCACACGCAGCACGGCTTCAACGCTTTCTGCCAGACGCTGCTTGGCGTCGGGGCGCACGCGCAGGCGGTCGATGACCACGTCGATATCGTGCTTTTCGGTTTTTTTCAGTGGCGGCAGGTTTTCAAACTCGTACACGCTGCCATCCACGCGAAAGCGCACATAGCCCAGCGCCTGCATCTGCAAGAACAGCTCGTTGAACTCGCCCTTTTTCTGCCGCGCCACCGGGGCCAGTAGCATGATGCGCGACTCGTCCGGCAACGCCAGCACCGCGTCCACCATCTGGCTGACGGTCTGGGCGGCCAGCGGCAGATCGTGTTCCGGACAAAACGGTGTGCCCGCGCGCGCATAAAGCAGGCGCAGGTAGTCATAGATCTCGGTGACCGTGCCCACGGTGGAGCGTGGGTTGTGGCTGGTGGCCTTTTGCTCGATGCTGATGGCGGGCGACAGGCCCTCGATCAGATCGACATCGGGCTTGTCCAGCCGCCCGAGAAACTGGCGGGCGTAGGTGGACAGGCTCTCCACGTAGCGGCGCTGACCTTCCGCGTACAGCGTATCGAAGGCCAGGCTCGACTTGCCCGAGCCGGACAGCCCCGTGATCACCACCAGTTGGTCGCGCGGGATGTCCAGATCGATGTTTTTCAGATTGTGCGTGCGCGCGCCGCGGATGCTGATGCGGCGCTGACGCAGCGACTCGGCCATATAGCGGCCAGCGCTCACTTCGGCGCTAGGATCGGCGTCGGGTTTCACGATAGACAGGTCGGGCTGAACGGGCATGGGCTCTCACACTTCGCAGGCGAACCGATCATCATAGGACACGGCCTCGGACATTGCACATTCCTGCGCAAATCACGTCATCGCGCAGGCCGTCATCTGGTTGTCACAAGCCCCAGCCGCCACAAGGGAGAAGCCGCCAAAGCGCCTGCGCAGGGCAGCCGCCCCCGAAAATGGCAGAATCACGCTCCAACTCGCAAGCCAAGTGCCCGTTGTCTGCGGATTCGCCAAATCATCCACCGGCGACGTGCGCGACAATGCAGGATTTGCCCGAAATCGACCCTCCTTGCCGATCCACCCGCCCGTGCCGGAAAACCAAACACCACCGCCCATCAGCCCCACACGCATGACGCCGCTCGAGCGCCGCTCCAGCATCAGTCTGGCGCTGATCTTTGCGCTGCGCATGCTCGGCCTGTTCCTCGTGCTGCCGGTGTTTGCCCTGGAGGCGCGCAAGTACCCGGGCGGTGACGATCCGGCCATGGTGGGTCTGGCGATGGGCATCTATGGCCTGACGCAGGCCGTGCTGCAATTGCCGCTCGGCATGGCGTCCGACCGTTTCGGGCGCAAGCGCATCATCGTGCTCGGGCTCATCGTGTTCGCCGCAGGCAGTCTGCTGGCGGCGCTGGCAGATTCGCTCACGGGCCTGTTGCTGGGCCGCGCACTGCAAGGTGCGGGCGCGGTGTCCGCGGCCGTCACGGCCTTGCTGGCAGACCAGACACGCGATGGCGTGCGCACCAAGGCCATGGCGCTGGTGGGCGGCAGCATCGGGCTGATGTTCGCGATTGCGCTCGTCGCAGCGCCCGCATTGGCGGCGTGGATCGGCCTGTCCGGCCTGTTTGGCCTGACCTGCGCGTTGGCGCTTGCAGGCATCGCCGTCATCCTCTGGGTGGTTCCGCCCGAGCCGCGCCAGCATGCCGACGCACCGCGTGGCCGCGCCGCCGACGCATGGAAACACCCCGACCTGCTGCGCCTGAATCTGGGCGTGTTCGTGCTGCATACCGTGCAAATGGCGATGTGGGTCGCCGTGCCCGCGCTCATCGTGCAAGCGGGCTTGCCAAAAAGTGAGCACTGGCATCTGTATCTGCCCGCCGTCGTGCTGTCCTTCGTCGCCATGGGCGGATTGTTCTCCATGGAGCGCCGTGGCCGTCTGCGCGCCGCATTGCTGACCGCGATTGCGCTGGTCCTCAGCGTGCAGATCACCCTGGGCCTGCTGTTTGCCAGCGGCAGCACGCCATCGCTCTGGGCGCTGGGTTGTGTGCTGTTCATCTTCTTTTGCGGCTTCAACGCGCTGGAGGCCACGCAGCCCAGTCTGGTCTCGCGCATGGCGCCAGCCAATTTGCGCGGCGCGGCGCTGGGCAGCTACAACACGCTGCAGTCGCTGGGCCTGTTTGCAGGCGGCGCACTGGGCGGAGCGCTGATCAAATTCCTTGGCGCTCCGGGCTTGTTCGGCGTCACGGCGGCGCTGTGCGCGCTCTGGCTGCTGGTGACCTGGCCGCTGCGGCCCGTTGGTCGCGCTCAGGCGGCAGGCGCAGAAACGACGGCGAAAAAGGGATAATCCGACGCCACCCAATGGGCTGACCAACGCCGCTTCCACGCCAGCCCCGGCTTGCGGCACAATCCCCCTTTCAGGCGCGCTACAACTCAACCATTTGGCGCGCACACTCAACATTTAGCGAAGGTACAAGCAGCATGGCATCCGTCAACAAAGTCATCATCGTCGGCAACCTGGGCCGCGACCCCGAAATGCGCACCTTCCCCAACGGCGACCAGGTGGCCAACGTGACCATTGCCACGACCGACCGCTGGCGCGACAAGAACACGGGCGAGAACAAGGAAATCACCGAGTGGCACCGCATCGTCTTCAACGGTCGCCTCGCTGAAATCGTCGGCCAGTACCTGCGCAAGGGCTCGCAGGTGTACGTGGAAGGCAGCCTGCGCACGCGCAAGTGGACCGACCAGTCCGGCCAGGAACGCTACACCACAGAAATCCGCGCCGATACCATGCAGATGCTCGGCAGCCGTCAGGGCTCCGGCGGTGGCAGTGGTGGTGGCGGCTACGACGATAGCGGCTACGGTGGCAACGATGGCGGCTACGACGCACCTGCCCCCCAGCGCCGCGCCGCGCCCGCGCCAGCCCCCATGGCACCTCGCCCGGCCGCACCAGCGCCGCGCCCCGCGCCCGCCCCCGTGCAGCAGCAGCCGCGCGCGAATTCGGGCTTTGACGATATGGATGACGATATTCCGTTCTAGACCGGAATTTTTTGGATCTGTAAACAAAGAGCCCCAAGTGATTGTCACTTGGGGCTTTTTTCATTGTTTACACTTTTTGCGACTTGCCATAACATGTTTGTTATCGATCACTTCTTGAAAACGTCAACATGTCGAGCCGCTTCCAGGTCAGGACGGTTAGGTTTGAGTCTGGCGAGCGGTTCCCCCTCCTGATTGACCGCGCCTCCGGCTCACCACTCTTTGAGCCGACCAAGCTTCCACGATGACAGTTGACGAGATCGTCCGGGTCATTTCGATTCGCAGTGATAACCCCCGTGGGTTTGGTGGCTGCATTTTTTCCGCCCGACCCATCGACCCGAATGGCAACGTGCGTGATGCGCGCAAGCACGTGGTTGTTGAGGTGTCTCACAAGGTCCTCGCAGGTGCAGCGGTAGAGGTTGGGCAATGGTGGCGAGTGACTGGTTCATCGTCGCAGTTCAAGCGGGAAGTCCATGGCTTCCAAGTGACGGAAGTCCAGATCAAGGCCGAAACCCTCATCTCCTTGCTCCCGTCAGGTGAGCACATCGTCGCGTTCATGTCGGATCACGATGCGTTTGTAGGCATCGGGCCGGTCAAGGCGCGTCGGTTGTGGGAGACGTACGGCGAGCGTCTTTACGACGTCCTTGATCGAGGAGACGTCGCTGCACTAGCCGCAGTGCTGTCGAAGGAGAGCGCTGCTCAAGTGGCTGAGGCCTGGACGAAGTGCGGGGACGGTCGAACCCTGCAAAATGGCTTCAAGCAAAGAAATTCGATGTGTCGATCGGCCGCAAGGTCATCCAGTTCTTCGGCCGCGAAACGTCCAAGAAGCTGGAAGAAGATCCTTACCGCCTGCTCAGCTTCTGCGCGACTTGGCGTCAAGTGGACCAACTCGCGCAGGAACATTTCCTAGTCAAACCTGATGACCCTCGCCGGCTTCAAGGAGCTATCGAAGAAGCCTGTTACCGGCTTTTTGGCGATGGGCATACGTCTGCTCTGAGCCATCGAATGATGAGCATCCTGCAGGGCGTTTTGGGGACCCAGACAAAGACTTTCCGATGGCGTCATCTCGTCGAGAGTTCGCTGTCTGCAGGACTCACCAACGGCAGCTTCTTGGTTGGGCCACATGGCGTTCAACCCTTGGGAGCCTATGCCATGGAGCGCCAAGTCGCTCTTGCTGTCGCATCCCGTTTGAGATCATCCTCGAAACAACTGCTCCCTGAGGATGAAATCGAATCGATCCTGGCCGAGTACGAAAAGGCGGAAGGTATCGACCTGAACGCGGACCAAAGGAAGGCCCTGCTTTTAGCGTCCGCCCAAACCTTCACTTTGGTCACCGGTGGCGCCGGGGTTGGCAAGACGACGGTTCTGAAGGCGCTCTATTCGATCTTCGATAAGGCGGGGATCGCGATCACCCAGCTTGCTCTGGCAGGCCGAGCCGCAAAGAGGATGCAAGAAGCGACCGGCAGGCCCGCCTCAACCATCGCGGCATTCCTGAGAGGAGCAAAAGAAGGCAGCTTTGACGAGCGGGCCGTGTTCGTGGTCGACGAGGCCAGTCTCGTGGACATCATCTCCATGAGCCGACTGTGCGATGTGTTTGGCGATGCGCCGCGCATCGTGCTCGTCGGAGACCCCGCCCAGCTGATGCCTGTAGGACCTGGACTTGTGCTGCATGCACTCACCAAGGTGCAAGCGGTTCCCCTGGCGCAGTTGACCGTGGTCAAGCGCTATGGCGGTCACATCGCCGAAGCCGCGATGGCCATTCGGAATGGTCAATGGCCCAACCTTCCTGGCGATGCCGATTCGGACATTTCATTCCTCTCCTGCGATGTCTCGGTGCGCGACGGTCGTTCCGATCTGTCCGACATCGTGCTGGACCTTTTCAAGATCGACCCCGAGAACTCGCAGATCCTGTGCAGCCGCCGAGGGGGCGTTGAAGGCACCAAGGGGATCAATGCACTCTGCCAGAGACATTTCACATCCAGCAGTCCGCCAGTCTTGAGCTGGAGCGATCAGCACAGCAGCCTGGTTCACACTGGGTTCCACCTTGGCGATCGCATCTTGTGTATCAAGAATCTGTGGGATCACGGTCT
The DNA here is from genome assembly GCA_002331385.1 of Comamonadaceae bacterium UBA2121. GTDB lineage: Bacteria > Pseudomonadota > Gammaproteobacteria > Burkholderiales > Burkholderiaceae_C > Diaphorobacter_A. The sequence continues at coordinate 195,306 of DCYB01000004.1, forward strand.
TCAAAATGGCTCCATCGGCAAGATCGTCGAGGTGACGCATGCCGATTTCATTGTGTCTTCCGATGATGACGCCGGGCCTCGGTCGATTGCATTGGCCTGGGCGGATTGGGATGACGGCGTTCGTCGGCCAGTGACGGATGAGATCTTGGACTACCTGGAGCTAGGGTACGCGATCACGACCCACAAGGCTCAAGGATCCCAGTGGCGAAGGGCGATCGTTCCAGTCGCACAGAACCGGCTTCTTGATCGCACGCTGCTGTACACAGCCATCACGCGCGCCCAGAGCCAGGTGTTGCTGGTCGGCGATCTTGCGACAGCAAGAAATGCGGTGGAGGCTGAGCCGAAGAGCCAGGACAGAAACGTCGCGCTGGATCTGCATCTCGCGCATTGTTTGTCCAAGGAGGAGGGGCTGGAGCTCGCCTGAAGGCCAGAGGACTTGGCAGCCGGAGCCTTTTATTTGAACCCCGTAAAAAGAGGAAAGAACAATGCGGATAGCCAACCTGAAGATCGAGAACTTTCGTGGTGTGCGAACTGGCTTTGTGCAGTTCGGCAAGCATCCTGTTCTCGTTGGAGATAACAAAACTGGCAAGACCACGCTGATCGAAGCGCTGACTCTCGTACTTGGAAGAGATCGCCTGGTGCGGGAGTTGACGGAGCATGACTTCTTCGGATCCAACCCACAGCCGGCCGACAGGATCAAAGTCGTCGCGACGGTTACTGATTTTCCAGGGGACGACCCGGAGCAGAGCAGCCAGTGGTTTCGTGATGAGCGGGCGGTCGTCAAATGGCTTGACGAGGCAACAGGCCAGGTGCATCCGGTGCGCAACAACGCGGCGTGGAAGCTTTGCTGTCAACTCGGTGTTCAGGCGCGCTTCGACCATGACAGCTTGGCTGTTGAAACCGTGCGCTACTTCCATGACCACGATGATCCCATCGATCCCTTCGCCGACGAGGCGCCGGCTCCTGTTCCGGGCAAGCTCATTCAGGAACTGAGCTTCTATCTCGTGCGCGCGAGCAGGACTTGGGACAAAGTTTTTTCGTGGGGGAACGAACTTTTCAAGCGCACCGTGCTGGCGGCCGCGGCCCAGCCTTCAGGCGCGCTGCTCGCTGAACGCGATCGCCTACGGGCACCTGCCCAGCCGATCGATGCTGACCCTGGCATTCAACCTCTGATCGAGAATCTGAACAGCGAGCTTGCTCGCTCGTTTCCAAACGCCCCAAAGGTCCAGTTGAGGCTCACCAGCACGGACAGTCGGTCGGTGATGGAGGCAGTTTCAGCCCACTTCGCAGGCAACGATGGCTTCAGCATTCCAGCCGGGAGACAAGGCAGCGGTTTGGTCTCCATGCAGGGGCTATTGCTGCTGCTGGAGCTTGGCCGCGCTCGTGCTGCAAGCGGTGGAGAGTTCCTCATGGCTCTGGAAGAGCCTGAGGTCCATCTCCCGCCATCTGCGCAGCAACGGTTGGTTCAGCGAGTCCAAGCCCTGTATACCCAAACCTTCGTGACGACTCATTCGCCGCTCGTCGCCAGCATGGCGGATCCGACCTCGGTGCTGATTTTGAAGAAGCATGACGGGGTTCTCTCTGCCGAGCCATTCTTGGACACGCCACTTCCTGCAGCGGCGCCGAACTGGAAGCGCAAGTTCTTTCAACACAGCCGTGTTGATGTGTTGAGTGCCTTGATGCAGCCTGCACTCCTCGTCCCAGAGGGTAGAGCCGACTTCCAACTGCTGCGTTGCATCCTCCGGCCTTTGATGATGACCGAAGGGTGGATCGACCCGATGCCGCGCCCCTTCGGCATCGAAGTCGGGGTGGTTCCCACGGAAGACGCAAACGTCATTGAAACCCATCGGCTGATGCAGCGGCTCCACAGACGCGTGTGTTGCCTTGTTGATGGTGACGCAGCTGGGCTGGACTACGCCAATCAACTGCGGCAAGAAGCGGCACCGCCGAGCGCGATCATCCGCTGGAACGACGGCGCAATGATCGAAGACGCCGTCGGGTGGATCCTCAGTGCAGACGAGCCTACGGTGCTAGGAAAGTTGGTGGAGATGGGCCCGCAACCTCCGGCTTCAACCGCCGCGGTGGTGGCCTACCTGAAGACGAAGAAGATGGACATCATCGCCTACGAAAGTCTTGCGGAGGCCATTGCCACGACGCCAGGCTGCAGGGCGCAGGCGGCGGACCTGCTGAGCGGTCTGGCTTGTGCTTGCGCCGGCGATGAGGCGACGCAGCGCTTTGTTCGCGATGCCAATGGGGTGTGGGTGTTTCAGCCGTGACGGTCCGCGCATTCACCGGCGGCGCTGGTTGCGGCAAGACCCACATGCTGATGGATTCACTGTCAGCGCATCTGGACGCTGCACCTTTGCATGCTGGTCAGAAAGTCCTCGCGCTCACGTTCATGCACGGATCTCGGCGACGCTTGGAAGAGCGTCTCAGGATGCTTCAGAACCTCAGGGGCAAGATGGAGTGCACGACCATCGACAGCTTCGCATGGCGGCTGGTCAGGCGTTGGCGTTCCCTCGCTGCGGCACTCGGCTTCGCAAACATCGAACCGACTGAGTACGAGCGCGTATGTGAAGCTGCAGGAGCCCTTGCACAGGTCAAGGAAGTCCACAACTGGGTGGCGGCGACTTTTCCTATCCTTGTCGTAGATGAGGCCCAAGACATGACCGTGAACCGTCTCAGCATGGTCGCGGGCCTGGCCAACAAATTGGAGGTCTTCATCGCCGCGGACGAGTTTCAATGCCTCAGCGAGGAGCTCCGCCCCAACCCTGCATGCGCTTGGCTCACCCAAGTATGCGCCCCAGAGGAACTGACGCAGCCCCGTCGGACCAACGTCGGCGAGTTGCTCGATGCAGCTCGAGCGATTCGCGCCGGCGAAGGGCCGAAGTCAGCGAAATTCTTCATGGTTGCGCAAACGTCGACGGCTCCGTTGGCTGGCGCATGGATCAACTCCAATTTGAACTGGTACGGCGGGGGAAAGCGCGTCGCGATCATCACCCCAACGCATGGCACGTTTTCAAGGGCTGCATTGGCCTGGGCTGCCGCAAACAAGACCAAGAAGGGCGCTGGCCCTTACAACGTCGCTTGGGAGCAGTCGGAAGCGAAAGCTGCAACCGAGTACCTCGCCACGATCCAGTTGGCAGACCAGGCTGACGGTGTTTCCATCGCTGCCATCCTCGCCGCTGCTGGTGATGCCAGAACGGCCAGAGATGTGACCGAATGGCTTGAGACTCAACGTCGGACCAAGGCGAAGGTGCAGTTCACGAGGGACGAGGTTGTGAAGTTGGTTGAGCATTCCTTTTCTCAGCGCCGCCAGTCTCGACGAAGCGATGTTCGTGGCTGGAAGGGGATGACAGTTCACAGGGCCAAGAACCGAGAATTCGACAACGTCATTGTTCTTTGGCCAGCAGCTGTCGGTGGCAGCGACGACCAGAAGAGGCGTTTGCTCTACAACGCAGTGACACGCGCGAAAGAGCGATGCATCGTTCTTGTGCAGGCAGCGGCCCACATGAGCCGGCCTCCCTTCACGTGAAGCACATCCCGTCTGGAGGTTGTGGCTTGCTCTGGCGCTCTGGCTCGATGCTCAACCCCTGCTAGGTGACTCGCGACCTACTCACTAAGTTTGCGTGGCGGGCGTTTACTCTGGTGGCCTTCTCAGCTGCGACCAGATGTACGGCTTCAGTCGGTTGAGGAACTCGTTCTGCCACTGATCCTTCAGCTCGGCGGGGACATCCTCAGCGGCAGGGTCCAAGCCTATGGCGCGCAGTGCGTCCGTGGCAGCTTTTGACACGGCGTGCGCTCTGACCCGATCCCGATTGTTGGCATTGACAATGTTCCCTGTGGTCTGGAACGCGTCAAAGTACATCTGCGGCGGTTCCTTCGGCATTTTGATGTCGTCTAAGTTCGGCGGGACGCGATCAAAGTCGATGGTGATGGCCAACTCCCGGCCGTCCACGGGATCGACTGCGTATGTCGCTTGGAAAGCCTCCCCCTCGTAGTCCTCCCCGATGCGAACTAGGATGCGAGCGAAGTTGAAGAACTCCACATAGCCAAGTATTCGCCGGTGTTTTGGCTGGCCGACCACAGACACGCAGTGATACAGATGGTCCTGAGGCCTGTCCGCGACCACGTCCGCATCGAAGAAGAGCCAGAATGGTGGCGGCGCATCGGGACTTGGGTCTTCGAGATATCTCAATGCGCGAGCACAGTCCTTTGGCTTAGCGCCTGTCTCGGACAAAAGTGCCAGGCATGACTTCACCATCGAACGCCCGGCGTCCGGACCGCCGTATCTGAACGAGAGTGCAAGCGGGCTATCAAGATAGCTGTCCTGCGTTGACATCTCGCGGACGGCTTTCTGCACGTCAAAGCCAGGGTGATCGCGCGCAACCTTGTTGATCAGGTTCAGGGCTGTTTTCGGATTGTTGGTCCGAATGGTGATCTCAAGCTTGTCTCCAAGGTCGTTGACCTTGACCTCTGGCTCGTCCAGAACCAGAACCGTATCGGATTGCAGTCTCAGCTTTTCTCCGCTTGCCGTTTGGACCTTGAGGTCAGGGTGCGTTCCCCCGCGTCCGCGCTTCACACCCGCTGCGCTCGAGAACCATAAGAACTGCCGAGCGACTTCAGCTTCCCAGCTGGTGCCGCGCGTGCTGTTGCACGTCCGGCAAATGAACTTGAAAACTTCCTTGTGACCACCGATTGCGCTCGGAATCACATGCTCACCAGTGACGTTTTCGCCTTCGAGGGTACGAGGGCATAACCAGCAGCGGTTCACTTTCCCAGGTGCTGGTCCCATCACTTCCGAGCTGAGTTCTTTCATATCGCAGTTTGTGGATGGAGTTGTTTGCGCCTCATAAACCAGCGTCGGCAAACAATTGACTGGCTGTCGTGTTCATTGCGGACGCAATCCGAAGAACGGAGACGATTCCTGGATTTTGGAATCCACGCTCGATGGAGCTCATGTACGAGCGGTCAATAGCAGACCTATGGGCCAGTTCCTCTTGCGAGATACCTCTTTCCAAGCGCGCGGCGCGGATGGCCGCTCCAAGAGCGACCAGAGCAGGGTCTAAGGCATGGCGTGGCGAAGCTGCTGGCATCCGCCATAGTTGACTTATGATGGCAATTACACCACGGACGATCTTCCACATTGGCGTTGATTGTTTACTCGGCTTTACTCAGATGGACAGTTATAAAAGATGCAGAAGAGCTTGGTGGTCGACCAGACCGATACCGGATTCGTGCCAGATGATCGACTTGCAATAGGCGCACATAGCGGGTGGAGCGCCGTGCCATGGAGCTGGTCATGCGTCATGACTGTGTGTTTTGACGACGGCAGCACTGTCGCTCAATCGCTCGGAGCGACTCTGCTGGTGCAGCCGAGTCTGAGTGGACTGAAGCTCATCGCCGAACTCGACACCGAAGTCGAGTCAATCTCTCTCTTCTTCCCACCCAGAGGTCAGGCTGCCAGTGCGCGCACAGAAGTCGTGAGGAAGATCCTGCATTGGCCCACCGAAACGGCAAGCGGTCCATGCATGGCGCTTTGCTGTGCATCCGGCAGCATCTTCATCTGCAGCGAGTCGGAACTGCAGACCATAGAACCTGAGCCCCTTTGGTCGACAGGCAGAAAATACGATCTCAATAGCCCCATATGGAGCACGGGGGCGTAGACATCCTGGTCAACGGTGCTTCCAGGCGCGCAACTGAGGGGAGGCTCAGAAAGTTCGTCGCTGTCGGGTCAGGCAAACGTTGCAGCCAAAGATGGCACCCCGGCGAGGTACCTGAAGCTCCTGAAAAATTCGCACGTTCGGGTAGCCGCTGATGTTGTCCTTCGGCTTCTGCCCGCCCGCGTAGTGATACTCAATAGGCTCACTCACTGACTTGACGCGCCCCACGCCGATGATCACGCGGCGGGCATCCTCCAGCATCGGCGTGCGTTTGGCATAGAAGAACACCAGCGATTCGTTGGGCTTGGCTACACTGAAGAATGTGTCAAGGATGATCCGCTGGTTGGTGCCCTCCTGAACCCAGGTCTTTTTGTCCTTCTCCCAGTTCTTGTTGGTCGTGAGATCCGGCTCGCGTTCGGCCTGGTAGCCCAGCTGCAGTGCCTCCTTTAGGCTGCTAACCCCCCACTTCTTATTGCCCTCTACCTGCTCGCGCAGCATCCACCGAAACGGAATGCCTGCGGCCGAGTACGGCCGGATCGTGTATGGGGTGTCGGTGAAGTGCCCATGGGTGGTCTTGGCCATTTCCGTGTAGGGGTGCTTCTTCTGCATCGAGAGCGGGAACTTGGCCATGAAGGTCCCATGCTCATCCACACATGGTGGGTATTGGGATCAGTCGAAGTCCTCAATACTCTCGCCTGCATGCAGCGTCTCAAAGGCATCGTCGCGACCGGTAGCGATTCGCGGCAGCACGGTGCAACAGGTGTTCGCAGTGCAGGTCTTGCAGAACGTTCCGGTCCAACCCGAATCGTGCCAAGGGACCCGAATGGTCAAGTGTTGAGTGGGCAAGCTGCGAGCGCCTTGAATCATGCTCTTCCTCCCTTATTGGATAGTTCTGTTGTTATGTGTGGAACCGTGCGGAATATCCAAACGGGTGAATTCCCGAGGGTATTTTGCGTTAGTCTTGGTGGATGAAATCTAGTAGACAAATCGCCTCCGGCAGTTGTTGTTAACCGGCGCCGTCGGCTGAAGCGATTAGGAGCGCAGACGACTGCATTCGCTGCGGAACGGCCGTTCATAGAGCCGTGGTCACCGTGCTGAACTTGGTGTGCATGGCCGCCGAATTGCGCACCGTATGCAAAGGCTGCCGGATGCCCAAGGCGGCCGTCGACGAATCCGTCGTGCTCCATCAGTGATCGTGCCATCTGCGCAGGCGACCCAACTCGCGCAGAAAGAGCTGCCAGCTGGAACCTTCGGTGCTGCCTCACCGCTTCACGTCTGCGCTATGAAAGTGCCTGGCAAAGTAGTCGATCACCTGATCTGCCTGCGTTCCAGCGCGAAATTTCCGCTGAGCTTCGAAGTCGGTGGATGGGATGAGATGAATGAACTGATCGGGCCCATAGGCTTCCAGCACAGCGTTGCCATCGATCCCAGCTTCACGTAGCCCCGTGACCATCTTGGCTGCCTCTATGGTCGCGCCAATCATGACATCTGGGATCTGCACCGCCGGACTGGACACTGAATCGACCTGCATCACGGACTGCAGCTTGAGCGGGAACTTGATTCGGGCGATTTCCGACTGCTGAAACTCTGCTGCTTGGTCGTGGTCGATGTAGCGTTGAAGTAGGTCGTGGTACGTCAGCAGGTTCTTCGAACGGTCATGCTCGACACAATACGGACCACTAGCCAATTCTTCCATGCGCGAGATGAGGGACTGGAGGACAACAAGCGCCGCGTCCGTAGTCACGCCGGGCGTTGCGATTGCACTCAAGCAGTCCGGGTCCGCATATAGCGCCAGGGGTCCAAGAGCCTCCGGAAGCTCCTGCCAGTTTGTCTTGCGTGCTGCATTGACCAGGTCTTGGAGGCTTGCTGGCGTCTTCTCCTTCATGGCCCGCTGGAAAGAGGCCAGCAGGCCTTCGAAAGCATCTCGCCCCAGCACCTTCGGACCGACGTAGTACAGAAGAGATGCAAGACCGTAGTTCTGCCCATCCTCGTAGAAGTTCTGACCACGCTCGTAGTAGAACGGCTCGACCCCGTAGTCCAGCAGCATGAGAAGCAGCAGATAGCGCTTGTCGCAGACATACGAGACACACTTGTATCCAGAAAGCACATCACGTTGGAGTGCGAGGATCCGCGGGTGATTGCTCGAGCGGCGTGTCAGAGAGCTGTACTTGAGCTCCTCCGCTTGGAGACGGGGGAAGTGCTCCCTAATTAGTCCGGCAGCGTCGTCGTCGCTGATGGCGATCGCGGTAGCCCCCTGGAAGGGCTGATCGGCGTTCAGCAGATCGAATCCCGTATAACCGCTTTCGTCAATGCGGAAGCATTCCATGTTGGCCCCTAGACGGTATGGTAGATGGTCCGGAACATCAAATTTCTGAGGCAGTATGAAGCAACTCGTCAAGCCCAAGCGTCTCTACGTGATCGGAAACGGATTTGATCTGTGGCACGACATTCCTTCCAGATTTAGCGACTTCAAGAGTTATGTCTCGGAAAACGACTCTCGGGTATTTGAAGAGGTTGAGACCTACCTTCCAGCGGGCGACGCATGGAATCAACTTGAGCAAGCGCTCGCAGAGATGGACGTTGATGCTCTGATCGACAATCTCGGGCATTTCATGGCCTCATACGGTGCCGACGACTGGAGCGATTCGGGACACCATGATTTTCAAAATGAGGTGGACAATTGTGTAGAGCGGCTATCTACAGGTCTAAAGCATCAGTTCGCCAACTGGGTCAGAGGGCTGCCCATACCCAGTCATCTTGAGGTGAGGCGGCGCCTAACGACGATTGATTCCGAAGCGCACTACCTGACCTTCAACTACACCCCGACCTTGAAGGCGGTTTATGGCATCGACTCTCGTCGGGTGTGCTTCATTCACGGTAATGCTGCTGTCCAAGGTGAAGAGCTGATTCTTGGTCATGCATGGAGCCCAACTGTGCGCCCATCGCTCAACAGTCGCGAAGACGTTGAGGACATGGATGTTCGGATGTATGAGGCCAATGAGATCATTGACGGCTATTTCTCGAGCACCTTCAAGCGATCTGCTGAACTCATTCAGAAGCATGCCCAATTCTTCGAGGAGCTTTCTGATATTGAACAGGTGGTTGTCCTTGGGCACTCTCTTTCTGAAGTCGATTCCGAATACTTTGCGGCCCTGCTAAAAATCTCAGCATTAACGGCCGCCAACTGGGTGATCGCGTGCCGAAACCTCGCAGAATGGCCGGATAAGGTAATTGACCTGCAACGTCTCGGAGTCCCTACGGAGAGGGCGACCGCTGTGATGTGGGACAGCCTCTGATACTGATAGCAAGTTCGCGCGCCTATTGCTCTAACAATTTGGATTGCTTCTCATAATCCATATCGTAGGTTTCAGACTCATCGAACATCGCTACATCACTCCAGTCATATCGCACTCGAGCTACGCCAATAGCTCGACTGGACCCAGCAACCCAGTCAGCGTGAGCAGGATTGAAGGCAACTAGGTTATCGCCGTCGCCGACGGTGCTCCGAAACAGCACGCCGTCAAAACCTAAGCGTCTGAAGATCTCGGCGAGGAATTGCGTGAGCGTGTAAGCACTTCGATTGCTAGGCGGTGCAGCGGTAGCAAAGATTTTCTCCATCGCGATAATGAGTTCCAGCATTTCAAGCTGAGAGTCGCTGCGCCACAGCTTTGTGAGGTCGTGTGTGCGCAGGTCTACTACGCGCAGATCCTTGTTCACCTCAAACATGCCAACAGATACGAGCTCTCCTGGGTGAGGGCGTATCTCCGCTGCAGCTGTCTCAGAATTTGAGGCGAGATAGAGGTATGAAACACCTGGGCGATTCACGCGACCTGCAGTAGCTACCCCCACAGGCGGAGCACCGATTGCCTTATCTTTGTGCGGCTCGAAAAAATACTGCGGTGGCGCACCTATTTCGTGGAAATCCGCTGCCCTGCGCTTGGCTCCCATCCTGGCTCTATGCCATTTAGAACCGGCACTGACCGTTCCAGACATATAAACAACGATCGGTCGAATGATCGCTTCATATTCATCTTCAACCAGAAAATAATTTGTGTCTGCAAGCTTTCTGCGTGCGGATTGAAGAATATGACTTTCTCCAGCGGAGACTGGCGTGTGAGGGTAGTAGCCGTAGATGTCACGTCCGTAGGCTGTAATAACCTCCACTTGCATCTGGCGATCATTGACATCGCTCATGAAAGACAAGATCACGTCCTCTCTGTCGATGTCCGACTGGGCCGGATTTATTCGCAGAAGAGGGTTAGGGTCGATGGAGAACAAGCCCTCTAGGCTCCCATCGCCGAGCTTGGAGTGGTATTGCCATTCGCCGAAGTGATAGCGAATTAGAGCCTTTATTGCGAGCAGGAAGTCATCAGTTCCTGTGCCGGCACATCTCACCTTGGTTGCTCCACACAGGCTGCACGTCGCAGTCTCTCCTTGGCGAACAACAAGATCCTTCAGAAGCCGAGCAACACAACACTCGTAGCAGACGTAGTGGTGGTTCTCAACTGGTGCGGCATGTCTGATCACTACGGCTCCTCTCCCTGTGACTTTGTAAGTGGCACGAGCATAGCCAGACTGCGGAGGCAGCCCCAGGCCGAAGCGCAGCAGATCAGATGTCTTCGATGATCACGCTGCACGTCGTGTAGATGCCGAAGCGCTGTAAGAAGTGTCAACAACTTAGATAGAATTGGCCTAATTGTTGACATTGGCTGACACTGCCATGCGCGGCAACCGCTTTCACTCACTCACTCGGTGGGTTGTTTACCAAAAAAGGTCGCCATAACCGTTTTGATCGTCGTTCCAAGCGACCACATCCACAAAAAAGCCCCGGCTTCCTGCGAAGTCGGGGCTTTTTTTGGTTTCAGTGTCCGTCAGGCACGTTGGCGCCGGTCACCGCACCACCATCAGCGTGAACGGCCAGACGTAAGCCTGCATGGTCACATACAGGCCCACCAGACAGGCCAGCGCGATCGAGTGGAAGAACACGTAGCGCAGGATGTCGCCTTCGTGGTTGAACCAGCGCGTGGCGGTCGAGGCGACGACGATGGACTGCGCATCGATCATCTTGCCCATCACGCCGCCTGAGCTGTTGGCCGCGCCCATGAGGTTGGGCGACAGGCCCAGTTGGTCGGCTGCCACCTTCTGCATGCCCCCAAACAGCACGTTCGAGGCCGTGTCTGAACCCGTCAGCGCCACACCCAACCAGCCCATCAGCGTGCCGAAGAACGGATACAGCACGCCGGTATTGGCAAACGCCAGACCCAGCGTGGTGTCGGTGCCGGAGTAGCGCGTGAGCGTGCCCAGCGCCAGCATCAGCACGATGGTGAGCAGTGAGAACTTCACCAGCCAGACCGTCTTGAAGAATGTGCGCACGATGGCCACCGGGCTGTACTTCATGAAGAAGCCGCTGAGCACCGCCGACACCAGAATGGCCGTGCCGGTCGCCGACAACAGGCTCAGTGCGTAGACCGCGCCCTCCTTGGTCGGATTGACGACGACGGGCGGTACTTTCTCGATGAGGTTGTGCAGGCCGGTCATCGGGAAGGTCGGATTGAAAATGCCGTTGAGCCACGCCTTCACCGGCGGCAGGCCCCAGATGAACACGCACACGGAGAGGATCAGCCACGGCATCCAGGCGCGCATCAGCGCATCACGCGAGTGCTTCACCACGGGCTGCGGCGGCTTCATCTCAGAGGCGCTGATGTCGTTGCCGCGCAGCGAGGGCGAGGTCCAGATGCGCTTGGGCTGCCACACACGCAGGAAGCCGATCAGGCAGGCCATCGACACGATGGCGGCGATGATGTCGACCAGTTCGGGGCCAATGAAGTTGGACACCAGAAACTGCGGAATGGCGAAGCTCACGCCCGCCACCAGCACGGCGGGCCAGATCTCCAGCATGCCCTTGCGGCCCGCAAACGCCCAGATCAGCCAGAACGGCACCAGCACCGAGAAGAACGGCAACTGGCGACCGACCATCGCCGTCACCTCCATCAGGTCGTAGCCGTGCACCTTGGCCAGCGTGATCACCGGCGTGCCCAGCGCGCCGAACGCCACCGGCGCGGTATTGGCGATCAGCGACAGGCCCGAGGCCGCGAGCGGCGAGAATCCCAGCCCGATGAGGATGGCCGCCGTCACCGCCACCGGCGTGCCAAAGCCCGCCGCCCCTTCAAAGAAAGCGCCAAAGCAGAACGCGATGAGCAGCAACTGGATGCGCCGGTCCTCGGTGATCCCCGAGAGCGAATCCTGCAACACCTTGAAGCTGCCGTTCTGCTCGGTGAGCTGGTGCAGGAAGATGATGTTCAGCACAATCCAGCCAATGGGCAGCAGCCCGGTGAATCCACCAAACAGGGCCGCCCGCCCGGCCATGTCTGCCGGCATGCCGTAGGCAAAAATGGCCACGAGCAAGGCCGCTATCAGGCCCATGCCCGCAGCGATGTGCGCCTTGATATGAAAAAAGCCCAACGCCGCCAGCATCACCACCACGGGGATGGCTGCCAGCGCGGTCGATATGACCATGTTGCCGAACGGGTCGTAGATCTGCTGCCACACCATTACGCGTCTCCTTGTTGCACGTCGTACACATGTTGTAGATTCGCTGTCCGGAGAAGAAACGACCACTTGCGCTGAACCTGGGCGCGTGTTCCGGCAGCATTCTTGTACGCCGCAGCCGTCTGCGCGCAGGCACAGTCAACCGCAGCAGAAACGCATTGCAGTCTATTGATTCGTCAATAGGGTGACCATCAGAGTGAATACTAGTGAGCGCTGCACGCCAATTAGTGTGAGATGCGCATGCAACGCGACCTCGGGGGGCCGCTTCAGATCAGTGGCTGACGCTGATGATGCCGCCGCCAAGGCACACATCGCCGTCGTAGAGCACTGCCGACTGGCCGGGCGTGACGGCCCATTGCGCCTCGGGGAAATGCAGGCGGAAGTTCGCCGAGTCCGCACTCACCACGTTGCAATGGGCGTCCTGCTGGCGGTAGCGCGTCTTGGCCGCGCATGCGCCGGTGGCCGGTGCGTGGCCCGACACCCAGCTCGCGTCTTGTGCGCTCAGCTCGTGCGAGAGCAGCCACGGGTGATCGTGCCCCTGCACCACGCGCAGCGTGTTCTTTTCCAGTTCCTTGCGCGCCACGAACCATGGCGAATGATCGCCCGCGCCGCGCTGCGCGCCCTTTTCCTTCACGCCACCAATGCCCAGTCCCTGGCGCTGGCCCAGCGTGTAGAACGACAGCCCCACGTGCCGCCCCAGCTTGCGCCCACGGTCGTCGAGCATGGGGCCGGGCTCATGCCGGATGTAGCGATGGAGAAACTCGCGGAACGGCCGCTCGCCAATGAAGCAGATGCCGGTGGAATCTTTCTTGCGCGCGTTGGGCAGGCCGATGTCTTCGGCGATACGGCGCACCTCGGTCTTGTGCAACTCGCCCACAGGGAACAGCGTCTTCGACAACTGCGCCTGATTCAGCCGGTGCAGGAAATAGCTCTGGTCTTTGGACGGATCCAGCCCCTTCAGCAGTTCGTGCAGCCCCGTCGCCGGGTTGTGCCGCACGCGTGCGTAGTGGCCGGTTGCGATCTTCTCGGCACCCAGCCGCATGGCGTGATCGAGAAAGGCCTTGAACTTGATCTCGGCGTTGCACAGCACGTCCGGGTTGGGCGTGCGGCCCGCCTGGTATTCGCGCAGGAACTCGGCAAACACGCGGTCCTTGTATTCGGCGGCGAAATTCACATGCTCGATTTCAATGCCGATCACGTCGGCCACGGCTGCGGCGTCGACAAAATCGACGTTGGACGAACAGTATTCACTGTCGTCATCGTCTTCCCAGTTTTTCATGAAGATGCCGACCACGTCGTAGCCCTGCTGCTTCAGCAGATAGGCGGTGACAGCCGAATCCACGCCGCCCGACAGGCCGACGACCACACGTTGCTTGGAAGATGCGCTCATTACCGCCATTGTATTTTTTTAGCGATTCTTCAGTACGCTCGGGGACATATACCGCCATGTGACTGCACTCGCGACAAACTGGCTGACATGCGCCAGATCATATTTGCCACCAACGCGCCCATGAAGCACCGCAGTAAACTGCCAAGCACTGACCGGGCATCGTGGCCCACCACGCTTTGGCCCCACGAGCGGCCAGCCCGTCAACCTCACACCCTTTTTCCCTTTCACCGCACCTTGCGTGCCTCCCAACGGAGTGCGTTTTGAACAGCCCTGCCAGCGCCACGCGCGCCCTCTTTGCCACCTTTGCGCTCATGACCGGCGTTGCCGCATCCGTGCAAGCGCAACCGAAGGACTTCACGCTCTACGGCACGGTGGATCTGGCCGTGCGCCGCAGCTCGGGCCTGACGCCCGAGCACATCCCTTCGCGTGCATCGCACACCGGACTGTCCAGCGGCGTGGCCGACACCAGCCACTGGGGCGTGCGCGGCATCACGCCATTGGGCAACTCTGAAAGCGTCGTCTTTCAACTGGAATCTGGCCTGCGCGCCGATACGGGAAGCAGCGAAGATTCCGGCACCTACTTCAACCGCTCCAGCTGGATCGGCCTGCAAGCCCCATGGGGACGTTTGACTGCCGGGCGCCACGACACGCTGCTCGCGCAATCGCTGTTGTCGATCGACCCGCTCGCACAGCGCATGCCCGATCTCAATCCCAACGTCACCATCGCCGCCCTCGGCATGCACGGACTGCCCGCCGACTTCGGCAACACCGGCACTGCGGGCAGCGCCTACCGGCTGAACGACTCGCTGCTGTACACCGGACGCTCCGGCGCCTACACCACCGGCATCATGTATGGCTTTGGTGAACAGGCCGGAGGACACTCGCGCAGCGCCTCTGCCGGGCTATCACTGATGTGGGAAGAAGATGGAGCCACATTGGGCGGCGCCTACCAGCGTTTCAAGGATGCGGACGGCCGCGCGCTGAATGCATGGATCATCGGCACCGCCTACCGCTCTGGCAACGTGCGCATTACCGCATCGGCCGCGCGCCAGGACGCCGACACAGGCGCCGCCGAACGCACGCGCCAGCATGTGTACAGCCTCGGCACCACATGGTCGCCCACGCAGCAAAGCGATTGGACGCTGGCCTACTACCGCGTCACACGCGAACAGCCATTTGCAAGCACCACGGAAAAGGACGGCTTCCAGCGCTTCGTCCTGCTCGCGCAATACCGACTGTCGCAACGCACACGGCTCTACTCCGCGTTCGACCTCACGCAATGGCGCCACGGTTATCAAGGCCTGGGCAACAAGCGCCGCGCGAACGGCATCAGCGTAGGCATGCAATACCGCTTCTGAGCACACAGGCGCGCTCGTGCGCGCGGTGGCGCGGGTTATGCGATCATCAGTGCAACCCCTTCACGCCCCGCCACCCACGCCATGGAACTGCGCCAACTCCGCTACTTTGTCCGCATCGTCGAGCTGGGCTCCATGGGCCGTGCAGCCCTCGATCTGGGCATGGTGCAGTCCGCGCTAAGCCAGCAAATCAGCCGACTGGAGAGCGAGCTCGCCACCCGCCTGCTGCAACGCACCAGTAAAGGAGCGATCCCCACCGAAGCCGGACTGGCCTTCTTTCACGAAGCCCAACTCACCCTGCGCCACGCCGACCAAGCCGTGCTGGCCGCACAGCAGGCACGCCTTTCCGGCGCCGTCAGCATCGGCCTATCACCCACCATTGCCTCTGTTGTCGGCCTGCCCCTCATGCGCGCTATGCGCGAGCGCTATCCCGACGTGCGCCTGCACATGGTGGCTGCGCTCTCGGGGCACCTGTCGAGCCTGCTCAACGCACGCCAACTCGATCTGGCTATCCTGTTCGACACCAACGCCGCCCGCCGCTGGAGCGTGACGCCGCTGCTCGAAGAACGCCTGTTCCTCATCCAGTCGCGCCGCCACCCCATCTGGCCCCTCAAGGAAAAGATGACACTCCAGCAATTGCAGGAAAAGCCCCTCATCCTTCCCTCAGGCACCCACGGCCTGCGCAGCTCCATCGTCACCGCCTGCGCGCAAGCCGGCTTCCAACCCCAATTGGCGCTGGAAATCGACTCCCTCCAGATGCTCATG
This sequence comes from Comamonadaceae bacterium UBA2121, assembly GCA_002331385.1. Taxonomy (GTDB): domain Bacteria; phylum Pseudomonadota; class Gammaproteobacteria; order Burkholderiales; family Burkholderiaceae_C; genus Diaphorobacter_A. The sequence continues at coordinate 211,028 of DCYB01000004.1, forward strand.
GAAGCCGTCGACGCAGGCCTCGGCGCCACCGTCCAACCCTGGTCCGCCGTCAACCCCTACAAAGACGCAGCAGAACGCTTCAGCTGGACCGAAATAGAAGACGACCGCGTACGCCGCCACTCGCTGCTGTGCAGCCTCTCCGACGACGAACTATCCCCCGCCGCCCTCGCCGCGCGCGTGGTGCTGACGGACTGCGCAAAACAACTGGTCCAAACGGGTCAGTGGATCGGGGCGACGTTGGTGGGCGACGCGACTGATTGATGATTACAACCCCACTGCGCCAGACCCGGGACTTTTCGGAGAATGCCTGTTTCCCATGAGCCCCTCCAGATCACGCCCGATCAACTGGCGTCAAGAGAATGGAAACCCCGCGATCTAACCGGTCACATCGGGCAAATCGGGCCGCTCTGGACGCGCACAAGGAGGCGGGCAGGTGGGGACAGGAAATGAAAAAGTCAGCGGCTGGATGAACTCCCGGTCACGCGCCTTCAGGCAACGGCGGACTCGGCTTGGGCCTGCTTTTCGCGCTCACGCAGAACCTTGCGGAGCACCTTGCCCGCAGGGCTTTTGGGAAGCTCCGCCACCAAGGCGACGTGGCGCGGATACTCGTGCTGAGAAAGCTTTTCGCGCACCAGGTCTTGCACCTCCTGCACGAATGTGTCGGAGTGGGCACGCTCGCTGACCAGAAAGGCCTTGACCACCTGCCCGCGCAAGGTGTCGGGCACCCCGATGACGGCCGCCTCCTGAACGTCGGGGTGCATGAGCAGCACGTTCTCTATTTCCACCGCACTCATGGTCCAGCCGGCAGAGATGATCACGTCGTCCGCGCACGGCGGCCGTCACCTCCTTTTTCTGCGCATTCGTCACCAGCACGGCAGGCTTGCAATCGTCCACACGCAAGCGCACGCCATCGGGCCCGAACAGCGTGAACAGCGGCACGGCAATGGTGCCGCGCTTGATAACGCCGAACATCGCCGTATAGAACGCCCGCGACGGCTCCAACATGATCGCCACGCGCTCACCCGGTTGCACACCACGTTCCACAAGATCGTTGGCAAACCGGCTCGAGTCCGCCGTTAATTAAGTTGACTTTCGGGTGTGCGCTGCAACATCTGGCGGGGCGCCTCCGATGCGCGCAGCGCCGCCGAAAAGGTCATCACGATTCGTGAAGGCGCCTTGTCATCCGCACCATAGGCAGCAGCGGGCTCGCGCCCTACAGTCACAGCCAGCATCCCGCCAGGCCTGCGCTCGTGCCGTGCCGCACGGACCAGCCTGCCGGGGAAAAACAAAATCCACCGCCCACGAGGTTTGCTTTGCCGACTCATCACATCGCCTTCTCTTTGGCCCGGAGCCGCGCATGCGGGCTGGCATCATGAGTGCCGACGTCTTTGACACCGACGTGCTCGTCATCGGCGGCGGCAATGCGGCGTTGTGCGCTGCGTTGATGGCGGCGGAGGCCGGTCAGCGCGTCACGCTGTTGGAATCGGCGCCGCGCGAATGGCGCGGCGGCAACTCGGGGCACACACGCAATCTTCGCTGCATGCACGATGCGCCGCAGGACGTGCTGGTCGAGGCCTATCCCGAAGAGGAGTTCTGGCAGGACTTGCTGAAGGTGACCGGCGGCATCACCAACGAGCATCTGGCACGCATGGTGATTCGCGCCTCGTCCACTTGCCGCCACTGGATGCGCAAGCATGGCGTGCTCTTTCAGCCGCCGCTGTCGGGCGCATTGCACGTGGCGCGCACGAATGCGTTTTTCATGGGCGGCGGCAAGGCGTTGGTGAATGCGTATTACCGCAGCGCCGAAGCACTCGGCGTGCAGATCCACTACAACGCCCCGGTCGACCGGCTGGAGATCGACGACGGCGTGTTCAAGGCAGCGCACACCACCACCGGAAAGCGCATCACGGCGCGCAGTTGCGTGCTGGCGGCGGGGGGCTTTGAATCCAACCGCGAATGGCTGCGCGAAGCATGGGGCCAGAACGAGCGCGGCGAATGGCCTTCGGACAACTTTCTCATTCGCGGCACGGCCTACAACAAGGGCGTGCTGCTGCGCCATATGCTGGAGGTGCAGCAGGCCGACGGCATCGGTGACCCGACACAGGCGCACATGGTGGCCATCGACGCGCGCGCACCGCTGTATGACGGCGGTATCTGCACCCGCATCGACTGCGTTTCGCTCGGCGTGGTGGTGAATCGCGAAGCGCGCCGCTTCTACGACGAGGGCGAAGATTTCTGGCCCAAGCGCTACGCCATCTGGGGCCGCCTCGTGGCCATGCAGCCGGGGCAGATTGCCTACTCCATCATCGACTCCAAGGCCATTGGCCGCTTCATGCCGCCGGTGTTTCCGGGCGTGAAAGCGGACTCGCTGGAAGCACTGGCCGACAAGCTGGAGCTTGACCGCGCCACGTTCATGCAGACGCTGAACGACTACAACGCGAATTGCCACGTGGGCCACTTCGACCACACCGCGCTGGACGATTGCCACACCGAAGGCATCGCCCCCGCCAAGACGCACTGGGCGCGCCCGATCGACACGGGGCCGTTCTATGGCTATGCGCTGCGCCCCGGCGTCACGTTCACCTATCTCGGTTTGAAAGTCGACGACACCGCTGCCGTGCGCTTTGCCGATCAGCCCAGCCCTAACCTGTTTGTGGCCGGCGAAATGATGGCGGGCAACGTGCTGGGCAAGGGCTACACCGCCGGTGTGGGCATGTCCATCGGAACCGCGTTTGGCCGCATCGCCGGACGCAATGCGGCGCTGGCCGCGCAGGGACAACCGGTCGTGGCCGGCGCGGTCCGGGACCAGTGAACGAAAGAGCCGATACATGCAAACGCTACAAGCCCTGACCGACGATGCCAAGGCGCTGGCCCAAGGCCAATTCGTCCCCATGACCGCCGCTGAAAACGAAGTCGCGCGCGTGCTGCAGATCTGCAATGCCTGCCGTTACTGCGAAGGCTTCTGCGCCGTGTTTCCCGCGATGACGCGACGTCTGGAGTTTCCCAAGGCCGACGTGAATTTTCTCGCCAACCTGTGCCACAACTGTGGCGCGTGCCTGCATGCGTGCCAGTACGCACCGCCGCACGAATTTGCGGTCAACGTGCCCAAGGCCATGGCCGAAGTACGCGGCGAGACCTACGCACACTATGCCTGGCCACCGGCTTTGGGATCGCTCTATAAGAACAACGGCCTCACGCTGTCGATGGCGCTGGTGATCGGGCTCGCCCTCTTCCTCATCATCGCCGCTGCGGTGCATGGCGGCCCCGGCGCGCTGTGGTCCAGTGCCACTGCTGGCAATTTCTACAACCTGTTCCCGCACAACCTGTTGGTGGGCCTGTTTGCGCCGGTGTTCCTGTTCGTGGTGTTCGCGCTGTTCATGGGCGTGAGGAGTTTCTGGAAGCAGATCAAACCCGTCACCAGCGGCAAGGACGTCAGCGCCCCCGCTGCCGCAGAAGCCACGCACGACGTGCTGCGCATGAAGTACCTGGACGGCGGCGCGGGCCAGGGTTGCCCGAACAAGGACGATGCCTACACGCTCGCGCGCCGGCGCATGCACCACTTCACGTTCTACGGTTTCATGCTGTGCTTTGCGGCGACTGCGCTGGGCACGATTTATCACTATGTGTTCGGCTGGGTCGCACCCTACGATTTGCCCAGCCTGCCCAAGCTTCTGGGCGCAGTGGGCGGTGTGAGCCTGATGATCGGCACCGCCGGTCTGTGGCACCTGAATCGCACACGCGATCCGGCGCAGGGCGACCTGCGGCAAAAGCGGATGGACCTCGGCTTCATCGCGCTGCTGTTCGTCGTCTCTGCCAGCGGCCTGGCACTCTGGCTTGGCCGCAGCACGCCGGCCATGGCGCTGCTGCTGTGCCTGCATCTGGGCGCGGTGATGGCGCTGTTCCTCACCCTGCCCTATGGCAAGTTCGCCCATGGCGTCTTCCGCACCGCCTCGCTGCTGCGCCATGCCACAGAAAAACGTCAGCCCAATCCGGTGGGCGTCGGCTCGGACTGAAGGAAGCCGCCACGTTTGCAGACATTTGCTTGCACACACGCGGTCCCACCCACGCATCATTTCATCGCACTACAAACCCGACAGGAGACAACCACGATGACTGCCCCTTATGAACTACAGATTTCCTCCATGCAAGGGAAATGCTCCGACGCCGAATGGCAGGCGCGCATCGATCTGGCCGCCTGCTACCGGCTCGTGAATCTGTATGGCATGTCGGACATGATGGCCAACCACATCTCATCGCGCGTGCCCGATGAGGACGACGCCTTCCTCATCAACGCCTACGGCATGATGTATGAGGAGATCACCGCCTCCAGCCTCATCAAGGTCAGCCACGACGGCACCATCCTCTCCAAACCCGACTTTGGCCCGCTGGACTACGGCGTCAACAAGGCGGGCTACGTGATCCACAGCGCGGTGCACGATGCGCGGCCCGAAGTCGGCTGCGTCATTCACACCCACAGTTGGGCCTCGATGGCCGTGTCCTCGCTGGAATGCGGCCTTCTGCCCATCACGCAGACGGCGATGCGCTTTCTCAAGATCGGTTACCACGACTACCAGGGCGTGGTGCTCGATACCGCAGAACAGGAATCGCTGATCAAGGACCTCGGTAACGGCGAGGCTCTCATCCTGCGCAACCACGGCGCGCTGACCGTGGGCCGCACCGTGGGCGAAGCATTCAACTGGATGCACCGGCTCGAACTGGCCTGCCGCTCGCAACTCGCCGCCATGGCCTGCAACACGCCGTTTGCCAAGGTATCCGACGAGGTGCTGCAAGAAACCTGGAACAACTACCAGCCCGGCACACGCCGCCCCTACGGACAGATGGAGTGGCCTGCACTGCTGCGCAAGCTCGACCGCCTCGACCCCAGCTATCGCTCGTGACCCCGGGCGAAAAGGCCGGACACAGGCCCGCCCCTTTCCATAAGTATCACTACATAACTACCCACGGAGACAAATCATGCACCCGACACGCGAAACGGCACGCATCTCGCGGCGCCAGATCGGCGCTTACCTTCTCGCGGCAGGCCTCCTGCCTGCCACCGGCCTTGGGCATGCACAAGACAAATGGCCTGCTAAACCCGTCAAGGTTGTCGTGGCCTTCACGGCAGGCGGCACCACCGATCTGCTGGCCCGTGCGGTCACGCAGAAGCTGTCCGAAAAGCTCGGCCAGTCGTTCATCATCGACAACAAGCCCGGCGGCGGCGGCAACATCGGCACCGAATTCGTCGTGCGAGCACCTGCGGACGGCTACACGCTGATCGTGAACTCCGTCGGTCCCATCGCAGTGAACCAGAGCCTCTACAAGGGCATGAACTACGACCCCTTGGTCGATCTGGTGCCCGTCATCCAGATTGCCGACGTCCCCAACGTGCTGGTCGTGCACCCATCGGTTCCGGTCAAGAACTTCGATGAATTCGTTGCCTACGTGAAAGCCAACCCCGGCAAGCTGAGCTACGGCTCCACCGGCGTGGGCACCTCCTCGCACCTCTCAAGCTACATGCTCAGCCAACGCATCGGGAGCGAAACTCTGCACGTCCCCTACAAGGGCGCCAACGCGCTCAATGACCTGTTGGCCGGTCGACTGCAATTCATGTTTGCGACGATCCCCTCCGTCATCCAGCACATCAAGTCCGGCAAATTGCGCGCCCTCGCCGTCTCCAGCGACAAGACATCGCGCTCGCTGCCCGGCATTCCCACCGTGGCCGAAAAAGGCTTCCCCGGATTCGCCGCAGGTTCGTGGTTCGGCTTCTTTGCACCCAAGGGCACGCCCGCACCCGTCATCGCCCTGCTGAACAAATCGGTCAACGAAGCCCTGCCCGCCCTCGAGGAACAAATGATCCGCGAAGGCGCCGACCCCATTGGCGGAACGCCCGAACAGTTCGGCCAATTCACGCGCAAGGAACACGAAAAATGGCAAAAGATCGTGAAGGACTCCGGCGCCACGGTGGATTGAATCCACTCACCCCCGGTCACCTGAGTACAAGGAACTTCGCAGCATGAGCGACACCCTCACCCCAGCACTCGCCCTGCGCATCCTCGTCTCCGATGCCGTACGTGACGGCATGGGCGCGCGTATTCGCGCATGTATCGAACCCGCGCCGGAACTGGTGACTACGCAGGACGTGCTGGAGCGCGGCGCGTTGTTTGACGTGGCCTTCGTCTCGCGCGATGTGACGGGGCGCTCGACGAAGCACGAAATCCAGCCCGCCACACAGCAGTTCTATGACGCGATGCTGGGCAGCTGCGATCTGCGCTGGATGCACTTTCACTCCGCCGGTGCCGATCGGCCCGTGTATCTCGAACTGGCTGCGCGTGGGGTGACGATCACGTCGTCTGCGGGCACGAATGCCGAGGTGGTGGCGCAGAACGCCGTGGCGGGTGTGCTCATGCTGGGGCGCCGGTTTCCACAATTGCTGGCGGCGCAGCAACGGCGCGAATGGGCGCCGCTGATCGCCCAACCGCCGTTGCCACGCGATATCCAGGGGCAAACGGCGACCATTGTGGGCTGGGGTGGCATCGGGCAGGCCGTGGCGCGCATCCTGCGTGCCGTGGGCATGCACATTCAGGTCGTGCGCAGCAGCCAATGCACCACCCCGGAAGGATTCGCTTCGGTGGCGTTTGAAGACCTGGGCAGTGTGCTGCCTGCCACCGACTGGCTGATTCTGGCCTGCCCGCTGACGCCGCGCACGCGCCAGTTGGTGAATGCCAAGGCGCTGGCACAGCTGCCCGCCCACGCGCATCTGGTCAACGTCGCGCGTGGTGATGTCGTGGAAGAAAACGCCCTGATCGACGCGCTGAAAGGCGAGCGGCTGGCGGGCGCTTATCTGGACGTGTTTGCGCACGAGCCGCTGCCCGCCGATTCCCCCCTCTGGTGCATGCCCAACGTGATCGCCACGCCCCACAGCGCCGGCTTTGCGGCGGGCAATGCAGACCGTGTCGTGCAGATGTTTCTCGACAACCTGGGCCGCTACGCAAGCGGCGCGCCCCTGGTGAACGTCGTGGACACCCCCGGTGCGACCTGACGCCTCCTGACCCCGACAGCACGCAGTACTTCATTCAAAAACCATGCGAAGGATCTCATGATGAACAAGCGAAACTTTCTGCAGCGCGCGACCGTGATGGCCGCGCTGGCCACGATCGCAGGCGCGTCGATGGCGGCGGATGCGCCCGCATTTCCGCCCAACAAACCGGTGACTCTGGTCGTCGGTTTTGCTGCGGGTGGCGCAGCCGATGCGGCAGCGCGCCTGATCGCCAAGAAGCTGGGCGAAAACATCGGGCAGACGGTGGTCGTGGACAACCGCGGCGGCGCGGGCGGCAACATCGCGCACCAGCAAGTGGCGGCGGGTCTGGCGGACGGCTCGGTGTTGCTGTTCGGCTCGGTGGGGCCGCTGACGATCGCGCCGCACATCATGAAGCTGAACTACGACCCGTTCAAGGATCTGGCGCCGATCTCGGGCGGGGTGTACTTCCCCAACGTGCTGGTCGTGCACAAGGGCGCGGGCATCAAGACGCTGTCGGAGTTCGTCGCCAAGGCGAAGGCCAAACCGGGCTCCATCGACTTTGCCTCGACCGGCGCGGGTTCCGCCTCGCATCTGGCGGGCGAGCTGTTCAACCAGCGCGCTGGCATCGACACCGTGCACGTGCCCTACAAGGGCGGTGCGCCGGCACTGCAGGATTTGCTGGGCGAGCGCATCACGAGCTACTTTGCCGCGCCGCCCACCGCGCTGCCGCACATCGAGACGGGCAAGCTGATTCCGCTGGCCACCACCGGGCTGAAGCGTCCGGCCTACATGCCCAACATTCCGACCGTGGCCGAGCAAGGCTATCCCGGCTTCCAGGCGTTGAACTGGTATGGTTTTGTCGCCTCGTCCAAAACGCCAGCACCGATTCTGGACCGCTGGAACGTGGAGATCGTGAAGGTGCTGAACGATCCGGGCGTGAAGGAGGCGCTGACCAAGCATGGCCTGGACCCGCACCCCACCACGCGCGCCGAGTTCGCCACCTTCATGAAGAAGGAATACGACCAATGGGGCGCCATCGTGCGAGAGCGCAAGATCACGGCCCAGTAAGCCGCGCACCGCTCAAAAAAAGGCGCCATCGCGGCGCCTTTTTTTCATGGTCCGTTGGGGCCCTTGGTTGGAGCCTTCACACGGGCGACGTGTACACGCTGTCGTCGGTGTAGACCATCTCCAGCGGAAATCGCCTGCCGCGCAGATAGTCTTCGATGTTCGCCAACACGAACGGGCTGCGGTGGCGATCGGCGGTGGCGCGGACTTCGTCCAGCGTCATCCACACGGCGCGCACAATCCCGTCATCGAGCGCGCGCCAGCTATGGTGCGCGCCAACCTTGCCGCTGAAGCTGAAACGCATGTAGGTGATGTCGTCCCCGGTGCGCGTGCGGATGAAGCGGTTCATGTACACGCCCACCAGCGCCTCGGGGATGAAGTCGTAGCCGGTTTCTTCCAGCACTTCACGCACGCACGCCTGCACGGGAGACTCTCCGGGGTCCAGATGCCCTGCCGGATTGTTCAGTCGCAAGCCGTCGGCGGTGTCTTCTTCAATCAGCAGGAAGCGGCCGTCCTGCTCGATGACGGCGGCTGTGGTGACGTTGGGTTTCCAGCGGTTTGGCATGGCGCGATTATGGCAATTGTGAGTGACTAATCATCAGCGCGAGTCGATGTGCGCTGAAGACCCGTCTGCATCGTTGGGTCAGCGACCGATCTGCGCCAGCATGTAGACCGCGCCGTCGCCGTAAGTTGCAAGGCTCGAACGCTGCTGTGCATCGTCGAGAACGTGAATGGCGTATCCCTTGCGTTCCCAGTAAGGCTGCGAGCCCTGCACGGACACCAGCGCCGAATGCGCCAGTCCCTGTGCGCGCGCCATGCGCCACAGCATGTCCACCAGCATGCGCGCCAGCCCCTGGCCGGCAAAGGCGGGCAGCACGGCCATGTCGTGCAGATACAGCGTATCGGGCGCCTGCTCCGATGCGGCGAAGTCGCCGTGCAACGGCGTCACCTGCCCTACGCGACTGCGATAGGCGGCAAGGTAAGCGCACACGGCGTCATCGTGCTGCAGCACCACAGAGCAGTTGCTCGCACTCGCGATGCGACGGGCAAAAACCGCTTCACCTTCGATGAAATCGTCGCCATAACAGGCCCGCTGCACTTCGAGCAGCCCGGGAATATCGTCTACGCGCAGATTGCGCAAATGCCATGACATGCGTGGTCGTTCCTCAGCAATCTGGTTCAGTGCGGCAGCTTGGGGGCTTGCACGAAGTCCTCCAGCGTGAGCCCTTTTTCCTTGAGCAGCGCCTCCAGCACGGGTTGCAGCCGCCCCAGGCTTTCCTGCACCGTCTCGCGCACTGTGTCCACCACCACCTGCGTGCTGCGCTCGATCTCCACGTTGAGCGCATCGCCCGCCTTTTTGGTGGCAAACACCGTGGCACGCAGCGTCTCGGGAATCAGCCAGACTTCAAACCAGCCCTCTTGCCGGTTCACCTCGGCCACCGTCAGGCTGGCACCGTGGATGGCGATATAGCCCTTGGCGAACACGTAGCGGCGGAAATCCTCGGGCACGGCAATGCGCCAGACCACGTTGTTCTCCAGTTCACGCACGTCGGCCAGGGTGGCGCGAAAGTCGATGTGGCCCGACAGCGGGTGCCCGCCGATCTCGGCCCCATCTTTGGCGGCGCGCTCCACGTTCACGCGATCGCCTGCGTGGTAGCTGCCCAGCGTGGTGACGTTGAGGCTTTGCAGCATCACGTCGAAATTCGCGCGCGTGGGCGAGACCAGCCCGGTCACCGTCAGGCACACGCCGTCGGTGGACACGCTGGCGCCAATCGCCAGATCGGTACAGAAACCCTCGGGGAACTCCAGCGTGAACGTGCGCAATCCTGCGCGATCTTCGATGGCGGCAATGGCTGCCGTGGCTTGAACAATGCCCGTGAACATGAAAAACCTTTATGCAGAATGCAACTGCATCAGCGCCGCACATGCGGCAACAAAGCCGTAGATTCTGCCATCGGTTGGCATTTGCCGATATCGTCAGTGGATTCCAGCGTGAAAGCACCGCGCGGACTGGGAAGCCCGCGCGGCCAAGCGCACGCTCTACCTTACGCCCGAGACCCGTCCAATGCGCTGTTGATCCGGGGCCGGTCGCTTCTCGTTGTCACTCCCTTTTCGCCGTCATTTGGCGCGCAGGAAATCCCCGACTTCCAGCAAAACGAGTTCGTTGTCGTCCGCCTTGACCGGATCGCGGCTGGAACTGAATGGCAGGTTGTTGTCGTTGCCCACCACGATATGGTTGGCGTCCACCACATCCACGTTCTCAATGGTGAAGAACGGGAACGTCAACACCCCTGCCGTCAACGGTTTCCTGGCCAACTGGCCGGGGTCCTGCAGGTTCATCAGATCGATGTAGCCCAGCTTGCGCAGCGCGCCGCCCGCATTCGCGTCGGATAACTCCACCTTGTAGACGCGCTTGAACTTCGCCACATCGGCAAAGCAATCCTTGCCCTTCTCCCCCGCTGGGCAGGCCTTGTCTGCCGTGCCTTCGCCGTTGTCGCGCTCGATGATCAGGCCGGTGGTGGCATCGATCATGTTGAAGTCGCCAATCGCGTGGTGATTGGCTTCCAGCACATATTTCCAATGGCGGCCTGTCCATTGCCCGGCCTTCACGTCAAACTCCAGCACGCGCAGGAACTGCTTGCCGCCTTCCACGCTTTCGTAGGCCTTGGCCGCGTCGTCCCACACCGGGCCTTCCAGCAGCGGGTACAACTTGCTTCCATCCGGGGACGAGGCCATGCCTTCAAACCCCTTGGAGCGCTTGATCTGGAAAGGCGCCATCGTGGCATCAGGCGCGCCCGGAGCCACCAGCCCCGGCGCGTCGGGTGAGCGCACCACCTTGCCATCGACCCGCGTCTCAAACACGGCTTGCACTTTGCCGTTCATGTCGGCCTTGATGAGATAGGGACCGAACTCTTCACCAATCCACAACGCACCGCCAGCAAACTGGAAACTCTCCGGATCAAAGTCGGAGCCCGTCAGGTAGCGCTGCTTCGAGCCTTCATGCACGATGCGAAACGGCACCTTCTTATCCGGGTCGTGCAGGAAGATGGTCTTCAAACGCTTGAACTGGCCGCTCTTGAAATCCACCTGGTAATGGTTCAGGTACAGCATGAAATCGGGCGAGTTCGCCTTGTTGCCCGCGCCGTTGTCCGTGAGGATCCAGAACGAGCCATCGGGCATGCGCTTGATGCCCGAGTGCCCCTGCAGCGGTTGGCCCTGGAAGGGCAGCGACACGCCCGTCGGACGGCCATTGGACAGCCCCTCGATGCTGCCAACCTGTTCGGTGCGCTTCACCTGGGTGAATTTGCCGCTGACCAGCAGATCCGCAGGCGCGTCCTTGGGTGCAGGAATGAACGACTGCGCGGGCAAGATCGCGTGCCCAGCCACGGTGGCGGGATAGGCCTGCTGCGCTGGTGCGGCGGTCGCGAAAAGGCTGGCAGCCAGCCACGCGCAAGCGAGGGAAATGGTGGAGGGAGATTGCATGTGGGCCTTGCGTTGGCGATAGAGAAAGGGAGAGGGACCGGGTCCAAACCCCTCACGATGCCGGGCACACATGACACGCCTGTGACCTGATCGGAGAAATCGGATCGCTCAGCCCGAAGCGGCCAACGCTCCGGCCGCAAACCCGCGCGTGAAGGCCTCTTCAAACACCGAATAGCCCGACCAGTCCGCATGCGCAAACAGCAACCTGTCGGCCCCCGGCGTCGGCGTCAATGCCATGCGCTCACCATTGGACAGCACAACGGGTTGAGCCGACACGGCAGACAGCCCCATGCGGCCCAGGAGCGCCAGCGTACCCGGCAGCGGAATCGCCATGGCATGGCCATAACGGGTGATCTCCATGCGCGTGGCGCGCTCGGCCATATCGGGGTGCGCGAGCGACAGCGACGCCATGATCGGATCGCGCCAATGCGTCCACGGCTGCTCGGCCAGCAAGCGGCGCGCATCGGGCATGTCGCCCAGCGCCTGGTAGTAACTGAGCACCGTGGGCGCAGGGCGCGGGTCCAGACGCTGATGTCCGGCATCCACATACCCCAATCCGCCCGCAACGGCGTCCGCATACAGCACGTTGTCCCATGACGGCGCAGCACCCTCGCGGTCATGCAACGGTGCGTCGATGTGGATGTTGGCGACAAGCCAGGGAGCCCAGCGCACATGCCGCGCCGCCTGTTGCAGGAAGTCCGGCGCTGGCTGCACCACACGCGACGCGACGAACAACGGCAGCGCCACAATGCAGCGCTGCGCCACCCAGCGCTCCACGCGATCGGTGGAGGCGATATAGGCATCCACTTCCACGCCGTGGCGCGTGGAGGCAATGCGCAACACGCTGGCACCCGTGTGCAACTGACCGGCCGCGTTCAGCGGTGCGGCGAGCTGCTGGCTGAGCCAGCCGTTGCCTTGCGGCCAGGTGAGCACGGAATCCCGCTCGGTATCGCGTTCACTATCGCGTTCGGCATCGTCTTTGCTGCCGTCCGCCTCTGTGGGCGCGTGAAAGCCATGGCGGCTCGCAAAATAGGCAATCGCCGCCCATGCGGACACACGCGCCAGCCCCGCGCCAAAGTCGTCGCGACAGCAGTAGTCGAGATACCAGCGCAGGTGCGCATCGTCGAGCCCATTGTGGGTCAACCATGCGTGCATGGTGACGGCATCCAGCGCCAGATGCTCACCCGCCACCGTCCGGCCATGCGTCCACGCTTTCATCGCTGGCATGGTGAACGGCGCCGCGCGCGAGGCCTGCGTCACCAATGCGGAAAAGCGCCGGTATTGCGCCAGCGTTGCAGCACCCACGCCCGCCATGGGCAACAGGCCTTCCTGCCAGTGGCCGTTGAAAAACAGGCGCTCTTGCGGGCTGTGGCACAGGGCCATTTCGTCGTATTGCCAGCGGCCATGCACGCGCTTGCGCAGCCCCAGTTCTTCCAGATAGTCCTGCACCTCACGGGCATCGTCACCCGGCGTGGGCAGATAGTGCGCGCCCAGTGGGCAAGCAATGCCGTTCACCGCGCCGCCCCGGCTGTTGCCGCCGGGCGTGTCCTCCAACTCGAGCACCGCGAAGTCCTGCACTCCGCCCAGCCGCAAGGCGCGCGCCGCCGACAGCCCCGCAATACCGCCGCCCGCAATCACCACGCGCGTGCGACGCACCACGGCAGGCGCGAGTGCAGCGCCGCCGCGCTCAAGCCGGTCGCGCAAGGCGTGCCCGCGTTCAATGTCGATACCGGTAAAGCCGCCGTCCAGCGTGCGCACGGCAGGGTCACAGGCTGACAGCCATCCTGTGCTGGCGAGTGCCGCGGCGCCCGCCCTCAGGAAGCCGCGGCGCTGCATGCCGCTCGCGCTCAATGCGCCACCTCGCCCCATTCCTGCTCGTAGGTATGCACCAGCACCTGATTGGACAGCCGGTTGACCTGCGCGGGAACGCGCGCCATATCGAGCGGAAAATCAAACATCAGCGGCAACGTCGTGGCCGAGAGAAATCGCAGCCCTTCCGGTAAGCGTTCCGGTAAGCGCCACGGCCTGCGGCTGGCCACGACAAAGCCCCATTCGCCAAAGCTGGGCACATGCGCGTGGTAAGGCGTGGCGGTGAGGCCGGTCGATTCGATGGTTTCCACGACGGTCCAGAAGCTCTTGCGCGCAATCAGCGGCGATGTGGTCTGCACGACTGCGTAGCCACTGGCTGCAAGGCGCTGCTCCAGCAGCGCGTAAAAACTGTTGGTGAATAGCTTGCCGATGGCGAAATTCGTCGGATCGGGAAAGTCCACGATCACCACATCGAACATGTCAGTGCCCGCTTGCAGCCACTGGAACGCATCGGTGTTCACGATGTGCACGCGCGGATCGCTCAGTGCGTTGCGATTGAGCTGCGTGAGCATGGGATGCTCGCTGAACAACTGCGTCATGGCTGGATCCAGCTCCACCAGCGTGACGGACTCCACGGATGGATACCGGAGCACCTCGCGCACGGCCATGCCGTCGCCGCCGCCCAGCACTGCCACCCGCTTGGGCGCACCGTGCGCCGCCATGACGGGGTGGACCAGCGCTTCGTGGTAGCGGTATTCGTCGCGCTCAGCGAATTGCAGATTGCCGTTGAGGTACAACCGATAGCCCGGTTTTCCATGCGTGACGACGATGCGCTGATACGGCGTGGCGCTGCTGAGCACGATGCGGTCCTGATAGAACTTGTCCTCGGCAAACCGGGTGATGTGCTCGGCACCGAACAGCCCGGCGAGCAATGCCAGCATCACCAGTGCGCACGCAGCGGCATGCGCGCCATAGCGCCGCAGTTCACCACGGAACAGCCACAGCGCCCACACCGCCACCGCTGCATTCATGAAACCGAACAGCAAGCCCGTGCGCACCAGTCCCAGTTGCGGCACGAGCAGCAACGGGAACGCCATCGACACCGCGAGCGCGCCCAGATAGTCAAACGTCAGCACCTGCGAGACCAGATCCTTGAGCTGCACGTTGCGCTTCAGGATGCGCATCACCAGCGGAATCTCCAGCCCCACCAGCGTGCCCACCAGCAGCACCATTCCATAGAGCAGCACGCGGAACGCACCCGGCGCATAGGCGTTCGCCAGAAACAGCACGGCAGGCAGGAAACCGCCCACAAGCGCCACCATCAACTCGATACGCAAAAAATGGGCGGGCAACTGCCGGTCAAAGTAACGCGACAACCACGAACCCACGCCCATCGCAAACAGATAGGTGCCGATGATGGTGGAAAACTGCAGCACCGAATCACCCAGCACATAGGACGCCAGCGCCCCCGCAGCCAGCTCATACAGCAGGCCGCACGCCGCAATGACAAACACGCTGGACAACAACGCGATATCGATCGGGCGCGCATTGGTTGCGGCGCCCTCGTCATGGGCGGGTGTCAGCGAAGGGCCAGAGGTGGTCATGGATCGGCAACGAATGGATGTGCGCAGCAGGAGGCAGCCTCACCCCGGCCCTCTCGCGCGCACGGAAGAGGAAACGATCAGCGCAAAGTGTGAAAGACATGACAAGCGAAAAAAGACACCGTTGCATCGACCCACGCGGCACCTTACTGCCGACCATACGCGACGGGCGCAGCAGCGCGATCACGCGCCACAGCGCCAGGCCAAGCACCTCAATGAATCGCCGCAGCCACGATGATGCTGATGCCCAGGCACATCGCCGCCACCACCATGGCAAGGGCCTTGTTCTGCTTTTCCACAATCTCTGCCCACAGGTCATATGGCGTCAGCTTGTCCACAATGATGAAGCACACCCAGAACACCACCACGCCGATCAGTGCATACAGCAGCGATCCGAACAATGCTGCGGGTCGCAGCCATTCAATTCCATTCATGTCGTTCACCTCTTGCCAACAAATTCATATTCACCATGGAGCCCTGCCTGGCACGCGCCATGCATGAAAGCACGCAGTCCTATTTGTGCCCGCCCCCGCTGGAGTAACCACCGTACGACCCGCCCGAACTGCGATAGCCGCTGCCGCCCGACGACGCCGTGCAGGTCGACAGGATGATCAGCAGGACAAACAGCACGAACAGGATCAGGATCACGGTTCCGCAGCCGATGCCGCTGGCGGACACCACGGGCGCGGCGTCCTCCCTGCGGAACTTTGCCAGTTGGTCGCCCATCTTGAACGCATCGGCCACCGCCTTGGCGTCGATACGCTCGCCGTGTGACCAGGTCACCTCGGTGGGAGATTCTTCGCGCGACAGGATGGACTTGCCGCTGGCGCTGGCGAAGTCGCTATTGAACGTCGCCTGCCCGCGCTCCACGGGCCAGTAAAACTCGCCCAGCACATAGTTGGTCACAGCGCGGTAGCTGTAGTCGAGCTTGTAGGGCGTGCCCAGATACGTCGCGTTGTTGCCGCCCTTCTTGAACGTCGGCGCGCCGGTCGTGGGGCGCACCAGACTCCAGCCATCCGTTGCGTCCACCAGGAAGATGAAGCCGCGTTTGCGATGGTAGAGCAGGTATTCGTCCCAGCCAAACCATTCGTCGTCGTCGGGCTCCACGCCCATGCGGTGCTGGAAACCCACCGCTTGCCACTTGGCGCCTTCAAACTCGCCGATGCTGCCCAACGCGATCAGCGGCTTGACCGGTTCGGTCTGCGCGGCGGAGTGCATCTCGCCGCCAATGCCGCTGCTCAGGTCGATGATGCTTTTGCACGAGGGGCAGGTGCACGACTTGGTGCTCTCCAACTGCACGGTGACCGGCGCGCCGCAGTTCGGGCAATTGAACTGGCGGCCTTTTTCTTCCTTGGCAGACGCGCCGTCTTTCAGGCCCTGCATCTTCAGCGCTTCCAGCCGCACGGCGTGTCCGCGCTGGACGGTGGGCGGGTCGCTGCCGTATTCGATGGAGAGCACCTCGCCATCGTCGCTGCGCAACTCCACCACCTTGAAAGGTTGGCCCAGCGGCGGCAGTTGGGGCAACTCGCCCTGCGCCGCCACCAGCGTGGCGGTGACGTTGGCGCCGACGTTGAACGGCTTGCCGCCCACGGCCGTGGTCATGCCCAGTAGAAAGCGATCGGCCGCCGGGAGCTCGCGCCCCAGCGGGGCTGCGCGCGTGAAGACGAAGTTGCCGTTGTCCTCGCTCAGCGTTGCCAGGCTGCCGTCGGGCAGGAACGCGTTCCACTCGTTCCAACTGCCCGCATCGCCCTTGTATTGCGCGCGCCCGACCAGCGTGAAGGGCACTTCCTTGCCATCGATCGGCATGCGCCCGGACGCGCCGAGTTGCAGCGGCGAGTAATCGTCGAACACCTCGGCCATCTTGCCGATGCGCTTGAGCACGTCGCCGTCGCGCACCACCGTGCTCTGGCAATACGGGCAGACCGCGTAGATCGACTGCGCGCTCTTGAATTCCACAGGCGCGCCGCATCCGGGACACGGCGCGCTGTAGTAACGCTGGGTGGCACTAGTGGCCATAGGTCATCGGAGAATCAGTTCGGGAACGGGAAGAGTGGCCACCCGCCGTTGGCGCGCTCATCCATACGATGGGCGCAACCAGCGGCGCAGCGGCGAGACGACAAGACCTGTGCGGGACGCAACGGCAGCCCACGCATCAGCTCAGTTTCTTGAGCAGTTCGGTCTTCTTCGCGTCGAACTCTTCCTGCGTGAGAATGCCCTTGGACTTGAGCTCGCCCAGCTTCTCCAGCGTCGCCATCACCTCATCGGGCTTGATGCCCACAGGCTGAGCGGCAGGGGCCGCCGGCGCAGCGCCCGCAGCCGGTGCGCCGCCTTGCAAGCCTTGCTGCAGGTTCTGCGCCAGCACCTGGCCCAGGGCCACGCCTGCGCCCAGGCCCATCGCATCACCGGCCACACCGCCGCCGCCCGAGCCCGCACCTTCGGCAAATTTCGGAATCGACTGCGCCGTCTGGTATTGCATGAACTTGCCCATGTCGTTGCCGACCATGCCCATGCCGATCTTCTGATCGAGGATCTTTTGCAGTTCCTCGGGCAGAGAGAGGTTCTGCACCGTCATGCCTTCGAGCTTCAGCCCGATCTTTTCAAAAGCAGGCGTCAGTTCCTTGGTCAGCGCATTGGCAAACATGATCTGGTTGGCCGCCAGATCGAGGAACGGCAGGCCACTCGAAGCAATCGCGTTGCTGATGTTCTGCAGCACCAGCCCACGCAGTTGACCGTCCAGATCATCGACCGTGTAGGTGTCGCGCGTGCCCGAGATCTCGGTATGGAACAGCTTGGGGTCGGCAACGCGGTAGGTGTAATTACCAAAGGCGCGCAGGCGCACGGCACCGAACTCGCTGTCGCGGATGGTGATGGGCTGCGGCGTGCCCCACTTCTGGTCGATCTGCTGGCGTGTGGAAAAAAAGTACACATCGCTCTTGAACGGCGACTCGAAGAGCTTGTCCCAGTTCTTCAAATAGGTGAGTACGGGCAGCGTCTGCGTAGTCAGCTTGTACGTGCCGGGGCCGAACACATCGGCCACCTGACCTTCGTTGACGAACACGGCCATCTGCGACTCGCGCACCACCAGCGTGCCACCGTTCTGGATTTCCATGTCGCGCATCGGAAACCGCCAGGCCAGCGTGCCGTCGTCCTGTTCGGTCCACTGGATGATGTCGATGAACTGTTTCTTGATGAAATCCATCAGTGCCATGTAAGCGCTCCGGTAGTTGGAAAGTCGAGCCTGCGGCCCGGACTGCGCATCATAGCGATACCCCATCCGATGCGGCTAGCGATACATGCAGTTACCGCCGCAGACTATCGCCGCAGTTGGGACAATCGATTGGTCAAATCAATTGAGAATGAATATCATTTGATGCAACTGAAAAGAAAGACCGCATCATGACCCGCCTCATCACCGCCGCCCGCAACAACCGTCTCACCCTGATGAAGACGGGCAGCTACTACCTCATCCACATCTGCGTTGCCGCCCTCGTGGCCTACGCCGTCACGGGCAACCTGATTGCCTCGCTCACGCTCAGCCTGCTGGAGCCCACCGTGCAGGCCGTGGCGTTCTTCTTCCACGAAAAAGGCTGGCAACGGGTGCTGGAGCGCCTCAACGCCGCACAAGCCAAAGCCATCAACCCAACCGCTGCTGTCGGTGCTGCCTGAGATGCCAGCACGCCCATTACATCACCCGGCAGGACAATGGACGCGCGCGTTCTGGCGCTGGCTGCTCGCGCAATGGCAAGCACAGGCGGCGGCATACTGATCTTGTTATCCAGGCAGTGGCATGCTGTCTACGCGCTTTCGGCCATGTGCACGGGCCACTTGCCGCCCAGATTCTGCGTGGCTTCCTGGGCCGCCTTGAGCATCAGCGATTTCATGCGCGACACGGCCAGCTCCGAAAACCGCTCCAGCGGCCCCGACACGGACATCGCACCCACCAGCGATGCCGATGGCCCGAACACTGGCGCCGCAATCGCGCCGCACAGCGGGTCCCGCTCACCAAAGGACGTGTAGAGCACTTCTGCCGGCGACAGCATGTCATTCTTTCCGGACAGACCTTCTCCGAAGGCGGTGAGTACCTTCCCCGCCGCACCGCGTTGCAGCGGCAGCAGATCGCCCGGACGCACGCGGTCCAGCGTCGAGTGGTTGGAGTCGATGCGCATCAGGCAGAGGCGATTCTCATCGTCGTGCCGCACGTGAAAGGACGGGCTCTCCGTTCCCTGACTGACCAGCCATGCGAGTTGCGGATAGATCGCATCCTGCAATCCATTCGTCTGTTCAAACGAGCGCCCGAAGACGAACGCCAGCGGTCCGAGGGCATAGCGCTTGTCCTTGCGGTGCACGACCAGGCCAGCCTTTTCCAGAGAAGACAGAAGCCGCAATTGCGTGCTCTTGTACATCCCGGTGCGCTGGGCGATTTCGGTCAGTGTCAAGGCATTGCCCGCGTTGGCGAGCGTCGTGGCGATAAGCAAGGCGCGGTCCACCGCCGCAACACCATCGTTGCGTACAGCAGTTTCGCCAGTTGAAAGCTTGGGCATGGGCATCAGGGAAAGGGTTCACAAACATATGAGCAGATGGCGCGATTGTGACGGACAAGCGCGAGTCATCGCCACTAAGCAGCCCTGCATGAAGAAAAGTTTTGCGTAACAGAACAAATTAACCCGTAAAAACATGCGCCGCTCGCGCGAAGCTCCCCAGATCTAGAGCGACTTTTCATTTAGCCGATCGTTCACATTCCGGGGGATAACACCTAGCAATCTGGCGTTGACTTCCCTGGCAAACTCCTGAAAACTATAAAAAAGGAACTATTGTTCTATTTGATAGAACTATTTGCCATCCACTCAAGGAGACATGAACGTGACCGTCAACAAGCGCTTTGTCCTGACCGCGGTAGCCAGCGTCACCACCCTGTGCATGACGATGGGCAGCGCCAGTGCCCAACCGTCCGCTGACGGTTACCCGAACAAGCCCATCCGCTTCGTTGTCGGTTTCAGTGCTGGCAACTCGATTGACTCCGTCGCGCGCATCGTGGCGCAGCACATCACGAACAAGACGGGGCAGCCCGTCGTGGTGGACAACCGCACTGGCGCAAACGGCATGCTCGCGGCGTCCGAGGTGGCACGCTCGGCACCCGATGGCTACACGATCCTGATCAGCAATTCCAGCACCATCACCGTCAACCCGTCGCTCTACAAGAAGATGGCGTATGACGTGAAAAAAGACTTTGCCCCGGTCTCCCTCGTCGTCTCCGTGCCGTTCATCCTGACCGTCAATCCGCAGAATGAGCCCATCGGTACGGCACCGAATCTCAAGGCCATGCTGGACCTGGCCAAGGCCAAGCCGGGAACCTATTCCTACGGCTCTGCGGGGGTCGGAAATCTCACGCAATTGAGCTACGAATTGCTGAACGGCATGGCGGGCGTGAAGATGACCCATGTGGCCTATCGCGGCACGGCACCAGCACAGGTTGCGGTGCTGGCCAAGGAGGTGGACTCCACGTTCGACAATCCCTCCTCGGTCCCCAAGATCAAGGCCGGACAGTTGCGCGCGCTGGCGGTGACGTCCGCCCAGCGCTGGCATGAACTGCCCGAAGTGCCCACGATTGCCGAAGCTGGCTTTCCCGGCTTCGACATCTCGTTCTGGGTTGGCGCGCTGGCCCCATCGGCCACCCCTGCACCTGTCGTGAACAAGCTGTCCGAGCTGATCTCCACTGCGCTGCAAGATCCGGAAGTGAAGGCCAAGCTGGCGCAGCAAGGCAACATCCGCATGCTTGGCCCCAAGCCCTTCGCGCAGCAGATCGAGAGCGAGACAAAACAGTACGCCGACATCATCCGCAAAGCGAACATCTCGCTGGATTGAGGCGCCAACGCGCGCTCACATCCACACGAACAACCAACGCGCCCAGAGCGCGACAACAACTGGAGCAACACACGGTGGCCTGGGAAAAGGAATTGGAAGAACTCGCGCGCAGAACCGACATGTCGCAGCGCATGGGTGGAGCAGAAAAGCTCAAGCGGCATCGCGATGCAGGCAAGCTGCCGGTGCGCGAGCGCATCGACGCACTGGTCGACGCGGGCTCGTTTCGCGAAGTAGGCGGACTGGCCGGAAGCGGCTCCTATGACGACAGCGGCGAACTGACCGACTTCACGCCATCCAACCTGCTCATGGGCCGCGCCCGCATCGAAGGGCGTCCCGCCGTCGTGATGGGTGACGACTTCACGGTGCGCGGCGGCGCCAACGACGGCGCGGTGGGCGACAAGATGATCGTCGCCGAGCAGATGGCGCACGATCTGCGCATACCCCTCGTGCGCCTGGTGGATGGCACGGGCGGTGGCGGATCAGTGAAGAACATCGAGCTCAAGGGACACACGCTGCTGCCCAAGCTGAAATCCTGGCCCTACATTGCGCGCAATCTGGCTACGGTACCGGTCGTGGGCCTCGGCCTTGGCTCGGTGGCCGGACTCGGTGCTGCGCGGGTATCGGCAAGCCACTATTCCGTGATGGTGCGCGACACCGCGCAATTGTTCGTGGCCGGCCCGCCCGTGGTGGCCCGTACCGGACAGCACATCGACAAGAACGATCTGGGCGGCAGCCAGATTCACACGCGCAATGGCGTGGTCGACGACGAAGCGGATTCGGAAGCCGATGCATTTGCGCGCGCCAGGCGCTTTCTCTCGTATCTTCCGCCATCCATCTACGAACTACCGCCGCGCGCTGAAAGCGGTCGCGATGCCGCCGCCGATCAGCAGGCCTTGCGCAACGCCATTCCCGAAAACACGCGCTCGGTCTACAAGATCCGGACCATTGTCGAGACGCTGGTCGACAGCGGCTCCTTCATGGAAATCGGCCGCCATTGGGGCCGTGCCATCGCAGCCGGTCTGGCCCGCATCGATGGCTGGCCCGTGGTGGTGATCGCCAGCGACCCGTATCACTATGGCGGCGCCTGGGACAGGCAGACGGCGGAAAAATACATGCGCATGGTCGATCTGGCCGAGCAATTCCACCTGCCCGTCGTGAACCTCGTCGATGTGCCCGGCTTCCGCATTGGGCTCGACGCCGAGAAGGAAGGCGTGATGCGTGCTGGCGTGCGCGCGCTCACGGCGATTGCCCAGAGCACGGTGCCGTGGTGCACCATCATCATCCGCAAGGCGTTCGGCGTGGCAGGCGGGGGGCACCAGAACGCCGACCGCTTCAACTTCCGCTATGCCTGGCCGTCGGCGCAATGGGGATCCTTGCCCATCGAAGGCGGGCTGGAGGTCGCCTACAAGGCCGACATCGAGGCCGCCGACGATCCCGAAGCCACGCGTGCGCGCATCGAAAAGCGCGTACGCGGGCTGACTTCCCCCTACCGCAGTGCAGAGGCTTTCGTGGTCGAGGACATCATCGACCCCGCCCGCACCCGCGAGACGCTGGTGGAGTTTTCCAACCTCAGCGCGCCCTTGCGCCAGGCGGGTCAGGCACGCTTCGGCTATCGCCCCTGAGGCCATTGGCAGGCAGCGCACGCCGGCCCGCATGCAATGGTATGTGCGCCCTGCGCTCTTCCCCTCAACATCAACGCATCACCCACAGGAAACAACATGGCAGCCATTCTCAAATCTCCCCTCGCCGGTCGCATCGTGACACTGTGTGTCGAACCCCAATCCACGGTTGCCGCGGGCGATGCCGTGCTGATCGTCGAATCGATGAAGATGGAAATCCCCGTGGAGGCCGAGCGCGGAGGAAAGATCGTCAAGTTCCTCGTCGAGGCCGGTGAGGAAGTGACCGAGGGCCAGCCGCTGGCGGAACTGCAATGACCCAGAGCGCCACCCACACTCCCCCGTTTGATCGACATGGCCGGGTGGCCGTCATCACTTGGTCCAACCCGCCCGTGAACGGCATCTCCTTCGCCGTGCGCCAGCATGTGGCGGGGGGGCTCGATGCGGCGATGGACGATGCCGGAATCGACGCCATCGTCCTGACGGGTGCAGGGCGCATGTTCTCCGGCGGCGCCGACATTCGCGAGTTCAACACGCCACTCAGCGCTGGCGATCCCATCACGCCCAAGCTGATTGCGCGCATCGAAAACCTGGGCAAACCGGTGATCGCCGCGATTCACGGTGCCGCGCTGGGCGGCGGTCTCGAACTGGCCCTGGGCTGCCACTGGCGTGTCGCGCTCGCCGACGCCACCGTGGCGTTGCCCGAAGTGAAGCTCGGCCTGCTCCCAGGTGGCGGAGGCACGCAGCGCCTGCCGCGACTGATCGGCGTGGAAAAGGCCCTCGACTGGATTGTCACGGGCAAACCAGTCAAGGCCCGGGCCGCACTGGACGCCGGTGTGCTCGACGCACTGTTTGACGATGAACTGGTCGCCAACGCCGTCGCATTCGCATCCCGTCTCGCCCCCGCGACGGCATTGCGCGCCACCGGCAAGCTGCCCGTCAAGGTGCCCGACAACGCCGCCACGCTGTTCGAGCAGGCCCGCGAGCACGCACGCAAAACGGCCAGAGGCATGGACGCGCCGCTCCAGTGCATCGCCTGCGTAGAGGAGTCCACCCACAGCACGCTGGAAGAGGGATTGCAATTTGAGCGTGCCCGCTTCCTGGAACTGGTCAATGGCACGCAGTCCAAGGCCATCCGCCATCTGTTCTTTGCCGAACGCGAAGCCGCCAAGCCACCGCGCGATGCGCTCGACGCGCCTGCGCGCAGCGTCCAACGTGTCGGCGTGATTGGCGCTGGCACGATGGGAACCGGTATTTCCATGGCATTCGCCAACGCCGGTTATCCGGTGACGCTGGTGGAAGCCAACGATGCCAATCTGCAAAAGGGCCTGGCCACCATCGAACGCAACTATGCGGCCACCGTGAGCAAGGGCAAGCTCGACGCGCAGGAAATGCGCGCACGTGTCGAGCGCATCCACGGCACGACGGACATGCAGCAACTGGCCGATATGGATCTCGTGATCGAGGCGGCCTTCGAGGACATTGTGGTCAAGCACAGCCTGTTCCGCCAGCTCGACCAGATCGTGCGCCAGGGCGCCATCCTGGCGACCAATACGTCGCGGCTGGACATCAACGACATCGCCGCCGTCACCTCACGTCCGCAGGACGTGGTGGGCCTGCACTTCTTCAGTCCCGCCAACGTGATGAAGCTGCTGGAGATCGTGCGTGGCAACGCCACCGCCGCCGACGTGCTGACGACGGTGCTGCACGTGGCCAAACGCATTGGCAAAGTGCCCGCCGTGGTCGGCGTATGCGACGGCTTCGTCGGCAACCGCATGGTCAGCCCCTATACCCGTGAGGCGCACTTTCTGCTCGAAGAAGGCGCCACACCACAGCAAGTGGATCAGGCACTGGAACGCTTTGGCTTGGCCATGGGCCCGCTGCGCATGGGCGATATGGCCGGGCTGGACATCAGTTGGGCCGCGCGCAAACGACTCGCGCCCACACGACCGCAACACATTCGTTACTGCCATGTTGCCGACCGGCTCTGTGAGTCCGGCCGCTTCGGTCAGAAAACGGGCGAAGGCTTCTACCGCTACGAAGCTAGCAGCCGCGCCCCCATTCCGGACCCGAAAGTGGAGGCCATCATCGCAGCATGCGCCGAGGCATCCGGCATTGAGCGCCGCACGATCACCGATGAAGAAATCGTCGAGCGCACGATGTACGCCCTCGTCAACGAAGCGGCACGGATTCTGGAAGATGGCGTGGCCCAGCGCGGCAGCGACATCGACGTGATCTACGTGAACGGCTACGGCTTTCCCGCCAGTCGCGGCGGCCCACTCTTCTATGCCGACACCGTCGGTCTGCCCAAGGTGCTGGAGCGCATTCGCCAGTTCCACCAGGAGCATGGCGAGTTGTGGACGCCTGCTCCGTTGCTGGAGCGACTGGTGGCCGAGGGCAAGCCGATTTCCACCTACGAAGCGGCAACGGAAAAAGCATGACGAACCAACAATCCGCCGCACATCCGGCTCAACAACCGGCCGCAGGGCCGGACGCGAAGTTTCAGGAATTCCTGGGCCAGGGCGAATTCCGGATCCAGCAGTGCGCAAGCTGCCAGCGGCATATTTTTTACCCGCGCGTACTCTGCCCTCACTGCGGCAGTACGCAACTGAATTGGCGCCAGGCCAGCGGAGACGGCAGCGTTCACGCATGCAGTGTGGTCATGGGCAAACCCGGAACGCAAACCGACTATGCCGTAGTGCTGGTGGACCTCAAGGAAGGCGCGCGCATGATGAGCCATGTGGTGGACTGTGACCCGCACGCGGTGCACATCGGCATGCCGCTGCGGGCACGCATCGTCCAGCGCGAAGGCGGTCCGCTCGTGGTCTTCGCGCCCAGCGTGCCCGGGGAGGCCACACCATGACGCACCATCCACTTCGGGGAAAAACCGCCATCGTCGGCGTAGGGCAAGCTGGCATCGGCGAGGCCCACGGCTTTTCCGCCATGGAGATCCTGGCGCAAGCGGCCACCCAGGCCGTCGCCGATGCGGGCTTGAGCATGCAGGACATCGACGGACTCGCCACGTGCAGTTCCGCGGCCAGCATGTGGGCGTTGCCGGTCGCTGAATACCTGGGATTGCGCCCGCAATTCATCGACAGCACGATGCTGGGCGGCTCCAGCTTCATCGCGCACCTGATGCCTGCCATGCTGGCGCTGGAGAGCGGTCAATGCAATGCGGTGCTGGTCTGCTACGGCAGCACGCAAAAGACCGGCACCTTCTCGCGCAAAGCCATGTCCGAGGCCTTCCGGCTGATCGACCCGTTGCCGTACGAGCATCCCTATCAGCCGATGCTGCCTCCCACCGCCTATGCGCTGGCGGCGTCGCGCCACATGCACGAGTTCGGCACCACGCGTGAGCAACTTGCCGAAGTGGCCGTCGCCGCGCGCCGTTGGGCGCAACTCAATCCGGAAGCCTACATGCGCGAACCATTGAGCATCGAAGATGTGCTCAACGCGCGCATGATTTCCACTCCGCTGACGGTACGCGACTGCTGCCTGGTCACCGACGGCGCGGGCGCCTTCGTGCTCACTCGGGCCGATCGCGCCAGGGACTTGCGGCAAACCCCGGTCTATGTGCTCGGCAACGCTACGGCAGTGTGGAACCGGCAAATCTCCTGCATGGATGACCTCACGCTCACGTCCGCCAGCGAATCGGGCCAACGTGCTTTTGCGATGGCCGGACTCCAGCCGTCGGATGTCAATGTGGTCGGACTCTACGACGCCTTCACGATCAACACCTTGCTGTTCCTGGAAGACCTGGGATTCTGCAAGAAAGGCGAAGCCGGTGCCTTCGTCGCCAACGGCGGCATTGCTCCGGGAGGACGCCTGCCGGTGAACACCAACGGCGGAGGTCTCTCCTGCGTCCACCCCGGCATGTATGGCATCTTCATCGTGATCGAGGCCGTGCGCCAGTTGCGCGGAGCATGCGGAGACCGGCAGGTGCAAGACGCGAAGATCGCCCTCGCCCATGGCAACGGCGGCACGCTCTCCAGCCAGTCCACGGCGCTGTTCGGACTGGAGGAAGTGCTGTGAACCTCACGCTTCACCCCGGAGGCCAGCCATGCTGAACAAGGTCGTCGAATCCGTGCACGCAGCCGTGCGCGATGTGCAGGACGGCGCCGTCATCATGATCGGCGGCTTTGGCATCTCCGGCGTTCCCACGGAACTGGTCTGCGCCTTGCTGGACCAGGGCGCACGCGAGCTCACCATCGTCAACAACAACGCCGGCAACGGCAAGTACGGCCTGAGCCAATTGATCGAAGCCGGGCGCGTGCGGCGCATGGTGTGCTCGTTTGCACGCAACTCCAATCCCAGGATTCCGAACGCCGACGCATTCGCAGAATGGTATCGCGCAGGCAAGATCGAACTGGAATGTGTGCCCCAGGGCACGATGGCCGAGCGCATGCGAGCGGCCGGCTCTGGTCTGGGTCCCTTCTTCACGCCCACCTCCTACGGAACCACCCTCGCCGAAGGCAAGGAAACGCGCGTGATCGACGGCGTCGGCTATGTGCTGGAGCAGCCATTGCATGGTGACGTCGCGCTGGTGAAGGCGCGCGTCGCCGACCCGTGGGGCAACCTCATGTTCCGCAATGCAGAGCGGAACTTCGGGCCGGTGATGTGCATGGCTTCGAAAGTGGCCGTAGCCCAGGTCGATGAGATCGTCCCGCTTGGTGACCTGGTGCCGGAAAACGTCATGATGCCCGGCATATTCGTCCAGCGCGTCGTACGGGTGGAACAGGAGACCAGCATATGAACACCACTGCGAGCGCACCCTCTTTCCAACGCCTGACACGCGAGCAGATGGCAAGAGCCGTCGCCATGGACATCCCCGATGGCAGCTATGTGAATCTGGGCATTGGCATTCCCACGCTGATCTCGAAGTGCCTTCCGCACGATCGCGACGTCATCCTGCACAGCGAGAACGGCATCCTCGGCATGGGCCCCGGGCTCGCCAACGGCACGGTCGATCCCAGCTTGCTGAATGCAAGCAAGGAGCCCGTCACGCTGTTGGCGGGCGCGTCGATCTGCGACCACAGCATGTCCTTCGCAATGATGCGCGGCGGACACATCGATGTGTCCGTGCTCGGCGCATTCCAGGTCGCCAGCAACGGCGACCTCGCCAACTGGGACACCGGCGCGCCCGACGCCATCCCCGCAGTCGGCGGCGCCATGGACCTGGTCGCAGGCGCGAAACAGGTCATCGTCGTCATGGAGCACATGACCAAGGACGGCAAGCCCAAAATCGTCGAGACGTGCACCTATCCGCTCACCGGCATGGGCGTTGTGGACAGGATCTATACCGACTGCGCCGTCATCGACGTCACCGCCGATGGCCTGGTCGTGCGGTCGATGGTGGACGGACTGACGTTTGCAGCACTGCAACACATGACCGGCGCGCCGCTGCGCCGCGCCTAGGTAGGTGGCGCCCAACCCCTCTCACGCATGCGCATCCACCAGACATTGCGCAAATGCCGCGGCCGCCCGGCTCAACTGCGGTGAGCGGCGCGCGAGGCTGACGAAGTCGCAGTAGTAGTTCAGCAGCGCCGGGCGGATGGCCTGCATGCGGCCTGTGGACTCGAACAGGCGGGCGTAATGGTCGGGCAGGAATCCGAGATAGCGGCCCGAGAGGATCAACGTGGCAATCGACTCCTGATCAAAGCCCGTCGCCGAGCGGCTGAGTCGGGCCTGATGGGTGAGCTCCATGTTGGGCGAGTGATAGCCCAACCCGGCAAAGGGAAACTCGCGCACGCTGTCCCAGTCCAGCGCGTCGTGCTGCGCGCCGAACAGCGGATGCCCCGCACCGCAATACAGCTGCATGGTTTCGCCGAACAGGCGTTGGTACACCAGACTGTGCGAGCTGCGGTGCGTGGGGATGATGCCGATCTGGAAGGTGCCGTCCATCACGCCGCGCTCAATCTCGTTGATCGATCCCACGTGCAATTGCAAATGCACATCCGGGGCCAACTGGTTGAACGCGGCAATCGCGTCGCCGATGTGCGCAGCCGGGTTGCTGGCGGTCTTGTCGAAGATGGCCACGGCCAGTTGCCCGCCCATGCGCGCGTGGATGTCGTCGATGCTGTCGCGAAACCCGCGCACGGACGCCAGCAGGCGCAGCGTTTCCTCGTACACCCGCTGGCCCTCGGCGGTGAGCGCGAACCCCGCCCGCCCGCGCCGGCACAGCGTCAGGCCCAGGCGCGTCTCCAGATCCTTCACGTGGCGGCTCACTGTGCTGGTGCCGATGTTCAACTCCAGTTCCGCCGCCGACAGACCACCGCAATCGACCACGCTTTTGAACACCTGCAACAGGCGCAAATCCATGTCGCTGATCTGCCCCAACACGGCGCGGTTGCGTGTGGTGGCGGGGCCGGCGGGAGGGCGTTGCGAGGCAGAACGATCCTTGCCCGGAACGGCCTTGGTGGCAGAGCGTTTTTTTACTTGCATAAATCCTCAAGTAAACAGTGATATTGTGCTATTTACCGAATTATCCACACATCCAACAATGCGCTCATGCGGACCCTGCCGTGGCCGCTATTTTTTCAATTGAATCAACGCCTTGTCCGACATTTGCTGGAGACAACCATGAGCTTCACCACCATCGACACCCCCGCAGCAGCCGCTTCCGCCGTGCGCACCGACGCCGCGTGGCTGGACGCACATTGGATGCCGTTCACCGGCAACCGCGATTTCAAGGCGAATCCGCGCATGATCGTGGCCGCCGAAGGCGCGTATCTGCGCGACGACAAGGGGCGCAAGATTTTCGACGGCCTGTCCGGCCTGTGGTGTACGGGTCTGGGCCATGGCCGCCGTGAAATTGCCGACGCCATCGGCAAGGCCGCGCTGCAGCTCGACTACTCGCCCGCCTTCCAGTTTGGCCACCCCTCCTCGTTTGCGCTGGCCAACAAGATCAAGGACCTGACACCCAAGGGCCTGGACTACGTGTTCTTCACGGGCTCCGGCTCGGAGGCCGCCGACACCTCGCTCAAGATGGCGCGCGCCTACTGGCGCCTGAAGGGCCAGGGCAGCAAGACCGTGCTGATCGGCCGCGAAAAGGGCTATCACGGCGTGAACTTTGGCGGCATCTCCGTGGGCGGCATCGGCGGCAACCGCAAGATGTACGGTCAGGGCATCGCTGCCGACCACATGCCGCACACGCAGCCGCCCGCTGGCACCTTCCAGAAGGGCATGGCCGAAGAAGGTGGCCGTGCGCTGGCCGACAAGCTGCTGGACATCATCGCCCTGCACGACGCCAGTAACGTGGCGGCCGTGATCATCGAGCCGTTCGCAGGCTCGGCCGGCGTGGTGATTCCGCCCAAAGGCTATCTGGAGCGCATCCGCGAGATCTGCACGCAGAACAACATCCTCATGATCTTCGACGAAGTCATTACCGGATTTGGCCGCTGCGGCACGATGACCGGCTCGGACGCCTTCGGCGTGGTGCCCGACATCATGAACTTCGCCAAGCAGGTGACCAACGGCGCGCAACCCCTTGGCGGCTGCGTGGCCACCAAAGAGATTTACGACACCTTCATGGCCGCAGGCGGCCCCGCCTACATGCTGGAGTTCGCGCACGGCTACACCTACTCCGCGCACCCCATCGCCTGCGCTGCGGGCATCGCCGCACTCGACCTGCTGGAAAAGGAAGACGGCCCGGGCCGCGTGAAGGCACTCGCCCCCTACTTTGAAAACGCCGTGCACAGCCTGAAGGGCACCAAGCACATCGCCGACATCCGCAACTACGGCCTGGCCGCAGGTTTCAGCATCGAACACGCTCCCGGCGAGCCCGCCAAGCGTCCCTACGAAATCGCCATGAAGATGTGGGAGCTGGGCTTCTACGTGCGTTATGGCGCTGACACCATCCAGCTCGCCCCACCCTTCATCAGCGAGCGCGCAGAACTGGACCGCATGATCAATGCGCTGGGCGAAACCATCCAGTCTGTCGCCTGAGATCAGACGCTACTGCACCCCAAAAGACAGTAGCGTCTTTGTTTCAGAACCAGAGGTTTTGATTGCAAGGGTTTTAAGCAGCTTCCAACGATGCGTGCAAGCTGCTTGGAATCCAACTCCACAATGACGAGATAGGTCCACAGGACAGGCGTAAAACTGCTGACAGTCGTTTTCTACGACAAGGCGTGTGCAATGCCGCGTGACGGCCTATCTCGTCACCTTTCAACGATTCACGAACTGGCAATTTCAAATCATGAACAACGACAAGAACGTAACGTCTACCGTCGGGCACCTGATTGACGGAAAAATCGTCGCAGACACCGGCCGCACGCAACCCGTCTTCAACCCCGCCACCGGCCAGTCCAGCACCAACGTCGCCCTCGCCAGCAAAAGCACGGTCGAGCAAGCCATTGCATCGGCAGAGGCTGCGTTCCCCGCATGGCGCAACACCCCGCCGCTCAAGCGCGCGCGCGTGATGAGCAAGCTGAAGGTGCTGCTGGAAGACAACGCCGACAAGATCGCCGAACTCATCACCGCCGAGCACGGCAAGGTGCTGGCCGATGCGCATGGCGAACTGCAGCGCGGTATCGAAAACGTGGAATACGCCAGCTACGCGCCCCAACTGCTCAAGGGCGAACACAGCCGCAACGTCGGCCCCGGCATCGACAGCTGGAGCGAATTCCAGGCACTTGGCGTCACTGCGGGCATCACGCCGTTCAACTTCCCCGCCATGGTTCCGCTGTGGATGTGGCCCATGGCCGTCGCGTGCGGCAACACCTTCGTGCTCAAGCCCTCCGAGCGCGATCCCTCCAGCACCATGCTCATCGCCCAACTGGCGCTTGAAGCCGGTCTGCCGCCGGGCGTGCTCAACGTCGTCAACGGCGACAAGGTGGCCGTGGACACCTTGCTGCAAGACCCGCGCGTGAAGGCCGTGAGCTTTGTCGGCTCCACCCCCATCGCCGAATACATCTACGCCGAAGGCTGCAAGCACGGCAAGCGCGTGCAGGCACTGGGCGGCGCCAAGAACCACGCCATCGTCATGCCCGACGCGGACATCCCCAACGCCGTCAACGCGCTCATGGGTGCGGCGTACGGCAGTTGCGGCGAGCGCTGCATGGCCATCCCGCTGGTCGTGGCCATTGGCGACGCCACTGGCGACGCCGTGATCGAAGGCCTGAAGGCAGAAATCGACAAGATGAAGGTCGGCCCCGGCACCGACAACAGCAACGACATGGGCCCGCTCGTCACCCAACAGCACTTTGAAAAGGTCAAGGGCTATGTGGATGCTGGCGTGGCCGAAGGCGCAAAGCTGGTCGTAGACGGACGCGGCGTGAAGGTGGCAGGCCATGAAGACGGCTACTTCCTTGGGGCCTGCCTGTTCGACAACGTACAGCCCGGCATGAAGATCTATCAGGAAGAAATCTTCGGCCCCGTCCTCGGCGTCGTGCGCGTGAACAACCTGCAAGAAGCCATGAAGCTGATCGACGACCACGAATACGGCAACGGCACCTGCATCTTCACCCGCGACGGTGAAGCCGCCCGCTACTTCACCGACCACATCCAGGTCGGCATGGTCGGCGTGAACGTGCCCCTGCCCGTGCCCGTGGCCTATCACTCCTTTGGCGGCTGGAAGCGCTCCCTCTTCGGCGACCTCCACGCCTACGGCCCCGACGCCGTACGCTTCTACACCAAGCGCAAAACCATCACCCAACGCTGGCCCTCCGCAGGCGTGCGCGAGGGAGCGATGTTCAGCTTCCCCAGCAGCCGCTGACATCGGGCAGCAAGCTCTGCTTATGTTGGTGACGGCATAAGCGGGAGGACATGAAAAAGCGCCTGTCCTTTTGGATGGGCGCTTTTTTGTTTCGGCGGCCTGGTGGCTGTGCCAGATGATCCAACCCACTTCGCCTCTTCAGCCGTCCGGAAGCGGCTCGGGGGCGCACAATTTCAACACGTTCCCCGCTGCTGCATGGAGCACACGCCAAATCCTCTGCGCGTCCCAGATGGTTTATGCCTGCGCGGGCACTCGAAGATGGGATGCTATGGCAAGGGCTTCAAGCCCATTTCTCTCAAAAAAGCGTTGTGCTTTTCTTTCGCCGCCGCGATCTCTTTTTCGATCTCCACCAGCGCGATGTGCGTGTCATCCAGACTAATCTCCGCCTCGCCTACTGCTGTGATGATGTAGCGGGAGATGTTCAGGTTATCGTCGTTCTTCTCGATCTCGGCCTTTGCCACCTTGCGTGAATAGCGTGGTTCTTCTTCACGGAACTGGTAGGTCTTGATGATCTTGGCGATGTGTTCGGGCTTGAGCTGGTTCTGGCGCTTGCCCTTTTCGAACTGCTCAATGGCGTGGATGAGCAGCACGTCATCCGGCTTCTTGCACTTCTTCAACGTCCGAGAGTTAGCGCAGAAAAAGGAAGGACAGCATGTCGTCACGGAAGTCGCCTGCATCCATCGATCCGCGCAGTTGGTCGGCGATGCTCCAGAGCGTGTTGCCCAGTTGCTTTTGATCGGTTTCTGTCATTTCTTGGGGCGTCGCTTGATTTTGGTTTCCAGTGCCTGAAGGTCGGCCGCGTCCTGCCGGTCCGCCTCCATGGCCTCCTGCCGCTTGCGGTCCTGATCAAACTGCAGATAGAGCTCGCCCGTGCGCGCCTCCATCTGCGCGTGGCTGATGGTGCCGGCGTGCGCAAGCAGCGGAAAGCCGTTGGACGTGATGATCTGGTCCACGTTCTGCTTCCAGAAGGCCATTTGCGTCTCCTTCTTGCTCTTGGCCCGCAGTTCGGCGGTCTCCAGAAAGATGACGACCAGCCGGTTTAGCGTGTCGACTTCATCCTCAGTCAGGTAATTCTTAGCCACGACGATGTCCGCCTTGCGCACTTTTTCGCCCGACCAGGCGAGCAAGCCAAAATGCGGATCCCCAGGATTCGCCCGCGCGCTAACGAGTTCGGCGGCAGTCTTTTGCGTGACGGCAAAGATCAACAGGTTCTGTACGGTGGCAAAGAAGACCTGCGTGGCTTTGTCGGTCTTGTCGTAGTCGCTGGAAAGGGCAAAGAGATCGCGGACCTTTTGATAGAAACGCTTCTCGGAGGCCCGGATGTCGCGGATGCGCGCCAGCATCTCGTCGAAGTAATCCGGGCGCCCGTCCGGGTCCTTCAGTCGCTCGTCATCCATCACGAAGCCCTTGATCAGGTACTCCTTCAGGACGGTGGAAGCCCAGCGGCGAAACTGCACCCCGCGCGGTGAGCGCACGCGGTAGCCTACGGCAAGGATGGCATCGAGGTTGTAGAGCTTCACAGGACGCTGCACCTCCCGGCCGCCTTCCATTTGAACTACCGAGGATTCCTCGGTAGTTGCCTCGGGGCTCAGTTCCGCATCCTCGAATATGTTCTTGAGGTGCAGCCCTACGTTGTCTGTACTTACATCGAAGAGCTGGGCCATCTCCCTTTGCGTCAGCCAAACCGTTGTGTCTTTCACCCGCAGTTTGATCTGGCTGCTGCCATCTTCTGTGGTGTAAAGAATCAGGGCGCTCATGTCTCAGCCTCTTGAGGCGATGGGAAAAGCTGCTGCATTAGCCCTTTCTTGTGCGTCTTGAGCGATTCGAGCTTTTGGGTCGCCAATGAAGCCGTACTCGAGATGCTCTTCTTTGACGTTGAGACCCGGAGCGCGAGGCGGCAGACCGTAAGTGGACGTAGATGACATGGACCAGAAGCGTGCGTAGACGATGAAGCGAAAGGCAATGCGCGCGGCAATGTGCCAAATACAGCGCCCGTTTGAGCATGCAGGCAGTACTGCTCTTTGGGATATTTATTGTAGGACAGGGCGAGTGGATCCAGCACCGCTACCGTAGGGAGGTAGACCGCGCGCTGCGCGAAAGCCCATTCTTATGCTCGGGATCCCTTAGCGCAATGATGCCCCGCATCCAGATGTGAATCTTCAGATACTTTGGA
Source organism: Comamonadaceae bacterium UBA2121 (assembly GCA_002331385.1). Classification (GTDB taxonomy): domain Bacteria; phylum Pseudomonadota; class Gammaproteobacteria; order Burkholderiales; family Burkholderiaceae_C; genus Diaphorobacter_A. The sequence goes on from DCYB01000004.1 coordinate 245,370, forward strand.
GCGATGCTGTGGCTGGATACCTTAGACCCATATTCACAGCGACCTACGCCCCGTTGGCGCATCTCGCACTGTATTGAGTGAACTGATGTCCCCATTTCCACCGTTCCCGTTTCATCGCTCAACCCAAGCAAAAAGGGGCCGAAGCCCCTTTCCTGTTGCCGCACGCAGTGCGCGCACGGACGCATCCGCGCTGCGCCATCAATCCAGCGTGATGTTGCCCTTCTTGATCACAGCGCGCCATTTGTTGATTTCATCGCTCAGAAATGCGGTGGATGCCTTGGGGTCCAGGCCGGAGGGCAGGACGCCTGCGGAGTCGAACTTGGATTTGACTTCGGCGTCGGGCAGGGCCTTGGCGATTTCCTTGTAGAGGCGGTCGACGATGGGCTGGGGGGTGCCCGCAGGAACGGCCGCCATGAACCACGCGTCGGCGGTGAAGCCCTTGAGGCCTTGTTCGGACATGGTGGGGACGTCGGGCATGCCGGAGAGGCGTTCGCTGTGCGCCACGGCGAGGGCCTTGACGTTGCCGGCCTTGAGTTGCGAGTTGATGGTCACGGCGGTGAGGAAGCCGAAATCTGTCTCGCCCGACACCAGCGACACGACGGAGGGCGCGCTGCCCTTGTAGGGCACGTGGGTGACTTTGACGTCGGCTTGCATCGCGTACAACTCGGCGCCCAGATGGTTCGGGCCGCCCGTGCCGGAGGACGGGAAGTTGAGCTTGGCCGGTGCGGCCTTGGCGGCTGCAGTGAGGTCGGACAGCGAGTTCAGCGGGCTCTTGCTGCCCACGGTGAGCACCAGCGGGCTGCGGCCCACGAGGCTGACGACGCTGAAGTCCTTGAGCGGGTTGTAGGGCAGCTTGGTGTAGAGACCGGGCGCCATGGCCATGCAGCCCACGTCGCCGAGGATGATGGTGTAGCCGTCCGCCGGAGATTTGGCCACCAGGTCGCAGCCGATGGTGCCGTTGGCGCCGGGCTTGTTGTCGACGACGACCGACACCTTCATGTTGTCGCCCATCTTCTGTGCGAGCAGGCGACCAATGATGTCGGTGGAGCCGCCGGCCGCGTATGGAACGATGAGGCGGATGGGCTTGTTCGGGTAGCCGTTGTCGCTAGCCGCGTGTGCGACCGGCGCGGTCAGTGCAGCCACGCAAGCGATAGCAGCAGCGCCTGCCAGGGTGCGCAGCGTAACGCGCGAAGTGGTGAGCGGAAGCGATGCGAACTGGCGCGACGGATTCATCATTGACATGGTTTTCTCAAAGAATGGAATGAATTGATTTTTCTTGCGCGCGCGAGATTAGCAGCGCGCGTTCCTTTCCACACAAATTTCAGGGGATTGGGAGCGGTCGCTCCAGCGCATGAGCGTTTGCAGGCGATGTGCCAAGGCGCCTGCACAACGCCTTCGTCCAAGCCCTCTGGCCTCGTCCGCCCAGAAACGCGCTACACCCGACGAGGACTGCGCAGGGTGTCGGCGTCGAGGATGAGCTTGCCCTGGATGCGTCCCTTCATGCGTTTAACGGCGCGCGTCGCATCCTGCATGTGCTGCTGCATCAGCTCGCGCACGCGCTCGGCATCGCGCTCGCGCGCGGCGTCGAGAATGTCGCGGTGGTAGTTGGCGTTTTCTTCGCCAAAGCGGCGGTGCTCGGTCTTGGGCGTGCGGTTGCCGAAGACGATGAGCTGGCGAATCATCTCGTTGATGAGCTCGCAGGTGAAGCGCAGGAACGGGTTGGGATTGGCGCCCGCCAGGATGTCGTGAAAATTGACGTCCTCGCGCCGTTGCATCAACAGGTCTTCGTGGCTGGACGAGGGGTCGCAGCAGACGATGCTGTGCTCCAGCGCTTCAAAGTCGGCATCGGTGAGATGCGGCACTGCACCAGCGGCCAATTCGGGCTCCAGCATGAGGCGCACGGCGTAGATGTCGTCGATCGTGACTTCCTTGAAGAACAGGTAGTTCTGCATGAACTGCAACGTGCGATCCAGCGGCACTTCCACAATCGTTCCGCCGCCCGAGGGGCCGGTGGAGATGGTGACCAGCCCCTGCACTTCCAGCGATTTGAGGGCCTCGCGGATCGTGCCCTTGCTCACCTCGAACTGTGCCTGCAACTCGCTCTCTCGCGGGAGGCGGTCGCCGGGGCTCAGGTTCTTTTCGGTGATCATGCGCTTGATCTCCTGCGCCACCAGATCGGAGCGCTTGAGTTGCTTGATCGCCATCGGAGAGGAAGACTTATTGGTAGCCATGTGCAATGCGTTATCGACAGGAATGCGGCCACGGATACCGGCCACTATCGCGGTGGATGCAGTATGCACCGGCATGGCTCAAATTGCGCGTCCGGTCAGGGTTTGTCCGCGTCTTATTTGTCCTATTTGTCACTATAAATAGATGCCGAGGAGCGGATGTTTCCTTCGCCGGTCTGGCACGCACCGTGCTCTTACAACAAAGCAGGCCTATGCGCCTCGATTCAACCTGGAGACCATCACCATGCAACGTCGTCACTTCCTGCAGTTGTCCGCTCTGGGCACTTTGCCCGCATCCCTTGGCCTATCGCACTCCGCGTGGGCGCAGGCGAAAGACACGATCCAGTTCGGTTGCCCGGTGCCAATGTCCGGCGCGTTTGCAGCCAACGGCAAATTTGCCGATCTGGGCACCAAGCTGGCCATCGAGCAATACGGCAAGGCGTTGGACCGTCCGCTGGCCTACACGCTACTGGACACCGAAGGCAAGCCGGCCACCGCCATCCGCAAGGTGCAGGATGCGTCGCAACAAGGCGCGCGCTTCTTTGCGGGCGGCATCCTGTCCTCCGAAGCGTTGGCGATGGGCAAGGAGGCCGAAAAGGCGGGCGGCATTTTCATCACCACCGCAGGCGCGGACGAGATCACGGGCAAGGACTGCAACAACGCCACGTTCCGCTGGTCGGTGCCGACGTTCGGCGCGATCGAGCAGACCGTGCGCCCGCTGCTGGCATCGCTGCCCAAGGCCAAGCGCGTGTACACCATCACGCCGCAATACGTGTTCGGCGATGGTCTTCTGTCGGCGGCCAAGAACATCTTCAAGGAAAAGAGCATCGAGCACGTGGGCAACAGTTACCACTCGCTCACTGAAAAAGAGTTCAGTGGCTACCTCACCAATGCCGTGGCGGCCAAGCCCGATGTGCTGCTGATTCTGAACTTTGGCCAGCAGTCCTCCGACACGCTGCGCCAGGCCGTGAGCTTTGGCATGAACAAGAACATGACCATCCTGATTGCCTGGGCGTCGGGTCTGGAGCAGTTTGAATCGCTTGGCGCCGATCTGTGCGATGGCGTGTACTTCGGCGCGCAATACTGGCACACGGTCGACGCGCCGCAAAACCTCGACCTCGTCAAGCGTTGCAACGACAAGTTCAAGTTCAATCCCAACTACAGCCTGGCCGGCTCCTACATCATCACCAAGCTGATGATCGACGCCATCATCAAGGCCGGTTCGGTCGACCAGAAGGCCGTGATCGCCGCGATGGAAGGAATGAAGTACCAGGGACTGACCGGCGAGGAAGAAATCCGCAAGGCCGACCACCAGGTGCTGAAGAACTATTACCTGCTCAAGGGCAAAGCCAAGTCGAAGATGAAGAACAAGGACGACTACGCCGACATCGTCAGCAGCGGCAAGTCGTTCCTGGCAGTCGACCAGACCGGCTGCAAGATGGCATAAGCCATGCCTGCCGAACGCTTGTGGCCGGGCGCTGCAAGCGTTCGCCCTATTGGACTGCGCTCCCCCATGCCAGCACGGCCCTTCAGGCAAGGCCATGCAACGACGCTTGAAGGGCTGCATTGGCGGCCTCTCACACGATTGACCCATCGAAGCCGCAAGGCCTCGTCAGCCCAAGAAAAAACATGAGCATCTACTTGCTTCAGACGATCAACGGGGTGGGCATTGGAATGCTCTACTTCCTGCTGGCAGTGGGTCTTTCCATCGTTTTCGGCCTGCTGCGCTTCGTGAACTTTGCCCACGGCACTTTCTACCTGCTGGGCGCCTACTTCTGCTACCAGATGACGCAGTGGGGCATGGGCTTCTGGCTGTCGCTGGTGGTCGTGCCCGTCGTCGTCGGTGCGCTGGGGTGGATCACCGAAAAGCTCATCCTGCGCCACGTGTATGCCAAGCCGCACGAGTTCCACATCCTCGTCACCGTGGGCCTTGCGCTGATCGTGCAAGAAGTCGTCATCATGATCTGGGGCCCGCTGGGCGATAGCGTGGCCGTACCCGACATGCTGAACGGCGTGGTGATGTGGGGCAGCTTCATCTATCCCAAATACCGGCTGTTCGTGATCGGTTTTACCGCCGTGCTCGCCGTCATCATCTGGTGGGTGCTCGAAGGTACACGCCTTGGCAGCGCCGTGCGTGCTGGCAGTGAATCGACCGAGATGGTGTCGCTGCTGGGCATGAACGTGTTCGGTATTTTCTCGCTCGTGTTTGCACTGGGCGTGGGCACGGCGGCGCTGGCGGGCGTGCTGGCCGCGCCCATCCGGGGGGTGAGCCCGTTCATGGGCGTGGAAGCACTGGCCGTGGCCTTTGTGGTTGTGGTCGTGGGCGGGCTGGGCAGCTTCAGCGGTGCGCTGGTGGGCGGCCTGCTGATCGGCATCGTGCAAAGCCTGATGAGCACAATCTGGCCCGAAGGTGCAAGCCTGATGATTTACGTCGCAATGGCGGCCGTGCTGCTGCTGCGTCCCAACGGCCTGCTGGGCCGCGCCGTCTGAGGTCCACCATGTCCAAGCACGTTCAATTCCTCATTGCGCTGGCCATCGTCGTGGCGATGCCGCTGTTCATGAAATCCGGCTCACTCGCGAGCGAGGTGCTGATCTACGGTCTGGCCGCCATGGGCTGCAATTTGCTGCTCGGCTATACCGGCCTGCTCTCGTTCGGCCAGGGCGTATTCTTTGGTCTGGGCAGCTACACGCTGGGCATCCTGCTCACGCGCCTGCCGATTCCGATGCCGGTGGCCTTGCTCAGCGCGGTGCTGTTGGGCGCGCTCGGCGCGGCCATCGTCGGCTGGGTAGCCATCCGCCAGCGCGGCACGTATTTTGTGATGCTCACGCTGGCGTTTTCGCAGATGTTCTATTTCATCGCCTACAGCGCCTCCGGCCTGACGGGCGGTGACAACGGCCTGATGGACATCCCGCGCAAATCGATCTCGGTCGCGGGCCACACGCTGGTGCCGCTGGAGACGCCTTGGCAGTACTACGGCTTTGTGGCGGTGATTTTCCTTATCGTCTACTGGTTGCTGCGGCGCGTGAGCGATTCGATCTTTGGCCGCACCCTGCTGGCCGTGCGCGACAACGACGAACGCGCTGCCGCCGTGGGCTACAACCTGCGCTTGCTGAAGCTGCAGGCCTTCGTCATCTCGGGCGCGGTCACCGGGCTTGCCGGTGGCTTGCACGCGTTGATGACGGGCATTGCGCCGCTGTCGAATGCCGAGTACCACACCAGCGAAATGATCCTCGTGATGACAGTGATCGGCGGCACCGGCAACCTGCTGGCGTCGCTGCTGGGTGCCGCGTTCTACGTGCTGCTGGGCGACTGGCTGTCCACCCTGTGGCCGCGCTGGCTGTTGCTGCTGGGCGTCGTGCTGATGGTGGTGAGTCTGGGTCTGCAGGGTGGTCTGTGGGGTCTGTGCCAGAAGCTGTGGCAACGGGTGCGCGGCGGCAGCCACAAGCCAGCGGATGCGGCAGCCGGTGCGAAGGGAGGCCACGCATGAGCACGCCACAACCCACCTTGCCGCAAGCCGGTCCCGTGCTGCTGGAGGCCGCAGGCGTCGAAAAGCGCTATGACAAGTTCGTCGCGCTGGGCGGCGTGGACATCCGCGTGCGCGCCAATACGGTGCACTCCGTGATCGGCCCGAATGGCGCCGGCAAGACCACCCTGTTCCACATGCTTACCGGCACCAAAACAGTGAGTGGCGGAAAAATCATGTTTGATGGGCATGACGTAACGCGCGAGCCGGACTATGTACGTGTGCGCCGCGGCATGGCACGCTCCTTTCAGGTGACGAGCCTGTTTCTGACGCTGCCGGTGCGGGAGAATCTGCGGCTGGCCGCGCAGGGCGTGGCCCCGACGCAAGCGCTCAACTGCTGGAGTGCGCCGGTGGGCAAGCTCTCCAGTGCCGACACCATCGCCAGCGTGCTGGCGCGCGTGGGCATGGAGCGCTTTGCCGATACGCCCGCAGGCAATCTGTCGCACGGACAGCAGCGGCGGCTGGAGGTCGGCATGGCGCTGGCGGCGCGGCCCAAGGCGATCTTTCTGGACGAGCCCACCTCGGGCATGGGCATCGATGACCTTGACGAGATGAAGCACCTCATCCAGAGCCTGAAGAAGGACCACACAGTGGTGCTCATCGAGCACAACATGAGCATCGTAATGGACATCTCCGACACGGTCACCGTAATGCAGCAAGGGCGCGTGCTGGCCGAAGGCTTGCCGGGCGACATCCGCAACGATGAGCGCGTGCGCAAGGCCTATCTGGGCAACATGATCACCGGAGGCAAGGCATGAGCGCAGCGCTTCTTCAGGTGGACAACGTCCACGCACACTATGGCAAGAGCCACGTTCTGCAGGGCGTGCGCATGCACGTCGCCGACGGCGAACTGGTCACCCTGCTCGGGCGCAACGGCGCGGGCAAGACCACCACGCTCAAATGCATCGCCGGAGCCATGGCGCCCACACAAGGGCAAGTGCAGTTTGCCGGCCAGGTAACGAGCAAGCTGGCGACGCATCAGGTGGCGCAGCGCGGCATCTGCCTTGTGCCGGAGCATCGCGGCATCTTCAAACTGCTGACGGTGGAAGAAAACCTGATGCTCGGCCAACGCAAGAAGTCGCCGTGGCAACTGGACGACGTCTACCAGATCTTCCCGCGCCTCAAGGAGCGTCGCACGAACGGCGGCGGCCAACTCTCGGGCGGCGAGCAGCAGATGCTCTCCATTGGCCGCGCGCTGATGAACGCACCGCGCCTGTTGATGCTGGACGAACCGGTGGAAGGCCTGGCGCCGGTGATCGTGGAAGAGATCGTGGCGCAGCTCAAGGTCATCAAGGCCTCGGGCGTCTCCATCCTGCTGGTGGAGCAGAACCTGGAGGTCTGCACGCAACTGGCAGATCGCCACTACATCATTGAACAAGGAGCCATCGTGCACGAGGCCAGCAACGCCGAGTTCTTGGCGGACGATGCGGTGAAGGACCGCTACCTCGGCGTCGGTATGGCCTGACGGAGCAGCCAATCACCATGAGCAAGCCAGCAAAGCGATTTCTCATTGCACGACTGAACCACGAGACCAACACGTTCTCGCCCGTGCCCACGCCCATCGAGGCGTTTGCCCCCACTTACGGCGACGAGGCCTATCGCGCCAACAAGGGCATGCGCACGGCGATGGCCGCATTCATCGAGCTGGCGCAGGCCGAAGGCGCCACGCTGGTGACGCCCGTATCGGCCATGGCCAATCCCAGCGGGGCCGTGCATGCGGCGGCGCATGACGCGCTGACGCAGCGCATCCTTGACGCCGTTCCCGGGTGCGACGCCATCCTGCTCGACCTGCACGGCGCGATGGTGGCGGAGAACAGCGACGACGGCGAGGGCGATCTGCTCGAACGCGTACGCGCTGCCGCGCCCGGTGTGCCGATTGGTGTGGCGCTGGATTTGCACGGCAACATCACGGAGAAGATGGTGCGCAATGCGGATGTGATGGTGGGATTCAAAACCTACCCGCACATCGACATGTATGAAACCGGCGAGCACGCGGGCCGCCTGCTGCTGCAGATGTGGCGCGGCGAGGCGCAATACGAGGTGATCTGGAAGCAGTTGCCGCTGATGAGCCACACGCTGCGCAGCACCACGCTCAACGGCCCCATGCGCGATGCCTGCGAGCGCGCCAGGCAGTTGGAGCAGCAGGAGCACCTGCCTGCGGTGACGGTGTTTGGCGGCTTCTCGCTGGCGGACATTCCTGCGCCGTGCGTGAGCGTGGTGGCCACCTGCCGCACGGGTGCTCAGGAAGTGTCACGCGCGCAAGCCATCATCGACCGCTTCGCCGATGACAGCATCTGGCAGCGGCGTGACGAATTCATTTACCGCAGCGAGCCGCTGGCCGACTCGCTGGCCCGCGCGCAACAGCTGGCCGAAGGCGCGAGCCGTCCGGTGTTGCTGCTCGACCATGGCGACAACTGCATGTCCGGCGGCACCTGCGACACCATGGACGTGCTGCAAACTGCGCTGCAACTGGGCATGGAGGGCATCGCCGTGGGCCCGCTGTGCGACCCCAAGGCCGTGGCGCAAATGGTGGCTGCCGGTGAAGGCGCGCAGATCGACATTGCGCTGGGCAACAAGCGCTCGCTCGCGCACCTGGGCATGGACAAGCGGCCCATGTCGCTGCGCGGCACAGTGCGGCGCATCAGCGATGGCAAGTACGTCGTCTCTGGCCCGATCTACAACGGCATGGAATGCCACATGGGCCGCACCGTGCTGCTGGACATCGGCCCGGCGCAAATAGTGGTCACCGAGCAGACGCATGAGCCGTGGGATCTGGGCGTGTTCCACTGCGTCGGCGTGGACCCGACCCAGGCGCGCTACTTGCTGCTCAAGTCGCGCATGTATTGCCGCCCGGTGTTCGTGCCGCTGTCTGCCGGATTAGTGGAATGTGACAGCCCCGGCGTGACCACCTCGGACTATTCGCGCTTTCCCTTCGGGCGTGTGCAGCGGCCCGTGTATCCGCTCGACGCCATGTGAGCACCTCAGCCAGCAGCGCCCAGTTGCTGGCTGATCTGGCGCGCTACTTTCTGCACCAGCGGGATCACCTCCTGCATGCGCGCCTCATCGGTGTAGGCATCGGTGCTGGTGACGCTGATCGAGGCCACGATGTCGCCGCTGGCGTCGCGCACGGGTGCGCCCACGCAGCGAATGCCCGCCACGTTTTCTGCCATGTCGTAGGTGTAGCCGTGCGCGGCATAGATCGCCATGGCGGCGAGCCAATCGTCCAGCGAGAGTCGCCCGGCCTGCCCTTTGGCGGCTTCCTGCTCGTAGCGCTTTTTCCAGGCCTGCCGGCCCTCGTCGAGGATCAGCGCCTTGCCCACGCTGGTGCTGCACACCGGCTTGCGTCCGCCGATGCGAGTGTTCACCTCGATGGGGCGCTTGCCGCCGACTTTGTCGAGATAGATGATGCCCTCGTCGTCGTCCAGCGCCGCCAGATGCACGGTGTCCTGGGTTTCGGCTGCCAGCGCTTCCAGAAACGGGCGCGCCGTCACCGTCACCGGCGATTCGCGATAGGCGAGAAAGCCGAGCTCCACCAGACGGCTGCCGAGCCGGTAGCCCTTGCGCGGCTCAAAGTGCAGATAGCGGATCTGCACCAGCGCCGACGCGAGCCGGTGCGTGGTGCTGAAGGTGATGCCCGTGCGCTCGGAAATCTCGCGCACCGTGCGACAGCCATCGGCCACGGCGCTGACGATATCGAGGCCGCGAAACAGGGTCTGGCTGGCGAGGGGCTTGGCGGAAGGCTTGGTCGTTGTGTCAGTCATGGAGCGGGCAGGGAGCGGGTGATGCCAAGGCGCTCACCGGCTCCCATGCCGCGCACCCCGGGTCATCAGTCCAGTGGTTGTCCGGTGCGGTCCTTGGTGAAACTGATGGCCACCAGCGACACCACAGCGCACAGGGCGATGAACACGGCCACCGGTACATAGCTGCCATGATAGCGAGCCATCAATGCCGTGGCGATCAGGGGCATCGGGCCACCCACCAGTGCCGCGCCCACCTGATAGCCCAGCGAGATGCCGGTGTAGCGCACATTCGGCGGGAAACTCTCGGCAAAGAACGTGCCCAGCACCGAGCCGTAGGTCGACCAGATGATGGAGAAACCCACCACCACGGCGGCTGTAGCGATTGCCATCGAGCCCTGATTGAGCAGCCAGAAGTACGGGCCGGCGTACAGCGCAATGGCAATCGTGCCCCAGGTGAAGACCTTCTTGCGGCCCACGCGATCCGACAGCGCGCCAAAGTACAGCATCACCGGCACGCAGATCAGTGCAGCAATCAGCACCATGTTCAGCGCTTCCACACGCTTGTAGCCCAGCCCCACCAGATACGAGATCGTGAACGTCGCGAACAGGAAGAAGGTGGAGGTTTCCACAAATTTCGCGCCGATGGCGATAAGCACAGGACGCCAATGCTGCGTCAGCGTTTCCGTGAGCGGCAATTTCTTGCCAGCCGCCTTGGGGTTGGCTTGGGCCTCTGCGGCCACTTTGCGGAACGATGGCGTTTCTTCCACCTTGTTGCGAATCCACATGCCGATGAGCACGAGCACGATGGACAGCACAAACGGAATGCGCCAGCCATACGACAGGAAGGCTTCTTCCGAGAACACCGTGCTCAGCCCCGAGGTCACGAGATTGCCCAGCGCCAAACCGAATAACGCGCCGGTCTGCGGCACCGCACCAAAGAAGCCGCGCCGGTTGGCCGGCGAATACTCCACGGCCAGCAGAACGCCGCCGCCCCACTCCCCGCCGAGCGCCAGACCTTGCAGCAGACGCAACACGGTCAGCAGGATGGGAGCCCAGATGCCAATGCTGTCATAGGTGGGCGTCAGGCCGATCAGCACGGTCGACAGACCCATGATGGACAGCGTGATCACCAGCGTTTTCTTGCGCCCGACGCGATCGCCGACATGCGCAAAGACAATGCCGCCGATGGGACGGATGAGGAATGCCAGCGCGAACGACGCCAGCGCCAGCAACTGGCTGGTGACGGGATCGTCCGAAGGAAAGAACAGCTTGGCAAAGACGATGGACGACATGGTTCCGTAGAGGAAATAGTCGTACCACTCGATAGTGCTGCCCACGGCGCTGCCAAACAGGGCGCGGCGGCGATCGGATTCGCTGATGGTGGATTCGGCGTTATGGGAAATGGGCGAGCTCGCCTGCGAGCGACCCGGAATTGCTGACATGTGAAAAGTCCAGATGAGATGACGCCCGCCGTGCGCCGTACGCTGCGGGGGCGTGGGAGATTGTTGTTATGGTTGGTTGTGTGCTTCGGCAGCGATGCGTGCGCGCCGTGGCGCGCACGGTGTCATGCGGCGCGTTGCTTCAGGATGTCCAGCGCCACGTCGACGATCATGTCTTCCTGTCCGCCGACCATGCGGCGCTTGCCCAGTTCGACGAGGATGTCGACGGTCTTCAGGCCGTACTTGGCGGCCGCAGCCTCGGAGTGGCGCAGGAACGAGCTATACACACCGGCGTAGCCGAGCGCCAGCGTCTCGCGGTCCACGCGAACGGGACGGTCCTGCAGCGGGCGCACGATGTCGTCTGCCGCGTCCATGAGCTTGTTCAAGTCGGTGCCGTGGTTCCAGCCCATGCGGTCGATGGCGGCGATGAAGGCTTCCAGCGGCGCATTGCCCGCGCCTGCGCCCATGCCAGCGAGGCTGGCGTCCACGCGGTCGCAGCCCTCTTCCACCGCGACGATGGAGTTGGCCACGCCCAGGCTCAGGTTGTGGTGCGCGTGCATGCCGGTCTGGGTTTCGGGCTGGAGCGTGTCCTTGAACGCGCGGAAGCGGTCACGCACGTCCTGCATGCCGAGCGCGCCGCCGGAGTCCACCACGTAGCAGCAGGTGGCGCCGTAGCTTTCCATGAGCTTGGCCTGCTGTGCCAGCGCCTGCGGCGTGGTCATATGGCTCATCATGAGAAAGCCTACGGTGTCCATGCCGAGCTTGCGTGCGTACTCGATGTGCTGGCGCGACACGTCGGCTTCAGTGCAGTGCGTGGCCACGCGCACCACACGCACGCCGGCGTCGTAGGCATTCTTCAGGTCGTGCACGGTGCCGATGCCGGGCAGCAGCAGCGTGGCAATCCGGGCGTGCTTCACCACGCTGGCCACGGCTTCGATCCATTCCAGATCGGTGTGTGCGCCAAAGCCGTAGTTGAAGCTGGAGCCCTGCAGACCGTCGCCGTGCGCGACTTCGATCGAGTCCACCCTGGCCTCATCGAGCGCCTTGGCGATCTGGCGCGCGTTGTCCACGCTGTACTGGTGGCGGATGGCGTGGCTGCCATCGCGCAGCGTCACGTCGGAGATGTAGATTTTCTTGTCCGGATTCATGGTGTGTGTCTCCTCTTTCAGGCGGCTACGACTTCGGCGCGGAGCATGCGCGCGGCCATGTGCTCTGCGGTGCGCAGGCCAGCGCTGGTCATGATGTCCAGATTGCCTGCATAAGCGGGCAGGTAATGCGCCGCACCTTCCACCTCCAGGAAGACCGAAGTCTTGAGGCCCGTGATCGCATCGGTGCGACCCGGCAGGCGCACGGGCGTGTCGATGCGGTCGAATTGCACTTTCTGCTTGAGGCGGTAGCCGGGCACATAGGACTGCACGGCGGCGGCCATTTGCTCGACCGAGCGGGCGATGGCGGCTTCGTCGGCCACGTCGCTGAACGTGTACACCGTGTCGCGCATGATCAGCGGCGGCTCGGCAGGGTTGAGCACGATGATGGCCTTGCCCTTGGCCGCGCCGCCAACGACTTCGATGGCGCGCGAGGTGGTTTCGGTGAACTCGTCGATGTTGGCGCGCGTGCCGGGACCGGCGCTCTTGCTGGAGATCGACGCGACGATTTCACCGTAATGCACCTTCGCCACGCGCGAGACGGCAGCAACCATGGGGATGGTTGCCTGTCCACCGCAGGTGACCATGTTCACGTTCAGCGCGTCCAGATGGTCTTCGCCGTTCACCACGGGAATGCAATAGGGGCCGATGGCGGCAGGCGTCAGGTCGATCATGCGGATGCCGGGCTTGAGCGCGCGCAGGAAGGCGTCGTTTTTCACATGGGCCCCGGCGCTGGTGGCGTCAAAGACGAAATCGATGTCCTCGAACACGGGCAGTCTGGTCAGGCCTTCGACGCCTTCGTGCGTGGTTGCCACGCCCATGCGCGCTGCACGCGCCAGCCCGTCGGATGCCGGGTCGATGCCCACCATGGCACCCATTTCGATGTGCTTGCCGTGGCGCAGGATCTTGATCATCAGATCCGTGCCGATGTTGCCGCTGCCGATGATGGCCGCCTTGAGTTTTCTGTCCGTGTGGCTCACTTGACTCCTCCTGCAGGGCGATGCCCCGTGTTTTTAGGGAAGTGCAGTGTAGTGAAAAATTTTTGAAAACTCAATATGTGAATACATCTCTCATATATTGAGATATATGCAATTTCACTTCTTTTGCGCCCTTACTGCGCCTCTGGGAATCGAAAGAACACCCGGAATGAGGGAAGGGCGGCGCGGTCGCGGGCATCTGTCGTCAACGTGCATGCATCTCGGCGCGCCAATCCTTTTGCTGCACGGATATGCATGCTTCGTCAGCACCCACTGCGCGCAATTGCACACCGGCACATCACAACTGTTGCACTCCTTCTCCATGTTCGTGCGTTGCGGCCTACAATCGGCTCCCCCTTGTATCTGCGGGCGGACTCCAGATATCAATGACTGCGCCGCCTGCTACGCCAACGCTGGAGACGCTTGATGTCCGACAATACGGCCCCGACACCTGTTGATAAACGTGCCCTGCTGCGCCGCGCGGCGCTGGAGTACCACGAGTTTCCCAAGCCGGGCAAGATCACGATCGCTGCGACCAAGCAGATGATCAACCAGCATGATCTGGCGCTGGCCTATTCGCCCGGTGTGGCCGCACCCTGCGAGGAGATCGTCAAGGATCCCGCCGCCGCTTTCCGCTACACCGCACGCGGCAATCTGGTCGGCGTGGTGACCAATGGCACCGCCGTGCTGGGCCTGGGTGACATCGGTGCGCTGGCCGGCAAGCCGGTGATGGAGGGCAAGGGCGTCCTGTTCAAGAAGTTCTCGGGCATCGACGTGTTCGACATCGAGCTGGATGAAAAGAACCCCGACAAACTGGTGGAAATCATTGCCGCGATGGAGCCCACGTTCGGTGGCATCAACCTCGAAGACATCAAGGCGCCGGACTGCTTCTACATCGAGCGCAAGCTGCGCGAGCGCATGAATATTCCGGTCTTTCACGACGACCAGCACGGCACGGCGATCGTGGTGGGCGCGGCCATCCTCAACGGCCTGAAGATCGCGGGCAAGGACATCTCCAAGGTCAAGCTCGTGGCCTCGGGCGCGGGTGCTGCGGCACTGGCCTGCCTGGGCTTGCTGGTCAAGCTCGGCCTGCCGCGCGAGAACATCTGGGTGACCGACATTGCCGGCGTGGTCTATCAGGGCCGCACCGAGCTGATGGACGATGACAAGGCCGTCTTCGCCCAAAACACCCCCCTGCGCACGTTGGGCGATGTGATCAGCGACGCCGACGTGTTCATCGGCCTGTCTGCGGGCGGTGTGCTCAAGCAGGACATGGTCAAGAAGATGGCGGCGCGTCCGCTGATCTTCGCGCTGGCGAACCCGAATCCCGAAATCGCGCCGGAAGACGTGAAAGCCGTGCGCGACGATGCCATCATCGCCACCGGCCGCACTGACTATCCGAACCAGGTCAACAACGTCCTGTGCTTCCCCTACATCTTCCGCGGCGCGCTCGATTGCGGCGCAACGACGATCACGACGGAGATGGAAATCGCCGCCGTGCACGCGATTGCTGAACTCGCCCAGGCCGAGCAGAGCGAAGTCGTGGCCGCCGCCTATGTGGGTGAGCAGCTCGCGTTCGGCCCGGAATACCTGATCCCCAAGCCGTTCGATCCGCGCCTGATGATGAAGATCGCGCCCGCCGTCGCCCAAGCGGCAGCGGACAGCGGTGTGGCGCTGCGCCCCATCGCCGACATGGACGCCTACACGGATCATCTGCAGACCTTCGTGTACGCCTCCGGCACGACGATGAAGCCGATCTTCACCGCCGCCAAGATCGCTGCCAAGAAGCGCGTGGCGTACTCGGAAGGGGAAGAAGAGCGCGTGCTGCGCGCCGCGCAGATCGTGGTGGACGAGAAGATCGCCCGCCCGACGCTGATTGGCCGCCCGTCGATCATCGCCCAGCGCATCGACAAATTCGGCCTGCGCCTCAAGGAAGGGCAGGACTACGACGTGGTGAACGTGGAAGACGATCTGCGCTATCGCGACTTCTGGCAGACCTATCACCGCATGACAGAGCGCAAGGGCATCACCGCGCCCATGGCCAAGATCGAAATGCGCCGCCGCCTGACACTCATCGCCTGCATGCTGCTGCACAAGGGCGAAGTGGACGGCCTGATCTGCGGCACCTGGGGCCTGACCGCACACCACCTGAACTATGTGGATCAGGTGATCGGCAAGCGCGCCGGCGTCTCGACCTACGCCTGCATGAATGGGCTGCTGCTGCCTGATCGCCAGGTCTTCTTGGTGGACACGCACGTCAACTACGACCCGACTGCTGAACAGCTCGCCGAGATCACGGTCATGGCCGCCGAGGAAATGATGCGTTTTGGCATCAAGCCCAAGGCCGCCCTGCTGTCCCATTCCAATTTCGGATCGAGCAACCAGCCCAGCGCGGTGAAGATGCGCGAAACCCTGGAATTGCTCAAAATTCAGGCACCGTGGCTCGAAGTGGACGGCGAAATGCACGGCGACGTGGCACTCGACCCCCATGCGCGTGAGGCACTCATGCCACACAGCAGCCTGACTGGAAGCGCCAATCTGTTGGTCATGCCCAACATCGATGCGGCCAACATTTCCTACAACCTGCTCAAGACGGCGGCAGGCGGCGGGATCGCCATCGGCCCTGTGCTGCTGGGCGCTGCCGAGCCTGTACACATTCTTACGCCTAGCGCCACGGTGCGCCGCATCGTGAACATGACCGCCCTGACGGTCGCCGACGCCAACGCCTCGCGCTAAGGCGAAACTCAAAGCGAGCACCCACTATCCGTTAATAGTTGTCAACATAGGGGGTGCCCGTTTTTTGGGCATTCACTTGCTTTTTGCAGGTCTTTGCGTCAAACTATTGCCTCGAAATTCCGGGTAAACCCGGGGTTTTTCGAAAGGTGTCGTTGATGTTGAAGGCTGTCGCCATCTCGGCGTTCAAGACTGGTTTGGCGTACGCGTTGATGGCCGGGTGTCTCATGACACCCGTTTCGTCGTTTGCGCGCGAAACCACTGCCGACGTCATTTCCTCCCCCTCCATTGCACTGGTCGACATGCCTCGAGAGGCACGCACCACCTTTGCTCTGATCCGGGAAGGCGGCCCGTTTCCACATGACAAGGACGGAACCGTTTTCGGCAACCGCGAACGTCTGCTGCCCAAGGCCAGACGCGGCTATTACCGGGAATATACCGTCAGGACGCCTGGAGCCCGCGACCGGGGGGCTCGGCGCATCGTGTGCGGCGGGCGTGTTCGGACACCGGATACGTGCTACTACACCAACGATCACTACGCGAGTTTCCGCGAGATCAAGGAGTGACATCAACCTGCCTGGAATCTGCGCACCCCACGTGATGCAGAAGCTTGGCGAGAACAGGTTATCGGCTCACAATTTCGCGTCTCGCATGAATTGAACCGAATCAGTCATCTTTTTTGTGGATATCTAAAAAGAAAGAGCAACGGAGATGGAAATGCCACTTCGTCACGAACAGGACACTTTGCTACGCGGCGTTCGCCCCAACATCGTGCAGTCCATTCGCGCCTATCGCATCCAGGACCTGCAGGCCGCAGCCTTGGCGATGGGCAATCATTTTCTGTACGCCAACCTCGCCCACGCACAGTCCAAGCAGGACATCCTGGACCTGATTGCGCAGCAGTTCATGTTTCCCGCACACTTCGGCAAGAATTTTGACGCGCTGTACGACTGCATGACCGACCCGCTGCACAAGTCCGGCCCCCAGCCTGGCTTCATCGTGGTGTTGGAGCAGATTCCCACGACGCCGAAGTTCGACAAGGAAGCGCGCGAGCAGTTGCTCGACATCTTCCGCGACGCCGCCGACTACTGGGCCGATCGTAAGATCGCGTTCCGCTGTTTCTATTCTTTTCTGTAGCCCGTTCAGCATCCGCAGGCCAAGCGGAACGGGCCAGTGTGGCCGAGACTGTCGTCAGCCAGCCCCGCCGGCGTGCGGCAGTGCCGATCCAGATCGTGATCGACACCTCCACCGGCGAGCAAATGCCCACCGACAAGCTGGTGGACGTGACGCCCGAGGCGCTGCGCATGAGCAGCCCCTTCAACTCCACTTACTGGCTGGCAGCAGCCTGATCTGAAGCAGCTTGCGCGGGCCCGAGCGCCAGCGCAAGCTGTACGTAGTCATCCACCGGCACCTCTTCGGCGCGCCGCTGGGTGTCGAACTGACCGGAAAAGCCGCGTGCATCCAGCCACGCGCCCAGCGTGTGCCGCAGCAGCTTGCGCCGCTGGCTGAAGGCCACCTGTACCATCTCCTCCATCAGCCCCACATCGACGGGTGCCGGGTTGGCCAGCGGCACCATGCGCACGACAGCGCTGTCCACGCGCGGCGGCGGATCGAAGCTCTCTGGCGGCACGAAGAGGAAATTCTCCATCGCATAGCGCCACTGCAGCATCACCGACAGGCGGCCATAGTCGCTCGTCGAAGGCCCGGCGACCATGCGGTCGATGACCTCTTTTTGCAGCATGAAGTGCTGGTCCTGGATCACGTCCACGTACTGGAGCAGGTGAAACAGGATGGGTGTGGAGATGTTGTAGGGCAGATTGCCCACCACGCGCACGCGCGGCACGTTCATATCGCGCGCGACCTGCGCAAAATCCACCCTGAGCACGTCGGACTCGATCACCGAGAGCTGGCCGTGCGCGCGCAGGCGCTTGGCCAGATCGCGGTCCAGCTCGATGACGGTGAGGTGTCCAAGGCGCTCCACCAGCGGCTGCGTGAGCGCCGCCAGGCCGGGGCCGATTTCGATCATTGGCTCGCCCGCCACCGGGGCGATGCCGCGCACGATGGCGTCGATGATGGCCGAGTCACTCAGGAAGTGCTGGCCGAAGCGCTTGCGCGCGATGTGTTTGCTCATGACTGGGTCGAAGATAAACCGGTACGCCCACCGCTCACTGCGGTGGCTCCCGCAGTTCGACGTAGGCGCGCGCGCGCGCTTCCTGCATCCAGTTGGCGTAGGCTTCGTCGAGCTTCTTTTCGCGCACGATGTCGCGCACCATTTCGCGCTGTTCGCGCTGGGACAGCTTGACCTCGCGGCGCTCGAGCAACTGGATCAGGTGCATGCCGAAGCGCGAAAGCACGGGCTCGCTGATCTGGCCCGCCTGCAGTGCACTCACGGCCTGCTCGAATTCCGGCACGAAGCGGCCAGGACCGGCCCAGCCGAGGTCGCCGCCCTTTTGCGCGCTGCCGTCTTGCGAATATTCGCGCGCCAGCGATTCAAACGTGGCCTGACCGCTGTCGATGCGGCGGCGATAGTCCTGCAGGCGCTCTGCCGCTTGTTCTTCGGTCAGCTGCGGTCCCATGCGCAGCAGGATGTGCCGCACATGCGATTGCACGGCCACGGACGGCACGCCCGTGAGGGTGCGATCCACCACTTTCAGGATGTGGAAACCTGCAGGCGATTGCACCGGCCCGACCACAGAGCCCGCCGCCGCCTTTTGCGTGGATTTGACGAACAGATCGGGGTAGCGATCCGCCGGGCGCAGGCCCATGAGGCCGCCTTGCGCGGCGTCCGCCGCGTCAGAGGACGAGCGGGCCACGGCAAAGAAGTCCTTGCCGCCCTGGATTTCGTCCACCAGCTTTTGCGCCTTGGCGCGCTGCGTGGCGATGGTATCTTCGCTCGCGCCCTCGGGCACGGCCACGAGGATGTGCGCCAGATTGATTTCCATGGGCGAGGTCGATGCCGCGTTGCCTGCGGCGCTGCGCTGCTCGCGCAGGTATTGGTCGATGTCGGCCTCGGAGACCTTCACGCGGGCGTCCACTTCGCGGTCGCGCAGGCGCTGCATGAGCATCTGGCTGCGCAGCTCTTCGCGGAACTGCTCCTTGGTGATGCCGTCGTGTGCCAGACGACGGTACATGTCGTCCTCGTCGATCTTGTTTTGCGCCGCGACCGATTTCACTGCCTGATTGACGGCGTACTCGTCCACCTTCATGCCCAATTCCTTGGCATTCTGGATCTGGATCTTCTCCATGATCAGGCGTTCCAGCACGTCGCGCGCAAACACGTTCACGGGGGGCAAGGTCACGCCTTGCGCCTGCATCTGGGCGGCGAGGCGCTCCATGCGGTTGCGCACGTCGTTGTTGGTGATCGGCTCGGAGTTGACCACGGCCACGATGAAGTCGGCCGCGCGCGTCGTCGGGCGCGCATTGGCGGGCGGCAAGGTCACGTTGGGCGTCAGGCGCGGTGCCTGCGCCGCGCCCGAAGGACGCAGCCCCTGAGCGAGGGCTCCCCCGGTCATGGCCGCCGACATGGCTGCCGCAGAGAGGATTCCCAGAGTCAGTGCACGAATTTTCATGGCATCTTCAATCATTTATGGGCGGTGCGGCCCGCCGCTGGCGGACCGTGCCTGCAATTGCTTGGCGCAATGTGTCATCAATCGTATTGTGAGAAGCGGCTCGGCGCGGTCACATCCTGACGCAGGATCTGGTAGCGCGGCACGTTGCGCTGCAGGCTCTGCAACGGGTTGGAGCCCAGCGACAGCCGAGAGAATCCGAGGAATTCCACCTGGAACATCACACGCGTGTTGGATGAGACCAGCGTATTTTGCAATCGTTCCAGCACCACGCGGCCGATCCAGCAGCAGCTTTCGTATTCCACGCCCACCACGGTATCCACAAACTTGCTGTCGCGCAGGCTGTAGTTCAGACGGCCGACAGAATACCAGCGACCGCTGCGGCGTTCGGTGTCGGCCTTGTCGCCCCACAAATCATTGATGGGCCATTGCCAGCCCACGTCGATCTGCTCACTGGGCTCGTTGATGAAGCTGGTGGCCTTCTGCAGGCGGTAGGCGGCGCTGATCGTGCGGTACTTGCCGGGCGAGTAACGTGCGCCAATGGTGCTGCGCATCGACCGGCTGGTCTTGGGGTTGTACTGCACCATGGTGTCGAGCGCCCACTCGGGGGTCCAGTTGATGCCGGCACCGAACAGCACGTCGGACAAACGGTCATTCACCGGCTGGACGCCCGGCATGGTCACGCGCTGGTCGGCAAAGCGCAGGCGCTGCGCCACCCCCAGACGTACGGCCTCGGCGCCCGTGTCCGAATCCAGCAGGCGGGTCGTGACGCCGAGCGTGAGCAGGTTGTTGTCCGCAATCCGGTCGTGCCCGCTGAAAGCGTTTTCCGAATAGATCGAGGCGAAGTTGAAGTCGTTCGCGCCCGTGTCGTAGATCGGAATCGCGCTTTGGTCGCGGAATGGCGTATAGGTATAGAACGCACGCGGCTCCAGCGTTTGCAGGAAGCTGCGGCCAAAGTAGTTGGCATCGCGCTCGAACACCAGTCCGCTGTCCAGACTGAAGGTCGGCAGCGTACGCGATGCGTTGGTGGTGCCGTTCGCAATCGGATTGTCGAAGTCGTAGTTGCTGGCGTGCAGCATCACCTTCGGAATCACAAAACCGGCAGGCGCGAGGAACGGGCGGCTCACCTGCGCCAGCGCATAGGTGCGCGCAGCGTTGGGCTGGCGGATATAGGCGCCGTCGGCATGGAAGCTGGTGTAGTCGGCTTCCACGCTGGCGTCGAAACCACCGGGCAAATCCTGCGGTGCATAGCGCCATTGCAGTTGCGGCATGCGGTCATATGGCGGCACGATGGGCGCGTTGATGTCCTGCAGTGTCTGCCACTTCAGCGTTCGCAACAGCACCGAATGATCGCCATAGCCCCAGCCCAGCGATGCATCGCCCGACAGCAGGCGCTGCGTGAGCTGCGTGTGCATGCCCGTGGGACTGCTGCGCTGGGTGAAGTCGCGCCAGTAGTTGTCGTCGCTCACCCGCTTGATGTCGATGTTCAGCCCCAGTCCGCCGATGGGCGAGGCCACCGTTCCGCTGTGCTTGAGGCTGTAGGCCCAGCGATCACGGTCGCGCAACTGGTCACTGGGCATGTAGACCGCCGAGGCCGTGCCGTTGTAGCTCGGCTCCAGATAGCGGAATTCGCCTGCCAGCGCCGCACCGCGCCGTGACATGAGCATGGGCGTGATGGTGGCGTCGCGGTTGGGCGCGATGTTCCAGTAGTACGGCTGCTCGTACTCCATGCCGCTGACGGTATCCAGACCAATCGTTGGCGGCAGGAATCCCGATTTGCGCTTGTCTGAGAGCGGAAAGGTGATCCGGGGCACCGGAATGATCGGCACGCCCTTGAACTCGAGCACACCGCTTTCCGCCGTACCCACGTCTTCGGCCCGGTCGAGCGTGATCTTGCGCGCGCGGATGATCCAGTCCGGCTTCCAACTGTCTTCATTCGTGCGCTCGCACGTGGTGTACGTGCTGTTGTGCACGATGGAGTGATCGTTGTCGATGAAGTCGACACGCGACGCCTCGCCGTGTCCGCCGGTTTCCAGGAAGCGGTAACGCGCATCGCTGAAAAAGCCCGAGAAGGCGTCCACCTTCAGATCGAGCAGCGTTCCTTCGTACACGTTGCCTGCGCGGTTGATGTGCACGTTGCCTTCCGCCGTCGCCCGGTCCTCGGGCACGTCGTATTGCATGCGATCGGCGCGGATGATGGTGTCGCCACGGCGCAGTTCCGCATGGCCTTCGATGGTGGCCTGGATGTCGGGCTGCCCGCTGACCTGATCGCCGCTGACAAAGACTGGCATCTGCCCGCGCACTGCAGACGGAATATCCTCCGTCAGCGTGGGCGAGGTGCGCAGCACCGGCGGCGGCAGGGTCGAAGACGAGGTGTGAGCGCCCGCCTTTGTGGCCGGAGTGGCCGGAGCCGCCACGGGCGCTGTCTGCTCCGCTGGCGAGGTCTGGCTGATTTCGGGCGACGCCGTCAATTCGAGCGCACTGACCTGAACAGCTTCCTGCGCTGCAAACGTCTCCGTGACAGAGGAGCCGTCCTGCGCCGTCCACTGCATCCCATCATTGGCCAGCGTGATACCGGCTGCGGGCAGCGATAGTGCCAGCGCAATCAGGCGCGTCAGCAGGCGCCGCTCAAAGCGCATCGCGCCTTCCGTGGGCGCGGCGCGGCCTGCGCGGGAGCGCCCGGGAGATGGGGTTCGAGGATGCGAGGAGTGGTTTACGCCAGACAAAAGAAGAGGGTCCATGGGTCTGAAAGCCAACGGCGGGGAGCGGGGAGCGACCGGCCATCCGAATCCGGGCATCCCGGATTTGTAGAATCGGATTATCCATGAGCAACCCCAATTCACCCACACCGGCGGGCACGATTGCCGCAACCGAAGCAGTTTACTGGGCCGATCCGGCGCGGGAGACATTATTTACGCAATGGCTGTCTTCATTGACCGCAACGCATGCGCTGCTGCCGCACACCCTGCGCCCGGCCTCCGCGGATGCCAGCTTTCGCCGCTATTTGCGCGTGGATGCGGCCAATGGTTCCAGCTTCATCGTCATGGACGCGCCTCCCGACAAGGAGGACTGCCATCCCTTCGTTCACGTTCAGAAGTTGCTGAAGGGCGCGGGCGTACTGGCTCCAGACGTGCTGGCATGGGACGCCTCCAACGGTTTCATGCTGCTGACCGACTTTGGCAACCAGACGCTGATCGGACTGCTCTCCCCCGAGCAACCGGCGGATGCGCACCGCTGGTATCTGCAGTCGGTGGACACGCTCATCGAGTGGCAAAAGGCCTCGCGTCCGGGGGTGCTGCCCGAATACAACGATGCCCTGCTGCGCCGCGAACTGCACCTGTTTCCCGAGTGGTATCTGGGCCGCCACCGCCAGTGGGTGGCGACGGATGCGCAACAAGCGCTGCTCCAGCGCACGTTTGACGCCATCATCGCCAACAATCTGGATGCGCCGAGCGTGTTTGTCCACCGCGACTTCATGACACGCAACCTGATGGTCACGCCCGACAACGCGCTGGCCGTGCTGGACTTCCAGGACGCGGTGTACGGCCCCGTCACCTACGACATCGCCAGCCTGCTGCGCGACGCCTTCATCAGTTGGGAAGAGGATTTCGTCATTGACATTACCGTCCGTTACTGGGAAAAAGCGCGCCGTGCGGGCATTGTCGGCGCGGGCAGCGCCAGCGGCTGGGGCGCCGACTTTGGCGAGTTTTACCGTGCAGTAGACTGGATGGCTTTGCAGCGGCACCTCAAGGTGGCCGGCATCTTCGCGCGGCTCACGCTGCGCGACGGCAAGCCCAAATACCTGGCCGACACGCCGCGTTTCATCCAGTACATCCGCCAGACCGCCAGCCGCTACCGCGAACTCACGCCGCTGCTGCGACTGGTCGATGAGGTGGAAGGCACGCAGCCTGCCTACGGTTTTGCCTATGGCCGGATGTAGTTCCACGCCGCTGCCACACTGACACGCCAGACTCTGGCGCGTGCGCCGGTTTCCACGCATGGAAGCTGGCGTCGAACCTTTTTGCTCTCACCGCCCATGCCGCGTTTTCATTGTTCATTGCCGCTCTCTCCGGACGCAGACATCACCCTGCCGCCAACGGCTGCGCGCCATGTGCAGGTGCTGCGCCTGCAGCCCGGGGATGCGATCACGCTGTTCGATGGCCGGGGCGGTGAATACACCGCCGAAGTCACGCGCATGGGACGCAGCGATGTGGACGTGCGCGTGGGTGCGCACCATGCTGCCGAGCGCGAAGCACCGCTGGCCGCGCACCTGCTCTCGGGCATGCCTGCGAACGAGCGCATGGACTGGCTGGTGGAAAAGGCCACCGAGCTGGGCGCTGCCAGCATCCAGCCGCTGGCCACCGCGCGCAGCGTGATCAAGCTCTCGGGCGAACGCGCCGACAAGCGCCAAACACGCTGGCAGGCGATCGCCGTGTCCGCGTGCGAGCAATGCGGGCGCAATCGCGTACCCGAGGTGCATGCGCCGCTCTCGCTCGCCGAATGGCTGCGCAAGCTGCCCGCGCAAGCGCAACCAGAAGACGCCGTGCGCGTAGTGCTGTCGCTGCGCGAAGGCCATCGCCCACTGCGTGAACTGGTCGGCACGGCGCACAACGTCTGGATTTTGCACGGCCCCGAAGGGGGCCTGACGGCCGAAGAAGAAGATGCCGCCATGGCCGCCGGCTTTGCCCCCGCGCACCTGGGCACGCGCGTGTTGCGCGCCGAAACGGCGGCCATCGCCTCGCTGTCACAACTGGTTTTTTCGTGATGCGCACCGACCCCGACACCACCTCCGCCGCGCTGGCAGAGGCCGACGCCCATGGCGAGACACTGAGCCCCAACGTGGGCGTGGTGGCCGATTTTTTCCGCGATGCCGATGCCGCTGCGGATTCGCCGCTGCTCTGGAATCTCACGCGCCAGCCGCAACTCACGCATGCCATGAGCGGCCTGTTTCACGGCAACGCCGCGTTGGTGCAGCTGCGTGTGTGGGTGTTTTTGCAGTTGGCCGCGCAGGGCGATGCACAACTGCCGCGCGAACACATCGACGAGATGTTCCACGCGCTGCGCCCCGAGGCGCTGGAAACCGTGCTCAAACGCTTTCGCGATGTCGGCCTGCTGGTGTGGGACGAAAGCCAGCGCAGCTACTCGCTGCCGCCCATCGCCCAGCGCGTGGCCGCCATGCTCTCGCCGCTGGCCAGCGAAGCCGTGGCCGAGGATGACGACAGCGCCGAATTGGCGGCCCTGCTCGGCCAGGTCGTGGGCGCCAACCAACTGGGCGCCGTCGATGCCGGACAGGTCAAGTTGCTGCACGCGCAACTGGCGCGCCTGCACGGCGAATTTGCCGATGCCATCGCCAGCGGTTCCGAATTCCGCTTGCGCGAGGCGCGCAAGCGCTACGACCGGGCCGCCACGCTGATCGATCGGGCATCGGAAACCATCACCGCCATCATCTCCAACTCGCACGGTCACATTGCCCTGGAGCGTGCCGCGCGTGGCATGGGGCAGGCGCAATCGCGGCTGCTCGCGATGGCCAGCCAGTTCAACCGCGCCTTGCAACAGGTGGACCGCCAGCGCGTGACGCTGGGCACCACGGGCATCACAAGCACCGACGTCAAACGCTGGCTGCAGGCGGCACCCAGTCTGCACACCTTCACCGCCGACGCCGTGGCCAGCCCCGTGTCCATCAACGCACTGGCACCGCACGAATTGCTGGACGTGGTGGAGGCAGAATTCGAGCGCGACCGTCCCGGTCCCGCCGAACACGAAGATCTGCCGGGCGCGCAGGAAGCGCCCGAGGGCTCGCTCAAGGCCGTGGCGCTGCCGCAGGAATTGCACGACATGAATACGATGCTCGCCGCATGGGTCACCGGCGACGACGCCAGCACGCACACCGTGGCCGATGCGCTGCTCGGGCTCGACCCGGCCAACGCGCGCTATGCGCAAGTGGCCTACCGTGCGCAGCTCATGCCGCTGCTCGGCGACCCGCAGGCCGAGGTGCTGCCCGGCGCGACGGGAGAGTTCGCACGCCAGCCGTGGCGCGTGCACTGGCAAGCCACGCACAAGCGCATCCGCCATCCGCAGGTGGAACTACTCAGCCAGGGCATGCTGGTGTCGCCCGAGGAGGCGCAGCAGTTGCAGGAAAAACAAGCCAAAGCGGCCACAAAGGATTTGAACGCACATGGATGACGCCGCATTGTTGATTGCCGAACTGCTCTCGCGCCGCTGGTTGCCGCGCAGCCACCCGCGTGTCAAACGCGCACTGGTGGATGCCGAACTGTTTGCGCAGGTGGAGCAGCGCCTGGCCCAGTCGGGCCTGCGCTGGATGGACAGCATTTACGCCGATCACGTGAGCGTGGCGCTGCTGCCCGCCGCGCAGAACAGCGTATTGGGCGAGGCCGGACTCAACGCCAACAACAACCTCGAATTGCCGCGCGATGCGCAGGCGCTGCTGGTGGTGCTGTGGGCACTCATCATCCTGCCCAAACGCGAACGCCAGACGAGCCGCGTGGAAGAGGCGGACCTAGGCCAGAACGACATGTTCCCGAGCGCCAAGCCCCTGCCCGTGGCGCGCTCGGTCAGCCCCGTGGTGTCGTACAAGGCCTTGCTCGAAGACTACGGTCCGCAGTTGGGCAAGAAGGTGCGCATGGACGTGAACCTGCGCCTGCTGGAGCGCCACGGATTCATCGCGCGCAAGCAGGACGAAATCGCCGAAGGTCCGCTGCTCGATGTGCTGCTGGACTATGACGTGCTCGCACCGCGCATTCTCGATGGCGCACTGGCCGACGTACTGGCACGCGAACGCGCGCAACGCGAGGCCGAAGAGGCAGCGGAATCGGCGTCCGCCAGCGCCAACGCGCTCGACAAAACACCCGACACTTTGGCTGACGCCGCCGCGCCAACATCCGCGCCTGCGCCCGACGCCGAAGCCCAAGCCGCTCCCCCGGTTTCACCCGAGCCGCCCTGGCGACCGGAACCGGACGCCGCGGCGCCCGATGCACAGTCCTACGTGCAATCGGTAACCGAGCCGCCGCTCGCGCCCGACGTGACGGAGACCATCGAAGCGGCCATCGACGATTTCATCGACGAGCGCGCCACCACACGCCCCAGCCCCGAGGAGCACTGAGCACCATGTTCCATCTGCAGACTCTGGAGCTTGTTCACTGGGACTATTGCCAGCGCGTGTCGCTGCCGCTGGATGCCTCCATCATCACTATCGCCGGCCCGAATGGTTCGGGCAAGACCACGCTGCTGGACGCCATGCGCACGCTGCTTGGCCTGCGCTGCTCGGCCCCGCGCGACTTCAAGACCTACGCACGCCACGCAGGCGCGCAAACCGCGTGGCTGCGCGCCGTGGTGGACAACCGCCCGCAAGGCCGCCAGACGTCGAGCCGCCCGTTTGCGCGCCGCCTGATCTACAGCGATCAGGTCACGCTGGTCTGCCGCATCGACCGCAATGGCGGCGACTGGCAACGGCGTTACTGCCTTGTGGAAGGGGATGCCAGCATCGAGCAGTTGCGCGACACGCCGGAAAAAGACCTCGGCTACATGGGCGTGGAAAACTGGGGGCGCGTGCTGTCGGGCGCCGGGCTGTCGCCCGCCATCGCACGCGTGCTCTCGCTGGAGCAAGGGCAGACCGACCGGCTGTGCGAGTTCAGTCCGCGCGAATTACTGCGCCTCGTGTTCGACGTGTTCGGCGATCAGGAAGTGCTCGATGCCTACGAAAAGGCACGCGGCCACCAGCAGGAGCTGGCGCGCGAGATGGCGCAGGCCGAGCACGAACTCGACCACAGCCGCGCGCAGCTCACCGAACTTGCCAACCGTGTGAACAACTACAAGACATGGCGATTGCGTCTGGCCGAACGCGAGCGCCTCGCCACCGAAGTGGTGCCGGTGCTGAACTGGTGGAGCGAGCGCGAATCGCTGGTCAAACAATCGCGCGAACTGCGCAAACACAAGTCCCAGCACCGAGCGGCGCTCGCCCACATTGCGGCGCAAAACAAGCGCCTGCTGCATTTGCTGGAAGAAAGCGCCGCCTCGGAACACCAGGCCGAACAGTTGCGTGTGGAGCGCGATCAGGTCCGCTCGGCGCTGGACGCCGCGCAGCGCCACGAGGCACCTCTGGAGAAAATTGCGCAGCGCGAACAGGAGCTGCTGGCGTTGATGGACAAAGGCAGCAATGCCGACGAACTGCAGGCGCATCTGGCCGCGTTGCAAGGCAAGGAAAGCGCGTTGCTCGAACAGCGCTCCTCCCTGCAGCACAGCCGCAAGGCTGCGCAGGAGCGGCTGAATGCGCTGGAAGGCCAGCATTTGCCGCCCATGCCGCCCGAGGCGATGAAGTTCCGCCGCGCGCTGAATCAGGCCGGCATTGCGCACCAACTCGTCGCCGAAGTGGTCGAGGTGCTGGATGAGCGCTGGCGCCATGCCATCGAAGGCGTGCTGCGGGGCCACCGCTGGGTGGTGCTGCTCGAACATGCAAAGGACCTGACCGAAGCGTATGAATTGGGCGAACGCGAGCGCTACCGCCACTACATCGTCGAACCCGGTCAGCCCGCACTCAAAGGCGATCCGGGCACGTTGCTCGAGCATGTGAAGTTCACTGCCCCCGTGCCGCGCTGGCTCGTGCAGCAGCTCCAGCAACTGCGCTGCGTGGCCGACCCGCGCGAGGGCAAACGCCTTGGCGGAACCTGGATCACGCCGCAGGCCTACATGCACGACGGGCGCGGTGCGCGCTCCATGTGGGTGGATGCGCACGAACACCAGTTTGGCGCCGCCGCCGTGCAGGCGCGCAGGCAGGCTGCCGAGCGCGAAGTGGCACGCATCGACGCGCAGCTCGCTCCCGTGCACGACGAGATCATGGCGCTCAAACGGCAGATCTCCGACACCCGCCGCGCCCTCGAAGGCCACAGCGCCGCCGAAGAACTGGCGCGGCGCAGTGACGAATTTGCCGAAGCCCGCGACGCACTGCCCGCGGCCAAACAGGCGCGCATTGCCGCCGCATCGCGCTGGCAGCAACTCGAAACCGCCACTGCGAGCGCGCACGACAAGCACCGCGCCTTTGCAGACGAACACAAGCGGCTGGAAAAGGAATTGCAGCGCGCACGCGGCGACTCCGAGCGCGCCGCGCAGGAGTGGACGTCGCGCCGCCGCCAGCAGCATGGCAACGTACAGCGCAGCCAGGCGCAGCGCGCGCAGTTTCCCGCACGCTGGATCGCGCCCGCCACGCTCCAGTCGCTCGTCGATGAGTACATCAACGAAGTGCAGGCCAAGCTGCGCCTGCACTCAGTCGAGCAGGAACTGGAACAAAGCAGTTGGGAAACCGACGACACCGTGGAAGAGCGCCACCGCCGCATGGACGTCACCGTGCGTGAGCAGGCGGCGAGCCTCGACGATCACAAGGTGAAGAACGCGCAGGCCGGAACCGCCGTGCTCAACGCGCGCGAAAGCTACATCGAGGTGCTGCGCACCACCGTGCGCCGCTACCGCAAGAACATCCAGGAGCTGGGCGGACTCGCCGGCGTGGAGGTGGCCGCCGATCTGCCACTGCTGGAGAACGACGACACCGTGCTCGCGCAGGCGGGCCTCAAGGTCAACTTTGCCTTCGACGGCAAAGGCACCATCGGCCTGAACGACGGCGAAGCCTCGGGTGGCCAGCAGGTGATCAAGTCGCTGATCCTGCTGGTGGGCCTGCTCAAGGATGAGGAAAGCGGCTCGGGTGGCTTTGTCTTTATCGACGAGCCGTTTGCCCACCTGGACGTGCGCAACATCCAACTGGTCGGGCACTTCCTGCGTTCCACGCGCGCGCAGTATGTGCTGACCACACCCATCACGCACAACCTGGAAGTGTTCGAGCCTGCCGAGATCACACTTGTGACCAGCAAGAAACCCAAGGGCAGTCGCTGGGCGCCGCCCATTGCCGTCGCCAAGCGGCGCGGTGAACCCGAATTGGGAGCGCTGCCCGCATGACCGCGCTGCGTGTGGAACAGTCCAGTCGACTGCGCCGCACGCGCAGCGCCGCATCGTTCCCATGCACCACATGGCCGGAGTTGCGCGAACGGCAGTCCGCGCTGCTCAAGGATTGGCTGCGCTCCGATGCCAGCGAGCGCCAATGGCAAACGCTGCTCGACGCCGCAGGCCCCGACCGGCTGGATCTGGCCGACGAGTTGCGCGACTTGCTGCTGCACGCGGGCGTGCTGCAAACGAAAGAGCACTTCTCACGCGGGCAATGGCTGGTGGAGCGCGTGCGCTGGAGCGACGTACCCGCGCTGCAGCAAGCGGCCGGATTGCGCACGGCGGCAGAGCGCGAGAACAGCCGCAGTGCCATCACCGCGCAATTGCAGATGTTGGCGCAGGACACGCCCTGGCTGGAGTCGGCGGCACGCCACTGCCTCGATGCGCGGGTGGGTGACAACGTGCGCACTGCGCGGCTCGAACTGCTGCACGCCTTGCATGGTTGGCACCAGCAGCAACGCTTCGGTCTGTGGCGCGACTTTGCCCTGCATGCGCGCGGCACGACCAAGTCGATCACCCTCACTGAATGGAAATGGCTGGAAGCGCATGTGCCGCTGGAGTCGCTCGGCATTGCGCGCTTCGCTCCGATGCTCTGGCTGGCCGGTGACCTCACGCTGCACACATCGCACGGCGACATCAGCGTCGCCGCCGCAGGCATGTGCGGCTTGCCGATGCGTTTGTTCACCCAGAGTGATCTGCATGCGCAGAACGCACCAGCGCACTACTGGCTGATTGAAAACCGCGCGAGCTTTGAGCGGCAGGCCGCGCATGCGCCCGAGCGCGCCTGCCTGATCTGGCTGCCAGGCCGCCCTTCCACCAGTTGGTGCGAGGCCGTGCAAGCGCTGCTGGCGATCGCGCCCGCACCTGCACGCATCAGTTGCGACCCCGACCCGGCGGGCGTGGAAATCGCGCTCACCGCAGGCGCGCTCTGGCAGCAGGCCGGACAGACGTGGACCGCCTTTCGCATGCAGCGCGAAGATTGGGACCGCGCCCCGGCCATCGCGCTGACGGCGGATGATCTGCAATGGCTGGACCGCCTGCAGGCGCGCGACGACCTGCCGCGCGAACTGCAGCGGCTTTGCGCCGATCTGCGCGACACGGGCCGCAAGGCAGAGCAGGAAGCCTGGCTCTGACGCTCAGGCGGGCAGCACCACGCCTTGCGCTCCAGCACGCACCGCTGTGCCCCCGTGGGCCGCAGCATGTTGCAGCGCTTCGTCGTAGCGAGAGAACCAGTGGTTGGGATAACCGGCATGCGTCGCCAGCACATCGAGTTGCGCCAGTGCTTCGGTGCCCATCGAGGCGAGCGCGCGGCGGTAATCCTCCCAGTGCGCGTGCCCGGCTTCCTGCGCCAGCATATGCAGCACGTGCTTGCGCTGGACGATGTGACGATGGCGGCGCAATTCGGGCAAGCTCACCGAACGGATGGTTTGCGTTTGCAACAGGCGGCGCAGAACCGGCAACGACAGCGCGAGCGATTCGCTGTGGGCCTGCCGTTGCAGGCGTTTGGCGGCGCGCAGCAAAGCGTCGAGCGCGTGGCGCTCCGGTGTAATGGTGGTCGATTCAGTGTGATCGGTATGCATACCAACTCCTTGTTTTCACTGGCCGTTCTCGCTGCGGGCCGGGAGGGTATGCAAGCCAACGCGGTGGTTGGTGCTTGCGACAACAAATCAAAAGGTGCGTGCGCTTTCGCGAGGTGGGCGTCCTTTGCAGCCCAGAGCCGCTGATTTTATCAAACCTTCGCTCAACGCGCTGGTGCCTGTTGGCACTGCGCGTTGGCGATGTGGATAGGAAAGTCGATGACGCGCCCGGCTCAGGCCGTCACAGGTGCAGGCATGCTGGCGATGACCTGCGCCACGGCAGAGGTGAGCTTTTTCGCGTAGGGCACATGCAGGAACTCGTTCGGGCCGTGCGCGTTGCTCTTGGGGCCGAGCACGCCGCACACCATCATCTGCGCGGTCGGAAATCCCTTGCTCAACATGTTCATGAGCGGAATCGTGCCGCCCTGCCCGATGTAGCCACACGGTGCGCCGTAATGGGCCTGGCTGGCTGCATTCAGCGCATTTTCAAACCACGGATCGATGCCCGGTGCATTCCATCCGCTGGCCGCACCTTCGGGCTGAAAGGTGACCTTGGCCTGATAGGGCGCGTTGTCTTCCAGCAGCGCCTTGAGCTCTTGCAGGCTCGCGGCCGCGTCCACCAGCGGCGGCAGGCGCAGGCTGAGCTTGAAGGCGCTGTAAGGGCGCAGCACGTTGCCCGCATCCTTCATCGCCGGAAAGCCTTCTGCACCCGTCACGCTCAGTGTGGGTTCCCACGTGCGCTTGAGCAGCGCCTGCAGCGGGTCCGTCGTGGTGGGCAACGCGAATGTGGTGGCGCCGCCGCAGTCGTAGTGCGCCCACGGAAAGCGCTTGTAGAGCTCATCGCCCAGAATGTCCGCCGTGGCGCGCGCCTGTTGCATGCGATCGGCGGGCACTTCGCAATGGAAGCTCTGCGGCAGCAGACGGCCCGTTGGGCTGTCCTCCAGCCGATCCAGCACCATGCGCATGATGCGGAACGACGATGGCACGAGCCCCGACGAGTCGCCCGAGTGCACGCCCTCCGTCAGGATTTCCACCTTCAACGTGCCACTGGCCATGCCGCGCAGGCTGGTGGTGAGCCAGAGCTGGTCATAGTTGCCCGCGCCAGAGTCCAGACAGATCACCAGCCCCACATCGCCCAGCCGCGTCTTGAGCAGATCCACGTAGGGCAGCAAATCACCGGAGCCGCTTTCCTCGCAGGTTTCGATCAGCCCGACAATGCGCGGATGCGGGACGTTCTGGCGCTTGAGTTCCTGCACGGCGGCGATACTGGCATAAACCGCATAGCCATCGTCCGCGCCACCACGACCGTACAGCTTGCCGTCCTCGTACTTCGGCGTCCACGGTCCCAGATCGCTGCGCCAGCCGTCGAACTCGGGCTGCTTGTCCAGGTGTCCGTACATCAGCACCGTTTTCGCCGATGCCGCATTGGCACCCGGCTGCGTGCCCTCGACTTCAAAGAACAACACCGGCGTGCGGCCCGGCAGGCGCACGACTTCCAGCTTCAACCCTTGCACCTTCTGCGCGCTCACCCAGTCCGCCGCATTGCGCACCACGGTGTCGATGAAACCGAGCTGCTGCCAATCCGGCGCGAAACCCGGCGACTTGGCGGGGATGGCGATGTAGTCGGTGAGCTGACGCACGATGTCGTCATCCCATTGGCGGCTGATGTGCGCAAGCGCGTCGGCTGGCTGCAGCAGATCGGTGGGTGTGCGAGCGTTCATGGCGGGACTCCTTGGTGTCTGAGTGGCCTGACACTTCAGGCCATCGCCCATTTTCTCGCACCCGCGCACCGCGTGCCAAACCACGCACACAAGAGCATGTCGTCAGTGCTTGTTTGCGCTGGAAAACACCGCGCAACGGCGCACTCGCGAATCGAACGGACGCGCTACCCGCGTTCCAGACAAAACACCGCCGTGCTGGCAAATACGTTGGGCAGCGTGCGCACGACGACGCCGTTCTCGTCCAACCCGAAGGCGTCCGCCACGTTCAGTCGGTTCTTGCGCGCCAGCACTTCGAAATCCTTGAACGTGCCGACACGGATGTTGGGCGTGTCATACCACTGATACGGCAGCTTGCGCGTGACCGGCATGCGCCCGCGCAGGATGGACAAGCGGTTGGGCCAGTGCGCGAAGTTGGGAAACGCGACGATGCCGCTCTTGCCCACGCGCGCGGTCTCGCGCAACATGACCTCGGCATTGCGCAAGTGCTGCAAGGTGTTGATCTGCAGGACCACATCAAAACTGTCGTCTTCAAAGATCGCCAGCCCTTCGTCCAGATTGAGCTGCACCACGTTCACGCCGCGTCGCACGCAGGCCAGCACGTTGGCGTCGTCAATCTCCACGCCATAGCCGGTACAGCCATGTTCGCGTTGCAGGTAAGCCAGCAGCGATCCATCGCCACAGCCCAGGTCGAGCACGCGTGCGCCCTGCGGCACGATTTGCGCAATGGCCTTCATGGTGGTCTTTTCGGTCATGCTGCGAACTCCTTGGCGACGCCCTCGAAATAGGCATCCATCACACCGACATAGCGCGGATCGGTCAACAAAAAGGCATCGTGTCCGTGCGGCGCATCGATCTCCGCATAGCTCACGTCGCGGCGGTTGTCGAGCAGGCTCTTGACGATCTCGCGGCTGCGCTGCGGTGAAAAGCGCCAGTCGGTGGTGAAACTCACCAGCAAGAACCTCGCACGCGCTTTGGCCAACGCCAGCGAGAGGTTGCCGCCAGTGCTCTTGGCCGGATCGAAATAGTCCAGCGCGCGCGTGATCAGCAGATAGGTGTTGGCGTCAAAGTACTCGCTGAACTTGTCGCCCTGATAACGCAGATAGCTTTCGATCTGGAACTCGATGTCCTGCGTGCTGTACTTGAGGTCAATGCCCTCGCGCAACTGGCGTCCGAACTTCTCGTTCATCACGTCGTCGCTCAGGTAGGTGATGTGGCCGATCATGCGCGCAATGCGCAGCCCGCGCTTGGGCACCACGTTGTGGGCGTAAAAGTCACCGCCGTGGAAATCCGGATCAGTCACGATCGCGCGGCGCGCCACCTCGTTGAAGGCGATGTTCTCGGCATTCAGGTTAGGTGCGCTCGCCACCACGACCGCATGGCGCATGCGGTCCGGATATTGCAGCGTCCACGACAGCGCCTGCATGCCGCCCAGACTGCCGCCCAGCACCACGGCCAACTGCTCGATGCCCAGGCGATCCAGCAACAGCGCCTGCGCGTTGACCCAGTCTTCCACCGTGACCACCGGGAACTGCGAGCCATAGGCCGTGCCGGTGTCGGGGTTCGTGTGCATCGGCCCGGTCGAGCCGAAGCACGATCCCAGGTTGTTCACACCAATCACGAAGAACTTGTTCGTATCCACCGCCTTGCCGGGGCCGATCATGTTGTCCCACCAGCCTTCGCTCTTGGGTTGATCGGCATACACGCCCGCCACGTGGTGCGAGGCGTTCAGCGCATGGCAGACCAGCACGGCGTTGGAGCGCTCAGCATTGAGCGTGCCGTAGGTTTCGTAGGCCAGCGTGTAGTCGCGGATCGAGGCGCCACTCTGCAAGGGCAGCGCCTCGGGGAAATGCATGAATTGAGGTGTGGCGATGAAGGACATGAAAAAACCCGGCATCGCTAAAAACGAGGCCGGGTCGATATGTGATTCGTCGGACGGGTCTTTAGCTGGATTTATAAAGCGCCCGCAAGCTGAAGCAAATCGGCGCGTGAGCGGCTATTTTATGCCAAAAGCTGCTGCACCGGTCCATACAGCGCGATCAGCCCCAGCACGAGGAAGATCACGGCCGAGATCATGTGCACGGTACGGATCGGCACCTTCTTGACGATCTTGTCGCCAAGCCATACCACCGGCGCATTGGCCAGCATCATGCCCAGCGTCGTGCCCA
Organism: Comamonadaceae bacterium UBA2121; assembly: GCA_002331385.1. GTDB lineage: Bacteria > Pseudomonadota > Gammaproteobacteria > Burkholderiales > Burkholderiaceae_C > Diaphorobacter_A. Next base: position 280,190 of record DCYB01000004.1, read on the forward strand.
ACACCACCCAGACATAAGCGCCCGCGTACTTGGCGGCCAGCATGACAGTGGCAATCTGCGTCTTGTCACCCATCTCCGCCAGGAAGAATGCCACGACGGTAGCGCCAAACACGCCCCACTGGGAGTGACCGCCGACTTCATCCTCATCCAGCTTATCGGGAATCAACATCCACGCGGCCATGGCGATGAACGACACGCCCAGAATCCACTGCAGCGCATTCTCGCCCAGATAGGTCGTGATCCACGCGCCCACGGCACCCGCGAGCGCGTGGTTGACGACGGTGGCAACAAAAATGCCGAGCACGATCGGCCATGGCTTGCGAAAGCGCGCGGCCAGAACCAGTGAGAGCAGTTGGGTTTTGTCCCCCATCTCGGCGAGTGCGACGACGGAGGTGGAGATCAGAAAGGCTTCCATGACGAGGGGGTATCTGGCCGGAGACACCTGGCTACAAGACATTGACCACGCACCGGCTCCGGCCCACATAGATGTTGGATCGGTACGCGGTCAATGGTCTCGTCCAGCTCGTGCATCACACCAGCCTCATGCACCATGGGCACTGGCCCAAGTTTGTTGATGCATGCCTTTTCGCGGGGATGCGAAAACGGACTACTCCCCAAAGACCCGCCGAGTGTATCCATTTATATCGGCCGGATTCCAATTCACCATAAGCCTAGTACGGAAAGCACTTTACAGCCTCGCAACAAGTTGAAACGGTCGCGCTCCCTCTGACGCGAATGCCCCCAGAGCGCGTAATCCTGCGCGAGCGTGTGGCGAAAAACATCCAGCCTGCGGGTAAATCCCCACCCAAAGTGTTGCAGACGTGCCCAAACCGTCCTTTTTTCTTCATAGGGATGCTTGATAATTGTTTCAGCTACCTGTCTCGCAGGTAGGCGTTTGCGGTGATAGTCGATTTCGCATCATTGAAGTCGTTTCGGGTTTGTTGGCTGCGTCGGGCTCCATCGCGTTTTTGAAATCTCGTTTTTGAGAGCCTCGTTTTATGAGCAACAAGCTGTATGTGGGCAACCTGCCCTATTCTTTCCGTGACAACGATCTGGAACAAACCTTCGGCGAGTTCGGCAACGTGCTGAGCGCCAAGGTCATGATGGAGCGCGACACGGGCCGCTCCAAGGGTTTCGGTTTTGTCGAAATGGGCAATGAAGCCGAAGCACAAGCTGCAATTCAGGGCGCACACGGCCAGAACTTCGGTGGCCGCGACTTGGTCGTGAACATCGCCCGCCCCATGGAGCCCCGCCCACCCCGTAGCGGTGGCTTCGGCGGCGACCGTGGCGGCTTCCGTGGCAACGGCGGCTACGACCGCGCCAGCTACTGATCTTCCAGCCAAAAAGGCGCCCAACTGCCATTGCAGCGACACTGATTTTTAAATTCAGGTGTAGCCGGGTCGAAAAAAGTGATTTTTTCGGAATACCACTACACATCGTCTTGCATTTTTTTCGCAGTTGTGGCGCATAATGTTTTTGCTGGGGTATTTTTCACGCCAAAGTTGCGGTGGTCCATCAAATTTGTGTTTTCAACACATGTGCGATTAGCCGACTGCGGTTTCGAGTCTCCATCACTTTTTTCTTAGTTCTTGAGGAGTCCCTTGATGGGCAACAAACTGTATGTCGGCAACCTGCCTTACTCGGTGCGCGACAGCGATCTGGAGCAGGCGTTCAGCCAATTTGGCTCCGTAACCAGCGCCAAGGTCATGATGGAACGCGACACAGGTCGCTCCAAAGGCTTTGGATTTGTGGAAATGGCCAGCGACGCTGAAGCCCAGTCTGCCATCAATGGCATGAATGGTCAGCCTATGGGTGGCCGCAGCATCGTCGTGAACGAAGCCCGTCCGATGGAACCACGTCCTCCGCGTAGCGGCGGCGGTTTTGGTGGTGGCGGCGGCTACGGCGGTGGTGGCGGTGGCCGTGGTGGCTACGGCGGCGGTGGTGGTGGCGGCGGTGGCCGTGGCGGCGAAGGCGGTTTCCGCAGCCCCTACGGTGCTGGCTCGCGTAACGGCGGCGGTCGCAGTGGCGGCGGTGGTGGTTACGGCGGCGGCAACGGCGGCTATTGATTCCCTCCCGGATTGTCCAGGCTGCATGGGTTTCCGGTCGGAACACCAGCCCGACTGAAACGGCAGCAAGGTACTAAAAAGGCTCCCTCGGGAGCCTTTTTCCATGGTGCGCGCGCATCTATCATTCATTTCTGCCGAATTGGCGCAAACCTGTCCCCTTCATCAGGCGGTATCCGCCGTACCGCGGTGCTTGCGCTCGCGCCCTTTCAACAATCGGTCGAACACGGCGTTCGGCAGCACGCGCAGCAGCTTGGCCACCACGCCCATTTGCCATGGAATCACGCGATAGCTGGCGCGCGCGCGAATGGCGGCAAAGGCCTTGTCGGCAAACGCCTCGGCAGTCAGCAAAAACGGCATGGGATAGCGGTTGCTGCGCGTGAGTGGGGTATCCACATAACCCGGGCTGATGGTGACGACTGATAGGCCGAATTCTTGCAATTCACCCCGCAGGCTTTCGCAATAGCTGATAACGGCGGCCTTGCTCGCGCAGTAGCCCCCATGCCCCGGCAGACCGCGTATGCCGGCCACACTGGCGATGCCCACGAGTGTGCCGCTTCCACGCTCTCGCATGGGATGGATGAAGGGGTGAAACGTAGCGGCCAACCCCACGTTGTTGACGGCGTAAATGCGCGCCATCACGTCAAGATCCTCGCGCTCCGCCGAATCCAGACCCACGCTGATGCCCGCGTTGGCGATCACCACGTCTGGCAGCCCTTGTTCTGCAATGCACTGGCGGCCCGCTGCAACGATGCTGTCGATGTCTGCCACGTCGGCACCGTAGGTTCGGCAGCGCGTCGCATCCAGCCCCTGTTCCGTCGCCCACGTTTGCATGGCATCGACCCGTCTCGCCACCAGCGCGAGGCGATAGCCTGCCTGCGCATAGCGCAACGCCAGCGCTTGGCCGATGCCGCTGGATGCCCCCGTGATGAATGCCAACGGAGCCGGGTTGCCTGGGTTCATGCGTTCGCGCCTTTCATGGTGGAAGCAGGGTGACGGGGGCCGATGATCAGCGTTTGCGGGGCGCTGGCGCGGGCGAAGGCATGAGCACGCCCTTGACGTTGCCCCGCATTTGCATCACTTGCGAGAGGTTGTCATATTCCATGGCATCGCCCGTGAATTGGTTTGTGCCCCGGGTCAGCGTGACGGGCTGGTTGGATTTCACCCGCTCTTCGTTCGGCCAAACGTGCAGGAACTCTCCCTTGAACTGCATGGGCGGCACGGTCTTGCCATCCGGCTGGCGAAACGCTTCGCGCGTCACGATGGCATTGCCAAACAGTTGCACCTCGGAGGCATCGCCGTTGGTGAGCGCGCGGTTGGCGCTCGCCAAGGTGATGCGCCCGTCCGCGCTGACCGAGCGCGTCCGCGCCTTGTCGATCTCCATGGTGTCGGTGTCCACAAAATGGTTCAGCGTCTCGCCTTGCAGTTGGGTTTGCAGACGGCCTGTGGCATCGAACGTCTTCACGGTGAAGTCGTTCATGAAATAGTCGGGCTCGTGCGTGACTTCGCGCTGTTGCGGTTGCGCTTCGGGCTTGGGTGCATTGCGCACCAGCCACCACGTCCCCAACGCGAGCAAGCCCATCATCACCAGCGGCAGGTAGATGGTGATCTGCTCCCAGATTCGGCGCAGGCGCTCTTTGGCTGTCATGCGTAGTCCGCCAACAAGCGAGCGTACTGGCCGCTGGCCACCAGCAGCAGATCGCACAATTCACGCACCGCGCCGTGGCCTGCCGCTGCCCTGGGCGTGAAATGGGCGTGAGCGCGTACTTCCACCTGCGCATGCTGTGGCGCGCAGGCCAATGCAGCCCGGCGCATCATGGGCAGGTCGGGCCAGTCATCGCCCATGGCCGCCGCCTGCTGCCAGGACAGGCCCAGCTCGGCCAGTATGGCCTCGGCCGCCGGGCGCTTGTCTTCGGTGCCAAAGCGGGCATGCGTGACGCCAAGCGCCTTGAGCCGCAGCCGCAAGGGGGCGGAGTCGCGCCCAGTCACCACCGCAGGCGTGATGCCCGCACGCTGCAGCAGCTTGAGGCCGTGTCCATCCAGCGTGTTGAAGCGCTTGAGCGTTTCGCCGCTCTCCGAGTACAGCAGACCGCCATCGGTCAATACGCCATCCACGTCGAAAAACACCACGCGAACAGGCTGTGCGCGCAGCAGCAGTTCCGGGTCGAATTGCAATACGGGCAGCAGGTCGCGCTGCGTGTCAGGATTGTGCTCGCTCATCAGATCACCTTCGCACGCATCAGATCGCCAATGTGCACCATGCCCAGCAGGTGCCCTTCCTCGTCGGTGACGAGCACGCTGGTGATGCCGTGCTGCTCCATCACGGCCGCAGCGTCTGCGGCCAACGCCGTGGGGCGGATGGTGCGCGGGTGCGCATGCATGACCTGGCCTGCGGTGGCGCTCAGCAGTTCGCCGCCCGCTTCGATGCGGCGGCGCAGGTCGCCATCGGTGAAGATGCCGAGCAAGTGGCCTTCCTCGTCCACCACGGTGGAAGCGCCGAGGGATTTGGCGCTCATCTCGCGCATCAGGGCGCTGAACGAGGCCGCTGCGGGCACGCGTGGCAACTCGTCGCCGGAGCGCATCACGTCGCGTACCAGCGTCAGCAGCTTGCGGCCCAGCGCGCCGCCGGGGTGCGAGCGCGCAAAATCCTCCGCGCGAAAGCCGCGCGCATCCAGCAGCGCCACGGCCAGCGCGTCGCCCAGCGCCATTTGCGCCGTGGTGCTGGTGGTGGGCGCCAGATTGAGCGGGCAGGCCTCGCGCTCCACGCCGCTGTCCAGCACCACGTCGGCGTGCTTGGCGAGCGACGATTCCAACCCGCCAGTCATGGCGATCAGCGGCACGCCCTGGCGCTTGAGTACTGGCAGCAACACCGTCAGCTCGTTGGACTCACCGCTGTTGGAGATGCCAAGCACCAGATCCCCCGGTGCGACCATGCCCAAATCCCCGTGACTGGCTTCCGCAGGGTGCACGAAGAACGCGGGCGTGCCCGTGGACGCGAGCGTGGCTGCGATCTTGCGCCCGACGTGGCCGCTTTTGCCCATGCCCATGACCACAACGCGCCCGGGGATGGCGAGAATATGGCGCACGGCGTCGGCGAATCCGTCGCCCACTCGCTCGGACATCATGACCAAAGCCTGGGCTTCGTCACGCAGCGCGCCGCGCGCCAGTTGCAAGGCGCGGGGAGCGTCGAAAGTCGCTGCGGACGGTGAAAAAGAGGTAGACATTCGGGAATTTTATAGGCCGCCCGCCTTATCGCGTCGTTTAGCATCAGTCATGTCCTCACTTGCCCTTACGCTTCTATACCTGCTGGCTGCCGTGCTTGCCGTGGTGGTCTGCCGTACGCTGCGTCAGCCGCCCATGCTCGGGTACTTGGCGGCGGGTGTGCTGATTGGCCCGCACGCGCTGGCGCTGGCCAGCAATACCGAGGGAGTGCGCCATCTGGGTGAGTTCGGCGTGGTGTTCCTGATGTTCGCCATCGGCTTGGAATTCAGCCTGTCCAAATTGCGCGCGATGCGCAAATACGTGTTCGGGCTGGGACTGTCGCAGGTACTCGTCACCATGTTGCTGGGCTTCATCGGGCTGATGCTGCTGTCGCGTTATGTGGGCCGCGTCTGGGACATGGGTTGGCAGACGGCGGTAGCGCTGGCGGGTACGCTGGCGATGAGCAGCACGGCCATCGTGGTGAAGATGATGGCCGAGCGTGCCGAGCTGGAATCCGAGCACGGACGCCGCGTGCTGGGCATTTTGCTGTTCCAGGATCTGGCCGTGGTGCCGTTGCTGATCCTGATTCCCGCGCTGGCATCAGACCCGGACAAGCTGATCTGGCTGCTGCCGCTGGAAATGCTGAAGGCGGGTCTGCTGATCACGATCTTGCTGACGGGCGGCCAGCGTGTCATGCGTTGGTGGTTCAACCTCGTCGCGCGTCGGCACAGCGAAGAGCTGTTCATGCTCAACCTGCTGCTGTTCACGCTGGGTCTGGCGTGGCTGACCGAACTGGCGGGATTGTCGCTGGCGCTGGGCGCGTTCATTGCGGGCGTGCTGGTGTCGGAGACGGAGTACCGCCATCGGGTGGAAACCGACATCCGCCCGTTCCACGACGTGCTGTTGGGCCTGTTCTTCATCACCGTCGGCATGCAACTGGACTGGCATATCCTGCTGGAGCGCTGGGCGCTGGTGTTGCTGCTGGTGCTGGTGCCCATGCTGCTCAAGGCGGCGGTGATCTTCACGATTGCGCGGTGCATGAAGTCTCCCGCGGGCGTGTCGCTGCGCACCGGCATCTATCTGGCGCAGGCGGGCGAGTTCGGCTTTGTGCTGCTGTCGCTCGGCTACGCGCAAGGGCTCGTGCAGCCCGCGCTGATGAATCCGGTGCTCGCGGCGATGGTGGTGTCCATGCTGCTCACGCCCTTCCTGATCCAGTACAGCAACCGCATCGTGATGCGGCTCGCCTCCAGCGACTGGCTGCTGCAGTCGCTGCAGATGACGCAGATCGCACGCCAGTCGATCAACACCGATCACCACGTGCTCATCTGCGGCTACGGGCGCTCGGGTCAGAATCTGGCGCGCCTGCTGACGCTGGAGCACATTCCCTATCTCGCGCTTGACCTCGACCCCGACCGCGTGCATCAGGCCGCGGCAGGCGGAGAGTCGGTGGTGTACGGCGATGCCACGCGGCTGCAGGCGCTGATGGCGGCAGGACTGGCGCGTGCCAGCGCGGTCGTCATCACGCATCTGGACACGCCCGCCACGCTCAAGACGCTGGCCAACGTGCGCGCCCATGCGCCCGATGTGCCCGTGATCGTGCGCACGGTGGACGACGTGAATCTGGACAAGCTGCAGCAAGCGGGCGCGCGCGAAGTCGTGCCGGAGGCCATCGAAGGCTCGCTCATGCTGGCCAGCCATGCACTGGCGCTGATGGGCGTGCCCATGCGGCGCGTGATCCGGCTCGTGCGCGAACAGCGTGAAGCACGCTACCAACTGCTGCGCGACTACTTCCATGGCGCGGACGACGACACGCCTGCCGAGCTCGATCAGGAACGCCTGCGCTCCATCACCCTGCCGCCCGGCGCAAGGGCCGTGGGCCAGTGGGTCGCCCAACTGGCGCTGGAGTCGCTGGCCGTACAGTTCGTCGCGGTGCGGCGTGCCAATGGTGCCGTGAGCGACGATCCGCAGGATCCGACCGTGCTGCACGAAGGCGATACACTCGTCGTGCGCGGTCTTCCGCACGCGCTGGCATTGACGGAAGACCAACTGCTGCGCGGCCAGTAAGGCGGCGCAACGTGCCTGCCGCGCGCACCTCATTCATCCACACTCCCACGAGACTCCATGCAACACCTGAGCGTCAATGAATACCTGCGTCAGCACATCCGCACCGTGCCGGACTGGCCGGCTCCCGGCGTGCAATTCCGCGACATCACGCCGTTGCTGCAGGACCCGAAGGTGTTTCGCGTGCTCATCGATGCGTTCGTGCACCGTTACATGGACCAGGACAAGCGTCCGGACGTGGTGGCGGGCCTGGATGCGCGCGGTTTCATCATCGGCGCGGTGATCGCCTATGAACTGAACGTCGGCTTCGTGCCCATCCGCAAGAAGGGCAAACTGCCCTTCACCACCGTGGAAGAAACATATGAACTGGAATATGGCAGCGCCACCGTGGAGCTGCACGCCGACGCCGTGCAACCGGGCGATCGTGTGCTGCTGATTGACGACCTGATCGCCACAGGCGGCACGATGATGGCAGGCAAGAAGCTGCTAGAGCGTCTGGGCGCCACCGTCACCGAAGGCGCTGTGATTGTCGATCTGCCCGAACTGGGCGGCTCCAAACGCCTGCGCGAGGCGGGCCTGAGCGTGTTCCACCTCGTTGATTTCGACGGGCACTGAACTGACTTGAGAGCTTGAGAAATAAAGAAGAAGCGCTCACTCCAGCGATACCGGAGTGAACGCTCGCATCAATTCACATCGCCGTACTGCGTGGAGCTCAGATCGGACGAAGGTGCATCGCTGCCCTGCATCAACGTGTCAGAAAAGCCCGAGGGCTGCAGCAACGGCGAGCGCGTCATCGGCCCGCTGTGCACGGTCGTGCCGGGACGCTCGGACGCCTGCACCGTGCGCGAGCCAGCGCTGTTCGCCGCGGTGTTGAGCGCGCGCTTGAATGCGGCCACCTCATCGTCCTCGATCGGATCGTAAGGACCAGTACGCGAATTGGGCGGCAACAGCGGCCCTGCCGGTGTGGCGACAGGCAACGGCGCCGGAGCAGTCACCAGTGGCACGCGGGCTGAATTGGCAGGTACGCCTGTTAACGGTGCAGGACCGCTGTGCAGGGCGCCCGGCCGGCTGTCCAGTGGCACCCGGCCACTGTTCAATGGCATGGCACCCGAATTGCGCAGGGGCACCGGGCCGGAATTGCGCGCCTCATAGGAACCCGGCGGCATGATCGGAGCGCGCAAAGTCTGCGGCGCTCCCGGGCCCAGCACTGGAGCCGATTCGCTTTCGGCCGCACGGCGCATGCGCAATCCCACTGCCGTGTTGTCATGCAAACGCCAGTACACCGCCGTCACGATGATCTCGAATCGAGCCTTCGCATTGCCGGTGATGAGGCCCTCAATTTCGCTCAGCCGATTGGTGCTGGTGCCGTATTCACGCGCCAGATCGATCATCACGACAAACTGCTGACCGTGCTGATCCAGCGACAACACCTTGAATTTGTATCCGGCAGACAACACTCCGGCACGCATCATGGTGTCGCGCACCACCATGTAGAGCGATTCACGGCGCTCCATACGGATGTTCTTACGGGCCAATGCGTCAGCAGGATTGGCTGGTTTGGTGACGTGGCCACTCGCCAACCCGGTGGGACGAGCCCCTGCAGGGTGCGCTTTTGACGCCCCTGACCCGGCGCGAGGCCGCAGAGTGAACCAGCTGAGAAAAGACATGAGGCACCTGAAAGAAAACGCACTGAAACATGCGCAAATAAGTGTACAGCGCTATATGTCAATGGATACTAATTCGCTCGGTGCTAGTGCGCCAACTGAATCAGAAATTTGATATTAATTTTTCAAATTCGGTCACGTTGACGCAATACGACGTTTGCGGTTTCCCAGACGCTTGGCCAGAACGGCACCAACCGCGGTCACCAGATGCAGCGCCACAGCAGGTTGCCGGTTGGCCAGTTCCGTGAATCGGATGGCGGGCAGACTCCACAACTTGCAGGGAGACCCTGCCTGCACAGTGGCTGAGCGCGGCAGATGCGAAAAGAACGCGCCCTCGCCCACCACAGATCCCGCGCCCACGATCGCCAGCCGCAGGCGCTGCTTCTCGTCCTCGTAATGCACACTCAACGTACCGCTTTCCAGCAGGTACAGAGTGCGATCGGTCGTCCCCTGCGCGAACAGGATCTGCCCCGCAGGCAGCGACACCGGCAACAGATAGGCCGACAAAAGATCCCACTGCTCGCCAGTGAGCACGTTGTTCAGGCTGTCCTCCGCAGTGGCATGACTGATGGCCTGGACCAGACCATGCAAATCCGCCTTCCCATCGGGTCTTTGTACTATTGAGTTCATCTTGTAGAAGATAAAACAGATTGTTCCCCGGCACAACGCCTTACGGTCGTGTAGCCGCCTCCCTGACGCCAATTAAAGCGCTCCATAAGGAACAATTAAATCAGATTCACAGCAAACTGCACAGTCACCTGCAGTAGCCGTGGAGAAAGCATCTCGAAGCCTCGAGGCCTGCACCCGCCATTCGGCGGCCTGGCGGATCACCGCACCTTATTTGCCAATGCAAAAAGACGAGAAGATCACACCCAGCAAGTCGTCCGAAGTGAATTCACCCGTGATGGTGTTGAGCGCGGTCTGGCCTAGGCGCAATTCCTCTGCCAGCAAATCCAGAGCCGGAGCGTCTGCGTGAATTTGCGCCGCAGCCTCCATCAAGTGTGCATCGACTTCCCGGAGTGCGGCCAGATGGCGTGCCCGGGCGATGTACACGCCCTCCGGCGCGGACTGCCACCCAGCCAGATCCAGCAACCGACGGCGCAACGCAGCCAAACCCTCTCCCGTGCGGGCGGACAACTGAATGGCATCCTGCCCCGCCTCCAGGGGCAGGACCGGCTCCCCGAGCGCCGCATCGGTCTTGTTGAAGACATCGATGACCGGCACCTGTTCGTGCAAGCGGTCATCCAGTTCACGTGCAATGGCGACATCGGCGGCGGCATAGTCCGCATCGCCCACGCGCGTCAGATCGTGCAGGAACAGCACGGCGTCCGCCGCCGCAATTTCCTGCCAGGCGCGCTCGATGCCGATCTTTTCCACCTCGTCGTCACTCTCGCGCAACCCTGCAGTGTCGATCACATGGACCGGCACACCCTCAATCTGGATGGTCTGCTGCACCTTGTCGCGTGTCGTGCCCGCAATCGGCGTGACGATGGCCAGTTCCGCGCCTGCCAATGCATTCAACAACGAGCTTTTGCCCGCGTTCGGCTGGCCCGCAATCACCACCTTGATGCCTTCGCGCAAAAGCGCGCCCTGCTGCGCGCGCTGCATGACGGCGGCCAAAGCGGTTTGCAGCTTCTCCAGTTGTCCTGCCGCGTCTGCCTTCTTCAGGAAATCAATTTCCTCTTCCGGAAAATCCAGCGTCGCCTCCACCAGCATGCGCAGATGGATCAGCGCATCGCGCAGCGAATGAATTTCCTTCGAAAATGCGCCCGACAGCGAACGCCCGGCGCTGCGCGCTGCGGCTTCCGTGCTTGCGTCGATCAGATCGGCAATCGCTTCCGCCTGCGCCAGATCGATCTTGTTATTGAGAAACGCACGCTCCGTGAACTCCCCCGGCTCCGCCAAGCGCAAACGGGGCAGGGCCGTGCGCGCCAGCTCCAGGCAGCGTGCCACCAGCAACTGCAACACCACCGGCCCGCCGTGCGCCTGCAACTCCAGCACGTCCTCGCCCGTGTAGCTGTGCGGCCCCGGAAAGTACAGTGCCAGTCCATGGTCAATGGCCTGCCCCTGGGCATCCGGAAACGGCAGATAGTGCGCCTCGCGCGCATTCAGTTGGCGGCCCAACCACTGCTCGACGTACCCGCCAATCGCCTTGCCCGACACCCGCACAATCCCCACCGCTCCACGCCCGGGAGCAGTGGCAATGGCAACAATAGGATCAGCGTGACGAGCGAGCATGGCGGTTTATGGGTTGTTGGAGCAGTCTGAATCACATCGAGTTTAATGGAGGCTCAACCCTTTGGAAGGATGAAGTCATGAACAGCAAAAGCTGAGGGACTTCGCACACAAACATCAAGATGCCCATGGGGTCGAGTCTGGCATGCCGACCGGAAATCTACGTCGCCTCGTCAAAGTCTGACAGCGAATGCGCCAAGAGGGCTTTTGCCGGCTATACCGATTAGCGCCTGATGTGCAGCTTGGTTTACAAGGCGCCCCGTGCAAGCAAGAAGGTGCGAACCACTCTGCCCAATGCAGCTACGCTTGGGTAGCTGGTGCGTCAACACGAGGTCATCACGGATCCAATTCAACGCCTAGCGTCCCGCAAAGCAAAACGCCCCCC
>DCYB01000010.1 GCA_002331385.1 Comamonadaceae bacterium UBA2121
GCCCCAGTCGCTGTTCAATCACCGGCTTCCACGGCACCAGACTGAACCCCATGCCGTCGTCTAGCATCGCGTAGCGCCCGCTGGCGAGCATGAGGCTGCGCCGGTAGATGCCAGCCACGCGCTGCCCGTCGGTGACGGGCCGATGCGCTAGGCCGATTTCGGCGGCAATATCCTTGGCGGCCTTTGCCAGTTCCCGATTCCGCAGCGTCCCCAGCAAGTTCCGGGCGAGGATCACCCGCTGCCCACGCCGCTGGGCCAGCCCCTGTTCTTCAAGGAAGTCGGCGCGCTGCTGCAAGGCTTCCTTCGTCTCGCCGCCAAAGCCCAGATCGCCCAGCCCCTTGCCGCCACCGATCAACTGCTGGTCCAGCCAGGTCGCGCCGATCACGCGGGCCTGCCGCTCGATGGGCAAGTGCGATTTCAGCTCCACCGCCACGCCGCCCAGGCGCTGTGCGTCGTTCTGGCGGCCACGTTCGGCCAGGTCGTCCGGCACCTTCCATAGTCCATCAGCCACACGTTCCACGATGCCGGCCCGGCGCAGGGCTTCCAGTCGGCGGACATGGGCCGCGACGACCTCCTGCGGGTCGCGGCCGGGCTTGGCTCGGCCTTGCTCGATCGCCAGGTGATGATCGGCGCGGTACAGGCCATCGCTCGCCAGCGCGGCGATGTTCTTGTCGGCCGCCCGCACCTCGTTGGAACCGCGTACCTCCACCACGGCTCCGGTGGGATAGTTCGCCAGCTCGTCGCGGGCGTTCAAAGCGACGTAGTGGGCCTTGCCGTCCACGCCGTCGATGACCAGATAGCCGCGGTCGTGCAGCTCGTCGGCCAGCCCCTTGCCGGCCACGCGGCCGACGATGGTGCGGCCGTCGTCGCCGGGCTCAAACACCGCCTGCTCGCGCGGCTGGCCGCTCATGGCGCGCTGCATGGTGCGGATGATGTCACCACGCTCGCCCAAGGCGCGCAAGGTCTTCTCCGCGTCGGCATGCACGGCCCAGGTGCCGGGCTGCGTCTCGTCAGCCAGGCCCAGGCGCTGCAAGCGTTGGAGTCGGCCGATCAGCAGCAGCCGCTGGCGTTGCAGGCGGGGCTCATTGAAGCGCTCGATCTGCACCCGGCCATCCTCGCCGGCCTCACGCTGCAATGTGCGGTCGAGGCTCGTCCACCGCTCCTGTTCCACCTCGCGCTGCAAGGTCTGCTGGATCTCCAGTTCGGTGCGCGGCCCCAGCCATTCCGTCGCCAGTTCGGCGGCGCGATGGCGGAAGCCGTGGGCGATGTAGTCGCCCGCGATGATGAGGTCTTTGCCGGTGTCGTCGCGCCCGCGCACGATCAGGTGGGTGTGCGGGTTGTCGGTGTTCCAGTGATCGACTGCCACCCAATCCAGCCGCGTCCCCAGATCGGCTTCCATGCGGTTCACAAGATGCCGGGTGTAGGTGCGCAGGTCGTCCAGCTCGGCCCCGTCCTCGGGCGAGACGATGAAGCGGAAATGGTGCCGGTCGTCGTTGGCCCGCTCCTTGAAGGCATCGAGGTCGGCATCGTCAATCTGCGGCCCGTAGGCCCGGCCCGGTTCGCCATCGCGGCCGGCGCCGTCGCGCTCGATGTAGCGCAGGTGCTTGGCGAGCGACTGCGGGCTGGCGTTGCGTTGATTGACCAGTAGGGTCTTGATGGTCACGCGCCGCGACATGGACGTCAGCTTCGCCCCGGCGAAGCGCGCCGCCGTATGGCCGCGCCCCAGGCGCGAGCCGGGCCGCTGGCCGGCGCGTGCGCCGCTGCCGCCGGCTGCGGAATGGCGCATCGAGGACTTGCCGCCGCTGGCCTTGCCCGCCTGCTTGAGTACCTTGGAAACGAAGCTCTGGCCCTGGCCTTTGCCCCGGTTCTTCGGGGCGCTCGGACGCACCCGGAAATCGTCGTCGCGGCGGGCGGTCATGGCTGCGCTCCCTGCAAGCTCTGGCGTGTCCTGTCGTGCGAAGCACGGGGACATGCCTGCATTGGCGCGGGCCTCGCGCCCCAAGCGGCACGGTGGCGAAGCCGCTCCGTGCCGCGCCACCCCCATGTGCAGACAGGCTTTCTACGCGGCCTGGTGCCGCGTCCTTTTGTCTTGCCTTCCGCCTTTGCCCTTCGCTGTCGCTCCGGGCATCGTCGGCCCGGCGGCGCTGCTGCGGGAGCAGCCAGCGCGCCGGCGAACGCGCGGACTGACGCCATGAAGACAGCAGGCCGGGCGCGTTCGAAGCAAGACGCCTGCACGTTGGAAGGCTGCGTCGAAGGCAGCGCGACGTGCGGTGCGGATGCACCGGTACGGCAGGCGCGACGACACGGCAACAGCAGCGAGAACGACATGCCCGATGGCACGACAAGATGCACGGCAACGTGCAGCGAGTCGGCGGCCATCATGGGCGGGACTCCAGCCACACCGGATGCGCAACGCCGATCACGGTGGATGCGCTGACCGGGCCGAAATACCGGCTGTCGAACGATGCCGGATTGGTCACGCTCAACAGGAACAGTTCGCCCGGTTCGAGACGGCGGCAAAGCTGCAAGGATGGCAGCGGTCGGCCCAGCCGGTCGGCAGGCAGCGCGGCGGCCGCAGGCACGCCGTCGATGCGAACCTGGCCGGCGACGATGCAAACGTGTTGTGGCGCGACCGCGCCCACACGTTTGAGCAGCGGCACGCGCGTTGGCAGATAGCCGCGCTGCGCGGCCAGCATGGCGGCCCTGTTGGGCAGCGGCACCAGCACGATGCTGTCCACTGACAGCGGACGTGGCAGCGAGGCGGTGCGCGGGTCGAACGGTTCGATGCGATACCAGCCAACCGCCACACTGTCGGACGGGTTGTAGGCCAGGCGCGGCAGCGGCGATACGAAAGCCGCCCAGGCCAGCGCCGCGAGGCCGATGGCGGCCAGTGTCGCCACGACGACGCGAGCGCGCATACGTGAACGTGGGTGCAAGCGGGGACGCGGCGCAACGGCCGACGTGCTGCCCGTGTTGGTCGGGGCCGTCATGGCAGCACCTTCCCGGCCAACCAAGCGGCGTGCCGCTCGGCAGTGTATTCGGGCAGCGCAAGGCGAGCCGCCAGACGGTTGCCCAGCGTACGCCAGTACGCGGGCGACACGTCGATGGCGGCGATGCCCAGCGCTTCGATAGCGTCGATGCGTTCCAGCACGGCGCGCACGTTGGCATCGCCTTCTGCGTGCAGCAGCAGGCGCGCGCCTGGCTGCACACCTGGGATGCGCTGTACGGCATCGAGCGGCGTGGCGGCTTGCATCATCATGAGCTGCCAGCGGATCGTGCCGTAGTCGTTTGCCTCCCAGCGGATGCGGCATAGCATCGTGCCCGGCAGGAACACTGCGCAGCGCCGCCAACGGTCGAGCTGGAGTGTGCGCGCCGGTTCTCCGAAGCGCAGGTAGAGCTTAAAACGGGCCTCGATGTAGGCCAGCGAAACGCGCGTCAGCGGCACGTTGCCGGCCTGTCCGGCGAGTGTCGAAAGCGCAGGCAACGGCGTAACCGGTGCCGCGTTCGCGGCAGGCAAAGCGGATGCGGTCATGGTGTGTTCTCCCTGCGGTGTTCTGGAAACTCGCGCTCCAGCAGGCCGCGCAGCAGGTCGGCCACGGTCACGCCCCGCGTGAAGGCCGACACCTTGATGCGTGCCCGCATGGCAGGCGTGATGTCGAGGGTCAGGCGAGCGGTGTAAAGGTCGCCCTTGTTGAGCGCATCCGCGTCACCCTGGCGAATCCACGCCTCGGCGTGCGGATTGGCGGGCGGACGCGCACCGATGCCGACCCGCTTGGCTGGGCGTTTGCCGTTGGGTGGGTTGCTGTTGTCGCTCATGACGGCCACTGCAGCAGTTCGTCCACCAGGGCGGTGATTTCGCGGGCGGCGGCGCTGTCGGGCGCTGTTTCGCGGGCGAGCCGGCCAGCGGCCACGCTGTCGGCGAAGACGATGCGTTGGTGGATCTCCGAGCGCAGCGCGGGCAGCGGCTGTTCGGCCAGCGATTGCCGTGCTTCCCTGCCGATGATGGTGGTGCTGACGCGCCGATTGATGACGAAGGCCGCTGCTAGCTGCGGCCGGAACACCTGTGCCTCGCGGATCAGCGAAACCATTTCTGAGCTGGCCCACAGGTCGTAGGGGCTGGGCTGCACCGGGATTAGCACGCGCTCGGCCGCCAGCAGCGCGGAGCGCGCCAAGGCGGCGATCCTGGGTGGCCCGTCGATAATGACGTGATCGGCCCGCCTGGCGAGTTCTGGCGCTTCCTGGTGCAGTGTTTCACAGGCGAGGCCCACGGCGCTGAACAACCGTGGCAAGCCCTGCTGGCTTCTGCGCTGTGTCCAGTCCAGTGAGGAACCCTGCGGGTCGGCATCCAGCAGGATGACGTGTAGGCCGCGCATCGCCAGCTCGCCGGCGATGTGCGTGGCGAGCGTGGTCTTGCCCACGCCGCCTTTCTGGTTGAGCAGAGCGACGATCATGGCCTGGCCCTCCGCGTTGGAAAGCCCGGCTGTTGCCGCTGCGTTTGCGGCCGCGTGGTGGTTGTCCACCGCAGCGGCGTTTCCCTACTAAAAGTTAGAGAAATTAAGTTAGGGAAGTTAGAGGGCGAGGAAACCCAGCGCTGGCGCGGGTTTGCGGCCGATCTGCACGCCTGATAGCACGATAGTCCCACGCCTGATAGCACGATACCCCGCACGCCTGATAGCACGACACCATCCACAGGCTTTTCCGAAGTTATCCCCGTGCCGTATGCGGCACGGGCCGGAAGGTCAGCAGCTCCATGCCGTTGTCCGGCATTCGCTCGATGCCCAGGACGTAGCCGGGCAGCGACTGCCGCGCGACCAGCGCGCGCAGGTCGCAGGCGAAGTCGTAGGGCTTGGCGGTACTGCCCGATTTCTGGTGCAGGTAGCGAAAGTCGAACTGCCAGCCGTATTCCTGCTTGCCGCCGTGCTTGCGCACCAGCCGGTACAGCCAGCGCTCGATGCCGCCCGTGAGCCGGAAATACGCCGGGTCGATGGTCAGCACCAGGGCGGCGTCGAGCACGCCGGCATAGAACCAGTCCGGCAGGATCAGCTCGATGCCCAGCGGCGTGCCGCTGGCATCGGCCAGTTCCTTCCATTCGTTGATCCACGAAAACCGATGCAAGCGTCGTCCGCTCGTCTCGCGGATGGACGTGGCCACCGTGGTTGATTGCAAGCGATCCAGCGCGGCTTTGAGGCGCTGGTAGTCGCGCAGCGACTTGCCGCGCCCGATGAAGCGCAGGATCTCGTAGGGCGTGGCGCGCATCAGCCGTGAGGGCCGCAGGCCCGCGTCCTTCGCCTCCACGATCTGCGAGGCCGCCCATATCAGCACGTCCGAATCCCAGATCGTGGCGATGCCGTGTTCCTGCGTGCCCTCCACGCGGATCGTCACGTTGCCTGCACGGAAGTCGATGGGCTTGACCCGCTTGGACTTGCCGAGCGAGAAGAACGGATAGGCCATCAAGTCCTGGCTGTCGCGCGGCGCCATGTCGCCCGGCAAGGCGCGGAACAGGTCGAGCTGTTCGCGTTCTTGCAACGGCCGCTGCCGCATGGGCAGCGCAGTGCTGGACATGGCGATGGCCTGCCGCGCGCCGCCGATCAGCGCGCACGACTGTCGGCCGAGTGGTGCTCGGCGTATTCGGGATCGGAGGTCGTCTCGAAGCTGCGGTCGGCCGCCCAGGCATCGAGGTCGGCCACGGCGTACATGACGCGCCGGCCGAACTTGCGAAACTTGGGGCCGCCGCCGATCACGCGCTGCTTCTCCAGCGTGCGCGGCGACAGGCGCAGGTAGTCGGCGGCTTCGTCGTTGGTGAGATAGCGCTGCGGCTGCGCAGCGGGAGTCGAGACAGTAGCGGCAGGCCGCAAGGGAGCAGGACGCATGGTGAACACCTCCATAGCTTTCAAAGCTCCGGCCACACAGCGCAACCGGATGGAGGCAGTCTCAGAAAACGCGGCCCGCGTGCTCAGGGTCGTTTTGCGTCGCCTTCAAAACGACCCTTCTCAAGCGGTGAAAGCTGTGCTAAGCGGCGATAGCCGCCGCGCATCAACGCATCGCCGCGCCGCACCAGGCGGCGCACCTTGGAGCGCAGGCCGCCGTCGCTGTACCAATCGGCCACGGCGTCGGCACCGAACAGCCCTTCGCCGACCTCGCGCAAGGATGCGCCCGCCAGGGTCGCGTCGAGCGCCTGCAAGGTATGCAGCTCCAGCAGTGCAGCGGGTGGTGGCCTGGGCATGGCATGGGCCAGGGCGGCATCCAGCACGGGCACATGACCACAGGCAGGCGCGGCAGCGCCGCCGCGATGGGCATGTGCGACCGCCATGCCGTCTTCAAGGCTTGGAGCGAGCGCGAAGCGCGCGCAATGGCCGGGGCTGCGCGCGATCAGCGTCAGTCCCTTGCCGTCGTGCAGCAGTTGCTTGTGTCCGGGTATGCGCCAGAACGCGAAGACGGCCGCATCCGGCGGTGGATCGGCATCGGGATGGAGCTGCACCACGGCCGTATGGCCGGGCAGCCAGGCCGGATGCGCGTCGCGCGCATCCAGCGCCGGGTCTTCCAGCAGGCGCAAGCCCCAGCGATGCGCCGCCTGCTGTGCGGCCTGTGGCCGGCGATGGTGGCGCAGCCAGTCAAGCCGGTAGTCGGGATGCCTGCGCAGGTACTCCCAGGCCAGCGCCAGCGCATCCAGCCACAGGATGTAGAGGTAGGCGGCAGTGGGATACCAGTGCGCAACATGATGAGGCTGGATCATGGCGAAAGCTCCTGTCGAACCGCAGGAACGCCGCCACGGGCAGATCAAAACGGAGCTACCGCATCCAGATCAAAACCATCATTTGCATCAATTCAAAGCTGTAACATGCGGTGTCAAGACCGATTGGCTCCGGTGTATTGCGAATCCCGTCCGAATGCGACGGCCGCCTGACCTCAAAACGTCGCGCGGCATAAAACACCGTGCCCGAACCCGCATCAGAGATCGTGACTGATTCGGTCATGCCAGCACGGTTTTGGTGCAAGAGTGCGAATTCAGACCGGACAGGTCTGGAGTAAGACGGAAATAGTCTCAATACGCCTCGCTTGTCCGCAGGGCGAATCGCTCAATCGAGGACGGAACCGTTCTCCTGGGCCAGCCGCAGATATTCCGACAGCGGGCGTGCCGCCTGGAAATACCGATCACGCATCACGGGCTGCTTGCGCGGCCCGACGATGGACTCCAGATCGGACAGCTTCACGGTGCCCAGCTCAGGCATACCGATCCCCAGGTCGATCAGGCCGAAGGCCGTATCGGCATCAACGGGATCGAGCGCGGTCAGCAGCCAGATGGCGTGCGCGTCGGGGGTGAACAGCCGCACGACGGGTAACGGGTCGATGGCCTCGCCACCGGCACGGGCCCGGCCGTGGGCCAGCAACTGCCTGCGCTCGTCCTCGGTGATGAGTCGGTTCATGGGCGGCCCCTTCTTGGAACAAATCCGCCGAAACGTGAAAGCGTAAAGCCATCTCGGCGGATTTGGAGATATGCACGGATGCGGCTTTGCGCTTTTGTGGGAAGCCGCAAAAGCGGATTTCCGTAAAAACGTAGAACCACAAAAAAGGATCGAATCGTATGAATGAGTTAAAGATAACGTGGTTTTAATTGTGCTGCGAATTGACGCTTCTGTCTATGCAGAAGCGCACCGTCCAGCGCGGCCGACCGGCCGGCTCCACCACCCATGACGCCGAGTTGGCTCACGCCTTCGGCGCAGCGGTGCGTGCGCTGCGGATGGAGCGCGGCATCGCGCAGGAATCGCTGGCGCACCAGGCCGGGATCGAGCGTTCCCACATGGGCAAGATCGAGCGCGGCGAGCACATGCCCACGCTGGCGATCATCTTCAAGATCGCCGGCGCGCTCGAATGCAGCACGGCGGTGCTGATGAGCGAGGCTGAAAGCCAGCTCGCAGCAGCGGCCCAGCCGTAGGCGACGGCCCAGCCGATCCGGCGCCGCCGGTTCGGGGAGTTCAGGGGCGCCAAGCCACGCGCGGCGGGGATAGCCCGCAGGGCTTTCCCTGGAGGCAAGCGAAGCGCGCCGCGTCGCAGTCGCAGAGGGAGGTCAGTACCCAGCCACCCCAAATAGCTGGTGTGCCATTTTATGAGGGCCTACTACGTTGATTCCTATCCCCCTATCTCTATCGCTGTGATGCAAAAGTAGATCGACCGCCTCGTCAAGAACCTGTGTATCACCTTCTTCTTGCAAATGTGCTTGGTACCAGCGCATTGATAGACCCGCCACTATATCGGAGAGTTGAATTCCTGTGCTTTCTGGTGATGCCTTAAAAAACAAATCAGCCATTTGCTGAAAGTTATAGTCTGAATAAGGCAATTTGAATTGTGCGGGGTCTACCTTAGCGTTCTCAGCCTGGAATTTGGCTTCGGCGATGATTTCATCGAAGTGGGCTTGCTCATCATGGAAAATTCGACATCCCTCCAAACTCCCAGACAAGTAAAGATTCATTCTGGCATAAATGTTGGTGAAAGATGAGAAATTCGGAAGCAGCCAAATCTCTTGGTCGCGCTTGCCGATGTCCGGGAGAGGCAAGAACCGTCTATGGGCTTTGTCTCCCTCTTTCTCAATCATGATGCGGAAGTCATCTTTGCTTTCTTCCACCTGCGAGGCGATGCCCTGCGCAACTTCATGGGAATGTTGGCTTACACAATCTTTGAGAAGATCGAAGTAGGTGCCAATCTTTTCATTTGATGGATTGTTCATGCATTGAACGAACTCATAAACCACATCGCTGGGAACTCGGTAATAAATGTAATCGGCAAAGATGTTTTTCATCCAAACGGTATCTTGTGATTCTGGAGTATTGAAATACGGAGGCCAGATGAAGCCGTTGGTAATGCTTACAGCCAGTTGGTACTTTTTGTCTACAATCTCAATGAAGAATGGGAAGTCGCTCTTCACCAAGAGATTGATGGCATCAAGAGCGAAGTCAGGCTTGCGCCTCAGAATTTTGCTGAGTTTAAGTTCGTTGGCCTGAATTTTGTGCTTCTGCCTTAAGGCGGCAAGCTCTGCTACAAGGCTGCTCTCATTAGAAATTCCCACTGCTGCCAAACTGAAAACAGCTTGCCCACCGAAATCAAGCGCTGCGCTAGTTCGCGCAAGATCCCCGGTATTGCCACTCTCGTCTATGTAGAAATCCATATCTCCCCCATCACAACGGAAAATTACAAATGAATGCCAATAGACTTGCGCAGCTTACGTGCTGCGAGAAGTCTAATGGAGACGTAGAAAGAGCCAAACCTCCGAGGGAAGCCAAAGGAGGTAAATAAGTTCCACATGATGCCTGAGGGGGCCGATTTCTTTGGCCTGCCCAATCGCTTCTGGTCAACGCCACCGGTTCGGGGCATTCAGGGGCGTCGAGCTACGCCCGGCGGGGATAGCGTTCCGGGCTTTCCCCCAGAGGGCAAGCGAAGCGCGCAGTGCTGCAGGCGCGAAGGCGTGAGGGATTGGAGCCGGATGGCCGTGACGGCGAAGTCGGCACGGGGCGCAGCCCGCAAAGCCCGGCGGTGCGACGCACCGACACGCCCGGCCGTTCTTGCAGCCTCAGTCCCAACGCATACGGAAGCGACTCGATACGGCGCAGCCCAGGCGATGGTGCTGCCTCCATACAGTGCCGCGAAAGCAGCACTGCGCCCCGCCGCGTGGGCGGGGCGCGGCGGCGGTCACGCCGCCTGGAGCTTGCTGCGCGACCAGATCAGGTCGTGCGTGCCGTTTTCGCCTTCGATCAGGCGGGCATAGACCGTGGCCGGGAACGAAGGATCGTCGAGGGTCACGGAGATGTATTCCCGCCCGGCCTCGCTGATCTTCTTCCACGCCGCGCCGATGTCGTGGCCGGCCGCCTGCAGGCGGAAGTCCGGGGCCTTCTCGTTGTCCCCCTTATCGTTGGGCATCAGCTTGACCTTGACGTTGAGCGTCAGGGTGCGAAGCGTGCCGGTGAAGCCGTCTTTGTCTGCGGTGAAGGTGCCGATGTTGGCCATGATGATTTCTCCTATCGGTGGAACAAGGTTCGCGCCCATCGCGTCCTTGTTGTGATCCGGCCGGCGGAGGACGGGCTGGCTGCACCGCTGGCGGCCGCAACGTAGTGGAGGGCCGGGAGGCGAAAAGAATTTGTCCCGCGAGGAATGCGCCGAACGCAGTGACAAAGCAGGGGAAATTGTTTTCGCCGGACGGTTGCAGCCATGAAGCCCGAGGCGCAGCCGTGCCACCGCCAGGATTCACAACAACACAAGGACGCCTTGGGCCGAACCACCCCCCATCCGAAAGGAGACAGGGCCGACTCGGTATCCCCGCCCGAAGGCTGCACCGGCTCGCCCCTGACGCGGGCCAGGTCAACCACCCGACGACAGGCGAGAACGCACCCGCCGCACCGTGCGGCGCCGGTCTATAGGCGTGCTGTGGAAGCGCCATAGCGATGCCGGGCGGGTTGTCTGTGAACCGTCCTTCGTGACGTGATGGGCAGGAACCGCCAGCGTTGAGGACGGCACGTATCCGCACAACCTGCCGCAGCAAGCTCCAGCGCGTTCGCCAGCGGCCCGGCCATCCGGCGCAGCCGGTTCGGCGGCATCGAGGGGCGCCAAGCTGCGCGCGGCGGGGATAGCCCGCAGGGCTTCCCCTGGAGGCAAGCGCAGCGCCACAGGCGCGGAGGCGTAAGGGATTGGAGCCGAATGGCCGTGACGGCAAAGGCGGCACGGGGCGCAGTCTGAAAGCACGGCGGCGCTTTGCGCCGTCACGCTCAAAAGTCTAAATGCACAACGAGGAGTTCATTCGGGGAAATGGCAGGTAATATTTACCCCCATTTTTGAATGGATTTCATTTGCCGATAACTACAGATTCGCCAATGAAATGGGATAACCCTGGGCCGCCATTTCCTTTGCCAGAAGCGGCCCTGCATCTTTTTGCAGATTGTCCTTGAACGGGATATAGAGCAACCCTTGGATGTCGGATGGGCGCTCCATATTGTCTTGTTGCTTCATGAGAATGGCAACGTTCTTGCGGCCGAGCAGCGTGAGCATCATGCCCAATTCCATCACAACGTTTTGGCGCGCACGGAACGCCTTTTCGTCTTCGTGACCAGCACGGTAGCCCTCGTCATCAGGCGTGGCCAGCACCACAGCAAAATTTACCTCTGCCGTGTACTTTTCCAATTTCTCGATGATGGTCTGCCCTTCCGAAGGAAGTTGATCCAAGATCAACGGCTCAAGCCTCCAGCGGCGCAGCATCGCTTCAAGCTCGGTTCGAGCAGCATTATCGTGTCCATAAACCACGAACACCTTGCTGAGCATTGGCTTAGCAGCGGCACCATTCTGTGGAGCTGCTGCCGCAGCCTGCGCAGGTTGTACGCCAAGGCAAGCCTTTACTGCCTCTTGGTTTTTGCCCTGAACATTGAAATTACCGGTGTGGTAGCTATTGACGATTGCACCATTTTGCAAACGAAGCTGTGTGCCAGTGCCGTTCGCAAGTGCTGTCTCATTCGCAATCTGAAGATTACCGGCCTGTAGGCAAGCTTTAATTTCGTCGAGAGTCATCGCCATTCCTTCTAAGCTCCCCAAATCGCTTTTTTCGCAGCTTCGCTGAGTACATCAACAACAATGTCGCGCACACCAGATGCAACCGAAGTGCCAACCTTCGTCATCACCTTCTTGAATCGAAGGGATGCAACTTGAGTTTTGGGACTGTCTTTGGTCAATTCCGTCAAATCAGTACGGAACTGCTGGACTTCTTCTGGCGACAGCTCTGCGCCTGCTTCCACTAGCTCAACAGCGCCAGCAATCTTGCGTTCAGTCCAAGGGAATCGGCCACCGCAGTTGTAGCAGAACGAGGGGGGCTCGTAATCACCCCCAAAGCCAAAAACGCCTTCAACGTAGTAATCGCCGCGAATGGATGCGCTGCACGAAGGACACTGCAGGATGGTCGCTTCGCCGCACTTAGAGCAGAACGCCTCTCGAAGCTCGGGATTCTGATCAGCGGCTGTTGTTGCGACATGCCCATTAGGGCAAACTTGTGCGACCCGATATGTCCCCATTGCGCTCCCTTGTTGATTTATGCCGATAGATACGACGTTGGTCAATTCAAGGCATTTTAAAGCAGCAGCGTGAAAATTGAAGGCGTGGACGTCACCGGGCGCGGCCACTGCCGCGCCCGGATTTTGCGTCCACCGCGCCCAGGACGGAACGGCCTGGGCGCGGTGCTGATCGCGGTTATTCCTTCGTCTCGATGATCCACCACACGGCACGCGGCAAGGCGCGGCCTGTGATGGGGTGAATGTCGGTGAGGTCGGCGCGGGCCGCCCAGCCCAGGGGCGGGCGATAGCCGCGCACGTCGCCATCGCCGTGCCAGCGGCGGGCGCGCACCGTGCCGGGGGCGTAGATTGCAGCCATGCGCGGGCGGCGGGTGGTGGTGCGGGTCATAGGCGGTTCTCCTTCCAGCGAAGCGCCCCAGTCAAGGCCGGGGCGCTTGCCTTCGGCGCGGGTCAAGCGGCCAGCGCCTCGGCGGGTTCATCCGCCATTGCTTCGGCATCCGCCGGTGCGTCCCGCTGCGGGCCTTCCTCCTGCGCGGCATCTTGTGGGCCTGCGATCTTGAAGATCGCAGGCATCCACCCCGTGCCATCCGCCAGCCGTTCGGCTTCGCTGGCAATGTCGGCCTTCTTCAATTTCGCCAGCCGGGAAACCTGCTCGGGCGCGTACTCGCCCACGGCTTGCAGAATCGCGGCCTTCGGCACATGCCGGAAATAACCGTCATTGGTGGGCTGCCACCATGCGGCCATGTCCAACCCCACGGCCTGCGCGAGTTCTGCGCCCGGTTGCTGCGGCGTGGCGCGGGGCGTCACCACATCCACCGTGGAAGCCACGCACACGGCCAGCAGTCGCACCAGTTCGTCTTGCGGCTTCGCCAGCAGCGCGGCGAACAGTTCGGCGCTGTCCTGCGGCAAGGCTTCGTCCGCCACCTGTTGCAGTTCGCGCAGCGCCACGACGGCGGGCGATTCCGGCCAGTCCGGGGCCATGCCTTCCAGCCGGTCTTGCACTTTCAGGCTCACGCCCAGGGGGAAGTCGTGGCCGTAGTAACGTTCCTGCAAGACGGTCTGCACCATGCCATGCACCACAGCAGCCAGTGCGGCTTGCGGATGCCGGGCGACTTCGATTTGCAGCGCGGCGGTGCGGTGGGCGCTCAAGCGTTGCGCCAACCGGTCGGACATGGCGGCGGTCTTGGGTGCGTCGTCGGCTTCCTCGTCTTCGTCGCTCCCGGCTTCGCCTTCGCTGTCGAAACCTTGGCGCAGCCGTTCCAACGTCCGTAGCGCCTTCGCCTCGGCCTCGCGCATCAGGCCGCGATGAATCACGGCCTCGCCGTTGCGGTCGATGGTGATGATGGCACCGGCTGCGGCCTTCACGTTCGGGCCGTAGCCTTGCAAGCCATCTTCCAGCGCCTGCAACTGCTCGCCCAGGGCTTCGCCTTCCTCCTGCAAGGCGTCGGCCTTATCCTCGTCGTCGGCATCCATCGCCGCATCCACGGCTTCGCCGATGGCTTGCATCTTCTCTTGCAGCTTTTCGATGCGCTGCGCTTCGCGCTTGTTCGGCTCGCGCCGTTCCCTCGGCGCACGCTGGAAGGCGTGCAGGTCGGCATGGGTGACGCCCGGCGTGGCATCCACCCAAGCCCAGCCCTCGGCGCGAACCGTGGCGGCGATGCCCGCCAGCCGGTCTTGCGCCAGCCGTTCCAGCAGCGCGGCGTCGGTCAGATACACGCCCGCGTCCCCCTCCGCGAACAGGTCACGGCGCACGCCGCCGCCTGCGGCCTCGTAGGTGTCCAGCCCGACGAAACGCACCAGTGGATGCCGGTAGGCGTCGATTTCGCGCTCGGTGAGACGGTCGCGCAGCGCGGACGGCTGGCGCTGCCATGTCGGTGCATCGTAGAAGGCGTTTTCCTGCGCGGCGTGGTCGTCAGTGATGGACAAGGCCATCAACTGATCGAGCGTGACGGCATCGGCGCGATAGTCGCCCATCAGGCGCGGCGAGACGTTCGCCAGCTTCAAGCGGCGCTGCACCACCAGCGGCGTGACGGAGAAATCCGCCGCAATGTCCTCAATTGGTCGGCCTTCTGCCACCAGCGCCGCGAAAGCCTCGAACTGGTCTGCGGGGTGCATCGCCTCGCGCTGCACGTTCTCGGTGAGGCTGGCGGTGCGGGCCGTGCCATCGGCCACTTGCAGGCAAGGCACCTCCCATTCCTTGCTGATGCGGTGCTTTTTCGCCAGCAGCTTCAACGCTGCGAGGCGACGGCCACCGGCCACGACTTCGTAATGCTCGCTACCTTCTCCATGTCGGGCGGATGCAATCACGATCAGGTTTTGCAGCAGGCCGACACGCTGAATGGACGCGGCCAGTTCGGGGATGGACATGCGCGGGGTCTTGCGCACGTTGCGGCCCGTGGGGCGCAACACCAGCCGCGACAGCGGAACCAGAATCAGGTTCTTGGTCGGGTCGGCGGCTTCCAGCGGGATAGCGGCGGCGTTGACGGCGCGGACTTCGGTGTAGGTGATGGCGTTCATGGTGGTTCTCCAATCGAGTTAAACAAGGAATGGAGGGGAAACCGCCCCTCCGGCGGGGGGACGGGTCAGGCTTTCAACTGGCGCAGGCCATCGGCCAGCATCCACAAGGCGCGATTCAGGCGCACATCGGAATCAATGCCCTGCACGGGGCGGGTCTGCTGGCGGCGTCCGTTGGCGCTGCGGCCATGCAATCCGCCTTTGGTCAGGTTTTCTTGGGTGCGGTTGAACACGCTCCACAAGTCCGGGCGGCGGTCGTCGAACCGGCGCGGCATCAAGATTTGCGATTCGGTGATGGGCGCGGGCTTGTCCGGGTCGTCGTACTTGAGGGACAGCGCGGCGCGGGCGAAAACTTCGGCCTCGCCCTCGTCCAAGGTGATGCCGCGCATCAGGTCGCGGGATTCCTTCACCCGCTCGAAGCCGCTCAATACCTCGAAAGCACCTTCGATGACGGAACCGGCCACGTCGCCTTTGTGGGGGACGCGCACATCGGCCACGGTTTCGCCGCACACGAGGCCATTGCTGCAAACGAACCGGAACATCCCGGCCAGCATCTGATAGCTGCTCGTGCCGTCATGGGAGTTGAGCAGCACGATTTCATTGGCTTCCGCGCCGTTGATCTGGCTGGCGTGGCGCAGGCGAATCATGTGTTTGGTGTGCTCGCGCTTGCCTTCATTGCGCACGCGGGTTTGCGTCACCATGAAAGGCTGGAACCCTTCTTTCCGAAGCTCGGTCAGCACGGCGGCGGTGGGGATGTAGGCGTACCGCTGCGAACGGCTTTCATGCGGGGCGTCCGCGAAGATGGACGGCGCGACACGGTGAATCTGGTCATCGGTCAGCGGGTAATCGCTGCGCAGCGAAGGGGAACGGGAAGCGAAACGGGATGCGAGTTGCATGGTCTTTCTCCTGACGAAAAGGGTTTGCTGTTCAAACCGCACACCGGATTCCTAGATTCGGAGCCCAGCCTTTCGGCTGTTTTGTGCGGTTGGCACGAGGAACCCGGTTGGCCCTGTTGCCACCGTCTTTCCTGAGTTCATCGCCCGCGACGGTCAGGAGCGCGCGAACGGGTGCCGTCAAGGAGGCAAGCGCAGGGTTGGTGCGGCCCGCAGGCGCAGCCGAGGACACGGCCCTGCGCGCCTTGACGGCACACGACCGCGGGCTACAGTCGCGGTGAAGGTGATGAAATCAGGGGAGACGGCTGGACATGGCAACGGCCCCCCCTGTGTGCCGAACCGCACGGCAAGCGAAGCGCGCAGGCCCGAAGCTGGAAGCCGGGCCGGAGGCGTCAGCGATGCGAAAGGCTGGCTGGCAAAGCCAGTCCCGCCAGGGATGAGCGACTAGCGAACCTGGAGCAGCGCGATCCGCGAAGCGGAGACGCAAAAGAACTCTTCGTTTATTATTTATTTTGCAAGCAAATGTTGCTAAAGCAAGAACACGGGGGGCTAAAAGTGATCGTCTGTATTAACCGTCTCAAGCAGTTCGGCATCTTCAGCGACTTCAATGGAACGAAGATCCAGAAGTTCGGCCGGTACAACCTTGTCTATGGCTGGAACGGAACAGGCAAGTCAACCCTATCGAATCTATTCTCTTGCTTTGAGCTTCGCTCGATGGTTCCTCGCTTCAGTGCGGGCCAGTTTTCAGTCGTTTTGGAGGACGGCTCCACGATCACGGAAACCACACTCCCGTCATCCCAATTAAATATCCATGTCTTCAATCAACGATTTGTGCATGAGAACATTGATTGGGACAAATCCGTAAAAAGCATCCTTCTCATTGCGAAAGAGAAGATTGATGACTTGCAGAAACTGGAGAAGCTAAAAGGCGAGCTTCAATCGAAAAAGAAAGCTCACGACGAAAAGCAAAGCGACATCAAGAAGCAGCGTGAAGCATTGGATAAATTTCTGACCAATGCTGCCAAAAAAATGAAGCTAGGACTTCAGGCGATTGATACGAGCGATAGCTACTACTTGAATTACGATCGCCGAAAGCTTTCTAATTTCATTCAGAGTAATGGCGATGCCATTATTAAGCCTGACTCGGTTCTTCCAGATGAAAAGGTCATCGACCTTACGAATGCCGCCAAGCCAGATCAGCTTCCAAGCATCACTTTCGCCTCAACGGCCATTGAGCCGGACTACTTTAAGAAGGCGGCAGGTCGCATCAGAGACTTGATTGGAACTACAGCAGTCAATCAAGCTATCCAGCGGCTGACTGATAACCCGGACATTCGTGACTGGGTTCAAACAGGCTTGGAAATTCATAAGAACCATGATTCGCAATCCTGCGAGTTCTGCGGCTCCCCATTCACCCAGCTTCGTGCCGAGGCACTTGCCGCTCACTTCAGCAAAGAGTTCACGGATTTTCAAAGCCGACTTCAGAGCGCCGCGATTTGGATTGAATCTCAAGGTGCTCCAGCCAATCAGTTGCCCGCAGCGACGGAGTTTTATAAAGAGCTATCGGCTGACGCAGATAAGCTCCAGAAGGAATACACATCTGCTGCTGAGAAGATCAACCAGCAAATAAACGGATGGCGGCAAGCTCTGAAAGCCAAAATTACAGACCCTGCAAAGACAGACATTCAGATTTCGGATGTGGTTGAAGAGGATGTCACGAATTTCAATGAGATCCTAAAGTCGATCGTTGCGCTCGTCGGAAAGCACAACAATAAGACTTCAAACTTCAAATCTGAGACATCCAAAAGCAAGGTGGCACTGGAACTTCACTTTGCTGCGGCTGAGGTGCAAGAATTTGACTATGCTGGAAGTGAGAAGAAATGCAATGACCTTGAGGCTGAAGCAAAGAATGACTACAAGGAAATTGAAAAACTTGGTCAAGAGGTCGGAGCAATAGAGGCGCTGCTCTCAAATGAGACGGTTGGGGCGAAGGAGTTCAATGACATCCTGCATCGTTTCATCGGTCGCTCTGAGCTTTGCCTGAGCTTTAATCAAAAGAAAAAAGGCTATGAGATCATCAGAAACGGAGTGGGTGAGCATGATGGGAATTTGAGCGAAGGTGAGAAGACTGCGATTGCATTTGTCTACTTCATCACGAAGCTCAAAGAAAACGGAAACAACATCAAGGAAACGATTGTGGTTGTTGATGATCCCGTCTCAAGCTTTGACTCAAATCACTTGTTTCATGCCTATTCGTTCCTAAGAACTCAATGCACTGAAGCCAAGCAACTTTTTGTGCTGACTCATAACTTCACCTACTTCAAGCTAGTGAGAGACTGGTTCACTGGAACGAACAGGAACAGGATTGCCAAAGGAAAAGCTGAGAATTGCTTCTTCTATCGACTGGATGCGCCTCCTGGCTCACCCCGCCATTCGCTGCTTGTTGACGCCGATGATTCTCTGAAAAATTACGGCTCTGAGTATCACTACATCTTCAAAAAGCTCTATGAATACAGGGCGCATACGATCCTTAATAGAGATGAAGCCTTTTTGACTGCGAACCTCGCTCGCAAGCTCATTGAATCGTTCTTTACCTTCAAATATCCCAGGCGGAGAAGCGACATAAGTCAACTGATGGATGTTGGTCTGAAAGACTGCGCTATCACAACGCCGGAACTCAAGGAAAAAATATATCGCTTTATCAACAAATACTCGCATAGCGATGTAATTGAAATAACCGAGGAATCGGCAGAAAACTTGGCTGGCGAAAGCCATAGCGTCATCGGACACATCTTTCAGTGGTTTGAAGAAGTGGACAAGAAGCATTACGACGAAATGATTCAGGTTGTGACTTCTTGAGCATTAACTTCAGAACGAAGGCACGGACAGGCAAGGGCTGTGCGCAGGCCCTGCCAGCAGGCGCAGCAAAAAGGGGCCGAAGCCCCTTGAGCTAGATCAGCCCACGCTCGGCGAACGATGCCGTTGCGTTGCCGGCGACGATGACGTGATCGAGTACGCGCACGTCCACAAGCCCCAGTGCTTCCCTGAGCCGCTGGGTCAGCGCTTGGTCTGCCGCACTCGGCTCGGGATTACCGCTCGGATGATTGTGCGAAACGATGACCGCGGCCGCGTTGTGCCGCAGGGCTGCCTTGACCACCTCGCGCGGATGAACTTCGGCCGAGTCGATGGTGCCCTGGAACATCTCGGCATACTCGATCAGACGATGCTGTGTATCGAGGAACAGCACAGCGAACACTTCATGCTCGAAGCCGCCCAGCTTGGTGCACAGGTACTCCTTGACCGCCGCCGGCGAAGTGAACGATGCACCGCGCTGCATCTTGTGCTCGATGGCCTGGCGCGCAGCATCCAGAATCTGGTCGGCCGTCGCCGGCTGGTAGTGACCCTGCGCATCGCGCACCATCAGCGAGGCGTCGAACGAGGAAAAGGAAAATTGCGACATGAGCGTGCTCCGGTTGCACGGGCGGAATTGCCCGGAACCGTCGCCAGCACGGCGCAGCGCAAGCAGTCAGGGGTCGCAGACGGCCGCCAGGACGCAAGCGCGCATAGCGCGCGAAGCCCTTGACGGCGAGAACGCCGTGATACGGTGAAGGGAACAGCAAGACCGCCCACACCCGCCCACTGCACACCCTCGGCTTTTGGGGCAAGCGGAGCGCGCAGGCCCGGATCAACGAGCAGGGCCGGAGGCGTCAGTGATGGAAGCCCGGCAGGGACGAGACTCGCGCCGCGAGGCTCGATGCGCAGCACGACAGCGCGACGGCGGTGCGCCGGGACGCCCAAATGCCCGGGACAGAACTACTCGGCATCCGTCTTGCGCTGCTCAATCTGCAACCGTGCCCGTTCGGTCGCCTGCTGCAACCGCTCTCCCAGCACCGCACGCGGTGGCAAGCTCGTCAGGTACTCGGCAACGTGGATGCCCGACTTGTCCAACTCCAGCAACTCGATCTGCTCACGCTTCTTGCCGGTGCAAAGAATGATCCCCAGCGGCGAGGCTTCTTCCGGCTCGCGCTCATGCTTGTCCAGCCAGCGCAGATAAAGCTCCATCTGCCCCTTGTACGCGGCCTTGAACTCGCCAACCTTCAATTCCACCGCCACCAGGCGCCGCAGCTTGCGGTTGTAGAACAGCAGATCGAGGTGGAAATCCTCGTCGTCGATCTGGATGCGTTTCTGCCGGGCAACGAAGGAGAAACCCGCACCCAGTTCCAGCAGGAAGGACTCCATTTCGCGGATGATCGCGGCCTCCAAGTCGCCTTCCTGCCAGGTGTCCCGCAGCCCGAGGAAGTCGAGGATGTACGGATCGCGCATGACCAGGGCGGGCGACATGCGCTGCGCATCGCGCATCGTCGCCAACTCCTGCGCGATGGTTTCGTCCGGCTTTTGGGACAGCGCCGTGCGCTCGTAGAGCATCGAGTCGATGCGTTCGCGCAGCGTCCGCACGCTCCAGCGGCCGGCGCTCGCCATCTGCGCGTAATAGTCCCGCTGGAGCGGGTCTTTGAGCGGCAGCAGGGCCAGAAAATGTGACCAGCTCAATTGTCGTGACAGCGTCACGACAATTGGCTCGTCCGAGTAGGTGG
Source organism: Comamonadaceae bacterium UBA2121 (assembly GCA_002331385.1). Taxonomy (GTDB): domain Bacteria; phylum Pseudomonadota; class Gammaproteobacteria; order Burkholderiales; family Burkholderiaceae_C; genus Diaphorobacter_A. The sequence continues at coordinate 20,038 of DCYB01000010.1, forward strand.
CGGCGAACTGCACCATCCGGCGCAGATTCTTGTCCGCGAAGCTGCGCCCGTAGTCGCGTACCAACTGCTCGGCCAAGGTTGGCAGGATTTCCTCGCCGTACCCGGCTCGCTGACCGGCCAGCACTTCCGTATGGATGCGCTGGCCGATGCGCCAGAACAGCAGGGTCAGCTCGGCATTGACGGCCGAGGCAGCGCGCTTGTGCGCCGCCTCGATCAGCGCCCGAATATCGCCCAGCAGCGCCGACGGCACTGCGGAGGACGCCACGGATACTTTGCGCCGGTTCATGTCGTCACCTCCACGGGGCGCTGCGCCCTAGTGATTGTCTTGCGCCGGTTCGCCACCAGTTCGGCCGCCTTGCGCACCGGGTCATCCTCGGTGTGGACATAGCGCATGAACATCGCCACGGTCTTGTGCGCCGTCAGCGCCATGCCGACCTTGACCGGAATGCCAGAGTTGGCAATGTCCGTGGCCGAGCGATGGCGGATGCCGTGCGTGCCGACGTGGGCCGCGCCGGCCGCCTTGAGCGCGCGGCACCAGCCGCCGTAATACTCGCCCGTGGTCAAGTGCTGGCCCGTATGGCTCGGGGACGGCAGCACATGGGGAATGCCGTCCTGCCTCGGCGCGGTCGAAAGCAGTCGGTAGGCTTCCTCACTCATCGGCTTGGACATGCCGCCGGTCTTGCTGTCGGGCCAAACCACGCGGCGGTTCTCGAAATCCACCCAATCCCATTGGAGCGTGACGATTTCGCCACGGCGGGCAGCGAACTCGAATTGCAAGCGGATCGCCAGGGGAATGACGTAAGGCTCCAGCCCTTCCGCCTCCAGCTTGCTCAGATGGCGGAAGATCCGCGCCATGTCCTCGTCGCTGATGAGGTGCGTGGCCTTCCCGTTGGGGTACATCGGGACGTGGCGGCACGGGTTGGTTCCATCCGTCCGGTAGCCCCACACCTCGGCCAGATTGAACATCCTGCGCATCACGCTGAAAGCGTTGTTGGCCTCGGCCGGCTTGTGGGCCATCTTCTTCATCACTGTGGCCACGTCGGGCCGCTTCACGTCCTGCACCTTCATCCGGCCCAGCATCGGAACGATGCAGCGGTCTATGACGGCCTGATAGCCGCGTTGCGTGCTGGGCTTGTTGCGCAGCTTGGAGTAGTCCTCCATGAACTTGCCACACAGTTCCGCGACCGTGGGCGCGGCACGGGCGGCGGCCTTGGCCGCCCCAGGATCACCGCCCTTGCGCACCTCGGCCAGCCACTCCTGGGCCAAGGCGCGGGCCTGCTCGACAGTCAGTTCCCCATACAGGCCCAAGGCGGGCTTGCGCCGCTCTCCGGCGTTCGTGCGGTATTGCAGCATGAACACCTTGCGGCCCGCCGGGGTGATCTTGCAGAGGAAGCCGGGCACCATCGTGTCCCGGAGTTCGACAGCCTGCGCCTGCGGTTGTGCCGCATCGACGGCGGACTTGGTGAGCTTGAGTTTTGCCATGATGACTCCTCGGAACAACCCGGTTTCCAAGAACCACATGGGAGCCATGCGAGCACAAGCCGGGTCAGGTTTCAGAAAGCACCGGCATATGTTGAACTCGCCTAAGTCATTGATAAACCTGCTGTATCTGGCTTGGGCGTAGTCCGGCGTAATGTCGGGCTGGAGTCATCGTGAAATAAAAAAAAGCCCAGTCAGGGACTGGGCTGTTAAGGGATCCTAGAAACCGGGTTTCAAGAGGATCCAAGGAGACAACTGGTGGATTCAGTAGATGCTTTTAGCAACACTTGTTGAATCGATGGGCCAATGTTAGGGGTTAACCCTTTATGCGTCAATGGCCCGTTGTAAATTATTAACGCTTGCGGGGAGCTGCAGCGGCTGCAGTCTTGGCGGCGTTGGTAGCGGTGTTGGCCACAGCGTTGAAGTTGGCTTCAGCGACGTCGCTGGCTTGCTTCACAGCCTTTTGAACGGATTCAAAAGCGTTGTTGGCGGCGCTCACTGCGCTCTTGAACACGGCCACGCTGGTTTCGGAACCGGCGGGAGCGTTCTTGGCAGCGGTGTCCACCAGGGTGTTGAAGCTGCGCTGGGCTTCTTGCGCCTGGGTTTCGAAGGCCTTGCTGAACTCGGTGCCAGTGCCGGAAGCGATGTCATACAGGTGACGGCTGTAAGCCACCGACTTTTCAGCGATGGGTTGCAGCAGGCCAGCTTGCAGTGCGAGCAGCTCTTGGGGATCCTTGGCAGCCAGAACGGCTTGGGTGTGCTGTGCAACGTCTGCCAGGGCAGCGCGCGAAGCGGTCACATTCAGTTCCACCAGCTTTTCGAAGCCTTCGAATGCCTTGTTGGTCAGGCCGAAGAATGTTTCGAGGTTGGCTTTTTGTGCAGCGATCACTTGTTCGGGGGTCAGGGACATGGTCAATCTCCAGTAGGGGTGGTTGATAACTGCTCTGACGTGACCTGATCTGCGTGTCATGTTGCAGTGCAGCATAGAATGAATTGTAGGGGCCTGATTTCAAATTACAAGTCTTTTTTGTTGCAGTGCAACAATTTAGAGTATGTACCTCAAAACCTCATTCATGCTGCCTGCTGGTGGCAATCGATCAGTGCACGTGCCTGCACTGGCAAAATAGGCGGTCAGCATGAAACAACCATGACAGAGACAAATACCCCGACGCCACGCCCGGCACCAGAGCACCGCTCCCGGTTCTGCGTTTTTCGCAGCATTGGCACCCGCTGGATGGACAATGATCTTTACGGTCACGTGAACAACGTCGTCTACTACAGTTGGTTCGATACCGCCGTCAATGGCTATCTGATCGAGCAGGGCGCACTGGATATCCACCACGGCAGCACCATCGGCTTGGTGGTCGAGACGCAGTGCAACTATTTTTCCTCGCTGGCGTTTCCGCAAACCGTGGAGGCAGGTCTGCGCGTGGGGCGGCTGGGCAGTTCGAGCGTGCGATATGAGATCGGTTTGTTCGCGCAGGGCGAGGAGATGACGGCTGCGCTGGGCCATTTCGTGCATGTCTATGTGGATCGCGACACCCGCAGGCCGTGCCCGTTGCCGGAAAAATTGCGTGAAGTGCTGGACTCGCTTCGTCTTTGAGAGTGCTTCGTCCCCGTGCACGGCCGTTGCGCGCTCCTTTTGCACCCACGGGGTACTGTAAGGTGACACAATGTGCGAAGCGTTTCAGATCCAGGGAGTCATCCACGTTCGCCGCGGCCTTGCGCCTGCGTGATGACCATTCATATTTGACATGATCATCAGCAGCCTGCTCGACACCGACCTCTACAAATTCACGATGATGCAGGTGGTGTTGCATCAGTTTCCCAGTGCGCAGGTGGAATATCGGTTCAAGTGCCGCAATCCGGGCGTTCAGCTTGCGCCCTATGTGAATGAGATTCGCGACGAGATTCGCGCACTGTGCAGCTTGCACTTTCAGGATGCCGAACTCGCCTATTTGCGTTCGCTGCGATTCATCAAAAGCGATTTCATCGATTTTCTGGGGCTCTTCAAGCTCAACGAAAAATATATTTCGGTGACGCCGCTGCCGAATGGCGAAATCGACATCACCATTACCGGGCCGTGGCTGCACACGATTCTTTTCGAGATTCCCGTGCTCGCCATCGTGAACGAGGTGTATTTCCGCAATACCCGGAAGGTGCCCAATTTTGTCGAGGGCCGTCGCCGTCTGGACGCAAAGATCGAGCAGATGCACGGAGACGGGCTCGACGATCTGAAGATCGCCGATTACGGCACGCGCCGTCGCTTCAGTCGCGCTTGGCACGAAGAGGTGCTGCGTGTGCTGTATGCCCGACTGGGTGCGGACGAGCGCCGACCGGGCTCCAGCTATGCGCCGGGGCAACTCGCGGGAACAAGCAACGTGCTTTTTGCGATGAAGCTCGGCATCAAGCCGCTGGGCACCATGGCGCACGAATATCTCCAGGCCTGTCAGGCGCTGGGTCCCAGGCTGCGTGACAGCCAGGTGTTCGGCTTTGAATCGTGGGCGAAGGAGTATCGCGGCGACCTCGGCATTGCGCTCTCGGATGTCTACGGCATGAGCGCTTTCCTGCGCGACTTCGACCTGTACTTTTGCAAACTGTTCGATGGCGCACGCCACGACAGCGGCGATCCGTTTGCGTGGGGCGAGCGTCTGCTGGCCCACTATCGCGACAATCGCGTGGACCCGCTCACCAAGGTGCTGATTTTCAGTGACGCGCTCACGATACCGCGTACGATCGAGCTGTACCGTCGCTTCAATGGCCGCTGCCAGTTGGCCTTCGGGATTGGCACGAACCTCACCAACGATCTGGGCGATCCGCCAGACCATGTGCCGCTGCAGATCGTCATCAAGATGACGCGCTGCAACGGCCAGCCCGTTGCCAAGTTGTCGGATGCACCCGGCAAGAACATGTGCAATGACGAAAAGTACCTGGCCTATCTGCGCCAGGTGTTCGAGATCCCTGCCACGCAGGGTTAACGTCTGCCTTCGCGCGCTCGCGCGGGGCAATCAGGTTTGAATTTTCGGGAGAGAAGAACATGAAATTAGCGCGCGCATCCGCCTTGCTGGCACTGATGACTTTGCCAGCACTGGCCCATGCGGCAGACATCGATGGCAGCACGTTGTCGGTACTGTGGGGCGTACCGTTTGCCGGCATCCTGTTGTCGATCGCGCTGATGCCCTTGCTGGCACCCATGTTCTGGCACCACCATTTCGGCAAAGTGGCGGCGGCGTGGTCGTTGGCATTTCTGGTTCCGTTTGCCATCGCCTTCGGTCCATCGGTGGCAGGCAATAGCTTCGTGCATGCGTTAGTGGCCGAGTACATCCCGTTCGTGATCCTGCTGACAGCGCTCTTCACGGTGGCGGGCGGAATCTACATACGCGGCAATCTGCATGGCACGCCCGCATTGAATACGGCCATTCTGGCCATTGGTGCCGTGCTCGCCAGCTTCATGGGAACGACGGGCGCCTCGATGCTGCTGATCCGCCCGCTGATCCGCGCCAATGACAACCGCAAGCACATGGCCCACGTGGTGGTGTTCTTCATCTTCATCGTCTCCAACGCGGGTGGCTCGCTCACGCCGCTGGGCGATCCGCCGCTGTTCCTCGGCTTCCTCAAGGGCGTGACCTTCTTCTGGACGCTCTCGCACATCTTCACCGAGACGCTGTTCCTGGTGGGCGTGCTGCTGGTGGCGTTCTATTTCCTCGATTCGTGGTACTTCCGCCGCCATGGCGAGGTGCGCCCTGAAGACCCCACGCCCGACACCACGGGCAAGGAGATGATCGGCTTTGAGGGCAAGGTGAACTTCCTGCTCCTGCTGGCGGTCGTGGTGCTGGTGCTGATGAGCGGCCTCTGGAAGTCCGATATGGAATGGGTGGTCGCCGGTGCCGTGGTCACGTTGCCGGGCCTTGTGCGCGACGTGGGACTGATCGCGGTGGCGCTCGTGTCGCTCGTGGTCACGCCGAAGATCGTGCACGAAAAGAACCAGTTCAACTGGGCCCCGATGCAGGAAGTGGCGAAGTTGTTTGCCGGCATTTTCCTCACCATCATTCCGGTGATTGCGATGCTCAAGGCCGGCGTGAACGGCCCCTTCGGTGCCATCGTGTCTGCGGTGACGCGGCCTGACGGTTCGCCCGATCCGGCCATGTATTTCTGGGCCACCGGGGCGTTGAGTTCCTTCCTCGACAACGCGCCGACCTATCTCGTGTTCTTCAACACGGCGGGCGGTGATCCGCAGACCCTCATGACCACGCTGGCACCGACGTTGGCAGCGATTTCGGGCGGCGCCGTGTTCATGGGCGCAAACACCTACATCGGTAACGCGCCGAACATGATGGTCAAGGCTATCGCGGAAGACCGTGGCGTGAAGATGCCGAGCTTCTTTGGCTACATGGCATGGTCGGGCTGCGTGTTGGTGCCGCTGTTCGTCATCATGACGTTCATCTGGTTCCGCTAATCCATAACGACAGCCACAGACAAGGAGACAACCACCCATGAGCAAGCCCCGCATCCTCATTGCACGCAAGATCTTTCCCGAAGTGATCGAGCGCCTGTCGCAGCACTTCGACGTGGAGGCCAACCAGGACGACATGCTGTGGAGCGACGCCGAACTGACTGAGCGCCTGAAGGACAAGGACGGCGCGCTCACCACCGGTACGCAGCCGATTGGCGCGGAGTTGCTGGCGGCCTGCCCGCGCCTGAAGATCGTTGCCAACATGACGGTGGGCTACAACAACTTCGATGTGGCAGCGATGACGGCAGCGGGCGTGCTGGGGACCAATACGCCCGACGTGCTCACCGAGACCACGGCGGATTTCGGTTTTGCGCTGCTGATGGCCACGGCGCGCCGGGTGACGGAGAGCGAGCACTATCTGCGCGCAGGCAAGTGGACGCGCTGGAGCTACGACATGTTTGCCGGCACCGAAGTGCATGGCAGCACGCTGGGCATTCTCGGCATGGGCCGCATCGGACAGGCCATCGCCAGGCGTGGTGCGCACGGCTTTGGCATGAACGTGATCTACCATAACCGCTCGCGCCTCGCGCCCGCGCTGGAAGCCGAGTGCAAGGCACGCTATGTGAGCAAGGATGAGTTGCTTGCCAACGCCGATCATCTGGTGCTGGTACTGCCGTACACGCCCGAGTCGCACCACGCGATGGGCGCAGCGGAAATTGCGCGCATGAAGCCCACGGCCACGCTGATCAACATCGCACGCGGCGGCATCGTGGACGACGCAGCGCTTGCGCAGGCGCTCAAGGACCGCACCATTGCTGCCGCCGGGCTCGACGTGTTTGAGGGCGAGCCGGCGGTGAATCCGTGGCTGCTGCAAGTGCCCAACGTGGTGCTGACGCCGCACATTGCCAGCGCGACGGTGAAGACGCGGCTGAAGATGTCCGATCTCGCCGCCGACAACCTGATCGCCTATCTTGCAGGGCGTGCGCCGCTCACGCCGGTGAACGAGCCCGCGCACCCACGACTGTCGCGCAACTGAAGCTTCGCGACGCATTCTGACTGACCTGATGACTGTTGAAACCATCGCCATACTGGTGCTGCTGGCACTGGTGCTCGTGTTGTTGCTCGTACTGCTGCTGCGCCGCCCGCGCGTGGAGTTGCCGCCCGATCTGCAGCAGCGTTTGCAGGCGCTGGAGGCGACCTCTCAAGCCACGCAACTGGCGGTGGCGCGCAACGATGGCGCGATGAACGGCATGGCGGTGCATCTGCGTGCGTTCTCCGAAACCTCGCAGGATGCGCTCGATGGCGTGCGCGATACGGTGGAGGAGCGTCTGGGCATCGCGGTGAATGAGGCGCGCATCAGCCGCAGTGAATTGCAGACCTCGCTCGGCGCCTTCGAATCCAAACTCGATCAGCGTTTGGCGCTGCTCGATTCGGCTTTTGCGCAGCGCTTTGACGCCTTGGTGCAGAACACGCGCGGCACGCTGGAGTCACTCAAAGGCGACATGCAAAAGCAGTTGGGTGGCGTCACGCAGGCGAGCGAGTTGAGCGCCGAGGCGCTGCGCCGCACACTGAACGAGCGGCTCGCCGCGATCCAGACCGACAATTCGGCCAAGCTCGAAGAAATGCGCCGCACGGTCGATGAAAAGCTGCACGCCACGCTGGAACAGCGGCTGGGCGAATCGTTCCGGCTGGTCAGCGAGCGGCTGGAGCAGGTGCACAAGGGGCTGGGCGAAATGCAGACGCTGGCCGGCAGCGTGGGCGACCTGAAGCGTGTGATGACCAATGTGAAATCGCGCGGCACCTGGGGCGAAATGCAACTGGGCGCGATCATCGACAACGTGTTGTCACCCGAGCAATACGCGCGCAACGTGAAGACCGTGCCGGGCAGCGATGAACTCGTGGAATTCGCCATTCGGCTGCCGGGCAAGAAAGATGAGGAGCCGGTGTGGCTGCCCATCGATTCCAAATATCCGGTGGAGCATTACCAGCGCCTCATCGATGCGTCCGAAGCCGCCGATCGTGTGGCGATGGTGGCGGCCGGCAATGCGTTTGAAACCTCGATCCGGCTGGAGGCGCGCAAGATTTTCAGCAAATACGTGGCTCCACCGCACACCACCGATTTTGCGGTGCTGTATCTGCCGACGGAAGGGCTGTTTGCGGAGGTGATGCGCAGGCCGGGGCTGGTCGAAGCGGTGCAGAACGAATGCCGCGTGATGATCACGGGTCCGGCGAATCTCGCCGCCATGCTCAACAGTTTGCAGATGGGCTTCAAGACGCTGGCGATCGAGAAGCGCTCATCCGAGGTCTGGAGCGTGCTGGGGCAGGTGAAGACCGAGTTCCAGAACTTTGGCGCGGTGGTCGATGCCACGCGCAAGTCCATCGAAGCGGCGGCGCGCAAGTTCGACCAGGTGGACGTGCGCACGCGCGCCATCCAGCGCAAGCTGCGCTCGGTGCAGGAGTTGCCGTCGCCGGCCTCCCAGTCGGAAGACCCGGACGCATTGCCGCGCACATCCGACAGCCTTCTGATCGAGGGCGAGGGCGAATGAAGTGAATCTTGCCCTCGCGCACCTGATTGCCGGACAGATCTGCATACACGCAAGCATGACCGGCATGCGCATGGCGGCGCCACTGCTGGCGCTGCGCGAGGGATACAGTGCGATTTCCGTGGGACTGCTGCTGGCGTTGTTTGCGCTCACGCAGGTGTTTCTCGCGCTTCCTGCCGGGCGCTACGCGGATCGGCATGGCCTGAAACGGCCCGTCAAATATGCGGTGATCGTTGCCGCGGTGGGCACGGCCGTGGCGGTGCTGTTTCCGGTGTTTCCGGCGCTGTGCTTTGCCGCGCTGTGCACGGGTGCGGCGACGGGTGTGGCCACCATCGCATTGCAGCGACACGTGGGCCGCGCCGCGCATGATGCGACGCAGTTGCGTCAGGTGTTTAGTTGGCTCGCGATCGGCCCAGCGGTGTCCAACTTCATTGGGCCGTTCTTTGCGGGACTGCTCATCGACCACGCGGGCAGCGAAGCGGGCAGCACGACAGGATATCGCGCTGCTTTCCTGATGATGATGGTGATGGCGCTGCTGACCTGGCTGTGGGTGCGCCACACGCATGAATTGCCGCCAGTGATTGCCGCAGGCAAGAAGGGCGAGCAAAAGGCGTGGGACCTGTTGCGCGAGCCCCATTTCAGGCGGCTGCTGATACTCAACTGGCTGCTGTCATCCTGCTGGGACGTGCACACTTTTGTGGTGCCCTTGTTGGGCCACGAGCGCGGATTGTCGGCATCGGCGATCGGAACCATTCTGGGCAGCTTTGCGCTCGCTGCCGCCCTGATCCGCGTGCTCATGCCGTTCATTGCGGAGCGGCTCAAGGAAGCCACGGTGCTGTGCGTGGCCATGGCCATCACCGCGTTGCTGTTTGCGATCTATCCGCTGATGCCTACGGCAATCCTGCTGGGCACGTGCTCGGTGCTGCTGGGGCTGGCGCTGGGGTCCGTGCAGCCGATGATCATGAGCATGCTGCACCAATTGACGCCGCCCGCGCGCCACGGTGAGGCACTGGGTTTGCGCCTCATGGCCATCAATGGCTCCAGCGTGCTGATGCCGATCCTGTTCGGTTATGCGGGCGCGTTGGTCGGCGTGGCCGGACTGTTCTGGCTCGTGGGGATTGCGGTGGGCAGCGGCTCGCGCATCGCGTTCACGATGCGCACGCTGGAGATGCCTGAACAGCCGCACTGACGGCGCGGGCGCTCAGGTCCGCAAGGCCATCAGAGCTGGTAAAAATCGCGGATGATCGCCCACGCCTCGGCGGGTTCGTCAACGTAGCGGAACAGCTTCAGGTCGTTGGGAGAAATCGTTCCCTGTTCGACCAGCGCGTCGAAGTTGATGAGCTTCTTCCAGAACTCCGAGCCGAACAGGATGATGGGCAGGGCCTTGGCTTTGCCGGTCTGCACCAGCGTGAGCACTTCAAACAGTTCGTCCAGAGTTCCGAAGCCGCCGGGAAAGGCGACCAATGCCTTGGCGCGCATGAGGAAGTGCATCTTGCGCATGGCGAAGTAGTGGAACTTGAAGCACAGCGATGGCGAGATGTACTTGTTGCCACTTTGCTCGTGCGGCAGCGTGATGTTCAGGCCGACGTTGAGCGCGCCCACGTCGTGCGCGCCGCGATTGGCCGCTTCCATGATGCCAGGGCCGCCGCCAGTGCAGATGTAGATGCGCTCTTTGGCTGGGCGCGGGTTGCTGTACTCGGCCACCAGACGGGCAAAGGCGCGTGCCTGCGCGTAAAAGTGCGAATTCTTGACGGCCAATTCGCCGCGGCGAATGCGCTCTGCATCGCCGCTGGCGCGTGCTTCGTCCAACTGCGTTTGCGCGTCTTCGGGCGAGAGCATGCGTGCGCTGCCGTAGACGACGACGGTGTTTTCCACGCCCTGGCTGGCCATCTCTAGATCGGGCTTGAGCAATTCCAGTTGAAAGCGGATGCCGCGTGTCTCGCGGCGCAGCATGAATTCGGGGTCGGCAAACGCGAGGCGGTAGGCATCGGCATCCAGCGGATTGCCTTCCACGGCGTAGTTATGGAGTTCAGCCCAGGCATCGGCCAGGCGGCGGTCGTTGAGATTGGTGTTGGCTTCCATGAGATGCTTTTGGTGTTGTTGCGAGCCGGAGGCGTTCGCTTGGAAAAATCGGAATGAACTGGTGAGAGGATAGACCGGTTGCACACGCGTGCGTTCAGTCGATGGTTGTGGCGCGTGCGGGCAAAGAGTCGTTCACAATCGGGCCCGCTCAGGCGCGCGCTGCATGCAGGAACCAACCGGCGGATTGCAGGCCCAGCCACGTCATCATCAACGAGCCCAGCAGATGTACCGCGCACCACGCGAGCGCTGCGCCGAAGCGCTGATTCTGCAGCAGGTCGATGACTTCTGCGGAGAAACTGGAGAACGTAGTGAGCGCGCCCAGGAACCCGGTGATCAGTGCCAGTCGCCAGGCGGGATCGAGTTGCGGCATCGCCTGGAAAATGGCGACACACACGCCGATCAGATAACCCCCGATGATGTTGGCTGCGAGCGTGCCCCATGGTAGCGCGCTGCCTGCGCTCAGCCAGAGGCCGAGACCCCAGCGCGCGACGGCACCTACACAGGCACCGAAGCAGATCGCGAAAACGTGAAACAGCATCGGACCATTGTAGGGGGTGGTGTGCAGGCCCGTTGCGGGCCCGCCATCAACCGCGCACGGTCATCTGCTCGGGCAGCCAGGTGACGATGCCGGGAACGAGGTAGATGATGGCGATGGCCACGCACATCAGCAGGAACATGGGGGCGGCCACGCGCGCGATCCATGGCAGTTCGCGTCCCGTCATGCCTTGCAGCACGAACAGGTTGAAGCCAACCGGCGGTGTGATTTGCGCCATCTCCACGACCAGCACGACGAAGATGCCGAACCAGATCGGATCGATACCCGCCGCATTCACGGTGGGCATGAGCACGCCCATGGTGAGCACCACCATCGAGATGCCATCCAGAAAGCAGCCCAAAATGATGAAGAACACGGCCAGCGCGGCAATCAGTTGCGCTTGCGTGAGACCGAGCGACGCAATCCATTCCGCAAGATGGCGTGGCAGGCCGATGTAACCCATGGAGAGCGTGAGGAAGGCCGCGCCCGCGAGAATCAGCGCGATCATGCAATACAGGCGCGTTGCGCCAAACAACGCTTCGCGAAAGCTCTGCCAGTTGAGCGAACCCTGAACGGCAGACAGGATGAGGGAGCCGACCACGCCCACCGCAGCAGCCTCGGTCGCGGTGGCCAATCCGGTGTAGATGGAGCCGAGCACGGCGGCAATCAGCAGCACCACCGGAATCAGCGAGCGTGACTCGTGCAGCTTTTGCGCCAGCGTCATGCGGCCATCGGCGCGCGGCACCAACTCAGGATGGCGCAGCGCCCACAGCATGATGTAGCCCGAGAACAGCGCCGCCAGCAACACGCCCGGCAGCACGCCTGCGATGAAGAGCTTGGAGATCGACACTTCCGCCGTGACGCCGTACACGATCATGATGATGGAAGGCGGAATCAGCAGGCCCAGCGTACTCGCACCAGCGAGCGTGCCGACGACCATTTTTTCCGGGTAGCCACGGCGCGTGAGTTCCGGCAGCGTCATCTTGCCGATGGTGGCGCAGGTGGCCGCGCTGGAGCCCGACACGGCGGCAAAGATAGTGCAGCCCACCACGTTTGTGTGCAGCAAACGGCCGGGCAGGTTCTGCACCCAGGGCGCGAGCCCCTTGAACATGTCCTGCGATAGTCGGGTCCGGAAGAGGATTTCGCCCATCCAGATGAAGAGCGGGAGCGCGGTGAGCGTCCAGCTCGACGCCGATCCCCAGATGGTCACGGCCATGGCATCACCCGCGGGCCGCGAGGAGAACATCTGCATCGCAATCCATGCGACGCCAGAAAGGGTGAGGCCGATCCACACACCGCTGGCAAGAATCAGGAACAGCGATGCAATCAACAGGCCGGTGATGGCGAGGTCACTCATCGCAGGGCTTTCGAAGGGAGATAAGGAGGGCAGGCGCTGCGCGCCGCGCGGTCGTCATTCATTGCGCAAGGCTTCGCCGCTTACGGCTTGGCGGCGCTTGCCCATGATTTCCAGCACCAGTTCATCGACACAGGCGATCGCCATGATGATGGCACCGATGGCCATGGTGAGTTGCGGAATCCATAGCGGAGTGGCGTCGTTGCTGGTAGACACGTCGTTGAACTCGTGCGACTGCCACGCCAGCCGCACGCTGAAGTAGGCGAACAGCAGTGCCAGCAGCGCGCCGAAGGCCAGGGCAAAGATTTGCAGCGCCTTCTGTGGCCGTCCTTTGAGCGCATTCAGCACCAGCGTGACACGGATGTGTTCCCCGCGTTTGAGCGTGTGCGCTAGCGCGAGAAAGCCCGCGCCCGCCATCAGATACCCTGCATAGGCATCAATGCCGGAGATGAGAAAGTGCATCTGCCGGCTGATGATGGACAGCATTACCGCCACGAGCAATGCCACCATGCAGATGGCGGCTATGGTGGCCGCGCCATCGTAGAGGAAATTCAAAAAACGTCGCATGGTTGCATGACTCGCGAAACGGCACAGGTTGGAAACTTACTTGCGATAAGCGTCTACAAGCGCCTTGCCGTCCGGCCCGGCCTTGTCGAGCCATTCTTTGAGCATGGTCTCGCCCACCTTGGTCATGTCGGACTTCAATTGCGCGCTCGGTGGCAGCACCTGCATGCCTTCGGATTTCAGCTTGGCAATGGTGTCGTCATTGACTTTGCGGCTCGCCGCCCAGCCGCGCGTTTCGGCCGCGGCGGCAGCTTTCAGCACGGCTTCCTGTGTGGGTTTGTCGAGCGCGTCGAAGGCCTTCTTGTTCATGATGACCGCGTTCTTGGGCAGCCAGGCCTGCGTGTCGTAGTAGTACTTCAGGTGCTCATAAAGCTTGCTGTCCACGCCCGTAGCGCCCGAAGTCATGGTGGATTCGACCACGCCGGTCGCCAGCGCCTGCGAGAACTCCGCTGCCTGCACCGTGACGGGCTGTGCGCCCACCAGTTCAGCGATACGCGCGGTGGCGGGGCTGTAGGCGCGCCACTTGATGCCCTTCAAATCTGCTGCGCTGTTAATGGGCTTTTTCGTGAAGATGCCTTGTGTGGGCCAAGCCACCGAATACAGCAGCATCATTCCTTGCTCGCCCAGCTTCTTTTCCAGAAACGGCTTTTGCGCCTGATACAGCTTCATCGATGCTTCGTAGCTGTCTGCCAGGAACGGAATGCCATCGGCGCCGTAGAGCTGCCATTCATTCTGGTAGTTCACCAGCAGGATTTCACCCAACTGTGCCTGCGCGCCTTGCACCGCACGCTTGATTTCAGGGGCCTTGAACAAGGCCGCGTTGGCATGCACGGTGATCTTGAGCTTGCCGTTGGTGGCGGTGTCCACTTCCTTGGCGAACTGCGCGATGTTTTCGGTGTGAAAGTTGGTGGTCGGGTATGCGCTGGCCAAATCCCATTTGGTCTGGGCCTGTGCCAAGGGCGCGCCCAGTGTGATGCTGGCAGCCAAGGCTACGGCGGTGAAGATTCTGCGTTTCATGGGGTGTGTCTCCGCTGATGACGAATGGGGAACCGGCAAATCCATCGGTGAACGTCAATGTAGCGGAGGAAGATTGTCAGACAAATTGGTGAATACCTTGATTCGGTTCCTATATGCAACACAGGGCACATGCGGCGCAGGCCATGGCTTGCTTCATGGTGGTCGATATGCAAAATGCGCGCTTGGAGCAAGGCGCACGTGCGCCATGGAATCGAGATGACAACGCAACGCTGGCAGTTCTGGGTGGATCGTGGTGGTACCTTTACCGACATCGTCGGGCGCAGGCCCGATGGCGAGATAGTGACCTACAAGTTGCTCTCGGAAAACCCGGAGCAGTACCGTGATGCGGCGGTCGCGGGCATCCGGCATTTGCTTGGATTGCAGCGCGGCGAGCCGGTGCCTTCACAGCAGATCGAATGCGTGAAGATGGGCACCACGGTGGCGACGAATGCGCTGCTGGAACGCAAGGGCGAACCCACCTTGCTGGTGACGACGCGCGGCTTTCGCGATGCGCTGCGCATTGCGTACCAAAATCGCCCACGTCTTTTTGATCGGCAGATTGTCCTGCCCGAGCTGCTCTACAGCCGCGTGATCGAGGCGCAGGAGCGCATGGGTGCGAATGGCGAAGTGATCGAAGCACTCGACCCCGGACATCTGCGCGAACGCCTTTGGGCCGCGCATGATGCGGGGCTGCGCAGCGTGGCCATCGTGTTCATGCACGGCTGGCGATACACCGCACACGAAGAGGCGGCCGCACAGTTGGCGCAGGAGGCGGGATTCACGCAGATCAGCACGTCGCACGGCACCAGTCCGCTGATGAAGTTCGTCGGGCGCGGCGATACGACGGTGGTCGATGCGTATCTGTCACCCATTTTGCGGCGCTATGTGGAGCAGGTCGAATCGGAGCTGCCCGGCGTGCCGCTGTATTTCATGCAGTCGTCGGGTGGCCTTGCGCATGCGCATCGCTTTCAGGGCAAGGATGCGATCTTGTCCGGGCCCGCAGGTGGCATCGTGGGCATGGCGCGCACCGCGCAGATCGCGGGGCAGGATCGGGTGATCGGATTCGACATGGGGGGCACCTCCACCGACGTGAGCCATTTCGCCGGAGAGTTCGAGCGCGAGTTTGAAACGCAAGTCGCTGGTGTGCGCATGCGTGCGCCGATGATGAGCATCCATACGGTGGCCTCGGGCGGCGGATCGATCCTGACCTACGATGGCGCGCGGTTTCGCGTCGGGCCGGAAAGCGCGGGCGCGAACCCCGGGCCCGCGAGTTATCGCCGTGGCGGGCCGTTGGCAGTCACCGATGCGAACGTCATGGTGGGCAAGTTGCAGCCCGATCATTTTCCGCGCGTGTTCGGTCACGCGGCCAACGAGAGTCTGGATGCCGCCGTGGTGGCGCAGCGGTTTGGTGAGCTGGCCGTAGAGCTCGATCGCACGCCCGAGTCCGTCGCGCATGGCTATATCGAGATTGCCGTGCAGCAGATGGCGAATGCCATCAAGAAAATTTCCGTAGCGCGCGGTTATGACGTCACGCGCTACACGCTGCAATGTTTTGGTGGTGCAGGCGGCCAGCATGCCTGTCTGGTGGCCGACGCGCTGGGCATGGAGAAGGTGCTGATCCATCCGCTGGCGGGCGTGTTGTCGGCCTATGGCATGGGGCTGGCTGACCAGAACATCATGCGTGAGAAAGCGCTGGAGTTGCCGTTGTCGTCTGCGACCCATGCGCAGGTCGGGCAAACGCTGGGCGAACTGGAGGCGACGGCGCGCGCGGAGCTCAACGAGCGCGGGCTGGGGGACACACCGCCCGAAGTGCTGCGCCGTGCCCATGTGCGTTACGAGGGCGCGGATACCGCCCTGGTGATTCCGTTTGGCACGCTGCAAGAGATGCAGGCAGCGTTCGAGAGTGCGTACCGGCAGCGCTTTGCGTTCCTGATGCGCGGGCGCGGGCTGATCGTGGAGGCCGTGTCCGTGGAACTGGTGGTGGCGGGCGAGGATGCGAGCGAGCCCAGCTTGCCGGAGCACCCGCCGCGCGACGTGCCTGCGCGCGGTCAGGTGCGCATGTTCACGGTGGGCGCTGCGGGCGAGGCGGCATGGCATGACGCTGCGCTGATCGTGCGCGAGGACATGCGCGTGGGTGACGTGCTGAACGGCCCCGTGATCATCGCGGAAAAGAACGCCACGACGATCGTGGAGCCGGGTTGGCAGGCGCGCCTGACGCACCTCGATCATTTGCTGCTGACCCGCTACTTGCCGCGTGCGCAGCGCATGGCGGCAGGCACGGCGGTGGACCCGGTGCTGCTGGAAGTCTTCAACAACCTGTTCATGAACATTGCCGAGCAGATGGGGCTGCAACTGCAGAACACGGCGTACTCGGTGAACATCAAGGAGCGGCTCGACTTCAGTTGTGCGCTGTTCGATGGCGAAGGGCATCTGATTGCGAATGCGCCACACATGCCGGTGCATCTGGGCTCGATGGGTGAAAGCATCAAGACCGTCATTGCGCGCAATCAGGACACCATGCAACGCGGCGATGTGTACGTGCTCAACGATCCGTACCACGGCGGCACGCACTTGCCCGACATCACGGTAATCACGCCGGTGTACGTGGGCGAGAGCGAGAAGCCGACGTTCTATGTAGGCAGTCGCGGTCACCATGCTGACGTGGGCGGAGCGACTCCGGGCTCCATGCCGCCGTTCTCGACGCGCATCGAGGAAGAGGGCGTACAACTGGACAACGTCAAGCTGGTGGACGCCGGTGTGCTGTGCGAGGACGAGATCATGGCGCTGCTGCGTGGCGGCGAATATCCGGCGCGCAATCCCGCGCAGAACCTCGCGGACCTGAAGGCGCAGATCGCGGCCAACGAAAAAGGCGTGCAGGAGCTGCAGCGCATGGTCGGGCAGTTCACCTTGCCGGTGGTGCAGGCCTATATGCAGCATGTGCAGGACAACGCGGAAGAGTCCGTGCGCCGAGCCATTACCCGGCTCGCAGCGCGCATGCAGGACGGCCAGTTCACGCTGCCGCTGGACAATGGCGCGCAGATCCAGGTGGCGATTCGCATCAACGCGGAGGAGCGCAGCGCGAAGATCGATTTCAGCGGTACGTCGCCACAGCAAACCAACAACTTCAATGCCCCCACGGCGGTGTGCATGGCGGCGGTGCTGTATGTGTTCCGCACGCTGGTGGATGACGATATTCCGCTCAACGCTGGCTGTCTGAAACCGCTCGACGTGTACATCCCCGAAGGCTGCATGCTGAATCCACTGCCACCGGCGTCTGTGGTGGCGGGCAATGTGGAGACGTCGTCGTGCATAACGAACGCGCTGCTCGGCGCGCTGGGCGTGTCTGCCGCGAGCCAGTGCACGATGAACAACTTCACCTTTGGCAATGAGCGCTACCAGTACTACGAAACGGTGTCGGGTGGCAGTGGTGCAGGGGGCGTGTTCGATGATCGCGGCACGCTCGTGGATGGCTTCGCGGGAACGAGCGTGGTGCAGACGCATATGACCAACTCGCGCATGACCGATCCGGAGGTGCTGGAATTCCGTTTCCCGGTGCGGCTGGAGAGCTATGCCATCCGGGCCGACTCAGGCGGCGCCGGGCGCTGGGCGGGCGGCAACGGCGGTGTGCGCCGTGTGCGCTTTCTGCAGCCGATGACGGCCGGCATTCTCTCGAATGGCCGCGTGCACGGAGCCTTTGGCATGGCGGGCGGACAGGCCGGTCAGCCGGGCATCAATCGCGTGGTGCGCGTGGATGGCAGCGTGGAGGCGCTGCAGCACATCGGGCAGGCGCAGATGGAGGCGGGCGACATTTTCGAAATCCACACGCCAGGCGGCGGCGGGTTCGGCGCGACGTAATTGGGCGCTGCCGCTCAGTCTGCGTCGGGCTGGGCAGCGGCGGCGTGGCTTTCGGCGTTGTCGCTCAGGCTGGGGGGCACGTTCTCGCCAGAGCGGCGCGCCCGGAACAGCGCCGCGCGCATCAGGAAGATGGTGGTCACCGGCACGGTGATGGCGATGAACAGCGCAATCAGGATGGCGTGTATGGCCAAGGTGTCTTCCTGCACGGAGAAATAGATGACGGTGGCGTGCATGATGCACCAGCACCCCATCGTGGCGATGATGGAGGGCGCGTGCACGCGCTCAAAATAGCTCTTGAGGCGCAGAAGGCCCGAGGAGCCGATGAGAGCGATCAGCGCACCCAGCACCACGACCACGGACAGGAAGATGTCCAGCCACAGCGGCAGCGTTTGCTCGATCATTCGATCACCTCGCCGCGCAGCAGGAACTTGGCCATCGCGGTGGAACTGGCAAAACCGAGCAGGGCAATCAGCAGGGCCGCTTCGAAGTAGGCCGAGCTGCTGTAGAAAATGCCGAGCACCAGCATGAACAGCATGCCGTTGAGGTACATGCAGTCCAGCGCCAGCACGCGGTCTTGCGCAGCGGGGCCGCGCAAGATGCGGATGAGGCAGCAGAACATGGCCAGAGCGAGCAGGAACATGGCAATGGGTACCGCCCAGGACAACACGGGATTGATCATTCAAAAATCTCCATGAGGGGTCGCTCGTAGCGCGCCTTGACGTGATCGATGATGACCTGCGGGTCTTCCACCTCGAGCACGTGCAGCATCAGCATGCTGCGGTCCAGCGAGAGCTCGGCCCATGCGGTGCCGGGCGTGATGCAGACGATCATCGCCAGCACGGCCAGGCCATTGGGGTCGCGCAGTTCCAGCGGAATCTTGACGAAGTCGGGCTTGCCTTTGCGGTACTTGGACCAGGTCAGAAAGCGCACCACGGCGATGTTCGATTCGGTGGTGTCCACCATCACGGCAAAGCACAGGCGCAAGATGGCGCCCAGGCTGCGCACGCGCACGTAGCGCGGACGCAGGCCACGGAAAATCACCGGCAATACCAACCCGAGAATCAGGGCCAGCACAAGATGGCCCGCGCTCACGGATTGATTGAGC
Organism: Comamonadaceae bacterium UBA2121; assembly: GCA_002331385.1. Classification (GTDB taxonomy): domain Bacteria; phylum Pseudomonadota; class Gammaproteobacteria; order Burkholderiales; family Burkholderiaceae_C; genus Diaphorobacter_A. The sequence continues at coordinate 39,025 of DCYB01000010.1, forward strand.
AACAACCAGATGACGAACAGCGCGAGCGAGACCAGCGGCGCGGGGAAGATCTTCTTCATCATTGCGCACCTCCCGTGGCGGAGCCGTTCGTCCCGTCAACGCCTGGCGGTGGCTTGGGGCGGGCAGACATCACGGCGTTCACATACGTGCCGGGTGCGTGCAGCATGTTGGCCGTGGCCTGCGTATAGCGCATGACCGAGTTGGCATACAGCGTGAACACGATGCTCGCGCACAGCAGCAAGGCGATGGGCACGGCCTCCACCAGGCGCAATTGTGGTGCCGTGCGCGCGTGGCTGGCCCAAAACACGCGGATGCCAGAACGGGTGAGTGCGAGCAGGGCGATCAGGCCGGTGCCAATCATCAGCGTGACCAGCGTCCAGCCCGGTGTGCCCAGTTGGATGCCGGCAGACGAGCCCATGCCGAGCGGATTCAGCAGCGCCGTCAACATCGCGAACTTGCCGATGAAGCCCGAGAGGGGCGGCAGCCCGGCAATCACCAGCGTGCACATCAGGTAGGCGATACCCAGGAACGCGGCGGCCGCAGGAATCACGCGGCCCACCAGCACTTCTTCGTCCTCGTCAAAATTGGTGCCGGCTTGTGGTACCAGTTCGGGGGTGAGAAAGGGGGCGCGTTCGCCGTCGTCGTAGCCGCTGAAGCTGGAGCCGTCGTTGCGCCAACGCTCCACCAGATCGGACAGGAGGAACAGGATGCTGACCGCCAGCGTGGAGCTGGGCAGGTAGTACAACAATCCGGCCGTGAGCTCGTTTTGCCCAAAGCCGATGGCTGCCAGCAAGGTGCCGGACGACAGGATGGCCGCATAACCCGCGAGGTTGGCAAAGCGCTGCGAGCCGAGCATGCCGATCGCGCCGAATGCCATCGTGACCACGCCGCCGCCAATCAGCCACATGCTGCCGAAATGCGCCGAGTCACCGGCTTCGCTGCTGAACATGAGCGTCCACAGCCGCACGATGGTGTAGATGCCCACCTTGGTCATGATGGCGAACAGCGCGCCCACGGGGGCTGTTGCGGCGCTGTAGGCGGGCACGAGCCAGAAGTTCAGCGGCCACACCGCTGCCTTGATGAGGAAGGCGGTCGCCAAAATAGCCGCCGCCGCGTGCAGCAATCCTCGGTCTGCAGCGGCCACGTTGGGAATGGACTGCGCAAGGTCCGCCATGTTCAGCGTGCCGGTGATGCCATAGAGCATGGACGCGCCGATGAGGAACAGCGACGAGGCCGCCAGGTTGACCGCGATGTAGTGCAGCCCCGACTGCACGCGCATGCGCCCGGAGCCATGCAGCAGCAGACCGTAGGACGCGGCCAGCATGATCTCGAAGAACACGAACAGGTTGAACAGGTCGGCCGTGAGGAACGCCCCTGCCAGTCCCATCAATTGCAACTGGAACAGTGGGTGGTAATGCACACCGGCACGATGCCAGCGCGACGCCGCAAACAGGATGGAGCACAGCGCGATGAAACTGGTCAGCACCAGCATCATGGCGGAGAGGCGATCGAGCACCAGCACGATGCCGAAGGGCGCTGGCCAGTTGCCGGGCAGGTACACGCCCATGCTGGCGGTGCCGCCGGTGGTCTTGCTCCAGACCAGCAATTCGATGGCCACCACCAAGCCGATGCAGGTGGACACCAGATTGATGACCAGCTTGGCGCGTTGGCGCTCTTCGCCCAGCAGCAGCATGATGGCCGCCGTGAACATCGGCAGCATGATGGGCGCCAGAATCAGGTGCGGCATCAGGTGCGCAGTGAACTCGCTCAAACCGATGCTCATGGCATCTCCTGCGAGTTGCGCGCATCAACGCCGTCCACGTGGTCGGTACCGCTCATGCCGCGCAGCGCCAGCAGCACGACGAGGAACAGTGCCGTCATGGCAAAGCCGATCACGATGGCCGTCAGCACCAGCGCTTGCGGCATGGGGTCGGCATAGTGCAGCAAATCTTGCGGCACGCCGGGCGCCAGCACGGGTTCCTTGTCCACGGCCAGACCGATGCGGCCCATGCTGAACATGTACAGATTCACGGCATACGACAACAACGACAGGCCCATGATGACCTGAAAGGTACGCGGGCGCAGCAGCAACCAGACGCCCGATCCTGTGAGTACGCCGATGGCGATGGCAAGCACGATTTCCATCAGCGGGCTCCTTGGGGTTGAATGTGGGGCGAGGTGTTGTCGTCCGAGGCAAAGCGCTCGACCTCCTCGGGCGGCTCGGGCGGGTTGTGCAGCGCCGCCTGCTCCTCCATCAGGCGCTGGTGGTAGCGGTGGCCGCGCACCGATTGGTGGGCGATCGCGACCAGAATCAGCAGTGTCGAGCCCACCACCAGCAGGTACACGCCGATGTCGAAGAACAGTGCGCTGGCGATGTGGATTTCACCGACCACGGGCAGCGTGAAATGCGCGGTGTGGCTGGTCAGGAAGGGGTAGCCGAACACGAGCGACCCCAGCCCTGTGCCGAGCGCGAACAGCATGCCGAAGGCGATCCACTTGCGCGGGTACAGCGACAGGTGCGCCTCCACCCATTCGGTGCCGGAGATGATGTATTGCAGCAGCAGGCCGACAGAGAACACCAGTCCCGCCACGAAGCCGCCACCGGGGGCGTTGTGCCCGCGCAAGAACAGATAGAACGACACCAGCGCCGTGAAGGGCAGCAGCAGACGCACCAGCACGGCGGGCACCATCAGGTAGCCCACGGCGGTGTCCTTGGCGTTGCGCGGGTTGAGCAGGTCGGTCTGCAAGTCGGGCGCGAGCCAGCGCTGCTGCTCGGGCAGATCCATGGCTTCCGGCGCCGGGCGGAAACGGCGCAGCAGGGCATAGATGGTGAGTGCGACGATGCCCAGCACGACGATTTCGCCAAACGTGTCAAAGCCGCGGAAGTCCACCAGCATCACGTTCACGACGTTGGAGCCACCGCCTTGGGTGAGCGCATTTTCCAGGAAGAAGGTGGATGTGCTCTCGGGGAATGGACGGCTCATCATCGCGTACGACAGCCAGGCCATGCCGCCACCGGCACTCAAGGCGATCAGCAGGTCACGTGCACGTCGCGCACGCGCACGCAGGGCCTTGTCTTCCTTGGCGGAGATGGTTTCATCGCGCTTGGGCAGCCAACGCAGGCCGAGCAGGATGAGGATGGTGGTGACGATTTCCACCACCAATTGGGTGAGCGCGAGATCGGGGGCAGAGAACCACAGGAAGGTGAGCACCACGCACAGGCCGGAGCCGCCCATCAAGGTGAGGGCGGCCAGGCGGTGGTACTTGGCCTGCCATGCGGCGGCCAGTGCGCACGCGGAGCCCACGGCCCAGATCACGACCAGTGACGGCGACAGGGGCAGGGTGCCGCGATCACCGAATTCGATGCCGCGCGCCAGCAGCGGAATGACCGCACCGATCAGCGCCGCCAGCACCAGCCAGAGCATTTGCCATTGCAGCCTGCGCGTGGACAGCATCTTGCGGCCACGGCGTGCGCCGTGCGTCAGGTAGGCCATGAACCATTCGAATACGCGGCGACCACTCAGGTGCTGCATGACGGGAGGCGCATCGACCCAATCCTTGCTGCGCAAAACACGCAGCAGCCAATACAGCAAGGTGCCGCCCGCCAGCGCGATGATGCTCATGACGAGCGGCGTATTGAAGCCGTGCCACATCGACAGGCTGAACTCCGGCAGATGCCCGGTGCCCACCACCGGCAGCGCCGCAGCATCGAGAAAACGGCCTACGGACCAGTTGGGGAAGATGCCGACCACCAGACAGGCCAGCACCAGCAGCTCGACGGGCACGCGCATCCAGTGCGGTGGCTCGTGCGGTTGCAGCGGCAAGTCGGTGGCAGGAGGACCCCAGAACACGTCCAGAATGAAACGCAGCGAGTACGCCACGCTGAACACGCCGGCGATGGTGGCAGCGATGGGCATCACGGCGCTGACGAAAGGGCTGGCGTCGACGAACACGGTTTCGGCGAAGAACATTTCCTTGGACAGGAAACCATTCAGCAGCGGCACGCCCGCCATGGCCGCAGCCGCCACGGTGGCGAGTGTGGCGGTCACCGGCATCATCTTGCGCAGGCCGGAAAGGCGGCGGATATCGCGGGTTCCGCTTTCGTGGTCGATGATGCCCGTGGCCATGAACAGCGACGCCTTGAACGTGGCATGGTTCATGATGTGGAAGACGGCGGCCACCGCAGCCAGCGGACTGTTCATGCCCAGCAGCAGCGTGATCAGGCCCAGATGCGAGATGGTGGAATACGCAAGCAGGCCTTTGAGGTCGTTCTGGAACATGGCCGCGTAGCCGCCAATCAGCAGCGTGGCCACGCCTGCGCCGCCCACCAGCCAGAACCACTCATCGGTGCCGGCCATCACGGGCCAGAAGCGCGCCAGCAGGAACACGCCGGCCTTCACCATCGTGGCCGAGTGCAGATAGGCCGACACCGGCGTTGGCGCGGCCATGGCATTGGGCAGCCAGAACTGGAACGGGAACTGCGCGCTCTTGGTGAATGCGCCCAGCAGCATCAGCACGAGCGCGGTGAGGTACATCGGATGGTTGCGCACGAGCTCTGCCGAGCCCAGCACGCGGTCCAGATCGTAGCTGCCCACGATGTGCCCGATGATCAGCATGCCCGCCAGCAGGCACAGGCCGCCGGAGCCGGTCACGGTCAGCGCCATGCGCGCGCCGCGTCGGGCATCTTCACGGTGGTGCCAGTAGCCGATCAGCAGGAAGGAGAACAGGCTGGTCAGTTCCCAGAAGAACACCAACTGGATGATGTTGCCCGACAACACGACGCCCGACATGGCCCCCATGAAGGCCAGAAAAAACGAGAAAAAACGCGGCACGGGATCGGCGGGCGACATGTAATAGCGCGCATACAGCACGACCAGGGCACCGATGCCCATGATGAGCATGCTGAACATCCACGAGAACCCGTCCATGCGGATGACGAAGTTCAAACCCAATGCCGGCAACCACGCAAACTCTTCGCGCACGACCTCTCCACCGGCGATCTCCGGGAACAGCATGGCCGTCTGCACAGCGCAGAATATGGCGATGAAACCCGCCAGCGTGGACTCTGCGTTGCGGGCGTTGGCAGGCAGCAGGGCAGCCACAATACTTCCGATGAACGGAAGGAGGATCAGGAGAGAAAGCGACATGGGTGACCAATTCTACGGTCGGGGTAGAGGCAATTGCTATGAAAAATTTAGCAAGCGCAGAAGGTCGAATATAAGGTTTTCCCCAAAAACACCGGCATGTTTTAGGGGTGTTCCAATTAGAACTCTGCATCCTCGTGGGCGAATGTAGGACGTCGGGCAGAAGTGGGGTGACGTTCGCGTGTGCCGCTCGTCATGCGGATCGTGGACTGGATGGGGAAACAAAAAAAGCGCTCCGCGGTGGGAGCGCTTTTTCACTGCGCAGGCAGTCTGGGGTGGCTGTTACTTGCCGTCCGGTGCGGCTTGCGCTTTTTGCTCCGGCTTCAAGGGGGTGCCCCGTGGATTGCGCGACAGTTCGCGGGCCTTCTTATCGACGGTCGCGGCCGGGGCCGCTGACGCATCCCACGGTTTGCCGTTCACCACCAAACCTTCGCCGGACAATTTGGAGGCGCGTTTTGCGCCTATGCCTTTGACCCGTTTGGTGAAGTCTGCCCAGTCTGTGAACGGCGCTGTCTGGCGCTCTTGCAAGATGAGCCTGGTCGTCGCAGGGCCGATGCCCTTGACGCCATCGAGTTCTGCCTCGCTGGCCTGATTCACGTCCACTGCCGCAAGCGCCAGCGATGCGACGCACATGGCGGCCACGCCGACGATCCATTGGCGAATCTTCTGTATTGTCATCTCCCGTTTTCTCCCTCAATGACGGCATCCGGTGGGGAATGCCTGAGTTGCTGAATGCAGCCGGGGAGGGGGACGACAGACGAAACGCCTAGAGTTCCTCCACGCGGCGTGCGGGATAACTATCCCATGTCTGGCAGCCGGGGCACTGCCAGAAATGCTGACGGGCCTCAAAGCCGCAAGCAGCACAGCGGTAGCGCGTCAAAGGCTTTGAAGCCTGATCAAGTGCGCGTTGCACCTGCGGATGAAATTCCTCGTTTTCGAGCTTTTCATCAGAAAGCCATTTCGCCGCAGCGACTAGGGAGGGCTCATGTTCCAAGTGGCGCACGTACCATTCACGCGAGTTCGCGCCGAGGCCGAGGCTGGCCTCCAGCGCCACGATGCCGTCCATCAGATCAAGCGAAGGCATGAGGTCATAGCGCTGGCGCAGCAGGTCGTACACCTTGCGCCCATCGCCGGTCTGGCCCGCCAGCTCCACCATCAATGGCACGGCCAATGGCAGTGACGCAGGGGCGAGTTCTGCCAGTTCCAGCAGCATGTCCAGTGCTTCTTGCGGCTTGCCGCCGCGCTGCTTGAGGCGCGCCAGCTCGATGCGCGCGCGCGCCGCTTGCGGTGCGGTCTGCACGGCTTGCTCCAGCAGCTTCTGTGCCTCCGCCTCATTGCCCTGGCGTGAGCAACCCAGCGCCTGCTCGCACAGGAAGTGCGCTTGCCGTGCGCTGAAGTCGCCCTGGTGCGCATCCTGCATTTTCTGCGTGATGGTCATGGCCTGTGACCAATCCCGCGAGCGCTCGTAGATGGCCAGCAGTGCCACGCGGGCCTGCGCCTCGAACGGCGTGCCTTCCAGACGCCGCAGCGCGTCTTCGGCGTGGTCGAGCAAGCCGGCCTTGAGAAAGTCCAGCGCGAGTGCGTGCTGGGCGCGATCACGATCGGCGCGGCCCAGATCGCCGCGCGACAGCAGGTGTTCGTGCACACGCACGGCGCGGTTGTATTCGCCCCGGCGGCGGAACAGGTTGCCCAGCGCGAAGTGCAGTTCGGTGGTGTCGGGGTCGTTCTGCACGGCCTCGATGAAGGCGTCGATGGCCTGATCTTGCTGCTCGTTGAGCAGGTAGTTCAGGCCCTTGAAGTAGGCCTTGGGCGCGCGGCGGTTTTCGTCGCGCAATTGGCGCAGGTCGAAACGGGAGGCCAGCCAGCCCAGCACGAACGCCAGCGGCAGGCCCAGCAGAATCCAGCTGAGATCAAATTCCATGAATCGGGGGCTGTGGCAACGTGTGGTCGTTACCTGTGGCGGAAACGGCAGGGGTGGTGACAGGCGCAGTACCGTTGGCACCGGCTGCGGCGGCGTTCTGCGCGGCGGCGCGGTGCTTCCACCAGCGCGGCACCATGCCCAGCACGCCCACGACGACGCCCAGCGTGAACGCGGCCAACACGATCAGCACCAGCGGCGCGCGCCATTGCGTGCCAAAGAAGAAGTGAACGATGGCGTCCTGCTGGTTGTTCAGCGCGAAGGCGAACAAGGTGAAAAATATGGCTGCCTTGAGCAACCACAGGAAATATTTCATCGATGAATCTCTCCAGTGTCGCGGGAGATTCTACGCGGGAGCCGTGGCTGCGGGATAACGTCCTGCTCAGGAAGCGGCGTTTGCGAAAAAAGTGCGGCAGCGTGGAGGATGAATGCGGGGTTATTTGGGGGCGGCGGCAGAAGGAGCGTCGCTGTCGATGGGGCGCTGATCGACGGCTTCACGCAAGGCCTTGCCGGGCTTGAAGTGCGGCACGCGCTTTTCCGGGATGGCGACGGCTTCGCCGCTGCGCGGATTGCGGCCCATGCGGGGCGGGCGGCGGGTGACGGAGAAACTGCCAAAGCCGCGAATCTCGATACGGTGTCCCCGAACCAGTGCATCGCTGACGGCGTCGAGAATGGTTTTCACCGCAAGTTCTGTGTCGCGCTGCGTCAGGTGACGAAAGCGCGCCGCGAGTTCTTCAACAAGATCGGATCGGGTCATGTAGGTATTGCCTGTTGCGAAGGTGGGCAAAAAAAACGGACGCCCGCAAGCGCCCGCTTTGTCTGGCAACAGGCAGCGGCGCCGCCTGTTGCCCTGGCAGTGCCGCCAAGGCGGCACCCGACAGTAGCGATTACTTGTCGGAATTGTCCAGCTTGGCGCGCAGCAGTGCGCCCAGGCTGGTCGTGCCAGCGTTTTCCTTGGCGGATTGAGCCGACAGGGAAGCCATGGCCTCTTGCTGGTCTGCCTGGTCCTTGGCCTTGATGGACAGCTGGATGTTGCGGGTCTTGCGATCCACGTTCACCACCACGGCGGTCACTTCGTCGCCTTCCTTGAGCACGTTGCGAGCATCTTCCACGCGGTCGCGGGAGATTTCGGAAGCGCGCAGGTAGCCAACGATGTCTTCGCCGAGGTCGATTTCAGCGCCACGGGCGTCCACGGTCTTGACCTTGCCGGACACGATCTGGCCCTTGTCGTTCACGGTCACGAAGGTCGTGAACGGATCGCCGTCGAGCTGCTTGATGCCCAGGGAGATGCGCTCGCGGTCCACGTCGACTGCCAGCACGATGGCTTCCACTTCCTGGCCCTTCTTGTAGTTGCGCACGGCAGCTTCGCCGGGCTCATTCCAGGACAGGTCGGACAGGTGCACCAGGCCGTCGATACCGGCAGCCAGACCCACGAACACGCCGAAGTCGGTGATGGACTTGATCGGGCCCTTCACGCGGTCGCCGCGCTTGGTGTTCTGTGCGAATTCTTGCCATGGGTTGGCCTTGCACTGCTTCATGCCCAGGCTGATGCGGCGCTTGTCTTCGTCGATCTCGAGGACCATGACTTCGACTTCGTCACCCAGCGACACGAGCTTGGAAGGAGCCACGTTCTTGTTGGTCCAGTCCATTTCGGAAACGTGCACCAGACCTTCGATGCCTGGCTCCAGTTCCACGAACGCGCCGTAGTCGGCAATGTTCGTCACCTTGCCGAACAGGCGGGTGCCCGAAGGGTAGCGGCGCGACACGCCCAGCCATGGGTCGTCGCCCATTTGCTTGAGGCCCAGGGACACGCGGTTCTTCTCGGTGTCGAACTTGAGGATCTTGGCCGTGATTTCCTGACCGGCTTGCACCACTTCCGAAGGGTGACGCACGCGACGCCATGCCATGTCGGTGATGTGCAGCAGGCCGTCGATGCCGCCGAGGTCCACGAACGCACCGTATTCGGTGATGTTCTTGACCACGCCGTTGACGATGGCGCCTTCCTTCAGCGTTTCCATCAGCTTGGCGCGCTCTTCGCCCATCGATGCTTCCACCACAGCGCGGCGGCTCAGCACCACGTTGTTGCGCTTGCGGTCGAGCTTGATGACCTTGAATTCCAGCGTCTTGTTTTCGAACGGAGTCAGATCCTTGATCGGACGTGTGTCGATCAGCGAACCGGGCAGGAAGGCGCGGATGCCGTTGACCAGAACGGTCAGGCCACCCTTGACCTTGCCGGAAGTCGTGCCGGTCACGAACTCACCGGATTCCAGAGCCTTCTCGAGCGCCAGCCACGAAGCCAGACGCTTGGCGGTGTCGCGCGACAGGATGGTGTCGCCGTAGCCATTTTCGATCGAGCCGATGGCCACGGACACGAAGTCACCCACTTGGACTTCGATTTCGCCCTGGTCGTTCTTGAATTCGTCGATTGGCACATAGGCTTCGGACTTCAAGCCAGCGTTCACGACCACGAAGTTGTGCTCAACGCGCACGACTTCAGCGGTGATGACTTCGCCGGGACGCATTTCCGTGCGTTGCAACGACTCTTCAAATAGGGCGGCAAAAGATTCAGACATGTATTTCCTTGCCCGCTGACAGGTTTCCACCGGCACCATTGCCGGATGTTTTTAAGACTGACTGCGGAGGGCGTGTGGCGTATGCCACGGGTTAAAGTTGCAAAAACCACACAGTTAATGCGCCAGCAGAGCGCGACAGGAACGGTGTGGACCAGTTTTCAGCTGGCGGCGACGGATTGAAAATCAGGCGCCGAACGGCTGCCGCTCATGCCACCAGGCAAGCACCTGATCGACCGCTTCGTCCACGGAAAGATCAGAGTTGTCCAGCACCAGAGCGTCCTGCGCGGGCTTCAAAGGGGCGACGGCGCGATTCTGATCGCGCGCATCGCGCGCCTCAAGGTCCGCACGGAGGTCGTCAATTCTAGAGGAAATCCCTTTGGAAATCAATTGCTTATGGCGCCGCTCGGCGCGGCATGCGGCGGAGGCCGTCAAAAACACCTTGAGCGGAGCCTGCGGGAAGATCACCGTGCCCATGTCGCGCCCGTCGGCCACCAATCCTGGCAATTGCTGGAAGCTGTGCTGCAGGTCCACCAGCGCGGTGCGCACCTGCGCGAGCGCCGACACGCGGGAGGCATTCATGCCAGCTTCTTCTGTACGGATGGCGTCGGTCACGTCTTCCTGCCCGAGACAGATGCGGCCGCCCTCAAAGCGCACCGGCAACTGGCGGGCGAGGGCGGCGATCTGCGTTTCCGTTTCGGCTCCGATGGCGTGGCCCGCCTGAATCGCGGCGTAGGCGGTGAGGCGGTACATGGCGCCCGAATCCAGAAAGCGGTAGCCGAGTCGCTGGGATACGGCGGCAGCCACGGTGCCCTTGCCCGAGGCAGTGGGGCCATCGATGCAGATCACCGGAATGCGGCCTGTGCAGGCCTCGGCCACGCTGAACAGCGCTTCGAAATAGTCCGGGAATGTCTTGGCGACGCACTTCGGGTCTTCGATGCGCACGGGCACGCCTGCGGGATTGAAGGCGGCCAGCGAGAAGCACATCGCGACGCGGTGGTCATCGTAGGTATGGATGCTGGCGGCGCGCCAAGCGGCAGCGCTGGCCGGGGGCGTGACGCGCAGGTAATCGGGGCCTTCCTCAATGAGCGCGCCCAGTTTGCGTGCTTCCTTCGCCATGGCGGCGATGCGGTCGGTTTCCTTCACGCGCCAGCTTGCGATGTTGCGCAGCGTGGTCGTGCCGTCCGCGTAGAGCGCCATCACGGCCAACGTCATGGCGGCGTCGGGGATATGGTTGCAATCCATATCGATGGCCTTGAGCGGCCACTGCCCACGGCGAATGTGCAGCCAGTTCGGGCCGCTTTCGATGTCGGCCCCCATGGCGCGCGCGGCCTCGACGAAGCGGATGTCGCCCTGGATCGAGTCCTGCCCGACGCCGAGCACGCGAATGCCTTCCTGACCGGCTTTGGCCGGAGCCAGTGCGCCCAGCGCGATGAAGTAGCTGGCAGACGATGCATCGGCCTCCACATGCAGCACGCCCGGCGAGCGGTAGTGGCTGCCTGCGGGGATGGTGAAGCGCTGCCAGTGGTCGTGCTTCACCGCGATGCCGAAGCGCGCCAGCAGTTCGAGCGTGATGTGGATGTAGGGCCTGGAGATGAGTTCGCCCACGACGTCGATGACGATGTCGTGCTCTTTGGCGACCAGCGGCAGCGCCATGAGCAGCGCGGTCAGGAACTGGCTCGACACATCGCCGCGCACGCGGATCGGCTCGGACAGGGCCAGTGCAGGCAGGCCGTTGCCGTGCCGGATGTGCAGCGGCGGAAAACCGTCATTGCCGAGATAGTCGATCTGGCATCCCAGTTGGCGCAGCGCGTCGATCAGGTCGCCGATCGGGCGCTCGTGCATGCGTGCCACGCCCTTGAGTTCAAACTCACCGCCCAGCAGTGCCAGCGCCGCGGTGAGCGGGCGCATGGCGGTACCCGCATTGCCCAGAAACAGGCTGGCGGGGCTGGTGGGAGCGCGGCTGCCGAGGCCGGTGATGCGCACGGCGTCGGCATCTTCGCGCACGTCGCAGCCAATCTGGCGCAGTGCGTCGAGCATCACGCGCGTGTCGTCGGATGCGAGCAGATCACGCACTTCGGTGGTGCCTTCACTGAGTGCGGACAGCAGCAGCACGCGATTGGAGATGCTCTTGGAGCCGGGCAATTGCACACTGCCGCCGGCGCAGGCGAGTGGAGGCAGATCGAGAAACTCGGTAGTGAACATCAGCGGATTACTGTTCGTCTTTGCGGTTGCGTTGAGCGCCCATGCGCCAGTGCGCACGGGTATGGCTGGCGAGGGTGATCAGGTCTTCCAGTGCCGGATCTTCGTCGGTCATGATGGCCTTTTCCAGTTGCTGGAGCGCATTCTTGAAGTGGCGCGATTGCGCGAGCACTTCTTCGCGGTTGGCGCGCAGCACGTCGCGCCACATCTTGGGGTCGCTGGCGGCAATGCGCGTGAAGTCACGGAAGCCGGGGCCGCCGAGGGCCAGCAGTTCATCGGAGTGCTCCTGATGCGTGATGCTGTTCATCATCGCAAATGCGAGCATGTGCGGCAGATGGCTCACGGCGGCGAAAGCGGCATCGTGCGTTTCCGGCGTCATGCGCGAGACGCGGCAACCAAGGCGCGTCCACAGTTCTTCGGCGCGCTGTACGTGGGCGGCATGGGTGCCGTCCGAGGGTGTGAGAATGACCTGGCGGCCGGTGTAGAGTTCGGGGTCGGAGTGCTCCACACCCGAGACTTCGCGCCCTGCAATCGGGTGCGCAGGCACGAAGCTGCCGATCTGGTCGCGCAGCGCCGTTCGGGCCGCTGCCACCACGTCGGACTTGGTGGAGCCCACATCCATGATGAGCATTTTGGGCGTCACGAGATGGCGGATGGCCTTCAGCGTGGCCTCGGTGGCTGCCACGGGAATGGCGAGCAGCACGATGTCGGCACCCGCAACAGCTAGCAGTGCGGAAGGGGCCTCCACGTCGATGACGCCCAGTTGGCGCGCGCGCTCGGTGGTGGAGGGCGATTTGCTGTAGCCCACGACGCGCTGCACCAGTCCGGCGCGCTTCATGGCGAGCGCAAACGAGCCGCCCATGAGGCCGCAGCCGATGAGTCCTAGTTGTTCAAACATGTTTGGCGACTCCCCTCAACCCGCTGCCACAGGGTAGGTGCCCAACACCTTGTAGAACGCGCTGAGGTTCTGCAATTCGGCCAGCGCTTGCGCCACGTTCGGCTGATCCGGATGACCTTCGATGTCCACGTAGAAGTAGTACTCCCACTTGCCCGTGCGCGCGGGGCGCGACTCGAAGCGCGTCATCGATACCCCGTGCTTCTTCAATGGCACGAGCAGGTCGTGCACTGCGCCGGGGCGGTTGGGCACGGAGATGATCAGGCTGGTGCAGTCCTTGGCGGACGGTGCGGGCGTCGGGATCGTGCCGGGCAGGCAGATCACGGCAAAGCGGGTACGGTTGTAGGCATCGTCCTGAATCGCGTGTGCCACAACGTGCAGACCAAATTGCTGCGCCGCACGTTCGCTGGCAATGCCTGCCCATGTGGGGTTCAGTGCGGCCAGTCGCGCCCCTTCGGCATTGCTCTCCACCGGGCGGCGCTCGGCGTGCGGCAAGTGCTTGGACAGCCACGCCTGGCACTGCGCCAGCGCCTGCGGGTGGGCAGCGACGACCTCGATGCCTTCCGCCGAATTGGAGGTGCGCAGCAGGTTGTGCCGGATCAGCAGGCTCACTTCGCCCACCACGTGGCAGGGCGTGTGCAGGAACATGTCGAGCGATCGGGTCACCACGCCTTCGGTGGAGTTCTCCACGCCGACCACGCCATATTGCGCGCTGCCGGCGGCAGTGGCATGGAACACCTCGTCAAAGCTGTTGCAGTAGAGCAGGTCGGCCGCGCCGCCGAAATACTGGATGGCGGCTTCTTCGCAGAACGTGCCCGCCGGGCCGAGCACCGCCACGCGCTGGGGCGATTCCAGCGCCAGGCAGGCGGACATGATTTCGCGCCAGATGGCCGCGACGTGCGTGGACTTCAGCGGGCCGGGGTTGGCGGTCTTGATCTTCTCGATCACCTGCGCCACGCGGTCGGGGCGGAAAAAGGCGGAGCCTTCCCGTTTCTTCACTTCGCCCACGCGCTCGGCAACCAGTGCGCGCTGGTTCAGCAAAGTCAGCAATTGCTGGTCGAGGTTGTCGATCTGCACACGCAGACTGGCGAGATCAGGAGAGGCTTGCGGAGTGGACATTAGTGGGGCGTGAAAGAGTGAATTCTGGGAAATGCAAAGCAGTGGGCAGACTGGTATTCAGGCGCTTTTCTGCGCAAATTCTCGCATGTAGGCGATCAATGCTTCCACACCTGCCATCGGCATGGCGTTATAGAGGCTGGCGCGCATGCCGCCGACGGACTTGTGGCCCTTGAGCTGCAGGAGCTGGTGTGCTTTCGCTCCGGCCAAAAAGGCATCGTTGCGTGACTCGTCCGCGAGGAAGAATGGAATGTTCATGCGCGAGCGGCAGTTCGGCGCGACCTTGTTGACGTAGAAGTCTGACGCGTCGATGAAGTCGTACAGCGCCTTGGCTTTGGCGATGTTGCGCAACTCCATGGCGGCCACGCCGGTGGCATTGCCTTCGCGCTGCTGCTTGAGCCATTGGAAGGTCAGGCCGGCGATATAGATGCCCCAGGTCGGTGGCGTGTTGAACATCGAAGCGTTCTCGGCGACGACCTTGTAGTCAAAAGCACTGGGGCACACGGGCAGAGCGTGCCCCAGCAGGTCTTCGCGCACGACCACGAGTGTGAGACCCGCTGGGCCGAGGTTCTTTTGTGCGCCGCCAAACGCCAGACCGACGCGCGACCAGTCCACCGGACGCGAGGCCACGTGTGAGGAGAAATCGATGACCAGCGGTGCATCGCTGCCCAGTGCCTTCAGGTCGGGCAATGCGTGGAACTCCACGCCGTTGATGGTCTCGTTGCTGCAGATGTGCAGGTAGCTGGCACCGCGGCTGATCTGCCAACCGGAGGGGTCGGGAATGGTGGTGTAGCCGCTGTCCTCGCCACTGGCCGACGTGCGCACTTCGGCGGCGTATTTGGTCGCTTCCTTGCGCGACTTCTGGCTCCACGAGCCGGTGACGACAAAGTCCACCGCCGCGCCGCGTGACAGGTTCATGGGCACGATGGCGTTTTCTGCCAGGCCGCCGCCTTGCATGAACAGGATCTTGAACTCCTTAGGCACGGCCATGAGTTCGCGGAAATCGGCTTCCGCCTGCTCGCAGATCGAGATGAATTCCTTGCCCCGATGGCTCATCTCCATCACGCTCATGCCACTGCCGTGCCAGTCGAGCATGTCGGCCGCGGCCTCCTTGAGAACGTCTTCGGGAATGGCGGCTGGGCCGGCGGAAAAGTTGTAGGGACGATTCATCTTCAAACCTGCAATGGAATGGTGTGCAGCCGTGGCTGCGTGTGCCGTGCGACGCGCGTCCCGGCGGGAGCGGGAGCGCGCAATTGCAGCGCACATGAAAAACTGCCACCCACATGCCAGGCACGTCGGGTGGCAGTGTGGCTCATCGCGCGATCACGCGTTGTCGGACGGGTTGTCGGTGCCGGTGTCCTCGCCGTTGTCCGCGCCTTCGCCGTTGTCGCTGCCGTTGGCGTCGTTTTCAACGATGCGCTGCAGGCCGCTGAGCTTGGCGCCGTCGTCCAGCGAGATCAGGGTAACGCCTTGCGTCGCGCGGCCCATTTCGCGGATTTCGGAAACGCGGGTGCGCACCAGCACGCCGGTGTCGGTGATCAGCATGATCTGGTCATCCGGACGCACCAGCGTGGCGGCAACGACCTTGCCGTTGCGCTCCGACTGCTGGATCGCGATCATGCCCTTGGTGCCGCGACCATGGCGCGTGTACTCGCTGATGTGCGTGCGCTTGCCGTAGCCGTTTTCCGTGGCGGTGAGCACGCTTTGCGCGCTGCCGTTGGACTCGCCATTGCCCTCTGCCTCGTCGGTGGCGAGGCTGTCGGCAGATTCGCCGTCGGCCACGAGCATGGCGATCACGCTCTGCGTTTCCTCGATGTTCATGCCGCGCACACCACGGGCGTTGCGGCCCATGGGGCGCACATCGTTCTCGTCAAAGCGCACGGCCTTGCCGCCATCGCTGAACAGCATCACGTCGTGCTTGCCATCGGTGAGCGCTGCGCCGATCAGGTAGTCGCCTTCGTCCAGTCCAACGGCGATGATGCCCGCCTTGCGCGGATTGCTGAATTCATCGAGCGACGTCTTCTTCACGGTGCCCATGCTCGTCGCCATGAACACATAGTGATCGGCAGGGAAGCTGCGGTATTCGCCGGTGAGCGGCAGCACCACGTTGATCTTCTCGCCGTCCTGCAGCGGGAACATGTTGACGATCGGACGGCCACGCGAGCCGCGCGAGCCCGAAGGCACTTCCCAGACCTTGAGCCAGTACAGGCGTCCGCGGTTGGAGAAGCACAGCAGATAGTCGTGCGTGTTGGCGATGAAGAGCTGATCGATCCAGTCGTCTTCCTTGGTGGCGGTGGCCTGCTTGCCGCGGCCGCCACGGCGCTGCGAGCGGTACTCGGACAGCGGCTGGCTCTTGATGTAGCCGGAGTGGCTGAGCGTGACCACCATGTCGGTGGGCGTGATCAGGTCCTCGGTGGACAGGTCTTGCGCGCTGTGCTCCACCGTGGTGCGGCGTGCGCCCAGTTTGGTCTGGCCGAACTCGGTCTTCAGTGCGGTGAGCTCTTCACCGATGATGACGGAGACGCGCTCCGGCTTGGCCAGAATGTCCAGCAGGTCTTCGATGACCGCCATGACGTCCTTGTACTCGGCAACGATCTTGTCCTGCTCCAGCCCGGTCAGGCGCTGCAGACGCATCTGCAGGATTTCCTGAGCCTGCGTTTCCGACAACCGATACAGGCCATCTTGCTGCATGCCGAATTCGCGCTCCAACCCTTCGGGTCGGTAGTCGTCGGCATTCACCACGCCACCGTCTTCGCGTGTGCGTGTGAGCATCTCGCGCACCAGTTTGCTGTCCCACGAACGGGCCATCAGTTCGCTCTTGGCCACTGGTGGGGTGGGCGATTCGCGGATGATGCGGATGAACTCGTCGATGTTGGCCAGCGCCACGGCCAGACCTTCCAGCACGTGACCGCGATCGCGCGCCTTGCGCAGCTCGAACACGGTGCGGCGCGTGACCACTTCGCGGCGATGCTGCAGGAACACCTGGATCATGTCCTTCAGGTTGCACAGGCGTGGCTGACCATCGATCAGCGCCACCATGTTCATGCCGAAGGTGTCCTGCAACTGCGTCTGCTTGTACAGATTGTTGAGCACCACTTCGGGCACTTCGCCGCGCTTGAGCTCGATCACCAGACGCATGCCCGACTTGTCGGACTCGTCCTGGATGTGGCTGATGCCCTCGATCTTCTTTTCATGGACCAGTTCGGCCATGCGCTCCTGCAGCGTCTTCTTGTTGACCTGGTAGGGCAGCTCATCGACGATGATCGACTGGCGCTGGCCCTTGTCGATGTCCTCGAAGTGCACCTTGGCGCGCATGACCACACGGCCACGGCCTGTGCGGTAGCCTTCCTTCACGCCATTGATGCCGTAGATGATGCCGGCGGTGGGGAAGTCGGGCGCGGGAATGATCTCCATGAGCTCGTCAATCGACGCCTCGGGATTGCGCAACAAGTGCAGGCAACCATCCACCACCTCGTTGAGGTTGTGCGGCGGAATATTGGTTGCCATGCCCACCGCGATACCGGCAGAGCCATTCACCAGCAGATTGGGCAAGCGGCTGGGCAAGACCAGCGGCTCCTTTTCGCTGCCGTCATAGTTAGGGCCGAAATCGACGGTTTCCTTGTCGATGTCCGCCAGCATCTCGTGGGCGATCTTGGACAGGCGGATTTCGGTATATCGCATGGCAGCGGCACTGTCGCCGTCCACCGAACCGAAGTTGCCCTGGCCGTCCACAAGCATGTGGCGCAGCGAGAAGTCCTGCGCCATGCGCACGATGGTGTCGTACACGGCACTATCACCGTGAGGGTGATATTTACCGATCACGTCACCCACGATACGGGCCGACTTCTTATAAGGGCGATTCCAGTCGTTGTTCAGTTCGTGCATCGCAAACAGAACACGCCGGTGCACGGGCTTCAGGCCATCGCGAGCGTCGGGCAGGGCGCGGCCCACAATCACGCTCATCGCGTAATCGAGGTAACTGCGCCGCATCTCCTCCTCAAGGCTGATAGGCAAAGTTTCTTTGGCAAACTGGGTCATGGCTACTGGAATGACTGCGGAAGCGACCATTTTAGGTCGAACGTCGTGTTGCGGGCTAGCAACATATCGCAGTCTATTGCGCTTTTGTCCTACCGTTCAAGACCCTCAGGTGCAGACCGGACGATGTTACGTATGGCACAATCGTTTCCAACGTTCTTAGTGATGGTCACTGACGACGTCCATGATTCGCAGCGCGGCTGCGGCTTTTTCCCCAAGAGGAGAACCATGAAGAAACTGAACAAAGTGGCGATGTTGTTGGCCTCTGCCGTGCTTGCTACATCTGCTGGCGCTCAAGTGAAGGCAGCTGACGGCGGCAAGGTTGTCGACAACTGGCAAAACGGTACTGGCGAGCTGGTCTGGAAGAACGGCACCAACGAACTGTGCTGGCGCGATGCCAACTGGACGCCTGCTACAGCCGCTGAAGGCTGCGACGGCGCGCTGGTCAAGGCTGTGGCTGCACCTCCAGCAGCTGCTCCCGCACCTGCACCTGCAGCAACTCCTGCACCCGCACCTGCTCCAGCTCCTGCTGCTGCCCAGAAGGTCACCTACGCTGCTGACGCATTCTTCGACTTCGACAAGTCCGTGCTGAAGCCAGAAGGCAAGGCCAAGCTGGATGACCTGGTCTCCAAGGTCAAGGACATCAACCTGGAAGTCATCATCGCCGTGGGTCACACCGACTCCATCGGTACCGATGCCTACAACCAGAAGCTGTCGGTCCGTCGCGCTGAAGCCGTGAAGGCATACCTCGTGTCCAAGGGCATCGAGAAGAACCGCGTGTACACCGAAGGCAAGGGCGAGAAGCAGCCTGTGGCTGACAACAAGACTGCAGCTGGCCGCGCGAAGAACCGTCGCGTGGAAGTTGAAGTGGTTGGCACCCGCGCCGCCAAGTGATCTGATTTCAGTTCACACTGATAAAAAGCCCCTTTCGAGGGGCTTTTTTCATGGCTGATTACTTTTGACAGCTAGAAAAAACGGGGCAATTTTTTCGCCCACCTCAGCAGTCTCAAGTGGCGTGCTGGGGGAATACGCGCCGGGCTGCACATTAATCAGAGAGAATCAGCACATGACTGAAACCGTGAATGCCGATCCGGCCGAACTCGCCAAATTCTCCGAACTGGCTCACCGCTGGTGGGACCCGCAAAGCGAGTTCCGCCCACTGCATCAAATCAATCCGCTGCGACTCGAATGGATCGACCAGATCTCGCCTTTGCGTGGCGAAAAGGTCCTCGACGTGGGCTGCGGCGGTGGCATTTTGGCCGATTCCATGGCGCGAAAAGGCGCAGAAGTGCTCGGTATCGACCTCGCCACCAAGGCGCTCAAGGTCGCCCAACTGCACGCGCTGGAGTCCGGCACGCCCCATATCCAATACCGGGAAGTGAGCGTAGAAGCGCTGGCACAAGAGATGCCCGGCGCCTTTGACACGGTCACCTGCATGGAAATGCTCGAGCACGTCCCCGACCCAGGCTCGGTCGTGGCGGCCTGCGCCCGACTGGTCAAGCCTGGCGGCTACGTCTTCTTCTCGACCATCAACCGCAATGCCAAAGCCTTCATGCTGGCCATCGTCGGGGCGGAATACGTACTCAAAATGCTGCCCAAGGGCACCCACGAATACGCCAAAATGATCCGCCCGAGCGAGCTCGCCATGGCCTGTCGCAGTGCCAATCTGACCGTAGAGCAGACGCGCGGCTTGCAGTTCAATCCGCTGACCAATCGCTACTGGCTCGATGCCGACACCAGTGTGAACTACATGTTCGCCACACGTCGCCCGATCGAGTGAAGCAGGAAACCAACCCCACATGAGCGATCTCCGGAACATCCAAGCCGTCCTTTTTGACTTGGACGGCACTCTCATCGACAGCGCGCCAGACCTGGGCGCAGCCGCAGACCAACTGCGTGTGGCGCGCGGAATGCCGTCATTGCCGCTCGATGCTTATCGCCATATGGCGGGCGCGGGTGCGCGTGGCATGCTCCACGTGGGCTTCGGCATGACGCCCGAGCACGCGGATTTTCCCGCCTTGCGCGAGGAATTCTTCAACAATTATGAATCGTGCATCCATGAACGCACGCACACCTTTATCGGTGTTCCCGAGCTCATTCAGGCACTCGTTGATCAACGCATGCCCTGGGGCGTCGTGACCAACAAAGCCGAACGCTTCACTTCGCTGATCGTGCAGCGCATGCCTTTGTTCGCCACTGCATCCGCGGTGGTCAGTGGCGACACCACGCCGCACGCCAAGCCGCACCCGGCACCCCTGTTTGAGGCAGCAAAACGCGCCAATGTTGATCCTGCGCAGTGCATCTATGTCGGAGATGACCATCGGGATATCGTCGCCGGCAAGGCCGCAGGCATGATCACCGTCGCTGCCACCTACGGATACCTCGGAGAAGGCGTCACTCCAGGCGAATGGGGTGCTGATTTCTCCATCCAATCGCC
This sequence comes from Comamonadaceae bacterium UBA2121, assembly GCA_002331385.1. Lineage (GTDB taxonomy): Bacteria > Pseudomonadota > Gammaproteobacteria > Burkholderiales > Burkholderiaceae_C > Diaphorobacter_A. The sequence goes on from DCYB01000010.1 coordinate 59,342, forward strand.
ACTTGAGCTCTTGAAATTGCTGAATAGGGACTAAAATAGAAAGCTATGGGGCTGCCCTGGTTTCGACGTGGGTTCGGAATCGGCGTGGTGCATGTCGAGCTTGAGTGACGCTCGTAAATCTCCATTCAACAAAAGTAACTGCAAACGACGAACGTTTCGCACTCGCCGCTTAAATACCGGTGAGCTTTGCAACAGCACGCTGATGGGCTGGGCAAGGGGGTAGCAATACCTCCCGGCTGCAAAGGAATTCACATCAGCTGGCCGCGCACCGTGCTCCTTGGTGTGAGGTAAGAAAATAGGGGGCTGGCTTCCCTGGTAGCGTGTGCCTGCGCGACCTTGGCGGCGAGACTCAAATCAGAACACTAAACATGTAGATCTGCCCGAAGAAGGCTTGCGGACGCGGGTTCAATTCCCGCCAGCTCCACCATTCAAGACACCGCCACACTCTGAAAACCAAAGAGTGTGGCGGTTTTTTTGTTTTTGCAACACAGATCATGTTGCTCCCGCCGTTCGATGCATTCAATCGATCGCCATTTGCTTGATGCAATCAAAAGGGTGATGCGATCTGGGCGTGACTTCTTGGTTTTCCCCATGTTGTTTCTATTGTGCTACGGGGTACAACGTACAAAACACCTATCTGTGTATGGACCGAATCCCAAAGGAGATGACGATGCAACGACGTGATTGGATGTTGGGGGCCGCAGGCCTGATGTTGAGTGTGGTGTCTGGGGTCTGTGCGGCGCAGGCGGAGTACCCGAGCCGTCCTGTGACGCTGATCGTTCCCTATGGCGCGGGCGGTGTGACGGATGTGGTGGCGCGGGCCATGGCACATGCGATGGGGCAGAAACTGGGGCAATCCATTGTCATCGAGAACAAGCCGGGTGCTGGTGCATCGATGGGGGTGGTGGATATGAAAACAGCCAAACCCGATGGTTATCGGTTGACGCTGAGTCCTGTGGGCATTTTTCGCCAGCCTCACATCCAGAAGGTGAGCTATGACCCGGTGGCGGATGTGCGTTATGTGGCCGCCTATATGTCCTACGACTTCCTGCTGGCGGTTGCGCAGGACTCTCCGTTCAAGACGCTCAATGATGTGATTGAGCAGTCGAAAAAGGAGCCGGGCTCGGTGGACTATGGGACGCCCGGGAAATTCTCGGCCAATCACGTCCTGATGTCGTTGTTGGAGAAGAAGGCGGGGGTGCGTTTCACCCATGTGCCATACAAGGGCGACGCAGAGGCGGTGAACGCGCTGATTGCGGGGCACACGAAAACGGGTGTCTTTGGCAACACGGTGCTGCCTTACATGAATTCAGGCAAGTTGCGCGCCATTGCGATTTCATCGGAAACACGGCCTGAGGCGTTCGCCAATGTGCCAACGTTCCGGGAACTGGGCTATGACGTGGTCACGCCGTCTCCGTTGGGCATTGCCGGTCCCAAGGATTTACCCGACGCGATCGTGCGCAAACTGGAAGATGCGGTCCAGTTCGCGATGCGTGATGCCGACGTCAAGCGCGTGGCTGCCAACTACGGGGTGAGACTCGAGTATCGCAACTCGCGGGACTACGCTGCTTTTGCAAAGCAGGCTTTTGCTGATGAAGGCAAGATCGTCCAAAGCATCGGGTTGGAGTGAGTTGGCTTTCGCGACCGCTCTTGGCCATCTGACTCAAACAGGAGCGGTGCGGTTCGCCTCGATGGCTTCCACGGGTTTCCACAGCGTTTTCACGGTACCACCGGATACGGCCATGGTGGCTTCGCGGCATCGTTCGCGCAGGTCTTCGCAGAGCGTTTTCAGGGTGTTTTCGGAGAACTGGGTGGAAAAACCGACGGCACTGATGGCGAGCAAGGGTTGGTTGGGGGCCTGGAGAATGGGGGAGGAGGCGGTGATGACGCCGCGCACGTAGTTGCCATTGTCCACGGCGTAGCCGTTTTGGCGAACGGATTCGACTTCTTTCATGTAGGTGTCGAAACTGGGGCCATCCTCCCAGCGCAGTTCGCTAAGTTTGGAGCGGAGCTCGACCACGCTGAGGCCGGAATGCGCGGCCATGCAGCGGCCCAGCGCGGCGATGTACATCGGCAGGCGTTGGCCGATGCTCATGTGGATGCGAATGGTGGAGCTGCTCTCGGCGAGATCGACCAGTACGACCCGCTCGTTCTTGGTGCGCTGCCACAGCGTGGTGGTGATGTTGTGGCGCTCCGCCAGTTCACGCAAGTGAGGGCGGAGCATGCGCGCATAGGACGCTTTTTCAAGCGAGCCCTTGGCCAGTTGCACCAGTCCCAGCCCCATGCTGTATGTCTTGGTGGGCTCGTCGAACGTGACCAATCCTTCGTGCACCAAGGTCTTGAGCAGGTTGAAGCAGGTGCTGGCGTTGAGTCCAAGATCTTTGGCGACGCGTGATACGCCAACGGGCGCGTTGGCGCTTGCCAGATAGCGCAGCACCTTCAGTCCGGAGCTGAGGGCTCCCACGAGCTTCTCAGGGGCTGGTGTTTCAGTCATGGATGAGCAACGGATCTTGTTTCTTGTGACGGCTGAATGTGGCCGTGGCGGGATTCTAGCAACGGTATTTCAGGGCGTTCAAACCGAAGGCTCAGCCAGGGGTGTGATCAGTGCGTCCAGCGCCCAGGCGTGCGCTCCCTGGATGGCGAGCGGGTTGATTTCCACTTCTCGCAGGGCTTGCTGTTCAAACCACGTGGCGAGTTGTGCGATGCGCGCGGCCAGCGCGGGAATGTCGGCGCCGGGCTTGCCACGAAAACCATGCAGCAATTTGGCGCAGCGCAGGCGTTCCATCAATGCGGCGATGTCGCGCGCGTCTCCCGGCAGCAGCAGATTGACGACATCCGGGTCGAGCTCGGCCTCCACGCCGCCGCGCGCGATGGTGAGTACCGGGCCAAAGCGGGGATCGCGGCGCAGTCCGAGCAGGAGTTCGTGATCAAAGGGCAACATGGTCTCGACGAGCACGCCTTGAACGGGGAGTTGCAGCTCTCGTCCCAACGCGAAAAGGCGCGCGACGGCTTGCTGGAGCGCGACTTCATCCTGAATGCGCAGGATGACGCCGCCTGCATCGCTTTTGTGCAGCAGTTGGGTGGACTGTAGTTTGGCCACCAGGGGGTAGCGGAGGTTGTCGGGCAGTGCATCGCCTTCGCCGATCAGCCAGCCCTGTGGAAGTGCAATCGCGTCCTGTTGGGCGAGCAGTCGTTTGCCATCCCATTCGCTGAGCGCAGCGGCGCTGTGGCCGTTGTCGTGCATTCGGAGAAGCGCGGGCGTATCGCTTGCCGCGATGCGTTGCTGCGTGTGTGCCGCGGTCAGGCAGCGGGACATGGCCGTCGTCGCCTGCGGAATGTCGAGGAACACCGGAATGCCTTCGGCCTCCAGCGCCTGGATGCTGCTTTCCAGCGCGCCTACCCAGATCACGATGATGGGGCAGTGGACCTGCTTGCGCGCTTGGGAGAGTGCGTCAACGAACGCATCAGCGATGCTGTGCATCATGCCGATGAACAGCACAATGGCATGCGTGTCTTTGTCGGCGGCAAGTTCCCGCATGGCGCGCCCGATCATGGGCGTGTCTTGCAGCACGTTGCCGGTAATGTCCAGCGGGTTGGCGGGATGCACGAAGCTGGGCAGCACCGGTTGGAGGGCCGCCTCGATCTCCGGTGTGAGCGCTGGAAGCACCAGTCCGCGCGGCTCGCAGGCATCGGCAATCAACACACCTGCGCCCCCTGAGACGGTCATCACGGCCAGCTTGGGGCCAAGCGGAGTGGCTTTGTGCAGCAGCAAACGCGCTGCGTCGATCATCTCGGTCAAGCTGTGTACGCGAATTGCGCCGTGTTGCGAGAGGCAGGCGTCGTACAGCGCATCATCGCCGGCCAGTGCGCCGGTGTGCGAGGCTGCCGCAGCGGCACCTGCGTTGGAGCTGCCCGCCTTGATGGCCACAACCGGTTTGCCTGCCCGTGCAGCGCGGTCGAGTGCATCGCGAAACGCATCCGTGCGGCGCACGTCTTCCAGATACAACCCGATCACTTCGGTATGCGGGTCGTTCACCAGAAAGTCGATGGCCTCGGCTGCGTCCACGTCGCACTCGTTGCCCGTGGTGACCCAGTGACTGAAGCCGATTCCACTGCGCAGCACGATGTCCATCCAGTACGCGCCCAGCGCGCCGCTTTGGCTGACAAAAGAAAAGTGACCCTGGCGTAGCGGGTGGCTCTCCAGCGCCGTGGTGAACGTGGCAATCAGGCCCGAACTGCTGTTGGCCACGCCCAGGCAGTTGGGGCCGACGATCGCCACGCCGTGCTCCCTTGCGAGTTGGGTGAGCTGTTGCTGCAGTGCGCGCCCCGCATCGTCAAGCTCGGCGAAGCCGGAAGAGAAGATCACGAATGCCTTCACACCGCAGGCAATGCCTTCACGCACAGCGGACTCTACGCGGGCTGCAGCCGTCCCAATGATGGTCAGATCGACGGGCTTGCCGATGGCCTGGATGCTGGGAAAGCAGGCCAGTCCCTGCACTTCGGTGCGGCTCGGGTTGACGGGGAAAAGCTCGCCCTTGTAGCCACGCGAAAGCATGTAGGCGATAGGGCGACCGGTGATTTTGGCCGGATCTGCGCTGGCGCCCACGACGGCGATGCTGCGTGCGTTGAGCAGTGCATCGAGGCGATGAGTGGCGCTGCCGCCGGCCTGTCGAGCATGTGAATTCATACGTCAGTACTTTCTATATAGAGAATGAAATTCTATGAAAAGTATTTGAAATCCAATGATGCAGCACTAAAAACAGTGAAAACCCTAGTATTTTTTCAAATTTAGTTGAAATACATTCTCTATAAAGAAATTTATTCAACGAGATGAATATGAGTCTGAACTTTAGCTTTTCACCCGAACATGAAGCCGTGCGCGATACCGTGCGCCGCCTGTGTCGCGACGAACTCGCGCCGTTGGTGGAGCAGGCGGAAGAGAACGAAAGTTTTCCCAGGCATGTGTTCAAGCGTTGGGGTGAGCTGGGTCTGTTCGGTGTGCGCTATCCAGAGGCCGATGGCGGCAGCGGGCTCGACAAGATCAGCGACTGCATCGTGCGCGAAGAGTTGAGCTACATGAGCCAGGCGTTTGCAACGAGTTGGTCGGCCCAGTCGCACCTGTCGATCTGGCCGATCTGGAAGATTGGCACGGAGCAGCAGAAAGAGCGCTTCTTCAGGCCCGCGCTGGCCGGCGACAAGGTGGCCGGGTTTGCGCTGTCGGAGCCGGATGGGGGCTCCAACATCCGTGCGATGAAGACCAAGGCCGAGAAGGTGGATGGAGGCTGGAAGCTCAGTGGTAGCAAGCTGTACATCACCAATGCGCCGATCGCCGATTTCCTGATGGTCGCGGCGCGCACGTCGCCCGAGTTGAAGCCGGATGCCATCAGTCTGTTCATTGTCGAGCTGCCGCACAAAGGGTTTGACATTCACAAGCTCAAGAAGGAAGGTATTCGGGCGTCGGAGACTGCGCTCATCCACATCGAAGACGCATTCGTGCCGGACGACTGTCTGGTGGGCGAGCGTACGGGCACCTATCCGGTACTGTTGGAGTGCTTGAGCGAAAACCGTGTGGGCGTGGCTGCCAATGCGTTGGGCATGGCGCGTGCAGCGTTTGACGCGGCCCATTCCTTTGCCGAGGACCGCATCGTTGCGGGCAAGCGCATTGGTGACTATCAGGCCGTTGCGCACAAGTTGGCCGACATGTCTGCGCAGATCGAGTCCGCCAAATGGATGGTCTATTACGGCGCGTGGATGGTCGATCAGGAGCGCCTCGATGCCGCGACTGCGGCCCGGGTGAAGCTGATCGCGACCGAGACGGCGCTCTCGGTGAGCGAGCAGGCCATCCGTATTCACGGCGGCGCGGGGATCATGCGTGAATATCCGGTGGGCCGCATTCACCGCGATGCGTTCGTGTACGTCATTGGGGAAGGCACCAGCGACATCCAGCGCAACATCATTGCACGCGATCTGGGCTTCAAGCCCTGAGGCAGGTGATGCGATGACCATGAACGCATTCATCACCGGCGCGTACGACACCGCCGTCGGCGAATTGCCGGGCAGCAGTTGCATGGCGCTGCACGCCGAAGCGGCACTGGGCGCTGTGGCCGACGCGGGGCTGGAACTCTCCGATATCGATGGCGTGCTCTGCGCTTACTCGTTTACCGAACCGCATCTGATGCTGGCCTCGGTGTTCTGCGAATACCTTGGCATCCATCCCGGCACCTGTCTGGCGATCCAGGCGGGCGGCGCGAGTGCCTGCATCATGATCATGCAAGCGGCCGCGCTCGTGGCCAGTGGACAGTGCCAGCACGTATTGGTGGTGACGGGTGACAACCGCTTGACCGGCATGTCGCGCGACGGCGCCGTGGCGGCCCTGTCGGAAGTGGGGCATCCGCAGTTTGAGCGGCCATTCGGAATCAGCGTGCCTGCGTCCTACGCGCTGGTGGCGCAGCACTACATGCACCAGTATGGCGTGACGTCGGAGCAACTGGCAGCCATCGCCGTGGAGCATCGACGCCATGCCGGCCGCCACCCGAAAGCCCATAAGCGCGAGGCCATCACCGTGCAGGACGTGCTGGCTTCCAGGATGATCGCCGAGCCGCTGCACATGCTCGACTGCTGCCTGATTTCGGACGGTGGCGCCGCGCTCGTCATCAGCAGCCGCAGCGCTGCGCGCGACACACGCGGCGGCGCGGTGGAGATCCTCGGAGCGGGACAAGGACACACGCACGAACACATCCTGGCGGCTCCTAGTCTGGTGGATTTCGGCTGCAAGACGTCGTCGCACACAGCGTTTGCACGCGCTGGTGTCACGGCTTCGGATATCGATGTGGCGCAGATCTACGACTCGTTCACGATCACCCTCGCTGTGGAACTGGAGTCGATCGGCTTTTTCGAGCGCGGCGAGGCCGGCGTAGCCGCCGCAGCGGGAGCGATGGGGCTGGGCGGCACGCTGCCATGCAATACGCATGGAGGGCTGATGTCCTATGCGCATTCCGGTGCGGCGGGCGGCATGTTCCATGCAGTGGAGGCCGTGCACCAATTGCGCGGCCACGCCGATGCGCGCCAGGTGCATGACGCGAAGCTCGCCTTTGTGCATGGCGATGGCGGCATTTTGTCTGCCCATTGTTCACTGGTGTTGGGAGTGTGAGATGAGCGTGAGCCAATACCCCTTGCAGCGTCCCGATGCGCATACCCGGAACTTCTGGGATGGCTGCGCCGAGGGCGAACTGCGCTATCAACGTTGCGCGCAATGCGGCCACGTGCAGTGCATTCCTCGCTCGCTGTGCGAGCAGTGCCAAGGCACCGATCTGCAATGGAGCGTATCGCGCCGGGCAGGCACGGTGCTGACGTGCACCACCGTGCATCGGGCACCGCTTCCTGCGTTCAAGGAGATGGTGCCTTACGTGATCGCCATCGTGGACATGGACGAAGGCTTTCGCGTCATGGCGAATGCGCTGTCGGTCGTTCAGCAGGATGCCATCGCCATTGGCAACCGGGTGCGCATCGGGTTCAAGAACGTGCATGGCATGGCGCTACCGGTCATTGAAAGTGTGGAGGGCAACCCATGACGAGCGATCCCATTGTGTTCGACGATTTCGTTCCAGGTGCACCCATGGGTGAACGCGTGGAGGTGTATGACGCTGAGCAGGCGCGTCGCTGGCAAAGCATCTTCGGCCAGGCAGAAGGCGGCTCCGCTGCTGAAGGAGCAAGCATGGCCGTGATCAGCATGATGCGCGGCTATCTGAACCTGGTCACGCCACGCCCGCCGGGCAACGTGCATGCGCGCCAACGCTTGCAGATGCACGGCATACCCCGTGCGGGCGAGTCCATCCGCATCGCGGTGCGCTGCACGGGCAAGGAGCTTCGCCGTGAGCGCAAATATGTCGAACTCGCGGTGCAGGGAAGCGGTGCGCAGGGCCGTGCGCTGTTCGCAGCGCAACTGAGTCTGATCTGGGCAGCGTGAACACCATGGACAAGCACCACAACTTTCCTTCCACGCTGCAACCCTGCGGCCTGACGGTGACCGACGAGAGCATTCGTGTTTACGCCGAACTCACCAACGATTTCAACCCGCTGCATGTGGACGCGGAGTTTGCCGCGACGACGTCGATGGGCCGCCAGATTGCCCACGGAACCATGTCGTTGTGCCTGCTGCTGCAGTGTTTGCAGCGCAACCTGGGGGATGCGGCACTGGGGACGCTGGATCTGGATGTGCGTTTCGTCCGGCCGATCTACATCGGTGACGAGGTGCATGCCGGTGGGGAAGCGGTTGCCGATCAGCCCGGCAACTGGAACGTGTGGGTGCGAGGAAGCGACGGTGAGCCCCGCATCGTGGGCACGTGCCTCATCCCTTCGCACGACGCCGCGGATGGAACAAGGAGACAGTGATGGCGAATGGCAAGAAGAACACACAGGCAGCGCAACTGCAAGCTGCGCAAGCGCCGATGCACACGCCGGTGCACACGCCTGTGCAAACCCAACGACTGACGGCGCTGTATCGCACCATGAGCCTGATCCGTCACGTTGAAACGGCGCTCACACGATTGTTTGCCAATGGGGAGGTCCCAGGCTTCATTCATCTGAGCATCGGCCAGGAGGCCGTGGCCACGGGCGTGGCGAGCGCACTGGCGGCGCAGGACACGCTGGCGACGACGCACCGTGGACACGGGCATGTTCTGGCGCGCGGCATGGACGTGACCGGCTTCATGAAAGAAATCATGGGGCGTGAAGGGGGATTGTGCAAAGGGCGGGGCGGCTCCATGCACGTGGCCGATTTGAGTCTGGGCATTCTGGGCGCGAATGGCATCGTCGGTGCCGGCATTCCGATTGCGCTGGGCAGTGCCATGGCGCATCAGCAACGCAAGACCGGCGGTCTGTCCGTGGCGTTCTTTGGCGATGGCGCCATGGCCGAAGGCGTGCTGCACGAGACGCTGAACATGGCCGCGCTCTGGAAGTGCCCCATGCTTCTGGTGTGCGAGAACAATGGCTGGTCTGAGTTTTCTCCGACATCACGGCAGTTCGCCGCCCAACTGGAAAAGCTGGCCCAAGCCTTCGGCATCGCCTATGCCCGGGTCGACGGCAATGATGTGATCGCCGTGTCGGACGCCGCAACCCAAGCCTGCGAACAACTGCGCGCCGGTGACGGTCCCTTTGTGCTGGAGTGCATGACCACACGGGTGCGTGGTCATTTTGAAGGGGATTCACAGAAATACCGCGACGCAGGTGATCTGGAGTCGGTGCACGAGCACGATCCGCTGACTGCGGCGCGCACCACCTTGCAGGCCAATGGCGTAGAGACCGCCGCTTTGGATGCGCTCATCGCGAGCGAAGTGGAGGCCGCGATCGACGCCGCACGGGCCGATGCATTGCCCACCTTCGAGCGCGCGATCCTGGACGTCTACACCCGCACAGCAGAGGAGACACGGGCATGAGCAGCACGGAAATGCGTTATGTGAACGCGGTGACCCAGGCCTTGCGTGACAGCATGGAGCAGGACCCCACCGTGATCGTGATGGGAGAGGATGTGGCGCATGCGGGCGGCTCGTTCAAGGCCACGCGTGGACTGCTCGACACCTTTGGCGAAGGCCGCGTGATCGATACGCCAATTTCCGAAGCGTCCATCACGTCGGCGGCCGTGGGCATGGCGATGACCGGATTGAAGCCGGTAGTCGAAATCATGTTCATGGATTTCATCACGCTGTCCATGGATGCGCTGGTCAATCAGGCCGCCAAGGCGCGCTACATGTTTGGCGCGCAGGGGTCCGTACCGATGGTGTTGCGCACGCCGCATGGCGGTGGGTTGAGCGCCGGGCCGCAGCATTCGCAGTGTCTGGAGGCGTGGCTCGCGCATGTGCCCGGGCTCAAGGTGGTTTGCCCATCGACGCCGCAGGACGCCTACAGCCTGCTGCGTGCTGCGATTGCGGATCCTGATCCGGTGATGTTCATCGAGCACAAGGCGATGTATGCCAGCAAGGGGCAGGTGGATACGACCGTGAGCGCACGGGTGGGGCAGGCGCGCGTGGCGCGCCAGGGCTGCGACGTGACGCTCGTGACCTACGGCGCCACTGTGGCGGTGTGCCTGAAGGCGGCCGAGCAACTCGCCAGCGAGGGCGTGGAGGCGGAGGTGATCGATCTGCGCTCGATCCAGCCGTGGGACAAGGAGACGGTGCTCGAGTCGCTGTCGCGCACGCATCGGGCGTTGGTGGTGCATGAGGCGGTACAGGCTTTTGGCGTCGGCGCAGAGATCGTGGCAACGATCGCCGATGAAGGCTTTGACGAGCTGGATGCGCCGGTGCTCCGGGTGGCCGCGCCGTTCATGCCAGCGCCCTTCGCCAGCTCGCTGGAGAAAGGCTACACGGTCACCGTGGAGCGCGTACTCGATGCGGTACGCAAAACCATCGCCTGACGCGATCTGCATAACGATTCAAGGAGAGACCATGTCTGAAGCAACCAATGCCATCCTCTGCGAGCGCAATGGCCCCGTGGGTGTCCTGACCATCCATCGCCCCCAGACGCTGAATGCGTTGAACACGCCCACGTTGTTGCAGCTGGAAGCTGCGCTCACTGAGCTGGAGCGGGATGACAGCGTGCGGGTGATCGTGATCACAGGCGCGGGAGAGAAGGCGTTCGTGGCGGGCGGCGACATCGCCGATCTGAACAGCCGCCAGGGGTTGGCGCACTATGAAGAGTTTGCAGAGGTCATTCACCGTGTCTTCCGCCGGTTCGAGCTTTCCGACAAACCCACCATCGGGGCGATCAACGGCTGGGCGCTGGGCGGCGGCACGGAGTTGTTGCTGACGCTGGACCTGCGGCTGGTGGCGCAAGAGGCGAAGCTGGGTCTTCCCGAAATCAACCTGGGCCTGTTCCCCGGTGCGGGCGGAACGCAGCGCCTCATCCGGCAGGTGCCGTTGTGCCGTGCGAAAGAGTTGATGTTCACGGGCAACCAGATCACGGCGGCCGAGGCCGTAGCGCTGGGACTGTGCAACCGCGCCGTGCCGCGTGCAACCTTGATGGAGGAGACCATGGCGCTGGCCCAGCAGATCGCGCAGAAATCACCGCTCACGCTCAAGCTGCTCAAACGCGCCTTGCGTGACGGAGCAGAGATGCCGCTGGGCGCTGCATTGGCGCACGAACAGGCCATCATCGGTCTCGTGCTCGACAGCCGGGATGCGCACGAAGGCTGCTCTGCATTTCTTGAAAAGCGCCCCGCGCAGTTCATCGGAAAGTAAGCCATGCGTCGAGAACTTCTGGTGCCCAAGCTCGGCCTGACGATGACAGAGGGCGTGCTCGTGGAATGGATGGTGCGTCCCGGTGAGGCTTTCACAGTCGATCAGGGTTTGTTCGTCATCGAGTCGGAAAAGGCCGCCAACGAGATCGGTGCCGAGGCCGATGGCGTCCTGTTGGAAGTGACTGCGCAGGCCGGAGAGACGCTGCCATGTGGAACCGTGGTCGGCTACTGGGACGATGGCCTGGCGGGCGACGCGCCTCCCGCATCGCAGACCACGCCGGCGGCGCCTGCCCCGGCGACGACCGCATCTTCAGCGGATGAAACGCCGGCGCGGGCGCTGTCGTCTGCCAGCGCCACGCGCACGCCGGTCACGCCACTGGCGCGTCGTCTGGCGGGACAACATGCTGTGGAGTTGGGCACAGTCACCGGATCGGGCCCACGGGGGCGCATTCGTGCGCGGGATGTGCTGGCGGTCGCCATCCAGGCAACGCGCGCAACGCATTCAACGCATGCAACCCATACCGAGCGGCAGCCGGCTGAAGAGGTCCGCGCGAGTGCGCAGACGACGCCGTTGGCTGCAGGGAGTCTGCGTGCGCCTACCAACCTCGAGCGCACCGTGGCGCAGCGATTGACCGCTGCGAAGCAGCAGGTGCCGCACTTCTATCTGTCTGTGGAAGCCGAGATGAGCGCGGTGATGGCCCTGCGTGCGCAGATCAACGCAGCGCAGACGCGCTGCAAGCTCACGCTCAATCACTTCATTCTGGCGGCGGTGGGGCAGGCCCTGCAGGCCATGCCAGAGGTGAATCGTGTCTGGACCGACGAAGGCATCTGGAGCCTCTCCCAGTCCGACGTGGGGGTTGCCGTGAACACCGACAAGGGCTTGCTGGTGCCTATCTTGCGCAATGCGGGCGCATTGTCGCTGGGCGGTATCGCGGAGCAGACAGGGGCGCTGATTACGCGAGCGCAGGCTGGTCGTCTCGCTGCAACAGACATGCAGGGCGGCGCCATCACCGTCTCCAACGCGGGTATGCATGACGTGACGTATATGGCGTCGATCATCAATCCCGGTCAGTCGATGATTCTTGGCGTGGGCAGCGTGCGCGAGGTGTTCCGCCCCAACAAGAAGGGCAAGCCCGTGATCCGCCGCGAGATGGGCATGGTGCTGTCGGCCGATCACCGCGTTCTGGATGGTGTGAGCGGTCTGCAATTCCTCAAGCGGGTGGTGGCGGCTCTTGAGCAGCCCATGGGCCTGCTCGCTGCGTGAAAGGGGTGATGCCATGAGTTCAGCCCAATCGCAGGCATTCGACGTCGTCATCATTGGTGGTGGCCCTGGCGGCTATGTGGCAGCGCTGCGCGCCGCGCAGTTGAAGCTGCGCACGGCTTTGGTGGAGCGCGAAAACCTGGGCGGTATCTGCCTGAATTGGGGATGCATTCCTACGAAAGCTTTGCTGCATTCGGCCGACACGCTGCGGCGCATCCGGCATGCAGGCGCGCTGGGCATCACGGTGTCGGAACCGCAGGTGGATTTCGACAAGGTGATGGCGCGCTCACGTCAGGTGTCGCAACGCTTGAATCGCGGTGTCACGCATCTGCTCCGGAAAGCCGGTGTCACCGTGTTCATGGGGACCGCGCACATTCCAGAAGCAGGGCAGGTCGCCATCTCGGAGGCGGGCGGAGCGGTCACGCAGGTACAGGCGCGCAACACCGTCCTTGCGACGGGTGCGCGCGCCAGAGAGTTGCCGGCGCTGGCGTTCGATGGCGAGCACGTCTGGGGCTATCGCGACGCGCTCGCAGCCAAAGCGCTGCCTTCGTCCTTGATCGTGGTGGGGGCAGGCGCGATCGGCATGGAGTTCGCCAGCTTTTACGCCACGTTGGGCACACAGGTGACGGTGGTAGAGGCGGCGCCTTGCGTACTGCCTGCGAGCGACGCCCAAGTCAGTGCCTTTGTGCAGGAAGCCATGACAAAGGATGGCATCCGCTTTCTGACCGGCGCAAGTGTGCACAAGGGCGCTGTGGATGGAGACGGAGTGCGCCTGTCGGTGGCGCAGGGCGGTAGCACGCAGACGCTGCATGCCGAGCGCGTGTTGGTGGCCATCGGGCTGGTGGGCAATGTGGAAGGTCTCGGCCTGGACAACACACGTGTAGTGCTCGACAAGGGGCTGATCGAAGTGGGCGACTGGGGCGCTACTGCGCAGCCCGGCGTGTTTGCCATTGGCGATGTGACCGGTGCCCCGATGTTGGCGCACAAGGCAAGCCACGAAGGCCTGGCGTGTATCGAGCACATTGCGGGCCTGCGCAGTGGCACACAGCATCGCAGTCCGATCCCCGCGTGTGTGTACAGCCATCCACAGAGCGCGAGTGTCGGCCTGACGGAGGCGCAGGCACGCGCGCGCTCCAGCGACATACGCGTCGGCTTTTTCCCACTGGAAGGCAACGGCAAGGCGATCGCAATTGATGAGGCCTCGGGCTTCATCAAAACAGTATTCGATGCGGCGACGGGGGAGTTGTTGGGTGCTCATCTGGTCGGCCCCGAGGCCACGGAACTGGTGCATGGCTACACCATCGCCAGCACGCTGGAGGCCACGGAGGCAGAGCTGATGGAAACGGTTTTTCCGCACCCGACCTTGAGCGAGTCCCTGCACGAAGCGGTGCTGGCCGCCTATGGACGGGCGCTGCATATCTGATGCGGCCCAGGCAATTTCATTCAGGAAACCAAGGAGACAAGACATGACAGTGATTCACAAAACAATGACTCTGGTGGCAGCGGCAGTTGCTTTGGCGGGCTCCGTGGCGCACGCGCAGGACATTCCTGCCAACAAGCAGATGCGCATCATCGTGCCGTATTCTGCAGGCGGCACATCAGACATTCTTGGGCGCAAGTTGGCCCAGCAATTGGGCGAGCGGATGGGCCGCCAGGTGATTGTGGAAAACAAGGCCGGTGCCGGCGGGGCGATTGGCACGGAGGCCACCGTACGGGCCGATGCCGATGGCACCACCCTCTTGCTGCACAGCGGCGCCATTGCAACGGAGCCCGCCATCAAGGCCAAGTTGCCGTATGACGTGACGCGCGATCTGGCTGCAGTGACCACCGTGGTGCGCGGGCCCTTTGCGCTGGTGGTGAGCAACGAACTGCCAGTCAAGTCGGTGCCCGAGCTGCTGGCATATGCCAAGGCCCATCCCGGCAAGGTGAACTTCGGCACGCCGGGCATGGGAACGTCCGTGCACTTCGCTTCCGAGTATTTCAAGACCATGGCGAAGGTGCCGCTGACGCACGTGCCATACAAGGGCGCCAGTGCCGCGCTCACGGCCTTGATGGGTAACGAAATCCAGATGGTGATCGACCCGCTCTCGACCGCGAAGAAGTATGCGGAAAGCGGAAAGATGCGTGCGCTGGCGGTCACCACGGCGCAGCGCACTGATCTGTGGTCGGGCATGCCTACGGTGGCAGAAAGCGGTATTCCCGGCTTCGACACGGCGGTCTGGTATGGCATGTATGTGCCCGCCAAGACGCCTGCAGCGACCGTGGAAAAGCTCAACAAGGACATCGTGGCGATCCTGCAATCGGACGAGATGCGCAAGTGGCTCAGTCAGGAAGGGCTGGAGCCCGTGGCCGATACCCCAGCCCAGTCGCAGGCATTCTTGCGCAAGGACATCGAGCGCTGGAAGACGCTGGCCAAGACCGCAGGCATCCAACCCGAGTGAGCATCCGCTGCATCGCAGCATCCCCTTTTTCATCCCTGAACACATCAGGAGAGTCGCACCATGGATTTCCGACTGAACGACGAACAACGCATGATGATCGAGACAGCGCGCCAGATCGGCGAAAGCTTCGGTCTCGAGTACTGGCGTGAACACGATGCCAGAAAGGCCTTTCCCTCCGAGTACTGGAAGGCGGTTTGCGATGCAGGCTTGTGCGGCGTTGCGCTGCCCGAGGAACATGGCGGCAGCGGTCTTGGCATGATGGAGATGGCGTTGATCGTGGAGGCCCTGGCGGCGACCGGCGGTGGCTCCACGGTGGGCCAACTTTTCATGATCAACCCGATCTTTGGTGGTGTGTCGATCTCGCGTTTCGGCAACGAGCAGATGAAAAAGGAATTGCTCCCCAGGATCATCAACGGCGAGATGAACTTCTGCATGGCGCTGACCGAGCCGGACGCGGGAACCAATACGCTGGAGATCAAATCTTTTGCCAGCGAAGAGGGTGATGGCTGGCGTTTGAATGGCCAGAAGATCTGGATCACTGGCGTCGAATCTGCAGACAAGATGCTGGTGATCGCACGCACCAGGAAGTTGCAGGATGCCAGCTCACGCACCGATGGCCTCACGATGTTCATGATCGACGTGAAGCGCGAAGGTTTGTCACACACGCCGATCGACAAACTGGGCACTTGCACGCTCGACTCCAGTAGCGTGTTTTTCGACAACGTGCGCATCGAGCCGCATGAACTGATCGGCACCTTGCACAAGGGCTGGCGCGAGCTGCTGGATGTGCTGAACACCGAACGCATGGTGACGACGGCGGGTCTGGTGGGGACGGGTGAACTGGCCATCAGGCTGGCGGTGGACTATGCCAATGACCGCAAGGTTTTTGGCGACAGGCCGATCAGCGCCTACCAGGGCTTGCAGTTTCCATTGGCCCAGTGCCATGTCGAGGTCGAATCGGCACGCCTGCTCAACTACAAGGCTGCGACCAATTTCGATATGAACCTGCCCTACAGCAACGAGGCCAACGCTGCCAAACTCATCGCCGCGCAAGCGGTGGCCAGGGCCACGGAACGCGCGATGCAGACCATGGGCGGCATGGGCTATGCGAAGGAGTTTCACGTCGAACGACTCTGGCGTGACTGCCGCTTGTTCCGCTTTGCGCCTGTCTCGGAAGAAATGTTGCTGAACTACGTGGCCAATCATGAATTGAAGATGCCCAAGGGCTACTGAGCTGTCCTTGGAGCCATTGGAATGCGGGCGAACGGCTTGCCGTTTGCGGGCCAACACACGAAGGAGACGAATCATGGTGTCAGTGAGTGCCAGCGTGGCATGGTGGGCGCGCACCGAGCCGCATCGGCTTGCGTTGGTCTATGGGGACCAGCGGTTGTCGTATGCGCAATTGCGCGAGCGCGTGGAGCGCGCGGCGGCGCTGCTCGCTGCACGGGGCTTGCAGGCGGGCGATGTGGTGGCGCTGCTCATGAAGAACAGTGCGGCGTTCCTGGAGTTGTCACTTGCCATCAGCCATGTAGGTGCGGTCTTTCTTCCGATCAACTACCGGCTCGGGCGTGAAGAGGTGGACTACATCGCCGACCACGCGGGAGTGAAGCTCCTTTTCGTGGACGAGGAGTTGCAGGGGTCTGTGCCGGATGGTTTGGCGCATATGGTGGTGGATGCGGAAGCGCAGGGGAACAGCGCAAGGCTGGCCGCCGATGCGAGTGCAGATGTGAGTGCAGATGCACGTGCAGCTGCGCCACCCGCGCACCCATCCACGCCGGATGATCTGTACCGCCTGATGTACACCAGCGGCACGACGGACCGCCCCAAGGGCGTCACGCATACCTACGGCAACATGGCCTGGAAGTGCATGGACCACATCACCGCGTTGGATCTTCACAAGGATGACCGGCTGCTGGTGGTGGGGCCGCTGTACCACGTGGGGGCGTTCGATTTGCCCGGCGTCGCGCTCTGGTTGGTGGGCGGCGCGCTGGTATTGGAGCGAGACTTCGACGCCACGCGTACCCTGTCCCTGATCGCGCAGGAAAAGATAACGGGCGCGTGGATGGCCCCGGTGATGCTCAATCGTTGTCTGGACGTGGCGGAGCTGGTGCGCTTTGATGTATCGAGCTTCCGGTGGCTGGTCGGTGGAGGAGAGCGCACGCCGGAAGAGCGTATCCGCGCATTCACCGGGCTGTTCACCCGGGCGCGCTATGTGGATGCCTACGGTCTCACGGAAACCTGCTCGGGCGATACGATGATGCCGGCAGGGTTTGAGATCGCAAAAATCGGCTCGACTGGCCGCGCACTGGCACATGTTGAACTGGCCATATTGAATGATGCCGGAGATGCGTTACCGGCGGGCGAACACGGGGAAGTGTGTCTGCGTGGCCCCAAAGTGACCCGGGGTTATTGGCGCGATGAGGCGAAGACACGCGCGAGCTTTTGGGGGGACTGGTTCCGCTCGGGTGATGTGGGGTATCTGGATGCCGATGGCTTCCTGTTCCTCACCGATCGCAAAAAGGACATGATCATCAGCGGCGGGGAGAACATCGCGTCTTCGGAGGTGGAGCGTGTAGTCTACGAGTTGCCGCAGATCGCCGAGGCGGCTGCCATCGGACTGCCGGACGCGCAATGGGGCGAATGCGTGACGGTGGCTGCCGTGTTGAAGCCAGGAGAATCACTTACCCTGGAAGAGTTGCGGGCGCATTGTCACGGCAAGCTGGGCGGTTTCAAGACGCCCAAGCGCCTCGTGCTGTGCGATGCATTGCCGCGCAATCCATCCGGCAAGGTGCTCAAGCGCGAGTTGCGCCTGCAGTTGGCGGCGGAGCACTGAAAGCTGGCGCACCGCGTCCTGGGGCATGGGACGGACGCGGCTATGTATATCCGACAGGCCAACGCCTGACGGTTGAAGTCGCTCACAGTGCCATCGAAATGGTCTTTTCATCGCCAGAGGTCACCCACACGCCCGTTGCGGTGAAGTTGTCATTGGCACCGCTTGACGGGCCGCGTGATGCAGCGCCACGCTTTCGCTGACGATCGATGCGAGTGGATCGTCCAGCGAGTTCAGTGCTGGTGCGCCGCCGGCAGACTCCTGCTCGAAAGGCGCGTTGCCGCCGAATTGCGCATCTTGCAATGCACGCGGCGCCCGGAAATAGGAGCCCAGTTCCGACGTGTGATCACGTTGCACCTGCCCTTGGCGATCGCTGTCGCCAAAGAGTGCGTCTGTGTTGAGTTCACCCGTCACACCTGCGCTGGAGAAAATGTCCAACGGGTCCAGCTTGGTCGATGCGTCCATGAAGGATTGGTGGCGCGCATCCTGCAGCGGATCGCGCGTCATCCACTCGATGGATCCTTCTGTCGGCTGGAAAATTGCATCCAGCGAACGTTCGGGAAACATGTCCTTGACGTTGCCAGCCTGAGCCAGGTGCGTCAGGGGATCGTCGCACGTTGCGATGTGCCACGCCACCAAACGCCATGGGATTGAAGTCGCCCGGTATCACATGGGAATGGGTTGACGCGAAGGGCGCGACCGGCGCGGACGACAGTTGCGCATCCAGCGGTGCCCCCATGAGATCTGCAAAGGGGTCGCTCTGGCTACGGAAAGTCGTGGCGGCCTGGGGCACTCGCGCGGCGGCAACCGGCGAGGCAAAGAGGTCGTTCGGGAAGTCGCCCAACGGTGCCGCGCTTTCTGCGGCAGGTTCGTTGACAGCTGGCAGTTGCTGTGGTTGCTCCACGGGCGCCCCGAGCAAGTCGTCGAACGGCCCCTTCGACAACGTCGCCGGGCTGCCCTGTTCGTGCATTGGCATGTCTTGCAATGGCGGCAGTGGCTGAGCCGCGGCGGGCACCAAGGCAGGCGCAAGGATCGGCTCCGCTATTGGAGCTTCCATCGGGGCAATACCTGACGCAGCCATCGACGCAGCCATCGGTGCGGGCGGTTGCATCTGGCTGGAGACATCGACACTGGCGCGTGTGTCGGCTGGCACGTGGGCGGTGCCGGGCGCCATGGGGGCTGCGGAAGTGGTGGCGTCAGCAGGCTGCACCGCGATGACGTAGTTACCCGTGCGCCATTCCTCTTGTCCGTTGATCAGTGATCGTTCGCCCGGCGCGAGTTCCTTGCCATTCACATAGATCGGATTGGAGGTGCTTGCGTTGAGAAGAATGGACTCAAGCCAACCGACCTGAAATTTGGGACGCAGAGGTATGAACCAGACCCGGCCGTCTTCGGGCCTGACGCCAAGTCGGTCGTGGCGTTCCGCGGAACCAGGATGACTGAGACGGAGGACTGGAAGAACAATTTCCAGCAAGGGGTCGGAATGCACTCGGACTATTACGAGAACGCGGTGGGGATTGGCAACGCGGTGGGTAAGTCCGGTGCCGCGGTCGACTTTACCGGGCATTCGTTGGGAGGCGGAACAGCAACTGCGGCTTCCCGTGCGAGTGGACAGCCCGCAACGACTTTCAATGCGGCGGGACTGCGTGATGGAACGGTCGCCAAATACGGCGGCACCGTGCATGTGCCCAGTACGGAAAACATCAATGCTTAGCGCATAAGCGCAGACGTGTTGACGGGTGCACAAGAGCAAAATGTCGGTGGTACGGTGGGCGCTGTGGCGATCGGAGGGAGGGTTGCAGGCGCTCCTGGAGCGGTGGTGGCCGGACTTGGAAAAGTCGGACTCGCTGCTGCCATGCCAGTTGCCGTGGGGGTTCCCCATTCGCTTCCGGGCGCCGGCAGTCCCATTGCGCGACACGACATCGAACAGTCGGTCAGCGCCCTGAATAACGCTACGGCAGAGAGTCTGCAAAAGATGAACTCTGCGCTACCTGGAAACTGAGTCTCATGTATCAAACACAAGGTTTACCTTCAGTTCGCCGCCAATCGCTCAAGGCTTTGTTTGCGCTGTGTGCGATGGCCGTGGGTATGAACGTTCAAGGAATGGGCAAGATGATGGAAACGACAAATCCCGAGCAGTTTTTTGAGGGGCGAATGCTTGAAATGGCGCAAGCCATTCAATCCAACGACATGGCGCGGTTGCGCCAGTTGGCAACGGGCCAGAACCTGAACCAGCCGGGTAATCAGGACATGACTTTGCTGTGGTTCGCGATGCAGCCTGGACAGGTCAATACCGAGGCCGTGAAAACATTGGTGTCATTGGGGGCTGACCCGGAAGCGCAGCCCATCAAGGACTTTGGTAGCCCCATCGAATACATATTCATGAGCCGCAAGAATCCCGATGACGCCACGGGGCTGAAGCTGCTGCAGGCCATGCTCGATGGCGGCATGTCGCCTAACAAGGCGGCAAAGGACGGCACAACACTGTTGCATCGGGCTGCTGGCCCCGGCAGTGGCTCTGTAGCGCCGATCCAGTTGCTTCTGGATCGCGGTGCGGACATCAACGCACGGGACAGGATTGGACGAACAGCGTTGGAAGAGGCGATCAATGTCAACCATGCCAGCATCGCCTTGTATCTGGCCCAGCGCGGCGCGAAGGTAGATACCTATACCGTCAACGGCGTGACTATTGGATGGTCGGTGAAGTGGGCTCTGGATTCTTTGAAACCGGGCCCGTTGCGCACCCAGTTTGAACAGTTGCGCGACTTGCTTGTTTCCAAGGGCATGAAATGGCCACCCGACGCACCTGAAGTGGTGCGTGACCAGATGCGGGCGAGAGGGGAGAAGGTCGTCGTTCCCGCCGGTAAGAAGCGCTGAACCGATTCCATGACACCGGCCCCCAGTCGAGTGAAGGCGCAACGCGGCTGGTGCACGTCACGGGCAGTGCTCTGCGCATGGACGTGCGCAACGAGCGTACCGGCGCTTGGCGTCATCCAACGGTCTGCTCACTCTGCGCGGTACGTTGTCAGTGTCTTGCCCCAACTGACGCGCGCCATGCCATCGGATGCGAACCGTTGACTATTCCCCATTTTTAATCATGTGCTGGATATGCAACTCTCATCGCAACCCAAAAAACACTACCAGATCAACGAAGGCAGTATCGATCTGCCCCTGCAAGATCGAATCGACCGAACGATGAACGTATTGGCGCTGCCCGATGGCTCGGGTGCCACCTATATCATCCCAGGGATGAGTTGCGGCCAGGAGAGGCGTTGCTGCAATTCGCAGAGCGCCAGTTGGCTCATCTCCCCATGCAGGTCAAGGGATATCAAGTGGTGCAGCAGCCGAGTCTGCTGTCTCCGATGGCCGGAGTGAGTGATGCGCTGGAGTTTGCCGGGGCGTTCACGCAAAACGACCAAGAAATACACCAGCGGCAAGCAGCGCTGCAACTGGCGGGGACTTCGCGTGTCCTGATCGTCACCATGAGCGGATTCGAGCCATTCGAATCCGATGCCATTACAGCGTGGGCCAAGGTCGTGCGCAGCTTCCAACTTCGCGACAAGAGCTAAAGCCATGGAAGGTAATCCCGCCGCGCGGCTGAATGATCCTATCGCGCATACGAATGCGCACGCACGCTTCTGGGCGAAGTTCGCCGGTGGCGTGATTGGGGAATCGTTGTGGGCGCAGCAGCAGGCGCTGCAGCGGTCGCCATCGTTGGTACCGGAGGAGCTGCCGCACCTTTGGACGCCGCTGCCGCGGTGGGTGTTGCGCGCTTTGGCGGGGGGTATGTGGGGGCCGTGGCCGGTGAATGGATTGCCGACAAGCTCGTGCCAGAGAAGCTGACAGTGACGGGAATGATCAGCTCTGCGTCCTTCAATGTGTTTATCAACGACAAGGCCCGGGGATCGGCGCGCGCGAGTCCCACCTACGACATGCTCAAGCAACGCCTGAGCCTTATCGATCCCACCCGCTACGCCTACGATCCCGTGGGCACACTCACCGGCGCCTGGAACCAGACTATGCAACGTCTATTACTTCCATACCGATCAATCCGGCATGCCGCAAGAATTGAGCAATGCTCAAGGCCAACTGGTGTGGCAGGCGAGCTATAAGACGTGGGGCGCAACTGTCGCGCAAGCATGGAAAATTCAATCACTTTCGGGTCAGAATGTACATCCGCTGGATCAGGGAGATGCCCCCACGCAAGCCAGTGACAGTCAACAAAACCTGAGATTCCAGGGGCAGTATCTGGACCGGGAGACCGGACTGCACTACAACACGTTCCGTTATTACGATGCGGACGTGGGGCGGTTTATATGCCCAGATCCGATTGGACTGCTGGGAGGAGTCAATATAGGGCGTTACTCGCCGAATCCGGGGTCGTGGATTGATCCGTGGGGATTGGCCAAGTGCGGGACGCAGAGAAAAAACAGGACGCCAAGCCCAAAAAATAAGAATATAGATCATCGAAAGACAACCCAGAACAAGGATAGTTCGACGACCTATTATGACAAGAAGGGCAATTCTGTCTCATACGACAAGAACGGGGTGCCTGATTTCTCGAAATACGCTGAGAAGGTTGCGAGCTCTTAAGAGTACAATGGAAATTGAGCCCGTGATAATAGAATTGCAAGTAAGAAAATTGTGCGTTCAGAACTTTTAGATAAGTCTCCAAAAGACAAGGTGTGGCACCATGTTTCCAAAGATAAAATGATTCTTATGGATAAGGGTGTTCATGATACGTTTCCGCACACCGGGAGTGCTTCAGTTTTGATTCACGGATGAAACTATGGAAATCCTTTCGAAAAAGACGTCAATTAATCCGGATAAGTATGAGTCGCTGTTGTATGAATTTACAAGCGATAAAGAGCTCGTTCAGTTTTTGATTCAGAATAACGTAGCGCATTTCAAGGACTCGATGTACCTGATGATCGAGGGGGAGCCATACTCTTTTGAGCATTTTTTGGGCAGATCTAAAGACACATCCGAAGATCTGCTGAAGGTGTTTGAGGCATACGAGGGAAGAATTACCGTTAAGTACATTGCCGTTGCCGTTGTGAATGAAGTGGACTTCGTCTGTGCTGGGCCGGGCTCAAAGCTCTATTTGTGGCGTCGTGATGTCAACGATCTTTATTTTGAAGAAGGCAGTCGGAACACGTACAAAAAGCAGGACAAGAAAATGTATGTGCTGGCAGAAAACTTCAAAGGGCTCATGGCGCTCATGGCGGAATGGGCTGGAGATGCGGGGGGAGAGGAATTCGAGGATGATTTTGAAAATCCCAATATCCCATTCGAAGACGCCGACATGGAAGATGACTTCAAGCATCCTGAGCTGTTCTTCAAACAGCCTGAAAATGATGTCCGGATACAATTAAAGAAGTTGAGCCTGTCAAAGAAAGGGATGGAGTTGCTTTCCGTTTTTCGTGAGAAGGGACTGCTTTGAGTGACATGGTCGGATCTTCACGAGTGCGCTGTTCGCACACCTGGAGATCCAGAATCACGCCTCGGTTGCGCGTCAGAGTGACTGCGAGGCGTCCACTGCGTGCCCGTCGGTTGGAGACCATTCCGATGTGGGGAAGTTTCCGTCAATCATGCTGGTGAAGATATCGCCGGGTTGCCAGTCGGACGGCGAAGCGGGAATGGGAAGCATGGCGCGCCTGCGCGTCAGGAAGGTGCGCAAGTTGGGGACGCGCCGGTGATCGATGTGCGGGTCTGGCCGACGCAGTCCCCAGATCTTCGGGTAGGAAGCGAAGTGGCGGCGCATGTCCTCATGTACCAGTCGTTGTAGATCGATCTGGAAGGCATCCCTGTATGCGCGGATTAGCACATCAGTGCAAACGCCTGCGGAGCGCGGGACGTCTCCGAGCGGATAGGTCAGCCGGACGTAGGACGGGTCGTAGTGAAGGGTGGTGCCGATCTGTGCTCGTGCGGCAGCAATGAGCTTGTTGGATGAAGCGGCAAGGCGTTCGAATCGGTTCTGGGCGTGGGCAGAGAGCCCGGGAAGCGCTAGCAGTATTCCTAGCGCCTCACGGCGAGTGGAGATAGGTCCATGCATCACCAAAGATTAGCATCGCGTCAGGAAGAGTGCCTTGATGCTGCGGACGTTTGCCCTAGAAGTCGTAGAGTCGCTTGGGGTTGTCGACGAGCACGGCCTGCCGTGTTTGCTCATCAGGAATCCAGCGAAGAAGCAAATTCAGCAGAGCTCCGTCATCTGGCACCTGGTTCGCCTCGAAATAGTTGATGTGTGGCCAATCGGTTCCCCAAACGACATGCTCCGGATTGGCGTGAAGCACAGCGTCTACAAAAGGATCTATATCCAGATAAGGGGCACCGCTGACCGTGTTGCGATCCGCTCCGGACACTTTGGTCCAGGCGGTGCCTTCTGCGAGCATGGCGCAAAGACGTTGAAAGCCGGGGTCGGTGGTGCCATGGTGGGTGCTCATGCGGCCCATATGATCAATCACGAGTGGGAGCCGTAGTTTTTCTAGTTTCGGAGCCATTTCCACCAGGTCTGGCGCATGTATCCAGATCTGCGCGTGCCATCCCAGATCAGCTATGCGGGGCGCGAGTCGCTCCAGCACGTCCAGTCCTACGCCATTGCGATACACGGCGTGTCCGTCTCGCTGAAAGAGATTCACGCGCACGCCTCGAATGCCGGCTTCGTGCCATTGGTGCAGGGTGGCGTCGCTGGTGTCTGGGGCGGGGACGACGACGCCGCGCAGCCGCTCGGGATACTGACGAAGCGCTTGGAGGACCGCTCCGTTGTCCTTGCCACTCGCGCTGCCGGTCACCAGTACACCACGGGACAGGCCAAGCCGCTCCAGATGCTGAATGAACGCTTCAGGCGGAAACTCTTGTGGTGTGTAGCTGCGATCTTCTGCAAGTGGAAAGGCATCATAGGGGCCGAAGACATGCGCGTGCGAGTCGCATGCGCCTGCTGGAGGCGTAAAAGCAGGTCGTTCGATGCTGGTTAGCGGGGGCAGGCAGGGCTTGGTCATGGCGTAGTCACTTTCAGTCAATCTGCCTTGAGCTTTCCTGTGGCGGACAGGCGCTGGGCGGACACGGCCTCACGTTTGAGCAGGGCGAGCCATTCTTCTTGAGAGGATGGTTTGGCGGGGCTGCCGATGGCGCTCAGGCGCTCTTTGACCTTGGGCTCTTCGAGTGTCTTGCGCAATGCATCATTGAGCTTTTTGACTACCTCGACTGGCGTGCCTTTGGGCGCCAGAAGGCCAGTAGTGGTGGAGGCATTGAAATCTTTGATGCCTGATTCGGCCAGCGTCGGCACATGGGGGAGTGTGGCGTCTCGGTCCTTGGACAAAACGGCGAGGGCCTTCAGGCTGCCTTGCTGGATGTGCGACGAAGAGCTGGTGAGTTGATCTACAACCACGTCGACCTGGCCTCCAAGCAAATCCTGCAACGCAGGACCTGAACCTTTGTACGCAATGGTGTTGAAGCTGAGTTTTCCCTCGTCTTCCAACTGCAGGAGGGCCACGTGGTTGGTGGTTCCCGGGCCCGCATGTCCAGCGGAAATTTGTCCGGGCTTGGCGCGAACGGCGGCGAGCACCTCCTGGATATTCTGATACTGTCCCTTGGCGTTGCTCACCAGTACCAATGGTGTGGAGGACACAATGCCGACCGGAGTGAAATTGTCCAGTTTGTAGGTTGTCTTGGTCATCAGCGGCAAGGCCACGAGCGCGTTGGGGGTGCTGACGAGCAATGTGTACCCATCCGCCTGGGCGCGGGCAACTTGCGATGCCCCGATCGCGCCTCCGGCTCCTGCGCGGTTGTCCACAATCACGGATTGACCAAGGACCTGTCCGAGTGATGGAGCAATCGTACGCGCCACGACATCCAGATTACCGCCCGGTGCAAAAGGCACGACGAGTGTGATGGGCTTGGAGGGGAAGGTGTCAGAAGCGGAGGCCGTTGCACAGAATGCGATGGCCAGTGCGATGGCAGGACTAAAAGCGCATTTCATTGTTGTCTCCAGAATTTCGAGTGAATATGCGAAATTTAGAGGGTTCAATGGACGCAATCTATCGTGTTAAACGTATCGGGTCATCAGTGAATGTGATGCGGTAGTTTCCCGCAGCCCAAGTCCAGAAAGTACAGGCGTTCGTAGGAGACGTCAGGGATTCTGGCTTTTCTTGCCAGTGGGCGACTTGGCGGGCAGCTTCGCTGCCACCTCGTTGCATGTCCCGATGATGTGCGTCCACGTCGCGCCCATGTGCTCTTCTCGTTCCTGGGGGCTGAGGTCCTTGTAATTCTTGCTGCGGAGTAATTGGTCCAGTTGTTGAACGGCGTCTTCACGCAGGGTGTGGCTGTCGATGTGATCCGCGACGTATTTTTTTCCCGCGGCCGTGCTGGCCAATTCGCTGTAGTGGGCGCGTTGGGGGATGCGGGCAGGGAGGTCGCCGTGGAAATACATCTGCATCAGCGCCGCGTGGTGGTGGCAGGTCATCATGGCGTCAGCGAATTCGCGCTGGCGGTCGGTGGGGGCGGCGGATACCTGGGCGCCGAGGGCAAGCGTACTGATGGCGCTGAGCGTCAGGGCTATGGAGCGAAGTGGAGAGTGCATATAAGGCGGGCCGGAGCCGTGAGGTGTTCGGGTGGAACGCCTGGCGGCGTTGAGGCGCTGGTGAAAACGGAGTGGCAGGGATGTTGCCACAGGCTGTTGGGTGCGCCAACGTGCGCCAATGTTCCCTCTCATTTGCTTCAGAATTTTGCATAAGCGGCGGCGAATGAGTGACATACTCGCTGCCCATGCGTATGTCAGTTTTCGCACTCGCTCCGGTGTTGGCGGGGTGCATTTCGGTTTCTTCTTCGGCCACTGCCGATTCGTTTGCGGATTGTCCGCAGTTTTTTCCCGCGCGCCCTCCGGTGGTCAAGCAGTTCCAGCGGCAGCGGCAGTTGTGCTTTCGCGAGTTCGCCGTGTTGCACTCCGGCGAGACCAAGACGCCGTTGTATGTCGCGCAGCGTCTGAATGCGCGGCTGTTAAGTGATGCGGCCGATCTGAAGCGCAAGGATCGCTTCTATCCCGAAGCGCGGCTGCCCTATGCGGATCGTGCGCAATTGGATGACTACAAGCGTTCTGGCTATTCACGCGGGCACATGGCGCCTGCGGGCGACATGGCGACGGAGAAGGGCAAGGCGCAGAGTTTTTCGCTGGCCAACATGGTGCCGCAGGACGCCAAACACAACGGCGGCGCGTGGGCGCGTATTGAGCAGGATACGCGGCGCTATATCCGGCGCGCGAAAGGCGATGTGTTTGTCATCACCGGGCCGGTTTTCGGTGCCGGTCCGCGCGAGACCATTGGCGCGGGCCGGGTGCGCGTGCCCGAGGCCGTGTTCAAGCTGGTGTATGACCAGAACACGGGACGCAGTTGGGTGCATTGGCAGCGCAACGCCGCATCCACGCGCGTGACAGAGCCCATCACGTATGACGAGTTCGTGCGCCGCACGGGGCTCGATTTTCTGGGCGATTGAAGGCGCAGCGCGCTGAAGGAGCCTGCGTTGCCGTGGATGTTGCTGGCGTGTCTTCTATGATGGCGGCATGCCTTGCCCACGTTGGCGAGGACGTTGCAATGGACAAAGGAGAATGAAATGAAGCCAAGGCTGACAGGTGCGCTGGGCGTGCTCGGAGTGGCCGCGTTGCTCGCGCTGGCGGGCTGCGCCAGTGGCGATCGCGCATCGAAAGTGGTGTATCCGATCAAGGAAGTGGCGACCGAATCTGGTGGGCGCGTCGTGAGCGTTCAACCGTACCGCGTGAGTTGCAGTCAGGGCCAGAACCATGTGCAGAACGCATACCAGTGCCCCGTGCTCGGCGCGCGCTGGGACAGCGACCGTGCGGGTGTGGCTTCGCTGAGTGTCGGCATTCCGAATCTCAAGGACGCGAGCGTGACGGGCGCGGATTTCCACATGGGCGCGAGCGAGGTGGTGCGCGTGCGCAATCGCTCGCAGGTGCAGCCCGAAGCGGGCGCTTATCCGGTGACGGCGTTTGACGTGCCACTCTCGTTTGTCGAGCGGCTGGCGTACGGCCCGCGCACCTGGGTGCGTGTGTACTACGGCCCCGACCGCCAGATCGATGCGACGATTCGCAGCGGCGAAGAAACCGCGCAGGCCACGGAGTCGCTGGCGCACTTCATGGTGGCGGTGGATCAGGCCAGCGGCCGCACGCCGAGCGCCGATGCGCGCCGTGGCGGCCTGTTCGACCGCCTGGGGCTGGGGGATGGAGAAAGTGGTTCGGGCAAGGGCGTGGAAGGCATGCATCCACGCTGATCGTGGCTCGCCTGGCATCGCGTGTTGGTTGCACGATGCCAGGAGACCGTCGCATTACTTCTGTTTGCGTGCCCAGGTCTGCTGCAGCAGGATGCCGATGATCATCGCGATCACGAACAGGATGACCTCGCTGTGCAGGGTCGCCAGATTCATCAGCGCGGGACCGGGGCAGAAGCCGGCGATTCCCCAGCCAATGCCAAACATGGCTGCGCCGATGAGCAGTCGCGCATCAATCTTGGTGGAAGAGGGCAGTTGCATGGGCTCGCCCAGCAGCGCCTTTTCGCGGCGCTTGGCCCAGGTGAACGGGATGATGGCAACGGCGATGGCGCCCGCCATCACCAGGGCCAGCGATGGGTCCCAATTGCCGAAGAAGTCGAGAAAGTTCTGGACCTTGGCCGGATTGCCCATGCCGGAGAGGATCAGGCCGAGGCCGAAAATGATGCCGGCGAGCAAGGCGAAGACAATGGAAATCATGGTGTGAGACTCCGCGTTGGCTCAGTTCAGGACGTGGCGCAGCACGAACACGGTGAGCGCGCCAAAGGCGATGAAGGTGACGGTGGCGGCCAGTGAGCGACGCGACAGCCGCGCCAACCCGCACACACCGTGTCCGCTGGTGCAACCGGAGCCCAGGCGCGTGCCAAATCCCACGAGCAAACCTGCCAGCACGATCAGGCGCGGATTTTCTGGCAGCTGCATTGCGGGCAGCGGTGCGAACAGTTGCCAGATGAGCGGCGATGCGAGCAACCCGACCATGAAGGCCAGTCGCCAACCCCAACCGAAATAGTGCGCCCATGCATCACGTTGCATGAGCGTTCCCAGAATGCCGCTGATACCGGCGATGCGGCCAATCAGCACGATCAGCAGTGCGGCGGACAGGCCGATGAGCGCGCCCCCGGCCAGCGATTGGACGGGCGTGAACGACTCCCAGAGAATGTTGGTCATGCGGTGCGCCCTCCTTAGGCGCAGAAAAGACGGTGGATGTGCTGCATGAGATCCAGCGCGCGCACATCGCTCAGGCGATACCAGATGAACTTGCCCTCGCGGCGCGTGCTGACCACGCCTTCGCGGCGCAGTACGCCCAGTTGTTGTGAGAGGGTGGGCTGCTCGATGCCGGTGAGCTCCTGCAATTCCCCCACCGTACGCTCGCGCTCGGCAAGCTGGCAGAGCAACAGCAGCCTGTCCTCATTGCCGAGCAGCTTGAGCATGCTGACCGCTTCACCCGCATGCGCGCGCAATTGGAGCAGGTCGAACGGCGCTGCCGCGTCAGGTGCACTGGCGAAGGAAGATGTGGCGTCGGAAGTCATCGTGCGAGACGGTTGGTTTTGCCTACATTATATTAAAAAATATATTGTATGCCTGAACGCAGGACAGTGCCCATGTCCACGTCACGCGAGACTCAGTGGGAGGCGGTGATCTGCGCGATATGTTGGGTGATGGTGGCTTTGGAGAGTTCGCCCGCGCGCATGCCGACCTGTTCGCCTTCAGCATTGAAGAACAGCGTGGTGGGCAGTGCGCGCTGGCGAATGGCGCGGCTGAGATGCTCCTCTGCGTCGATCAGCACATCCGCTTGCGGCAGGCTGAACTGCGCGGCTGCACGCAGCACCACTTCGGGCGCTTCACCCTGATTGACCCAAAGAAAGCGCACGCCGGGATGGTCGGCCTGCGCTTGCACCAGAACCGGCATTTCACGTCGGCAAGGCGGACACCAACTGGCCCAGAGATTGATGACCACGGGGCGGCCTTTCAGTTCGGGCAAAGCCACGGGTTGCGCATTCAGCGCCACGCTGGTGAACTGGGGCAGCGATTGCTGCACCGGTGCCAGCATGGCAAAGGCGGCGTTGCCCACCAGCCAGATGGTGGCAAACAGCGCTGCGCCTGCGCCCACGGCGCGCGTGGTCTTGCTGCCTGCAATCCACAACGCCAGAACGTAGATTGCCATGACAACCAGTCCCGCCAGAGGCTCCCAGCCGCCGTCGCGGATGTCGAAGATGCCCATCAGATCGCCAGAATAGGACGACGCATATTGAGCGACAAAAGCCAGCCGCGCAGCCACCAGAGAAAGAACCACCAGCAGCCACGTGTGCAGGTTGGTGTTGAGCCCTTGCTTGCGCGCGAGACGCTCACACAGCTGCGTGCCTGCGATCCATCCTGCCAGCAAAATGATGAATGCCCACGGAAGTGTGAGCGGCCCGATTTGCAGTGTCTGCCCCATGCCCGACCAGTCCATTGAATCAAACTGGCGAGCATATCTACAAACGGGGCGGTCGTAGCGGCGCCCCGTCAAATCGGGCCGTTGGCGTCAGGCCAGCGTCATTAGGCTGGCATTGCCGCCCGCGGCGGCGGTGTTCACGCTGAGCGCGCGCTCCAGCACCAGTCGCTCCAGAGCAATGCGATCACCGCTTTCCAGCGGAGTGACATGCACGATGGCGCCATCGCGCTCGGCCAGTCGCGCGCCCACCTGTTGCAGCGATTGCGCGCTGCCAGCGTGCAGCACGGCGTCGAAGTGAACGCCGTCACGCGTCCAGTCCTGCGCCAATACGATGCGCTGCTGCACGGCAGCGGGCAGCTTGGCGCGCAGGGCGTCATGGCTGGCAGGCCACAGTGCACGGGCACCCACCGCCAGCACGGCGCTCAACTGGACCAGCAACGGCTCCTCGGTGTCGGCCACGCACAGCACTTGCTCACGCGGCAGCACGCGGTATTCGTTGCGCTCGCCCGTTGGGCCGGGCAGCGTGCACAGCAGACCGCCGCACGCGGCGCGCGCATGCTGTTCGCATGCCTTGACGATGCGATCGCGCTGCTGCTCCTGCGCCCAAGCGGCAAGCGCCTTGAGCGGCCCCTGCATCACGGTCTGGACGCTGGCGTCCGGCGTGCGCACGGCGGTCGCGTTGAGTGCCTTGTGCGCTGCATCTGCGGGGTGGCGCGACATCAGGCGCAGCATGTAGAGCGGTCCGCCTGCCTTGGGGCCTGTGCCGGACAAGCCTTCGCCGCCAAACGGCTGCACGCCCACGACGGCACCGACGATGTTGCGATTCACGTAGACGTTACCAGCACGCGCATGTTCGACCACGGTGGCCACCGTCTCGTCGATGCGCGTGTGCAGGCCCTGGGTAAGGCCGTAACCCGTGCCGTTGATCTGGTCGAGCAATTGGCCCAGCGCGTCACGCTCATAGCGCACCATGTGCAGCACGGGGCCGAACACTTCGCGGCCCAGTTCGCTCAGGCTGTCGAGCTCGATCAGCGTGGGCTTCACAAAGCAGCCAGCGGCGATGTCGCGTGGCTCCACCTCGGGCTGATACACCGTATGGCCCTTGGCGCGCATGCGCTCGATGTGCGCTTCGATGGTGTTGCGTGCCTCTTCGTCGATCACCGGGCCCATGTCCACGGCCAACTGCGTCGGGTTGCCCACGCGCAGTTCCTGCATGGCGCCGCGCAGCATCTCGCCAATGCGGTCTGCCACGTCCGCCTGCACGCACAGCACGCGCAGGGCGGAGCAGCGTTGGCCCGCGCTGTCGAATGCGGAGGACACCACGTCCACAACCACTTGCTCGGCCAGCGCGGACGAGTCCACGATGAGCGCATTCTGGCCGCCGGTCTCCGCAATCAGCGGAATCGGCTGGCCTTGCGGGTTCAGTCGTCCTGCCAGATTGCGCTGGAGAATGCGTGCCACTTCGGTGGAGCCGGTGAACATCACGCCCATCACACGCGGATCGCCCACCAGTTGTGCGCCTACGGTTTCACCGCGCCCTGGCAGCAATTGCACCGCGGCGGCTGGAACGCCTGCGCGGTGGAGCAGCGCCACGGCACGCGCAGCAATCAGCGGTGTTTGCTCTGCCGGCTTGGCCAGCACTGTGTTGCCGGCCGCGAGCGCCGCCGTCACCTGACCCATGAAAATGGCGAGCGGGAAATTCCATGGGCTGATGCATGTGACCGGGCCCAGTGGCACCAGATCTGCGGCATCCGATTCCAGCAGTTCGGCCTGCGCGGCGTAGTAGCGCAAAAAGTCGATGGCCTCGCGCACCTCGGCCACGGCGTTGGACGCCGTCTTGCCTGCTTCGCGCATGGTGAGTGCCATCATGGCGGGCATGTCATCTTGCAGCAGATCGGCAGCGTGGCGCAGCATGGCCGCGCGCCTGGCGGGGGGCGTGGCGGCCCAGTTGGGTTGAGCCACTTCGGCCGCAGCCAATGCCACGTTCACGTCATCGCTGGTGGCTTCGCGCACTTCGCCCACCACTTCATCGCGATTGGCCGGGTTGGTGACGGGGCTGATGTCGCCCGCACCGGCTTGGGCGGCCAGCAGGGGCAAGGCGCCATGCGGTTGAGCAGCGCTGTGGCGCAGTGCGGCCTCGATGGCGGACAGCACCGTCTCGTTGCTCAGATCGACACCGGCGGAGTTGCTGCGCTCTGTTCCATACAAGGCGTGTGGCAGTGGAATGCGGGGGTGCGACAAGCCCACTTGCCCCTCTTTTTGCGCGTCGGCATCGACCGTGGCTACCGGGTTTTCGATCAGCGACTCCAGCGGCAACTGCTTGTCGGCCACGCGGTTCACGAACGAGGTGTTGGCGCCGTTTTCCAGCAGTCGGCGCACCAGATAGGCCAGCAGCGTTTCGTGCGTGCCCACGGGCGCATAGACGCGGCAGGGGCGAGCCAGGCGGCCCTGAGCCGCATCGCCCACCACCTGTTCATACAGTGGCTCGCCCATGCCGTGCAGGCACTGGAACTCGTATTGACCGGGTTGGTACGTGGCTGGATCGGCCAGCATGTAGATGGTGGCCAGCGTTTGCGCGTTGTGCGTCGCGAACTGCGGATAGATCGCGTCGGGCGCGCCCAGCAGCTTGCGTGCACAGGCGATGTAGGACACGTCGGTATGCGACTTGCGCGTGTAGACCGGATAGTCGGCCAGGCCATCGACCTGCGCGCGCTTGATTTCGCTGTCCCAATACGCGCCCTTGACCAGGCGCACCATCAGGCGGTGCTGGCTGCGGCGTGCGAGATCGATCACGTAGTCGATCACGAATGGGCAACGCTTCTGGTAGGCCTGGATGACAAAGCCGATGCCCTTGAAGCCCGCCAGCTCGGGCTCGTGGCAGAGCTTCTCCAGCAGGTCGAGCGAGAGTTCCAGCCGGTCGGCTTCTTCCGCATCGATGTTCAGGCCGATGTCGTAGCGCTTGGCCAGTTGCGCGAGTTGCAGCACGCGCGGGTAGAGCTCGGCCATCACGCGGGCGTGCTGGGCACGGCTATAGCGCGGGTGCAGGGCGCTGAGTTTGATCGAGATGCCCGGGCCTTCGTACACGCCGCGGCCGTTGGACGCCTTGCCGATGGCATTGATCGCATCCACATACGATTGCATGTAGCGCTCGGCATCGTCGGCGGTGAGGGCGGCTTCGCCCAGCATGTCGTATGAATAGCGGAAGCCCTGCGCCTCCAGCGGGCGCGCGTGCTTGAGCGCTTCGGCAATCGTTTCGCCAGTGACGAATTGCTCGCCCATCATGCGCATCGCCATGTCCACGCCCTTGCGGATCAGCGGCTCGCCGCCGCGCGCGGTGATGCGGCGCAGGGCGTCACGCAGGCCGCCTTCGCTGTGCGTGGCAACCAGCTTGCCCGTGATCAGCAGGCCCCAGGTGGCGGCATTGACGAAGAGGGACGGGCTGCGGCCCAGGTGCTTGTCCCAGTCGCCGGTGCCGATCTTGTCGCGGATGAGCGCATCGCGCGTAGCGGCGTCGGGAATGCGCAGCAGCGCCTCGGCCAGACACATCAGCGCCACGCCTTCTTGCGAGGACAGCGCAAACTCTTGCAGCAGACCTTGGACGATGCCCGCACGGCCCTGGTCGGCCTTGCGCTCGCGCAGGTTGCGTGCGAGCTTCAGCGCCAGCTCATGCACCGGAGCTTGCAACGCGGCGGGCGTGCGCGCCAGTTCCATCAGCGGGGCGAGCGCTTGCGGCTCGGGAATCCGGTACGCGGCAGTGATGGCCTGGCGCAGCGCTCCATCCACTTGCTCACGCGGAGCGAAGGGCTGTGGCGGGATGCTGGCGGTGGCGAACGCAGGGGAGAAAGAAGAAGCTGGCATATGGAAATGTCAGAAAAAAGAGGGTTCGTTGAAATTGCAGCGATGTTCTCTGTTTTTCCTCCGAATTAATGTTCAAAATGCAGCCTAGGACAATGAATAAATAACTATGGATTAAGGATTTTTGGTGGAAATAGATAGGATCGATAGGAAAATACTGCAAATTCTTCAAGAAGATGGAAGAATTTCCAATCTCAAGCTCGCCGAGAGCGTGGCGCTGTCTCCTACGGCCGTGCTCGCCCGCGTGCAACGGCTGACGCGCGACGGCTATGTTTTAGGCTATGAAGCGCGCCTCAATCCGTTGCTGTTGGGGGCGGGATTGATGGTGTTCGTCGAGGTGCTGCTCGATCGCACGACGCCGCACGTGTTCGAAGAATTCAGCGCCGCAGTGCAAACGCGCCCGGAAATCATGGAGTGCCACATGGTGGCGGGGGGCTTTGACTATCTGCTCAAGACGCGCCAGGCAGACATGGAGGATTACCGCCGGTTTGCAGGCGAAGTGCTGTGGCGCCTGCCCGGCGTGCGCGAAACCCGTACCTATGCGGTGATGGAGGAAGTGAAGAACTCCACACATCTACATGTGCATGGATAGATGAACGTGGTTGGTCTTCTGCGTCGAAATCGCAATAATGGTTGGCAACTTCCATGGAAAGCGAGTGCATCATGACCATTTTCACGTTCGCCCGTTCCGTGCTGCGCTGCAGTGCATTGGCTGCTGGCGCCATGCTCGTGGCGCAGCCAGTGTGGGCCAATTGCTATGAAGTGTATGGATCGAACCAGCAACTGCTGTACCGCTCCATGCGCGCGCCGGTGGATTTGTCGCGCAACCTGCACGAAACCGTGCCGCGTCTGGCGCCCGGGGCCCGGCTGGTGTTCTCGCCCAATGTGCAGGGCTGCGAAATTGAATACAACAAGCTCGACAAGCCCGCGGTTGTTGAAATTCAAGGCGACGGATTTCGCTCGCTCAAGCCCCGGAGCAATCCGCGTCACGCAGAGCGCACCTGAAATTTGATAGCAGCAGAGTCAGGCCCTTGTGTCGTTTGCGGAATAGGCGCCCGCATTTCTTACAGACTGAAACTATGGGCGCAACTTTCAGACACAAGAAATGTCCAAGAACATGACATCCTGAAGGGCATGTCGCGCGTTATGAGTTCAGCAAGAAAGAAATCATGCGCCCGAATCCGGCGGCAGATCATTCATGGGAATGGCGAGCCGCCCTTCGTATAAGGAGAAATTCATGATCCAACGTCGCTCTCTGTATGCTGTTGCCGCCAGTGCCGGCGTGGCACTCGCGTTGCTCACGGGTACTGGTGCAGCACAGGCCGGCGGTGGTGTGTCGTGGTCGGTGGGCATTGGTGTCCCCGGCGTGGCCGTGGGCGTCGCTGCGCCACAGCCTTACTACTATGCGCCGCCCCCGCCGGCGTATTACGCACCCCCGCCCGTATATGCGCCCCCTCCGCCGGTTTACTATCGCCCGGCGCGACCCGTATATTACGCACCGCCGGTGGTAGTGGGGCCACCTACTGTCTATTTTGGCGGTAACTACCGCGGTGGTCACCGTCACCACGGCCACAGGTATCACGGTCCTCGCCGTGACTGGCGCTGATAAGCCATAAAAAGACACGACGCCTCCATGAAGGCGTCCGTCTCTGACCTCATCCAGCCTTGGTGCATGCCAGCACCAGGGCTTTTTTGCGTCGACGGGTAAGGCGTCTGGTTGCGACGAAATCACAAGAGGCTGGAACGAAAAAAGGGCGAGGAGCCAATGCTCCTCGCCCTGTCAAACCCGAAAGCGGGCGTGCTTCTAGGCCGCTCTGACGCTTGCTTATCCGCGTGCCCGTCCGAGCTGGACGCCAGGCGTCAACGCCGTTGTGCGGCGATCCGCGAGGCCGATCACCACTTGCAGCGCCATCGACACCGCGCCCACGATGAAGACCACATCGCCGAACGTGCGCACCCAGCGCAGGGTTTGCAGGATGGGTTGCTGCATGAACTCTTCGCTGCGTGCCCACCACAGGCCCTCGCTGGCGCTGGCAACGAACTGGATCACGCCGATGGGCAGCAGGCTGGTGGAGATCATGAGCGCAAGCCCGATGTTCAGACCCCAGAAAGCGATGGTCATGAGCGATCCGTTGAATTGCACTTGCGGGCGCACGTAGCGCAGCACCATCAGCGTGAAGCCGAGGGCCAGGAAGCCGTAGACACCGAACAGCGCAGCGTGTGCGTGCACGGGCGTCGTGTTCAGGCCCTGGATGTAATACAGCGAGATCGGTGGATTGATCATGAAGCCGAACACACCTGCGCCCAGCATGTTCCAGAACGCCACGGCGACGAAGCACAGCAGGGGCCACTTCAGGTTGTCCATCCAGGGGGCGCGCGTCTTCAGGCGCCAGTTTTCCCAGGCCTCGTGACCGAGCACGATCAGCGGAACCACTTCCAGTGCGCTGAACGATGCGCCCACGGCCATCACCGGCGTGGTCGTGCCGGCAAAGTACAGGTGGTGGAACGTGCCCGGAATGCCGCCCAGCAGGAACAGCGATGCCGATGCGAGGCTGGCCGTCGTCGCCATGTTGCGTGAGACCAATCCCATGCTGGAGAACACGAAGGCCAGTGCGGTGGTGGCGAACACTTCAAAGAAGCCTTCCACCCACAGGTGCACCACCCACCAGCGCCAGTACTCCATCACCGAGAGGCTGGTGCGCTCGCCGTAGAACAGGCCCGCGCCATAGAACAGGCCGATGGCGCCCACCGAAGCCGTGAGCAACGCCAGCAGGTTCTTGTCCTCGCCATTGCGTGCCAGCAGGGCGGGAAGCACGCCGCGCAACATGAGCACGAGCCACAGCAGGATGCCGACCCATTTCAGGATTTGCCACAGTCGGCCCAGATCGACGTATTCATAGCCTTGGTGTCCCAGCCAGAAATTCCATTCTGCGGGCAGCTTCTGCGCGATCGCCAGATAGTTGCCCACGAACGAACCTACACAGACAAACACCAGCGCCCAGAACAGCACGTCCACCCCGAGCTTCTGGAACTTCGGGTCCTTGCCGCCGTTGATCACGGGCGCGAGGAACAGGCCCACGGCGAGAAAGCCGGTGGCGATCCAGAACAGCGCGGCCTGGATGTGCCAGGTGCGTGTGAGCGAGTAGGGGAACCACTGCGATACGTCGATGCCGTAGAAGCCACGCTCCACCGTGTAGTGCGCAGTGAAGCCGCCAATGAACACCTGGAACACGAACAGTGCCACGACCAGGAACAGATACTTGCCCAGCGCGCGCTGCGATGGCGTGAGGGGGAATGACGTCAACGGATCGCGTGCCGGTGCCGGAGGCAGTTCTTCGTCGTGTTTGCGCAGGAATGCCCAACCCCAGACCAGCATGCCGATACCGGCCAGCAAAATGACCACGCTGGCAATCGACCAGACGATGTTCTCGCCACTGGGCACGTTGCTGATGAGGGGCTCATGCGGCCAATTGTTGGTGTACGTGACGTGCGAGTCGGGGCGCTCGGTCGCGGCGGCCCAGGCGGTCCAGAAGAAGAACTGCGTGAGCTGTGTGCGGCGTTCGGCGCTCGGGAGCGTGTTCTCCTTCATCGCAAAGTGCTCGCGCGTCTTGACGAATGCCGGCGCGTCGGAGAACAACTGGTCGTAGTACTGCGCGGTCGTGGCCATGGCCGCGGCGCGGCGATCGCTCACCACCAGATGGTTGTGCGCATCCACGTTGTTGGCGCGGTACTCGCTCTCCAGTTCGGCGCGCAAGGCACCGCGCTGGCCGGCGCTCAGTTCGGCGTAGGGACGGCCGTGCGCTTCGTTGGCGGCGATGTCGAGCCAGCTCGTCAGTTCGCGGTGCAGCCAGTCGGCGGTCCAGTCCGGCGCCTGATAGGCGCCGTGGCCCCAGATGGAGCCCAACTGCATGCCGCCCACCGATTGCCACGCGGTTTGCCCATCCAGAATGTCCTTTTGCGTGAACAGTGGTTTTCCGCTGGCGCTGCTGACCTGATCGGGAATGGGTGGTGCGGAGCGATAGACCTCGGCACCGAAGTAGCCGAGCAGCCCGAACATCACCATGCACACGCCAATCAGCATGTACCAGTATTTTTTATAGACACCCATGATGGTCTCTCGCAGGTTGGTTTCAGTGAATTTCTGCGGGCGCGAAGCGCTCGAACAGGATGTTGTTTTCGGTATGGATGTGCGCCATCAGGTCGTCGCGGAATGCGCGCAGGCCGGTGTAGAGCGCGCGCCAGGTGGTGCAGGCGTCGCGCGGAGGCGTGATGTTGTCGGTCAGCTCGTAGAGGCGCTGCAGTGCTTCGCCGTGCTCTTCGTGTTCGCTGCGCATCACGTTGATGGGCATGGCGGCCATGCCACCATCACCACGGACGATCAGCGGGAACAGCACCAGCTCTTCCTTGCGCATGTGGCTCTCGAGTTCTTGCGCCATCTCGGTGAGGTGATCGGCCAGACCGTTCGGGCAGGTTTCACGCTCGCCATGCACCTGTTCCACGCGGCGCGCCAGGCGGATGAGCTCGGGCAGTTGCTCGCGGTGTACGGCGTGGTAGCGCTGCAGGATGTAGTCCACCAGATCGGCATTGGGCGCGGCGCTCCAGTCCGGCGTGTCATCGGACAGCCCACGGGCCTCCAGGGCCCTGAGCTCTTCGGCGATGGCGTTGGCGTCTGCCCCGGCTTGCAGAGCCGCCGTGCGCAGGGTGCGATTGCCGTTGCAGCAGAAGTCCAACTGGTGCGCGTCAAAAATGCGGGTGGCTCCGGGAAGGCGACGAGCGGTTTGGCCGAGGGATTGATCCATGAATTCCATGTTGAACTCCTTGATGGGTTGTGAAATGTGGGGGCGGCTGCGCGTGCATGCGCAGGGCAGACTGCCCCCGGCACGGTCTTCAATGCGAATTGCGTGCCACAAATCACGCATTACGGATCAATGACTTACATCAATCATGGTAATATTCACCCTCTGCGTTTGAGGTGTTAAATACCTTGAAGGGTAAAAATTACCATGAGCATTTCACAACTTCAGTCGCTCCTGATGGCAGATCTGGTGGCCGATCTGTCGCCCGCCGTGCGACTGCAGCGCATGGTGACGGCGGTGCGGGCGCATTTCGGCTGCGGAGCGGTGGCCTTGCTGCGGCTGGAGCAGGAACACCTGCGCCCGATGGCGGTGGACGGGTTGATGAGCGATGCGTTGGGACGGCATTTCGTGGTCAAGGACCATCCCCGGCTCGCGGCGATTCTGGCGCGGCCTGGTGTGACTTGTTTTCACCACGACAGCAATCTGCCGGATCCGTATGACGGGCTGATCGAAGGCCACGCGGGCGAGCCGCTGCCTGTGCACGATTGCATGGGCGTGCCGTTGAATGTGGAGGGCGAACGCTGGGGCGTGGTGACGCTTGATTCGCTGGAAATCGGCAGCTTCGACGAGCCATCGCAGCACGGGCTGGCAGCGCTGACCAGCGCCATGGAAGCCATCGTGCGTGTGACGCGCATGGAGGCGGAAATCCGCGCGCTGCGCTCCTCTAGTTGGAGCGCTCCGGTCAGCGCCAAAGCCGCAGCCATCGACGAGAGCGACATCATCGGCCAGAGCGAAGCCATCGTGCACCTGCTGCACGAAATCGAGGTCGTCGCCGACTCGGATTTGCCCGCCTTGCTGCTGGGGGAAACCGGCGTGGGCAAGGAACTGTTCGCGCGCCGTTTGCACCAGATGTCGCGCCGCGCCGCCAAGCCGCTGGTGCATGTGAACTGCGCGGCGCTGCCCGAGTCATTGGCCGAGAGCGAACTGTTCGGCCATGTGAAGGGCGCATTCTCGGGCGCCGTGGCGGATCGGCCGGGGCGCTTTGATGCGGCGGAAGGCGGCACGCTGTTTCTCGACGAGGTGGGCGAGTTGCCGCTGTCGATCCAGGCCAAGCTGCTGCGCACGTTGCAGAACGGCGAAATCCAGCGTCTGGGAGCCGACCGCGCCAAGCGTGTGAACGTGCGCGTGATCGCCGCCACCAATCGCCAGTTGCGCGATCTGGTGCGCGAAGGCGCGTTCCGGGCCGACCTGTATCACCGGCTGTCCGTCTATCCCATTCCGATTCCGCCATTGCGCGAGCGTGGCACCGACGTGCTGCTGCTCGCAGGGCGCTTTCTGGAATTGAATCGCTCACGCCTTGGCTTGCGCGGGGTACGCCTTTCGCACGAGGCTGAAGCCGCCATGCGGCGCTACCGCTGGCCCGGCAATGTGCGCGAGCTGGAGCACGCCATCAGCCGCGCCGCGCTCAAGGCCGTGAGCCGGGGCGCGAGCCACAAGGACATCGTCACGCTGGATGCCGACATGCTGGGGCTGGAGGCCGAAAGCGCCCATACCGCCGCCGGGAACGTGCACCCGCAGGCGCAGCCAGGGCAGGGCGCCATTCCCGCTACTGCGCCGCCACGCGCCATGGCCGAAGTGGTGGAAGACAGCCAGCGCGCGGCCATACAGCACGCGCTACAGCAGCACGATGGCAACTGGGCCGCTGCCGCACGCGCGCTGGAAATGGATGCCAGTAACCTGCACAAGCTCGCCCGGCGATTGGGGCTCAAGCCGCAAGCGCGTGCAGGCAGGCGCACAAGCGTCGGATAATGCCCCTTCCGCCGCGTGGTTTGACCATCGCGGCGCCCCCACCAGAATCAGTACACACGACCGACATGACCACTACCGTATTCGTTCTCAACGGACCCAATCTGAATTTGCTTGGCACGCGCGAACCCGCGGTGTACGGATCGCAAACGCTGGCCGACGTGGAGCGCTTGTGCGCTGAAGCGTGCCAACGCCATGGCTTTGAATTGGTGTTCCGACAGAGCAACCATGAAGGCGAACTGGTGGACTGGATTCATGAAGCTGGCCGGCTGCATGCGCAGGGCCAGTTGCGCGGATTGGTGTTCAACGCCGCAGCGTACACGCACACCAGCGTGGCGTTGCTGGACGCTGTGAAAGGCACCGGCGTGCCGCTGATTGAACTGCACATCAGCAACGTGCATGCGCGCGAGAGCTTCCGCCACCATTCCTACCTGTCTGCCGCTGCCAAGGCCGTGATGTGCGGATTTGGCGTGGCGGGATATGGTCTGGCCATCGATGCCATGGCGGGGTGGCCAGCATGAGCGGTGCGCAGCAGGAGCTGGCGCATCTGCCCTTGCCCGCATCGGTCGTGGCGCTGGGCGCCGAGGCCACGGTCCAGCGCACCAGCAGCACGCTGCCGGGCATGGATGGCGACATCGTCTGGCATGTCTGGGGTGAGCGCGCGCCGGGCACGCTGCCGCTGGTGCTGTTCCACGGCGGCAGCGGCAGTTGGACGCACTGGCTGCGCAATATCGACGCACTGGTGGCGACGGGGCGACAGGTGTGGGCGGTTGATCTGCCCGGCTTTGGCGACTCGGTCGAGCCTCCCAAAGGCA
The DNA here is from genome assembly GCA_002331385.1 of Comamonadaceae bacterium UBA2121. Classification (GTDB taxonomy): domain Bacteria; phylum Pseudomonadota; class Gammaproteobacteria; order Burkholderiales; family Burkholderiaceae_C; genus Diaphorobacter_A. Next base: position 100,863 of record DCYB01000010.1, read on the forward strand.
GCGATGCCGACGCCATCATCGAGCCGCTCTACGAAAGCATGCGCGAGCTGTTCGGGCCGCAGCCCTGCGATCTGGTCGGCTTCTCCTTTGGCGGCATGACGGCGGGCATGCTGCTCGCCGCGCATCCGGAACTGGCGCGCCAGTTGGTGCTGGTGGGCGCGCCTGCGATGGGCGTGGTGCCGCAGCGGCAATTTGAATTGAAGGCATGGCGACATCTGCCGCCTGAGGCGCAATTGGCGGCGCACCGCTTCAATCTGGCCGCGCTGATGCTGCGCGACACCGCGCTCATCGAAGGCGAAGCGCTGGCGCTGCACGTGGGCAACGTGGTGCGTGACCGCATGCAGCGTCGCCGTCTGGCGCACACCGACATTCTGGCGCGCTCGCTGCCGCAGGTGCACTGTCCCGTGCATGCGATCTATGGCGAGAGCGATTCGCTGTACAAGGAATGGATCAGCGCGCTGGAGCAGGCCTATGCGAAGGCAGCGCCGGATTTTCGCGGCTTTGCGCTCATCCCCGAAGCGGGCCATTGGGTGCAGTACGAGCGGCCCTCCGCATTTCACGACGCCTTGCTGGCAGCGCTGCGCGACGGCGCGCAGTGAAGAGACGGGATGGGTGATGACGCGGTGCACGGTGAATGAAAACGAAGTCGAACTGCACGCCATCCGCGCGCAGGGCGCGGGCGGGCAGAACGTCAACAAGGTCTCCAGCGCCATGCATTTGCGCTTTGACGTTCAGGCCTCTTCATTGCCTGTCGAGGTGAAGCAGCGGCTGCTGGCGCTGCGCGATCAGCGCATTACGCAGGACGGCGTCATCATCATCAAGGCGCAGCAATACCGCACGCAAGAGTCCAACCGGCTCGATGCGTTGGCACGTTTGCAGGCGCTGGTGGACAGCGCCGCCGCGCCGCGACAGGTGCGCCGCGCGACCAAGCCGACCTGGGCGTCGCGACAAAAACGGCTGGAGGGCAAAGCGCAGCGATCCGGCATCAAATCGCTGCGAGGCAGAGTGCGCGACGCGGACTGAACGCGCTCACTTGCCCGGCGTGTAGCAGGCCGATGCCGCTGCGATCACGGGCGGCAGCGCAAAGCACCACATTCCCGCAAAGTAGTACAGCAGCGCGCCCAGAGCGCATCCCAGCGCAAAGCTGCCAATGGCGGGCAGCATCTTGCCCAGCCGTGTCTTGATGGCGGCGCGCTGCTCGCCGTTCACGCCCTTTATCCAGTCAGTCAAGTCGATCATCACTTGCGTGGTGTTGCCGGTCATCAGCGTGGACGGCGGTGCGCTGGGCAGGTGAATGCGCTGCATGGCGTTTTGCACGGCCATCGCGCCTACCATCAACATACCGGCGATGTAGGCGGGCAGGGCGTTGGCGTCAGGAAACGGCCCCAGCGCGATCATCATGATCCCGGCGATGAGCAGCAGCGTCGTCTTGGCCAGAATGAGCCGGCGCATGGGCTGTTGCTGCTTCGCGAGGATGGCGTTGCTGACCATGCGGGTGAGCACCACGAACAGACAGAATACCGGCAAGGCCGACAACTTGGCCGCCGCGCCAGAGGTGCCCTGGATGAGTGAGGCACCGAGCGTCACGAAGTTGCCCGTGACGTGTGCGGTGAACAGCCCGCTCAGCGCGAGAAAGCCTGCCGTATCGACATAGCCTGCATTGAAGCCGAGCAGGCCGCTCAGCGGGAACGGAACCGGTGCCGGGGTTGGCGCTGGTGTGGGTAGGGGTGCCTGTGCTGGCGTCGTAGTGGATGGATTCATGGGGTGGTTTCCTTGTGTTGACGCTCGGCGCTGCGCTCCTGCAGGTCGAGCCAGGCCAGCAGCAGAAAGCCGCCGATCAGGCCTAGATGCTCAAAGAAGGCGTTGGCCGCCATGAAGCGCTCTTGTCCGGCGGGCAGTTCCCAGAACCGCAGCGCAAGGCCAGTGGCCAGCAGGGTGAAGCCCGCCAGTGCGAGCGCTCCCAGCCAGCGCATCCAGCCGGCGAGAATCATGGCGCTGGCGCCCAGTTCCAGCGCAATCACCAGTACGGCGAACAGCGCTGCCGGCGCCAGTCCGAAGTGCTGCATTTCGCCCAGCGCCGCGCCAAAATCGGTGAGCTTGTTGAGGCCGCCTTGCAGGTAGGCGGCGCACAGTCCCAGCATGGCAATGAAGCGGATGGCGCGGCTGCCGAACAGCGGCGTGGCCAGCGCCGCGAGGCGACTGTCGTGTGAGGCGGGTGGTGTGTTCATGGTCGATCACATCCAGCAGGCGCAGCCGAGGGCACCGAAGAATCCCTTGGGATCGGACACCGGAACGCCCGATGCCCAGGCGCGTGCGTGGTCATGCCCATGCATGCCGCAGGTATTCGAGCAGCCGCATGCGACGGCGGCGCGATAGCGCGCCGGGTGGAGCGAGTTCTTGCCCGCACCTTCCGGCTCGCCCCAGGCCGCATAGCCGCCGTAGCGGCGCGTGGGCGACCAGTCGGGCATGGCGGGTGGCAGCGGGTTGTCGTCCAGCAATGCGAAATGGCCTGCGCCGTAGACGATGCGGCCACCGACCACGGTCAGATCGGAGGTGATGAAAGAGATGTCGTCCTCGGGCACGCGGAAATAGTCCTTGTCCGGCACGATCATGTCCGCGAACTGGCCCGCCCGGATCTGGCCGCGCTGGCCCACTTCGTTGGAGAACCACGCCACGTTTTCGGTCCACATGCGCAAGGCGGTTTCGCGGTCGAGCAGATTGCGCTCGGGATACATTTTCGTGCCACCCACGGTCTTGCCAGTGACCATCCAGGCGAGCGACACCCACGGGTTGTACGAGGCCACGCGCGTGGCGTCGGTGCCGGCGGAGACCTTCACGCCGCGCTCCAGAATCCGCTTCACGGGCGGGGTCGCCTCGGCTGCTGCAGCGCCGTAACGCTCGATGAAGTATTCGCCCTGATACGCCATGCGGTGCTGCACGGCAATGCCGCCGCCGAGTGCGGCGATGCGGTCGATCGATTGGTCGGAGATGGTTTCCGCGTGGTCGAAGAACCAGTTCAGGCCGTTGATGGGCGTGTCGCGATGCACCTTCTCGAACACATCCAGCGCACGCGAAATGGTTTCGTCATACGTGGCGTGCAGGCGCCACGGCCACTGGTTCTGCGCCAGGGTGCGCACCACGCCTTCCAGATCGTCTTCCATGCTCGCGGGCATGTCGGGGCGCGGCTGGCGGAAGTCCTCGAAATCGGCGGCGGAATACACCAGCATCTCGCCAGCGCCATTGTGGCGGAAGTAGTCGTCGCCTTGCTTGTAGGTGACTTCGGACGTCCATTTCAGGAAATCTTCCTTCTCTTCCTTGGGCTTTTGCGTGAACAGGTTATAGGCCAGGCGCACGGTGATCTGCTGGTCCTTGGCGAGCTGCTGGATCACGGCGTAGTCGTCGGGGTAGTTCTGCGAGCCGCCACCAGCGTCGATCACGCCGGTCACGCCGAGCCGGTTCAGCTCGCGCATGAAGTGGCGTGTGGAATTCAATTGATAGTCGAACGGCAGCTTGGGGCCTTTGGCCAGCGTGGCGTACAAAATGGTGGCGTTCGGTTTGGCGAGCAGAAGGCCGGTGGGGTTGCCGCTGGCGTCGCGCACGATTTCGCCGCCGGGCGGCGCAGGCGTGTCGCGGTGATAGCCGACCGCGCGCAGCGCAGCGGCGTTGAGCAGCGCCCGGTCGTACAGGTGCAGCAAGAACACGGGCGTGTCGGGCGCGACGGCATTGATCTCTTCCAGCGTGGGCAGGCGTTTTTCAATGAACTGGTGTTCGGTGAAACCACCTACCACGCGCACCCATTGCGGTGCCGGAGTGTTGGCGACCTGTTGGCGCAGCATGTCCATCGCGTCGGCCAGCGAACGCACGCCGTCCCAGCGCAACTCGAGGTTGTAGTTCAGGCCGCCGCGAATCACGTGCGTGTGGTTGTCGAACAGGCCAGGCAGCGCGCTGCGGCCCTGCAAATCCACCTTGCGCGTGCCGTCACCGGCCAGCTTCAGGATGTCTTCGTCGCTGCCCACGGCGGTGAAGCGCCCATCCTGGATGGCTACGGCGCTGGCGGTGGGGTTGCTCTTGTCCAGCGTGGTGAAGCGGGCGTTGTGGAAGATGACGTCGGGATGGGAATTTGCCATGGGAATGCTCCTTGGAATCGACTGTCCGCTCAAGCGTTGGCGGACGATGTAGGACGCGCGGCCTTGCGGTCAGTCACTGCTTTGCGTGTGAGACCTGTGCTGGCGACGTAGAGGGGGTGGGTTTTGCCGCCGATGCGGAAGTGGCCTGCGTGGCGGCGGGGACCGTGGCGGCACTGGCTGGAGCGGGATGCAGCCACTGCTTTCCGAGGGGAATGAGTTGCTCTCCCATGAGGATGCCCAGCAGTCCGATCAGTGCGATCAGCGGCGGAGCGGGGGAGCGAACCTGCAACAGGCTATAGACAATGCCGACCAGAAGACCCGCGGCGAGGGAAAGGGCGTACAGCTTCATGAATGACCTGAACCAAATGCTGTTTGTAATGAGGGTTGAGAGGTTCGCCCCGCAGCGCGGCTCGGTGCCGCACTCCGGGTTGCAGCGTCACGCCAGCGGATGCGGCGTGACGGGTCCTGAACCAGCCGTCGGGTGAAGAGTCAGCTGGATCAGCGGTTGGCAGGGTTGGGGCCGATGCGCTCGCCGTGTTCCACACGCTCGGGTGCCTTGTGCACCATGGTGTAGGCGTAGTCCACGCCCATGCCGTAGGCGCCGGAGTGTTCGCGCACGATGTTCATCACGTCTTCGTAGGTGTCGCGCTTGGCCCAGTCGCGCTGCCATTCCAGCAGCACTTGCTGCCAGGTCACCGGCACCACGCCTGCCTGCACCATGCGGTCCATGGCGTACTTGTGCGCGTCCACCGACGTTCCGCCGGACGCATCGGCCACCATGTAGATTTCATAGCCGCCTTCGTGGGCCGCACTCAGCGCAAAGGTGATGTTGCACACCTCGGTCCACAGACCGGACACGATGACCTTCTTGCGCTTGTTGGCCGCCAGCGAGTCACGCACGTTCTGGTCGTCCCACGAATTCATCGAGGTGCGCTCCAGAATCTGGTGCTCGGGGAACACCGACAGCAGTTCGGGATAGGTGTGGCCGGAGAAGCTCTCGGTTTCGACCGTGGTGATGGTGGTGGGAATATTGAACGCCTTGGCACCCTTGGCCAGTCCCACGACATTGTTCTTCAGTACCTGACGGTCGATCGACTGCACGCCGAACGCCATTTGTGGCTGCTGATCGATGAAGATGATCTGGCTGTTTTCGGGAGTCAGCAGTTCGAGATAGTTGGCAGACATGACGGTTTCCTTTTCAATCAAATGGACAGGGAAGAAAGCGATGTAATGGCTGGATGAAAGGTGTTTTTTGCAGCCAGTTCCGAAAGTCTATTTGTTGATTTGAGTCAAGAAAATACAAAGAATGGAATATCATTCATTCCATTTGTGGGGTGTTGAAATCACCGATTTGTCATGAAACGTCTGCCAGACTTGGAGGCTTGGGCGATCTTTGCCAAGATCGTCGAAACCGGCTCTTTCAGCCGCACGGCAAATGAATTCGGGCTATCGCAGGCCACCGTGTCAAAGGCGGTTTCGCGTCTGGAAGCGCGCCTCAAAACCACGCTGTTTCATCGCACTTCGCGCCGTCTCTCGCTCACCGAAAGTGGGCAGGTGGCGCTAGAGCGGGCGACGCGCATCCTGGAGGACGGCGAGGCCGTGGAGGCCGAAATCGTCGAGCAATCCACTACGCTGCGCGGGTTGATTCGCATGTCTGCGCCGATGTCCTTTGGCATCGCACGGCTGGCACCTGTGCTGCCGCAATTCCTTTCGGGTCACCCTGATGTGGAGCTGGACATCCAGTTCAACGACAAGCAGGTCGACATGGTGGCCGAGCGCTTTGACATGGCGCTGCGCATTGCACCCATGGTCGACTCCAGCCTTTTGGCGCGCCAGTTGTGCAAGGTGCGCCTGATGCTGGTGGGCTCGCCCGCCTATTTCGAGCGCTTCGGCAAGCCCGAGCACCCGCGCGATCTGGTCCGCCATCGTGCCTTGCAGTATTCGTATGCGCGCCATGGCGCCAACTGGCGATTCATGCACAAGCGGCACGGTGAATTCGTGCAAGCGGTGAACGTGCACATACAGTCCAACAATGCGGAAGCCCTCACACCCGCTTTGCTCGCGGGGCAGGGGTTGGCGTTGCAACCGGCATTCCTCGTGTGGCAGCAACTGGAGTCAGGCGAGCTCATCACCGTGATGGATGCGTGGCAGGTGGAGCCCATCGTGCTGCACATCGTCATGCCGCCGGGCCGCCGCCGTCCCGCGCGCGTGCAGGCCCTCATCGAATTCCTGGCGGGCCACTACGCAAACGAGCCCTGGGCCATGTCCATGATCACGCATCAGGAATCGCAGAATTGAACTTGAGCCACGCACCACAATCACACCAAGGAACTTCCAGAGACACGCACCTATGCTTGACATCCCCCTGAACCATCTGCATCGCCCCGCCAAGGTGAGCGAAGACGCCGCCTGGCTGCTGGTATTGATGCACGGCGTTGGCAGCAACGAACAAGACCTGTTCGGCCTGGCTCCCTACATTCCCGAGAACTTTCACGTGCTCAGCCTACGGGCTCCGTACCGCATGGGGCCCAACGCCAATGCGTGGTTCGAGTTCTCGGTCAACGCCGATGGCTCGCGCACCATCCATGAGCCACAGGAGTCGGCCAGCCGCGCACTCATCCAGCAAACCGTCGATGCGGCGGCAAGGCAACTCGGCGTGCCCGCAGCGCGCGTCATCGTTGGCGGCTTCAGTCAGGGCGGCATCATGGCGCTGTCCGTGCTGCTCACGCGCCCAGAAACTGTCGCCGGCGCCATGGCGCTGCACAGCCGCCTGTTGCCCGAAATCCTGCCCCACATCGCCCCGGCGGAAGCATTTGCCGGCAAGCAACTCTGGGTCAGCCAGGGGCTGCAGGACGGCGTCATCCCGCCGCCGAACGGCCACTTCATCCGCCAGCAAGTGCAGGACCTGCCCTTGGCCCTCAGTTATCACGAGTTCGAAGGCGCTCACGAGATCCGGCAAGCCGAACTGCACGGACTCATCGAGTGGCTGGAGCGATTAGGGCTGGAAGAGGTCGCCTGACCATTGGGCGTTTTCGGTCATTCATGCTGCGGGGGAGGATTGCGGAGTCGGTTTCGACATGGACGAGGTCCATGCGGCGGGACTGGAAATTGGCATCGGCTCGATGTCGTTGCGCATGGCCCGTGTGGGCGGCACGCTCACGATCGACTCCCATCCGGGCTGCACGCAACGGACGCGCAAGCCCCAGGCCAGTATGCAGTAGGGCGCGTTATACGGGCATTGGCAATGGAAGTGCCGTCTTGTAGCGCACCTGTTTGAGCGCGAAGCTCGAACGGATTTTTTCAATGCCGGTGATCGGCGTGAGCTGCTCGATGATGAAGCGCTCCAGGGCGGCGATGTCGGGCAAGGCGACGCGAATGAGGTAGTCGGAATCACCGCTCATCAGATAGCACTCCATGACCTCGTCGTGTTCGGCAATGCGGCGCTCGAAATCGGCCAGCGCCTCCCGGTTCTGCGACTTGAGGCTGATGCTGATGAACACGTTCACGTCCAGACCCAATGCGGCCGCATCGGCCAACGCGACGTAGCGCGCGATGACGCCTTTGTCCTCCAGCGCCTTGACACGGGCGAGGCAGGGCGAGGGCGACAGATGGACCCTGCGCGCCAGTTCGACGTTGGACAGCGAACCATCCGCCTGCAGTTCCGCCAATATGCGCAAATCGGTCGTATCCAGCTTCATATGCTTCAATGTTTTTGTCTGATGGCATATTGTGCTGTTTTTCTGTGAAAAACCAAGTCAATCAGCATCCTATTTCTCTTGTCTTTTCTTAGAGTCTGGGGATGAATGCCCCACTTCCCTTGCATGCGCTGAACGCCGATGATTCAGCCATGGACACCCATCCCGATGAAACTGCCGAATGGCGCGATGCGTTCCTGGCGCTGGTCGCTGCCGAAGGTCCGGAGCGCGCGCGCTTTGTGCTGGACGAGCTTGCGCGCATGGCGCGGGCGCAGCGCATCGGCTGGCAACCGCAACTGAACACGCCGTATGTGAACACCGTGGACGTGCGCGATCAGCCGGTGTTTCCGGGTGATCTGGCGGTCGAAGAAAAGCTGGCCTCCATCATGCGCTGGAACGCGCTGGCAATGGTGGTGCGCGCGAACAAGGCCTATGGCGAATTGGGCGGCCACATCGCCAGCTATGCCAGCGCAGCCGATTTGTTCGAGGTGGGTTTCAACCACTTTTTTCACGGGCGCGACGCGGCCACGGGGCATCGCGGCGATCTGGTGTTCTTCCAGCCGCACAGCGCGCCGGGCGTGTATGCGCGGGCGTATCTGGAAGGGCGTTTGAGCGAGGCCGATCTGGACCACTACCGGCAGGAAATTTCTGCCGGAGCGCAGGGCGCGCGCGGTCTGTCGAGCTATCCGCACCCATGGCTTATGCCGGATTTCTGGCAATTTCCTACTGGCTCGATGGGCATCGGCCCGATCAGCAGCATCTACCACGCGCGCTTCATGCGCTATCTCTCGCACCGCAACCTGCTGGAGTGCGCGGGCCGCAAAGTGTGGGGCGTGTTCGGGGACGGTGAGATGGACGAGCCCGAGAGCATGAGCGCACTGACGCTGGCCGCGCGCGAGGGGCTGGACAATCTGGTGTGGGTGGTGAACTGCAATCTGCAGCGGCTGGACGGCCCGGTGCGCGGCAACGGGCGCGTCATCGATGAGCTGGAGCGTTTGTTTGCGGGCGCGGGCTGGAACGTCATCAAACTGCTCTGGGGCAGTGACTGGGACGGCCTGTTTGCGCGCGACCTGACCGGTGCGCTCACGCGCGCCCTGGGCAGCACGGTGGATGGGCAGATGCAGACGTTTGCCGCCAAGGATGGTCGCTACAACCGCGACCATTTCTTTGGCCAAAGCCCCGAATTGGTCGCGCTGGCGCAAGGCATGACGGACGAGCAGATCGACCGCCTGAAGCGCGGCGGGCACGACCTCGTGAAGATCTATGCCGCCTACGCCGCAGCGGCAAAGGCCAGCGGCAAACCGACGGTGATTCTGGCGCACACCAAAAAGGGCTATGGCATGGGCTCGGCGGGGCAGGGCAAGATGACCACGCACAGCCAGAAGAAGCTGGACGAGGACGATCTGATCGAATTCCGCAACCGCTTCAACCTGCCGCTGACCGACGAGCAGGCGACGAACCTGAGCTTCTTCAAGCCGAAGCCGGACAGCGCCGAGATGGCGTATCTGGCCGAACGCCGCGCGCAACTTGGCGGTTATCTCCCGCGCCGCGAAACCGCCTGCGATGTGGTGCCGGTGCCGGCGGCCCCGGCCTTCGCGCAGTTTGCCCTCAAGGCCGACGGCAAGGAAATGAGCACCACCATGGCATTCGTGCGCATGCTCGGCGCCTTGCTCAAAGATGCGGAGTTGGGCCGTCGCATCGTGCCCATCGTGGCGGACGAGGCGCGCACCTTCGGCATGGCCAATCTGTTCAAGCAGGTGGGCATTTATTCCAGCGTGGGCCAGCAATACGCGCCCGAAGATATTGGCTCGGTGCTGAGCTATCGCGAGGCGCTGGACGGCCAGATTCTGGAGGAGGGCATCAGCGAGGCCGGTGCCATCGCCAGTTGGACGGCGGCAGCCACCAGCTACAGCGTGCACGGGCTTGCGATGCTGCCGTTCTACATCTATTACTCGATGTTTGGATTCCAGCGCGTGGGCGACGCGATCTGGGCGGCAGCGGACCAACGTGCGCGCGGCTTCCTGCTGGGCGCCACGTCTGGGCGCACCACGTTGGGCGGCGAGGGCTTGCAGCATCAGGACGGCAGCAGCCATCTGGTGGCCGCCACCATCCCGAACTGCAAGGCCTATGACCCTGCGTTTGCGGGCGAGCTGGCGGTGATTCTGGAAGCGGGCATGCGCGAGATGATGGTGGAGCAAAAGGACGTGTTCTATTACGTCACGCTCATGAACGAAAACTACGCGCAGCCAGATCTACCCGACGCCGCAGCCGCTGGCGTACTGCGCGGTGGCTATGTGCTGGAGCGCATCGGCCCGGACAGCGCGCCTGCGGCCCAGCGCGTGACCTTGCTGGGCTCAGGCGCGATACTGACCGAGGCGCGCAAGGCGGCAACTGAGCTGGCGGCGCAGGGCTGGCACGTGGATGTGCTCAGCATCACCAGTTGGAGCGAACTGGCGCGCGACGGCGCGGCCTGCGAGCAGCGCATGCTCCAGGGCGGGCGCGGCGGTGATCAGCCCTGGATTGCGCAACTGCTGCAGCAGACCAGTGGGCCGGTGATTGCCGCGACCGACTACGTGCGTGCCGTACCTGAATCGGTGCGCGCCTACGCGCCTGCAGGGCGCATCTATCTCACGCTCGGCACCGATGGTTTCGGGCGCAGTGACACGCGCGCCGCGCTGCGCGATTTCTTTGGCGTGGATGCACGCAGCATCGTGAATGCGGCGCAGGCGGTGGCGCAGCGCTGATCAGGCGGCGGACGGAGCAGACGGGGCAGGAGCGGGCGGCGGGGCTGTCGCCGCGTCCTGCCACTGGCTGCAAAGCACCAGTTGTTCGATGAACAAACGCACTGCCTCCGAGCTGTTGCCGGTGTTCCAGACCACGTCTACGGGACCAAAGCGAATGGGTGTCTCCAGCGGCAAGATCTGCATGCTCCCGAGCGACTCCTGATAACGCGCCATCGCCTCGGAACAAACGCCGATGTAGTCACCGGCTTGCAGCAGCGCCTGCAAGGTGGTGATGGCGGCGGTTTCCACCTTGGGCAGCAGCCAGGAAATGCCATGGTCGAGCATCACGGCATCCAACTGCGAGCGCGTGAGCGTGCCCTTGGGCGGCATGATCCAGTGGTCATGTTGCAAGTCGACGAGCCGCATCCGGCCGGGCTCTTGGCGGTTCCAGAAACGGCTGCCTTTGCCCACGACGAGGCATACGTTGTCCTCATACAGTACGCGGTGCGCGAGCTGCTCACGGTGTGCGCGTGAGTCGATGGAGCCGACCACGAGGTCGAGGTCCTTATTCGCCAACCCTTCGAGCAGATTGCCAAACGGGCTTTCCGACACGGTGATGGAGATGTGCGGGTAACGCACCTGGAATTCCGTCAGCGCACGCGGCACGATGCGCGCCACGCCAGCCCAGACGCTGCCGATGTGCAGCCGCGCAGTCAGACCCTTCGCCACGGCGCCCAGCTCCTTGTGCGAGCGTGCAATGTCGCCCAGCACGCTGATGGCCAGTCGCTTCATGATCAACCCCGCCGGCGTGAGCTGAATGCGTCGTCCGCGCGTGACCAGCGAGGTGCCCACCAGCTCTTCCAGATCGGCCAGCCAGTGCGACATGGCCGACTGGGTCATGTGCATGCGCGCAGCGGCTTCGGTGAGCGTGCCCGCCTCGTCCAGCACCAGAAAGGATTCGAGGTGGCGGATCTTCAGGCGGCGCGCCCACGCCATCTGTTCGGTGCCGAGGTCGGAGGGAGTTGGATCGTCAATCATGAGCAAATGCTAATACATATATCTGTCTTATTCACTGGATTAAGAAGCGATTGATGCGAATAATCGCCCCAGAAGCAGGATTCACTGCTGCCAACGTTATTTGAAGGGACATTGAACATGAAGAAAACTTTCTGCATTGCCAAGCTGGCGGCTGCGGTGTTGACGACGGGAATGGTTGCGCATGGCGCTGCGTTGGCGCATGACGCCGGCAACTATCCCAATCGCCCGATCCGGCTGGTGGTGTCCCAGCAAGCGGGCGGCAGCTCCGGCACGATTGCGCGCCTGTGGGCAGAGCATGCGGGCAAGGCCATCAAGGGCAGCATCGTGGTGGAAAACAAGCCCGGTGCGGGCGGCATCATCGCAGCGCAGCAAGTGCTGGGCCAGCCCGCAGACGGCTACACGCTGATGTTTGGCGGCGTTTCGCAGATGGTGCTCAACAAGTTCGTCTACAAGCCGCTGCCGTATGACGCGGAAAAGGACTTCACCGGTGTGGGCATGCTGACCACGGTGCCGTTCGTTCTGGTGGCGAATCCGGAAACAGGCTTCAAGTCGCTGGACGATCTGGTGAAGTACGCCAAGAGCCACCCAGACAAGCTGAATTTTGCGTCCGCCGGACTGGGCAACTCCACGCAACTGGCCGTGGAACTGCTGCAAAAGAAGCTCGGCGTGTCGATGGTGCACGTGCCCTTCAAGGGCGAACCCGATGGCGTGATGGCAACCATCGGCGGGCAGACCCAGGTGATGGCGCCGGTGGTGGGCACGGCGCTGCCGCACATCAAGGCCAAGAAGGTGGTCCCGCTGGTCGTGCTGGCGCCCAAGCGTCTGGCCGAACTGCCTGACGTGCCTGCGGCCAACGAACTGGGCGTCAAGGATTTCGACTACATGGGCTGGAGCGGCATCGTCGCACGCAGCGGCACGCCCGACGCGATCATCCAGAAGCTCAATGAGGCGACCAAGGCATTCCACAACAGCCCTGACGTGCAGGAAAAGCTCAAGACCATGGTGGTGATTCCCATGAGCGGCCCGGCCAGCCAGGTGATGGACGTGACCAAGCGCGACACCGCCGCGTGGGGCCCGACGCTGAATACGCTGAACCTGAGCAACAAGTAAGCGCGCGAAGATGAGGGGGTGACGCCTCTCGCCACAGCCCTCTCCCGAATGTGTGCGAGGGGCAAGAAACTGGAAGTGCCGGAACTGGCAAGCCACGGTCAACGTGGCGTGTTCCGAGGAGAAACTCACGATGAAAAAGCAGGCGATGGTGTCGTGCGCTCAGCCGGAAGCGGCGGAGTCGGGCATTGAAATTCTGAAGGCAGGTGGCAATGCGGTGGACGCCGCAGTCGCTTGCGCGCTGGCGCAGACGGTGGTCGATCCGCTGATGTGCGGCATTGCCGGTTTCGGCACGGCAGCGGTTTATATGCCGGCCAATTCGACGCATGAGTACTTCGACTTCCATTCGCCCGCGCCATTGGCCGCGCGCGAAGACATGTGGGAGTCGCTGCTGGAAGGCGAGACCAAGGATGGCTTCGGCTTCATCCTCAAGGGCGCCGTCAACGACATCGGCCCGCAGTCGATTGCCGTTCCGGCCACGCTCAAGGGGTTGTATGCGATGCACCAGGCGCACGGCCAACTTCCATGGAGCGTGGTGGTCGAGCCAGCGATTCGCTGGGCAAGCGAAGGCTGCATCGTGCGCCCCGGCATGTATTCGTTCTGGATCGATAAGCCGCTGGCAGGGCGCGTGAGCAATCTGGCGCGTCTGCACTATTGCGACGAAGGCCGCGGGCTGTATTGCAACGCGGACGGGTCGCCCAAGATCATCGGCACGCCGCTGGTGAACCAGGACATGGCGAACGTGTTGGCGCAGGTGGCGCAGGAAGGCATCGCGCCGTTCTATGAAGGGGATCTGGCGCGCAAGATGATCGACCACCTGCAGTCGCTGGGCGGCCTGCTGACGATGGAAGATCTGAAGCAGTGCAAGGTCCACCGCGTGCAGCCGCTGGTGGGCACGTACCGCGATCGCACCATCACCACCAACCAGCCACCGGGCGGCGGTGCCATGCTGCTGGAAATGCTCAACATCCTGGAGCAGTTCCATCTGGAGAGCATGGAGCACAACAGCGTCGACTACCTCAAGCTGATCAGCGAAGCCATGAAGAAGGGCACGATCGACAAGGACCGCTACATTGGCGATCCCGCATTCGTGAACGTGCCGCTCGATGAACTCCTGTCCAAGGAGCGCGCAGCGCAGATCGCGGACGAGATTCGCAGCGGCAAGCGCTTTGAAGTGCAGCGCGCGAACCCGGGCGCTCCGGTGCCCAAGGACACAACGCATCTGAGCGTGGTGGATGGCGAAGGCAATTGCGTGTCGCTCACGCACTCGCTTGCCATGCCCTCGGGCATCATCACGCCGGGCATGGGCTTTTTCTACAACGGCTGCATGGGCGTGTTCGATCCACGTCCGGGCCGCGCGGGCAGCATCCAGCCGGGCAAGAGCCGCTTTTCGTCGGCCTGCCCGACGATCGTGTTCAAGAACGGCAAACCGGAGATCGTGCTCGGCGCACCGGGTGGCACGCAGATCGCCATGGGCGTGCTGCATGTCCTGCTCAACATGATCGACCACGGCATGGGCATGCAGGAGGCGATCTCCGCCCCGCGCTTTTCGTCCACGAACAACTCGATCGATGTCTGCAATCGCATTCCGCATGCGGTCACACGCGAGTTGCAGGCACAGGGCTACGAAGTGGGTCGTAACCCGTACAACTACACCATCGGCTGGGTGCACGGGGTGCAGATCACCGAGTCCGGTTTGCACGGCGGTGCCGACCCCGGGCGCGATGGCGTGGCCTATGGCGTGAAGCTGGGGTGTGCCTGACCTGGTGGAAAGCTGCGCTACAGTGATGGTCTTATTAAAAGATTCCGACCGTTACGATGACGCTTCAGTTCAAGCCCGTGGCTTCGGGCGCTCGCCTGGCCGATCAGGTGGCCGACACGCTCGCTGCCGAAATTCGCAGTGGGCGGATCGGAGTAGGGGCGCGCCTGCCCACCGAGGCGAATCTGGCGTCGCAATTCGAGGTCAGCCGCACGGTGGTGCGTGAAGCGGTGTCGCGTCTCAAATCGCTGGGTTTGGTGGATTCGCGGCAGGGCAGTGGCGTCTATGCGCGCGAGCCAGAGGCGCAGCCGCTGCGGTTTGAAATGTCCGATCTGGCGTCTCGCGATGCCGTTGTGCAGATGGCAGAACTGCGCCGCCCGCTGGAGTCCGAGGTGGCCGCGTTGGCCGCGCAGCGCAGAACGCCGAAGGATCTGGAGCGCATCCGCGATTGCATCGCGGCACTCGAACAAGCGGTCGAGCGCGGCGAGAGCGGCGCGAAGCAGGACCTTGCCTTTCACCTTGCCATTGCGGCTGCGGCGCACAACACCTTCCTCATGGGCACGCTGGAGTATCTCCACGGCCTGCTGCACAACGCGATTCGCGTCACGCGCGCGAATGAAGCGCGGCGCGACGATTTTTCGCGTGCGGTAGCCAAGGAGCATGCACGCATTGCGGACGCCATCGTGGCGGGTGACGCCCGGGCGGCACGGGCCGCCGCCAAGACGCACATGGACAACGCCATCACTCGCATACTTCGTGCCGACCCTGCGTTCTGGCAGCAAGAGGGCACGCAACTTGCGAAACCTTTGACGCAGATGAAAGGTTCAGAACTCCAGTAGACGCGTATTAGTGTTTACCCTGATAAATTCCTTTTCGGCAAATTTGTATGATGACATGACAAATTAATCAAAATTGACGAGTCGACACAGTCGACTCCGAGGGGAATTCCTGATGTCCATGAACCCAGCCGTTGGCGCGAATGCATCCGCGCCCGACTCCGAGGCGCTTGAAAAACGCACGTACTCCAAGGTCTTCTGGAGGATCGTTCCGTTTCTCATGCTGTGTTATGTGATCGCTTATCTGGACCGCGTGAACGTGGGCTTTGCCAAGCTGCAGATGTCGCAGGACCTTGGCTTCAGCGAGGCGGTTTTCGGTCTGGGGGCGGGCATCTTCTTTCTAGGCTACTTCTTCTTTGAAGTCCCGAGCAACCTGCTGCTGCACAAGGTGGGCGCGCGTGTCTGGATTGCGCGCATCATGATCACCTGGGGCATTCTCTCGGGCTGCTTCATGTTCGTGGAGAGCGTGACCAGTTTCTACATCCTGCGCTTCCTGTTGGGATTGGCGGAGGCGGGCTTCTATCCCGGCGTGATCCTCTATCTCACGTACTGGTTTCCGGCGCATCGGCGCGCACGCATCATTGCGGTGTTCATGTCGGCCATTCCTGTGGCGGGCATTTTCGGCAACCCGCTGTCGGGCTGGATCATGGACAGCTTCCAGGGTGCCATGTCGCTTCAGGGCTGGCAATGGATGTTCCTCATCGAGGCCATTCCAGCGGTGGTGATCGGTATCCTCGTGCTGTTCTGGCTGGACAACAGCATCCAGAAAGCCAAGTGGCTGAACGACGAAGAAAAGGCACTGCTGCAACGCGCCGTCGACGAGGACCAGGCGCAAGCCAATTCGGGGCCACATTCGGTCAAGGGGGTGTTTCTGGATGCGCGTATGTGGTGGATGGCAGGCATCTACTTTGCGTTCGTCATGGGGCAATACGCCATCACGTTCTGGCTGCCCACGCTGGTCAAGGCCACTGGCGTGGTGGGCAACTTCCGGATCGGGATACTGAGCGCCATCCCGTTCCTCTGCGCAATCGTGGCGATGAATCTGGTCGGGCGCAGCGCCGACAACCAGCGCGAGCGGCGCTGGCACCTGATCGTCCCGGCCATGATGGGCGCCATCGGTTTTGCCGTATCCGCGTCGTACACGCAGAACACCGCCATCTCGCTGCTGTTCCTCTCGCTCGCAGCGGCAGGTGTGCTCACGTGCGCACCGCTGTTCTGGTCGCTGCCGACAGCGTTCCTGTCGGGTACGGCGGCGGCGGCGGGCATCGCGGCGATCAACTCCGTAGGGAATATTGCGGGTTTCGTCAGCCCCTATCTCATTGGTACCCTCAAGGACATGACGGGCAGCACCGCCATCGGCATGTATGTGTTGAGCGTGGTGCTGGTTCTGGGTGCGTTTGCCGTTTGGCTGGTGCCCAGAAAGCTGGTGAACCGTTGATGCGGCGTCGACCATTCAAATTCAAACAGGAGATCAAGAGATGACAAGCAACGCACAACCGGTTGTGGGGTTGATCGGCCTTGGCGCGATGGGCATGGGCATGGCCCAGTCGCTGCGCCGTGCCGGGTTTTCGCTGCGGGTGTTTGACATGCGCAGCGAGGTCGCGCAAGGCTTCGTCAAGGAAGGCGGAACGGCCTGCGCGAGCGTGGAAGAACTGGGCAACGCCTGTGATGTCGTGGTTTCCGTGGTGGTGAACGCGGCGCAGACGGAAAGCGTGCTGTTCGGCGCGGATGGCAGCTCCGGCGTGGCCGCTTCGATGCGGCCGGGCAGCGTCTTCGTGATGTGCTCTACCGTGGATCCGAACTGGTCGATTGCGATGCAATCGCGGCTGGCCGAGCGCGGTTTGCTCTATCTGGATGCGCCCATCTCCGGCGGCGCAGCGAAAGCGGCGCAAGGCCAGATCACCATGATGACGGCTGGCACACAGGCTGCCTACGGCAAAGTCGGTGGCGTGCTCGAAGCCATGGCCGCCAAGGTCTATCGACTGGGCGACACGGCGGGTGCGGGCAGCAAGGTGAAGATCATCAACCAGTTGCTGGCAGGCGTGCACATTGCCGCAGCAGCCGAGGCGATGGCGCTGGGTTTGCGCGAAGGCGTCGATCCGGATGCGCTCTACGACGTCATCACCCACAGCGCAGGCAATAGCTGGATGTTTGAAAACCGCATGCCACATGTGCTGGCCGGTGACTACACGCCGCTGTCTGCGGTGGACATCTTCGTCAAGGATCTGGGGCTGGTACTGGACGTTGCGCGCGCCAGCAAGTTTCCGCTGCCGCTGTCCTCCACTGCGCACCAGATGTTCATGCAGGCGTCCACAGCCGGGTTCGCCCGCGAAGACGACAGTGCCGTGATCAAGATTTTTCCGGGCATTACGGTGCCTGTTTCCAAGACAACTCCTACCTGAGGCGAACGAACAGCATGAACATTCTTATCACCGGAGGCGGCGGTTTTCTTGGCGCACGCCTGGCGCGCACGCTGCTGGCATTGGGCGAGTTGCAGTTGAATGGCGCAAGTGCGCAAGGCATTCAGCGCATTGCATTGGTGGATCGCGTTCTGCCGCCCGCGGATTTGATGGCCGATGCGCGTGTCACCGCCGTGCAAGGCGATCTGGCCGAACTCATCGCACAAGGATCGCTGCCGCTCGCCGACACGCAGCTTGTGTTCCATCTGGCCGCAGCGGTCAGCGGAGAGTGCGAGGCGGACTTCGATCTGGGCATTCGCAGCAATCTGGACTCGACGCGCCAATTGCTCGACGCCTGCCGCCAAGCGGGACATGCGCCCGTGCTGGTGTTCGCCAGCTCGGTCGCGGTCTTTGGCAATTCGCCCGAGCAACCCTTGCCCGAGGTGATCGAAGACACCACGATGCCGACGCCGCAGAACAGCTACGGCATCCAGAAATTCATTGGCGAGCAGTTGCTGGCCGATTACACGCGCAAGGGCTTTGTGCGTGGGCGCAATGTGCGGCTGATGACCGTCAGCGTGCGGCCCGGACGGCCCAATGGCGCGGCGTCCAGTTTCCTGAGTGGCATCCTGCGCGAGCCGCTGGCGGGCGTGCGGGCGATCTGTCCCGTGCCACCGGAAACGCCAGTGGCGCTGTCATCGCCCGGCAATACCGTGGCGGGTGTGATTCGCGCAGCCACGGCCAGTGCAGAAGAGTGGGGGGCGCGCACGGCGGTCAACCTGCCTGCACTCACCACGACCGTGGGCGAGATGCTGCAAGCGCTCGAGCGCGTGGCCGGACCGGCCGCAACGCAGCTCATCGACTGGAAGCTGGATCCGGACATCGCCCGCATCATCACCAGTTGGCCCAGCCGGTTTATGCCCAAGCGCGCACGCGCTCTGGGGCTGCGGGCTGACGAGAGCTTCGACGCCGTCCTGCGCGAATACGTGCGCGAAAATCCGCAGGCCATCCAGTTGCCCGTGAAAGACTGAAATTCCATGAGTGAAAAGCCCAAGACCATCCTGCTCGGTTGCATCGCCGATGACTTCACCGGTGCGACCGATCTGGCGAACAATCTGGTGCGCGCGGGCATGCGCGTGGTGCAGACCATCGGCATTCCGTCGCAGCCAGTGTCGGGAGAGGTGGATGCGGTTGTGGTCGCGCTCAAATCGCGCACGATATCGCCCCCGGAAGCCGTGCGGCAATCGCTGGATGCGCTGCGCTGGCTGCAGGAGCAGGGCGCCCGGCAGATCTATTTCAAATACTGCTCCACTTTTGACAGTCTCTTCAGCGGCGAGACGCGCGGCAACATCGGCCCGGTGACGGAAGCACTCATGCAGGCGCTGGATTGTGATATCACGATTGCCACGCCCGCGTTTCCCGACAACCAGCGCTCGGTGTTCAAGGGGCATCTTTTTGTGGGCGACCGGTTGCTGAACGAAAGCGGCATGCAGAACCACCCGCTCACGCCAATGACGGACCCCGATCTGGTGCGCGTCATGCAGCAGCAGTGCGCGGGCAAGGTGGGTCTGGTCGACTATGCGGTGGTTTCGCGCGGACCGGATGCGGTCAGGGAGCGCATGCGGCAATTGAAAGCGGAAGGCGTTTCGGTGGCCATCGTGGATGCGGTCACCAACGACGATCTGCTGCGTTTGGGGCCCGCGTTGGCTGAACTTGCGCTGGTGACGGCGGGGTCGGGCGTCGCCATTGCGCTGCCCGCGAACTTCGGCTTATCGCCTTCACCACGCGCCAGTGCGTTGCCCGCCGCAGCCGGCTTGCGCGCCATCGTTTCCGGCAGTTGCTCGCTGGCCACCAACCGTCAGGTGACCGATTTCATCGAGCGTGGTGGTAAGGCGTGGGCACTTGATCCATTGCGCATTGCCGCAGGCGACGATGTGGTGTCTGATGTGTTGCAGTGGGCTGGGGCGTTGTTGCCATCGGGCCCGGTGCTCGTGTATTCCACGGCGCAAAGCGTGGACGTGAAATCTGTGCAAGCCCGGCTGGGGGTGGAGGCGGCGGGGGCGATGGTCGAAAGCGCCCTGGCCGCGATTGCGCGCGGTCTGGTCGAGCAAGGCGTACGCCAGCTCATCGTGGCAGGTGGAGAGACGTCGGGCGCGTGCGTGCAGGCACTTCATATCGCACAAATGCAGATTGGCGCGCAGATCGATCCCGGCGTGCCATGGTGTCATGCGGCGACTCCGGAGGCGCCGGAGGGCGGGCTGCACATCGCGCTCAAGTCGGGCAACTTCGGTGGCGATGATTTCTTTACGCGCGCGTTCGAGGTGCTGGCATGAACGCAACGCAGGCGCGTGACGAAATCTGCCGCGTAGGGAGCAGTCTGTTCGAGCGTGGCTACGTACACGCGACCGCCGGAAACATCAGCGTGCGGCTGTACGATGGCAGCTTTCTGATCACGCCGACAGATGCCTGCCTTGGCTTTCTCGATCCCGCGCGGCTGGCCCACGTCGATGCCCACGGCGCGCAAATCAGCGGAGACCGTGCCAGCAAGACCATTGCATTGCACGCACGCATCTACGGGGCTGCGCGGAAATTCCACCCCGAAACGTCGTGCATCATCCACACGCACAGCACGCACTGTGTGGCGTTGACGCTCGCCATGGATGAGCCGGAATTGCTGCCGCCCATCACACCTTACTTCGTCATGAAAGTGGGGCACGTTCCCGTCATCCCGTACCACCGACCCGGAGCCGCCGAGGCGGCCGCGCTGACGGCCCAGGTCATCGACGATTATGGACTGCGCGGCACCCCTATACGCGCGGTGATGCTCTCGCGGCTGGGTCCCAACGTCTGGCATGACACACCTGCAGCGGCCATGGCGACATTGGAGGAGTTGGAAGAGACCGCGCGGCTGCGGATGATTTCAAACCCTATGCCATCACCGCTTTCTCCCGCGCAAATCGATGAACTGCGCAGCACGTTCAATGCACATTGGTAAGCCATCCTCCATTCACTTCTGAAAGACCGATTCCATGCCTCGTTTCGCTGCCAATTTGTCCATGCTCTACAACGAGCACGATTTTCTCGACCGTTTTGCTGCCGCTGGTGCCGACGGCTTCAAGGGCGTGGAGTTCCTGTTTCCGTATGCCTATTCCAGCGCGGAGCTGGCCCAGCGTTTGCGCGACAACGGTCTGGAGCAGGTGTTGTTCAATGCACCGCCCGGCGATTGGGACAAGGGCGAGCGCGGCATGGCCTGTCTTCCGGGGCGCGAGGCGGAGTTTCGGGACGGATTCTTGCGCGCTCTGGAGTATGCCCAGGCGCTGTCCTGCCCGCGTATTCATGTGATGGCAGGGCTGATGCCTGCGGGCGTCGAACGCGATGTATTGGCCGCCACATACATTGAGAACCTGCAATGGGCCGCGTCAGAGGCGCAAAAGGCCGGACGTCAGGTGCTGCTCGAGCCCATCAACCAGCGTGACATGCCAGGCTTTTTCCTGAGCAGGCAAAGCGACGCGCATGCGCTGGTGGAGGCGATTGGCTCCCGACATGTGCAGGTGCAGATGGATCTGTATCACTGCCAGGTGACCGAGGGCGATCTGGCCATGAAGATTCGCCAGTATCTGCCCACGGGCAGGGTGGGGCACTTCCAGATTGCCGGTGTGCCCGAGCGGCACGAGCCGGATGTGGGCGAATTGAACTATCCCTATCTGTTCGCCGTGATCGACCAAGTGGCCGCCCAATGCAATTGGCAAGGCTGGATTGGCTGCGAGTACCGTCCCCGCCGAGGCGCTGCGGTGGGAGCGACCAGCGCGGGACTGGATTGGCTCAAGCCGATGCTGCAGGCCGGTTGAAGAACGCGTTCAGCAATGGCGCAAGCGTTGGAAATTCTTGCGCAAAGCGTGCGGGCTGCACGAAATAGGCCTCGCAGGCTACGGCAAAAAATTCTTCTGGCGCGCTGGCTCCATAGCTGTTCAGCCAGGGCTTGTCCGCGCCAAAGCGATACGCCATGGAGACACGTTCCCGAAACTGCTCGTAGGCTTCTGTCCAGGTGTTGGCCCACAGCTTGCGCGCCTGCGCCGCGGAAGTCGTGCCCGCAAAGCCGGCCGGCAAAGGAGGGCGCCCGTTGGCGGAGCCGTCCTGCATGTCGATCTTGTGAATGAATTCATGGATGACGACGCTGGTGGCATCGTCCGGATCGTGCCCGGCAGCTTCGACTGCGGGCCAGGCCAGCATCACCGGGCCGCGTTCCATGGCCTCGCCTAGCAGCACCTGGCTGTAGTGGTGCACGACGCCGGAGCCGTCCGTGGATTGGCGCCGCGCCAGCGCCTCTGCCGGGTGCACGACGATGCCGACGAAATCGTCATACCAGTCGAGCGCTTTGGCGGGTTCACCCCAGTGGAGCAAAGGCAGGCACGCTTGCGCGGCGATCGCGACGGCCATGTCGTCAGTCACCTGCATGTCGTGTGCGCCGGTGAATTCCTTGTGCTGCAGGAAGAGGGCGCTGAGGGCGCGCAGTTTGGATTGTTCCTCGGCAGACAATGCGGCAAGAAACGGGTATTGCCTCACGGTGCGCAGCCACAGTTCAGGCGATATCTGCGGTACGGGAGCGATGCGTGAGCGCAGGCCGTTGACGGTGCGGCGCAGAAACCGGGTGAGGGCGGCGGGTGGAGACATGTGCCCTACATGGGGGCAATGTTCTCGCGTTCCAAGCCCCTGAGGGATAACCTTAATACCTGTGCGCGCGGCGGCGTGGCGGCGAGATCCCAGTCGGACAGCACGTGGCGCATGGCGGGGCTTTCCGGGGTGCGCGCATCGGCAATGGCGTGGTCGGCGGGCCGATGCGTATGGCCGTGGATCAGCACGCGGCTGTTCGCTGCGACGAGCCACTGCAGCGCGGCAGCAGCGTCCACGTCGCCGTAGAAAGCCTCAGGCGAATGCTTGCGTGCTTCGCTTTGTGCGCGGGCACTGCGCCCCTGTGCGCGGCGTTCTGCCAGCGGACGCGCGAGGAGTTGCGCCTGCCATGCAGGGTTGCGCGCGATGGCGCGGAATTTCTGGTATTCGACATCGTCAAGACACAACGCATCGCCGTGGCTGAGCAGCCAGCGTTGTCCTGCGAAGTCGAGCACGGTCGGGTCGGCCAGCAGTTGCACTCCGCTGCGCCGGGCAAATTCGCTGCCCACGAGAAAATCGCGGTTGCCGTGCATGAAGTAAACGGGACGTTGGCGGGCCGCATCGGCCAGCATGGCGCAGCATTCGGCCTCGAAGCTGCCGGGCTCGTCCATGCTGTCATCGCCCACCCAGACCTCGAACAGATCACCCAGTATGAACAGGGCGTCCGCCGTGGTCTGCTGAAGATAGCGCTGCAGTGCCGCCGTGGTGGCGGGCTCTTCACGCTGCAGATGCAGGTCGGAGATGATCTCCACCGCGTGCCACGAGGCAGGGGCTGCGAGCTCCTGGATGGGTGGCACGTCGGGCGGCATCGGCAAGGCTTGTCTTCAGCGGATCGGAGGCGTGGTGCAATCGTGCGTCGATTACAGCACCACGGCCTTTTCGATGACCACGTCTTCCTTGGGCACGTCGTCGTGAAAACCCTTGCGGCCAGTCTTCACGCCCTTGATCGCGTCGACGATTTCGGTGCCCTTGACCACCTTGCCAAACACGGCATAGCCCCAGCCTTGCGCGGTGGGGGCGGTGTGGTTCAGGAAGCCGTTGTCGGCGACGTTGATGAAGAACTGTGCCGTGGCAGAGTGCGGGTCGCTTGTGCGGGCCATGGCCAGGGTGTACTTGTCGTTCTTGAGGCCGTTGTTGGCTTCGTTCTCGATCGGCTTGTCCGTGGACTTCTGCTGCATGCCGGGCTCGAACCCGCCGCCCTGGACCATGAAGCCATTGATCACGCGGTGGAATACGGTGCCGTCGTAGAAGCCCTTCTTCACGTAGTTCAGGAAGTTCTCGGCGGACTTGGGTGCCTTTTCGGCGTCCAGTTCGATCACGATGTTGCCGTGGCCGGCGATGGTCATTTCAACTTGGGGGTTGCTCATGGTGTGTGTTGCTTTCGGTCGGTTGAAAAACGAGCAGCTTACTGCACAACGGTGGCCGATTGGATCACCACGGGCGTTGTGGGCACATTCTGGTGGCCGCCCTTGTTGCCGGTGCCGACGGCCCTGATCTTGTCGACCACGTCGGTGCCGGTCACTACTTTGCCGAACACGGCGTAGCCGTGGCCGTCGGGGCTGGGCGCGTTGAGGGAGTCGTTGTTCTTCACGTTGATGAAGAACTGCGAGGTGGCGGAGTTGGGATTGCCAGTGCGTGCCATGGCAATGGTGTACTTGTCGTTCTTCAGGCCGTTGCTGGCTTCCAGCGGAATCGGTGCCTTGGTGGCTTTTTGCTGCATGTCGGGCGTGAAGCCGCCGCCCTGGATCATGAAGCCATCGATCACGCGGTGGAAGATCGTGCCGTCGTAGTGCTTGTCCTTCACATAGGCGAGGAAGTTCTCGACCGTCTTGGGGGCCTTGGCGGCGTCGAGCTGCAGCACGATGTCACCGAGGCTGGTGCTCAGCTTGACCTTGGGGGCGGCGTCTTGCGCGAGGGCCGGTGCGCTGGCGAAGATGCCTGCGCAGGCAACGCCGGCGATGGACAGCAGGGTGTGGCGACGGATACGTGAAAACATGGAGATGCTCCTGGGTTCAGTAATTGAGAGAAATGGTGTGAAGGCGTGATGCCCGGTCTGTTGGCTGGATATGCAATGGATCCGGGAGAGGCGCAAAAGTTTGCACTGCGAATCTGAGTTGGCGTCCGAATTGGAATCGGAATGCGATCGCTATGCCACCAGCCGCTGCGCCGTCCGTTGCTCGCATCGCGGTGAACGGCGCGCGCGTCAGGGCGTGACTTTTTCAGCGCTGGCGGGCGCGGCAGGTGCGTTTGCTGCAGCGGCCGGTGCGGAGTTCGCGCCCGAGAACATCTGGCGCAGCAGGGTGAGTTTGGGGTTCACGCTGGTGCTAGTGCGGGGATCGAAGCGCACGGCCTTGTCATACGATTCGGCAGCCAGTCGCGCGTAGATGTCGCCCAGGTTTTCGTGTGCGACGGCGTAGTTCGGGTTGCCGCGAATGGCTTGCTCCAGCAGGCGGCGGGACTTGTCCAGCTCGTTCTTCTGGGCATAGAGCGCAGCAAGGTTGTTGTAGGGCTCGGGCAGCTCGGGGTATTCCTGCGTGATCTGCGTGAAGGTGTCGATCGCCGCATCGGTGCGACCCAGATCGGTCTGCGCCACGCCGCGCAGGAAGCGCAATTGCGGATCGCGCGGATTGGCGTCGATGCGCTTGTCCAGCGCGGTCAGGGCCTGCTCGGGTTTCTTCTGTTTGAGCAGGGTGGTGATGCTGGAATACTCGTCTGCATGCGCCCAGGAACTGCCGATGGCACATGCTACAACCAGCAGGCGCAGCAGCGAGTGAACTGTAGAACGTGGAGAATTCATGAGCAGGGTAAAGACTGAGGACGCCCGCCAGAATGCGGCGCGGGCTTATACTGAGGCGAATTGTAGCTGAGGGGGTGTCGAGCCTGTGTGCTGTTGCAACAGGAGACGCTGCGGGCGTGCCTGTCGCCGCACAGCGTTCGAGGAAGACCCGTTGTGAGCCATCCGTCACCCCGCGCAGCGAGCCCATAGGCAGGGCCCGAAGCTGCATATCCAAGAATTTCATAAAGTTTCCATGAGCTTGCGTATCTATAACACGCTGTCGCGTGCGTTGGAGGAGTTTTCCCCGCTGGAGCCCGGTCATGTGCGCATGTATGTGTGCGGCATGACCGTGTATGACCTGTGCCATCTGGGGCATGCGCGCTCCATGATTGCGTTCGACGTGGTGCAGCGCTGGCTGCGCGCAAGCGGCCAGAAGGTGACCTACGTGCGCAACATCACGGATATCGACGACAAGATCATCCGCCGTGCGCTGGAAAACGGCGAGACGATTCGCCACCTCACCGATCGCATGATCGACGCGCTGCACGAAGATGCGGATGCCCTCGGCATCGAGCGCCCGACGCACGAGCCGCGCGCGACCGACTATGTGCCGCAGATGCTGGACATCATCTCCACGCTCGAAAACAAGGGGCTGGCCTATCGCGCAGGCAATGGCGACGTGAACTACGCGGTGCGCAAGTTTCCCGGCTACGGCAAGCTGTCGGGCAAGTCGCTGGACGAGTTGCACGCGGGTGAGCGCGTGGCCGTGCTGGACGGCAAGCAGGATCCGCTCGACTTCGTGCTCTGGAAGAGCGCCAAGCCCACCGAGCCTGATGACGCCAAGTGGGATGGCGCCTATGGCATGGGCCGCCCGGGCTGGCACATCGAGTGCTCGGCCATGAGCTGTGCGTTGCTGGGCGAGACGTTCGACATCCATGCCGGTGGCGCGGACTTGCAGTTCCCGCACCACGAAAACGAAATTGCCCAGAGCGAAGGCGCCACAGGCAAGCCGTTGGCGATGACCTGGATGCACAACGGCTTCATCAACGTGGACAACGAAAAGATGTCCAAGTCGCTGGGCAACTTCTTCACCATCCGCGATGTGCTGAAGGAATACGACGCGGAGACCGTGCGTTTCTTCGTCGTGCGCGCGCATTACCGCAGCCCGCTCAACTACAGCGACGTGCACCTGGACGATGCGCGCAATGCGCTCAAGCGCTTGTATACGGCACTGAGTCTGGTGCCCGCGCAGCCTTTGGCCGAGGTGAACTGGAATGACCCATTTGCGGCTCGCTTCAAGGCGGCCATGGACGAAGACTTCGGCACGCCCGAAGCCGTGGCCGTGCTGTTCGATCTGGCAGGTGAGGTGAACCGCACCAAGTCGCCGGAACTGGCAGGCTTGCTCAGCTCGCTGGGCGGTTTCCTGGGGCTGCTGCAGGCCGATCCGCAGGGCTTTTTGCAAGCCGGCGCTTCTGCGCTGGACGCCAGCGCGATCGAGGCGCACATTGCCGCGCGTGCCGCAGCCAAAGCGGCGAAGAATTGGGCCGAAGCCGACCGTATTCGCAAGGAGCTGCTGGAGGCGGGCATCGTCCTCAAGGACTCCGCCGCAGGCACCACCTGGGAGGCTGCGCAGTGAAGTTGAAGGCTTGTATCGCCGGGTGCATGCGCGCCGTTGTGCTGGAAGGGCATTGATTGATGGCCACCAGCAAGAAAGCCGCCGATAGCGCGGTTCAAACCTCTTCTGATCTGCAGCCACCGAGCTACTGGCAGGAGGCCTGCAAGCATTTGATGAAGAAGGACCGCGTCATGCGGCGCCTGATTCCAGAGCTGGGCAATGTCTCGCTCACTTTGCGTGGCGATGCGTTCACCACGCTGGCGCGCAGCATCGTGGGGCAGCAGGTGTCGGTCGCCTCTGCCCAGCGCGTGTGGGAAAAATTCGCGCTGCTGCCCACGCAGATGACGCCTGCCAACGTGCTGCGCCTGAAGGTGGATGACATGCGCGGCAGCGGGCTGTCCGCGCGCAAGGTGGAATATCTCGTCGATCTGGCCTTGCACTTCGACAGCGGTCGCCTGCACGTTCACGATTGGGACCAGATGGGGGACGATGCCATCGTCGCGGAACTGGTTGCCATTCGCGGCATCAGCCGCTGGACGGCCGACATGTTCCTGCTGTTCCATCTGGGTCGCCCCAACGTGCTGGCGCTGGATGACCCTACGTTGCTGCAAGGAATTAGTAACCAATATTTTTCGGGCGAACCCGTGAGCCGCAGTGATGCGCGCGAGGTTGCCGAGGCATGGAAGCCGTGGTGCAGCGTCGCAAGTTGGTATATTTGGAGATCGCTTGCTCCCATGCCGGTGCAGTGCTGACCCTTGACGCAAATAGTTGCAAAGTAAACCGTCAAGCGTCTTAATAGCGCTACGCACCCGCTTCGTCGGGGTAGTTTGGGCCATGGAGCCCCTGGAGAAATACGTTGGCTAAAAAAACATTTCTGGACTTCGAGCAACCTATCGCGGAGCTTGAATCCAAGATCGAAGAACTGCGCTACGTGCAGAACGAAAGCGCAGTGGATATCTCGGAAGAGATTGACCAGTTGAGCAAGAAGAGCCATCAGCTCACCAAGGACATCTACAGCGAACTGTCACCCTGGCAGATCACCAAGATTGCGCGCCATCCAGAGCGTCCCTACACTATGGATTACGTGCGCGAGATCTTCACCGATTTCGTCGAGTTGCACGGTGATCGCCACTTTGCCGATGACCTGTCCATCGTGGGCGGACTGGCCCGCTTCAACGGTCATCCCTGTATGGTGCTCGGCCAGCAGAAAGGTCGCGACACCAAGGAGCGCGCAGCGCGCAATTTCGGCATGAGCCGACCCGAAGGCTATCGCAAGGCGCTGCGCCTGATGAAGACGGCAGAAAAGTTCAAGCTGCCGGTGTTCACCTTTGTGGATACGCCCGGTGCCTATCCAGGCATTGACGCGGAAGAGCGCGGTCAGTCCGAGGCCATCGGCCGCAACATCTTCGAGATGGCGCAACTGGAAGTGCCCATCATCACCACGGTGATCGGAGAAGGCGGCTCGGGTGGCGCGCTGGCTATTTCCGTGGCCGACCAGGTCATCATGCTGCAGTATTCGGTGTACTCCGTGATCAGCCCGGAAGGCTGCGCATCGATTCTCTGGAAGACCAGCGACAAGGCGCAGGAAGCTGCAGATGCCATGGGCATCACCGCGCACCGCCTGAAGGCGTTGGGGCTGGTGGACAAGATCGTCAACGAACCCGTCGGCGGCGCGCATCGCGATCACAAGCAGATGGCCTCGTTCCTGAAGCGCGCACTGAACGACGCCTATCGCCAATTGGCGGACCTGAAGGTCAAAGAGCTGCTGGATCGCCGCTACGAGCGCGTGCAAAGCTATGGCCGCTTCAACGACACCAAGGCAGACAACCAGTAAACGCACAGCGAGGCCGTCATCCGTACGGCTTGCGCACACGCACGGCGGCCCTTCGGGGCCGTTGGCGTTTCCAGCGCATACGGCGTGACTGCGACAATGCATGGTCACGCCGCATCCATAGTCCAATGACCATCGCCTTCGACATTGCCATGCAACGCTTCACCCCAGAGCTTCCGCTCGCGGTGGGCTTGAGTGGCGGTGCAGACTCCACGGCACTGCTCACGGCGTGTGCCAGGCGCTGGCCGGGGCAGTTACACGCGCTGCATGTGCATCATGGCTTGCAGGCGGCAGCAGATGATTTTGAGGCGCACTGTCTGGCGCTTTGTCGGCGTCTGGACGTGCCGCTGCATGTGCGTCGCGTCGACGCGCGCCACGCGGCAGGCCAAAGTCCGGAAGACGCAGCACGGCAGGCGCGCTACACCGCGCTGGAGGCATTGCTGTCGGGCATCGAGCCGCCGGTGCGCAGCGTGGCCATCGCCCAGCATGCCGATGACCAGATCGAAACCATCTTGCTCGCACTCTCTCGCGGCGCGGGCGTTGCAGGTCTGGCTGCGATGCCGCAGACGTGGCGCAGGGCGGGCTTGGAGTGGTACAGACCGCTGCTCCAGGTCAGCGCGTCAGACGTGCGCGAATGGCTGCGGGCGGAGGATATTGCGTGGATCGAAGACCCAAGCAACTCGGACGAGCGGTACACGCGCAATCGCATCCGGCGGCAATTACTGCCGACGCTGGACGCGGTGTTTCCACAGTTTCGCGATACCTTCGCGCGCAGTGCCGACAATGCGGCGCAAGCGGCTGAACTGCTGGACGAGCTTGCGCAGATGGATCTTGCGTGCGTTGGTAGCCCGCCGGATATTGCGCAGTTGCGCAGCTTGAGTCGAGCCCGGCAGGCGAACGTCCTGCGGCGGTGGCTGCGTCAATCACATGCAACCACGCCCAGTTCTGCCCAGTTGGGTGCATTGCTCGATCAAGTGGCTGCGTGCACGACGCGAGGGCATCAAATCCACCTCAAGATCGGACGCGGCTACATCGAACGGCGAGGGCGGCTCCTCGATTGGTACAATTGACAAGTTTTGGATTTAACTTTTGTACGAAACGGCGACGCGCCAAAACAGCGTTCCAGTCATTCATTGCGTCGTGAACATTCCAGTTTCGTCACCCCGAATATTCCATGGCACTGATCGTTCATAAATACGGCGGCACATCGATGGGCTCGACAGAGCGCATCAAGAACGTCGCCAAGCGCGTGGCCAAGTGGGCGCGGGCCGGCCACCAGATGGTGGTGGTGCCCAGCGCCATGAGTGGAGAGACCAACCGCCTGCTGGGCCTGGCCAAAGAGCTGGCCCCCTCGCGTGTTGCCACGGCCTATCATCGTGAGCTGGACATGCTGGCCGCCACTGGCGAGCAGGCATCGTCTGCACTGCTGGCCATTGCGCTCCAGGCTGAAGGCATGGAGTCGGTGAGCTTCGCTGGCTGGCAAGTGCCTGTGCGCACCGATGCCTCCTACACCAAAGCACGCATTGAATCGATCGACGACCAACGCGTGCGCGGTGAACTCGACGCTGGCAAAGTGGTCATCGTCACCGGCTTCCAGGGCATCGACCCCGAAGGCAACGTCACTACGCTGGGACGTGGCGGCTCCGACACTTCCGCCGTGGCCATTGCTGCTGCGATGAAGGCTGCCGAATGCCTGATCTACACAGATGTTGATGGCGTCTACACCACCGACCCGCGCGTGGTGCCTGAGGCACGCCGCCTCACTACACTCAGCTTCGAGGAAATGCTGGAAATGGCGAGCCTTGGCAGCAAGGTGCTGCAGATCCGCTCGGTCGAATTCGCCGGTAAATACAAGGTGCCACTGCGCGTGCTCTCCAGCTTCACGCCCGTGGACATCGACGTCAATGAAGAGGCCGTATCCGGCACGCTGATCACTTTTGAGGAAGACGAAAAAATGGAAAAAGCCGTCGTTTCCGGCATTGCCTTCACCCGCGACGAAGCCAAGATCTCCGTCCTCGGCGTGCCCGACACCCCCGGCATCGCCTACCAGATCCTGGGCGCGGTGGCCGACGCCAACATCGACGTGGATGTGATCATCCAGAACGTGGGCAAAGAAGGCAAGACCGACTTCAGCTTCACGGTCAATCGCAACGACTACCAGCGCACTATCGACCTGCTCAAAGACAAGGTCGTGCCCACCCTCGGTGCCGAAGAGGTCGTGGGTGACACCAAGATCGCCAAGGTCAGCATCGTGGGCATCGGCATGCGCAGCCACGTCGGCGTCGCCAGCAAGATGTTCCGCGCACTGAGCGAAGAGGGCATCAACATCAAGATGATCTCCACCTCCGAAATCAAAACTTCGGTCGTGATCGACGAAAAATACGTCGAACTCGCCGTGCGCGCACTGCACAAGGCCTTCGGCCTTGACCAGCAATAAATCAACGGAAAAAAGCGTCTTTTCCCCAAAACCGCCTCAGAACTGAGGCATAATAGCTGGATTGGAAACGTGACCGAGTGGCCGAAGGTGCTCCCCTGCTAAGGGAGTATGGGGTGTAGAGCCTCATCGAGGGTTCGAATCCCTCCGTTTCCGCCAAGATGAGCCCTGAGTGAGCAATTCACTCGGGGCTTTTTCTTTTACTTTGCAGCGAAGTCACAAGTCGATTGGCACTATTTCGCATTGGTGACCAGTCTTGTCGACTGGCGTGGAGATTACGCCCGTGACAGCGCGTTTGCCTGTCCATTGCCAGCCTTGAGGTTCTATTTGGCGTAGTCCGTCGTCATGACCTGCGGGCTCGTTGGCGTGCTACGTACCAGGGAGCTGCGCCAGTCGAGAGGGCAAACGTGACGGATGTGCTTCGTAGCTCCTTTGGTGGGCCGTGCCGGATCTTGCATCGCCTGATGCTCCACTTCTCACGTTGTCTCGGCTCGCATGTCAAGGAATGCCCGCAATGGGATCTTTGAATACTGAATCTCACCAGACTCGGCGCAGACTGACGCTTGCACTTCTACGAACTAATTTCCACCGCACCCAGTGCTGTCCAATTTTTTATTTGCGCGTATTTGTTATGGCATGTGCGAAGTGCTTCAGCTTGAGCGCGAACATCGAAAACATCAGCTGCCTCAAACAAAACGCAATTTTTTGAATACCCGGAGAGGCTTGTCCTAACAGGTTGATTCAACGTCGATAGCTCTTGGCCTTTTTCCTTCATGCTTGCGAGTTTTATGGACTGAGGAGTTGACTGAATGGGGCAAAATATTCGCATAACTTGTGTAAAACTCGATCCTCAACGTGAGCCGTGTGAGCGCGTACGGAAAATAGGTGGCGTCTATCCTGACGGGTCTCGCTGGCAATTAAGGATTGAGGAAGCCATTGCGGGTGCGTCGGCGGGGAAATGGCATTTCCACGTTGACGGCGATGTTCATTCGATGGTCAAAGTAATTATCGCAACCAGTTCAAGTGGTCAACGGTTCTTGAAGAGTCAATACGATGGACTGGAACCGAGTAGCCTGCTTAAGCTGCCGGAGTGTCCAGATTAGTCGGGATGACCACTTCTCGACGGGTATGAATAACGCGCCTCTGTGTGTATCGGAAGCCACTTCTTTGCGCACAGCGACAGGTCAAACGTGGTCGCCAGAAGATGCGAAGTCTCACAATGCGCCGTGTGAAATCGCGCGTTTAGAGGGGGTTGTGACAAGGGAGATCCTGCATAGTCGTCCATGCGATTGGTGATTCGGATTTGACGGCAGTGAGGCTTCGACAATCAACTGGTGTTTCCAACGCATTTTCCGAGGAAACGTTGCATTTTTTATACCCATCAGGAGAGTACTTGCGACCATGGAAGCTCGCAAGTCTCGGAATCGGCTTGTTGATATTGGTTGCCGGTTCGATGCTTACTCCGGCACCTGACTGGGATATTCCAGTCAGTTTCATCATGGGGCTGTCCACGTACATCACTGCACCATGTTCCTTGAGGGTGTTGCTGGAACGGCGTTGGCGTCAATTTCCGATTGCCTTGCTGGCAATCTGGATTTCGGTGGACGGTTTCTACAGTGGTTATTGGTATCTGAAGAATCCCGCAGCGCTGGACTGGATGCGCTCAGCTAACGCCAAAGCGTCCTTTCTCCTATACCTGATATGTGGAGTGATTTGGCTACATCGAGGAACTTTGCGCGAGAAGTTTCATTGAAGTTGTGGCAGCTTCGGGCTTCGAACGAGGGATATCAGAGCTCGCACGATGCCCAAGATAGATTATTCAAGCGACGGCATCAAGAGTCGCCGCTCACCACGGCCAGTTGGGATAGGGCGCTGGCTGATCGGTGGCCCTGCGCGAAAATCCTCAAGTTCTCGCATCTGGATTTGTTTGAAAAGAGCGTACGTATTCGTACAGGACCCGACACCTACTTGAAGCCCTTCAATGACTTTGACTGCTCGGCTGGCTGGCGAAGGGCGCACACAGAAAATCGGACAGGCGCATGCCTTGGATGAGTTGACGCTTAGAAATTGCCGATGCGAAGGACTGAAGCGTCGTTTGGGCGCTAAGACATGCTCCGATTTCAGCGTAATAAAGAGCGCGTATGTAAAGTGCTCCAAATTATGCATGCCAATTGCCCAATCTGCCTGGAATGCACGGGCTGTCGGCGCCACCGCGAAACAGCGGCTGACCATGGTCGCATAGATCTTCTCCTAGCGCCGCGCAATTCGGGGGGTGACTCCGGAATCGTTCTCTGCGTGCGAATTACACCATAGCGAAAGAGCGCAGGAAGTCCCGATGCTTTGTTGGAGCGACGAGGGTTTGTAGTGTCACATCAATTCCCTCTTGCTTCGGGTCCTTGCGACTGACTACACAACACAGGCAATTTCCATTCTCCGGCTTCAGATCTCTCGCTAGATTTTTGCAGCGAACACTCATCTCTATAGGCAGGCAATCCGCGCGTGGATGTTGGGTCCGGA
The DNA here is from genome assembly GCA_002331385.1 of Comamonadaceae bacterium UBA2121. Classification (GTDB taxonomy): domain Bacteria; phylum Pseudomonadota; class Gammaproteobacteria; order Burkholderiales; family Burkholderiaceae_C; genus Diaphorobacter_A. The sequence continues at coordinate 134,388 of DCYB01000010.1, forward strand.
CGATTATGTATGTGATTGAAGCTTACTGACCAAGTGCTCTATCGCTTGGATTTGGTATGACTTTCGATTCGTCAATTCATTATTCTCTGGCGTTTCTTCAGCCTGAAAATATTTATTTCCTATGTTTAGGAGGAATATTTGCATTTATTGGGGCGAGCGTTTGAAGGGTGGATTGTTAATAGAGTAATTAATTACAAAAAGCAAAGTAATTGTGAGAATTTTTCCAGATGGGTAATGCGGAGTTTGTTGCTATTGAATCAATGTTTGATGGTTGTTCATATTCAAATTATTTGATTTAAGAATCATTATCCAAGTATTTTTTCAAAATCGACGGGTGGTTGATCATTGATGGATGATCTCTAATTTCAAAAATCATTGAATAAAACAAATCGCTCGGATAAGAATCACATTTAGAAAAATACGTATCTAAATCATAAGTTAATGTAACTCATTGATTTATAAGTAATTTTACTAAACGCATGATTTATTTATGCTTTATGAATATTATTAAAGACGATGAGTCTTGATATTAATTTTTTATTCTGTGTAAATCTGTTTAATCGTTGTTTTTGGAGGAATTTTTTTCCTTCTTATGAGCACTTTTATCTATCTCAATTGAATATCTCTGATGCGGCTTACCCTTCGCGGGCATCGTTTGGCGTGGAGGCTACGTCAATGGATGGTTATTTGTAACGGCATGCAAAAAAGGGAGCAAAACAAGGTAATTGAAAATTTGTCCGGCGAATCGCGTCGCTGGGCATTCGGATCCATTGGAGAGAAGTCAGTGGGCCGACTAATCAGATAAGCAGGGCAAGTTGCCGTGGATGGGATTTCCGTGGCAGTGCGTCCAACCAAGTATTCAGCGTTATCGGGAGAAAAAATGAGCGCATCTACGCAACCAGTGGATATTTCTGTTTTGGGCAAAAAAAGTGCTGTTTCAAAGTATGGCGTTGGCCCTGAAATCACTCTCAATGAGCCATCGATTGTTCAAATAGCCATCACACGTGCTGACATCCGCGAAATTGGGCGTCAAGGCGACGACCTCATCTTGACCTTGATTGATGGTCAGGTAGTCACGGTCACGGGTTATTTCCAGACTGTGGACGGCCAGCAAAGCCATGTCGTGCTGCTGGATGAGATGGAGGGCCTGTGGTTGCTCAATACGGGCGAGGTTGAAGAAGATGGGGTGATGCCATTCGGCTTCACGAATCTTCAATCCATTGACCCATTGCTGGACTCGCAGCCCGCTGAAGAACGCGATGCTGTCCTGGGGGTCTGGCATAGCGCGTTGGCTGGCTTGACGATTGCTGCGATTGCTGCAAATCAGTTGTTGGGTGGGCCCGACCCGGTTCCCACAAAGCCTAAGAACGCCACCGTCGACCTCGTGAACGGTGTCGATCCCATCACGGGCACGGCAGAACCAGGCATGACCGTGACGGTGATCCTTCCTGACGGCAAGGAATTGGTCACCATCGCTGGCAGTGATGGGCATTACTCGATTCCCAATCCTGGCCTTTCACACGGCGATGAGATCCAGATCGTGGTGACCAGCCCGGAGGGTGTGGACAGCGATCCGATCACTGCCATCGTCGATGCACTGGCGCCGGACAAGCCCGTCGTGGAGCCCGTCAACGCGCAGGACGATATCGTTGTGCACGCCGAGCCCGGCTCGAAGGTGACGGTGAAGTTCCCGGATGGCAGCGAGCAGTCGGTGGAGGCTGATGAAGACGGCAACGCGGTCATCAAGAATCCGGGCTTGGAGGATGGTGACAAACTGACGGTCACAGCGACAGACCCAGCGGGCAATTCCAGCGAGCCCACTGAAGCCGTGGTCGACGCAGCACCACCGGTACTCACGATTACGGATGACGTATCGGAAATGGTAGGCGTGGACGGGTCAGTGACGTTCACCTTCACGTTCAATGAAGATGTCGTCGGATTCGACGCCAGCAAGATCAAGGTGACTGGCGGTACGGTGGGCGAGTTCACCGCAGTGAGTGGCTCGGTATACACCTTGGTGGTGACGCCGCCCGCGGGCTCAGAAGGAGAAATCACGGTGGAGGTGGCTGAAGGTGCTGCCCATGATGCCGCGAAGAATCCCAGCAAGGCTGCAGAGGCGACGCAGGCTTATGACACCATTGCGCCGTCGATTGACGCACTGAAGGAATTGGACCTTTGGGATGACGTCGGGCCTGTACAGGGCAAGATCGTCTCGGGTGACACCACCGACGACAACAAGCCGGAATACAAGGGCAAGGTCGACCCCACGGATGTCACACGGGTACAGGTTCTTGACAATGGCAAGGTCATCGGTACCGCTGATGTGGCCGCCGACGGGAGTTGGTCATTCGAGCCCAAGCTCCCTCTGGCCGCTGGCCCGCACGTTTTCCAGGTGCGTTTGATGGACGCGGCAGGTAATCTCAGCGAGACCTCGCCAGAACTGCCATTCACGTTGATCGGCCCGGCACCCGCGGCCCCAGCCATCACCGGTATTTACAACGACGAAGGCGATGCGCTTCTGAACATCCAACCGGGCATGCCGGCGAATGACGCGACGCCGATGCTCAAGGGCACGGCGACCCCAGGGACAACAATCAAGGTGTACGACGGGGACAAACTCGTTGGCAGTACGGAGGTCGATGCCGATGGCATGTGGACTCTCAACACCTCCGAGTTGGCAGATGGCAATCACCAGTTGACAGCAACCGCCACTGACGGCGCAGGTCAAGTCAGCGAACCCACTGGCGAATATCTCGTCGTGATCGATACGGTGGCTCCGGCCCAGCCCGACATGGTGGAAGCCATTGACAGTGTTGGCGACAAAATTGGCCCGATCAACGTGGGCGACACCGTTGATGACTGGGCGCCAGAGTTCAAGGGCAAGGGCGACCCGGGAGATACGGTCACCTTGTATGACAACGGAAAAATCATTGGATCGACCGTGGTCGGGAAGGATGGCCTGTGGAGCATCACTCCTGCCGATTCGTTGGCGGAGGGGCCACACAGTATCACCACGACCTTGACCGATCGCGCCGGGAATACCAGCGAGCCAAGCGAAGCGTTGACGTTTAACGTCGATACATCCGGGGTCGAGCTCGTCGTCAAGCACGTCATGGATGACGTCGGATCTATCACCGGTGCAATTCCTAATGGAGGAGTGACCGACGATACGACGCCCACCTTCGAGGGGCGTGCCACGCCAGGGGCAGAGGTCCGCATTCTCGAAGGCGACAAGGAAATCGCCAGCGCGAAGGCGGATGATCAAGGTAACTGGAGCATCACGCTGCCCGAGCAGCCTGAGGGTGAGCATCACTACACGGTGGTTGCGTTGAGCGTAGCGGGCAATGAAGTGAAGGAGCCGTTCAGCCTCACCGTGGATACAACGCCTTCCAGCGTGCCAAGCATTGGGTCCGTGTTGGATGACGTCGGCTCCAAACAGGGTGAACTGCAGAGCGGTGATACCACCGACGACACCACGCCACAACTCAAGGGCAAGGGTACGCCGGGCGACACGATCAACATCTATGACAACGGAGAGCTTGTCGACAGCACGATCGTGGACGGCGACGGAAACTGGTCCTACACGATCCACCCAGCGTTGACGCACGAAGGTGAGCATGAGTTCACGACCTCCAGTGTAGACGCAGCGGGCAATGAAAGTGACCGCAGTCCAGGCTTCACGATCCAGCTGGACGTCACTCCGCCGGACGTCAGTGGCGTGGTGGTCGACGTCGACGACGTCACCGAAGACAACGTCCTCAATGCCAAGGAGTCGCAGTCGGATGTGACGCTCACGGGCAGCTTGTCGGAGGTCCCGGACGATGTGACGGACACCCAGATTGTGGTGACCGTGAATGGTGTTGATTACAAGGCCACGATCGATGGGGATCGTTGGAGCGTGGATGTCCCTGGCAGCGGCTTGCTGGCCGACTCCGATCAGCAGATCGATGTCGTCGCAAGTTTCTCCGACGCGGCAGGCAATGCCGCGCAAAAGGTGCTGGACAAGGGCTACGACATCGACGTGACGCCGCCCAATCTGGATGAGCTCCTCTTCGAATATCGCCTCATGGACGACGTGGGCGAGAAGCAAGGCGAGATTCTCAATGGCGACATCACCGACGACAGCAAGCCGCGTTACATCGGTAAGACCGATCCGCAGGAGGTAGCAACCGTCGAAGTGCTGAACAAGGGCGTCGTCATTGGCGTTGCCAAGGTGGAGCCCGATGGAACATGGTGGGTGGAGCCGAACTCTCCTCTGGCCGCGGGCCCACACAGCTTCCAGTTGCGTGCCATTGATGCAGCGGGCAACGAAAGTTTGCTGACCAAACCATTGGAGTTCACCGTTCTGGGGGCTGCACCTCAGGCGCCATCGATTACCGGTGTGTACGACGACAACGATGGCAACATTCAACCGCACCAGCCGACCAAGGATTCCACGCCGACACTGAAGGGGACGGCTGCACTTGGAACCATCGTCAAGGTGTATGACGGGGACACTCTGGTCGGTAGCGCAGAAGTGGATGGAAAGGGCAATTGGAGCATCAGTACCGATGTCCTGAAGGATGGCCTGCACGAACTCACCGCCACAGCCACCGACGGCGCAGGGCAAGTGAGCGAGCGCACCGGAATCTATCCGGTATTGGTCGACACGTTGGCTCCTGAACGACCCGACATGATCGAGGCCTATGACCACGTGGGTGACAAGACGGGCCTGATCGCTGCTGGCGATACCGTGGACGACTGGGCTCCCGAACTCAAGGGCAAGGGAGAAGTCGGGGCAACGGTCACGATCACTGACAATGGCAAGGTCATCGGAACCACCGTCGTTGGCGCAGACGGAACGTGGAGCCTCAAGCCAGCGCAGGCGTTGGGAGAGGGCGCGCACAGCATCTCCGTGACGCTGACCGACAAGGCTGGCAACACCAGCGAATCCAGTGATCCCCTGACTTTCACCGTGGATACCAGCGGGCTGGAGCTGGTGATCGTCGAGGTGCTCGATGACGTCGGCACGATCCGCACACCGATCAGCGATGGTGGTGCCACCGACGACACCACGCCCACATTTGTGGGACGGGCGACACCCGGTGCAACGGTGTCGATCTATGAGTCAGGCACGCTCATCAAGAGTGTCAAGTCTGATGGCAGCGGTCATTGGTCCATTGAACTTCCGGCCCAAAGTGAAGGCTCTCACAGCTACACCGTGAAGGCCGAAAGCGCTTCTGGCAATGTGTCCGAAGTGCCGTACACGTTGACGATCGATACCACGCCTTCGACGATTCCGGTCATCACGGAAATTCACGACAGCGTGGGTTCGGTGCAAACACCGATTACGAATGGCGGCGTGACCGACGACACCACCCCGGAACTGTTCGGCAAGGGCACTGCCGGTGACACCATCAATGTGTACGACAACGGCAGCTACGTTGGCAGCACGGTAGTCGACCAGAATGGTGAGTGGAACTACGTGGTGCATCCCGCACTCACGAACGAGGGCGAACACAAGCTGACAGCAACCAGTGTCGACGCCGTAGGCAACGAAAGCGCACACAGCGACGGCTTCGTTATCCAGCTGGACGTGACGCCGCCGGACCTGAGTGGGACGCAGTTGATCGTGAATAACATCACGGACGACAACGTTCTCAATGCCGCAGAACTGCAAGGTGAGATCACCATCAGCGGCCAAATCCTGGACGTTCCTTCGGACGTGGTCAACAGCAAGGTCGTTGTATCGATCAACGGCAACAAGCATGTGGCCGAGATCGTTGGCGATACATGGCAAGTCACCGCTCCCGGATCGGAGTTGGCTGCCGCATCATCCGTCGAGGTGACCGCTTCGTTTGGAGACCTCGCTGGCAACGTGGCGCAGTTGCAGTCCACGAAGCCCTATGACATCAGCCAGCTTCCGCCTGATGCATCGACGCTCTATGACATCGTCCTCTGGGATGACGTGGAACCCAAGATCGGTGAGATCAATGCCGGTGACCTGACCAATGACAGCAAGCCGGAGTATCGCGGCAAGGCTGAAATCGGGAAGGTGGCGTTTGTCGAAATTCTGGACAACCATGTCGTCATCGGGAAGGTGCCAGTGGCGCCAGATGGCACCTGGTCCTTCGAGCCAGAACTGCCGTTGCAGCAAGGCGAGCACAGCTTTACCGCCCGCCCCGTCGACGCGTCCAACAACGTTGGCCCTGAAACCAGTGCACTGCCCTTTGGCGTAGTGAGCGTCAAGCCTCAAGCTCCATCCATCACGGGCGTCTACGACGATGCGGGCGGCAACATCCAGCCTGATGTTCCGACCAAGGACTCCACGCCCACCATCAAGGGCACGGCAGCGCCCGGAACGGATGTGGAAGTTCGCGACGGCAATAACAAGCTTATTGGCTCCGCGACCGTGAACAGCAAGGGCGAGTGGGAGATGACAGTGTCGTCCCTGGACGATGGTGTCAATGATCTGACTGCTGTTGCCGTCGATGGCGCAGGGCAGGTCAGCGACCCGACCAGTTACTCGCTCATCGTGGATACGATTGCGCCGGACAAGCCCAGCATCCTCGATGCCATTGACGATATCGGTGACACCCAAGGTCCGATTGGTTCTGGCGGCATTACCGATGACGCACGTCCGGAATTCAAGGGTAAGGGCGAGGCGGGAGCCGTCGTCACTGTCTTCGATAACGGGGAAATCATCGGGACGACGACGGTCGACGCATCCGGCGAGTGGGCATTCAGCCCCGCCAAGGCGCTCACCGATGGGGCGCACTCCATCACGGCGACGTTGACCGACAGGGCGGGTAATACCAGCGCTCCAAGCAGTCCGTTTGATGTGGAAGTGGATACGCGCAATCTTGAGCTCGTTATCACCGAAGTTCAAGACGACCACGGAACGATTCGCACGCCGATCAGTGACAACGGGGCGACGGACGACACGACACCCACCTTTGTGGGGCTGGCCACGGCTGGCGCCAAGGTCACGATCTACGAAGGCGGGACCGAAGTCGCGAGTACCACCGCTGATCTGGATGGCCATTGGAGCATCGAACTGCCGGTCCAGTCCGAGGGCTTGCACAAGTATTCAATCAAGGCGTTGAGCTCGTCAGGCAATACGGCGGAAGAGTCGTTCACGCTGACCGTGGACACCACACCATCCAGCATCCCGACGATTGGTTCCGTGCATGACAACGTGGGTTCGATTCAGAAGGATCTGAGTCCGGGAGACACCACGGACGACACGACACCGGCATTGACAGGAACTGGAACACCCGGTGACTCCGTCAACATCTACGACAACGGCACCAAGATCGGTACAGCAACGGTAGGCCCGGATGGCAAGTGGGACTACACGGTGCATCCGGCCATGACGACCGAGGGCGAGCACAAGCTCACGGTAACGAGCGTGGACGCGGTGGGTAACGAAAGCGCGCACAGCGATGGCTTCATCATCCATCTGGATGTCACACCTCCTGATGTTTCCGGCGTCCAGATCGTGGTGAATGGGGTCACGGATGACAACATCATCAATGCCGCTGAATCGCAAGGTCAGATCGAGCTGACCGGTAGCCTGCAAGGACTGCCACCAGATGTCGCCGAAAGTCTGGTCACGATCACGATCGATGGAACCAAGCATGAAGCGCAGGTTATCGGTGATGCATGGAGTGTCACCGTGCCTGGCAGTGCACTGGCGTCCAATCCGTCCGGAAAGTTCGACGTCACAGTCGAGCTCAGCGATGCGGCGGGCAATAGTGCCGACTTGTCTACGAGCAAGGACTATGGCGTGATGACCGAGCTGCCTACAGCGGGCGACATCACCGCTCTTCTCCTGTGGGACGACGTCGCCCCGGTCGAAGGTGAAATCGTGGACGGCAGCGCTACGGACGACAGGGTGCCCACTTACAGTGGCAAGGCCGATCCAGCCAAAATCGCCAAGGTGGAAATCCTTGATCACGGCAAGGTGATCGGCTTCGCGGAAGTCAAACCCGACGGGACTTGGAGCTTTGAGCCGGGACAGGAGCTCGTTGGTGGAATGCACGAATTCCAGGCAAGGCCCGTTGACGTCGCTGGCAACGTGGGGTCGGCCACACCATCCGTGAGCTTCGATGTACTTGTCACGCTGCCACAACCTCCGACCATCGGAGGGCTTGAGGACAAGGAGGATCTCAACACGGATGGCGGCGGAGATCACTCTCCTGGCCTGCCGCCTGCGCCTCCGCCGCCCCTCGTTCCGCCCACGCAACCAAAGCCACAGGTGCCGGAAACACAAGAGCCTGAAGCTCCGGTAGAGCCGGAAGAGCCACAGGTTCCTATCGAGCCCGAGCAGCCTGCTGAACCACAAATCCCCGTGGAGCCCCAGCAGCCTGAACAGCCAGAACTTCCGCTACTGCCTGAAGAGGAGGAAGAGCCAGAGGATGTGATTCCGCAGGATCCGCCCACTGGAAACATACCTGAGCTAGTACCGGATGGATCTGAGGACGACGAGGAGAACGAGCAGTTGCTGCTTGAGCCAGAGGCCAGCGAGCCGCCTGTTCTCAATGATGAAGAAATCAACATGGATTTACTAACGCAAGCCAAAATGGCAAAGGAGTTTGACAATATGGGAGCGTATTCCGATAACGCGCGATCGACACCTACGCTGGTGACGAGGGATACCACGCCAACGCTGAAGGGAACAGCAACGCCCGGCACGTTGGTCACGCTGTACGATATCCTTGACAGCGGTGAATGGATCAAGGTGGGGAGTTTCACTGCCAGCGCTCAGGGAACGTGGAGCATTACGACCACGCTGCTTTCCGAGAGCATGCACAATTTCATTGCCACCTCCACGGATGCGGCAGGGCAAGTCAGTGCACCCTCGGTGGAGTTCAAGCTTCTGGTGGACATCACTCCCCCGGAGCGTCCTGGAGTTCCGCAAGTAGAGGACAACTCGGGAGATGTCGTGGGCACCGTCGTGAATGGTGGTGTCACCGATGAAACCCAGCCGCTCATTCGCGGACAGGGCGAAGCAGGTGCGAAGGTCAAGATTTTCGACAATGGCCAATTGATCGGAAACACCGTCGCCGACAGCGAAGGCAACTGGAGCTATCAACCAGCGACTCCGCTCACGGATGGCGAACACAGCATCACGGCGACGCTGACAGATTCCGCTGGCAACGTCAGTGCGGCCAGCGATCCGATGAAATTCACATTGGATACCACCGCCGTGCAGTTGAAGATCACTGAAGTGATCGATGACGTGGGTGAAGTGACCGGCACGCTTGCCAATGGTGCAGCGACAGACGACGCTACTCCTACATTCAAGGGCGAAGCCACTGCAGGCTCCACCGTCACGATCTACGAAGACGGCAAGGTGGTTGCCTCTGGAACGGCGGACGCCAAGGGCCTGTGGGAAATCGAGCTCCCCGTTCAGACGGATGGCAAGCACGCATACACAGTCAAGGCAGTGAATGCGGCTGGCAACGAAGTGACCGCCGAATACCAACTGGAGGTGGACACGGTTGCATCCAGTGCCCCTGTGATCGAGGGTGCTCGCGACAATGTCGGTCCGGAACAGGGCGATCTGGTAAGCGCCAGCATCACCGATGACGCAACGCCTGAGCTGTTCGGCAAGGCTGCAGCTGGAGAAACTGTCCGTATCCATGTGAATGGCACGCAAGTGGACGCTGTTACGGCTGATGCATCCGGTCAGTGGACTTGCACGGTGGATCTTGCGCCATTTGGTGACGGTAAACATCAACTGACAGCGACCAGCGTAGACGCAGTTGGCAACGTCAGTGCACCGAGTGCGGCGTTTGAACTCACACTGGATACCGCAGCGCCAGATGTGACCAACGCCAACCTGACGATCAACAATGTGACCGAGGACAACATCGTCAACCAGGCAGAGTCCCAGGGCGATATCACCTTGACCGGTAAGCTCACAGGAGTTCCCGCGGATGCCCGCGATACGTCCATCATCGTCTCTGTCAATGGCCAAGATTACAAGGCGACACTTGACGGCACCCTCTGGAGTGTGGCGGTCCCGGGCAAGGCGCTGATCGACGATCCAGATTTGACCGTGGACGTGACAGCCAACTTCCAGGACGAAGCCGGCAACATCGGCAAGCTCAACGTCAGCAAGACCTATGAGACCAAGGCTGAGCCACCAGCGGTGGGCAGCGTGTACGACATATCCTTGATTGATGATGTTGGTCTGATCCAGGGCCCTATCTCGGAAGGCGCTATTACAGACGATCGCGAGCCAACGTACATTGGCAAGGCTGACCACCCAGAGGTAGCCAAGGTCGAGGTGCTTGATGGTGGCGTGGTGGTTGGCGTCGTTGACGTCAAGAGCGATGGCTCGTGGAGTTTCGAGCCTGCCACATCGCTGCACAGTGGCAAGCACAGCTTCCAGGCTCGCCCCATTGACTACGCTGGTAACGTGGGAACACCATCGACACCGTTGAGTTTTGAAGTCGCGGGCGCTGCCCCGACGCCACCGTTCATCTCCGGACTCGATGATGACGGCGCACTGGATGCAGCCGTTGCGACGTTCGCGGCGCAGGATTGGAAGGCGCAGCCGTTTGCTGCTGAAACCCGTGCTGGCGGTGAGCCGGACATCATCACCAACAAGGTCACGCCAACCCTCAAGGGAACCGCGACCCCGCACACCATCGTCAAGGTATACGACATGTTGTCTGCCACGGACTGGGTGCTCATGGGGACGACGACGGCGGATGCTTCGGGCAACTGGAGCCTCGTCACGCTCGAGCTGAGCGAGGGCATGCACAACTTCATCGCCACGTCGACTGACGAAGCGGGACAGGTGAGTGGGCCATCGTTCGAGTTCAACGTGCTGGTGGACATCACCGCGCCTGTCAGTCCGGAAATTTCCGAAATCTATGACGACGTGGGCAGCGTGACCGGGCCGGTTCCGGATGGTGGAAGCACTGACGACAAGCTGCCTACCATCAGCGGACAGGGTGAAGCCGGTGCCAAGGTGACGGTGTATGACAATGGTGTGGTCATCGGTACAGCAACCGTTGACGCATCAGGTCAGTGGAGCATGGAGCCGACAAAGGAGTTGGCCGAAGGCGCACACGCCATTACCGTCAAGCAGACCGACAAGGCGGGCAACGTCAGCGTAGAAAGCGATGTCACACATTTCACCGTGGACTCCATCGCTCCTGCGTTGACCAGCTCGATCTTCTACTACGACAACGTGGGCGAAAAGCAAGGCCAGTTCGGCTCGGGTACGACAACGGATGACCGTACACCTACGCTGTTCGGCTCGTTGATGGGCGGGCTGGATGCCGGTGACCAAGTCGTCGTGTATGACGGCTCCACATTGCTTGGTACAGCCTTTGTCAGTGGCAATGACTGGCGCTTCGATCTCCCCGAGGCATTGCTGGATGGCACCTACCATGAGTTCTCTGTGCGTGTGCGAGATGCCGCAGGCAACGAAGGAACGGCCGCCAGCCTTGCATTGAATGTGGCCCTCGCGATCGGCGTGACCGAGCAGACAACCACGGACACCACTCCGATCATTGCAGGAACAATCAGCGCAGAGATTCTTCCTGATGAGCACGTGGAAGTGACCATCAACGGCGTGACCTACAGCTCTGTCGATGGAGCGGTGGCTGTGGACGTTGCGAGCGGAACCTGGTACGTCCAGATTCCGAACGAGAGCGAACTGGGCTATGGCCGCTATGAAGTCTCGACCCAACTGGTCAGTGACACAGGCGACGTCGCACTGAGCGGATCGGGCGTGGTCACGATCGAGCCACCGGTGAAGAGCGAAGTCGATACCAACTGGGCGTACGCCGCAGGTGAGACCACGAACAACACCATGCTCGTTGGCCTCAATGACGACGGACTGTGGACCATCGGCGCGAACCGCCAGATCTACAGCAGCACTGATGTGTCAGACTACAACGCCAGCATGCTGGTGGGTATTCCCAAGCAGAAGGTGGACCGAACAGTCGTCAGCATGACCGCCGCTGACTTCGATCGTAACGGCACGGCCGACGTGTTTGGAACAGAGTCCAGATCCGATGGCAACTACCAGATCATGTGGCGCAATACCGGCAACGGTTATGCCGCTGAGCAGTTGTCGACTGGATGCGAGACGTTGTACTGGGGTGGCGTGATTGCCTATGACAAGACGGGAGACGGATATCTCGACCTTGCCTACGGTGACCGCTATGGCAACTCGGTGACCTACATCTCCAACGACCGCGGAACGCTGACACCAGACGGCGGGAAGAAGGGCAATGCGGGGATGAAGTCGAGCAAGCAGGACAGCTACGGAGAACTCTCTGCAGTGGACCTGAACGGTGATGGTGCCGTGGATATCGTGCGCCACGACTCGGCTCAAGGCAAGTACGCGCTCTCTGTCATCAACAACAACGGCATGGGCGATCTCACACCGGGCCAGTCCATTGCCAATGTGTTCTACAAGAACGAGAAGAACAGCGTGACCACCGCGTCCATGACCTGGGCGGACTTCAACGGTGATGGCTACATGGATCTCTACTTGGCCACCGGCCGTACGCACGCTAACGGCGTCATCTACTACAACGATGGCGCTGGCAACCTGCGCACCCAAGCCGCTGCGGTCGAGACTCCAAGCACCTCCATTGCATCTGCTGGTTTCCTGTCTGCCGCAGTGGACTGGAACCACGATGGCCGCATGGACGTGATCAAGCTCAGCCCGTATGGAACGATGCAAACCGCCAAGCTGTTCCTGAACAACGAGGCCACCATGTGGACAACGAAGCTGCTCTCGGCTTCCATCTCCAATGCGACCGGCCTTGCGACTCTCGACTACAACTGGGACGGTGCGCGCGATCTGATCGTGTCGCAGCAGAACGGCAAGATGGTCTACGTGCAGAACAATGAGGCCATCGCCAAGGGATCGGCCATGCACCTGCACATCGTTGACAGCGAAGGCATCAACGTCTACTACGGCAACACCGTGCAGTTGTACGACTCGAATGGCAAGCTGGTGGCTGCGCAGATCATCAATCCGCAAGCAGGTTACGGCTTCAACGACACCTCGGCTATCGTCAGCTTCTACGGTCTGGATCCGCAGGAAACCTACACAGCCAAGTTGCTGAAGGTGACCAACGGCATCTCGGCCAACGAGAGCTGGACAGATCTGGTGGCGGGTGATGGCAAGGATGCGTTCATGCTGACGGCCAAGGCAGCCACAGGTGGGGACACCGCGAAGCTGTCCGGAACGGGCTACAACGACACGTTCATCGCTGAAGAAGGCACCTACATCTATGACGGTGGTGGTGGCTGGACAACGCACAGCCATCTCGAGTCGTGGAACAAGACCGGTGGCATGGACGTGGTTGACTTCCGCAACGCGACATCCGGCGTCAACGTGGATCTGAGCAAGACAGGAATGCAGTTCACTGGCTACAACGTGGCGCAACTGGTCGACATCGAAGGTGTTACCGGTTCCGATCATGCTGACGTTCTGGTTGGCAGCCTGGGCGACAACATCATCGAAGGCCGCGGTGGTGATGACCTGATCTCCATTGGCAACGGAGGCAAGGACACGCTGATGTATCGCGTGCTCGACAAGCTCGATGGCACGGGCGGCAATGGATCAGACCAGATCAACGGCTTCTCCGTGGGTGCATGGGAGTCCAGCGGTACCTCGGATCGCATCGATCTCAGCGAACTCCTGATTGGCTACCAGCCCATCACCAAGGGCGAGCATGCGGCGCGCTACATTGACGGCGTCGCAACCATCAACCATGGTGACAAGATCGCCGACTACCTGCGCGTCGAAACGACTGCTACGGGTACGGAGCTGCAAATCGATCGCTATGGTGATGGTATCAACTACACGTCTCTGCTCACGCTGAACGGCGTGCACACAGACTTGGCCACCCTGTTGGCCAACCACCAGATCACACTCGTGTGATAGGGGTCGCGGCGGCCAGCGGCGGAATGCTGCCGCTGGCCGCCGTACTTTGACTCCGACCTGCGGGCCTGAGAAGGGACGGTAAGCGACTTTTCCACGGCAACGTAAGAGTGGCTTGACAGGTCAGAGGACAGTCCATGAAAAACGCCCGGTTTCGATAGAAGCCGGGCGTTTTCTTTTGCACACGATGAAGGGTGTGACAGGAGGAGCAATGAGGTCTGAACCACCAAAGTGAATACACCAGAGTGAACACGCTACATACTGAAGTGAGGTTCGATGTGATGCAGCGAATATGTCACCATGGGGTTGGAGGCCATGCTTTTGCGCGACTGGGCGGGGGCATGCTCATTGGCTCTGAATGGCCATGCCAAAGGGCGGGTGCAGCCGGGTCGCGCGTGTTGCGGCGACCCGTTGAGTGGATGCGTTGTCTGGGATGTCCCGCTGCTTAGCCGCCGACTCCCAGCAATTCGACGTCGAATTTGAGCGTGGCATTGGGAGGAATCACACCGCCAGCGCCGCGCGGGCCATAGCCCAGGCTGGAGGGGATCAGCAGCGTGCGCTGACCGCCCACCTTCATTCCGGCAACGCCTTCGTCCCATCCCTTGATGACCATGCCCGCGCCCAGGGGGAACTCGAAGGGGTCATTGCGATCGCGGCTGGAGTCGAACTTGGCGCCTTGCTGGCCGTCGTTGTAGAGCCAACCGGTGTAGTGCACGCGCACGGGCGCTCCCGCCTTGGCTTCCGGGCCGTCGCCCACAACGGTGTCTTCGTACTGGAGTCCGGAGGGAGTGGTGGTAAAGGACATGTGATTTTTCCTGTGTGTGAATGATAGGTGTTGGATGGCAGGATGCCGTTAGGGCCCGGGGCAGCGCGAGTGGCCCGGGCAGGTCAGAAGAAGATTTATGCGTTAGTGCCCGGCGGCTTAGAGGGGTCTACGTAGCGATGCCCAGCGTCACCTGTTTCTGCAGCGGGTTGATCGTCCTTGCGGACTGCGCCCTCCTTGGGCGCCTCAGCGCCCGGCACTGTGCGGGGAAGGGTCTTGCGCGGATGCGCTGCAGCCCAACGTGCGGCAAATGGCTGTACGTCGGACAAACGCTTGAGCAGGTCGTGCCCGGTGGGCGTCACGGTATATCCGTCATTGCCGTGGGCCAGCAACCCGGCCTCGCGCAATTCCTTGATGCGGGTGTTCAGCGTGTTGGGGGTGATGCCGCCGACACTGTCCTGCAGCAGGCGGAATGTCTGTGGGTGCCCATCACGCAGGGCCCAGAGCACGCGCATCGCGTAGCGGCATTCCAGTCGCTCGAACAATTGATTGACGGCGGCGTTGTCCTTGGAGCTCATGATCACTTCTCCTTGTGCAGGGGAAAGAGGCAGCCCGAGAAGCCGGTCCGGGGCAATCGAAAAGAGGTCCAATATAACTCTGATTTAATGTTGCTACAAGTTTAATAGCTTGTTTGCGAAGGGTGACTCACTGCAGGGCAGGCAAGGGCGTGTTCCCGCACGATGCTCAGGGTGTCGGCGCGTTCGTGCGCGTCGCAGGCATGCGCTGTGTCTGTGCCAGGCGCACCAGCACCAGCAAGGTCTGGTTAATGGGCGTCGCAATGCCGTGCACTTTCCCGCGATGTACGACGTAACCGTTCAGGTGGTCAATTTCCGTCAGCTTGCCGCGCGCCAGATCCTGAGCCGTGGAGGAGAGTTGCCCGGGCATGGAGCCCGGCAGGTTGTGGACCATTTCACGCATGTTCGCGGGCAACGCAATGCCCTCTGCACGAGCGACGGCTGCGCACTCATCGATGATGTCGTCGATCAGCGGATTCACTCCAACGTCTTGCGCCACTAGCCAGTCGTATGGCATGTGGGTCAACGCCGATAGGGCGTTGTATGCGCAATTGATGACCAGTTTGGCCCAGAGTGCATTGCGCACGTTGTCTGATACCTGCGCAGGAATGCCTGCCGCAGTGAACTGTTCTGCGACGGCCTGGCTGCGCGCTGAAGGGGCGATCACCAACTCGCCGCGCCCGAAATGCCGAACATGGCCCGGCCCGGCCATCGCAGTCGCCACATACACCACGGCGGCGGCGACAGAGGGGGATTGCGCGTCGTCGCCCAGCATGGTCCGGGCGCGCTCATCGTTGTCCACGCCGTTTTGCAGCGTCAGCACCAGCGTGTCGTTCGTCAGATAAGGCTGGATTTGCTGCGCGGCCGTCTCCGTGTCCGTGGATTTCACGCAGAACAGCACCACGTCTGCGCCCTGAATGGCACTGACCTCGGTGCTGGCTTCCATGGGTACGTGCAGGTCTTCCTTGGCGGTTTGCAGGCGCAGACCGTTTTTTTGCACGGCTTGCACATGGGCCTGACGCCCGATCAGCGTGACCTTGTGCCCCGCGCGCGCCAGCATGGCGCCAAAGTAGCAGCCTACGGCGCCCGCGCCCATGACAGCGATGGACAGCAGCGGGGCGGAGGATGTGGGTGGGGACGCGTCAGCGGCTTGGGAAGTAGCGTTCATGGTGAGTGCTTGCAGCGATGAAGGCGATGTCGCCACTATATCGTCATCGCGCTGACCTGTTACCCCGTACCTAGGACGATGTGCGGGCCAGCACGAAAAAGCCCCGCAACGGCTAGGCCGGTGCGGGGCTGGGGTGCATGCGGAAGGCGGGCTGGACGCGCTGGACACGCGCCTGGCCGTGAGCCGGATTACAGAGAGTCGATGAAACTGCGCAGCTTGTCCGAGCGGCTTGGGTGCTTGAGCTTGCGCAGTGCCTTGGCTTCGATCTGGCGGATGCGCTCACGCGTCACGTCGAACTGCTTGCCCACTTCTTCCAGCGTGTGGTCGGTGGACATTTCAATGCCGAAGCGCATGCGCAGCACCTTGGCTTCGCGCGGTGTGAGGCCGTCGAGAATGTCCTTGACCACATCGCGCAGGCCAGCCTGCATCGCGGCGTCGACCGGAGCGGTATTGTTGCTGTCCTCGATGAAATCGCCCAGATGGCTGTCGTCGTCGTCGCCGATGGGGGTTTCCATCGAGATCGGCTCCTTGGCAATCTTCATGATCTTGCGGATCTTGTCTTCGGGGATTTCCATCTTCGCGGCCAGGATGGAGGCGTCCGGCTCAAAACCGAACTCCTGCAAGTGCTGGCGAGAGATGCGGTTCATCTTGTTGATCGTCTCGATCATGTGCACCGGGATGCGGATCGTGCGGGCCTGGTCAGCGATGGAGCGCGTGATGGCCTGGCGAATCCACCAGGTGGCGTAAGTCGAGAACTTGTAGCCGCGACGGTATTCGAACTTGTCCACGGCCTTCATCAGACCGATGTTGCCTTCCTGGATCAGGTCGAGGAATTGCAGGCCACGGTTCGTGTACTTCTTGGCAATCGAGATCACCAGACGCAGGTTGGCCTCGATCATCTCCTTCTTGGCATCGCGCGAAGCCGATTCGCCCGCGTTCATGCGCTTGTTGATGTTCTTCAGCTCGGTGAGGGGCACCACCACGCGCGCCTGCAGGTCCATCAGGCGCTGCTGCAATTCCTGCACGGGCGGGATGTTGCGCGTCAGGATGTTGCTCCAGGGCTTGCCGGATGCTGCCTGCTTTTCCACCCACTCCAGATTGAGCAGGTTGGGCGGGAATTCCTTAATGAAGGTTTCCTGCGGCATACCGCACTTGTCCACGATGATGCGGCGCAGCTCGCGCTCCTTCTTGCGCACGTCGTCCACCTGGGCGCGCAGCATGTCGCACAGCTTCTCGATGGTCTTGGCGGTGAAGCGGATGGTCATGAGTTCAGCGGAGATTTCCGTCTGGATCTTCATGTAGGACGGGCTACCGTAGCCTTCCTTGTCATACACCTTGTGCATCTTCTCGAACAGGCCACGCAGCGTGTCGAAACGGCTCAGCGCTTCGTTCTTGAGCTCTTCCAGCTTCTTGGTCAGCGCCTTGGAGCCGCCCTTGCCGTCGTCGTCATCGTCTTCGTCGTATTCGTCGAAGTCTTCTTCGGCCACGTAGTCGTCGGCCTCATCCGGATCGGAGAAACCATCCACCACGGTGGTGATGACTACCTTGCCTTCGCGGATTTCTTCGCCCATCTGCAAGATTTCGGCGATGGTTGCGGGCGATGCGGAGATGGCCTCCATCATGTCCTGCAGACCGCCTTCAATGCGCTTGGCGATTTCAATTTCGCCTTCGCGCGTGAGCAGTTCGACGGTGCCCATTTCACGCATGTACATGCGCACGGGGTCGGTCGTGCGGCCGAACTCGGAGTCCACGGTGGACAGCGCAGCTTCGGCTTCTTCTTCCGCTTCTTCCACGGTGGTGGCCGTGGGCGTCACGTTGTTCTGGAACAGGGTTTCCGCGTCAGGCGTCTGCTCGTACACGGCCACGCCCATGTCGTTGAGCATGGTGACCACGACTTCCATGGTCTCGGCGTCTACCAGCTTGTCGGGCAAGTGGTCGGAGATTTCTACCTGTGTGAGGTAGCCGCGCGTCTTGCCCAGCGTGATCAGCTTCTTGAGCTGCGAACGGCGCTTGGCCATGTCTTCTTCGGAGAGGACGGTTTCGTCCAGCCCGAATTCCTTCATCAAGGCGCGTTCCTTGGCCTTGCTGATCTTCATGCGCAGCGGCTTGACCTTCTCGACGGTCGCGGTCGGCTCGGCTTCCGGCTCGGGTTCGCCCTCGAGATCGGATTCGATGTCCGACAGGTCGGCGTCGTCTTCGCCAGCCTCTTCCTTGGCCTTTGGCTTGCGGCCGCGCTTGGCGGGCGCCTTGCTTTCTGCCGCGGCCTTGGCGGGGCGGCCTGGGCGCTTCTTGGCGGTCGTGGTCTCTTCGGCCACCGCGTCGTCGGCGGCAGCAGCAGCCTTGCCGCGTGCTGGTTTCTTCTTCAGTTCTTCAGTGGATTCTGCGGAAGCAGCGGATTTCTTTGCAGGCACGATCTTGACTTCTTCAATTTTTGTCGCCTTGGCGGTCTTTGCCGCAACCTTTTTTGCGGGCACGGTTTTGGTTGCCGCCTTGGCAACGGATTTCACAGCAGCTTTGGAAACGGTCTTCGCAGCAGTGCTTGGAGCAGACTTGGCCGACTTCGCGGACTTTTGAACGGGCATGTATTACCTCGGGATCAAAAACGGACACAAAGAAAACGCAAGCGCCAACTTCCCGGCGCGGGCAGCACGGCGAAGGCGGTTACCTTCGCAGATGAGGATGAGATCCTCGCTGGCAAGATGTCTGGGCGAACATTTGGTGTGCAGTCCTTGCGGTGGGGTAGGCTGTTGTGCGTGTGTGTCACGGGCGCCTGATCCGGAGGTGCTGCTGTCGCTCTTGCCGACAAGCCTTAGATTATACCTTTTGTGGCAATATCAAGGGCTCGATGAGCGAGGGTTTTCCAGCGACTTGCGCCGCATTTGTAATTCTTTGTATTTTATCAAGGCCGCCGGATCGCGGCTGGCTTGCGCAATCAGCTCGTTTTCCTGTCGCATCAACTGGTCGATCAAAAGGCGGTTGAGGATGCCGCCCAGCTCACCACGCAGTTCCGCGACGTCGCCTTCGGTCTGGGCGTGCGAGCCGCTCATGAGCTTGCGGATCACAGCTTCGTGTTCATGACCGGGCAGTGATTCCTGCAAAACAGCCCACGATAGCGGGCCGTGTTCATGCAACTGACCTTCCAGCCACACGAAGATGGCGCCGTGCGGCGCGGGCAGGTCGCACAAGGTGGTGTGGTCCTCAAGTGTTAAGTCCTCCAGAAACTCCATGTGCGAAAGCACCAGGCGCAGGGCGTGGTCTTCCTTTTTTGCGACCGCATCGCGCGGCATGGGCGGCTGTGGCGGGGTGTAGGCATCCCGTCCCCAGCGCTTTTTCCAGCCACCGGGACCGCTCTTGCGAAACTCGCGTTGGGGGCTGCCAGAAGCGGGATAGCCGCCGGGCGCGGGCGCAGAGAACTGGCTTTCGCGCTCCCAGGGGGCCAGGTCGCCCATCATCTCCCAGGGCATTCCGTCGTCCATGGCGGCGCCATGTTCGCTGTGGTGGGCGTGCGCGCCCGGCCCGCGCACGTTCTGGTGCTGGGCTGGCGCTTCTGCCCACAACTGGCTCAGGTCGCTGGAGGATAACTGCCCCAGTTCGCCCAATTCACCCAGCAACTGGCGTTTGAGCGCGCCATCGGGCAGCGCGGTCCACAGTGGCCGGGCATTGGCCAGCATATGGGCGCGGCCCTCGGCGGTGCCCAGATCGCAGCTTTCGCCGGCGGATTCGACGAGGAACCGGCTCAGCGGCATGGCATCGTTCACATGGCGCGCAAAGGCGTCCGCGCCGTACTCGCGCACAAAGCTGTCGGGGTCGTGCTCACTGGGCAGGAACAGGAACTTCACGCTGCGTGTGTCAGTGGCATAGGGCAGGGCGCCGTCCAGCGCCTTGCGCGCGGCGCGACGGCCCGCGGTGTCACCGTCGAAGCTGAAGACCACCGTGTCCGTGAAGCGGAACAACTTGTGCACGTGGTCCGGCGTGCAGGCTGTGCCCAAGGTGGCCACCGCATTGGGAAAACCCAATTGCGCCAGCGCGACCACGTCCATATAGCCTTCGGTGACGAGCACATAGCCCGCCTCACGGATCGCATTGCGCGCCTCATACAGACCGTAAAGCTCACGGCCTTTGTGGAACACCTCGGTTTCCGGGGAGTTCAGGTATTTGGGTTTGTCGTCGCCCAGCACACGTCCGCCAAAGCCGATGCACTCGCCTTTCACATTGCGAATGGGGAACATCACCCGGTCGCGGAAGCGGTCGTAGCGTTTGCCGTCTTCCTCGCCGACGATCACCAGCCCGGCTTGCTCCAGCAGCGGGTCGTCGTAGCTCGCAAACACGCTGGCCAGATTGCGCCAGCCCTCGGGTGCATAGCCCAGGCCGTATTTCTTGGCGATGGTGCCGGACACGCCCCGGCGCTTGAAGTAGCCGATCGCGCGCGGCGAGTCGCGCAACTGCTTGCGCCAGGCATCTCCCGCCCTGTCCAGCACCTCGTTGAGCGTGGCCTGGCGCTTGCGCTGCGCGGCTGCGCGCTCGCGGTCCTGGGGCGACATGTCGTCATCGTCCGGCACCTGCATGCCCGCTTTTTGTGCCAGATCCTGAACCGCTTCGCGAAATCCCAGACCGGCGTGGTCCATGAGAAAGCCAATCGCATTGCCGTTTTTCCCGCAGCCGAAGCAATGGAAGAACTGCTTGGACGGGCTGACGCTGAACGACGGCGATTTCTCGCCGTGAAACGGGCACAGGCCCATGTAATTGGCGCCGCTTTTTTTGAGCTGCACGTAGCTGCCCACGACGTCAACGACGTCGGTGCGCGAGAGGAGATCCTGAATGAATGACTGCGGGATGGACACGCCCGTATTCTCTCCCATGCGGGACGTGCGGCCGGACAAGTGGTTTTCACTCAGTTTGGCGTCAGCCCGGCTTGATCTAATGCCGGTAGTCCATAGGCCAGCCAAATCGATGACACTTGTCGTCATCCCCGCGAGGGCCATCGAACCAACAGGAGATACCGTGAGCGCCAGCATTTTCGAACAGAACCTGTCCCAGAACGAGGCGAACCACGCGCCGCTGACCCCGCTGTCGTTCATCGAGCGCACGGCGCAGGTCTACCCCGATCGACTGGCCATCGTTTATGGCGACGAGCGCCGGACATGGGGCGAGACCTATGCGCGCTGCCGCCAACTGGCCAGCAGTCTGGCCAAGGCAGGGGTGGGCAAGAACGATACCGTGGCGGTCATGTTGCCCAACACTCCGCCCATGGTGGAAGCGCACTTCGGCGTGCCCATGGCAGGAGCCGTGCTGAACACCCTGAATACGCGCCTCGACCCGGAGACGATTGCCTTCATGCTCGACCACGGCGAAGCCAAGGTGCTGATTGTCGATCCGGAATTTGCGCCCATCGTGGCCAAGGCGCTGCCCCTGCGCAAGCTGGACAGGCCGCTGCTGGTCATCGACGTGATCGACGCCGTCTATGGCCCGGCTGCCCAGACGGTCGGCGCGCAAACTTACGAAGACTTTATTGCCGGGGGCGACGCCGAATTCGTCTGGCAATGGCCCGGTGATGAATGGGATGCCATCGCGCTCAACTACACCAGCGGCACCACCGGCAACCCCAAGGGCGTCGTCTACCACCACCGCGGCGCGGCGATCAACGCCATCAGCAACGTGCTGGAATGGGACATGCCCAAGCATTCGGTTTATCTGTGGACGCTGCCCATGTTCCACTGCAACGGCTGGTGCTTCCCCTGGACCGTTGCCGCGCGCGCAGGCGTGAACGTGTGCCTGCGCCGCGTGGAAGCACAAGCCATATTTGATGCCATCCGCAACCACGGCGTGACGCACTATTGCGGCGCACCCATCGTGCAAAGCCTGTTGGTGAACGCTCCAGCCGCGATGAAAGAAGGCATCCCCGTTGGCGTCAAGGCGATGGTGGCGGGTGCTGCGCCGCCAGCGTCGATGATCGAAGGCATGGAGGGCATGGGCTTTGACATCACCCATGTGTACGGCCTGACCGAAACCTACGGCCCCGCCACCGTGTGTGCCAAGCACGCCGCGTGGGATGACATGGACATTGGCGAGCGTGCGCGCCTCAATGCGCGTCAGGGGGTGCGCTATCACCTGCAGCGCTCCGCTGCCGTGCTCGACCCGGAAACCATGGAGCCCGTACCGCACGACGGCGAGACCATGGGCGAGATCATGTTCCAGGGCAACATCGCCATGAAGGGCTACCTCAAGAATCCCAAGGCGACGGACGAGGCCTTCCGGGGTGGCTGGTTCCACTCGGGCGATCTGGCCGTGCAGTATCCCGACGGATACATCAAGATCAAGGACCGCAGCAAGGACATCATCATCTCGGGCGGAGAAAACATTTCCTCCATCGAGGTGGAAGATGTGCTCTATCGCCACCCCGACGTGCTAGCCGCCGCCGTGGTGGCCAAGCCCGACGAGAAATGGGGTGAAACGCCGTGCGCGTTCGTGGAGCTGAAAGCCGGCGCCCACACCACGCCAGAAGACATCGTTGCACACTGTAAAAAGCACCTCGCTGGCTATAAGGTGCCGCGCGCCGTGGTGTTCGGTGAATTGCCGAAAACCAGCACGGGAAAGATCCAGAAATTCGAATTGCGCAAGCAAGCCGGCTCGTCCAGCGCCATCGAATCCTAGGTGATGAGTAGGAATGCGCATTGGACGCTCTCGTTGATGAATTGAGGGCGTGAATCAAACCTTTGCGAGACTATGGTCTTCTCAAGGGCGCACTGTCGATGGATTTCACAAAACCAATAATTGGTATGTCATTTATTGGCTTTGCATCCAATCAGCATGTCCATTCCCGAACCGCGCACTGCGGATGAAGTACGCCACCACCTCATGTTTGCCATGGGGCAACTCAACCGGCAATGGCGCCGTGTGCTGGATCGGCGTTTGCGCCCCCTGGGGTTGACCGAAGCGACGTGGTTGCCGCTCATGCATCTGGAGCGGGCGACCGAGCCCATGCGGCAAAAGGATCTTGCTGCGTCGCTCGGGCTGGATGGGTCGTCCGTTGTGCGCTTGCTGGACGGGCTGGAGCAGGCAGGGTTGATCGCGCGGGGCAGTCATGCGGACCGGCGCGCCAAGACCATTGACATCACGCCAGAAGGGCAGGCCATGGTGACGCGCGTGAAAGCCTTGCTGCACGATGATCGGCGGCAGTTGTTTGACGGCATTGGCGACGCGGAACTGGCCGCGGTCTATGCGGTGATGGGCAAGATTGGCGCGCAGCTTGAGCGCTTCGATGCAATGGACGGAGTGCCCACATGAGTGCGCTCCATCCCGTGATCACCGCACGCCGCGCGCCGCTATGGCTGTTGGTGATGATCACGCTCAGCGGTACGCTGGCCATGCACATGTTCGTGCCGGCGCTGCCCGATGCGGCGCGGTCGCTGAACGTCAGCAGTGCGGCGGTGCAGGCGACGATTGGTCTCTACATTCTCGGGCTGGCGTTCGGTCAGTTGTTTTACGGGCCGCTCTCCGATGCGCTCGGTCGGCGTCCGCTGCTGATGGTCGGTCTGTCGCTGTATCTGGGCGCGGGCATCGCGGCGATGCTGGCGCCGAATGTCGAAACGCTGGTGCTGGCGCGCCTGTTCCAGGCACTCGGCGGTTGCGCAGGATTGGCGCTCGGCAGGGCGATGGTGCGCGACACCACGACCGCAGACGAGGCCGTGCGGGCGCTGGCACTGCTCAACCTGATCATGATGGTCGGGCCGGGGCTGGCACCCCTGATCGGCTCGACCATGGTGGAGCTGGGCGGCTGGCGCATGGTGTTCGTATTCCTGGCGCTGCTCGGCGCGGCGACCCTGTTCCTGACATGGCGGCTGGTGCCCGAAACCGGCCATCCCACGGGCGTGGTCAGTGTGGGTGCTTTGGCGCGGGACTACACCACGCTACTGCGCTCTCCCAAATATCTCGGCTATGCGTTTGGCGGTGCGTGCGCCACGACGTCGATTTACGCATTCATTGCGGCGGCGCCATTCATCATCACCGAGCAGTTGCACCATCCGGTGCGAGACGTGGGGATTGCGCTGGGCATCATCATGATTGGCATGGGAATTGGCAACGCCTTCACGCGGCGCATGGTGCTGAACGTTCCCGTGGAGCGGTTGCTGGTGTACGGCAATGGATTGAGCATTGCCAGCGCCGCTATTTTTCTGATGCTTGAACTGATGGGCTGGCTCACTTTGCCTGCGGTGGTCGTGCTGATGCTGTTTTTTGCGGCAGGCTCGGGCACGGCCAGTCCGGCGGCGCTGTCCAAAACGCTGATGGTGGACGCGCACCATGTGGGCTCGGCGGCGGGGTTGTATGGCTTCTCCCAAATGGCGTTGGGCGCGGTGTTTACGCTGATGGTCGGCTGGGGGAGCAACCCTGCGCTGTCGGCCGCGATCGTGCTCATCGTGGCAGCCGTTATCGGCCAGGCCAGCGTGCAATTTGCCATTCATCGCGAACGCCGGGACGCTGCCTTTCCACACGCGGGCGATGGCGTTTGAAATAGCCTGAAGGCGCTCGACCAGCAGGTCGGCGCGCGTCGATTCAGAGAAAGCTCTCGATGGGCAACCAGCCGAGGAACGTCACCATGGCGCGGCTCCACCATGTTGTGTGTGGCTCAACGGTGTAGACGACGGCATTGGGGCCGAGGCCGCCAACCCAGCGCAGGTTTTTGTTGTCGTCCAGCTCGACGCGGTAGGACAGGCGCGGCACGCCCCGGTCGAAGGCGTCGACCAGTTGGTGGGTGAGTTCGGGGCTGTCGATGAGAAAGCCCAATTCGGTATTGAGCAATGCGGAACGCGGATCGAAATTGAATGAGCCGACGAACAGGCGCTTGCCATCGACGGCAAAGGTCTTGGCGTGCAAGCTCGCGCCGGAACTGCCGAAGCGCTGGAACAGTTTCTTGTCCGTCGTCTCGGCATATGCGGGCGCGAGGCTGCGCATTTCGTACAGGATGACCCCGCGCTCCAGCAGCTCCTTGCGGCGCTTGCCGTAGCCCGCGTGTACGGCGGGCACGTCGGTGGCTTCGATGGAGTTGGTCAGCACGCGCACTTTGACGCCGTGGTCCACGAGGTCGCCCAGCCCCGTCACGCCGCTGGCCGTGGGGACGAAATACGCTGAGACGATATCCAGACTCGATTCGATCTTGCCCAGCGCTTTTTCCAGTTGCGGAATCAGGAGCTGGTCTCTCGACGCTTTGCCCAGCCCTTTGGCCGGGTCATCGCTGACCATGGTGACGTGCACCCAATGCAGGGGCAGTGTGTGGTCGATGAGCTGGCGCACGAAGTCGCTGCGCTCGATGCTTTCGCGGTATTCGGTGGCACGCGAGGATGCGAGCAGCGCTTCAGTATCGGCTTCGAGTTGCTTGAGCGTGGATTCGGGCGCGGGCTTCAGGATGTCCTTGACCGGATAGGCGCTCGCGCTGGCCCAATAGCGGTCGAAATCATTGGACACGTCCGTGGCTATGGGGCCGATGGCCATCACGTCCAGATCGGAAAACAGCACGCCGTCGGTGGCGCCGAAATACTCGTCGCCCACATTGCGGCCACCGATGATGGTGGCCAGGTTGTCCGCCGTGAACGATTTGTTGTGCATGCGCCGATTGGCGCGGCGCAGATCGGCCAGATAGCCGAGCGGCTTGGGCTTGCGCAGCATGAACGGATTGAACAGGCGCACTTCGATGTTCTTGTGCAGCGTGATCGCGGAGAGTTCTGCGTCCAGGCCCGAGGTGCCGATATCGTCCAGCAGCAGGCGCACGCGCACGCCGCGATCGGCGGCCTCGATCAGCTCGCCCAACAGCAGGTTGCCGGTGATGTCGTTGCGCCAGATGTAGTACTGCACGTCCAGCGTGCGCGCGGCAGCGCGAGCGAGCAGGGCGCGCGCTGCAAAGGCGTCGAGCGGATTGTGCAGCGGATGAATGCCGCTGAGCCCTGGATGTGCTGCCAGATCCGGCTCCAGCGCTTGCCCGAGCGGGGTCTGGGCCGCTTCCGTCGTGGTCAGTGCGTGCGAGACGCTGCGCCCTTCCAGCGGCGGCAGACTGCAGCCCAACAGGGACAGCAGGCAACTGATACCCAAGGCCGTGCAGGCAGCGCGTGCTACACGCTTTTTGAAGGTGGCAGAAGTCGGGGGCGGGGCGGTGAAGGCAGCAGTACTCATGAATCTATCGCGTGGTGAAGGCCTGCTGGGATTCAGGCAGGCTTCACCGGGCGATTGTCCTCCAATCCAGCGATTGGCGTGTCAGCGGACATCCCGGCTAGCTCCAGCAATTCGCGCCAGCGCGCCGCGTCGACGGGCACGCCGTGCGCCATCGAATGCGCACGTTGCTCGTATCGGCGCGCACCGGGCAGACGCTCCTGACCGGCATCGGCCATGGCTTGCACCAGCGTTTCGCAGCGCTCGGCAAAGCGCTGGCCGCTGCTGAAGGCCGGGTCGATGGCGATGATGAGTTGACCGGTGTAGGGCGTTTGTGCGCCGGGGTGCTGGCTCCAGTCGAACTCGAAAGAAAAGTGACCACCGGTGAGCGCCGCCGCCAGCAGCTCCACCATCATCGACAGCGCCGAGCCTTTGTGCGCGCCGTGCTCGCCCCCGAAGGGCAGGAGCGCGCCGCCTTCCAGAATGTCCTTGGGGTTGGTGGTGTGCTTGCCGTGCTTGTCGACGCCATAGCCTTCGGGCACGTCATGGCCGGCGCGCGCGGCGATCTGGATGTCGCCATGTGCGATGGCGCTGGTGGCGAGATCGAACACCAGCGGATCACCCTGTTCGCGTGGCGCGGCAAAGGCAATCGGATTGGTGCCGAAGACCGCCTTGTTGCCACCGCTGGGCACCACGTATGCCATGCTGTTGACGACCGTGAGCGCCACCAGCCCTTCGCGCGCCAGCGGCTCCACGTCGGGCCAGAGCGCGGCGAAGTGGTGCGATCCGTGGATGGACAGCAGGGCGATGCCGTTCTGGCGTGCCTTGGCGATCAGCAGATCGCGCGCCGCGAGCAAGGCGGGGTGCGCAAACCCGTTGCGCGCGTCCACGCTGATGAAGCCGGGGGCCTTGTCTTGCACGACGGGCGTGGCCTGGCCATCCACCCAGCCACTGCGCAACGTCGAGACGTAACCCGGCATGCGGAAGATGCCGTGGCTCATGGCGCCATCGCGTTGGGCGCAGGCGCAGTTGTCGGCGAGCACGCGGGCAACTTCCGCGCTGGTGCCGTTGCGCACGAAGATCTGCTCCAGCACGGCGCGCAATGCGTCGAAAGGAATGTGAACGTTGGCCTGGGCGTTCTGTGGTGCGTGCATGGGTGGTGTGTCTCCGGAATGCTCAATGATCAGGCTGCGGGAAAAAACAAGCGCAGCACCTTGGAGGCATGCTGCGCATGGAGGGCGAAAGCGGACGCAAGCGGGTGTCGTCGGTCAGTCGCCCATCACCACGCCTTCACGGCGCGGATCGGCACCGCCCAGCCACATCGGTGTGCCGTGGATTTCGGCGCGCATGATGGCTTGCAGACCGCTCGTGAGGTTCATCTCGCGCACTTCGGCGCCGCGCGCGCGCAGCGCAGAAACCACCGGCTCGGGGAAGCGCTTTTCTTCCAGCATGGTCGGGCCGTTGAGCGAGCCGAAATTAGGCAGGTTGATGGCTTGCTGCGGCGTCAAGCCCCAGTTGAGCGTGCCATACAGCAGCTTGCCCGTGTAGTGGATGATGAGCGCACCGCCCGGGCTGCCGCCGCTCATGAGCAACTGGCCGCTGGCCTTGTCGAACACCAGCGTGGGAGCCATGGAAGAGCGCGGGCGCTTGCCCGGTTCCACGCGGTTGGCAATCGGCTGTCCGCTTGCATCCTTGGGGGCAAAGCTGAAGTCGGTCAGTTCGTTGTTGAGCAGGAAGCCCTTGACCATCTGGCGCGAGCCGAACTGGTCTTCGATGGTGGTCGTCATGGCCACGGCATTGCCGTAGGCGTCCACCACGCTGATGTGGCTGGTGCCGTGCTCGATCTGGTCCGGCATGGGCGCATAACTGGTGCGTACCGGGCCCGGGTTGCCGGGCTTGGCGAGGTTCATGCTCTTTTCACCGATCAGCTTGGCGCGGCTGGTGAGGTAGGCCGGATCGACCATGCTCTTCCAGTTGCCAGCGGGCGCTTGCACGAAGTCGGGGTCGGCCACATATTGATTGCGATCGGCAAACGCAAGGCGTGCGGCCTCGTTGTACAGGTACAGCCAGTCGGCGCCGGGCACCTTGCCCTTGGGATCGCTGGCACCGCCGGGGCCGTCCTGCAACGCAAAGCTTGCCGCAGGCGTGTTGCCGAGAATGCCCAATATCTGCGCCACGGCGATGGCTCCCGAGCTCGGTGGCGGGAAGCCGCACATGCGGTAGTTGCGTGGACTGACCTGATAGTCGGTGCAGAAGGCCTCGCGCTTTTTCGGCTGGTAGCCCGCCAGATCTGCCATCGTCATCTGGCCCGGATTGGTCGGATGGCTGTTGACCTTGTCCACGATGGCCTTGGCGACGTCGCCTTCGAGCAGCGCCTTGGAGCCGTGGCGTGCGATGTCCTGCAGCACCTTGGCCAGTTCCGGATTCTTGAGCGTATGCCCCACAGGCCACGGCTTGCCGCTGGCGTCGAAGAAATACGCGCGCGCCACCGGATCGTTGGCCAGGTATTTTTCGTTGGCGAGCAAGGTGTTCAGGCGCGGGCTGACCTTGAAGCCGTTCTGCGCCAGATCGATGGCGGGTTCAAACAATCGGTTCCATGGCAGCTTGCCGTGCTCCTTGTGTGCCAACTCCAGCATGCGCACGGCGCCGGGTACGCCCACCGAGCGCCCGCCAACGACCCCTTCAATGAAGGGCAGCGGCTTGCCGTCCTTGCCGATGAACAGGTTTTCGGTCGCCGCAGCGGGGGCGACTTCGCGGCCATCGTAGGCTTCTACCTTGTCGCCTGCAGAGTGCAGCAGGAACGCGCCGCCGCCAACGCCGCTCGATTGCGGCTCTACCAGTGCGAGCACCATCTGGACGGCAATCGCCGCATCGATCGCGCTGCCGCCCGCCTTGAGCACGTTGTATCCGGCTTGCGTGGCCAGCGGGTTGGCTGCCGCAACGGCGAATTGCTTCGTCGCCCATCCGGGTTTCTCGGTGTAGCCGGAGGCACCCTCCGGCTGATCCACATCGGTCACCTTGAGGGACGGCCCACTTGAACAGGCACTTAACAGCAGCGCTGCCGCAGCGGCAGGAAGCAACAGGGCTCGTCCGCGCTGTGCGCGTGGACGCTGACCGGACAGGATGGATGGGGACGTTGGCACGCGGGTCATGGCATCTCCTTTCGATGTGGGTCTTGCTAGCGCAAGCATAGCGCCTTGCGCACCCGCATCCATGCAACGCTGCGCGGCGGATGCACTACGTCTCTGTAGGCCGAGGGCTCGCGGCATGCGGCCAGAAGGGGCGCTGGAGCGCCACGAAGGCGTCCATCGATTCGTGTAGTGCCTTCACTGGCGCACCGTTCGGCTCGATCAACGAGAGCGCGCAGGCTGTGGCCTCCAGTGTCGAGAGCTGGTGCGCGGCGTGGGCTTTGCGTATCGCATATCGGCTGGTGGGCACTTGGGTCAGAGGCAGGCGGGGCAGTGCCTGAAGCGCAGGATGGGCCGAGAGCATCTGGCGGCTTTTGCGCCATGTGGCGTCGAGAACGACCAGCCTTAGGCGGTTGGGTGCGGCGCTGCTTGCAGGTGCAGCGACGT
Source organism: Comamonadaceae bacterium UBA2121 (assembly GCA_002331385.1). Lineage (GTDB taxonomy): Bacteria > Pseudomonadota > Gammaproteobacteria > Burkholderiales > Burkholderiaceae_C > Diaphorobacter_A. The sequence goes on from DCYB01000010.1 coordinate 164,512, forward strand.
CGATGAGGTCCGCAGGGCGCTCTGGCGTCTGCGGATACAGGAGCGCAGTGCGCGGGGGAGTGCGCTCGTCGCGGCTGCACCACGGGCCGAACAAAGCGGACGCCAGTGCATCCTGTGCAAAGGCGTCGCCCACCATCAAACGGCTGTCGGCCAGACAGAGATGCAGCAATCTGCCTGTGCCTTTCGCGTGTCCCGCTTCTTCGGGATGCATCAACACCAGTACCTGCGTGCGCTCCAGATGCACGGGCCGCACTGCGGCGCAGATGCAGGTGCGCGCGGGTCGAATGCAGACGGCGCAGAGCGCGCGACGTGAGGGCGCGGGCTGCGTATCGGCTGTTGCGCACGAGTGGGCTGTAGTGGCGCTGGATGCCATGCAAAAGTCGGATAGGAGGCTGGGGAGTGAGCGTTGCGTCGCGGAGCGCGTTCCGCCATGAAAAAGGGCCTGCAGCATTGTGCCGCAGGCCCCGGGGTTTCGGGCGAGCCTCAGCGCGGTGGCCCGGTCATCGTGCGTTCGTGACGCTTACAGTTGGCCCGCCTTCTGGCGCGCGATGGCATCGGCCACGCCCTTGCCGTATGCCGGGTCTGCCTTGGTGCAGTGCTCGATGTGCTTTTGCACAATGTGCTCGGGCACGCCCGCAATGTTGCGCGCCGTGTTCTCGAACAGCAGTTGCTGTTTTTCTGCCGTGAGCAAGCGGAACAGATCGCCCGGTTGGGTGAAATAGTCGCTGTCGTCCTCGCGGTAGTTCCAGCGGCTAGCGTCGCCGTAGAGCTTTTCGACCGGTTCGGCGAACTCTGGCTGCTCTTGCCACTCGCCCTTGGAGTTAGGTTCGTAGGCGATGGTGCCGCCGTAGTTGCCGTCTACGCGCATGGCGCCGTCGCGGTGGTAGGCGTGATATGGGCACTTGGGCGCGTTCACCGGAATCTGGTGGTGGTTCACGCCCAGACGGTAGCGCGCTGCGTCGGAGTACGAGAACAGGCGCGATTGCAGCATGCGGTCGGGCGAGGGGCCAATGCCGGGCACGAAGTTCGATGGTGCGAACGAGGCCTGCTCCACGTCTGCGTAGTAGTTCTTCGGATTGCGGTTCAGCTCCATGATGCCGACTTCGATCAGCGGGAAGTCCTTCTTGCTCCAGACCTTGGTGAGGTCGAACGGATGGAAGCGGTAGGTCTGCGCCTGCTCCTCGGTCATGATCTGCACGCACAGCTTCCACTTGGGAAACTCGCCACGATCGATGGCTTCCAGCAGATCGCGCTGACTGCTTTCGCGGTCCTTGGCAACGACGTTGGCGGCCTCTTCGTCGCTGAAGTTCTCGATACCTTGCTGGCACACGAAGTGGAACTTCACATAGTGGCGCACACCTTCCTGGCTGATGAAGCTGTACGTGTGCGAGCCAAAGCCGTGCATGTGGCGATAACCACGCGGGATGCCGCGATCGCTCATGACGATGGTGACTTGGTGCAGCGCTTCGGGAAGGCCGGTCCAGAAGTCCCAGTTGTTCTCCGCAGAGCGCATGTTGGTGTAGGGATCGCGCTTGACGGCCTTGTTGAGGTCAGGGAACTTGAGCGGGTCACGGAAGAAGAACACGGGGGTGTTGTTGCCCACCAAATCCCAGTTGCCTTCTTCGGTATAGAACTTGACGGCAAAGCCGCGAATGTCGCGCTCGGCATCAGCCGCACCGCGCTCACCGGCCACGGTGGAGAAGCGCGCGAAGATTTCCGTCTTCTTGCCCACCTCGGAGAACAGTTTGGCGCGCGTGAATGCTGTGATGTCACCCGTCACCGTGAAGGTGCCGAAAGCGCCGGAACCTTTGGCGTGCATACGGCGCTCCGGAATGACTTCGCGGTGAAAGTGCGCCAGCTTTTCGAGGTGCCACAAGTCTTGCAGCAACATCGGGCCGCGGGGACCCGCGGTTAAAGAGTCCTGATTATTCGGTACGGGTGCACCAGCGGCGGTCGTGAGGCGATTGTTCATAGTTACTCCTATTGGATTGAGATTAATAAAATTTATCAATGTCAATTTGTTATTAGGATTATGGTCATTGCGCCTGCCCGCGGCCAATTGAAAGTCTAAAAGTCTGCGATAGACTTTTACCCTGATTCCAATCGGGTTTCTAAAAATGCGAAACTGAATTACATCATTCCATGGACCGGAGGCGCCCATGCATTTCGACGTCGTGATTATTGGTGGAGGGGCAGGTGGGCTGGAACTAGCCGCCCAACTGGGCCGCCATCTGGGAAAGCACCTCGGGGGCGAGCACGTTCTGCTGGTCGATCGATTTCCATTTCATATCTGGAAGCCAACGCTGCATGAAGTGGCTGCGGGCACACTCGATGCGCATCAGGAGGGGCTGTCGTATCCGGTGCTGGCTCGGCGCAATCATTTCAGCTTTGCCATGGGCGAGTTCAGTGCGCTCGATGCACAGCGCAAGACAATCACGCTGGCGGAAATTCGCAACGGCGATGGCGAACTGGTGGTGCCGCAGCGCGTCATCAGCTTCAAGCGGTTGGTGCTGGCGCTAGGCAGCGGCTCCAACTCGTTCGGTACGCCCGGCATCGAGCATGCCTATTTGCTGGAGAACGTGCGCGATGCGCAGCGCTTTCATACCGACTGGCTGAGTGCCAGCTCGCGCGCATCGTTTGCCACCGATCGTTCGCTATCCATCGCCATCGTGGGCGCGGGGGCAACGGGGGTGGAGTTGTCTGCGGAGTTGCTGGAAGCGCATGCGGCGCTGCTGCAAAGTCAGGGCAGTGCGCAGCGATTCCGGTTGGACATCACGTTGGTGGAAGGCAGCGGGCGGATTCTTGCAGGGCTGCCCGAACGCATTTCGGAGCAGGCCACGGTGGCGTTGCGGCGCAAGGGCGTGAACGTGCTCACCGATACACGCGTGGTGGAACTGCGCAAGGGCACACTGGTCACCTCGAACGGTGAGATTCACGCCGACATGATTGTCTGGGCGGCTGGCATCAAGGCGTCGGACGCGAATGCGGCACTGGGCTTGGAGGTCAATCGCATCAACCAGTTTGTCGTGGACGATCATCTGCGCACGTCCGTGCCAGATGTCTACGCCATGGGCGATTGCGCGGCGTGCCCCTGGACAGAAGAAAAAACGGTGCCAGCACGCGCTCAGGCCGCGCACCAGCAAGCGACATATCTGGCGCGTGTACTCGGGGCCTTGCAGCGCGAACAGGAGGTCAACGAGGCGTTCCAGTACAAAGACTTTGGCTCCCTCGTGTCGTTGGGCGACAACAAGGGCGTGGGCAATCTGATGGGCGGTCTGGCGGGCAAGAATTTCTTTGTGGAAGGGCTGATTGCCAAGTGGATGTACATGTCGCTGCACTTGATGCATCACCGGGCCATTCTCGGATCGGTGAAGACAGCGCTGTTGGCGTTTGCGCGTTTGCTGCAACAGCGCGTCTCGGGGCGTCTCAAACTGCACTGACTGTTCCGGTGAACAAAAGAGCCCCGAGGGGCTCTTGAGTTACGGTGCGGCGTGCAGCGCATGTGTTGCTGTCGTTATTGGCGGTATTTGCGTTAGCGCGAGGGTGCCAGCCATTGACGGATCGAGGGGAACACGAGGTCAAAGCGACTATAGAGATCCTCGCCGCCCGCGCAGGTGGACGTGCCTCCAGACAGCACGCCCGCCAGACGATTGTTGTTGAAAATTCCGGAGCCGCTGCTGCCCGATTCGGTCAGGCCTTCGGACCACATTACTCGGAACATGTTGCCGCTAAACGAATTGAACGGCGTGCTGCAGGAAATGGCGCCCTTGTAGATGCTGCAATTGCGTGTGCCCAAAGTGGAGCCGATGGCTATTTTCTGCAGATCGCTGCGCGGGTGCTGAATGCCCGCTACCTTGCTGCCCAAGGCCAGGGGGGCAGAACTCCAGCCGGCAAACGTGGCGCCCACAGGTGGCGTGTCGTTCAGCTGCAATAGTGTGAAGTCAGGATTGGCCGTGGTGTAGAGCAGGCGGGCGCCCTTGTTGGAGCGGTAGTAGCTGCCTGATTTCTTGTCGCCGCAACTTTTCGCACGAAAGAACCATGTGCTCTCGATGGTGGACGCAGCGGTTTGTGTGGAGATGCAATGATTGGCCGTGACAACGTAGGGAACGCGGTTTTGCAGCGTGTTGTTGAGCAGCGTGCCGGTGCATTGGAAATACGAGCGGTTTTGCAGGTACTTCACCACAATCACGGAGTTGTTGGCGGCGGCGTGTTCTGAATAGCAACTGGCGTCCTTGTGGCACTTGGCTGAGTCACCGAGGGCGCGCGGCTCAAAGCCTTCCGGGTCGATGCTGTTGGGCAGGGCCAGCGCAGGGGTGCCGTACACGTGGATCACACTCGGTATGGAAATCTTCAGGTCCGCGGGGTTCACATCGGACGGCAACTCAATTTCCAGCGTGATGTCATCACCCTCTACGCCCGGCGCCCACCAGGTGCGTCCTTCCTGAGTGTGATCCCCGGCCATCCGGTTGCTGGCGATGATGGAGGCGATCTGTTCCCCCGTGATTTGCGTGGCGCTCGCGCGCTCGCCGCTCGGGTAGGTTCTGAACAGTGCCGTCGGCGGCACCTGTTCGGCGACGACCCCGATGCGCACTTCCTGCGCGCCGCGCGAAATGAAGCGCAGGGCGGCAATGCGCCCTTGCGTTGTGGTGAACGACCAGGCGAGCCGATCCTTCAGGCTGGGCCAGGAGGAAGTGAGCACGCTTTCCCGGCTGACCCCGACCTTGGCGACGCCGTCGGGCAAGTCGTTGGACGCTTCCTTGGTGCGAACGAGATTGCCCAGATTCACGACGGTGGGTTTGACGACTTCCGGAGTCAGTGACACCTCATCCTTCATGTCGTGGATCGAGCCTTTTTGTACGATGGCGTCGACCTGATATTCCGTGGTGCTGGGGTTGAACGAATCGTTGGGATGGTTGGCGTCGCTGCCACCGCTGGAGCCGCCGCAGGCAGTCAGGAATGCGGCAATAACTGCCGGAAGGACCGCAAAGCGAAACGCCCGTGACCAACGCGAGCGCTGCAATGGATATTGCATGGTGAATCCTTTGAAAATGATTTGCCTATTGATTTTTTGCTGAGGTTTTCCCTGTGGAAAGGGATCAGATGAAGTTAGCAAATGCAGTTTCGCGGGACGTGCTGAATATCAAGAGCTCTGTTTTTTATGGCTTTTGAATTGTTTTATTGGTAATCCAATTGCAATCGTTTGTGATGTTTTTTTATGCTGCTTGATGGATTAATATTGATAATCAAAAATCGATTATAAGAATATGCGGCCGTTTCGTCCGATCTGTGCTCGGCACCCACCACGCACACCAGATCGGTGCATGTTTGCGCGGCCCCAGAGGCGGTCTACGACGTTGACAGCTCCTGTGACAGCGCTGTGGTTGTGGTCTTGTATCCGATCGATTCGCGCTGAGGATCCACAGGGGCGGAGTGGCGAAGGCAGGGCCTCAGCCCGCCAGCAGCTTCTGCACCAGATCGGCAGCGGTCGACGCGCCGTATTTGCGCATCAGCCGAGCGCGGTAGATTTCCACGGTGCGGTGGCTGATGTCGAGTGCGCGCCCGATCTCCTTGGAGGTCATGCCGTCCAGCAGACGTGCGGCGACCTCGCGCTCGCGGCCGGTCAGTTCGGCCTTGACGGGGCGTTGTTCGCTCAGGTCCTCGAAGCTCCAGATGCCCGAGGCGTGCGGGTCGTTGCGGTCCAGCGCACGGCCCGCGACGTGGCACCAGAACACCTCTCCGCTGGCGCGCTTCATGATGCGATTGTCGGCGTAGTGGCCGCGCGCGTTGAGAATGGGCTCCATGCGGCGGCCCAGTCGTTCGTACTCGTCCGCGCTGGGGTACAGGATCTCGAAGGATTGCCCGATCAGCAATTCCCTGGAAGCGCCAAACATTTCACACACATGGCGGTTGCAATCGACCATGATGCGGTTGCGCGAGATCACCATGCCTACGGGGGCCATCTCAAAGGCGAGTCGGTAATCTGGGACGTCCATGGTGCTGAGCGAGTGTTTGTATTTACGGAAAACTACCTAATCGGATACGTAGTATCGTAGCGTATTCCCTGATCCCATCTTCCAACAGGAGACAGAAGTGAAAAAATTGCATGCTTCCGCAGCCGAAGCGCTCAAGGGCGTAGTGGCCGACGGCCAGACGCTGGCCGTGGGCGGCTTTGGCCTGTGCGGCATTCCCGAGGCGCTCATTGACGCACTGAAAGATTCCGGCGTCAAAGACCTCACGGTGATTTCCAACAATGCCGGTGTGGACGGTTTCGGCCTCGGCAAGCTGCTGGAAACACGCCAGATCAAGAAAATGATCGCCAGCTACGTGGGTGAAAACAAGGAGTTCGAGCGCCAATATCTGGCCGGCGAACTGGAACTGGAATTCACCCCGCAAGGGACGCTGGCCGAGAAGCTGCGCGCAGGCGGCGCTGGCATTCCGGCGTTCTTCACCAAGACCGGCGTTGGAACCATGGTGGCCGAGGGCAAGGAACTGCGCGAGTTCGACGGCGAGACCTATGTGATGGAGCGCTCGCTGGTGCCGGACGTCGCACTCGTCAAGGCGTGGCGCGCGGACCAGTCCGGCAACCTGCAGTTCCGCCTGACGGCGCGCAACTTCAATCCGGCGGCCGCCACAGCGGGCAAGATCTGCATTGTGGAAGTGGAAGAAGTGGTGGACACGGGCGCGCTGGATCCGGACCAGATTCATCTGCCGGGCATCTACGTGCACCGCATCGTGCACAACCCGAATCCCGAGAAGCGCATCGAAAAGCGCACCATCACCGAAAAGCAAGGAGCCTGATCATGGCGTGGACGCAAGACCAAATGGCCGCGCGCGCGGCGCAAGAGCTGCAGGACGGCTTTTATGTGAATCTGGGCATCGGCATCCCCACGCTCGTTGCCAACCATACGGGCGACAAGGAAGTGTGGCTGCAGTCGGAAAACGGCATGCTCGGCATCGGCGCGTTCCCGACGGAAGACAAGGTGGACGCCGACCTGATCAACGCTGGCAAGCAGACCGTGACCACGATTCCCGGCTCGGCCATCTTTGGCAGTGACCAGTCGTTTGCCATGATCCGCGGCGGCAAGATCAACCTGTCCATTTTGGGTGCCATGCAGGTGAGCGAGAAGGGCGATCTGGCCAACTGGATGATTCCCGGCAAGATGGTCAAGGGCATGGGCGGTGCCATGGATCTGGTGGCAGGCGTGAAGCGCGTGATCGTGCTCATGGAGCATGTGGCCAAGAAGAAGGACGGCACCACCGACATGAAGATCCTGCCCGAATGCACTCTGCCGCTGACAGGCGTAGGCGTGGTCGACCGCATCATCACCGATCTGGGCGTGATGGATGTGACCGACAAGGGGCTGAAGCTGGTGGAACTGGCTCCTGGCGTGAGCTTCGAAGAGATTCAGTCGAAGACCGGCGTGACCTTGCTACGCTGATTAGCTGCGGTCATCCGGCACATTCTTGCAGGCCCGCCATGTGCGGGCCTATTTCTTCCGGGAGCAGTGTTTCGGTGTGGTCGGCCTGTTTGGTGCGCTGCGAACGTCCGGGGCATCAGCCGCAATGACTCTCGATCAGACAACAAAAAATTTCTCGTGTCAAGCCCTGAGTGAAAATTGCCCAGGGCTTGAAACTCTATATGGGACGTTAGGTTAGCTCTGTTTCGGGCAGTTTGGATTGACTGCTGCGTTGTGGGCTAGGTGCCACATAAGAGCGACGAGGGAGAAAGCCGGGGCGCGTTGCATCGGGTACGTTTCCCAACAGCAGGCCGACTTGCCTTTCTCCATAGTAGCCCAACTGCCCCCCGGAACGACAAGGTCGTCAGGTCTGTTTCTGAGGGACGACCTTGGCGCTCGTTCCTTTCCTGAATCCACGATCCCCCGCCATGAATGCCTCCAGCATGTGCGGGATCAACTTCTCGACATCTACAACCTCGCCATACGCCTGCGCGTGCAGCGCGGCGTAGCGGTCGAGGTCGGCCTTCAAGCTGGCCGGACAAGCAAAGGTCAGCTTGACACTCTCGGTATTGGGCAGCGGCCCCAACCGCAGCTTCTTGGTCGTGCTCATCGCATTGCCCCCCTGTTGAAGAAAAGCGGCTGGTACGGCCGCAGCACCAAATCGCGGTTGACGATGATGCGAACCGGCAGGCCCGGCCGTTCGGTCAGCGTCGGCTGGATGTTGATGTTGCGCCGGGTCATCTCCTGACCGACTTGGTTCACGCTGTCCTGCAAGCTGCCCTGTCCGGCGATGATGACGCGGTTGCCGTTCTGCCGGTTCTGTGGTGCGGCCAACTCGGCGCCTACGCCCAGCAGCGTGGTCAGCGCCGCGCCGGCAAAGACGCGATCCCAATGCCAATCGACCCCATCCTCCAGGCCGGCGTAGCCGGCCGGGTCGGTGCCTGCCAGATTGTCGAGCTTCAGCGAAGACGTGTCGGGCAGGATGATGCGGTTCCACACCACCTGCACGCGGCTCTGCCCATAGCTCACCTGGCTGTTGTACTTGCCCAGGATGCGCGAGCCCTGCGGGATCAGCAGGAACTTTCCCGCGGCCGAGTCGTAGACCGGCTCCGTCACCGTGCCGATCACGTCGCCCGGCAGGTCGGACTTGATGCCCGTCACCAGCGCGCCCGCGATCACCGTTCCGGCCATCACCTGGTAGGGCGAGGCCGGCATTTGCAGATTGCTGGAATTGCGAGTTTCCGTAGAACCGCCTTTCAGGAAAGCCTCTTTCTGGTCTTGCCGGTTTTGCACGGCAGTCGGGTCGGATGGCTGGGCCGCCGTCGAGGCTGGCCCAGCGGCGAGCGGGTCGAAGCCCGCCAAGGCGCCGCCCGGCACAGCCGTAGCGGCAGGCGCTGCGGCCTTGCCCTGCTGGCCCGCGCGGAAGAACACCGTCGAGGCCGCCGCAGCGTCGGCCTCCTTGCGCCGCGCATCCTCCGGGTCGTGGCCCGGCGGCGCATAGGTCGGTGTCACGGGCTGCTGAGACTTCACGATGGCCGGGCCAAGGTCGCCCGGCAACGGCGGCCCCAGCTCCGGCACCTTCGGCGGCAGCTTGGAATAGTCCGAAGGCAGGCCGTCCAACCCTTCGGACTTGGACACGCGATCCACGTTGTACAGCTCGGTCTGCTCGCCCGCATTGCGCCGATGCGGCTGCAACGACCAGATCGTGGCGCCGAGCACGGCGACCGACAGGCCGCCGGTGAGGATGGCCAACGTGCGCCGGTTCAGGCGCGTGACCGGGCGCGGCTGCGCGCGCAGCGCCATTGCCTCGGGCGCCACCTTGCCGGCCTGCGGCGCGGCATGGTCAGAAATGTCGTCCTGGCTCATGGTCAGTTCCTCCGCGTGCCATCCGTGCGTTCAATCCGCACCACGTCGCCCTTGTCCCCGCCCAGGCGCAGTTCGGCCGCGCCGAACAGCCGATCCACGATGTAGTACGGGGAGCGGAATCGGTAGTTCACCAACTGCCCGTCACCCTGCGCGCCGATCACGAACAGCGGCGGCAGCTCGCCCTGGGCAATGCCCGGCGGGAACTGGATGTAGACCTTCTCCCCGTCATCAAAAGCGCGCAGCGGCTTCCACGGCGGATTGCTGCCGCTGACCGCGTAGCGGAAACGGATCTTCTCCAGCGACAAGCCGGTATCGACCGGCGCAGCGGCGCTCGCTGCCTGCGCCTGGCGCTGCAGGGCCAGCATCTTGTCCTTGGGGTACTCCCAGGACACCGAGGCCATCCACGTCTTCTCGGTCGAGGTCAGCTCCAGCAGGTACGTCCGGCGGCTGGTCGTGATGACGAGATTGGTCTTCAGGCCCGAACGGATGGGCTTCACCATCACATTGACGCGCAGCGCATCGCCGCTGCCGCTCGATGTGTCACCCACGATCCAGCGCACGGTATCGCCAGCGGCGACCGTCACCAGTTCTTCGCCCGGCTGGAGCGCGATCACAGTCACGCGGCCCACGGCCGCATAGACCTGGTACAGTGCGCCATCAGTGAAGGGCCAGACCTGAATGGCATTGACGTAGCCCTCGCGCGTGGGCGCAATGCGCGCCTCGGCATTGGCGCGGGCTACGCGCACGGTTTCGTCGGCGGGCTCCGCCGCAGGCTTGGCGTCCGCTACAGGCTTCATCTGCGCCGGCATCGGCAACACCTCGGGCACGGTCACGACCTCCACCGGCTTCGGTGCCTCGGGCAGCGGCTGGGCCTGCACGGGCTCATCCAGCGAGATGACCGGCGGCGGCGTGCCTTGCGTGGCGCAGCCTGCAAACAAGACGCTTGTTGCCAGCAGGATCAGCGGCAAAACGGATTTACGGAAATACGGATTCATGGCTTGGCTCCTTCGGATGAATCGAGTTCGCGGCTCCACGACAGGCCGTTGACGTAGATGCCCAAGGGGTTCTTGCGCAGCCGCTGCTCGGTGCGCGGGGTCTGCTGCACGATGGAAATCACCGCGTTCCAGCGTTCGGTGCGATCCAGTGCGCCGTTGACGTAGCGCGTCTCCGTCCAGCGCACGTTGAACGACGTGTCGCTGGCGCGGGTCACGGAAGTGATCTGCACCGTCACCGACTCCTTGCCGATGCGCGCGAACGGGTCGTTCATGCGGGCGTAGTCGTTGAGCACCACGGCGCCCTTGTCGGTGGTGTAGTTGTAGGCATCGAGCCAGTTCTGCCGCACCACGATGGGGTCGATGGACAGCGAACGCACCAGGCCGATGAAGCGGCCCAGGTGGTAGGCCACCTGGGCATCGCTGGGCCGGTACGGCGTGGCGGCTTCGCCCACGGTACGCACCTGCCCAGCCTGATCGACCTCGATCACATAGGGCGTGACGATGGACTGCGCCGAGCGCCAGACCAGGCCACCGGCCATCAGCAGCGCGAGCGCGAGGCAGCCGAAGGCCATCAAGCGCCAGTTCTTCGCCTGCACGCGCGGCGAGCCGATGCGCTCGTCCCACACCTGGCCGGCGGCTTGGTACGGCGTGGCTGGCTGCGGCGTGTCGGCGTAGCGCACTTGGGGTCTTTTGAATCGCATGGTTCGTCTCCTTATGAATCGGAATCGCGCAGGCTCGGGCCTTGGCTGGAGCTGCCGCCATCGCCACCGCGCAGCGTGTGGGCGGCGGTGGTCGCGGCGTGGGTGAGTTGCTGCCTGCGGTGCAGGCGTTTGGCCCAGGCGGGCTGTTCGGCAGCGGCAGGCGCTGCGGAATCGGCTGCGCCCTGCGGGCCGCCAGACGCGGCGGCGTCATCGGGCCGGAAGGCGGCAGCGACACGCTCCTTCATCGAGCGTGCGCCATCGGCAACCTTCTGCCCGGCGGCTTGCGCGCCGGTCTTGGCGACATTGCCCACGCCGGCGGCGGCGCCCTTGAGGCCGCCGCCCGCCGAAGCCGAGCCGGCCTGATATGCCGACTTGGCACTGCCGGCGGTCGATGCCATCGCGCGAGCACCGCTGCCGGCCAGCTTGGCCGCAGCCGGGGCCATGCGTGCGCCGGCTGCGACGGCGCCACCGACGCCCGTGGCCGCTGCGCCCACGGCAACCGCAGCGCCGGCCGCGCCCAGCGCGGCACCGGCCATCGCGCCCGCGCCAAGCTGCGGGCCACCTGAAACCAACCCGGTCGCAATACCCGGCCCGAAGATGCCCAGCGCCAGCAGGGTCAGCGAGGCCAGCATGACGACGACCGAATGGTCGATGGACGGCTCGGCTGGCTGCACCTGGAACTCGGCGAACAGGCCCGAGCCGATGCCCACGATGATGGCCAGCACCAACACCTTGATGCCCGACGACACCACGTTGCCCAAGACCTTTTCAGCGAGGAACGCGGTCTTGTTCCAGAGCGCGAACGGCACCAGAACGAAGCCCGCCAGCGTCGTCAGCTTGAACTCGATCAGCGTGATGAAAAGCTGGATCGCCAGCACGAAGAAGCACAGCAGGACGATCAGCCACGCGAGGAACATCACGACGATGGACGTGATGTTCACGAACACCTCGGGGAATCCCGCCATGTCGCCGATCTGTTTGAGGATCGGCGCCCCGGCGTCGATGCCGACCTTGGCCAGCCTGCCCGGTTGCAGGAAATTCTCCATGCTCAAGGTCGAGCCGCTTGCCGTCAGGCCCAGGCTCGCGAACGAACGGAACACGATGCCGGCCAGCCAGTTGAAGTTGCCGATGATGTAGGCGAAGGCGCCGACGTAGAGCACCTTGCGGATCAGCTTGGCGATCACGTCCTCGCCCTGGCCGGTGGCATGGCCCATCGCCCAGAGCAGGCCGGCGATCGTCATGTCGATGACGATCAGCGTGGCAGTCAGAAACGCCACCTCGCCATGCAGCAGGCCAAAGCCCGAGTCGATGTAGCGCGAGAACGTATCGAGGAAGCGGTCGATGATGGTCACGTCATTCATGGCGAGTTCTCCTGCCCAGGCCCGTTGTCATTGGCGGGTTCATCGAAGCTGGGCGGAATCGGCGGCAGGTTAGCGAGCGTCTGGTACTCACCGGGGCCGGCCTTGCCGGAGAGAAAGCGGCGCAGGTCGGCTTGGGCCACCTGCGCGCAGAACGCGCCGCCGTGCTCGCCCGCGCAGCATTGCGTGCGCAGCGCGTGCAGCCGGGACGGGTCGGCGGCCAGCGCATCCACCGAAGGCGGCCGGTCGCAGCTGGCCAGCAGGGACGCGAGAGCGAACAGGACGGGCGCGTTCTTCATGGCCGTCCCCCTCAGCGGTTGTAGAAATTGACGGGCTGCGGCGTGTACGGCGTGCCTTCACCCAGGAAGCGGCGCGTCACCTCGCGCCCGCGCTCCGTGGCCGCGGCCTGCCGCGCCAGCTCCAGCGAAGCGGCCCGGTCTTGTGTGATCTGGAGCCGCTGCGTCTGGATCGACTGCTTGGCTTGCAGGGCGAGCAACTGGTTCATGGCCTGCATCGCCTGCAACGCGCCTTCTGCCGACTGGCTCTTGCCCACGAGGTCGGCCAGCAAGCTTTCGTCGTCGCTCAGGTTCTGCGATGCCTGTGCCTGCATCTGCATGGTGGTCTGCAAGCCGTTGAGCGTGTTTTTCCAACGCTCCTGTGCATCGAGGTACATCTGATTGCCGCTCACCGTGGCGGCGTACTTCTCGGGATACAGGCGCGCAAACTCGCGGTCGATGCTCGTCACGTCGTAGGCCTGGCCCTTGGCCTGCGCGATAAGCCGCTGGGTGGTCGCCAGGTTCGCGCGCAACTGGCCCACCACGCTGGACGGCAGGCTTGCCAGGTTGCGGGCCTGGTTGATGAGCATCTGCGCTTCGTTCTGGAGCTGGCGGATCTGGTTGTTGATCTGCTCCAAGGTGCGAACGGCGGTGAGCGTGTTCTGCACCAGATTGGTCGGGTCGAGCACGATGTCGCCGACGCCGAACAGCGCGTGCGCGGGCTGCACGATGCCGAAGGCGAGCACGCAGGCTGCGGTCAATGCGGCGAGCTTGGGGGTATGCAGTTTCATGGCTGGTTCTCCTGTGAGTGGTTGGCGGTACGGACGGAGCCCGGCGCGAGGCCGGGGAATGAGGGCAGCAGGTCGGCCGCCCAATCGAGGCCGCGATGGCGCAGCCAGGCGGCTGCGAACGGGGAAGACGCTGCGGAGCTGGCATCGGCTGCGGCGAGCACCGCGTCCATGTCGCGCTGGTCTTGCGGCGTGGAAGCGCCCGCGAAGGCCAGCGTCGCCGGCCCCAGGTCAAGGTCGAACAGGCGGTTGCCGAGGCGGGATTGGTAGTAGTAGTCGCGTTTGGGCTGCGCGGTGGCGACGATCTCGATCTGGCGCGAATTCAGTCCGAAACCCTCGTAGATCGTGCGAATCTGCGGCTCGGTCGCCTGTGGGTTCGGCAGGAAGATGCGGCTGGCGCAGCTCTCGATGATTGCTGGCGCGATGCTCGAATCCTTGATGTCGGCCAGACTCTGCGTGGCGAAGATGACGCTGACGTTTTTCTTGCGCAGCGTCTTGAGCCACTGCCGGATGCGTGCGGCAAACACCGGGTCATCGAGAAACAGCCATGCCTCATCAAGGATCAGCAGCGTGGGTGCACCGTCAAAGCGTTCGTCGAAGCGCGCAAAGAGGTAGTGCAGCACGGCCATGACTGCGGCCTTGCTGTGCATCAGCTCCTCCATCTCGAAGCACTGCACGTCGGCCATGCCCAGCCGGTTGTGATCGGCGTCCAGCAGCTTGCCGTGCGCACCGCCGAGCACATACGGCGCGAGCGCCTGGCGCAGCGCATTGCTCTGCAACAGCACGGACAGCCCGGTCATTGTGCGCTGCTCCACCGGCGCACCGGCAAGGCTTTGCAGCGCCGACCAGATGGCCGCCTTCTCGTCCGGGCCGACCGCCACGCCCTCGTGCAGCAAGCGTCCTTCGATCCATTCCGCGGCCCAGGTGCGGTAGCCCTCGCGGTCGATGCGAGCAAGTGGCTGGAAGGCGATTTCGCCATCCGTGCCCAGGTCGTAGTGCTCGCCTCCCAGCCCGAGGATCGTGGCGCGCATCGAACGCCCCATGTCGAAGGCGAAGATGCACGAGCCGCGATAGCGGCGGAACTGCATCGCCAGCGTGGCGAGCAAGACCGACTTGCCCATGCCGGTCGGCCCCGCTACCAGCGTGTGGCCCACGTCGCCGATGTGCGTCACCAGCCGGAACGGCGTCGCGCCATCGGTACGCGTGACGATCAGCGGCGGGCCGTCGAGGTGGTTGTTCTTCTCCGGCCCCGCCCATACCGCAGACAAGGGCATCAAGTGCGCCAAGTTCAGCGTCGAGACAATGGGCTGGCGCACGTTGGCATAGGCGTTACCCGGAATGGACGACAGCCACGCATCCACGGCGTTGAGCGTTTCGGGGATGGTGACGAAGCCGCGTCCCTGGATGACGCGCTGCACCATGCGCAGCTTCTCGTCGGCTGCGCCGGCGTCCTCGTCCATGACGGTGACGGTCGCCGTCAGGTAGCCGAAGGCCACTTGATCGCTGCCCAGCTCCTGCAAGGCGACGTCCGCGTCGGCGGCCTTGTTGCTGGCGTCGGTATCCACCAGCGGCGACTCCTGCTGAAAGATCGTTTCGCGCAGCAGTGCGATGACGTTCTTGCGCTTGGCGAACCACTGGCGGCGCAGGCGGGCGAGTTCTTTTTCCGCCTCGGATTTGTCGAGGCACAGAAAGCGCGTACTCCAGCGGTACGCAAATCCCAGGCGGTTGAGGTCGTCCAGAATCCCCGGCCAGGTCGAGGTCGGGAAGCCCCGCACTGTCGCAATACGCAGGTGCTGGTCGCCCAGCATCGGCGCGAGGCCGCCGACCAGCGGGGCATCGGCCAGCAGCGCATCGAGGTGAAACGGCACTTCAGGTACGCCCACACGGTAGCGCCGCGTCGAGATAGCCGCGTGCAGGTAGGTCAGCGTCTGGCTGTCGTCCAGCCAAGCGATTTCCGGCATCACGCCGTCGAGCAGGTCAAAGACCCGTTCCGTTTCCGCCACGAAGGCGGTCAGGCGCTCGCGCCAGTCCACGCCTTCGGTGGGACGGTTCTCGTACAACATGCCCGCCGCGCGGGCGTGGGATTCCTCGGACGGCAGGTACACCAGCGTCAGGTGATAGCCGCTCTCGAAATGGTTGCCCGATTCCTCGAACGCTGCCCGGCGTTCCTCGTCCACCAGCCACGACAGCGGCTCGGGAAACTCCGAGTGCGGATAGCCGGCGGCAGCGCGGCGCTCGGCTTCGATGAACAGCGCCCAGCCCGAGCCCATCCGGCGCAGCGCGTTGTTCAGCCGTGCGCTAGTGGCGATCAGTTCGCCTTGTGTGGCGCTGTCGAGGTCAGGCCCGCGGAATCGGGCCGTGCGCTGGAAACTGCCATCCTTGTTCAAGACGACACCCGGCGCGACCAGCCCGGCCCAGGGCAGCCAGTCGGCCAGCAGCGCGGGCCGCTGGCGGTATTCGGCGAGGTTCAGCATGGCGGCGTCCCCTCACACGTCCAACAATGGGCGGTGCTTGATATGCCGAGCGAACACGGCCATGAACTGCGGGTCAAGGCGCGCACCCCAGACCGCCAGCGCATGGCCGACGATCCAGAGCACGACGCCGGGAATCCACAGTTGCAGGCCCAGCCCAACAGCGGCGGCCAGCGTGCCGTTGGCGATCGCCACGGTGCGCGGCGCGCCGCCCATCAAGATCGGCTCGGTCAGCGAGCGATGCAGCGGCACCTCGAACCCGGCCGCGAAGGTGTCAGGCCCGCTCATACGACAGCTCCGCCGGAGAAGCTGAAGAACGACAGGAAGAACGAGGATGCGGCGAAGGCGATGCTCAGGCCGAACACGATCTGGATCAGCTTGCGAAAGCCGCCCGATGTGTCGCCGAAGGCCAGCGCGAGGCCCGTGGCGATGATGATGATGACGGCCACGATGCGCGCTACCGGCCCTTGGATCGACTCCAAGATCGACTGCAACGGGCCTTCCCACGGCATCGAGGAGCCGGCGGCCTGCGCCGTGCCGGCCAGGAACAGCAGCAGCCCTTGCGCTGCAGGGCGGCCCAGGCTGTGCAGCCGCGACAGCGTGGGCAGGCGCAAAGCCGGATTTGCAGAAAAACGGAAAGCAGGAACGATCATCTGCGTCATGGCAGTTCTCCAGGTTGGTCAGGGGACGGGGAAATCGCCGCAGCGGGTGCGGCATCGGGAAGTGGCGGCAGCTCGGGAAACGGCGCTTCCAGCGCGTCCGCCAGTTGGTAGCCCACGCCGTCAAAGCCGACGACGCGGGCGATGCTCTCGATGCGGCGCTTGCGTCCGCGTCCGGCGATGTGGATCACCACGTTGACCGCCTCGGCGATCAGCGCACGCGGCGGGTTCACCGCCACTTCGAGAATCAGTTGCTCCAGGCGCAGCAGTGCACCGAGCGCGGAGCCGGCGTGGATCGTGGCGATGCCGCCGGGGTGGCCGGTGCCCCACACCTTGATGAGATCCAGCGCCTCGGCGCCGCGCACCTCGCCGACCACGACGCGATCCGGCCGCAGGCGCATGGACGAGCGCACCAGCTCGGTCATCGACACCACGCCAGCGCGCGTGCGCAGCGGTACGTGGTCGCGGGCCGCGCATTGCAGTTCCACCGTGTCTTCGAGCACCAGCACGCGGTCGCCGGTGGCGGCGATTTCGGCGAGCAAGGCATTGGCGAGCGTGGTCTTGCCGCTACTGGTGGCCCCGGCGATCAGGACGTTCTGGCGCTCGCGCACAGCGCGCACCAGAAAGCCCGCCTGGGCGGTGGTCATCATTCCGTCCACGACGTACCGCTCCAGCGGGATCACGCCGATGGCCCGCTTGCGCAGCGCGAAGGCCGGCCCCGGCGCGGCGGGCGGCAAGATGCCCTCGAAGCGTTCGCCGGTTTCGGGCAGCTCGGCCGATAGCAGCGGCTGGCCGCGATGGACTTCTGCACCGACGTGGGCCGCGACCAGGCGGATGATTCGCTCGCCATCTGCCTCGGGCATCTCCACGCCCATCGGCGCGCGCCCCGAGGACAGGCGATCCACCCAGAGGGTGCGATCCGGGTTGAGCATGATTTCCACCACGTCCGGGTCTTCGAGCGCAGCGGCGATCAACGGCCCCATCGCCGTGCGCAGCATCTGGATGCGCCGGTCGAGCGCGGCGGTGGTCATGGATTGGGGAACGGCGCTCATGACACACGCTCCTGCGTTTCGGCCCGTACCGCCGCATCCGCCATGGTCGTGATGTCGGGATGCAACTCCTCCACCACGTCACGCACCAGGCTGCGTCCGCGCAGCAGGTGGCGGCCAAGCTGCTCGGTGAACTGCTCGAAGCGCGCCTTGCCCTGGGCGCGGGCCGCGTCTTGGTGCGCCTCGGGAATCGGCGTGCTGACCGTGAGGTAATAGCGGATGAATAGCGCCAGCGTTTCGATGGCGATGTTCTGGTCGCGCTCGATGCGTTCGGCCTGGCGCGACAGGCGATCCAGCCGCTTGGCGATGGCCGCCTCGCGCTGGTCGGCCGCATCGGGCGACAGCCACGATGCGAGCGCCGCTGCGACGATGGATGACTTGGACACGCCTTTCTTGGCGGCCAGTTCATCGAGCCGCTGGGCGTGCTCGGGCTGGATAAAGAGATTCAGGCGGTAGTGGCTCATAGCTCGATTCCGTCGTTGGGGTCGAGGGATGCCAGCCGGGCCGTGCGCTGCATGGCCGGATCAAGCTGGCGAGGAAGGGGAAGCGGCAGGTCGTCGTCATCGAGCAGGCCGAGGTCGGCAGTGCTGGTGGCCAACTCGGGGTCGTAGGCGACGGTTTCGGAAAGCTCGGGCTGGCGGCGTGGGCCGCCGTCGTCGGCGCTGCCGATGCCCTCGACGGCTTCGGTAGCCGGGGCGGCTGGAACAGCGGGAATCGCCAGGCCACTCCAATCGTCAGCGCGTGCCGGAGGAACATCGGCATAGCGCCCGGCAGCCAGCACAGGCGGCTTCAGCACGCGGCGCTTGAAATTGGTGTCCGCGTAATAGCGCAACTTCTTGGCCTTGATCGGTGCCACGCTGGATACCATCACCACGGCCTCGTCGGTCGGTAGCTGCATCACCTCGCCCGGCGTGAGCAGCGGGCGGGCCGTCTCCTGGCGCGACACCATGAGGTGCCCCAGCCACGGCGCGAGCCGGTGGCCGGCGTAGTTGCGCTGCGCGCGCAGCTCGGTGGCGGTGCCGAGGGTTTCGGAGATGCGCTTGGCCGTGCGCTCGTCGTTCGTGGCGAACGTCACCCGGACATGGCAGTTGTCCAGAATCGAGTGGTTCTGCCCATACGCCTTGTCGATCTGGTTCAGGCTTTGCGCGATGAGGAAACTGCGGATGCCGTAGCCCGCCATGAAGGCCAAGGCCGTCTCGAAGAAATCCAGGCGCCCCAGGGCCGGGAACTCATCGAGCATCAGCAGTAGCTTGTGACGGCGCTCGATGCCGTCGGAGCCGTCCAGCGATTCGGTGAGGCGCCGCCCGATCTGGTTGAGGATCAGACGGATCAGCGGCTTGGTGCGCGAAATATCCGAGGGCGGCACCACCAGGTACAACGACACCGGATGTTCGGCGGCGATCAGGTCGGCGATGCGCCAATCGCAGCGCGACGTGACTTCGGCTACCGTCGGGTCGCGGTACAGGCCAAGGAACGACATGGCCGTGGACAGCACGCCCGAGCGTTCGTTGTCGGATTTGTTCAGGACTTCACGCGCAGCCGAGGCGACGACCGGATGCGGGCCACCACCTTCCACACTCACCAGATGCCGCGTGGTCATCATCCGGTGCAGCGTCACCTCGAACGGGCAAGCCGGATCACTGAGGAAGTTCGCTACGCCGCGCAGCGTCTTGTCTTCGCCTGCGTACAGCACATGCAGGATGGCGCCGACCAGCAGCGCGTGCGAAGTCTTCTCCCAATGGTTGCGGCGTTCGAGCGCGCCTTCGGGATCGACCAAGATGTCCGCGATGTTCTGTACGTCGCGCACCTCGTGCGCGCCGCGTCGAACTTCCAGTAGCGGGTTGTAGGCCGCCGACTTCGCATCCGTCGGGTTGAACAGCAGGCAGTGCGAGAAGCGCGAGCGCCAGCCGGCAGTGATCTGCCAGTTTTCGCCCTTGATGTCGTGGACGACGGCGGACGCCGGCCAGCTCAACAGCGTCGGCACCACCAGGCCGACGCCCTTGCCGGAGCGCGTCGGCGCGAAGGTCAGGACGTGTTCCGGGCCTTCGTGCCGCAAGTACTGGCCGTGGTGTTGGCCAAGGAAGACGCCCGCCGGGCTCGATAACCCAGCCTTGCGAATGTCATCCGCGTTCGCCCAGCGTGCCGAGCCGTAGGTGGTGACGAGGCGTGATTGGCGCGAACGCCAGATCGACATGCCGATGGCGACCAGCACGGCGACAAGGCCGCTGCCACCGGCAATCGCACCACCGATGTCAAAAACACGGGGCGCGTAGGCGTCGAAGAAGAACCACCACTCGAACAGCCGCCACGGGTGGTAGACCGGCGTGCCCAGGAAATCGAACCAGGGCGAGCCAAGGCGTACTTGATAGCCAAGGGCTGCTGCCGTCCATTGTGTGGCTGCCCACACGCCGGCGATCACGATGCCGAATACAACGGCAATCTGACCGAACAGCACGTTCGTCCCTTGCATGACCTTGCCTCCAATCACGGCACACGGAGGTGCCGCAGCACGGAGGATCAAGGCGCGTGCGCAGGCCGGTCAAAGGCCGTTATGGCGGTAATTCAGGCTGAAAAGGCCAGATTTCTTGCAGGGGCGAAGACAATAAAAACGCCGCGAACGCGGGCGCGTTGTGGCGTATGGAGGTAATAGTGAGAGCTTCGTCGCAGCGATACGACAGCAGCGGACGTTACTTCGTCTTTTGCTCCGGCCGATCACCGAAGAAGCGTCGGTTGGCGGCTTCGGCCGCGCGCACGCAGAGTTCATCACTGACCTTTGCGCGATCCTCCTTGCATTGGCGCTGGAGTTCCTTGATGCGGTCGGGATGGGCCACAAGGTAGTCCACGGTTTCCGAAGGTTGGGATTGGCCACATGCGGTCAGCGTGGCGGTCATCATCATCAGCGGCAGCACTTTGTTCATGGTTCCAGTCCTTTCATCGGGTAGGAGGAGATCCTTCGCCGGTGTTCAGGTGATCCGCTGAATCAATGAAGGTCACTCGTTCGATGAACCGGGCCAGCATCTGAGAAGGCTCCGCATCACGGCACAGCAGATAGGTACTCAGCATTGGCGGCTTGCCCGCCAACGGACGACCTACGATGCCTAACTCTCGGCAGGATGCTATATGCGCCGTGCCTGCCAGGCCCAAAGCCAGACCGGCAGATACCAAAGCCATCATCACGTCAAAGGTCGCTACGCGCTGGACTATCAATGGCTCCTGATTGAGTTTGCGGAGGAAACGATCGACTTGGCGAGCATGGCCTTCGCACACCGCGGGGTCGCCGAGCACCAACGGGTGACGTAGTACCTCTTCCGGCGGGACACGCTTATGGGCAAGTAGCGAATGGCGAGCAGGCACCGCTACCATCAGTTCATCCTCCCAAGCAGGTGTGACCAAGATACCGTCGCCTCCATCCTCTGCCATCGAAAAACCTGCGTCATACAGATCTTCATGCAAACCCTTGATCTGCTGCCCGAGCGGCACCTCAAACAGACGTATCTCAACTTCGGGGTCCTCTTCACGGCATCGCGCCAGCAAAGTTGACAACCGTGCGGGTGTTACCCCATCAGACACGGCAATGCGTAACTGGCCGAAAAATCCGTTGGCGGCCGACTTGACGCCATCACGGGCCTGATCCAACGCGGTAAAAATGCGCGGGACATGCTCCAGAAGCTGTCGCCCGGCACGGGTTAGTTGAGTGTTTCGGGTAGTACGAATGAATAAACGAACACCAAGCTCCTCTTCCAATTCTTTGATAGTGCGTGAAAGTGGAGATTGGTCGATATGTAGCCGTTCAGCGGCGCGAGCGAAATGAAGCTCCTCCGCAACGATGAGAAAACAGCGAAGATGTCGAAGCTCCATTGTGCTCACTCCACTTTAATTCGTCTAATTTCATTTGCGCGGCTAATTAATTAGCCTTTGCCAGAGTGCTGACAGCCAAACCCCCCCGGTCAACAAAGTGGCTAACAGCACGGCAGCGCTTCCCATGTCCTTTGCACGCTTTGATAGCTCATGCCATTGAGGGCCAATACGATCAATCGCCGATTCCACAGCAGTATTGAGCAGCTCCACAATCATCAAAATAAGGATACTTCCTGAGAGAAGAGCGACCTCCACCCAGCCCCGCCCCAACCAGAAGGCCAATGGGACCAACACAAAGGAAAGTACTGACTCAAGTCTAAAGGCCGGCTCATTCCATCCAGCGCGCAATCCCTGAATTGAGTAATGGGAGGCATGCCAAACTCTCAATATTCCTCGGCGAGATTTTTGTTTATTTTCGAATGCGGACAAGGGCGCAGTTGTGACCGTGTGTTTTTCATCTTTCATGAGAATAACTCTTACATATTCTTATCATCACAGCCAAAGAAAAAATCGAAATTCTTGTCGTACTCAATTGTTTTAACCTGCATTAGCCCCAAGACAGACGGAAACAATGCGTCGTGATTCGCATAAGAGCGGGCTCGCGCACTCAAACAGCCAATATTCAGCCCGCGACTTTGCGTAAACGTTGAAGAGAACCACATAACCAAAGGAACACGAGTCTGCTCTTGTGGAGCAATCGAATAAGGCATACCGTGCAGAAAAAGTCCCTTCTCGCCCAGGGATTCGCCGTGATCCGAGACGAATATCATAGCTGTGTCGTAGTCGGAAAGCCCCTGCAACTTTTTGATGACTTGGGTTAGGAAATGATCTGTGTAGAGAATAGCGTTGTCGTAGCTATTCACGATCTGTTCGCGGGTGCATTTCCCCATTTCCGGTGTGTCGCATGTTGGGATGAATTTGCGATACGCTGCTGGGTATCGTTGAAAGTAGCTCGGGCCATGATTTCCAAGCTGGTGCAAAAAAATCACACGATCACCGGGAATTTTTCGAGCCTGAGCTGGTAAGTCTTCAAGCAAAATCTCATCGAAACACCGACCATCAACGCATAAAGAGGGACTTTGTGCACTCCCTAGGTGTTGATATTCGAGACCATCGCACACCCCTTTGCAGCCTGACTGGTTATCCCTCCACAAGGTGGTAATACCGGCGCGCTCCAGAACATGCAGTAAGGATTGGTGTGAGCGAATCTTGTCCTCATCGTAGTTTCGGCGACCAAAGGACGAGAACATGCAAGGCACAGAAACCTCGGTGTTAGTTCCACAGGAGTGCATGTCGGAGAAATTGATCACACCCATCTGAGTCAATTGAGGCGTTGTTTCGCGTGCATAGCCGTTCAATCCCCAGTTTTGGGCGCGAGCCGTCTCACCTACGACGAAGACTAATAAACGTGGCCGACTGCCTTCGGGCCTGACTGTTGCGACGGCATCAGCTCCAATGGTTTTTTTTCAGCGGATTGCGTGATAGAGGAACCTTTCAGTGCCTTTGGCAAGCCCACCAAATAGTTTCCCGGTGTAATCAAGTATCGAACTTCGCGATGATTTCTCATCAGTGCGGACATGTCCTGAAATGACAGCATGGCACCACCTGAAATCATCAGTGCCGAAAACAGCATCAATCCCATACGCCACACGGTTGCTTTCAGCCAAGTACGCCCGATCAATCGGATTCGCCAAAGCAAAATAATCGGCACTACTGCCAGCAGGCTTAGTGGAGCAATCAATGCAGGCGTCAGTAGCTCGCGACTTTCCTTGAAGTCTGTGGCTAGAACATTGCGCAACATGCTCGAATCGAGGTAGATATGAAAGCTGCGCATGTAGTGTGTCGCGAGGGCAGAGGCAACAAACAGCACCGCAAGTAAAACCTTGGCATTCCAGCGCCACACAATCAAACTCAACAGCAGACTATGAATTCCCACCAAAAACAGCAGTACGGATGTGCCCATGCGTAAGCTGGACTGGATGCCTAAGGCGCTACTCCAAAATAGACCATTGCAGGCCAGTGCAAAGAAAATACTGGTCATCAAGATCAGCCACTCGACGCTGCATTGTGGTCGCCAATGGCTTAGGTTCTTGAGGTTTGCAGTTCTGAATCGCGGCACCATACCGAGAGCCTGTTTGAAAGTTCTCATGCTTGGAACCCCGATGAATGGACATCGCCTGAGCCATCAACAAACCAGCGTTGCCAGACCATGAAAAGACCCAAGGCAACGACCCAACAAATCAGGAGCGTCCACAAGTCATGGGAAAGGAAGTGGGCTCCGCGCACCTGCTGGGTCCATCCAAAGATGGCACCTATCATCAAACTTGCGGCCAAGGCCATCCAACGCCAGGCAGGACGAACCATCAAGGTAAAGAAATATAGGCTGACCCATGCATATCCGGCACTTGCATGCCCTGCGGGAAAGCACACACCGCGGGGCATACCGAGCGGGCGTGTTTCAAACAGGCCCACAAACACTCGCGCTCCGCCATAGCGCACCAAGTTCCAAGGGCAATCCATGTTAGTGAACGATTTCAGTGCCGAAACCGTCAGTGCCCCTATCAAGTACGCACAAAAAAGATACAGTAGCGGCCAGCGTAGGTATGCCGCGCATTTGTTGCTACGTTTTTTTCTCCAAGCCCAGATGCACGTTGCTGCAACCGCAATTGCCAGCAAGGTGGAAAGATTCTTTCCTCCCCGATGCAGCAGATTGTTGGTTAGCCAGGCATCTCGCAAAGCCCATCGGCTGCCCTGCAAGCGATAGAGATGATCGGCGACCCAGAAGTCCCCACCGCCATCCATCAATAGACTGCTTATGATCAGCGCCGCACCCGCTGGTAGCGCTAGATGAGTGATTAAGAATCGAGGTGCGAATGGTGCGTTGGATGGTGGGGCGTTGCCCAGTAGTCGAAATTCATTGGGGGGCATCGACATGTGCCTCCTTCGAATGCCACAGCGCATGCGCATCGATACGCACCAGTGCTGACGCTTGCAGCGCATCGACGCGAGCCTGTGCCTCGGCGAGTCGTGTCTGGCGCAGGTTGCGCAACGTCAAGAGGTATTCGGCCAAGGCGGCCTCTCCCAGTTCCCAAGCCCGCCGCGTGTGGTTGCTGGCCGTGGTCTGCGCGGCCAGCGCCTGCGCGAATGACTGCCACTGCGTGCGCTTGCTGTCAACAGCCTGCGCGGCGACCCACGCACTTTGCTCCACCGCGCGCCGCACGCCGAGCGCCTCCGCCTCTGCGGCCGCCGCGTTGGCGCTTTCCGTGGCAGCCATTGCACTGCGATAGTCTGTGCCAAATGGCACCGTCAGGACAACGCCAATGACACGTTCCGCCCCGCCGCGTTCAGACATCATGCGTACCCCGACTGTGGGGTCGGGCGTGCGGTTGGCGTGGGCGCGCTCAGCCACCTTGGCAAGACGGGCCGCCTCTCCATCTGCAATGCCGATTTCGACGCTCTGCCGCACGATACGCGCCAGCCAGTCCTGTGAGCCTCCTGGTAAGGGAGCGGGATCTGGCAGCGTGGATGGCCGGGCGGGAATCTCAATGCCGGGGAATTCGATCACCACCGTTTGACGCGCTGCCCGTTCTGCGTCGCGCGCAGCGCTGACCTGGGCTGCAAGCATTGCAAGCTCGGCTTGCAGAACGTCGCTGTCCCGCCGCGCGGCATCGCCCAGGGCCACGCGCCGGGCCATTGCTTCCTGCTCACGAATAAGCAACTTTTCCTGCGCTTGCATCTCGTCGGCTACGACGAAACTGCGCAGCCATCCGGCCCAGACTTCCAACAGTCGCCTTGCCATTTGGTGCTCGGCATCTTCAAGGCGCATGTCGGCCACCCTGCGGGTGCTGCTGCCGATGTCCCGATCCAGACGCGCCTTGTTCGGCAGGCGAACAGCACGGCTGAGCTGGATTTCCCATTCGTTGTAGCGGCGCGCTTCGTTGGTCACGTTGCGGCGTTGTAGGCCGCTGCTGAGTTCAAATTCGTGACTACCGGCTTCAAGGGCGCTTTGCGTGGCAGCCGCCGCGTTCAAGCGAGCGGCTGCGGCATTCACGACCGGCTGGGTTTTCATCGCCGTTTCGACTTGCGCCTGCGCAGGCAGCCAGGAGAGATCATCGGCACGCGCTTGCGCGGGATGGAATGTCAAAGCCGCGATGGCCACCATGACGGCACCAGTCGGTAGTACCAGGCTGCATCCTTTGTTTTTATTCGTCATACCAGTCTTCCACTTGCCAACACCGGCTCCACCCACCAGCGCACGTCGCTCGATGCGATGCGCTGGCGCAGATGCGCCAGAACCTGTTCCAGCCGTTCGGGTTCGATCAACACCCAGATGACACGCCGATCCACACGGCCGCGAACCTTCTCGCGAATGGACGCGCGCGCGAAGTCGCCGGTATGCCCTTCTGCGTGCAACAGGGTGAACCCTGGCAGCACCGGGTCGGCCATCAGGGCATCGGTGACGGCGTCTTCGAGCGTGGGTGGAAACACCAGATTCAGGCGCACCAGTTGCGCTTCTTTCAATCCGTTCATGCGCGGACTCCTTGTTGTGAGGAGATGGCCTGGCCGAATCGCCGGTACAGCACCGGCAGCAGGACCAGGGTCAGCGCCGTGGAGCTGACCAGTCCGCCAATCACCACGATGGCGAGTGGGCGCTGGATCTCAGAGCCAGGGCCACTGGCCAGCAGCAGGGGCACCAGGCCAAAGGCGGTGATGGAAGCCGTCATCAGCACTGGGCGCAGCCGTCGCAACGAACCTTCGCGCACCACCTGTTCCATGGGCAGGCCTAGCGCGTGCAAGTGGTTGAAGTGCGTCACCAGCACCAATCCGTTGAGCACGGCGATGCCCAGCAGCGCGATGAAGCCGACCGAAGCAGGCACCGACAGGTACTGCCCCGACAGCCACAGCGCCGCCACGCCGCCGACCATGGCAAACGGCACGTTGCCGAGGATGAGCGCGGCCTGCCGCACCGAGCCGAAGGTCATGAACAACACGAAGAAGATCAACGCTAGGGCCACCGGCACCACCATGCCAAGGCGGGCCGCCGCGCGCTGCTGGTTCTCGAACTGGCCGCCCCATTCGACGCGGTAGCCGGGCGGCAGCGGCACGTCGCGCGCCACGGCGGCACGCGCTTCATCCACGAAGCCGACCAGATCGCGCCCGCTCACGCTGGACTGGATCAGCGCGAAGCGCGAGCCGTTCTCGCGCCGCACCAGCACGGGGCCATCGGTGGTGGCGATGCGCGCCAGCGAGGCCAGGGGGATTTCGCCCTGATCGCCACGGGCGAGTTGCAAGTCCTTGAACCGCTCGGCCGATCCGCGCAGCCGGGCATCCCCGCGCACCACGATGGGCGTGCGCCTGTCCGGCTCGATCACCAGCCCGGCCGGCACGCCTTCGAGCTGCGCGCGCAACTCGTCCTGAACCTGTGTCACGGCCAGACCGGCGCGGCCTGCGGCCTGCGCATCCACCTTCACCTGCAGGTATTCCACGCTGTCGCTGGCCTGGGTGAGCACGTCGCGCGCACCGGGCACTTTCTCGATGCGAGC
Organism: Comamonadaceae bacterium UBA2121; assembly: GCA_002331385.1. GTDB lineage: Bacteria > Pseudomonadota > Gammaproteobacteria > Burkholderiales > Burkholderiaceae_C > Diaphorobacter_A. The sequence goes on from DCYB01000010.1 coordinate 191,532, forward strand.
GGCCATGCGCTGCGCCAGATCGCCCAGTGTTTGCAGATCAGGGCCGAACAGCTTGACGGCCACGTCGCCCCGGCTGCCGGTGAGCATTTCCGAGATGCGCATCTCGATGGGCTGGGTAAAGCCGAATTCCAGGCCGGGGAAGGCATCCATCACCTTGCGTATCTCGGCACTCAACGCGTCCTTGTTAGCTGCATGCCAATCCTTGCGCGGTGCGAGCTGCATGAACAGGTCGGTTTCGTTCAGGCCCATCGGGTCGAGCCCCAGCTCGTCGGAGCCCACCCGCCCGATGCTGTGCCGCACCTCGGGCACCGCCGTACCGATGGCCTTCTGCACCGCCAGGTCAATCTCTAGCGAGCGCTGCAGCCCAATGGACGGCGGTTTTTGCAGTTGCAGCAGGATATCGCCCTCGTCCATCGTCGGCATGAACGCCTTGCCCGTGCCGAGGTAGGCCACCACACCCAATGCCAGGGCCGCGATGGCGACCGCCGATGCGCGTAGCGGGTGGTGAAGCGCAGCCTCCAGCAGCGGTTGGTACAGGCGCGTGGCCCAGCGCATCACCCACGGCTCGGTGTGCGCGTGTTCCTTGAGCAGCAGGGAGGCAAGCACCGGCACCAACGTGAGCGACAGCAGCAGCGAGACGCCCAGGGCGAACACGATGGTCAGCGCCACCGGCACGAACAGTTTGCCTTCCAACCCTTGCAGCGTGAGCAGGGGCATGAAGGTCAGACAGATGATGAGGATGCCGGAGGCCACGGGCACGGCGACCTCGCGCGCCGACGCGAATATGCGGTGCAGGCGCGGCTGGTGCGCACTGGGTGCGTGCGGGTCGAGCCGACTGACGGCGTTTTCCACCACCACTACGGCAGCGTCCACCAGCATGCCGATGGCGATTGCGAGGCCCCCTAAGCTCATCAAGTTGGCGCTCATGCCGACAAGGCGCATCAGCAAGAAGGTACCCAGCGCCGCCAGCGGCAGCATCACCGCCACCACCAGCGCGGCGCGCAGCTCGCCGAGGAACAGAAGCAGCAGGATGACAACCAGTACCGTCGCTTCCAGCAAGGCGCTTTCCACCGTGCCCACAGCGCGCTCGATCAACGTACTGCGGTCATAAAACGGCACCACCTTGACGCCGGGCGGCAAGCTGGGAGTCACCTCGTCCAGCCGCGCTCGAATAGCTTTGACCAGCGCCGAGGCATCGGCCCCGCGCAGCGCCACCACGATGCCTTCCACCGCTTCGCCCGCGCCGTCCCGGGTGACGGCGCCATAGCGCGTCACGCCTTCGATGCGCACCTGGGCCACGTCGCCCAGGCGAACTGGGGCCGTGCCATTGGCCCCCGCGCGCAGGATCAGACGGGACAAATCGTCCAAAGTGTGGATCGCGCCTTCAGCGCGCACGATCAGCGTGTCTTCGCCTGCATCCAGGCGGCCCGCACCGTCATTGCGGTTGTTGCGGCCGATCGCCGTGATGACATCAGAGAAGCTGAGGCCCGCAGCGGAAAGCCGTGCGCGATCCGGCACCACGGCAAAGCTCTTGGCTTCTCCACCCAGCACGTTGACATCAGCAACACCGGGCAGCGTGCGCAGGGCCGGGCGCAGCGTCCAGTCCAGCAGGGCGCGGCGCTCGCTCAACGTGAGGCCACCGCCTTCGATGGTGAACATGAACACGTCCGACAGCGGTGTCGAAATCGGCGCCAACCCGCCGCTGACGCCTTCGGGCAGGCTGCCCGAAACGCCGGCATAGCGTTCGGCCACTTGCTGACGCGCCCAGTAGATGTCGCTGCCTTCGGCGAAGTCCAGCGTGATGTCCGCGATGGCGTACTTGGCGGTGGAGCGCAGCATCACGCCTCGCGGCACGCCGAGCAACTCCATCTCCAGCGGCGTGATCACGCGTGACTCCACCTCCTCGGGCGTCATGCCAGGGGCCTTGATAATCATCTTGACCTGCGTTGGAGAAATGTCCGGATAGGCGTCGATCGGCAATTGCAGGAAGGCCGCCAGGCCCGCGCCCGCCAAAGCCAGCACGCCGAGCAGCACCAGCGCGCGTTGGCGCAGGGAAAACTCAATCAGACGGGACAACATGCGTGGTCGCCCCTCATTGCAATGGAATCATGGATTTGAGCAGTGCCGTACCGCGCACGACGACCTGCATGCCTGCCGCAAGCGGCGCAGTGTCTGGCGAGACGGCACGCACGGCGCTTGACGCCTCTGATTCGTCTTGCCCCAGCAGTTGCACTGGAACGGCGCGGACGCGCAGGTCGCCTTGCTTGTCTTGCGATGTCGGTTCCGCAACGTAGAGCACGTGGCCGCTGCCCGCTGGCAGCAGTGCGGACGTTGGCACGCTCAAGGTGCCCTGCGATGCTGGCAGCAACAGCGCGACACTGATCTGCTGCCCGGCCGCATAGCGGTCTGCCCCTGCCTGATCGGCATCGACGCGGGCACGTACCCGCAGGCTCTGGCTACTGAGGTCAGTGTCGCCACCAACAGCCGTCACGCGAGCGGTCGTGCCATCGGGAAGACGTACTTCCAAGCCGGGGTGGAGATCCGAGCGCCAGCGCAGCGGAACCGCGACGCTGACATCCAGCGGGCCAGGCTGAGCCACTATGAAGGCGATGTCGAGCGGCGCGACCGCCTGCCCGAGGCTCAGGTGACGACGCATCACCCGCCCGGACAAAGGCGCCAGCAATTCATACTCGCCGGCCTGCCCGCCGCTAACGGGTCGAAGCCGCGCAAGAGCGCCATTGGCCTCTTGCAACGTACTTTGCGCAGCCGCCGCGCGCGCCTGGGTTTGCTCGTTGCGCGTGGCTGGGATGATGCCCTCGGCCAAGAGCGCGGCATCGCGCCGGGCCTGCGCCGCGGCTACCGCCGCTTCGGTGCGAGCACGCGCCAGATCAGCCTGTAACGTCAGAACGTCCTTGCTCTGGATGCGCGCCAGCGCCTGTCCTTGGCGCACTGAGGCGCCTTCATCGACCAGAACGCGCGTCACCACACCGCCATATGGCGCCACGACCTGCGCGCTGGTCGAGAGTGGTGCCACCGTCTGGGCGGGTAAGCCATCCAGCGGTATCACTGCGGCATCCTTGACGAGTGCGGTTTCCACACCCTGCGCACGAAGCTGAGAGGCGTTGAGGCGAACGCCGCCAGCGTTCGGTTGGGCGACAGCCTCGCTCGCGTCTTTATCGGCTACGGTTGTCTGCTGCGTTGTCCAAGCCCACCAGCCGTACCCTGCGGTAGCCAGAGCCGTCACACCGATGGCGGACAGGGCCAGGGTCTTGGTTCGGCTGGAAGTGCCCGCCGCTTTCAAGGTCGAGAAGCTCATGTTTTTGCCGCCCCAAACGACGTAGAACAGAGTAGCGAGCACACAGCGTGGATTGAGAATCCGTCGCAGATGAAGCGGTGCGCGAAGTTGGCGAGGCGAAACATGCTGTCGATCTCTTACTTAAAGATCGACTCATCTTCCTCGGTGAAGCTTTGAGAAAGCTTTGGAGAAAACGAAATTTGCTCAGTACGATGTATTTTGGCGAAACGCCTGTTTTGAGCAGCAAGCAATCGATAAACTGATTTTTCAGTAACCTGCTCTGATATGCCAGCGGTGCGCCTTTACTATCTGAAACGTCGGAGCCATATACCATGAGCATCAGAAATTCCGAATACCGTTTCAGTCCTTTTGTCATAGGACTGCATTGGCTGACCGTGCTCCTCATCATCGCGGTCTATGCGAGCATGGAACTGCGCGGACTGGCACCCAAGGGCAGCTCCTTGAGAGACGCTATGAAATCCTCGCACTACCTGCTGGGCCTGGGTGTTCTGGCGGTCGTCGTGATCCGCATTTGGGTGCGCATCCAGGCGGGAGCGAAGCCCGCTATCCGACCACCCATGCCACGCTGGCAGGCCACGCTCGCGGATGCCATGCACTATGCGCTCTACATCTTCATACTCGCCATGCCGCTGCTCGGGTGGCTCACCTTGAGCGCGGCAGGCAAGCCGATCATTCTGTTTGGCTTGCCGATTCCCTCTCTGATCGATGCCAATGTCGCTCTGTCTCGCCAACTCAAGGATGTCCATGAGGCGCTGGCGACATTGGGCTATGTCTTGATCGGATTGCATGCGATGGCGGCGCTGTTGCACCACTACGTCATGCGTGACAACACCCTGGTTCGCATGCTTCCCGGTCATCACCCCTGAACTGCTGGCCTCAGATTGCTTCACATGGGTTTGATTTTCCAATGACAAAATTCCACCATCGCGCTCACCCTGAAAGTCATCGCACTGAACATATCGGATGGCTGCGCGCCGCTGTTCTGGGTGCCAATGACGGCATTATTTCCACGGCCAGCCTGGTCGCCGGCGTGGCTGCGGCCCATGCAAGCCATGCCAGCATTATGACCACGGCCATCGCGGGGCTGGTAGCCGGTGCCATGTCCATGGCTGCAGGCGAATTCGTATCGGTCTATTCACAAGCTGATACGGAGAAGGCAGACCTGGCGCGGGAACGTGATGAACTGAAGAACAGTCCGGAAGCAGAGCACCGGGAACTGACAGCCATCTACGTCCGGCGTGGCCTGGATCATCGACTCGCGGATCAGGTCGCCACGCAATTGATGGCGCATGATGCGCTGGGCGCGCACGCGCGCGATGAATTGGGCATTTCTGAAACCTTGAGCGCTCGCCCGCTGCAAGCCGCCATAGCGTCCGCAGGAAGCTTCGCCGTGGGTGCGGCCATGCCGCTGGCCGTGGTTCTGTTGGCGCCAGAGCAGAGTCTGCTCTATTGGATCGTTGCGACGGCGATTGTCTTCCTGGCCCTGCTCGGCGCTGCGGCCGCTGCCGTGGGTGGTACGCCGCTCTTCAAAAGTGCGCTGCGCGTCGCGTTCTGGGGCACATTGGCCATGGCGGTGACAGCGGGCGTGGGGGCCGTGTTCGGTACTGCCGTGTAGATAACGGCACCGCTGCATCCATCTCAGAGCAGCGGCGACCAGGGGCCAAGCCGGGCGGACAGGCGGCCGTTGGCCAGCGAGAACGCCAGCGGCAGGTCTATGGCATGTGCGAGCGCCAGCGCAAGCGCCAGCCCCAGTCCGGCATGATGCACCGTGCCGCCTTCGGAATCCTTTCGCCAGAAGCGAAGGCCGAATTGATCCAGATCGGATGCCTGCAAATTGGGAGCTGTGTTGACGATGGTTAGCATCCAGCCGGAAGCCACGCGCTCCAGCCGACATTGAATGTCGTCGCCTTCGGGCGCGTATTCGATGGCATTGCGCAAGAGGTTGGAGACGATGCGTTCGATCACGCCCTGATCGCTTTGCACCCATGCCGATTCAGGCAAAGTCACGCGGATGGGTGACTTGGGCGCCATTTGCTGGACGTTGAATCCCGCCAGTAACTCTTCCAGCAAAGCTGTTAGATCCAGAGGATCAAGCGCAAGTGTGTGTTGGCCGGATTCAAGCCGCGCCAACAACAGCAGAGTGTCCACACTGCGCTGCATGCGTGAACTGGCCTGGATCGTTGCATTTAGGGCGTGCTGGATTCGGGTCGGGTCGGCATCGATCAAAGCGCTTTCTGCGCTGATGCGGATTTCTGCCAGGGGCGTGCGCAACTCGTGGGCCACGTCGCGGGAGAAGCGGCGCTCGCGGGCAATGGCCGCATACAGGTGATGCAAGCCCTGATTGAAGGCTTCGGCAAACGGCCGCAGTTCGCGTGGAAAGTCCGCTCCGATCCGCGCAATCGGCCGATCCGAACGCAGGTCGGCCAGTTGCACGCCGACGCGCTCCAGCATGACCACGATGCGCCGAACCATGAGCAGCGCCAGGCCTGTGGCCAGGAGCGTCGCCAGTGCGATACCGCCCAGGAGCGTGAAGTGGATGCGCCGCTCGGTTTGATCCCAATCCCGACGTTCTGTTGCCACAACCAGCAATCGAGATTCCTCACCTCTTACCGGCACGCGCGTCGCCAGCGCGCGGCCCGCGTGGCCGTCCGGGAGTATCACGTCGTAGTAGCGTGGGGTGCCTTGCTCCACCGGTCCAAGCGCCAGCTCGGCCCCAGCACTGCTGGGCGAACGCAGCAAGGCCCGGTGGGTCTGCGGATCGAAGATCGTGAAGAACTCGGTATGCCCGCCAGGCTCGTATTCCGGCATGAGGCTTTCGAGCTTTCTCGCATCCAACTCCTGCAGCACGCGCCCCACCGCCGCTGATCGTTGCATCAGGGTGGTATCCATCCGTCGGTAGATTTCGTGGTCGATCCAGTGGTCGAGGACGGGAAACAGGATCGCGAAGGTTCCTCCAATGCAGATCACGAGGCTGGCAGCCAGCCGCCGCTGCAAGGACCAGGATCTGCCTTGACTCGTATCAGAGAGGGCTTCGGAATCGGGACGTACCATCGTTCAGGGCAGTATGTAGCCGAAGCCACGTCGTGTCACGATCAGTTCATCCAGGCCGCACTGGGCGAGCTTGGTTCGCAAGGTGCTGACAATCACCTCCACCACCTTGTCCGATGCATCGCTGCGGCTGTCGTACAAATGTTCAAAAATCTGCGGGCGCGACAGCGTGGCGCCGCGCCGACGCAGCAGCAAGTCGAGTAGTCCATATTCCTTCGGCGTGAGCCCAAGATCAATGCCCTTGAACCTCGCGGTGCGCGAGCGCGGATCGACTTCCAGATCGCCGTGGCGCAGAACTGGAACGTCCCGTTGCGGCGGACGCCGCACCAGCGCCCGCAGGCGAGCCAGCAGTTCGGCCAGCTCGAAGGGTTTTGTCAGGTAGTCATCGGCACCCGCATCCAAGGCCCGCACCCGGTCGTCGAGCAACTCGCGCGCGGAGAGCACCAACACCGGTGCGGCATGGGCCTCCCGGCTCAATGCGCGCAACACGCCAAAGCCGTCCAGCCGGGGCAGCATCAAGTCCAGAATAATGGCGTCGTACCGGTAGCTGGCAAGAAACTTCAGCGCGGACACGCCATCGGCTGCTGTATCGCAGGCATAGCCTTCCGACTGAAGGCTCTGGCTCAGGGCTTCGGCCAGCGTTTGCGAGTCTTCCACGATCAATACGCGCATATGCTTTCTTCCATTCAGCGCATCTCGAAAAGCTCCTGGTGGAACGCCTCCGGCTCCAGCCCCTGGGCCAGCAGGTCGGCGCGCAACGCGCGGCCGAAGGCCGTGGGGCCGCAGAACCAGACGCTGGCGTCTTTCCAACCCGGCACCATGGCACGCAGGCGCTCACCTGTCAGGCGACCGTCCTTTTTGTCGATGAACAGGTGTAGCGCAACGCCGGCCGCCTGGCTGTCGGCGCGCAGTTTCTCGATGGCCTTCGGATCAACGTCGCTCGTCGGATGAAACAAATCGATGGGACGTGCGTCCTGGCCCTCGTGCTGCGCCAGGAACTTCATGCGCGCGATGAACGGCGTGATGCCGATGCCAGCACCGATCCAGATCTGGCGGGCACGCCCGTCGTCGAAAGTGAAGCAGCCGTAAGGCCCCTCGACCGTTACCCGGTCGCCGACCCGTAGGCGCTCAGGCAGCCGGCGGGTGTGGTCGCCCAGCGCCTTGGTGATGAAGGTAATGCGCCGGTCTTCCGGCACCCAGGCTGAGGCCAGCGTGTAGGGGTGCGGGCCTTCTTTCGGGTTGGACATAGCGAAGGCAAACTGCCCGGGCCGGTGGCCGGGCCAACCCGGATCCATCCGCAGGGTGGTTTCCAGCACATTCAGCGCCGGGTAGGCTTGCAGCGACTCGATAACGCCGCGCGCGGTGCGCTGCGCGCCGATCCGGCCCAGCAGCACCCACACCGCCGATACCGTGCCGCTCGCCAGCAGCATAGCCAAAGCCCAGCCCACGGGCTGCGCCCAGTAGGTGAACTGCACCAGCACCAAGGTGTGGAAGGCCAGCACCAGGTAGATCGCTGCCATCCAGTGGTGCGTCTTGGCGAACAGCCGGTATGGAAAGCGCTTGAGCAACGCCAGTACCAGTAGCACCGCGACGGCGTAGAAGGCCCATTCGCCCAAGTCTTCGGCCAGCCCGCGCCAGCCGCGCAACGCCGATTCAATGGAGCCCATTGAATCAGCCTCTGCGCGGGGCTTGCGCGCCGGGCGCGTCAGCCAGCCCCAGCCCACGGCCCACTTGGTGCCCTGCGCCCACAGCCAGTGCACTGTTGCGGCGGCCAGAGCGGCTATGCCGAGCCACTTGTGCAGGCGGTACATCTTGTCCAGTCCGTTCAAGCGGGGCTCCAGCCACGCAGGGCGCGTGGCCAGCACCATCGCCACGGACATCGTGCCGATGGCCAGTACGCCGCTGTATTGAATCCATACCGTCCGCAGGGCGAAGTAGTTGGACTGTGCAGGCCACAGCGTATCGGCAAAAAACCATAGAGCGCTCAATGCCAGCGCAAAAACCCAGAACGTCCAAATTATTCTCTTCATCGTGGATTTGCCCCAAATTCTGCGGAAGGCGCATGCGGTACTGGTCGGAAACCATCAATCCAGATAAGCGATAGCGTGCCTTTGAATGTGACCATGTATCCGCAATTACAGAAAATTTTAATTCTGACATCCCAACCTTTGGAAACGCTTTGGATTGATCAATCATCAATGAATAGGATCTAATTTTTTCCGCCGGCTTGTGGCATTACCTTGACTCAAGAAATGGTTGGCCCCAGATGCCGCCCAATCTCCCATGACACCCCGCCGCCGCGCACCGTCGCGGCCAGTTGCTTCCCCAGCCGCTGCTCGATCACCGGCTTCCACGGCACCAGCGAAAACCCCATGCCGTCGTCGAGCATCGCATAACGCCCACTGGCAAGCATGATGCTTCGCCGGTAGATGCCGGCCACGCGTTGCCCGTCGGCCACCGGGCGATGCTCTAGGCCGGTTTCGCCGGCAATGTCCTTCGCGGCCTGCGCTAGTTCCCGGTTGCGCAGCGTGCCCAGCAGGTTGCGCGCCAGGATCACACGCTGCCCGCGCCGCACGGCTAGCCCCTGTTCGGCCAGGAAGTCGGCGCGCTGCTGCATCGCCTGCTTGGCCTCGCCACCAAAGCCCAGGTCGCCCAAGCCCGAGCCGCCGTCGATCAACTGCTGGTCGAGCCAGGTGGCCCCGATCACGCGCGCCTGCCGCTCGATGGGCAGGTGCGATTTCAGCTCCACGGCCACGCCGCCCAGCCGTTGCGCGTCGTAGCGGCGGCCTTGCTCTGGCAGGTCGCCCGGCACCTTCCATAGCCCTTCGGCCACGCGCTCCACGATGCCAGCCCGGCGCAGGGCTTCCAGCCTGCGCACATGGGTGGCCACGACCTCCTGCGGGTCACGGCCCGGTGCGGCCTGCCCCTGCGCCACGGCCAGGTGATGATCGGTGCGGTACAGGCCATCGCTCGCCAGCGCGGCGATGTTCCTGTCGGCCGCGCGCACGTCGGTCGATCCCTTCACCTCCACCACGGCCCCGGTCGGGTAGTTCGCCAGCTCGTCGCGGGCGTTCAGGGCGACGTAGTGGGCCTTGCCGTCCACGCCGTCGATGACCAGATAGCCCCGGTCGCGCAGTTCGTCGGCCAGCCCCTTCGCGGCCACGCGCCCGAGGATGGTTCTGCCATTGTCTCCAGGCTCGAATACCGCCAGTTCGCGCGGCTTCCCACTCATTGCCCGCTGCATGGTGCGGATGATGTCGCCACGCTCGCCCAGGGCGCGCAGGGTCTTCTCCGCATCGGCATGGACGGCCCAGGCGCCCGGCTGCGTCTCGTCGGCCAAGCCCAGGCGCTGCAAGCGTTGCAGGCGGCCAATCAGCAGCAGGCGCTGGCGTTGCAAGTTCGGCTCGTTGAAGCGTTCGATCTGCACGCGGCCATCCTCGCCGGCCTCGCGCTTCAAGGTGCGATCCAGGCTCGTCCACCGCTCTTGCCCCACCTCGCGCTGCAAGGTCTGCTGGATCTCCAGCTCGGTGCGCGGCCCCAGCCACTCGGTCGCCAGATCGGCGGCCCGGTGGCGGAAGCCGTCGGCGATGTAATCGCCCGCGATGATGAGGTCTTTGCCGGTGTCATCGCGCCCGCGCACGATCAGGTGGGTATGGGGGTTGTCGGTGTTCCAATGGTTTACGGCCACCCAGTCGAGGCCCGTGCCCAGGTCGGCCTCCATGCGGCCCATGAGGTGCCGCGTGTAGGTGCGCAGGTCTTCCAGTTCCGCGCCATCTTCGGGCGAGAGGATGAAGCGGAAATGGTGCCTGTCGTCGGCGCAGCGTTCCTTGAAGGCGTCGAGGTCGGCGGTATCGGTCTGCGGCCCGTAGGCTTGGCCCGGCTCGCCGTCGCGGCCCACGCCATCGCGCTCGATGTAGCGCAGGTGCTTGGCGAGCGACTGCGGGCTGGCCCGCTGGTGATTCACCAGCAAGGTCTTGATGGTCACGCGCCGGGACATGGGCGTCAGCCTCGCCCCGGCGAATCGAGCTGCCGTGTGGCCGCGCCCCAGGCGCGAGCCGGGACGCTGGCCGGTGCCATGAGCCGACGCCGGACGGCGCACCGTGGACTTGCCGCTGCTGGCCTTGCCCGCCTGCTTGAGCACCTTGGAGACGAAGCTCTGCCCCTGGCCCTTGCCCCGGTTCTTCGGGGCGCTGGGGCGCACGCGGAAATCGTCATCGCGGCGGTCGCTCATGGCTGTGCTCCCTGAAAGCTGGGGCGTGTCCTGTCGTGCGAAAGCACGCGGACATGCCTGCATTGGCGCGGGCCTCTCGCCCCACGCGGCACGGCGGCAAAGCCGCTCCGTGCCGCGCCACCCCCACGTGCAGACTGGTTTTCGACGCGGGCCAGTGCCGCGTCCTTTTGTCTTGCCTTCCGCCTTTGCCCCTCGCTGGCGCTGCGGGCAGCGGCGGCCCGGTGGCGCTGCGCTGCTAGCGGGCAGCGCGCCGGCGAACGCGCCGATGGCCGCAGGCCGGGCGCGTTCAAGGCAAGACGCCTGCACGGTGGATGGCTGCGCCGAAGGCAGCGCGAAGTGCAGCGCGGATGCGCTCGCTCTGCACGCGCGACGACACACGGAACGCCACCGGATCGACACGCCTGATAGCACGATGATGCGCAGCGAATCGGCGGCGATCATGGACGTGTCTCCAACCACACCGGATGCGCGACTCCGATCACGGCGGATGCGCTGACCGGCCCGAAATACCGGCTGTCGAACGACGCCGGACTGGTGACACTGAGCAGGAACAGTTCGCCGGGGCGAAGCTGCCGGCACTGCGCCCAGGACGGCAGCGGACGGCCCAGCCGGTCGGCGGGCAGCAAGGCGGCCGAAGGCACGCCGTCGATGCTCAGAACGCCACCGGCCACGCACACCGTCTGCGGCGCGATAGCTCCCACGCGCTTGAGCAACAGAATGCGGGCCGGCAGATAGCCACGACGCGCAGCCAGCGTGGTGGCATCGGGTGGCAGTCTGGTCAGGACGATGCTGCCCACCGGCAAGGCCGGGGGCAGCGAGTCGGCGCGATGGTCGAGCAGATCGACGCGATACCAGCCGACCGCCACGCTGTCGGACGGGTTGTAGGTCAGGCGCGGCAGCGGATGCACGAAGGACGCCCAGGCCAGCGCAGCGAGGCCGCAGGCGGACAAGCCCGCCAAGGCGATGCGAGCGCGCAAGCGCGAACGAGGACGCGGCACCGTGCCGCCAGCAGAAACCGTGGTCATGGCAGCGCCCTCCCGGCCAGCCAGGCGGCGTGCCGCTCGGCGCTGTAGTCGGGCAGCGGCAGGCGCGCAGCGAGCCGATTGCCCAGCGTGCGCCAGTACGCGGGCGAGGCGTCGGCGGGCGCGATGCCCAGCGCCTCGATGGCGTCGATGCGGGCCAGCACGGCACGAACCGAGTTCTCGCCCTCGGCGTGCAGCAGTAGGCGTGCGCCGGGCTGCACGCCGGGGATGCGCTGCGCGCCATCCAGCGGCGTGCAAGCCTGCATCACCATGAGCTGCCAGCGGATCGTGCCGTAAGCATTGGCCTGCCAGCGGATGCGGCAGAGCATCGCGCCAGGCAAGAACAATGCGCAGCGCCGCCATTGGTCGAGGCGAAGGATGCGCGCCGGCTCGCCGAAGCGCAGATAGAGGTCGAAACGCTGGTCGATGTAGGCCAGCGCAACCCGCGTCAGCGGTATGCGGGCCGCCTGGCCAGCGAGCGCGGCGGATGCCGGTCGAGGCGCAGCCGTGGCCGCGCCAGTGGCAGGCGCGCAGACAGGCGAAGCGAATGCCGTCATGGTGTGTTCTCCCTGCGGTGTTCTGGAAACTCCCGCTCCAGCAGGCCGCGCAGCAGGTCGGCCACGGTCACGCCCTGCGTGAAGGCCGACACCTTGATGCGCGAGCGCATGGCGGGCGTGATGTCGAGGGTCAGGCGGGCGGTGTAGAGATCGCCCTTGTTCAGCGCATCGGCGTCGCCTTGGCGAATCCACGCCTCGGCGTGAGGATTCGCGGGCGGACGCGCGCCGATACCGACGCGCTTGGCAGTGCGTTTGCCGTTGGACGGTGGTTTCGTGGTCATGACGGCCACCGCAGCAGTTCATCGACCAGCGCCGTGATTTCGCGGGCGGCGGCGCTGTCCGGTGCCGTCTCGCGTGCCAGCCGACCAGCGGTCACGCTGTCGGCGAAAACGATGCGTTGATGCACTTCCGAGCGCAGCGCAGGAAGCGGCTGTTCGGCCAGCGCCTGGCGCGCTTCGCGTCCGATGACCGTGGTACTGACGCGCCGGTTGATGACGAAGGCCGCGCGCAGCGCAGGCCGGAAGACTTGCGCCTCGCGGATCAGCGCCACCATTTCCGCCGATGCCCACAAGTCATAGGGGCTGGGCTGCACGGGTATCAGCGCGCGCTCGGCCGCCAGCAGCGCGGAGCGCGCCAAGGCGGCGATGCGTGGTGGGCCGTCGATGACGACGTGATCGGCCCGCCTGGCGAGTTCTGGCGCTTCCTGATGCAGCGTTTCACGGGCGAGGCCCACGGCACTGAACAGCCGTGGCAAGCCTTGCTGGCTGCGGCGCTGTGTCCAGTCCAGTGACGAACCTTGCGGGTCAGCGTCCAGCAGCACGACGTGCTGGCCACGCATCGCCAGCTCGCCAGCGATGTGGGTGGCGAGCGTGGTCTTGCCCACGCCGCCTTTCTGGTTGAGCAGCGCGACGATCATGGCCTGGCCCTCCATGCTGGAAAACCGGGCTTTGTCTGCTGCGTTTGTGGCCGCGTGGCGGTTGTCCACCGCGACGGCGTTGCTCTACTACAAGTTAGAGAATTTAAGTTAGGTAAGTTAAGGGAGGCCGAAACCCGCGCCGTTATTGGCTTTGCGGCCGATCCGTACTCCTGATAGCACGATAGTCGTACTCCCGATAGCACGATACCCCGTACTCCTGATAGCACGAGCCCGTCCACCGCTTTTCCCGAAGTTATCCCCGTGCCGCAAACGGCACGGGCCGAAACATCAGCAACTCGACTCCATCGCCCGGCATCCGCTCGATGCTCAGGACATAACCGGGCAGCGACTGCCGCGCGACCAGCGCGCGCAGGTCGTAGGCGAAGTCCGAGAAGCGCGTGACACTGCCTGATTTGCGGTACAGGTGCCGGAAATCGAATTGCCAGCCGCCTTCCTGCCGCCCGCCGTGCTTGCGCACCAGGCGGTACAGCCATCGCTCGATGCCGCCCGTCAGCCGGAAATACGCCGGGTCGATGGTCAGTACCAGGGCGGCATCCATCACCCCGCCAAAGAACCAGTCCGGCAGGATCAGCTCCAGCCCCAAGGGTGTGCCCTCCGCATCGGCCAGTTCCTTCCACTCGTTGATCCACGAAAACCGATGCAAGCGTCGCCCCGTCGTCTCGCGGATAGACGTGGCCACCGTGGTCGATTGCAGGCGATCCAGGGCCGCTTTGAGGCGCTGATAGTCGCGCAGCGACGTACCGCGCCCGATGAAGCGCAGGATCTCGTAGGGCGTGGCCTGCATCAGCCGCGAGGGCCGCAGGCCCGCGTCGCGGGCTTCCACAATCTGCGAGGCCGCCCAAATCAGAATGTCGGCATCCCAAATCGTGGCAATGCCATGCTCGGCCGTGCCCTCCACGCGGATCGTGACGTTGCCGCTGTGGAAGTCGATCGGCGCTGTGCGCCGCGACTTCGCCAACGAGAAGAACGGAAAGGCCATCAAATCCTGGCTGTCGCGCGGTGCCATGTCGCCCGGCAAGGCGCGGAACAGGTCGAGCTGTTCGCGTTCTTGCGAGGGCCGCTGCCGGGACGGCAGCGCGGGGCTGGACATGGCGATGGCCTGGCGCGTGCCAGCGATCAGCGCGCACGACTGTCCGCCGCGTGCTGTTCGGCGTACTCAGGATCGGAAGTCGTCTCGAAGCTGCGGTCGGCAGCCCAGGCATCGAGGTCGGCCACGGCGTACATGACGCGCCGGCCGAACTTGCGAAAGCGCGGGCCGCCGCCGATCACGCGCTGCTTTTCCAGCGTGCGCGGCGACAGGCGCAGGTAGTCGGCGGCTTCGTCGTTGGTGAGATAGCGCTGCGGCTGGGCGACAGCGGTGGGAACAGTGGCGGCAGGCCGCAAGGGAGCGGGACGCATGGTGTGAACCTCCATCGGTTTTGAAGCTCCGGCCACACAGCGCAACCGGATGGAGGCAGTCTCAGAAAACGAAGCTCCGCTGCTCAGGGACGTTTTGCATCCCCATCAAAACGTCCCTTCTCAAGCGGCGGTAGTTGTGCTAGGCGGCGATAGCCGCCGCGCATCAACGCATTGCCCCGGCGCACCATGCGACGCACGCGGGCACGCAAGTCGCCGTCGGCGTGCCAGTCGGCCGCCACGGCGTCGGCACCGAACAGGCCCTCGGCCACCTCGCGCAAGGACGCGCCCGCCAGGGTCGCGTCGAGCGCCTGCAGGGTGTGCAGCTCCAGCATCGCTGCCGGTGCTGGCCGGGGCCTGGCGGTGGCCAGCGTCGCGCTGCGCGTAGGCGCAGCAGCGCCGCCGCCACTTCCGCGATTGGCATAGGCGACAGCCATGCCGTCTTCCAGGCCGGGCGCCAGCGCGAAGCGCGCGCAATGGCCGGGGCTGCGCGCGATCAGCGCCAGCCCTTTGCCGTCATGCAGCAATTGTTTGTGGCCAGGGATGTGCCAGAACGTGAAGGTCAGCGCATCGGGTGGCGGGTCGGCATCGGGATGGAGCTGAACTACGGCATCGTGGCCGGGAAGCCAGGCCGGATGCGCGTCGCGCGCATCCAGGGCCGGGTCTTCCAGCAAGCGCAAGCCCCAGCGAAGTGCCGCCTGTTGCGTGGCCTGATGTGTTTGCGACCGGCGACGGTGGCGCAGCCAGTCGAGCCGGTAGTCGGGATGACGGCGCAGGTACTCCCAGGCCAGTGCGAGCGTGTCCAGGCACAAGATGTAGAGGTACGCGGCGGTCGGATACCAGTGCGCGATATGGTGTGGATTGACCATGACGCCAGCTCCCGTCGAATTGCAGGAACGTCGTCACGGGCATTCAGAACGGAGCTACCGCGTCCACATCAAAACATCGTCCGAGTCTGTTTATTAAGCTGTAACATCAAGTGTCAAAGACCGATTGGCTCCGGGGTATTGCGCAATGCGTCCGAATACGACGGCCACGCAGTCCAAGAACGTCACGCGGCACAAATCAAGGTGCCGTAGCCAGCGCCAAAGATCGTGACCGTTTCCGTCTCAAAGCCTCGGCTTCATGCAAGAGTGCGAATTGAGACCGGACAAATCCGAATTGCGACGGAAATAGTCTCAATACGTCCGGCTGCGCCAGAACACGAACGGCTTAATCGACAATGCCGCCGTTTTCCTGCATCAGCCGCAGGTATTCCGACAAAGGCCGCACCGCCTGGAAATACCGATCCCGCATCACGGGCTGCTGGCGCGGCCCGACGATGGATGCCAGGTCGGACAGCTTCACGGTGCCCAGCTCGGGCATCCCCAGGCCTAGGTCGATCAGGCCGTAGGCCGTATCGCCGTCTGCCGGGTCGAGCGAAGCGAGCAGCCAGGTGAGGTGCGCGTCCGGGGTGAACAGGCGTACCACGGGCAGCGGGTCGCCGGCCTGACCGTCGGCACGGGCTTGACCGTGGGCCAGCAGGCGCTGGCGCTCGTCCTCGGTGATGAGTGGCTTCATGGCGGTCTATTCCCAATTCACAAATCCGCCCAAGCGTGAAAACGCAAAGCCGCATCGGCGGATTTGAGAAAAAGCACGATTGTGATTTCGTGGCTTTGCGCCTTTGTGGAAATCCGCAGAGGCACGGATGCGTATTTCCGTAAAAACACAAAACAGTGAGGCGTTGATGAAAGAGTTAAAGATAACGTGGTTTTAATTGTGCTGCGACTCGACGCTTCTGTCCATGCAGAAGCGATCCATCCAGCGCGGCCGACCGGCCGGCGCCACCACCTACGATGCCGAGTTGGCGCAAGCCTTCGGCGCGGCGGTGCGCGCGTTGCGGACGGAACGCGGCATCGCGCAGGAGTCGCTGGCGCACCTGGCCGGTGTCGAGCGTTCGCACATGGGCAAGGTCGAGCGTGGCGAGCACATGCCCACGCTGGCGATCATCTTCAAGATCGCCAGCGCGCTCGAATGCAGCACGGCCGTGCTGATGAGCGAGGCTGAAAGCCAGCTCGCAGCGGCGGCCCAGCAGCCGTAGGCGCTGGCCGGGTCGATCCGGCGCCGCCGGTTCGGTGGTATCGAGGGGCGCCAAGCCCAGCGCGGCGGGGATAGCCCGCAGGGGCTTTCCCTCGGAGGCAAGCGAAGCGCGCAGCGCCGCAGGCGCGAAGGCGTGAGCAACTGTCTTGAAAGTCAAGTCTCCCAAGCACGCATGACCGGGCTTATCTCTTCGGGGTGCCTGCGTGTAGTGATATTATCGAATTTCGTTATCGTTATTCGATATGAAAGAACAATCGACGCCCCGCGCCATGGAGCACCACGACCTGCTGTCGGGGTTGATCCGCCTGCATGTGCTGCACCACGCGGCCGAGCAGGAGATCTACGGGCAATGGATGATCGACGAGCTGGCTCACCACGGCTACCGACTCTCCCCAGGAACGCTGTACCCGATGCTGCACAAGATGGAGCGTGACGGCTACCTCGTCTCCCGCCAGGAGCGTGAGGGGCGCACCGTGCGCAAGCTCTACACGATCACGCCCAAAGGCAAGGAAGGCTTGGCGCTGGCCAAGGAACGCATCCGGGAGTTCACCGGAGAGGCGATGCACAAATGACCGATTCCACCAACACCTTGCAGCCTGAGGCCGCAGCCGCGCGCGGCTCACCCGTCGAAGTCTTCGGCGCCTTCCTCAAGCTGGGGCTGACCTCCTTCGGCGGGCCGATCGCGCACCTGGGCTATTTCCGCTCGGAGTTTGTCGAGCGCCGCCGCTGGCTGGATGACCGCAGCTATTCCGATCTGGTCGCCCTGTGCCAGTTCCTGCCGGGGCCGGCCAGCAGCCAGGTCGGCATGGCGCTGGGACTGGGCCGTGCCGGCTGGCTGGGGCTGCTGGCGGCCTGGGCCGGATTCACCTTGCCATCGGCGATTGCGCTGATCCTGTTCGCCTTTGGCATCGCCGAGTACCAGGGGCTGGCCCAGTCCGGCTGGGTGCATGGGCTCAAGGTGGTGGCCGTGGCCATCGTGGCGCAAGCGGTCTGGGGCATGGCCAAGTCACTGTGCCCGGACCGGCCGCGCGCCGCGCTGGCCATTTTGGTGGCGCTGCTGACCATGATCCTGCCCTCGGCAGCGGGACAGCTTGCCGCCATTGCCATGGCAGGGCTGCTTGGCTGGTGGACATTGAAGATCGCCCAACCTGGCGGCGGCCACGCCCACAGCTACCCCGTCTCGCGCAAGCTGGGCATCGTGGCGCTGCTCCTGTTCGCCGCACCGCTCGTCGGGCTGCCCCTGTGGGCGGCAGCCACGGGCTCGTCCGCGATAGCGCTGTTGGAAGGGGTGTACCGCTCCGGCGCACTGGTCTTCGGTGGTGGACACGTCGTGTTGCCGCTGCTGCAGGCCACCGTGGTACCCAGCGGCGTCGTGAGCAACGCCGACTTCCTGGCCGGCTATGGCGCGGCGCAGGCCGTACCGGGGCCGCTGTTCACGTTCTCGGCCTATCTCGGCGCGGTCGCCCACGGACCGCTGCATGGCTGGATCGGCGGGCTGGCACTCTTGGGCACGATCTTCCTCCCGGCCTTTTTCATGCTGGTTGGGGCGCTGCCGTTCTGGGAAGGGCTGCGCCACCGCGCGGGCATCCAGACGGCCATGGCGGGCATCAATGCCGGCGTAGTCGGTATTCTGGTGTCCGCCCTCTATGACCCGGTATGGACGAGTGCCATCCACGGCAAGGCGGATTTTGGGCTGGCGCTGCTCTCGTTCGGGCTGCTGACGGTCGGGCGCGTGCCGCCAGCGCTCGTGGTGCTGTTGGCCGGGCTGGTGGGCTGGGTCATGGCGATGGGCATCTGAAGCCCATTCGCTGGCGCAGCGGCGGGTCGAACATGGGGACACTCTTCAGCAACTTCAGGTCTGTGCAAGCTGGTCATTCCATGGTCGCCCGCTTTTGACCATGGCATTCATGATGATCAGCAGCTTGCGCATGCAGGCCACGATGGCAACCTTCTTCGGCTTTCCAGCCGTCAGCAGGCGCTCATAGCAGCTCCGTATCACGGCGTTGTGACGCATGGCAACGATGGCCGCCATGTACAGCGCACTCCTGACCGTGGCACGTCCGCCGCAGATGAAACGTTTGCCGCGGGCCTGGCCCGAATCCCGATTCATCGGGGCGACGCCCACTAGCGCACAGATCTGCCTGGCCTTGAGTTGACCAAGCTCTGGCAGCTCGGACATCAGCGTCGCAGCCATGGCCGGGCCAACCCCTTTGACGCTCTTGAGCAAGGCGGCCAGATTGGGTTGGTGTTGCGACAGATGCTCTGCAATCCTCCGATCCAGAATCTCCAGCTGCTTCGACAGCACGTCCATCAGTTGCGCAATGTCCTGCGCCACCTCCGCGTGCGCAATGTGCTTGCGCTGGCGCTCACTGACCAGCAGGCGCACCAGTTGCCGACGTCGAAGCACCAGCGCATGCAGATACTGCTGAGCCTGGTCTGGCATCGGCTTGATGAAGCGGTCTCGATCCGGCCGCAGATTCAGCACCTGGGCCAGCTCAGCCAGCATGCGGGCATCCACGCTGTCGGTCTTGACCAAGCGCCCCATAGCCTTGGCGAAGTCCCGCGCCTGCCGAGGATTGATGACGACGACAGCAAACCCCGCAGCTTGGAGCGCGCAAGCACAGGCCAGTTGGTACTGCCCGGTCGCTTCCATCACGATCAGCGAGACCTGATGTTTTTTCAGCTCTTCGATCAACGCTTGATGCCCGGCACCATCGTTGCTGAATATGGCCGTGGGCTGCTCGTGCCCGATGGCTACATCCATGGTCTTCTTGGAGATGTCGATACCGACTGCAATTTGATTGGCCATGATCTCCGCGTCCCTTCCTTGCAAATGCGAACGGCGTTCACGCAACTGTTCGGGCTTTCAGAGATCGGGCGCAAGCATGCGCCCAAGACTCACGCACGGGCTCCATGGGCACCGAGGGATGACGGGCTACATGCTGCGGCCAACCCCGAACCCTGACAGGTCCGGGCGTGACGGCGCTGCCGAACACGCATTTCAAAGATACAAGGGATTGAAGCCGAATGGCCGTGACGACACAGACGGCACGGGGCGCAGCCCGAAAGCCCGGCGGCGCTTGCGCCGACACGCCCAAAACAACCAGCATCGGGCACCATAGAGCTTTCGGAATCAGTGCCAGCGTATAGCAGACAACAACTCCAACACGTTTAACGATGACTCAGACACTTTGCCCATATGCCCTGACGCCGCTCGCATCGGGAGAAAGCAACGACGAGCACATACTTCCCGTGGCTCTGGGGGCTCCCGCCAGCTTCACGGTTCGCGCGCTAGCCGCTGAAAACAGTCGGATGAATGACCTCATCGACGAGCCGACAGTCAACGATCCGATGGTTCGTTTTTTGGCTATGTCTCAGGGAGTGGTCTCCCGGTCTGGCAACGTCAAAGCAGCCGTGAATGGAACTGTCCACGGTAGCGGCGAGGATGTGAGAGCTACGTTCTCGCAGAACGGTCTGGATCTGAAGTTCCATCAGCCAGTGGACACCGACAGCGAGGGGCGAGTGATCGGTGTTCGCGGCTTTGGTGATGCAGCCCGACAGATGGCGAACCAAATTGCAGCGAACTACGCAAAGAAGGGCATCGCCGTCGAACTTGGGGCAGAAACAAGCCAGGGACAGCCTCAACTGAACATGCGGCTGGTCGCCGACATGCTCATGATCCGGCGGCAACTGTTCAAAATCGCCTATCTCACGACAGTGAAAATCTTCGGTGACGAGGCAATCACAGGGCCAAGTGGTCAGCAGCTACGGGCTGCGATGATGGCCGAGAGTGATGAGGCTCTGGCTCGCACCAAGATTGCCGGCGCCGCGTTCCAGCCGCTACCGCCCGGGTTTGCTCGTTCTGCAAGACACGCTGAACATGCCATCACCTGTGCCGTCATGCCCAGCGTTGGTGTGGTGACTTCCGTTGATCTGTTCGGGTGCTTCACCCTATTTGCGGTGACACCTGCGGTTGGAATCTTTGCCGATGAAGGAACGGGCGAGGTAATCACGATTGACGCCTCCAGCTCGAAGCTCATGAGCCACCCATACCTGGAGGCGCTGCCAGGTTCGGCTGTTGGCCTTGAACACCGGGCGCGGCCACTGCCGCGCCCGGATTTTGCTGTTCACCGCGCCCAGGGCGGAACCGGCCTGGGCGCGGTGCTGGTCGGGTCATTCCTTCGTCTCGATGAGCCGCCACACAACGCAAAGCGCCCCGGTCGAGGCCGGGGCGCTTGCTGTCGGCGCGGGTCAAGCGGCCAGCGCCAAGGCGGTTTCATCCGCCATTGCCTCGGCATCCTTCGGGGCATCCTGCGCCTGCGCTTCCTCCGGCACAGCTTCCGGGCCTTCGGCCTTGAAGATGGCAGGCATCCAGCCGGTGCCATCGGCCAGCCGCTCGGCTTCGCTGGCAATATCGGCCTTCTTCAGTTTCGCCAGCCGGTTGATGGAGTCCGGCGCGTACTCGCCCACGGCTTGCAGAATCACGGCCTTGGGAACGTGCTTGAAGTAGCCTTCTGCGGTCGGCTGCCACCATGCAGCCATATCGAGGCCCACGGCCTGCGCCAGTTCCGCGCCGGGTTGGTGCGGCGTGGCGCGGGGCATCACCACGTCCACCGTGGAGGCCACGCACACGGCCAGCAGCTTGACGAGTTCGTCTTGCGACTTCGCCAGCAGCGCGGCGAACAGTTCGGTGCTGTCCTGCGGCAAGGCTTCGCCCGCCACCTGTTGCAACTCGCGCAGCGCCACGGCAGCAGGCGATTCCGGCCAGTCCGGGGCCATGCCTTCCAGCCGGTCTTGCACTTTCAGGCTCACGCCCAGCGGCAACGCATCATGACGGGGGCCGTAGTGGCTTTCCTGCAAGACGGTCTGCACCATGCCATGCACCAGCGCGGCCAGCGCCACTTGCGGATGCCGGGCGACTTCGATTTGCAGCGCGGCGGTACGGTGGGCGCTCAACCGCTGCGCCAGCCGGTCGGACATGGCGGCGGTCTTGGGCTGCCCCTCGCTGTCTCCGTCTTCGCCTTCGTCATCGCTCTCGGCATCCTCACTGCCGAAACCTTGGCGCAGGCGTTCCAGCGTGCGCAGCGCCTTGGCCTCGGCTTCGCGCATCAGGCCGCGATGAATGACGGCCTGCCCGTTGCGGTCGATAGTGACGATGGCACCGGCTGCGGCCTTCACGGTCGGGCTGTAGTCCTGCAAACCATCTTCCAACGCCTGCAACTGCTCGCCCACGGCTTCGCCTTCCTCTTGCAGCGCGTCGGCCTTGTCCTCGTCCTCGGCTTCCAGCGCATCATCGAGGGCTTCGCCAATGACCTGCACCTTGGCTTGCAGCTTTTCGATGCGCTGCGCTTCGCGCTTGGTCGGCTCGCGCCGCTCCCTCGGCGCACGCTGGAAGGCGTGCAGGTCGGCATGGGTCACGCCCGGCGTGGCATCCACCCATGCCCAGCCTTCGGCCTTCATCTCGGCGGCGATGCCCGCCAGCCGGTCTTGCGCCAGCCTGTCCAGCAGCGCGGCATCGGTCAGATACACGCCCGCGTCACCTTCCGCGAACAGGTCACGGCGCACGCCACCGCCTGCGGCTTCGTAGGCGTCCAGCCCGACGAAGCGCACCAGCGGATGCCGGTAGGCGTCGATTTCGCGCTCAGTGAGTCGGTCGCGCAGCGCGGACGGCTGGCGCTGCCACTGCGGCGCATCGTAGAACGCGGCTTCCTGCGCGGCGTGGTCGTCGGTGATGGACAGCGCCATCAACTGATCGAGCGTCACCGCGTCGGCCCGGTAGTCGGCCATCAGGCGCGGCGAGACATTCGCCAGCTTCAAGCGGCGCTGCACCACCAGCGGCGTGACGGAAAAATCCGCCGCAATGTCCTCGATGGGCCGGCCCTCCATCACCAGTGCGGCGAAGGCTTCAAACTGGTCTGCCGGGTGCATGGCTTCGCGCTGCACGTTCTCGGTGAGGCTGGCGGTGCGGGCCGTACCGTCGGCCACTTGCAAGCAAGGCACCTCCCAATCCTTGGCGATGCGGTGCTTTTTCGCCAGCAGCTTCAAAGCTGCGAGGCGTCGGCCACCGGCCACGACTTCGTAATGCTCGCCATCGCTGGCGGGGATGACGATCAGGTTTTGCAGCAGGCCCACGCGCTGGATGGATGCGGCCAGCTCGGGGATGGACATGCGCGAGGTCTTGCGCACGTTGCGGCCCGTGGGGCGCAGCACCAGCCGCGACAGCGGAACCAGAATCAGGTTCTTGGTCGGGTCGGCAGCTTCCAGCGGGATTGCGGCGGCGGCATTGACGGCGCGGGCTTCGGTGTAGGTGATGGCGTTCATGGTGGTTCTCCAATCAAGTGAAACAAGGGAATGGAGGGGAAACCGCCCCTCCTGCGGGGGACGGGTCAGGCTTTCAACTGGCGCAGGCCATCGGCCAGCATCCAGAGGGCGCGATTGAGGCGCACATCGGAATCAATGCCTTGCACGGGGCGGGTTTGCTGGCGACGTCCGTTGGCGCTGCGCCCGGACAGGCCGCCCTTGGTCAAGTTCTCCTGCGTGCGGTTGAACACGCTCCACAGGTCGGGGCGGCGGTCTTCAAACCGGCGCGGCATCAGAATCTGGCTTTCGGTGATGGGCGCGGGCTTGTTCGGGTCGTCGTACTTGAGGGCCAGCGCGGCGCGGGCAAACACCTCGGCCTCGCCTTCGTCCAGCGTGATGGCGCGCATGGCATCGCGGGAATCGCGCACACGGTCGAAACCGCGCAGCACCTCAAAAGCGCCTTCGATGACTTGGCCCGCCACGTCGCCTTTGTGGGGGACGCGCACATCGGCCACGGTGTCGCCGCAGACAAGGCCATTGCTACAAACAAATCTGAATTGGCCCGCCAGCATCTGGTAACTGCTGGTGCCATCGTGCGAGTTCAGCAGGATGATTTCGTTGGCTTCCGCGCCGTTGATCTGGCTGGCATGGCGCAGGCGCAGCATGTGTTTCGTGTGCTCGCGCTTGCCTTCATCGCGCACACGGGTTTGCGTCACCATGAAGGGCTGAAACCCTTCCTTGCGAAGCTCGGTCAACACTGCCGCCGTGGGGATATAGGCGTACCGCTGCGAACGGCTCTCATGCGGGGCATCCGCAAAGATGGACGGCGCTACACGGTGAATCTGGTCATCCGACAGGGGATAGTCGGAACGCAGCGCGGGGGAATGGGAAGCGAAACGGGAAGCGAGTTGCATGGTCTTTCTCCTGACAAAAAGAGGTTTGCTGTTCACGCACACCGGATTCCAAGATTCGGAGCCCAGCCTTTGTGGCTGTTCGGTGCGGTCGGCACGAGGAACCCGGTTGGCCCTGTTGCCACCGTCTTTCCTGAGTTCATCGCCCGCGACGGTCAGGAGCGCGCGGACGGGGGCCGTCAAGGAGAAAAGCGCAGGGTTGGTGCGGCCCGCAGGCGCAGCCGAGGACACGGCCCTGCGCGCCTTGATGGCACACGGGAGCGGGCTACAGTCGCGGACAAGGTGATGAAGTCAGGGGAGACGGCTGGACAAGGCAACAGGCACCTTCCACGCCGACCGCACGGCAAGCGAAGCGCGCAGGCCCGGATCTGGAAGCCGGGCCGGAGGCGTCAGCCGAGCGGAGCGAGGGAACGATGGAAGCCCCGCCGCAGGCGGCTCGATGCGCAGCACGACAGCGCGATCGGCCATCTCCCAGGTGGCCGGGGACGCCCAGACTTCAAATCCGAATGGACAACAGGGTCAGGACGAGCGCACGCAAGGCATCGTGGATCTGCTGCGGATGCTGTCTGGTCGATCCGGCGCAGCCGGGTCGGCGGTGTTCAGGGGCGCCAAGCCTGTGCGGCGGGGATAGCCCGCAGGGCTTTCCCCTGGAGGCAAGCGAAGTGCGCAGCGCCACAGGCGCGAAGGTATCGACGCCGGGCGCAGCAAAAAGAAAGGTGCGCCGCCCCCGCAGGGACGACGCACCGAAGGCAGCGCGGCGCGATCAGCTCGCCGCCGGCGCCGTCATCGACTGCAACTGGTCGATCACGCCAGGCTCTACGAACACGCAAGCCTGCCTGTCCTCGATCGGCACGTTGAACACCTGGGCGAACACCGTGCGCCGCAGGTGCGCCAGCCGACCCGTGCGATACGCCTGCTCGGGCTTCATGCGCCCGCCAGCCTGCGAGCCGCTGCGCTGCGGATCGCATTCGACCAGCGCGACAAAGCCGTCATCGGACAGCTTCTGATGCTCGGGGCACAGGCCCCAGCCTGTCGCCGTGTGACGCTCCATGCTTGCGCGCAGGCGCTTGTCCAGCAGGATCGCGCCGGTATCGAACGCCGTGCCGCAGACCAGGCAAACGTGCTGTTCGAGGGAAACGTGTGATTTGTCATTCATGACTGCTCTCCGGTTGCAAGGGCGGAATTGCCCGGAACCGTCGAAGTCACGGCGCAGCGCAGCAGTCAGGGGGCGCAGCCGGCCGCCAGGACGCAAGCGCGCACCAGCGCGCGCCGCCCTTGACGGCAAGACCGCCGTGATACGGTGAAGGGACACAGCAAGACCGCCCCCTCACCACTACCTCTGCACACGGGGTTTGCGGCAAGCGGAGCGCGCAGGCCCTCACTGGCCGGAGGCGTCAGGGATCAAAGCCGAATGGCCGCGACTCGGAACGAGGCGCGGGGCGCAGCCCGCGAGCCCGACGGCGGTACGCCGGGACGCTCGGATGCTTATAGAGGGAAGATTTTCTGTATCTGAATTGTCGTACCAGTGATACGACAATCGACCTGCTTAACGCGCACAAGCCATCACATTGAATGCTAGAAGGATGGCTTGACTGATCGCGTGAACCAATGAGGATTGAGTTACCACCCTCTCATCTTGAAAATTCGACCGTGATCCCCCTCATCGTGCAGCGTGACGACGATTTCACTTGCTGTAAAAACAGGGGCATCATCTTCTGCTCGTACTGGCAAATCGGAGTCAATCAACGTGATGACCGGCTGCAACCCTAAATCTGCATAGCGACGTACAACCGTCAGCAAGTTCTCTTTCTTTCGGTCGTCCAGCGACTCCAACACTCCGTCGTGATAGACAAAACGCGGAAACTTCTCGCCCAGGTGCGCTCGCAGCACGGCCATATCGAAGGCAACGCACAGCAGCTTGCGGTATGTATGCCCCAGGTCAGCACTGGTGGCGTTACCTGATCCATCGAGAATTTCCGCTTTGAAGTCCAGATGACCTACCTGGTTGATCGCCACGCTCAACAGCGCCTTGCGATCAATGACTTCCTCAACAATCTCGCTGAAGAAAACGCGAATCGTGGAGAACAGGCTTGCCTGATCGGAGTTCTGCTTGTCCACGTCGGCTTCAATCCGTGCCTGCAAATGGTCACGCTCTTCCGTCAAGGATCGAATCTCTGTACGCAACTCCTGGAGGCGATGCAAATGGCCTTTCTGATGCTCCAACGATGTGATGTCCGCGCGTAATGTCACCATCTCATCCGAGAGCTGCTTGTACTTGGTGAAAACATCCGTCCCGCTCAGAAAGGAGAGCATTTCCGAACGCTTTTTCCCTAGCACATTCAGCTCTGCACTCACCCGCTTCAACTCTCCTTCGATTTCCGCAAATTCTTCCTGGAGGTAGCCGCGGCGCTCATCCGTGATAGCCCGATTGAAAGCGATCAACTGCTGGAAATCCTTCTTGATCTGCCCTTGGAACAACACGCCAGCTTCGCCAAACAACCTCTGCGCCTCATCGGGACTGAAAAGAATTTGATCTTCCTGCAACGATGCCTGCACCTTCTTCCTATTTTGACTCAAGGAATAGCGTTCCGAATTCAGCGCCGCGATTCGCTCATCGACTTCATCAACCACCTTCTTGGTGCGATCCTTGTCTTGGGCACGAAAATCGAAAGCATCCAGCAGCACTTGCTTCTTCTCTGCGTCCTTTTGCTTAAGCAGAAGAATGCCTTCAATTTTGCTGATGTCCTCGACCGAACCTCCTAGTTCATTTTTAATGGTTTGCGCTGTCTCCTGTTTTTTGGCAAGTTCGTGCTCTTTCGCATAGTGGTCAGCGATGAGCTTGGCGTCAAAGCCCAGAAGATGTGCAAGAAATGGCTTCCAGTCAGCATGTTTGGAGGCGAACTTGCGAAGTTGGAAAACCTCACGAAAATCCTCTTGCGACCGAAGCAGGTAACCAAGCGCCTTGCGGTAAGACCACGGTTTGAGAGCACGCCAGTCGAGCAGGCCGTCAAGCAGTTCGCGTGCACGTTCAAAAGGAACGTCCCGATGCCCCCATTCCGCGAGCGCCAACGCCGACAAATCTTGGTGGCCTGCTTCATGCTGCTTGAAGGCGATCTTGGTTGCGTCCTCTACGCTGCGTCGGATCGTGATGAAAGAACCATCCTCCAGTTCAATTTCAAGGAAAAAGACGAAATCCTTGAACAAGTCAAAATGCTTGAAAAGGAAGAACTTAGGGTCTTTGCCAGCCAGGAAGCCGAAGTCCAAAAGACGCCCCAGCGTGGTCTTCCCAAGATTGTGGGTGTCCTTGTTTCGATTCTCCGGCAGTCGGATTTCAGCCATGACGACATTCAGCCCAGGAGCAAAGTCCACGGGCTCGAACACATCCGGCTTGTTGGAATAGAGTTTAGATAGCTTCATTTGGCCCCACGTATTCCACTGCGTCAGTCTTGGGGCGATATTCAACCAAGCCCATTAGATAAAGAAAATTGAGCGCAGGCAGGAAAAGCACGTCGCCACCCACAACGTGCTTCTTTGCAAATTTGCGCAGTACATCGTACTCATCGACGCGACGATCTTTCAGCCGCGACAGGAGCAGCAGAGAAACATTAATGACCGTGCGATCAGGGTGTGAGTGTTTGGTTGGCCGCAGCATCATCCACCTCCCCAATATCGCAGTTCCAATACATGTAGAAAAGAATGGCTCGCGTCAGTCGCTTGTGGGCGTGCTGCCGAAGAACCGGGTCACGATTGAACAGCAGATCCACCAGATACTCCATGATCTCGTCGAAGGTCTGGTAGTCCTTGCGCTTCGCAAGGATCTTGAGCTGAAACTCATCGACCACAGATTCGTACATGCGCAGCAATTCGATGTTCTCTGGTGCAGCCAGGAAAGTACGAATTTGCGCCGTTTCCTTCAGGTATTTACGCCGCTGCTCCTTCGCATACGCTGCCGTCATATTGTTGAGCGTGTTCTTTTCCTCATACGTCACGCGCACGGTGGGCGGGTCGTCGAGTAACGCCGTGAGGCCATCCTTCTGACGTGCTAGCGCCTGGACAACCTCTGCAAGATCATCTGGACTGACAATCAGCGGTGAGTCCACCGCATCCAAATTCGCCTCCTGGGCTACTTCTGGAAAGCGTTTCAGCCACAGTTCTAGTTGTTCCAGGCCGCAAAGATAGATAGACGAAGCAGGGACGCCGCATTCGGCGGCGATGTGGTCACGGATTTCTGTCTCGGAATTGCCGGTCAGGCGGCGATTCGCAAACAGCATGTAGTGGTCGAGTTGCTTGGCATCGCGCAGTTTCTTGATGCGTGGTACTTCTTTGCCGACCACCGTGTTGCTGCTAGATGTGCTGTAGAAATCCAGTTCCGAAAAGCTGCGGTTGTACCCGTTGGTATGCTTGGCCTGAACAATGACTGTGCCTACCCACGGGGCGGCCTTGCTGGGGTGCAGTTCCGCCGTGCCGACGAATTTTGCGTCACGCCCGCCATCCGGCCCTTTTGCGAATCCCTGAACGGCGATACCGAGCAAGCGTTGGCACAAGAGCACGATCAGCACCTCAAACTGATCGTCGCTCAAATCTTCATAAGCAAACTTCATTCTCCCCATCCCCCTCTATGCAGACCCCACCGACTCATGCGGCAACCGTAATGCACGCCGAATGAGTACGCTGCGCAGGCTGCACCACAATCTCCACACGCTGATCCAGTGACACCAGTGCCTGCATCAGCCGTTCCAGTGAAATGTTCTGGAGCTTGTAGCGGCGGACTTGGGACACTTTTGGTTGAGTCATGCCCGTGATCGCAGCAGTCTCCGTCTGGCTCAGGCCGCGATGGTCAATCAATTCATTGAGCTTGAGCGCGAGCGCTGCCTTTGCCGAAAGCTCTTCAGCATCGTCAAAGCCCAAATCTCGCAGCACGTTGTCAGTGCCTTGCGAATGGTCACTACGCTTCATCGTTTATCTCCCGCTCGTCTTGTGACGGGCCAGCACGGCCTTCAACCGCTTCTCGATCAGTTCCACGTCCGGCTGCGGTGTGGCGATGCCGGACTTAGACTTC
This sequence comes from Comamonadaceae bacterium UBA2121, assembly GCA_002331385.1. GTDB lineage: Bacteria > Pseudomonadota > Gammaproteobacteria > Burkholderiales > Burkholderiaceae_C > Diaphorobacter_A. Next base: position 220,387 of record DCYB01000010.1, read on the forward strand.
TTCTGGAACGCATGTAGTACATGTACCGCATCGCCCATCTTCACTGTATAGACCGCCCGGAAGGTATCGCTCCGGTGGTCTTCCACCAATTCATACACACCGGGGCCCAACCCCTTCCAGGGCTTTGCCGAATGTGGCGTGCTGCCCAACTGGACGATGAACAACGCCACACCCATGTCCTTCTGTACGTCGATGGGAAACTTCTTGAAGTCCTTCTTCGAGGAGCCTTCCCAGTACAGCATCTTGCGCTTCTGAATCATGATTATATCCGTTCGGGTATGAATCGCAAGAAGTTGGCTTAGGTAGTCGCTGTTTCCACCGGATCAGTTCGCCGTGCCCCGGTGATGGCTTGACGCCGGCTGGCCACCAGCTCGGCTGCATCGCGCACGGGCTTGTCCTCGGTATGGACGTAGTGCATGAACTGCGCGACGGTCTTGTGCTGGGTCAGTTCCATGCCGACCTTGATGGGCACCCCCGAATTGGCAATGTCCGTCGCCGAGCGGTGGCGGATGCCATGCGTGCCGACGTGTGGGACGCCGGCGGCCTTGAGCACCCGGCACCAGCCGCCATAGTGTTCGCCGAAGGTCAGGTGCCGGGTCGGGTCGTTGGGCGACGGCAGGACGTAGGGGCAACCCTCCCGGCGCGGCACAGTCGAAAGCAGCCGATAGGCTTCCGCGCTCATGGGCTTGGACATGCCGCCGGTCTTGCTGTCGGGCCACATCACACGCCGGTTTGCGAGGTCGATCCAGTCCCATTCGAGCGTGCAGATTTCGGAGCGGCGGCCCGCGAACTCGAATTGCAGGCGGATCGCCAATGGAATGACATAGCTCTCCAGCCCCTCCGCCTCCAGCGTCTCCAACTGGCGAAAGATCAGCACCATTTCATCATCCACGATGAGGCGGGTCTGCTTGCCGGGCGGATACATCGGAACATGGCGGCACGGGTTGGTGCCGTCCGGGCGGAAGCCCCACACTTCGGCCAGGTTGAACATCTTGCGCAAGATGGCGAAGCCCTTGTTCGCCTCGGTGGGCTTGTAGGAGAGCTTTTCCATGTACCCGGCAATGTCGGGGCGCTTCACGTCAGCCACCTTCTTGCGGCCCAGCATCGGGACAATGCAGCGGTCGATGACCGCCTGATAGCCGCGCCAGGTGCTGGGCTTGTTGCGCTTCTTGGAGTAGTCCTCCATGAACTTTTTGCACAGCTCGGCCATCGTGGGCGCCTTGCGCGCCTCGGCCTTGGCGCCACCAGGATCGCCGCCCCGGCGAACCTCGGCCAGCCAGTCCTGCGCCATGACGCGGGCTTGTTCGACGGTCAGCTCGCCGAACAGACCCAGAGCGGGCTTGCGGCGTTCGCCTGCGTTCGTGCGGTACTGGAGCATGAACACGCGGCGGCCCGCCGGTGTAATCTTGCACAGGAAGCCGGGCACCACGGTGTCCCGCAGTTCGACGGCCTGCGCCTGGGGTTGCGCCGTCTCGACGGCGGTCTTGGTGAGCTTGATCTTTGCCATGATGGCTCCTTGGAAGACCCGATTTCCAAGAGCCACATGGGAGCCATGAGAGCGGAAGCCGGGTCAGGTTTCGGAAAGCACCGGCATATGATGGACGCGCGTAAGTTATTGATAAACCTGCTGTATCTGGCTACAGCGCAGTCCAGCGAAATGTCGGGCTGGAGTCATCGTGAAACAAAAAACCCGCTTGCGTGATGCAAGCGGGTTTGCGTTTGGTGCCCAGAAGAGGACTCGAACCTCCACGATGTTACTCGCTAGTACCTGAAACTAGTGCGTCTACCAATTCCGCCACCTGGGCTGATTTTTTGTTCTGCTGGCCGTGCGGTTGGCAGAAAATTTCCTGTGATCCAAAAAAGCCGCCTTACTTTCAGCGGCTACCTGTCCATTGTCGTTAAACTTGGTGCCCAGAAGAGGACTCGAACCTCCACGATGTTACTCGCTAGTACCTGAAACTAGTGCGTCTACCAATTCCGCCACCTGGGCATCTCAGGAAAGAATCAGATTGTATATCAAAAAAATGCACTCACAGCCGTTCTCTGCGAATCAATCGGATGAGATTGAAGGGACCGTGCAAGGCCATCGCGATGGACATGGTTTTGTCATCCGCGATGACGGTGAGCCGGATATCTATATCCCCCCGAACGAAATGCGCGCCGTCCTGCACCGCGACAAGGTGCGCGTGCGCATCGCGCGTCTGGACAAGCGTGGCCGCCCCGAAGGCCGTGTGGTGGAGATCGTGGAGCGCCCGCACAACCCCGTGATCGGGCGTCTGCTCAACGAAAGCGGCGTGTGGCTGGTGGCGCCGGAGGACAAGCGCTATGGGCAGGACGTGCTGATCCCCAAGGGCGCGACGGGCACGGCCAAGCCGGGACAGGTGGTGGTCGTCGAGTTGACCGAGCCGCCTGCGCTGTATGGCCAGCCCGTGGGCCGCGTGACCGAAGTGCTGGGCGAGGTGGACGACCCCGGCATGGAAATTGAAATTGCGGTGCGCAAGTACGGTGTGCCGCATGTGTTCTCGGACGCGTGTCTGGCGCAGGCCAAGGCCATTCCCGAAAGCGTGCGTGCGCAGGACAAGCGCCGCCGCGTTGATCTGACCGATATTGCGCTCGTCACCATCGACGGCGAGGACGCGCGCGACTTTGACGACGCGGTGTACTGCGAGCCCGCAAGGGTGGGGCGCGGCAAGGGCTGGCGTCTGCTGGTGGCGATTGCCGACGTGAGCCACTATGTGGAGACGGGCAGTCCCATCGACGTCGACGCCTACGATCGCGCGACCAGCGTGTACTTTCCGCGCCGCGTGATTCCGATGCTGCCGGAAAAACTGTCCAACGGCCTGTGCTCGCTGAATCCCGATGTGGAGCGCCTGTGCATGGTCTGCGACATGCTGATCACGTCGGAGGGCGAGATCCACGCCTACCAGTTCTACCCGGCGGTGATGTTCAGCCATGCGCGCTTCACCTATACCGAAGTCGCGGCCATTCTGGCCAACACGCGCGGGCCCGAAGCGGCCAAGCGCCAGGAGCGCGTGCAGGATCTGCTGAATCTGCACGGTGTCTATACCGCCTTGCTGGGCGCGCGCCACAAGCGCGGCGCGGTGGATTTCGAGACCACCGAAACCCAGATCGTCTGCGATGACAACGGCCGCATCGAGAAGATCGTGCCGCGCGTGCGCAATCAGGCACACCGCCTGATCGAAGAGGCGATGCTGGCGGCCAACGTCTGCAGTGCCGACTTCATCGGCCAGTCCAAGCACCCCGGCCTCTTCCGCGTGCACGATGGCCCGACGCCCGAGAAGGTGGACATCCTGCGCGGCTACCTGAAGGCGCTTGGCGTCGGCATCTCGGTGAGCGATGAACCCAAGACGGGCGAGTTCCAGATGATTGCCGAGTCCACCAAGGACCGGCCCGATGCGCAGCAGATCCACACCATGCTGCTGCGCTCCATGCAGCAGGCGATTTACTCGCCCTATAACAGCGGGCACTTTGGTCTGGCGTTTGATGCATACACGCACTTCACCAGCCCGATCCGGCGCTATCCCGACCTGCTCGTGCACCGCGTGATCAAGGCGATTCTGGCGAAGACCAAATACAAGCTGCCGACGCTGCCCGAGCCAGGCGAGGCCTACGCCAAGTTGGAAAAGCGCCTGGCGGGCCGGGTGAAAGACCCGGAGCTCAAGCCTCTTTCCATGTCGGCGCGCCGCGAAATGGAGGCGTGGGAAGCCGCAGGCATGCACTGCAGCGCCAACGAGCGCCGCGCGGACGAAGCCAGCCGAGACGTCGAAGCCTGGCTCAAGTGCCGCTACATGCGCGAGCATCTGGGCGAGGAATACAGCGGCGTGGTCACCGCGGTGACGAGCTTCGGCATCTTCGTGACGCTTGATGAGCTGTACGTCGAGGGGCTGATCCACATTACCGAACTCGGAGGTGAATACTTTAAATTCGACGAGGTGCGCCAGGAACTGCGCGGCGAGCGCACCGGCATTCGGTATGCGATCGGTGCGCGCGTGCGCGTGCAGGTCAGCCGCGTGGATCTGGATGGCCGTAAGATCGACTTCCGCATGGTGCGCGATGACGCCGAGCTGCTGGCCGCCAATCCGGCGCGACAGCGTGGCAATTCGGGGCAGGCGGCGCGCTCTTCTGCGCGCCCGCCATCGCGGCCGGACGACATGGTGCGTGCGCGCGAAAATGATCTGCGCCGAACCAGCAAGTCAGGCCGCGCGAAGGACGGCAAGCAGGACAAATCGGCACGATCCGCCAAGCCAGCCAACGGCAAGAAGACGGCGCGCAAGAGCGTGGGCAAAGGCCATAAGGGCGCGCGTGGTTGATGGACGGACATCGGTTGGGTGTGAATTGAGGAATTGAAAATCAGCGGCAGGGGCCGCCTACAACAACGGAGATGACAACAGATATGGTCGATGCAACGGCTTCGCGTGTGGCGCTGGTAACGGGCGCTGGTTCGGGTATCGGCAAGGCGGCTGCGCTGGCCTTGCTGGCGGATGGATGGAAGGTGGTGCTCACCGGTCGGCGCGAAGCACCATTGCAGGAGACGGCGCAGCAGTCGGGTGCAGCGGATCGTGCGCTCGTGGTCACCAGCGATGTGAGCGATCCGGCCTCGGTGCGCGCCGTGTTCGACGCCGCCGTGAACGCCTTTGGCCGCGTGGATCTGCTGTTCAACAATGCGGGCATCGGTGCGCCCGCCGTCCCGCTGGAAGACCTGTCGGTGGACGACTGGAAGGCGGTGGTCGATACCAACCTGAGCGGCATGTTCTATTGCATCCAGAACGCATTCCGGGTGATGAAGAGCCAGACGCCACGCGGCGGGCGCATCATCAACAATGGTTCGATTTCGGCGCACACGCCGCGTCCCAACTCCATCGCCTACACGGCCACGAAACACGCAGTCATGGGGCTGACCAAGACGGCGTCGCTCGATGGCCGCAAGTACGACATTGCGGTAGGCCAGATCGATGTGGGCAACGCAGGCACTGAACTCGCGCAGCGCCTCACCCAAGGCGTGATGCAGGCGCATGGCGCGGTGGCGGAGGAGCCGCTGATGGACGTCGGCATCGTCGGCCAGTCCGTGCTCTACATGGCCAACCTGCCGCTGGAAGCGAATGTGATGTTCCACACAGTGATGGCGACCAAGATGCCATTTGCGGGCCGTGGTTGAGCGGCGCATCGGGTCTTTCATCTGGGGCGGTGTTGCCGCGTGGATGCTGGCGAGCAGCGCCTCGGCGCAGGTGGCTGGAGCACCGGATTTCGCCTCGCGCGCGCATGATCTGGACGGCATGGCCATGCGCACGCTGGCATGCACGACCTGCCACGGCGCGCAGGGCAGGGCCACGCCGGGCGGCTACTTTCCCCGCATCGCAGGCAAGCCGGCAGGGTATCTGTACAACCAGTTGCTCAACATTCGCGATGGGCGACGCAGTTATCCAACCATGTCGTATCTGCTGGAGAACCTCACCGACGAATACCTGCGGGAAATGGCCTTGCATTTCTCGGCGTTGGAAGTGCCGTATCCGGCTCCCGTCCTGACCAATGAGGCGCCTTCTGTATTGGAGCGCGGGCGCAGGCTGGTGAAAGAGGGCGATGCCGCGCGGGGTCTGCCCGCTTGTGTGCAGTGCCATGGCACATCGATGACAGGCGTGGCGCCATTCGTGCCGGGTCTGCTTGGTTTGCCGAGAGATTATTTGAACGGACAGCTGGGCGCGTGGAAATCCGGCAAGCGCCATGCGCAAGAGCCCGATTGCATGGCCGCCATTGCCAAACAATTGCAGCCAGAAGATGTGAGCGCGATTTCTGCGTGGCTTTCCTCGCAGCCCGTGCCGGATGGAGGCAAACCGGAGGCGGCTTCTGCGCGGGCGATGCCCTTGCGCTGCGGCGGCGTCGATCAGGCGGGAGGTGCGCAATGACGCGGACCTATCGCTGGCTCATTGGTCTAGGTGCGTTGGCGGGCGTCGCTGCGGTGGCGGTCTATGCGCTCAACCGGTTGGACGAATCCCCGATCGAGACGAGCGAATCGGTGCAGGTCACGCCTGCGCTGGTGGCCAAGGGCGAATACCTGTCGCGCGCAGGCAATTGCATGGCGTGCCATACCGTGCCTGGTGGCAAGGCGTTTGCTGGTGGGCGCGCCATCGAGACGCCGTTCGGCATCATCTACTCCACTAATCTCACGCCCGACGCCAAGGATGGCATCGGAGGCTGGAATTCCTCGGAATTCTGGCGCGCCATGCACAACGGACGCGCCAAGGATGGGCGCTTGTTGTATCCGGCATTTCCGTACACCAGCTATACGCAGGTCACGCGCGCAGATTCGGACGCCATCTGGGCCTATTTACGCAGTGTGCCGTCTGTGGCGCAGCCGAATCGCGACAACGCGCTGGGCTTCCCGTTCAACACGCAGATGGCGCTGGCCGGCTGGCGGGCTCTGTTTTTCCGCCCCGGAACGTTCGAAGCGAACGCGCAGCAAACCGCCGAATGGAATCGCGGCGCCTATCTGGTGCAGGGGCTGGGCCACTGCGCTGCCTGCCACACGCCGCGCAATGTGCTCGGCGCGGCGCGCGAGGGGGATGCGTTTCGCGGCGGTTTGATTCCGGTGCAGAACTGGTACGCGCCTGCGCTCAATTCGCCGCAGGAGGCGGGCGTCGCGCACTGGCCGCAAGAACAGGTGGAGCAGTTGCTCAAGGTGGGCACGAGCCAGCAGGGATCGGTGTCCGGGCCGATGGCCGAGGTGGTGTTTCGCAGCACCCAGTATCTGGATGATCAGGATGTGCGCTCCATGGCGACCTATCTGCGCGCACTGCCGCAGCACCAGATCGCGCCAGAGAAGGCGCCATCGCCTGCGGCATCCACCATGGAGTTGGGTGCCAAGGTCTACCGGCAGAACTGTGCGGAGTGCCATGGCGGGCGGGGGCAGGGCGAGAGCGGGGCGTTTCCTGCGCTCGCGGGCAACCGTGCCGTCACCATGCATAGTCCGACCAATGTAGTAAGGATGGTGCTGGAGGGCGGCTATCTTCCCGCAACGCAGGGAAACCCGCGCCCGCAGGGCATGCCGCCGTTTTTGCATGTGCTGAGCGACAAGGAAATCGCAGCCGTCGTCACTTACATACGCAACGCTTGGGATAATGTGGCCTCTACGCTGGACGCATCGGATGTGTATCGCACCCGCGAGCGCCGCGGCTCTTGAACCGAGGTGGCGAAGGAATGATGGTTTTGCCTGACTTGGCAGTGGATGAGAAGGACGCACCAGCCGGTGCGCCGCAGCGCGTGATTTGTCTGTGCGCCGAGTGGTGTGTGGTGTGCAACCAATATCGCCTGCAGTTCGACGCGCTGGCTGCGCAGTACCCGAACGTGCGCTTTTCGTGGGTCGATGTCGAGGACGAAGAGGCCGCCATGGGCGACTACGACGTCGAGACGTTTCCCACTTTGTTGATATCCGAGGGCGACGAAGTGCGCTTTCTGGGGCCTGTTTTGCCGCAGGTGGCCGTGGTCGGACAACTGCTCAAACGCCTCATGCCCGAGAGGGTGCTGACCCCAGATACGGAGGCGTCTGCCCTCTTGCAACGTCTTGTGAATGTCGTGAAATGACGTGTTGACGTTTCGCTGCACTGCAAAATGCATGCCGCTGTTGCTATACAGAGACACGCAATCGGGCTATAATGCGTTCTTCACGACCAAACGGGCGGATCTCAACCGCCCTTTTTTTTTGGGCGTTTGTTTATCGGGTTGTTTCAATTCGGGAGCCAAGCGCCTTTTGTGCATTCGGGAAACAGGATAAGAGCACATACGTGGCATTGCAGCAAATCGTTGAAGTAACCGTGACCGGACTGGGCTATGACCTGGTGGAAATCGAACGTTCCGCCGGTGGCCTTCTGAGAATCACTATTGATCTGCCCTGGCAGCCAGATGCGGGGCAGCAGCCCTCGGCTGAGCAATTCATCACGGTAGAGGATTGCGAAAAGGTCACACGACAGTTGCAATTCGCCCTGGAAGTCGACGGCGTCGACTACGCCCGACTGGAAGTGTCGTCGCCCGGAATCGATCGCCTCCTGCGCAACGAGGCAGATTTCGAGCGCTTTGCAGGCGAGGAAGTTGATATCACGCTGAAGGAGCCAGTCGGTGCGGCTGGTGGTGGCCTGATCAACGCGAATCGCAAGAAATTTCGTGGAACGCTGGAGCGTGCCGACAACGGTGGCTGGCAAGTCGTCTGGAGCGACGCGCCACCGGTCAAGCCCGGCCAGCGCGTGAGCAAGAAGCGTGAACCTGCACCGCTGCAGGCTCTGGGCTTCACGTTGGATGAATTGCGCGAGGCGCGGCTGGCGCCCATTGTGAACTTCAAGGGGCGCGGCGCTAAAACCAGCTGAGTGGCAGGTTGGACGCTAAAAGAATTCGGGGACGGCACCGCAAAGAATCGGTCGCCCGCCCCACAGTGATTGAAACAGGAGAGTCGTCGAATGAATCGCGAATTGTTGATGTTGGTTGAGGCCATTTCGCGTGAAAAGAACGTGGAGCGCGATGTGGTGCTGGGCGCCGTTGAATCTGCGCTCGCACAGGCCACCAAGAAGCTCTATCAGGGTGAGGTGGACATCCGCGTGGCTATCGACCGCGAAAGCGGCGTGTACGACACTTTCCGTCGCTGGCTGGTGGTGCCCGACGATGCCGGTCTGCAAAATCCCGATGCCGAGGAAATGCTGATGGACGCGCAAGATCGCGTGCCCGGTATTACCGAAGGTGAGTACATCGAAGAAGAAGTCGAATCCGTGCCGATTGGCCGCATCGGCGCCATGGCGGCCAAGCAGGTGATCCTGCAGAAGATCCGTGACGCCGAGCGGGAAATGCTGCTCAACGACTTCATGAGCCGTGGCGAAAAGATCTTCACCGGCACCGTCAAGCGCATGGACAAGGGCGACATCATCGTCGAGTCCGGCCGCGTGGAAGGCCGCCTGCGTCGCTCGGAAATGATCCCGAAGGAAAACCTGCGCAATGGCGACCGCGTTCGCGCCATGATCATGGAAGTGGACCTGACGCTGCGTGGCGCGCCGATCATCCTCTCGCGCTCTGCGCCCGAGTTCATGGTCGAGCTGTTTCGCAACGAAGTGCCCGAGATCGAGCAGGGCCTGCTGGAAATCAAGAGCTGCGCCCGTGACCCCGGCAGCCGCGCCAAGATTGCCGTGCTGAGTCACGACAAGCGCGTGGACCCGATCGGCACCTGCGTCGGCGTGCGTGGCACCCGCGTGAATGCCGTGACCAACGAACTCGCTGGCGAGCGCGTGGACATCGTGCTGTGGTCTGAAGACCCGGCCCAGTTCGTGATTGGCGCTCTGGCACCCGCGAACGTGACGTCCATCGTCGTGGACGAAGAAAAACACGCCATGGACGTGGTCGTGGACGAGGAAAACCTCGCCATCGCCATCGGCCGTGGCGGCCAGAACGTACGTCTGGCTTCCGACCTGACGGGTTGGAAGATCAACATCATGGACGCCGCCGAGTCTGCCCAGAAGCAGGCCGACGAGACCAGCGCAGCGCGCAGTCTGTTCATGGAAAAACTGGACGTGGACGAAGAGATCGCCGACATCCTGATCGAGGAAGGTTTCACCAGCCTCGAAGAAGTGGCCTACGTGCCGCTGCAGGAAATGCTGGAGATCGAAAGCTTTGATGAGGACACCGTGAACGAGCTGCGTGTGCGTGCAAAGGACGCGCTGCTCACCATGGAAATCGCACGGGAAGAGAGCGTGGACAATGTGTCCCAGGATCTGCGCTCCCTGGAAGGCCTGACGCCTGAACTGATCGAAAAGCTGGCTGAAGCTGGCGTGAATACTCGTGACGATCTGGCCGACCTGGCCATTGATGAACTGACCGAAGTGACCGGCCAGACTGCCGATGAAGCGAAAGCCTTGATCATGAAGGCACGCGAGCACTGGTTCACAGGACAAGAGTAAGGTCAGGGAGGTACGAGCACAATATGTCGAGTAATACAGTCGCCGAGTTCGCCGCAGAACTCAAGAAAACCCCGTCCATGCTGCTGGATCAATTGAAAACAGCCGGCGTGGACAAGGCATCTCCGAGCGATGCCCTGACCGAGGCGGACAAGCAGAAACTGCTTGCCTATCTGCAGGCCAGCCATGGCACTACAGGTGCAGACCGCAAGAAAATTACATTGGTGAAAAAATCCACTAGCGAAATCAAGCAAGCCGACGCTACCGGCAAGGCGCGTACGATCCAGGTTGAAGTGCGCAAGAAGCGCACCTTCATCAAGCGCGACGACGCGCCCGAGACGGCCAGCGCCGACGTGGCTGAAGAGGGCCAGGACACGGCCGCCTTCCAACCGATGCACACGCCTGCCGAAAAGCAGGATCTGATGCGTCGCGAAGAGGAAGCACGCCGCAGCGCCGAGCTGATCCGTCGCCAGGAAGAAGATCTGGCAGACCAGCGCCGTGAGCGCGAAGAGCGTGAGCGCCGCGACCGCGAGGCCGATGAGCGCGCTGCCGCCTACATGGCCGCAGAAGCCGAAAAGAAGGCCGCTGTGAGCGCCGCGCGCAAGGAAGCTGCTGCCGAGGCAGCCGCAGAAGCCGAAGCCCGTAACAAGGCACAGGCCGATGCACGCGCCAAGGCAGAGGAAGAATCCAGGGCCCGTCAGGCAGAAGAGTCTGCCCGCGCCGCCGATCTGGATGAGCGCCGTCGCAAGGCTCTGGCAGAAGCTGAAGCCATTCGCGCCATGATGGCCGCGCCCAAGAAGGTGCTGGTCGCCAAGAAGCCCGAAGAACCCAAGCCAGCCGCCAAGGCGGCCGGTGCAGATGCCAAGAAGGGCACGCTGCACAAGCCGGCTGCGGGTGCGGGCGCAGGCGCGCGCACCAACGCTCCGGCACCAGCGGGTGGCGGCAAGGAAGTGAAGTCTTCCAAGCTGTCTTCGAGCTGGGCCAATGACGGCGGCAAGAAGAAGGAAATCAAGACCCGTGGCGATGCCTCGGGTGGCGTAAATTCGCGCTCCAACTGGCGCGGCGGTCCACGTGGTGGTCGCCGTGGCAACGATCGCCATTCCGATCAGCACCAGCAACACGCGGCACCAGAATTCCGCGCGATCGAAGTGCACGTGCCGGAAACCATCACCGTGGCCGAACTGGCGCACAAGATGTCGGTGAAGGCTTCCGAGCTGATCAAGGTGCTGATGAAGATGGGCCAGATGGTCACCATCAACCAGATGCTGGACCAGGACACGGCCATGATCGTGGTCGAGGAAATGGGCCACACCGCCAAGGTGGCGGCACTGGACGATCCGGAAGCGTTCACCGCAGAAGAAGTGTCCAACGCCGACGCCGAGCAACTGCCGCGCGCTCCTGTGGTGACCGTCATGGGTCACGTGGACCACGGCAAGACCTCGCTGCTGGACTACATCCGTCGCTCCCGCGTGGCGACGGGCGAAGCTGGCGGTATCACGCAGCACATCGGCGCCTACCACGTCGAGACGCCGCGCGGCATCGTCACCTTCCTCGACACCCCCGGTCACGAGGCCTTCACGGCCATGCGTGCCCGTGGTGCGCAGTCCACCGACATCGTGATTCTGGTGTGCGCTGCCGATGACGGCGTGATGCCCCAGACCAAAGAAGCCATCAAGCACGCGAAGGCCGCCAACGTGCCGATCGTCGTGGCCATCACCAAGGCAGACAAGCCCGAAGCCAACGTCGACCGCGTCAAACAGGAACTCGTGTCCGTGGAAGTGGTGCCGGAAGAATACGGTGGCGATTCGCCATTCGTGGCCGTGTCGTCCAAGACCGGCATGGGCATCGACGACCTGCTCGAGCAAGTGCTGCTGCAGGCCGAAGTGCTGGAACTGAAGGCGCCAGTGGATGCCGCTGCCAAGGGTATCGTGATCGAAGCCCAGCTCGACAAGGGCCGTGGTTCGGTGGCGACTGTGCTGGTGCAGTCCGGCACGCTCAAGGTGGGCGACGTGGTGCTCGCAGGCCAGACCTTTGGCCGCGTGCGTGCCATGCTGGACGAGGACGGTAAGCACACCAAGGAAGCAGGCCCGTCGATCCCGGTTGAAATCCAGGGTCTGAACGAAGTGCCGCAAGCCGGTGACGACTTCATGGTGCTGCAAGACGAGCGCCGCGCCCGCGAAATCGCGACCTATCGCGCAGGCAAGTTCCGCAACACCAAGTTGGCCAAGCAGCAAGCTGCCAAGCTGGAAAACATGTTTGCCGAAATGGGTGCGGGCGAAGTGCAGACACTGCCCCTCATCATCAAGGCCGACGTGCAAGGTTCGCAGGAAGCACTGGCCACTTCGCTGCTCAAGCTGTCCACGGACGAGATCAAGGTGCAGATGGTGTACTCCGGCGTGGGTGGCATCAGCGAGTCGGACGTCAACCTGGCGATCGCCTCCAAGGCCATCATCATCGGCTTCAACGTGCGTGCGGATGCGCAGGCACGCAAGACGGCCGAAGGCAACGATGTGGATATCCGCTACTACAACATCATCTACGACGCCGTAGATGAGGTGAAGGCGGCCATGTCCGGCATGCTGGCACCCGAGCAGCGCGAAGAAGCTATCGGTACGGCCGAAATCCGCACCGTGTTCGTGGCCTCGAAGATCGGTACGGTGGCTGGTTCGTACATCACGTCGGGCGAAGTCAAGCGCGGCTGCAAGTTCCGTCTGCTGCGCGAGAACATCGTCATCTATACGGGCGAAGTGGAGTCGGTGCGCCGTCACAAGGACGATGTCAAGGAAGTCAAGGAAGGCTTCGAGTGCGGTATCAAGCTGCGCAACTACAACGACATCCGCGAAGGCGACCAACTCGAACTCTTCGAAATCAAGGAGATCGCGCGTACGCTGTAAAGCGGCGCGTCTTCAGGAGCATCGAACAGCATGGCAGCCAGGAAATCATCCACGCCCAACCGCGGTTTCAAGGTCGCGGACCAGATCCAGCGAGACCTCGCTGAACTGATCCGCGAGCTCAAGGACCCGCGCCTTGGCATGGTGACCTTGCAGGGCGTGGAAGTCACGCCCGACTACGCGCACGCGAAGGTGTACTTCAGCGTGCTCGTGGGTGATCCCGAGGCGACCGAAGAGGCGCTGAACCAGTCCGCTGGTTTCCTGCGCAACGGTCTCTTCAAGCGTCTGCACATCCACACCGTGCCGACGCTGCATTTCCACTTCGACCGCACCACCGAGCGTGCGGCCGACATGAACGCCTTGATTGCCAAGGCAGTCTCCTCCCGCGCGAAAGAAGACTGAGCATGAACGCGCCACGCACACGGGTGCAGCGGCGCCCTGTGCATGGGGTGTTGCTGCTCGACAAGCCGCTGGGTTGGTCCAGCAACGACGCCTTGCAAAAGGTCAAGTGGTTGCTGCGCGCCGAAAAGGCAGGACACACAGGCACACTGGATCCACTCGCCAGCGGCGTACTGCCGCTGTGCTTTGGTGCGGCCACCAAATTCAGCCAACTGCAATTGGAAGCACCCAAAACCTACGAGGCCATTGCCTTGTTGGGTGTGACGACCACGACGGCAGATGCCGAAGGTGAGGTGATAGAGCAGCGCGAAGTCACCGCCGACATGCTCACACCCGAACGCATTGCAGCCGTGCGTCAGCAATTCACCGGCCCGATTCGCCAGGTGCCGCCCATGCACAGCGCGCTCAAGAAGGACGGCAAGGCGCTGTACGAGTACGCCCGCGCAGGCATCGAAGTGGAGCGCCCGGCGCGCGACGTGACCATTCTCGCGCTCGCGATCGAGCCGATCCAGACCGAAGCCGGTCAACCGGCGCTGCGCCTGATCGTTCAATGTAGCAAGGGTACCTACATCCGCACGCTGGGCGAAGACATCGGTCACGCGCTGGGTTGCGGCGCGCACCTCACTTTCTTGCGTCGTATCGACACCGGCGGCATCAGCGTGGATCGCTGCGTGACGCTGGCCGATCTTGAAGCGATGGACGAGGACGAGCGCATGCAGCAAGTCCAGCCCGTGCAAACGCTGCTCGCGCAGCACACTTCTGTCACGTTGGATAGCGACAATGCCGGGCGTTTTCTATCGGGCCTGCGCCGACGGGGGCAGTGGCCGGATGCGGACGCCGTTGCGGTATTTGGTGACGCACCGCGTGCCTTGCTGGGCGTGGGACACATCAAGGCAGGCGAACTGGTGCCAGACCGGTTGCTGAGCCCGATTGAAATTCAACAGATTCTGGAAAGCTCGCCGCGGGCTGAACGCGGCACATTGGAAACAACGCTATGAGCACACAAATCCGCAACATCGCGATCATCGCGCACGTTGACCACGGTAAGACCACCATGGTTGACCAGCTTCTGCGCCAGTCCGGCACCTTCGCAGAACACGAAAAAGTCGTCGACACCGTCATGGACAACAACGCCATCGAACGTGAGCGCGGCATCACGATTCTGGCCAAGAACTGCGCGGTGAGCTGGAACGGCACCCACATCAACATCCTCGACACACCCGGCCACGCGGACTTTGGCGGCGAAGTGGAACGTGCGCTGTCCATGGTGGACGGCGTCGTGCTGCTCATCGATGCACAAGAAGGTCCCATGCCCCAGACGCGCTTCGTGACCAAGAAGGCACTGGCGCTCGGCCTCAAGCCCATCGTCGTGGTGAACAAGGTGGACAAGCCCGGTGCGCGTCCTGACTACGTGGTGAACGCAGCGTTCGACCTGTTCGACAAGCTCGGCGCTACTGACGAGCAGCTCGACTTCCCCGTGGTGTACGCATCCGGCATCAATGGCTGGTCGGCACTGGAAGAGGGCGAGCCCGGTGAGCAGTGGGGCTCCGACATGTCGGCCCTGTTCGACACCATTCTCAAGCACGTTCCATCGGTCAAGGGCGACGCAACAGCGCCGCTGCAGATGCAGATTTCCGCGCTCGACTACTCCACCTTCGTGGGTCGTATTGGCGTGGGCCGCATCAACGCCGGTACCATTAAGCCCGGTCAGGACGTCCTCGTCATGGCGGGTCCGGACGGCAACAGCTACAAGGGCCGCGTGAACGAAGTGCTGAAGTTCCAGGGTCTGGATCGCATCAAGGTGAGCGAAGCTGGCCCGAGCGACATCGTGCTGATCAACGGCATCGAGAACATCGGCATCGGCGAAACGTTGACCGAGCCGACCAATCCGCAGCCGCTGCCGATGCTCAAGATCGACGAGCCCACGCTGACCATGAACTTCTGCGTCAACACTTCGCCGCTGGCTGGTCGTGAAGGCAAGTTCGTCACCAGCCGCCAGATCTGGGACCGCCTGCAAAAGGAACTGCGCTCCAACGTGGCCCTGCGCGTGAAGGAAACCGACGAAGACGGCATCTTCGAAGTCTCCGGTCGTGGCGAACTGCACCTGACCATTCTGCTTGAAGAAATGCGCCGTGAAGGGTACGAGCTGGCTGTGTCAAAGCCGCGCGTTGTTTTCCGCGACATCGACGGCGAAAAGTGCGAGCCGATCGAGCTGGTCACGGCCGACCTCGAAGAAGGCCATCAGGGCGGTGTGATGCAGGCCCTCGGCGAGCGCAAGGGCGAGCTGGTGAACATGGAATCCGACGGTCGCGGTCGCGTTCGTCTGGAGTACCGCATTCCCGCACGCGGCCTGATCGGCTTCACCAACGAATTCCTGAACCTCACACGTGGCTCTGGTCTGATCTCCAACATCTTTGACGGCTACGAGCCGCACAAGGGTGAAATCGGCGGTCGCAAGAACGGCGTCCTTATCTCCATGGACGACGGTGAAATCTTCACCTACGCCCTCGGCAAGCTCGACGACCGTGGCCGCATGTTCGTGAAGGCTGGCGACCCGGTCTACGAAGGCATGATCGTGGGCGTGCACAACCGCGACAACGACCTTGTCGTGAACGCCACGCGCACCAAGCAGCTCACCAACTTCCGCGTGTCCGGCAAGGAAGACGCCATCAAAGTCACGCCTCCGATCGACCTCACGCTGGAATACGGCGTCGAATTCATCGAAGACGACGAACTGGCGGAAATCACCCCCAAGTCCGTGCGCCTGCGCAAGCGCCACCTGAAGGAACACGACCGCAAGCGCGCCTCGCGCGACACCGCGTAAGCAACCCTCGTTTCCTGAATCAAAAAGCGCTGTCTCGAAAGAGGCAGCGCTTTTTTTATATGGGACAAACCAACCGCATTGGAACAGCGAGTTATTTTTTCGGTGCCTTGGCCGGGCCTGCAGGAATGGGAGCCAATCCTTGCGAGTGGACAAACGACACCGTGGTGACATATGTGATCTGATCATAATTGTCGCGATCACGCACCCCGGCAGTAGTGTCAATGTGTTTGACCTCGGCGACATACTGTCCTGTCCATGGCATGGTGAATTTCACTTGTCCCGCATCGTCGGAATAGGCATGTTGCGACCATCCTGATTGAGTGATCAAAGAGACCTTGGATTTCGCAAGTGGTTTGTTTTGATAATAGATAGTGAATCCGCCGGGCTTTCCAGAAGGCACGAGATCCAGCGGCAATGCAGGAGCGACAGCGCTGAAGTCGACGATTTGCCGAGCTGCGGGATAGAACCAGTTGGTGACTTCGATTCCGTCCTTCTTGCTCTTCAGAAGTGGATAGCGGTTTTCATATGCCAGCAAGGGAAGGCGTTGCTGCGATGCCATATCTACTTCAAAACCTGAATCGGATTTATCGATAGGCAGATTTCGATTTCCTTGCGGAGCCAGAAGCGTCGCTGTTGGCTTCACGAATTGGTCCAACAATCCTGGTGATGCTTCTCGCAAATTCTGTGCATACTCCCCGAAGCGAAGTACAGAAACACCATCTTGAGTTTGCTCAAGCCACACGTGATGTGCCTGCGCGGAAGTTGCCATGCCGAGGACTAGCGCGATAATAGAAAGAGGGTTTTTCATATTTTCTCCAGTTAAAAAACGTGTTGATAGCCATTAAATGGATGCGAAGATATTACGCACAACTTTCGAGTGCAGAGAGGATAGATTTGGCTGCACTAAAATAGACGGGAGGCGACTGGCAAATGTTTGTTAAAAGCGATAGCTTGCTGAGACAAGCATTCGCATATGATTTTTTGAACTGAAAACATGCGCATTTGCTCATGCATGCATGAGGAATGTTGAAATCCTTATGGTTAGATGCGATACAGCGCATTTGCGCAATCGCGAATACGTAAATTGCTATGAGTAAAGACTGAACCGTATGGCCGATACGTCACGATGCAATGAGGATGAACTGAAATATCCTATTTTTCTGAAGGAAAATTGAAGTGCGCTTATGTTTGGAGCGGCTTGGCCGCTATGCAAGGGTCGTCCATTCTGTGTTGGTACACTTTAAAATGGATTATTCTTGCTTAATTCTTCTATCGGGCTATTCAGTCTAAATGAAATCATTCAGAACCGAAAATTGGCAGATGCCAGAAGGGTACGGGGATCTCCGAGCGTGGCATCATTGGCCCAGTATCGCTTGTTACCGGCATTCAATAGCTCGAGGTGCAGGGTGAGTGGATTGCGAGACGAGTTGACTTGATACCGTAGTCCGATATCAAAAATCGTAAAGCCAGGAAGGCGATCGGTGTTGATGTTATTTGCCCATTTAGCACTGCTCGTATTTACACCGGCTGTTAAAGCCAATCCGTGTATAAAGTTCGGCGCATATTCAGCGCGGACTTTGAAAATTTTGTCTGCGACCTGTGGAGGACGTTTGCCTTCGAGGCGAATATTTTGACGCTGCTTCTTGATTTCGGCATCTAGCCATGTGAATCCACCGAGGATGCGTAAGTTGCGCGCTAGCCTACCTACGGCTGTAAATTCCACCCCCTTGTGCACTTGTCGGCCGTCTTGCACATACTTGGGTTGATTGGGTGCGCTCAGGTCGTAATACTGGAGTGCTTTGTCGATCTGGAAAAGTGCGCCACTAAACAGTATGTTATTCCAGTCGTATTTAGCACCAATCTCCACTTGCTTACTGGTCAACGGATTGAATACCTGCCCCTTGTTGACAACCACCGCACCTTGGTATTCTTCCGCCGCTACCCCTCCTTGCTCCAATGACTCCATATAGCTGACATAGGTGGAAAGTCGATTTACTGGTTTGAAAATGATAGCAAGTGTCGGCGTCACTGTAGATTTGTCATAAGAACTGCTAGCAATGTTTGTGTATGCCAATCCTGCAAGTGCAGACCACTTTTCATTGAAGGTGATGTCGTCGCCGAGCATGACGTGTCGTTTGATGTTGGAGAACCAAACATGCTTTTGACCTCGAGATATGGGCTGTATCTCCGGACGTTGTGATCGTCCTGGATCATCGATGGAGAATGATCCAGCACGAATGATAGGCGCATTTTTCGCCCACCTTTCCTGCCGTGTATTGCTGTACTGAAGTCCGACGGTGAGCTTGTGGTTAACGCTACCAGTATCAAACTTCATGTCTGCATAAACTGCACCGCGTTTGTCATCCTGATATGACAGTGTATTTACAATTCCAGGTGCGTAGAGCCCTGAGAAACTCTGAGCGTATGTTGAGGGCGTCGTGAATGTATTGGTTGTCTGCGTCCCTGCAATAGAGCGAAATCCGTTGCTTAAAAGGACGTTGGCGCGAAATCCGAGCGTCTCGCTGACATCCCATTTTGCATTTGCTGTGTAGCGGTCTGTCTCGTAGGTTCGTCCTGTCCAAGAAGGACCATAGGAGTAATTATTGCGAAGTCTATTGGCGGATGGACGTGTGGTCGCGTTTGCTACCCAATTTGCTTGCGTCCCCGTGTCCTCATAATTGTGGCGCGATGCACTAAAGTGCACATAAATATCGCTCCGAGGTTTGGCATCAAGAATAAGACTGTAAAACTCTCGTTGTGTCGTCTGACCTTTAATAGGGGTGTTGCCGTCCTGTTTGGCCAAATTCAGGCGATAGCCATATTTTCGCGTTGAGTCAAATTTTCCGCTCAAATCTCCGTGAGCGTACCAAGATTGGTGCCCTCTGCTAGATAGGGTTAGCCTTTTGAGATTCTCTTCGGTCGATTGTTTGGTGACGTAGTTGACAAGTCCACCCACATTACCGACGCCATACAGAAATCCTGACAATCCGTTGAGAATTTCGATTCGCTCGGTGTCCTCCATTGTGCTCGCATGACCATATTGGTCGTCCGGCACTCCATCGCGATGGGGGCCAGACACCCGGAATCCTCGTAAGTTAGCCGTTGGCTGGTTATTTTCATATTGAGAACGGAGCAGTTGCATGGTCGGATTGATTCGGAATACTTGATCCGCGCTAGTAGCCTGCAAATTTTCAATCAACTGAGGGGAGAATGTACTGATCGAGTAGGGCGTGTCTTGTAATGATCGTCCTTGCCATGGACCGATATTAGTCACCCTGTCATCTCGGTAACCAGCTTCAGCACTTCCCTTGGAGATTCCCGGTGCGAAGACGGTTACGGGTGGCAGTGAGGATTCAGGGGTGGGAGAGCGATGCTCTACCTCGATCGCTTTTTCATTGGCCTGAACATCAAAATGTGTTGTTCCAATCAACAATAGACCGTACCACAAGTGACTATTTGCTCTGTACTTTGGCAGTCCATCGCAACCAGACGATGTTCGGTTGAAAAGGGATTGGATCGATTCCAATAGACGCTTCGAGAAGCATGGATGACGTAATTCCATGATTTGGATTCCTAATAGAGCGATTTGTAATTGAATCGTAATACAAATGCGAATCAGAATGATTTAAATTGTTTATGAAACGAACCCCTTTGTTGTTTTGGCTATGGAATTGGTTGTGTCAATGTATGAAATGTTTGGCGGCAGCTTGGCTGAACCCACCGAGGTGGCAAACATAGCGGAACGTCACGCGATATTGTTTGCGTATCAAAGTCACGCATTTATGAATTGGACTCTTTGAAGAAGGATATCGAATAATTGAAGAATAAGCGCTCACAGAACTCAGGAGACAGTGCAGATGCAGACGAACGAGCCGTACCGGGGGCCGTTGGCCGGGGTGCGTGTGCTGGATTTATCCAGTGTGATTTTTGGGCCCTATGCGAGTCAGGTGTTGGCGGACTATGGGGCGGAGGTCATCAAGATCGAGCCGCCTGCGGGCGACTCCACGCGGCATACCGGGCCGAGCCTGGAAAAGGGCATGGCGGCGATGTTCCTGGGGAGCAACCGGAGCAAGAAGAGCGTGGTGCTCGACCTGAAGCAGCCGAATGCGCAGCAGGCCTTGTACGCGTTGCTAGAGCGTGCGGATGTCTTCATGCACAGCATGCGTCCGCAGAAGCTGGCCAAACTGGGGTTGGACAAAGACACGCTGCGCGCGCGCTTTCCGCGGCTGATTTACGTGGGACTGCATGGCTTTGGTGAGGACGGCCCCTACGCCGGGTTGCCGGCTTATGACGACGTCATTCAGGGCATGAGCGGATTGGCCGATCTGATGGATCGGCAGATGGGCGAGGCGCGTTATTTGCCCACCATTGCGGCGGACAAGACCTGTGGGCTGGTGGGCGCGCATGCGGTGATGGCCGCGCTGTATCAGCGTGAGAAGACGGGCGCAGGCTGCTTCGTTGAAGTGCCGATGTACGAGACCATGGTGGGCTTCAATCTGGTGGAGCACTTCTACGGTATGCACTTCAATCCGCCGCAAAGTGGCGCGGGTTATCCGCGTGTCATGGCGGCGTCGCGCAGGCCCTATCGCACGACGGATGGCTACATCTGCATGATGCCTTACACCAATCAGCATTGGCAGCGATTTTTTGAAGAAGTGGGGCAACCTGAGTTAGCGCGTGACGAACGCTTTGCCAATCAGGCTGCACGCACGCGCCATATTGATGAATTGTTGAACCTGCTGGGCAGCTTTGTGCAGCAGCACGATTCAGCGCATTGGCTGGAGGTGTGTGATCGGCTGGAAATCCCGGCAGCGGCGGTGGCTCGTCTGGATGATCTGCCCGGAGATCGGCATCTGCGGGCGACGGAATTCTTTGTTTCGCTACAGGACCCCTCCATGGGAGAGGTTCGCTTTCCGCGCTCATCGGTGCGCATGGACGGTGCACAGGCGCCGCTCGCCATGCCGCCGCGTTTGGGCGAACACACGCACGCGCTATTGAAAGAAGCGGGGTTGAGCGATGCCGACATTGCGGCGTTGCAACCTGCGCCATCGAAGGACCATTGAATGACGCAAAACCACTCGCTGCCAAGCGCAGCGCAACTCGACGCCATCCCGCGCATGGGGCAGGGCGTGTATTGGCAGGACATTTCGGTCGGGCAACAATGGCGCACATTCCGGCGCACGATCACCGAATCTGATCTGGTCGGCTTCATCAACGTGACCGGGATGGTCGAGGCCATCTTTATCGATGCGGGCTTTGATGGCGGAGCGATCAAGGGGCGTCCCGTTCCTGGCGCGCTGACGTACACGCTGATCGAGGGCTTCATCCTGCAAAGCATGATCCAGGGGACCGGACTGGCGATGCTGGAGCTGCACCAGAAGATTCTGGGACCCGTGATGGTGGGCGATTCGGTGCAGGCGTTGGTGGAGGTAACGGACATTCGTCCCACGAGCAAGAACAACCGTGCGGTGGTCACCTCACGCATCACGGTATACAACCAACGGCAGGAAGTGGTGATGGAGTACGTCGCTGTCAGGTTGTTAGCGGGCAGACCATAACGCCCACTTGCTATATTCAATTCAATTAGAAAACCCAAGGAGACAAGACATGCCAATCCAATCGATATTCCAACCCATTTCCCGAGTCCCTCGCCGCACGGTGGTCACGCATTTGGCGCTGATCGGCCTGTCCGTTGCAGGCGTTACAGCGGCCGCACCTGCGCTGGCGGACACCTGGCCGAGCAAGCCCGTCACACTCGTGGTTCCCTTTCCGCCGGGCGGTCCTACGGACATGGTGGCGCGTGTTCTGGCGCAAAGCGTGAGCGAGCAACTCGGCCAGTCAGTCATTGTGGACAACAAGCCTGGAGCCAATGGCAACATCGGTAATGCGTTCGTGGCCAAAGCACCTGCGGATGGTTATACGGTGCTCTACAACACATCGTCGATTGCGCTCAGTCCATCGCTCTACAACAAGCTCAGCTATAACGTGAATACGGAGCTCGCACCTGTGGCGTTGACGGCAGTGGTTCCGTTGGGCTTGGTGGTGAATCCGAAGGTGCCAGCGAATACGGTGGAAGAGTTCGTCAAGTACGCGCAGGCGCAGAAGGGCAAGCTTTCTTACGGCTCGGCAGGGAACGGCAACGTCACGCACCTGGCGGCGTTTCAGGTGGTGCAGCATTACAAGATCGAGGCGACCCACGTGCCCTACAAGGGCAGTGCACCAGCCGACGTGGATCTGGTAGCGGGCCAGATCGACTTCATGACCGATACCATCAACTCGGTGGCGCCTTTCATCAAGGACGGCAAGCTCAAGCTGCTGGCGGTTTCCACAGGCAAGCGGATTCCTAACTTTCCAAATGCGCCCACGTTGGCGGAAGGCGGTATGACGGGGTTTGAAGCGGGCGCCTGGCAGGGCGTGATGGTTCCTGCCAAGACGCCGAAGGCGGTGGTGGATCGGCTGAACGACGTTTTTGTGAAGGCGCTGAAGGATCCCGAGGTGCTCAAGAAGCTGGCCATTCAAGGAACGGAGCCCTTGGGCTCAACGCCCGCTGAGTATGGCGAATACATCAAGAAGGAACTGGCGCGTTGGGCCTCTGTGGTCAAGAGCACGGGCGTGTCTCTGGACTAAGAATTCCACTGCACTGTGAATTATTCCAAATATTGGAACGACGTGCCAATATTTGATGATTGCACCGTCAATCGGTTATTCTTGACGCGCTTTGGCGCAAGCTGCAACGTAAATGGCAACGATCAACACCTTGGCCGGCTCACGCCGCGCCAGGGTTTTTTATGATGGTTGATTCGTAATTTTCGCAACCATGGTTCGCAAGGAAGGACAGACAACAATGACGGAGATGGCATCGGAAATTCTGACGGAAGTTCGCGGTCAGGTCGGTTTCATTACGCTCAATCGTGCGAAGGCGCTCAATGCCCTGTCGTTGGGCATGGTGCGTGATCTGCTGGGCGTGCTTTTGCGCTGGCAGAACGATGACAAGGTGCTGGCCGTCGCTATTCGTGGCAATGGCAAGGAGGGCGCTTTCGGAGCATTCTGCGCGGGCGGGGACATCCGCTTTCTGCACAAGGCAGGCAGCACCGGCAATCCCGAGCTGGAAGATTTCTTCACGGAAGAATATGCGCTCAACTATCTGATCCACGAGTTCGGCAAGCCCTACATCGCCTTCATGGACGGCATCGTGATGGGCGGCGGCATGGGTATCAGTCAGGGCGGATCGGCGCGCATCGTGACCGAGCGCACCAAGATGGCCATGCCGGAAACCATCATCGGTCTGTTCCCCGACGTGGGCGGCGGCTATTTTCTTTCCCGCTGCCCCGGTCGTGTGGGCGAGTGGCTGGCACTGACCGGCGACACCATTGGTGGCGCGGACGCCATCCAGTTCAATCTGGCCGATGGCTTCATTCCATCGGACCAGCAGGCCGGCGTCTGGGAGCAACTGGGCGCGCAGCAGTTTGCCGACAGCGCGGCGGTACAAAAGTGGATTGAAGCGCAATATGTGCCCGCAGGTGAGGGTGCCTACGGCAACCGCGCGCACATCGACAAATACTTCGCGCTGCCCACTGCGCTGGACATCGTGCTGGCACTGGAGAAGGACGGCGACGAGTGGTGCCAGAAGACCGCTGCTGCGCTGCGCAAGCGCTCGCCGTTGATGCTGGAAGTGGTGCTCGAGCAGGTGCGCCGTGCGCGTGATATGTCGCTGGCGGAAGACCTGCGCATGGAGCGCGACATGGTGCGCCATTGCTTCTATCTGCGCCCCGGCCAGAGCGAAACAGTGGAAGGCATTCGTGCGTTGGCGGTCGATAAGGATCACAGCCCTAAGTGGAACCCCGCACGCGTGGAAGATGTCGAGCGCGCGCTGGTGGAGGCGTTCTTCAAGAGCCCGTGGCCTGCGCACTCCCATCCGCTCGCTGCGCTGGTGTGATGGCGCGACGGGCACGCAACGGTGCGTGTCCGTCCTGTGGATGACATGCCCGCACGGCAGCGGGCATTTCGTTTTCTACCCGATTCAAGCTTGCCTTTAATCATGTCTATGGCAATCGCTCGGCATTGTGCGGGTTTACCAATTGCCCGGTGCGTCGATGCAGGCAATAATGTGATCATATGCACGTACTGCGTAATTCCTCTGTCATCGCTCGCCTCGTTCTGACGTGGTTCGCCTTGACGTTGGGTGTTGCAGTGGCATCGCCTATCGTGAATCCGCATTCGATGGAGTTGATCTGCTCCTCGGGTGGTCACATCAAACTGGTTGAACTGGACGATGAGGGGCAACTCGTCACCGACCACAGCTTCAGCCTGGATTGTTCCCTTTGTCTCCCGTTGTTGGCAACGCCTCCTGTCGAGGTCGGTGTCCTCAATGTCTCCATATCTCCTGAGCAGGTGGTGCCCACCTTCATGCAGGAGATCATCCCTTCCCGGACAGGTGCTCCTCTGCCCGCACGCGGGCCTCCCACGAGGGTTTAACGCGTCGCCGGGCGTGTACTTTCTTCTGGTTTCTGCATTTGGACGCTACCTGCTGTCCACTACCTCATTGCACTTGCAGAGCCAGTGTCACGCCATAGATTCATTTGCGAATGGCTGCATGTCCGGCGCGTCTTTCTGCACGACCTGTGCGTCATGCCTTGTTCACGGCGACCCTTTAGGGTGGTCTTGACTGCGTGATGCGAACTACCGGAAAACCGGCTTGAATTTCTGAACGGAAAGCGACGTGGCATGCGTTGCCATTCGCGGCCGTTCGCTCTCAACATCCAGGAAGGAGGGGTGCTCCGTGGCCTCCTTAACGCAACATCAGGCAATGCCTCGTCGCGCCATGATCAGAACGACTGCTGGCGCAGCTCTCGCTCTTTCGCTCTGGTCGCTGGCCGGCTGCAACAACGAAAAGCCGTCGCAATTTCGCGGCATCGACGTGTCGGGCGCGAATTACGCCAAGGGCTTCACGCTCACTGACCATGATGGCAGCGAGCGCACCTTGCAGGACTACGCCAACAAGGCCGTTCTCATTTTCTTCGGCTTTACGCAATGTCCGGATGTCTGCCCGACCGCACTGGCGCGTGCGGCAGAGGTGAAGCGTTTGCTTGGCCCGGATGGCGACAAACTTCAGGTGCTGTTTGTAACGGTGGATCCCGAACGGGATACACCCGAGATGCTCAAGAGCTACACCCAGACGTTCGACCCCAGTTTTGTGGGGTTGTATGGCGATGCAGAGCGCATTGCCGAAGTGGCGCGCGAGTACAAGGTCTATTACAAGAAGGTGCCTACGGGCTCCAGCTATACGCTGGACCACACGGCGCTGAGCTATGTATATGACCCGCAGGGCAAGTTACGCGTGGTCCTGCGGCACGAACAGACAGCGGAGGACTATGCAGCAGACCTGAAACTCATTTTGGGCAACGCCTGATGAGCGCCGCTGGCGTGTAGACGTTGTCCGCAACCCGTTCCTGATTTCTCTTTCCTTGTTTATTTTTTTGAAAGTACAACCATGAAACTCAAGCTGATTTCCCTCGTTGCATCCTCCCTGCTGTTCGCCGGCGCTGCTGCGCACGCCGAAGTCACCGTGAAGGATGCGTGGGTTCGTGCCACCGTGGCGCAGCAAAAGGCCACAGGCGCATTCATGGTGCTGCAGGCCGATGCGGACAGCAAACTCCTGTCCGCCAGTTCGACGATCACTCCCGTGGTGGAAGTGCACGAAATGGCGATGGACAACAACGTCATGAAGATGCGCGAAGTGAAGTCGGTGAAGCTGCCTGCAGGCAAGCCGGTGGAGCTTAAGCCCGGTGGATTGCACATCATGCTGATGGATCTGAAGAGCCAGGTGAAGGCGGGTGACGTGGTGCCACTCACACTGACTGTCGAAGACAAGGCAGGCAAGCGCGAAACCATTCAAATCCAGGCGGAGGTCCGTGCACTCAACACGCCGACCGCACCCGCAGCAGGTCACGACAGCCATAGCGGCCATTGATCTAAGTTCAGGTTTGACGGGGTGCATGCGCGAGATACTTGCCGCAGTGCGCATGCACCTTTTTTTTCATACCCATCAGGGAATTACTGCGATGAAACGTTTGATTCTGATTTCTGCCATCACACTCATGGCCGCGGCTCCTGCTGCACGTGCCGATCAGGCACTGGCCACGTCGAAGGCATGCATGGCATGCCATGCTACGGACAAGAAGTTGGTCGGTCCAGCCTACAAGGAAGTAGCCGCCAAGTATGCGGGCAAGAAGGATGGCGTTGCGACCATGGTCGGCAAGATCATGAAGGGCAGCAGTGGCGACTGGGGTCCCGTGCCCATGCCAGCGAATGTCAACGTCAGCAATGACGAAGCCACCAAGCTGGCGAAGTGGATCCTGACGCTGAAATAAGCGCAAGCCACTCCTCGAACCTGGCCGCCATCAACGATGGCGGCTTTTCATTGCGCGTTCCACTTCGCGCTTGCCTTCGCGATCCTTGATGGTGTCGCGCTTGTCGTGCTCGGCCTTGCCCTTGGCCAGCGCGATGTCGCATTTGGCGCGGCCGTCCTTCCAATGCAGGTTGATGGGCACCAGCGTGTAGCCCTTTTGCTCGACCTTGCCGATCAGGCGTTTGATCTCATCCTTGTGCATGAGCAGCTTCTTGATGCGTGCAGCATCCGGGCTGACGTGCGTGGACGCGGTCTTGAGCGGGCTGATCTGGCAGCCGATGAGGAACAACTCGCCGTCCTTGATGACCACGTAGCCGTCCGTCAGTTGCGCCTTGCCCTGACGCAGCGCCTTCACTTCCCAGCCGTGCAGGACCATGCCTGCCTCATGGCGTTCTTCAAAGAAATAGTTGAAGGAGGCCTTCTTGTTTTCCGCGATGCGCGACGATGTATCAGGTTTCTTAGCCATGGTGAATAGATGCGGCGCTCTTCGAGGGATTAAAGCCCTCTCTACAATATTGGGTTGTCGTCTCGCAATCGGTGATTCTAGTTCGCTGTGGCGAACACCATCGCGATGTCACCTTGATGTCAGCCTGTGGATCCCCCGATTGTGGGCGAGATGAGTCGAATCGCAGGACCGTTGCCCGGCGCAAACGGTCACCCACACAAGATGAAAACAGTCAACAAGTCCGTCCTGATCTGGTACAGCCCTGAAGAGATGTTCGCCCTCGTGTCCGATGTGGCCAAGTATCCCGAATTTTTGCCATGGTGCGATTCTGCTCGCGTGCTGGAGCAGGACGAGCAGGGCATGACCGCGGAAGTCGGGATGGCGCTTGGGGGCTTTCGCAAGTCTTTCATCACGCGCAATACACACGAGGCAGGGCGCAAGATTGCCATGCGGCTGGTGAAGGGGCCGTTTTCCCGGTTGGAGGGCGATTGGTACTTCCATCCCGTGGGCGACGGCACGCAGCGGGCGTGCAAGGTCGAGTTGCAGCTTACCTACGGCTTTGACAGCATGGCGCTGTCCGCCATCGTCGGCCCCGTGTTCGACAAGATCGCCGGCTCGATGGTGGATGCCTTCATTGAGCGCGCCGAGAAGGTCTATGGCTGATCAGCCACTGGATGCAACCGGATTGCTGAGGGTGGAAGTCGTCACCTCGACGGCGGCGCGCCAGACACAGGAGTGGCCGCTGGCGCTATCTGCCGGCGCGAGCGTCAAAGATGCGCTTGTGGCCTGTGGGCTGGATGCTGAAGATACCGCTTTTTCCGCCAGCGTGTGGGGCAGACATGTGGCGTTGCAGCGCAAACTGCGCGATGGGGACCGCATCGAGTGGTGCCGCGCATTGAAGGTGGATCCTAAAGTGGCTCGGCGCCAGCGATTTGCCAGTCAAGGGCGGCGCTCGGCGGGCCTGTTTGCCCGCGCACGGCCGGGCGCCAAGTCGGGTTATTGATCTGAAACAAAAAAGCCGCCTGATGGTGGCAGGCGGCTTCTAGAATCCCCAAAGGGACGTGTCGCTTACTGCGCAGCCGGCGCTGGGCCGCACTCCGTGGCAATGTTCTGGTCAGCACGTTTGAGTTCGGCCTCGCGCGTGGCGTCATCCATGAAGCCGCGCTCCCCCTTTTCGTTCACATGGCTTACCAATTGACCTGACGTCAACGTGGCCTTGGCCTTCTGTGCGCGCGCGCAGTTTTCTGCACGCACCTTGGCTGCGCGCTCGGCCTCGGCTTTCTTCTTGGCTGCCTCTGCTGCGTCGGCCTTGGCCTTGTTCTCTTCGAGCTGCTTGTCCTTGCCCGAACCCAGAGGCAGGGCCGGCGCAGACGTGGGCGCGCTGGCGGAGGCTGCCTGAGTGTCTCCGTTGCCCACGGGTGCGGATGCAGCATCGGCGGCGCGGGATTTACCCCCGTTGCCCGGCTCCTTGAGGATGTTCTTTTGCGGCACATCCATTGGCGGCGGACGATCGCTGAAGACCTTGCGCCCATCCTTGTCCAGCCATTGCCATTGAGCAGACGCGGCCATGGCCCAGGAGCAGGCTATCGTCAACAGAATTAACTTGTAAGGTTTCATGGGCCAAGTGTATCCGTGGCGTGCAGCGGTTTCCAAGCGTTTGACGGAGTTTCCCTGCAGAAGTGTGACATGGCGGGTACAATCCTTTTTTTGGAGCTTTCACATGCGCCTTCTTGGTAAAGCGCTCACCTTCGACGATGTGTTGCTGGTGCCCGCCTTCTCCCAGGTCCTTCCCAAGGACACAAATCTCGCCACGCGCTTCACGCGCAACATCACACTGAACCTGCCGCTCGTGTCCGCCGCTATGGACACCGTGACCGAGGCGCGTCTGGCTATTGCCATCGCCCAGGAAGGCGGAATCGGCGTGGTCCACAAGAACATGACTGCCGAGCAGCAGGCCGCCGAGGTCGACAAGGTCAAGCGCCATGAGTCCGGCGTGGTCCATGACCCGGTGGTGATCACCCCCGAGCACACAGTGCTGTCCGTGCTGCAACTGTCCGAAGAGCGCGGAATTTCCGGCTTTCCGGTAGTGGACGGCGGTAAGGTGGTGGGCATCGTCACGAGCCGCGACGTGCGTTTCGAGACCCGTTACGACGTCAAGGTCAAGGAAATCATGACGCCGCGCGAGCGTTTGATCACCGTGAACGAAAAGGACGGCACCACTCCCGAGCAAGCCAAGGCTCTGCTGAACAAGCACAAGCTGGAGCGATTGCTGGTGGTAAATGACGCCTTCGAACTGAAGGGCCTCATCACCGTCAAGGACATCAACAAGCAGACGATTTTCCCCAACGCAGCGCGTGACTCCGCGGGCCGCCTGCGCGTGGCCGCAGCGGTCGGTGTGGGTGCTGGCACGGAAGAGCGCGTGGCCTTGCTGGTCAAGGCAGGCGTGGACGCCATCGTGGTGGACACAGCCCACGGCCACAGCAAGGGCGTGATTGACCGCGTTCGCTGGGTCAAGGAACATTACCCGCAAGTCGAAGTCATCGGTGGCAACATCGCCACGGGCGAAGCAGCCAAGGCACTGGTGGAAGCCGGCGCGGACGCAGTCAAGGTCGGCATCGGCCCGGGCTCGATCTGCACCACCCGTATCGTGGCGGGTGTGGGCGTGCCCCAGATCATGGCCATCGACAGCGTGGCCAAGGCGCTGCAGGGCACAGGCGTGCCGCTGATCGCCGACGGCGGTATCCGCTACTCGGGCGACATCGCCAAGGCAATCGCTGCGGGCGCGTCCACCATCATGATGGGTGGCATGTTCGCAGGTACCGAAGAAGCGCCGGGCGAAGTCATCCTGTTTCAGGGCCGCTCCTATAAGAGCTACCGCGGCATGGGCTCCATTGGCGCCATGCAGCAAGGCTCGGCGGACCGTTACTTCCAGGAAGCCACCACGGGCAACCCGAACGCCGACAAGCTCGTGCCGGAAGGCATCGAAGGCCGCGTCCCTTACAAGGGCTCGGTCATCGCCATCATCTTCCAGATGGCGGGCGGCGTGCGTGCGGCCATGGGCTACTGCGGCTGCGCAACGATTCAGGAAATGAACGACAAGGCAGAGTTCGTGGAAATCACCTCCGCCGGCATTCGTGAATCACACGTGCACGATGTGCAGATCACCAAGGAAGCGCCGAACTACCGCGCCGACTGATCTGTCTGCAGTCAGACGCGGTCTGACGCAATTGAACGGTCTTTCACCTCATCAACCTGTGGAGCAACGTCCCGATGAAACTAGCTGAAGCGCTGCTGCTGCGTGCCGATCTGAAGAAGAAGCTCGCATCCCTGCGCGAGCGCATCACGCGCAGCGTGCTGGTTCAGGAGGGCGAAACTCCCAAAGAGTCGGTGGAAGACCTGTTCGCGCAATCCCACTCTGCATTGCAAGAGCAGGCCGAACTGATACGCCGGATCAACGCCGCCAACCAGACCTCACGCCTGCCCGACGGCCGGCTACTGGCGGATGTGCTGGTCGAGCGCGACACGCTCGTCGCCCGGCACGCGCTGCTGAGTGCGGCCATCGCCGCGGCGCACAAGGACGTGGACCGCTACAGCCAGCGGGAAATCAAATGGGTTGCGCAGATCGATGTCGCAGCCCTGCAAAAACAGATGGACGATCTGGCCGTGAAAATTCGCGATATCAACATCGTCATTCAAGCGGCCAATTGGCACATCGATATGTGAGAGTACGAAGCGCCGTGGGCGAGTGCAAAGACCTCGGTGGAGCCAGGAGGTTGAAAACAAGCTGGTTCCAACATGATGCGCGAAGGGCAGCGCCGGGTGTCCAAAGCACCCATGACACATCAGCCCATCACGACTGACAGCGCACCATTCAGATTTCACTTTTCACTACCTTGCACTGACACGGCGTTTCCCTTTTTAATCACCCACCATGCAACACGACAAGATCCTCATCCTCGACTTCGGCTCGCAGGTCACCCAACTCATCGCCCGCCGCGTGCGCGAGGCGCATGTCTACTGCGAAGTGCATCCCTGCGATGTCAGCAGTGAATGGGTGCGCGAATTTGCCAGCGACGGCAAGCTCAAGGGCGTGATCCTGTCGGGCAGCCACGCCAGCGTCTACGAAGTGGACGACCGGGCACCGGAAGCCGTGTTCGAACTGGGCATTCCCGTGCTCGGCATCTGCTACGGCATGCAGACCATGGCCACCCAGTTGGGCGGCAAGGTCGAGGGCTCGCACACACGCGAATTCGGCTACGCCGAAGTGCGTGCGCATGGCCATACCCGACTGCTCGAAGGCATTGAGGACTTCAGCACGCCTGAAGGCCACGGCATGCTCAAGGTGTGGATGAGCCACGGCGACAAGGTCACGCAATTGCCTGAAGGCTTCAAGGTGATGGCCTCCAACGCATCGTGCCCCATCGCAGGCATGGCCGACGAAGCGCGCCGCTACTACGCCGTGCAGTTCCACCCAGAAGTCACGCACACCGTGCAGGGCGCGGCCATGCTCAACCGTTTCGTGCGCGACATCTGCGGCGCCAATCCGGATTGGGTGATGGGCGACTACATCGAAGAAGCCGTGGCAAAAATTCGCGAACAGGTGGGCGACGAAGAAGTCATTCTCGGACTCTCCGGCGGCGTGGATTCCTCGGTGGCAGCGGCACTCATTCACCGCGCCATCGGCGACCAGCTCACCTGCGTGTTCGTGGACCACGGTCTGCTGCGCCTGAACGAAGGCGACATGGTCATGGAAATGTTCGAAGGCAAACTGCACGCCAAGGTGGTGCGCGTCGATGCCGCCGACCTGTTCCTGGGCGAACTCGCGGGCGTCTCCGAGCCCGAGCAGAAGCGCAAGATCATCGGACGGCTGTTTGTCGACGTCTTCAAGGCCGAAGCAGAAAAGCTCAAGGCCAGCGGACAAGGCCACAAGGGCGCAAGCTTCCTGGCGCAAGGCACCATCTACCCCGACGTGATCGAATCCGGCGGAGCCAAAAGCAAGAAGGCCGTCACCATCAAGAGCCACCACAACGTCGGCGGCCTGCCCGAGCAGCTGGGCCTCAAGCTGCTCGAGCCGCTGCGCGACCTGTTCAAGGACGAAGTCCGCGAACTCGGCGTGGCGCTTGGCCTGCCACGCGAAATGGTCTACCGCCACCCATTCCCCGGCCCCGGCTTGGGCGTGCGCATTCTGGGTGAAGTCAAAAAGGAATACGCCGACCTCCTGCGCCGCGCCGACGCCATCTTCATCGAAGAACTGCGCAACTGGAAGGACGAAGCCACCGGCAAGACCTGGTACGACCTCACCAGTCAGGCCTTCACCGTCTTCCTGCCCGTCAAGAGCGTGGGCGTGATGGGCGACGGCCGCACATACGACTACGTCGTTGCCCTGCGCGCCGTACAAACCAGCGACTTCATGACCGCCGACTGGGCAGAACTGCCCTACGGTCTCCTGAAGAAAACCTCAGGCCGCATCATCAACGAAGTGCGCGGCATCAACCGCGTCACCTACGACGTCAGCTCCAAGCCGCCGGCGACGATTGAGTGGGAGTGAATCAGAGTCACTCATCGGCTCAACGCCTCGCTGCAGTCTACAGGCAGGCGTCTCGTAGTCCAGTGTCTTTCGAGGCCTTGTGTTCAATCGCATGGAGGGTGCATCCGAATCGGCCTGGCTGTAGAGCAACAGTCCCATGCACGGGCCCAGGGTGCTTGTACAGTGCACGGCCGATGTCGCTGATGGAATCACCCGCCTTCCATCGCTCTCACTATTCTCGCCTTTGCGTATCCGAAAGCCCCCGGAGGTCCCAATCTCGCCGTGAATTTTTCCTCGCTGCACTCTTTTATCAAAGGTGTTGCAGCGACGTGTTGAATCCAAGGCGGTGTACTTTGCCAGGCAGTCCGGGGGAAGTACGCATTCATCAAGCCCCACGAGAGCGAAAACAGCGTCCGTCATTTGTGCAAGGTGATGGCGGTGCATCCCAGTAGTTACTATGCGTGGAAGACTGGACCGGTCAGTGTCAGGGCATGCCAGGATCAACCCTTGATCGGATTGTTCAATCAAGCCTAGCTTGAGGCGGCACGGAACTGCCGGAGATGTGTCTCCGGCGCCGGGCGTGGTGTTTCCGCAGGTACCGCACAGCGTGCGGCCCCTCGGTGCGGTCCGGTTCTATGTGGAGTTTCATGCGCTCGACGCGGCCAGCGCAGCCTCAGATCCGCAGCGGCCCAGCTCAGGTCTGCCCGAGAGCTGAGGCGCTCATTTCTTCTCGCGTGGCAGGCGTCCCATCAGATAGAACTCAGTATTGGGCGTCATGTCCGAGAAACTGGCCACGCGGTTGGACAGGCCAAAGAACGCGGTGATAGCGGCGATGTCCCAGATGTCCTCATCGTCGAAGCCGTGCGCGTGCAGCGGGGCGTGATCGGCCTCGGAGATGGCGTGCGCGCTGTTGCACACCTTCATGGCGAAATCGAGCATGGCGCGCTGGCGCGGTGTGATGTCGGCCTTGCGGTAGTTCACTGCTACCTGATCGGCCACCAGCGGCTTTTTCTCGTAGATGCGCAGCAGCGCGCCGTGCGCGACCACGCAATACAGGCACTGGTTGGCGGCGCTGGTGGTGGTGACGATCATCTCTCGATCGCCTTTGGTGAGATGGCTGGTGCGGCCCACGCTTTGCGGGTCCATGAGCGCATCGTGGTAGGCAAAGAAGGCGCGCCACTCCGCCGGGCGGCGGGCCAACGCGAGGAACACGTTGGGCACAAAGCCCGCTTTGTCCTGCACTTCCTGGATTTTCGACTTGATGTCCTCGGGCAGGGTGTTCAGATCGGGGAAAGGGTAGCGCGCAGCCATGGACGATGTCTCCTGTGTCATTCGTTGTAGATGGAGACATCGTAAAGGATTGCGCTTGGGCGCAACTGACGGCTCAGGCTTCGGATGCCTGCAGGTGGTGCTGATTCTTGGCGCGGCTGACGTCCACGTCGCGCGGCAGGGTGACGCCGTTCTTCACCGCGAGTATCTCTGCCATGACGCTGACGGCGATTTCGGCAGGCGTCTTGCTGCCGATGTAGATGCCGATGGGGCCGCGCAGCGGCGCGAGGCTGTCGGGCGTTTCGCCAAAGTGCTGCATCAGCCGCTCGCGCCGCGCCTGATTGTTGCGGCGCGAGCCGATGGCACCGACGTAGAAGGCCTCGGTGTGCAGGGCTTCGAGCAGGGCCAGGTCGTCCAGCTTCGGGTCGTGCGTGAGGGCGACGACGCAACTGCGCCGATCGGGGCGGAAGGCCAGCACCACGTCGTCCGGCATGCCGCCCACGACCTGTGCTGCAGGCACGCGCCAGGCACCGCGATACTCTTCGCGCGGATCGCAGACCGTGACGGCAAAGCCGTTGAACAAGGCCATGGTGGCAAGGTATTCGGTGAGCTGGCCCGCGCCGATCAGCAGCATGCGGTACTCCGGCCCGAAGGTGCTGGTGAGTGCGCCGTCGCGCAGCTCCAGTTCGGTCGGGGCGGCGGCTTCGCGCAGGCTGACCTGGCCATCGGCCAGGCGCACGCTGCGCTCGACCAGTTGGCCTGCCTCCAGACTTGCGACCAGATCAGACAAGGGTTGCGCCTCGGGATCGAACTCCAGCAACAGCTCCAGCGTGCCGCCACAGGGCAGGCCGAAGCGGTGCGCCTCGTCTGCGGTCACACCGTATTTGACGAAGGCGGGCGCGCCGGTGGGTAAGGTTCTGTCTTGCGCACCGGCGCTACGGGGCGCGGCGCTGGCGTAGGCCTGTGTGAAGCGGTCGATCAGATCATCTTCGATGCAGCCGCCGGACACCGAGCCCACGACGGCCCCGTCGTCACACAGGGCCATGATCGAGCCAATGGGGCGCGGCGATGAGCCCCAGGTCCGCACGACGGTGGCCAGCAGTGCGCGTCTGCCCGCAACGCGCCAGTCGCGCAACTGGCGCAGCACCATCACATCCAGATTTTCCATGCAGACCATTGTCAGATGGCCGTGCTGCGCGGCGTGTCAGCCATTGCCGATGGATGCGCGGGCAAAGAAAAAGGCGACCCGCAGGCCGCCTTGCTCATCGTGGGGCGTTGGGGTTGGCGTTGACGCGGGCCTCGGCCAGCGGCAGCGCGCCGCTCCCGGTCGTCAGTCTTGTTTGGGCGTATCCGATGCGTCTGCGGATTCGGCAGCGGGTGCGTCGGCAGCGGCTGCTTCCACCACCGGGCTGTTGTCGGCATCGATACCGGCCTGGCGCAGTGCGGCCTTTTCGCCCGCTGGTGCGAACTTGCTGTACTTGCTGATGATGGACACCATCTGGCCGTAGATGCGCGGGTTGCCTGCGAGGCATTCGCGTTGTTCGAGGAAGTCGGCCTCGCCCGTGAAGTTGCCGACCAGACCACCCGCTTCGGTCACCAGCAGCGAGCCTGCTGCCACGTCCCAGATCGACAGGCCGGTTTCAAAGAAGGCGTCGGTAAAGCCCGCAGCCACGTAGGCCAGATCGAGCGCCGCAGCGCCCGGGCGGCGCACGCCTGCAGCGCGCTGCATCACGTCGCCCATGAGTGCGAGGTAGTTCTGGAAGTTGTCGCCGGGGCGGAACGGGAAGCCGGTGGAGATCAGGCATTCGGCCATGCGCGTGCGCTTGCTCACGCGGATGCGGCGCTCGTTGAGGAAGGCGCCACGGCCCTTGGTGGCCGTGAACAGGTCGTTGCGCGTCGGGTCGTAGATGACGGCTTGTTCGATCTTGCCGCGCACGGACAGCGCAATGCTGATGCAGTACACCGGGAAGCCGTGAATGAAGTTGGTGGTGCCGTCCAGCGGATCGATGATCCAGACGAATTCCGATGTCTTGGAGCCATGCTCGCGACCCGACTCTTCCGCCAGGATGCCGTGCTGGGGATAGGCGGTAAGGAGGGTTTCGATGATGGCGCGCTCACTGGCCACGTCGACCTCGGTCACAAAATCGTTGAGCTGTTTTTGCGAAACACGCACGGCCTCGACGTCGAGGGCAGCTCGGTTGATGATGGCGCCAGCGGCGCGCGCAGCCTTGATGGCCACGTTAAGCATGGGGTGCAGATTGGTCGACATGGATTGTGATGATGAGCGGCGCGGCCAGAACGCTCTCTGACCGTCAAATCACGCCCGGCGATGCGGACGCGCGAAAAGAGTGATTTTATCGCGCTCGCCGGTTTTGTGCACGCCCTTTCTGAAATCCAGACATCCCGCCGCAGACTGGATACGTTGCCGCATTGTGAAATGCGTGGCGATTTCACCCCGTTTGCCTGCCTGCTCCGATTCACTCAGCACCAACGTAGGTGTTTCGGAGAAATGAAAATGGACAGTCAAGAGGTCAAAGCCAAGCCCGTAAAGTGGTTGTGCGCAAGCAGTCTGCTGGCGTGCCTGCTATTGCTGGGCGCATGCGCGCCGCAGGATGAGGAGTCGACAGCAGTAACGACAGCGCCCCACCGTGCCAACCACGGCGCAATGCTGGAAGAGCCAGCACGCCTTGCCGCGCCCGTCGCGCGCATGGACCGGGAGCGCAAGGTGATGGCGGAAGTGGCAGGCGCCGCCGCCGTGGACAGCGCGCCACCAACAGCGGCGTCCGACGCCGTCGCTCCGCGCCATCTGGCCGTGCGACACGAGATGCAGATCGAGTCGCCCGCGGCCGATCTGGCGGAACTGTGGGGCCGTGTGAAGGCGCGCTGCGAGCAGTTGGACTGCGAGGTTGAGGCGTCCGCGCTGCAGCGTGAAACCACGCACTCGGCAGGCAGCGCCTACCTGTTCATGCGCGTGAATCCCCGCGACTTCGACCTGCTTACCGAATCGTTGTCGGGCACGGCCAAAGTGCTCAATCACCAGACTTCGAGCGAGGACAAGACGAACGAAGTGATCGACGTGGAAGCGCAAATCAAAAACCGCAGCGAGTACCGCGACTCCCTGCGTGAACTGCTGCGCGAGAAGGGCGTGAAGCGCACGCTGTCGGATCTGATGGAGATACGCGACACGCTGTCGCGGGTGCAGGCCGAGATCGATGCCGCCACCACGCAGCGCCAGCGGCTGGAGAAAGAAACTGCCAAACAGGTGGTACGCATGCGCTTTCAGCCGCAACCCATCGTCCTCACCGGCACGTACAACCCGTGGATGCAGACATGGGAGCGCGCGTGGAACGCGCTGCTGGGCAGCATGCAGCAGTTGGTGATCACCGCGGCGGCGCTGCTGCCCTGGATGGTGGTGCTGGTCTGCCTGCTGCTGGTTGTCGTGCCGATCATGCGCAAGCTGTGGCGTGCGCGCGCAAAGGCGTGAATGCCTGTGGTGGTGAGCGTTTGAGTAGGTGCCCGCGCAGGCGCTGCGCGCATGGCATTGCCAAAGCGGCGACAATCGAGGGTTTCGCCTAGCTTGTTCCGACCTCTTTGCCATGAAAACCAGATTTGTCCTCATCAACACCAGTCATGCCGGTAACGTGGGCGCGGCGGCGCGTGCGCTCAAGACGATGGGGTTTGACGATCTGGTGTTGGTAGCACCGCGCTGGCCCAACGTGCTGCGCAAGGAGGAAACCATCCAGCGCGCCAGCGGTGCACTGGACGTGCTGGAGAACTGCCGCATCGTGGCCACGCTGGATGAGGCGCTGGAGGGCATGAGCCACCTCTGCGCCACGGCCATGACGCCGCGCGACTTCGGCCCGCCCACGCGCACGCCGCGCGAGCATTTTGCGCTGCTGATGAACGGCAGCCTGAATGCGCAAGGCGTCGGGAAGGGCGGCGCGCCCGAAGAAACGGGCGTGGCTTTCCTGTTCGGCTGCGAGCGGTTTGGCATGTCCAACGAAGACGTCTACCGCTGCAACGTGGCGCTGTCGATTCCCACCAATCCGACATTCGGCTCGCTCAATCTTGCGTCTGCCGTGCAGGTGATTGCCTACGATTGGCGCCAGGCCCTGGGGGGCTACAACGTGACCGAAGCCACGGCGGCTGTCGAGCGCGCCGACGCCGCGCAGGTGGCGGGCATGCTGCAACATTGGGAGGAGGCGCTGGCGGAAATCGGCTTTCTCGACCCGCAAGCGCCCAAGAAGCTCATGCCGCGGCTGAACCAGCTTTTCAATCGTTCGCAACTGACCCTTGAGGAAATCCACATCCTTCGCGGTGTTGCCAAGGCGATGATGACGCAAAACGCTAGACTGCGCCATACCGATTCACATAAAGATAGTAGCTTTTCATGTTAGACCGCCTGCGATCCGATATCCAGTGCATTCTTGAGCGCGACCCCGCTGCCCGCAGCACCTGGGAAGTGATCACCTGTTATCCGGGCCTGCACGCCGTCTGGCTGCACCGCCCCGCGCACTGGTGCTGGACGCACGGATTCAAATGGCTGGGCCGCTACATCTCGCACACCGGGCGTTGGCTCACAGGTATTGAAATCCATCCCGGCGCAAAAATCGGGAATCGCGTTTTCTTCGATCACGCCATGGGAGTGGTGGTGGGCGAGACCGCCGAGATCGGCGACGGCTGCACTATCTACCAGGGCGTCACGCTGGGCGGCACGTCGCTGTACAAGGGCACCAAGCGCCACCCGACGCTGGGCAAGGACGTGGTGGTGAGTGCGGGCGCGAAAGTGCTTGGCGGTTTTGAAGTGGGTGATGGCGCAAAGATCGGCAGTAACGCCGTGGTCATCAAACCCGTTCCGGCGGGCGCGACCGCTGTGGGCATTCCTGCCCGCATCATTCCGTCCAAGGCGGGCGAAAGTGCCGACGTGACCGAGGCGTCTGTCGCCACGCCAGCCGCGGCTGCCGCAGCGCCTGCACCTTCCGGCATGAAGGCGGGGGCAGGGGCTCCCGAGCCATGCGCTGATGCGCCTGCGCCATTCTCTGCTTACGGCCTCACATCGCAACAGGACGACCCGCTGATGCAGGCTATGCGCAGCCTGATCGAACACACGGCGACGCAAGAGCGCCAGATCGCCATGCTCTGGCAGAGCATCGAAAAGCTCAGCGCCGCGGCGCCCAGGGATGTGGGTGACTGCGTTCCGGGCGACGCCGCACGGCGCGAGAAGTTCGAAGCCGACAAGCTCAACGACCTCGTCGGCAAGTAAGCCGCGAAGCAACCTGCGCTGCTTTTGCAGCGTCATGGCGCCAGTCACGAAGGTGGCAGGCGCAATCGTGCCTGCGCGTGTAAATTCTGCCGCTGGTGCAAAGCGGCGCGCCCACGCGGTCGCGCTTTTCACTCCCTTCCATCCCACTCATGCAAACAAGCAAAGGATTTGTCGAGATGAATGTCAGTCAGGCCATGAAGGAGCGTCGTTCGGTACGCGCATTTTTGCCCCGTGTTCCCAGTGCGCAGGACGTGCAGAGCCTGATTGCCGATTCCGCGCTCTCCGCCTCGGGTGGAAACCTCCAGCCCTGGAAAGTGATCGCCCTGGCGGGCGAGCCGCTGCAGCAACTCACATCCGCCGTCGCCAATGCCAAGCCCATGGATGACGACGTGGTTGCGCACATGGCCTATCCGCCCAGCCTGTGGGAGCCGTACCGCACGCGCCGTTTCAAGAATGGCGAAGATCTCTACAAGACGATTGACATCCCGCGTGATAACAAGGCGGCGCGCCTGGAGCAGATGGCGAAGAATGGCGCATTTTTTGGCGCTCCGGTGGGCGTGATCGTGCTGGTGGACGAGCGCATGGGCTACGCGCAGTGGCTGGATCTGGGCATCTACCTGCAGTCCTTCATGCTGATGGCTACCGAGCGCGGCATGGCCACTTGCCCTCAGGGCTACTGGCGTCGGTTCCGCGACACTGTAGAAAACGTGCTCGCCGTACCCCAGCCGTACCGTGTGGCCTGTGGCATCGCACTCGGTTATGAAGACACGGCAGCCCCGATCAACGAGTTGCGCGCCGATCGTGCGGAATGGGACGAATGGGCGCAACTGCGCGGGTTTGACTAAGGGGCGCAGACCGGGCTTCGGCTTCACGCCTTAACGCCATGCGTGTGCCATGCGCGTGCCATGCGCGTGCCATGCGCGTGCGGTGAGCGTGTACCCATCCAGAACTCCACCAGCGGGCTTCAGGCCCGCTTTTTCATGGCGTTGCGTGTATTTGTGAGTGCTAGCGGAGAATCTGAGTAATTTGATGTGAATTGGTCGCAAATGAAGGCGAATCAATAGTTTTTCACTGTATTTGAGCTGATGTTTATCAATGGCAAAAAGTTTCCTTATGTAAAAAATATTGGGTTTTGTCCAATAACGTGTCGGTGACGGACGGTCTTGCGCGGTGCCGAGTGTGTGCATGAAGACCGGACGGAGCCGCGATTCAAGGAGATGTTCGCCATGAAGATGACGTCACTGCAGCGACGCGAGTTGCTCAAGCTTGGCGGCGTGATTGCTGCGGCGTCCGCAGCCAGCGGGCCCGCCACAGCCGCGCAAGCGCCGGCTGTGCGCACCAAGGCTCGTATCGTGATTGCGGGGGCGGGAGCGGCGGGGCTGGCCGCGGCAGCGCGCTTATCGAGCGCATTGGAGGGCGCCAGCATCACGCTGGTCGATGCGCGCCGGGACCATTACTACCAACCCGGCTTCACGTTGGTGGGCGGTGGCATCAAGTCGCCGGGCTACGTGACGACGGCCACGTCCGATTACGTGCCGGCGGGCGTGGACTGGGTGCAGGAGCGGGTGGAAGAGATCGACCCCGACGCCAATAAGATCCTCACGGAATCCGGGCGCGTGCTGGCCTATGACTTCCTGATCGTGGCGGTGGGCCTGTCGCTGGAATACGGGCAGATCGAGGGCATGAACGTCAGCCTGATCGGCAAGCACGGCATTGGCAGCATTTATCATGGCCCTGCGGCGGCGATGGCGACGTGGGAAGCCATGTCCCACTTTGCCGACAAGGGCGGACGCGGCGTATTCCTGCGCCCGGCCACCGAGATGAAATGTGCGGGCGCGCCACTCAAATACACCTTCATCACCGAAGACCACCTCACCCGGCGCGGCAATCGCGGCAAGGCCGAGATCGTCTACAACTCCAACAATAATGCGCTGTTCAGCGTGCCCATCGTGTCCGAGAAAGTGCGCATGCTGTTTCAGGAGCGCGACATCAAGGTCAACTACGGGCGTGTGCTGCTGGCCATCGATCCGGGCAAGAAGATTGCGACGTTCAAGACGGCGGATGGGCTGGAGGAGCAGCCGTATGACTTCCTGCACGTGATCCCACCCATGCGCGCGCCCGATGCGGTGCGCAACAGCCCGCTGCCATGGAAGACGGGTGCCTGGGCTGCCGAGGGCTGGATGGAGGTCGACAAGGGCACGCTACGCCACGTGCGCTATGCCAACGTATTCGGCGTGGGCGACATCGCGGGTGTGCCCAAGGGCAAGACAGCGGCCAGCGTGAAGTGGCAGGTGCCGGTGGCGGTGGACCATTTGGTGGCGCAGATCGAGGGCAAGACGTCGGACTCGATTTACACGGGCTACACCTCGTGCCCGCTCATCACGCGACTGGGGCAGGCGATGCTGGTGGAGTTCGATTACCAGAACAACCTGACGCCGTCGTTCCCCGGTGTGATTGCGCCGCTGGAGGAGCTCTGGGTGAGCTGGGTGATGAAAACCATGGCGCTGAAGCCCACCTACATCAGCATGCTGCGCGGCCGCGCATAAAAATCAAAAGGAGAGATTCGTCATGAAGGAACTGGACTTTTTCATGTTGCTGGCGGTGTTCCAGGAAATGCTGGGCTCGCTACTGTGGCTGTTGCTGTTCATCATCGTGGTTGGCACG
Source organism: Comamonadaceae bacterium UBA2121 (assembly GCA_002331385.1). Lineage (GTDB taxonomy): Bacteria > Pseudomonadota > Gammaproteobacteria > Burkholderiales > Burkholderiaceae_C > Diaphorobacter_A. Next base: position 262,021 of record DCYB01000010.1, read on the forward strand.
GCGGCGTTTGTTGCGCTCATCGTGCGCCAGCGCGGCATCGTGGCGCGCACGCTGGTGCGCTCGCAGTTTGTGGGTTTGTTTGGTGGCTTCCTGGCGCTGGCGTTGATGGCGCTGGTGTCGTCTTCGGGGTTCACAGACGCAGGTGGCCCGGCGGACTGGATCCTCATCGTGCTGGTTTACGTGTTGGGCGCAGTGGGCAGCACCGTCGTCATCTACACCATCGCGGGCTGGTTCAACCAGATCCGTGGCCGCTCCATTCCAGTGATGGACCCATGAACCACTGCTGACTTTACGTCAGTGTTTCGTTTCAGGGCTGTTGACTTCCTCAGTGCGTGTGACATCGTGCCGGGTTCGTCAATGGCCTTTTTTTGTGGACCCGTTCAAGGAGAGAAGAAATGTTGAAACCCGCTGATTTCGTCGCCACCGTTTTCGATGGCAAGAGCAATCCCAACAAGGTCACCGTCACCTTCACCATGGCGCTGAACGCCGTGCAAAAAGGCCATAGCGCCATGGTCATGTTGATGGTGGAGGCGGTGGAGCTGGGCGTTCCCGGCGCCACCAACGCCATGGACATCGGCCAGCCGTTCGAGCCGGTCACAACGCTGCTGGAGGCGTATCTGGCCAAGGGTGGCCGCGTGGGCGTGTGCAAGTCCTGCATGCTGCACAACGGGTTGACCGCAGAGCAGATGGACCCGCGTTACGAGATCATCACCGCTCCGGACGTGATCGACTTCTTGATGCAGGCCAAGGGCTCGCTCCAGATCACCTGAAGCATGCCCCGACCTTGGGGCGCTTGCGGGTGTTGCGGGTGTTATGCCCGCACGCGCACGGCGGTCTTGGGACGGAAGCCTTTGCAGACGTCGTCTCTGGTTTCCAGATACGGGCCGCCAATCAGGTCGATGCAGTAGGGAACGGCGGCAAAGATGCCGTTCACCTCCTGCGAGCCATCTTCTGCTTTGAGGCCTTCCAGCGTTTCGGCAATCGCCTTGGGCTGGCCGGGCAGGTTGATGATCAGGCTCTGGCCGCGAATCACCGCCACCTGGCGCGACAGGATGGCCGTGGGCACGAAGGTCAGGCTGATCTGGCGCATTTGCTCGCCAAAACCGGGCATTTCCTTGTCGGCCACGGCCAGCGTCGCTTCCGGCGTGACGTCGCGCGGAGCCGGGCCGGTGCCGCCCGTGGTGAGCACGAGCGAGCAGCCTGCATCCACCAGTTCGATGAGCGCGGCGCTGATGCCGTTCTGCTCGTCCGGAATCAACCGTTCCTCAAATGTGATCGGGTTGTGCAGCGCATGGGCGAGCCACTCCTTGAGTGCGGGCAGGCCCTTGTCCACGTACACGCCCGTGCTGGCGCGGTCGCTGATGGAGACCACGCCGATCTTGACGGGCTCGGGTGTGGCGGGCAGGGCTGGAAGTGAGGAAGCGGCGGTGGTCATCGTCATGGCAGTCATGGGCGTGGCGGGCGGATCACGCGTCTTCTTCGCGTGACTGGGCGTTGGCTTCGGTCTTGGCGTCTTCCAGTTGTTCGCGCACGAGCTGGAACAACTCGCGATAGGCGCGGCCCTTGCGCGGCGCAAGGCCTTGGGATTCGGCGGCCTTGTCCTCGGCGGGCGCGTCCTTGCGTGCCTGGCGGATCAGCGCGCGGATCTGCTGGATGTCGGTGCGCGGGAACTGGTCGAGCCAGATGGCGAGCGATTCTTCGTGCGCGATCAGGCGATCGCGCCATTGCTCGGCCAGATGCAGTTGCAGCTTTTCTTCGGCGGAGCCATTGCGTTGCTCGTCCAGCGCGGCGCGCACTGCGGCGATCTCTTCATCTTCCAGCTTGCGCATGAGTTTGCCGATGAATTGCATCTGGCGGCGCTTGCCCTCGAAGTTGGTGATGCGCTTGGCCTCGGCAATCGCTTCCTGCAGCTTTTCGGGCAGATCGAGTCGGGCGAACAGGTCGCCGCGCAGCGTGAGCAGGTCGGCGCCGAGATCTTGCAACTCGTCCATCTCGCGCTTGAGTTCGGTCTTGGTGGAACCTTCGGTTCCCTTGAGTTCGGCCTTCAATTGCAGGTCCAGTTCGCTGCCTTCAGCAACGAAATGACCGCGCACAAAATAGCCTTTTTTGGGTTTGCGTGACATGACTGTATGAAATGTGGGGGCCAGCCATTCGGTGACTGCCGAATAGGGGCTCAATGTGGCAAGTATCATAGCCGCCCATATGAAAAAATCCCGGTCCAACGTCCCTGATACGAAGATTGCTGCTCCGGCACAGCCAGAGCGCGGCTTCAGCTATACCCGCGAATTCTTTGCCGATCTGGTCGATCAGGCACTTGCGCACGCGAAAAAACTCGGTGCCACCGATGCGGGGGCCGATGCCTCCGAAGCCTGCGGCCTGAGCGTCAACGTGCGCAAGGGCGAGCTGGAAACGGTGGAGCGCAACCGCGACAAGTCGCTGGGCGTCACCGTATACCTCGGCCATCGCCGTGGCAATGCCAGTACGTCGGACTTCTCTCCCGCCGCCGTACAGCGCACTGTGCAGGCGGCCTACGACATCGCCCGCTTCACGGCGGAAGACCCCGTGGCCGGCCTGCCGGACGCCGAAGACATCGCGCCTGAGGCCACACATCGCGATCTGGACCTGTTCCATCCCTGGAGCGTGACCAGCGAAGAGGCCGCGCGCCTGGCGCTGGAGTGCGAAGCGGCGGCCCTCGCGACCAGCAAGCGCATCACGAACAGCGAAGGCGCGGGCGTGTCGGCGCAGCAAAGCCATTTCTTCAGCGCCCACACGCGCGGTTTCCGGGGTGGCTACGCCAGCTCGCGCCACAGCATTTCGGTTGCGCCGATTGCGTCATTGCCGGGCCGCAACGGCGAGATGCAGCGCGACGCATGGTATTGCTCCATGCGCAATGCGGGTGATCTGGCATCGCCCGCGGCGGTGGGCCGGTATGCCGCAGAGCGCGCCCTGAGCCGACTGGGCAGCCGCCGCATTCCGACGACGGAATGCCCGGTGCTGTTCGAGTCGCCGCTCGCGGCTGGTCTGCTGGGCGGTTTTGTGCAGGCGGTGAGCGGCGGCGCGCTGTATCGCCGCAGCACCTTCCTGCTCGACGCGCTGGGCAAGGACATTTTCCCCAAGCACATCGACATCGACGAAGACCCGTTCATCCCCGGTGGCAAGGGCAGCTCGCCGTTCGACGAAGAGGGCGTGCGCGTGCAAGCACGCAAAGTGGTGGATGCCGGGCGCGTGGAGGGCTATTTCCTGTCCAGCTACTCGGCGCGCAAGCTGGGCATGAAGACGACCGGCAACGCCGGCGGCTCGCACAACCTCACGCTGACCTCGCGTCTCACGCGAGCCGGCGACGATCTGGATGCCATGTTGAAAAAGCTGGGCACCGGCCTGTTCGTCATCGAACTGATGGGGCAGGGCGTGAACTACGTGACGGGTGACTATTCGCGCGGCGCCAGCGGCTTCTGGGTGGAGAACGGCAAGATCGCGTTCCCGGTGCAGGAAATCACCATCGCGGGCAATTTGCGCGACATGTTCGCGGGAATCGAGGCGATTGGCGCGGATGCGTACAACTATGGGGCCAAGACCGTGGGCTCCGTGCTCATCAATCGCATGAAGATTGCAGGCGGAAACTGACGGACCGCCGGGCATCGTTGACCGCTTGAATGCCGCGAACGCTTCACAAAGCGTTCGCGGCATTTTTGTTGGGCGGGTCCGAAGCGGTTGCAACGGCTACACCATTAACAAGCCAGCGGAACAGTAGTAATACAAAAATCGGTGGATTGGTTGTCGCAAGGCAACGAGCGATTCTTGAAACTGTGCTTTCGCTCGGGTGGAAGGACGTAAGCAAGGCAGTTAAATAAGTAAATACGCATGTTTTAGTCTTGATCCGTGTTATCCCTGTGCGTAGGTTGGATGTTGCTTCTTAGAGTAACAAGACCTAACTAGAAGGGGACCACACGATGAAACCGCTTCGACAGATCGGCAGCCTCGTCCTGCTTGGATGGGCGCTTGGTAGCGTGGCGCCAGCGCTGGCGCAATCGGCCCAGGACAACGCCCGGGCACTGCACGTGCGACAGCTCGCGGCCAACTGTGCAGCCTGCCACGGAACGGACGGACGGGCAGTGACGGGCTCTCCCGTTGCGGCGCTGGCCGGAATGCCTGCAGGCAAGACGATGGAGGCACTGCAGGACTACAAAGCAGGCAAGCGTGAGCCCACGGTGATGCACCAGATCGCCAAGGGACTGACGGATGCGCAAATGAAGACGCTGGCGGATTACTTCGCCGCACAGAAGCCCTGACGGCTGAAACAAGAGCAACACGGAGGAACACATCATGCAACGACGTGAACTTTTGCGGGCTTCGGCGTCTGTCGGAGCGCTGGGCGCTCTGGCGGCGGTGACGGGCTGCGCCAGTGGCGGGAAAACGGGCAATTCGGCGCGGGCCAGGGTGGTCGTGGTCGGCGGCGGTTATGGCGGGGCCACGGCGGCGAAATATGTGCGCATGTTCTCGCAACAGAACATCGACGTGGTGATGGTGGAGCCGGACAGCCAGTTCGTCTCGTGCCCGCTGTCCAATCTGGTTCTGGGCGGCAGCAAGTCGATTGGCGATCTGTCCACGAGCTATGCGCGGCTGGAGTCACGCCACGGCGTGCGCCGCGTGAAGGATTGGGTGAAGTCCATCGACGCGCAGAAAAAGACCGTGCAGTTGGCAGGCGGCGGCACGCTGCCTTATGACAAGCTGATTCTTTCCCCCGGCATCGAACTGATGTGGAGCGGCGTGGAAGGACTCAAGGCAGCGAACGAGAGCGGCGCGATCCTGCAGGCGTGGAAGGCGGGGTCGGAAACCGTGGCGCTGCGCAAGCAGCTCGAAGCCATGCGCGATGGCGGCGTCTACGCCATCACCATTCCGGAAGCGCCGTATCGCTGCCCGCCGGGGCCGTATGAGCGCGCCAGCCAGATCGCGCATTACTTCAAGCAACACAAGCCCAAGAGCAAGGTGCTGATTCTGGACGCCAATCAGGACGTGACCTCCAAAGGGCCACTGTTCAAGAAATACTGGGCGGACCACTACAAGGGCATCATCGAATACCGCCCCGAGCACAAGGCAGTGTCCGTGGACGTGCGCGAGCGCAAGGTGAAATTTGACGTGCAGGACGACGTGCGCGCCGATGTGCTCAACGTGCTGCCACCCATGCGCGCCGGTGCCATCGCCGTGCAATCGGGACTGGCGAACGCGAATGCGCGCTGGTGTCTGGTGAATTACCAGAACTTCGAATCGACCGCCGCCAAGGACGTGCACGTGATTGGCGACTCGATCCAGATTGCCCCTGCCATGCCCAAGTCCGGCCATATGGCGAACGCGCACGCCAAGGTGGTGGCTGCGGCCGTGGTGGCGCAGTTGTCGGGCATGGAGATGATGGCCAACCCCATGCTGACCAACACCTGCTACAGCTACGTGAGCGACAAGGAGGTCATCCACGTCGCGTCCGTGCACCTGTACGACACGTCGGAGAAAACCTACAAGACGGTGGCGGGTTCGGGCGGCGTCTCGGCCAAGCCGTCGGAGCTGGAAGGCTCGTACGCCTGGAACTGGGCGCAAAACATCTGGGCGGATTCGCTGATGTAGGGCGCATGTCGGCCCTTCGGCCAAAAAAAGCGGAAGGCGGCGCACACGTCAGGCGTGTGCGCCGCCTTTTTTCATGGCGCGGCCTACAGCGCTGCGATGCGTGCTGCGATGGCTTCGCCCACCTCGGTGGTGTTGGCCTTGCCGCCCAGATCGGGAGTGTGCGGGCCGGTCTTGATCACGTCCTCGATGGCCCTCAGGATGGCGTCGTGCGCGGCGCGGCCTGCGCCCTGGCCTTGCGTGAGGAAGTCGAGCATCAGCGCGCCGGACCAGATCATCGCGATGGGGTTGGCGATGTTCTTGCCGTAGATGTCGGGCGCCGAGCCGTGGACGGGCTCGAACAGCGAGGGGAAATCGCGCTCGGGATTCAGGTTGGCCGAAGGGGCAAGGCCGATGGTGCCGGTGGTGGCCGGGCCGAGGTCCGAGAGGATGTCGCCAAACAGGTTGGTCGCGGCCACGACGTCGAAGCGGTCGGGCTGCAGCACGAAGCGGGCGGTCAGGATGTCGATGTGCTGCTTGTCCAGCGCCACGTCGGGATAGTGCTTGGCGACGTCGTCGGCGCGCTTGTCCCACCACGGCATGCTGATGGCGATGCCGTTGCTCTTCGTCGCCAGCGTGACGTGCTTGCGGGCACGGCTTTGCGCAAGGTCGAAGGCGTACTTGAGCAGGCGCTCCGCACCCTTGCGTGAGTAGACCGATTCCTGGATCACGATTTCGCGCTCTGTGCCTTCGTACATCACGCCGCCAAGCGAGGTGTATTCGCCTTCGGTGTTCTCGCGCACCACGTAGTAGTCGATGTCGCCGGGCTTGCGGTTGGCCAGCGGGCAGGGCACGCCCTCGAACAGGCGTACCGGACGCAGGTTGATGTACTGGTCGAACTCGCGGCGGAATTTGAGCAGCGAACCCCACAGCGAGACGTGATCGGGCACGGTCGCGGGCCAGCCCACAGCGCCAAAGAAGATGGCGTCAAAGCCCTGCAACTGGGCCTTCCAGTCGTCGGGCATCATCTTGCCGTGCTCGGCGTAGTATTCGCAATGCGCCCAGTCGAAGTGCTGCAGCTCCAGCGCAATGCCAAACTTTTTCGCCGCCGCTTGCACGGCGCGCAGGCCCTCGGGCATGACTTCGCGGCCAATGCCGTCGCCTGGCAAAACGGCAATGCGGGCGGTTTGTGGGGTGCAAGCAGTCATGGATCGTCGCTTTCTGAATGGAGGTAAGGACCGGATGGGATTGGGTTCTGATTTTCACTGAAAACACAGTGAATACAATGTCTGGATTGGAGTTCCATTTTTCATGATTCGTGAATAATTTACCCAACCCCGACGACCTGCGTGTGTTCGCCACCGTGGTGCGCAAGGCCAGTTTTTCAGCGGCGGCGGATGAGCTCGGCGCATCGCCTGCCTACGTCAGCAAGCGCATCCGATTGCTGGAAGAAACGCTGGCCACGCGGCTGCTGCACCGCACGACACGGCGCGTGGCGGTGACCGAAGACGGCGAGCGTGTGTTCGCGTGGGCGCAGCGCATCCTGGACGACATGGACCATCTGATGCAGGAGGTCAGCGCCACGCGTAGCGAGCCGCGCGGTCTGCTGCGCGTGAGTTGCAGCTTCGGTTTTGGCCGCAACATCGTCGCGCCAGCGCTCTCTGGACTGGCAGAAAAATACCCTGCGCTGCAAATGCGACTGGAGTTGGTGGACCGCATGATCGACATCGCCGCGGAAGGCGTCGACCTGGACATTCGCGTGGGCGACGACATCGCCCCGCACCTCATTGCGCGGCGGCTGGCCGCCAATCACCGCGTGCTGTGCGCCGCACCCGCGTACCTCGCGCGCCGCTCGGCGCCCCGGCAACTGAACGAGCTGGCCGCGCACGATTGCCTCGTCATCAAGGAGCGCGATCACCCGTTCGGCGTGTGGCGGCTCAGTTCCGGAGCCAGCGAGCAAAGCGTCAAGGTCACCGGTCCGCTGTCATCCAACCACGGCGAAGTGGTCGTGCAGTGGGCGCTGGACGGGCGCGGCATTGCCTTGCGTTCGATGTGGGATGTGGGCGAGCATCTGCGCGCAGGCCAGCTTGTGCAGGTGCTGCCGCAGTGGCGTCAGGAAGCCAACGTGTGGGCTGTCTACCCGAGGCGCCTGCAGGCGTCCGCCAAGCTGCGCGTGTGCGTAGAGTTTTTGCAGGAGCACTTCGGGCGGGAGTTCCCTGCTGAATGATCTGAGCGCGGCGTGCGCCGCAGCGCACGCTCAGGTGGCCGTAGCCGTGCCCTGGGGCGCGGGTGGCGCGACCGGCGCTGGCGGCTCGGGCCGCGCCGTGAGGGCGCTGCCCATCGCGGCGCACATGATGACGCCGATGGCGGACCACTGGATCAGGCTGAGGTGCTCTTGGAGCAGCAGCATGCCGGCCAGCGCTGCCACCGCGGGCTCCGTGGCCAGCATGGTGGAGAACGCGCTGTGCGACAGCCGCCTGAGCGCGAACATTTCCAGCGAATAGGGAATGGCACTGGACACGGCGGCCACGGCCAGTCCGTACAGCAGGATCTGGGGCGCGAGCAGTTGTGCACCGGCTTCCGCAATGCCGAATGGCACGACGACCATGGCCGCGCTGAGCAGCCCGAGCGACACCACCATGCCGCCATGCAAATGCCCCGCACGTTTGCCGAGCACGATGTAGCCGCCCCAGCACACGGCGGCGGCGATGGCATACACCAGCCCGACCGGATCGAGCCTGCCGACCTGCACGCCGAACAGCGGCAGGATCAGCAGCAGGAACAGCCCGAACACCGCCAGCGCCAGCCACAACAGGTCGAGCAGGCGACGCGATGTCCATACGGCGACGGACAGCGGCCCGATGAATTCGATCGCCACGGTGACGCCAAATGGCAGGCGCTTGATCGCCATGTAGAAGAGCAGGTTCATCAGCCCGAGCACCGCGCCGAATACGGCCACTTGGGCCAGATGGGCGCGTGTCGGGCCAAAGCGCCAGGGACGCCAGATGGCAAGCAGCAGCAGGGCGGAAAAGCCCACGCGCAGCGCCGTCGTGCCTTGAGCGCCCACAACGGGAAACAGGTGCTTGGCGAAACTGGTGCCGATGCACAGCGATGTCACCGAGCCCAGAACGGCGAGCGAGGGCAGGATGCGCTGCCAGACTGAGTGAGAGTTGTGCATGGCCGTGATGGTATTGGCTGATCGGGTGGTAAATTGCCCGATTTGGCAGCGCCAAATGCAATTTTCACCCTATCTGAGTCCAAGGACGTCGTAACGCCCATGCTTGCAGACCTTGATTCGTTTGACGTGGCCATTCTGGCCATCCTGCAGACTGACAACCTCACGCCGCAGCGCGAGATCGCAGAGCGCGTGCATCTGTCGCCCGCAGCGGTGCAGCGGCGCATCCAGCGATTGAAGGACAGTGGCGTGATCGCCGCGAACACGGCGGTGCTCAATCCGGAGGCCATGGGCCTGCCGCTCACCATCTTCATGCATGTGCAACTGGTGAACGAACTGGACGCACTGACGGCGGGATTTCGCGCGCGCGTGGCGGCGGAGGCTGCGGTGCAGCAGTGCTACAACGTGACGGGCGAGAGCGACTATCTGCTGATCGTTGCGGCGGCGGACATGCAGGAATATCAGGCGCTCACGCATCGCCTGTTCGATGGCGACCAGAACATCCAGCGCTTCAACACGTCCATTTCGCTGGGCGTGCTCAAGCGCAGCCTGCATCTGCCGTTGCCGGACGCATCGACGTCTGGCAACGGGCAGGACGCAGGCGTCAGGCGGTGAGGGCGGCCTTCACGGCGGCAGACCCCTGGCCCATGTCGGCCTTGCCCGCCAACTGGGACTTCACCGCGCCCATCACCTTGCCCATGTCGCCGGGGCCAGAGGCGCCGAGCTCTGCCACGATGGCTTGCACGGCGGCGGTGATTTCTTCAGCGGACATGCGCTCGGGCAGGTAGACCTGCAGGACGGCGACTTCCGCCTTTTCCTTGTCGGCCAGATCCTGACGGCCTGCGCCTTCAAACGCCGTGATGCTGTCCTTGCGCTGCTTGAGCAGTTTGTCCACGATGGCCACGATGGCGGCGTCGTCCAGTTCGATGCGCTCATCGACTTCTTTTTGCTTCATCGCCGCCTGGAGCAAGCGGATGGTGCCCAGCTTGTCCGCTTCCTTGGCGCGCATGGCGGCCTTCATGTCTTCCGTGATTCTTTCCTTCAGGGTCATTTTTCTCACTCCTGTTGATTGAACGAAATCTGCGACTTCGCTGGTGGATCGGATAGGGGTTCGGGCGTTGTGGCGCGTGCTCCCGTGCGGCCTCTGGCCAGCAGAGGAGCAATGCACAACGGCCGAAAACAAAAAAGCCGCGCTTGGCGTCCCTAGCGCGGCTTTCTGGCGTGTGTGAACACTCGCCGAAACTGTCGATTAGTACAGCTTCTTGGGCAGTTGCATGCTGCGAACGCGCTTGTAGTGACGCTTCACGGCGGCAGCCTTCTTGCGCTTGCGCTCGGCTGTAGGCTTCTCGTAGAACTCACGGGCACGCAGGTCGGTCAGCAGACCGAGCTTTTCAATGGTGCGCTTGAAGCGGCGCAGGGCAACGTCGAAGGGTTCGTTTTCTTTAACGCGAATGGTGGTCATTAGCTAATGTTTTCCAGTGTTTGCCGCGAGCGGGTTTTCGGGAAGATCGGGCCCAAAAGCCATACACGGCGGTTTTGCCCCGCCTGTAACTAGTATTGGCCGGCAGGGCTATTGCCAGCAAAGCCCAATATTATAGCCAGTCAAGTGGGCATGGCAAGAGGAATGCGAAATTAGTGCATAGTCGCTGGTTTTTCGGCCTCCGTTGCCGAATCTGCTGGTTCATCGACGTGGCGAACGCGCTGGTGATTCAGGCGCTGGGTCGCTGCGCGCGCGGCCCGACCACAGCACCGCGATGGCCAGCAGTTGCAGCCCGATCGCGCCGCCAAAGAGCCACACGCTGCCGGGTGGAATCTTCATCAGCAGCGAAAACGCCAGCGGCGCAAACGCGTAGAGCCCTTGCGAAATGGCCACGATCAGCGCCACCACGCGGGCGACGTCCACGGCGGCAAAGTCGGCCTGCGCAATCAGCGGCGGCAGCGAAATGGTGTTGCCGACGCCCGCGCCAAACAGCACCAGGCCGCACCACAGTTGCACGCCCGGCCCGGGCGCTGTCAGCAGCATCACGCAGCCGCACATCTGCATGAAAAAGCTGACGCAACTGAGCATGCGGCGCTCCTGCACACTGTCCAATGCGCGTGCGTACAGGATGCGCCCGAGCATGGCGCAGGCGGTGAGGACCGTCATCGCCCAGCCGGCCTGCTGCGCACCCATTTGCGGGGCGAGCAATGAGTACAGATGCGCAATCATTCCGCTTTGCGCGAACAGCGACAGCGACATGGTGGCGGCAAGGGTTTGAAAGCGCCAACTGCGCCACAGGCTGGCACCGGGCAGCGGAGGGCACGCCAACGGGCGTTTGCGCGGTGCGGCGTTGGCGCGAGAAGCGGGCGCATGGGTGGAGTCGCTGTCGCCGTCGGGCCGCTGGCCGAGCATGGCTGGCGTGAAGCGCAGCACGCGCAGCGTCAGCCAGGCCATGATGGCGAGCATGGCGCTGCTGATGATCCATGCCGCCACGGTGAATCCGAACCGCGCGATCAGCACGCTCCACAAGGGTGCAAACAGCATGCCGCCCACGCTCGCGCCGTTGTAGGCCTTGGACAATGCCATCGGGCGCTGGCGTTCAAACCAGGGCGCAATCATGGCGTTGATGCCAGCAGCCGACAGCGTCACCCAGCCCGCGCCGGACAGCATGGCGGCCGCAAACAACTGCCCATGCGTACGTGCCATGGCCCAGCCAATGGTGCCGATGGCCAGCACACACGCACCCACCATGGTCACGCGCGGAACGCCATAGCGTGCATGCAGGCGCGGCATGCGACTCACGACGACGGCGCCAAACAGGAAATGCAGCGTCACCGCCGCAGACACCAACGTGAGCGACCAGTCTCTGGCCGTCATCACTGCGTACAGGAACATCGGTGGCCCGTAAAAGCCCATGCCCCAGCCCAGCACGGCCGAGACAAATGCCGCGCGCACGACGGCGGTGCCATGAAAAACGTGGTGCTTGTCTCTTGTTGTGGATGGTGTTGGCAGCATGGAGGCGCTTATCTTGCCAGCTTCAGCCGCGTCGCATGTCGCTCAGGCGATAGGCAAGGGATAGGAAAGGCAGCGCGCAGTTCAGCCCTGTGACAGCGCCTGCGCGCAGGCGTAGGCGCTGGCCCAGGCCCACTGGAAGTTGTAGCCACCGAGCCAGCCGGTGATGTCCACCACTTCGCCGATGAAGTACAGCCCGGGTTGCGTTTTCGCTTCCATGCTTTGCTGCGACAGCGCGCGCGTGTCGATGCCGCCCAGCGTCACCTCCGCCTTCTTGTAGCCTTCGGTGCCAGTGGGCGTCAGCTCCCAGCGTGACAGCTTGTCTGCCAGTCGGGCGAGCGCCTTGTCTGCCGCTTCGTTCACCGGGCGCTGCCAGTCCGGGCTTTGCTGCACCCATGCTTCCGCAAGGCGCGACGGCACCAGTCCGGCCAGTTCGTTGGCGATGAGTTTGCGCGAGCGCGACTTGGCCTGTTGCAGCGCATCGGCCAGATCGACCTGCGGCGCAAGGTTGATGGCGATGGGCGTGCCGGGCTGCCAGTAGCTGGAAATCTGCAGCACGGCCGGGCCCGACAAGCCACGGTGCGTGAACAGCAAATCCTCCACAAACGCCATGCGCTCCTTCTTGCTGCCCGTGCTGATTTCCACCGCCAGCGACAGGCCGGAAAGTTGCGCATAAGGCTCCCACGCGGCGCCGTCGAACGTCATCGGTACAAGGCCCGGGCGGCGCTCGATGAGCGGCAGCCGGAACTGGGTCGCGATGCGGTAGCCAAAGTCCGTAGCCCCGATTTTGGGAATCGACAGACCGCCCGTGGCAATCACCAGTTGGTGCGCCTGCACGGTGCCGCGATCCGTCTCCACGCTGTAGCGTGCAGCGTTGGCGTCATCGTGGTGCGCCTGCACTGCGCGCACCGCGCACGGTTGCCAGTGCGTGACGCGACCATCGGCACATTCCGCGAGCAGCATGCGGATGAGATCGTCTGCCGAGCGATCGGCGAACAACTGGCCCTTGTGTTTCTCGTGGTAGGCGATGCCGTGCTTTTCCACTAGCGCAATGAAGTCCTGCGGTGTATAGCGCGAGAGGGCAGAGCGGCAGAATTGCGGGTTCTGCCCCACGAAGTGCTTGTGCGGCGCGCGCACGTCCAGATCGCGATTGGTGAAGTTGCAGCGCCCGCCGCCGGAGATGCGAATCTTCTCCGCCACCTTCTCCGCATGGTCCACCAGCAACACCTTCAGCCCGCGTTGACCCGCCTGCGCTGCGCAGAAAAGGCCTGCGGCACCGGCTCCGATGATGATGACGTCGAAAGGGGAAGAGGGGACTTGGGGCACGGCAAAAGAGAGCGCAAACGGCTCAGGCAAGCGGAACCCGCTATTGTCCCACGCCGCGCATGCCGCAGCGCCCAAGGGGCGCTTGTGGCGCGCCGCTCAGATGGAATCCTGATCGACCACGAAGCCCCCAAACTGCGCATCGCAAAAGATGCAGTGCTGGGTGAAGTCCTTCATGCTGCGCGCATGGAACCACACAAGGCCAAGCGATGGGTCGCACAAGGCGTCGGCCTGCTCCTCGACACTCGCTTTCAGCAGATGGGCCAATTCTTTCGCGCGCAGGAATGCGTCCAGTTGGTCCGCGCTGGCAAACAGGTCACGGTCGAGACTCGCGATCTTGCCCCTGTGTGCGCCGCGCAGCACTTCCACAAAAGGGTTGCCTGCCGGATCGCTGCCGATCTCCAGGAAATGGTGTGCAAACAGGTTGTCCGCATGCAATTGTTCTAGATCGAAATGCGGATCGTCTGCGCGATAGCTGTTGAGCGCGCGCAGGCCGACATGGCCTACTGCCGTGGCATCGTTGGGCAGCAGGAACAGGTCGCGATCAGACGCTTTTTCCAGCGCCAGAAACGAAAACCCGTTTTGCGACAGCAGGAACTCCGCATAGTCGTGCGAGAAGCCGACGCGCTGCTGGAAGTCATGCACCAACTCCGCCAGTGGCGTGGGTTGTCCATACGGATTCGGGAACTGGACTTTCATGGATCGATCCTTTCAACCGGGTGGCCGCCGCCTGCTCAGAACGGCGCGCCTCAACCCTTCCAGACAAACGGAAACTTGAGCTGCTTGAGAAACCCGTTCGGCACATAGTCGCCCAGCACGCCGTAGTGCGCGGGCCAGAGCTTGTCGCTTTTCACTGCCGTACCAAACAGGTAGTCAATAAATGCAAAGTGCGCGGCGTAGTTTTTGTCCAGTGCTTCCTGATCCTGGCTGTGGTGCCAGTGATGGAAATTGGGCGTGACGATCACATAGCGCAGCGGCCCCAGGCGGACACTGACGTTCGCGTGATTGAACACGGCCTGGAAGCCGACGATCACGATGTAGGCATCGATCACCTCTTTGCTGAAGCCCAGCACGTAGATGGGCGCGAGCACCAGCGTGCGGGTGATGAGCAACTCCAGGATGTGCTGACGCGAACCGGCGATCCAGTCCATGCTCTTGACGCTGTGGTGCACCGCGTGCAGACGCCAGAGCAGCGGAATCTCGTGATAGGCGCGGTGCGTCCAGTACTGCACGAGGTCGGCCACCAGCACGATGAGGAACAGCGCCACCCAGAAATTCAGGCCAGCCACCCAACCACGAATACCGTCATTGGCAGCCCAGCCGAAGAACTTGTGCACCATTAGATTCGTGGCGAGCAGCACGAAGCCGACCACCATATGGTTCACGATGAAGTGGTGGAAATCGGTTTGCCACTCAGCGCGGAACACGGGCTGGTCCTTGCGCAGCGCAAACAGCTTTTCGATGAAGATGAAAATCAGCGAGGAGCCGAGCAGATCGAGGATGAACCAGTCGAGCCCGATGTACGGCGTGTCACTGGGGAAGTTCGGGTCCACCTCCACCTTGTGCCCGCCAAGGATCGCCGTCAGCGCCACCAGCAGGAACGCAAAACTCGACAGCCAGCGCGACCGGTTGAACAGGATGTTCACCAGCGACAGCCCGCCCGCAATCACCATCGCGCCAAACATCACATTGCGCAAAATCGCCACGTCGTAGCTCTTGCGCAATTCCGGCGTCGTCAGGTACTGCGGAAAGTGAAACGCCAGCACGCCCAGGAAACAGAGACACGCGAGCGTCAGCGCAATCACACCGGTGATCAGTCCGCGACCTTTCTGGAGTGCCCCATGGCTTTCGGTGAATTCGTTGAGTTTTTCGAGCATGGTGCAATGCGCCGCTGTAGTGTGTGTATTTGGCAGTAGTCGCGCGAGTGTAGCGAACTCGATTGCATACTTATGTAACGATAAATACTTGGATCACCCCGCATGGACCTCCCTTCCCACCAACTCAGCATGACCGTGCTCATGTCGCCTGACATGGCCAATTTCTCGGGCAACGTACACGGCGGCGCCGTGCTCAAGTTGCTTGACCAGGTGGCGTATGCGTGCGCTGCGCGTTATTCGTCGTCGTACGTGGTCACGCTGAGTGTCGATCAGGTGATGTTCTTGCAGCCCATTCATGTGGGCGAGTTGGTGACGTTTCTCTCCAGCGTGAACTACACCGGCAATTCGTCGATGGAGATTGGTGTGAAGGTGATTGCCGAGGACATCCGCTCGCAGGTGGTGCGGCATGTGAACAGTTGCTTCTTCACGATGGTGGCGGTGGATGAAGATCGCAAGCCGACCAAGGTGCCGCTGCTCACGCCCAAGACGACGGATGAAAAGCGCCGCTGGTCGGCCGCGCAAATCCGCAAGCAGTTGCGCGGCGAGTTTGCGGCGCGATTCGAGCAGGCGAGCAAGGGCTGAGCAGCACCTGCGCGCTGGTCAGCCGACGTGCGCCAATGGTGCGGGTGCGGCCTCTGATGCAAACGGCGTCTGCGCATGGTCCGGACGCAGCGCTGCGACGCCGCGCACCACGTCGCCGACCACGATGATGGAGGGGCTGGCTAGCTGATGCCGTTCGATCGCGTCGTGCAGCGTGCCCAGCGTGGTGACCGCGTGGCGCTGGTGCGGCAGGCTGGCGTTCTGGATCACAACGGCGGGCGTGTGTGCCGGCAGGCCATGCAGCAGTTCTTGCTGGATGTGCGCCGCGCCGCTGATGCCCATGTAAATGAGCAGCGTGAGCTTGGCATCGTGCGCGGTGTGCGCCAGTTGCCGCCAGTTTGTTCCTGCGTCGCCGGGCTTGGCGTGGCCGGTGATGAAGACCACGCCATGCGCGTGATCGCGGTGCGTGAGCGGTGTGTTGAGCGACGTGAGCCCGGCGAGGCCCGATGTGATGCCATTGATCACCGAAGCCTCCACGCCGGCGGCGCGCAGTGCGGCAATCTCCTCGCCGCCGCGACCAAAGATGAACGGATCGCCACCCTTGAGGCGCACCACGTGTTCGCCCGCCAAAGTCTCGCTCACCATGAGTTTTTCGATGAACGCTTGCGGCGTGCTTTTGCAGCCGCCGCGTTTGCCGACGTGGATGATGCGTGCGGCGGGCTGGGCGTGTTCGAGGATGGCAGGATTGACCAAGTCATCGACCAGCAGCACCGTGGCGTGGGCGATGGCCTTGGCGGCTTTCAGCGTGAGCAGTTCCGGGTCGCCCGGGCCCGCGCCAACCAGCGTGCAACTGCCACGTTGGGCGCGCGGTGAATCGGTCATGGTGGGTGGGTGCGGCATCACGCGGCCTCCTGTCGAACGCTTCGGGCGGTCTGGACGATGTATTGAACCTGCTCGGCGATGGCGACGGGAATGGGCAGGTCGCCGTCCAGCACTTTCCGCGTATACGTGGCCGTGGTGCTGACGTCGATTTCGATGGGCAGACCGGGCACATCGTGAGTGGTGCCTGCGCGCTGCTCTTGCAGCAGGATGTGCCTGCCATGCACGAAGCCGTCATAGCGCGGCGCGCGGCGCGGATCGGCGGCCACTTCGCCTTCCAGGCCGCGTGAGAGCACGCCGTTCATGCCGAGTGCGGTGTAGGTGGCGCTCAGCGTGTCGAAATATTCCGGGTGGGTGTAGCTGCTGATGACGAGCGCATTGGCTCCGCAGGGGTTCATCAGCTTGACCACGCTGTGCGCCGGATTGCGCAGGCCGATGGTTTCGCGTGCGCGCAGGAGTCGCGCCAGTCCGGGGTGCAGGGTGGTGGTTTCGATATGGGCGACGTCGCCCGGTGCAATCTGGCCCACGGCGGTGGTTGGGGCCATGCCGAGCGCGGCCAGCACGTCCGGGGCGAGCACGCGCCGTGCCTCGGTGCGCATGCCGTGCAGCAGCACCGGCAGTCCTTCGCGTGCCAGCAACAGCGCGAGCAAGGGCGTGAGCACCGGCAGCCTGCGCGCGCCGTTGTAGCTGGGCAGCACGATGATGGGCTGCTCGCTGGCGGGAAAGGGCGCCACGCG
Organism: Comamonadaceae bacterium UBA2121; assembly: GCA_002331385.1. Classification (GTDB taxonomy): domain Bacteria; phylum Pseudomonadota; class Gammaproteobacteria; order Burkholderiales; family Burkholderiaceae_C; genus Diaphorobacter_A. The sequence continues at coordinate 279,136 of DCYB01000010.1, forward strand.
GGCATGCGTGGCGTCGAGAAAGCCGCTCATCTCCTCTAGCGTTTCGCCTTTGATGCGCATGGCGATGCAGAAGGCGCCAATCTCCAGATCGGTGACGCCACCATCGAGAATCTGTCCGAACAGATCGGCCGCTTGCGCGCGGTCGAGCGCCTTGGCGCCGCGCGCGCCGCGACCGATTTCCTTGAGATAGTGGCTGATGCCCATGGGGATTGGCTCAATTTATGTGCGATTCGGCTATTTTCCTTTAAATAATATGACTTTTATGTATATCGATCTATCCAAGAGGATAGATTGGAAGGGATGCGCCAAGCGCTGCTACAGCGGCTCCACGCGCAGATACACCAAGGTCTGGTTGAGCAACTGATAGGCTACTTCGCCAAACGTCATCGGTCCCCACATGTCGGGCAATTTCTTGCCTTCCAGATCCAGATACAGATAGTTCAGGATGCAGTTGCAGGAGAAGCTGATGTGGCGGCGCTCGGCTGGCATCCTGGCTTCAAATTCGCCGACGTAATCCTGAATGGGCTCGGCAAAGCGGTACTCCACATCGGGGAAAACGGGGGCGTAGAGGTCGATGCTGCCGTCGTCGTTGAGCGATTTGATGCTCACGTTGATCATCACGCCGTTGTAGTCGGCCACCAGCGGCAGGCGGGTATCGATCTGGTTGTCGCGCACGAACTGCGCAATGCGTGCGGGCTTGCCATCTACGGTGCAGACGTCTACGTGAAAACCGGTCGTGTCAAAGCGCAATGCCGGACCATGACCCGGCTTGAACAGGTTGAGGATGTCGATGCTGGCATTCAAATGCGAGGGCAAGGGCAGATGCATGACGACCGCCTTGTCGCGCTCGAAGGTGAGCGTCTGGCCATTCACGGCCAGCGGCGTCTGGCGATCGGTCTGCTCCAGGTGCATACCGCTGATCCAGCCAAGCAGGGGCTTGACGAACATGTCGTCATAACCCGGTGCGTTGCGCGCAAACGATGTGTGCACGGCAGAGAACGCCGGAATTACGATCATCGAAAAACCGTTGTTGGGCGCGTCCAGACACACGCGCTCCAGCGATTGCTCGGTGTAGCTGGTGATGAGCGGGGCCACCACGGGTTGCGGCAGCGGCGCGACGAAAACGCGCTGCTGTGTGGTCTCTCCGCCGTCCTGGCCGAGAAAGTAGGGGATGGTGCCACCAATCCAATTGCCTGCAGGCAATTGGCGCAGCAGCGATTCGTCACCAGCAATGCTGTAGCAGTTGCCAGAGCGAATCAGCTCGGATGCCACCTCAACGGACATCAGGCGTCCGGAGGACGCGGCGAAACTGGACTGCTTCACAATACGAACTCTTTCACTTGCCTGAGTTCATCGGCCAACTGCGCGATGTTGTTGGTGAAGTAGCGATGCAGCTTGGCGCACTTGAGTTGGCGCTCGCGCGGATCGACGATGGCTTCGATCTCGGAGCGCAAACGTGCCAGCAGCAGGCGCAGGGCAAACACATTGGTCTGCAATTGCGCCTCACCGGAGGCCACCAGTTGCCACACCGGAGATTCCGGTCCCGGAATCTGCGTGCCCGAACGCGCCGCCGCGCGCGGTGCGTTGGGGGCGGCAGCTTGCTGGCGCAGCGTGGATTCGTGTTGGCGCAGGCGTTGCAGCGCGCCGGGCTCCAGCACCGAATCGTCGGCGGCATGTTCCAGCGAAAAGCGGAAGCGCCAAAGCGTGTCCAGATCGATGCGGTGCAGCTTGCAGATGCTGCCCAGGTCCGCGCCGCTGCACATCAGCTCCACCAGATAGCTGGCCATGGCGCGGGTGAACGCCTGCGAGCGTGGGCCGGCCCAACTTTGCTCAAACAGCGTATCGTCACCATCCACCACGGCGTAGACATAGGTCGGCATGCCGCCGAAATCCAGATGCCGCCAGGCATGGCGCGGGCCGTTGATGACCTCGCGCTGCTCCCGGCCAAGCCAGTTCTTGCTGGTCTTGACCCGACCCACCATGAACTCCAGCGCATCTCCCGCCTTGGACAGCCGGATGTGCTGCAGATGCCAATCTCCACTCAAGCCCAGAATCAGCTTGAAAGCGTTGTTGTTCGTGCTCAAGAAAGCGCTCCTCCACACCAGATTTCAGACACTCAAAAATCGGCTGACCGGATTGGCTGTTATGGTGCTTGATAGCCTTTACCGATCAATTGTCACATTCTGATGTGAATTTATACATAAAAGGTAACTGTTTCGTTTGGAAACATTAAGCGTATGCAGAATGCTGCAATGCGAGGGAAAACCGGGGTGTAGGCAGGGCGCTAAAACCGCGCAGGCGAGCGCAGCGTCAGTGCGGCGCGGCGGGTTCGTCGTTCAACGCGGCGATGGCCGTGAGCAAGCAATCCATGAGGATCCTGATGAGCGGGTTTTCTGGCGTGGAGCGCCAGATGGCCAGCAGTTCAGAGGAGGGTTGCTCGCCGCGCAACGGGCGGAAGATCAGCCGCGGCATGCCGACATGCTTCAGCGCTGCCGGCACGATGGCAACGCCTTGGCCCACGGAAACAAGCGACAGCACGGACAGCCAGTGCCGCACTTCATGGCGGATTTCCGGCGCAAAGCCATGCGTCTGGCACATCTGGTAAATGCGTTGGTGATACAGCGGCGAAACCTGGGAGGAGAACAGGATCAAACGCTCGGCGCTCAGTTCGGCCAGATCGATATCTGCCTGATCTGCGAGCGGATGGTGCTCTGGCAGACAGGCCAGAAAGGGCTCGTTCATCAAGCGCGCGCTGCGCACACCATCGGGTGGCGTGACCGAGTGCACCAACCCCAGATCGAGCCGCGCCTGCACCAGTTCCTGCAACTGGTCGGCGCTGTTGAGTTCGAGCATGTCCACGCGCACCAGCGGATGGGCCAACTGGAACGCGCTCAGCGCCTGCGGCAGGCCGCGATACAGGCTGGAGCCGACAAATCCCACGCGCAAATGTCCGCGCACCCCCAGTGCCACGTCGCGCGTTTCCTGCGTCGCCTGACTGGCCAGCGCCAGCACCTGATTGGCGCGTTGCTGCAAATGCGCGCCCGCCGCGGTGAGGCGCACCTCCTTGCTGTTGCGCTCGAAAAGCTGCGCGCCCACCAGTTCCTCCAACTGCTTGATGGCGACGCTCAACGGGGGCTGGGAGATGGACAGGCGCAGCGCGGCCCGGCCAAAGTGCAATTCTTCAGCCAGCACAACAAAATAACGTAAAAGTCGCAACTCCAGCATGGGGGCTAGCGCTCAGCCATGGGCGCAAGTCGCTGCCGACGCATCCCGCAATCGTTCAAACCAGTCGATGAGGAGGAGGGCCTGGGGCGGGCAAAACGCATGGCCTGCATGCTAGGTGCGGGCCCCGGTTGTGGCAATTGGGGCGGGGCCTGTTGAAGGGATTTGTCTCATTGGTTTAGTGCGAAAAGTCTATCGACGGAGCGAGGCTGGGCATAGAGGGATTATTCGCAAAAAGTATTGATCCAGATATTAATAATATTTGACGCAAATCATCGGAGGAACTGAAATGGAGGGACCGATTTCAAGCACCGCAGCGCAAGAGCCGGGCCATCCGAATTCCGGCGCGCCGAAGTTTCAAGGAGATTCCATGTCCGCTATCGACAAGCCCCAAATGGCCGCCATGGCCGCGTCCGAGAGCTATGCGCGGCACCAACTGCCTAGCAATGCGCATCCGGTGCCCGACCGCCGCGGCGCCAATTTCTACGATACCGATCCGACATTCAAAGCGCTGCTGCAGCTGTATCTGCCCGGCGATCTGTTCCAACACCTGCAACCGCACCTGAGCCGCATGGGCGAGTTGGCTGGCGGTCGGCTCGATGAGTTGGCGCTGATTGCCGACCGCAATCCGCCCGAACTCGAAATGCGTACCCGCGCGGGTGAAGACCGCCAGCGCATCATCAAGCATCCCGCATACGAAGAGATGGAGCGCGTGGCGTACGGCGAATTCGGCCTGCAGGCGATTTCGCACCGCGACGACATGCTGGGCTGGAGCGGCAAGATGCCCGCGTTGGTCAAATATGCGCTGACCTATCTTTTCGTGCAGGCGGAGTTCGGCCTGTGCTGCCCGCTGTCGATGACCGACTCGCTGACGCGCACACTGAAAAAATTTGGCGAGCCCGGCCTGATCGAGAAGTACCTGCCGCAACTGCTGTCGCTGGATTGGGACGAGCAGGCGCAGGGCGCCATGTTCATGACTGAGCAGGCGGCGGGCTCCGATATCTCCAATACGCAAACGGTGGCGACCGCCCAGGCGGACGGCACGTTCCGCATCACGGGCGACAAGTGGTTCTGCTCCAATCCCGACGCGGAATTCGCCATGGTGCTGGCGCACGTGGAAGGCGATCCGGCGGGCATGAAGGGCATCTCGCTGTTCCTGCTGCCGCGCACGCTGGACGATGGCAGCACCAACAGCTACCGCATCATCCGCCTGAAGGAAAAAATGGGCACGCGCTCCATGGCCAGCGGCGAGATCCGGCTCGATGGCGCCACCGCCTATCTGGTGGGCGAGCGGGGCCGCGGCTTTGTGCAGATTGCCGACATGGTGAACAACTCGCGCCTGTCCAACGGCGTGCGTTCTTCCGGCATGATGCGCCGCGCCGTGGCTGAAGCCGAATTTGTGGCGCACGAGCGCATCGCCTTCGGCAAGCGTCTGGAAGACATGCCGCTGATGCAGCGCCAGCTCGACAAGCTGCGTGTTCCTGCCGAACAGGCGCGCAGCATGGTGCTGCAGACCGCGCAGACGCTGGCTCGCTCCGATGCGGGCGACAAGGACGCTTATGCGCTGCTGCGCATCCTCACGCCGATGATCAAGTTCCGCGCCTGCCGGGATGCGCGCAAGGTCACCGGCGACGCGATGGAAGTGCGTGGTGGCTGCGGCTACATCGAAGAATGGAGCGATCCGCGTCTGGTGCGCGATGCACACCTCGGCTCGATCTGGGAAGGCACGAGCAATATCGTTGCGCTGGACGTGTTCCGCGCCATCAAGCGCGAAGGTTCGCTGCCCGTGCTGAACACCTATCTGCACGGCCTGCTCGCAGACGCGCCCGGCATACCGGCCGGTTTTGCCAAGGCATTGAAAGCTGCGCTGCAAAACGCCAGCGCATTGGCCGAGCGGGCCGCCGAGCACAAGACAGAGGTGCTGGCACGCCAGGCCGCATCTGGCCTGTACCACTGCACCAGCGCGATCGCCATGGCCTGGGAAGCCAGCAAGATGCAGGACGCCGCGCGCATGCGCTTGGCCCAACTGGTGCTGGTGAACCGCGTGCTGCCGCGCGACCCGCTGAGCGCCAGCGCCTCGGACATTCCCGCCGACTGGAATTGAATCGACGCCGCGGGACATTTCACCCCCAGGGTGACCGGCGGCGCGTAGCCCCATCCTGATGCGCACCTGAACTGCATCGGGAGGCTGTGCCGTGCGAGCACCCGATATACCACCTCAGGAGACAAACCATGTTCAACAAACGCCAAATACTGCTGGCACTGGCCAGTGCCGCCCTCGTCGCGCCTGTCGGCCACGCCGTCGCCAACGACAGCTATCCGCAACGCACCGTCACCTTCGTCGTGCCGTTCCCGCCCGGCGGCCCGACGGACGCCATGGCGCGCGTGCTGGCCGCCGAACTCACGACCGTGCTGGGGCAAAGCGTGGTGGTCGATAACCGCTCGGGTGCGGGCGGCAACATCGGCGCGGAATACGTGAGCCGCGCCAAGCCCGACGGCTACACCATCATGTTCGGCACCTCTGGCCCGCTCGCCATCAACCAGAGCCTCTACAAGAAAATGGGCTACGACCCGCGCACCAGCTTCTCGCCCATCATGTACGTGGGCCATCTGCCCAACATCCTCATCGTGCGCAACAACCTTGGTGTGAAAAACGTGCAGGAGCTCATCGCGCTGGACAAGGCCAAGCCCAATACCCTGAGCTTTGCGTCCTCGGGCAACGGCGCGTCGTCGCACCTGGCGGGCGTGCTCTTCAACGAGCTCGCTCATACCAAACTCATGCACGTGCCCTACAAAGGCACCGGCCCTGCGCTGAACGACCTGCTGGCCGGGCAGGTGGACATGACCTTCACCGACATCCTCACCGCCATGCCGTACATAAAGACCGGCAAGGTCAAGGCGCTGGGCGTCGCCACGGCCAAACGCTCCAGCGCCATGCCCGAGATCCCCACCATCGCCGAGCAAGGGCTGAAGGGCTATGACGTTAGCGTCTTCTTCGGCGTGGTCGGCCCCAAGGGCATGCCTGCTGACGTGGTGCAGACGCTGAACCAGTCCTTTGGCAAGGTGCTCGATTCGGACAAGGTGAAAAAGATGTTCGCCGATCAGGGGCTGGAGGCTTCAAGCGACCGCACGCCTGCGTATCTGGATAAATTCATCCACTCGGAAACCAGTCGCTGGAGTTCGGTGGTCAAGAATTCGGGCGTGCAGCTTGATTAAGTTGCGCCGGGTGACTCACGCACACAGGACGGAAAAATATGCAGCAGTCAAATAACAACCGCAACACAGGCGCCTTGCAAGGCATCAAGGTGCTGGATCTATCGCGCATTCTGGGCGGGCCACTGTGCGGCCAGATTCTGGGCGATCACGGCGCCGATGTGCTCAAGGTGGAGCCGCCGCAGGGCGACGATACGCGCACCTGGGGGCCACCGTTTCGCGATGGCGTGGCGTCGTACTACTACGGGCTGAACCGCAACAAGCGCATCCAGTTTCTCGATCTCTCGCAACACGAAGGCCAGCAGCGCGTGCGCGAACTGATGGCCGAAGCGGATGTGGTGGTCGAGAACTTCAAGATCGGCACCATGGAAAAGTGGGGCATCGGCTACGAGCAGATGCAGGCCGAATTTCCGCAGCTCATCTGGTGCCGCGTTTCCGGTTTTGGCGTGGATGGTCCGTTGGGCGCTTTGCCCGGCTACGACGCGGCGGTGCAGGCCATGACCGGACTGATGAGCGTGAACGGCGAACCCGATGGCGATCCGCTGCGCGTGGGCCTGCCGGTGGTGGACATGGTGACGGGCATGAACGCGGTCATCGGCGTGTTGCTGGCGCTGCACGAGCGCGGGCGCAGCGGCCGGGGGCAACTCATCAATGCGTCGCTGTACGACTCCGGCATCTCGCTGTTGCATCCGCATGCGGCCAACTGGTTCATGAACGGCAAGATTCCGCAGCGCACGGGCAACGCCCATCCCAACATCTATCCGTATGACGTGGTGAAGACGTCCACGTCACCCATCTTTCTGGCAGTAGGCAATGACCGCCAGTTCCGCCTCATGTGCGAGCACCTGGGCCGCTCCGATCTAGGCTCGGACGAGCGCTTTGCCACGGCAGGCCAACGCTCCGTGAATCGCGTGGAGTTGAAGGCGCTGCTGGAACAATTGCTCGCCCAACGGGATTGCGTACAACTGGCCGACGAGCTGATGGCCATCGGCGTGCCAGCGGCCCCGGTGCTCGATGTGGAGCAGGCACTGCAAGCGCCGCACACGTTGCACGGCGACATGGTGATCCGCATGGGCGAGTACCAGGGGCTTGGCGCACCCGTCAAGCTGAGCCGCACCCCTGCGACGTACCGGCATGCGCCGCTGAGTGAGGGTGCGGAGTTCCTGGGGCCAGACGCCGACTGATGGGTGGGAGGCCGCTCAGGCCTGCTCCGCCAGCAGATCCTGCAAGGCCTTCACTTGCTGGCGCAGGCGTTCGTTTTCCGATTCGAGTTCGGCCACGCGTTGTTGCAGCGCTTCGGTGGACAGCGCGGGTTGGCTTTCGCCTGCTTTGCCATCGTTGCCTGCCATGTCGGCGGATTCGGCCTTGGGTTTCTTCTTGGCATCGCGCACGCGCTTGGCGGCTTGTTTGAGCTCTTGCGCGCCGCCTTGGGCGACGGTGGATTGCTCATCAAGCGGCAGGGTGGAGACCACGGCCGCCGCGTTCAGGGAGAGTTCACCGGATTTCACGGCGGCGACCACTTCGGGCGCGGCGTTCTGGTGGATGGTCTCGATCATCTTCACCTGACTGGCGGTGAGGCGTGCGGCGCGCGCGAGGGCTTCGCGGGTGTCCAGCGACTGATCGGGCACCTTGGGCACGGAGGCGAGCGCCTTGGCGACCACCGGGTCCGTGTCGCCTTCCCATGGGGCTTCTTCAGCGCCGGAGACCTTCTGCTGTTCTTTCGCTTCGGCTTTGGCTGCGACAACGGCGGCCGCTGCGGCGGCGCGGCGCTCGGCGATGATTTCGCGCTTGCGCAGGGCGAGCACGCCACGCTGGAACTCCGATACGCTGCGGCGGCCCAGGTGCTGGTCGATCATCCACAGGTGCACGTCCTCCATGTTCTGGAAGCGCGTGTTCTGCACAGTCTTGAACGGCAGGCCGTGCGCCTGGCAGATGCCGAAGCGGTTGTGGCCGTCGATGAGGATGTTGCCCCACAGGACGAGTGCGTCGCGGCAGCCTTCGTCGAGGATGGAGCGCTCGAGGGATTCGTGCTCGTCGGCGGTGAGCGGATCGATGTAGGCCTTCAGTTCAGGCAGCACGACGATGTCGTCGGCGCTCGGGTGTTCCAGTTTGTTGTCGGGGTTGGCGTTGGGCGGGAGAGCGTAGGACATGAGCAAAGGATTCTGCGACCCCACCCGGTGAAAGGGCGGGGCGTTGCGTGCGAAGTCCGAAAACTTCGGCGGATGAATGATGGAATAAAGGGGCGTTGAGGCATCGGCGGACTGCACCGCAGTGCAGCTGGCGTGGTCACCTCAACGCGGGGAACGCGCGAGCGCGCGTTCGATCAGGCGAGCAGGCGCGAAATCAGCGCGCCTTCCACCGGGCCTTCCAGCGGAATGCGCACGCGCACGGGGTTGCCTTGCGCCACTTCGACGGGCTCGCCATCGAGGTTGAACATTTTTTCCAGCTTGACCTGGCGGTTGCCTTGCGGATGGATGATCTCCAGCGTGTCGCCGACCTGGAAGCGGTTCTTGGTCTCGACTTCGGCCAGGCCGTTTTCGTAGCCGCGCACTTCGCCCACGAAGTGGCTGCGCTGCAGCACCGAGTGCCCGGTTTCGTAGTTCTGGTAGTCCTGCGACGGACGGCGCTCCAGCAGACCGCCGGTGTAGCCGCGATTGGCAAGGCCTTCCAGCTCGGTGATCAGTGCGGGGTTGAACGGGCGACCGGCCACGGCGTCATCGATGGCGCGGCGGTAGACCTGCGCAGTGCGGGCGACGTAGTACAGGCTCTTGGTGCGGCCTTCGATCTTGAGCGAATCGATGCCGATCTTGACGAGGCGTTCCACGTGCTCCACGGCGCGCAGGTCCTTGGAGTTCATGATGTAGGTGCCGTGCTCGTCTTCCATGATCGGCATGTGCTCACCGGGGCGGCCCATCTCCTCGATCAGGAACACCTGATCGGCCTTGGGATGGCGCTCGCCGTTGCCGCAGGTGGAGGCAAACATGGAGTCGGCCTCTTCACGCGCCTTCTCGAAGTTGAAGCCGTTCTCCATGGTCTGGGCCAGCGCTTCGCCGGTGTTGGAGTCGACCGCCGCGTCGTGCGTCTTGTACTCCCAGCGGCAGGCGTTGGTGCACGTGCCCTGATTGGGGTCGCGGCGGTTGAAGTAGCCCGACAGCAGGCAACGGCCCGAGTAGGCGATGCACAGCGCGCCGTGCACGAAGACTTCCAGCTCCATGTCGGGGCATTCCTGGCGGATCTTCTCGATCTCGTCGAGGCTCAGTTCGCGCGAGAGGATGATGCGCGAGACGCCGGCCTTCTGCCAGAACTTCACGGTGGCGTAGTTGGTGGTGTTGGCCTGCACAGAGAGATGGATTTCCGCGTCGGGCCATTTCTCTTTCACCATCATCATCAGGCCGGGGTCGGCCATGATGAAGGCGTCCGGCTTCAGCTCCATGACGGGCGTGATGTCGCGGATGTAGGTGCGCACCTTGTCGTTGTGGGCGATGAGGTTGCTGGTGACGAAGAATTTCTTGCCCCGGGCGTGCGCTTCCTGGATGCCCTGGGCGATTTGCTCCAGACGGAATTCGTTGTTGCGCGCGCGCAGGCTGTAGCGTGGCTGACCGGCGTAGATGGCGTCGGCGCCGAAGTCGTAGGCGGCGCGCATTTTGTCGAGCGAGCCGGCTGGCAGCAGCAGTTCGGGGGCTTTGAGAGTCATGGTCCGTATTTTCCCCGAAGTGGGGTGTTGGGTGGTAACGGTATGGTTTTGCCAAAGCGTCGTCAGGCCATGGCGCGCAGTGATTCAGAAAACGAAAAACCCGCTTGCGCTGTGCGCAAACGGGTTCATGTATCTGGTGCCCAGAAGAGGACTCGAACCTCCACGATGTTACTCGCTAGTACCTGAAACTAGTGCGTCTACCAATTCCGCCACCTGGGCTTTCAGGGAAGCAGCGATTGTAGCGCGGATTTTTTACCCGAAAAACAAAAACTGGAAAAAAAGCAGATCCCGACGAAAAAATTTTTGCGTGATAGCCGACTGGTGGGGTGTCTACCCGGGCCGGGAATCGTCTGCCAACGGATCGGGTGCCGAGGTGGCCTGGTGCGCGCCCACGCCCATGCCCATCCCGACGCCCATCGCGCCCATGCCGCCGCCGCCCGCTGCGCCGCCGCCAGCGCCTCCCCGACCGCCTCCAGCACCGCCGCCTTGCGCCGCGCCACCTGCGCCGCCGGGACGGCGGCCCGCGCCGCCCGAGCTTGCGGGGCGCTGCGGCCCCTGATCGGGGATGCGCACGTCGGCAGGAATCGGGTCCAGCTGGAGCACCTCGCGAACGTAGTTGCGCAGCGAGATGACGAGTTCGCGCGTGTGGATGCTGCGGCCTTCGGCCAGCTCCTGCGCCGCGTGCGCGGCCATGCGCACCTGTTCCTCCGTTCCCAGCAGGATGACGTCGGAGAGCGCGGCTTCCACCGCATCGCGGATGCGGCGCTGGCGCTCGGAACTGGTCAGGGCCGCGCTGCCCGAGACGCTGTCGGCGGCATCTTCGTCCGAATCTTCGTCACTGGCCGGGACACTGGTGATCGCCAACGCCGCTTGCTCACGCGCACGCTGTGCCATCTCGTGCAGGCGCAGATCGCGCATGTGAGTGGGCCGCACTTCGAGCTGTCCGGTGAACGAGCTGCCCAAGGTCTTGTAGGCCGCCATCAGTGACTTGAGGCGCTCGTTGATCTGCCGGTTCTCGCGCTCGCGGCGCTTCTGGATGGTCTGCATGAACAGCAGTCGCACGCCCATCATCAGGCAGGTGACGAGCAACAGTCCTGCGATCGTGGAGAGCACGGAGGACCAGGAACTGAAATCAATCATGGAGCGCATGGGCAGGACAGGCGGGCATTGGCGATGGGCCATTCTCGACCAAATGCGTTGCAGGCGGCGTCAGCGCGCTTCCCTAGTGTTGGGCGCCGCCAGTGGTTGTGCATGGTTGGGCTTTCTCCTCCCGCCGGGGCACCGCGTCTGACTAACGCCATGGTTGGGGGATTTGTTTATTTGACAGGAGTCATCAAAACGGGCGACGGCACGCCGCTATGGAATTTGAAATGTATTATCAATGTCAGCAAGCGCCGGTCACGGTTGCTGGGGCGCGCATCAACGCGGTGTTTTTCCGCACTCACACGTTTCAAGAAAGTGAACAACATGAGTTCTCCTCGCATCGCTTTGGTCGGCGTTGGCCTGATGGGCCACGGCATTGCCATGAATATTGCCCAGAAAGGCTTTGCGTTGACGGTGCTGGACCATCCCGGCAACCAGCCGCTCGATCGCCTGAAGGCGCAGGGGGTGCGCTCGGTCGGCAGCGTGCGGGAACTGGCGCAAGATGCGGACATTCTCATCCTGTGCGTCACTGGATCGCCGCAGGTGGAAGCGGTGCTGCTCGGCGAGCCCGGTGCGGCAAGCGAGACAGGGGCTTTGGCGGCAATGAAGCCGGGCGCGGTGGTGGTGGACTGCTCCACATCGCTGCCGCAGTCAACGGAAAAGATCGCCGCAGCGGTGAGCAAGGCGGGCTGTGATTTTCTCGATGCCCCCATGACGCGCACGCCCAAGGAGGCCGAAGAAGGGCGCCTGAACCTGCTCGTGGGCGGCAATGCGAATGTGCTCGCGCGTTGCCTGCCGGTGCTGCGCTGCTTTGCCGAAAACGTCACGCACACCGGCGGGACGGGCACGGGGCACCGTATGAAGCTGCTGCACAACTATGTGTCGCTCGGCACGGTGGCGCTCATCAGCGAAGCTGCCGCCTGCGCGCTGCGCGGCGGCGTGGGAGCCGAGGTGTTTGCCGACGTGCTGGGCAAGGGCGGTGGCGGTGGCGTGGCGCTGGACCGGTTGCGTCCGTACCTGCTCGACAAGGACCCGAACGGGCTGAAGTTCTTCATGGGCAATGCGCTCAAGGACATGGGGTATTACGTCGCCATGGCCAACCAGGAGCGTGCGCCGCAAGACATCGCCGATTCCGTGCATGAAACGTTTGCGCGCGCGGTGGCGCGGGTCGGCGCACAGGCGCTGGTCCCGGAGCTTGTGAGCATGCTGGAGCGCGCCGAATCCGACAACACGTAGTGGGTGCTGTTCGGTGCGATACTCCAAAAAACACAGGAGACAACAACGATGCACCAGCACTTCATTCACAACGAGTGGACCGGCCAGGGCGAGACGATTGACGTCATCGACCCGTCCACCGGCGCGATTTACGACACCATCTTGCGCGGCACGGCATCCGATGTGGATGCCGCCGTGGCGTCGGCGCGCAAGGCGTTCGAGGGCGAGTTCGGCCAATTGACGGCGGCCGAGCGCGGTCGCCTGCTCATGAAGTTGTCCGCCAAGTTGCAGGAGCACTCGGAAGAGCTGGCACAGATCGAAGCGCGCGACTGTGGCAAGCCGCTCAAGCAGGCGCGTGCCGATGCGGCAGCGATTGCGCGCTATTTCGAGTTTTACGGCGGCGCCGCGGACAAGCTGCTGGGCACGACCATCCCCTATCAGAACGGCTACACCGTGCTGTGCCTGCGTGAGCCGTACGGCGTGTGCGCGGCGATCGTGCCGTGGAACTACCCCATGCAGATTTTCGGGCGCAGCGTGGGCGGTGCTCTGGCGGCAGGCAATACCGTGGTGGTCAAGCCGGCGGAAGACGCCTGCCTTTCCATCCTGCGCATCGCCGAGCTGGCGCGCGAAGTGGGCTTTCCCGCAGGCGCGCTCAACGTGGTGACGGGCTTCGGCCACGAAACGGGCGCGGCGCTCGTTGCCCACCCCGGCGTGGACCATGTCTCTTTCACCGGTTCGCCCAATGTCGGCAAGCTCGTCGTGCAGGCCGCGATCGAAAACCACACCCCGGTCACGACCGAGTTGGGCGGCAAGTCGCCGCAGATCGTGTTTGACGATGCCGACCTGGACGCCATGCTGCCCGTGGTGGTGAATGCCATCGTGCAAAACGCGGGGCAGACTTGCTCGGCCGGCAGCCGCTTGCTGGTGCAGCGGGGCATTTACGAGAAAGTCATCGAGCAGTTGTCGCAACGCTTTGCGCAGTTGCAGGTGGGCTCATCACAAATGGATCTGGATTGCGGCCCGCTGATCCGCAAGAGCCAGCAGGTGCGCGTCAAATCGTTCCTCGACGACGCGCAAAAGGACGGCCTCACGATTGCGGCGCAAGGCAAGCTGGCAGCGGGCGTGCCTGCCGACGGTTTCTATCAGGTGCCGACGCTGGTGCGCGACGTGCCGATCACGCATCGCTTGGCGCAGGAAGAAGTGTTCGGACCCGTCATCGCCGCTGCGGTGTTCGATACCGAGGAGGAAGCCATCGCACTTGCCAACGGCACGGCTTTTGGTCTGGTGGCCAGCGTCTGGACGCGCGATGGCGGTCGGCAAATGCGTGTGGCGCGCAAGGTGAAGGCGGGTCAGGTCTTCATCAACAACTACGGCGCGGGCGGCGGCATCGAGCTGCCGTTTGGCGGCTATAAAGCCAGCGGTCACGGCCGTGAAAAGGGCTTTGAGGCGCTGTACGGATTCACGCAGCTCAAGACGATTGCCATGCGCCACGATTGATCGCGCGGATGGATTGCGTGGATGGAGCGCAGGTTGCGCAGCAGGGTCGTTGCCCAATGCAGTGATGCGTCGGCAATCCCCTGATGGGCCAGCGTCATTGCATCTTCATGAGCAATCACGAGGATGCGAACAATCAAAGCCCATCATGGGTTCGCCACTTTCGGCATCCTCGAGCGGTGGATAAAGAGTGAGGGCTTCGCGCACAGGGGTTGCCTCGGGTGCGTGAAGGAAAGACCACCGAGGATGTTTCAGCATCGCTTGAAACTTCGGGAGCGTGTCATGCCTCGCCGCGTCGTCTGCCTGACTCCATGGTTGTTGCTTGCGCATATCGGCACAGCGGACGCGGATGGCTGCGCCGTAGACCGATTACAGAAAACAATGCGTTGTGTACCGGAAGCCAACTATGACCGGTCGAAACACGACGGCGTCGGGTTCTTTGACTGGACCAAATTCACGAAGATCCACACAGACCAAACCGCAGTGGTGGATGGTTGGTCGTATTTTCTGAGCTCCACCAAGGATGGAGTGTCACCACTGGGGTTGTACTCCCACAAGTTGCTATTCGAAAAAGTCGACGTTGCCACTTCCGGGGCCAGCGCGGATGCGTTGATTTTGCGGAACTGGGGTCCGAGTGTGGGGACCAATGTCTTGCATATGCGCACGACAGGCCAAGGTGCGGACGGCGCGAACATATCGCGCGAAGCGCAGAATGGAAAACTCGTCGTCTACCGCGACCTGAATGTGAGCAGCCGCGGGGGTTTTGGCATTCGTGCAGTGGTAGGGCATTTCGACTACTCGACCCTGAATGAAATATCCAGCAAAGGAACGACCAAGGTGGAGACCTGGGCGGATAGCAGCCGGAATTCGGGGCATGCGGTCGCCGCTGGCATGGATGCGCAGGGATGTGGTCCGTTTGGGCTCCCGTTGTTTGCCTGTCGCGCGGTGGAGGGGGCCAAGGCGGAAATTCAACTGCTGGGCGTCGAGAACACCTTGAGGGCGCACGGAAAGCAGGCGGCCGCGATCTATGCCGGGGCCAAGGGATACATCCGGGTGAGCAACACGCAGATAGAGTCGACAGGCGCTGGTGCGTTCGGCATCCGCGCGGAGCGCGTCTGGGGCCGGTGGTACTACGATCGCAATACCACCGGCGCATTCGACGATGTCGGCACGGTGGATCTGATGGGCCATGTCACTGCCTCCGTGCTAGGGCAAGACGCCTATGCGTTCCACGCGGGGCGTGAGGGGGCGGCTCCTGCCAATGCGGCACAGGCGCGAGTCGCCCGCATTCGCTCGTTCGACAGGGACAGCCAATTGCCGGTGCGGGACAAGAGGTATACGGTGGTCGGCGATATGCGCGCGGTGAACTCCGGCTCGATCGATCTGTGGATGGCGGATGGGAGCCGCTTCTCAGGCTCCACCTCGGTCTTGGGCGATGGGGAGATCCGCTTGGGGCTGGAGGGCGCCGGCAGCGTTTGGCGCATGAACGCCAGTGCCAGCCTCACTCAACTGGAGTTGCGTGCCGGAGCGACGTTGTCACCGCTGGGCGATGACGGAGCCGCCAACGATTACACGCTTCAGGGGGCAGTGCAAAGCGCAGGTGTCGTGGATCTGTCCAATGGCGTGATCGGAGATCGTTTGACGCTGCAGCCGGTGTATGAGGCCGGTGCAGGCGCGGTGCTGGTGCTGGAGAGTTGTCTGGCGGGCAGCGGTGCGGCATCTGACATGTTGCTCATCGAGGGCGCTGCCAGCGGCTCGACCCTGCTCACGGTGCGGCCGTCGTCTGCCGCGCATTGCGCAGGCGCGAACACCTTGTCGACCGGAGACGGGAAGGGCATTCTCGTGGCCCGTGTGCCAAGTGGCAGCAACGCCGTGTTCACCCTCGCCGGCGGCCACATCACGCACAACGGGTTTGTCTATCGGCTTGTCAATGAGGGGCGAGATTGGTATTTGCGCTCTTCGCTCGAACAGACTGGCTCGATCATCGTGAGAAAGCGCGTGATGACGTTCGGCGGGGCGGCGGCTTTCAGTGGGTCCATTGCATTTACCCTGGAGTGCACCGGCGTCGCGCCGATGGCGGGCGTCATCCAGGTGTCTGGTAATGAAGGCAGTTCCAAGCCGATGCAAGTGCCTGCTGGTGCCACCTGTACGGTGAGCGAAACCCTGCCCGCGAATCCCCCCAGTCATATCTGGGGCACGCCGGAATACGCGCAGCCCGCGCCCGTCACGGAAGGCAGCGCACAGACCACTCACATCACGAACACGCTGTCCCAGGTGGCGCCGAGCACCGGCCTGCTGGAAATTTTCATGGATGTAGAGACGATGGATGGCGTGCCTGCGTTCAATGGCGAGGTCGGATTCCTCTTGCGCTGCACGCAACCGGACTTCCGCACATCGGGGCGCATGGCCGTGCGCAACAATCGGGGACGTGCCGATCCCATTGCCGTGGCGAAAGGCAGTGTGTGTTCCTTGAGGGCGCGCCTGCCCGCACCGCCCGCCAACACGGCGTGGGCCGCAACGGAGTACGTACAACCGGGCCTGATCATGGAGGGAAGCTCCGTCGTCGCCATCGTCATGAATACGCTGCGCATGGCGCCGCCCGGTAGTGCCACGCCGGTGCCCGCGAACGGGATGCTGGCGTTGGCTGGAGCGAGTGCCATGATGGTCGCTGCGGCGCTCTGGGTGTTCGGCCGACGCAGACGTGATTGATCGTTGCGGCGAGCGCTTCAGGCTTGCAGCAGCGTCACGATATGCTGCCAGTGCGCTTCAGTGACGGGAGTGATCGACAGCCGGCTGCCGCGCTGGAGCATGACGAGGTCGGCCAGCGCAGGGTCGGCACGCAGCTCGGACAACGGGAGCAGCCGTGTCTTGCGCAGTGCCTGCACATCGCGCAGCAACCAGCGCGGAGCCTCGCGTGGGGAGCGGGCGTCGAAGTAGGGCGATTGAGCATCGAATTGCGTCGGGTCGGGGCGGATGTCCGAAGCCACCTTGGCAATGCCTGCGATGCCGGGTTGCGGGCAACTGGAGTGATAGAACAGCACGCCGTCGCCCGGCTGCATGTCGTCGCGCATGAAGTTGCGCGCCTGGTAATTGCGCACGCCGGTCCACGCCACGGTAGCGTCAGGCGCGGCGAGTGCATCGTCGATCGAGCATTCGTCGGGCTCGGATTTCATGAGCCAATAACGTGGTGCTGTGGACGGTGAATGTGCGGTGTTGCTCATGGACTGCATTCTTGCCGAGCTGCGCAGTCGCTGCAATGCGTGTCGGCTTTTCCCGGTGCTGCGGCGTGGCGTCAGAAGCGACCGCGTCGACCAGTGCCGCCCCAACGGCGCGTGTCCGCGGCCAGAACGGCGAGCGGATTGTTGGCGGGCTCGCTCAATGGCGCGAGCAGGCCCTCCAGTTCTTGCGCGCTGAATTTGATGGCACCAGCTGCGTCGGTGGACAAGACACCATGTGCGAGCGCACGTTTGCGCTCCTGCAGCGCGAGCATGCGCTCCTCGATGCTGCCTGCGACGACGATGCTGAAGATGAACACGGGCTGCGTCTGACCGATGCGGTGTACGCGCGCGGTGGCTTGCTCTTGCACGGCAGGGTTCCACCATGGATCGAGGTGCACCACGGTGTCGGCGGCGGTGAGGTTCAGCCCGGTTCCGCCCGCTTTGAGGCTGGCCAGCAAGATGGGCGGCGCGCTGTCGTCGGCCTTCTGAAAGCGGGCCACGATGTGCTCGCGGTCTGCGGGCGCGGTGGCTCCGGTCAGCATGAGGAAGGGCTGGTTGCGGGATTGCAGCATCTGTGCGACCAGTCGCAGCATTGATGTGAATTGTGAGAACACGAGCACACGGCGTCCATCGTCCACGAGCGTGGGAAGCATGTGGGCGAGATGCTCCATCTTGGCGCGCTCGGTGTCGGGGTGCACGCTGGTGCCCCGGATCAGGCGCGGGTCGCAACACACCTGCCGCAGTTTGAGGAGCGCATCGAGGATCGCGATCTGTGCCGCATTGCCCCAGTCCTGCGCCTTGAGCACGCGGCGCACGTCCTTGTCGCAGGCTGCGCGCACGGCTTCGTAGAGTTCGCGCTGGCGGCCTTCCAGCTCCACATGCACGACCATGTCAGTACGAGGTGGCAGTTCCTTCAATACGTCGGCCTTGCGGCGGCGCAGCACGAAGGAGGCAATGCGTTGGGCGAGCAGCGCGGCGCGCAGGGTTTCGCCGTTTTCCTCGATGGGTTTGCGCCAGCGGCGGGCGAATGTATGGCGATCACCGAGCAGGCCGGGCAGCAGGAAGTCGAACTGCGCCCACAGCTCACCCAGGTGGTTTTCCAATGGCGTTCCGGTCATGCACAGGCGGTGCGTGGCGGGGATGCGGCGCAGCGCATGGGCGGTGCGCGTGCCCGCGTTCTTCACCATCTGCGCTTCGTCCAGAATCAGCAGATGCCAGCGTTGCTGCGCCAGCGCATCCACGTCGCGCCACACGAGCGGGTAGGTGGTGAAGACCAGATCGTGCTGCGCAGCTTCGAGCAGCCGCTCCGCCCGTTGTGTGCCGTGCAGTGCGAGCACGCGCAGGTCGGGTGTGACATGCGCGGCTTCGGCCTGCCAATTGAAGACCAGCGACGTCGGCATCACCACAAGCGCGGGGTGGGTGAGCCGGCCGGCCTGCTTTTCTGCGAGCACATGCGCCAGCACCTGCGCAGTTTTGCCCAGGCCCATGTCGTCCGCCAGAATGCCGCCCAGCCCTTGCGCGCGCAGGTATTGCAGCCACGCGAGGCCCTCTAGTTGATAGGGCCGCAGCGTGATGCCCAAGCCTTCGGGCGGGGGCAGCGGGCGCGGCGTGCCCGCAACGCGCAGGCGCTGGGCGAGGGCTTCCAGCGCCGCATCGCCTTGCAATTGCCAGAAGCGGCCGGGCGCGCTGTGACTGCTTTGCAGCAGCTCGGCGCGCAGCGTGTCGATGCGCTGCAGATCCCAATCCGCGATGAGCACCGGTTCGCTGTCCAGACGCTGGCGACGCGCCGGATCGGTCACCAGGTCGACCATGCTGCGCAGCACCGCCTTGAGCGGCGCGGCGGGTACATCGATGCGCTGCCCGCCCACAGCGCGCAGTCGCACGAGGGTGCTGTCGGCGACGCTGTCGATATGCTCCGTGCTCAACCAGCGCGTATCGCGTGCGATGAGATCGGCCAGCAGCGGGATGAGGTCCAGCGTGCGGCCATCGACCTCGATGCCAAGGCTGAGCATCCACGCACCCTCGCGCCGGGGCAGCCCGACCGCTTGCACCACGGAGGCCCGCGGCGCAAAGTCTCCGGCCACCTCGCGGGTTTCAACTTCGCCGGTGGCGCTCGACAGGCGCATGAACCAGCGTTGCACTTCGACGCTCTGGTGCGCAAAGCCGGGCCGGATGTGGACCGACCAGCCGAGATCACGCAGGCCCGGAAGCACGTCGGCCCAGAAGTCGGCAAACATCTCCTCGCGTGGCAAGGTCCAGAGTGATTCGAATTCACGGGCGGCATCCGGGTGACGCCATTGCGGCGTCTGCACTTGCACCGGAACGAGGCCGAGGGACCAGAGCTGGTCGCTCGCCAGCGCTTCTGCGCTCGGGTCGCGCTGTATATCGGGAAGATCGGTGTCGAGCGAAACAGGTCGCGTGCCCAACACGGAGGTGGGCGCGGGCGTGCTCCATTGCTCGCCATGGGCGCCGGTGTAGGTCCAGTCGATGCGCGCGAAACTCACCGGATCGGCGCGCGGGCCAAGCTTGCCTTGCGGCTTCAGCCCCAACAGCCCATCGCCGCGCGTCAATGTCAGCAACGTGATGCGTGGCTGAAATGGCGTTTCAGGGGGTGAACGCAGAGGCGGGCGGGGGGCAGGGGACACGGCGCAAGAACGGCTTCAATCTGGCACGCGATGCATGCCGATGCAGCCCATTATTCCATTGTGGCCGCGCAAGTGCCTCAAAGCACCTGCGCGAGTCCCTGCGCAGAGGCGCTTCAGGCCTTGCGGCGAATCAGGCCGTAGATGAACAGAATCACGATGGCACCGATCACCGACGCGATCCAGCCAGCGGCTTCACCTTGTTGATACCAGTGCATGGCCACGCCGATGTAGGTGGCGAGAAAAGAGCCCGCGACGCCCAACAACGCCGTCATGATCCAGCCGAGCTTGTCGTCACCGGGCTTGATCGCGCGCGCGATGAATCCAACGATCAGGCCAATGAGCAGGGTGCCAAGGATACTCAACATTTTTGTCGTCTTTCTTTGGTGGAGGAATGGATGGACACCGTGGGCCCAGAGCAGGTCCACAGCAACGCGATGACTTTATCGCAGCAAGAGCGTGATTATGTGTAAGCTGAGCGGCCTAAAGCGCGCTGGACGCGTCCGATGGCGAGTAATGCGCATGCAATCAACAATGATTTGCAAAGAGTCGACATGCATTGCGCATCGATGCATGAATTCGATAGAAGTGAGACGGTGTTTTGATAGCTTACGCCGAACTCCCGCCCGGCACGTGGGCACGAAGACGGAGCTGGCGGTCAGAAGGGAAGGAGATGTCCCGCCGTTGCGCCGGGCCGGACATCGGTCGATGGATTACTTCTGGCGTGCAAATGCAGCGATTTCATCCGCTGCCTGCTCGTCGGCAACGCGACGCGCGCCATTGAAACGGCTCTGCCAGTAAGACACGCGCATGTCTTCCACGCGCACAGATGCGCCAGTGCGGGGAGCGTGGATGAATTTGCCATCGCCAAGATAGATGCCGACATGGCTGAACGCGCGGCGCATGGTGTTGAAGAAAACCAGATCGCCGGGGCGAAGGTCTTTCTTGTCGATGACTTCGGTGGCCGCCGCCTGTTCCTTGGCTACGCGGGGCAGGGCCAGACCCTTGGCCTGCTCATAGATGGCGCGCACAAAACCGCTGCAGTCAAAGCCGGTTTCGGCATTGGTTCCACCACGGCGATAGGGAACGCCGATGAAGCCCATCGCGGTGGAGACAAGTTCGGTGGTGCGGTCAGCCATATCGTGGCGGACATCCTGCAGGTGGGCGATCAGGCCACGCTCGGCCAGAATTCGCTCCATTTCATCCATGCGGGAGGAGTTCGGGGCGGCAAAAGACGCATTCGCGAACGCAAGTAACAACAAGTAATACCATCGGCGCATGGGGGGCAAGAGTATCACGACTTACTTTTATATCGACCGCCAGAATGTTACCCAGCCTCAGATTTCGCCCTTATTTAGCTCTCATTTGACATATCGTTACTTGCCTTTTCGTTCCATGAGACGAAAAGTGGGCGTTGCTAGACTTCGTGTACATAGGAGAAATCTGACATCGGATGTCTGTTTCGTCGGACTTTCGGGTGAAAGGTGAAGTTTTATGTTTCAAAATGTATTTAAACCGGATGCTCCAGCCATTTGTCGCCGTGGAGCCGCCCTCATTGGCGCCTCATTGGTGGCATGGGGTATCGCCGGACCTGTCGAGGCGCAGCCCTATCCGGCGGCGTCGCCCACTCCGCAACCGAGCGAGCAGAAACTGAGCGTGAAGGAAATCGCGCGGGGACTGGAGCATCCGTGGGCGCTGGCGTTTCTGCCGGATCAGCGTTATCTGGTGACCGAGCGGCCAGGTCGCATGCGCATCGTGGATGCCCAGGGCAAGATCGGACCCGCGCTCAAGGGCTTGCCCGCGATCGCAGCGGGCGGGCAGGGCGGTCTGCTGGACGTGGTTCTGGACAAGGATTTCGGAGGGAATCGTCGACTCTATTTCTGCTTTTCCGAGCCCGCAGCCGATGGCGGATCGGACAATTCCACCGCGCTGGCGAGCGCCACGTTGGCGGACGGCGATGCCGCGCTCAAGGACGTGAAGATTCTCTTCAGCCAGCAACCCAAGGTGGCCAGTCGCCTGCACTTTGGCTGCCGCATCGTCCAGGACGGCAAGGGCATGCTGTTCCTGACGCTGGGGGAGCGTTTCAGCCAGAAAGAGCAGGCGCAGAAGCTGGACAACCACCTCGGCAAGATCGTGCGCATCCAGCCTTCGGGCGGGGCTGCGCCGGGCAATCCGTTCGCGGGCAAAAGCGGCGCGCTGCCGGAGATCTGGAGCTACGGCCATCGCAACATCCAGTCGGCGGCACTGGGGCCGGATGGGCGTTTGTGGGAAGTGGAGCATGGCCCGCAAGGCGGAGACGAGCTCAACCTGGTGCAGCCGGGGCGCAACTACGGCTGGCCCGAGATCACGTTTGGCGAGAACTACGGCGGCGGGCGCATCGGCAAGGGAACGGCGATGAAGGGCATGGAGGCGCCGGTGCACTATTGGGTGCCGTCCATTGCGCCGTCCGGCATGGCGTTGATCACCAGCGATCGCTACGGCGCGGCGTGGAAGGGCAGTTTCGTCCTTGGCTCGCTCAAGTTCCAGCGCCTGCACCGCGTGCAACTGGAAGGCGACAAGGTGGTGCGCGACGAGATGCTGCTGCCCGATCTGGGCGAGCGCGTGCGCGACGTGCGTGAAGGGCCGGACGGCTGGCTGTATCTGCTGACCGACAGCGCCAAAGGCAGGCTGCTGCGTGTGCAGCCCTGAGCGCCGGTTCGACTGCATGAGGCGCGGGCCTGCGACAATGCAGGCTTTCCGACGCGGCTGACTGCTGACCGCGCCCATTCAGACAGAGATTGAGAAAAGAGAAGAGTCATGACCATGCTGCTCGATGAAACCGAATGCCAATTGGTGCTGGTGGATTACCAGGAACGCCTGATGCCCGCCATCTTCGAAGGTGCCATGGTGGTGGAGAATGCGCGCCGCCTGGCCAAGCTTGCCAAGCTGCTGGACATCCCCGTGTGGGGCACGGAGCAGAATCCATCGCGCCTGGGCGCAAATGAGGCCGAGCTGCGCGCCCTGTGCGACAAGACGCTCTCCAAGATGCATTTCAGCGCTGTGTCGGAAGGCCTTTCGGAATGGCTGCGGCCACCGGCCAAGCCGGTCAGCGGCAACGCACGCAGCCTGCCCAAGCATTTGCAAAAGAACCAACAGCAGGCCGCGCCGGAGCGCAACAGTGTGGTCATCGCTGGTTGCGAGGCGCATGTCTGTCTGCTGCAAACGGCGCTGGAATTGCTCGACGACGAGTTCGATGTGTGGGTCGTGACCGATGCCTGCAGCTCCCGCACCGAGCGCAATCGCGATGCGGCGTTTGACCGCCTCGCCGGCGCGGGCGCCGAACTGGTGACAACAGAGATGGTGGCCTTCGAGTGGCTGCGCAGTAGCGAGCATCCCGACTTCAAGGACATGTTGGCGCTGGTCAAATAAGAGCGTGCTGGCCGGAGATGGCAGGCTCCGGCCCATGGGATCGAGCCGTCAGATTGGCGCAAACTCGGGGTTTCATAATCGCAGGTAAACCAACTTCGAAGAACCCACAGGAGACATTGCCCCATGACAGGTTTCGCCGATTTCCATCGCCGCTCCATCGAAGAACAGGATCGCGACGCATTCTGGTCCGAGCAGGCCGCGTTCATCGACTGGCAGACACCCCCGCAGCAGATTTGCGACTACAGCAACCCGCCGTTTGCGCGCTGGTTTGTGGGCGGTACGACCAATCTGTGCCACAACGCGGTGGATCGCCACCTGGCCGCACGCGGTGATCAGAAGGCACTGATCGCCATCTCCACGGAAACCAACACCGAGCGCACCTACAGTTACGCCGAACTGCACGCCGAGGTGCAGCGCATGGCGGCCAGCCTGAAGTCGTTGGGGGTGGAAAAGGGTGATCGCGTGCTGATTTACATGCCGATGATTGCCGAGGCCGCATTCGCCATGCTGGCGTGCGTGCGCATCGGTGCGATCCATTCGGTGGTGTTCGGCGGCTTTGCCTCGTCTTCGCTGGCCTCGCGCATTGAAGATGCCGCGCCCAAGGTCATCGTGTCGGCCGATGCGGGTTCGCGCGGCGGCAAAGTCGTGGCCTACAAGCCGCTGCTGGACGAAGCCATCGAACTGTCCGCTCACAAACCCGACGCCGTACTGCTGGTGGATCGCGGACTGGCACCGGCAGCCATGCGCGCCGGTCGCGATCATGACTGGGCCGCGCTGCGCAACGAGCATCTCGATGCCAGCGTGCCGTGCGAATGGGTTGAAGCGACGCATCCAAGCTATACGCTCTACACCAGCGGCACGACGGGCAAGCCCAAGGGCGTGCAGCGCGACACGGGCGGCTACGCTGTGGCGCTCGCGTCCAGCATGCCCCATATCTTCGATGCCCATCCCGGCGACACCTATTTCTGCACCAGCGACATTGGCTGGGTGGTGGGCCACAGCTACATCATCTACGCGCCGCTGCTGGCGGGCATGGCGACCGTGATGTACGAAGGTCTGCCGATTCGCCCGGATGCGGGCATCTGGTGGAGCATCGTCGAGAAATACCAGGTCACGCACATGTTCTCCGCGCCAACGGCGGTGCGCGTGCTCAAGAAGCAGGACCCCGAATACCTGCGCCGCTACAACCTGTCCAGCCTGAAGGCGCTGTGGCTTGCGGGCGAGCCGCTCGATGAGCCCACCGCACAGTGGATCAGCGATGCGCTGCAGGTGCCGATCATCGACAACTACTGGCAGACGGAAACCGGCTGGCCCATTCTCACGCTGTGCAACGGGGTGGAAAAGCAGACATCGCGCTTCGGCAGTCCGGGCAAGGCGGTGTATGGCTACAACGTCAAACTGATCGACGAGACCAGCGGCGAAGAGCTCACTACGCCCAACCAGAAGGGCGTGCTGGCGATCGAAGGGCCACTGCCGCCCGGTTGCCTGCAAACTGTCTGGCGCAATGACGAACGCTTTGTGAACACGTACTGGAAAAGCATTCCGGGCCGCCTCATCTACAGCACCTTTGACTGGGGCATTCGCGACGCGGACGGGTACTTCTTCATTCTGGGCCGCACGGACGACGTGATCAACGTGGCCGGTCACCGACTGGGCACGCGCGAGATCGAGGAATGCATCTCGGGCAATGCCAACATCGCCGAAGTGGCGGTGGTGGGTGTGGCCGACGCGCTCAAGGGACAGGTGGCGATAGCCTTCGCCGTGCCGCGTGATGCGAGTGGCCTTACCGACGATGCGGCGCGCCTGCAGTTCGAGGGCGAAATCATGAAGCAGGTCGACAGCCAACTGGGCGCGGTGGCGCGTCCTGCGCGCGTGTTCTTCGTGAATGCACTGCCCAAGACGCGCAGCGGCAAGCTGCTGCGTCGTACGTTGCAGGCCGTGGCGGAGCGGCGTGACCCGGGTGACATCACCACAATGGAAGATCCCGCAGCGCTCCAGCAGATCAAGGACCTGCTCGGCTGAACCGGTTGACGGCGGCGCAAACGGCGTGCATGGCCTCCGGTCTGTGCACGCCGTTTTATCGTGTGCGCTCCTGAACGGCAAGGCGCGCCAAGGCGATCAGATAAGCGGCAGCGACTCCGGCAAGGTGCGTGCGGCTTGCCGCCACGACTCTGGCGCGTGCCATTGCTGCATCCACTGCGCCAGATCGGCGGCGGGCATGGGGGCGGAGATGCCGTGCCCCTGGCCGAACATGCAGCCCATGCGCACCAGCAGTTCACCGTGTTCCTGCGTTTCCACTCCCTCGGCCACGATGCGGTAGCCAAACGATCGCGCCAGCCCGATGACGCCTTGCACGATGGCCAGATCACCCGCATCGTTGACCATGCCGCGGACATAGCTCTGGTCCAGCTTCACCTGGTCGATGGGCAGACGGCGCAGGTAGGCGAGCGATGAGTAGCCTGTGCCGAAGTCGTCCAGCGATACCGATACGCCGATATTGCGCAGTTGCGTCAACTCGCCCGCTGCGTGCTCCACGTCGTAGAGGGCGGCGGTTTCGGTGA
Source organism: Comamonadaceae bacterium UBA2121 (assembly GCA_002331385.1). Taxonomy (GTDB): domain Bacteria; phylum Pseudomonadota; class Gammaproteobacteria; order Burkholderiales; family Burkholderiaceae_C; genus Diaphorobacter_A. The sequence goes on from DCYB01000010.1 coordinate 304,946, forward strand.
TCTCCAGATCGAGCTGGCGTGGGCGCACTTCGGGGAATTTGTCCAGCGTCTTCAGCACCCAGTCGGCAAAGCCGCGATCACGCAATTGCTCGGCCAGAATGTTCACGCTGATTTGCAGCTCGATGCCCTTGCGCTTGAGCTCGTCGGTCAGCGCAAGAGCGGACTCCAGCACCCATTGGGCAAACCGGCCGTCCAGTTCTGCGCCGTCCAGCAGATGCAGGAAAGAGCCGGGCAACAGCACGCCCTTGACCGGGTGGACCCAGCGCGTGAGCGCTTCGGCGCCCACCACCTGGCCCGTGCGCATGTTCACCTTGGGCTGGAGATAGAGCGTGAGCTCGCCATTGTTCATGGCCTGCTGGAAGCGCTCGCGCTGCTCCATCAGGCCCTGGCGCGCGGTTTCCTGCACCGAGTCGAAGGCGCGCAGGCGATTGCCACCGGCTTGCTTGGCCACGTACATCGCCTGATCGGCGTGGCGCAGCAGCGTGTCGGTGTCGGCGGAGTCTTCGGGGAACAGCGTGTAGCCCACGCTCGCGGTGACCGTCACGCGCTTGCCGTTGAGCTGGTAGGGCGCGCCAGCGGCTTCGATGAGCGAGCGCAGCCGGCGCTCGCATGATTCGCGATCGGTGAGGTTGCCCAGCAGCACCGCGAACTCATCACCGCCCAGGCGTGCCACGCAGTCGTCCGGGCGCAGGGCGCGGCGCAGGCGACCGGCCACCAGCACCAGCAGCCGGTCTCCGGCCTCGTGGCCAAAAGCGTCGTTGATGGCCTTGAGCGCGTCCAGATCGATGAACACCACGGCCAGATGGCGCGCGCTTTGTTCGGCCTGTGCCACGGCTGTGCGCAGGCGCTGCGCCAGCAGCACCCGGTTGGGCAGGGCGGTGAGCGCGTCGTAATGCGCCATGTGGTGCAGCAGCTCCTGCTGCTCGTGCTGCAGCGTGACATCCATGGTCACGCCCAGCATGCGCAGCGGCCGGTTGTTGGGGTCGAAAGCGACGACTTTGCCGACATTGCGCAGCCAGCGCGTGGGCTCCTGCGGTGGGGCAATGCGCCAGGTGGCATCAAACGGCGTGTCGGGATGCTCGATGTGCTGGCGCAGGGCGGCCTCGATCAGCTCGCGCTGGTCGCCGCTCAGGTTGATGTCCCACGCTTCGCCCAGCGCCAGGGAATCTGCACGCGGGGCGCGGCCCAACATGGCATGCCAGCGTCCGTCGCCGCGCAAAATGCCAGTGGTCAGATCCCAGTCCCACAGGCCGATGTCGGCGGCAGAGATGGTGAGCGACAGCAGTTCTTCGCGCTCGCGTACCTTGCGCTCTTGCCGTTTGCGTTCGGTGATGTCCAGCACGGACAGCAGCCAGCACGCTTGGCCCGCCACTTCAATGGGGCTCATCGACTGGAGCACCGTCAGGATTTGCCCGGAGCGCGAACGCAGCTCATGCTCGTGCGTCAGCAGCATGCCGGCGCGATCGGCCGCCGACACCAGTTGCTGGCGCTTTTCGGCGGTGTAGATACCCAGATCGACCAGTGTGCGCCCGAGTGACTCGATGCGCGTGAAGCCAAGGGCCTGCTCCCATGCGGGATTGACGTCGACGAACCGTCCATCGTCCCGGCGCACGAAGCACAGCGGTATCGGCAGGGCCTGGAAGATGTGCTCGAAGCGTGCTTCCGAAGCGTGCATGCGCTCCGACGTGCGGCGGAACTCGTCGATGTCCTGAAGAACGCCGCGAATCTTCTGTAGCTTGCCGTCCTTGAGCACGGTTTCGCTGCGCACGCGCACCCACACCTGGCGCCCGTCGGCGCGGATGATTTCAAATTCCAGATTCCAGGTTTTCTCCACGCTGCCGTGCAGTCGGCTGGCCTCGCGCACCATCGGACGCCAGGCCGGGGCCACGAAGCGCTCGATGTAATGGCGGCGCGGTACGCGCGTGCCCGGCTCCAGCCCGTGGATCTCGCAGCACACGTCCGACCAGTAGGTGACGCCCTGGCCCGGCTCGCTTTCCCATGCTCCGAGGCGCGCGAGGCGGCTAGCCTGCTGCAGCAGCTGGCTGGACGCTTGCAGGCTTTCCTGGGTCCGCCTGGCCTGCGTCATGTCGTGGTAGACGAACACCATGCAGTTTTCGCCCGCAATGTTGGTGCGCCGCGCGGAGAGCAGGCCGGGAATGGTGGTGTCACCCAACAGAACTTCCACGGGCATGCCCTGTACGAAACCCTGGGAGGTGAGGGCCGACAGGAAGCGGCGCAGATCGTCTCCGGGCAACTGAACCTTCAATTCTTCCGGTGTCTTGCCGATGATTTCCCTGGCCGAGGTGCGCAGCAGTCGCTCCAGCGTGGGGTTCACATCCATCATGCGCCCGTCATGGATGCGCATGATGCCCGCCGCATCGGGCAAGGTTTCGTAGAACGTGGTGTATTTGTCCTGCGACAGGCGCAACGCATCCGCCAGATCGTGCTGCTGCGTGGCATCCAGCAGCAGACCGCCTGCACGCAGGGTGCGCCCCGCACTGTCGCGCTCCAGCGCGTTGCCGCGCGCGCGCATCCAGTGCCAGTTTCCGTGGGTGTCGCTTACGCGGAATTCGGTCTGGAAAGTCTGGCCCGCGATGTCCAGCGAGTGTTCCAGCGCAGGAAGAAACAGCTTCAGATCCTGAGGATGCACGCGTGCGAGAAGCGCCTGCCAAGTCGCGTCGTCCTTGACTGCGACGGGTGCAGTGGGCGCGTCGTCTTCGGGGCTGTCCTTGAGCCCGAACTGGTGGTAGATGCGACCATGGTAGAAAAATCTGCGTTGCCGCAGATCCCATTCCCAGCGTCCGCCGCCGGGGGCATTGAGCGCCTGCATCAACTCGCACTCGCGCAGGTGCATGCGTTGCTGCGCGTGGGCACGGCTGCGCAACACGCCCACACCCGCGCCCAGCACCAGCGTGATCAGTGCGCAACGCCATGCTGTCGGATCCTGCGTGGTCATCCACGGCGCAACGGCGATCGGGGTGAGCAGCGTAAGCACCAGCAAAAGCCACCAGAACGAAGCCCGGCTGCGGCCATGCAGCCACCAGCATAGGCTACCTGCAGCCCATGCCGCAGCACCGGCAGCCACCCCGCCGCCATGAATGCTGTCTATTGATTGGGCGGACAGCGTCAATGCCGCCGTGACAGCACCTGCGAGCGGGCCAAACAGGAAGCTCGCAGACGTGGTCAACGCTGCTTGCAATACGATCAAGGTGGAGGCATCGCCATCCCAGTCGAGCGTGCTCAGTGTGACCGCGACGATTGCGGCGGCCAGTCCCGCCAGGCACTGGATGCTGCGTCCGGGTTTCAGTACGCGTTCGTTACCGAGTAGCGCAGCCGCACCCGTCAGGGCCAGCAGCAGCAATCCGGTGACGAACATGGCGTGGGACATGGTGCGGGAGTACTGCCAAGCGTTTCAGGGCCGTAGCGCGATGGGGCGAAGGGGATCTGCCTGTGCCTGCGTGGGCAAAGAACAATGGAAATGGGTTGTTGAATTCAATGTAACTATTGAAATTACCATTCAATTATTACACCCTATATTGAGGCAGGACGGGATCGTGCTGGGCTTCCGCACTGCGGAAAACCCTGTGAGTCTCCTTGGAGCACAAGTAGTGAGCCCAACCTATTTTTTGCCGATGAGGCCGGTCGACAACATCGTGCCCGAGACGATGACCAGGCCACAACCAATCATCCACGGCGTGACATGCTCGTTCAAGAACAGCACACCATACATAACGGCGAAGGCCGGTGCCACGAAGGTCACCGCCACGGCCTGCGCTGGGCCGGCGTTGGCGATGAGTTTGAAGTACAGGATGTACGCCACGCCGGTACACAAGATGGCCATGGCCGCCACTGCGCCCCATGCGCGTGGGCCGGGCATGTGCGCGGGCCAGGTCAAGGCGGCTGGAATGGCAAGGCACAGCGACGCGCCGATCAGGCTGCCCGTCGCGCTCGCCAGCGGCGGCACGCCGACCAAATAGCGTTTGGCGAAGTTGGCCGCAATCGCATAGCACATGGAAGCGCACAGGCAGGCTGCAATCGCCCAGCCCGTTCCATTGCCGGGCAGGCCCACGGCGTTGGGCGTGCGCGCCGCCAGCAGGGCGACGCCGATGAATCCGAGCAGCAGGCCGACCCAGCGAATCTGCGCGATGCGCTCGCCCAGCCAGATCCACGCCACCAGCGCGCCGAAGAGCGGCACGGTCGCGTTCAAGATGGAGGTCAGCCCGGTGGGGATGTGCATCACAGCCCAAGAAAACAGCGCAAAGGGAATGGCCGAGTTGATCACGCCCGCCAACAGGATGCGCGGCCAGTGGCGTGCAAATGCTGGCCATTCGCCGCGATGCAGCATGATCGGAAACAGCACCAGCGCCGCCAGTCCCACGCGCACTCCGGCGGTGGGCAGCGGGCCGAACTCGGTCGCGCCCATGCGCATGAACAGGAATGAAGCGCCCCAGATCGCGGACAGCAGCAGGAATTCGGGCACCCAGCTGCGTTCAGTTGGGCCCGCCTGCGAGGCCGTGTGTGTCATATCAGTGTGGGTTGGAGTGAGGGTGCTGCGCGTGGTGACCTTCCAGTTGTAGCAGGGCCGTCTTGCGCGCAAGACCGCCAGCATAGCCGGTCAATGCCCCATTTTTTCCGAGCGCACGATGACAAGGCACAAAAATACTCAATGGATTGCGTCCCACGGCGGCACCGGTGGCGCGCACCGCTTGCGGATGGCCGATGCGCTGCGCCAATTGCGCATAGCTGACGGAATCGCCCGACTCCACCGCCAGCAACGCCTCCCAGATGGATCGCTGGAAGGGGGTGCCCGCACTCAGGTCCAGCGGCACATCGAACGCCTGGCGTTGCCCGGCAAAGTACTCGGCCAGTTGCCGGGCGGCTTGTTGCAGCACCGGATGCGCATCGTCGCGGCGCCAGAGGCCGGTCGCGGTCGAGCCGTCGAGCTGGCCCGGCAGATGGCGCTGGTCGTGGAACCACAGTCCCGCCAATCCATGCGCCGAGGCGGCAAGAATCACCTCTCCCAAGGGCGTGGCCACTCGGGTGCAGACAAGGTCGTTGGCAAATTTCGGCATGGTGTTTATTCCGTTGATTCAGGGGCGGGAATGCCTGTGGCGTGGCCCACCTTGGCACAACCCGCCCAGGTGCGCATCACCGCATAGCTGCGCCAAGGCCGCCAGACTTGCGATGCGGCCAGCGCGTTGCGTGCTGCAGATGCGCCCCGCGGGATATGCAGCGCCGCATGCAAGGCCACGTCGGCGGCGGGAAAGGCATCGGGCCAGCGCAGCGCGCGCATGGCGATGTATTGCGCGGTCCAGTCACCAATGCCGGGCAGCGCACGCAATGCGGCCATGGTGGTTTCCGGGTCTTCGGCGGGCGACAGGCGCAGGTCGCCTTGCACCACAGCCAAGGCAATGGCTCGGATCGCTTTCTGGCGTTGGCGCACGATGCCCAGTTGGCCCAGCGCGTCCTCGCTGGCTTGCGCCAGGGCGAGGGGTGTGGGGAAAAGCCGGTGGATGTCGGGCCACGGTGTCTGAAGGGGTGCGCCGAAGTGTTCCGTCAGGCGGCCTGCCAGCGTGCGCGCTGCCGCCACGGTGATTTGCTGGCCGAGCACGGCGCGCACGGCGATTTCGAAGCCGTCCAGACACCCCGGCACGCGCATGCCGACGCCCGAGTGGAAATGCGGCGCGAGCACGGCGTCGATCTCGGCCAGATCGGCATCCAGATCGAACAGGTTGCGCACCCGCGCAATGAGCGCAGGCAGCACGGGCAACAGGCTGTCGCTGACGGTGAGGCGCAACTGCGCTGCCGGTGTGTCAAAGCGCGCGTCGATCCAGCCGGTGACGGCTTGCTCGCCATCGCCCTGCCGTACGGCGCGGCGCATGCCGGGAAGTCCGTTGGCAGGTTGCGGCTCGACCATTTCCAGACCCGGAATCTGCCGGCTGTGCAGAAACCCCAGCATCGCACCCACGTCATAGGGTGGTCGCCAGCCGAGCCGGATCACCTGCGACTGGCTGGCTGCGATGTCGCCTGCGCGCCGGCTCGAGCGCCGCGCCTGCGACGGATTGAGCGCGTAGTGCTCGCTGAACGCGGCGTTGAAGCTGCGCAGGCTGCGAAAGCCGCTGGCCAGCGCCACTTGCGTGATCGGCAGCGAGGTATCGGCCAGCAATTGCTTGGCCGCGAGCAGGCGCCGCGTCTGCAGATATTGCAAGGGCGAAATGCCCAGATGCGCAGAGAAGATACGGCGCAAATGGCGATCGGTGATGCCGAGACGTGCGGACAACTGCGCCATCTGCGCGCCGTTGCCGGACTCGCTCCAGTTCTCGGGCGCATCCAGCAGGGCGATGGCCTGTCTGAGCAGAATGCTGCTGGCATCCTGGTTGGACCAGATGAGCGATTGCGGTGCCAACTCCGGGCGGCAACGCAGGCAGGGACGAAAGCCCGCACCTTCGGCTTGCGCCGCGAGGTCGAAGAAGCGACAGTTCTCTCGCCGTGGCGTGCGCACCGCGCAGACCGGGCGGCAGTAGATGCCCGTACTGGTCACGCCAGTAAAAAAGCTGCCGTCAAAGCGTGCATCGCGCGTCTTGAGGGCAAGATAGCGGGCGTCGTCTGTCGCGGGCGCAGCGTCGGCGGGGCGGGTCGGATCGGGCGTCATGGGGTTCATGATAGGGCGGCGACGATGCGGCGCTGGCAGTTTTCGGACTTGTCCCTTGCGGCGTTGTGAGCGCATTCGAAGCGCGTTGGATAGAGAACTGCTGAACATGGTGCAGCGCACATTTACAATTGCGAATGTGTCCAATCATCCAGACGGGTTGTCTTGTGCCATTTCCTCCAGCCATTTTCAAAGCGTATGACATTCGAGGCATTGTTCCGAGCACATTGAACGAAGACGTCGCGCGCAATCTGGGGCGCGCCTTCGGCATGGCGGCGCTGGCGCAAGGTGAGCAGCAGGTGGCCGTGGGGCGCGATGGGCGTCTGTCGGGCCCGGCGCTGTCAGCGGCGCTGATGGCGGGGCTGGTGGATGTGGGCATCGAAGTGATCGATGTCGGCATGGTCACCACGCCCATGCTGTATTTCGCGGCGTCCACGCTGTGCCGCAGCGGCATCCAGGTGACCGGCAGCCACAATCCCAAGGATTACAACGGCTTCAAGATGGTGCTTGCTGGCCGGGCCATCTACGGCGAAGAGATCCAGAACCTGCGCATGGCCATGGACGCACAGACCTGGAAGGCCGCAGCCGGTGGCAGCATCCATCAGGACGACGTGCTGGATGCATACACCGCACGCATCGTGGGCGATGTGAAACTGGCGCGCCCGATGAAGATCGTAGTCGATTCGGGCAACGGCATTGCGGGAGCTTCGGCGCCCGGCATCTTCCGCGCGCTGGGGTGCGAAGTGATCGAGCTGTTCTCCGAAGTGGACGGCAATTTCCCGAACCACCATCCCGACCCGAGCAAGCCGGACAATCTGCGCGACGTGATCGCCGCGCTGCAGAGCAGCGATGCAGAACTGGGCCTCGCCTTCGATGGCGACGGTGACCGCCTCGGCATCGTGACGCGTGATGGCGAGAACATTTTCCCCGACCGCCAGATGATGCTGTTCGCCGAGGACGTGCTGTCGCGCGTGCCCGGCGCGCCCATCCTGTTCGACGTGAAGTGCACGCAACGGCTCGCCCCGGCCATCGAGGCTGCGGGTGGCAAGGCGGTGATGTACAAGACCGGTCACTCGCTTATCAAGGCGCGCATGAAGGAGCTGGATGCACCCTTGGGCGGCGAGATGAGCGGCCACATCTTCTTCAAGGAGCGCTGGTTCGGTTTTGACGACGGCACCTATGCGGGTTGCCGCTTGCTGGAGATTCTGAGCCGCAGCAGTGATCCGTCCGCCGTGCTCAAGGCGCTGCCCACCAGTTGCTGCACGCCGGAGCTGAATGTGACCTGCGAAGAGGGCGAGCCGCATCGCCTGACCGCCCAGTTGCAGGCGCTGGCCCCGTCATCGTTCGAGGCGCCCGCCAGCATCAGCACCATCGATGGTCTGCGTGTGGATTGGCCCGATGGTTTCGGTCTGATCCGGGCCAGCAACACCACGCCTGTGCTCGTGCTGCGATTCGAAGGCCACACGCCCGAAGCCATGCAGCGCATCGAATCCGAAATGCTCGCGCTGCTAGAGCGCGTCAAGCCCGGCGCCAAGGTGGGCGGCGCGGCGCATTGAACCAGTCAGGTCGTTGGTTGAACTCTCTGGTGCGCGCACTGTATTCCGGGGCAACCCGGCTCGCCACGCCACTGCTCAAGCGCAAACTGGCGCGGCGTGCGCAATCCGAACCCGGCTATGCGCAGGCAGTGCCGGAGCGATTCGGCCACTACGTGGACGCCGCCCGACTCGCGGGCACGGCCGAGTCGCCGCTGATCTGGATTCACGCCGTCTCGCTCGGTGAAACGCGCGCTGCCGCGATCTTGCTGCGTGAACTGCGCGACCTGCTGCCGGGCATGCGCATGCTGCTCACCAACGGCACTGCCACCGGGCGCGCCGAAGGTGCGAAGTTGCTGCGCGAGGGCGATGTGCAGGTCTGGCAACCATGGGATACGCCCGAGGCGGTGAACCGGTTCCTGAGCCATTTCCAGCCCGCCATCGGCGTGCTCATGGAAACCGAAATCTGGCCCAATCTGGTGGCAGGCTGCAAGTTGCACGGCGTGCCGTTGGTGCTGGCGAATGCGCGCCTGAATGAAAAATCGTGGCGCGGTGCGCAGCGCTGGTCCTGGCTGGCGCGACCCGCATACGAAGCGCTGTCCGCCGTTTGGGCGCAGACGGATGACGATGCGCGCAGACTGGCCGATCTGGGGGCGCCCGTGCGCGCCGTGCTGGGCAATCTCAAGTTCGACACCGTACCCGATGCGGCCATGCTGGCGCGCGGCCGTGCATGGCGTGCGGAGAGTGCGCGGCCGGTAGTGCTGTTTGCCAGCAGCCGCGAAGGCGAAGAGGCCGCATGGCTCGCCGCGTGGCTTTCCCTGCGTGCCACGTTCGAGCAGCAAGGCCAGCGCGTGCAATGGCTGCTGGTGCCGCGCCATCCGCAACGCTTTGATGAAGTGGCGGCCCTGTGCGAGTCTGCCCGTTTGAGCGTGGCGCGGCGCAGCCAGTGCCCGGATGGCCCGCCGCCTGCCGACGTGTGGCTGGGCGACTCGATGGGGGAGATGGTGCAGTACTACGGCATGTCGCACGCGGCATTGCTTGGGGGCAGTTTCGAGCCGCTGGGAGGTCAGAATCTCATCGAAGCGCTGGCGTGTGACTGCCCCGTGGTCATGGGACCGCACACCTTCAACTTTGCCCAGGCGGCGGAACTGGCGCAGGAAAGCGGCATCGCATTGCGTGTCGATGACATGCACGCCGGCGTGCAGCAGGCGGTGGATCTGGTGAATGATGCTCCGCGCCTGGCCGCGCTGGTCTCGCGCTGCCAGTCCTTCACGCAGGCGCACCGCGGGGCGGCCGCCGCGACCGCCCAGGCCGTGCTCCAACAAATGTCCCGCAGGCCGAAGCCTGAATCCGAGGCCTGAAGGGCGCGCGGACTGCGGGCGTCCTGCGGGCGTCGCCTTGATGCGGCAGCCGGGTGTCTTCGTGCAAGTTTGTGCAGGCACAAGCGCCCATCCATGGCTACCATGACGCAAAGCAAGCGGCAGACCGATTGCCATCGTCACCCTGATCGGCGTGCATCACAATGACGTGCAGTGCTCCTGCCTGAAGCGAGTTCCGGGCGGCAGCAGTCTCACTCCCAGTACTCGTTCATCATCCGAACCATGTTGGATAAGCACTACCTGACACCACTTTTTTCTCCGACGTCGATCGTCGTCCTCGCCGGAGCCACCGACAAGCCCGAAGACCTGCCGCCCATTGCGCGGCACGTGCTGGAAGCGCTCAAGGCGCAGAAATTCACGGGCTCGCTGACCTTCATGGACATTCACACCAGCGGCACGCTGGCCGATCTGGCGCAAACGCGCGCCGATCTGGCGGTGATCGTCCTGCCGCCAGATGAAGTCGTCGCGGGCATGGAGGTGGCGGGCCGCATGAATTGCCGCGCCGCCATCGTCATCTCGACGGGCATGACACAGCAGTTGGCGGCAGAACTCAAACGCATCGCCAAGCGTGAAGGCATGTTCCTGCTGGGCCCCAACTCGCTGGGCATGCAACGTCCCTCGCTGCACCTGAACGCAAGCGCCGTAGGGGCGCTGGCGGCCGAGGGGTCGCTGGGGCTGGTGTGCCAATCGGGCGCACTCACGGCGTCCATTCTGGACTGGGCGCGCAGCAACGCCGTGGGATTCTCCAGCGTGGTGTCGCTGGGCGCGCACACCGATCTCGGCATTGCGCAGGTGCTCGATTTTCTGGCGCACGATGCACGCACGCAAAGCATCGTCGTCTATATGGAGGGTATACAAAACGCACGCCGCTTCATGAGCGCCTTGCGTCAGGCCGCGTATGCCAAGCCCGTCATCGTGCTCAAGGCGGGACGCAAGCCCGCTGGCAATGCCGCGGCATTGACGCACAGCGGCGCCATCGTCGGCAGCGACGAGGTCTTCGACGCCGCGCTGCGCCGTGCGGGTGCGGTGCGCGTGCGCTCGTTTGTCGAGTTGTTCTCCGCCGCCAAATGCCTCGCGTCGCGCTACCGTCCTGTGGGACAGCGACTGGCCATCATCACCAATGGCGGTGGCCCGGGCGTGCTCGCGGCGGACTGGGTCAATGAGCTGGGCATGTCGCTGGGGCGCCTGTCCGATCAGGCCGCGCAGGCACTGGCGCCGCAGTTGCCATCCCTTGCCACGCTGACCGATCTGATCGATCTGTCGGAAGACGCCGGGCCCGAACACTACAGCCTCGCCATCGAGGCGGCCAACAAGGATCGCCAAATCGATGGTGTGTTGGCCATCTTCTCGCCCAAGCCGGGCAGGGACGCCACCGCGGTGGCGCAGGCGCTGTCCGATGCCAAGCGCGGCATGAACAAGCCGCTGCTCACCAGCTGGCTGGGCGACACGCTGGTGCTTCCCGCGCGCGAGACGCTGCGCAAGGCGCAGATCCCCAGCTTCCGCACGCCAGAGGCCGCCGTCGGCGCTTTCAGCAACATCGCCGTGTTCTACAAGAACCAGCAGTTGCTGCAGCAGACACCGACGTCGCTGACGTCGCTCGCCAAACCCGACATCGAAGGCGCGCGCCTGGTCATCGAAAGCGTGCTCGCCGAGCGGCGCAATGTGCTCACGGAAATGGAGTCGAAGTCGCTGCTCGCCGCTTTCCACATTCCGGTCACGCGCACGCTGCAGGCGCGCAGCGCGCACGAGGCGATGATGATCGCCACGCAACTGGGCTATCCGGTGGCCATCAAGATCGATTCACCCGACATCACGCACAAGTCCGACGTGGGCGGTGTGGCGCTGAACGTGCACACCGGCACGGCCACCCGCGACGCCTACGCCGACATGGTGCAGCGCGTGGCGCGACAGATGCCCAAGGCGCGCATCAATGGTGTCACGGTGCAGCCCATGGCGCGCGCGCGGCGCGGGCGCGAGATCTGCATCGGACTGGTCAGCGATGAATATTTCGGTCCCATCATCACCTTTGGTGCGGGTGGCACGATGGTCGAACTCATGGGCGATGGCGCGATGGAGCTGCCGCCGCTGAACCAGTTCCTGGCGCGCCAACTCATCGAGCGCTCCGCCGTGGCCGAGACACTGGGTGAATGGCGCGGCGCATTGCCCGTCCATTTCGAGGCGCTGGAGCAGGTGCTGCTGCGCGTGTCGGAGATGGCCTGCGCTCTGCCGCAACTGCGCGAGATGGACATCAACCCGCTCATCGTGGATGCGGACGGCGTGGTGGCGGTCGATGCGCGCATCGTCGTGGGCGAAGCCTCCCATGGCGCGTCGGGCGGGCTGGTGTCGATTCCCAGCGCGGGTGATGGCGGCTATGCCCATCTGGCCATTCTTCCGTATCCGGCGCGTTACGAGCAGCTCTGGCCCATGAGCGGTGGCGGCGAATACATCATCCGCCCGGTTCGTCCGGACGATGCGCAAATGCTGCAACGGCTGGTGCGCGAACTGTCGGCCGAGAGCCGCTACTTCCGCTTCGTCTCGCAACTGGCCGAATTGCCCGCCAGCATGCTGGCGCGTTTCACGCTGATCGACTACGACCGCGAAATGGCGCTCGTTGCCGTGCATCGCGAAACCACGGTGGGCGACAACGGACAGGTCAAGGAGGTGGAGCGCATCATCGGCGTTTCGCGCTACGTGACAAATCCCGACCAGACCAGTTGCGAGTTCGCCCTCTTGGTGGCAGACGACTTTGCTGGCAAGGGATTGGGCGGGCGCTTGATGCACGCCATCATGGAGGTCGCGCGCGACCGTGGCCTGTCTGAAATCCAGGGACTGGTGCTGGCGAACAATCCCAATATGCTGCGACTCATGCGCCGACTGGGATTCGAGGTCAAGGCGTTCCCGGACGATCCGGAATTCCGCCTCGTCGTGCATCAACTCTGATCACAGGCGCGAGGGCAGGGCGCGCGCAGCGCCCTCGTTACTCTAGCGCTGCGGTGTGGTGGTGGACGGCTGCGATGGCGGCAGTGCCGTCGGTGCTGGAGCGTCGGTGCTTTCCGGCTCGTCCTGCACCAGCAGGGCATTGAGGCGGAGGATGTCATCGTCATTCAAGCTGCCCGCCGCCTGGCGCAGCTTGAGTTCGCCCATCAGCACGTTGTAGCGCGCCTGCGCCAGTTCGCGCCGGGTTTGGTACAACTGGCTTTGCGCGTTCAGGATGTCGATGTTCACGCGCACACCCACGTCGTAGCCGAGCCGGTTGGCATCCAGCGCGCTCTGGCTCGAGGCCACAGCGGCTTCCAGCGCCTTCACCTGCTGCATGCCCGACTGCACGCCCAAGTACGCACTGCGTGCAGCCTGCGCCACGGTGCGGCGCGCATGGTCCAGATCGGCTTGTGCCTTGTCTTCCAGCGACAGGGTTTCCTTCACGCGGTTTTGCACAGCAAACCCGGCAAACAAGGGCACGTTCAGTGCCACGCCGACCGTGCCGCTGGTAGCGCGCGAGTGCACGAAAGGCTGGTTGACCATGCCGTTCGGATTGCGCTGCACGCCGTAGCTGGCCTGCAGATCGACGGTGGGCAAATGCCCGGTTTCGGCCTTGCGGGTTTCCAGGCGCGCCACGTCCAGCGCGATCTGCGCCTGTCGCACCACGGGCTGGTCGGCCTCTGCGGAATCGACCCAGTGCAGCATGTCGGCCGGTTCGACCGCAGGTAGCACAACGGGCTGTGCGAGCGGCTGCGGTGACGTGCCAGCCAGCCCCACGATCTGGTCCAGTGCCAGTCGTTTGACTTGCAAGTCGTTGGTGGTGGCAATTTCCTGCGCCTGCACCAGATCGTGGCGCGCTTGCGCTTCGCGCGTGTCGGTGATGGTGGCGTTACCCAGCTCGAAATTGCTTTTGGCAAACGCCAATTGCTCGGACACGGCCTTCTTTTGCGCCTGCACGACGCTGAGCGCATCCTGAGCAGCGAGCACATCGAAATAGGCTTGGGCGACGCGCACGAGCAGATCCTGATCGGCCGCTTCCAGCTGTGCGTGGGCAATGGCCACGCTGCGCTGTCCCTGCTCGAACGTGATGCGGTTGGCGGGCCGGTACAGCGGCTGCGAGGCAACGAGTGCCGCTTCCTGCTTGGGCCCGTGCAAGTCGAAATTCTGCGCCAGCGGTGTGGGCGTTTTCACCCGGTAGTTGGTGCGTGAATAGCTGACGCCGGCCTGCGCCGCCACGCTGGGCAGCAAGCCGGCGCGCGCCTGTTCCGCGCGGCTCACGCTGGCATCAAACTGGGCGCGTGCCGATTGCCACGGCGCGTCGTATCCACGCGCCAACTCCACCAGATCCATCAAGGTGTGCGCCTGCGCCGTACCGGCCAGCAACACGCCCGCAATTCCGGCGGCCAAAAAGGGAGCGCGCGCAATGCGCCTGAGAGATGTCATGGGATCCTTCCAGAAGGGCGTGGGCCTGAAGCGCCAGCGTCAGAGCGTTGCGTACCGATCAGCAAGAGGACCTCCGGTGCGCCATCGCGAGTGGCTCAGTAGCGTGGAACCGCCGGGTCGACCTGCGCCGACCATGCATCTATACCGCCCGTGATGTTGGCCACCTGCTCGAAGCCCTGGTGCTCCAGAAAGGCGGCCACGCGCAGACTGCGCATGCCGTGATGGCACAGACAGGCAGTGGGGCGCGAGGCGTCCAGTTCTTGCAGACGCGACGGGAGCTCGCCCATCGGAATGCTCACGAGTTGCGCGCCGGTGGGCGCAATGCTGGCGGTCTGACGCTCCCACGCCTCACGCACATCCAGCACCAGCGGTTGCGCATCGGGCGGCGCGCTGGCGATCCATTGCGCCAGTTGCTCGGGGTGGATGTGGGTGATCATGCGGCTTCCTGGAAGGTGAGGGCGGAATCAGAACTTGAAGGGCGAAGGCTCGGGGAAATTGAGCAGGCGCGGGGCAATGAGGTCCCAGGGATGCGTGACATCGAAGCTCGAGCCGCGACGGCGCACCACGGTGGTGCGCATCACAGGCTCCGAGCCGACCACGGCCACCAAGCGGCCCCCTTCGGTGAGCAAGGACAGCAGCGACTGGGGCAGTTCAGCCACCGAGCCGCTCAGCATGATCACGTCGAACGGGCCATCGGCCGACAGGTCGCGCGCACCGTCGCCCATGCGCACTTCCACGTTGGAGACGCCGGCATTGCGCAGGTTGTCCTTGGCGAAATCCACCAGATCGGCGTTCAACTCAAGGGTCAGCACCTGTGCGGCGCTGCGGCCCAGCAGGGCGGCCATGAAGCCGGAGCCGGTGCCGATCTCCAGCACGCGGTCGCTCGCCTTGACTTCGGCGTCTTGCAGCATGCGCGCTTCCACGCGCGGGGCCAGCATCACCTGACCTGTGCGCTCGGCTTCTTCCACGGAGGCGTTGAGCGGGATTTCGATGTCCATAAAAGCCATGGAGCGATAGGGCTCGGGAACGAATTCTTCACGTCGCACCTGCGCCAGCAGGTCGAGCACCTCATCGTCGAGCACGCGCCACGGGCGGATCTGCTGCTCGATCATGTTGTAGCGGGCCTGTTCCACGAGATTGGTGGTATCGGCAGACGTGTTCAAAGGCAGGTTCATGGGTACTCCGAAATGCGGTCTCTTGAAATCAGACAAACCCCTCATTTTAGGCCGCTCTGGGGCGTAGGCCCATTAACAGGTTCTGTGCGTGGGTGCGCAAATATTTTTGCGGATCAAAAGATGACGGATCCGCCATGCACAAAGCGCCCGCAGACAGCATGAGATCCAGCTGGATGAGGGGGGCGTCCACGAGGTGAATGGCGTACTCCAGATCGAGCTCCCGGAACTCGCCCGAGGCCATGCCACGTTGCAGGATCTGCCGGATCAGCTCATGCGCGGGAAGAATGACCTCGCTGCGATAAAAGCGCGCGATCTCCGGAAAATTGTGCGCCTCGGCGATCACGAGTTTGCCCAGGCCGCTGGCCTTGGTCGAACCAATGCGCTCCCACCACGCGCTGAAGGCGTATTCCACCATGTCGCTGCAGGTGCCGGTGAAGTCCGCCAGTGTGGCCTCCCATTCGGCAAAGCGCCCCGAGATGTGCTCGCGCACCACCGCTTTGAACAGCTCTTCCTTGCTTGGGAAATAGAGAAACAGCGTTCCCTTGGAAACGCCCGCGCGCGCAGCCACTTCTTCTACACGCGTGGCCGCATAGCCTTTTTCCACGAACAGGTCCAGCGCGGCCGCCAGCAGTTCGCCGGGACGCGCTTCCTTGCGCCGGCCCCGGCGGGCAGGGCTGACGGGTTCTTCAACGGGAGGGGGGAGAGGGTGATTCATTGTTAATGACTGACTGGTTAGTAATATATCAACCTCAAAAATTCCAGTCAAATGGTCCAGCGCGATAATCGGGATCACGCCGCGTGTCTGGCCTCTTGATGGGGGCTGGCGCGAGGCGCGCTTGAACACAACTCCAGGGGAACACGGCATGACAGACACTCACCAGAACACCATCATTCTTGGCGGCGGCTGCTTTTGGTGTACCGAGGCCGTGTTCGATCGTGTGCGCGGCGTGCTCGATGTGGAAAGCGGTTATGCCAACGGGCATGTGGATGCGCCCACCTACGAACAGGTCTGTGACGGCAGCACCGGGCATGCGGAAGTGATCAAGGTGGATTACGACCCGGCGGTGATCAGCCTGCGCCAGATTCTGGAAATCTTCTTTGCCACGCACGATCCGACGACGCTCAACCGTCAGGGCAACGACGTGGGCACGCAGTACCGCAGCGCGATCTGCTACACCAATGAGGCGCAAAAGCAGGTGATCGATGACCTGCTGCGCGAGATCGGACAGGACAAGCTGTTCGGCGCGCCCGTAGTGACCGAAGTCGAGCCACTCAAGTCATACTGGCCTGCCGAGGGCTATCACCAGGACTATTTTGTGAACCACCCCAATCAAGGCTATTGCGCGTTTGTGGTGGGGCCGAAGGTGGACAAGTTTCGCAAAACCTTCTCCCAGCATCTGAAGCCTGGGGCCTGATTTCTCCGCTATGCTTGCAGTTCTTGCGCCGGGTTGTCTGTGTTGCCCGGCGCACTGAACCGCCTGTTCATCTCCCGATGCAACCGAACTCCCGACTTTCACTGCGACAACGCCTGAGCATGTGCTGGCTGGTGCTGGCACTCGTGCTGGCGCCTGCGCTCGGGTTGATGCACCAGGTGGTGCACGCATCGGCGGGCTCACCTGCGCAGGGCGCGCTGGCCGTGGCAGGCCATGGCGCACAGGTGGCGACCGGCAATCACACCGTCGACACGATTCACGCGCTGTTTGCCGGTCACTCCAAGGCCGATTGCGTATTGCTCGACCAGGTGGCGCTCGGCCATGTGTTCCCGGCCAAGGCCCTGCCGCTGCTGCAGCCATTGCCGGATGTGGCTCCGGTCTTCTATGCGTCGCTGGAGCCGCGCAGCCAGCACGCGACGCCGTTCTCCGCGCGCGCACCTCCCTTGTTCTTGCTGATGGTCTGACGACCTGATCGCGGCACGTCCCTGCTTGCGTGCGTCGTGGCTTTGCCTGCCCTAGCGGGTCTTTGGCATCGACGTTGACGTGCGCATAAGGCTACCGCCCCGATCCATTTCTGGCTGCGCGTTGGGACTGCTCGCTTGTGCGGGCTGCCGCGCTGCCGTCCCTTATTTTTGCCACTGCGCAGGGCCAACCCGACCGTGCCCGGCGAGCGCGTGGCCGCTTCTTTTCAGCAATGAACCATCTTCTCCATCACGCCCCCATTTCCGCGCGCGCTCTTCGGCTGCGTCCGCTGCCCAGCGCGCTTTTCATCCTCCTGCAAGGAGCGGCGCTGGTGTGCGCCAACGCGCAGGACAATCCGGCAGCCACCGTCGACGCGCAACTGCCCGAGGTCACCGTCTCTGCCAGCGGACTCGAACTGGGTGCATCCGAAATGACCACGCCCGTCACCGTTCTGGAAGGCAACGAGCTGGTCCGCAGCCGCGAGGCAACGCTGGGCGAATCGCTCGAAGGCGAGCCGGGCATGACCGGCAGCCACTTCGGCGCAGGTGCCAGCCGACCCGTGATTCGCGGCATGGATGGCCCGCGCGTCAAGGTGTTGTCCGATGGCTCGGAAATCCAGGACGCTTCTACCGTCAGCCCGGACCACACCGTCGCGACCGAGCCGCTGCTGGCCAATCAGGTCGAGGTGTTGCGCGGGCCATCGGGCCTGATCTACGGCGCGGGCGCGGTGGGCGGTGTCGTGAACGTACTGGACGGCAAGATCCCCACTGCCATTCCCGAAAAAGGCTACGAGGGCAGCGCCGAAGCGCGCATCGGCTCCGGTGCCAGCGAGAAGGCGGGCGCGGTGTCGCTGACCGGCGGCGCGGGCTCCATCGCCATGCACGTGGAGGCGTCCGGCCGGGATGCGGACGACTACAAGGTGGGCAGCGGCTGGAGCGGCGGCTCGCATGTGCCCGGCAGCTTCAATCGCACGAGCGGGGCCTCGCTGGGACTGTCATGGGTCGGATCGCAAGGGTATCTCGGCTTCGCCGTCACGCGGCAGAACGCCAAGTACGGCTTGCCCGGTCACAACCACGACATCGAAGGATGCCATCCCCATGGCACGCACCTGCATTGCGGCAGCCACGATCACGACCACGGCCATGATCACGGCGATGAGCACGAAGAAGGGCATGACCACGAACATGAACACGCGCCGGGCGATGTACCCGTGGTGGACATGCGCAGTGACCGCCTTGATGTGCGGGGCGAATGGCGCAATCCGTTCACGGGCTTCAGCGCCGTGCGTCTGCGCGGTGGTCTGACGGACTACCGCCATGACGAGGTGGAGGACGGTGCCATCGGCACGACCTTCAAGAACAAGGCCTATGACTTGCGCGTGGAGGCACAGCACGAACCCATCGCGGGATTCAAGGGCCTGTTCGGCATGCAGACCTCGCAGCGCAAATTCAGTGCCACGGGCGAGGAGGCATATGTCGAGCCCACGATCACACGCCGCACCGGCCTCTTCATGCTGGAGGAATACCGTCTGGGCGATTGGCGACTGGAAGGCGCGCTGCGCTACGACCGCCAGACCGCCGAGGCCGAAGACAGCCGCGTCAAGCGCAGCCACAACGGGCTGTCGGCGTCCGTGGGAGCGGTGTGGCGCTTCCAGCCGGGCTACGCGGCGGGGCTGACGTTCAGCCGCGCTAGCCGTGCCCCAGCGGCGGAAGAGTTGTTCGCGCGCGGGCTCCACATGGCGACGGCGACCTATGAGTTGGGCAATGCGGATTTGCGCAACGAGGTGTCGAGCAACTTCGATCTGTCGCTGCGCAAGACCAGCGGCCCGACCACGTTCGACGTGACCGCCTACCGCAACCGCATCAGCCACTACATCTATGGCCGCACGCTGGACGAACTGGAAGGCGTCCAACTGCTGCAGTATTCGCAAGCCGATGCCACGTTCACCGGCGTGGAAGCCAAAGTGCGCCAGCAAATCACGCGCCATTTCGGCGTGACCTTGCTGGGCGACGTCGTGCGCGCCAAACTGGATGATGGTGGCAATCTGCCGCGCATCTCACCCGCGCGTGTGGGCCTGCGGCTGGATGGTCGTTGGCAGGCGTGGGAGGGCAACATCGAATGGCGGCAGGTGGCCAAGCAAAAGCGCGTGGCCGAGTTCGAGACGACCACGCCGGGCTATGGCATGTTGAACCTGGGTGTTGCCTACAACGGCGGGCAGGGTACGCCCAACGAATGGCAGATCTACCTGAAGGCGCGCAATCTGACGAACCGTCTGGCGTACTCGGCCAACTCGTTCATCAAAGATGCGGCGCCGCTCATGGGGCGCAACATCACGGTGGGCATGCGCGTGAATTTCTGACGATTCCAGCGCTGCCAGCCCTGCACGAAAGCCCGCGCGCTTTCGTGCGACAAGCTTGAGCGGGCATGGTCACGCTGGTACCATGCCCGCACATGTCCCCAAAGACCTGCCCGGCAAACCTGCAAATTCCCACCGATGAGTGCGGAGGATTGCGCGTGCGCGAAATATGGCCTTACAAACCGGTCGCACATTCATCCGCCCGGCGATAGGCATCCCCCTCACATTCACTCCGCAGACGAACCACACCATCGCCGGGCACCCTCAGGGTCTGCCTTGCGGTGCACGGACGATGCTGGCAAGTGAAGCCACATCCATCCAGCCCGCTCAACCTTTTCCCAGGAGCATGGCATGGATCACACCATGGAGTTCACCAAGCAGTTTCTTCGCGCCAAGAGCCCGTGCGCGATGGGCTTTCGCTGGTTCGTGCGCAACATCGAAGATGGCGTGGGCTACCAGCAGGCGCTGGATACGCTCGTGAACGCAGGCCGGGTGGATGACGCCTGCTGGTTGCTCAAAAACTTTGGCCCGACGAATGAGGTGCTGGAGCTCGATCATCTGGAGGCCGACGCCGTCGTTTTCTCGGGCACGATCAAGGTTCGCGCGGGGATCGATGTGGGTGGGCTGATCTATGCCGGGCGCTCCATCCACGCGAGTGCGGGCATCCGGGCCGATGGCGCGGTGACCGCGGGTGAAGACATCAAGGTGGGCGGCAATATCCGCTGCGGTGAAGACCTCACCGTCGGCGGCGATCTGCGCGTGGAGTGGGGCGTCGAAGTGGAAAAGGCGCTGCTGTGTACCGGCGACGTGCGCGTGGCCTGGGACCTGGTGGTGCGCCAGCGCATCGAGGTGGGCGGCGCCGCCATGATCGGGCAGGACTTGCTCGCGGGCGATGGCGTCCAGTGCGGCAAGAACCTGCGTGTGGGCGGTCATCTGCAAGGTGCGGGCAGCGTGCGCGCGGGGCAGGGCATTGCCGTGGGCGGGGCGATCGAGGGCGTCACCCATCTGGAAGCGGACTGGGGCATTCGCGCCGGTCAGGGCATTCACGCGCACGGTGCCATCAAGGCAGGCGAGAGCCTGAGTGCGGGCGAGGAAATCCACGCAGGCGAGGGCTATGGTGTGTTCGCGGGCCTCAACGTGCAAGAACAAAGCTGGGACGTCAGCGGACAGGTCTGGGCGCAACAGCCGCCGCTCGGATTGCGCAGCGGCCGCTGGGTTGGACCGAGCCCGGTTTGAGCGCACCGGAGCGCACTTGAGCGCATCTGCGCGCTTCCAAATCTATCCGGCAGCCAGAACGGGAGTGACGTCATAGAATCGACGCATTCTGTGACCCGTTGACGGGCGCTGTGTGCAGGCTTGCGCGCACCGGCCCGCACACCTCTTTGGCGCCATGCGCGCACTTCCATGCTTTCTTCGCTGATCCCTGTCCTGCTGTGCATCGCCCTTGGCTGGCTCGTGGCGCGCATTGGATGGGTGCGCGATGCGGCCATCAAGGATCTGAGCAATCTGGTGTTCCTGGTGCTCACGCCAGCACTGCTGTTTCGCACCATGGGATCGGTGCGCTTGCAGGATCTGGATTTCACACCGGTGGTGCTCTACTTCTCGGCGGTGGCGGTGCTGTTCATCGGCACGATGCTGGTGCGCGGGTTCTCCACGCGCTCTGCCGCCGAGGCCTTGTCCTGCGTGTTCGGCAACACGGTGATGATCGGCGTGCCCATCATCCAGTTTACGTTTGGCGAGTCCGCATTGATCGTGCTGTTCACGCTGGTGTCGTTGCACTCGCTGATTTTGCTGACGTCGGCGACGCTGATTTTCGAGCTGGCCAGCGAGCGCGAGGCGCGCGCCCGCAGCGGCACTGCGGACTCCGGCGTGCCGCTGTGGCGTACGGTGCTGCAGGCGGCGCGCAAGAGCATCATCCACCCTGTGCCGCTGCCGATTCTGGCGGGTCTCATTTTTGCGCAGACGGGTTTGCAGTTGCCTGCGGGCATCGACAAGGGTTTGCAGATGGTGGGCAGCGCGTTGAGTCCGATGGCCTTGCTGCTGGTCGGCATTTCACTGGCCTATACGCGCATCGGCCACAACATGCGCGCCGCCGTGGCGATCACCATCGTCAAGAATCTGGTCATGCCGGCGCTGGTGCTGGCGATTGCACCGTTGCTCGGCGTGTCTGGCCTGCCGCTGGCCGTGATGTTCGTGATCGCGGCCATGCCGGTGGGCGCCAACGTGTTTTATTTCACCCAGCGCTACGGCGTGATGCAGCAGGAGGTGTCCGCAAGCATTGCCGCTTCCACGCTGGTGGCGCTGGCGACTTTGCCGCTGGCGATCTGGATCGCGCATCTGCTTCAGGGCTGAAGCAGACAGGCCGCTCAGGGGGCCAGGCGTTCGCGCAACCATTCTTCGCCATCGAGGCGATAGCACAGCCGGTCATGCAGGCGGCTCTTGCGGCCTTGCCAGAATTCCCAGCGATCCGGCACCAGACGAAACCCACCCCAGTGGGGCGGTCGGGGCGGGTTCAGCATGAACTTGGCGCTGTACTTCGCCGCATTGGCGACCAGCACGCTGCGCCCGGAGATCACCTGACTTTGCGGGCTGGCCCAGGCGCCGATGCGTGAGTCCAATGGGCGGCTGCTGTAGTAGGCATCGCTCTCGGCCTCATCGACCTTCTCGACGCGACCTTCGATGCGCACCACGCGCTCCAACTCCACCCAGTGAAACTGCAGGGCGGCAAACGGGTTGCCCGCAATCTGGCGGCCCTTGCGGCTGTCGTAATTGGTGAACCAGACGATGCCGCGCTCGTCATAACCTTTGATGAGCACGATGCGTGTGCTGGGGCGCATGTCGCCGCCCACGGTGGCCAGCGTCATGGCATTGGGCTCGGGTACTTGCGCAGCCATGGCTTCGTTCAGCCATTGCTCGAATTGCCTGAGCGGCTGGCGCTGGGATGCGTCTTCACTCAGTTCTGCGCGCTCGTAGCTCTTGCGCAGGTCGGCGATGGTCGAAGACAGGGAAGAAGAGGTGGGAGTGCTCATGCCTGACATTGTGCCTCGACAGAGCGCTCCCGGCGGGCGATATGGCAGTGCCCGATGGATCAGCGGATCACGGCACAGGCCAGGCGCGCTCCTGAGTTGCCGGTGGGCTGGGTGACGAAGTCATCCGGGTCGGCATGCACGATCAGGCCGCGCCCCACGATGTTGTTGGGTGCGCCCGACTGCAGGGTGATACCGGTCAGATCGACGCTGATGGTGGCGACGCCATTGGCATCCGAGCGCAGGCTGGGCAGATCGCCGCCGTGGTGCGGACCCGAGCCATAGCGTCCGTGCTGCGAGCCGGTCGGGTTGAAGTGACCGCCCGCGCTGTTGCCGTCGCCACTGGAGCAATCGCCTTTTTCGTGAATGTGGAATCCGTGCTCGCTGTTGGGTTTGAGTCCGCTGACTTCGCCGCTCACGCGCACCGTGTTGTCGCCGGTCTGCACGAAGCGGATCGTGCCCTTGGCAGTGTTGCCGCGCGTGGACTCCAGCTTGGCCGTGGCTGAGGGCGACGAGGACATGGATGCACAGCCGGACAAGGCCAGCACGGCCACGGCCGCCGTGGCGCAAAGGGTCTGGGGTATCAGCTTCATGGATTCACCTTTCGCAATGGGGAGTGGAGAACAATTCAACGATTCAATCGTCGCATCAAAGCCCGGATTTGGGAAGTGCGAGCAGGCGCGCCAAAGCCCGGTCTTCGATACCCATCTGCAGGAGTTGCTCATGCGTGGCACGCGCATAGTCATGCGTCGTGCCATATTTGCCGACAGCTTCGGCAAAGATGCGGCGGTATTCCTCATCGCTCAGCACGCCCGTGTGGCTGGGACTTTTTCGTGACAAAGTGAAAGCCAGCGAGCGCACCGTGCCCTCGGGCGTGTGGCATGGCAGCCAGCGCGGGTCGTACACGCCCATCACCATTTCGCGCTGCCACAGGCTGATCATGACCTCGCGCGCAATAGAGCGGTCCACGCGGAACACCACGCCCCGGCAACTGCCGCCCGACAGCATGCCAAACACCAGCCCGGGCCGCTGAGGCGTGCCGCGATTGATGCGGCTCCACATCTTGAGCGCTCGGTGCCAGCCATGCACGCGGGCGTCGCGTCGCTCCACAAAATCAAAGTCCGGTCGCCATATAAGGGAACCGTAGCCAAATACCCACAAATCCTCGCTGCCCCCCCATTCGTCCAGCGCTCTTTCGAGCATTGGTTGGGGATCGCGTATGGGCACAGCATCAAGCGGCATGTCTAGCACTCTACAATCGACAGGTTTTTCTCCATTCAACATAGCACCGTCCACAATTTCAATCCGGAGTGACACTCATGTCCTTTAATAGTTCCGACGACGACAGCCAACAACGATTCGCGCTTGGCTTCCTGTTTGCCCTGATCGCTCTGGTGGTCTCCACCGTGGTGGGCGTGGTGGTGTACAAGCGCGGCATCGCACACGCGCCCGTGCAAAAGCCCGCGCAGGTGGTTCTGGGCACTACGGCCGTTGGCCCCGGTTCTGCGGGTACGGGTGCCACCACAGCCGTGACCGGCACCGTGACGGAAGAGGGCGCTTCGGTCGTCGTGATGGACAACGGTCTCGTGAAGTTCTACTTCGCCTCGGGCCAGGCGACTGTCGCTGCGGGTGCCAACGACGCGCTGCGTGAAGTGGTCAAGGGCGTTGTCGAAGGCGGCAAGAAGGCCCAGATTTCCGGCTACCACGATGCCACCGGCAATCTGGAGCAAAATCAGGAACTCGCCAAGCAGCGCGCCATCGCCGTCTCGGAAGCGCTGAAGTCGCTGGGCGTGGCCGAAGACAAGCTCGATCTGAAGAAGCCCGAGCAATCCCAGGCCAGCGGCTCCAACGCCGAAGCACGCCGCGTGGAAGTGATTCTGGTGGACTGATTTTTCGTCAGGTGGACGGCGTCGAAGCCGTTCATCGACTCTCTGGCGATTCTCCAAGGGCTGCACTCTGTCAGGCACAGGGTGCAGCCCTTTTGGTTTTGGGGATCGCAGAATTCCTGACATCCCTTTCGCCCACAGAGCAAAAAAATGCGAGCGCCTCTGGGAAGAGGGGCTCGCGTGAATGACCAGTTGCGCTTGGGCCGCCACCAGGCAAGCGGCCTTGTTGCGCGGCTGGGTCAGTTCTTGTCGTAGGCGTCGAGGGGAACGCAGCTGCAGAACAGGTTGCGGTCGCCGTACACGTTGTCTACGCGGCCCACAGGTGACCAGTACTTGGCCTGGCGCAGAGCCTTGACCGGGTAGGCTGCGAGTTCGCGCGGATAGGCGTGCGTCCATGCGTCGGCGCTGACCTGCTCCGCTGTATGCGGCGCGTTCTTGAGCGGGTTGTCATCGCGCGGCAGTTCGCCCGATTCGACGCGGCGAATCTCTTCGCGGATCGCAATCATGGCGTCGATGAAGCGGTCGATCTCGAACAGCGTTTCGCTTTCCGTGGGCTCCACCATCAGTGTGTTGGGCACGGGGAAGGAGAGCGTGGGCGCGTGAAAGCCGTAGTCGATCAGGCGCTTGGCGACGTCTTCGGCCATCACGCCGCTGGTGTCCTTCAGGCCGCGCAGATCGAGAATGCACTCGTGCGCGACGTGGCCGTTGGCGCTGGCATAGAGCGTGGGGTAGTGATCCTTCAGGCGCACGCTGATGTAGTTGGCGCTCAGGATGGCGGCTTCGGTCGCGTGCTGGAGGCCCTGCGCGCCCATCATGCGGATGTACATCCAGCTGATTGGCAACACGGCCGCGTTGCCTAGCGGCGCGGCGCTGACGGCACCGACACCGCCCGGCAGACCCGCAGTCTGGTGACCGGGCAGGAACGGTACGAGGTCTTCCACCACGCACACCGGGCCCACGCCGGGGCCGCCACCGCCGTGCGGGATGCAGAACGTCTTGTGCAGATTCAGATGGCTCACGTCGCCGCCGAACTCGCCCGGCGCAGCCACGCCGACCAGTGCGTTCATGTTGGCGCCATCCACGTAGACGCGCCCGCCATGCTGGTGCACGAGCTGGCACAGCTCCTTCACCTGGGTTTCGAACACGCCGTGGGTGCTCGGGTAGGTGATCATCACGCACGCCAGCTTGTCGGCGTGCTGCTCGCACTTGGCCTTCAGATCGGCCATGTCCACGTTGCCGTTGGCGTCGCAGGCGGTGACCACCACCTGCATGCCGACCATTTGCGCGCTGGCTGGGTTGGTGCCGTGCGCGCTGCTGGGAATCAGGCAGACGTTGCGATGCGCGTCGCCGCGCGATTCGTGCCAGCCCTTGATGGCCAGCAGACCTGCATATTCGCCCTGGCTGCCGGCGTTGGGTTGCAGGCTCACGCCGGCGTAGCCGGTGGCCTGGCACAGCCAGTCACGCAGTTGCTGATCGAGTTCGGCATAGCCTTGCAATTGCTCGGCGGGGGCGAAGGGGTGCACGTTGGCGAATTCGGGCCAGGTGATGGGAATCATCTCGCTGGTGGCGTTCAGCTTCATGGTGCAGGAGCCGAGCGGAATCATCGAGCGGTCGAGCGCCAGATCCTTGTCCGAGAGGCCGCGCAGGTAGCGCAGCATGCCGGTTTCGGAATGGTGCGTGTTGAATACGGGGTGCGTCAGGAAGCTGCTGGTGCGCGTGTTGGAGGCGGGAATCAGCGACGGTGCGCCTGCGGCATCCATGGTCTCGATCGTTGGCAGTGCAGCGCCATCCTTGGCGAAGATGGACCAGAGCAGTTCGATGTCCGCGCGGCTCGTGGTTTCGTCGAGCGCAATGCAGATGTACTCGCCCCATGCCTTGCGCAGGTTCACGCCCTTGGCGACGGCGCGCGCAATGATCGCGTCGGTCTCGGCCTCGGTGTGCAGGCTCAGCGTGTCGAAAGCCGTGTCGTGGTGGCGGCCCGTGTAACCCAGTTGCGCCAGGCCACGGCTCAGGATGGCGGTGAAGCGCGCCACGCGGCGGGCAATGCGCGTGAGCCCTTCGGGGCCGTGGTACACGGCGTACATGCTGGCGATGACCGCTGGCAGCACCTGCGCCGTGCAGATGTTGGAGGTCGCCTTTTCGCGGCGGATGTGTTGCTCGCGCGTTTGCAGCGCAAGGCGGTATGCGGGTTTGCCGTGTACGTCTACGCTCACGCCGACGAGGCGACCGGGCAGGGAGCGCTTGTACTCATCGCGGCAGGCCATGAATGCGGCGTGCGGGCCGCCAGCGCCCATCGGCATGCCAAAGCGCTGGGTGGAGCCAACGACGATGTCCGCGCCCCATTCGCCGGGCGGGGTGAGCAGCGTGAGCGCGAGCAGATCGGTCGCCACGATGGCCGCAGCCTGCTTGGCGTGGATCGCGTCCACGTCGGCCTTCCAGTCCGCAACCCAGCCGCTGCTGGCGGGATACTGGATGATGACGGCGAAGAAGTCACCGGCCAGCGCCTGCTCCCACTCGTCTTTGGAATTGGCCACCAGCACGTCGAGGCCGAGCGGCTTGGCGCGCGTCTGTACCACCTCGATGGTCTGGGGATGGGCATCGCCCGCAATGACGATGGTGTTGCTCTTGGACTTGACCGAGCGCTTGGCCAGCGTCATGGCCTCGGCGGCGGCAGTGGCCTCGTCCAGCATGGATGCGTTGGCAATCGGCATGCCGGTCAGGTCGCACACCATGGTCTGGAAGTTGACCAGCGCCTCCATGCGGCCTTGCGAGATTTCGGCCTGATAGGGCGTATAGGCCGTGTACCAGGCGGGGTTCTCCAGCACGTTGCGCAGGATGACGCCGGGTGTGATCGTGCCGTAGTAGCCCTGGCCGATGAAGCTCTTGAGGATCTGGTTTTTCGATGCCAGCGCCTTCAGCTCGGCCAGCGCGCCCGCTTCGGTGATGGGCGCGGGCAACTGCATTGGCTTGGCGCGCGCGATCGAGCGCGGCACGATGGAATCGATCAGCGCGGAGCGCGAGGCTTCGCCGATCACGGACAGCATCAGCGCTTCGTCGGCGGCATCGATGCCGATGTGGCGGGGTTGAAATTCGGTGGCGTTTTCCAACGCGGCGAGGGGAAGGGGGGCGGGCATTTGCATGAAAGGACCAGTCTCAATTGCCAAAAAAACCGCGCCTTGGCAGGAGGCGAAAGGCGCGGGGTTGCGTCAGTGCGTGTAGCGGACGATCAGGCGTTCTCGGCGAACGAGTTGTAGCTGGTCTCGTCCATCAGCTCGGACAACTGCGCGGCATCGCTCAGCTTGACCTTGAAGAACCAGCCAGCGCCCAGCGGATCGCTGTTGGCCAGCGACGGATCGTTGCGCAACTCTTCGTTCACCTCGACGATCTCGCCCGATACGGGCATGTACACGTCGGCAGCGGCCTTCACCGATTCCACCACGCCAGCTACTTCGCCCTGCGCGAAGGTCTTGCCGACTTCGGGCAGATCGACGAACACCACATCGCCCAGCGCGTCCTGCGCGTGTACGGTGATGCCGACGACGGCGGCGTTGGCGTCAGCGGCGTTGACCCATTCGTGGTCTTTGGAAAAGTGGATGCTCATGGTTGCTCCGGAAATTGTGGGAAGGTTTGGAAATGAGTTTGGTCAGACGGCACTGTATCCGTTTCTGGGTCGTATCCGTTTCTGGGTCGGCCCATGCCGTTCTGATCCTGTTCGAGCGAGGGGTTGCGTGCGTTGCCAGACCGGCGCGGCGGCATCAACCCCGGTAGTAATTGGTGGGCACGAAGGGCGTGCTGCTCACCACCATCGGCACCGGTTTGCCGCGCACGATGGCAAAGATTTCCGTGCCCGGTTTCGCGTAGTCAGGCTGCACATAGCCGATCGCGATCGGCTGGTTCAGCGTCGGGCTCAGCAGGCCGCTCGTGATCTGGCCGATGTGCTGGCCGTCCAGGTTCTCCAGCACTGCAGGCTCGCGCACGGGAATGCGCTCCTTGGCGATCAGGCCCACGCGCTTGGTGGTCAGGGTGTCGGGCTGGTCGATCTGCGCCAGAATCTTGTCTGCGCCGGGAAAACCGCCCGCGCGTTCGCCGCCCGTGCGGCGCACCTTCTGGATCGCCCAGTTCAGCACGGCTTCAGGCGGCGTGGTGGTGGTGGTGATGTCATTGCCATAGAGGCACAAACCGGCTTCCAGGCGCAGCGAATTGCGCGCGCCCAGACCGATGGGCTTCACCTCCGCCTGAGCCAGCAGGGCGCGGGCAAATGCGTCAATGCGGCTTTCGTGGATGGAAATTTCAAAGCCGTCTTCGCCGGTGTACCCGCTGCGGGTGATGAACAGGTCGGCACCATTCCAGTTGAACTCACCGCCGGTCATGAACACCAGTTGCTCCACACCGGGCAGCAGGCGCGCCAGCACCGCCGCCGCCTGCGGGCCTTGCAGCGCCAGCAGTCCGCGCTCGGGCATCGGAATGACCTCGCAGCGGTCGCCAATGCGCTCGATGATGTGAGCGATGTCACCCACCTTGCAGGCGCCGTTGACGATCACGAAGAGGTCCTTGCCCCGGTTGAAGAACATCAGGTCATCGATGATGCCGCCATTGTCATTCAGCAGCAGGCCATAGCGCTGCTTGCCTTCGCCAAGGCCGATCACATCCACCGGCATCAGTGTTTCCAGCGCGGCGGCCGCATCGGCACCCACCAGACGCAACTGGCCCATGTGCGATACATCGAACAGGCCGGCGGCAGTGCGTGTGTGGTTGTGCTCGGCGATCAGGCCGGCGGGATATTGCACGGGCATGGAGTAGCCCGCGAACGGCACCATGCGGGCACCCAGTTCGATGTGCAAAGCGTTCAGTGGGGTGTTCAGCAGCGGCGTGGCAGAGGAGGGCGCGGACATTCGTAAAGCTCCAGGGCAAACATTCAATGCAACCGGCGGCAACGCCAGTCGCGCAAATGCCCTGCTGTCCGCTTTACCTGAGAGATTCGCCGCGCACCACTCATCGAATGGATACGGGCTTGCTCCTTCGGTGGACGCTGATTCAACCTGCGCACGCAACTCGCGCATGCACGGAGAGCGCCTCTCTCCAGCTGGGGGAACGCCCGCATCCCTGCGGACGGTTGCCAGTCCTTTTGCCTGAGCGTTCGGCAACTGCCTGCGCCTTCGGCGGCCCGGAAAAAAAGGATTCCGGACTCTCTCCTGACAAGGCGTGGAGTATATCCCTGAAGACGCATATATGGACCAGAGAAAACCGGAATTTTCATCCGGAACTCCCCCAAGACCCGCAGCCAGCAAGGCCCGAAATTTGGCGCCGCCCCAGCATTTCGGGGCTATGCTGAGTGCATCTGAATTCAACGAGGATGATTCATGCCCTATCTGCTGCAAGTCGACTTCGACATGGACGGACCATTCGGTGACGCCATGGTGCAAGCCTTCTCGGGACTGGCCCACAGCATCAATCAGGAACCCGGAATGATCTGGAAAATCTGGACCGAAGCCGCGGCACAAGGACAAGCGGGCGGCGTATACCTGTTCGACACCCACGCCAACGCCGAAAGCTATCTGCAGATGCACTCGGCCCGCTTGCTACAAGCAGGCGTGCGCAACCTGCGCAGCCGCATCTTTGAAGTGAACGAGGCGCTGAGCGCGATCAATCACGGGCCTGTGCAGGCGGGGTGATGCGGCTTATGCGGCCTAGGCGGACGCTGCTTCCAGCGTGACGCCCAACTCCGCCAATATCGAAGCAGTGTGCTCTCCCAATCGCGGAACGGCGGCCATCGCGGCCTCGGTGCCCGAGAGCGTGGCCGGTGGCAGCAGCGCCTGAATCGGGCCCACTTCCGTCGCGACCTCACGCCAGCGATGGCGCGCCTGCAGTTGCGGGTGTGCCCAGAGATCGAGCGCGTCGTTCAACGGCGCATTCGCGATGTCGCCCGCGTCCAGTCGCTCGATCAGCGCATCTCTCGTCAAGGGGGCAAAGCTGTCGGCAAGGACGTCATCCAGTGCCTGTCGGTTTTCCACGCGCAGGACGTTGGTTGCAAAGCGCGGATCGTGCGTCAGTTGGGGACGTTGCAAGACCACGCGGCAAAAAGCCTCCCACTCCCGGTCGTTCTGCAACCCGAAGATGATGCTCTTGCCGTCTCCGGCCTTGTACTGCCCATACGGAGCAATAGTGGGGTGGGTCAGGCCGCTGCGTTGAGGCGGCGTGCCGCCGTAATGCGCGAAATTGAGCGGGTAGGACATCCACTCTGCCAAGGCCTCCAGCATCGTGACCTCCACACGCAGTCCTTTGCCGGTCCTGCCGCGCTGGATGAGGGCCGAGAGAATGCCCGAGTAGGCATACATGCCCGCGGAAATATCGGCAATCGAGATGCCGGTTCTGGCCGGCTGCTCCGGCGTGCCGGTCACCGAGATCAACCCTGAGGCCGCCTGAATCAACAGGTCGTAGGCCTTCTTTTTGCTGTAGGGGCCGCTGTCTCCGTAGCCCGACACGTCGCAAACAATCAGGCGTGGATACTGTGTGTGTAACGTTTCAAAATCCAGACCCATGCGCTGGGTGGCGCCGGGCGCAAGGTTTTGAATAAGCACGTCGGCCTTCTCCAGTAACTTCGTAAGGACGGCGTCACTACCGGGGTGCTTCAGATCGAGCGCAAGGCTTTCTTTGCCGCGATTCGCCCAGACGAAAAAGGACGAAGTCCCGTTCACCGTCGAGTCATAGCCACGCGCAAAATCGCCCACACCGGGGCGTTCGATCTTGATGACCCGCGCACCCAGGTCGGCCAACTGCCTGCTCGCGAAGGGGGCCGCCACGGCATGCTCCAGAGCCAATACGGTCACACCGTCCAGAGGGCGCACAATTTCAGACATGTTGGTTCCTGCTATTTTTCATGGGTAAGCGCCAGGGGCCCTCTGCATGTGCCCATCAGATGGAAGCAGAAGGACCTTGGAGCGCTGCTATGAAAAGTATAGAAACCGCGCGCTGGAACCACCAGTCGATTGTTTGGAACAGCGATTTGAATTCGTCTAACGCGCGGTGCCCTGGACGGCGTCTCCCTCCACGACAAAGTCGACGAACGCGCGCTCATGTGCCTTGAGAGCCTGCAACGATTTCACCATGATGTGCTGCGGGCGGTCGGCCCAGGGCACATCGGCCCGCACCACGCGCACCTGGCCAGCGGCAGACGCATCACGGGTGATGGACAGCGGCAGCATGGCAATGCCAATGCCGTCTTTCACCAGTGCCAGGGCATCATTGAAGGAGGCAGCATGAACCCGCACGCGGGGGATAACGCCTAGCTTGGTGGCCATGTGCTCCAGGAACACAAAGTTGCTGGATTTTTTCCCCAGACCGATCAGGTCGTGCGATAGCGCCATGTCGAGAGGCACCTTCTCCAGCGGCGACAGCGGATGGCCCGGCGGCACGGCGAACACCAGTTCATCGTGGGAGTAGGTAATGGCTTCGACCTCCCGCAGATCGATGTCGCCCGCGCCTAAACCGATATCGGCAGTGCCCTCTTTGACTGCGCGGACGACGTCTGCACTCAGCCGCTCCTCCAGCTCGATATTCACGTTCGGATAGGCCGCGAGAAAACGGCTCAGGGTCGGCGTGATTGCGCTCAGCGTACTGCTGTTGGCGAAGACCCGGATGTTGCCCTCCACACCGTCCGCGTGCCGCTTCATCTCCTCGTTCAGTCGATCGACATTCCCGAGGATGGATTGCGCGTAACGCTGAACCGTCAGACCCGCGGGGGTCAACGCCATGCCTTTGGACGTGCGCTCAAACAGCGGCGCACCCATGGCTTGCTCCAGATTTTTAAGGCGATAGCTGGCTGACGGTGCGGTCAGATGCACTTCCGATGCGCCACCCGTCAGACTGCGCGCGGCAGCAATGGCCAGAAACACCTTCAGATCCGTAAGCTCATAACGCATGCAAATTCCTTGTGGGCAAACCGAGCCGCAACGGAATTAGAAACCTTCTAATGCGGGGTAGAAACATTCGACTGGATACAACGACAACGCCTTCCTACATTTGTAGTCATCCCATCAGGAGGCATGTATGCACAAAAGACGACTGTTTCTGGCCTTGGGCGCAACGCTCGCCATCGGCACCCCGCTCGCAAAGGCGCAGGAATTTCCTGTGCGCCCGATCAAGCTCATTGTCCCTTACGCCGCTGGCGGTCCCACGGATACGTTTGCCAGAGCGTTGTCGGACGCATGGGGTAAGAAACTCGGCACGTCAATGATCGTGGAAAACCGGACCGGCGCAGGAACACTCGTCGGCACCGAAGTGGCCGCCAAGTCGGCACCCGATGGATACACCATTTTGCTCACGACGGTGGCGCATGCAGTGAACCCCAGCATCCAGGCCAAACTCCCTTATCGCACCGTTGAAGATTTTGCGCCGGTGGGCCTGGCCGCCAAAGCGCCGCTGGTCATCGTGGTGAACAAGAACCTTCCGGTGAAGGATCTGCCTGCGTTCCTGAAATACATAAAAGACAATCCCGGCAAGGTGAACTATGGCTCGGCAGGTGTAGGCAGCGCCCCGCACCTTGGCGCCGAGTTGCTGAATTACATGACGGATTCCAAAGCCGTGCACGTGCCTTACCGCGGCAGTGCGCCATCAATGCAGGACGTGATTGCAGGGCATCTTGCTTTCATGATCGACAGCGCGCCGACCGGTCTCGCGCAAGTGAAAGCCGGCACCGTGCGCCTGCTCGGAACCACCATGGAGCAGCGCCTTGCCCAAACGCCCGATACACCTGCAGTGTCGGAGTTTGTGCCCCAATACGAGGCGTACACGTGGAATGCAGCGTTTGTACCCGCATCGACCCCAGCTCCTATCATTGCCAAACTGAACAGCACCTTGAAGGCCGCATTGGCCGACAGCCATCTGCAGCAGCAGGCCTATGACATGGGCCTTTTGCTGGAAAAAAATCCAACGCCGCAAGGACTCTCTGCTTTTCTCCAATCAGAGTTGGACAAGTGGAGCAAGGTAGCCAAAGCCGCGCATATGACGGCCAATTAAACAAGGAGACACCAGTGATCAAGCACCAGATGTGCGAGCAGCGATACTTTGACGATTTTGTCGTGGGCGAGCGATTCCTGCTGCCCTCGCGAACCATGACCGATGCACTGTTCGCAGCTTTTCAATTGGCCAGTGGCGATAACCACCCTGTGCACTATGACGTGGAATATTGCCGCGCCCACGGCATGCCGCACATGCTGGCGCATGGGTATCAGGTCGTCATCCAGACAGCAGCCGGGGCGGGG
Source organism: Comamonadaceae bacterium UBA2121 (assembly GCA_002331385.1). Lineage (GTDB taxonomy): Bacteria > Pseudomonadota > Gammaproteobacteria > Burkholderiales > Burkholderiaceae_C > Diaphorobacter_A. The sequence goes on from DCYB01000010.1 coordinate 338,526, forward strand.
TTGTTTCCGCACATGGTGGAGGAGTCTCTCAAGGGGTTTCTGGAGCAGGGCAGCCGTTTCCTGAATCCTGTGTTCGTTGGGGATACGCTCTACTGCACCTTGACCGTTTCCGAGCTCAAACCGGGCAACACCACAGGCGTGCTGACGCTGACCACCGAAGTGAAAAACCAGAAAGGGCAGGTCGTGATGGATGGGTTTCAGCGCTACCTGCTGCGCAAGCGCCCGGCCTGAGTCGTCGCGCTGGGAGCGCGGTGGGCGCTTGTATGAATCTGCTTCGCAACGCACGCAGATGCGCAGCAGTCCTTTCACCTGAGCGTTCGGCAACTGCCTGCACCTACAGCGGCACGATACGACTTTCCCCGGTTGCGAAAGAGCTCACCCACCAGATGTCCAGTTTGGAAGTGTCCACCACACGATCGTCGGAAACAAACTTCGCCACATCCGACGTTCCCGCAGATATCTCTCTTGCCAGCTTGGCGAAAGGGCCATCCTGAATGGGCCAGCCATGCGCCTGGGAGGCCTTGCTGATGAGGATCCCCATGAGCATTCGGCTCCGCTGGTAGAGCTCTTGAATTTCGTGCTGTGTTGTCCAGCGAGTTGCTGAAGTAATTCAAACGACGCTTTGCTGGGGCTGAGATAGAAGTACGACATCTGATGCTCCAGCTCCTTGATTCCATCGTTGGGAGCAGCGTGTGCGAACACGGCGATCAAGCACGCAAATACCAGGGCAATACGTTTCATGCGGTAGTCAATCCAATGTACAAAATGAGATTCAGAAAAACGCACCAGAAGACGGTGCTGGCATCTGAAGATCGAAAATCCGCCCATTGGAGTAGTAAATACCGCGTGGACGCTTGATGTGGATATTGAAGGGATGAAATCCTCGCATGGTGGCGCGCTGGTGGGGCCTGTTCAAAGACGTTGGCACGCAGGCCAAGGCCAAATCCCACATCGCAGCACCCGCGTTCGGACCGGGCGATTACATGCTCTATCGCTCGCACTACGGCGACTTGTAATTCATGCACTCCATGGGCGCATACGACGGAGAAAGCGCAGGCGCCATCGTCGACCGCATGAAAATGTGGGCCGAATTCCTGTGGGGAGTTGCCACCGGCACGACACCCACAAGCGTCTACATTCACGAGCTTGACCACCCGGATCTGGCGAACTATTTCCCAGGCGACCTGACCGCCACCAACCTGTTCGCCACCGGCATCGTCAAAGTCCGCAAAGACCCGGGCAAAGTCGCCATGGGAGCGCTTCTGCACATGGCGCAGGACAGCTTTTCGGAAGCACATACAGAAAGAGACCTGGAAAGCGGCGCGCAATGCGGCAACACGGGCTATGACAAGCTGGGGCAGATACAGCGCTTTCACAGCTACACCAAGCAATCCAGCGCCTCCCACGACGAAGCAGACACCGTCAAGGCCCTGGCGTTGCACACCAGGCAGATCAGCCCCAGCGCCGTCGGCGTAAGCCGCGCATTCCTCACGCTATGGAACGAGAACAAGCGGTGGTCGGAAGTGAGCGAATTCTTCGACTGCGTATTCGACGTCAAAGATCGCGAGGTGGAGGCAGACGCGGGGCGCTATGTCGCGCAGGTGAGGGAGGATGATGTGTATAGGTCGGGGCCGTAGGTATGGGGGTGTTGGCGGCGATGCAGCGAAAGCGGCCTTTGCCTGTCTGTGGTGCCAGCATCCGCAGTCCGGCGCTTTCCTGTCATCTAGTTCGGAGCACTTCGGTTTGCGAGGCTAGAAATCGCTTTATGGATGGAAATGGATTTCATGTGTTGACCCAGTGAAAACCTGCTCACGTGTTGCCTTCGAGAGGAAGACATCATAAGTATGTTGATGGACGAAGATATCAAGCTGGTGTTTGTTCGCCTCTGCTTCCGCTACTATTGGCGAACCTGTCCACCTCGCACAATTCTCATGACCGAAACTCCACAGGCTTTCGTTGCTTATTCCTCGCGTGATAGCAAGCTGGCTGAACTCATCTCAATAGGAGTAGCCAAAGCGAACCGCAAGGTTGGAAAGCGAATTCACTATGAGCCGTGGGAGTTCAACGACATTGCAGGCAATCCACTCGTTTCGCCAATACTGGAAGGGATTGATAAATCGGAGTACGTGGTCGCTGACATCACGTATTTGAATCTAAACGTCGTCTACGAAGTAGGCTTCGCAATCGGCAAGTCGAAGCGCTGCTTCCTAGTGCGACATGGGAGCACCGAGGGTGATCAAAGAGTCGCTCGCGAGGTCGGCATCTTCGACACTCTTGGCTACGACAGCTACACGACCGAGGATGCTCTTGCGAATTCGCTGTCGGCGTATGTTGACCCGACGCCCATGGCGATCCCATCTGTTCTGGACCGACTCGCGCCGGTTTACGTGGTCGAACCACAGACCAAGAGTGGAATTGGGACTGTAATGACGTCTCGATTGAAAAAGGCTCGGTACAAATACCGCAGCTTCAATCCCGCAGAGGACACGAGACTCGCTGCTTCTGACGCTATTCGTCAGGTGGCCAGTTCTGCGGGAGTCCTGCTCTCATTGTTAGACGGCGATTCAGAGATAAATCTGATTCATGACGTTCGAACGCTGTTCGTCGCGGGGCTCGCTCATGGCATGGGGAAACCAACTTTGATTCTCGCGCATGCCAGCGCGAAAGTTCCACTTGATGTTCGTGACGCGGTAAAGACCTACTCTCGCCCAGACGACATCGTCCAGCACATCGGCGCGCTCTCGCTTGAGATTACAGAATATCTTCAACAGGGCAATCCAATTCCGGCTAGGGACCTTACCAAACTGCAATCCCTTCAGATCGGGGACCCAACCGCCGAGAACGAGATGTCGACTCTCGCCAACTATTTCTTGGCGACCGATCAATTCAGCAAAGCATTGCGCGGTGAAGTGAACTTGGTGGTAGGGAGAAAAGGGGCAGGAAAGACCGCCCTCTTCATACAGATGAGAGACCGCCTACGCCGTGACAAGCGCAATGTAGTGCTGGACCTGAAGCCCGAGGGGTACCAACTACTGAAGTTGAAAGAGGACATCCTCGCGCACCTCACGCAAGGGGCAAGTCACCATCTCGTGACCGCTTTCTGGGAGTACCTGATTCTTCTCGAGATTACATATAAGTTGCTCGAGAAGGATCAGACTGCCCACAAGTTCAATCATGAGATCCGTGATCTCTACCTTGAGCTCGAGCGCACGTATTACACCGAAGGCTACTCCGTCGAAGGAGATTTTTCTGAAAGACTTCTGGCACTATCTCAAAGGATCGCACTCGACTACGGCCAACGGTACGGCGACGCCGACGGCACGAAGTTAACGACCGACCAAGTCACTCAGCTTGTCTATTCCCACGACATCAAGACACTTCGAGCACAAGTAAATAAGTATCTAGAGCACAAGCAAGGGGTTTGGGTCCTGTTTGACAACCTCGATAAGGGGTGGAGCACTCAAGGGGTTGATGTAGTTGATGCGATGGTCCTGCGTTGCCTGATCGACGCTGGCCGCAAGGTCGAGCGAGACATGCGCAAGGCCGGGAATATCGTTCACTGCCTAGTATTTATTCGGAACGACGTCTATGAACACTTGATGCGTAACAGCGCCGACTATGGAAAGGAGATGCGGGTGACGCTCGACTGGGCTGATTCAGACATGTTGAGGGAGCTGCTGCGCCTCCGATTGGTTGCATCCCTACCCTCTGAGTCGGCAAATCTTTCATTCGATGAAGTATGGAGACAGCTTTGCGTCTCTCACTACGCCCCAACTGGTGAGGAGACATCTTCGTACATCATTGAGAGATCTCTAATGAGGCCGCGGAATGTCATCAAGATATTTGCTCACGCAAGAGGTTTCGCTGCGAATCTGGCTCACGCGAGAATTGAAGATGTCGATCTTGAAAAAGGCATTCGCACCTACTCTCAAGATCTTTTGATCGAGTTGGATCATGAGCTTTCGGACGTTTTTCCCGCCGCAAGAGAACTCCTCTACCATTTCATCGATGCGCCGCCGCAAATGTCCCGCCAGCAACTTGCGTCGCTTATCGAGTCTGCCGGCATTGAGAATGTGGAGATAGAGAAAGTCGTCGACTTCCTTCTGTATTACGGCATCCTTGGCGTTCGCACTTCTGAAGAACAAGTCCACTACATCTTTGGCGTCAACTACGATCTCAAGGTGCTTCAAGTTCGTGCTTCGCGGCTTGCAGAGGGAGACGTCTATGTGATGAACCCTGCGTTTCGACCTGCACTGGGTATCAAAGAATCAGCATAGCAGAGCGGTGCGATTCGGCCGCAATAAGGGCGTAGGCGACGGCACGATTGGTTGACCGAACTTGGGCAACAAGCTTGGACCTGCCGCTCGTAGCCCAACGCTTGACGACTGCTCTTGGCCGGGTGCAGATGCTCACTGGGTCAGCTTTGCCACCGGGGAGCGGTCGCTTAAGACTCACATCCTGATCGACTGGTTTGGGGCGAGCAGTTCCGAAAGCTGGTGAGCTCGACTCGGCCATGAGCGGTCGGTGGAAGGAATTGCAAGCGGGCACTCAACACTCGAGCTTATAGTTGATGATTACTATCTACTCTTCAGATTTGTGGTACCAAACAGTGAAAAACCACTGTAATCGGGATAGATCGTTGAATGGTCGTAGCCGAACATTTGCCTAAGGCGCTCTCGGATGTCTTTCTTCGCCTCATGCTTAATTCGGAATGTGTACAACGCTCCGTCTACAACTCCACCTTGCCTCGGATCGAACACATGAGGGCGCATAGCGACGCTAGTAGAAGTTCGAACCTCATCAATCTTCCAACGAGTGTTCATGCCGGGTTCTTTTGGAAACTGAAGCTTCGCACCGCCAGGCTTCGTCGAAGCGGGAACGCCACCCAAAAGAAAAGCACCGTTCTGAGCAAAAATCCTCGGATCGATGCTCGGTGGCTTCCATGCAAAAACAGATGTAGTCCACTGCTCCTGGTCGAATTCATTACTCTTCCATGGACGAAACAACGAATCCTCCCATGCCCTCATATCTGCATCTTCGTTAATGATCTTGTTGGTAACGTCAAGCGCAAAAAGGCGAGCGTCAGACTCGACATAGACCTCGTTGCCGTTATCCCACTTTTGCTCGACAGCAAAGAACACGCCGACCCATGCATTGAAGGTTATGTCGATGAGTCGGGTCGGAGTACCGTAGTGCTGAAGGATTGCGAGCTGATTAAGTATCGAAAGCCGTCCACGATTCGGGTGCGAATGAAGACCCCAACGATGCAAGTCGGCAAGAATTTGGGATTCCTCTGTTGAAAGTTCACTTTCAACAACATTCCGTCCTTTCGTCAGGCTCAACCTCCGGTAAAGTGAACTGTGCAGCGCCCACTTTGCGTCAACTTGCCCTCGCCAAGCGAAGCTAATGTTCTTCTTTACAGACTTCTCCATCACTTGGTTGATGGCGTCAACCAAGTCACTGAAGTTCTTGATCTCGACTTCAAATTTTTCCCAGAAATCTGCCGGAACCACGACGCTCGCCCTTTCATCTAACGTAATTTAGATCGCAAAACCTGCGGGATATCTCATTCTGCCTGGATCATCCAATCTTAGTCTCGACGAATGTCTGTTGGGGGCTGAGACGGTCGCCCACCGGCCTGAAGCGGAATTCCGGATGATCGATGTCAGCGTCGGCTTCTGGCTGCTCTGAGCCATCCGCAACAGGTGCCCGAGCGACCTTTCCGTTCGGAACCGGACATTAGACGGACAGGTTGTTGCATAAGAGCGGTAATGCCGAGACAAATCACGTGCGGAGGAAGACCTGTAAATCCTATTTAAGGATTGCCAACGAAGTTCAGTCTAGCGGGATTGAATAAGACGAGTGGACGGTCTTGAGCGAGTTGGGTGGGAATTATTTGGCGCGCAAAAAATTTAGCAAACGCGTTGAATTCAAACATCAAGTCTGGCCTCGAGCAGGCGAAGAGTGCATCAAAAGCAGAGAATGCCATTTTCTCATTATTGCAGCTGAGTTTCCAACTCGGATCAAGACACTCGAGGAGTGCATTACCACTGCAATGAGCGCGTGAAATTGAATTCAAAACGTCATTGCCGAATTCGATTCTAAATGCATCTGGCGTCCATTGTTCAAAGGCGTTATCGATAATGTGCCCCATCATTGAATCACAATTGCCAATTAAGAATAGCTGTGTCAGTGTCCCCATCGCTTCGGCGATATCGGCGTCCTTGTAAGGTAGATTTCGCATGCCGTTCCAGGCAGATTGAATTGCGCATAGATACCGGTCGACGTCCTGCAGGCCAACAAGCCCGTTGATTTTCCAAACTGCCGCGCGGGCTCGCAAACCTGCCTCCCGAGACAGTGCGCTGAGAAATGCGGTCCTGACCTGAAAGTGGGCAGGAGGTGCACCGCACTCAGACCGAACCTGAAAGTCGATAATTTTTCCCACCACGTCATGGAACTGCTCCTGACACTCCACGAGCCATGGGGAAAGGTTGTTTTCGCTACAACTTTCAAGCGGAACCAGCTGTTCGGTAAACGCCGACTTCACGTGCCTTTCCGGATCGACGGTCCACTCTTCCATCTGGAACTGAACCCCTCGCCCTTTTAGCTCATTCAACATCTTATCCATGTACTGCTGTCCTCTTCTTCGCTGTTCTAAGGCTTCAAATTCGTCGAGGAGTTGTTCAAGGTGGCTCTTTTGTGTGGGGTAGATTTGATGTCGAGGGGGGTATGCAGGTAGCCCAGTCCATGGGAATTCAATTCGACACAAGTCGTACACGTCGTACCAAGTGTGGTTTACACGTAAGAAGTGGCCGTGCTGAGCCTGAAGTCGCCATAGATTGCTGACATCAACCGACACCGGCTCGACCTGCTTATCCGCACCGATCAAATTCGAGTGCTTCTTGTAGAAGTTAACGAGATCGTCGGTATTAAGACAGAGGATTGCTGATACGGTGTCTTCGCCGGGTGGTTCTGACGTGTCGGATGCGAAGAATCCTGCGACGCTCGGATCAGTGGTGAAGTCGATGTAATTTGTTGGATATCCGTAATGCTGTCGTATTGCGAACAAAGAGTGTTCGTTAGTGATGTCTTCAAGATACGCCAATTCAGGGACAAGACGTGCCCAGTCAAGGAAGCGTCCGATATCTTTATTTATGTCACTAAGATCCAAACCGGCTTTTCGCCTCCTCTGTAGTGACGTTGAGGGTTCCCAATTTGCCTGCAGTTGGCCACGAAACCAGTTGTATTTTCCCTGGTGCTTGAGGTTCGAGGCGAGTTCAATCGCCTCTTCGACGTTCGCAACTGTCAAAATCAGCACAAATACTCCAAAAAGACCGTCGTATAGAAAAACCTACGAGGATAATGCGAAAAGAAGCACCTTCAAAAGAATTTCGAAGCAGACAAGCTGCCTCAGTAATATTCATGTTCCGCTTGGCTAGCTGTCGCATCCCGGACGATCATATGGCCGTTTATGAAACAGTTTGGGGTGCGTCTGATACCACTGCTTCATGGCCTGCATGGGCGTTTTGCTTTGCAGAGCTGACTGGGGCAACTGATGGTTGTACAAGGCCGCATAGCGCATCAGTGTTTGCTCCAAATCCTCGGCGCTGTGGAAGCGGTGAGTCTTTAAGTCATCCGCAATGCGGCCATTGAAGCGTTCGACCATGCCATTGGTTCGCGGGGTTCTCGGCTTGGTGAGGCGATGCTCGATGCCCAGCAGTTCGCATAGCTGATCGAACTCATGGTTGCCGCTGGCTTCGCGCTCACGGCTGGCGAAGAGGCGATCAGTGAACTCCTTGCCATTGTCGGTCAGCAGCTTGACGATCTTGATGGGGCAGGCTTTGTGCAAGGTCTTCAAGAAAGCCTTGGCACTGGCCGCCGTCTTGTTGGATTTGATTTGCACAAACACCCAGCGGGTCGCACGGTCAATGGCCACGAACAGGTAGCGGCGTTGGGTTTCCTCCTGCATCTGCGGCAGGTACTTCACGTCCATGTGCACGTAGCCTGGCTCGTAGCTCTTGAAGGCCTTATGGGGCGACATGGGCTTGACGGGCTTCAACGCGTTGAGGTTGCCCACGCCATGGCGACGCAAGCATCTGTCCAGTCCTGAGCGAGAGACCTTCGCGCAGATGAACTCATGGGTGACAGCCAGCAAGTCATCCAGGGGCAGCAACAGGGCCCGGCGAAGGTGCACCACCAAGACCTCCTGGGCAGGTGTGAGCTGTGTTTGCAGGCGATGCGCCGTGTGGGAACGATCCTGCACGCTCTCACGTTTCTTCCACTTGTAGACGGTCTGCTCGGTGATGCCATAGCGGACTGCCAGCACACGGGCCGACTCATGGCTGGCGGCGATCTGTGCGCGCACCGCCGGCGTGGTGCGTGCGTTCTTGTGCAGAGCTATTTGCATCACGGGCTCCTGGTTGACTGCAGTGACTGTACAAGCTCACGTAGTACCTCGCGAGCCATGAACAGCGGATAGCGATTTTTATCTATGCAATCGTCCGGGATGCGACAGCTAGCGCCTCATGCGTCCACCCCCTGCGCTGGATCAACGCAATTTTTGAGTATTTAGTCAAGTGACTGCGGTTTCCCTAGCACGGAAAGTATCGTTTCCGGATGACTGCTTTGGGGCAGCTCTATTGAGCGGCCGTTTCTGACGCCATAACTTCCCAACAGGTCAAAACTACCGTTGGAGAGGACGGCGCAAAGCAGTCACCAAGTCTGGCTAAGCCAGAGACTGCAACGGGTCGGCAGAACCAGTACGCAGAGTCCCCAAGCGAACGTTGAGTCCTTGGCCTACTCTTGAGTCTAGTTTGATACGCACAAGAGAACATTCAACTGGATCGCACAACAACGTCCGCTTCGGGCATCAGCAGTCATTGATCGTTCAAAACTGGATGGCTGCTCTCAGCCTTCACCAGACATTCCGGCACGCAAATACGTTGCATCGCCACTACCGGCAATCGCCTCCAAAATTCGCTCACGCGATCCTCTATCGACGAAGCGTGAAGCAGCAACACAAATCCCTAACAACCCCACCTACCCCCCATACACCAAATCCCGCAACCCCAGCGACAGCCCCGGCACATACGTAATCACCAGCAGGCACAGCAGGATCACAGCGACGAAGGGGAGGAGGTGGCGCACTATGCGGTCTAGGGAGATTCTGGCTACGGTGCAGGCGGCGAAGAGGTTGACGCCGAAGGGTGGGGTGATCATGCCCAGGGCGAGGTTGACGACCATGATGAGGCCGAAGTGGACCGGGTCGATGCCGAAGTGTTGTGCGACGGGGGCGAGGATTGGGGCCAGGACGATGATGGCGGCGCTGGTTTCGATGAACATGCCGATGATGAACAGTGCTGCGTTCACGCCGAGCAGGAACATGGCGGGGGATTTGAGGACTTCTTCGAGCCAGTGGCCGATGGCGTCGGGCACGCCGGCGCGGGTGATGAGGAAGGCGAACAGGCCTGCGTTGGCGATGATGAACATGATGACCGCGGACGAGAGGGCCGATTTGCGCAGGATGGCGTAGAGGTCCTTGATCTTGATTTCGCGGTAGATGAGCATGCCGACGACGAGCGCGTAGAACACGGCGACGGCGGAGGCTTCGGTGGGGGTGAATACGCCACCGTAGATGCCGCCCAGGATGATCACGGGCATGAGCAGCGCCCAGCTGGCTTGCAGCAGGGCGGCGCCGAAGCCCATGCGGCCTTCGCCGTCGTTTTTGCCCCAGCCTTTCCATTTGCAGTAGATCCAGACGAACAGCATCAGGGCGAGGCTGATGAGGATGCCGGGGCCGAAGCCTGCGATGAAGAGCTCGCCGATGGAGACTTCGGCGCTGACGCCGTAGAGGATCATCGGAATGGACGGGGGGATGATCACGCCGAGTTCGGCACTGGTGGCTTGCAGGGCGGCGGCGAAGCTGGTGGGGTAGCCGTGTTTGATGAGCGCCGGGATCAGGATGGCGCCGATGGCGAAGGTGGTGGCCACAGAGGAGCCTGACACTGCGGCGAAGATCATGCAGGTGAGCACGCAGGTCATGGGCAGGCCGCCTTGCACGCCGCCGACGATGCTCTTGGCGAATTCGACGAGGCGGCGCGAGATGCCGCCGGTTTCCATGAGGTTGCCCGCGAGGATAAAGAACGGGATGGCGGCGAGCGGAAACTTGTTGATGGCGCCAAACATTTCCTTGACGGAAATGAGCATGTTGGCGTTGGACATGTGGATGCCGGCGATCGAGGCCAGGCCGATCGACACGGCCACCGAGACGCTGAGCGCGAAGCACAGCACCATGGTTGCGATCATTACTGGAGTCATTGTGCGGTCTCCAGTTCGAGGCGCTTGGGATCGATCAGGTTGCCGATGATGCCGGGTATGCAGAAGAGGCCGCCCACCGGCAGCGCGATGTACGCCCAGAACATGGAGATGGACTCCAGCCCGGCCATGGTCTGGACGGAGCCGCGTTGGGCGTAATCAAAGCCCCACCAGATGATGATGCCGACGAGCGTGAGCGCAGCAATGGCGACCGCCCAGTCAAGGAAGCGGCGGATGCGCGGCGGGCTCCAGCGGTAGAGCACGTCCACGCTGACCATGGCGCCTTGGCGGAAGGCCATGGGGATGGCGAGGAACACCATCCAGATGAGGCTGAAGCGGATCAGCACTTCGGTCCATTCAGCGGGTTGTTCAAGCACGAAGCGCATGAGGATCTGGAACATGCCCAGCGATGCGGAGATGGCCAGCATCGCGCAGGCTCCGGCCATGGCGATGGCGGTGGTCCATCGCTCAAGCGTCAAAAACAGGCTTTTCATGCGCAACGGCCTTGCAGAAAAGTGGTGCGGAAATCACAAACAAAACGGCCCGCATGGCGCGGGCGTGAAGCTCGGGAGCGGGCTCGGGCGCGTGTGTGAACACGCGTTGCCGAGCCTGCTGCCGATCTTCTGCTCCCTCACTTGAAGTCGCGAATACGGTCCAGATTGGCTTTGCCGAAGTCTTTTTCGAACTGTGCGTTCACCTTGGTCAGCGCGGCGGCGAACTTGGCTTTGTCCACGTTGTCGATCACGGTCATGCCCTTGGCGCGCAGGTCGGCCACGCCCTTGGCGTCGTCTTCATCCACGCGCGCGCGGTTGGCCTTGGTGCCTTCCTTGGCAGCGTCGATGAAGGCTTGTTTGTCGGCGGCGGAGAGTTTGTCAAACACGCCCTTGTTCATCACGAAGATGCAGGGCGAATACACGTGGCCGGTGAGCGACAGGTGCTTTTGCACCTGATCGAACTTGGCCGAGATGATCACGGGCAGCGGGTTCTCCTGGCCGTCCACGGTGCCCTGTTGCAGGGCGGTGAACACTTCAGGGAAGGCCATGGGCGTGGTGATGATGCCGAATGCCTTGTACGCCGCGATGTGCACCGGGTTCTCCATGGTGCGCATCTTCAGGCCCTTGAGGTCCTCGGGCGACTTCACGTCGCGTTTGCTGTTAGTCATGTGACGGAAACCGTTTTCCGCCCAAGCCAACGCCTTGAAGCCCTTGGCGTCGAATTTGTTGAGCAGGTCCTGACCGATGGGGCCGTCCAGCACAGCACGCGCGTGGGCCTTGTCGCGGAACAGGAAGGGCACGTCGAGGATCTTGGTCTCGGGCACGAAGTTCGGCACCGGGCCGGAAGAGCTGAACGCCAGCTCCTGCGTGCCAAGCTGCACGGCTTCGATGGACTCACGCTCGCCGCCTAGCGCGCCGTTGTAGAAGGTCTGGATCTTGTAGCGGCCGCCGGTGCGCTTTTCCACTTCTTTGGCGAAAGTGTCGATGGCCACGCCCTGGTGCGAGTTCTGTGCCACCGAGATGCTGATGCGCATCGTCGTCTGTGCGTTCACGTGAGCCGACATCGTGAACGCGCCAATTGCCAGACCCATTCCCAAAGCGATTTTTCTGCGCTGCATATCTTTCCTCACCGGCGGTGCCGAAGTTGTCTCTGCTGTATGGAACGTGAGCAGCGGTCTGCTCACGAACTCCATTGTGGTCAATCGGGTTGCAGAAGGAATTGGGGTTTTTATGATGTTTCTTGTGTATTTTTTGTCAACCTTTTCGCCGTGGGCGTTGCCATGCAAAAGCCCCCATGACAGCGGTAACCGTCTGGGGGCTCGTGATGAGGGTTGGTGCCGGTAAGCAGGCCCTGCGCGAAATGGACTTCGGTAAAAGAGTTTCGATGGAAGAAGTATGCGCCATAGCTTTCCGAAGATGTTTTCAAATTTTCTTTTTATTTGGCAGAATTCAGAAAATTATTCTGAAAATATTCATCGTGCCGGAAAATATCAAGCTCAATGCGATCGACCGAAAAATATTGGCCCAGCTCCAAAGCGACTCGCGTGCCAGCCTGCAAGAGATTGGCGCGGCGGTGGGGTTGAGCGCCTCGCCGTGCTGGGGGCGCATCAAGAAGATGGAAGAGGCGGGCGTCATCGAGGGCTATACGGTGCGCCTGAACCCGGTCGCACTGGGGCTGGCGGACACGGTGCTGATTCAGGTGACGCTGGATAGCCACTCGGACAACACGCTGGAAAAGTTCGGCGAGATGCTGGCCAGCATCCCGGAAGTGGTCGAGGCGCACCTCGTGTCGGGCGACTACGACTACCTGCTGCGCGTCGTCGTGAAGGACACGCGCGACTACGAGCGCCTGCTGCGCGAGAAGCTCTACAAGATCAAGGGCATACGCCACAGCCGTTCCAGCTTTGTGCTGCGCACGCTGAAGAAGGCGGATTTGCCGCTGGGGTGATTGTTTTATTCGCCGCGTTTTGAGTGCCGGGGTTGACAGGTTAATGGTTCATTGCAATTGGATGTTGCAATTTGATAGAGGATTACAATAAACTCTATCATTCGCATCAATTTGATTGTTTTTTATGATTCCTACTGCTGCGCAAAATGACTGGCCGCGAAATGGCGTAACCCTGATCGGGATGACCTGTTGGGCTTTGGGCGTGGTGGGTATCACGCCCGTTGTTCAGGCCCAGCCCGTTCTGGTTTCGACCAGCCCCGGTTTCGTTTTCAATGGCGGCGGCGTGCAACAGGATCAGTTTCCTCCGGGCGCTAATTTGGTGAGGATGGTTGTCAAAGGGGCGGGTGGTGGTTCCGGCGGCGACGATTCCGGACCCGGCGGACGAGGAGCTTCGGGTTCTTTGGTCAGCGGGCAGGTTCAAGGCACCCCTGGTCGTTCCATTCATGTGTTCGTGGGTGGCGGTGGCAGCAACGGAGGTAGTTCCCAAGCCGGCGACAGTCTCAAAGCCACTCCGGCAGACGGTGCGGGAGGCAAAGGCGGTCTCGGCCAAGGTGCAGGCAGTGCTGGTGGCAATGCCGGGCTCGTTACCAATGGCGCTAATCCAAGAAGTCGCAATAGTGGCGCGGGTGGCGGCGGTGGCGGCTCTTCTGCGGTGCAAGTGGAAGGCTTGTCGTGGGTGCGCGCGGGCGGCGGGGGAGGCGGCGGGGGAGGCACTTCCGCATGGAGACAGGATCCATCGAACGACGGTTCTTATGCGAACTGGGGTCCCATCTTTCCTCCCGCGGCCGGAAACGGGCCTCGCGAGGGGAATTGGGGTCCGGGCACTGCGGGCCAAGGCATGCCCGGTGGCATGCAATACGTTAATCAGCAGCCATTTCAGACAGCAGGCATTTCGGCGCCTCCTACGCGGCTCGACTATTCAGTGCTGACCCAATATTTTCAAAGTTTTGCGAGCAACTATCCACCTGCAGGAAGACCTCCTGCAAATTTCCCGCATGTGGCGCCCGTTAGCCGGCCCTTGGCACTGGATGTGACCTCTAATTGCGGTTTGCCGGGAAATCTCATGCCTGGACTTCCGCCAGTTGATGGTTTGGACGGCGGTGGCGGTGGTGGGGCGGGTGGAACCTATCAGGGTGGCGAAGCATCCAGACGGGCGCAGCATGGTCGCGATACCCGTTGGGTAGCCGAGGGCGGCTTGACAGGGCAATCTTGTGCGTCGGGCTATTACGAGGCAGTACAAGACAATTTCAATGCGAGCGGAGGAGGTGCGGGAGCGCCGTTCAATTCCACGAGCGTTCTTGGTGTCGGTGCCAATGGAAGTGTGACGCTGAGCTACTATTTCGATCCTGACCGCGTTCCAACGCTGGCTGTGCCAACGAGCACCAATGGCTCCATTCACCTCACGGTCACAGCGCCGGTCACTCTGCCGCCAGGTCAGATTCCGTCCATGTACACGGTCAACTGTGCATCCACGGCGGCGGGTGCAGTTTCTCCATTGACGATCAATGTGCCGGCCGCCAATATTGCTGCCGGTGCAACGCTGCAGGGAGCTACTCCGGGTGCAACTTACCAGTGCACCGCTACAGCGAGTCTGGTGGACAGCGCAACAACACAACCCACCATTGATACGCTGCCTAGCAGCCCTCAAACGGTGACACCGTTGATGGCGCCCGTGCTGGAGTTGCCGACGGCTGGCAACCAAGTGGGAGGTTTCACGGTTACGCCGCCACCATTTGTGCCGCCGAATGCGAATTACGTGACGGTTTGCAATCCGGGCAATCACACCGTGATTGGCGCCGGCGCTATGAACCTCTCGGGGCTGACCAACGGGACGACTTACAGTTGTACGTCCATCATTCAAGAACTGGATGGAGCCGGGAACGTCATTGGTGAGTCAGGCCCTTCCAACCCCGTGAGCTTCACGCCCATGGCACCTGTGCCACCGCTGATCACAGGAACGACGTCCGGTGACAAGCAGGGTACGTTGAGCTTTGACCCCCCGGCGCAGTTGCCAACGAACGTGACTGTGCAGGGGTACAGCGCGAGTTGCTTGCCTGGCAACATCACTGCAACGGGCGCATCTCCGATGCAAATCCCAGGGCTGACGAACGACACGGTGTATGCCTGCAAAGTTTCTGCCATTCTTTCGGACGGCTCGCAACTGGAGTCGTCCAACACCGGCACTCTGACTCCCAAGGGCGTCACTGCGCCAGCCATTCCCTCGACGACGTCCGGTGACAAACAAGGCACTTTGATCATCACACCGCCAGGCAATCTGCCTGCGGGCGTGACGGTCACGGACTATACGGCCACCTGCTCCCCTGGGAATATCACGGTATCCGGTACTACTCCTTTGGAAATCAAGGGGCTGACTAACGGGACGATCTACACCTGCACTGTGATCGCTAACCTGTCCAATGGCGCTAAGTCACCTGTGTCGCAAAGCGCCACACTGTCGCCGAAGGCCGCAGCAGCGGTGAATGCGACACCTGTTCCCACTCTGTCGCAATGGGGGGTGTTGCTGCTTGGCGCGTTGACCGCATTGTTTGGCGCGTTGCGCATGAGGAATAACTTCCATCGGTGAGCGGGTTACGCCATGAGCAAAGGGGCCGTGCAGAATTCTGTACGGCCCCTTTTTTCGATGCACATGCGCTGTGAATCTAGCGGATGCCCTGCACGTCCATTTCTGCGTAGGGCACGACGCGCGAGCCCTTGATGAACTTGTAGCCGAACCAGATCAGCAGGAACAGCGGCAGGCCGATGTAGGTGGCGACCACGCCCACCCAGTCGATGCGGTCGGCAAGAAAGGCTTCGTAGTTCTGGCCGAGTGTGATGACCAGGCAGAGCACGAATGCGAACACCGGACCGAACGGGAAGGCCGGGGCCAGATAGGGCAACTGCTTCAGATCGAAGTGCTGCGCTTCGCAGCCTTTGCGGAAGCGGTAGTGGCTGACGGCGATACCGAGCCACGCGACGAAGCCGCACATGCCGGAGAGGTTCAGCAGCCAGATGTAGACGGCCTTGGGGCTGAAGATATTGGTCAGGAAGCACAGCGCCGCAATGGCGGTGGTGGCCAGCAGCGCCATCAACGGCACGCCGCGCGCATTCACGCGGGCGAAGAGGGCGGGGGCCATTTTTTGCTCGGCCAGCGCGTACAGCATGCGGGTGGAGGCATACATGCCGGAGTTGCCCGCAGACAGCACCGAGGTGAGCACCACGGCATTCATCACGGCGGCGGCGGAGAGCAGGCCGGCGCGCTCGAACACCAGCGTGAACGGGCTGACGGCGATGTCGCCCAACTCGTTGCGCAGGAGCTTGGGATCGGTGTAGGGAATAAGCAGGCCGATGATCAGGATGGCGAACACGTAGAACAGCAGAATGCGCCAGAACACCTTGCGGATGGCACGCGGTACGTTCTTGGCGGGGTCTTCTGACTCGCCTGCGGCGATGCCGATCAGCTCGGTGCCCTGGAACGAAAAGCCCACCACCATCGCCACGCCGATCAGTGCGGCGAAACCGCCAGCAAATGGCGCATCGCCGATGGAGAAGTTGGCGACGTTGCCCCAGAGCCCCTCGGGCGCGCCGCCGCGCAGGATGCCGAAGATCATCAGCACGCCAATGCCGATGAACACGATGACGGTCACCACCTTGATGGCGGCGAACCAGAACTCTGACTCCCCAAATCCGCGCGCCGACAGTGCATTCAGGCCGAACATGAGCGCGAGGAACACGGCGCTCCAGAGCACGCCGTTGGTATCGGGAAACCAGTAGGCCATGACGAGCTGTGCGGCCACGAGGTCGACGGCGATGGTCACCGCCCAGTTGTACCAGTAGTTCCAGCCGAGCGCGAAGCCGAAGCCTTCGTCCACGTACTTGGCGCCATAGGTGGCGAATGAGCCGGACACGGGCATGTGCGAGGCCATTTCACCCAGACTGGTCATGAGGAAGTACACCATCAGACCGACGACCATGTAGGCCAGCAGTGCGCCGCCGGGGCCGGCCTGCGAGATGGTGGCACCGGATGCGACGAACAGGCCGGTGCCGATGGAGCCGCCAATGGCGATCATCGACATGTGGCGTGCCTTGAGGGTGCGGCGCAACTGACCGCCGTTGTGGCCGCCGTTGTTGCTGCCGTTGGAGGAGGGGGAACTGTTGTTGTTCATGTTCTGAGGGACGCGGGGTTTTTTTCAGAATCCCGCAAGCATAAAGCCCGACGGCCGCGAGGGCACGTCAGGCTTTGGGGGGAGGGCGTGAGCGGATGTCGGGGTGTCAGCCGAGTAGCAGGGCGTCGTCGGAGAGTTTTTCGCCGCGCACTTTTTCGAACATCTGCAGCAGGTCGGGCACGTCCATCTGCGAGCGTTCCGCGCCCGCGACGTCGAGCACCACCTGGCCCTGATGCAACATGACGGTGCGCTGGCCCACGTCGAGCGCCTGGCGCATGCTGTGCGTGACCATCATGGTGGTGAGCTGGTTTTCCGCAACGATGCGGGCGGTGAGTTGCAGCACGAAATCGGCGGTGCGCGGATCGAGCGCAGCCGTGTGCTCGTCCAGCAGCAGGATGCGTGAGGGTTGCAGCGCTGCCATCAGCAGGCTCACGGCCTGGCGCTGACCGCCGGAGAGCAGGCCGATGCGGTCGGTGAGGCGGTTTTCCAGCCCGAGCCCAAGCGTGGAAAGGCGCTCGCGGTACAGGTCGCGGTCGGACTTTTTCACTGCGCTGCGCAGGCCGCGGCGGGTGCCGCGCTGGTGCGCGAGCGCCATGTTTTCTTCGATGGTCAGGTCTTCGCAAGTGCCGGCCATCGGGTCCTGGAACACGCGCGCGACGCGCTGCGAGCGCGACCATACGGGCAGGCGGGTGACGTCCTGATTGTCGATGACGATCTTGCCGGTATCCACGCTCTGGTCGCCGGAGATGGCGTTCAGGAAGGTGGATTTGCCCGCGCCGTTGGAGCCGATGACGGTGACGAATTGCCCGGCAGGAATGTCCAGCGACATGCCGCGCAGCGCGCGCGTTTCGATGGGCGTGCCGGGGTTGAATGTGATGTGCAGATCTTGTGCGCTCAGCATCGGGGTCTTTCCTTGGAGTCTTGCAGTGCGCAGGGCATCAGGTGCGGCGCGAGGCCAGCTTGCGCTTGAGCTGCGGAATCACCAGGGCGATGGTCACGAGCACGGCGGTCACCAGATTCAGGTCCTGGGCTTTCAGGCCGATGAAGTCACTGTTGAGCGCGAGTGCAATGAAGAATCGGTAGACGATGGCGCCAATGATGACGGCCAGCGTCGCCAGCACCAGCTTGCGCGAGGGCAGGATGCTCTC
This sequence comes from Comamonadaceae bacterium UBA2121, assembly GCA_002331385.1. Taxonomy (GTDB): domain Bacteria; phylum Pseudomonadota; class Gammaproteobacteria; order Burkholderiales; family Burkholderiaceae_C; genus Diaphorobacter_A. The sequence continues at coordinate 356,593 of DCYB01000010.1, forward strand.
GCCCACGATCACGGCGGCCAGTCCGATCACGATGGTGCCAATGCCCATGGAGATGTCGGAGCCGCCCTGGGTTTGTGCAAACAGCGCACCGGCCAGTGCCACGAGCGCGTTCGACACGGCCATGCCCAGCAGGATCATGGCGCCGGTGTTGATGCCCTGGGCGCGTGCCATGCGGGCGTTGGAGCCGGTGGAGCGAATGGCCAGACCGCGCTCGGTGGAGAAGAACCAGTCCATGAACAACTTGGCGATGACCACGATGACGATCAGGATCAGCGGGCGCGACCAGAAGTCGGGCAGGTTGGCGGGCTGCAGGATGGTGAAGACGGTGTCGTCGTTGATCAGCGGAATGTTCGGGCCGCCCATGATGCGCAGGTTGACCGAGTACAGCGCGATCATCATCAGGATGGAGGCCAGCAGGTCCATGATCTTCAGGCGCACGTTCAACCAGCCGGTAACCATGCCCGCCACGGCACCCGCGGCGGTGGCGGCGATGGTGGCGATGAAGGGATTGACGCCGGAAGAAATCATCACGGCGCAGACAGCGCCGCCCAGCGGAAAACTGCCGTCCACTGTCAGGTCGGGAAAACGCAGCAGGCGAAAAGAGATGAAGACACCCAGTGCAACCAGACTGAAGATCAGTCCAATCTCAAGAGCGCCCAGCAGGGAAAAAAGTGACATGACAGTCGCGGCTAAAAAACAAAGCAGGAGCGGTGGGGATGCACGGCTCCTGCGTGGGTGGTGCCGCAGTCAGCGCAAGGGGGTGCAGGACTGCGGCGAAGGGAAGATCACTTCACCACTTCGGCAGCGGATTTGATCAGCTCGTCGGACAGCTTCACGCCCTGCTTTTCGGCCGCACCCGGGTTCACGTAGAGCTCGGTCTTGTTGCTGACTTCGGGCTTGATGGTGCCGGGCTTGTCGCCCTTGAGAATGCGCAGGACCATCTGGCCGGTCTGCATGCCCAGGTCCTTGTAGTTCACGCCGAGGGCCGCAATCGCGCCGCGCTTGACGGAGTCGGTGTCGGAGGCCACCAGCGGCAGCTTGGCGTCCTGGCCCACCTTCACGAGCGATTCGTAGGCCGACACCACGTTGTTGTCGGTGTTGGTGTAGATCACGTCGACCTTGCCGATCAGGCTGCGTGCGGCGCTGCCCACGTCCACGGAGCGCGGAGCGGAGGCTTCCACCAGCGTCATGCCCATCTTGGGCAGCAGCTCCTTGAGCTGCTTGACGACCACGACGGAGTTGGCTTCGCCGGGGTTGTAGACCATGCCCACGCGCTTGGCGTTGGGCACGACCTTCTTGATCAGCTCGACCTGTGGCTCCAGCTTGAGCAGGTCGGACACGCCGGTCACATTGGTGCCCGAGGGCTCCCAGCTCTTGACCAGCTTGGCGGCGACCGGGTCTGTCACGGCGGAGAACACCACGGGCACGTCCTTGGTGGCGGCCACCACGGCTTGTGCGGACGGTGTGGCGATGGCGACGATGGCGTCAGGCTTGTCGCCCACGAACTTGCGCGCGATTTGCGCTGCCGTGCCGGTATTGCCCTGTGCACTCTGGTATTGCCACTTGAGGTTCTTGCCTTCTTCGTAGCCTGCAGCCTTGAGGCTCTCCTTCACGCCGTCGCGGATGGCGTCGAGCGCCGGGTGCTCCACGATGGCGGTGACAGCGACCGACTTGGTCTGTGCCATTGCCACAGGTGTGAGGGAGGCCATGGCCAGCGCCAGTGCGCCAAGAGGTGCCCAGGACAAGTTTTTCATTCTCGATGATCTCCAGTAGGAAAGTTGGTAATTCCTGAATTGTTCGCTCAGTTCGCTGAACACCCGTTTACGCATGACAGCCAATGGTGATTGCTGCCGTGCCAATCGTTTGGGTGGTGACGAGGCCCCGCGTGTAAGCGATTGTTCATGTCGGCGCAAGCCCGAAGTCTACAGCCTGTCAAACTGTGCGTGAGTATGCGCTGTTCAACGCGCTCTCGAAACTGTGTGTTTACCCGGATATTGGCATTTTTTATGATGCCCGCTTGCGAAAGGCGCTTGATTCCTGTCCTTAAAAAGAAACAGCACAGGTGCCCCACGGACACTTGTGCTGTCGCGCGGCCCGGACGCGGAATTACATGCCGGAATAGTTCGGTCCGCCGCCGCCTTCCGGAGTCACCCAGACGATGTTTTGCGTCGGGTCCTTGATGTCACAGGTCTTGCAGTGCACGCAGTTCTGCGCGTTGATCTGCAGGCGCTCGGCATTGCCGCCCTTGGTTTCGTCGGGCACGAATTCGTACACGCCGGCAGGGCAGTAGCGCTGCTCTGGCCCGGCAAACTTGGCCAGATTGATGTTCACCGGCACGCTCGGGTCCTTGAGCGTCAGGTGGGCAGGCTGGTCTTCCGAGTGGTTGGTGTTGCTGATGAACACGCTGGAGAGGCGATCGAACGTCAGCTTGCCGTCTGGCTTCGGATACTCGATCGGCTTGCACTCGGCGGCGGGCTTCAGGTAGGCGTAGTCCGGCTTATCGCGGTGCACCGTCCATGGGATGTGGCCCTTGAGCACGAATTGCTCGATGCCGTTCATCACCGTGGCCGTGGTCAGGCCCTTCTTGAACCATGCCTTGAAGTTGCGCGACTTGTTGAGTTCGGTATAGAGCCAGCTCTTCTCGAACGCCTCGGGGTAGGCGGTGAGTTCGTCACCCTGGCGACCCGCGATGATCGCGTCGAACGCGGCATCGGCGGCCAGCATGCCGGTCTTGATGGCGGCGTGGCTGCCCTTGATGCGGCTGACGTTGAGGAAGCCCGCATCGCAGCCCACGAGCGCACCGCCCGGGAAGACGCACTTGGGCAGGCTCATCAGGCCGCCTGCCGTGATGGCACGCGCGCCGTAGCTCAGGCGCTTGGCGGGCTTGATGCCCTTGGACTCGTCGCCCTCAAGGTAGTAGCGGATGTTCGGGTGCGTCTTCCAGCGCTGCATCTCCTCGAATGGCGAGAGATACGGGTTGGTGTAGTCGAGGCCGGTGATGAAGCCCAGCGTGACCTTGTTGTCCTCCATGTGATAGAGGAAGGCGCCGCCGTAGGTGTTGTTGTCCATGGGCCAGCCAGCCGTGTGTAGCACGAAGCCGGGCTGGTGGCGCTTGGGGTCGATCTCCCACAGCTCCTTGATGCCGATGCCGTAGGTTTGCGGATCGCGGCCTTCGTCAAGCTTGAATTGGGCGATCAGTTGCTTGCCCAGATTGCCGCGTGCGCCTTCGGCAAAGATGGTGTATTTGCCATGCAGTTCCATGCCGAGCTGGAACTCGCTGGTGGGCTCGCCATTCTTGCCCACGCCCATGTTGCCGGTGGCCACGCCCTTGACGGAGCCGTCTTCGTTGTACACCACCTCGGCAGCGGCAAAGCCGGGGAAAATTTCCACGCCGAGTTCTTCGGCCTGTTGCGCCATCCAGCGCACCACGTTGCCAAGGCTGATGATGTAGTTGCCGTGGTTCTGGAAGCACGCGGGCAACAGCATGTTGGGCGTGCGGAACGAGCCTTTTTCGGACAGGAAGACCATCGCGTCGTCGGTGACGGGCTGGTTCAGCGGAGCGCCTTTTTCCTTCCAGTCGGGAATCAGCTCGGTGAGTGCGCGCGGGTCCATGATCGCGCCAGAGAGAATGTGTGCGCCCGGCTCGGAGCCTTTTTCGAGCACGACGACGGAAATCTCCTTGTCTTGCTGGGCGGCCAGCTGTTTGAGTCGGATCGCCGTCGCGAGGCCGCCAGGGCCAGCGCCGACAATCACTACGTCATATTCCATGGCCTCTCGTGGGCCGTATTGGGCGAGGATTTCGTCGTTCGTCATGGGTGTCTCTTTTGCTGCGTAAATAGAAATAGTAGCCGCGACGCAACTCCCTCCAACGCCGGGCAATCCATTGATTGTATTCATGACGCGCCAAGCGGCGCGTGCCCGGAACGCATTTCTGCAGGACTAATTGTCTTGTAGGTGACTTTTGAACACCAATCTGGCTTCGAATCCACGGGTATTTCCGGGCAAGGGAGAGGTCAGGATCAGGTCGGCATCGTGCTTTTGCGCGATGCTGGTGACAATCGACAGTCCCAGCCCGTAGCCCGCGCGCTGCGCACTCTGGCGCACGTGGCGTTCTTGCAGGTGTTTGAGCTTGTCCGGGGGCACGCCGGGGCCGTTGTCGCGCACGGCGATCTCACTGCCCGGGCCGACGTGGATTTCCACCGTTCCGTTGCCCGAGTAAGCCAGTGCGTTTTCCGTCAGATTGCGCAGCGCTATCGCCAGCGCGTCGAAGTCGCCACGGCAGGTGGGCGGCGGAGCGGCGGGGTCGGACGATGCCGGTGTGATGAGTTCGAGGCGATCGGCAGCGGCGTCGTCCATCCAGAATTCGCGCGCCACAGTTGTGGCCAGTTGCACCAGATCGACACTGTCCCGCGTGAACGGCGCAGACGACTCGGCGCGCGACAGTTGGAGCAGCTTTTCGGTGCGCTGGCTGAGGGTTTGCAGCGATGCAATGGCGGCTTCCACGTCCGAGCGCGATAGTCCGTGTTCGAGCGCGGTTTGCAGGCGCAATCGTGCGGCGGTGAGTGGGGTGCGCAGTTCGTGCGCGGCGTTGGCGGCGAGGGCGCGCTCCACATCCAGTGCTTGCGACAGTCGCCCGAGCAGGCGGTTCACATGGTCCTGCACTTGCGCAATCTCGCGTGGCGGCACGTCGAGCTGGATGGGCTCCAACTGGCGTCCGTCGCGCAGGCCGATTTCTTGCGAGAGCGTCTCCAGCACGCGCAACTCTTTCTTCGCGTTGCGCCGCAGCAGCAGGGCGATCACGGGCAGCAGGATGAGGAAGGGCACGATCAACCCGAGCAGGGTGCGGTTCACCGTTTCGCGCCGTTCGTCCAGCGGATCGGCCACCTGCATATAGATGCCGCGCTTGGGGTGGCGCAAGGTGTAGACGCGCCATTGCCGGTTGCTTTCAAACCCGGTGGACAGGGCCACGTCGAACATGTCGTCGCGCGCCTCGGCAGAGCGGGCCAGCACCCTGGATTGCGGCGTCACGAGGCGGTACAGCACTTCGGCATCGCCAAACGAGCCGGGCGACGGAATGACGAGCGGCTCCCTGGGCGGTTGCGCCGGGGCGTGCGCCAGCGCTTGCGCTTCGTCCAGATGCTCCAGCGCGATGTCGAACATGCGGTGGGAGATCTCCACCAGTTCGTTGTCGAAGTTGTAGTTGATTTCCTCGCCCACGTACCAGACCACGGCCAGCAGGCACAACAGCCAGACCGTTGCCATCCAGAAGATCAGCCTGCGCGTGAGCCTGCCGGCAAGGCTGATGGTGCGGCTCACGGTGCGCCGCTTTCGGTGGGCGAGTGCGCCAGGCGGTAGCCCGTTCCGCGCACGGTTTCGATGTGCTCGCGCCCCAGCTTGCGGCGCAGACGGCTGATGAACACTTCCAGCGTATTGCTGTCGGTGGAGTTGTCGAAGCTGTAGAGCGCATCCTGCAGGCGCTCGCGCGAGTGGTTGCGATCGGGCCGGTTGGCCATCACGCGCAGCAGTGCCCATTCTTTCGGCGTGAGCGGTATGGGCACGCCGGCGCGCCGCACCTGTTCTTGCGACAGGTCGATCTGCAGATCGCCCAGCACCAGAACGGGGGTCGCTTCGGCGCTGCGGCGGCGCTCCACGGCGCGCAGACGCGCCATCAATTCGGCAGGGTCGTAGGGCTTAACAAGATAGTCATCCGCGCCTGCATCGAGGCCGGTGATGCGGTCGCTGACCTGATCCCTGGCGGTTAGCACGATGACGATGGGCCGGTCCTTGAGCGCGCGCACGTTGGGCAGCAGGGAGAGGCCATCGCCATCCGGCAGATGCAGATCGAGCAGCACGGCGGCGTATTGCGTGGTCTTGAGCGCCGCGCGTGCCTGCGACAGATTGGGCACGGCGTCCACGACATAGGCCTTGGCATGCAGGTAGCCGCACACGGCGTCACTGAGCGCGGGGTCGTCTTCAACAAGCAGAACACGCATGGCGGTGGTCGTTCGGGGTGACTGGCATGCGGCTAAGTGTAGGGGACTTGGGGGAACTTGGAGCCGCTTTCCGTTCAGCCATCGTTCAGGTGCGGGCCATAGCCTTACGCAATTGTCTGTTCTTTCGCGCGCAAGGGCTGGAGTGCCACGGCGGCCTTCTCTTCGCGCTGGTTGTTGATGTCTTCATGGACCTTTCGCCGTTTGTGCGGCGTGACGCTCGTTTCGCTGTTGCTACTGGCCGCCTGGGATCTGTCCGGGCTGGACGTGCCTCTGGCACACCTGGTGGGCAATCCACACGGATTTCCCTTACGCAGCCAGCACGCCTTTGTCCTTGTGATGCACGAATTTCCGCGCACCCTGAGCAGCCTGCTGGTGTTGGGCCTCTTGGTGGGCATTGTGCGGCCGTGGAGTTTTCTGCAGCGTCTCACACGCGCCGAGCGCGCGCAGTTGGCGCTGTCGGTGGTGGGGGCGATGTTGCTGGTGACCGCATTCAAAAAGATGAACACCACCAGTTGCCCTTGGGATCTGGCCGAGTTTGGTGGGTCTGCACGGTATGTGTCGCACTGGCTATGGGGTGTACATGACGGCGGCCCTGGCCACTGCTTTCCTGCCGGACATGCATCGTCGGCATTCGGTTTTTTGGCGGGCTGGTTTGTGATTCGCCGCGCCGCGCCCGATCTGTCGCGCCGTTGGCTGCTGCTGTCGCTGGCGTTCGGGTTGTTTCTCGGCCTAGGGCAGCAATTGCGCGGCGCGCATTACATGAGCCACACGCTCTGGACTGCCTTTACCTGTTGGACCTTCGGCCTGCTGCTGGACGCTGCCCTTACGCTGCGCGCGCGGCATCGCGTTGCGGCTTCCTCCCACTCGCCCATCACTGCGGTATCTGCCGCCTCTGTATCCCGCCCCGAACTTTCATGAATACGATCAGCATTGCCACCCGACCCATCGGTTCGCCGCAACCTGAAGCGCGGAGCGACGCCGTGTGGATGCGTCCGCTGCGCGCGCTGGATGCGTGGTTCTCCACGCCCATGACGCCACAGCGCATCGTCATCCTGCTGTCGCTGTATTTGATCTTTGCCGCGAACTGGCCGCTGTGGCTGAAGTTGGAGCGCATGGCCGGGGCGCCCAGCTTGTATATGCGCTCAATCCTTCTGCTCGGCGTGCTCAATGCCTGTGCGACGGTGGCGATTCTGGCCTTCACGGCGTGGACGCGAGGCATGCGCTTCGTGTGGCTTGCCATGGTGCTGGTGGCGGCGCTGTCGCAGTACTACATGCTGACCTACAGCGTGGTCATGGACCCTGGTATGGCCGCCAACGTGCTGCAGACGGATGCGCGCGAGGTGGCCGATCTGCTGGGCCTGCGCTTGCTGGCGGGCGTGCTGATCGTGATGGTGCTGCCCACATGGTGGCTGCTGCGCGTGCGCATTCCTGCCATGCCCGTGTTGCGTCAGGTGGTGCGCAATGTGTTGCTACTTGCGGGGGCGCTCGTCGTGGCAGCCATCGTGATTGCCACCACGGCGCGTGACCTGGCTCCGCTGATGCGCAACTACCCGCAACTGCGCTACATGCTCAATCCCACGGCCAGCCTGTATTCGACCACCGTGACGGCGGTGCGTCCGCTGTTTGCGCGCAGCAAGAAGCTGATTCCGGTCTCGGGCGGCGCCGTCTTGGGGGCCAGTTATGCATCGGCAAAAAAACCGCTCCTGTTCGTGCTGGTGGTGGGGGAGACCGGGCGCGCCGATCACTTCGGCCTGAACGGCTACGAGCGTGACACGACGCCGCAGCTCGCCGCGCGCAATGTCTTCAACTGGAAGAATGTGCACTCCTGCGGCACGAGCACGTTGGCGTCGGTACCGTGCATGTTTTCACCACTGGGCAAGAACGCGTTCGAATCGCGCAAGGACGACTATGAGACGCTGCTCGACGTCGCCAAGGCAGCGGGGCTAGGGGTGCTGTGGATCGACAACCAGTCGGGCTGCAAGGGCGTGTGCGATCGCGTGCCGCATGTGTCTGCCGCGCAAGGGCTGAGCGCCGACCAGCGCAAACAACTGTGCGACGCCAGCGGCGAGTGCCGCGACCTTGCGATGCTGTCCAACCTCGATCAGCGCCTCGCCGCGATTCCTGCGGAACAGCGCGACAAGGGCGTGCTGCTGGTGCTGCACCAGATGGGCAGCCATGGCCCGGCGTATTCCAAGCGCTCGTCGGCGGCGACCAAACGCTTCCAGCCGGAATGCACAACCGAGGTGTTGGCCGACTGCTCCCATTCGCAGTTGATGAACGCGTATGACAACTCCATTCTGGAGACCGACAAATTCCTGGGCGCGACCATCGACTGGCTCAAGGCCGCATCGGCGCGTTACGACACGGGCATGTTGTACCTGAGCGATCACGGCGAATCGCTCGGCGAATACGGCCAGTTCCTGCATGGCTTGCCATACAGCGTCGCTCCAGATGTGCAAAAGCATGTGCCGATGGTGGCTTGGTTCAGCACCGACATGGAGCAACGCGGCCGCCTCAACATGGGATGCGTGCGTGCAGACAGCGACGCGCCGCGCACGCACGACAACCTGTACCACTCCATGCTGGGAATGCTGGACGTGCAATCGCCTTCCTACGATGCGCAGCTGGACATGCTCGCGCATTGCAGGAGCTGATTGTGCGGCGGTTGCGCTCACGGGCGGCAGTATCTGTCGCGAGCATCGGAGTCGTCCTACCGGGCGCAGCGAACCGAGCCTGCAAGCGCCGGCCTGAGGACAGCACATGATGCGTGTTCCCGTTATGTCAATCAAGGAGAAAACAAGATGATCGCCAACAAAAAGCAACTGCTGAGCGCACTTATTCTGGCTGCATTCGCCACTTCTGGTTTTGCCCTGACCAAGGAAGAGGTCAAGGCAGAGAAGCACCGCATCGAGGGTGAGTACAAGGCCGCCAAGGAGCAGTGCAGGGCGTTGAAGAACAACGCCAAGGACGTGTGCGAGAAAGAGGCCAAGGGCAACGAGAAAATCGCCAAGGCCGAACTGGAAGCGCGCGAGAAACCGAGTGCTGATCACAACTACAAGGTCGCACTTGCCAAGGCAGAGGCCGCGCGTGATGTGGCCAAGGAAAAGTGTGACGATCTGAAGGGAAATCCGAAGGACGTTTGCAAGAAGGATGCAGAAGCGGCTTATACGAAGGCCAAGGACGATGCCAAGGTGCATAAGGCCGTGGCGACGCCGAACCCGGACTCTACAGAGAAGGCTGCTGACGTGTCCAAGGCACGCAAGGATGCAGCAGAGGACACGCGCGAGGCCCAATACAAGGCCGCCAAGGAGCGCTGCGATGCAATGTCTGGCGACGCCAAGGATGCCTGCGTGAACGACGCCAAGCGCCAGTTTGGACAATAAGTCCTCTGAAGGGATACACCGCGCGACGCAGTGAATCTCTTCAAACAAAAAAGCACCCCTGATCAGTCACGGGTGCTTTTTCTTTGGCCGCGCACATATGAACCTGTGCGCGGCAATTGTACTTATTCTGAAGCTTTGAGTGCGGGCGCAGAAATGTTGGGGACCATGGCTTGCGGAGCCGTTGGGGCGCCGGGCGATGTGGCCGTCGTCGGAGTGGCGTCGTCCCCGACAGAAGAACCTGTTTTCTCGGGTTCGGGTTGGGACGGCGGCAACACCGGAGAAGTCATGGGTGCTATGGCAGTTACGGGTGCGCCCTTTGATTCCTTTTCGCGCTGCAGGCGCGCGTCTTCGCGTGCTTTGGCAAATCGCGCTTCAGCTTCCTTCTTGCAACTCGCTTTGGCATCACCGCTCTGATCGTCGCAGCGTTGGGTTGCGACTTCGTATTCGGCCTGAGCGCGCGCGATGTTGGCATCGAAGCGTGTGGTAGAAGAGGGCCTGGCGCGGGCATTCAATTCCGCTGTCGCTACTTTCTCGTTGCCATCGGCCTGCTTCTGGCATACATCGCGTGCGTTGCCTTCGGCGCTCTTGCATTGCTTGATGGCCGAGGAATGGATGGTTTTGATGTTCTGCTTTTGCGCGTTCACTTCAACTGTAGTGAGGGCAGCAGCGGGCAGCGATATTAGCGCTGTGACTGCGCAGAGAATGAAAGGGCTGTTGAAAGGTTTGGGCATCAGCATCGGAATATCTCCATGTGCTCCTTCACTTGGCAACCCGCTGTGATTGCCATTGTGATTAGGATGCGGCAAATATGAAAAAGCAGAACCTGCCGAAGCGGGTTCTGCAAAACAACGGTGAGAGCTCTGCGAAGTCAGCGCTGAATGGCGTTCACAGACTGACCCTCAGTGCAAGAGCGCATTACCAGTTGTATTTATTGGTCGTTTCCCAATCCTTAACGAGCTTGTCAGCCTCGTCTTTGGCAATACCGTTGCGCTCTTGAAGCTTGCCCACGAGCTGTTCACGTTGTCCGTTGATGACATCGAGATCATCATCGGTCAGCTTGCCCCATTGCTCCTTGACCTTGCCCTTGAACTGCTTCCAGTTGCCCTTGATGGTGTCTTCATTCATGGTATCTCTCCTTGAGTTTGAAATTGCAAACGGATGTCGATTGCGAGGTGGTTGGAAATCGATAAACGCGAGCGCTTTGTTCGATGCCTGAGGCGTATCCTAGGGGGAGTACTGTGCGCTCCGTATCGGCCATGGGAACCTGCTTCCGTCCGACTGGACTGACGTATGTAGGAGAGGCCCGGCAAAGTACATCTGCATGTCCGGCGTATTGCATCGTCCATGTCAGCGCGCGGAACTTATTGCACAACAATCCAGCACGCAGCACGAAAAAAAGCGGCCCGAGGGCCGCATGAAGATTCTCAGGGAGACATCTGAGTTCAATAACCGGTTTCCTGCACGTAGCGCTTGTTGGCACGCTCCCATGCGGCTTTCACTGCGGGATGTGCGTGCTCCCATTTGAGGCGGCCGTCGGCATGTTCCGCATCCCAACGACGGGCCCATTCAGCGCGCGTGGTATCCCAGTCGGTGCCCGCAACGCGTGCTTCCCAACCGGCGCGATAGGCGGGGGCGTAATCATCATAGGTATAGTCAGGTGAGTAATACGCTTCACGCACGTGAGCGTCACGCCAGTAGGCGTCCTCCTCGGTAGGATTGATGGCTTCGGCCGCACCCTTGCCAGCCAGACCACCGACCACCGCGCCTACAGCGGCGCCCACGATTGTTCCCACCGGGCCTGCGAGAGAGCCCGCAGCGGCTCCGGTCACAGCACCACCTGCTGCGCCGACACCTGTTCCGATGGGATGGGCGCCGGGTTCGCCAGAGATTGGGTCGCGGTTCAGCTTGTCGTCATCTGTTGCGTTCATGAAATGCTCCTTATATAGGTGGGATGAGGACCGGTGTTATGCAAGCCCCGCAGGATGCGACGGCATGCACACAAAACGATTCGGAAGCACTCAATGTATTCCGCATAGATAGGCCGTTTTGTAGGAAAAGTTGGGCTTTGATAGTGGGCGTTTCTTGCTGTCCATGTAAGGCGCAAGCCGCGAGCAGGATTACCTTTGCCCGCGAGGTGTATTGGTTGTGGGTTTCAATGCAGCGTTCCTAGTCCAATCAATAGACCACGCAGGCGTGGGCACGGACGGGTCGGCGAAGCGTTGGTGGCGAGCCAGCACAGACCTTATTGCCTGTCTGCTTGTTTTATAGGACCACCTTTGACCATGTTCTGGAGTCGCACTTTGCTGGACAGTGAGTGTCATTTCGTGCGCCGTTTCTTTGCACACTCTCTCGATGCGCTACTACCGCGCATGCGCCTGTATGTGCGGCGCGTTGGCGATACGCGCCGAGCGTTATCCTTGAATGGGGGGCGCATTTCGATGCCCCGTGCGTGTTTCGAGCACGGTGATCCGCGCCAGGCTTTGCGCTTGTCGCATCCTTATATTGCAGGCGTCTTTGCCCATGAGTTGCTGCATCAATGGCAGCGTCTGCAAGGGCGCGCCGTCACGCGTCAGGCGGCGTGGTTGCAGGTGAAGGCGGTGTGTTTGCGCTCCGACCCCTATGCCTATGCGGGTTGTGACGATCAGGCTGCAACCCTGCAGAGTTTCCTCACCGCGCAGGTGGAGCAGCAAGGGCAGATGTGGCAGGACTACGTGAGCGGCTGCATTGCCGGCCACACGGATCCGTTGTTTGCTGGCGTGGCCGAATGGGTCGCGGGGCAGGTGCCAAAGACCGCGATCACTCGGGCTTGAAATTCATCGCGGCAACGAAGTCGTTGCCGGATACGTCTCGCGCAGAGCCAAAACCGGCGATGTGGCGGCCCAGCGTGGGCGTGATGCAGACAAAGCGGAAATCGGGCAGTTCTGTCATGAACTCGACTTCCGGAAATCGCTGGAGATAGGCCGCGCGGGCCGCTGAGTGCAACACGCTATCGACGGGCGGGGTGGAGGCAACGCCCTGCATGCTGACGCGTTCCAGCGCGTGCACACCTTCGCCATCCACCTCGGGCGTACTGAACAGCAAGGCGACGGCAGGATGGCCGGCCATCGCTTGCGTGTGCGCTGCGAGCGCGCTGACGTGCAACACGATGCAGCCGAACTCGCGGCACCAGGCAAAGGGCACCATCGAGATCTGCGGTGCGGGCAAGGTGCCGCTGCGTGCATCGGCCGGTTCGGCAGACGATGCCGCCAGCGCGGCCGTGCGGCGTCGCTCAACCAGTTCGCGCAGATTGCGCTGCAGGCGGGGTTCGTGGGGCATGGCAGATCGGCTGAATCAGCAGGTGGATGGGTGAAGCCCACATTGTAGGAAGCAATGCTGGTGGGGCGGAACCGGCGCAAAAAAAGCAACGGGTCGATGCTTCGCCGCTCGTGAGCGAGCGGAATCGACGCGTTGCCTCCCCTTGAGCGCGCTGCGCTCAGGCAAATTCAGGCGCAGGGCTGTAGCTGGCGCTCTTCGTGCGCGAGGCGGTCCAGCTCTGCGCACACGTCCGCCATGCGACCAGAAATCACCATGCGGCTTGGCTCCCCTTTGGCGCCAGCCTTGACGACGACACGCAGGGCGGGGCGCTTGGTGCCCGCGCTGGCGATGGTTGCAGCCTGGGCGTTGTGGCTGGCGAGTGTGAGGCTGGCGGTTGCGGGCGTGTCCAGCAGCCGGTCGCTGTTGGAGGCGCGCAAGGCCACGCGCCGCATCTTGCCCAAGCGGGGGCGGACGAGCAATTGCAACTGGGCGACGTCGATGGCCTGCGGCTCGGCAACGACCTGGTCATTGCTGGCGCGTTGCGCGACCCAGTGCGCCAGGCGGTTGAAGGGCTGGGCAATGGTGGAGAGTTCGAGAAGGGCAGTACGCATGTGAATACTCCTGCATGACCATAAAGTCATGATTTGATGAAGGGTGGAACACAGGCAGGATTGCCAATACACGGACACGGCGCTGCCGCAGGGTAGATGGATCGGTCCTGACCCATCAAACGCCCGCCACCTGCGAAAAGCGCTGGAAAAGAGGTGCTCTACATGAGCATGGTGTTGCGGATCAGGCCGACCGCGAGGCCTTCGATCTCGAAGGGCTCGCCGGGCTGCACGGTGATGACCGGATAGTCCGGGTTCTCTGGCAGCAGCTCGATCTGGCCGCCGGTGCGGCGCAGGCGCTTGACGGTGACTTCATCGCCCAACCGCGCGACAACGATCTGGCCGTTGCGCACATCTTGTGTGGTCTGCACGGCGAGCAGGTCGCCATCCATGATGCCCGCGTCGCGCATGGACATGCCGCGCACCTTGAGCAGGTAATCGGGCTTGCGCGCAAAGAGGCTTCCTTCCACGGCATAACTTTGATCGACGTGTTCTTGCGCGAGAATGGGCGAGCCTGCAGCGACGCGACCGATGAGTGGCAGCACCAGCTGGTTAAGGCCCGGAAGCGGCAGATTGAACTGCGAGCCAAACTGCGCGCCGCGCGCTGCATTGATGTGGCGCACGGTGTCGGAGCGCAGGCGAATGCCACGCGAGGTGCCGCTGACCAGCTCGATCACGCCCTTGCGGGCGAGTGCTTGCAGATGTTCTTCGGCGGCGTTGGCAGACTTGAAGCCGAGTTCGGCGGCGATCTCGGCCCGGGTAGGCGGAGCGCCGGTGCGCGAAATAGCGTTCTGGATGAGATCCAGAATCTGCTGTTGACGGGCGGTGAGCTTGGGGCTGACGGACATGGTGCGATCCAATACAGTCGGGTTGGCTGAAATGAATACTGTGTAAATAACCAGTGCCTGTATTTTTGAACAGTTTTTAAGGAGACGCAAGTGGTTGTTGCAAAAAAGATCGTTCTGCTCGGGACGGGAGGGACGATTGCCGGGACTTCCAGCGTTGCGGGAGCGAATACGGGCTATACGGCCGGGCAGATTGGTGTGGATCAATTGATCGCGGCAATTCCCCAACTGAAGGACGTGGGGGCTGGGGAATTGGTGGCCGAGCAGATTGCACAGATCGACAGCAAGGACATGACGCATTCCATCTGGCTGCGTCTGGCGCGACGTTGTGCGCAGTACATGGCCGACCCGGACGTGCGCGGCATCGTGATCACGCATGGCACGGACACGCTAGAAGAGACGGCGTGGTTTCTGCAGCAGGTGCTGCACCCGGCCAAGCCGATCGTGCTGTGCAGCGCCATGCGGCCCGCAACGGCGCTCGCGCCGGATGGGCCGCAGAACCTGCTGGATTCCGTGATCGTGGCGCATGAGCCCACCGCCAGCGGCGTGCTCTGCGTGGCCGCTGGAGAGATTCACGGCGCACGCGAGGTGAGCAAGGTGCATCCGCTGCGCCTGCATGCATTCAGTTCGGGCGAAGTCGGGCCGATGGGTTGGGTAGAAGATGGCCGCGTGCGCTGGGCGCGTGACCGTGTGCCGCTGGCGCCCGTAGACACCACGGGCGCGTTGGCGCGCACCTTGCCTGAGTCGGATGAGTGGCCCGAGGTGGAAATCGTCGTCAGCCACGCAGGGGCGGGCGGCGCAGTCGTGCGCGCGCTGGTGGCGCAGGGGGTGGACGGGATTGTCGTGGCCGCCACGGGCAATGCCTCGGTGCATGACGCGCTGGGCGAGGCGCTCGATGAAGCAGTGAAGGCGGATGTGGTCGTGCGCATCGCTTCACGGTGTCCGTTGGGACGCCCTTTGCCCGCCGCAGATGCGCGTTGGCCGGATGCGGGCGGGCTGAACCCGATGAAGGCGCGCGTGAGCCTGTTGCTGGACCTGATCGATGGGGATCGGCAGGAGCAGGTGGAAGACTGAAGGGACTGAAAAAGCAAAACGCCGCTCAAGAGCGGCGTTTTTCATGCGGGCGGAAATTCATCCAGCCCGGATGCATATGGGCATCAACCGGCCAGCGCTTCCAGCGCGCGCTGGGTGATCTGCTCGACCGTGCCGGTGCCGCTGATCTTGCGGTACTGGGGTGCGGTTGCCGGGTCCTTGGTCGCCCAGGTGGAGTAGTAGTCCACCAGCGGACGGGTTTGCGCGTCGTACACGTCGAGACGCTTGCGCACGGTTTCTTCCTTGTCGTCTTCGCGCTGCACCAGTTCTTCACCGGTTTCGTCGTCCTTGCCTTCCACTTTGGGTGGGTTGAACTTGACGTGATAAGTGCGGCCCGACGCGGGGTGAGAACGGCGGCCGCTCATGCGTTCGATGATGGCGTCGAACGGCACGTCGATTTCAAGCACGTAATCCAGCTTCACGCCGGCAGCCTTCATGGCGTCGGCCTGGGGAATGGTGCGGGGGAAACCGTCGAACAGGAAACCCTGGGCGCAATCGGGCTGGGCAATGCGCTCCTTGACCAGATTGATGATGAGGTCATCGCTCACGAGTTGGCCCGCGTCCATCACGGCCTTGGCCTGAACTCCCAGCGGTGTGCCGGCCTTGACCGCGGCGCGCAGCATGTCGCCCGTGGAAATTTGCGGAATGCCATATTTCTGGCAGATGAATGCGGCCTGCGTACCCTTACCGGCACCGGGAGCGCCAAGCAGAATGAGTCTCATGGATGTCCTCTATAGTTTGAAATCAGCGCGCACGATGGCCGCGGGCATCCCTGCTCCCGTCCTGTGCTCTCAACCTGTCGAGAATAACATGTGTAACCCGCATCAAACTGACGGGATTGGTCGGGAATATCCAGAGTCCCGCCTTGATGAATTACGTGGCGAACAGCGCGCGCACACGTTCCAGATCGGCAGGCGTGTCCACGCCGGGGCCGGGCGCGTGCGTGGTCACGTGGACCGCGATGCGATGGCCGTGCCACAGGGCGCGCAGTTGCTCCAGAGCCTCCATCACCTCGGTCGGAGCCGGTGCGAGCTGCGGAAATGCGCGCAGGAAGCCTGCGCGGTAGCTGTAGATACCGATGTGCCGCAGCGGTGCCATGCCTTGCGCGGCTGCGGGCAGCGTGCTGGCCTCTTTCCACCAGGCGGAGCCTGGCGCCGCATCGCGTGCGAACGGGATAGGGGCGCGGCTGAAGTAGTGTGCGAGGCCCTTGGCGTCCAGCACCACCTTCACCACATTCGGGTTGGCGTAGTCTTCCACCGACTCGATGGCGTGTGCGGCCGTGCCCATGCTGGCGTCGCCGCGCTCGGCCAGAATCCGGGCGACGGCGTCGATCAGTTGCGGGTCGATCAGCGGCTCATCGCCCTGCACGTTGACGACGATGTCGTCGCCATCAAGGCCAAGCTGCCCGCAGGCTTCTGCCAGCCGGTCGCTGCCGCTGGGGTGGTCGGCGCGGGTGAGCAGCGCCTGCACGCCGTGTGCCTTACAGGCATCGACGATGCGCTCATCGTCCGCGGCCACCACGACCTGACGCGCACCGCTTTGCAGCGCGCGCCGCGCAACGTGCACCACCATGGGCACTCCGGCGATATCGGCCAGCGGCTTGTCCGGCAGGCGCGATGAAGCCATCCGCGCCGGGATCAAGACGGTGAAGGGAACGCTCATTCCAGTTCTTCGTCAGTGAGCGGGCGGGCTTCGTTTTCCAGCATGACGGGGATGCCGTCACGCACTGGATAAGCCAGTCGCGCGCTGCGCGAAATCAGCTCCTGACGCTCGCGGTCAAAAGTCAGTGGGCCCTTGGTGACGGGGCAAACGAGCAATTCAAGCAATTTGGAATCCATGACGTTGATCATATCGTTTGAGCAGGGCATTCAGCGCATGAAAGAAAGCGGAAGATAACTCTGTTTCAAGCGGAACCGCCAGCACGTTCGGTGCGCGGGGCCAGAGCTTGGTGGCGTCCTTTTCCGTGCAGAGGATGACTGCGCCGTCGCCAGGGGCTTGCGCGGCCCATTCCCGGAAATCATCGTGGTCGGGCAGGGCGTGTGTTTGTGCAAGCGTCAGGCCGCACTCCCGAAGCATGGCGAAGAAATCCTCCGGGCGCGCAATGGCGGCCACCGCGTGCACCGGCTGATCGCGCAGCGAAGCGAGAGAGACCTTACGCCCGGATGCATCTACGGCGTAATCCGCCAGCCTGCGCTTAAGCGGGAACTGGGGTGCCTGACCGCCAGGGGGATCGCCGGCATACAGCACCAGATCGACCTTGCGTGGCCAGGGCTCGCGCAGTGGCCCGGCGGGCAGCAGCCAACCGTTGCCAATGCCGTCGGAGTTGAATACACACACCTCGATGTCACGCGCCAGCGCGAGGTGCTGCAAACCGTCGTCGCAGATCACCACGTTCACATCGGGGTGTGCGGCCAGCAACGCCTGGGCAGCCTGGGCGCGTTGGGGGGCGACAAACACCGGCAGAGCGAGCGTGCGCGCAATCAGCAGCGGTTCGTCGCCGACCTCTCTCGCTGTACTGTGTGCGGTCACGGCGCGGCAGTCGCTGCCTTCGCGGCCATAGCCGCGCGAGACGATGCCGGGCCGCCAGCCATCCGCCTGTAGCTGGCGCGCTAGGGCGATCGTGACGGGCGTCTTGCCTGCGCCGCCTGCGATGACATTGCCGACGGTGATGACGGGAACGGGAACGCGCGTGCTCTTGAGCGTGCCGTTGCGGTACAGCGCACGTCGCACGGCCACGAGCGCCCGGTGCAGCAGCGCCAGCGGCAGCAGCAGACAGGCCGTAGGGCCGCGCCGCATCCAGACTTTGCGCCAGGCGGAGGAGGCGTTGGCGTTGCTGGCCATGCGCTGCCGCCCGTGCGCTTATTTGCCCGCAGAGGCGGAGGTCTGCGTGGCGAAGGTGATTTGCGAGAGGCCCACGCGGCGCGCGGCCTCCATGACCGTGACCACGGCCTGATGGGGCGAGGAGGCATCGGCGCTGATGATGATCACGCTGTCCTTGCCCGCCTTGGCGGCGTCCGCCAGCGCGCTCGAGACGACGTCCACGCTCTTGCCTTCGAGCGCGGCCTTGTTCACCGCATAGCGGCCATCGGCGCCGACAGAGACGATGATCTCCTTGGGACGGTCGCGCAACTGTTCCACGTCTGCCACCGGCAGCGTGAGCTGCATTTCGGTGAATTTGCTGTAGGTGGTCGACAGCATCAAGAAGATGAGGATCACCAGCAGCACGTCGATGAAGGGGATCAGGTTGATCTCCGGTGCATCTTTCGGGCGGGGGCGAAAATTCATGAGCCTGTACCTGCTTGTTCTGCGCTGTGTCGGGTGCTGGTCAACTCAGCGGCCTGCCAGACGCTTGAGGTGGCGCATGAACTGCTCGGACGCCAGTTCCATGGCCAGAAGGAAACTGTCCACGCGGCTGCGAAAATAGCGCCAGAAGATCAGCGCGGGAATCGCAATCATCAGACCGAACGCGGTGTTGTACAGCGCAATCGAGATGCCGTGGGCCAATTGCGCCGGGTTGCCGCCCGACATGGTGTTGCCACCGCCTTGCGAGCCGAAAATCTCGATCATGCCCACCACGGTGCCAAACAGGCCAAGCAGCGGCGCGGCGGAAGCGATGGTGGCCAGCGCGTTCAGGTACTTTTCGAGTCGGTGTGCGACGGCGCGGCCCGTGCTTTCCATGGAGGCGCGGACTTCTTCTTCGGATGCCTGTGGGTCGCTGTTCAGGGTGCGCAGACCGCTGGCGAGCACCTCTCCAAGCGCAGAGTTCTGGGCCAGTTGCGACACCACGTCAGGGGTGGGCAATCCCTTGCTCGACACCGTGATGGCTTCGTCCAGCAATTGGGGCGGCAGCACGCGCGCGGTTTTCAGCGCGATGAAGCGCTCCACAATCAGCGCAAGGGCCAGAACGGAACAGGCAATCAATGGCCAGATAGGCCAGCCTGCGGCTTGTATGATCGACAGCAAATCTCTCTCCCACGGATAGAAGGCAGTGGGCGATTATGACCCAGCTCGAAACCTCGCCCGAAAAAACCGTTGCACTTTTGATGCGCGCAGGGCGAGCGGTAACGCGGAGGGCGCAGTCGCCCACAATTTCTGTGGATAACTTTGTGGGAAAGTCACACTCGACTGCCCGCAAAGCTGCATGGATTCATGCTTTCAACAAATTGATGAAAAAAACGTCATCAATTTTTCTTTGTAAATCAATAACTTGCACGAAGATTCGGGTGTTTTCTGAGACTTCTATGACCTTACCCAAGACGGTTGATGGTTTTTTCAATTCTGTGGACTACTACACATGCTGAATACCGCGGCAAAGCAAGGACTGGCCTATGTTTGACCCTCGGAATGCAACATTGGAGCGGCGTGTGTGGCAGGTCGGTGCGCTATGCCGCGCCGTGTCTGACGCGTTACAGGCGCGTTTCAATCCTGTCTCGGTGCAGGGCGAGATCACCGGGTTTTCACGCGCCGCCAGTGGGCACTGTTACTTTTCGCTGAAGGATGCGCAGGGGCAGATCCGCTGCGCCATGTTCAAGCGCGCGGCCTCCGGGCTGGGCTTTATGCCGCGCGACGGCGAATTGGTCGAGGTGCAAGGGCGCATCGGCGTGTACGAGGCACGCGGCGATCTGCAATTGGTGGTCGAAAGCTTGCAGCGCGCGGGGCAGGGTGCGTTGTTCGAGCAATTCCTGCGGTTGAAGGCCCAATTGGAGTCGGAGGGCCTGTTTGCCAGCGAGCGCAAACGGGCGCTGCCCATGTTCCCGCGCGCGCTCGGCGTGGTCACGTCGCCGGACGCCGCCGCGTGGCACGACGTGATGACGGCCCTCAAGCGGCGCGTGCCGCATATCCCGGTGGTGCTGGCCCCCGCGCTTGTGCAGGGCGGGCAGGCACCGGCATCCATCCAGTCGGCGCTGACATCGCTGTATGCATTGGCCGACGCCGATCGTGCGGCCAAGGCGGGCATGCCGCCCATCGATGTCGTCCTGCTGGTGCGTGGCGGCGGCTCCATCGAGGATTTGTGGGCGTTCAATGACGAGCCCTTGGCGCGCACCATCGTGGACAGTCCCGTCCCGCTCATCAGTGGTGTCGGGCATGAAACAGACTTCACCATTGCCGACTTCTGCGCCGATCTGCGCGCTCCCACACCGACGGCGGCGGCGGAACTGGTCAGCGAGCCGCGCGACCTCTGGCTCGGCGCACTGGAGCTGCTGCGTGAGCGACTGGCTGACGGGCTGCAGGACCAATTGGACCGGCACGCGCAGCGGCTCGATCTGGCGGCGCGACAATTGGGCCGACCGTCGGCACTGGTGGCGCGCCAGCGGCTGGAACTGCTGGAGCG
Organism: Comamonadaceae bacterium UBA2121; assembly: GCA_002331385.1. Classification (GTDB taxonomy): domain Bacteria; phylum Pseudomonadota; class Gammaproteobacteria; order Burkholderiales; family Burkholderiaceae_C; genus Diaphorobacter_A. The sequence goes on from DCYB01000010.1 coordinate 377,140, forward strand.
CTCCCAGCGACTGCAGCAGGCCGTGCAGGCGCAGATACATCGTGGCGATAAACGGCTGGAGCGGTTGGGTGAGGCGCTGCCGAGATCGCTGGCGCATTCGGTGGAGCGACTTTCGCAGCGATGGATGCGTGCGCAAACGCGGCTCGAATTGCTCAATCCGCAGCATGTGTTGGCACGCGGTTACGCGCTGCTGACCGACGATACCGGTGCGACCATCACCAGCGTGGAGCAAGCGCCGCCGGGCTCGGCGCTACGGGCAACGGTGGCCGATGGGGCGCTGGACGTGGTGGTGACGGCGCCGCGATTGTTATAGCCACCGGTTTTGCGCTAGTGCGCTGTCAGTCGAAGCCGCAAGGATTCCCGTATTGCGTCGCAGGAGTAATTCACCTCCTACAATGATCAAAAGCTCACCGCGCCTCAGCAAGTGCCTGCCCCCAAGGGAAGGCGGAGGCCATAATTCATTTCAACCACGAGGAAACAACTATGGAACGCGTACTGCCACCATTGCCCTATGCCATGGACGCCCTGGCTCCTGCCTACAGCAAGGAGACCATGGAATATCACTACGGTAAGCACCACAAGGCCTATGTGGACAAGCTCAATGAGCTGCAAAAGGGCACTGAATTCGAGAACATGGAACTCGAGGACGTGATCAAGAAGTCCTCCGGCGGCATTTACAACCAGGCCGCCCAGATCTGGAACCATACTTTCTTCTGGAACTGCATGACCCCCAACGGCGGCGGCGAACCCAGCGGCGCGCTGCTGGAAGCCATCAACAAGAAGTGGGGCAGCGTGGCCGACTTCAAGAAGGCATTCGTGACGTCCGCAGTGGGCAACTTCGGCTCCGGCTGGACCTGGCTGGTGAAGAAGGCCGACGGCAACGTGGACATCGTCAACATGGGCGCCGCTGGCACCCCGCTGACTACGGGCGACACCGCCGTGCTGACAGTGGACGTCTGGGAGCATGCCTATTACATCGATTACCGCAACCTGCGCCAGAAGTTCGTTGAAACCTTCTTCGACAAGTTGGTGAACTGGAAGTTTGGCGAGAAGAACTTCGGCTAATCGCAACGGGATAGTGCCTCAGGAAAAGCCTCCTTCGGGAGGCTTTTTTGCGTCTGGTTTGAGGGGCAAGTCTTGTATAAGACCTGAAAACCGGCGACAATCTTCCTGCGCTATTCCGTATGGTGATATTGCATTGCACAATGAAATCCGCTTACCGGTGGATGTGTGCGTGCGCCCACCGTGCGAGCCCGGATAAATGGCAGTGGACTCCACAAAAGTCCGTCTGCGTCCTGATCCCTGTTTCGCTACTTGAAAGAGACAATGACTTCGAAAATCATCTATACCCTGACCGACGAGGCCCCACGACTCGCTACGGCATCGTTCCTGCCTATCGTTCGCGGTTTCGCATCGAATGCGGGCATTGAAGTCGCTGAAAGCGACATTTCGGTGGCTGCACGTATCCTCGGCGAGTTCCCCGAACTTCTGACCGAAGAGCAGCGCGTTCCGAACAACCTGGCTGAACTCGGCAAGCTCACGCTCACGCCGGAAGCCAACATCATCAAGCTGCCGAACATCTCGGCATCGGTGGGCCAGCTGCAAGACGCGATCAAGGAACTGCAGGGCAAGGGCTTCAAGATTCCCGACTTCCCCGAGAATCCCCAGACCGATGAAGAGAAGGACATCAAGGCGCGTTACTCCCGCTGCATCGGCTCCGCCGTGAACCCCGTGCTGCGCGAGGGCAACTCCGACCGCCGCGCGCCTGCTGCGGTGAAGAACTACGCCAAGAAGCACCCGCACTCCATGGGCGAGTGGAAGCAATGGTCGCAGACACACGTCTCGCACATGGACCACGGCGACTTCTACCATGGCGAAAAGTCGATGACGCTGGACAAGGCACGCGACGTGAAGATGGAACTGGTCACCAAGAGCTGCAAGACCATCGTGCTCAAGCCCAAGGTGGCACTGAAGGACGGTGAAGTCATCGACTCCATGTTCATGAGCAAGAAAGCACTGGTCGAGTTCTACGAGCAGGAGCTCGAAGACTGCCGCCAGTCCGGCATCCTGTTCTCGCTGCACGTGAAGGCCACGATGATGAAGGTGTCGCACCCCATCGTGTTCGGTCACTGCGTGAAGATCTACTACAAGGACGCGTTCGAGAAGCACGCCAAGCTGTTCGAAGAGTTGGGCGTGAACGTGAACAACGGCATGGCCAACCTCTACGAGAAGATCGAGAAGCTGCCGAACTCGCTGCGCGAAGAAATCATCCGCGACCTGCACAAGTGCCAGGAGCACCGTCCGGCGCTGGCCATGGTCGACTCGGCCAAGGGCATCACCAACTTCCATTCGCCCAACGACGTGATCGTGGACGCATCCATGCCCGCAATGATTCGCCAGGGCGGCAAGATGTGGGGTGCCGATGGCAAGCCGTACGACTGCAAGGCCGTGATGCCTGAGTCCACGTTTGCCCGCATCTATCAGGAAATGATCAACTTCTGCAAGTGGCATGGCAACTTCGATCCGAAGACCATGGGTACGGTGCCGAACGTGGGCCTGATGGCGCAGAAGGCCGAAGAATACGGCTCGCACGACAAGACCTTCGAGATCGAAGAAGACGGCGTGGCCAACATCGTCGATCTGGCAACGGGCGAAGTGCTGATGAGCCAGAACGTGGAGCAAGGCGACATCTGGCGCATGTGCCAGGTCAAGGACGCTCCGATCCGTGACTGGGTGAAGCTGGCCGTGACCCGTGCACGCAATTCCGGCATGCCGGCCGTGTTCTGGCTCGACCCGTACCGTCCGCACGAAGCCGAACTGATCAAGAAGGTGCAGAAGTACCTCAAGGATCACGACACCAACGGCCTGGAAATCCACATCCTGTCGCAGGTGCGCGCCATGCGCTTCACGCTGGAGCGCGCAGCGCGTGGTCTGGACACGATCTCGGTGACCGGCAACATCCTGCGCGACTACCTGACCGACCTGTTCCCGATTCTGGAGCTCGGCACATCGGCCAAGATGCTCTCCATCGTTCCGCTGATGCAAGGTGGCGGCCTGTACGAAACCGGTGCCGGCGGCTCCGCGCCCAAGCACGTCGAGCAGCTCGTGGAAGAAAACCACCTGCGCTGGGACTCGTTGGGCGAGTTCCTGGCGCTGGCCGTGTCGCTCGAAGAAGAGGGCATCAAGACCGGCAATGCCAAGGCCAAGATCCTCGCCAAAACGCTGGATCAGGCCACCGGCAAGCTGCTGGACGACAACAAGTCGCCATCGCGCCGCACGGGTGAACTCGACAACCGCGGCAGCCAGTTCTACCTCGCCCTGTACTGGGCGCAGGCACTGGCCGCGCAGACGGACGACAAGGAGCTGGCCGCCAAGTTCGCCCCCATCGCCAAGGAGTTGGCCGACAACGAACAGAAGATCGTTTCCGAGCTGAAGGACGTGCAAGGCAAGGCGGTCGACATCGGCGGTTACTTCATGCCCGACCTGACCAAGCTGGACCAGGTGATGCGCCCAAGCGCCACCTTCAACGCTGTGATCGACAAGGTGGCCGTCTGATCCGGTGACGTGCTCGGGGTGAGTGCGCGCGAGGCGCGCGTTTCGCCCCGATGCGTCAACGACGCGCTGGCATGTTGCTACAAGGCCCGCAAGCTATGGCTTGTGGGCTTTTTTTGTGTCGATTGGGGAGTCCGTCCTTACTGCGAGTGATGCGACGTTTCAGAGGGCAAGGTCCGAATTTAAGTGGAAGTACGCCAAGTCCAGTGCATGCGAGCCAGTTGCGGCAGTTATTCCTATCTGAAGGGAATTATCTAGCCCTGAATTTATGCGATCAGCTTCGTTGATATGTACTTTTGACCGTTTATTTGTTTTGATTTGTAATCAATGTGATTGAAGTGTGGTGGATACTAAAGTCACCAGATATTTTTAATGTATCTATGGCAACATCTGTATAGATAGATATTGTAAATTTTCTGAATATATGAATTGCCCTGCCTGCGGCCATACGCTTTCACCCGGCGCGCGCTTTTGCAACAAATGCGGCACGTTGCTCTCTGTCTCTGCCGACTCTGCAAGTGTGGTTCAGGTCGGTGGTCCGTGCCCCAAGTGCCACCATATATTGAAGCCGGGTGCGCGATTCTGTACTAGTTGTGGCGCGGCCTTGACCGGGTTGTCCAATGCTGCGACAGAAGCGGGTCGCCCGCTCGATATCGAGCTTCCTTGGGTTGCGCAATCGACTGATGGCTCGACACAGCCGATGAATCTGGACTCCATGCAGGAGCCGTTGGCACCGCATCGCTCGCACTTGGACACTTTGCCGCTTCATCCTATCAAGCGCGGTGTGCCGGATTTTGAATTGCCCGAGCCACCCAAGACACACATAGCGTCAACCCCGCCCACGGCGACGGACCACGTGCCCGCGCCAGTAATGGCGCCTGAGGGCTCGGTCAGCTTTGATGGTATGCAGGCGTTCGCACAGAGCAATACAGGCCGCACTTTCAAGTGGTTGGCAATTGGTGCGTTGGCGTTGGTGTTGATAGGTGCAGGTAGCTATTGGGGCTATCGTCACTATGGGGCTGTAGATGCGCCTGATATCGCAAGCCAACCTGTCCAACCTGCAGTAGATAACGTGGCCGCTGGTGAAATTGAGAATCCGTCGCTGCCGGGCGCAAGTGCGGAGGTCGCGGATGTGGCGGCAGATGCTGCGGCGAGAGCAGGCGCTGCGCCTGATGAGTCAGCAACAATCAGGGACGCGGCGGTGCCCGAGTTGCCGCGGCCCACACCTGCATTTGTCGAAGTGTCACAAGCGGGCCGTGGTGATCGGTCGGCAGCGCCTGTATCGACTGCGGCAGATACAGTAATGCCGCCTTCTGCCGAGGCGCCGGCGGCGCGGCAAGTACGACGAAAATCCAACGCCCAGAATCTGGACAGCTTGCTGGATTGAAGTCGTCGATTCTATTTATACAAAGCATCAAGAATACATGACACATTTCAAATTTGCAGCATTGGCTTTAAGCGTGGCCGTATTGGCTGGCTGCGGCACAGTCCCTTCCTCAGCAAACAAAGATTGTGCCGATGCAACCGATCCGGCCTGTCTGAAGGCGCAGACGGCAGCGCAGCGCGCCACAGAACTCGAGGCGGCAAAAGCGCAAACTGAGGCTGACTCGATTGGCCGCTTCCGGGCGTTGCAGCAACAGTTGAACGACGAAGTGCGCGATGCGGAGAACAGCATTTTGGGGGCTGTGAATGCAACCAATGGATTGCCCAAGGCGCAGCGCGCACGCAATACGTCTGTGCAGACCACCACAGTTGCGGTGACGGACAGTCAGACGCCACGTGTTGAAGATGTGACGGCGTTAGATACCGTCAGCATCGAGCTGCCGATTGCAGGCAAGAAAAAGGCTGCATATACCAATGCCATGAACGCCGTGAAGTCGCTCGCCACGCGCATTGCGGACAGCCGCGGTGGGGCCACGATTGTGGTGGAGCAGAACCCGGTCGACGTACGTGCGCGCCGCGTGAATGCCGCCGAAGGCGAAACGCAGACCAAGGAAGGCAATACGGTGACAGTGCAGAAATTGGCCGACAAGCAGATTCCCCGCGGTATCGAGCGCTACACGATCAAGGCGGGTGAGCTCACCAAACGTCCCTGATCCTTCAACTGCCATAGCCCGGACGGCATTGCACCTCCGGGCTTTTTTTCAACTTTCTGGAGTCGAACCAGGACATGAATGACAACGCTTATCACTCAATCGATTTCGGCGCACTGACGCGGGCGGGAGAGGGCCTGACGCAGTGGCGCGCTTTAGCGATGGGCTTCATCACGGTGCTCGCCTGTGGCGTGATTTTCTGGCTGATGCAGTTTTCTGGCGCGCGCATCGGGGGCATTGTGGGCGTGCTGCTGATGGTGGTGCTGGCGATTGCGGGCTTTGTGGTGTGGGTGGCCGGAGCGTCGGCGGTGGGGGTGCTGCTGATGGACAAGGCGCGCAACCTGCCCCTGCGCAGCATCGGGGAGGCGGCCCGTTTCGGTCTTGGCTCGGTGCCCAAGTTCTTGCTGCTGGGCGTGGCGGTGATGGTGGCCATCATCGCGTTCATGCTGGTGGCGGCGTTGATCTACTTTGTCTGCAAGATTCCGGTGATTGGCGCGGTGCTGGCGTTTGTCGCGCACCCGCTGCTGGTGCTGGTCGCGGCGGGCGCGATCATCGCCTGCATGTGGGTGGTGTTCCCGCTGTTTGCGCCAGCGGTGTGGAGCGGGTTGAACTTCCGCCAGGCGCTGGCCAGCGTGTTTGCCATCGCGCGCAACCGTCTGGTGCAGGTCGTGCTGATGATGATGGTGCTCTACATCATCCTGGCGGTTGTGGGGATGTTGATCGCGACGGGCGTGTTCCCCGCCATGGTGTCGCTGACGGGCATGGCGACCAACATCATGGGCGGCGGCTACAACACATACGGCCAGATGGGCGGCATGGGTGCGGCGATGGCCATGTTCAGCAATGCCTCGATGGTGGGCGCCCTGATGGGGCTGAGCGTATTGGGTATGCTGTTGTTCGCTCTGGTCAGTCTGGTAGCGATGATGGGCGTCAATGTGCTGTATCTGCAGGCCGCCGATGGGCTGGACACCGCAGGCACGGCCAGCGACATCGAAGGCGCCTTCGGCATGATGAAGGAAAAGGCCCGCGAGGCCGCCGACAAGGCCAAGGCCGCTGCAGAGCGCGCCAAGCAGGCTGCGACGGAGCGCTCGCAGGCAGCGGCGGCCGCGCGCGAGCAGGTGCAGGAAGATGTGAGCCAGCGCGAGCGTGACGATGCGCTGGCGCGTTTCGATGACGCCGATCGCCAAGCCGCTCAGCAGGAGGCGGCAGAGCAGGAGCTGGCGGCGCGTGAGGCGGCGGAGCGCGAAGCCGCAGCCCGCGAAGCGGCAGCGCGTGCAGCGGCAGAACGTGAGGCGCAAGCCGCGCAGGCCAAAGCGGAGGCGCAGCGCCAGGCGGCAGCACGCGCTGCGGCCCCATCGCCTGATGTTCCACCGGCCGTGGGTGCTGCTGGCGTCATGGCAGCCGGTGTGGCCGGAGCGGCTGCCGCTGCGGGTGCTTCTGGCGCTTCTGGCGCAGCCACCCGAGAGTGCCGCGCATGCCATCACACCATTGGCGCCAATGATGCGTTCTGCGAATACTGCGGAGCGAAACAGGACGCGTGAAGACTGGCGCACGGACTGCGTGTCGGTGCGCTGTCGGTCTGTGTGATCAATCCCAAGGGCATGCCGCGCTGCATGCCCTTTTTTCTTGTCTTTATTGGCGGGTGGTAAACGGTTTGCCCCCCAGGCGCGTGCCGGCCTTGAAGCCGCGCTTGTCAAACCAGCCGACGTTCATCTCCAGCACATAGCGCACCGGCTTGGTGGAGCAGTGGGAGTTTTCGGTCATCGGCTTCATGTCGGCGATGTTTACGATGGTGCCGTCGTCGGCGACGAACGCGGCGGACAGCGGAAGCAGGGTGTTTTTCATCCAGAAACACTGGGTGGCGGGCTGCTCGAAAACGAACAGCATGCCTTCTTGCGCCGGCATCTCCTTGCGGTGCATGAGGCCGATCTCGCGCTCGCGCGGGCTGCTGGCGACTTGCGCGTCGATCAAGTACATGCCTGCGGAAATCTGGGTGCGCGGCAGGTCGGTCTGGGGCGCGCCCTGCGTCTGGGCTTGCGCGGCCAGGGCGGTCGCGGCGATGCTGAAGGCAACAAGGCAATGCGAAACGGTCTTCATCTTCATGGAGTTGTCCCTCTGCCCAGGGCAGCGGTGGCGTGAATGTAAATGCCGATGGACGTGGTCAATACGCCTGTCCACCGCAGCGCTCACTGGCGTGCGGAAAATCGGTTGGAGCGCATCATCCTAGTTTAGTTGCCTGCTCCGCCAGCGTAGCCACACGGCGTCACCAAAGAAATAGCCCGCACAAGCGGGCTATTCACTGACAAGGTCAAGCGCTGGAGATCAGGCTGCAGCTTTGGTGTGCTTGCGGCTCTTCTTGGCCACCTTGTGCTTTTTGGCGGTGTGCTTGGTTGCCTTGGCGTGGTGGTTCTTGGCTTTGTGGGCCTTGGCGGCAACGGGTGCATCGGTGGGAGCTGCAACGGCAGGAGCGGCCTCAGGTGCTGTGCTGGGCGCTGCCTGGGCGAATGCGCCTGTAGTGAACATGCCAGCGACCAGGATTGCGAGGAGTTTTTTCATATGTGCAAAATCCCAAGAATGGATAAGGTGAATTGCCAGGCGCTGGCGACATGCCGAACACCGGACACTTTCTCAACGCAATGACGATTGCCGCGTTGACAGGGATTGCACATTTCTTTTGTAGCTAAAATCTTGAGCAGTCAACCCGCCTGTCTGGTATGGCAGGCGATCCCACAAGATTGAAATCATTGGAGACCCGCATGAGCGCATTCCAGCATATCAAGGTACCCGCCGGGGGGCAGAAGATCACCGTCAATGCCGACAACACGTTGAACGTGCCGGACCAGCCGATCATTCCGTTCATCGAGGGCGACGGAACGGGCGCGGACATCACGCCGGTGATGATCAAGGTCGTCGATGCGGCGGTCGCCAAGGCGTACGGCGGCAAGCGCAAGATCCAGTGGATGGAGGTCTACGCGGGCGAGAAATCCACGCGCGTGTACGGCCCCGACGTGTGGCTGCCAGAAGAGACGCTGCAGGTCGTGCGCGACTATGTGGTGTCGATCAAGGGTCCGCTGACGACGCCCGTGGGCGGCGGCATCCGCTCGCTGAACGTGGCGCTGCGTCAGGAGCTGGATTTGTACGTCTGCCTGCGTCCGGTGCAGTATTTCAAGGGCGTGCCGTCGCCCGTTAAGGAGCCGCAAAAGGTCAACATGGTGATCTTCCGCGAGAACTCTGAAGACATCTATGCGGGCATCGAGTTCGAAGCGGGCTCTGAAAAGGCGAAGAAGCTCATCAAATTCCTGCAGGAAGATTTTGGCGTCAAGAAGATCCGCTTCCCCGAGACGTCGGGCATTGGCGTGAAGCCGGTGTCGATCGAAGGCACGGAGCGTCTGGTGCGCAAGGCCATCCAGTACGCCATCGACCATGACAAGCCGAGCGTCACCCTGGTGCACAAGGGCAACATCATGAAGTACACCGAAGGCGGTTTCCGCGACTGGGGCTATGGCCTGGCGGCGAAGGAATTCGGCGGCGAACTGATAGACGGCGGTCCATGGATGCGCGTGAAGAATCCGCGCACCGGCAAGGACATCACCATCAAGGACAGCATTGCGGATGCGTTCCTGCAGCAGATCCTGCTGCGCCCAGCCGAGTACAGCGTCATCGCGACGCTGAACCTGAACGGCGACTATGTGTCTGACGCGCTGGCTGCGCAAGTGGGCGGCATCGGTATTGCGCCGGGCGCGAACATGTCCGACACGGTGGCGATGTTCGAAGCCACGCACGGCACGGCGCCCAAGTACGCGGGCAAGGACTACGTGAATCCGGGCTCGGAAATCCTGTCGGCCGAGATGATGCTGCGCCACATGGGCTGGAACGAGGCGGCGGACCTGATCATCAGTTCCATGGAAAAGTCCATCCAGTCCAAGAAGGTGACCTACGACTTTGCGCGCCTCATGGATGGCGCCACGCAGGTGAGCTGCTCAGGCTTTGGTGATGTGATGATCAGTCACATGTGATGTGATGTGGTTGCGCGCCGTCTCCGGAGGGCGCAAGGCCTGCTCAGCGTGCGCTGGCAGGCCTTTTGCTTTTTGGCGAGCGCAAGAAAGCGCCTTGGCCGGGTGCTGGATCGGGCAGGGCGCACCAACAAAAATCCGCCCCAAACTTGCGCTTGGGGCGGATCTTGAAGTGGCTCCTCAACCTGGGCTCGAACCAGGGACCTACGGATTAACAGTCCGGCGCTCTACCGACTGAGCTATTGAGGAATAATCGGTATGTTTTTCTGTTTGAACGGGCCCTGTGCAATTGCAAGGCCGTGAAAGTTTGGCTCCTCAACCTGGGCTCGAACCAGGGACCTACGGATTAACAGTCCGGCGCTCTACCGACTGAGCTATTGAGGAATATTCGGTACGTTCTTATGAAAAGGCTTTGTGCAATTGCAAAGCCCTGAAATGGTGGCTCCTCAACCTGGGCTCGAACCAGGGACCTACGGATTAACAGTCCGGCGCTCTACCGACTGAGCTATTGAGGAACAAGACTTAGATTATATACACAAAAAAGTCGCCTGAATCGCAGTTTGACGCTTTGGGTGTCAAATTGTTGAAGCGGGCCGCTGGCGCGATGGCTCCGCCACAGGACGGGAGTTTCACTCCTGGGAAATCTCTTCTATCAATGGTGGCTCCGGTCGCAGCCAGAGCCAGAACAGCACGCCCGCCATGCAGGCGTTTGCGCCGATACGCACCCACAGCGGTGCGCCCGTGCTCATCAACAGAATGCCAGCGCACAGCGCCATGACGATGGTGGCGCTCCATTTGGCCCTGCGGCTCACCCAGCCGCCGCGCGACCAGTCGCGCAGCATCGGGCCGAAGAGGCGGTGATTCCAGAGCCAATAATGCAGGCGAGGGGAGGAGCGCGCCGCTGCCCAGCCGGCCATGAGAATGAACACCGTGGTGGGCAGCCCGGGCACGATGATGCCGATGACGCCCATCACCAGACAGAAGACAGCAAAGCTCCACAGCAGCCAGCGCACCAGAGCCGGTCGGGGCTCGTGAGGAGGTGGTGACTCGATGAGAAACTCGCGCTTGTCGGACATAGAGGGATTGTGCGCGACGCGGCGCATGTTTGGCGACTGGACTATGCTTGCCCCTTGCATCATCGTTGAACCAGAATGACCATTCAAACCATACTCAAGATGGGTGATCCGCGGCTGTTGCGCGTGGCGCAGCCCGTGACCCAGTTCGATACGCCTGCACTGCACCAACTGGTGCAGGACTTGCGCGACACCATGAAGGCAGCGAACGGCGCGGGCATCGCAGCGCCCCAGATCGGTGCGGACTGGCAGGTGGTCATCTTCGGCTCGAACGAGCGCAACCCGCGTTATCCCGATCGTCCGCTGGTGCCGCCGACGGTCTTGGTGAATCCGGTCATCACGCCGCTCGGGGAAGAAGAGGAGTCCGATTGGGAAGGCTGCCTTTCGGTGCCCGGCCTGCGCGCCATGGTGCCGCGTTGGCGGCGTATCCACTATCGCGGCATGGATGAATTTGGCCAGATCATCGACCGCGAAGCCGAAGGTTTTCACGCGCGCGTGGTGCAGCACGAGTGCGACCACGTCTGGGGCAAGCTGTATCCGATGCGCGTGCGCGACTTCACGCAGTTTGGCTACACCGACGTGCTGTTTCCCGAAATCAGCGCAGCGGAAGACGACTGATCGGCCTGGGCGACGGGCGTTGTTCGCGCGCCCGTCACTCCGCTGCCAGTGCCTTCAGCAATTCGGTCTCGATTTCGATCTGGCGCGCACCACTCTGGAGCTCGCTGCCCTGCACCAGAAAGGTGTCTTCCACGCGCTCGCCGAGCGTGCTCACCTTGGCCAGTTGCACGCTCAAGCAGTGCAGCGACAGGATGCGCGCCACCGTGTAGAGCAGGCCGGCGCGGTCGCTGGCGGAGATGGTGAGAATCCAGCGCTGCGCCTTTTCGTCCGGCATGAGCGAGACGCGCGGCGGGAACGGAAAGCTCTTCACGCGCCGCGACACACGCCGCCGCGTGGGTTCGGGCAGCGGACTGGTGGCGGTGATGGCGCGCACCATGTCGCTTTCAATCAGCGTCATCAGTTCGCGGTAGTGGCCCGACAGGCTTTGCGAGGGCACGACCTGGAAGGTGTCGAGCGCGTAACCATTGAGCGCGGTGTGTACGCGCGCATCGAGGATGGAAAAGCCCGCACGCTCGAAGTAGCCGCAGATGCGCGCAAACAGGTCGGGCTGATCTGCGGCATAGACCAGCACTTGCAGGCCTTCGCCCGCCAGCGATTGGCGCACGCGCACCACCGGGTTGCGCGTGCCGACGTGGCGCGACAGATGGCGGGTGTGCCAGGCGATGTCGCCCGCTTCGTGGCGCATGAAATAGCTCACGTCGAGCGTGTCCCACAGCTTGACGTGGGATTCGAACGGCTGCGAGTTCAGCGCCAGTTGCACCAGTGCGTCGCGTTTGCGCGCTTCGATCTCGGCCGCGGCGTCGGGGGCGCGGCCGCCCAACACGCGCAGTGTGAGGCGGTACAGGTCTTCCAGCAGCTTGCCTTTCCAGCCGTTCCAGACCTTGGGTGAGGTGCCGCGAATGTCGGCCACGGTCAGCAGGTAAAGGGCGGTCAGGCGGCGCTCGGTGCCGACGCGGCGCGCGAATGCTGCGATCACGTCGGGATCGGCCAGATCCTGTTTTTGCGCCACCTGGCTCATCGCCAGATGTTCACGCACGAGGAACTCCATCAGATCGGCGTCGTCTCCGGTGATGCCGTGCAGCTTGCAAAAGCGGCGCATTTCGATGGCGCCCAACTGCGAGTGGTCGCCGCCACGGCCCTTGCCGATGTCGTGAAACAGCGCGGCCAGGTACAGGATCCACGGCTTGTCCCAGCCGGCGGCCAGTTGCGAGCAGAAGGGATATTCGTGCGCGTGTTCGGCCATGAAGAAGCGGCGCATGTTGCGCACCACCATCAAGATGTGCTGGTCCACGGTATAGACGTGGAACAGGTCGTGCTGCATCTGGCCGACGATGCGGCGAAATGGCCAGAGATAGCGCCCGAGCACGGAGGTCTGGTTCATCAGCCGCAGCGCGTGCGTGATGCCCGAATGCTGCTGCATGATCTGCATGAACATGGCGCGGTTCACCGGATCGCGGCGGAACTGGCTGTCCATCATGGAGCGCGCGTCGTAGAGCGCGCGCAGCGTGCGCGCTGACAAGTCCTTGAGCCCGACCGTGGTTTCGTAGAGCAGGAAGGTTTCCAGAATCGCGTGCGGATGCCTTTTATACAGATCGTCGCTTGCAACTTCGATGTTTCCGGCCTTTTCAAAGAAGCGTTCGTTGATGGGCCGCAGCTCGTGCACGTCGGGATAAAGCCGCTCCTGCATGTTCAGCAGCAGGATGCGCGAGAGCTGCTGCACCGCCTTGGCGGCCCAGTAATAGCGGCGCATCAGCGTTTCACTGGGGCGCATGGCCAGACGCTTGCCCTCGGGCGTGGTGGCGCGGTAGCCAAAGCCTTGCGCCACCGCGCCCTGCAAATCGAACACCAGCCGGTCTTCGCGTCTGCCCGCGACGGCGTGCAGCTTGGCACGCACAAGAAAGAGCAGGGCTTCGTTGCGCTCGATCTGCTGGACCTCGAACGGCGTTGCCAGCCCGGACTTGGCCAACTCGTCCCACGTACAGCCAAAGCCAGCCGCGCGCGCGGCCCAGCCGATCACCTGCAAATCGCGCAGGCCGCCGGGCGACTCCTTGCAGTTGGGCTCCAGGGCATAGGGCGTGTTTTCGTACTTGCTGTGGCGCTGGCGCATCTCCAGCGTCTTGGCAACGAGGAAGGCACGCGGGTCCATCTGTTCGTTGTAGCGTTTGCGGAATGCATCGAACGACTGCTGACTGCCGCACAGCAGGCGCGCCTCCAGCAAGGAGGTCTGCACTGTCACATCGGCGGCGGACTCGCGCAGGCAGTCCTGAATCGTGCGCACGCTGGAGCCAATCTCCAGGCCCGCATCCCAGCAACTGCCGATGAATGCCTCGATGGGCGCGCTGAATTCAGCGGACAGCTCCGGCCCCGCCGCATCCGGCAGCAGCACCAGCACGTCCACGTCGGAGTACGGAAACAACTGGCCGCGCCCGTAGCCACCGACGGCCACCAGCGCCGCATCGGGATGCAGCCCCGCCAGCCGCCACAGATTGGTCAGCAGATAGTCGGTATGCAGCGACAGCTTGTGCAGCAGCGTGCGGATGCCGCGCGTCGTGGCACTGGGGGTGAGCAACGTGGTGATGATGGCAGCGCGGCTGGCGCGGTGCTGTTCACGCAGCAGGCTCAGGACTTCGCCATTCGGTTGCAGTGCGGGAGTGAGGCTTTGAGTGGACATGCGAAAAGATAAGCAATAACCGTGCAAAAAGCGCGAAAAACCACAGCCGCCGCTGCCGCCGTTCCCTATGGCAGTGGCCGGGATTGTCTGCTCAAGGTCAATGTTTGAGCACGCTCCCGGCCCCTCGTCAGGTCTTGGTCGTTGTTACAAACGACGGCAATTGAGGCGATCCCGCCGACAGCGTCAGCACGTCGTAGCCGGTTTCCGTCACCAGCACGGTGTGTTCCCACTGTGCGGACAGGCTGTGGTCCTTGGTGATGATGGTCCAGCCGTCCTTGCCCAGCTCCTTGATGTCGCGCTTGCCAAGATTCAACATGGGTTCGATCGTGAACGTCATGCCGGGTTCCAGCAATTCGCCGGTGCCGGGGCGGCCGTAGTGCAGGACTTGCGGCTCTTCATGAAACTTCTTGCCAATGCCGTGGCCGCAGAACTCGCGCACCACCGACAGGTGATTGCCTTCCGCAAAAGTCTGGATGGCGTGACCGATGTCGCCCAGTCGCGCACCGGGCTTGACCTGCTGGATGCCGATCCACATCGCATCGAAGGTCAGCGCGGACAGGCGCTTGGCGGCAATCGAGCACTCGCCGATGAGATACATGCGGCTGTTGTCGCCGTACCAGCCGTCCTTGGTGATGACGGTGACGTCCACGTTGACGATGTCGCCTTTCTTGAGCGCCTTGTCGTTGGGAATGCCATGGCAGACCACGTGGTTGACCGACGTGCACAGGTGGCCGGGATAGGGCGGATAGCCGGGCGGCTGGTAGCCGATGGTGGCGGAGACGGTGCCCTGCTGGTCCATGCATTCCTTGCCCAGCCGGTCGATTTCGGCGGTGGTGATGCCCGGCTTGATGTGCGCAGTGATGTAATCCAGCACTTCTGAGGCCAGTCGACATGCCTCGCGCATGCCCTCGATTTCTTCAGCGTTTTTGATGGAGATGCTACTCATGGAAGGGAATTATCCCACTCGTACAGGGTCCGCGTGCGGGGTAGGGAGTCTGTCGCCCCCAGGGAGTCCGTTAGCCGGTTAAAATGGCGGGCTTACACCCATACGGCATTGCCCGGTGTGGCCCCATTCAGCGGCCCTGCCCGGATCGATGCATTTGAGCACAGCAATCTCCCTCTTCACGACAGGCCGCCAACGTGACCTTGCACATCTCCCAGTTTGACGGTGGAAACGCCATCAGCGCTTTCCGCGTCCAGCAACTGCAACCCGCTCTCGAAGCCATTCACCCCAAGATCACCGGCATTGCGGCCCGTTTCGTGCATCTGGTGGCCTCCGAACAGCCGCTCTCCGCTGCGCTGCAAGAGCGCCTGGCGGCCCTGCTGACCTATGGCGACCCGTACGAGGGTGCAGACGAGGGCACGGCCTTGATCGTTACGCCACGCCTGGGCACGATCTCGCCGTGGGCGTCGAAAGCGACGGACATTGCGCGCAACTGTGGACTGGACGTGTACCGCGTCGAGCGCGTGACGGAATTCCGCGTCAGCATGAAGTCCGGCCTGCTCGGCGGCAAGGCGGAGTTGACGCCGGAGCAACTGGGCCAGATCGCCGCGCTGCTGCACGACCGCATGACGGAGTCCGTGGTGGCCACACGCGCCGAAGCGCAGCACCTGTTTTCCACACTGGCGGCACAGCCGATGGAGTTCGTCGATGTGCTGGGCGGTGGCCGCGCAGCGCTGGAAGTGGCGAACAAGCAGTGGGGCCTGGCACTGGCGGACGATGAGATCGACTATCTCGTGAACGCTTTCACCGGACTCCAGCGCAATCCCACCGATGTGGAGTTGATGATGTTCGCGCAGGCGAACTCGGAGCACTGCCGCCACAAGATCTTCAACGCCCAGTTCACCATTGACGGCGTGCCCCAGGAGAAGTCCCTGTTCGGCATGATCCGCAACACCGAGGCGCTGGCGCCCCAGCACACCATCGTGGCCTATGCCGACAATGCATCGATCATGCAGGGCCACACGGTGGAGCGCTTCGTCGCGCCGTTTGATGCGGCCAAGGCGCCCAGCTACGAGAAGACCGAGGCCGTCAATCAGGTGCTGATGAAGGTGGAAACACACAACCACCCCACCGCGATATCGCCATTCCCCGGAGCCTCGACCGGCGCAGGCGGCGAAATCCGCGACGAGGGCGCCACGGGTCGTGGCTCCAAGCCGAAGGCGGGACTGACCGGCTTCACCGTCTCCAAGCTGTGGGGCAGCGAAGTCGGCAAGCCCGAGCACATCGCTAGCCCACTGCAAATCATGATCGAAGGCCCGCTGGGTGGTGCAGCCTTCAACAACGAGTTTGGCCGGCCCAATCTCACCGGCTATTTCCGCGAGTACGAGCAACAGGTCGGCGACATCACGCGCGGCTATCACAAGCCCATCATGATCGCCGGTGGTCTGGGCGTGATCGATTCCACGCAGGTTAAGAAGATCGAGTTTCCCGCAGGCACCTTGCTGATCCAGTTGGGCGGCCCCGGCATGCGCATCGGCATGGGTGGCGGTGCGGCCAGCTCCATGGCAAGCGGCACCAACGCGGCCGAACTGGACTTTGATTCGGTCCAGCGCGGCAACCCCGAGATCGAACGCCGTGCGCAGGAAGTCATCAACCATTGCTGGGCGCAGGGCGAGGGCAATCCGATCCTGGCGATTCACGACGTGGGCGCAGGCGGGCTCTCCAACGCCTTCCCGGAACTAACCAACGATGCCGGACGTGGCGCACGCTTTGATCTGCGCGCCGTGAAGCTCGAAGAATCGGGGCTGGCACCCAAGGAAATCTGGTCCAACGAAAGCCAGGAGCGCTATGTTCTCGCGATTGCGCCCGAATCGCTGGCGCAGTTCACCGCATTTTGCGAGCGCGAGCGTTGCCCGTTTGCCGTCATCGGCACGGCCACCGAAGAACGTCAACTGGTGCTGGAAGACACGGCAGTGGCGTCGGGCGACCAGCAATTCCCCGTCGATATGCCCATGGACGTGCTGCTCGGCAAGCCGCCGAAAATGCACCGCGACGTGCAGACGGTGGAGCGTGAACTCGCCCCCATCGACCTGACCGGGGTGCCGCTGGAAAAGGCCGTGATCGAGGTGCTGGCGCATCCGACCGTGGCGTCCAAGCGCTTTCTCATCACCATCGGCGACCGCGCCGTGGGTGGCCTGACGCACCGCGACCAGATGGTGGGCCCCTGGCAGGTGCCGGTGGCTGACGTGGCCGTGACGCTGGCCGACTACCAGGGCTTCAAGGGCGAGGCGATGGCCATGGGCGAGCGCACGCCGCTCGCAGCCATCGACGCTCCCGCGTCGGGCCGCATGGCGGTGGCCGAAGCCATCACCAACATGCTGGCGGCGCCGATCGATCTGTCCCGCGTGAAGCTGTCCGCCAACTGGATGGCCGCGTGCGGCGAGGCGGGCGAAGACGCTGCGCTGTACGCCACGGTGAAGGCCGTTGGCATGGAGCTGTGCCCGCAGCTGAACATCTCGATTCCCGTTGGCAAAGACTCGCTGTCCATGCGCACGCAATGGAGCGAGGGCGGCGAGGTGAAGAAAGTCACGTCGCCCGTCAGCCTGATCATCACCGGCTTTGCTTCGATCGATGACGTGCGGGGCACGCTCACGCCGCAGCTGGACGCCAACGTCGATGACGCCACACTGGTGCTGATCGATCTGGGGCGCGGCAAGATGCGCATGGGTGGCTCCATCCTTGGTCAGGTGCTCAACCAGTCAGGCAACGAAACGCCTGATCTGGACGACCCCAAGGACCTGATCGCCATGGTCGACGCGGTGAACGCGCTGCGCGCCAAGGGGCTGATCCTGGCCTATCACGACAAGGGCGACGGCGGCCTGCTGGCGACTGCAGCGGAAATGGCCTTTGCGGGCCATGTCGGCGTGGCGCTGAACGTGGACATGCTGATCACCGAAGGCGATGGCATCACCGACAGCCGCATGGATTCGGGTGAGGGCAAGAACTGGGGCGCGCAAATCTCCGGTCGCCGCGAAGACATGACGCTGCGCGCACTGTTCAATGAAGAGCTGGGCGCGGTGCTGCAAATCCGCACCTCCGATCGCGCCGAGGTGGTCGAGATCCTGCGCGCACATGGACTGTCCACCTGCACCCACATGGTCGGCAAGACCCGTCCGCTCTCATCCGCCGTGGATGTGGGCAAGGGCGAGTTGCAAGTGTGGCGCGATGCCAAGAAGGTGTTCGGCGCGAGCCTGTCCGACCTGCATCAGGTCTGGGACGCAGTGAGCTGGAAAATCGCGCAACAACGCGACAACCCCGCCTGCGCCGACAGCGAACACGCTGCTGCGGGCGTGCCGGAAGATCCGGGCATGCACGTGCACCTGAGCTTTGATCCGCAAGACAACGTGGCCGCGCCGTTCCTCCATCTGGCCAAGCCGCGCGTGGCCGTGCTGCGCGAGCAGGGCGTGAATTCGCACGTCGAAATGGCCTATGCCTTCAGCGAAGCAGGATTCGATGCGGTGGACGTGCACATGACCGATCTGCAAACCGGTCGCGCGCAGCTCAAAGACTTTGCCGGCGTCGTCGCCTGTGGTGGCTTCAGCTACGGCGACACACTGGGCGCGGGCATTGGCTGGGCGCGCTCCATCACGTTCAACGAGCGCCTGTCGGCCGAGTTCGCCGAGTTCTTTGGCCGCGCAGACACGTTCGGTCTGGGCGTGTGCAATGGCTGCCAGATGTTTGCCGAACTGGCCGACATCATTCCGGGCGCGCAAGACTGGCCGCGCTTCACGCAAAACCAGAGCAACCGCTTCGAGGCGCGTCTGTCGATGGTCAAGGTGCTGGAGTCGCCCAGCCTGTTCCTGCAAGGCATGGCCGGCAGCCGCCTGCCCATCGCTGTGGCGCATGGCGAGGGCTATGCCAATTTCCGTTTCCGTGGCAACGCGGACAAGGCGATTGCGGCGATGCGCTACGTGGACAACCACGGTCAGGCGACGGAGCAATATCCGTTCAACCCGAACGGCAGCGCGGGCGGTTTAACGGCGGTGACCACGGCCGATGGCCGCTTCACCGCCATGATGCCGCACCCCGAGCGCGTGTTCCGCAACATCCAGATGAGCTGGATCGACACCGCCAAGGCGGGCGACAAGAGCCAGTTCAGCCCGTGGATGCGCGTGTGGCGCAATGCCCGGAAATGGCTGGGGTAATTCCGGCGAAATCTACACTGCTGGAGGTTGAAAAGGCCGGGTGCGATCCCGGCCTTTTTTGTGGGCGCGGGAAACTCTCCTACCCGGAATGTCACGCGCGCACGGCATGATGCGCTATCGTATTTTTCCCACTTGGAGTTCTTCTATGGCAGGCGGCGGACTATTGATGTTGCTGGACGACATTACGGCGTTGCTCGACGATATCGCCGCAATGTCCAAGGTAGCGGCGAGCAAGAGCACGGCCGTGGCCGATGATGTGGCGACCATGACCAAGGTGGCCATGGGCAAGACGGCCGGTGTGCTCGGCGATGACCTGGCCTTGAATGCCGAGCAGGTGACCGGCGTGCGTGCCAACCGAGAATTGCCGGTAGTCTGGGCCGTCGCCAAGGGCTCACTCAAGAACAAGGGGTTTCTTGTGCCCGCGGCGATGCTGATCAGCGCATTTGCGCCGTGGCTCATCACGCCGTTGTTGATGGTGGGCGGCGCGTTCCTGTGCTTTGAAGGGGTCGAAAAAATACTCGATCTGTTCCACAAGCACGCCAAGCCGGATGCGCAAGAGGCCACGGCTGCCGTCCAAGAGGCGAATCGGGTGGGCGTCGCGCCCTCGTCGGTGCTCGGGGCGAAGGCCAAGGCAGTCGACCCAATTGCCTACGAGAAAACCAAGGTGAGTGGCGCGATTCGCACCGACTTCATCCTGTCGGCGGAAATCATGGCGATTGCGCTGGGCACGGTGTCGGACAAGCCGCTGCTGGAGCAATTCCTCGTACTCGTGGCGGTGGCGCTGGCCATCACGGTCTTCGTCTACGGCATCGTGGCCTGCATCGTGCGCATGGACGACGTGGGCGAATGGCTCAAGGCCAAGAGCAGCAGCGCCGCGCGTGCGCTGGGCCGGGGTCTGATCGCCTCCACGCCGTGGCTGATGCGCCTGCTGTCCATCGTTGGCACCGCCGCCATGTTCCTTGTGGGTGGCAGCTTGCTGGTGCATGGCATGCCATTCATCGAGCACTGGTTGCACGGCATCGTCGCGGCCAGCAACGCCGTGGTCGCATTCGTGCTGCCGCATCTGGTGCATGTGGCAGTAGGTGCCTTGATCGGTGCCGTGGTGGTGGCCGCTGTGCATATTTGGGGCATGGTCAAGGACGGCGGAAAGAAAACCGCGCACAGTTGATCACAATGTAACTTTTTGGCAACGCTTAATTCGATTGTGTCTTATTGATTGGTAAAAGCCCTTAGCGGATTGATTTGGAGCAAATCGGCAGAGATTGGAAATTGATTCAATTGAATGCACGAACAAATTGTTTCCAACACTACCTGAGGAATTTCCGATGAAAAAGACACTGTTGGCTATTGCAGCAGTCAGCGCGCTCACATCCGGCGCAGCATTCGCACAAACCACGGAAGCCGCTGGCCCGTTCATGGTGCGTGTGCGTGCAGTGCATCTGGACAGTCGCAACCACGACACCACAGGTCTGGGTCTGTCCATCAACAACAAGTGGATCCCGGAAGTTGACGTTTCGTACTTCTTCACGCCCAACATTGCTGCTGAGCTGATCCTGACCTATCCGCAAAAGCACGACCTGCGCTCCAACGGCGACAAGATCGGTTCGCTCAAGCACCTGCCGCCCACGCTGCTGGCGCAGTACCACTTCACCAACTTCGGCGCATTCAAGCCCTATGTTGGTGCTGGTGTGAACTTCACCCGCTTCTCCGGCGTGCGCTTCGACCCCGCAGTGCGTGACGCGCTGCACCCGTCGATCAAGAAGAACAGCTGGGGCGGCGCCCTGCAAGTGGGCTTTGACTACGCCCTGGACAAAAACTGGTCGATCAACTTCGACGTGAAGAAGGTCTACATCGACACCAACGTGTACTCGTCGGGTACCAAGGTGGGCTCCTTCAAGGTGGACCCGGTTCTGGTGGGTATCGGCGTCGGCTATCGCTTCTGATGGCGCAACGGCTGGCGCGCCTGAAAGGCGCCAGTCTTTCAACTCATGGTTTCTTATCTTGGTGGGAATTCACACGGCTCTTGCACAACGCAAGGGCCGTTTTTTTATTCGCTGAAGCGGCACCAGAGCGCAGGGGAGGGGAATCCCTTGCAAGGTGATTCCTACGGGGCATGGGCATGATCTCCGGCTGACGATTCGCGGGCCGAAAACTATCGTCCCAACGATGCGCCCGAACCCCTTTCCCTCCATTTCCCCAGCGATCACACCCACGTTGATCGAGCCGCATGGCGAACCCAAGCTACCGACGACGCGTCCGTGGACAACCACGGATCGAGCGCGTTGCGAGGAAATCGTGGAAGGGCTGACGCGCCCACGGCCCATGATTTCTGCGAAATATCTGTATGACGAGCGTGGCTCGCGCCTCTTCGAAGCCATCACCCGTTTGCCCGAGTATTACGTGACGCGCGTGGAGCAGTCGGTGTTGCAGCGCCATGCGGAATCGATCGCCGCCTCGATTGGTTCGGAGTGCGTCGTGATCGAGCCCGGTGCGGGTAATTGTGAGAAGGCGCGCTCGCTGTGCCTGCGCCTGCAGGCGCGTGAGTTTGTCGGCGTGGACATTTCGGCGGAGCATCTGCATGAGGCCGTGCAGCGCATGTCGGCCTATATGCCATGGTTGCGCACGCGCGCCGTAGCGGGCGACATCACGCGCGGCATGGAACTGCCAACCGATTTGCCGCTGGAGCGCCGGCTGGTGTTCTATCCGGGCTCATCCATCGGCAATTTCGAGCCCGATCAGGTCGTGGCCTTGCTGAGCCATATGCGGGCGCTGCTCGGCCCCGGCGCCAATCGTGCGGGATTGCTCATTGGCATCGATCTGCCCAAGCCAGTGCATGTGCTGCAAGCGGCTTATGACGACGCAGCGGGTGTTACGGCGGCGTTCAATCTCAACATTCTGGAGCACGTGAACCGCATCATCGGCAGCGACTTCGAGCCAGCCCACTGGAAACACCGCGCAATTTTCAATGCGCAGCATTCGCGCGTGGAAATGCACCTCGTTGCACTGCGCCCGCAACAGGTGCGCTGGTCAGGCGGTGGGCGCACGTTCGCTACTGGCGAGCGCATCCACACGGAAAACAGCTACAAGTACGCGCTGGGCGATTTTGTTTCCTTGCTCGCAAAAGCGGGGTTCCAGCAGCATCGGCACTGGTGCGACGAGCAGAACTGGTTTGCCGTCATCCATGCGTGGTAGCGCCCATGCTGCAGCGCAGGCACACTAGGGATGTCGGGCAGTTAGCGCGCTTTCTGTCGGTCCGCCAGGCGACCGTGGCGCTGGCAGCACCGCTGTCGCCAGAGGACTGTTGTGCGCAGTCGATGCCGGATGCCAGTCCGGTGAAGTGGCATCTGGCGCACACGACCTGGTTTTTCGAGACTTTTGTGCTGGAGCGGTTCGAGCCCAATTTTCAGCCGTTCGATGCGTCCTTCCGTGTGCTCTTCAATTCGTACTACAACGGCGTCGGCGCAAAGCATCCCAGAGCGCAGCGCGGCCTGATCACGCGGCCTGATCTGGCCGAGGTGCTGCGCTATCGCGAGCACGTGGATGGCCGCATGCGGCGCTTGCTGGAATGTTCCGGACAGCGCGAATGGCAAACCATCGTGGAATTGGGGCTGAACCACGAGCAGCAGCATCAGGAACTGATGCTCACCGACCTCAAGCATTTGCTCTCCTGCAACCCGGCGTGGCCCGCCTATGTGCCTGCGCGTGGGCTAGCGGAGGCCGTTGCTCCGGTGCAGCGCCCACGCCGCTGGCATACACATGCGGGCGGGCTGGTGGAAATCGGTCACGCCGGCGATGGCTTTTGCTTTGACAACGAACTGCCGCGCCACAAGGTCTATCTGGAGCCGTTCGAGCTGGCCGACCGACTGGTCACCAATGGCGAATTTCTCGCGTTCATGGAGGCGGGCGGCTATCAAGACCCTGCGCTGTGGCTGTCCGAGGGCTGGGACTGGATCGGCGCAAACCGGGTGCGTGCGCCGCTGTATTGGCGCCAACCGGAAGCGGGCGCGGATTGGCAGGAATTCACGCTGCACGGCGCGCAGACCTTGGTGCCGGAGCAGCCCGTCGTGCATCTGTCGTATTTCGAGGCCGATGCGTTTGCGCGCTGGGCCCAAGCGCGCTTGCCCACCGAGGCCGAGTGGGAAGCGGTGGCGCAATCTCTATCGCAAGAGCAGGATGCGCCACTACCGCAAAGTGCCGGCCTGCATCCGCAGGTGCAGACAGATGCGTCGTCGCTGCTGGGCGGGGTCTGGCAATGGACGCGCTCCAGCTATGACGCGTATCCCGGCTTCCAGCCTGCAGCGGGCGCGGTGGGTGAGTACAACGGCAAGTTCATGGTGAACCAGTACGTGCTGCGCGGCGGCTCATGCGCCACACCGCGCGGGCACGTGCGCGCGAGCTATCGGAATTTTTTCCCGACCGCCGCGCGCTGGCAGTTCACCGGACTGCGCTTGTGCCGTTGAGCCGCTTTCAGACCGCGTCGAGCGCCTGATTCAGGTCTTCCAGCAGGTCGTCGATGTGCTCGATGCCGATGGACAGGCGCACCATGCCTTCGGTGACGCCGGCCTTGGCCAGTTCGTCCGCGTCGAGCTGGCGGTGTGTGGTGGAGGCCGGGTGCGTGGCGAGGGACTTGGCATCGCCAATGTTCACCAGGCGCGTGAACAACTTGAGCGCGTCGAGGAAGCGCGCACCCGCAGCACGCGCATCTTCGCCGGACGACTTCAGGCTGAACGACAGGATGCCCGAAGCACGACCGCCGGATTGCTTTTGCACGATGGCGTGGTCCGAATGGTCCGGCAGACCGGCGTAGCGCACCCATTCCACCTTGGGATGCTTTTGCAGCGTCTCGGCAATCTTCTGTGCGTTCTCGCAGATGCGGTCCATGCGCAGCGCCAAGGTTTCGATGCCTTGCAGGATCTGGAATGCGTTTTGCGGCGAGATGGCGGCGCCCATGTTGCGCAGCGGCACCACGCGCGCGCGGCCGATGTAGGCCGCTGGGCCAAGTGCTTCGGTGTAGACCACGCCGTGGTAGCTCACGTCGGGCTCGTTCAGGCGCTTGAAGCGTTCTTTGTGTTCGGCCCATGGGAACTTGCCGCTGTCCACGATCGCGCCGCCCACGCTGGTGCCGTGCCCGCCCAGGTATTTGGTGAGCGAGTGCACGACGATGTCCGCACCCAGCTCGATGGGGCGCAGCAGATAGGGGCTGGGCACGGTGTTGTCCACGATCAGCGGCACGCCATGCTGGTGTGCCACGTCGGCGAGCGCACGGATGTCGGTCACGTTGCCGAGCGGATTGCCGATGGACTCGATGAAGATGGCCTTGGTCCTGGCGTCAATGTGTTTGGCAAAGCTGGCCGGATCGCGCGGATCGGCAAAGCGCACCTCGATGCCCTGCTGCGGGAAGGTGTGCGCAAACAGGTTGTACGTGCCGCCATACAGCGTGCTCGCGGACACGATGTTGTCGCCGGCTTCCGCAATGGTCTGGATGGCATAGGTGATGGCCGCCATGCCCGAGGACACCGCCAGCGCGGCAATGCCGCCCTCGAGTGCCGCGACGCGCTTTTCCAGCACGTCGTTGGTCGGGTTCATGATGCGGGTGTAGATGTTGCCGGCCACCTTCAGGTCGAACAGGTCCGCGCCGTGCTGTGCACTGTCGAACGCGTAGGCGACGGTCTGGTAGATCGGAACCGCCACCGATTTGGTGGTGGGATCAGGCGAGTAGCCGGCGTGGACGGCCAAGGTTTCGATGCGCATGGGAACAGTCTCCGAAATGAAAAACAAGGAAATCCTGCGTGCGCCATAGACGTTGTCCATGGGCGACGTTCGGACGCCATTGTGCCGTGTTGCGACACGGTGCTTTCGAAGTATTCGCTATGAGCTTATTTGGCCGGGACGGTCGGCGGTGCTTCTGCGGGTGTGCGCGGTGCAGGCGGTCGGCGCGGTGGCACGGGTGGTTGCACCGCTTCCCACGCGGGCAGGGCGGCAAGCACCATGGCTGCGCCGTGCGCGTCATTGGCCGCGTAGCGACGCTGGCCTTCGCTCAGGTGGGCGTTGGCCCAGTTGGAGGTGGTGAGCTTTTTCGATTTGCGAAAGCTCGTGCCCAGCGTGAGCGCAATCGCCGCGCGGATGCCGGTGGAGGAGCCAAAGCCGTGGCGCTTGAACACGCGGTCCAGATCGATCACGTTGCGCAGATCGACGTTCAGCCGCCCTTGCAACTGGCTGCGGTCGTTGTCGAGACCAAAGCCCGCCTTGACGATGTCCGGATGTCCCAGCACGTCGCGCGCCAGCGCCATCGCGAGCGAATGGCGCATCTGCAGCAGCCACGCGCCATCGGTCGTGGCGAACTGCACGACGTGCGGGCCGGTGTCCACCGCTCCCACCTGGAACAGCGGCTTGCTTTCGGTGTCGAAGCCGAGCGCACGGGCACTCATCAGCGCGGCGCGTGCGCGGGCGAACTCCTCATCTGTCGTCGGGACGTGGATGGCCGCATCCGGCAGCGCTGCATAGGCTGGCAGCAGGGCAGACTCATCCTTGGTCGGGGCTTTGCGGCGTGACATCGGTGTGCAGGTCGTCAGGCCGGGGTGCGCGCCGGGCGCGTGCGGTAGAACCGCATCGGGTGTTCCTGCATGTCCTTGAAGTGCTGGTTCATGACCGACTTTTTCATCTTGCCGACCACGTGCATCTCACACGGTTTGCAGTCAAAGCGCAGGGTGAGCTTTTCCTTGCCGTTGATGAGTTGCAGCGGCTCGGCCCTGATCGTGCCTTTCACGCCGATCACGCCCTTGGCCTGTTTGGGGCACAGGCTCATCGAGAAGCGCACGCAATGCTTGGTGATCATCAGCGAGACTTCGCCCTCTTCTTCTTTGCTTTCGTAGGCGGCGTCGATCACCTTCACGCCATGCTTCACATAGAAGTCGTGTGCCTTGGTGTTGAACACGTTGGCCAGATAGGTGAGCGTGTCCTCCGGGAACGGCGCAGGCGGCTCGACCGGTTGGGCACGCGGCAGGCGCACAAAGCCTTGCTCGCGCTGCGCTTCCAGTGCGGCGACGGCATCGCGGCGCAACTGGTTGAGCGTTGACGCGGGCACAAACCATGGTTGGGAAAGCTGCAGCGACAGATCGTTGACGGCGAAGACCGTCGCGCCAAACCGGCCCAGTTGCTCGCGCAGCGTGGCTTCGGACCTGGCGGCGTCGGTGGCAGGCTGGTGCGCGTGCTCGATCGTGGCCGATGCGTTGAAACCATCCTCATCGGTGAGCGTGAGGGCAAATCCAGTGGGCGTGTCTTTGAACTCCGCCCAGACGCCGATGCGGCGCTCGCTGGATTTCTTCTCCAGTGTGCGCACCCAGTCCATGTCGCGATTGCGATTGATTTCGAGGCCCTTGCGCAGGTCCTTGAACGAAGGGAGTTCGTTCTTGGGGAACACGCGCCAGATGCCTTTTTTGGCGTTCACGCATTCCGCACGGTTGATGTGCACGCCCACCAGTTCCTTTTGCAGGTCGTAGTAGCACAGGCCGTCGCCGTTGTGCAGTTCGGTGGCCTTGTCCGAGGTTTCCAGCTCGAACCATTTGTCGCCCAACTGCGTGACCCAGCCGATGGCGCGGCCCGGCGTCTTGGGCGTGTCGAACGCGCCGATGTCGTCTTTGCGCCCGTTGACGAAATAGTCCGTGAACTCGCGATTGAAGTTCTGGTCCGGATCGGGCTCGAATGAGAACGTGGTCGTGCCCGAGGACGAGCGCGCCAGCGGCGCATCGGAAAACTCGCGCTCTTCGATGACTTCGTCGAGCAGCTTGCGGTAGTGGGCCGTGATGTTCTTCACATAGCCCATGTCTTTGTAGCGACCTTCGATCTTGAAGCTGCGCACGCCCGCATCGATGAGTGCGCGCAGGTTGTCGCTCTGGTTGTTGTCCTTCATCGAGAGCACGTGCTTTTCGTGCGCGATGATGCGGCCCTTGTCGTCCATGACTTCGTAGGGCAGACGGCAGGCCTGATTGCAGTCGCCCCGGTTGGCGCTGCGTCCGGTGTGTGCGTGGCTGATGAAGCACTGGCCCGAATAGGCCACGCACAGCGCGCCATGCACGAAAAATTCGATCGTGGTGCGGGCCGGATCGGTGGCTGCGCGGATGGCCTCGATCTGGCGCAGGTCCAGTTCGCGTGCAATCACGATCTGCGACAGTCCCGCATCCTGCAGGAAGCGCGCCTTTTCCGGCGTGCGGATGTCGCTTTGCGTGGAGGCGTGCAGCTGGATCGGCGGCAGGTCAATTTCCAGCAATCCCATGTCCTGGATGATGAGCGCGTCGGCACCGGCGTTGTAGACCTGCCAGGCCATCTGGCGTGCGTCTTCCAGTTCATCGTCGCGCAGGATGGTGTTCAGCGTGATGAAAATGCGGCTGCCAAAGCGGTGCGCGTGCTTGATCAGGCGCTCCAGATCGCGGATGTCGTTGCCCGCCGTCGCGCGTGCGCCAAACGCGGGGCCGCCGATGTAGACGGCGTCCGCGCCATGGTTGATGGCTTCAATGCCAATGTCGGCATCGCGCGCCGGAGAGAGTAATTCGAGCTGGTGGGGCAGGAGGGACATAAGCGCGCGATTATCTCAGGAGCCGCCACTTCCCGTTGTAACGGCGTGATTTCCCGCTAAAGTGCGGTTTGCCCACGTATTTTGATCACAACAGCCCATTCCATGTACCTTCCGCCGCAGTTCAACCAATCCAGCGATCCGGCCCTGGCGTGCGAGCTGATGCGCGCGCACCCGTTTGCCAGCCTGATTTCCAATGACGACGACGGTCTGCCGTTTGTCACGCACCTGCCGCTGCATCTGGAGGTGCGCGCGGATGACGCGCTGGTGCTGCTCGGGCACTGCGCCCGGCCCAATCCGCATTGGAAGTATCTGGCGGCGCGCCCGCAAGCGGTGGCGACATTCCTGGGGCCGCATGCCTACATGTCGCCATCGGTGTACCCGGATCTGGCGCGCGTGCCAACGTGGAGCTATCTGGCCGTGCACTGTCATGTGGAGGCGAGCCCGATCGAGGGCGATGCGGACAAGGACCGCTTGCTCAAATGCCTGATTGGCGACCACGAACCCGCATACGCGCAGCAATGGCGCGATCTGGGCGAAGCGTTCGCACACAAGATGATGATGGGCATCGCCGCATTTGAATTGCGCGTGACGCGGCTGGAATGCAAGGTCAAACTCAACCAGCACCGCAAGGAGTCGCATGCCGCCATGCATGCGCAATACGCCCACGGCACGCCCGACGAGCGGGCATTGGCGGGCTGGATGGAGCGTTTGGGCATGGTGGGCGCGCCCACGGAGGGACAGGAATGAGATTCGTATTTGGTTTGCTGGGCATCGTGTTGGCGTTGGCCATCGTTGGAACGCTGGTGAAAAAGCAGATGGACGCGACGCGCCTGACCGCGCCGCCCGGGCTGTCCGCCCCCGATGGCAAGCCCGCGGGCAACGTGCGTGAGCAAAGCCAGCAGATGCAGCAGCAATACAAGCAGCAGTTGGAGAGCACCTTGCAGCAGGGCGCGGACCGACTCCAGAAAGAGCCGCAATAGGCATGGATGCAGAGCAATCGCTGATCGGGCAGGCCTGTTCCAGCGACGAGCAGGGCATGCGCATGGCGCTCGCGGTGGCGCAAGAGGCGGCGCAGGCGGGCGAAATCCCGGTGGGAGCCGTGCTGGTGCGCCAGGGGCGGGTGATCGCCACCGGACGCAATGCCCCCATCGCGCAGCACGACCCCACGGCGCACGCTGAAATCGCCGCCCTGCGCGAGGCCGCCAGGCGGCTGGGCAACTACCGGCTCGACCAATGCACCCTGTACGTCACGCTCGAGCCCTGCGCAATGTGCGCCGGTGCCATGTTGCACGCGCGCCTGACGCGAGTGGTGTTCGGGGCGGCGGATGACAAGACGGGCGCGGCAGGTTCAGTGCTGAACCTGTTTGCCGAACCGAGGCTGAACCATCAGACCGAGATTGCCGGGGGCGTGCTCGCCGAGGAGTGTGGCGAGGCGCTGAGCACCTTTTTCCGCGCACGCCGCAAGCAGCAGCGCGCCGACAGTCTGGCCGCGCACCCTTTGCGTGACGACGCACTGCGCACGCCGGACAAGGCCTTCGCAGATTGGCCCGACTACCCGTGGCAGCCGCACTTCGTGAGCAATCTGCCCGCTCTGCAAGGGCTGCGCCTGCACTACCTCGACGAGGGGCCGCGGGACGCGCCGCGCACCTGGTTGCTGTTGCATGGTTTTCCGGTGTGGAGCTACGTGTTTCGGCAGATGATTCCCACGCTGCTGGCGGCGGGCGACCGCGTCGTTGCGCCCGATTGGATCGGCTTTGGCAAAAGCGACAAACCCAAGAAAGAGGCCGCGCACGCGCCTGCGTGGCACGTGCGGGTCATGCATGAATTGGTGCAGCGGCTTGATCTGCGCAACGTGGTGCTGGCAAGTCACGGCGCGACATTGGCGTTGGGCTTGTCGGTGGCCCAAGCCATCGCGCCGCGACGCGCGGGCGTGTGGGTGCTGAATGGCTGGAGCGCACTCGAAGGAGATGTGAGCCCGTCGCCCATGCACGATTGGCTGGCGTTGTGGGCGCGCAAACCACGGCTGGAGATGGCGGCGCAGATCGATCCAAACCGCGTCACCAGCACTGCATGGAGCGCGCCATTTCCAGACGCCGGGTATCGCGCGGGCGTGCGGGCATTGGCGACCTTTTCGACGTTGTCGAGCCTGCCACCTGCGAACCCGATCGCTTGTCCATCGCTCTGGATGGCAGGGGCAGAGGATGCGCTGGTCGATCTCGTGCGTGCGCAGGGTCTGCAAAAACAGCTGCTGCCGCAGGGCCGGTGCATCGAGGTTGCCGCACTGGATCACTTCATTTCAGGGCATGGCGCGGACGTGGCTAAACGGGCTGTGGAATACTTCACCCCATTCTGAGACGACAGTGACGCCCGCCAACACGGGCAGTGCCACCTTGTGCGGGCACGGCGCTGTGCGTCTGCAAACCCCTTTCTGGAGCGGGCGCGCTCAGCGCCCGAAGCGCATCTTGGCAACGAAAAAAACCGGCACCTCTTCGACACCAGCTACCCATGCGCATGACGCGCACGATGACCACGGGCACACGGACCACGGCCATGCCGCCTGTGGCCACAACCATGGCCCGCAGCACATCTAC
Source organism: Comamonadaceae bacterium UBA2121 (assembly GCA_002331385.1). Taxonomy (GTDB): domain Bacteria; phylum Pseudomonadota; class Gammaproteobacteria; order Burkholderiales; family Burkholderiaceae_C; genus Diaphorobacter_A. The sequence continues at coordinate 407,471 of DCYB01000010.1, forward strand.
ATCTATTCGCCATCCAGCGCGGTGCTCGACAAGGCCGCCTTCCGCCGCGGTGTGGCGCGCCTGAAAGCCATGGGGCATGAGGTCGAAATCGATCAGGACGCGCTCGCACGCAGCACGCGCTTTGCGGGCGATGACGAGACGCGCCTCGCCGCCATTCACCGCGCAGCCGCCAGCGGCGCGGATGTGGCCATGATTTCTCGCGGCGGCTATGGCCTCTCGCGCATTCTTCCCGGCATCAAGTACAAGGCCGTGGCGAAGGCGGTGGAGAAGGGCACGCGCTTCATCGGTCAAAGCGACTTCACCGCGTTCCAGAACGCGCTGTTGGCCAAGACCGGCGCGACGAGCTGGAGTGGCCCCTCGCTGGTGGCGGATCTGGGCGTGGAGGGCGAGCCGGACGACATCATGCTCGCCTGCCTCGACGACCTGTTCACCGGCCACGGCGAGGGCAGCGGCTGGCGCATGCACCACGAAAAACCCAACGCGGACGGCAGCGATGCGGTGCGCGATGTGTACTTCAAGAACGCCACGCTGTGGGGCGGCAACATGGCCATGCTGTGCTCGCTGCTCGGCACGCCGTTCTTTCCTGAAGTGAAGGGTGGGGTGCTGTTTCTGGAAGATGTGGCGGAGCACCCGTACCGCGTCGAGCGCATGTTCACGCAACTGCTGCATGCGGGCGTGCTCAAGCAGCAGAAGGCCATCGTCCTTGGCCAGTTCACTGGCTACCAGCTTGCGCCACACGACAAGGGCTACCGCATGCAAAGCGTGATCGACTGGCTGCGCACGCAGATCAAGGCACCGGTGCTCACCAATCTGCCCTTCGGCCATGTTGCCACCAAGGTGCTGCTGCCAGTTGGCGGCAACGTATCGCTGTCCGTGGAAGGACGTGATGCGCTGATCTATTGGGGGCATGCGCACTGATTCGCAATGATGCTAGCGCCGGAACGCACGCATGCGCCGCTCACGTGCGCTGGCGTTGCGTGAGCACGCGCCGCGCGCTGGTGACGACCTGATGCACCAACGGCAGGCGCGCCGAAGAGCGTAGCCACATCACGCCAAACCGGCGCGACAGGGCTGCGTCCGGCAGCGGAATGCGCACCACGCTTTGCCCATCGGGCAAATTCAGCGACGTATCGGGCACCAGGGCAACGCCCAAGCCGCGATCCACCATCATGGCGATCGCGGCCAGCGAGCTGAGTTCAAAGCGCTCCATTGGCGTGATCCGATGGGCGCGCAAATACTTCTCCACCATCTGCCCGCCGCCCAGTTGCCGGTCGTAGCGGATCAGCGGCTGTGTCCGCAGCAGCTCACGTGGCGCAATGTGGGCGAGGTGGCGCTGCGCGAGCAGGATCAGCGGCTCTTCGCGCAGTTCGCTCCAATCGAATGCCTTGGACAGCGGAAATGACGGATAGAGGCACACGGCGGCGTCGATGGTGCCGTTCAGCACTTCCTCATACAGGTGCTGGGTCGTGGCGCTTTGCAAGTACACCTTGACGTCCGGGCAGTGCAGCACGAAGTCCGCCAGTATGTCGGGCAACAGGCTGTGCAGGGCGGTGTTGATGGTGCCGATGACGAGCTCGCCCGTCACGCTGTCGCTGCTGACCTGCGTGCGTGCGCGCTCCAGTTCGCGCAATAAGGTGGGCGCGCTCTGTGCAAGGCGGTGCCCCGCCGGCGTAGGCACGACGGTGCGGCCAGCGCGTGCGAGCAGCGGCGTCTTGAACTCTTTTTCCAGAATGCGCATTTGCTGCGCCACGGCGGCGGCGGTGATCTGCAACTGCCGGGCGGCTTCGGCCATGGAGCCGGTCTCCACCACGCGCATGAAACTGTGCAGGTAACTGGTTTCCATAAAGATACTTTTACTTTTGTTTGAAGCAATGTTATCCGTATTTTTTCTTTGGAGTCTGAACGCCACAATGGCTGCATGAGAAGCAAATTGTTCGTTCCCGCATCGCGTCCGGAGTTGTTCGCCAAAGCGCTCGCCAGCGCGGCAGACAGTCTGTCGTTCGATCTGGAGGACGCTGTGGCCGAGCCGCGCAAGGACGAGGCGCGCGCAGTGCTGCAAGCCTTTCTGGAAAGCGATGCGGCGCGCGGCCACGGCAAGGCCATCATCGTGCGCGTGAATGCGCTGGACACGGCGCATTGCGAGAAGGACATTGCCGCCGTGGTGCGTGAAGGCGTACACCTGATCAACCTGCCCAAGCCCGGGAGCGTGGACGAGGTGCTGCACGCGGTGAACGCGATCGGACATGCCGCGCGGGCGAATGGCGTGGCGCAGGCGCCCGCGTTGTTGCTCAACATTGAAACGCCCCAATCGCTGCGTATGGCGGCCTCGTTGGCGTCGGCGCATCCGTCCGTCAAAGGATTGCAGTTGGGATTGGGCGACCTGTTCGAGCCCTACGGCGTGCATCGGCGCGAACGCGCAGCGGTCGAGCAGGCCCTGTTCGCCGTGCGCATGGCAGCCGCTGAAGCGGGTGTGTTTGCCTACGACGGAGCGTTTGCCAATATCAAGGACGTGGAGGGTTTTCGTGCGGAAGCAGAGCTCTCGCGCCGCCTCGGTTTTCTGGGCAAAACCTGCATTCATCCCAGTCAGATCGACATTGCCAATGCCGTATACCAGCCCAGCGCGAGCGAAATCGAGGACGCGCTCAAGGTGGTCAACGCGGCCGCGCAGGCCGAACAAACGGCGGTCGGTGCGTGGGTTGTCGACGGCAAGATGATCGACAAACCCTTTGTCTTGCGCGCGCAATCCATCGTGGCCTCAGCGCGTGCGCTGGGGTTGATCGACGGCGCGTAAGGACGGCGCGACCTTGTGTTTTTCCGCGCTGCCTGGCGCGCTTTTTCAGATTTCCTTTCCCATTCATAACGGAGACATTGCGACATGACCGAATCCCTTCCACTTTCTCGCCGACAACTCGCTGCGGTTGCGGCCGCCCTGCTGGCGTGCAGCGCTGTGCCTGGCGTCGCTATGGCGGCGGACAACGCCTACCCAACCAAGCCGATCACCATGATCGTGCCGTATCCGCCCGGTGGCTCCAACGACATCTTTGCGCGCCACATCGCCAAGGAGCTCGGCGACGTGCTCAAGCAGGCGGTCATCGTGGACAACCGGCCCGGTGCCAGCGGCAACACGGGCACGGGCATCGTGAGCAAGTCTGCGCCCGATGGCTACACGCTGGTGGCCGTGTCCTCGAGCATGACGACCAACGCTGCGGTGCAAACGAAGATGCCGTTCGATCCGGTCAAGGACCTGGCCCCTGTGGCGATGTTTGCCAAGGGCCCGATGGTGGTGGCGGTGAACAACGACTTTCCTGCCAGCAACCCCGCCGATCTGCTCAAGGCGGTGAAGGCCAAGCCGGGTATTTACAACTATGCGACGTCCGGCACGGGCAGCGTCAACCACTTTGCGACCGAGTACATGCGCTCGATGGCGCCGGGCTTTGACATCGTGCACGTTCCCTACAAGGGGCAGGGGCCGGCGGTCACCGACGTGATCGGCAATCAGGTGCAGATGCTGGTCTCCAGCGGCCCGTCCATTCTCCCGATGGTGCGCAGCGGCAAGCTGAAGGCGGTGGGCATCACGAGCCTGAAGCCCAGCCCGATCGCACCGGAGTTGACGCCGATGGCGACGGTCATTCCGGGGTACGAGTTCGATCTGTGGTGGGGCATGCTCGCACCCGCAGGAACGCCTGCCAGCGTGGTGAACAAGTTGAATGCGGCCGTCAACCAGATTCTGGCCAAGCCGGAGATCAAGGACCAGTTCCTGCGCGAGGGCGCACTGGTGACGCCGCTGTCACCGACCCAGTTCGGCGACGTCATCAAGGGCGATGTGGAGCGTTGGAAGAAGCTCGCCAAAGAGCGCAACATCCAGGCCGATTGATACCCACCTGAGACAGCAAGGAGGACGTGCCACATGCCGTTCGCACAGAAATCACGCAGCGGTGCCGCGGGGCCGCTCAGCGGCATCCGGGTGCTCGACCTGAGTGCCTATATCGCCGGGCCGTACGGCTGCTCGCTGCTGGCCGATCAGGGCGCGGAAGTCATCAAGATCGAGCCGCCCGCGGGGGACAACCTGCGCAAGTACCCGTCCACGCTGGAGGCCGAGAGCCGCGCTTTTCTCGGCGTCAACCGCAGCAAATGGGGCATGGTGCTGGACCTGAAGCTGGAGGCAGATCACGCGGTGTTGATGAAGCTCGTGCGGGACGCTGACGTGCTGGTGCACAACTTCCGTCCCGGTGTTCCCGAGCGTTTGGGCATTGGCTTTGCGCAGTTGAGCGCGCTGAACCCGCGCCTGGTGTATTGCAGTGTGACGGGCTACGGCAGCCAGGGGCCGCTCAAAGCCAAGGCGGGTTACGACCAGGTGCTGCAGACCATGACCGGCATGTGTGCCATGCAGGGCAAGGCGGGCGGGCCGCCAGAAATCCTGTACGGCTCCGTGGTGGACTATTACGCCTCGGCGCTGGTCGCGGGCGGCGTGGCATCGGCGTTGTACGAGCGGGAAAAAAGCGGGAGCGGCCAGCATGTGGGGGTTTCGCTGTTGCGCGCGGCCCTGACCATGCAATCCGCGCGACTGATCTGGGCGGAGGGCGAGCCGCGCGAAGTGGGGCGGGACATGCGCTCGGGCGGCATCACCGGCATCCACCCGACGCGGCAGGGCTACATCTACCTGTCAGCCAATACGCAGCATTTCTGGCAGGCGCTGTGTGCCAAGACCGGCCTTGCCGAACTGGCCTCCAATGAACGCTACGACAGTGTGCGCAAGCGCGCACAGCACAAGGACGAGCTCGTGCCCCAACTGCGCAAGGCCTTGGCGGCGCGCACCGCATTGGAATGGGAAGCCGAGTTTGGCGAGGAAGTGCCCTGCGCCGCCGCGCGCGCGGTGGAGGACATGTTCGATCACCCGCAGGTGCAGGCGGAGGACATGATCGGCACGTTCGAGCACCCGACGCTGGGCAGCTATCGCGGATTCACGCGCGCCATCGAATTTGCGCGCACGCCCGGGCCAGAGCCTTTTGCCGCGCCGGTGCTGGGCGAACATACGCGCGAATTGAAGGCGTCTATCGGTTGATTGCCTGCCGCGTGCCGTCGCCGTGCTCTTGGGCGGATGGGCGGCTGGGCGCGCGTGGCAGAAAATTTCCATCGGCCAGGCACCAATCCCTTTCTTCCGGTTTTCCGTCTGCGCGACAATAGGGGCCACATTTTTACCAAGGAATCGCAGCCATGGGCGCGCAATGGAAAGCAAAGGGCAAGGCACTGGTGGCCGACGCCAAGGGAAAGCTGTTCGGCAAACTGGTCAAGGAAATCATCGTGGCGGCACGTGCGGGCGGCGATCCCGCCAGCAATTCCCGTTTGCGACTGGCCGTCGAAGCGGCGCGCAAAGCCTCCATGCCCAAGGACACGCTGGAGCGCGCCATCAAGAAGGGCTCCGGCGTGGGTGCCGATGCCGTGAATTACGAGCGCGTGGTCTATGAAGGCTATGCGCCGGGCCGCGTGCCGGTGATGGTGGAGTGCCTGACCGACAACGTGAATCGCACGGCGCCCAACATGCGTGTGCTGTTCCGCAAGGGCCAGATGAGCGCCGTGGCGTGGGATTTCGACCACGTCGGCATGATCGAGGGCGAACCGGCCGACGCGGGTGCAGACATGGAACTGGCGGCCATCGAAGCGGGCGCGCAGGACTTTGAAGCGGGAGACGAAGAAGGCACCACGCTGTTCATCACCGAACCGACCGAGCTCGACCTCGTGGGCAAGGCCTTGCCCGAACAGGGCGTGAAGGTGCTGTCCGCCAAACTGGGTTACAAGGCCAAGAATCCGATCAGCGCGGCCAGCCTGTCGGCAGAGGAACTCGACGAAGTGCAGAACTTTCTGGCGGGCCTCGAAAACGATGACGACGTGCAGCACGTGTACGCCGGTCTCGTGGACTGACATCGCATTCATCACAGGAGCGCAACGCACGCCATGGGACGCCCCGGTATCGAATGGACTGATGCCATGATCGCCGCACTGGGCACGCAAACCGACGCGGTGCTGGCGCAGCGCTTTGGCACGACGGCCAAGACGGTGAGTCTCAAGCGCAAGGCGCTCGGCATACCGGCGGCGGGGCATGTGCTGTGGACGCAGGACATGCTTTCGCGGCTCGGTCAGCTCGTCGACGCGGAATTGGCCGCGCTGCTCGGCATCAGCAAGGCCAGCGTGGTCGCCAAACGGCAAGAGCTGGGTATTGCTCCGGCGACGGGCGTGGAAGCGACGCAGCGCTTTGTCTGGACAGAGGAGGCCATCGCCTTGCTTGGCACCCAGTCGGACGCCAAGGTGGCCGAACGGCTGGGGCTGTCGCGCCTGACGGTCTACAACGCACGCACGGCGCGCGGCATCGCCAGCCGACGCGGCACGGCGTCCGGCCATTCGTAACGCTGCCATGCCCGCAACGCCGCGTCCGCCTCTGGTGTCTGACGCGATCGCGTTGGTTCTGGGCTATGCGTGGTTGGGTTTGCTGTGGGCCTTTGGCGCGCTGTGGCTGACCCGCCTGGCACCGTGGATGGTGGGGCTGGCGATCGTGCTGTTGGCGGTGTTGCCCGCCTACGGTCTGTGGGTGCAGGGCATGGCGCGAAAGCGCTTGCAGCGCACGCAGTTTGCGCCACAGGGACGGATAGGGCGATGGCTGTCGGGGCGCGTTTTTGTCTCGCTCAAGGCGATGGGCGCGGGCTTGGCGCTCAGTGTGCTGGCGCTGTTCCAGGTCTGGCTGCTTGCGCCGTGGGAGTGGGGCTGGCTGTGTCTGGTGCCGCCGGTGTATTGGCTCACGGTTCGCGTTCTGGCGCGGCGTCTGGCGGGCGAGTTCGCCCATCCGTGGTTTGCCTGGCGCTGGACGCACATGGGCGCGCGCTGGTGGACGGTGCTGTGTGTGGGCGGCTTGTGGCTGCTGTTCATGGCGCAATCGCCGACGCTGGAAGGCGCCGCGCGCAGCATTCAACCCGCCATGTCTGCGGAGCAGTTGGATGCGACGATCGCGCGCATCCAGGCCGTGCCGTCGGGCGTCGTGCGCTGGCTCATGGATGCGACGCTGGTGTTGAACGTCACGGGCGCTGCAGCGGTGGACGTGCCGCAGGCCCCAGCGCTGCGATTCATCCTGCTGGCGGTGTTGGGCCCGCTTGGGTTGACGTTCAGCGTGGCCTCGGCCATGCAAGGGGCGTGCGCCTGCAGCACGGCGTCAACGCGGCCCCGGGCCATGCGACTGGAGCGCGGGGACGTGGCGGATCAGGCCATGTCACCGGGTGTGCAGCGCGGGCTGGCTGCGTTTGTGGCTGTGATCGTGCTGGGCATTGCCATTCAGGGTTTTGCGTCGCTGGACGGCCATTTGCGCGCGCAGGCCAGCCCGTTGGCCTTGCAGCGACTGCCCCAGTGCGAGCGCATCGGGCAGCAGTTGTACCGGATCGGCACGGCAGACGCGGCGCGTGCGCAGGCCCTGGCGGTGTTGGGGCAGTTGCAGGGCGCTCAAACCTTGTGCGCGGCGATGCAAGGAGCGCGGGAGCAAGGCCATCAGGCCATCGAGCGCTATCTGGATTGGTATTTCTCGCTTGGCGCGGAGCTGGGTCGCATCGGCAGCTTGCTCACGGGCCAACTGGAAGGCTACCTGCAAAAGCAACTGGAGCAGAAGCTGCAATCGGCGCCCGCATTAGAGCAGTTCACCCAGTCCGTGCGCGCGCTGGGCGAGCGCAACGCGGCCTTGCTGGCGAGCGGCGAGCAGCGTGTGAACGATGTGCTGGCGCAGCACCATCTGGCCATCGATCCCCACCGCTGTCTGGTGCAGTTGGACGTGCCCCGCCTGCCCGCGCTGGACCTGCTGGGCAACGCACGCGAGCGCATGGGCGTGAGCGCGGCGGGCGGCGTGGCTGCAGGCGCTTTCGCCGCCGTGGTGGCGGCCAAGGCCATGGGCAAGGTGTCCATGAAAACAGCGGCCAAGGTGGCAACCAAGATGGCCGCAAAGCAGGGCGCCGGGAAACTCGGCGCTGGCGCGGCGGGCGCTGCAGCCGGAGCCGTCGCGGGCTCCGTGGTGCCAGGCGTTGGCACAGCGGTCGGCGCCATCGCGGGCGCGGCCACCAGCATGGGTATCGAGTGGGCTGCCTTGCGTGCGGAAGAGGCGCTGACCCGCGACGCCATGCGCGATGACCTGCGTGCAGCACTCGATGCACAACTCGACGAGGTGGGGCAGCACTTGAGCTGCGGCACGGGCGGTTCAGGCCGTTGAAAATGCTCGCGATAGCGCTGGTGCTCTGCTGATCGATGCGGTTGTCGCCCGGTATTCCATCTTGATCCGCACTCGCTGCCTGACGCTCGGAGCGCACACAGAGTGCTTTATCAAAGCATATTGTTTGATATAGATAAGCTTTGTTGTTTATTCCTACCGGTTTTGGCAATTAGATACGCGCCACGGTTGACAATTAATGTCATATAAGTCGACGCGGATGGTTTTCTTTGCTAGGAAAACTGTCCATAATCGGTTTGCAATGTTGATAAGCAAAATCGATTGAATAATGTAATCAATTGTTGTATGTCATCATTCTCCGACTTTTTTCAAAGGAATGAATTGTGTTCCGCGCCCCAGTTGCGATGAGGTTTCCCGAGTGACAGCCCAGCAGACGACGGTGGTGTTCGCCGACATCGTCGGGAGCACCGCACTGTATGAAGCCATGGGCAACGAGCGTGCCGCGCTGGCGGTGACGGAGTTGCTCAATGACATGAGCGCGCGCGTGCTGCTACAGGGTGGCCGCGTGGTGAAGACGCTTGGCGACGGCATTCTGTGCGTGTTTTCCGAGCCTACGGGCGCTGTGCGCTCGATGTTGCAGATCATGCGCGAGCAGCGAGAGCGCATCGCACTTCCGGTCACGAACCAGCAACTGTCGTTGCGCGTAGGCATTGCCAGCGGCGAAGTGCTGGATGTGGCGGGCGACTGCTATGGCGATGCCGTCAACACGGCGGCGCGACTGTGCGAACGCGCCGCGGCGGATGAAATCTGGGCGACCGATGAGGTCGTGCGCGCGTCGTCCGAAAGCGCGGGTGCCTTGTTCGTGCGTCTGGGCCATCTGAAGGTGCGCGGCAAGGCCGAGCCGCTGCTGATGTACCAGATCGAGTGGCGTGCCGATGAGGCGGCCGAGCAACTCACCTTGCATGGCGGACTGACCGATCTGGGGGCGCTGCAAGGACAGAACAGCGCGCAGATCCAGTTCTCGTGGGGGTGCAGCAAGCAGGCCTTTGTATCTAGCGACTTGCCAATCCACGTGGGCCGTGCGTCCGACGCGCACCTGTATATCGAAGACCCGCGTGTCTCGCGCCTGCATGCGCGCATCGACTGGCACGATGGCGCTTTCATGCTGACCGACCTGAGCAGCTTTGGCACCTGGGTGCTGTTTGAAGGCAGCGACACACCCGTGCAATTGCGCCGCGACAGTTGCATGCTGCACGGTGGCGGAGAGTTGGCGCTGAGCCTGCCATTCAGCGCTCCCGATGCGCCGCGCATTGCGTTTCGTATTTCCGGTGAAAAGCTCAAATTCGGTTGATCTGCGCTCAACGCGCAGGCGAACTGCTCCTACACATTGATACGCGTCAATGCGGTTAGTGTTGCCGGACCAACCGCGGTGTTGGCAAAGCACAACTGACCACTGGAGTAAATATGAATACTACGATGTCTTCCCTGGCGCGCAATTCGGGCGCCGATTCCGCATTGCTGTTGTTGGGACGGTTGCTGTTGGCTTGGCTTTTTGTACCTGCCGGCTTCGGCAAGATCGCCGGGTTTGCTGGAACGGCGGCTTATGTGGCATCCAAGGGCATGCCCATGCCCAACGTGATGGTGGTTTTGGCGATTCTGGCCGAGGTGGGTTGCGGGCTGGCCATCTTGGTGGGTTTTCGCACGCGTTGGGCCGCGTGGGGTCTGGCTTTGTTCAGCGTGGTGGCGGCGTTCATTTTCCACGCCTACTGGACGATGCAAGGCGCCGATGCGGCGGGTCAGCAAATCCACTTCAACAAGAATCTAGGCATCGCCGGCGGCTTGCTGGCCTTGTCGGTGGCAGGTGCGGGAGCCTTCAGTCTGGATGCAGCCATGGCGCGCGGCTCGAACCGATGACCCTGCGCGCGTGATCTGCCAAAGTGCGCGCGGTGTTGATGGCTATTCTTCTGGCGATGCGGTGCCGTGGATTAGCGGCACTGCATCCAGCTTCACGCCCAGCACTTCGCGTTGGTCGAACACGAAGCAGCCGCCGTGGTAGTGCGCGCCGTCGGTCAACTCGAAATATTTGAGGATGCCACCCTCCAGTTGATAGACGTGGTCCACGCCTTCTTCCTGCATCAGGATGGCCGCCTTTTCGCAGCGGATTCCGCCGGTGCAGAAGCTCACCACAGTCTTGCCTTCCAACTCACGCTTGTGCATGCGCAGCGCATCGGGAAATTCGGTGAACTTGGTGATGCGCCAGTCGATGGCATCGTCAAAAGTGCCCTGATCCACTTCGAAATCATTGCGCGTGTCGAGCGTGACGACGGGGCGCCCCTCATCGTCATGCCCTTGTGCGAGCCAGCGGTGCAGTGTTTGTGGCGTGACGGCGGGCGCACGGCCAGCGGCCGGCCGGATAGCGGGCATGTTCATGCGGATGATCTCGTTCTTCACCTTCACCAGCATCTTGCGGAAGGGTTGGTGGTCGGACCAGCTTTCTTTGGGCTCCAGCGTGGCGAAGCGCGCGTCCTGCTGCAACTGTGCGACGAAATCGCGCACGGCATCCGCATCGCCCGCGAGGAACATGTTGATGCCTTCCTGCGCGATCAGGATCGTACCCTTCAACTGCGCGGCCACCGCACGCGCATACAGCAGATCACGCAGCGCTGTGGCGTCAGGCAGTGGCACGAAGAGATAGCAGGAAATGTTCAGGACCGGATTCGGCGCGGGCGTGTCCATGGCGTGATCAAACGGCTGCAGCGCAAGTCCGCAGCGGGGAAGACGGAGAAGGGTGGAATTATCCCTGCTCTTCTTTTCCCTTTTGCAAGGCGGCCAATGTTTCGGCCTCGGTGCGGAAGATCAGCAGATGCTCCTTGTTTTCCAGCGCACCCGCCTTTTGCAGGCGCTGCTCAACGGGCAGCTTCAGGCCGCTCAGGATCAATGTGCCGCCGCGCTTGGCCAACAGCCAGCGCAGCCGCATGAAGGTTTCCACGCCGGTGATGTCGATGCGATTCACCGACGATGCGAACAGGCAGAGATTGCGCACGTCGGGGCGCGACTGCAGCGCCTCGGTGACGCGCCGCTCGAATGTGGACGCGCTGGCAAAGTCCAGCTCTGCATCCATGCGCACGGCCAGCAGGTCGGGGGCGAGGGCGGGCAACTGCCACAGATTGCGATCGCGCAGCGTGCCATCGGGGTGCAGGCCCACCTCGATGATGCGTGGATGCAGGCGCTGGAACAGGAAGTGGCTCAGGTTGAGCACCACGCCCGCCAGCACGCCCCAGTACAGGCGCGGTGCGGTGGCAATGGTCAGCACGAAGGTGATGATGCCGATGGAGGCCTCCACGCGCGAGATCTTCCACAACTGCAACAATTCGCCGGGTTTGAACAGTCCGGTCACGGCGGTGACAACCACCGCCGCCAACACTGCATTGGGCACGTGGTACAGCTCGGGCGTGAGCCACAGCAGCGCGACCAGCACCAGCGCCGTGGCGAACAGGTTGGACCAGCCGGTCTTCGCACCAGCGTAGAGATTGAGCGCAGAACGCGAGAACGATGCACTGGTGGCAAAGCCGCCCGTGAGACCGGAGCTGATTTTCGCCAGACCTTGCGCGACCAGATCCTGATTTTCGTTCCAGCGCGTGCCCTCGCGCTGGTGCTCGATCTTCGCGCTCGAGGTGGTTTCCAGAAAGCTCACCAGCGCCACCACCATCATGGGCATGAACAGGCCGCCGAACTCGTCCCAGGACAGCCACTCGGGCAGATACAGACTCGGAAAGCCCGATGGCAAATGCCCGATCACCGCGCCACCGCGATCCGCGAAACCCACCAGCCAGCTCACCAACGCCGTGCCGGAAATGACGACGATGGCAGCAGGAAAGGTGGGTTTGAACCGCTTGGCCGCCATCAGCAGCCCCAAGCTTCCCAGCCCGAACGCCGTGGCTGCGAAATCGAAATGGTGGATCGACGGCTGGCTGAACAACGCATGCCAGCCGGTGCGCAGACCCAGCAGAGCGGGCAATTGCGACAGCAGGATCAAGAGCGCTGCCGCCTGCGTGAAACCGGTGAGCACCGGAGACGTGACCAGGCTCATCACCCAGCCAAAACGCACGAATCCGACGACCGCCTGCAACATGCCGGAGAGAATCGCCAGCCATACCGCGAGCGACACCCAGTGAGCACTGCCGGGCTCGGCCATGCCGGTAAGCGATGCGCCAATCAACAGGCTGGTGAGCGCCGTCGGGCCCACGCCCAGACGCGTGGACGAACTGAACAGCACGGCCACCACGGCGGGCAGCAGCGAGGCATAGATGCCCGTCACTAACGGCATGCCGGCCAGCGCGGCATAGGCCACCCCTTGCGGCACGAGCATGAGCCCGACCGTCATGCCCGCAATGAACTCGCCGCGCAGCAATTCCTTGGTGGGACGCGGCCAGTTCAGAAACGGCAGCCAGCGGCGCAGGGATTGCAGATTCATGGCGGGTGATTGTCTATTCTGGGGTCTTCGATGGGTGTCACACATGCGCAGAAACCGCCGGCGCTGCGGCGCGCTATGGAGCTTGTCCTACATCGTTATATGTATCACGAGTACCTGCGCCGTGCAGCAGGCGAGATAGATTTAATCATGTTCAAGCAATCAATGAGGTGAGACTCAATGCAATACACACAACTTTCTGACGCTGAAAACCGCCCTGTATGGAAGCGTGGCTCGGCCATCGCGCTGGCCGTGCTGTTGGCTGCGGGACTGGCCGCTTGCGACAAGCAACCGTCGGATCAGACGGCGGGCCAGAAGCTGGACACGGCCATCGCCAAAACCGAAGCGGCGGCTGAAGATGCGAAGGTGAAAACCGAAGCAGCTGCAGACAACGCCAAAGCCAAGATGGAAGTGGCTGCGGACGATGCCAAGCAGAAGATGGACGCAGCCGCTCAGGACGTGAGCCAGGCCGCACACAACGCCGCGAGCAACGCTGCGGTGGCACTGGATGACACAGCCATCACCACCAAGGTGAAGGCCGCATTTGCTGCCGATCCGAATCTGAGCGCCGTGCTCATCAGCGTGGACACCAAGGACGGTGTGGTGACACTCAGCGGCCCCGTCAAGACGGCCGATGATTCCAAGCATGCGCAGAATCTCACGCAGGCCATCGAAGGCGTGAAAAGCGTGGTCAACGAACTGAAGGTCACGGCAGGCTGATCGCCGCAACGCCCGTAACCACCGCGCCGGTGCAACGCCCGTTCGTGTGAAGGGGCGGCACCGGCGCTACTATTGGGGGATGACGAAAAACACCCCCAGACAAGAGACAGTCACCGACCTGATTCACCACGCCTATGCCCCACCCGCGGGTTTCATGGCACCGCAACCTGCGGTGCACAAGGCGTCCACCGTGATCTTCCCGAACGTCGCGGCGATGCGCACGCGGGAGTGGAAGGACAAGACCGGCTATACCTACGGCCTGCACGGCACGCCAACGAGCTATGTGCTGGAAGAGCGCATTGCCACATTGGAGGGCGGCCTGCAATGCCTGCTCGTGCCCAGCGGGTTGGCGGCGATTGCGAATGTGTCGCTGTCGCTGCTGTCGCAGGGCGACGAAGTGCTCATTCCCGACAACGCTTACGGCCCGAACAAGGCGTTGGCGGAAGTGGAGCTGAAGCACTACGGCATCAGCCACCGTTACTACGATCCGCTCGATCCAGCGGACCTCGTCGCCAAGATATCGCCCGCTACGCGCGTCGTGTGGCTGGAAGCGCCGGGTTCGGTGACGATGGAGTTTCCCGATTTGCCGCAGTTGGCACGCATCTGCCGCGAGCGGAAAGTGATCTCGGTGCTCGACAACACCTGGGGCGCAGGTCTGGCGTTCCAGCCGTTTGATCTGTTGCGCGATGGCGGCAGCCTCGCCGTTGATGTCTCCGTGCATGCGCTCACCAAGTACCCCAGCGGCGGCGGCGACGTGCTGATGGGTGCCATCACCACACGCGACGAATCGCTGCATCTGAAGATGAAGCTCACACACATGCGCGTGGGCTTTGGCGTGGGCATGAACGATGTGGAATCGGTGCTGCGCGCGCTGCCCAGCATGGCGTTGCGTTACCGTGCCCATGACGTCGTGGCGCGTGAGCTGGCCCAATGGATGGGCAAGCACTCGGCAGTGGTGCAAGTGCTGCATCCGGCCTTGGCGGGCTCACCCGGACACGAGCACTGGAAGGCGTTGTGCTGCACCGGCGCGCAACCGGATGGACTGGCGGCAGGCCTGTTCAGCGTGGTCATCGATCCGCGCTTCACGCAGGCGCAGGTGGACCGGTTCTGCGACAGCCTGAAGCTGTTCAAGCTCGGCTACAGCTGGGGCGGCCCCATCAGTCTCGTGGTGCCCTACGAGCTGCCAACCATGCGCAGCCTGCCGCAAACGCAGGTACAGCCGGGCACCGTCGTGCGTTTTTCCATTGGACTGGAGGCGGCTGGCGACCTGCAGGCCGATCTGGCGCAGGCCCTTGCCGCCGCGTTCGACGACAACGCCTGATCAGCCCTTCAACAACGGTTTGAGCACCGGCCACACGTTGGCCAGCAGCGTGGGCTGCGCCAATGCGTTGGGGTGAATGCGATCCGACTGGAAGAGTCGTGTCGGATCGGCATCGTCCGCCACGCCCTTGAGCAGGAACGGCACGAGCGCCGTGCCGTATTGCTTGGCCACGGCGGGGAACACCTCGGCAAACTGCTGGGTGTACTTGCTGCCGTAGTTGGGCGGCACCTGCATGCCCACCAACACCACTTTGGCGCCGGACTTTTGCGCTTGTTCGGTCATCCACGCGAGGTTGTCCTGCGTGTTCTTGAGTGGCAGGCCGCGCAGTGCGTCGTTGGCACCCAATTCCAGGATGACATGCGTGGGCTGGTGTTGCTTGAGCAGCGCCGCAAGGCGCGAGCGACCACCGGACGTGGTGTCCCCGCTCACGCTGGCATTGACGACTTTGGCAGGAATCTTTTCGGTGGATAGTTGCTTTTCCAGCAACGCAACCCAGCCTGTGCCGCGTGCGAGTCCATACTCGGCACTGAGCGAATCACCGAGCACCAGGATCAGTGGCGCACGCGATGGTGTGGTGGCGGGGCTGGCGCTGCTGCAAACCCCTGCAAACAGGGCGAGCGCTGCGCCCGCGATACAGTCTCGACGATTCATCAAATTCATCAACTCCTGCTCTCTCAGAGAATTGTTCATGTCTGAAGTTCAATCCGTGTTGGCCGAGTCCGTTTCCGCTTCCCGCGCTGCGCCCATCATTGCGGTGGAGCACGTGCACAAATCGGTGACGGATTCCACCGGTACGCTGGACATTTTGCGCGATATCGATTTCCAGCTGCAGCCGCGTGAGACCGTCGCCATCGTCGGCGCATCGGGTTCGGGCAAGAGCACGCTGCTGTCCATCATTGCCGGGCTGGACGTGCCCACGCAAGGCACGGTGCGGCTGGCGGGGCAGGATCTGTTTGCGCTCAGCGAAGACGACCGCGCTGCACTGCGCGGGCAGAAGATGGGCTTCGTGTTCCAGAGTTTCCAGCTCATGGGTAATCTGACCGCGCTGGAGAACGTGATGCTGCCGCTGGAGCTGGCTGCGCACCGCCAGGCGCGAGCCATGGCGCAGGAAATGCTGGTGCGCGTGGGACTGGGGCAGCGGCTGAATCACTACCCCAAAGTGCTGTCAGGGGGCGAGCAGCAGCGCGTGGCGCTGGCGCGGGCGTTTGTCGTTCAACCCGCCGTGTTGTTGGCCGACGAGCCGACTGGCAGCCTCGACTTTGCAACCGGCGAAACCATCATGCAGCTCATGTTCGATCTGAACCGCGAGCAGGGCACGACGCTGGTGATGGTCACGCATGACCGCGCGATTGCCGCGCGCTGCGACCGGCGCATCGTCATCGAGGCGGGGCAGATCGCCTCGATCGACTGACCGCTCAGGCCGCCTGCTTGCGCTCTTCAGCCATGCAGGCCGCTGCGGTGAAGATCACGTCGGTGGAAGAGTTCAGCGCGGTTTCTGCAGAGTCCTGCACGATCCCGATGATGAAGCCAATGCCTACGACCTGCATCGCCACGTCGTTGGAAATGCCGAACAGGCTGCACGCCAGCGGAATCAGCAGCAGCGAGCCACCCGCCACGCCCGACGCGCCGCATGCGCACACGGCAGACACCACGCACAGCAGCAGGGCCGTTGGAATGTCCACGTGGATGCCCAATGTGTGCGCCGCCGCCAGCGACAGCACGCTGATGGTGATGGCGGCGCCGGCCATGTTGATGGTTGCGCCGAGAGGAATCGCCACGCTGTAGGTGTCTTCGTTCAGGCCCAGACGCTTGGCCAGTGCCAGGTTGATCGGAATGTTGGCGGCAGAGCTGCGTGTGAAAAAAGCGGTGACGCCGCTCTCGCGCAGGCAGGTCAGCACCAGCGGATAGGGGTTGCGGCGAATCATGAACCAGACGATGAGCGGATTCACCACCAGCGCCACGAACAGCATGCAGCCCACCAGCACCGCCAGCAGTTGGGCATAGCCCTTGAGCGCCTGCAGGCCGGAGTCCGCAAAGGTGGTGGCGACCAGACCCAGAATGCCCAGCGGCGCAAAGCGGATCACCAACTGGATGATCTGCGTGACCGCATCCGACAGATCATGCAGTGCGGCGCGCGTGTTGGGGCTGGAGTGGCGCAGCGCCAGACCCAGACCCACGGCCCAGGCCAGCACGCCGATGTAGTTGGCCTCGGCGATCGCCTTGACCGGATTGCTCACCACGTTCATCAGCAGCGTCAGCAGCACTTCAGAGATGCTGCCCGGCGCGGCCATGGATTCGGCCTTGGACTGCAGCACCAGCTCGCTCGGAAACGCAAAGCTGGCGGCCACGGCCACCGCCGCAGCAGCCAGCGTGCCGACGCCGTACAGCATCAACACGGGTTTGATTTGCGTGGCCTCACCCACCTTATGATTGCTGATGGCCGACATCACCAGCACAAACACCAGCACCGGTGCGACGGCCTTCAGCGCCGCAATGAACAAGGTGCCGAGAACGCCCAGCGACGGCGCGGCTTGGGGGAATGCCAGCGCGATCACGATGCCGATCACAAGGGACATGGCGATTTGCGAAACCAGGCTGGTGCGCTTGAGCCAACGGGTGAGGGGAGAAAGAATCATGGAGGACATGTCCGGCGGGTTGGTGACATCGTGCGTGCCTTGCACCGGGACGGCAGGTAGGTTGAGGATCGGGTCGGACTTCGGGCAACTGGCGGCGCTGGTTGGGAGCACTGCCTTTCACGCCAAGGCGGGTCTGCCTAAGGCGGCCGCTGGACGGGATATGGGGTTGTCCGGGCCGGAGTGCGCTGCGTCGAAGGAGCCGGCTATTGTAAGCGAGCGCCATCCATAGGCATCACCGCCTCAAAGCGCCGTCTGCAGAGGCTTGGCAGTGCCAATCCACGACTGCGCTGCGGGGCCGATGTGTCGAAGATGCGCATGGAGGGGCGGCGTCGCACGATAATGCCGGGATGTCATCCCCCAAAGTTCTCTTCGGCTTTCACGCCGTGGGCGTGCGCCTGAAGACTGCGCCGCAATCGATCATCGAGGTCTATTACGAGGCCACGCGGCGCGACGCGCGCATGCGTCAGTTCATCGCACGCGCCAAAGAAGCGGGCGTGCGGCTGATCGAGGCCGATTCACTGCGCATCGCCAAGCTGGCAGGCAGCCACGGCCACCAGGGGGTGGCCGCGCGCGTGCAGGAAATCCCGATGGCAAAGTCGCTTGACGATCTGCTTGATCAACTGGAAGCAGACGGGGTGAAAGCGCCGCTGCTGTTGGTGCTGGACGGCGTGACCGATCCGCACAACCTCGGGGCCTGCCTGCGTGTGGCGGATGGCGCTGGAGTGCACGCGGTGATCGCGCCCAAGGACCACGCCGCAGGCATCAGCGCCACGGTGGCGAAGGTGGCCAGCGGAGCGGCGGAAACTGTGCCATATTTCATGGTCACCAATCTGGCGCGCACGCTGAATGAGCTGAAGGAGCGCAACATCTGGTGCATCGGCACCAGTGGCGATGCGGACAAGACGATCTACGACGTCGATCTCAAAGGCCCGGTGGCGCTTGTGCTGGGCGCGGAAGGCGACGGCATGCGCCAGCTCACGCGCAAGACCTGCGACCAGTTGGTTTCCATCCCCATGAAGGGCGCGGTGGAAAGCCTGAACGTCTCGGTGGCCAGCGGAGTGTGCCTGTACGAGGCGCTGCGCCAGCGCGGTGGCTGAACCTTATCGGAGAAATTGTCCATGACCCATGAAGAACTGACGGAGCAGACCGAACAAGAAGAGTCTCTCGCCGTCGCTGCCCAATGGGTGGCGGCGGCGAAAAACATCGTGGTATTGACAGGAGCGGGCATCAGTGCCGAATCGGGCGTTCCCACGTTCCGTGACGCGCAGACCGGATTCTGGTCGCAATACCGTCCCGAAGACATGGCCTCCCAGGCAGGCTATCGGGCAAATCCCAGCATGGTGTGGCGCTGGTACGAATACCGGCGCGCGCTGGTCGCCAAGGTGCAGCCCAATGCGGGGCACCACGCGCTGGCCGTTTTCGGACACGCCCATCCGGGCCAGATCACACTGGTCACGCAGAACGTGGATGGATTGCACCAGCGTGCGGGCAGCACCGACGTGCTGTGCCTGCATGGTGAGTTGAACAAGCAGGTCTGGCTCGACAAGCCGCGTGACTGTTGCCACATCGAATCGGCCGAAGCAGGCGAGCCGCCGCATTGCAGCGTGTGCGGCAACCTGGTGCGCCCGGGCGTGGTCTGGTTTGGCGAGGCGCTGCCCTACCGCACCTTCGAGCGCGCCCAGCAGGCAGCAGAGCAATGCGATCTGATGCTGGTGCTGGGCACGGCGGGGGCGGTCTATCCGGCTGCCGGGCTGGCACGCGTAGCAGCGCGTGTGGGCGCCAAGGTGGTCATCGTGAATCCTGCGCCAAGCGAACTGGATGACGCCGCCGATCTGATCCTGCGCTGCTCGGCCTCCGTTGCGCTGCCGTGGATTCTCGCTTCGGGCGATACGCGGCTGGCGGCCTAATCTGTGTTGCAGCGCCGATACCGGCGCTCAAACAATCCCGAACGCGCCCAGCGCGGCGCCCACCAGCAGCAGCCACAGCAGGTGTACGCGCGTGCGCCACACGAGCAACGCTGTCAGCGCCGTCACGCACCACAGCGGCCACGCCACCAGTGGGCCGCCCTGGGCGCTGGCCAGCACCCATCCGGTCGCGCATAGCAATCCCACCACCAACGGAGCCATGCCTTGCTTGAACGCGCGCACCCCGCGGCGATGCTGGTGTTGCTGCGCCCAGCGCGTGGCAAAGAAGGTGAGGGCGCTGCTGGGCACGAGGATTCCGACCATGCAGATCAACACCCCCAGCGCGCCCAAAACCCAGCCCACAGCGCTGCCTGCGGGGGCGGAATTCATGCCGATGTTCCAGCCCAGCAAGGCGACGAATAGCACGTTCGGTCCTGGTGCTGATTGCGCAATGGCAATCGAGTTGTTGAACTGCAGATCACTGAGCCAGCCATTGCGGTCCACCAGATAGCGATGCATATCGGGCGCCGTGGCGATCGCGCCGCCGATCGACAGCAGCGACAGCATGAGGTAGTACAGCAGCAGGTTCAGCCAGTCGACGGCGTGCAGCGTGAGGTGCGGATTCATGCCGGACCTTTGTGCGCGGCACGCGCGGCATCACTACCCAGCTTGAACCACGTCAGCACGCAGGCCGAGCCGCCCACCACAGGCAGCACCCAGCCGAGGGGCAGGCGCAGGATGGCCATGGCGATGAAGGTGATGATCGAGATGACGACGCAGACCGGCAACCCAAGCGTGTGCTTCTTCAGCGCCGTGGCGAGCCGGAAACCTGCGCCAATGACCAGCCCGGCTGCGACGGCCCCCATACCGCGTAACGCGCCCGCCACCTGAGGAATGGCGGCATAGTGGGCGTACAACACGGCCAGGCTGATCACGAGCAGCATGGGAATGCACAGCATACCGAGAATAGCGGTCACGGCTCCACGCAGCCCAAAGTAGCGATCGCCGATCATCATCGACAGGTTGACTACATTGGGTCCGGGAAGAATCTGCGCCACGGCCCAGTCTTCGATGAATTCCTCGTTGGTGATCCAGCCGCGCCGGTCGACCAGCTCGCGCTGCACCACGGCCAGCACGCCGCCAAAGCCCTGCAAGGCCAGCCAGGTGAACGCCCAGAACAGTTCGCTCAAGTTGGCGGGACGCTTGCGCTCCGGCGCCAACGGAGCAGGAACAGGCGAAGGGATGGCGGGGGCGCTCATGGTGTAGTGCGGTGTAATCTGTCGATGGTACGCGCGGCAGCCCCAAAAGTGGCGGGCCAAGGCATCGCTGAACACGATGCGGGCATCAGCGTTCGAGAAGGTCGCAGGCGCAAGCGCCGCACGATGCGCACTACCATTGGCGGCACCGAAAGCAACTCAATCAGGGGATGGATGTATGAAATTCGTCAGATACGGAACAAGTGGCGCAGAGCGCGCGGGTGTGGTGGACGCAGAAGGCCGCGTGCGCGATCTGTCCATGCTGCTGCCGGACATCGGTCCCCAACAACTGGCGCCGCGCACGCTCGCAGCGCTGGCCGCCATCGACGTGAATCGCCTGCCGCTGGCGCCAGTAGACGCCCGGTTGGGCTGCCCGGTTGGCAACGTCGGCAAGATCGTCTGCGTTGGCCTGAATTACCGTGACCACGCCGAAGAGGCGAACATGCAGGTGCCCTCCGAGCCTGTGCTGTTCATGAAGGCCATCACCACCTTGAGCGGCCCCAACGACGACGTGCAGATTCCGCCCGGCGCGCTCAAGACGGACTGGGAGGTGGAATTGGGTATCGTCATCGGCACGCGCATGAAGCATGTCACCAAGGCCGATGCACTGGCGCACGTGGCTGGCTACGTGCTGGCCAATGACGTGTCCGAGCGCGCCTACCAGACCGAGCGCGGCGGCCAGTGGGACAAGGGCAAGAGTTACGACAGCTTCGCGCCCATCGGCCCGTGGCTGGTGACTGCAGATGAGGTGGGCGATCCACACGCGCTGTCACTCTGGCTTGACGTGAACGGCCAGCGCATGCAAGACGGCAACACAAAGAACTTCATCTTTGACGTACCGACCGTGCTGTCCTATATCAGCGGCTTCATGACGCTGGAGCCGGGCGATCTGGTGCTGACAGGAACGCCCGCCGGCGTCGGTCTGGGACAGAAACCCCAACCACGCTTTTTGCGCGCGGGCGACGAGATGCGCCTCGGGATCAGCGGTCTGGGCGAGCAGCACCTGAAGTGCGTGCAGAACTGAGGGACCAGGTTGCCGAGAATTTGAGGGGCAACCAAGGTCCGCAGCATGTGGGAGCCTCAGCCGCACCCAACGCTCACTGGCTAATGCTGTCTCTGGTCAGGGCATGCCCCCGGCTCGTGGCAGGGCTATGCGATTGCCGCATGCAGTGCTGGAGGAAAATGCCCGCACGGCTCTGTCAGCGGAGCTGGTTAACCGATTCTTGAATTTATGTACGCCTTTGCCTTGCTTGGAGGCGCCATCGTTGCGGAAGTCATTGCCACGACGGCCCTCAAATCGTCTGATGGATTCACCCACCTGCTGCCCAGCGCTTTGTCGGTGCTGGGCTACTGCATCTCGTTTTATCTGCTGTCGCTGGTGATGCGCAGCATTCCGACGGGCGTGGTGTATGCCATCTGGTCGGGCGTGGGCATTGTGCTGATCTCGTTGGTGGCCTGGCTGCTGCAAGGGCAGAAACTCGATCTGGCAGCCATCGCCGGAATGGCGATGATCGTGGGCGGCGTAATCGTGATCCAGTTATTTTCCAAGACCGGCAGCCACTGAGCACGCGCGCCATTACTTGCGGCCCAATTACTTGCGGCCCAGTTTGTCGGCCCAATCTTTCTTGTCCTGGTTGTCGGTTGTGGGCTGCAGTTCCCACTTGGCTATCTCGTCCTCGCGCGCCCTGGCCAGACGCATGTCGATGCGCTTGGCCGCCACGCGCGCCACGCATTGCAGCTTTTGCAGGTCTTTCTCGGTCAGTGTGGGATCGGCCGCCTGGCTGAAGCAGCACAGCGTTCCGTAGACGCTGCCATCGGCCAGCACGATGGGGGCGCTCAGGTGCGCGCCCACGCGAAACGGTGTCTTGGGCAATTGGTCGTGCGCGGGGTGCGTGGCCGCGTCGTGCACCAATGGCGGCAGGCGCCCGTCGAGCACGCATTGGCAAAAAGATTCTTCCAGGCGCGAGCCCCCGCCGGTCTGGATCAGGTCGCAACCGGGCTTGGAGTTGACGTGCTTGAACATGCGTTTGCCGTCGTGGATTTCCGACAGAAAGATCACGTCCATCTTCAAGTGCTGACGCAATTCCTTGAGCAGGTCGCGCACGTTGTCGTCGATGAGATCGTCACTGAAATCGGCGGTGGCAATGATGAGGTCGCTGACGCTGACCTCCAAGGCTTCGGGCGCATAGTCCCAGATACGAACAGACACTTCAAACCCCTTTTTATGCTTTCCTTATTGGTCAGTGCGTGTGCTTTTGTCATGCACTTGCGCACAAGGGGAAGTTTAACGAGCGGACTAGCCCGTGGGACGCATAGTCGCATGCTTATTGCGACTATTTCAGGGCGTTTTTTCGGTACTTTGCAGGTGCTTTTTTGGCGCTATTTCGCAGAGAGGAATACTCCGGATGCGAGCCGCTCCAGCACCGTCTCGCGCATGTTGGCGGGCGCTTGCGCCAGAAGGCGCGGCCACTCGGCCTTCGCCTTGTTCACGAGTTCGCGCAGCAGCTTCACGTGGCGCGCGGCGCGCAGCAAACCGGCAGATGCGATGAGCGCTTGCATGTCATCCCAAGTCAGGCGCCGCATGCTCTGGTCGATGGCCTTGTTGACCGCGTACTGCTGCGGCGGCGAGCCGTCGAAAAACGCCGCGACGCAAACGCAGTCATAGACTGGCGCGAGTCGCGGTCGTTGCCCGTCGGGATAGAGCAGGGCCCAATTCTTGAGATGTGCGTCGGTGTTGCCCATGAGAATGGCGGCCACGGTGCGCGCAAGGAATTCACGCGTGTCCTGTACGGGTTGCGGGCTCAGGCGATCCAGCACGCGCAGCATGGTGGGCCAGTCCGTTGCCAGCCCTTTGCCGTACTTGTGGCGCGGTGCGTAGCCCAGCGCCTGATTGAATTCCTCCATGTGGATGCGCGAGCCGTCGGGCAGGTGGTCGAAGCGCTGCACAGCCAGAATGTCCTCAAACGGGACGTGTTCGGGCAGGTCGGCCTGTTCTCGCGTGATGATTTCCACATCGGCGGTCTGCAACCCCAATGCCTGGCAAAGTTGGTAGCAGCAGAACTCGTTGGCGACCAGATCGGGGTGGTGGCTGGTGGGCAGCTTGAGGATCACGCTGCCGGCTGCGCCGCGTCGGTGCACGGTGTAGCGCCGCCCGTCCTGCACCGCGCTGAATTTGGTGACCACGCCGGGCAGCGACGCCGCATCGGCTACGGGGTATTCGACGAATCCTGGCTCCAGCACATCGAGGCCTTGCGTGGTGTGCCAGTGGCGCACGACTTCGGGGATGTCTTCCTGCGGCGCAATGGGCTCGACTTCCAGCGCGCCCATCAGGTCGTGCCCTGCCGCTGCCAGCAGTTCGAACTCGTCATCGGGCGAGCAGCCGCGCTCCTGCGCCAGCCGTTCGCGGTTGTGGCCCTCGGGCAGCAGGTTCTGGAAATACACCGGCCAGCGGCCATCCGTGCGCACCAGTCGCGCATCGCGCGCGGAGGACAGGATGCGCTGTGTGTCCTGCTCGTTGCTGCCCTGATAGCTCAGGGAGAGCGTGGGCCGCGCCGCATCGTCGATGTAATCGCGCTCGAACGAGACGCGCAGGATGTCACCGTATTGCGACAGATAGCCGATGCCACGCCGTCCGCCGCCCAGCGGCGCGGGCTGATACATATACAGGCGCAGGTAGCGGATGGCGGTGGACATGGTTCGGCGTGCCTGTGGGGTCAGTCCTTCGTGCTGCGGGTCTGGGCCAGACTGTCCACGACGGAGGGCGGGGCGTCCGCGCCGGCGGGCTGTCCCAGAAATTTGCCGCCCGACTGGATGAATGCCTGCAGCGCAGGCACCAGATCGGCCGGTACGGCCAGCAATTGCATGCCCAGCACGCGGGACATTTCGGCCAAGGTGGAATAGCGCGGGTCCACGTCGCCAGTTTCTGTGCGCTGGACGGCCATGCGCGACAGCCCTGCCTGTGCGGCCAATTGGGCCTGCGTCATCTGGCGCGCCTTGCGCGTGGCCACGAGCGAATCAATCAATGCATCAGTCATGATGCTTAATATACTCTTTTTCTATAAAAAGAGTATTTATTGATTCATATTTTGTCACTCAGTCCATAACGCTGGGAGATTCCAGATCACACTGCTCCAAATCTGAGATCATTTTTTCGGGCAACTGGCTGGCTGCACGGCGCAGGGCGGTGCGCAGTCCTTCCTCCACGACTGGGTGGTAGAACGGCATGCCCAGCATGTCCTGCACTGTCATTCTGGCTTCGATGGCGAGTGCCAGCAGATGGGCCAGATGCTCGCCCGCAGGCGCGCACATTTCCGCGCCCAACAGGCGGCCGGACTTGCGCTCGGCATAGATTTTGAGCAGCCCGGCATCTTCCTGCGCCACGCGGGCGCGGCCCTGGCGGCGGAAGTCGATCTCGCCGGTGACGAAATCCTGATCTTTCAGATCGGTAAAGCGTTGGCCCACGATGGCGGCATTGGGCTGGCAGAAGGTGATGGCCAGCATGGTGCGGCGGCAGAAGTTCTGTACCTTGTCGGCCATGGCATTCATGCCCGCAATGTGGCCTTCGTCCACCGCTTCGTGCAACAGTGCGCGCGCGGGGTCGATGTCACCCGCAATAAAGACGGGCAGGCCGGCAATCTGGCGCGTGTTCATGTCCATGGGTGGCAGGCCGCGCTTGTCGAGCTCCACGCCCAATGTTTCCAGCCCCAGTCCCTCCAGATTCGGCACCCGGCCCGTGGCGACCAGCACCTGATCGACCACTTCGCTGTGGCCTGCGCTGCTGACTTGCACGCCGTCCTTGTGGGCCGCCAATTGTGCCGGCTCGCCGATGTGGATGGTCATCTCTTTTTCCAGCAAGGGCCACAAGGTGTCGAGGACCTGCGGATCGCTCAGGCCAGCCGTGGACTTTTTCGTCACCCACGCCGACACCTCGATCCCGAGTCGCGCCAAGGCTTGCGCCATCTCCACGCCAACCGCGCCCAGACCGAGTACGGCCACGCGCTTGCCGAGAGTGGCCTGTTCGAACAGCGAATCGGTCGTCAGCACGCGATCACCGAGCGCCTTCCATGCGTCATCGAAGCGCGGGCGTGTGCCGGTGGCGATGATGATGCTGCGCGTGGGGTATTCCTTGCCGTTGACCGCTACGCGGCCTGGGCCAAGGATCTGCGCCTTGCCGCTGATCTGGCGCTCGCCAACATCGCTGTCCTTGATGGTGCCGCTGACAAAGCCATCGCGCAGTGCACGCACGCGCTCGAACACGGCGGGCAGGTCGATGCGCAATTCCTGGGCACCGCGGATGCCGAAGGCGTCAAAGCTCTCGCGGCGGTGGAATGCGTTGGCGGCCTCGATGAGCAGCTTGGACGGCATGCAGCCGACGCGCGCGCAGGTGGTGCCCCAGGGGCCATCGTTGATGATGAGGTAGTTGTCCGTGCGCTTGCGCACTTCGCGCAAGGCCGCCAGTCCGGCAGAGCCTGCGCCGATGATGATGCAATCCAGTGTCGGGTTCATGGGTCGGGTGTCTTTCTCGTCAGTTCAACAGCAAGTGTGCTGGGCAATGCCGGCGCGGGATGTAGTCCATTGCGCCTCAAGGCGGCTTTTGCGTGCCGTCTCGCAGCCAGCCGATACGGCCCTGGGTGAGATCATTCAGGCGCGCGACGAAATCCGGTGCGGCGCACAGCGGCAGCTCCAGCCGCGCAATCACCTGGCTGCCATGGCTCACGTCCAGCAGCTTCACGCCAGCGCTGTCCACCTCGCGGCGCAGCAAACCTTCCTGTGCATAGGGTAGCGTGCATTCGATTTCGGCCATCACCTGGCGCTCGATCTTTTCGGCGTGGAGCAAGGCCTGCGCGACGCTGTCTGTATAGGCGCGCACCAATCCACCCGCTCCCAGCTTCACGCCGCCAAAGTAGCGCACCACGGTGGCGAGCACGCCCTCCAGGTCCTGATGGCGCAGCACGTCTAGCATGGGGCGGCCGGCGGTGCCGCTGGGCTCGCCGTCGTCCACGGCGGCGGATTGTCCACCAGCCAGCAGCGCCCAGCAAACGTGCGCGGCGCCCGGATGCTGCGCCCGCAAGCCATCGACCACCGCTTGCGCGCTGGCACGGTCTGTCATGGGCTGCACGCAGCCGATGAAACGGCTCTTCTTGATGATCAGTTCGCTGTGTACGGGGGCTTTCAGGGTGTGGGGCATGTCGTTCTCAAGCTTAACCCACCCCGTGGCCATGGAATTGGTGGCGAAAACTATTGAACGCGATCATTACTATCTTGAGCGAAGTCAATAGATTTCGCGGTCCACAGTCCTAGTATTTACCCGTTATTTGACGAAGGAGTATGTGAACATGAAGCAAACGTGGAAATGGATTGGTACCGCGTGTGTCGCTATGGCGGCAGTGCCTGCTTTTGCGCAGGCCAATTGCACGGCTGAAATCGAGAGCAACGACGCCATGCAGTTCAACCTGAAGACCATGAGTGTGCCAGCCAGCTGCAAGCAATACACCGTGAAGCTCAAGCACGTGGGCAAGATGCCCAAGACGGCCATGGGCCACAACTGGGTGCTGGCCAAGACGGCCGACATGCAGGCCGTTGCCAACGACGGCATCGCCGCTGGCGCAGGCAAAGACTACCTGAAGGCGGGCGATGCGCGCGTCATCGCACACACCAAGCTCATCGGCGGCGGTGAGTCCGACTCGGTCACGTTCCCGGTCAGCAAGCTCAAGGCAGGTGAGGACTACACGTTCTTCTGCTCGTTCCCCGGGCATGCGGGTCTGATGAAGGGCGCGCTGACGCTGGCGAAGTAATTCTCTGGCAGAGTACTTTCCGGGCGTGCGACCTGCATGCCCGGGCTAAGGTTTGAGGCGGCGTAGCCACACGGTTACGCCGCCTTACTTCTTTTTGGAATGGTTTGTCGCTTTCCTGTCAGCCAAAACGGGGTGTGAGGCGTTAGCCTACATAGGGAGCTTTGGCTACGGCCTAAGCTTTCAATGGTCCGGCGGTCCACTGCAATCCCACCGCCACGTAAGGAGTCGTTTTCTTTACCCATCCACCAGCGTCAACCTGAGAGGAGTTGTCCATGTCACCTGCCTACATTACCGTTCCCACTGACTACGTCGTGCCCCATGGCGCAGCAGGAATCTGGCTGGCCAGTGACATACAACCTGTGGCGATTCCACAACCCATTCCAGCGCCCGTGCGGCTGCGCAATGGGCAGGTGCTGCGGTCGGCTTATGGAGAGCCGCCAGCCGATCTGGATCACATCGTCCGTTCCATGGGCGAGTGGTAAGCGACAGGGCGCTCCGGTTCCCTGAGGCGATACAAGCGGGCTCCTGGCCCGCTTTTCCTTTTTTTGGGGATGCGCGCGCTTGTCAATCTGGCAGATTGCATCGCTGGGTGACGCCATGGCGGCGCGACAGTCGGTGGTGCGCCTTGGGCTTGCATCCTCTATGGGTACCTTGGCGCAGGTCTGCGCAAACGGGCTCCTCCACCTACAATATCGGGCCGCTCCACGGTCCGCACACATGAACGCTCCGATTGATGTTTCCTTTTTTCACCGGGCAGCCAAGCCGCTGACCAGCTATCGCCCCTATTGGGCGAAGCGGTTCGGCACGGCGCCGTTTCTGCCGATGTCACGGGCGGAGATGGATCAGCTCGGCTGGGACTCGTGCGACATCATTCTGGTGACCGGCGATGCGTATGTCGATCACCCCAGCTTTGGCATGGCGGTCATCGGACGCGTGCTGGAAGCACAGGGCTTTCGCGTCGGCATCATCGCCCAGCCAGATTGGCAGAGCGCCGAGCCGTTCAAGGCGCTGGGCAAGCCCAACCTGTTCTGGGGCGTGACCGCGGGGAACATGGACTCGATGATCAACCGCTACACGGCTGATCGCAAGATTCGCAGCGACGATGCCTACACGCCGGGCGACGTGGGCGGCAAGCGGCCTGACCGCGCCGCCATCGTCTATTGCCAGCGTTGCCGTGAAGCGTACAAGGATGTGCCCATCGTGCTGGGCGGCATCGAGGGCAGTCTGCGCCGCATTGCGCATTACGACTACTGGAGCGACAAGGTGCGCCGCTCCATCGTTGTGGACAGCAAGTGCGACATTCTTCTGTACGGCAACGCCGAGCGCGCCTTGGTGGAAGTGGCCCACCGCATCGCCGCGCGTGAGCCGGTCGAAAACATCACAGACGTGCGCGGCACGGCCTTTTTCCGGCGTGCATCGGAAGAGGGCTGGTTCGAGCTGGATTCCTCCGAGGTGGACGAGCCCGGTCCTGTTGAGGCACACATCAACCCCTACATGACCACCAGCGAGCAAGCCGAGGCCCAGGGCCAGAGCTGCTCCAAGGAAGAGGGCGGCGATCCGGCGGCGGCTGCAGCGCCTGCCGCTGCGGGCGAGCAGACCATCCAGTTCGTGCCCAATCCGTCCTTGCGCGCCAAGGGCAAACACCGCCTGCCGCCGCGCGAGCGCACGGTGCTGCGTCTGCCAAGTTATGAGCAGGTCAAGAGCGACCCGATGCTGTACGCGCACGCCAATCGTGTGCTGCACCTCGAAACCAATCCGGGCAATGCCCGCGCGCTGGTGCAGGCCCACGGCGAAGGCGTGACGGCGCGAGACGTGTGGCTGAACCCGCCGCCCATCCCGCTCACCACGGCTGAAATGGATTGGGTGTTTGGCCTGCCGTATGCGCGCAATCCCCATCCGGGCTACGCCGATGCCAGCGGCAGCCATGAGGGCGAGACCAAGATTCCCGCGTGGGAGATGATCCGCACCTCGGTCAACATCATGCGCGGTTGCTTTGGCGGTTGCACCTTCTGCTCGATCACCGAGCACGAAGGGCGCATCATCCAGAGCCGTTCCGAAGACTCCATCATTCAGGAGATCGAGGATATCCGCGACAAGGTGAAGGGCTTCACCGGTACCATTTCCGATCTGGGCGGGCCGACGGCCAATATGTATCGCCTGGGTTGCAAGAGTCCCGAGATCGAGGCCGCCTGCCGCAAGCCTAGCTGCGTGTTCCCCGGCATCTGCCAGAACCTGCACACGGACCACGGCCCGCTGATCAATATCTACCGCCGCGCGCGCAAGCTCCGCGGCATCAAGAAGATCCTGATTGGCTCTGGTCTGCGCTACGACCTCGCGGTGAAATCGCCCGAGTACGTCAAGGAACTGGTGCAGCACCACGTGGGCGGCTATCTGAAGATTGCGCCCGAGCACACCGAGGCCGGGCCGCTCAACAAGATGATGAAGCCGGGCATCGGCAGCTATGACCGCTTCAAGCAACTGTTCGAGAAGTTCAGTGAAGAAGCCGGCAAGAAGCAATACCTGATTCCCTACTTCATCGCCGCCCATCCGGGCACCAGCGACGAGGACATGATGAACCTCGCGCTCTGGCTCAAGCGCAACGGCTTTCGCGCCGATCAGGTGCAGACCTTCTATCCCAGCCCGATGGCGACCGCCACGGCCATGTACCACTCGGGCCGCAATACGCTGACCAAGGTGCGGCGTGAGATGCGCGATGTGGATGAAGAGTCGGTGGACATCGTGCGCGGAGAAAAGCGCCGCCGCCTGCACAAGGCATTCCTGCGCTACCACGATCCCAACAACTGGCCGCTGCTGCGCGAGGCGCTCAAATCGATGGGCCGAGCCGATCTGATCGGCAATGGCAAGCAGCACCTGATCCCGACGTTCCAGCCGCTGGTCGACGGTGGTTATCAGAGCGCGCGCCGCAAGAACTCCACGCAGGGCACGGGTACGTCGGCGCGCAACGTCGTGTCGCAGCAGGGCAAGGCCTATGCGTTGGGCAAGGCGGCCAAACCTGCCAAGCCGCAGCGCGAAAAGGAAGTCGACGTGCGCTTCGCCAAGCCCGAGCAACCCAGGCCCGGACGAATGCTGACGCAGCACACCGGTCTGCCGCCGCGTGCAGGCGTGTCCGGCAAGAAGCCAGGGGCGCGCAAGCCGCGCTGATCACTACGTCGATAACGTCGCAGGTGGGCGAAGCACGGTGAACTGCTGTGAGCGGTAAACAGTGAGAGTCAAGTGCTACGCCACGCGATGCAGCAATCCAGTCAGGGCCGCTGGCTGCCACACCAGCGCCGTCATCACGGCGCAGTTCGCCAGCATGCAGAACCAATAGACGATGCGGAACTCGCGCTTGGCTGACTTGTGCCGCAGCCACTGCTGCGCCCACCATGCCGCGGGCCAGCCGCCCAAAAGCGCCATCGTTTGCAGCGTTTTCTCGCTGATGCGCCAAGCGCCGCTTTGGGCGGCGTTCTTGTCGATCGTATAAGCGATATAAGTCGCCCCGTTCAACACCAACAAGGCGACGGGTGCCCACAGCGGCAGGCGATCCATCCAGACACCCCAGCCCAGCACGCCCAACCACACCACCATCAGCACCATCGCCAGCGAACTGCCGGTGGCGCCGGACGCGTGTGCTGCCGTGCGAACTGGTGCATTGCTGCGGCGCTGCTGCGGGCCGGACGCGCCGGAGCCATTGCGGCGCGGGGCTGGCGCGCTGTGGTGGCCATGGCTTTTCACGGAGATGGGCCGGACTGCCATCGCGCGCGGTCCTTTGCCGCCCACCTGTATTTCCTCGTACGTCACGCTCATGCCTTGTACCGGATCCAGCCCTTTGGCAAGGTCGCGTACATGAAAGAACACGTCGCGGGAGTCGCGGCTATCGATAAAGCCAAATCCGCGCTCGGCGTCCCAGTGGCGAATCGTTCCTTGTTTCAGCATGATGGAAATAAAGCGGTTTAGATGCGCGCAATCAGCGAATAAAAAACCGCCTCATGGATAGGCGGTTAGGCAAAGCCAATGCCTGCGTCTTCGCAGATGCATCGTGCTGGATCGTTGGCATTAAGCCTGTGGCGAAGAGGTGTTCGCCAAGGCGAATCAGGCGGCGGCCTTCAGCTCTTCAAGGCGTGCGGCAATCTGCGTTTTCGACAGTTCCTTGAGCATGGAAAGTTTGCGCACGACTTCGGCATGAGGACGCGCCTTGTTTTGCTCGTAGTGATAAATGCTCTGGCCGGAAACGCCCACCAGCAAACCATAATCGGATGCGGACAGCCCGGTTTTCTGGCGGTGTGTGGCCAGACGCGACGCGCTGAAGCGGCGCTTCACGTCATTTTCAGCCGGTGCATCAAATGCGACTGTGGGTTTGCGTGGCTGCTGCGCTGTCTTGCAGTCCTTGCGCAGTTCTGCGAGTTCGCGCTTCAAGGCAGCGATGGCAGTGCGTTGCGCTGCAATCGTCTTACGCAGGGTTTCGGTTTCAGCGCGAATCTCCTTGCGGGCGACGCGCGTGATTTCGGATTTGAGTAGTGCGGCGATATTTGGCATATGCGCATTGTGCGTCAATAGCCTTGAAGTTTGAATAGTTATGTGAAAGCAAACCCATATTGCCCCGAGGATTTGTCGCAAGCGAGCGATGAAGCGGTTATCCCGAATACCGCGTAAAGGTGCTCCAACCCCACTTTGGAATACGCTGCAATGCCTGCGCCCATGAAAAAAGCGGCGCGTCGAAGGGACGAGCCGCTTTGTGCTTGGCGCGGTGAGAGGCCGTGCAGCCTCCTGAATTACATCACCGCAGCAATGGCCTTACAGACGTAATCCACGTTCTTGCTGTTCAGGGCGGCGACGCACATGCGGCCGGTATCGGTGCCGTAGACGCCGAACTCGGAACGCAGGCGCACCATCTGGTCCTTGGACAGGCCGGAGTAGCTGAACATGCCGATTTGTGTGGTGATGAAGCCCATATCCTGCTTTACGCCGGCAGCCTTCAGGCCGTCCACCAGTTTCTGGCGCATGGCCTTGATGCGTACGCGCATTTCGGCCAGTTCTTCTTCCCATTGGGCGCGCAGTGCGGGGTCGTTCAGCACGGCGGACACCACAGCGCCACCGTGCGTGGGTGGGTTGGAGTAGTTGGTGCGGATAACGATTTTGAGCTGCGAGAGCACGCGGGCGGCTTCGTCCTTGTCGGAGGCGACCACGGACAGCGCGCCAACGCGCTCGCCGTACAGGCTGAAGCTCTTGGAGAACGACGTGGACACGAAGATGTTCAGGCCAGCCGCCACGAACTTGTTGATGACCGCGCCATCTTCCTTCAGGCCATAGCCGAAGCCCTGGTACGCCATGTCGAGGAACGCCACGAGGTTCTTCGCCTTGACCACCTCGATCACCTTGTCCCATTGCTCGGGCGTGATGTCGTAGCCGGTGGGGTTGTGGCAGCAGGCGTGCAGCACGACGATGGTGCCGGGCGCGGCGGCGTTCAGATCGGCCAGCATGCCGTCGAAATTCACCTTGCGGTTGGCGGCGTCGTAGTACGTGTACGTGCCTACGTCAAAACCGGCGTTGGTGAAGATGGCCTTGTGGTTTTCCCAGCTGGGGTCGGAGATCAGCACCTTGGCGTTAGGGCTGATCTTCTTCAAGAAGTCCGCACCAATCTTGAGGCCGCCGGTGCCGCCCACGGCCTGCACGGTGGCCACGCGGCCTGACTGGACCACGTCGGAATCGGCACCAAACACCAGCGCCTTCACGGCGTTGTCATAGGCTGCAATGCCGTCGATGGGCAGGTAGCCACGCGCGGTGGGCTTGTCCATCATGGCTTTTTCAGCGGCTTGCACGCACTGGAGCAGGGGAAGCTTGCCGTTATCGTCGAAATACACGCCCACGCCGAGGTTCACCTTGTTGGGATTGGTGTCAGCGTTGAATTGTTCGTTCAGACCCAGAATGGGGTCGCGAGGGGCCATCTCGACGGCGGTGAAAAGAGACATGAATCGTCCTTGGAGGAAGGGTGGAAATCTGGCAGGTACGCCCCATTTACACTGTTGCTGCGCGAATCCGGCTGCCGGCGGCGCGCAAGGGGCAACCCTAATTTTAACGGCGCTAGCCATAGTTGCGTTTACAAGTCATGCATGAAGTCACCACCGAGGCGCAGGAGGGCACATTTGTCTCCTATCCGGGTTCGCCGTTCCAGCTCTTCCAGCCGTACCCTCCGGCGGGCGATCAGCCAGAGGCCATCGCCAAGCTGGTGGACGGGGTGCACGATGGCGAGTCGTTCCAGACGTTGCTGGGCGTGACGGGTTCGGGCAAGACCTTCACCATGGCGAACGTGATCGCGCAGTTGGGTCGCCCGGCCATTGTGTTCGCGCCCAACAAGACGCTGGCGGCGCAGCTCTACAGTGAATTCCGCGAGTTCTTCCCCAAGAATGCCGTGGAGTATTTCGTGAGCTATTACGACTACTACCAGCCCGAGGCCTACGTGCCGCAGCGCGACCTGTTCATTGAAAAGGACAGCGCGATCAACGAGCACATCGAGCAGATGCGCCTCTCGTGCACCAAGAGCCTGATGGAGCGGCGCGACGTGGTGATCGTTGCCACTGTTTCGGCCATTTACGGCATTGGCGAGCCCGAGAGTTACCACCGCATGGTGATGACGCTGCGCACGGGCGACAAGCTGAGCCAGCGCGATGTGATTGCGCAGCTCATCCGCATGCAGTACCAGCGCAACGAGCAGGATTTCAGCCGCGGAAAATTCCGCGTGCGCGGCGACACGATCGACGTGTTTCCGGCGGAGCATTCCGAGTTGGCGATCCGTATCGAGCTGTTTGATGACGAGGTGGAAACGCTGCAGTTGTTCGATCCGCTCACGGGGCGCGTGCAGCAGAAGATTCCGCGTTTCACCGTGTACCCGAGCAGCCACTATGTGACGCCGCGCGACAAAGTGCTGGCGGCGGTGGAGACCATCAAGCAGGAGCTGGACGAGCGCCTGAAGTTCTTCGTGAAAGAGGGCAAGCTGGTGGAGGCGCAGCGGCTGGAGCAGCGCACGCGCTTCGACGTGGAAATGCTCAGCGAAGTGGGGCATTGCAAGGGCATCGAGAACTACACGCGCCACCTCTCGGGCTCGGCGCCGGGCGATCCGCCCAGCACGTTGACCGACTATCTGCCGCGCGATGCGCTGATGTTCCTCGACGAGAGCCACCAGATGATTGGCCAGCTCAACGCCATGTACAACGGCGACCGGGCGCGCAAGACCACGCTGGTGGAATACGGCTTTCGCCTGCCGTCGGCGCTGGACAATCGACCGCTCAAGTTCGAAGAGTTCGAGCACCGCATGCGCCAGGTGATCTTTGTCTCGGCCACTCCGGCAGACTATGAAAAGCAGCATGCCGGTCAGGTGGTGGACCAGGTGGTGCGCCCCACGGGTCTGGTCGATCCGGTGGTGGAGGTGCGACCCGCCACGCATCAGGTGGACGATGTGCTGCAGGAAATACGCATTCGCGTTCAAAAGCATCAGCGGGTACTCATTACCACATTGACCAAGCGCATGGCCGAGCAGCTCACGGAATATTTGAGCGACAACGGCGTGAAGGTGCGCTACCTGCACTCCGACATCGATACGGTGGAGCGCGTGGAGATCATCCGCGACTTGCGGCTTGGCGCTTTCGATGTGCTGGTGGGCATCAACTTGCTGCGCGAAGGCCTGGACATTCCCGAAGTGTCATTGGTGGCCATCCTGGATGCCGACAAAGAAGGCTTCCTGCGCGCGGAGCGCAGTCTCATCCAGACCATTGGCCGCGCAGCACGCAACGCCGAGGGAACCGCCATCCTGTATGCAGACCGTGTGACGGACTCGATGAAAAAAGCCATCGGTGAAACGGAACGTCGACGCGCAAAACAGATCGCATACAACGAAGAGCATGGAATCATTCCGCGCAGCATTGTCAAGCAGGTAAGAGACCTGATTGACGGTGTCTACAGCGACAAGGCGGGGCAGGAGAGTGAACGGCTTGAACGCCAGGCCGTGCGTGAACTGGAGCTGGAGGAAATGTCCGAAAAGGACATCGCGCGAGAAATCAAGCGACTGGAGAAAAGCATGCTCGACCATGCACGCAACCTCGAGTTCGAGGAGGCGGCGCGTGTCCGGGACCAGTTGTCAAGGCTCAAGGATCGTGTCTTTGGGGCGCACGGAGGCGATCAGCAACGGGCTTGAGGCCTCTCAAATGCGACTTCTTTTGACAAAAGACCTTGATTTAACAATGGTTGGCCTCACTTGATTTTTGTTACCCGACCAAAACAATAGGGATTTGTGCTATACTTGGGCTAATTACTCAAGAAAACAACCCCACAAATATTAGGGCTCTGCGCGTCGAATCTTAAGCAGATTCATGTGCGTGGAGTGCGGATGGAGACGGTGGTGCCTCGGATGCCAACAGGTGTTCGGGGCGTTTCTATCAAACGATCAAGCCTGAACCAACAAGGAGCTTGCGATGCGTCTCACTACCAAAGGCCGTTTTGCGGTCACCGCCATGATTGATCTGGCCCTGCGCCAGAACAATGGCCCTGTCACGCTGGCCGCGATTAGCCAGCGCCAGCAAATTTCCCTGTCGTACCTCGAGCAGTTGTTCGGCAAGCTGCGTCGCCATGAACTCGTCGAGTCTACCCGAGGCCCGGGCGGCGGCTATACGCTGGCGCGCAAGGCGGCCGACATCACCGTGGCCGACATCATCGTCTCCGTGGATGAGCCGATCGATGCGACGCAGTGCGGCGGCAAGGAAAACTGCCTGGGTGAAGCAGGCCGTTGCATGACGCACGAGTTGTGGGCCTCGCTGAACCAGCGCATGGTGGAATTCCTGGATTCCGTCACGCTGCAAAAGCTGGTGGACGATCAACTCGCCAAGGGTGTGCAGATCGAAGACAAGCCGGTGACGCGACGCGCCATTTCGACCACTCCGGTGGTCAAGCCTATCCGCGTGAATGCACCCAACTCGGTGTTCGCGCTGGGTAACGCATTCGCCAAGTCCTGATGTGCGCGCGGCTGCGCGTCCGGCACGTGCCGGAGCGCCGCCACACGCAGGACCTACTTTAGATAACCTTCGATTACTGACCTTCGCCAGCCAGATCGCCCAAGCGAGATAGCCATGGACATGACACCCCATTTCCCCATTTACCTGGACTACGGCGCGACCACCCCAGTGGACCCGCGCGTCGTTGACGCGATGATCCCCTGGTTGCGCGAGCACTTCGGCAACGCGGCCTCGCGCAGTCATGCATGGGGCTGGGAAGCGGAAGAGGCCATCGAGAAATCGCGTGGCTATGTGGCGGACCTGATTGGCGCCGATCCGCGCGAGATCGTCTGGACCAGCGGCGCGACCGAGTCGATCAACCTGGCGCTCAAGGGCGCGGCCCAGTTCTACAAGGGCAAGGGCAAGCACCTCATCACGCTCAAGACCGAGCACAAGGCCACGCTGGACACCATGCGCGAGCTGGAGCGTCAGGGCTTTGACGTCACCTATCTGGACGTGAAGGAAGACGGTCTGATGGACCTGGAAGCCTTCAAGGCCGCACTGCGCCCCGACACGATTCTTGCGAGCATCCTGTTCGTGAACAACGAGATCGGCGTGATCCAGGACATCGAGGCCATCGGCGCGATCTGCCGCGAAAAGGGCATCCTGCTGCACGTCGATGCGGCGCAGGCCACGGGCCGCGTCGAGATCGACCTGAAGACTTTGCCGGTCGATCTGATGAGCCTGACCGCGCACAAGACCTATGGCCCCAAGGGCGTGGGTGCGCTGTATGTGCGTCGCAAGCCGCGTGTGCGTCTGGAAGCGCAGATTCACGGCGGTGGTCACGAGCGCGGCATGCGTTCGGGCACGCTGCCCACGCACCAGATCGTTGGCATGGGTGAGGCGTTCCGCCTCATCAAGCTCGAAATGAACGAGGTGAATGCCAAGGCCAAGGCGCTGCAGCAACGTCTGCTGGACGGCCTCAAGGACATCGAGCAGGTGTTCATCAACGGCAGCATGGAACACCGTGTGCCGCAAAACCTGAACATGAGCTTCAACTTCGTCGAAGGCGAATCGCTGATCATGGGCATCAAGGGTCTGGCCGTGTCGTCGGGCTCTGCCTGCACGTCGGCCAGTCTGGAGCCGAGCTATGTGCTGCGCGCCCTGGGCCGCAGTGACGAACTCGCCCATAGCAGCCTGCGCATGACGATTGGCCGCTTCACGACCGAAGAAGAGATTGATTACGCGATTTCTGCGATCCGCCACAACGTGGCCAAGCTGCGCGAACTGAGCCCTCTGTGGGAAATGTACAAGGACGGTGTCGACCTCAGCACCATCCAGTGGGCAGCGCACTGATCACCTTCGCAGGCAGTGCGGCGCACGCCGCAGCAGACGCAAGAAAAGGAGAACTACCATGGCTTATTCAGACAAAGTGATTGACCATTACGAGAACCCCCGCAACGTGGGCTCGTTCGACAAGGGTGACGAAACCGTGGGCACCGGCATGGTCGGCGCTCCCGCCTGCGGCGACGTGATGAAGCTGCAGATCAAGGTGAATCCGGACACCGGCGTGATCGAAGATGCGCGCTTCAAGACCTACGGTTGCGGCTCGGCGATTGCCTCGTCGTCGCTGGTGACCGAGTGGGTCAAGGGCAAGACGCTGGACGAAGCAGCGCAACTCAAGAACAGCATCATCGCTGAAGAGCTGGCGCTGCCACCGGTGAAGATTCACTGCTCCATCCTCGCCGAAGACGCCATCAAGGCTGCGGTGAGCGACTACAAGGCCAAGCACGGCGCTGCTGCACCGGCAGACACCACGGCGGCCTGAGCAACATGGCAGTGTCATTGACCGAGGCCGCCGCCCGGCACGTGAGCCGCTACCTGTCGCGTCGCGGCAAGGGTGTCGGCGTGCGGCTGGGCGTGAAGACCACTGGCTGCTCGGGTCTTGCTTACAAGCTGGAGTATGTGGACGAGCAGGCGCCGGAAGACGTGGTGTTTGAAAACCACGGCGTGAAGCTGCTGATCGATCCCAAAAGTCTGGCCTACATCGATGGCACGGAACTCGATTTCGTGCGCGAAGGCCTGAACGAAGGCTTCAAATTCAACAACCCCAACGAGCGTGACCGGTGCGGCTGCGGAGAGAGCTTCCGCGTTTGAACGGCATTGCCCGTTGTTGAAACCGCCATTGCATTGAAGTGCTGGCGGTTTTTTTACTTCTATGAACCTCCAATCCGACGACTTCGAACTCTTTGGCGTGCCGCGCCAGTTCACCCAGGACCGCGCCCAACTGGATGCGCGCTGGAAAGACCTGCAACGCGAGGCGCACCCCGACAAGTTCGCCGCGCAGGGCGCAGCAGCGCAGCGCGTGGCCATGCAGTGGTCGGTGCGCATCAACGAGGCGTACCAGCGGCTCAGGGACCCACTCAAACGCGCAAGCTATCTGTGCGAGCTCAACGGCGCGCCCATCGGTGCGGAAGACAACACGGCGATGCCGCCCGCCTTCCTCATGCAGCAGATGGAGTGGCGCGAGGCGCTCGACGACGCGGCGGATGAAGACGCGCTCGATGCCCTGGACGACATGGTGCGTGCGGCACGCAACACGGCGCTAGAGAACCTGACGCAGAGGATCGACGAGCAGCGTGACTTCGCCAAGGCGGCGCAAGAAGTAAGAGCCCTCATGTTCATTGCGCGTTTTGCGCACGACGTGGATCTGAAACACGAGCAGCTTGCACAATAGAGAGCAACGAGTGTCCTGTCTGCCATGGTTGTGGAGCAGGGCGCATCAACCCCATGCAGGGGAGCGCGGGCCTTCGGCTTGCACCCCATAGAAGAAGACAAGTTTCATGGCGCTATTG
This sequence comes from Comamonadaceae bacterium UBA2121, assembly GCA_002331385.1. GTDB lineage: Bacteria > Pseudomonadota > Gammaproteobacteria > Burkholderiales > Burkholderiaceae_C > Diaphorobacter_A. The sequence continues at coordinate 446,603 of DCYB01000010.1, forward strand.
CAGATATCCGAACCCGGTCAGTCTCCCGATCCGCATCAGCGGAGAATTGCCGTGGGCATCGACCTGGGAACCACGCACTCGCTCGTGGCCGCGGTGCGCCATGGCGCGGCCGAATGTTTGCCCGACGATGAGGGCAGGGTGCTGCTGCCTTCCGTCGTGCGCTATCTGGAAAACAATGGTCGCCAGATCGGCTATGACGCAGTCGCATCGCGCCTGCAGGATCCCGAGAACACCATCGCTTCCGTCAAGCGCCTGATGGGACGCGGCTTGCACGACATTGCCGAGCAGGCATCGCTGCCGTATCAATTGCTCGCGCAGGGCGGCGACAACGCCGCGCAGCAGGGCATGGTCGCTATCCAGACCGTGGGCGGTGTGAAGTCGCCTGTCGAAGTGAGTGCGGAGATTCTCGCCACATTGCGCTTTCGCGCGGAAGACAGCTTTAACGACGACATCTACGGTGCCGTCATCACCGTGCCCGCGTACTTTGACGATGCACAGCGTCAGGCCACCAAGGACGCGGCACGCTTGGCTGGCCTGAACCTGCTGCGACTCATCAACGAACCCACCGCCGCGGCGATTGCCTACGGCCTGGACAACGCTGCCGAAGGCCTGTACGCGGTCTACGATCTGGGTGGTGGCACGTTTGACATCTCCATCCTGCGCCTGACGCAAGGCGTGTTTGAGGTGATTGCCACAGGCGGCGACTCCGCACTGGGCGGGGATGACTACGATGGCGCTCTGGCCGACTGGGTGCTGGCCCAACGCGGCATGCAAGCCCAAACCGCTGCCGAGAAAACGGCCGTACGTATGGCCGCACGCCGCTGCAAGGAGGCGTTGACCGATGCGGACGCGGCCCAGTTCACCGCCGATGTGGCAGGCCAGTCATTGGACGTGGCCGTGACGCGCGCAGACTTTGACGCCGCCACCGCCGAACTCACCAAGCGCACGCTCACCGTCGTGCGACGCACACTGCGCGACGCCCAGTTGGCGCGCGACGAGGTGAAGGGCGTGGTGATGGTGGGAGGCTCCACCCGCATGCCGCAAGTGCGCGCTGCGGTGGCCGATTTCTTCGGCTCGGAGCCGCTGACCAATCTGAATCCCGATGAAGTCGTCGCCATTGGCGCCGCAGTGCAGGCCAACCAATTGGCGGGCAACAACGCCTCTGGCGATCTGTTGCTGCTCGATGTGATTCCACTGTCTCTGGGGATCGAAACCATGGGCGGGCTGGTGGAGCGCATCGTCGGTCGCAACGAAACCATTCCCACCGCCAAGGCACAGGACTTCACCACCTACAAGGATGGTCAGACCGCCATGGCGATCCATGTGGTGCAGGGCGAGCGCGACCTCGTGCAAGACTGCCGCAGCCTCGCGCGCTTTGAATTGCGCGGCATTCCTGCCATGGCGGCCGGTGCGGCGCGCATTCGCGTGACCTTTACCGTGGACGCGGATGGCCTGCTCAGCGTGAGTGCGAAAGAGCAACTCAGCGGCGTGGAGGCCAAGGTCGATGTAAAGCCTTCCTACGGACTCTCCGACGACCAGATCGCGCGCATGCTGGAAGACGGCTTTGCCACCGCGCAGCACGACATGCGCATGCGCGCCGTTGTCGAAGCGCGCGTGGATGCCGAGCGTCTGATCATGGCGACGCAAAGCGCGCTCGACGTCGATGGCGACGTGCTCGATGCGGGCGAACGGGCCGACATTCTTGCGCTCATGCAATCGCTCGCACAACTGCGCGAAACCAGCGAAGACGCGGCAGCGCTTGAAGCCGCGACGCAGGCGCTGGCCAAGGGCACCGAGCACTTCGCGGCGCAGCGCATGAATCGCGGCATCCAGCAGGCGCTGTCCGGCAAAAGCATCGAATCGCTGTGATACCAGCCCATCCACAGCGCCCACCCACACAACTACAAAGAAGCCAACCCAATGCCTGTCATCAAGATTCTTCCGCATCCTGAGTACTGTCCCGAAGGCGCTGAAATCACCGCGCCTACCGGCACATCGATTTGTGAAGCACTGCTGGACAACAAGATCAACATCGAGCACGCCTGCGACATGAGCTGCGCCTGCACGACTTGCCACGTCATCGTGCGCAAGGGCGGCGAATCGCTCAATGAAGCGGAGGAAGAAGAAGAAGATCTGCTCGATCGTGCGTGGGGACTTGAGCCACAATCGCGACTGTCCTGCCAGGCCATCCTCGCCAAGGACGATGTCACGGTGGAGATTCCCAAGTACTCCATCAACCACGCCAAGGAGAACCACTGATGTCACGCCAGATCGTGCTGGATACCGAAACCACGGGCCTTTCCGCTGAAACGGGCGACCGCATCATCGAACTGGGCTGTGTGGAGCTCGTGAACCGCAAGCTCACGGGCCGGAATCTGCACATCTATTTCAACCCCGAGCGCGACAGCCACGAAGACGCGCTGCGGGTGCACGGCATCAGCAATGAATTCCTGAAGGACAAGCCCAAGTTCGCTGAACAGGCGCAGGAGATCGTCGAGTACCTGCAGGGCTCCGAACTGATCATCCACAACGCGGCGTTCGACATTGGCTTCCTGAACAAGGAGTTCCAGCTCTGCGGGCGCGAGCCCGTGAAAAGCTACGTGGACGGCGTGATCGACACGCTCGCCATGGCCAAGGAAATGTTCCCGGGCAAGCGCAATTCGCTCGATGCACTGTGTGATCGCCTCGACGTAGACAATTCCGGCCGCACGCTGCACGGCGCCTTGCTGGACGCCGAACTGCTGGCCGACGTCTACATCAACATGACACGCGGCCAGGACGCGCTGCTGATCATGGACGATGCGCCCAAAGCAGAAGAAGGCATCCGCGTCGCCGCGATCGACCTCTCGGTCATCTCGCTCCAGATCATCCGCGCCAGCGACGAAGAAGTCGCCGCACATGAGGACGTGCTCACCCAGATCGACAAATCGAGCGGCGGCAAAACAATTTGGCGAAATTCATCTTTGGGCTAAAAAAGCTGTGCCATAATAGCAGTCTTGTCGCAAAGACATCGGGTGATTAGCTCAGCGGTAGAGCACTGCCTTCACACGGCAGGGGTCACATGTTCGATCCATGTATCACCCACCAATTTGCGCGATTAGCTCAGCGGTAGAGCACTGCCTTCACACGGCAGGGGTCACATGTTCGATCCATGTATCGCGCACCAATACGAAACCCTCTTCAGTCATCGATTGAAGAGGGTTTTTTGTTGCATTCTCCTCTATCGCTTATCGGGACGTGCGTGCGTCTCACCCTGTCACCGCGAGCAACGCGGCTTCGTATAGGTTGGTCAGGTCATCCATGAGTGCCAGTATGCGTTCGCTGGTGGTGGCGACGTTGTCGAGGCTGCGTGGGTCCGGCAGGCGGTTGGTAGCCGCTTCAAAGAAGACCCATTGTCCTTCCGCCAGCTCCAGTGTTTCGCGAATGGCGGCAGTGCTGAGGGGGGCGCTTGCGAGATCCTGATTGGCTTTTCGAAACGCTTTCAGATCTTCGGACATTTGTGTGCGGACTGCTGGCGTATCCCAACCGGCGGCGATCAGGGCGTAGTTCTTGGCAACGCGCTGGGAAAGCATGCGTTGACGGCCTGCGAGATTGACCAGCTTGGCGGTGGGTGAGCGCGCCATGTCTTCCAGTGCTTTGGTGGCGAGATCCGCCCGTGTCAGCAATTGCTCAGACGCGGTCAACGGGGTAGGAGGTTCTATGATGGTGCACGGCCTTGCATTGGCGCGCGATCATTGCGAGCATTCGGTGGCGCTTCCTTTCTCTTTCTTTGCGCAACCATGACGCTAACTAACATGTCTGCGCTTGGCGACCTCCGGCGCAGGGTGCGTACTGGCCGCGTCGGGTGCGCGGTCCAGTCGCAAGATATTGTGAGGCCGGGCCACTGCGTTCGTCGCACATCACTGTTGCCATCGCCGCTTGAAAGTGCTCGAGTTCCAGACCCTCAATGACTGCTATCCCGGCGCATCCGGGAAATGGCGCAGGATCGTGTCTGCAGCGATCCCGACAAACGCAACGGTGTAGGCCACAATCAATGCCGTGGTGACAGATCGGACGTAACGAACTTTTCGGGATATCTGCTTTGGCATCTTGGTGAATGTCAAGCGGGTCGGGCGCAGCGCGGGTTTGTTCTTCATCAACCATTCCGCGATGCATTGGTGACACCGCGAGAATGCAATTATTTGCGAGCAAAGGCGGACGTCCAACTCATTGTCGCTATGGCGGTTTTTCATGCCATTGCGATTTGTTGATTCCGAAGAAGGGTGCACTTTTAAGGATGCATTCCGCATACGTCTTCATGTGATTGCCGATGTCTTGCTATCGACAGCGGGGACGCGGCGGAAAATTTGAAAGAGAGTACGTTTGGCCCGTCCTGAATCGCCGCTCTTCCCGCACATGATCCGAGCTCGAACCCCTGAATGAAACAGCTTTTTCTCGCTATCTCATGTGCTTACACTTAGCGCTCCCTCTAGTCGGAGTTTTGTATCAAAGAACGCTTTGCTCCTCCTATTTGGGACGTTAACGGCTGAAATGTAGAAGGGCTCGCCCCGAGTTGGTGCAAACCAGAGAGATTGCCTATTAGGGTTAACGCTAATATTCCGCCATGTTTCATTTAAATTCTTTGCCGCGGCGCGGCATTTCGCGTCGGGATGTTTTGCGTGCCGGTGTTGCATTCGGTGCTTTGGGTCTTGTCGGTTGCACGGGAAATCCGGTACTTGGTGGCTCGTTTCTTCAACCTTGGGGCGAGCACATGAATTGGTCGCCAGAGCAATGGCGCAAGAGCCTTACAGGGATGCGCGAATTGGGTTGCGAGGAGGTGTTTCTCCAGTGGGTCGGGATCGAAGGCGAGTCCAACGCCACGTGGGATGCACGCGGACGCATGCTGGGAACCCTCATGAACGAGGCGGATGCTCTCGGCATGGGTGTGCATCTGGGCCTGCCCTACAACGACAACTGGTGGAGCGCTATCGATCAGGAAAACAATGATGCGGTGTACGCCTACCTGCAGGGCATTGGCCAGCACTGCGCGGGCTACATGCGTTCGGTCACGTGGCAGAAAAGCCCCGCGTTTCGCGGTTGGTACATCCCATATGAGTTGGAGCAGTACCACTGGGGCTCTGCGGCGCGCATCGATATGTTGACCGGGTGGCTCGGCGCGCTGTCCAACGTATGCATTGAGACGTCGGGTCGCGAGCCCACCATCTCCACCTATCACAGCGAAATGGGGTCGCCCGAGGTGCTGGCGCAGATGTGGAGTGTGATTCTAGACCGCGTTCGTATCCACCCCATGCTGCAAGATGGCGTGGGCGTGCATGGCATTGGCAACTATGCCAATCTGGAGCCGCTGCACCAGATGCTGCTGCGCCGCGGCGCGAGTTTCGACCTGATTGTGGAATTGTTCGAACGCCTGCCGACGTCGGCCAATCTGGTGGGTGAGTTTCAGGCCCGTTCCGCCAGCTATGACCGCCTTATGTCACAGTGGCATGCGGCGAAGGACTATGGCGCCAAGCGTGTCGTGGCCTTTGCGGTCGAGCCCTGGGTGTCGCAAGACACGGCAGAAGGCCAGCAACTGCGCAAGGCTTGGCGTGCGACGCTGCAACAGCAACAAGTCGATCTGAAGTAAATAAATCCCGGGGCAGCGCCTGCGTAGCGCGTCGCTGCGCCTAGACGCTTTTGCCGATGATTTCGCGCATGATCTCGCTGGTGCCACCCAGCAGTCGCAGTGCGCGTGCGTCGGCCCAGGCGCGGGCTATGCCACATTCGGCCATATAGCCGTAGCCTCCAAACAGTTGCTGCAGGCTGTCCAGTAGTCGGCCCTGCAGCTCCGTCGCATTCAGCTTGGCAATGGCGGCCGATGTGGCATCGAGCTTGCCATGCATGTGCCGCTCCAGGCAGTCATCGAGAAACGAGCGCAACATGGTGCTCTGCGCGATCGCGTCGGCCAGCGTGAAGCGCGTATTCTGGAAGTCCAGCACGCGTCGACCAAACGCTTTGCGCTGCGAGACGTATTCGATGGTCTCTTCGATCATCCCCTCCAGGTTGGCGGCAGCGCGCAATGCAATCGACAGTCGCTCCTGTGCCAACTCTTCCGTCACATAACTGAAGCCAGCGTTCTCTATGCCGAGCAGGTTGTCGGCGGGGACTTCGACGTTGTCGAAAAATAGCTCACAGGTGTCTTGCGCGTGCTGTCCCAGCTTGCGCAGCGGCTGGCCCTGTTCAAAACCTTTCATGCCGCGCTCCACTACCAGCATGCTCAAGCCGCGTGCGCCCATTTCCGGGTGCGTGCTGGCCAGCACGAGCACGATGTCTGCGTTCACGCCGTTGGTGATGAAGGTCTTCTGGCCGTTGAGCACATAGTGGCTGCCTGCCGGCTTCGCGCGTGTGCGGATGGCTTTCAGATCGCTTCCTGCGTCGGGCTCTGTGAGTGCGATGGCGCCGATGCTCTCACCCGAGGTCATGCGCGGCAACCAGCGGTCCTTTTGCGCGCTGGTGCCCAGGCGCATGATGTACGGTGCCACCATGTCGGAGTGAATGGAGAACCCGATGCCCAAGCAGTTGGCACGCGCGATGGTCTCTATGACGATGGCGGAGTGCCCGAAGTCACCTCCCGCACCCCAGGGCTCGGGAATCGCGCAGTTGAGCAAGCCGTTGTCACCGGCCTTGCGCCACAGATCGCGCGGTGTGACGCCGCTCTGCTCCCACTGTTCATAGTGGGGCAGGATCTCCTGAAGGATGAAGCGTTGTACCTGGGATTGGAACGTCAGATGATCGTCCCGGAAAACGGTGCGCGACATGGTTGTGTTTGTTGACGCTGTAGGGCTCAAGGTTTGTAGGTTTCCGTTGCGCTGCGTTGCCCTGACAGTGCCGGTGCCGCCGCCGTGCCGCGCATGAACAGGCTGAAGTGATCGCCCGGTTGCAGGGCGGGCAACTCCAGCGCAGCGGTGGACGCGGTTCCGCAACCGCCCACCAGATTCGCCTTCACGGGGTTGATGGCACGCGCAATGGACGTGCCACTGGCTATGGGCGCGAACAGCGGTGCTCCCGATGGGGCGATACCCATCTTCGCCTCGTTGCAATCGCGCGTGAGGTTGTAAAAGCGCAGCTCGGCTTTGAGCGCATCTTGCGCCGCGCCTGCCGAATCATCCGATGCCCGAAGGTCGGTTGGGTCGGTGGCAGAAATGGGCCAGTACGAGGTGAATCGATCGGGCGGGACCTTGATCGCCTTGGTCGTTTTGCCATTCAGGGTGATGGTGAAGTCGCTGTTGCCCTTCACGATCGCGTAGGCCGATGCGACGGTGTCACCGGAGAGCGTCTGCTCGGGGCCGTTGCCGATCTTGACGCGCAAGGGCTTGGTGTCCGGGTTGAGTACCCGCACGAAGGACGATCCCGCAGGCGGGCGCGCTGCATACAACTGTGCGAAGGCACCTTCCGCCCATGCGGGCAGGGATGTCATTGCGCTGGCGAGCAGGGCGATCCAAACCACGTGACTCCGTGGACTGCGATGGCGGTGTGAGGAAGGTGTCATGCTGTCTGTCCCGATGAGTGGGTGGAAGCCGGTTCGGGCTTGCGTGGCGTGCGACTGTCGCGGTACATCTGCTCGAGTTGCTTGCGATCGGCCTTCTCGGTCTGGGAGATTGGAAACCCGTGGCAAACCAATAGTTCCGACGGAATCATGTAGGTGGGAACCTTGCGCGCCAGAATGGCTTTCCAGTCTGCCAGCTCGCCTGTCGGGGCGTGCAGTCCGGGAGGGCCGCTGTGGTCCGGTTCGACAAAGCCGATCATGCGGACGATGATGCCGTCCGGGCGTTTGAGGGCAATTGTCGAGCCCGCGCGGATGCCAGGCAGCAGGGCCAGCGCGGCATCCACCTCGGCCAACTCGATGCGGTAGCCATGCAGTTTGATCTGGTCATCCTTGCGCCCGCGGAAGGTGACCAGTCCGTGTTCGTCCATGTCGCCCTGATCACCCGACCGGTAGCCACGCTTGCCGTTGCGCGTGAACATGCGGGTTTCGTTCAGATCGGGGCGGTTGAGGTAGCCACGCATGACGTGATCACCAGCGATGCAGATTTCACCTTCTTCGATGAACACATCGGCATAGGGCTTGGCGCGCCCGATGGGGAAGGGCAGCGGAGCGGCAGCGCGCATGACGGGGTCGATCTCCACCCACGTGGTGGAGCAAGTGGCTTCCGTGGGGCCATACGAATTGACCATACGGACGTGCGGAAAGCGGTCCCACAATGCTTCGGCCATCGTGGGGATGAGCGATTCTGCACCAAAGACAAACATCTTCAGGTCGGGCAGGTGCTCTGCATTGAAGGTGTCCTCCAGCATTTGCTGGCGCAGGAAAGAGGGCGTCGATGCCCAGACAGAGATGCGCGCATCGCGCAGATACCGGGCAAAGGCCGCACGGTCTTCGATGAGCTCGCGCGAGCACAGCACCACGGTGCCTGCGCAGTTGAGCGCGCCCATCCAGTTGAGCAAAGAGAAGTCGAAGCTGAACAGCATCTGGTCCATGAAAACCGGCGCCGGGTCCAGGCGCAGGCAATCGCGCACCCAGCTCGCGAACAGGCCCATGCTCTCGCGGCCGATCTGCACCCCTTTGGGGTCACCCGTGCTGCCCGAGGTGAACATGATGTATGCCACCCCTTTTTGCGCCAGCGGTTGGGGGGCATGGCCGGTGGCCTCGAAGCGCTGGGTCTGGGTGTTGTAGCGCAGCGTGGCTTGCACCAGATCGGTGATGCGCTGTACGCGCGCCTGAGGGTTGATCACATCGATCGGAACGAAAGGAACGCCAAGGCGCAAGCAGCCCACCATCGCGACCACAAAGGCAGCTTCCTTGTGACCGATGATCACCAGTGGTTCATCCGCGCGCGCACCTGCCGCCGTGGCTGCCGCAACCCAGGCATCCACGGCATCATGCAACGCCTGCCAGCTCGTGCTGCCGTGGGCGTCCTGAATGGCGGTGCGCTGCGCGTCTTGCGCAAGCGCGGTGAACTCGAACTTGTCAAAATCGAACAGCATGTGGTCCTCCCGTTCACGTCAGCGGCGATACAAGGCGTTGGCCCGGGCGCTTGTGCTGCGCCCGCTCACGCCACCCGCTGGGCGTCGATGAATTGCGCCAGCGTGTGCAGCGACTGCAGATGCACGTCGATTTCCGAGGGCGGAATCTTCACGCCGAATTCGCGCTCCACTGCCAGCGCTACGTCCACGGCGGAGAGCGAATCGATCAGCCCGGAGTCGATCAGCAAGGTGTCGGGTTCTACCGGCGTCATGATGATTTTTTCGATCACTGCGGCGGCCTGTGTTTCGATGTCGTTGATGCTCATTGCGGGTCTCCTGTTGAAAAAAGGTCAGAACTGGAAATAGAGGAAACGTGTTTCCTTGTGCACGTTCGCCACGCACAGCGCCAGTAACACCAGCGTGACGATCAGCCAGCCGACACTGGGGCGCCATTGCAGCCAGCGAATCGGATTGGGCAGAACCTTGAAGATGGCAGGCGAATAGGTGCCGAGAATCTGGTGCGCATTCGGGGTGCCCCACGCAATCGCCAGTAACAGCAAGATGTAGACGGCTTGCATGTGATGACCGATCAGCAAGCGCCATGCATCACCCAGCGGCAGCCCTGCGACATGCCCGAGCGATTCCAGGTTGCCGAAGCCGCGCAGTCCGGCCATGCCATAGAGAAGTTGCCCCGCACCCTGAACGCTTTCGGCGCGAAAGAACGCCTGCCCGACCAGCACCGCGCCAAAAGTGATGAGCACGCACAGGGCTTTGGCGAGCGGGCCGTTGTGGCGCTCCGAAGGCGGCTTCTTGCCAACGAAGAAAATGCGCCAGCCGTGGTTGATGGACAGGCACAGTCCGTGCCAGATGCCAAACAGCAGATACTGCAGGCCAGCGCCATGCCATACGCCTGCAAGGCCCATCGTGAAGAGGGTGGGAACGATGATGGTGGCGGCAAATCCGCCGGGCGTCTTGGCCGCGCTGGAGCCCACGGTCATGCCGCGTTTTTCACGCGCGCGCGAAATCGCCATCGCCACGGGATAGTAGAGATACGACGTGAGGTAGCGTGTGAGCGTGATGTGCCAGCGTGCCCAGAAATCGATGATGCTTGCCGCCTTGTAGGGCGAATTGAAGTTGAGCGGAAAGCGGATGCCGAACATCTTCGCCAGCCCGAGCGCCATGTCTGAATAGCCCGAGAAGTCGAAATAGATCTGCAGCGCATAGCTGATGCTGGCCGCCCACGCGCCCCAGAACTGCAAGTGCGATGGATAGGCGAATCCGGCATCAGCGAAGGGGGCGATGCCGTCCGCGAGCAGTACTTTCTTGGCCAGTCCCACAACAAACAGGAACCCGCCAATGGACAGGTTTTCCGCCTTGAAACGGTAGTTGGCAGGATCGGCAAACTGCGGAATCATCTCCTTGTGATGCAGGATGGGGCCGGCAATCAGGTGCGGGAAAAAGGTGACGAAGAGGACATAGCTCAGGAAGCCTTTCTCTTTGACAAGGCCCGAGCGGCAGTCCAGCAGGAAGCCGATTTGGGTGAACGTGAAAAACGAGATTCCAAGCGGCAGGATCAGCGTGTCCATCGCGCCATGCACCAGCCCCCATTCGCTCAGGAAGTTGAACAGCGCGGCGAAATACTTGTAGTGCACCAACACGGCCAGATCGACAATCACGCCAAAACTGGTGATCAGCAACTGCTTGCGCGGCGAACCCGCGTGGTGCAGGATCATGATGCCGATGGCGTAATTGAACAGAATGGACACCGCCAGCAGGGCGACGAATTGCGGGTTCCACCAGCCATAGAAAACGAACGAGGTCACGCACAACCACAGCGCTGCAAGTCGCTGGCTGGCGCGCGCGGAGGCGTAATAGCCGATCAACGCGAGCGGCAAAAACAGCAACAGGAAGAGGTAGGAGTTGAACAGCATGGCAGCCCGTTAGTTCGAGTTCTTGTTGGCGGCCTGTCCGTCGGAAGGCAGTTGCCGGATGGCGTTCTTTTCGTCGTCCGTGAGCGGCAGGGACAAGGTGTTCTCCGAGAACTCCCAGATCACCAGCTTGAGGCTGGCGGGCCACTGCTCACGTTGCGCCAGCGCCTTGAACATGGCGCCGCCAAACTGTCCCCCATCCATGCTGAGGTTCCAGACCTCCTGGCCCAGACCTTCGCCCAGTCGCTGCGCGAAATTGCTGCGCAACCCGTTGGAGCTACCGGCCAACAAAACCTGCACGGGCGCCGCGTCGTCCAGCAGGCCACCACCGCGCACCACGTCGATCTGCTGCGACGGCACCACTTCCAAGTCTGGACGCCAGCCCGCCGGCGCATCCTTCAGGCCCGACAGCGTGAGCAGATCGCCCAGACGCGGCGCAGGCGCCGAAGGCGGCGATACTTCGAATGCCTGCGTGCCGCGCACGCCGCCAAGTTGCAGCAGCGCCTTCTGCGCGACCGCTTTCGCGGCGCGCTCAGCGCCCGTCAGATTCATGTGCACGTCGGTGCGAAAGAACATCTCTTGTGGCTGGTTTTCCAGTACCGGACGCAAGTCGGCAAAGGCCATGCCGCGCGCGGCCAGCGTCTGTGCCAATTGGTCATACCGCGTATGCAGGGAATCCGTCATCGCACGTCCACACAACTGCGCGGACTGGATGCGCGCCTTGTCCGGCACGGCGACCACGAGCAGGGCGACGTTGCGCGCCTTGAGCTGGTCGTGCCAGTACTGCATCAGGCGAAGGCGCGGGGTGACCACGTCGCCATGGGCATTCGCGGATTCGCGCAGGCCATCCTGATAGAACATCCACTGCGGGCACCCCAGCGCCACTTGGGGCCCCAGATCGCCAAAAACGCGGTAGCGGATAGCGGCGCTGGCCAGCTCCATGCGATCCTGACCGGGCAGTCGCAGCGACTGGTTCAGTGCGGTTTCTGCGGTGCCGTTCAACCAGTTTTCAGGCGTGCTTTGTTCCGGCTTGAGTTGCACGCGCGAGAGTGCCCAGAGTCCCGTCGCGAGGCCGACCGCAAGCAACGCGGCCCACACCACGGCGGTGCCACGGTGCGATTCGGGAGGGCGGGAACTGGTGGCGCTCATGACGTTGTCTATTTCTGGATGGCGCTGGTCACGCGCTGCAACCAGGTGTCGTTGGGCATGACGGATGCGTTGTCCCACAGACCGGCGGCATCAGGGTTCTGTTCAAAGTTGGGTTCGAACATTTGCCACACCAGTACCTGCGGTTTGTTTTGCGTGAACGCGGGCGATTCAACGTACTCCAGCAGCATCACCCAGGGGCCGATGTTTCCGGGCTTCCAGTTCAGCGAGACGGGGCGGTCCAACACGTTGGAGAGCTTTTGCGGAAAACCGAAATAGGGTTGCACCATGCTGTGGCCGGTCACGTGTACGGGCGCTGGCGCATCGTCGAGCAGGCTCTGGTTTTCGGCTTGGCGGCGGACGACGTAGATCTCGCGTCCGACCGATTTTTTCTCTTCCGGCGTCAGGAACAGCTCCGCCAGATCGCCGTAACGACGCTCTTTGGTCACGGCGCCCAGCGGCGTCCCCGTTCCTGCTGCTCCTGCCAGTTGGGGCACGTCGCGTTTGACCATGTCGGCCGTGGCCTGGGCGGTGGCATCGGCGGCTTCCTGCGTCCAATGCTGGTCTGTTTTGTAGAAAACTTCGCTGCCGGATTTCTGCACGTTCTGCATCACGGCATAGTCATCAAAGGTGGACACGCCGGCTTGCTGCAGCTTGCCGAGGATGAGTGCGTAGCGTTGCTTCACTTCCGGGCTGACGGTCGAGCCTTCGGGCAGTTTGTCGGTGTAGAAGTGGACCTTGTCAGGCAGCAGGAGCACTTCCAGTTTGATGTTCTTCGCAGCCAGCAACTGGTTGACGCGGGAGACCAGATCGACCGATGTGTCGATGCCCGCGACGTTCACCTTCGTCAGGCTGCCCCAGCCCCCAAAGAGCCACCCGTCCTTGCCCTTGAGAACCATCGAAGACGTGTTGGCAGGCGCCGCAGCGTTGGCGCAGGTAAGCGCGAGCGCGCCAGCAAGCGCGGCGTATTGCAGCCCCCGTGCGATGCGGCTTGCGAAAGGGTGGTGTGCAGTGTTGTTCATCTTGGTTCTCATCCCTGACTCATCAAAATGGTGGCGTGCGTCGGTCAGTACCAGACCGAGAAATTCATGAACCAGCCCTTGGCGCGGTCGGCTGCGCCGCCGCCCAGGTTGGTGCGGTACTGAATCGTCCAGTCGACGTACGAGCGCGGGGCGTTGTAGTGGTCCTCGCGGAAGGCGTAGCGCGCACTGACGCCCACGCCCACGCCGGATGACCAGGTGGAGCCGTTGCCCAGCACGTCCATGCTGTAGGGGTATCCGGGAACGCGCGCACGATAGTCCTGACGCTGATAGTCCGCCGCCAGTACGGCGTGCGGAAAGAGCACGAAGCGTTCACTCACGGAGTCCATGCGGAAGCTGCGTCCCACGCGCATCTCTGCGTTCGCGAACCATTGGTCGCGGCGGTATTTGCCCTTGCGGCTCGGGGTGCTCTGGCCGGTCACTGCATCCGTGCTCCAGTAGCGCGCCGACAGGTCTTCGCGGTACAGGCCTGCCTGCACGTAACCCTCCATCGTGAACCAGTCGGGGACGTCCAGACGCAAGCCGGTGCCGCGGTAAAAGCCGTAGGTCACGTAGCCGAGCCAGCCGCCGTCGCTTGCATTGCTGTCGAAGTGAATGGTCTGAGGGTTGCCCACGATGGGCGCGCCGGGACGCGAGGGATCGCGCCCGTTGAGCTGGCAACGCATATCGGCCGATTGCGGCGTGACGGTGCCCGATCGGGTGGCCGAGCCGAGCAGGAAGCGGCGCTCCAGTCCGAAGGTGAGGGCGTAGTCCGTGGACGGCGTGAAGCGCATACCAATCGATCCCGTCGTGGAGGGAAAGCCGGAGACACCGCTGTAGTTGGCCGCATCGACTGCCATGGGCAGCCCCGTACAGGGATCCACCACGTTCTGTGCGCGGCTGCTGGAGGAGCCCGCATCCAGCGTGCTCATGGTGCGCGCGTAGACTTCGAACACGCGCTTGGAGTCGTTCAGGAATTGGCGCGGGCGCCAGTACACCTCGGCCATGCCGAACACGGAGTCGGACGCGGTGGTGATGGGGGCACCGTTGATGCCCGCACCTGCCGCGCGTGCCCCGCGATAGCTCACCGACGCCGACGCGCCCCATTCGCGTGAGAGATTGGCGATGGAACTGCGAGTGAAATAACGCTGCTCCTGCGTGAGGCTCAACTCCTTGCGGTCATCCATGTCGATGGCCTGCTTGAAGGTGGTCACGGCTTCGTCCTTGTGCCCGGCGCTTGCCAGCGCATAGCCTTCGTCGAGGATCACCGTCTTGGGCGCCTTGCCCGTGGCACGCGCCGCGCGGAAGTCCGCCAGCGCCTGGTCCATGGCGCTGCGGCGCTGGTGCAGATAGGCGCGCTGCATGAGCAGGGATGCCTCGCCGGGAGAGGTGGCGATGTCTGCATTGAGGCGTTGCAGCGCCTGATCCTGCTGCGTCTTCTCGCCGGCGGCCAGCGCAATCGTCAGCAGGCGCTGCATGACGGGATTGTCCGGATCCTGCTTGACGGCGATCTCGGCTTGCTTGATGGCTTCCTGATAGTCCTGCCGTCCGTACGCCGCGTAGGCCAGACCGCTAGGCGTCGTGGCGCGCACGTCATCGGACGGGCGCAACTCACATGCCGTGCCATAGGGCGTGTCGTGACAATCCTGATAGGGCGGCGGGTAGTTCAGGCTGGTCAGTTGCTTGGGGGGCCGTGGATTTTTTTCGGCGTCCTTGAGTCGCCTTTGCACGAACTTGTCGTTGGCGTCCATGGGTGCGAGCAGTTCCCGCGCACGGTCGTACTGGCCGGAGGCGAGCGCTGCATCGGCTGCGATCAGGCGAATGCTGGCGCGCTGGTCGTCATCGATCCAGTCTTGCTTCAGGGCGTCGTCGAAATCCTGGTTGGCGTCGTCCGTCTTTTGCTGGCGTTGGCGAAAGTAGGCGCGCAGCACCAGCGAGGTGGTGTCTTCGTCGTCCTGCTTCAAGGCGTCGCTCGCGGCGGACTCTCCCCCGGACATGTCTTCGTCGATGAGCAAGGCAGTCATCAGCAGCAGGCGGTGGCTGTGCGTGTCCGGTGAGAGCTTGACGGCTTCGCGGGCCTTGCTCACCGCCGTGGCGTTGTCGTTGCCGCCCAGCGCCTGATAGGCAGACACCGCAGGCGTGGTAGACATTTCCTTGAAGATGGTTTCCTTGCGCGCGATGAGATCGCTTTTGTTGGGCGCGCCGAGAGCCAACGCCTTGTCTGCAGCGTCCACGGCTTCCTGCAGCTTGCCCTGCGCTTCCAGCGCGGCGATCCACAGAAGGGCCCAGGTGCCTTGGCTGGTATCGATGCGAAAGGCCTTTTCTGCGAGCGCTGCGCTCGATGCATATTGCTGCGCGTTGTAATCGGTGAATGCCTGGGTCGCGATCGGGAAACCTGCGCGAAATGCGCTCGTGGCCGTGTTGCTGGCGCTGGCCTGAAGGTTGCGCTGGGCCTGGGTCAACTCGTCCGAGTGGAGACCCGCTGCCTGCGCATCACTGATGGCTTTGAGCGCCTCGTCATTGCGTCCCTGCTTTTGCAGGGCATACACCAGCAACAAGCGCAAGCGCAGCACGTCGGGGCGCAATGCGATGGCGCGGCGCGCTGCCAGTTGAGCCTCCTCGTAGCGGCCCGCGTTGAACGCGCCAAACGCCTTGTGTGCATGCTGGTAGGCCGCTCCCTTGAGCGGGGCTTCGGCTGCGGCAGGCGTTGCGCGGCTGCTGCCGGACGCAGCAAGGGCCGTGCTTGCGCCCAGCGCCAGCACGGCCGCCACAGCCAGGGAGGAAAGGGCAAGTTTCATCGGCTGACCTCCGCCGCCAATGGCGCGGGACGCGAAACTTCATCGACGTATTGTTGGTAGGAGATGGCTTCCTGCAGCGTTGCTTCGTCCAGTGCCTCGGTATCCACCAGAATCTTTCCGAGCGGCAGTCCCAGTTGTTGTTGGCGACTCAGTGCGTTTTCCAGTTGCTCATCGTTAATGACGCGCCAGTTCAACAGCAACTGTCCCAGCGTCTGGCGTTGCTGCACGAGCTGGTCTGCGGACGGGAAGTCGTGCATGGTCTTGTCCCACGCGAGGCGCTTGCCGGTCATCAGATGGCCGATGAACAACTTCCATGCGCGAGCAGCGGCCATGGCGTTGACGAAGTTGCCGATGACCATGCGCGGCGCGGACAGCACGGCGTGCTCCCAGCCATACAGTCGCTGCACGAAGAAGGCCCGCTGTGCGGTGCGCAGCAGCAGGGCGCAGGCGTTGAGCAAGATCAGCGTGCCCACCCAACCCGCAGGCGAGAAGCGCGAGGGGAAATAGGTATGCCAGATGCCCAGCCGGTCCGCCGCCCAGAAGGCGAGGAAGTTGAGCAGTAAAAAGTATCCAGCGATGGCCACAAACGACGTCACCAGGCCCTTGCGGTCACGGAACAATAGGTACTTGGTTGCCAGCGATCCTTTCCAACCCACTTGTGTCCAGCCCTGCAGGCCGATGCCCAGCGTCCAGCGCGCCTTTTGGCGATAGGCGGTCTTGAAGGTGTTGGGAAAGTACTCGCGGATGTCGAGGGGCAGCTTTTTCGTCTCCGACTTTTCGGGGCCGAAGCCGAACCAGGTTTGGCGCCGGGTGGTGTGCTCCACCAGAAAGCGGCCAAAGATCTGTTTCATGCCCATGCGCGCAAGCCGTGCGCCAACGTCGTAGTCCTCGGTCAGTGTGTCGGTGTTGAAAGGGTGGTTGTTCGTCTCCTGGGACAGGTACTCCATCGCCTTGCGCGAAAAGCAGGTGCCCACGCCCGCGGACGGAACCATGCGCGACATGCTCTCGCGCACCACCAGATCCTTGGTGTGCCATTCGGCAAACTCGTCCATGTAGGTGCCTGCAACGAGCTCGTACCAGTGCCGCTCGATCGACGTGACCGGCAACTGGATGAAGTCGACCTTGGGCAGCAGGTAGTTGTAGTACTTGAGCTCCAGCGGGTGCAGCAGATCTTCGCTGTCGTGCAGCACAACGCCCGCAAACGGCTCCGGTTGTCGCTGGTTTTGCGCCAGGATGGCCTGCACGATCCAGTTCAGGCAGTCTGCCTTGCAAGTCGGGCCGTCGTGCGGCACTTCCACACGCACCAATTGGCGGTAGCGCCTGCGCATGCGCTCCACTTCATTTTTAGTGCGGTCATCGTTGCGGTAGGTGCCGACGAAGATCATGTAGTTCTTGTATTCGAGCGTGCCCACCATGCTCTCCAGCATGGGCGCGATCACGTCGTACTCCAGCCATGCGGGCACCATGATGGCGAGCGGTTTTTCGCGTGCGGCCCGAATGGCTTCCGCCGTCAGCGGCGGGTAGCGCCGCATGAAAAAGCGCCGGTAGAACTTGCGAATCCAGAACCATGCATCGACGAACAGGTCGTCCACGCTGGAAATGAGGATGAGCACGGCGACGATCACCCCGCCGATCTCCAGCCAGTGGTAGTAGTCCGCGAGGAAATAGGGCCAGTAGTGGGGCGACATCACGCACTCCCTTCCGGATGCTGTGTTTTGTGCTTTGCCCTGCGCGTGGCGATGGCCGCGGAGATCAGCAGGAAGATCAACATGCCCAGCAGCACGAGCGTGACGGGAACGCCCCAGGAAAACAGGCTGCGCCACTCATACAGCGGTCCGGTGGTGGACGCATCGGCGGCCAGCACGACGGAGCCGGATTGATCGATCCACGCCACCTGCGAGTCGGTGCCCAGCAATGCGTATTGCCCGCGGTTGACGAGCAGGCCGGTAGGCTCCGGCGCTGCCTTGCCGTCGAGCGGATACCACAGCAGGCCCGCTTGGTTTCCCGACTGCACAACCTGCATCGCGGTGACGCCTTGCGTTTGCGGCCAGTTCAGGTCTTTCATGGCGGTGCCGCGAAACTGGATCTGGTTGTCCTGCATGGACAGGGCGCGCTTGGCGCCTTCCATGGGAATGTCCAGCGCGACAAATGGGCGCGCCGGTTTGTAGGGCGTTTGCGCATCCACCAACACCAGCTTGGCCGCATCGGGTGACATGTTGGTCGCAGCGGCCAGATTGATGGCCGCCGCAATGCCGGACTCCGCCTGTGTGAGATAGCCGCGCGGAACGGCCAGCTCCGTGGCGTTCTTCTCCGATTGCCCCAGTTGCGGAATCAGGTCGGCAAACGTGGAATGGCGCGATGGCTCAAAAGCGGGCGCGGCGTCGAATTCGACTTTCAAGCGCAATGCCGTCGAGGGAATCGTGACTGCTTGGGCGCAGTCTCCCGTTGGCGTGTTTTGTTTGACCGACACCTGCAACAGATTGGTGGCACTCAGCGCATAAACCGGAATGCGCGCGGACAGCGTCTCGTGTCCCGTGCTGGCGGTGAGCTGGGTGGCGGCGAGGAGAATGCCGTTCCAGTGCAGCACGCCCACAGGCTTTTGCTGCGCAAAATCCTTGGGCAATTCAAAGTCGATTTCGACGCGCGAAGGCGTGTGATTGCCCGTCAGCGGTGCATTCAGAGCAAAGGTGGCCGACCAGTTCTGCGGAGCGCGCACGGTGAAACGGCCTGCGTCCTCCGCCGCATGGGCGTGGACCAGCGGATGATCGGCCATGTTGGCGGGTGTGCGTGCGGCACCGTCGGCCACACCACTCAGCGGCACCCAGCGCGTACCGGTGTCCAGCGCGGTCACGCTGGCGGCTCCGGCTGCGGCGACCATCCACGCCGGGCGCGCGCCGAACGCCATGGGCGTGAGCGGCGGCACGGCGTCGGTGGCGCGCGCGATGGGCATCTTCTGTTCGCGCCAGCGCAGCAGAATGTCACGCGCTGCGTCATCGGTGATCTGGGCGAGCAGGGCGTCGAGTGCCGAGTTGATCTGGCGCTGCAATTGCGGATCAACAATCAGGATGTCGGCCAGCACGTCCGGCGCATCCAGCAGGAGCAACGCGCCGACCTCGGCCGGGTGTCCGATGTAGTGGTGCGCGGTTGCGTCGCGCAGCACGGAAAACGCCGGGATGGATGCGAGTTGCGCGGGAATGCTGAGCCTGCGCGTGTCCACGAAATCGCCCACCTTGGGCAAGGTGTGCACGGCCACCGTGCGCCCCAGTCGCGCCATGGAGACGCCCACGCGCCAAGCGGTATCAAATACCTCGGGTGTGATGGGCGGTGCCGCGACCAGCATGAACGGGCGATCGGGCATGGAGGCGACTGCGCCGCGCCATGCCAGTGTGGGGGCGGGCGCTCCGGACGCAGCGTAGTACGACAGGTGCGAGTCGGGCGTCAACGCGACGGCCCCTTGCGTGGCCTTGGCGGCGGTGCAAGCGTCGGCGGGCGCCGGTCCGGACTGCATGGCTAAGCGTGTGTTGCCCTGAGTGGTGTTCAGGGGCAGGCGGGTGTTGATGGTCTGCCCCGACGCGCCACGCGCGACGGCCTGACCCGCCACCGCCGTTCCGTTCACAGCAAATGCGGGGGCGGGCTGGTTGGCTGGCGCATTCACGAGCAGGGAGCGGGCTGCGTCGGCGGACTCGGAGGGGAAATAAAACTCTTGCACCGAGCCTGCGGGGATATTCACCGATGGGCCGCGCAGACCCAGCGTCGACAGAGACACGCGCCGCTCGAAGCGCTGACCGCTCATCAACTGCTCAAGGCCATCGCTCGTCGGACTGGAAAGGGCAGCAGGGGCGGACAGGCCCGCGCTTGCGCTTACCAATGCCAAGGCCGCGACTCGCGTAGTCAGACTGCTGTAGTCAGCAGATCGCAAGAACATGGCGCGCCTCAGTGATTGCAGTGTTGCAGAGGGCGGAGCGGCGCAGGTTGTGCGCCGGACAGTCGCGCGCTTAGGGTGTCGAGAACTCGCCGGGCAGGGCGGCTAACAACGCAGGCCATGGCGCGCCATCCGGATAAATGCCCCGAAATAAATAACATCCGTCTCATTGCGCAATCCCTCCCCTTTGCGTTCCCAACGCATGGGCGTGATGTGGTTTTCTATGAGTGCACACGCGCATGCCGACAGCAATTGAAAAAAGTTATTAAAACTATTGAACTCTATTTATCAATAGCTTTAATTGTTGATCAATCGTGGCGATTTGCAATGGCGCGGATGGCGTCAGTTGTGTGTAATCTGTTGCTTTTGTGACCTCGACACGCGGTTTGAGAAATAGGGTTTTTAGAAGTAAAAACATACACGCTGTTTCTACAATGTGAACTGTCAGCCTGTCGTAAGAAGGGCTTGTGAGTTCTGACTTTTCTATCTCTCTTTGTGACTCAGACGAATATCCGACACACAATGTGACTTGTGCGCCGCAGATTTGTTACGGAATGGCCTTTTCATTTCATCTTTTGGAATCTCGGTGCAGATCAAAGACCATCTGGTTGTTTCGTAGAATCACGACTCGTAGCGATATTGATGAAATAATTACCTTTAAACTGTGCGTAAATCGCTTTTTTCCTTGATGAAAAGCCCACCCGCTGGCGCTACTGTTGCGTTTGACGCCATCCGGTGCGCCTCCGCGTTGCGTGGAAATCAGCAGCAAGTTCGATCTTCCTGATCGCAGGGTGTGCGAGCATCGCCAAAAGACCCGCTCAACATGTCAACGTCATGACGTGGATAGACTCCGTGCCCTTGACTCCCATCAGATGATGGCAATTGAGTTAATTCGAGATATTTAGAAAAAACTATGCTTCACCCCCGGTTGCATGGCAGGGCCGGGAGCCTTGGCGTGCCCCATACGGTGAGTCGGTCATAGAGGCTTCGGTGATTCATGCGGTACGTATCAATTCGTCTTCAGTTGGTGTTGTGGAACCTGGCGTGCCTGGTGGCGTTGCTGACGGTGATTCCCGTGGCAAAACGATTGCCGGTCAACTGGGGATGGGAGAACGGCCCACTGGAGAATTTCCAGGTGGCGTTGTTGGTGGTGGGAGGCTGCTTTGCGGTTCTGGCGGCCTTGGCGCACCGGGCGGACCGAGCCTTGCTGGCGGTGTGGACGCTGGCCGCGTTGTTCTGGATCGTGGCCTCCCTGCGCGAACTGTCGTGGGGCGCCGTTTTTCTTGAGCCCTTGAAAATGACGGAAACCGGGCCCGTCTTCAGCTCCCAGTTGCTCTGGTATAAGCCGTTCGTTGTCTGGGTGTGCGCCGCCGCGCTGTTGTGTGTGGTGGTGCAGATGGCGCGCGCGCGCGTCTGGAGCCGGGTGGTGATGCGCATGTTCCGTGAGCACGCGTGGCCTTGGGGGCCGACGTTGCTTTTCGTGCTGGGATGCGTGGTGTCGGCGTGTGCCGAAGGGCATCTGTATGACCTGATGCCGCAATATCCCCATACGACGCGGCAGGTGGCGGAGGAATATGCCGAGGTGTTTGCCTATCTCGCCATCTTCATTGCGCAGATTCAGTTGGCGCGCACCACGCTGTCCTGGCAGGCGGCAGAGCGCCGGGCGATGCGGTCCGCCTGAACGCCAGACGCAACAACGCGGGCCCGGAGCCCGCGTTGCATGGTGGGTTAGGTGGTTGTGATGCGTTGAATTACTTCAGCACGTCGCCGATGCACATGTACTTGATTTCCACGTAGTCATCCATGCCCCAGTGCGAGCCTTCGCGGCCAATGCCGGATTGCTTGACGCCGCCAAACGGCACGTGCTCGGTGGCCAGAATGCCGACGTTCACGCCGACCATGCCGTATTCCAGCGCCTCGCCCACGCGGAAAATACGGCCCACGTCGCGTGTGTAGAAGTAGCTGGCCAGACCGAACTCGGTGGCATTGGCCGCGTCGATGGCTTCCTGCTCGGTCTTGAACTTGAAGACGGGCGCGAGCGGGCCAAAGGTTTCTTGCGTAGCGCAGAGCATGTCTGCGGATGCGTTGGCAAGCACGGTGGGCTCAAAGAACTGGCCCGAGCCAAGCGTCTTCAACTGCTTGCCGCCGGTGACCACGCGGCCACCCTTGGAGACGGCATCGTCCAGGTGTTTCTGCACCTTGGCGATGGCGGCGTCCTCGATCAACGGGCCCTGGTTCACGCCGTCTTCAAAGCCGTTGCCCACCTTGGCAGTCTGAACCTTGGCGGCAAACTTGGTGACGAATTCGTCGTACACGCCTTCTTGCACGTAGAAGCGGTTGGTGCACACGCAGGTCTGGCCCGCGTTGCGGTATTTGCTGGCGAATGCGCCTTCCACAGCGGAGTCGATGTCCGCATCGTCGAACACGAGGAAGGGCGCATTGCCGCCCAGTTCCAGCGAGAGTTTCTTCACGGTGGGAGCGCTTTGCGCCATCAGGATACGGCCCACTTCCGTGGAGCCCGTGAACGAGAGATGGCGCACCACGTCGCTCGCGCACAGCACCTTGCCCACGGCGATGGAGTTGTCGGCGTCGGCGGTAATGATGTTGATCACACCGGCTGGAATGCCCGCGCGGTTGGCCAGCTCGATGGCGGCGAGGGCGGTGAGCGGTGTGAGTTCGGCGGGCTTGATCACCACCGGGCAACCTGCAGCCAGAGCGGGTGCCACCTTGCGCGTGATCATTGCGAGCGGGAAATTCCACGGCGTGATCGCTGCGCACACGCCGATGGACGCCTTCATCACGAGCAGACGCCGGTTGTTGTCGAACTGCGGCAGCATTTCGCCATTCACGCGCTTGGCCTCTTCTGCAAACCATTCGACAAAGCTGGCGCCATAGGCCACTTCGCCCTTGGCTTCGGGCAGGGGCTTGCCTTGCTCGGCGGTCATGATGCGGCCCAAGTCATCCTGATGGGCCATGAGCAGGTCATACCACTTGCGCAGGATGATGCTGCGCTCTTTGGCGGTGAGGGCGCGCCATGCGGGCCAGGCCTTGTTGGCGGCGGCAATGGCGGCTTCGGCATCCTTGGGGCCCAGATTGGCGACATCCGCCAGATGCCGGCCAGAGGCCGGATCGGTCACGGCAAAGCGCGATTTGCCGGCAACCCATTTGCCGTCCACGAACGCATCTGTCTTGAGCAGCGTCGGGTCTTTGAGCGAGGCGAGTGGGGAAGTCTTTGTTTCCATTCTGTTGTCTCCAGGTGGTATGGGTGAGTAGCGATGGAGGAGAGGTCCAATGCAGTGAGGAACCGAACCTCCGAAGCATAACGGGAGATCGCTGCAAACTCGTTTGAATTGATGAAAATTCCATTAAATGAGACAAAAATTCTTTTAAATCGGAACCTATCGAAGATTTGCGGAAGGCCCAGCGCGGCACAGAGAGGCGCTTGCAAACCTATAATGTCAGGTTCACTACTGAGGCGGCTCCTTGATTGGCATCGCAGCAGCGCGCCCAGAACCCAAGACATCACCATGAGCAAACCCACTTTTTCAGTCGCAGACATTCGCAAGACATTCCTGGACTTTTTTGCATCCAAGGGGCACACCGTGGTGGCGTCCAGCTCGCTGGTGCCGGGCAACGACCCGACGCTGATGTTTACCAATTCGGGCATGGTGCAGTTCAAGGATGTGTTCCTTGGCAGCGACAAGCGTCCCTACACCCGCGCCACATCCGTGCAGGCGTGCCTGCGCGCTGGCGGCAAGCACAACGACCTCGAAAACGTGGGCTACACCGCGCGCCACCACACTTTCTTCGAGATGCTGGGCAACTGGTCGTTTGGTGACTACTTCAAGCTGGAGTCCATCCAGTGGGGCTGGGAGCTACTGACGCAGGTGTTCGGACTGCCGGCCGACAAGCTGCTCGCCACCGTCTATGAAGAAGACGACGAGGCCTACGACATCTGGACCAAGGTCATCGGCCTGCCGCCCGAGCGCGTGATCCGCATTGGTGACAACAAGGGTGGCCGCTACAAGAGCGACAACTTCTGGATGATGGCCGACACCGGCCCGTGCGGTCCCTGCTCGGAAATCTTCTACGACCACGGCGCGCACATCGCTGGCGGCCCTCCGGGCAGCCCGGATGAAGACGGCGACCGCTTCATCGAGATCTGGAACCACGTGTTCATGCAGTTCGATATGAAGGAAGACGGCTCCGTGGTCAAGCTGCCTGCGCCGTGCGTGGATACGGGCATGGGACTGGAGCGCCTGGCCGCCATCCTGCAACACGTGCACAGCAACTACGAGATCGACCTGTTCCAGGCGCTCATCAAGGCGGCCGCGCGCGAGACGCACATCGCTGATCTGCAGACGCCTTCGCTGAAGGTGATTGCCGACCACATCCGCGCGACCTCGTTCCTCGTGGCCGATGGCGTGATTCCGTCCAACGAAGGCCGTGGCTATGTGCAGCGCCGCATCATCCGCCGCGCCATCCGCCATGGCTACAAGCTGGGCCAGAAGACGCCGTTCTTCCACAAGCTCGTGGCCGATCTGGTGGTGCAGATGGGCGATGCCTATCCCAAGCTCAAGGAGCAGGAAGCGCACATCACCAGCGTGCTCAAGGCGGAAGAAGAACGCTTCTTCGAGACGCTGGCCAACGGCATGGAAATCCTGGACGCCGCTCTTGCAGGCGGTGTGACGACGTTGCCCGGTGACGTGGCGTTCAAGCTGCACGACACCTACGGCTTCCCGCTCGACCTCACGAATGACGTGGCGCGCGAGCGTGACGTGACGGTGGACGAAGCAGGCTTCAACGCCGCCATGGAACACCAGAAGAGCACCGCGCGTGCCGCGGGCAAGTTCAAGATGGACCGGGCGCTGGAATACACCGGCGATGCCAATACGTTCACCGGCTACGAGCATCGGAGCGAATCGGCCAAGGTGGTTGCGCTGTACCACGAAGGTGAAAGCGTGAACGAACTCACGGTCGGCCAAAGCGGCGTGGTCGTGCTCGACACGACGCCGTTCTATGCCGAGTCCGGTGGTCAGGTGGGTGATCAGGGCCAGATCGTTGCGGGCACTTCCGTGTTCAAGGTGGAGGACACGCTGAAGGTCAAGGCCGACGTGTATGGCCACCACGGCACGCTCGAATCAGGCGCGCTCAAGGTGGGCGATGCCGTGCAGGCCGAGGTGGACACCGCCGTGCGTGCATCGACCATGCGCAACCACTCGGTCACGCACATCATGCACAAGGCGCTGCGCGAGGTGCTGGGCGCGCATGTGCAGCAAAAGGGCTCGCTGGTGAACGCCGATCGCACGCGCTTCGACTTTGCGCACAACGCACCAGTGACGGCAGAGCAGATCCGCGACATCGAATCGCGTGTGAACAAGGAAATCCTGGCCAACTCCGACACGCAAGCGCGCGTGATGGACATCGAGAGCGCGCAGAAGACGGGCGCCATGATGCTGTTCGGCGAAAAATACGGCGAGACCGTGCGCGTGCTGGACATCGGCAGCAGCCGCGAACTGTGCGGCGGCACGCACGTGCAGCGCACGGGTGACATCGGCCTGTTCAAGGTGGTGGCCGAATCTGGCGTGGCCGCTGGCGTGCGCCGCGTCGAAGCCGTGACCGGCGAAAACGCGCTGGCCTACCTGCAGTCGCTGGAGTCCACCGTGGACGAAGCGGCGGCAGTGCTGAAGGCGCCGACGGCGGAACTCACCCACCGCATTGGCTCGGCACTGGAGCAGATCAAGGCGCTCGAAAAGGAAGTCGCTGCACTCAAGGGCAAGCTGGCTTCCAGTCAGGGTGACGAACTGGTGTCGCAGGCAGCAGACGTGAACGGCATCAAGGTGCTGGCCGCGAAGCTGGAAGGCGCTGACGCCAAGACCCTGCGCGAAACCATGGACAAGCTCAAGGACAAGCTGGGTGCCGCAGCCATCGTGCTCGCCACCGTCGATGGCGACAAGGTGCAATTGGCCGCGGGCGTGACCAAAGCCGAAACCGCCAAGGTCAAGGCAGGCGAGCTGGTGAACTTCGTCGCGCAGCAAGTGGGCGGCAAGGGCGGCGGCAAGCCGGACATGGCCATGGCTGGCGGCACGGATGCCTCCCAATTGGCGGCTGCACTGGCATCGGTGCAAGCCTGGGTGGCAGAGCGCGTCTAAAGCGCGCTGCTGCGTCGCTTGACGAAAAGGTGGCTGGCAACAGCCACCTTTTTTGTTTTTCAGTCATCCTGACGGCCCGCTGATGATCGGTCCGTCGCCTTGGCGTCGCCGTTTTGGCGGTCGGGCATTTCCTCCTTGATCTGCGCCCACGCAATCAGGGCGAACAGGCCAGTGCCGCCGATCACATTGCCAAGCAGTGCAGGCAGGACGTTGCCGAGAAACACCTGACCGAAGGCCGCTTCGCCATTCCAGACCAGGGCAAACAACTCGGTCGATCCCACCACGACGTGGGTGAAGCCTCCAAGCCCGATGAGATAGGTGACGAGAAAGATCAGCGGGAAATCCGCACCTTTCAATGTGGCGCGCGACCACACGAGCGAGGCGATGAGCAGCCCCGCTGGCACGCCCTTGGCAAGTGTTTCGCCAAATCCGAGCGCCTGAACTTCGCGTGACAGGTGCAGCGCCGCGCTCACGGTGTCGCTGCTGAACATAGGGGTCTTGATCAGGCACAGCGCCATCAACGCCGTGCCCAGAAAGTTGGCCGACAGGCTGATGCCCCAGATGCGCAGCGTGCTCAGGAAATGCGCTGGCGTGGGCTTGAGGATCGTGGGTAATACGGGCGAAATGGTGTTCTCGGTGAACAATTGCAGCTTGGCGTACATCACCATGATGAAGCCGATCGTGTAGCCCGTGCTGGCGAGGGCGTGCTGCCAACGCAGTCCGTCAAACTCGGCAAACAACGCCGCCTTGCAAATGAGCGAAAACGACACCAGGATGCCCGCCGCCAGCGCCGACCAGAACAGCGACGAGGTAGGCCGCCGCATCTCCGAAATGCCCTCTTTGGAGATGGCCGCGTATATCTCTGGCGAGTTGAGGGAATGAGGCTCCTTTTCAGGCGGCCTGAACAACAGTGATTTGAGCAAGACAGTCTCCGCTACGCAGACGCATGGTGAAATGGTTTTCCACGATTCTGCGCAATGGCGTGGGCGTGTCTGTCATCCAAATTCCCGGCGATAGGTGATCCAGCCCGATTTCCTGCACGCATAAAAAAACCTCCCGGCAGAGGTGCCGGGAGGTTGTGAGGATGGGGCATGGGCATGCCCCACGGAGTCTTCCTGTTTACTTCTTCTTTCCTGGCTTTCGCTTGTTGTCTCCTCAGGCCCCTAGCAAAAAGTGGTTCAGCAGACCGCCACCCACCACCAGCCACACGGCCAGTAGAGCGGCCAGCATCAGAGGCTTGGCTCCGGCGTTCTTGATGGCGCTGGCGTGGGTGGTCAGGCCCAGAGCCGCCATGGCCATGGCCAACAGGATATTGGCACCAGCGTTCACATTGCTCACCAGTTCGGCGGGCAGCAGGTTCAGCGAATTGAACAGCACCACAGCGATGAAGCCGAAAGCGAACCATGGAATGGTCATCTTGGACTTGCCGCCGCTGTTCGCGCCAGCTTCGCTGCGCTCGGTGCGTGCCAGCCATGCCGAGAGCATGAGCAGGAACGGCGCCAGCATCATCACGCGCACCATCTTGGTCACCACAGCAGTGTCAGCGGCTTCCGGGCCCATGGCACGGGCAGCGGCCACCACCTGGGCCACTTCGTGCACGGTGGAGCCGGTGAAGATACCGAACTCGCGCTGGCCGCCGGGGATGAAGCCGCTCGTCAGGTTCCACTGGTACAGGGCCGGGTAGAGGAAGATGCAGATCGTGCCGAACACCACCACGGTGGCGACGGCCACGGTGACTTGCTCGGAGCGTGCCTTCACCACAGGCTCGGTGCCCAGAACGGCGGCGGCACCGCAGATCGAGCTGCCTGCGCCGATCAGCATGACCGTCTTGCGGTCCATGCCGAGCCAGCGCGTGCCCATCCACATGGCCAGCAGGAAGGTGCCGCCCACGATGATGGCGTCGATCATCACGCCTGCCACGCCAACGTGGGCGATGTCCGCCGTGGTCAGGCGAAAGCCGTACAGCACGATGCCCAGACGCAGCAGGGTTTGCTTGGTGAAGCCAATGCCTGCACCGGCAGTCGGCGCAATGCTGCCGTAGACCGTGTTGCCCAGCAGCATGCCGATCACGATGGCCAGCGTGAGCAGGCTCAGGCCGTGCGAGGCAAACCAGTCGATCTTGCCCAGATACGTGGCGACACCAGCGATGGCGGCGCACAGCAGCACGCCGGGAAGGCGCTTAACCCAGATCGAACCGGAGGGTCCGTGCGCTGGTGGAACAGCCGATTTTGCAGTGGACATGGATTGGTCTTCTTTCTAGTTCTGCGCTGCGACTGGACGGATCCCTATCGACTGCCGCGACGCGATGTTTCATTGCCGAATGCGGCTAATGTCGTCAAAAACGCATCAACGATCCAACAGATACTTTTTCTATAATCAAATAACCAAATCGCTTAATAACCTCTGCTTCTAAAGAAATTGATAGCGGAGATGTGTTATCTGGCCTGTGCAAATTCGCAGAAAGTGGAAAGACTTATATGGACGTTCTACGTCTGACGTTGAGGCAATTGCAGATCTTCATGGCCGTGGCGCGCACCGGCAGCACGGCCAGCGCGGCGGATGCCATCGCCTTGTCGCAATCGGCCACCAGTTCCGCGATCAACGAACTGGAGCGCGTGCTGTCGCTGCGCTTGTTCGACCGCTCCGGCCGGCGTCTGGTGCTCAACGACAACGGTCGCGCCTTGCTGCCGCGCGCGCAGGCTCTGCTGGAAGGGGCACTTGATGTGGAGCGCATGGGCCTTGCGCCCGAAGAGCAATTGCAGATGCTGCGCATTGGCGCCAGCACCACGCTGGGCAACCATGTGCTGCCGCGCCTGCTGGCGGACTATCTGGGCGAGCGGCACGCGCATGCCGCGTCGTGGCATGCGCGCGTGGCCATCAACAACAGTGCAGAAATTTGCGCACGCGTGGCGGCGTTTGAGCTCGACATCGGCCTGATCGAAGGGCCTTCGCACGAGCCCGCCTTGCAGATCCATCCGTGGCTGCGCGATGAACTGGTGCTGGTGGCATCGCCCACGCACGCCACCGTGCGCACCTCGCAGAGCACGCGCAAACCACTCAGTATCGATGCGCTGCGTCAGGCCGTGTGGCTGGTGCGGGAAGAAGGCTCGGGCACGCGCGAAGCGTCCGATGCGGCGGTGCTGCCGCATTTGGGCGGGTTTCAGCGCAGCATCGAATTGGGCAGTTCAGAGGCTATCCGCAGTGCGGCGGCGCTCGGGCTCGGCATTGCCTGCCTGTCGCGTTTTGTGATCGATGACTATGTGCGCGATACGCGGCTCAAGATCCTCGACACCGAAATGCCCCACACGGAGCGCCAATGCTATTGGGTGGTGCACAAGGACAAGCATTTCACGCCCGCGCTCAAGGCGTTCGTGGCGCTGCTGGAGTCGTCTTCCGGCCGCGGCGCGGCCAGGGCACCCTGAGCGTCAGAACAGCTCGACTTCGCTGTGCGCGATCTGGGCCTTGAGCAGGCCCTGGCGCATCAACTCGTCGTAGCAGTGCACCTGATTGCGGCCATTTTCCTTGGCGTAGTAGAGCGCCTGATCTGCGCGCCCCAGCACTTCGACGGGCGCGCCTTGCTGCGCGGCGCAGTAGCCGATGCTCACGGAGATGCCGCCAATCTGCGGAAACATGGTCTGCTTCACGCGCGCGCGAAAGCGCTCGAAGGCTTCATGCGCCGCGGCTTCGGTATGGCTGCGCAGCAGCACCACGAACTCTTCGCCGCCAAAGCGGAAGATGCGGTCCTGCGCCCGAAACGAGTTGCGCAGCAGGTTGGCCACCAGGATCAGCACTTCGTCGCCGTAGAGATGGCCGTATTCGTCGTTCACGCGCTTGAAGTGGTCGATGTCGAGAATTGCCAGCCATTGCTGCGGCGGCGCATCCTTGGCACGTGCAGGGTCGCCAGTCGGTGCGGCGTAGCGCGCGAATTGCTCTTCGAAGGTCTTGCGGTTGTGCAGGCCGGTGAGCGCGTCGCGTTCGCTGTAGTCGAGCAGATTCTGGTAGTTCTGATAGACGCGGAACACGCCCAGGATCACGTCGCGCTGCTGGCGTGAAAACGCCTTGCGCTGCGTGATTTCAAGGCAGGCGTGGGCCTTGTCGTTCACCCACACGGGTAGCCACAGCGTGTGCATGGGTGCGTCTGCGCGCACGGCGCTGGTCGCCTTCTGCTCGATGCAACGCGCCAGTTCGGGCAACTCATCGAGCGTCTGGCGCGCCGGATCGGACGCAGCGTCGCAGTGTGAGGTGATGACCTCGCCATCCTCGCTCCAACTGCGCGGGCGCACCATGACCTCGGCGTCCGCGAAGAAGAACTCCAGCGCGCGCACGCGCATGTCCGTGCCCAATTGCAGCAACGTCTGCAACACCGACAGCTCCAGCCGCAACTGGTCGCGGTGCCCTGTCATTTCCACAAGATGCTGGAGGATCGGTGCCATGGGACGCTGCGGAGCCTTTCGTCGGGTGATGGATGGCGACGCGCGTGTCAGCGTCGGCGGAAAACCAGATCCCAAACGCCGTGACCCAGGCGCAGGCCCCGGTTTTCGAACTTGGTGAGCGGGCGATAGTCGGGCTGCGGTGCGTAATCCTCGGCGGTGTTTTCCAGCAGCGCTTGCGCCGAGAGCACTTGCAGGATTTGCCCGGCGTAGGGCTCCCAGTCGGTCGCGCAATGGAGGTAGCCACCGGGCTTCAGGCGCGATGCGAGCTTGGCGATCAGCGGCGGCTGGATCAGGCGGCGTTTGTGGTGGCGCTTCTTGTGCCACGGATCGGGGAAGAAGATATGCACGCCATCGAGCGAGGCTTCGGGCAGCATGTGGTCGATGACTTCCACCGCGTCGTGGCGCAGGATGCGGATGTTGGCGATGTCTTTCTCGCCAATGCGCTTGAGCAGCGCTCCCACGCCGGGTTCGTGCACCTCACAGCAGAGGAAATTGTCGTGTGGGCGCACTTGGGCAATGTGCGCGGTGGCGTCCCCCATGCCGAAGCCGATTTCCAGAATCAGCGGCGCTTCGCGGCCAAACGCGGCGGTGGCGTCCAGGGCTTTGGCTTCGTAATCCAGCACAAAGCGCGGGCCGAGCGTTTCCAGCGCTTTGGCCTGTCCCGTGGTGACGCGACCGGTACGCAGCACGTAGCTTTTGATGGTCTTGGGGTGCGCCACGCCAGCGGGTGTATCCCCGACTTCGCCGCCGTGAGGGGCGTCGTCAGGGTGAGGGGTTTCGATAGTTTGATTACTTGTTGTCACAGAAGTAGATTGTAATTTCTTAATTGATCCGGTCGCGCCAAGTCCCTACCCAGAATGCGAGTGCATCTGTGACAGTGCCTTGGTGCAGGGTAGGCGGCATGGGCAAGCCCAGCGCGCAAGCGGCTTGGCCCAATACCTGCAGCGGCTGCGAGGTATCGACGGCAGGCGCGCCGTGTTGTTTGGAGAGCTTTTCGCCATCCTCGGCCCGCACCAGCGGGGTGTGCCAATAGGCGGGCGTTGGCACGCGCAGCGCCGTTTGCAGCAGTATCTGGCGCGGCGTATTGTCGGCCAGGTCTTCACCACGCACGACGTGGGTGATTCCTTGGTCCGCATCGTCCACGACCACGGCCAGTTGGTACGCCCAGATGCCATCGGCGCGCAGCAGGGCGAAGTCGCCAACGGCGCTGGCAACGTCCTGGAATTGCGCTCCCAGTCGGCGATCCACCCAATGCACGCCGTTGCGCTGCACGGGCGAGGCGCCGGAGTCAGAAAGCTGGGCCTGAAACCGCGTGGCGTGAAAGCGCCATGAGCGTGCTGCGCGTCCGTGCAGTCCGTCGCGGCAGGTGCCGGGGTAGACATGCTCGGAGTGGCGCTCGTGCACGTGACCGGCTTGCGCCAGCGCGGCTTCCATGTCGCGCCGGGTGCAGGCGCATGGATAGGCCCACCGCTGCGCCACGAGTTGGTCGAGTGCCTGCCGATACCGTGCACCGCGTTCGGACTGGTACATCGGCGGCGCATCCGGGTCCATGCCGCAGTCGGCGAGTTGGCGCAGGATGGTGGCACTGGCCTCTGGGGAGCAGCGCGGGGTGTCGACGTCTTCGATGCGCACCAGCCAGCGACCGCCTGCCGCGCGCGCATCCAGCCAGCTTGCCAGCGCCGCCACCATTGAGCCGGCATGCAGTGGCCCGGTGGGCGAGGGCGCAAATCGGCCGACGTAGCCGGTGCTTGCGGTAGAGGAAGGGTGCGCCTGAGTCATGCGTGAAAGGGATGCGGCGCAGCGCGCCTGCCGCTGGTGGCGCAGGCGTGTGGCGCTCGTCATCCCCGGGCCGTCCGGTGGAACGAAAGGCCGTTATTCTACGGAGTCTGCTTGCCGATGGCGGCCAGTGCGAGCTCCAGCCCGGACAGGAAGGCGTCTTCCAGCCGGTGGCCCAGACACCAGTCGCCGCACAGACCGAGTTGCGCGCCACTGTCCCACAGTGCGGGCTTGCCCATCGGCATCATGGTGCGGGCGTGGCGCCAGCGGCGCGTTTCGACCAGAGTGGGGGTGGCGTGGATGCCGGTCACTTCCGAGAACGCGCGCATGAGCTTGGCTTGCACGCGGCCCTTGTCGTCGTTCAGGTGTTCTTTCGACCATTGCGGGCTAGCTTGCACGGTCCAGCGCTCGACCTGCGAGCGGCCGGGCTTGGACGATTCACGCGCCAGCCACGCAATGCGGTGGTGCGTGCTGCGCGCGGCGTTCCATTGCGGGCCCAGCGTCGTCAGGCCCGGGCGCACGGCGTGGGCAAAGCCGAGCATCAAGGTCCAGCAAGGGGCCATCTCGACGTTGTTCAGCGTGTCTTCCCATGGCGTCTGGTGCTCGCCCAGAATGGCCTGGGCAACCGGCGCCGGAACGGCCAGCAGCACCGCGTCGAAACCGGCAAAGATCTGTGATCCGCCGTCGGCGGTTTCGGCGTGCAACTGCCATTGCTCGGGCGAGAGCGCGTCGCGCTCGATTCGTGCGATGGGCGTGTTCACCAGCAACTGGCCGTTTCTGGCAAGCGGTGCAGCCCATGCCTTGACCAGCGCGTCCATGCCGGGCGTGGCGACCCAGTGGCGCTCGCCCGGCGGCGGTGCGGCGGCGACGACGCGGCCTGCCTCGTCGAGCACGCGCACGGTGTTCACGCTCCAGGCGCGGCACAGGCCGGGCACGGTGGCGAGCGCCGTCTCAAAGCGCTGGTCGCGCACGGTGAAATACTGGGCTCCGGCATCAAATCCACCGCACACAGAATCAACAATGGCGGTGCGCCCCGCCGCATCGCCATGTTGCTCGAAAACCGTGACATCGTGTCCGGCCTGTGCCAGCGTTCGCGCGCACGCGATGCCGGACATGCCAGCGCCGATGACGGCAAATCGTTTGGGTTTGGAGCGCACGCCGCCTGCGGGGCGTTGCTCGGATGCGGAATTCCTTGAAGAACTTGCTTGCATGACGGGCCCAGTCGTTAAAAGTTGGAGTGCCGCGAAGATGGGCTGTACCGGACGTGGCTTCCTGATGGCACGAGCGCCATCAAGCTGTCATCGGGATGGGGCACAGATATTTTCAGCAGTGGCACATTTTCAACACTCTACACGGCTTGTGCGTGCTGTTTGACGTGAGCATGATCAGAAGTGGTGGTGATTTTCCAGAAGAGAGCGTCGCGTGGCCTTGCTGGTGAGTTGCTCCAGCCACCATTGCAGCGCCCGTCCGGGCGCGTGGGGCGATGCACGACCCCACACGTAGCTCATGCGGATCGTGCGCTGCGGGCGTTGCACGGTGCGCGCGACCAAGCGGCCACTGTCCAGATAGGCGCGCACCATGGCCTCGGGCAGAAAGCCCGCGCCCAAGCCGCGCAATTGTGCCTGGATCTTGGCGCTCATCGAGTCGACGGTCATCACGTCCTGCCCCGGAAGAATGCCCATGCTGACGTTGGTGCGCTGGGCCGAGTCGGCCACGGCAATCATGCGATGCTCGCGCAGCACCGAATCGCTGAGCGGCTCGGGCAGTTTGGCAAGCGGATGGTGCGGCGCCACGACGAAGACGAAGGGCAACTCGCCGATGAGCGCGCTCTGGAGCCCGGCCACGCTGGGCGTGTCGATGGCGACACCGATGGCCAGATCGGCCTGGCCGGAGGTCAGCGCCTCCAGCGTGCCGCTCAGAATGCCGTCGGTGAACTTCAGCCGCGTGGGCGGTGTGGGCTGGATGGCGTAGAACGCGTCGGCTAGCTCCAGCATGGTGCCCGTCGAGATCACCTGATCGACGCTGATGGTGAGCTGCGGCTCCCAGCCCGTCGCCACTCGGCGCACATGGTGCGCGATGGCGTCCACGTCTTCCAGCAAGCGCGCGCCTTCGCGCAGCAGTTCCGCGCCCGCTTCGGTGGGCTGGGCCTGGCGTGCGCTGCGGTCGAACAGCAGCACGTCGAGCGCGTCCTCGATCTGGCGCACGCGGTAGGTGAGGGCGCTGGGTACCAGCCCCAGTTCGCGCGCGGCAGCGGCAAAGCTGCCGGTGCGGGCGATCAATTGCAGCATGGCGAGGTTTTCAGGCGTCAGGGCGTCCCGGGCGTTTTGCATGGTCAGGTGCGTTTATTTCAATTAATTTGAATCATGCCTTCAACCCCATTGGTCTTTGATAGGGGTGTCCCCAAATACAGTGGAGTCATCGGGTTTCACCCCGCAACGCACTGACTGGAAGGGATTCATCATGCTGACAATTCGCCCCTCGAATGAACGTGGCCTGGCCGATCATGGCTGGTTGAAGTCGCGCCACAGCTTTTCTTTTGCCGATTACTACGACCCACGCCACATGGGCTGGGGCAACCTGCGAGTGATCAACGAAGACCGCATCGCCCCCGGCACGGGCTTTGGCACGCACGGCCACCGTGACATGGAAATCATCAGCTACGTGCTGTCGGGCAATCTCGCCCACAAGGACAGCATGGGCAACGTCAAGGGCATTCCGCCCGGTGACGTGCAGCGCATGAGCGCCGGCACGGGCGTGCGCCATAGCGAGTTCAATCACGCTGAAGGGCAGACCACGCACTTCTTGCAGATCTGGATCGAGCCGAACGAAGTCGGCGTGCCACCCGGCTACGAGCAAATCACCGTGCCGGAGGACCTCAAGCGCGGTCGCCTGCGTCTGGTGGCATCACCTGAAGGTGGCGAAGGTGTCGTGAGCATCCACGCCGATGCGCGCATGTACGCTGGCCTGTTCAACGGGGCCGAGCACGCCGAGTTGCGCATTGACCCCGCCCGCAAGGCCTATGTGCATCTGGTGCGCGGCGAACTGAAGGTGAACGGCACGGCCCTCAAGGAAGGCGACGCGGCGCTGTTGAAAGACGAGTCGGATATCCAGCTCACCGACGGCAAGGATGCCGAGGTGCTGGTGTTCGATCTGCAGGCCTGAGCGGTTTGCGTGTGCCGGATCCGTGCGGGAATCAACCGCCCGGATTCGGATTCGCGGAGCGCTTCCATTCGCCCTGCACGAGCAATTCGTGCGGCAGGAAGCGCGCCTTGTAATTCATCTTCGGGCTTTGCTCGATCCAGTAGCCCAGATACACGTGCGGCAGACCGAGCGAGCGCGCTTGCTGGATCTGCCATTGCACGTTGTAGGTGCCGTAGCTGGACTTGTCCTCGGGTTCATAGAACGTGTAGACGGCGGAGATGCCATCGTCCAGCACGTCCAGGATCGACACCATCTTGAGCGCGCCGGGCGAACCGTCGGCATTCGTTTCACGAAACTCCACGAGGCGCGAATTCACGCGGCTTTGCAGCAGGAACTGGGTGTACTGGTCGATGCTGTCGTGGTCCATGCCGCCACCGGAATGGCGCGCATTCTGGTAGCGCAAGTAGAGCTGATAGTGCTCCGGCAAATAGCACAGGCGCAACACACGCGCCTGCAAGTTGGCATGCTGCTTGAACGCGCGGCGCTGGCTGCGGTCGGGCTTGAACTCGTTCACCAGCACACGCAATGGCGTACAGGCCTGGCAGCCATCGCAATAGGGTCGGTAGGTGAACATGCCGCTGCGGCGAAAACCGCGCGCGACCAGATCGGAATAGACGCTGTTGTGAATCAGGTGACTGGGAGTGGCGACCTGGGAGCGCGCAAGCCGCCCGGGCAGGTAACTGCACGAGTAAGGCGCTGTCGCGTAAAACTGCAGCGACTGCAGCGGCAGGTCGTTTAACTGTGTCACTCAGATGGTAAGGAAAGCAACAATTGATCCCAGTATACGGGCTTGAAGTTCCATTCGAGCGCGTCGAGCATGCGGGCTTCCTGCACTTGACGCAGGAAGACTTCGCGGGAAATCTCCCGCGCACCCAGTGATGCGAGATGGCCCGTGTTCTGCTGGCAATCGATCATGCGCACGCCTTGCGCGCGGCACAGACTGACCAGCGCGGCCAGCGCCACCTTAGAGGCATCGCTGGCGTGTGAGAACATGGATTCGCCAAACACAGCCCGGCCGATGCCGATGCAGTACAGGCCGCCTACCAGCACGCCGTCTACCCAGGTCTCCACGCTGTGCGCCACACCAGCGTCGTGCAGTTGCTCATAGGCCTCGATCATGGCGGGAACGATCCAGGTGCCATTTTGCGCATGGCGCGGCGCACTGGAGCAGGCGTTGATGACGGCGCTGAAGTCGCTGTCGATGCGCACCTCGCACGACGGCAAGGTACGAAAGCGCTTGATGGTTTTGCGCAGTGACCGGTGCAGTCTGAATTCGTCCACGTGCAGCACCATGCGCGGATCGGGACTCCACCACAGGATGGGCTGCCCCTGGCTGAACCACGGAAAGATGCCGTTGGCATAGGCCGCCTTGAGGCGCCACACCTCCAGCGTCGCGCCCGCCGCCAGCAGGCCGGGCGCGGGAGAGTCGTGGTCCCAGGTCAGGTCGGTTGGGGGGAACGGATCGTCGGCATCAAGCCAGGGCAGCGAAGTGGTCATGAAGGCGCAAGAGAAAGGCCGGCAAGCGGCAATATCGTCTCCATGCTACAGCCAACTGGGGCATTGATTGCGAATCTCCGCCGCGTTGGCGGTCAATGCGCCGCACCTGCCCGCAAAGGCAGGTGCGGGTGTGGATCAATCCACCACGTACCAGGCGTCCTGCAGCGGGCCGACGTTGACGGTCGCGCCCTTGACGTTCTGCTGGAGCCATTCCTGCACGGCAGTGCGGTCCTCTTCGGTGGTTGAGCCACGCGGGAATGCAGTGACGAAGCCTTCGCGCACCCAACCGCCGAGCACGAGGTTGCGCGGCATGATGAGTTCCAGCAGGAACTTCTCCACGATGGCTTCCTGTTCGTCGTCGGGCAGCGGCTTGTCCAGCGTCACTTCGTACTCGAAGCCGAGTTCCTGAAACTCGTCGATGCGCATTTTCTTGCGAAGACGGCGGCTGCGCTGGCGCTTTGGGGGCAATGACATGGAATGGGATTTGACAGTTCTGTGAAGGCGCTACTGTACGCCAACGCCGAAGGCCGAGCGCGCAGGCGCCGGATTTCAGCGCAGCGGCGTGCGAGACAGGCGCTTGGCGTTGCTCACGGCCTTGCGGTGAATGGGAGAGACAGCGCGCGAGGAGATTTTCTCCAGCTTGCGCGGCGTGCGCGCCAGCAGGCTCGTCACGGCAGCGGGGCCGCTGAACATGGCGAACATCAGCGATTGCTGCGACTTGGCGATGTCCATGCACAACGTCCACCACGATTGCGCGAAGGCAATCTGCTTTTCCACGATCATGCTGGTGAACTCTTTCTGGTCACGGCGCGATGGGTTGGTGGGGGACGCGAGCGCCATGCGCGTGAGACGATGGGCGATCACTTGTGGTGCGGCGCTGCTCAGCTCCATGAGCTGACGGCTGGTGGATGGGGTCTTACGGGTGCGGGGCATGGAATGAATCCTTCCTGTTCTGCCATCGGGGTGAGAGGCAGTTGTGGCTCGGATCCTCCGCACTCACCGGATCGACGCTGGCGCAGAGAACCCGCGGATTTTCCCGCAGTCGCAGGATTTGCGCTTGCCGTGCGCAAACAACCTTCTGTAGGCCGTGCCCGATGCTTGCTGTCAGGTCGTCTGTTTACGGCAGTAGCAGTAGATGAACTTCTGCTGGGTGCCAAAGGGCGTGTCGTGCAATTCGCGCTCGCTGCGCAGCAACTCGAAGGGGGCACCAAATTCGTCATGCAACTCGTTGGCGGAATAACGCATGACGGGCAAGCCGCTGCATTGTGTCGGGCCGTCCTCGTCGAAAGTGGCAACGATGACGTGGCCGCCCGGCCTCACGGCGCGCAACACCGCATTCACATAGGCAATGCGCGCCGCGCGCGTCGTGAGAAAGTGAAACACGGCGCGGTCATGCCACACGTCGTAGGCATGGCGTGGCAATTCAATCCG
Organism: Comamonadaceae bacterium UBA2121; assembly: GCA_002331385.1. Classification (GTDB taxonomy): domain Bacteria; phylum Pseudomonadota; class Gammaproteobacteria; order Burkholderiales; family Burkholderiaceae_C; genus Diaphorobacter_A. The sequence goes on from DCYB01000010.1 coordinate 484,906, forward strand.
CGTAATGTCGTCGGCGATCCAGAGCATGTCGCGGCCCTTGTCTCCGACACGAGCGCGTGTGGCCGCCAGCGCAGCGTCTGACAGGTCGAGCGCGGTGATGCGCCGATAGCCATGGTCGAGCAAGTCATCGATGAGGCGCGACGCGCCACTGCCCACGTCGATGATCGATGCATCCAGCCCCACGCCGGTTCCCCGGATCAGGTCCAGCGACAGGGCCGCATGCTCCTGAAACCAGCTCACGCTCTCGGTTGCTTTCGAGTGATAGACATGTTCCCAGTGATGCTTGCTGTCCATGGCAGTCTCCGTTGGATGTGCTGTGATCGGCCTGCGCGCATGGTACCTCTCCCGACGCAAAAAAGGCGGAACCTCTGCGCAAGAGATTCCGCCTTGGCATGTTCACCAGTGGCGGGGGGGTG
>DCYB01000013.1 GCA_002331385.1 Comamonadaceae bacterium UBA2121
TCTTCTCGGTGGCCGACTACGGCCTGGTGGCCGACCTGTTCACGGCGGTGCCGGAACTGGTCAAGGCGCTGTAAGTCCACAACGCCAGAATCGGGGCATCGCGTGCGGTGCCCCTTTTTTTCGCCATTTCTTTCAATTCACATTCCAACATTGCCATGAGTTACGTAGCCCCTTCCAAGGACATGTTGTTCGCCATCGAACACCTCGCCAACATCGAGCAGGTCGCCCAGCTTCCCGGATTCGAAGATGCCGGACTGGAAACCGCACAGGCGGTTCTGGAAGAGTGCGCCAAGCTGTGCGAGGGCGTAGTGGCTCCGCTGAACGTGGCGGGCGATACCCACCCGTCGTCGTGGAAGGACGGCGTGGTCACGACCACGCCCGGCTTCAAGGACGCGTTCAAACAATACGCCGAAGGTGGCTGGCAAGGCCTGCAACACCCGGTCGATTTTGGCGGTCAGGGCCTGCCCAAGACCATCGGCGCGGCCTGCATCGAAATGCTCAACAGCGCCAACCTGAGCTTTGCGCTGTGCCCGCTGCTCACCGACGGCGCCATCGAAGCGCTGCTCACGGCAGGCAGCGACGAGCTGAAGGCCACCTATCTGGAAAAATTGGTGACCGGCGAGTGGACCGGCACCATGAACCTGACCGAGCCCCAGGCCGGCTCCGACCTCGCGCTGGTGCGAACCAAGGCCGAGCCACAACCCGATGGCACTTACAAGGTCTTTGGCACCAAGATTTTCATCACCTATGGCGAGCACGACATGGTGGACAACATCGTCCATCTGGTGCTGGCGCGCGTGGCCGGAGCGCCTGAAGGTGTGAAGGGCATCAGCCTGTTCGTCGTGCCCAAGTTCCTCGTGAACAAGGACGGTTCGCTGGGTGAGCGCAACGACGTGCAATGCGTTTCCATCGAGCACAAGATGGGCATCAAGGCATCGCCCACCGCCGTGCTGCAGTTTGGCGACCATGGCGGTGCCGTCGGCTATCTGGTGGGCGAGGAAAACCGTGGCCTCGAGTACATGTTCATCATGATGAACGCGGCGCGCTACGCCGTCGGCGTGCAGGGCATTGCGGTGGCCGATCGCGCCTACCAGAAGGCCGTCGCCTACGCCAAGGAGCGCGTGCAGAGCCGTCCCGTGGATGGCTCCGTCAAGGGCAGCGCCACCATCATCCATCACCCCGACGTGCGCCGCATGCTCATGACCATGCGCGCCTACGTGGAAGGCTGCCGCGCCATGGCGCTGACCGGCGCGGCCGCGTACGACGCCGCGCATACGCACCCGGATGCGCAGGTGCGTGCGGACAACGCGACGTTCTACGAATTCCTCGTGCCGCTCATCAAGGGCTTCAGCACGGAGATGAGCCTTGAAGTCACCAGCCTTGGCGTGCAAGTGCATGGCGGCATGGGCTTTATCGAAGAGACCGGAGCGGCGCAGTACTACCGCGATGCGAAGATCCTGACGATCTACGAGGGCACGACCGCGATTCAGGCCAACGACCTCGTGGGGCGCAAGACCACACGCGACGGCGGTGCTACCGCCAAGGCCGTTGCCGCGCAGATCGAGAAGACCGAAGCCGAACTCAACGCCAACGGCAGCGCCGACGCCAAGGCCGTCGCGGCCCGGCTGGCCACTGCGCGCAAGGCGTTTCTCGACGTGGTGGACTTCATGGCCGGTGCTTCCAAGACGTCGCCCAACGACGTGTATGCGGGCAGCGTGCCGTACCTGATGCTGGCGGGCAATCTGGTGGCTGGCTGGCAGATGGCGCGTGCCTTGCTGGCCGCGCAGGCGCTGGCCGCCAAGGGCGAAGACAAGGCGTTCATGGAGGCCAAGGTGACCACGGCGCGCTTCTATGCCGATCACATTCTGGTGAAGACCTCGGCGCTGCGCGACTCCATCGTGGATGGTGGCGCCAGCGTCATGGCGTTGCCGCAGGAAGCGTTCTAAACGCCAATCCACCGGACGGGCCACGCGCTTTTCCTGCCGCAGGTGGGGCGCGGGGTTCGCCGTGTCCGTTCATCGATATTTCTCAATACCAACTGACTCAGGAGACCCGTAGCCATGTCCAAGCTGCCCGCAGTGTTGCAGAAGCCGTCCTTCCCGGTGATCGCTTCGCCGATGTTCATCATCAGCAATCCGCAATTGGTGATCGAGCAGTGCAAGGCGGGCGTCATCGGCTCGATGCCCGCGCTCAATGCACGTCCGGCCGAGCAACTGGACGTCTGGCTGGCGGAGATCACGGAAACGCTCGCGGCCTGGGACAAGGCGCACCCTGAGCAGCCTGCTGCGCCGTTCGCCATCAACCAGATCGTGCACAAAAGCAATGACCGCCTGGAGCACGACCTGCAGGTCTGCGCCAAGTACAAAGTGCCGCTGGTCATCACCAGTCTGGGCGCGCGCGAGGACGTGAATCAGGCCGTGCACAGTTGGGGCGGCGTGGTGATGCACGACATCATCAACAACAAGTTCGCGCGCAAGGCCATCGAGAAGGGCGCGGATGGCCTGATCGCCGTGGCAGCGGGCGCGGGCGGGCATGCGGGCGTGAAGAGCCCGTTTGCGCTGATCCAGGAAATCCGCGAATGGTTCGATGGCCCGATCGCGCTGTCTGGCGCCATCGCCACGGGCGGCGCGGTGCTGGCCGCGCAGGCCATGGGAGCGGACTTTGGCTACATCGGCTCGGCCTTTATTGCCACGACCGAAGCGCGTGCATCGGAGGCCTACAAGCAAGCCATCGTGGAGGGCACCTCGGACGACATCGTCTACAGCAACCTCTTCACCGGCGTGCATGGCAACTATCTGGCCGCCAGCATTCGCGCTGCGGGTCTGGACCCGGACAACCTGCCGGAATCCGATCCCAGCAAGATGAATTTTGGCGGCGGCGGTGCGGCCAAGGCGTGGAAGGACATCTGGGGCAGCGGGCAGGGCATTGGCGCAGTCAAGGATATCTGCAGCGCTGCGCAGTTGATTGCGCGCCTCAAGCGCGAGTACGCCGAGGCGCGTGCGCGACTCGCGCTGTAATCGCGCGAGGCTTCAGGCCGCCTTCAACGCCAGCGCCGGTGGGCGCTCCTCGCGGATGGGCAGATTGACCAGCGCGGCCATCACGCCACTGCGGCATCGGCCCACCAGATCCAGTCGTAATTGCCCATGTGCAGCACGGCCAGGCCGCCCAGCCACGCGCCTAGGAAGCCGCCTATCTGGTGCGTGAAGAGCGTCAGGCCGAACAGCGTTGCAAGATAGCGCGCGCAAAAAGTTTCGCCGTCAACCCAGTTGTGGGTGACGCTATGCCGAGCTCTGAAACGGCCATCATCCACATGGCCTGCATCCGGCCAAACTCAGACATCACCCCCTGATTCAGCGGCATAAAGAAGATTGCGGGAAGCGCCGACCCATTAATTGGAATCTCCGCAACAGCCATATATCTGTCTACTCAGGAATGTCGTTGACTCAAAAGAAGTAATGATTTTTCGATAGTTTGCGGTCAAATTGTCGCTTGACTGTCAATTTTTAGCCTGTACGCTTGATATTGATCAATTTGATCGGTCAATGGGTTTCCATGAATGCATATATAGGTCATAGTAGTAACCCTTAGATACTACTGTTTCAGTGCATACTGATATATAGGTTGAGTAATCGAGCGATGACCTCTTCGTTCCGGCAAAAAACGCTGCAGGCGCAGCGCGCGGGTGCCGTCTTGCAAGCCACGGCTGCGTTGCTCTGGCTTCCGCAGGCGTGGCTGATCGCGTTGGCGGTACAGGCGATCGCGGACGGGCAAGGCGTGCCATCCATTGCGCCGCTCGCTGCCGGTGTGCTGCTGGTGGGAATAGTGCGGGCATGGCTGGACGGGCAGGGTGTGTTGCGGGCGCAGATAGCTGCGCGGGTGCAATTGAGCCACTTGCGTGAACAGGTGGTGCAGTCGCTGATGCAGGCGTCGCCGCTGGACCGCGGGCAAGTGCCCTCGGGGCAGGCGGCCAGCGCGGTGGCGGAGCAGGCCGGCGCGATTGTGCCGTGGCTGTCGCGCTATCAGAGCGCCATGCTCAAGGTGCGCTGGGTGCCCTTGGTGATCGTCTGTGCCGTCGCGTGGTTCTCGTGGATCGCCGCACTCATCCTGATCGTCGCCGCACCGTTGATTCCGCTTTTCATGGCCATCGTTGGCTGGCGTGCGCGCTCGGCGAGCGAAGAGCAAATGCTGCAGTTGGGCGGCATGAATGCGTTCTTGCTGGACCGCCTGCGTGGCCTCAGTACCTTGCGCGCGCTGGCGGCCGTCGACGCCACCGCACAACGCCTGGCCGATCACGCCGACAACTTGCGCGTGCGCACCATGAAGGTGTTGCGCATCGCGTTTCTATCGTCCGCTGTGCTGGAGCTTTTCTCGGCGCTGGGCGTTGCCATGGTGGCCGTGTACATCGGCTTTCACCTGCTCGACACGCTGACCTTTGGCGCCTGGGGCAGCAAGCTGTCTCTGGATGCAGCGCTGTTCATCCTGCTGTTGTCTCCCGCTTTTTTCGAGCCCTTGCGAGAGCTGTCTGCCGTGTGGCATGACCGGGCTGATGGCGAGGCTGCGTTGAACGTGCTGGAAGGCCTGTCTGCGAACGCCATGCCCTTGCCGGGCGCGCGTTCGATGCAGGCTGACCTCGCACCAGATAGAGGTGCACCGACCGTGGAACTGCACGATGTGCATGTGCAGGTGCCGGGCTCTTCTGCCATGATCGATCCGGTCACGCTGCACGTGGCGGCGGGCGAGCGGGTTGCGTTGTGGGCGCCCAGCGGTGCGGGCAAATCGGTATTGCTCGCACAGTTGGCGGGTCTGGTGCCGTTGGAGCGCGGTGAGATTCGCGTGGATGGACAAGCACTGAACGATGCCAGCGCCCAGCGGCTGCGCCAACGCATGGCATGGATGGGGCAGCGCGCCCATGTGTTCGCGGGCTCCGTGAGGCGCAACGTGTCGTTGGGGCGCGAGGATGTCTCCGATGCGGATGTGCAGCGCGCCACGCAGCTGGCTTCGCTGGGCGAGGTGCTCGCGCAGCGCACGGCGGTGGCCTTGGGCGAGGGCGGGATGGGATTGTCCGGCGGCGAAGCCGTGCGGCTGGCGCTGGCGCGGCTGGCGGTGCATTCGCATGCGGGTCTGCTGCTGGTGGATGAGCCCACGGCGCACCTCGATCCACAGATGGCAGAGCAGGTGACGCAAGGCTTGCTGCAGATCGCGCACGGCAAGACCTTGATTGTCGCCACACACGACCATGCGCTGGCACAGCGGATGGATCGCATCGTGCCGTTGATGGCGACGGCAAACGATTGGCCTGATGCGGTGGAGCCGTTTGAACCGCTCGCGCCGGTCGCAGCGCAGGAGTGCGCATGACACAGCCACGCAACGCACGCACGCGGACCCACTTACGCGCCACCTTGCGCGCGCTGCACGATGGTGGCACGCGCAAGCTGTGGTTGGGTGGACTGCTGCTGGCCGCGCTGACCGTGCTGATGGGCATGGCCTTGCTTGGGTTGTCGGGCTGGTTCATCACCGCGACGGCCATTGCCGGATTGGTGCCGGGTGCGGCCTTGGTGTTTGACGTGTTCATGCCATCGGCGGGCATTCGTCTGCTAGCGCTTGGACGCACGGGCGCACGTTATGCGGAGCGGCTGGTGACGCACGATGCGACGCTGGCATCGTTGGCGCGTTTGCGCGTGCGTCTCTTCAGGGCATGGTCCGGTCCGGGCGCGGCGCGCACGTTGATGCAGCGTCCTGCGCGGCTGCTCCAGCGGCTCACATCGGATGTGGATGCGCTGGACAATTTCTATCTGCGCCTTCTCGTGCCCGCGTGCGCGGCGCTTGGTGCGGCATTGTTGGTGATGCTGGCGTTCGGGCTGATGCGCTGGTGGGTCGGCGTGCTGGCGGGGCTCTGGTTGGTGTGCGCGGGGTGGGGCATTGCGATCTGGCATGGACTTGCAAGCGCCCAATCTGCCGCGCAAAGCGCATTGGCGGTGGAGCGGCTGCGCGCACAAACGGTCGATCTGGTGGCGGGGCGCACGGAGTTGCTGATGGCACAGCGCCTGGCCGCGCAAGGTGCTGCTGTGCGCGCGAGCGATGCGCGCGGTGCGCGCGCAGATGTACGGCTGTATCGTGCCGAGTCGAAGGCGGCGTTGGCATATGGAGTGGCGGGCGCGGTGACGCTGGCGGCGGCGTTGCTGGCAGTGGCCTGGTTGGCCGAAGGGCAACAGATCAGCGCGGCGGTGGCGGCGTTTGGTGTGTTGCTGGCGCTTTCTGCCATGGAGCCATTCGCCGCATTGCGCCGCGGTGCGGCGCAGGCGGGCCGCACCTGGGTGGCGGCGCGTCGGCTTGGTGAGGTGCTGGAGCGAGCCGTGCCCGACGCGACGCCCGACGCTGGACGTCCCGACCGGGATGACGCCGCCGGGATCGCCATCAAGTTGCGCAACGCTGGCGTGTGCCGTGATGGCGTGATGGCGCTTGGTGACGTGAACCTGGAAATCCGGCAAGGCGAGCGCGTCGCGCTGATCGGCACCAGCGGTGCAGGCAAGAGCACGTTGCTGTCACTGATGGCGGGTGAGTTGGCTGCGCGTCATGGCGAAGTGCATGCCGTGCGCGCGAGCTGGATGACGCAGCGGACCGAACTCTTCCAGGACAGCGTCCGGGACAATTTGCGCATTGCCAAGCCCGATGCGTCGGATGAACAATTGCGTTCGGTGCTCACGGATGCGGGTCTTGCGCCCGACGTGCTGGCACTGCCGCAGGGTCTGGATACGCCGCTGGGCGAAGGCGGTCTGGGGTTGTCAGGCGGTCAGTCGCGCCGCTTGGCGCTGGCGCGTTTGATGTTGACCGATGCGCCTTGCTGGCTGCTGGATGAAGTGACTGAAGGCCTGGATGCCGAAACCGCCAACGACGTACTCGACTGCCTGGCGCGCGTAGCGCAGGGCCGCACGTTGGTGCTGGCCACCCATTGGCGACGCGAGGCTGCATTGGCCGATCGCATCATCACGCTGGCGGGTGGACGCATCACAGGACAAGCCCGGAGCGGTACGCCGCAGTTTGATAGCGCATTGCGCCAACTGCGCGACGACCGGTCCGGGTCGACAGGGCAATGAGGAAGCACGTCTTCCATTTAAAAAAAGCGAAAGAAAGGATCTCCCCATGGACCTCGACATCGTCGATTTATCACGACTACAGTTCGCGATAACGGCGCTCTACCACTTCTTGTTTGTGCCGCTCACGCTCGGCCTGTCAGTGCTCATCGCCATCATGGAGACGGTGTATGTGATGACAGGCCGGACGATCTGGCGTGACATGACCAAGTTCTGGGGCGTGCTGTTCGGTATCAACTTCGCCATGGGCGTGGCGACCGGCGTGGTGATGGAGTTCCAGTTCGGCATGAACTGGAGCTACTACAGCCATTACGTGGGCGACATCTTCGGCGCACCGCTGGCGATTGAAGGGCTGATGGCGTTCTTTCTGGAAGCCACCTTCGTCGGGCTGTTCTTCTTTGGCTGGGATCGGATGACCAAGGTGGGTCACCTGGTGGCGACGTGGTTGGTGGCGCTGGGCTCCAACTTCTCCGCACTCTGGATTCTGATCGCCAATGGCTGGATGCAGAACCCCGTGGGCGCGGTGTTCAATCCGCAGACCATGCGCATGGAGGTGAACGACTTTTTCGCCGTGCTCATGAACCCGGTGGCGCAGGCCAAGTTCGTGCACACGGTGTCGGCCGGGTACGTGACGGCGGCCATTTTCGTGCTGGGCATTTCGGCGTGGTATCTGCTCAAGGGGCGACACGTACATCTGGCCAAGCGCTCGATGACGGTGGCGGCATCGTTTGGCCTGGCGGCGTCGCTGTCGGTCGTGGTGCTGGGTGACGAGAGTGGTTATCTGTCCTCGGAACACCAGAAGATGAAGCTGGCATCGATCGAGGCCATGTGGGATACCGAGCCTGCGCCTGCGTCGTTCACCGCGTTTGGTATTCCGGACCGCGAAGCCCGCGAGACGCACTACGCCGTGCATATTCCCTGGGCCATGGGGTTGATCGGCACACGCTCGCTGACGACGGAAATTCCCGGCATCAACGAGTTGGTGAAAAACGCCGAAGGGCTGATCCGCAATGGCATCGAGGCTTACGACGCGCTGCAAACCATCCGCTTGGCGAAGACCGATGCCGAGGTGCCGCCAGCGGCGCGCGCAGTGTTTGAGGACAAGGGCGCGACGATGGGATATGCCTTGCTGCTCATGCGTTACGTGGACGATCCGCGCAAGGCGACCGATGCGCAGATTCACGCTGCGGCCATGGATACGGTGCCACCTGTGGGCCCACTATTCTGGACGTTCCGCATCATGGTGGGGCTGGGCTTCTTCTTCATCTTGCTGACCGGCACGTTCTTCTGGCTGTCGGTGCGCCACAAACTGGATGCCTATCCGTGGCTGCTCAAACTGGCGGTGTTTGCGATTCCGCTGCCGTGGATTGCTGCGGAGTGCGGCTGGATCGTGGCGGAACTGGGTCGCCAGCCCTGGATCATCGAGGGCGTGCTGCCAACGGCGATGGCGGTGTCCAATCTGGGCGCTTCCACGTTGTTGCTGACGATTGCAGGTTTCATCCTGATCTACACCGTGCTCTTCATCATCGAGATGAAGCTCATGCTCAAGGCCATCCGCAAGGGACCGGAGCATGAAAGCCCGCCGCATTTGAGCTTCTACGCTCCGATGATCGAAAAGCTCGCCCGTGCGCGCTGAAGACCCCATCAGGAGAACAACATGATCTTGCATGAACTGATTTCATACGACGTCCTGCGCGTCATCTGGTGGCTGCTGCTGGGCATTCTGCTCGTGGGCTTTGCCGTGACCGATGGTTTCGATCTGGGGGCGATGGCGCTGTTGCGCGCCACCGCGAAGGACGATGTCGAGCGCCGCGTGGTGATCAACAGCGTGGGCCCGGTGTGGGAAGGCAATCAGGTGTGGCTCATCCTGGGGGGGGGCGCGATCTTTGCCGCCTGGCCGCAGTTGTATGCGGTGTCTTTCTCGGGCTTTTATCTGGCGATGTTTGCGATTCTGGTGGCGCTGATCCTGCGCCCGGTCGCTTTCAAGTTCCGCAGCAAGCGCGAGGGCGCAGGCTGGCGCAATGCGTGGGATTGGGTGCTGTGCGTGTCCGGCATCGTGCCTGCGCTGATCTTCGGCGTGGCGGTAGGCAATGTGCTGCTGGGCGTGCCGTTCCGTCTGGAGCCTGATCTGCGCATCTACTACGAAGGCACGTTCTTCGGTTTGCTGACGCCATTTGCCTTGCTGTGCGGATTGGTGTCGCTGAGCATGCTGGTCATGCACGGCGCGGCGTGGCTGGTGTTCAAGACCGAAGGCCATGTGGCCGCCCGTGCCGCGCGCTGGGGCAGTCTGGCAGCGGTGTTGACCACGGCGCTGTTTGCACTGGCCGGTGTGTGGATTGCCATGGGCATTCAGGGCTACGAAATCACCAGCACGGTGAATCCGACCGGGCCCTCCAATCCGTTGTTCAAGACGGCGGGTGTGGCCGAGGGTGCGTGGATGGGCAACTTCAAAGCGGCCCCCTGGCTGTGGCTGTTGCCGGTGCTGGGCCTGTTGTTGCCGTTGATCGCTGCGCTGGGCATGCGTGCGCGCCGTGAGTGGCTGACGCTGTTGTCCAGCGGCTTCGCGATTGCCTGCATCATCCTCACCGTGGGCGCCGCGATGTTCCCGATGATCTTGCCGTCGTCGCTGGACCCGCGCTTCAGCCTGACGGTGTGGGATTCGTCGTCGAGCCACATCACGCTTTTCATCATGCTGGTGTGCGCACTGATCTTCATGCCCATCATCCTGGCCTATACGACCTGGGTGTATCGCGTATTGCGCGGCAAGATCGATCCGATGGCGATCATCGAAGGTCGCACGCACTCTTACTGAACCAATGAATCACTGAAGGAATCAAGCAATGTGGTACTTCTCATGGCTACTCGGGCTGCCGCTGGCGGCGGCCTTCGCAGTGCTGAACGCAATGTGGTACGAACTCACGGACGACGAGCAGACACGCCGTGAAATCCTGGCGCGCACGGAGCCCCGGTAAACCCGATGGGCGGTTGACACGTTAAACGAAGATGTCGGCGTATCGCTACGTTGATATCTTGCTTTGGATGTTCAAAGACCGGACTGCATCTCCAGCAAGATGACTGGCGATGCAGTCATTGCCTTGGATGCGGGCATGGTTCTTCAAGCGGTTGCAGAATGGCACCCTTGTAGGACCCGCTGCGCATCAGTCCGGCCGGAACAGAGAACCAAGAACATCAATGTCTTCCGCAAATCGCAATGCATCGATTGATTGCATCAAGGGGTTGGCGTGTGCCGCCATCGTGTGGCATCACCTCGCGTTCTATGGCCCCATGTCCGACGTGGCCGCGCCCCTTTTGCCCCGCACCATGGAATGGCTCAGCGACTACGCGCGCATGGCCGTTCAGATCTTTCTGGTGCTTGGTGGCTATCTGGCTGCCGCCAGTCTTGCTCCCAAAGGACTCGCCCGTTTCGAGCACGCGCCTGCGCAGGTGAGCCGGCGCTTTGTGCGTCTGGTCGTTCCCTACGCCGTTGCGCTGATCGTTGCGGTGCTGCTGGCCGATCTGGTGCGCCCGCTCATGGACCATCCCTCCGTTCCAGACGAACCCACCATTCCCCAGCTGATCGCCAATGCCTTCCTGCTGCAGGACCTCGTCGGCGAAGATGCACTGTCTGCGGGCGTCTGGTATGTGGCCATCGACTTCCAGTTGTTTGTGATGGCGGTGTTGTTGTTCGCATTCATGCGCACGCTCAAGTTAAGTGACAGTGTGCGGGTACGCGTCACGCAATGGCTGGTCGTGGCGGGCGTGGCAGCGTCGCTGTTCTATGCCAATCGTGACGCCGATCTGGACATGTGGGGCGTGTACTTCTGGGGTGCCTACGGCCTGGGCATGCTCGCGTATTGGGGCTCGCGCTCGCCGCGTTGGCCGCTGTGGTTTGTGCTGATCGGTGTCCTGGGTTGCGCGGCGCTGTGGATCGAGTTCCGTGGTCGCATCGCGCTGGCCATGGCGACGGCGCTTGCACTCACCTGGCTGATGCGTCCAACCATCGAGCAGGGCCATGTCAGCGCCCATTCACTGCTTCGCACCGTGCGTGGATGGATGGAGCCCCTCACCACGCGCATCGCCAGTCTGGGGCAGATGTCTTACTCGGTGTTTCTGATCCACTTTTCCATTTGCCTGCTGGTCAACGCCGTCGTCAGCACATGGCTGCCTGACGTGCCGATGCTGCATCTGATGGGCATGGTGGCTGCGTTCGCGTTCTCCGTGATGGCGGGGCGCGTGCTCTATCTGAAGGTGGAGCAACATGTGCCGACCTGGGCGTCGGCGTTGCGTTGGCAACTGAGTCTGATCGGCGCAGGCGGCGGCGTGCTGCTGGTGAGCCACTGGGCCGGCTGAGCCACCCACATTGGCAAGACGCATAAAAAAACCGCAGCCATGGAGCTGCGGTTGGTATTTTTGCTTTTGCGCGCCGTGTGGAAATCAGCGATGCATTTCGCCAGAGCTTTCCGGCTGAAACACGATTTGCTCGACACGCACTGTCATGGGCTTGCCGCCGGGGCCGGGCCATGCCAATTGATCACCCACCGACAGGCCGAGCAGCGCGCTGCCCACGGGCGCGAAGATGGAAATCTTGTCTGCGCTGCCATCCATGTCACGCGGATAGACGAGACTCAGCACGAATTCCTTGCCGGTTTCCACGATCACGAACTTCACGGTGGAGTTCATCGTGACGACGGTGGCGGGCATTTCTTCAGGGGCGACGATGTCGGCGCGATCCAGTTCGGCTTCCAGTTCGGCCTTGCCCGGAAATGCGCTGGCGGGAATCGCGGCAAGCAGCGCTTCGATGCGATCCACGTCGAGCGAAGACAGCGTGATTGGCGGCTTTGCGTTGGCCATGATGAATTCCCTTTCTATCCTGAAGAAAAACGTCGAAAAAGCCTTCCACTGTAACGGCTTTCGAGCAGATAAATGCAATATCGCACGGGACTGCATGGACACCTGAAGCGTCCTTGATGCAAGTGGATTTCGGTGGTGGGCGCAGATTCGCGCAGTGCTGGCTGCATAGTATCAGAATGCGTGATAAATTACTGTATAAATAAACAGTAAATCACACTTCCATGACTGGCATCAAGTCTTCTGCGCAGCCAGCGCCCATCAAGGGGCGGGGTATCGCCACGCGTACGGAGCACCGTTTCACCAGCCAACATCGTACAGGCTGGTCGAAAGATGAGGATGTGTGGTGGCTTACCGAAGAGGATGCGTCGGCCGTGGCGGCACCCCGCACGCAGGTCACGCTGGAGACGGCGCGCAGCGCGTTGTCGGGCAATGACTCGCCGGACATCTTCTTCGAGCAGTCCGTCAATCCGTATCGGGGCTGTGAACACGGCTGTGTGTACTGCTACGCGCGGCCTACGCACAGCTACCTGAATCTTTCGCCGGGGCTGGATTTTGAAACCCGCATCATCGCCAAACACAACATTGCGCAGGTGCTGCGGCAGGAGCTTGCACGCCCGTCGCATCGGCCCAGCATCGTCAACATCGGATCGGCAACGGATTGCTATCAGCCGGTAGAGCGCGAGCTGAAGCTCACGCGTGCAGTCATGGAGGTGATGCGCGATGCGCGGCATCCGTTCTCGCTCATCACCAAATCCAGCGGCGTGGAGCGCGACCTCGATTTGCTGGCCGAACTCGCACAGCAGCGTCTTGTCGCCGCCTACGTGACCATCACCACGCTCGACGCCCATCTGGCGCGCATTCTGGAGCCCCGCGCCGCCGCGCCTTATCGTCGCTTGCGCACCATCCATGCGCTGGCGCAGGCAGGCGTGCCAGTGGGCGTGAGCGTGGCCCCGCAGATTCCGTTCATCACGGAGGACATGGAGCAGGTGCTGGCCGCCGCGCGCGAAGCGGGCGCGACGTCGGCGTTCTACACCGTCATCCGCTTGCCATGGGAGCTGAACCCGATCATGCGCGAATGGCTCGACCAACATTACCCCGACCGCGCCGCCCGCGTGATGGCGCGCATCCAGGACCTGCATGGTGTATCAGAGGCGCAGCGCGATGGTGGCCTGAGCTACGACAGCAACTACCTCACACGCATGAAGGGCACGGGCCCCTGGGCAGAGGTCCTGCGCCAACGCTTCCACAAGACCTGCGCGAGACTGGGGCTCCATCGGGAGCGGACGGAATTGGATCTCTCTCAATATCACCCATCGCTATTGAGCGGTCAGCGACAGCTATTCTGAATGTGTAATCCTGGGACATCTTTTCAAGTGGCTAATGGGATTTCGCGCAAATATGATCGATTGTTGTCATTTCGCATTGAAATACTTAAATTGGCTGCGCGTTGGATATTCGTTTGAAACGATTTGATAGGAAGATTTCGAATACATCAATCTATCTGATTTAACTTGTTGAAACAAATTGATCCAAGATTACTATGTGAATTTACATTGAATTCACATTTAGATTATTCGTGATCATGAATATCCGCGATTTGAATATCCCGGCAGTCCTCGAGTCGTGCCTGACGAGAAGTGTTCGTGATAGTGCGTCTTTGGCATCGCTCTGCTTTCGGAAGGCATCCGAGAATCTTTCCCTATCCTTGCACGACGCACACCCCGAGGAGGTCGTGCGAATCAAACGCGCTGCGCAAGCCCTGGATGCCCATCAGGAGGCCATGTCCATCCAGTTCGCGGACGCGCTCATGGCAGAGTTTGTGGCTGTGCTCGACGAGAAACGCAATGAAGCGGAACCCCGCGCCACGACCAGTGGGGGAGAGCTTTCGTTGGTGGATGAAAATGAATTAATCACTCATGTCGAGTTATCGCGCGTGCGGCAATTGGTGTTGAACGCGACGGAAATCGAAGTCGCCCAATTGAATACCTATGTATGCGCTGCCATGGGACTTCCCAACGTGCAACCCGCACGCAATCCGTTCCGGCAGGAGAGCTATATCAAAGCGCTCCAGCATGTAGTGAATGCAACTACAGCCGAGCTGGATGAGAGGCGGCTTTGGATGCGTCCTTTGGGTGAGGCATTTGGCAGCGAACTGGCGCGTTTTTACGGAGCGTTAATGCAGCAATTGGTTGCGGCCGGTGTGCAGCCAGTCGGTTTTGCATTGTCCTCTCCTAGGCGTTCCAATGGGGTGGCGCACAAGGAGTCTTCAGCGGAAATACTACGAGCTGGTGTGGCGAGCGAGCCCTCAATGGATGGCAGCGGTCTGGACCGGTTGGCTGACCAATTGGCGCACGCCCAATTCGGCCGGGAGGACTCAGGAGCATGGGGCCTTCCCGGAGCGGATGGCGCGACGGCGACTGAGCAAACGCACGTGGAAGTTTCAGTGGCACGTATCTCTCGCATGCTCGACAGCTTGGAGAAGCATCCCAGATTGCACGCGAGCTTGCGTCCGCTGGTGCGACAGTTCGAGCAACCGCTACGGCAATTGGTGGAGGTCGATCCGGATTCGTTCTTCACCCAGCGTGACCATCCTGCGCGCGGATTGCTGGACGACATGACGCGGCGCAGTATGCAATATTCAAGTGAAGAGAGTCCGGGATTTGACCGCTTTCTCAAATTGGCATCGGGAACCGTACGTTATCTCCTGGCGCTTCCCATTCACGATGCGACCGCCTTCGCGCACGTGAGGCGCATGTGGGATAGGGCCTGGAGCAGTTCGAATCCCGATTCAGAATTCCCGATGAGCGGCAGCACCAATGCGAGCTCGCAACTGGTGTTGAAGATCGCGGAGGAGTTCTCCAACTTGCCAGCAGCCAGCACTGCGCCGAGGCAGGTCGTTCATTTCCTGACCAGTATCTGGGCGGAAGTTGTGGCCAAGACCCAACTCAGCAAGGATAAGCGGCACATTGGTCGCTACCTGACCGTTGCGCCAGCGCTTCTTTGGTGTGCCCAGCCACAGCAACGACCAGAAGACGCGCAGCGCTTGTTGGCACAGATGGAGACGTTGTGCGCATCCATACGGCTCGGATTGAATGACCTGCAGTATCCGCATTCGGAGATTGAGCGGGTGATCGGATCTGTAGCTCAGTTGCGCACGAAATTGGCGCGGGCTGCGGGCGTACCCGAGCTGCATGAGCAGGTGTCCGCGCAGGACCTCGACTTGACACCGGTAGAGTTGAATCCGGAGCCAGATCGCTCCGTAGTTCAGGAGGAGCCAACTGCCGCATCCACTTTCTGCCTGCCTGAGTTGGCACTCGGTCAATGGTATGAGCTGTGTACGCAAGGACGCTGCATCCACACTCGGCTGACATGGATTGGGCCGCAAAGGACTTCCTTTATCTTCACGGCGGTCGATGGCAGCACACAAGCCCTGACCATGCGCATGCTGGAAAAGCTGAATCAGGACGGCGCTGTGCGCCGGATTTCGGGAGTGGAAACGGAAGCCACTCCACTCATCTGAATCGGAGAGAGACGCGGCTGCCGCCGCGCCGCGCGTCCTCAGTGCACCGTCTTCGCACTCAGCGCTGCTGCATGGTGGCGCAGGTGGTCTTCGATGAACGTCTGGATGAAGTAGTAGCCATGGTCATAGCCGGGCTGCTGGCGTAGTGTGAGCGGCTGGCCGACCTTGGCGCAGGCGGCTTCGAAAGCCTCGGGCAGGAGCTGTTTTTCCATGAGGAATTTGTCTGCCATGCCCTGATCGATGAGGATGCCTGCGGGATAGGGTGCGGTCTTTTGTGCGCTCATCAATTCGCTTGCATCGTGCTGGGCCCATGCGGACTTGTCGGTGCCGAGGTAGCCGGTGAAGGCTTTTTCGCCCCATGGGCAATTCATGGGATGGCTGATGGGCGCGAAGGCGGACACGCTCTGGAAGACGCCGGGGTGGCGCAGCGCGAGTGTGAGCGCGCCATGGCCCCCCATCGAGTGGCCAAAGATGCCAATGCGCGTCGCATCGATGGGCAGCTTCTCGGTGACCAGCGGCAGCAGTTCCTTCATCAGATAGCTTTCCATGCGCCAGTGCTTCGTCCAGGGCTCTTGCGTGGCGTCCAGATAGAAGCCCGCTCCCACGCCGAAGTCCCAGGCATCGGCCTCTCCGGGCACGTTGGCGCCGCGCGGGCTGGTGTCGGGTGCGATGAGGGCCACGCCCAACTCGGCCGCGAGGCGTTGCGCGTTGGCCTTGATCATGAAGGTTTCTTCGGTGCAGGTCAGACCGGCCAGGTAGAGCAGGGCGGGCACCTTCTCGCCCATCAGCGCTTGGGGCGGCAGATAGACGGAAAACTTCATCGGCAAGCCGATTTCGCGCGAGGCATGTTCGTAAAAGCGTTGTGCGCCGCCAAAGCAGGCGTGCGCATTTTTCAACTCAAGTGTGCTGGCAGTCATGTCGCTCCTTCAGTCCGCGAAGTGAACGACCGAGCGGATCGACTTGCCTTCGTGCATCAGGTCGAACGCCTCGTTGATGTCGGTAAGCCCCATGGTGTGCGTGACGAATGGCTCCAGCTGGATCTTTCCTTCCATCGCATCTTCGACCATGCCGGGCAGTTGCGAGCGGCCCTTCACGCCGCCGAAAGCCGTGCCCAGCCACTTGCGGCCCGTCACCAACTGGAACGGGCGTGTAGAGATTTCCTGCCCCGCACCCGCCACGCCAATGATCACGCTCTGGCCCCAGCCGCGGTGTGCGCATTCCAGCGCGGCGCGCATCACGTTGACGTTGCCGATGCACTCAAAGCTGTGGTCCACGCCCCAGCCGGTCATCTCCACGATCACTTGCTGGATGGGCTTGTCGTGGTCCTTGGGGTTCACGCAATCGGTGGCGCCAAAGGTTTTGGCGAGGTCGAACTTGCCGGGGTTGGTGTCGATGGCGATGATGCGGCCCGCCTTGGCCAGCTTGGCACCCTGAATCACCGCGAGACCAATGCCGCCGAGCCCGAACACGGCGACTGTATCGCCTTCCTGCACCTTGGCCGTGTTCTTGACGGCGCCGAGGCCGGTCGTCACGCCGCAGCCCAGCAGGCAGACCTGCTCGGGGTTGGCGTCCGGGTTGATTTTGGCGAGCGAGACTTCGGCCACGACCGTGTACTCGCTGAACGTGGAGCAGCCCATGTAGTGGTAGATCGGCTCGCCGTTGTAGGAAAAGCGCGTCGTGCCATCGGGCATCACGCCCTTGCCTTGGGTGGCGCGCACGGCCACGCACAGATTGGTCTTGCCGCTCTTGCAGAACAGGCATTCGCCACACTCGGCGGTATACAGCGGAATGACGTGGTCACCCGGCTTCACGCTGGTGACGCCTTCGCCCACTTCCACCACGATGCCAGCGCCTTCATGACCGAGCACGGCGGGGAAGATGCCTTCCGGATCATCACCGCTCAACGTGAACGCATCGGTGTGGCAAACGCCGGTGTGGGTGATTTTGACGAGCACTTCGCCTTTCTGGGGCGGTGCCACGTCGATCTCGACGACCTTGAGGGGTTCTCCGGCTTTGAAGGCTACTGCTGCGCGTGATTTCATGGTGGGGTCTCCGGAAGAATGTGGACGGGAAGAAAAGGGGGCGCGGACGCTGCACCTTGTGCCAGTGCAGCAAGGTCCACAAGGCCGGTTCGGCATGATGCCTGCCAGCCATGACAATCGGCAACTGTAGAGCATCGCGCGCGGGCGCTCGCATGCGATGTCCACATGCCAGTGCGATATGTCCGGATTTCATGGTGCGTGAGCGCTTCGGACATGCAGTCGCTATAGTTCCGACTCGTTCAGCAACGCATTCATCAGGCTGCATGGAGCATCGTCACGCAGGCGCGCATCGCGTCGATCTGATTGTTTATCCCGGTTTCAAGGCATTGGAGGCCATCGGCCCCATGTCCGTGTTCGACTATGCCAACGTGCACCTGCGCCAGCGCGGTCAACCGGATGGCTACGACGTGCGCGTGGTGGCCGAGCAGCGTGGTGCCGTGCGCTCGGACACGCTGATGGCGCTGGAGGCTACGCAGTCGCTGGCGCAGATCGAGCAGGATGAATTGGGTTGCACGGTGGTCATCGTGGGTTCACGCCATATCGAGACCGTGCTGGGCGCATCGGATGCGCTGGTGCACTGGCTGGAGCGCGTTGGTCCGCAGGTGCAGCGCCTGATAGCGTTGTGCTCAGGGAGCTTTTTTCTGGCCAAGGCAGGGCTGCTCAATGGCCGCCGCGCGGCAACGCACTGGAGCGTGGCCGGTGCCTTGCAACAACGCTATCCGCAGGTAGACGTGGATGCGGATGCCATCTACGTGCGTGATGGTGCGCTGTGGACGTCTGCGGGCGTGACGGCGGGCATCGACCTCGCGCTGGCCGTTGTGGAGGAGGACTTTGGTCACGCGCTAGCGTTGGAGGTGGCACGCGATCTGGTCATGTACCTGAAACGGCCCGGCGGACAGTCGCAATTCAGTGTGCGACTGGCGAGTCAGGGCACGACGCATCGCAGTGTGCAGAACCTGCAGCAATGGATTCTTCAACATCTGCAAGAGCCGCTACCCATGTCGCGCATGGCCGAGCAGGCGGCGATGAGCGAGCGCCATTTGAGCCGCCTGTTCCAGCAGGAATGCGCGCAGACGCCGATTGCCTTTGTCGAGTCGGCACGGCTGGAGCGCGCCAAGCAGTTGCTGGAAGAGAACGCCGCGCTACCGCTGAAGACGATTGCGGCGCGCGCAGGGCTGGGGTCGGAGCAGGCGCTGCGGCATCTCTTTGTGCGCCAGTTGGGCATCACGCCGCAGACGTATCGCGAGCGCTTTGGCAGTCGCTCGCGCTGAGCTCACAGCGGCATCAACGCATAGCCCTTGTGTTGCAGCAGCGTGATCGTGGTGATCGCAGAGAGTGCGAGTTTTACTGACGGATCGATCCAGTCGTACTGCAATTGCGCTTCTTGCACCGCCTGACCGCAGACGGCGATGTCCACGCCGTTCGCGCGCAACTCCTCGATCACCGGCAGGTTGGGATTGTCGATGCCGAATTGCGCCCGGTATTGCGCGTGGTTCAGAGTGAGGGGTGTGGCCTCGCCGTAGGCCACGGCGACGAAGCGCATGTGGTTGGCGGGCACGCCTGCGGATGCGTGCAGGTTCACCGCGCGGGCGACGCGCTCCAGTGCGGGGTTGACCGCGCCGGGTTGCTTGCTCGGCTTGGTCATGGCGAAGACGACGGCGTAGGTCTCGTTGGGCGATGGCTGGTAGGCGGCATCGGGCAAGGCATGGATTTTTCCAGCGGATTCAATCATGGGGGAAACTCCAGTGTTCGGGTCGGAATGCGTGTGAGTCACGTCGATGGGAGCGATTGTCGCGCAGTCTTCCGCGGAGAAGGACGCATTGCGGGCATGGTTCACGGCATATGAAAAACCCCGCAGCCTTGGCGGTCTGCGGGGTGTCTCGAAGGGCAGGTGTCTCGCCATGCTGGCGAGTCGCCGTCAGTCTTCCACGAAGGCTTCTTCGCGGGTCTTGCTCACCGACGGCAGCAGCACGACGATCATCAGGAACACCGCCAGCGCGAGCAGCACGGCAGAGATCGGACGGGTTACCAGCACGCTCCATTCACCGCGCGAGAGCAGCAGGGCACGGCGCAGGTTCTCTTCCATCATCGGGCCGAGAATCAACCCCAGCAGCAGCGGAGCGGGCTCGCAACTGAGCTTGTGGAAGATGTAGCCGATGACGCCGAAGATCGCGACCATCCAGATTTCGAAGGTGTTGTTGTTCTCCGAGTAGACGCCGATCGCACAGAACAGCACGATCGCCGGGAACAGCCACTTGTAGGGAATCGACAGCAGCTTGATCCACAGGCCGATCATCGGCAGGTTGAGCACGATGAGCATCAGGTTGCCGATCCACATCGAGGCGATCAGGCCCCAGAACAGTTCGGGGTTGCTGGTCATCACCTGCGGGCCCGGCTGGATGTTGTGGATGGTCATCGCGCCGACCATCAGCGCCATCACGGCGTTGGGTGGAATGCCGAGTGTGAGCAGCGGGATGAACGAGGTCTGCGCGCCCGCGTTGTTGGCCGACTCAGGGCCTGCAACGCCGCGGATGTTGCCCTGGCCGAACGGCACTTCACCGGGCTTGAGCTTGGACTTCTTCTCCAGCGTGTAGGCGGCAAAAGCCGACAGCAACGCACCGCCGCCCGGCAGGATGCCGAGTGCCGATCCCAGCGCCGTGCCACGCAGCACGGCGGGCATCATGTGCTTGAAGTCTTCGCGCGTGGGCATCAGGCCTTCGACCTTGTCGGTGAACACTTCACGGTCTTCGGAAGGCACGGACAGGTTGGCAATGATTTCGCCATAGCCGAACACGCCCATGGCAATCGCGATGAAGCTGATGCCGTCGGTGAGTTCTGGAATGTCAAAGCTGTAGCGTGCCACGCCCGAGTTCACGTCGGTGCCGACCAGACCGAACGCCAGGCCCACCAGAATCATCGTGATCGCCTTGAGCAGAGAGCCCGAAGCCATCACCACCGCGCCGATCAGACCCAGCACCATCAGCGAGAAATACTCGGCGGGGCCGAACTTGAAGGCCAGTTCCGTCAGCGGGGGTGCAAAGGCGGCAATAATCAATGTGCCTACGCAGCCCGCGAAGAAGGAGCCCAGACCGGCCGCAGCCAGTGCAGGTCCAGCGCGGCCCTTGCGTGCCATCTGGTAGCCGTCGATCACGGTCACCACCGACGAAGATTCGCCCGGTAGGTTCACCAAAATCGCGGTGGTCGATCCGCCATATTGCGCACCGTAGTAGATACCCGCCAGCATGATCAGCGCCGCAGTGGGCGGCAGCGCATACGTGGTGGGCAGCAGCATCGCAATCGTGGCCACGGGGCCGAGACCCGGCAGCACGCCGATCAGCGTGCCCAACAGACAGCCCATGAACGCGTACAAGAGGTTTTGCGCAGTGAAAGCTACGCCAAACCCCATCGCGAGGTGGTCAAAAAGTTCCATGAAAAGAAGCTCCGTATTTGTAGTTATGTGTGGGGCTTAGCCCGCGATGAAGGTGGGCCAGACCTGGAACTGCAGGTTCAGCGCGACGACAAAGGCCAGGTAACTGCCAATGGCAAGAATCGTCGCAAGAATCAGTACGGGCTTGATCTGGAACTGATCACCCGCCAGACTCGCAACCATCGTGAGGACGTAGACCGCCACCACCAATCCCATGGGTGGCAGGCCGATGCTGGGCAGTCCGCCCAACAGGATGCCGAACAGGATGTTGGCGCCGATGATGAACACCAGCGGACGCCATGCGATGCGGCCAATCGGCGTGCGATCGCCCTTGTCGGTCATCAGCGAGCGTGCGGTGATGATCGAGCCCAGCAGCGCAATCAGTACCCCGACGATGAACGGGAAGTACCCGGGGCCCATGCGTGCGCCTGTGCCTACGTGATAGGTCGTGGCGCCCCAGGCAAACGCCACGCCGAAAGCGCTGAAAAGCAGCCCGGCGGCAAAGTCTCGTTGACTGTGAACTTTCACTATTCTGGTCTCCTTGGAGGCCCCTTTCGGGCCGGTTGAATCGGAACCAAAATCGTAGGTGCTGGCTGACGTGCGCAGCATGACCGGATCATTGCAGACCGGTAATGTGAGGAACCGGAAAGAACGTAGTTTTACGGATGACAGGGCGGGCCGCGGCTGCCCGCGCGGCCTGTCACATTACCCGTGCGCAGGCAGGCTGAGGGTGACTTCGAGCCCCGGATGGGCGCTGGCCAGCAGCATCTCGCCACCATGCAACTGCATCATGGCCCGCACGCTGGCAAGGCCAAGACCGTGGCCCGGCTTGTCGGGTTGGAGGCGCACGAACCGCTCGGCGAGTGCCGGAAGGTCTTGTGGCTGAAGCTGCGTGCCGTTGTCGCGCACGATGATTTCGCTGCGCCATGCCGATACGCTCTTGCCCTCACGGGTGGTGCGCATTTCGCGCTGGCGCGTGGTGATCACGATGTGCGCTCCGCGCCCCGCGTATTTGAGGGCGTTGTCGAGCACGTTGACCAGCGCGCCCGCGAGCACGGAGCGGTCACCGAGCACCGGCGCATCGTGCTCGCATTGCCAATCGATGCGCACGTTTTCTTCCTCGGCCAGATCTTCATACAGTTCGATCACTTCGCGGGCCACATCGCTCCACTGCAGTGGCTCAAACGCCTGACGGCGCATGCCGGCCTCGGCTTGCGCGATATGCAGCAACTTGTCGAGCATGTGGCTGACCGAGTCGATGTCTTCCATGGCGCTCACCATCGCCGCGCGCAGATCATCGGCTGTGGCCTCGCGCTCGGCAAACGCGGCCTGCAGGCGCAGGCGTATGCGCGTGAGTGGCGTGCGCACGTTGTGGGCGATGGTGTCGGAGACGTGGCGCACGCCGTTCATGAGCTGCTCGATGTGGTCGAGCATCTGGTTGAAGTCCTGCTCCAGTTGGGCGAATTCGTCGGTGTGCGCAGGCTCGACCGGCACGCGCGCCTGCAATGCGCCGCCGCGAATGCGTGCAATGGTCGAGTGCACCGCACCCACGCTGCGTGCCAGTTCACGCCGGAAGATGAGGGTGCTGGCGAGCGCGAGCAGCAGCGAGAAAATGCCCGCCATCACACTCGCGGTGGCGACCGTGGACTCCACCGCCTCCAGCTCGCGCAGGTCGTGTCCGACGAGCAGCCGCGCCTGATCGCTGAAGGTGTGCGACAGCAGCTTGGCGTTGACGGATTCTGCGTTGCGATGAAGTTTCACGACCCATTGTGATTCGGTGGGCTGGAGCTGCAGCGCCGCGTTCTGCAGATTGCCTGCCATGCGTGTGCCATCGGGGCGGGTGAGCAGGTACAGCTCGGAGTCCGTGTCCTTGCCGTCCGCGAGATTGCGCGTGATGACCTGCGCGGCCGCTTCGGCACCAGCCGATTCATAGACGGAGATGATGTAGTGCTGCGTTTGCTGCATCTGGCGCTCCACGTTCCGGTGCAGCACGAGCGACACCTGAACGTAGACCAGCGCCAGCGCAGCCAGCATGCTGATCAGCACCAGAAAGCCGGAAAGGGCCGCCAGGCGCAGGCTGGTCGAACCCCAGACCGGCTTGCCGGTTGCCGTCTGCGGTTGCGTCATGCCAGAGCGGACGGTGGTTGCATGCTGAGGCTGTATCCCACGCCCCGCACGGTGTGCAGGATGGCGGCTTCATCCGGCCCATGCAGCTTGCTGCGCAAGCGGCTGATCTGCACATCGATCAGGTTGGTCTGCGGATCGAAGCGGTAGTCCCAGACGGCCTCCAGCAGCATGGTGCGCGTGAGCGCCTGATCCGGATGCATCATGAGATATGTCAGCAGGCGGAATTCGCGCGGCTTGAGCACGACGATGCGCGCTCCGCGTTGCGCTTGCCGGCGGGTGAGGTCAAGCGACAGATCGCCCAACTGCAGCGTGGTCACATCGTTGCCGGAGCGCGAGCGGCGCACCAGCGCCTCCAGGCGCGCCGACAATTCGGAAAACGCAAACGGCTTGGTGAGGTAGTCGTCGCCACCGGCTTTGAGGCCCTTCACGCGCTCATCCAGCGCGGACAGTGCGGAGAGCACCAGCACGGGCGTGCGCAGCCCCAGCGAGCGCATGGTGTGCAGGATGCTCAGACCATCGACACTGCCAGGCAGCATGCGATCGAGCACCACCACGTCCCACGATTCGTTTGTTGCGCGCCGCAGTGCCTCGGCGCCGTCGTGCGCCAGAATGGGGATGTGCCCGAGCGCCAGCAAACCTTCGGCGATGTAGCGCGCGTTTTCGCGGTCATCTTCAATGACAAGGCAGCGCCAGATGGGCGTGGGCGGCAGCGGGGCAGGGACTTGCGTGGCGTGCAAGGCGGGGTTCCTTTGGGTGTGGCAATGAGAACGGGCAGGGTGTGGTGGCCGATGTTAACGTGCTGCACCATACGCTGGCACAGCAAGGGCGTTCATGTGCTCCCTGGCCGGCGTGCTCGCAGGTGCAGGAATCGGGACACGCACAGGGCAGACGCAAAAAAGCCCGCAACAGGCGTTGCGGGCTTTTGGGTGCGAACCAGAAAACGAATTAACGCTTGGTCGGCACGTCGCGGCGCACGGAGCCGGTGTACAGCTGGCGTGGGCGGCCAATCTTGTACTCAGGATCGCTGATCATTTCGTTGAGCTGTGCAATCCAGCCCACGGTACGGGCCAGTGCGAAGATGCCGGTGAACAGGTTCACTGGAATGCCGATGGCGCGCTGGACGATGCCGGAGTAGAAGTCCACGTTCGGGTACAGCTTGCGTGACACGAAGTAGTCGTCTTCCAGGGCAATCTTCTCGAGTTGCTTGGCCAGTGCGAACAGGGGGTCTTTTTCCAGACCGAGTTCGGCCAGCACTTCGTTGCAGGTTTCCTGCATCAGCTTGGCGCGCGGGTCGTAGTTCTTGTACACGCGGTGACCAAAGCCCATCAGCTTCACGCCGGAGTTCTTGTCCTTCACCTTCTCCATGAACTCGCCCACCTTGGAGACGCCGCCCATGCGCTGGATGTCTTCCAGCATGTTCAGGCAGGCTTCGTTCGCGCCGCCGTGCGCAGGACCCCACAGGCAAGCCACACCCGCAGCGATGGCTGCAAACGGGTTGGTGCCGGAGGAGCCGCACAGACGCACGGTGGAGGTGGAGGCGTTCTGCTCGTGGTCTGCGTGCAGGATGAAGATGCGGTCCATCGCCTTTTCGATGACCGGGTTCACCTTGTACTCTTCGCATGGTGTGCCGAACATCATGCGCAGGAAGTTGCCTGCGTAGGACAGGTGGTTCTGCGGGTACATGTAGGGCTCGCCCTTGCCGTACTTGTATGCCATGGCGACCAGCGTGGGCAGCTTGGCAATTAGACGGATGGCGGACACTTCGCGGTGTGCAGGGTTGTTGATGTCCGTGCTGTCGTGATAGAAGGCCGACAGTGCGCCCACCAGACCGGTCAGCACAGCCATGGGGTGTGCGTCACGACGGAAGCCACGCAGGAAGAACTGCATCTGCTCGTTGACCATCGTGTGCTTGGTCACGCGGTCCTCGAAGTCCTTCTTCTGTGCTTCGTTGGGTAGTTCGCCGTTCAGCAGCAGGTAGCAGGTGTCGAGGTAGTTGCAGTTGGTAGCCAATTGCTCGATGGGGTAGCCGCGATACAGCAGTTCGCCCTTGTCGCCGTCGATGTAGGTGATGGCGGACTGGCAGGAGGCAGTGGACAGGAAGCCCGGGTCGTAGGTGAACATGTCCGTTTGCGCGTAGAGCTTGCGGATGTCGATCACGTCCGGGCCGATGGTGCCCTGGTACACGGGGAGTTCTACGCTGGGGCTACCGTTGCTGAACGATAGTGTCGCCTTGTTATCTGCCAGTTTCATTTCATGTTTCCTTCAATATGTGGACCCGCATCTGAGTGCAGGATGTGCACCCTGTGTCAGACACGCGGGCGTAGCTGTTCCAGTACCGAGCGGACCTCTTGATTGTCGAGCTCGCCTTCCGGCTCTTTGCGGCGAAGCAGCAAGTCCAGCAGGTCGTTGTCGGAGAGGTCCATCAGCGCTGAAATTCCGCGCGCCTGACTGGCGGTCAGGCGCGACGCGTGCGTGGCAAAGAAGCGCTCGATGAACAGGTCGTTCTCGACCAGTCCGCGCCGGCAGCGCCAGCGCAGGACCGAGATTTCGCGCTCATCGAGCAGAGTGTCTTCTTGCGCCATGTTCTTCAGATAGTCCGGCGAACCATCAGTTCCTTGATCTTGCCGATGGCCACCGTCGGGTTGAGGTGCTTGGGGCACACGTCAACGCAGTTCATAATGGTGTGGCAACGGAACAGGCGGTACGGATCTTCCAGATTGTCCAGACGCTCTTCGGTGGCGGTGTCGCGGCTGTCGGCGATGAAGCGGTAGGCTTGCAGCAGACCGGCCGGGCCCACGAACTTGTCGGGGTTCCACCAGAACGACGGGCAACTCGTGGAGCAGCTCGCGCACAGGATGCACTCGTACAGGCCGTTGAGCTCTTCGCGCTCTTCGGGCGACTGCAGGCGCTCCTTGCTAGGCGAGGCGTAGATGTCGCTTTGCAGGTAGGGCTTGATCGAGTGGTACTGCTTGAAGAACTGCGTCATGTCCACGATCAGGTCGCGGATCACTGGCAGGCCGGGCAGGGGCTTGAGAATGATGTCGCCCTTGAGGGTCTTCATGTTCGTCAGGCAGGCCAGGCCGTTCTTGCCGTTGATGTTCATGGCGTCGGAGCCGCAAACACCTTCACGGCACGAGCGGCGGAAGGAGATGGACGGGTCCATGGCCTTCAGCTTCACCAGTGCGTCCAGCAGCATGCGCTCGTGACCGTCGAGTTCCACTTCCACGGTTTGCATGTACGGCTTGGCGTCCTTTTCCGGATCGTAGCGGTAGATCTTGAATGTGCGTTTCATCTTGAGAATCTCTTGTCTGGGGCTGCTGGATTAGAACGTGCGGACCTTGGGAGGCACGCTTTCCACGGTCAGGGGCTGCAGGTTCACCGGCTTGTAGTACAGGCTGTTGTCGCTGCTGTTCCACAGGGTGTGCTTGAGCCATTCCTTGTCGTTGCGGCCGAGCGGGAAGTTCGGGTCATCAGCCGGGTGCTCGTAGTCGTACACGGTGTGTGCGCCGCGGCATTCGTGACGGGCTGCTGCCGAGGTCATGGTGGCCTGGGCGACTTCCATCAGGTTGTCCACTTCCAGCGCTTCCATGCGCGCGGTGTTCCACACCTTGGACTTGTCCTTGAGGGTGATGGAGCCGATGCGCTCGCGCAGTGCGTTGATCTTGACCACGCCTTCGTCCATGCCCGCTTGCGTGCGGAACACGCCAGCGTGCTGCTGCATGGCAGCGCGGATGTCGTTGGCGATGTCCTGTGCGTAGGTGCCTTCGGTGGAGTTTTCCAGCTCGTTGAGGCGTGCCAGCGTGCGGTCGGCAGCGTCGGCGGGCACTTCGTGGTGGTCGCCGTAGCTGTTGACGAACTGCACGATGTGCTTGCCGGCAGACTTGCCGAACACCAGCAGGTCGAGCAGCGAGTTCGTGCCCAGGCGGTTGGCGCCGTGCACGGAAACGCAGGAGCACTCGCCCACGGCGTACAGGCCGTTGACGACCTGGTTTTGCTCGCCATCCCACACCACGACCTGGCCGTGGATGTTGGTGGGCACGCCGCCCATCTGGTAGTGGATGGTGGGCACCACAGGAATCGGTTCCTTGGTGATGTCCACGTTGGCGAAGTTGTGACCGATTTCTTCCACGGAAGGCAGGCGCTTGCGAATGGTGTCTGCGCCCAGGTGGTCGAGCTTCATCAGGATGTAGTCCTTGTTGGGACCGCAGCCGCGACCTTCCTTGATTTCCTGGTCCATCGAGCGCGACACGAAGTCACGCGGTGCCAGATCCTTCAGCGTGGGAGCGTAACGCTCCATGAAGCGCTCGCCTTCGCTGTTCAGCAAGATGGCGCCTTCGCCGCGGCAGCCTTCGGTCAGCAGCACGCCCGCGCCAGCCACGCCGGTGGGGTGGAACTGCCAGAACTCCATGTCCTGCAGCGGGATGCCTGCGCGTGCAGCCATGCCCAGACCGTCGCCGGTGTTGATGAAGGCGTTGGTCGATGCCTGGAAGATGCGGCCCGCACCGCCCGTGGCCAGCAGCACGGCCTTGGCGTGCAGTTCGTACAGATCACCGGTTTCGAGTTCGAGGGCGGTCACGCCGACCACGTCGCCTTGCGAGTTACGCAGCAGGTCCAGCGCCATCCACTCCACGAAGAAGTTGGTTTTGGACTTCACGTTCTGCTGGTACAGCGTGTGCAGCATGGCGTGGCCGGTACGGTCAGCCGCTGCGCAAGCGCGTTGCACGGGCTTTTCGCCGTAGTTGGCAGTGTGACCGCCAAACGGGCGCTGGTAGATCGTGCCGTCAGGGTTGCGGTCGAACGGCATGCCGAAGTGTTCGAGTTCGATCACGACGTTGGGTGCTTCACGGCACATGAACTCGATGGCGTCCTGGTCGCCCAGCCAGTCGGAGCCCTTGATGGTGTCGTAGAAGTGGTAGTGCCAGTTGTCTTCGGCCATGTTGCCCAGCGATGCGGACACGCCACCTTGCGCTGCCACGGTGTGCGAGCGGGTGGGGAACACCTTGGACAGCGCGGCTACCGACAGTCCGGCGCGCGACAGTTCCAAAGCGGCGCGCAGACCGGAGCCGCCTGCGCCGACGATCACGACGTCAAACTTGCGTTTGGTGATATTTGCTTTTGAGTAGCTCATTCTTTTCTTTCAATCGCGGAGACTTCGGGGCAGCTCACAGACGCCACAGAACCTGGAACGCCCAGCCTGCACAGCCGACCAGCCAGACAATGGTGAAAATACTCAGGACCAGACGCAGACCGGCAGCGGGCACGTAGTCCATCCACACGTCGCGCACGCCAACCCATGCGTGCCAGATCAGCGAGATGATCACGCCGAAGGTCAGGAATTTCATCCACTGGGGGGCGAAGGCGCCAGCCCAGGTGTCGTAGCCGATGGGGCCACTAGAGAGCAGTACACGTGCCAGCAGCACGATGGTGAAGAGTGCCATCAGCACTGCAGTGGCGCGCTGCACCAGCCAGTCGCGGATGCCATAGTGCGCGCCGACGACGATGCGCTTGGGGCCGTAGTTCACGGACATTTTCGTTTTCCTTATCGTATGGAGAAGAGATGGCCGATCAGTACAGGCCGAACAGCTTTGCGCCCAGAGCGATGGTCAGCAGCAGGCTGATCACGAAGCAGGCGAGAGCGGAAGACTTGCCGAACTCCTTGGTCACCATGTGATGGTTCACGTCCATCAGCAGGTGGCGCACACCGGCGCAGAAGTGGTGCAGGTAGGCCCAGATCAGGGCCAGGCACACGAGCTTGGCGAGCCAGCCCCAGGTACCGACGAATACCGAAGTGAAGGCGCCAAACGAGATTTCCGACGACAGCGATTTGTCGAACATCCAGATGACGAATGGCAGCAGGAAGAACATGATCATGCCGCTCACGCGGTGCATGATCGATAACTTGGCCGCCACCGGCAATCGGTAGGTCGGGAGGTCCGTGAATACGTTGATATTGCGGAACTCAGGCCGCGTTTTGGCTTGCTCTGTCATGTCAAAGATGCTTTCGTGGATGTAACTGCGTTGTAATCGCGGATGCGGTCAACCCAAAATTCTATTGCAACGCAATGTGTGCGGGTTGTGGTGAATGCTTATTCCACACTGCGGTGTTAGCTGGATGTCAGCTCAGCGAATTGTGATAGTGGTGTGTGTCGGTACGGTACAGCGCTTTTCGTAACTCCATTGGAACATCGTTGTAGGTGTAGGCGAGTCGCTCCACAGACAGCAGGGGCGTCTGCGCAGAGACCCGCAGCAAGCTGGCCTGTTCCGCGTCTGGCAGGACCGCGCGGATTTTTTCTTCGGCCCGCACCATGCGTACTCCGTAGTCCAGCTCGAACATGGCGTATGTCGGGCCCTGGTACTCTGCCATTTGCTCGGCGGTCAGTCCCTTGAAGGCCTGCCCCGGTAGCCAGATATCTTCCAGAATGGATGGAACGCCTGCAAAAGACAGGATGCGCCGCGCCTGAATGATGGGGTCTCCCGTGCGCAAATTGAGCATGCGCGCGACTTCTGCCGCTGCGCGTGTGCGCTTGCATTCAAGAATGGTGCGTTGTGCCGGCCCTTCCTCGCGCGCGTCCCCGGTGTCAGGAACCAGCTTGAGGAAGCGATACTGTACTTGCCGTTCTGCGTGTGTAGCGACAAAAGTCCCTTTGCCTTGACGTCGGACAAGCAGGTTCTCGGCCGCAAGCTCATCAATCGCCTTGCGCACCGTGCCCTGACTCACGCGAAAACGCGCTGCCAGGTCCATTTCGCTGGGGATCACTTCGCCCGGCTTCCACTCGCCATGCTGCAAGCTGTGCAGGATCAGCCCCTTGATTTGCTGGTATAGGGGGCTGAATGCAGGGGTCGAAACGCTGCTTGCCCCTGCGCTCGCGGACTGGGTGGGGGAAGAGGGTGTCGAGGAAGAGGCCATGCCGATGGTGGGGCTCCGGGCGTGCTGAGGGTTGAACTTTCAGCGGGACATTCTATCTTATATAAGACATAAGACAAATTGACCCTGTCCAGTATTCAGCGGTAAACTCGGAGGTTGTTATTGCGGGGCACGGGCTGCATTTGTGAAGCTGGCTGGTGCATCCTGGCACCAACACTGTTTTCACACTTTTTTGGAGTTCTATTCATGAGCAAAAAGCCCGTCCGCGTTGCCGTTACAGGCGCTGCTGGTCAAATCGGTTACGCACTGTTGTTCCGCATTGCTTCCGGCGAAATGCTGGGCAAGGACCAGCCAGTCATTCTGCAGTTGCTCGAAATTCCTGACGAAAAGGCTCAGAATGCGCTCAAGGGCGTGATCATGGAGCTTGAAGACTGCGCCTTCCCGCTGCTGGCAGGCATCGAAGCCCACAGCGACCCGATGCAGGCGTTCAAGGACACCGACTACGCGCTGCTCGTGGGTGCCCGTCCTCGCGGCCCCGGCATGGAACGTGCCGACCTGCTGGCTGCCAACGCACAGATCTTCACGGCGCAAGGCAAGGCACTGAACGCAGTGGCTTCGCGCAACGTGAAGGTGCTGGTGGTCGGCAACCCCGCCAACACCAACGCCTACATCGCCATGAAGTCGGCTCCCGACCTGCCAGCGAAGAACTTCACTGCCATGCTGCGCCTGGACCACAACCGCGCCGCATCGCAACTGGCCGCCAAGGGTGGCTTCAAGGTCGGCGACATCCGCAAGCTGACCGTGTGGGGCAACCACTCGCCCACGATGTACGCGGACTACCGTTTCGCCACCGTGGACGGCAAGTCGGTCAAGGACATGATCAACGACCAGGAATGGAACAAGGACGTGTTCCTGCCCACCGTGGGCAAGCGCGGCGCGGCCATCATCGCTGCACGTGGCCTGTCGTCGGCTGCCTCGGCTGCCAACGCCGCCATCGACCACATGCGCGACTGGGCGCTGGGCTCCAAGGGTGAGTGGGTCACTATGGGCGTGCCATCCAATGGCGAATACGGCATCCCTGCCGGCATCGTGTTCGGTTTCCCGGTCACGACAGAAAACGGCGAGTACAAGATCGTTGAAGGTCTGGACATCGACGCTTTCTCGCAAGAGTGCATCAACAAGACGCTGGCTGAGCTGCAAGGCGAACAGGACGGCGTGAAGCACCTGCTGTAATCAGTCGGTCACCGTTGTCCACCATGCAAGACTGGAACCCCCAGCTCTACAGCCGCTACGAGGACGAGCGCACGCGCCCGGCCCGCGAGCTGTTGGCGCGGGTGCCGCTGACAGATCCATCCGTGGTGGTGGATCTGGGCTGTGGCCCGGGGAATTCCACCGAGCTGCTGGTTGCGCGATACCCCCGGGCGCGCGTGATCGGCGTGGACAACTCCAAAGCCATGCTGGACAGCGCCCAAAATTGGTTGCCCAGCGTGGATTTTGTCGCTGCTGACATTGCTGATTGGGTGCCCGACGTGGCACCCAATCTCATTTATGCGAACGCAGCGCTGCAATGGGTGGGTGATCACGAAGTGCTCATTCCACGCCTCTTCGGGTCGTTGGCCCCCGGCGGCGTGCTGGCGGTGCAGATGCCCGACAACCGCGCCGAGCCGACCCATCACCACATGCGTGCGCTGGCGGACGAGTCGCCCTATAAGGCGGCGATCGGCGACAGCAGTGCGGTGCGCACCGACTTGCTCCGCATTCAGCAGTATTACGACCTGCTCGCGCGTGACGCGGCGCAGGTGGATGTGTGGCACACGGTGTACCAGCATCCGATGGACTCGGCGGCATCCATTGTCGAATGGGTGCGTGGAACGGGTCTGAAACCTTTTGTCGATCCGCTCACGGACACGCTCAGAGCGCAGTTTCTGGCCAGTTACGAGCAGCGCATTGATTCCGAATATCCCGTGCGCAGCGACGGCAAGCGATTGCTGGCCTTCCCGCGCATGTTCATTGTTGCCCAGCGTCCTGCATGACCACTTTCGACTCCAGCGTCCATCCCGCCACCGTCCTGCTGGATGCCCAGGCAGGGCAGCAGTCCATTCCCGTCTGTGACCATTACAGCGGCGTGGAGGCGCGCATGCGCAAGAGCCTGCAACTGCAGCAGGAGATGCGCGAGGAGTTGGGCCATTGCGTGTTCGACGTCACGCTCGACTGCGAAGACGGCGCTCCCGTGGGTCTGGAGCGTGAGCACGCCGCGCTGGTCGCGCAACTGGCGCGCGAAGCGGCGCATGGCGCCCGTGTAGCTGCGCGCGTGCACACCGTCGATCATCCGGCGTTTGCCAACGACATCGCCACCATTGCGGGCGAAGCGTGGGACAAGCTCTGCCACATCATGCTCCCCAAGGTGGAGACCGTGGACGACGTCGAAGTGGCCGTGCGCGCACTCGATGCCGCTGGTGCGCGTGACCTGCCGCTGCATGCCCTGATCGAATCGCCTGCAGCGGTACATCGGGCGTTTGACATCGCATCGCACCCGCGCATCCAGAGTTTGAGCTTCGGACTGATGGATTTTGTGTCTGCCCATGGTGGCGCCATTCCCTCGGCGGGCATGACGTCGGCGGGGCAGTTCGAGCACCCACTGGTGGTGCGCGCCAAGCTGGAGATCGCCTCTGCCTGCCACGCGCACGGCAAGGTGCCGTCCCACTGTGTGGTCACCGAATTCAGCAATACCGATGCCATGCAGGCGGCGGCGCGCAAGGCCAGTCGTGAATTGGGTTACACGCGCATGTGGAGTATCCATCCGGCGCAGATTCGCCCGATTCTGGCGGCGCTCGCCCCGGATGATGCAGAAATCATACGCGCCGCCCGCATTATTTCGGACGCCATCGCCGCTGAATGGGCCCCCATCAGCGAAGATGGAGTCTTGCATGACCGCGCCAGCTATCGCTATTTTTGGCAAGTGTTGGAGCGTGCTCACCAAACCGGACGGACGCTGCCCGATGCAGCAAAAGCCTGGTTTGTAACAAGCAGTGGCACAACCGCAACGTAAATCGGTTATTTTTATGGTTTTGCCCTGTTTTATGTTTTCTCTCAAGTAGGAGTCGCCATGAAGACCCTCATCACCACAGCACTGATTCTGTTGGCCCCCACCATTGCCCTGGCTCAGGGTGCTACTCCCGCGAAGGCAACCGCCAAGCCTGCGGCCAAGGCGACTCCCGCCAAGAAGACGACGACTGCTAAGTCTGCGCCCAAGAAGAAGACCACCACGGCCAAAGCTCCGGCAAAGGCCTCGAGCAGCCGCGTGCAGCTCAAGAGTGCTGCTTCCCAGGTCGCCACCGGCTTCATTGCCGCAGAAGCTGCGCTCACCACCGACGAACTGGCAGTGGCCGATCGTGTGGAAACCGGCCGCATTCCCTGCGAGCTGGGTGCGTACGTATCTATCGAAAAAGACGTGAACTCGCCCGGCCGCTTCAATGTGGAAGGCAAGGGTTTCAAATACCACATGCAGCCTGTCGTGACATCGACCGGTGCCGTGCGTCTGGAAGACCAGAAGGCGGGCGCCGTCTGGGTCCAGATTGCCAACAAATCCATGCTGTTGAACCAGAAACTGGGCCAGCGCATGGCAGACGAATGCATGACGCCGCAGCAAGTGACTGTGGCGGAAGCCATGAAGCGCAACCCCACCGTTTTGTTCGACAACCCGAACAAATAACAGAACCACCCCGCGCCGCCGATTCGTTCGGCGGTGGACAGCCGGCATTGGCGTCGTTGCCACCCGTTGTGAGCGGTGTGGTTAGCGCAAGCCATGCCGGTTTGTGTCGCCCCATTATCAAAAACCAAAACCTTCTGGAGAAGTAGACATGTTGAAAGCCTACCGTGACCATGTGGCCGAACGCGCCGCACTCGGTATTCCTCCACTGCCGCTGGATGCCAAGCAGACAGCCGAACTGATCGAACTGATTAAGAACCCGCCCGCTGGCGAAGATGCGTTCCTGCTCGATCTGCTCACGCACCGCGTGCCGCCGGGTGTGGACGATGCAGCCAAGGTCAAGGCCTCGTTCTTGGCCGCTGTCGCCCATGGCGACATCAAGGTCGGCCTGATCTCCAAGGCCAAGGCTACCGAACTGCTCGGCACCATGGTGGGTGGCTACAACGTGCACCCGCTGATCGAGCTGCTCGACGACGCCGAAGTGGCCAGCGTGGCTGCCGAAGCACTGAAGAAGACGCTCCTGATGTTCGACTTCTTCAACGACGTGGCGGCCAAAGCCAAGGCCGGTAACGCCAAGGCCAAGGAAGTGATGCAAAGCTGGGCGGATGCCGAGTGGTTCACTGCGCGCCCCGAAGTCGAGAAGAAGATCACCGTCACCGTGTTCAAGGTGCCCGGCGAAACCAACACCGACGATCTGTCGCCCGCGCCCGACGCATGGAGCCGCCCCGACATTCCGCTGCACTACCTGGCTATGCTCAAGAACACGCGCCCTGACGCGGCGTTCAAGCCAGAGGAAGACGGCAAGCGCGGCCCGATGCAATTCATCGACGACCTCAAGAAGAAGGGTCACCTCGTGGCCTACGTGGGCGACGTGGTCGGCACCGGTTCTTCGCGCAAGTCTGCAACCAACTCCATCATCTGGGCCACCGGCATGGACATTCCGTTCGTGCCCAACAAGCGGTTTGGTGGTGTGACGCTGGGCGGCAAGATCGCCCCGATCTTCTTCAACACGCAGGAAGACTCGGGCGCGCTGCCCATCGAGGTGGACGTCTCCAGCCTGGAGATGGGCGACGTGATCGACATCTACCCCTACGAGGGCAAGATCGAAAAGGGCGGCGCGAAAGTGGCTGACTTTGCGCTCAAGTCCGACGTGCTGCTCGACGAAGTGCGCGCTGGTGGCCGTATCAACCTGATCATCGGCCGCTCGCTGACCGCCAAGGCGCGTGAGGCGCTGGGTCTGCCCGCATCCACCGCATTCCGCCTGCCACAGGCACCTGCCGAATCCAAGGCCGGTTTCACGCTGGCGCAGAAGATGGTGGGCCGTGCTGTCGGTTTGCCAGAAGGTCAGGGCGTGCGCCCCGGCACTTACTGCGAACCCCGCATGACCACAGTGGGCTCGCAAGACACGACGGGTCCGATGACCCGTGACGAGTTGAAGGACCTGGCATGCCTGGGCTTCTCCGCCGACATGGTGATGCAGTCGTTCTGCCACACCGCAGCCTATCCAAAGCCCGTGGACGTGAAG
Organism: Comamonadaceae bacterium UBA2121; assembly: GCA_002331385.1. GTDB lineage: Bacteria > Pseudomonadota > Gammaproteobacteria > Burkholderiales > Burkholderiaceae_C > Diaphorobacter_A. Next base: position 35,158 of record DCYB01000013.1, read on the forward strand.
ACGCACCGCGAGCTGCCTGCGTTCATCTCCAACCGCGGCGGCGTGGCCCTGCGTCCTGGCGACGGCGTGATCCACTCCTGGCTCAACCGCCTGCTGCTGCCCGATACCGTGGGCACCGGCGGTGACTCGCACACCCGCTTCCCGATCGGCATTTCCTTCCCCGCTGGCTCTGGTCTCGTGGCCTTTGGTGCCGCCACCGGCGTGATGCCGCTGGACATGCCCGAGTCAGTACTGGTGCGCTTCAAGGGCGAAATGCAACCCGGCGTGACGCTGCGCGACCTCGTGCACGCCATTCCGCTGTACGCCATCAAGCAAGGTCTGCTGACCGTGGCCAAGGCGGGCAAGAAGAACATCTTCTCCGGCAAGATCCTCGAGATCGAAGGCCTGCCAGACCTGAAGGTGGAGCAGGCGTTCGAGCTGTCCGACGCATCGGCCGAGCGTTCCGCAGCCGGTTGCACGATCAAGCTCAACAAGGAGCCCGTCGCTGAATACCTGCGCTCGAACGTCGTTCTGATGAAGAACATGATCGCCGAAGGCTACGAAGACGCGAAGACGCTGGAGCGCCGCATCGAGAAGGTCGAAGCCTGGCTGGCCAAGCCCGATCTGCTCGAAGCCGACAAGGACGCCGAGTACGCCGCCGTGATCGACATCGATCTGGCCGACATCCGGGAGCCGATCGTCTGCTGCCCCAACGACCCCGACGACGCCAAGTTCCTGTCCGAAGTGTCCGGCACCAAGATCGACGAAGCTTTCATCGGCTCGTGCATGACCAACATCGGTCACTTCCGTGCAGCCGCCAAGCTGCTCGGTGGCCAGCGCGACATTCCGGTCAAGCTGTGGGTGGCTCCGCCCACCAAGATGGACCAGAACGAGCTGATCAAGGAAGGCCATTACGCCGCGTTCGGCACCGCTGGCGCGCGTACCGAAATGCCCGGTTGCTCGCTGTGCATGGGCAATCAGGCGCAAGTGCGTGAAGGCGCAACCGTGATCTCTACGTCCACACGTAACTTCCCCAACCGTCTGGGCAAGAACACCAACGTGTTCCTGGGCTCCGCCGAACTGGCCGCCATTGCATCGCGTATGGGCAAGCTGCCAACCAAGGAAGAATACCTGAAGGAAATGGGCGTGATCGATGCTGACAAGGCCAGCGTCTACCGCTACATGAACTTCGACCAGATCGAAGAGTACGCGCAAGTCGCTGAAAAGGTCTGAAGCGCTGCAGAGCCAAGTCTCAGAACTTGATTCGTAAATAGAAAAAGCCACGCATTTGCGTGGCTTTTTTCATGCTTGCCCTGATGGGGTGCCTGCGAAAATCAGGAGGATCGCTCTCCTGAACTGGCTCCAGCTATGCAAGTGCGGCCTCTGCCTTGTCCAGAGACAGCGGTGGCACGTCCAGTTTGATGTCCGTTCCCTTCAAAAGGTTGTAGCCGGTGGAAAGGTAGCGGTTCGTCAGTTCCGGTTCGTTGATGAGCGATTCATCGGCGTCTTGCGGCCTGAACAACAAAAGATGCCGCACATAGAGCAAGTCGGCCTTTGCATCGATCGCAAAGCGGACGAAATCTGGAAACTGATGGATATTATTTCGCTTGAGCGTCCAGGATAAACCCAGGCGAGGCTTGCGTAGAACGTTCAGGCCATGGCGAATCTCCTGAAAGTAATTCAAGTTATTCAAGAAATCATCCAGATCGGCGCCACGCCTGTTGTGCGTGAATACATCGTGTGTCATGCCATCGATGGAGAACGTCAGCGTATCCAGCATGCTGATTTTCTTCGCATCGAAGCGCTGTTTGACAAATGACCCATTGGTCACGCACGTCACCAACACCTTGTTTTCATCGCAAAGCTCGAAGAATCGATTCCACAAGGCCAAAGGAACCATGCTTGGCTCACCTCGTCCCACCAGATTGATCAATGTGAGAAAGGGAAAAACCTCTTTTCCTAGCGACTCCAGCAACTCGCCGTCGAATGCCAGCCGCCGGTTGTTCATGCGGTGCTCATCGATATCGCCATGACTGCTGCAATGCGAACATTGCAAATTGCAAGCCGCTGTCAGCTCAAGGCTCAGAGATTCAGGAGGGTGGGGTGTGATGGCGCGTTTTTCCGTCTCGCTCTCCACCACCTTGGCCCGCGTCCATTCTTTCAACGCCAAAAGATAGGCGTGCCGTGAAAGCGCTTCGTTGGCGTCTTCTGCGACCAATTTTGCTGCCTCAACCTGGCAGCTACCTGAGGCGTGGACGAAGGGATCCAGGCGCAAGCGAATCCATTTGTGTTTGCGCGCTTCCTCGGGAATGAGCAATCGAATCTGCTCATGGGCATTGGCCAGACTCAACTTGAAGCAAATGGTCTGCTCCTCATTGAATTTGCTTAAAAATCCCGTGGAGTAATACAGCTTGCTGTAGTCATACCGTGCGTCAGGGTCGGCCTGAAGTCGCAAGGTCAGATCGATAAAGACATCGCTGCGCTTGATGAAGAAAAGGCCAAGATTCAACAACTTTGGGGTGCTGGGACTGCTCATTATTTCATTTGTTCTTTGCGGAAATCCCAGGATTTGGTGCGATATTCGACCGGCTTTTCGATGGAATCCTGTACAGCAGTACTGCCGCTCTCGGCCCAGCGTTCTCGTTGTTCTGCATAGCGGATCTCGCGAAACCAGCACCGTTGGCATTGCGCCCATTCGCTCTCTGTCCCCATCGATTGGCGCACGGATTGCAAACGCTCATTATTCCAAACCGATTCAAAACTTTTCTCAGGTGTCAGATGACCGACGTTTTCGGCGTACATATTCGCGCAAGTGACCAATTCCCCGTCGGCCATGATCACGCCCGTGCGATGAATGAAAAGACATTCCGAGGTGGGTTCAGAAGGCCGAGCAATCGGATATTGCGTGGTCTTCTTGTAAAGGCGTTTCAATGAGTCCAGCGTATTCATGCTTGCTACTTTTGCGGGTGTTTGCCGATTTTTCGTGAAGGATGCGAGGGGAAGAGCGTCAATCGTTAGTGCCTCAGAGTTCTTCTGAAAGTATCTACCAAATCGCCCTGTCAATCGCAAATATTGGACCGCTGTCTGACTATTGAGTAGCCATGGTCTGTGTTGAGACAAGCATTGCGCCTTAATGGCCGAAAGGACTCAGATTGGCAAGTGTGAGAGCCAAGCGGAACGCCTCGATGGAGCTGGAACAAGAGTGCGGAAATAAGAAAGCCCGCTACCTTTTCGATAGCGGGCTTTCTTTGTGTATCGTGGTAGGACGTACAAGATTCGAACTTGTGACCAACGGATTAAAAGTCCGACAACACTGGTTAAATTCTGGCAAATTCAGGATAGCTCTGCAATCAATTGCAAGCACTAAGTGACTGTCATACAAGGAAAACATATCCTAAGTTAGTCCGTTTGTCATTCGCACCCATCCTGCATTTTTCTGGCAAAATTCTGGCAAATTTTCAAAGAGGCCAGATCATGCCCACCGTTGCCAAGCCCGTTCCCAGCCCCTCAGCAGCCCTCAAAGCGATGGCCGAAGGGGAGACCATCACCCTGACCAAGATCGAACCAGCGGGGGCGCTACAGGCCCGCAACGGTAAGAAGGGCATCATCTTTTTCTGGCGCTACAGCCAAGGCACCACAAGCCAGCGCCTGCCCATCGGCCCCTATGACCCGACACCGGGCCACGTCAACAAGCACACCCCCACCGCTGCGGGCTACTCGATAGCCGCCGCCATCAAAGCCGCTGAAGCGATGGCCGTGCAACACGTCACAGCCAAAGCCGAAGGCAGCGGCATGGGTGAAATCTTGGAGCAGCAGAAGCAGGCGAAGGCCGAAGCCAAGGCACAGCAAGAGGCAGCAGCCGCAGCAGCGAAGGCCGCAGCCGATGCCATGGAAGCCGCAGCCAAGTACACGCTACGCGCCCTGCTGCTGGCGTACTGCGATTACCTGCAAAGCCTTGGCAGGCGTAGCCATACGGATGCTCGATCCATCTTCACATTGCACGTCTTTGACGCATGGCCCGCACTGGCAGCGCTACCAGCCAAGGCCGTGACGGATGAGCAGATTGCAGACATGATGCGCCGCCTTCATGAGGCAGGCAAAGGCCGCACGTCCAACAAGCTGCGCAGCTACATCCGCGCCGCGTATCAAGTCGCCAAGGCTGCGAAGTCAAAGCCCAGCATCCCCATTGCCTTCAAAGCCTACGGGATCACGCATAACCCAGCGGCAGAGACTGCCCCCGACGAATCAGCGAACAAGGCGGACAAGAAACCGCTGTCCGCAGCAGACTTGCGCACGTACTGGAAGGCTATCGAGAGCATCCCCGGAATCAAGGGGGCAGCGTTGCGCCTTCACCTGCTAACAGGCGGGCAGCGTATCGAACAGCTTTGCAGCCTGCGCACCGTCAACGTGACCGCCAGCACCCAGCCCGAAACGATCACCTTGTTTGACGGCAAGGGCAGGCCCGGTAAGCCCGCACGTCCCCACGTACTGCCGTTGACCCCAGCCGCTGCCAAGGCGATGCAAGAGCTTGCCCCCGCTGGTGAGTTCGCTTTGTCCACTGAAGGCGGCAAAACGCGCCTGAGCCCCTTCACGCTGGCCCGATGGGCGCAAGACGTGGCCGCAGCCGCTGGCCTGCAAGACTTCCAGGTGAAGCGCCTACGCTCAGGCGTGGAAACGATGCTGTCCGCCCGTGGCGTGTCCAAGGAAATCCGGGGCAGGCTGCAAAGCCACGGCATCGCCGGGGTGCAAGACGCCCACTATGACGGACACGACTACATGCCCGAAAAGCAGGCCGCACTAGAGACGCTGCAAGCGGCCCTAGAAGATGCTGCGGGCAAGGTTCTACAGATGCCAAAGAAGGCAGCAGCGTAACCCTCTTTGACAAACCCATTAAATTGGGTTAATCAAACCTGTTGACATCGGCCTAAACTCTCGCCAGAATTATCCCGACTCAACTTCCGACCGCAATGGACTGCACATGGAAGGGAGTGGCGCAACGCCGCTTTCTGTGCAGTTCCAAAAGGAAGACCCCCGCAATAGCACAGGCAGCGGCTTGCAATACGCAACCCGTGGAAAGACTCCTATGCCTGTCGTTATCGTGAAAAAGACCGCTACACCTACGCAAGCGGTCACGCCATCCCAACAAAAACGGACAATCGGGCACGCCAAGCCCTTGCCGTTCAATAAAGCAGACCTGCTAAAGCCGGGGCGCTTGAAGCCCGGTCACCTAATGACCCTGTTTGGAATCTCGCATTCCACGCTTTACAAGCGCCGTGCCGATGGATTGATTCCACCGCCCGACCTTAAAGAATATGGGCGCCCGCTATGGTTCACCAGCACCATTGCCCCATTCTTTGGCGTGAAGGGATGAGCAATGGAAGCCACACCCCAAAAAACTCCCCGTCGCTTGCAAGCCAAGATCGCGGCACGTTTATGCAACGCCTTACTTGAAGGCTCCGGCTTGTGCGTGAGGGACTGGCAGTTACCCGGAACAAACCCATTGCCAAAGCACAAGAGATTCACTCTCGAAACCACCGATGGCGACGATTGGGACGCTATACCCTGCATTTATGCCCTGCATGCGCAGCTATTGGCAGATGAAGCAAAGAAGGCGCAGGCAGCGTAGGGACGAAAAAAAAATCCCCCGGCATCACTGCCGAGGGAAACCGTTGCCATCTGAAAGGACACGCCGCAGAAAGCGAACTGCGGCAATCGAATTGTGAAAGCTGGCACGCCTCCGAACAAGTCTAAAAATGTCCCTGAAATGTCCCCCTTCCGGGACGAATGTCCCCCTAAGAAGGTAGGCAGGCCAAAGCCTTAAAACGTATGTTTTTTGGCTTACATGGCAGGAAAAACAAGTATTTTTGAAATTGAAAAACAGCACCTAACCCGGTATGTCCCCCAGAGTGGAAGGGAGTAAGGTTGTATAGGGGGCAGGCAAGTAGGAATGAACCATGGAACAGCACACCTTCCCCGTTGAACGAGCCTATAGGGCATCCCTACAGCAGCGGGAGCTATATGAAGGCAAGAGCCTTGCGGGCGAGGCTTACCGCGCTTCTTGCTGCGCCCTATGGGCCATGCTGGACAAGGGAGCAAGACCCCATGCCTTGAAGGGCACGCCCTTTGAATATCTCGCACGGAAATTCAATAACCTGCGAGAAGAGGCAAACAAGAAGCCCGGAAAACTAGACCCAGCTTTCAGGGATTGGCATACCTTCGCCTACCACGTAGGCCCCCGGCCTTCAGATCACCACCAGCTAGACCGAATCAACGATTCTGATAACTACCGCATGGGCAATGTGCGATGGCTTCATGCCACCCGCCAAAACTCCAACAAGCGGGGCAACAGGCACCACCTATACAGGGGAAGGAGATTCACAGATGCCGAGCTATCCGCATTGCTTGCCAAGCATGGAAAAGATTACTCCCCTGAAGCCATCAAGAAGTACCGGCAGCGCACGGCAAAGGCAGGGCAATCTAATGAAGACATCACACGCGAGATATTCAAACGCCACGGCCTACCCTATGAATCTTCAGGCAACCCGCTAGAAGACGCTGATTTTTCGCCCAAATACTATAAGAAACTGTCGGAAGCCTACCGAACATCAAGCAGCGAATTAACCCGCATTGAATTTGAGATTGCATGGCTACAGGAAAGAATTACCGTCCTGAAGAAAGATCGGCAAGATGAAATGGGTGGTCTCCTGACCCTGGAAAAGGAGGATAGCTACAAACTCTTGTGCAGAATCTCCGACCTTGAAGATGACCTAAAGAAGGCAAGAGGCCGAGAAGCAAAACTCAAGGTGCAGAAGGTAAAGCAGGATATGGATGGTACGGAGCCAGAAACGGACTGCGCAACTCTCACCAAAGGCATGAAGCCGCAACCCCAATGGGCGAGCGATACGAAAATCCTAAGCGCCAACCTATAAATGGTTAGTCAAATATCAATGGAAATTGATTGCAGACTTATCCGACATCGCTTGCACCGTTGAAATACTTTTTTATTCAACCAAGTTCAAATAAAATACGTTATCGCAACATCCTAAAGGATGCCCAGTATGAAGGTTAAAACAACCATGCGCCGCCTGAAAAACGCGCAAATTAGCTTTATTTCGCTGGTAAATCGCGGGGCAAACCGAATCCCGTTCCGCGTTCTCAAATCCGAAGGAGAAAACAACATGCTCGACCTCGCACGCATCCTCAAAAACGAACCCGCACAAGCCAAGCCGCAGGGCTTCGCCGCAATCTTGAAGGCTGACCCATTCCGCGCCAGCAAGGCCGCACCTACGCAGGCACCCCAGCCCGTGGCGAAGGCAGCGGCAGCACCGCAGGCAGCGACGGCACCTGCACCCAGTCAGCCCACGCAGCAAGCCCAGCAGCGCCAGCAAGTGGCCGAGGAACGCCAGCGGCAAGGACTGGCACCGAATCAACCCCCGCCCGCCGCATCAGCGCCGCGCCGTGCTGGGAACACCCCGAAGCAACCCGCACCCTCCCGCGATACGGTCACCCTCAAGGAACTGCGGGGCGAGATCGACAACGCACTGACCCGCAGCAAGAAGCAGGACGCACAGGAACAGTTCAATTCCGGGCGCTCCGCGTTCTCTCAAATCAGCGCGACTCAGGAACACCATGTTGGACGGGGTGGCAGCGGCAACGCCCACGCACTGCGCATGCACGGCGGCGCGCTTGCTACGCAGCTTCTGGCGGGCGCAGACAAACCACTCCCGACCAACACCGCGTTCCGCCCCTACAGCGCTGCGGGCACCAAGGCATAACCCAGCAATCACCAGCGGCGCAGCGAGTCAGGATCAGGGGTAGGCAACCAAGCACCATACACGCACCGCCTACCCCTGACCCCCTGAGCGCCCATCACGCCGCGCCGTGCTTGACAAGCGATAGCGCTATTCCAAAGCGGGCGAACGCTATTCCAGTCTTTGAAGGAACCCGAAAGAAGGTGAAGCCAATGGCCGTCAACTATTCCACCCCAGCCCAGCCCCTAACCCTCAAACCCCTGTCAGCAAATCAGCTTCGGGCCGTCCTTGAACTGGCGAACGGCAAGACGCAGGCCGAAACGGCAAAGATCGTGGGCGTATCGCCCCAAACCGTTTGCAAGTGGGCATCCATGCCTGAGTTCCAAAATCTGCTGCAAGACCTCATCGCCCAGCGCACCATGACCGCAGACGACTACTTGCAGTCCAAACGCATGCAGGCTGTGCGGGTGCTAACAAGCCTCATGGAGAACGCGCCACCAGCTACGCGCCTGCGAGCGGCAAGGGCACTGCTGGACTACACGATACCGGAGCACGACCCCGATGAAGAGGACTTGATCCAGCGGGCCACGCAGGCAGCGATTCAGGAAGATGCAAAGCTATTCCGCGCCTTCGGGCTGTAGACCGTCGCGCAGGGGGTTCCGCTGGAAATCTGGCAAATTTCTGGCAAAAAGTCTGCCAGCGACAGGCAAGAAAAAAGCACCTACCGCGTTACCGCCGTAAGTGCTTGATTCAATTGATGTTTTTGGTAGGACGTACAAGATTCGAACTTGTGACCAACGGATTAAAAGTCCGCTGCTCTACCAACTGAGCTAACGTCCCACGAAGGCTGATGCCTTGGTTCGCTGAAGATGAAGGGCGTTAGCTCCCTGATCTCCTTCAAATGTCGAGCCGAGATTGTATCAGCATTTGAGCACCTTCAATCGGTCTGCAGCCCTTGGAGGCTGCAGCCAGTGTGTTGGCGGCGAATCGTCGATTCTAGCATACGAATTGACGGGTTTTGAAACACATCTCGAAATTTTTTCATCCAACGTCCCGCTGCCCGTTGCACGACGGGTGGTTTGCTGCGTCAATTGTAAACAAACTTCCAATAGTTGTTAAATATCTGACGATCGGTCAATGAATCAGGATAACTGGTATCCACATGTCAATAGCGGTTATCTAAACTATTGCAAAGCGAGATTGATAGAGATCGTGCCGGTGCGCCGGTGGTGTTTCACGGTTCGAGGCGTAGTACGAAATGAAGGCAATGACGGTTCAGCGTTGGCGGCACTCCGGGTTCACGTTGATTGAACTGCTGGTGGTGATTGCGCTCGTGGCCATTCTGGCCATGCTGGCGGCGCCGTCGTTCCGGGTGCAGATGGCCAACAGCCGGGTGAGTTCCACCGGGCAGGAGTTGCAGACCTTGCTGCAGTTTGCGCGCTCGGAAGCGGTCTACAAGAGATCTGAGGTGGAGGTGACGGAGAGCGATTCGACCTGGAGTGTGAAGTTGGGCGCGCAGGTGTTGAGAACGGCGACGGTGCCCGCGACGGTGAAGGTGGACCCCGATGGGGATTCGAAAGACGGACTGAAGTTTGACAACACCGGTGTGGCGCGACTCGTGAGTGCGGGTGAGCCGCCTTACAAGTTGACGATTTCCACCGACGGAGCAACGCGCGTGCAGTGCTTGAGTGTGTCGCGGATGGGTCTGGTGCGGCAGGAGCGTGTGGCCGCGGGCTCCAGCTGCCCTTGATGAAGCAAGAGGGATAGACGATGCGAAAAATGGTTCTTTTGCGCAACGTGCGGCACCGCGTGCGCCAGCAGGGAGCGGGACTGATCGAGGTTCTGGTCGCTGTGCTGGTGGTGACGGTGGGCTTGCTGGGTGCGGCTGGCATGCACTTGCGGTCTGTGGAGTACACGCTGGATACCGAGCGCAGACAGATGGCGGCAATGGTAGCTGCGGAGTTGCTGGAGACGATGCGCAGTGACTCCAATACGGTGCTGGATTGGGCGACGGGCTTGCCCAAGAGTGATCTGGGCGGCTACCAGAAAGATGCGTCGGACGAGTTGACGACGGTGACGGAAGACGATTGCCGTCCGCTGGCAACGTCGCCTGCCAAACGGTTGGGGTGTTGGGGTGAGCGGGCAAAGAAGCTGATGCCGGAGGTGTCGGATGATTTGTTGACAGACCATTTCGTTGTGCATGCGGCGGCGACGGGTGTGGTGTCGGTGACGGTGGCCTGGCCTGTCAAGGCGGGGCAGTGCCTGGATGGAACTGAGAATGAATTCTGTACCTACACGTTGCAATCACGCATTTGATGCGGGGGTGCGCCGTTGGCGCACGGGCACGACCATCGGGCGTGCGGAGCGCGGTTTGACCTTGGTCGAACTGATGGTGGCGATGGCCATCGGCCTGTTCATCGTGCTGATTGCCACCACGATTTATCTGCAGGGCGTGTCGACGGTGGCTTTCCGTTTTGGCCAGAGCGAGAACCTGAACAACAGCCGGTATGCGCTCAGCGTGTTCGATACGGAGCTGTCCAAGGCGGGCTTTCGCCGTGACCCCAAGCAGACGTTCAAGGATGCGTTTCCCGCAGAGGCGACGGCGCATGCGAACGAATGCCAGTTTGCAGAAGAGCAGAGCTTTTATGTGACGGACAAGAAGGAAATTTGCCTGCGTTATCAGGCGCGTGATCCGGCGGAAACGGATTGCGTGGGAACCGCCTCTGGCCTGGACGCAGCCATCATCCCTTACGAAGCGCCACCGGCGGGTACGGGCATGTTTGTCGAGAAGTACTTCCTCGATAACGGCAAGCTGATGTGCGCTGCTGCCGACAAGACGGTGGCTGTGGCCGATGGTGTGCGCGACATGGTCATCCAGTTTGGTGTGGATCAGCGTGCGGATCCCGCAGCGTCGCGCCATGTGGATCAGTACCAGACCACGCTGCCCAATGCCAATGAGGTGATTCGTTCCCTGCGCTACGCGATCTTGCTGTCGAGCACGGCGCAAGGGTTGTCGCAAGGCATCGAGTCGTCGGTGTGCCAACGCTGGGAGGACGCAGGCGGTGCCGCTGCCAGTTGCGACACGAGCAAGGGTCGACTGTTCCAGTTGGCGACCGGCACGCTCACTTTGAGAAATCTGATGCCATGACGAACAAGAACACATCACTACGCGGGAGCGCAACGTGCGCCTCCCAAGCCGCTGGCCAGCGCGGCGCGGCATTGCTGGTTTCCATGATCATGGTGCTGCTGGTGCTGCTGCTGGCGGTGGTGGCCATGCGCTCCATCACGCTGGAGTCGCGCATCACGGCCAACATGCTCGCCAATCAGGTGAGCTATGAAGTGGCCGATGGTTCTTTGCGTGAAGGCGAGCGGCTCATCTTGCACCACGGTGTGCCGCTGGCGCAATGTGCGGCGGGAAGTGCGCCGGTGAATGGCTCCATTCCCTGCTATGTCTCGCAGGCGCAGGGCGACGCGCTAAAGCTGAATACGGATTTCTCACAGAGCACCAAGGCCGCTGATTTCACGCAGCGTGCGGGTTACTGGTATCCGCGCTACATCGGCACGACCTGTCCGCCGGGCAAGAGCGCTACGGCGGCGCTGGAAAAGGCCACAACGGGCTGCACGGAGTTCTACGAAGTGAACTCGCAGGCCACAGAAAAGAACGTGAAGGACTGTGGGCCGGACGCGCTGTGTCTGCGCTCCAGCATCAACATGTTTGTCAGGTAATGGAAAACAAGAGGGAATCGATCATGCTGAATGTCCCACATTCCAGGCGCCCAGCGCGCGTGCGCGCATACCAGTTGACCGGTCTTGCACTGGCCGGGTTGGCGCTAATTACAAGCCAGTTGGTACATAGCCAGACGTCGGCGCTGTCGCAAACGCCGCTGTTCGTGAACAAGGCGCAACCGCCGCTGAACATGCTGGTGATGGGGCGTGATCACAAGCTCTACTATGAGGCGTACAACGACGCGTCCGATCTGAATGGGGATGGCGTGATCGACGTGGGCTACATGCCCGATGTCATTGATTACTACGGCTACTTCAACAATCACGTGTGCTACACGTATGGAACGGACAACGTTTTCAAGCCTGCCGCCAAAGCAAGCGGTGCGAACAACAAGCAATGCTCCGGACAGTGGAGTGGCGACTTCCTGAACTATCTCACTACCTCGCGCATGGATGCCATTCGTCGGGTGCTGTACGGCGGTATGCGCGTGGTGGACACGAACAGCCGCACCGTCTTGCAGGGTGCTTATATTCCGCGCGATGCGCACTCCTGGGGCAAGTCGTACGAGCCCGATCGTGATCTGGCGACCTACCGGATCGAGAACTACACCCCGTTTGCGCAGCCGAAGGCGGGGACACGTCACTTGTTTGCCGTGACCACCCTGGGCGAGCCGAAGGACGATCCGTTGTCGTTGGCGATTGACCAGACGGCAGCGATACCGCATATCCGTTTCTTGAACGACACGATTTTTGATATCTGGGACTGGGTCTCGCAAGAAGGTAAGGCTGGGCAGAACAACTGCGCCGGCTCTGGCTCATGTGCTCAAACGGCAGAGTCTGACGTATTCCGTTTCTTGCCGTCCAAGTCGTATCGCAATCTCACGATTTCTACCTACAAATCGTCTGGTGGAGCGCCGAACAACAAGGCGGACATGGACACAAAGTTCACCAACACTGCCACGGGATCGAACCTCTGCGGCACTGGCCCACTCATTGCCATCAACACCGTGGGCTCCGACAACAACCCCTTTGCGGGCAACAACGGCTGCACCCAAGACAACTACATTACCGTGATGCAGGGGCAGATCGAGTTCAAGCAAGCGGGTGAATACATTTTCGTCGTGGATGGCGACGATGCCGTTGACGTCACGATGGATGGCGTAATGGTCACGCAAAAGGCCCGGGTAGTGACCGGCGCCGACAACACGTATACCGTGCAATGGGATGTGGGCTCGCTGACGAATAACTGGGGCTGGTATGGCTCGCACAGCAACAACCGCACTGACATTGAAATGTGGAGGCGCGCGGTGAAGATCAGCGTTCCCACGGCAGGCTGGCGCAACATCAAATTTCGGCACGTGGAAGGCACAGGGGGGGACAGCTGGGGGCTGGCGCGCGTCGTGCATCAATATACGAACAAGATACAGGATTTCAACATCAAGTTGGAAACCTGCCCCGCAGACAACGCGGATTTGCGCGAGTCCAATTGTCAGCCATATCCCAATGGCGGAACGACGGTCTATAAGCCGGTGGGCCTGCTGCACGACTTCGGCGCAAGCGGCAAGATGAATTTCGGCCTGCTGACCGGCTCTTATGACAAAAATATCGCTGGCGGCGTTCTACGCAGCAACATCGGTAATTTCGCCAATGAGGTGAACGCCAGTACCGGCCAGTTTGTGAAGAATGCGGGCGGTCTGGTCGACAACATCAACCGGCAGCGCATTCTGGGCTACAACGGCTCCACCTACGGGGCGTGCGGGTGGATTACCAAGGGTCCCGTCAGTGACCTGTCCGATCCTTCGTTTTGCGCCATGTGGGGCAACCCGATCGCGGAAATGATGTTCGAGACGGTGCGCTATTTTGCAGGTGCCACATCCGCTCACACCGACTATGTGAAGAGCACGATGTCCAAGGACAACATGCTCGGACTGAGCAAGCCGGCGTGGAAGCCTCCCTATGCACCTGCAACCGGTACCACGGGCTCCGGGGGCGGTTATGAGTGGTGTGCCAAGCCGGTGATGACGGTCATCAGCGACATCAATCCTTCCTACGATGGCAAGGTGCCGGGCAGTCGCTATGCGTCCGACTTCGCGCCGCAGCTCGATGCCTTGAAGGGCTTCGATGTGTCGGCGCATGTGGACGCGATTGGCGGCCCCTCGAACGAAAACATCAACGGCCATCAGTTTTTCATCGGACAGAGCAATTCGACCAACGCCGACGGTGTGCCTTCGGTAAAAACGGTGAACTCGTTCTCCTGGGCTCGCGGCCTCTCTCCACAGGAGCCTAGTAAGGAGGGCACTTTCTATTCGGCTGGTGTGTCGCGCTTTGCTGCCAATAATTCCATTTTTGGTACCAGCAAGGGGACCAATCCGATGTCTACGTATTCGGTGGCTATCGCATCGCCTTTGCCGGAAATCCGCTTCCCAGTGGGCGATGGCCGTTATGTGACGATTGCGCCGTTTGCCAAATCGGTGACCGGCTCCAACGGCGGCGTAGCCGAGTTGACAGGCGCGATCGACAACACGAAATTCGCGCCGACCAATCAGATCGTTGACTACTACGTCGAACGGATCGCCAACACCGGCGCGACCGACAAGGATCCTGCGATCAACAACGGCCAGCCGTACGCCGAGTTCCGTATCAACTATGAAGACGTAGAGCAGGGCGCTGACCACGACATGGACGCCATCGCCCGCTACGTCATCGCGCTGAAGGACGGCAAGGTCGTGGTCCAGATGTATTCGGAATACGCGGCTGGTGGCCTGGGACAGCACATGGGTTATGTGATCTCTGGTACCACCAAGGACGGCACTTATCTTGAGGTGCGTGACCGCGATACTGGATCGGTGTACTACAAGATGAACACCCCGCCCGGCCGTGACCCGGGTTACTGCAGCACCGCGACAACGGACGATCAAATAAAGGAGTGCACGAACATCGGCCTGAATGCGATCCGTACCTTCACGCCCAGCACGTCAGCAGATTCGGGGCGTTTTCTGAAGAGCCCGCTGTGGTATGCCGCGAAGTACGGCATGCCCGATCGCAAACCCAGCTCTGTGACGGCAGACCCTGACAACTACTTCCTCGTCACCAACGCGACGACTCTGAAGGACCAGTTGACCAAGGCGTTCAACAACATCATGCAGACGACCACGTCGGTGACGGCGGCAAGCGTGAGCATGCCCACGTCCAATCTGGCGCTGGGTGCGGACATCTTCCGCACCTCGTTCGAATCGGAATTGTGGAGCGGCGACGTCATCCGCGATGCCATCGGAACGGATCGCAAGACCACCCGCGTCTGGAGTGCTGCGGAGGAACTGTCCAAGGTGACGCCGACGGCCCGCAAGGTGCTGTATGCGAGCAAGGCTCCGAATGGCAGCTTGAGTCTGAAGTCATTCACTTTCGCATCCCTCAGTGCGGGAACCGATGATGCCGCCTGGCTCAATGCACTGAACATCGATCCGGTGACCCTGACCCCTGATGGCAAGGCGAAAGACCGGATTGCCTTCCTGCGCGGCGCCCGCAATGACGCACTGCGCGTGCGCAAGGAAATCGTCAAGGGCAGCGGCAAGTACAACGTGCTGGGCGACATCGTGAACTCCTCACTGGTGCGTGTGAGCGGCGGCCTGTACAACCCCGGCATGGCCAATCGTCTGGAGGGCACGTCGAAGTACGGCGCGTTCGACACCGCGCAAATGGCGCTGTCACCGATGCTGTATGTGGGCGGCAATGACGGCATGCTGCACGCTTTCGACACCAAGGACGGCAAGGAAGTTTTTGCCTACATTCCGTCGTCGCTCAAGGGTTCGCTGAATGTCCTTACGGCGCCCGAGTACGGCAGCGCACGCGGCAAGCAACACCAGTATTTCGTGGACGGCACTCCTGTCATTTCCGATGTGTATTTTGGCGATGCGTGGCACAAGGTACTCATCGGTAGTCTGGGTGCGGGCGGCAAGCAGATTTTTGCGCTGGACATCACGGACCCGAACAGCCCGAGCGTGTTGTGGGAGTTCGGCGCGGAGCAGGATGCAAAGATGGGTTACTCGATGGCCGCACCCGTCGTGGCACGCCTGAACAATGTCGATGCCACGAACAAGGGCAAGTGGGTGGTGCTTCTGCCCAATGGATATCAGGGCTCTGGCAGCGGTGGCGGCGAAGCCAGTCTGTTCGTGCTCGATGTCGCCACGGGAAATGTCATCCGTCGCTTTGATATGGATGGTGGCATGACGGCAGACGAGATCACCGCGTCCCAACTCGGCAATGGACTCTCGCGCGTTTCTGCCGTGGACAAGGACAGCGATGGCAAGGTCGATGTGGCGTACGCGGGGGATTTGGGCGGCAATCTGTGGCGCTTCGATTTCAACAGCGGCTCCAGCAGTGCATGGAAGGCGCAGTTGCTCTACACCGCGCGCGACGCGAACGATAAGCGCCAATCCATTACCGCCGCGCCGTACGTGGTGCCACATCCCAATGGCCCCGGCAGTCTGGTGACGGTGGGAACGGGACGTTTCCTGACCGATCGCGACAAGGAAAGCGCGCAGCGCCAATCCATGTACGCCATCTGGGATCGATACGGCAATAAGGGCGCGACCACGCCCACACCGTTGAACACGGCCAACAAGACCCGCGCCGATCTTCAGCAACAGGCATTCACGGCCAAGCAGATCGTCAAGAACGGCGTCACGCATGTGGGCTACACGCTGTCTACCAACGCTATCAACTGGTACAAGACCGGCACGACCAACAAGGCGGATGCGGATGTAAAGACGTGGGGCTGGTATGTTGACATGCCCAACCAGACGGAAAAGGTGATCTATGACTCCACGCTGTATGGCGAAGGTCTGGTGTTCACTACCGTGCGCACCTCTGTGGACGTTTGCAGCCCCGGCATTGACAGCAACATCTATGCGATGGATCCCAAGTCCGGAGGCAAGCTGAACTACGCCGCGCTGGATCTGGACCGCGATGGCAAGGTCGATTCCGACGTCAGCGGAAAGCCCACGGATGCGGCGGGTGCCCAGACCCTGATGGGCGGAGAAATCATCGGTGCGGGCGGAAGCGGAGAAACCCCCGACCCGATCGCCGACGGTACCGACCGCGGACGTCAGAGCTGGCGTCGCCAACCGGTGAACGTCAAGCCGTAATCCAGAGATTTGAAATTCACATGCCTTGCGCGATGAATGCGGCGCAAGGCAAGGGACAAAGGAGAAATTTGTGCAGCAACGCCAGAAAGGTTTCACCCTGATCGAGCTGATGATCACGGTTGCGGTCATCGGCATTCTGTCCGCCGTGGCGTACCCGTCGTATCAGGAATACCTGATCCGTTCGCGCCGCGTGGAAGGGCAGAGCCTGCTCAGCGAAGCTGCCGTGCGCCAGGAGCGATATCGTGCGCAAAACGGCGGCTATACGGACGACGTGGCCAAGCTGAAGCTGCCGCATGGCGACAAGTCCGAGCACGGCTACTACACGCTCACCCTGTCGGGCGTGACCAGCACCGACTACACCTTGCTGGCGACGCGCACCGGTGCGCAGGCCAAGGACACGCGCTGCGGCGACTACACGCTCAACGCGGCGGGGCAAAAAGGCCTGAAGGTCAACACCCCCGGCACACGCGACCAATGCTGGCGTTGATCCTTCGGCGCAGCGCTTAAGGGGTCAGCCTACCAGTGGACAGCCTGTTTCTTTGACAAGGCGCGTGCGTCAGCGCGTTATATTGTCGGGTGCAATGCGTCCTGATACGGGGCGCTTATGACTGGTGCCATCGCGTGGTCGCGTCATCGACATGCGGCAGAAAGCCCTTGCGCTGTCCTGCGCCAGTTGGCACTCACACCAACGAATCAAAGGAACACATAGGAATGCAATCCAAGGAAAACCCCATCCGCATCGGCGTGGTTGGCTACGGCAATCTGGGTCGTGGCGTGGAAGCGGCCATTGGCAAGAACAGCGACATGGTTCTGACGGGCATTTTCACGCGCCGCGATCCGTCGCAGCTCAAGCCCCTGCATGCGGCAACGCCCGTCCATGCGCTGGACAGCCTGGCCGCGCGCAAGGGCGAGTTGGATGTGCTGATCCTGTGTGGCGGCTCCAAGGACGACCTGCCAAACCAATCGCCCGAACTGGCTGCGCATTTCAACATCGTGGACAGCTTTGACACCCATGCGCGCATTCCGGAGCATTTCGCAGCGGTCGACAAGGCCGCCACCGCAGGCCAGACCACCGCGCTGATCTCGGCGGGCTGGGACCCTGGCATGTTCTCCATCAACCGCGTCATGGGCGAAGCGCTGCTGCCCGATGGTGCAACCTACACATTCTGGGGCAAGGGCCTGAGTCAGGGCCACTCCGATGCCGTACGCCGTGTGCCCGGCGTGGCGGGCGGCGTGCAATACACCATTCCAGCCATGGAAGCGATCGAGAAGGTGCGCTCCGGCGAGCGTCCGCAGTTGAGCACGCGCGAAAAGCACACGCGCGAATGCTTTGTCGTGCTGGAGCAGGGCGCCGACGCAGAAGCGGTGCGCAAGACCATCGTGGAAATGCCGCACTACTTTGAGGAATACAACACGACGGTGAACTTCATCACCGCCGAAGCACTGCAGCGCGACCATCAGGCCATGCCCCACGGCGGCTTCGTGATCCGCAGCGGCAACACGTCGGATGCCGCACGTCAGGTCATCGAGTACCGCCTGCAACTCGACAGCAACCCCGAGTTCACTTCCAGCGTGCTTGTCGCGTATGCGCGCGCAGTGCACCGCATGCACCAATTGGGCCAGACCGGCTGCAAGACCGTGTTCGACGTCGCGCCGGGCTTGCTCTCGCCCAAGAGCGCAGAGCAACTGCGCGCCGAGCTGCTCTGACGGCGCTCCGCCTTCAGCGCATCAACTGAGAAGGGCCAGCGCCTCGCGCGCTGCAATCCATTCTTCGTTGGTGGGCTCCACGCCAACGGTGATGCTGCTGTCCTTGCCGGAGATGACGGCGGCGTTGCCTTCATTCGCGGCGGCGTCGATGGTGATGCCCAAATAGCCAAAGGCAGCGCACACGCGTTTGCGGATTTCGGCGCTGTGTTCGCCGACGCCAGCGGTGAAGACGAGCAAATCGAGTCCACCCAGTACGGCGATGAGGGCACCGATCTCGCGCACGATGCGGCGCACGTAGAGTGCGAGGGCGTCGCGTGCGCGCTCGCCTTGCACATCCTCCTGGGACTCCATGGGCAGCAGCACGCGGGGTTCGGACGAACTGCCGGATACGCCGAGCAGGCCCGATTGGTGATAGAGCATCTGCCCGATGGCTTCGGGTGACAGGCGCTTGATTTCTTGCAGATACAGCACCACGCCCGGATCGATGGCACCGGTGCGCGTGCCCATCATCAGCCCGTCGAGTGCCGAGAAACCCATGGTGGTGGCGATGCTCTTGGCGTCCTGCATGCCGCACAGGCTGGCACCGCTGCCCAGGTGCGCGACGATCACGCGGCCTTGGGCCAGTGCGCCGTGGCGCTGGGGCAGTGCGATGGACTGGTAGTGATACGACAGTCCGTGAAAGCCGTAGCGGCGCAGGCCCTCGTCCCATGCGGTGCAGGGCAGTGGCAGCAGTTTTTCGACGCGCTCAATGGTGTGGTGGAACGCAGTGTCGAAGCACGCGATCTGCGGCAGGTCGGGGCGTTCGTGGAGCAGCGCTTCGATGGCTTCCAGTGCAAACGGCTGGTGCAGTGGTGCAAGCGGGATATAGGACTTCAGGTCGGCCAGCACGTCGGTGTTGGCGCGAATGCTGGAGAAGTACTTGCTGCCGCCGTGTACTACCCGGTGCGCCACGCTATGCAGTTTGCGTGAACCCAGTCGCGCGAGCACGCCTTGTTCGATGCGGCGCAGCGCAGCGGAGTAGGGGTTGCTGCCCTCCAGCCGGACGGGCACAGGCGTCATGCCCGTTTCGCCATAGGTGGGCGACGGCCCGCCAATGCCTTGCACCTTTCCATTCCAGACCGGATCGCGTGGCAGCGGTGTTTGGCCCGCGTCGAACAGGGCGAACTTGATGCTGGATGAGCCGCAGTTGAGGACGAGGATGAGTTCGCCGCGCGTGAGGTAACGGTCAGAGGCAGTCAGGGCAGGGTGTGTCATGCAAGTGCGGAGTGGATCAGGCAAAGGGTCGCGCGATGTTAATGGGATTGCGGCGCGCCATCAGGGAGGCGATTGTCGATAGTGCTGCGCCAGCAGCACGGCAATGGCGCACGACGCCAGGCGTGATTCGGCGCTGTCGGCGCGGCTCGTCAAGATCACCGGTACCTTGGCGCCGACCACGATGCCTGCACTGCCTGCATCGCCCATGAAGATGAGTTGCTTGGCCAGCATGTTGCCGCTTTCCAGATCGGGCACGACGAGGATGTCTGCCTGACCCGCCACGGGTGAGTGGATGCCTTTGGTGCGTGCGGCGGCCATGGAGATGGCGTTGTCGAATGCGAGCGGGCCATCGAGCACGCCACCAGTGATCTGGCCGCGATCGGCCATTTTGCACAGGGCGGCGGCGTCCAGCGTTGCGGGCATGGCGGCGTTGATGGTTTCCACTGCGGCGAGGATGGCGACCTTGGGCTCGCTCACGCCGATGGCATGTGCAAGCGTGATGGCGTTGCGGATGATGTCGGCCTTCTGCTCAAGATCGGGGACGAGGTTGATGGCCGCATCGGTCACGATGAACGGACGCGGGTAGTGCGGCGTTTGCAGGACGAAGCAATGGCTGACGCGGCGCTTGGTGCGCAGCCCGGACGCGGAGGCGACCACGGCGCCCATCAGCTCGTCCGTGTGCAGGCTGCCCTTCATCAGTGCCTGCACCTTGCCCTCGCGTGCCAGTTCCACTGCGCGTGCTGCGGCGGCGTGGCTGTGCTCGGCGTCTTCGATGGTGACGCCGGTGAGGTCCAGTCGGGCTTGCGCGGCGACTGCCTGCAGTTTGGCCATGGGCGCAATCAGCACGGGATCGATCAAGCCGGCGTCGCGTGCGTCGAGGGCAGCGCCAAGGCTCACCACATCGCACGGATGCACAACGGCCACGCGCAGCGCCCCAAGCGGTCGCACATGATCGAGCAGCAGCGTCAGCCCGGCGTTGGCATCGGGCACCAGACGCACTTCGGGCAGCATGGCGCTTTGGCATTCGACGTGTTCGGTGGGCGCGATGACCTGCGCTTCGCCTTCGATGGTGTTGAGCCCGTCCTGATTCGTACATACACAGGCCAGCGTCACGCGGCGGTGGTCGCTGTCCTTGGCTGTGACGGTGGCGCGGAAAGTGATGCGGTCGCCCACGCGGATCGGCGCGAGAAAGCGCAGGGTCTGGCTCTGGTAGATCGTCCCCGGGCCGGGAAGCCGCGTGCCGAGCACGGCGGACAGCAGCGCGCCGCCCCACATGCCATGTGCCACCACGCCGCGAAAGCGCGAAGACGAGGCGAACGCGGGATCGAGGTGCTGCGGGTTCACGTCGCCGGACTGGATCGCAAACAGCTGGATGTCTTCCGTCGTCAGCACGCGTTCGATGGCCGCCGTGTCGCCCACCGCAATCTCATCGAACGTGCGATTGCGCAGCTGTTGCAGCGGCGTGTGGATGGTGGTGTCACGGGGTGGTGCGTCCGACATGTGCAAGTCTTTCAAATGGAAGTGAGATGAGCGGGCGCGCGCCGGTCATGCCATCTGGCTGATGGTCTTGCGAAAGCGCGCAAGGGAAAAGGCAAAGAGGACCGAGCCGATGATGGCCAGCGCCAAAAAAGGCTTCCAGACCACGTCGATGCCCGCGCCCCGGTACAAAATGGCCTGCGCGAGTTCGACGAAGTGGGTGGTGGGGGCCATCAGCATGATGTCTTGCACCGCCTGCGGCATGGATTCACGCGGCGTGCTGCCGCCCGACAGCATCTGCAGCGGCAGCAAGGTGAGCACCATCAGCAGACCGAACTGTGGCATGTTGCGCGCGATGGTGGCCATGAAAATGCCCATCGACGTGGTGGCGAACAGACACAGCGCCGCCCCGGCGAGGAACAGGGCGATGCTGCCCTCCACCGGCACCTGCAACAGCCCTTGCACGACGAAGTGCAGCGACAGTCCCGCCGCCACCAGCACCACCGCGCCCATCGACCAGACTTTGGCTAGCATGATTTCTGCGGGCGTCACGGGCATCACCAGCAGGTGTTCGATGGTGCCGTGCTCGCGCTCGCGAATCAGCGCCGCGCCGGTCAGGATGATCGACAGCATGGTCACGTTGTTGATGATCTGCATGAGTCCGCCAAACCACGTTTTGTTCAGCGTCGGATTGAAGCGCGCGCGCAGTTCGATGTCCACCGGCAGCGCCGCGTTGGTGCGATGGCGCTGCACAAACTCGTTCACCTCGGCCATCACGATGGCCTGTATGTAGCCGTTGCCTGTGAAGGCCTGGCTCATGCGCGTGGCGTCCACGTTCAATTGCAGCTCGGCATGTTTCCCCGACAGCACATCGCGCTGGAAATTGGGCGGAATGGTCAACGCGAAAGTGAACGTGCCCGCGTCCATGCCCGGGTCCACCTGATTGAACGCGAGCATCTTCGGCGGCATGAAATGCGGCGGGTAGAACGCCGAGGCGATGCGCGCGGACAGGGGGGAGTTGTCCTCGTCGACGATGACGATCGGCGCATGGTGCAAGGTCTCCGGCATGGCCGACGCGGTGGTGTAGACCGAGAGCGAGAAGGTGTAGACGATGAGCACCAGCATCACCGGGTCGCGCCAGAGGCTCCACAGTTCCTTGATGCCGAGTCGCCAGATGTTTTTCAGTGTGCGCATCATGTTCAACGCTCCTGCTTGGGCAAGGCCAGGATGGCGATGCCGATGATCACCGGAATGGACAGCAGCATGGGCCAGAACAAGGGCGACAGGTCCTGCCAGCCCAGCGCCTTGCTGAACACGCCTCTGCTGATCGAGAACATGTAGGTGGCGGGGTAGACCTCGCCAATCAGCTTGCCCGCACCTTCCAGCGACGAGACGGGATCGGTCAGGCCGGAAAACTGCGTTGCAGGGATGAGCGTGCCCAGCATGGCAAAGAACATGGCGGCGATCTGGCTGCGGGTGACCGACGAGGCGAGCAGACCCATGCCGGTGGTGACGATGCTGAAAATGAACGCGGCGAGCGTCAGCGCGGCGAAGCTGCCCGTCATGGGCACCCGGAACACGAACACCGCCATGGCGCACATGAGGAGGTAGTTGAGCATGGCCAGCGCCACGTAAGGCAGTTGCTTGCCCAGCAGGAACTCCGTGCGCGTGACGGGGGTGACGTACAGGTTCACGATCGAGCCCAGTTCTTTTTCGCGCACCACCGCCAGTGCCGTGAGCATGGCCGGCAGCATCATCAGCAAGAGCGGGATCACGGCAGGCACCATTGCGGGCAGGCTCTTCACGTCGGGGTTGTAGCGAAAGCGCGATTCGATGCTGACCTGACTGCCCAGCGTGACGCCAAGGCGCTCGCGTGCCTGCTGCGCCAGCCATTGCTGGTGCATGCCCTGGATGTAGCCTTTCACGGTTTCACCGCGCTGCGGCATGGCGCCGTCGAACCATGCACCAATGGCGACGTTCCTGCCACTCAATACATCGCGGCCAAAGCCCGGCGGAATCTCGATGGCCAGGGCGATCTGGCCCGCGCGCATGCGCTGGTCGAGATCGGCGTAATCGGTGAGCGGTGGTTGTTCGATGAAGTAGCGCGATCCGGCAAGGCTTTGCACATAGTTCTCGCTGAGCGTGCTGTGGTCGCGGTCGAGCACGGCAAAGCGCAAGTCCTCCACGTCCATGCTGATGCCAAAGCCGATCACCACCATCAACACCAGCGAGCCCACCAGCGCCAGCGTGGCGCGGATCGGGTCGCGTTGCAGTTCCAGCGATTCGCGCCAAAGATAGCTCCACAGCCGCTGCACGCTGAAACGCGGAACCCGGTGATGCCGCACGCCTTCTGCAGAAGGGGTGGCTGCAGCCGCAGCCTCATCGATCACGAGGCGCGCGTCCAGATCGGGCGCCGTCTCGCCCGAAGCCTCCACCAGATAGCCGATGAAGGCTTCCTCCAATGACGCTGCGCCGCGTTTTTCGACCAACGCTGCGGGCCGGTCGCTGTCCAGCACCTTGCCCGCGTGCATCATCGACATGCGATCGCAGCGTTCGGCCTCGTTCATGAAGTGGGTGGAGATGAAGATCGTCACCTTGTCCCGGCGCGACAGCTCCACCAGCAGTTGCCAGAATTGGTCGCGCGCAATCGGGTCCACGCCGGAAGTGGGCTCGTCCAGAATGAGCAGTTCCGGCTCGTGCACCATGGCCACGGCCAGCGACAGTCGCTGGCGTAAACCGAGCGGCAACTTCTCGGGCAGGTCATGGCGCTCGTTGTGCAGGCCAAAGCGGTCGAGCATCTGGTGCACGCGCGCATCGATCTGGTCTTCGGGCACGTGAAAGAGCTGGGCGTGCAGTTCCAGATTTTGCAGCACCGTCAACTCACCGTACAACGAGAACGCTTGCGACATATAGCCCACGCGGCGGCGCGTCGAGATGTCGTGCGGGTTGACTTCTTTGCCGAACAGCCACGCCTTGCCTTCACTGGCGGGCAACAGGCCGGTGAGCATTTTCATGGTGGTGGATTTGCCGCAGCCATTGGAGCCGAGAAAGCCGAAGATTTCGCCCCGGCGGATGCGGAAATTCACGTGGTCCACGGCAACGAAATCGCCGAAACGCATGGTGAGGTCCTGCGCTTCGATGGCAATGTCGTCATCGCTCACTTGCAGCGGCGGAATCACCACCTGCGCGTGCCCGCGCTTCTTGTCTTCCGGCAGCAAGGCGATGAAGGCGGCCTCCAGCGATCGGGTGCGCGTGCGCGCGAGCAGGGCCTGGGGCGTGCCAGTGTCCAGCACCTGTCCATCGTCCATCGCGACAAGCCAGTCAAAGCGCTGCGCCTCGTCCATGTACGCGGTGGCGACCAGCACGCTCATGTGCGGACGGGTGCTGCGGATGCGGTGGATGAGGTCCCAGAATTGCGCCCGCGCCAACGGGTCCACGCCGGTGGTGGGTTCATCGAGAATGAGTAGGTCCGGGTCGTGGATCAGCGCGCAGCACAGGCCGAGCTTCTGCTTCATGCCGCCCGACAGCTTGCCTGCTGGGCGTTGCAGGAATTTGATCAGCCCGGTGCTTTGCGTGAGGTCATCGATGCGGGCGCGGCGCTCGGCTGCGTCGTGTCCGAACAGGCGGGCAAAGAACTGCAGGTTCTCTTCCACCGACAGCGTCGGGTAAAGGTTCTTGCCCAGACCTTGGGGCATGTAGGCGATGCGTGGGCAGACGGCGGTGCGGTGCTTTGTGCTGCGCATGTCTCCGCCCAGGGCCCACACCTCGCCTTGCTGCACCTTGCGTGCGCCGGACAAGAGCGACAGCAGGCTGGATTTGCCCACGCCGTCGGGACCGATCAGGCCCACCATGCCACCAGCGGGAATGTCCAGCGTGATGCCGCGCAGCGCTTCGGTTGCGCCGTATTGCAGCCGCACGTCGCGCAGTCGTGCGACGTGGCCTTGCCCGCGCATGGCTTGCTCCTCATCCATCGCGGCTTACTCCGGCAGTTTGACTTGCAGGTGCTCGGGCCATTGCGCGTCTGGCTGGGCCAGCACCCACGCCTGACCGGGCAGGCCGGTCTTCACCTGTGCCAGATGCTTCTTCAGCAGTTGCGGGTCGATCTGCGCCTTCACGCGGAACATGAGTTTCTGGCGTTCGCTCGCCGTCTCGACGGTTTTGGGCGTGAATTGCGCGGTGCTGGAAACGAACGACACCTTGGCAGGAATGACCAGTTGGGGCGCGGCGTCCAGCACGATGCGGACATCCGATCCGATGGCCACGCGCCCGGCCACGGTCTCGGGCAGGAAGAAGCTCATGAAGACGTCCGAGAGGTCGACCAGATTCAGGAGCTTACCGCCCGCGCCGAGCACTTCACCGGGTTGTGCAAGGCGGAACTGCACGCGGCCATCACGCGGTGCGACGAGCGTGGTGTCGTTCAATTCCGAGTCGATGCGCTGCACTGTGGCGGCGGCTGCGGCGACGGAGGAGGTCTGACCCGTCACGTCGGAGCGCGCGGCTTCGATGGCGGCCTTCGCCGCCTCGGCCTGCGCTTGGGTGGCCGTCACTGCGGCTTGCGCGCTGCGCACGCGGGCGCGGTCGTCGTCCAGCTCCTGCACCGAACTGGCGCCTTCCTTGGCCAGGGTTTCAGAGCGCGCCAGCCGGCGCTTGGCGGCATCGAGCTCGGCCTCGCGCTGTGCGACCAGCGCTTGTGCGGCGACGTGATCGCTCTGGCGCAGCGTGACCTGCGCGCGCGCGGAGGCGACGGCGTGCATGGCGCGGTCCTTTACTGCCACGGCCTCCAGCCGCTGTGCCTCCAGCGTGGTGATCTGCATGCGTGCCAGCGGATCGCCTGCGCGCACGAATGCGCCTTCGGTCACGAAGATCTCATCGACGCGTCCGCCCAGCTTGGTGGCGACGTCGATCTCGGTGGCTTCGATGCGTCCGTTGCCACTGGCCAATCCGTCATCGGTGTGACTGGCTTGCCATTGCTTCCATGCATAGTGGCCAGCCAGCGCCACAACGGCGGCCACGGCCAGCAGGGTGAGGGTTTTCTTTTTGTTCGAGGTGTTCAGTGCCATCACAAGGTTCTCAGTGTGTGGTGTGGTTCGGGTTGGCTGCGGTAGCGGTAGCGGTGGCGGTAGTGGGCAGGTCATCGCTGCCACCGCCCAGTGCGGCGTACAGCACGATCTGGTTGGAGAGCAGGGCGCGCCTGACTTGCACCAGTTGTTGTTGCGCGTTGAGCAGGTCGCGCTGGCTGTCCAGCACGTCCAGATAGGTGGTGGCACCCGCGTCGTAGCGCAATTGCGCAAGCCGGGTGCGGCGCATCTGGACATCGAGTGCGTTGCGTTGCAGCGTGAGTTGCTCTGCCAGCCAATGCTGGTTGGACAGCGCATCGGAGACTTCGCGGAACGCCGTCTGGATCGTCTTCTCGTAATGGGCTACGGCCAGATCAGTGCGCACCTTGGCCACGTCCAGATTGGCGCGCAGACGGCCCGCGTCGAATAGGGGCATCGATAGGGAGGGAGCAAACGTCCACGCCCGGCTGCCGCCTTTGAACAGGCCGTCCAGCTCCGCGCTGGCGCTGCCGAGCGAGCCGGTCAAGGCAATGCGCGGCAAGAACGCAGCGCGTGCCGCGCGCACGTTGGCGCGGGCGGCGTGCAGCTGTCGTTCGGCGGCGTGGATGTCGGGCCGCAGCACGAGCAAATCGGCAGGCAGGCCGGCGCGCAGCGGCAGGAACATGTCCTGATCACGCAAGGCGGCTTCGGTATCGGCGACCTGCGGAAGGTCGATGGGCGTGCCCGCCAGCAGCGTGATGGCGTGGGCCTGCGCGGCACGCATCTGCTCCAACTGGGCCGCGAGCGTGCGCGCCTGGATCAGCAGTGTTTCGACCTGCGTGAGCTCCAGCCGGGAGGCGGAGCCCACCTGCTCACGCCGGCTGAAGATGCGAAACGACTCCTGTCGCGTCGCGATGGTCTGGCGCGCAATCGCCAGGCGCTCGTCGAGCTCGCGCAGGCCGATGTAGGCGTTCGCCACTTCGGCAATCAGTGCGGCGCGCATGCCGCGCTGCGCTTGTTCGGTCGCCAGGAATTGCTGCAGGGCTGCTTCGTTCAGGCTCTGCACGCGGCCCCACAGGTCGATCTCCCAACTGGTGATGCCGACGCCTGCGCGGTATTCGCTGCCAATGGCGGATCGGCCTGTGGCGTTGAGATCACCCGGAACACGGCTGCGCGCCGCCTGCCCACTCAGGCCCACCGTGGGGAACTGATCGGCGCGCTGAATGGCATATGCCGCACGCGCTTCTTGCACGCGCAAGAGCGCCACACGCAGGTCGCGGTTGTTGTCGAGCGCCGTGGCAATCAGCGCTTGCAGCGGTGCATAGGCGATGTAGCTGCGCCATGAAAGCTCCGCAGCGACGGCGCCCTGAGCGTTGGCATGCAGGGCAGGGTGCACATCGGCGGGCCATTGGGTAGCGATGGCGGCGGTGGCGGCATCCGCTGTGCGCTCCGGTGACTCATGGCCCACCGAGGCGCAGCCGGTCATCAACAATGCCATGGCCGCACCGGCCCACGGTGCGCGCGCCGGGTGCCGTAGTGCGGTACAGAGGCGGATGAAAGCAGCGCTTGTTCTTGGAGTTTGCAACAGTGTGATCTTCATTTTTCCTGGACGTATTCGCCGGGCGCGTCAGCGATGGGGGCATAGCCCTTGCGTGCCGCGCCCATGTGCGGCGGCTTGACCTTGGCGGTGGAACGCTCTGCCAGCCATTGAACCCATGCGGGCCACCATGAGCCCTTGGTCGTGGGCGCGGCTTCCAGCCAGTCGTCCACGGCAATCGCCTCGCTGCACGCGGGGCGCGTGAGCCGCTGGAATTGGCGGCGCGGATGCCCCGGCTGGCTGACGATGCCCGCGTTGTGTCCACCGGTGGTCAGGACGAAAGTGATTTCAGCGGGGCACAGGTGATGCAGCTTGTAGACCGAGCGCCAGGGGGCCACGTGATCGGTGGTGGTGCCTACGCTGAAGATGGGCAGCGTCAGCGCGCTCAGTGATACGGGCTTGCCATTGACGGGATAGCGACCTTCGCTCAGATCGTCATTCAGGAAAAGGCGACGCAAATACTCCGAGTGCATACGCGCGGGCATGCGCGTGGCATCGGCATTCCAGGCCATCAGGTCGGACATGGCGGGGCGCTCGCCCAGCAGGTACTCCTTCACCAGACGCGACCACAGCAGGTCGTACGAACGCAGCATCTGGAAGGCACCACTCATCTGGTCGGCGCGCAGATAGCCGGTTTGCTGCATCTGTGCCTCCAGCAGCGACACCTGGCTTTCATCGATGAAAAGCGCCAGTTCGCCG
Source organism: Comamonadaceae bacterium UBA2121 (assembly GCA_002331385.1). Classification (GTDB taxonomy): domain Bacteria; phylum Pseudomonadota; class Gammaproteobacteria; order Burkholderiales; family Burkholderiaceae_C; genus Diaphorobacter_A. Next base: position 63,527 of record DCYB01000013.1, read on the forward strand.
GGCTCGCTGAAATCGGTTTGCGCGGCGAGCAGCGTCATCGACGCGAGCGCGTCCAGTTGGCCATCGCGCCCCAAGGCGGCAGCGGCAATGGCCAGCAGCGTGCCCCCAAGGCAGTAGCCAGCCGCGTGCACGCGCGCTGAGGGCGCGATGGTCTGGATGGCGGACAGCGCGGCGTGAAAGCCTTGCTCCAGATAGTCGTCCATGCCGAGCTGGCTTTCCATCACGCCCGGGTTCTTCCACGAGATGCAGTACACGGTGAAGCCGTTGTCGACAAGGTAGCGGATCAGCGAGTTCTGCTCCGACAGGTCGAGGATGTAGTACTTCATGATCCACGCGGGCACGATCAGCACCGGCTCTGGGTGCACCTTGTCCGTGGTGGGGGCGTACTGGATCAACTCCATCAAGCGGTTTCTCAACACCACTTTGCCCGGCGTGATCGCCACATCGCGGCCCACCTCGAAGTTGTCCGCGCCCGCAGGCGGCTGACCCGACATGAGGCGCTGGAAATCGTCCAGCAAATGCTGAAAGCCGCGCCTCAGGTTCTCGCCCTGTTCCTCGCGCGTGCGCTCCAGCACGACCGGGTTGGACATCAGCCAGTTGCCCGGAGAGATCATGTCCAGCCACTGCCGCGCGGCGAAATTCACCACGCGCTGATGGTGCGGCTCCACGCCCCAGACATCGGTGGTGACCTGATCCCACCAGCGCTGCTGCATCAGGAAGGATTGGTGCATGACGTTGTACGGCCAACGGCTCCAGCCGGGCTCGCGAAAGCGCCGGTCGCCAGAAATGGGGGGCTCGACCGTCTCGGGTTGACTGGATGTGGCGCACGCATGCGCGTAGTCGACGAGTTGGAACCCGTCCGACAGCGCCTGCTTGAAAAGCGACAGGCGCTTGCCCGGGCTCAGCGCCAGATGCGAGGCCCAGTCCAGCGCGGCCAGGCCACTGGAAATAGGGGACAGAGAGGCGGTGATCCGCGCCCAGCGACCGTGGGCCAGATCGTCAATTCCCTTTGTCAGCGTATCGTCTTTGCCGCGCATCAGAACTCTCCCATGGCTGTTTTCGGACAATACGACCGTTTAGTCGTATATAAGAATCATATGACCGATTGGTCGTTTTCGGCAAATTCCGAAATAACCGACCGGGAAGGTCGCTAAATCACCCGATGAATATGAAAGACGATGCACAGACCGATCCGGGCGCCGATGCGCAGCCGCGCACGCGCCGCCAATATCTGCCTGCAGAGCAGCGCAAGAAGGAGCTACTGGACGCCGCGCTGATCGAGTTCTCCACCATGGGCTACGGCCATGCCACGGTGGAGCGCATCGCGACGCGGGCTGGCTTGTCCAAGGCGGGCGTGTACGCGCACTACCGCAGCAAGGAGGAGATGCTCGAAGACTTGCTGATCTCCCTGCTCAGCCCGGGCGGCTCGATCGAGAACTGGTCCATCGACATCGACATGCCCATGGAGGCGGCCATTCGCACCTTCGTCGACCAGTTGTATGCGCCGCTGGAGAACCCCAAGTTCCTTGCCATGCAGCGCGTGCTGATCGCTGAAAGCACCCGCGCGCATGTCATCATCGCGCGCTGGCGCGAGCAGGTGCTGCGCCCCTATGTGGAGCGCCAGCAGCGCGTGATTGACGAATGCCGCGCCAAGGGGTTGGTGCGCGAAGGACCAATGAGCCAGCACTTCGTGCTCGGTTTCGCCCCAGTGGTGCTGGCTACGCACATCCTGCTGATTGCAGGCGACACCGAGCAAGCGCGGGCCGACGTCGCAGCCATCCGCGCGTCCCATCTTGACTACCTGATGGATGGGTTGCTGCGGGCGGAGCAGGGTGGATTAGTTGAAGCAGGGATGCGGTGAGCGCTCAATACAAGGCGGCAGTGGACGCGCTGGCGGCTCTGCAGCCGTTAGCCAAACTGATAAAGCTGAATCGCGAGCCGATGAGAAACCGGCCCACTGAGTTTCATGAGCTTCTGAAAAGGGAGGTAGTGGTTCCAACCGCCGCTCCAACGGCTCGATGACGTCTAGTGTCAGGTGCTCGCAGGGAGTCCATTACGCAGAAGATCTCTTGCAATCACCCAGCGATGCACTTCGCTAGGCCCTTCGACAATGCGAAGCACTCTGGCCGAGCGGGCAATGTATTCAAGGGGCAGTTCTTTGGATAATCCCATACCCCCAAATAGTTGAATCGCACGATCCACGACGCGCTGAATCAACTCGGTGGCCTGCACCTTCACCATGGAGCCTTCACGACGAAAGTCTTTCGCGCCGTTGTCGATTTTCCACGCGAGCTGATAGACCAGCAAACGCACCATTTCCAGTTCTTGCCAACTGTCTGCAATCATCCATTGGATCGCTTGGCGATCTGCCAGGAGCGAGCCAAATGTCTTGCGCGAATTGGCTTGCTCGATCATCATCTGCAAGCAGCGCTCTGCAAGTCCAAGGCACCGTGACGCGATATCCAGTCGTCGAACACCGAGTCGATTGGTAATCGGAATGAACGCATTGCCGACTTCTCCTAGCACCTGACTGTCGTCGGCTTCGACATTGTCAAAGAACACTTGATAGGGGTGGTATTCCCCAATCATCGGATAGGAGGTCGGAATGCTGACGCCTGGGGTTTCACGATCGACGAGAAAGGCGGTCATGCCACCCTTGGCCCCCTTGGTGGCATCAGTGACCGCAACGACGATCATGAAGTGCGATCTGCGTGCATTGCTGATCCACATTTTTGCGCCGTTGATAACCCATTTCCCATTGCGACGTTCTGCCTTGGTGCGGATACCTGCCGCATCCGATCCTGCGCCCTCTTCGGAAAGGGCAATACAACTCTTTTTTTCACCACGAACGTAGGGCATCAAGTATTTGTCGATCTGTGTTCCTTTGCACTGCTCTTTGAGTAAATACAGATTGGGACTGTCTGGCGGGGGAACAAAAGGCAGGATGGAGTGTTTGAGTTGCTCGGTCACGACGCATTTCGCGAGCATGCCGAATGCCTGGCCTCCAAACTCTTCGGGCACGTCGATGCCCCATAGACCAATGTTTCGGGCTTTCTCCTGAAGCTCATGCTCGACTTCGGGCGGAACCAACGGATCATCGCGCATGCCTCTGTCCGCCTCTCTGCGGATAACCATGGATTCCAATGGGTACAGCTCTCGCCGAGTGAACTCACCTACGGTTTCACGAATCATCTTTGTGGTTTCGGGCAATTCAAAATTCATTTCCATCATCCTTTGGGTTATCGGTATGTGGACTTGCATACCATGACTGGATCATAGGAAAATATGGAAAAATTTCCCAATCTCACACGAGAAAACAGGTCCGCATAATGAGACAAGATGAAGAAATTAGCGCAGGAAAATCGAATGGAAGCCAGGTCGTTCAGCGCGTAGCGTTACTCTTGAGACTCGTCGCACAAGGCCAGCGGGAGGGCCTCAGGTTGGCTGATCTGTATCGAATTGGCAATCTGGAAAGGCCGACCGTACACCGATTGCTGCAGGCATTAGTGTCGGAGCGCCTGTTGCGACAGGATGCGCAGTCCCGGCGATACTTCCTCGGTCCCGCCATGTATGAAATGGGGCTTGCAGCATCGCCGAAGATTTCCTTGCGAGATATCTGTCATCCCCATCTGCAACATATCGCGAGGCTTACTGGGGACACGGTGTTTCTGACGGAGCGCTCAGGTCTTGATGGCGTATGTACGGACCGGGCAGAAGGGGATGCTCCAATCAAGGTCTACGTATTGGAGATTGGCAAACGTAGGCCGTTGACCGTTGGTGGAGGTTCCAGCGCCATTCTGAGCGCCATGGACAACGACGAGCTCAACCGTGTGTTCAAAGCCAATCTTGAGCGCACTCTAAAGAAGTTCCCTCGCTACTCGGAGGTCGCACTGCGGCGTTGTATTGCCAAAGGACGTGTGCGAGGATTCATTGTGCGTAATTTGCTGGAAATCCCCGACGTTCGCACCATTGCCGTACCGGTGCGGGATGCGTCTGGTGTATCGATTGCCGGAATCAGTCTGTCGACGATTTCCTCGCGACTGGATGAAGAGCGTGTCATGCAGGTGGCCAATCTGATGCTGGAGGCTGTTGCTGCGATTGAAAAAACCCTCATTACATATCGTAATGCGTCAGAGGCTACCATTTAAGTTGACGTGAGCGCGGAAGAAAGGTACTCGCGTTTAGTTGTGATCGGCCTTCCATCCAAAGAACTGCGGTCTGAAGCGTTGAACGACACTGCCATCGAAAGCCCATCCCAGACATTCGCCGAGTGGCGCTCGTGGCTGCACCATGACCGGCTCCGGGAGTCCGGCCTGACGTCGTTGGTGGGCCCGATAACGTCCCACAGTCTGTATGGCAGCGGTGGCCATGCCGTAAAGGAGCTCGCGCATGTGCGTACATCCCGCCTCTCCACCCATACAGGCATCGACGCTCTTACGCCAGCCTTTTCCGAGTTTTGCACCGACCAGATTTGAGATCGGCGCGCGTGCAGGCTGGCAGGCTTCAAACGGGGTAGTAGGCATCTGCGCGTGTGCTTCGAGAATGATGAAATCGTCATTGATGCTCAGGCTCACTGTCATGTGGTGAATAGGATCACCACTATGTACCAGCCCACGTTCGAGCAAGGTCTGGTCGTAAGATTTGGTATCGACGAGCGTGCCTTCGATGTCCCAGTGGTTGTCCTCACGGAGAAAGCTGCTGTAGCGAACGCTGCGGGTATGGATGGGGCGGCGATTGCTGGTGATTGTTGATTGGGGCGTCATTGGCTTGTGTTCACTCCAACGTAATGCCGCGAGATTTGATGACTTTGTTCCACATCTGCCGATCCGATGCAATTTGCTGGTCAAACTCTTGCGCTTTGTGTGATGTGGGAACGATGTATCCCTCGGATTTGTAGCGATCCCGAAACGCCGGGTCATCCAGAGCGTAGTTGGCCGCGTCGTTGAGCGCGGCGATCACTTGCGGCGGGGTGCCTTTGCGTGTCACCATGCCGTAGCGCACGGATGCTTCCACACCGGGGTATCCACTTTCCTGCAAGGTTGGTATGTCTGGAAGGGCGCTCACGCGATCTTTGGTCACTACCGCCAACGCTTTCAGACGGCCAGCACGTACGTAGGGGAGGCTCGATCCCACGACGCCGAACATGACTTGTACCTGATTGGCCAAAAGCGCTTGAATTGCAGGAGCCCCACCTGTAAACGGAACGTGGGTCATCTCGACTCCTGCTGCCTGGGAGAACATTTCCCCGGCCAGATGGAACGCTCCTCCCGTGCCTGTTGAGCTGTAATTGAGTTTGCCTGGATTCTGTTTGGCGTAATAAATAAATTCTTTCACGCTCTGCACAGGAAGCGACGCGTTCACGAGCATAACCAACGGCACGTTCACCGCGAGCGCCACCGCAGTGAAGTCGCGCTCCGCATCGTAAGCAAGTTTTTTGTAAAGAAGTCCGTTGAGGACCAGTGCAGAATCTGAGGCAAAAAACAGCGTATAACCATCAGCGGGCGAATTGACGAGCGCTTGCGCGCCAATGGCGGCGTTGGCTCCAGGTTTGTTGTCTACTATCACTGGTTGATTGAGCTTCTTGGACATCAGTACAGCCATGGAGCGTGCGATGGTGTCTACAGATGCTCCGGGGTTGAACGGGACAATAATGCGTAGTGGCTTGGAAGGGAATTTGTCCTCATTGGCGGCCAACGTCAGGGGGCACCAGCTTGCGGTTCCCATCAATACAAATGACTGGAGCAGAAACGTTTTTCTCTTCATTGTGAAATCTCCCTTGATTTTTGAGTCAACTCACCGAAGCGAGCATGGCTAGAAGCTTGTCAGTCTTGTCATTCATCCATCCGTCTGCATTGCAATTGAATGTTCTCAATGCAAAATCAACGATGTGCTCACATTGACTTGCGGATAGTCCGGCGTCTCTCAGGTCAGCAGCGAAGCCAAAATTGCGTAAACGTTCCGTCAATTGGTCTCCTAGCTCCGCGCAGTTCGATTCGGGAATGTTCAGCAAGCGGGCTATGTCCTGCACGACTTCTGGACAAAATTCTCCGAAGACACTAACCGCCACTCCTGCTAATGCCATCGTTGCCTGAGACTGACTCACACCGGAGCCTGTGTTCGCAAGTCCCTGCCCAAGCATGTAGGTCGCGCGCGTGATGGGGTGCATGCGAATGACGTGTGAGCCCGGCAGTACGCCCAAAGGTGCTCCGCCATCGTCCTCATCCCGAGTTCGCAGCAGCGATGCGGCACATAGCTCCACGCGGACTTGCCAATTTTCCGGATCGTGCACGCGCGACATGGCCTGGCTCGCGATTTGCCAGCTCTGCCTACGACTGGCAAGCACCAGCGGATTTTCGTGGCGCGCTCCGGCAAGATTCATCAACGCCCACCAATACTCCATGCCTGCGGCCGAACGGGTTAGCGAAATGGGCGCCGTCTGCAGCGCTCTGGCATCCCAGAAAACCGCGCGTGCGCGAGTCTTCGGGTCGAAAAATTCCAATTGCCGATTTGCCCTAGTGTCCTTGATGGAGGCGCCACTACGATTTTGACTGGTCGTTGCAGCCGTCAGCACATTGAAGATGGGTAGCTTTTCCTTAGAAAGTCGGACGCTCCTTCCAATTCCGCTGCCGTCGTATTGAGTGGCCAGTGTCTCCAGGGGGCCGGCCTCCGCGATGCGTATGGCTACTACGCGGCATGCCTTGGTCGTACTGCCCGCTCCTATGGCGATCAGGCAGTCGGCTGAACAGTCGCGCGCACCTTGCGCAGCCGCTTCTACGGCTTCGCGATCTACATCGGCGCCAATTGCGGTGCATGTCCCAGCGAGGCGGGAGCCCAGAAGAACAGTGATGTCATCGAGTAGCGAAGTGTGCAGCGCAATGCTGCGACCACACAGGATGTAAGCCCGCGTGAGTTTCAGTCGATCGAGTTCAGCAGGCAGCGACTCTAGCGCGCGCTCGCCACTATGTATTCGCAGAGGATGGGTGACGGCCCGGAAATTGTGCGTGTGGTTGAAAGTCATGGCTGAGCCGTGGGTTCAGTCCGCCTTGATCCCAGCCGTTTTAATCACGGACGCCCATTTCGCGGACTCTGTTTTGATGGTCTCCTCCATCTTCTGTGCGGTGCTGCCGTCGATGCTGAAGCCTTGGTCCGTAAGGCGTCCTTCATTTTCCTTGAGTGCGTCGATGATTGCGGCATGCAGTTTCTGGACAATTGGTTGTGGCACTCCAGCGGGAACGACAAATCCGTACCATGTGTCGGAGTTGTAGTCAGTGATTCCCGATTCTGCGACCGTGGGGACGTTTGGCAATTTGGGGTCACGTTTGTCACTTCCCACGGCAATGGCGCGTACCTTGCCCGCCTGGATTTGCGGGAGAGCTGAGGGCACCTGGACGAACATCATGGATATCTGATTCGCCAGAAGATCGTTCATGGCTGGGCCGCCGCCACGATAGGGAATGTGAAGAAGGCTGACTTTGGCCATGGACTTGAACAATTCTCCTGCCAAGTGCTGCGACGTGCCGGTTCCCGCCGAACCGTAGGTGAGTTTGCCGGGATTTTCCTTCGCGTAGGAAAGCAGTTCCTTCATGTTGTTGATCGGGACGGAAGGATTGACAACCATCGCAATGGGCATTCGGACCGCGATCGTCAACGGAGCAAAATCCTTGATGGGGTCGTAGGGAAGCTTGCTGTAGATGCTCTGGTTCATCGTGACGATGCCGGCCGAAGTGAGCATGAACGTATAACCATCAGCGGGAGCGCGCGCTGTCATTTCTGCCGCAAGCATGCCGCCTGCTCCGGGCTTGTTGTCGACCACCACAGATTGTCCAAGCTTCTTGCTCATGGATTGCGCAACGACCCGCGCGAGAAGGTCCGTGCTTGCTCCAGCGGAGAAAGGCGCGATTAGCCGAATGGGGCGTGACGGAAACTCGTCAGCAAAAGCACTCAATGCCGTGCCGAGCGCCAGAACTGCTGTGATGAACGTTTTCTTCAAACCCTTTGTACGGTGCATGTCAGTCTCCTTGTACTCGAATTACATCTGCGAGTTTCGGACAGGTCCGCTGTTTTGGATATAGGTCACCGGCAGCATCTAGTCCATATATTGAGAAATTTCCAACAGTGCAAATTTCCTTTAAGCGATTTCATTTGTTCTCAATATATGGACCTCAAAGATCTTTGAAATGCTAGTGCGCGACTGGTCTTCGTTCTACGATTCTTCCATCTGTTCATTTGCAATTTCAACGGCAATGCCTCTACAAAACAGTGGACCTCTTCAAGGAATTCGAGTTCTGGACCTCACCGAGGGCTGCGAACAATATTGTGGAAAGCTCTTCGCCCAATTGGGGGCCAATGTCACCTTGGTGGAGCCGTTGTTGGGGGCGTCCAGTCGTTGCGATGGCCCATTTATAGATAACGTGCCGCATAAAGAGTGCAGCTTGAGCTTTGCCTACTTTAATCAGGGAAAGCGCGGTATTTCTTTGAATCTTTCTCACCCATCCGGCTGTGATGTCTTTCGGGCATTGGTGCGCGATGTGGACCTGGTGATTGAATCGTACGCGCCGGGAGTCATGGACGAGTGGGGCATAGGCTATGGGGTCTTGCGTGACATTCACCCGGGCTTGACCGTGACGAGTATTTCTCCATTCGGCCAAAACGGGCCGTTGTCTCACTTCGCGGCCAATGATCTGGTTTCTTTGGCCTTCGGAGGACTGCTGTCGCTCGGGGGGTATCCTGGCCTGGCACCGACGGCCCCACATGGGAATCAGGCACTGCTTTCAGCGGCGCAGTTTGCAGCTGTGGCATCCATGGTGGCGTTGCTTCAAACTGAGCAGAAAGAGGGTGCGTTCTCTGGTCAGCATGTAGATATCTCCGTGCAAGAAAGCGTCGCCATGGCACTGGAGAATGCGGTGCAATTCGTGGAGTTGGAGCGAACGGTGCGCAAGCGCAATGGAGGGGAGCAACGCCAGGCAGGAACCGGTGTATTTGCTTGTCAGGACGGCATGGTGTATTTGATGGCGGGGGGCGTTGCGTCGAACAAGTTCTGGCATGGAACGGCCCAATGGCTGATAGACGTAAACGCACCAGGTGCAACCCAATTGCACGAGGCGCGTTGGATGGATAACGCGTTTTTGCAAAGCGCAGAAGCCAAGCAGATTTTTGCCGACATCTTTCTGCCTTTCTCCATCCGACGCACCAAGGCACAGCTGTATGAAGAAGGGCAAAAACGACGCATTCCCATTTGTCCTGTCAGTACCACGGCAGACCTCCTGGAGAACAGGCAGCTTCAATATAGGCAGTTCTTCGAGCGCTCCATCCACTCGTACACGGGGGCTACTTTAACGATGCCTGGTGCGCCATACAGGTTGGAGCAGTCGCCATGGTCCATGGGACGATCGGCGCCGCGTTTGGGTGAGCACACGTCGGAATTGCTCGATGCGGCTGGTTATGACCGGGAAGCGCAGGCAGTTTTGTTGCGCGTAGGAGCCATCGCATGAGCCAAATTGAAACGCAGCGCCCATTGGCGGGCATCACAGTCGTGGATTTCACCTGGATTGGTGCAGGTTCATACACCACGAAAATTTTGGCGGATTTTGGTGCTGATGTCATCAAGATTGAAAGCGCAGAACGATTGGACTCTCTACGCGACGCCAAGCCCTTCAAGGACGGCATTGCCGGTGTGAATCGCAGCGGCTATTTTGCGGATCGAAACTCTAGCAAGCGCAGCGTGACGTTGAATCTGAAGACGGAATCTGGCAGGGCTGTTGCCCGCAGCTTGATCAAACAGGCCGACGTTGTTGCTAACAACTTCACACCTGGCGTGATGGAAAAATTCGGGCTTGGTTACGAGGCGGTACGCGCTTTGAAGCCGGATGTTGTTTACATCGCGATGTCGATGCATGGTCAGAGTGGTCCGGAAGCCAATTATTTGGGATATGGACTCACCATGGGAGCAGTGACCGGGCTGCACTATCTGTGTGGTCTGCCTGACCGCGAGCCTACGGGGACGGGCACCAATTTTCCTGACCATGTGCCCAACCCGACACATGCAGCGTTCGCGATTCTAGCTGCGCTGCGTTTCAGAAGACGCACGGGGCAGGGGCAGTTGATCGATTTGGCGCAGATCGAACCAACCATCTCGCTGATTGGGCCAGCGGTGCTGGACTACACCGTCAACGGTTCGGTGGTTAATCGCCGCGGAAATGAGCATGTGGCATGTGCGCCGCATGGCGTTTTCCCGTCGGCGGGGAACGACCAATGGATCGCTATCACGGCCACTGATGAATCGCAATGGCACAACTTGTTGGACGTGCTGGCGCTAACGTCTTTGTCGCAGGATCCGCGTTTCATGTCGCCGCTTGCTCGGTGGCGGCATCGTGATGCCTTGTATACCCTCCTCGGGCAGGCGACTGCGGCGCACTCTAATCAGGACCTCGCCCGGGCCTTGCAACACAGAGGTGTTACAGCTGGCCCGGTGCAGACTGCTGAAGATGTGCTGTTGAGGGATGTGCAACTGAAAGAGAGAGGTCATTGGACTTATCTCGATCACGCGGAAATGGGCCCGACGGTCTACAACGCTTTGCCCGTGCAGATGTCTGGAGCAGAGTGCAAGCCGCATCGACCAGCGCCCTTGCTCGGAGAGCATACCGATGAGGTATTGCATGAAAAGCTGGATTTGTCTTCTGAGGAGATAGCCGCCTTGCGTGCCGAAGGAGCGCTGACATGACTGCTACCCAGCAAATTGCACGTTTCGTCACTCGTTACGATCCGGCCGACTTGACCTCCGAACTGATTGAAGCGTGTGGGCGTGCTCTCATTGACACCTTTTGCGCTGCTATCGCTGGGCGTAGAGAACCGGCTTCTGTTTTGGCATTGCGCTATGCGCAGAGTTCCGGTGCTGGTGCGGATGCGCCTCACTGCCGTGCAGTCTATTGGGGGACGGGGCAGTGGTTGCCGCTAGAACTTGCTGCGCTTTGCAATGGGGTCGCAGGGCACGTTCTGGACTACGACGATGTTACGTCTGCGTTGCGAGGGCACCCCAGTATTGCCATGTTCCCGGCGTTAGTTGCACTAGCAGAGGCTCTGGATGCTTCGGGGCGCGACTTCGTTGCAGCTTATGTCTGTGGCTTTGAGGTGATTTGCAAGCTCTCAAATGCCATGGCGGTGAATCACTATGCGAAAGGATGGCATTCCACATCGACCATTGGCTGCATAGGAGCTGCCGTGGCTTGTGCCAAGCTGCTCAATCTTGATGAGAAGAAAGTCGCCAATGCAGTGGGTCTGGCCGTTTCCCAAGCTGCTGGATCGCGTGCTAATTTCGGAACGCATGCGAAGTCGTTTCAGGCGGGCCACAGCAATGCGAGTGGTTTGCGCGCAGCGCTTTTGGCGCGGGAAGGATTCGATTCATCAGTGGAAATTCTGGAGGGGGCGTTTGGCTATCTCTCCTTGTACGGGAATGGAGAGTCTCTAAGGGAGGTCTTGAGCACACTGAGCGATGGCCCGATGGAGTTGGTTGCCAGAGGCATTGAAGTCAAAAAGTACCCGTTGTGCTATGCGACACATCGGGCTTTAGATGGAATTCTGGATTTGCGAGAGGAACTGGACCTTGAGTTGACAGACGTGCAGACGGTCCATGTGCGCACGAGTGCTGGCGCCCTTACTCCTTTGATTCATACCCGCCCAAAGACCGGCCTGGAGGCGAAATTCAGCATGCAGTATGCGGTGACTGCTGCATTGTTGGATGGAAAAGTCGGTTTGGCGAGCTTTATCGATGAGGCCGTGTTGCGTGATCAGGCGCAGACCTTCTTTCCTCGCGTCACCAGCGATGATTCGCAGAGTGGATCCACTTTTCCTCGGTGGACGGAATTGACTCTGCAGTTGGCGAACGGGCACACGGTCCAGAAGCGGGTCGACGCATTGCGAGGTTCTGCCCAAATGCCGTTGACGCTTTCAGAACTGCGAGCCAAGGCCGCCGATTGCATTGAGTGGGGACATGCTCGGGCAGATGTCGACGCACTCATCGATAAGGCGTTGCGGCTGGACCGGATTGCATTCCGGGAATGGCGCCAAGCCGCACCACTTGAATTCAACTAAGGAGATCACATGGCTTTGCTGTACGAAGTAAGGGAGGGCGTCGCGGTCATTACCCTCAATCGACCTGATGCAATGAATTCAATTGACCCGGAAACCCGTGAGGAGTTGCGGAACGCATGGCGGGACGCTGCAGCGGACGCGTCAGTGCGATGTGTAGTCCTGACAGGGGCTGGAGACAAGGCGTTCTGTACAGGGTCAGATTTGAAAAAAACCATGCCGCCCGAAGAAAGTCCAGCTCAACTCACTTTCGGCGACCATACATCGCTGCATTTACTCAGCGGAATGAATCTGGATAAGCCCATTATTTGCGCTGTAAATGGCTATGCGATGGGAGGAGGGATGGAGTTGGCGCTTGCATGTGATATCCGTTTGGCATCCGAGAACGCCCAATTTGCCTTGTCCGAGGTTCGTATTGGAAGTATTCCAGGTGCGGGTGGTACGCAGAACTTGCCACGTCTGATTGGTAGTTCGGACGCCATGTTGATGCTCTTTACTGGTGATCGCGTGGACGCTCAGGAAGCGTTGCGCACTGGTTTGGTCAGCAAAGTGGTTCCTTTAACCGATTTACTTGACTGTGCAATGACGATCGCTAAGCGCATCGCCGCGAATGCGCCTCTGTCGGTACGCGCAGTCAAACGCTTGGTGCGGGACGGGCAGTCGATGCCGGTTACTCAGGCGATAGCAATGGAGAGCTATGTGTTCGGCATGTTGCGAGACACACAAGACCGTATCGAAGGGCGAAAGGCCTTTCAAGAAAAGCGCACGCCCATGTATCAAGGGCGTTGAATTTCGTATCAGGAGAAATCATGGCATCATTGAAAGACAAGATTGCAATTGTAGGTGTTGGCGCTACGCCGCAGGGTAAGCTACCTGGATCGACGCCCGTGACTCTGGCGTCACAGGCCTTCAAATTGGCGCTGGAAGATTCGGGCCTTAAGAAAAGCCAGATCGACGGTTTGTTGACCATGCCCGGCACTACCTCGCCCGAAGGATCGTTGAATTACCTTCGCATGGGTGAAACCTTGGGTATTGACCCCAAATACACCGGCAGCCTGACGATGGGCGGTGGCACATGCGGAGCGCTAATCCAGAACGCTGCGATGGCTATCGAGTCAGGTATGGCAGACTATGTTGCTTGCATGTTTGCAGATACGGCGCGCACTGGCAACTACCGCTTCTCGCGCGCTTCGGGTTGGGGAGACTCTTGGGGAATCTGGGGCATGTTTGGCGCGGCAGCCAATAGCGCTATCGCGGCAAGCCGACATATGGCGCTTTATGGAACCACCAGTCGCCATCTTGGCAACGTGGCGGTGGCTTGCCGCAAGCACGCGTCGATGAACCCTAACGCCGTGATGCGCGATCCCATTACGATCGAAGATCATCAAGCCTCGCGTTTTGTCGTAGAGCCATTTCACCTTCTGGATTGTTGCCTGATCAGTGACGGCGGAGTGTGCCTAATTCTCACATCCGCAGAGCGTGCGCGCGATTTGAAACAGAAACCTGTTTTGATCTCCGGAATGGGGCAGGCATATACGACGCAGAACATGGAGCGAGAAAACTGGTGGTACGTTCCACACCAGAAGGATGCATTGGATCGAGCCTATGCTATGGCAGGAGTGGGCCCCAAGGACATCGACGTTGCCCAGCTGTATGACAACTTCACCATGAGCGTCATTCTTTGGTTGGAGCACGCGGGGTTCTGCGACGTTGGCGAGGGTGGACCTTTTACGGAAGGGGGGCGTATCGAGCTCGGCGGCGCACTGCCCATCAATACAGCTGGCGGTAATCTCTCGGAGTCCTATATGGAAGGTTGGCTTCACGCTGTGGAAGGTGTACGCCAGATGCGTGGACAGTGCGGTGAAAGACAGGTCGAGAATGCGAAGACGTGTCTGGTAACGGGCCGCGGCATGACGCTCAATTGTTCCAATGCCATGATTCTTCGCGCATCCTGAGGAGTAAATGCAATGACGACAGACACCACAAGATACACCAAGCCATTACCTATTCTGGACGAACTCAATCGCCCGTTTTGGGAGTCCACCAAAGCGCATCGATTGGCATTGCAGCATTGTTCAGAATGCGGAAAATTCCGCTATCCCATCAATCATTTGTGCCCGCACTGCTTGAGTGATAAGTACGAATGGACACCGATATCAGGGCGAGGAAGCGTCTACTCGAGCATCGTTTTTCATCAGGTCTACAACCAGGAGTTTGCTGATGATGTTCCCTACAACGTTTCGCTTATCCAGTTGGATGAGGGGCCGCGCATGCTCAGCAATGTGATTGGTATCGCGCCTTCTGAGGTGAAAGTGGGAGAGAAGGTGGAAGTGGTATTTGATGACGTTACCGCCGAAGTGACCATTCCCCGGTTCAAGCGGATCGATTGAGGTCAAGCTCCATGAGTCATACGCTTCCCTTTGTTTTGATGCGCGGCGGAACCAGCAAAGGGGTATTCCTGCGCGAGCAAGATGTACCCAAACTCAGGGCGGAGCTTACGGCCGTGTTGTTGGATCTTTTCGGCAGTCCTGATCGTAGGCAAATAGATGGACTGGGAGGGGCTGACAAACTCACCAGCAAGGCTGCAATCATTGGCCCTCCAGTGCGCACAGACAGCGATGTTTCCTATCTTTTTGGACAGGTGGGAACGGTGCGTGCCGAAGTGGACTACAACCTCAATTGCGGCAATCTGCTCGCCGCGGTAGGTCTGTATGCCATAGAAGAACAATTGATCCCTGTGAGAGAGGGCATTACTACTGTGCGCGTTCACAATGTGAACACGGACAAGATCATTCACGTTTCGGTGCCCGTGCGTGATGGGGTCGCGCAGTGGCGCGGCGATCTGTCGATCGGAGGTGTGCCTGGCACCGGGGCTTCCATTGCACTCGATTTTTCGCGTGCCGTCGGAGCCATTACCGGTCAAATGCTTCCCACTGGAAAAGTCTGCGAATTTCTCGAAGTTCCCGATGTCGGTTCAATCGAAGTATCCATTGTCGATGGCGCCAACCTCGCCGTATACGTACAGGCTTCGGCCTTGGGAATGACGGGCAAGGAATCCCCAGACGCCATTGATGTCAACGATGAGCTCAAGCGTCGAATGGATGCAATTCGCAGGTGTGTGGCATATCGCTGTGGGCTACGTGACTATTGGGATGCCCGCAAAGCGCCCTCGACTCCGATGCTCATTGCCATCGGTGAACCAGTCGACTATGTGACATGCACGCAAGGAGAGCGTATTGCTGCGGCGGAAGTAGATATGTTGGTGCGGCAGTACGCATCTGGTTCCGCCAGCAAGACTTTGGCTGCGACCTTGACGGCAACGACAGGGCTGGCGTGCAGGATAGAAGGATCACTTCCTCAGCGCTTGATTGCCTCCAATTGTAAGAGCGGATCGTCCAAGCTTTCTTTTGGACATCCTTCTGGAGTCATTCATGTGGAATCTGCTGTTGTTGAGGGTGTGGTCATGCGGCTCAGTGTGTTGAGGACGGCGCGCAGAATTGCGGAAGGTAGGGCGTATCTGAAGCACGCATTTTAACTTGCTCTACATTCGATGGATGAAGTCTAGTGGGAAAATGTGTAGGAAGTCGGTATTGTGTTCATCGTCTAGCTGATTGCGTTTTGGGATGCAATGCCTGATTGGCATCGACAACATCTGACCGCTTTTTCTTTGAATGAACGATGGTTGGCATCGAAGCTGCGCGCCCATGTGCATGCAGGCCCAAGGGGGCCCCAAAGGAACTGCGGGCATACGGACATCACTGGGATTGACCGTCCGGCCCAAAGCGCGTCGACCTACAGGGTCTTGTGAGTGCTGCGTGCAGACTGGAGGCATCGAAACAAGGAGCAGTGACATGAACTTCCCACTTATTTCGGCGGCTCTCATGAGTTCGTTTTTGGCCATCGGCGCAGCGCAGGCGCAAGGGATGACGGCAGATCAGCATTCGGCAGCCAAGAAGCAGATCGAGGCCGATTACAAGGCAGCGAAGGCGCAGTGCAAAACGCTCAAAGACAACGCCAAGGACGTCTGCGAGGAAGAGGCAGAGGCTCGGGAGAAAATTGCCAAAGCCGAGTTGGAACAGCAATACAAGCCAAGCCCAAAGCACCAAAGAGAAGTAGACGAGGCCAAGGCCAAGGGCATGTACGAGGTCGCGGAAGAGAAGTGTGATGACAGCTCTGGTGATGCAAAGGATGCGTGCAAAAAGCAGGCCAAGGCGGACTACGAAAAGGCCAAGGCTGATATCAAGGCGCGGCAGTATTGACGCGCAATGAAAGAATCTGATGCCAGCACCACCACCGCCGCCAGTCCCACCCATTCCCAATCCGGCGACAGATCCGCCACCGCCGGAACCGATTGATCCGCCACAGCCTGTGCATCCGGTGCAGGATCCACCGGCCGAGCCGCAGCACTAAAGGGTTGGTGTCATCCCAGCCCATGCAGCCGCGATAAGCAATAAAAAAAGCGCCCCACGAGGCGCTTTTTTACTATCTGGCGGAGAGGGCGGGATTCGAACCCGCGGTGGGCTATTAACCCACACACGCTTTCCAGGCGTGCGACTTAAACCGCTCATCCACCTCTCCGGAAGCCTTAGAGTATAGCGCAGAATTTTGATGCTTTTGGAAACTTTGTCGATTGATTTCGACTTTTTTCTTCGGCGTCTTTTCTGCGATTCAGGCAGAGCGCTATTCTAAGCGGAGCGCTGGTTCGTCTGGATCATCTTCATCGCAGATGAGACCAAAGCGGAGACTTCGGTCATGTTGCTGGGGACGACCAGCGTGGTGGTGGCGTCTGCGGCCACCTTGCTGTAGGCGTCAACGGCTTTTTCGGCGACCTTGAGCTGCACGGCCTGTTCGCCGCCGGGTTCACGGATGGCGGTGGCGATGCGTTCGATGGCTTGCGCGGTTGCGTCGGCCACGGCGGTGATGGCGGCGGCTTCACCCTGGGCCTGGTTGATGGCGGCCTGCTTTTCGCCTTCCGAGCGGGCGATGAAGGCTTCGCGCTCGCCGGTGGCGATGTTGATTTGTTCCTGACGGCGGCCTTCAGATGCGGCGATGAGTGCGCGTTTTTCGCGCTCGGCCGTGATCTGGGCTTGCATGGCGCGCAGGATTTCTGCTGGAGGCGTCAAGTCCTTGATTTCGTAGCGCAGCACTTTCACGCCCCAGTTGAGCGCGGCTTCGTCGATGGCGGAAACGACTTGCGCGTTGATCATGTCGCGCTCTTCAAAGGTCTTGTCCAGTTCCAGTTTGCCGATGACGCTGCGCAGCGATGTTTGTGCGAGTTGGGTGACGGCGGTGATGTAGTTGCTGGAGCCGTAGCTGGCGCGCATCGGGTCGGTGACCTGGAAGTAGAGGATGCCGTCCACTTGCAGTTGGGTGTTGTCGCGTGTGATGCAGACCTGGCTGGGCACGTCGAGCGGGATTTCCTTCAGGCTGTGCTTGTAGGCGATCTTGTCGATGAAAGGGATGATGAATTTGAGTCCCGGAGCGAGCGTGCCGGCGTATTTGCCCAAGCGTTCTTTGACCCAGGCGTGCTGCTGGGGCACGATCTTGACGGACAGAAAGATGTAGATCGCAACGATGACCGCGAAGATGATTGCCAATTCCATGAGCCGGGTCCTTTCTCGAGGATGTGTGAAAAGTGCAAAAGCACCTCATTCAAGGGTAACAGGTTGCCGGGGCAGCACTTCGTTCCGAGCGGGTTTGTGTGCGCCGGTCGTTGGTTTCAGACCGGATCGACGAGCAGGCGGTTGCCGACCAGTTCGGCCACACGGTGCGCGCCCGTGGAGGGCACGATGCCCGGGCGGTGGATGGCGACCCAATTGGCGCCGCGGTATTTGACCTGCGCGGTGCCATCGGTTTGCCACGCATCGATGTAGACGGTTTCGCCGATGTCCAGATTCACGCTGCGGTCCGCGCGCGCAGGCGGATCGCCCGGGCGCTGGCGTTTGACCATGTAGCAGCCCACGACGGCGATGGTGCCCACCAGTGCGGCGACGGTCACTTGTGCCACCTCGCTCAGGCCGAGATGGGCAGCGATGGCGCCGGCGACGAGCCCGAGCGCGATCATGATCAGGTAGAACGAGCCGATCAGTAGTTCTGCGGCCACCGTGATGCCCGCGATGATCCACCAGAGCGTGGAATGATCCAGTTGCATTTGCTGCTCTCCTTCCCTTAAACCGTGTCAATCTTGTCAGTAAACCGATACATTCTGGTTGAAATAGGAACGATATCGAAGAATCGACACTCATATTCCTTACACTTCGCGCCTGTTTCGTTTTTTTCGCCTTTGCTGGAGTTAGCGCATGAAATTCCGCTTTCCTATTGTCATCATCGACGAGGACTACCGTTCCGAGAATACCTCGGGTCTGGGAATCCGCGCGTTGGCCCACGCCATTGAAGAAGAGGGCTTTGAAGTCCTGGGCGTGACCAGTTATGGAGACCTCACACAGTTCGCGCAGCAGCAAAGCCGCGCCAGTGCGTTCATCCTGTCGATCGACGACGAGGAATTCACCTCCGACATGGGGCTGGATCCGATCGTGACGAGTCTGCGCAATTTCATTACCGAAGTGCGCCGCAAGAACTCCGACGTGCCGATCTACGTGCACGGCGAGACCAAGACCGCGCGCCATCTGCCCAACGACATCCTGCGCGAGCTGCACGGCTTCATCCATATGTTCGAGGACACGCCCGAGTTCGTGGCGCGCCACATCGTGCGTGAGGCCAAGACGTATCTGGAGGGCGTGCAGCCGCCATTCTTCAAGGCGTTGCTGGACTACGCGGAAGACGGCTCGTATTCGTGGCACTGCCCGGGACACTCCGGCGGCGTGGCGTTCCTGAAGAGCCCGGTCGGCCAGATGTACCACCAGTTCTATGGTGAGAACATGCTGCGCGCTGACGTGTGCAACGCGGTGGAAGAGCTGGGCCAGTTGCTTGATCACAATGGCGCGATTGGCGAGAGCGAGCGCAATGCAGCGCGTATCTTCAACGCCGACCATTGCTTCTTCGTGACCAACGGCACGTCGACGTCCAACAAGATGGTGTGGCACCACACGGTCGCGCCCGGCGACGTGGTGGTGGTGGACCGCAACTGCCACAAGTCGATCCTGCATTCGATCATCATGACCGGTGCGATTCCGGTGTTCCTGAAGCCGACGCGCAATCACTTCGGCATCATCGGACCGATTCCGAAATCGGAGTTCGAGCGCTCGACCATCGAAGCCAAGATCAAGGCCAATCCGCTGCTTAAGGGCATTGACGCCAAGGCCGTGAAGCCGCGCATCCTGACGATCACGCAATCGACCTACGACGGCGTGCTCTACAACACCGAAACCATCAAGACCATGATGGATGGCTACGTGGACAACTTGCATTTTGACGAGGCCTGGCTACCGCACGCAGCCTTCCACCCGTTCTATGGCAGCTACCACGCCATGGGCAAGAAGCGTGCGCGTCCGAAGCACTCGGTGGTGTATGCGACGCAGTCGATCCACAAGCTGTTGGCAGGTATCAGCCAGGCCAGCCACGTGCTGGTGCAGGACTCGCAAACCGTGCCGCTGGACCGCCCGTTGTTCAACGAGTCGTATCTGATGCATACGTCCACGTCGCCGCAGTACAGCATCATTGCGAGCTGCGACGTAGCCGCTGCGATGATGGAGCCGCCCGGTGGTACCGCGCTAGTGGACGAGTCGCTCGTGGAAGCGCTCGACTTCCGCCGCGCCATGCGCAAGGTGGAAGACGAATTCGGCAAGGGCGACTGGTGGTTCAAGGTCTGGGGGCCGGACCAACTCGCTGACGAAGGCGTCGGCACGGCCGAGGATTGGATTATTCGCAGCGATGCCAAGGGCGGCAAAAAGAGCGGCGCCAACACGAAGTGGCACGGCTTTGGCCAACTGGCGGATGGCTTCAACATGCTGGACCCGATCAAGTCCACCATCGTCACGCCCGGCCTGAATCTGGACGGCAAGTTCGACAAGACCGGCATTCCCGCGTCCATCGTCACCAAGTACCTTGCCGAACACGGCGTGGTGGTGGAGAAGACCGGGCTGTATTCGTTCTTCATCATGTTCACCATCGGCATCACCAAGGGCCGCTGGAACACGCTGCTGGCGGCGCTGCAGCAGTTCAAGGACGACTACGAGAAGAACCAGCCGATGTGGCGCATCCTTCCCGAGTTCTGCCAGCAGCACAAGCGCTACGAGCGCATGGGTCTGAAGGACCTGTGCCAGCACGTGCACCAGTTGTACGCCAAGTACGACATCGCGCGCCTCACGACCGAGATGTACCTGTCCGATCTGGAGCCCGCGATGAAGCCGAGCGACGCCTTTGCGCACATTGCGCAGCGCCGCACCGAGCGCGTGGAAATCGACAAGCTGGAAGGCCGCATCACCACCAGCCTGATCACGCCTTACCCTCCGGGCATTCCGCTGCTGATTCCGGGCGAGGTCTTCAACAAGAAGATCGTGGACTACCTCAAGTTCTCGCGCGAATTCTCCAAGCTCTGCCCGGGCTTCGAGACCGACATCCATGGGTTGGTGGAAATCGAGGACGTGGACGGCAACGTGAGCTACTATGCCGACTGCGTGGCCGACGCGCAACCGCTGAAGCTGGCCGCTGATAAGGCGTCCGCTGGCAAGACCAAGCCTGCGACGAAGGTCGCCGCCAAGACATCTGCCAAAGCAGCAGCCAAGGCTCCCGCGAAGGCACCCACCAAGGCCGCCGCAAAACCGACCACCAAGCGCACCGGCGCAACCAAGACGGCCGCCAAGTCCACGGCGGCGGTCAAAGCCCGCGCCATGAAGAACGAGGCGAAGTTCGTTCAAGTCGGCGACGACGGCCCGTTCGGTCGCAACGTCTGATTCGGTGACACCTCACAAGCGCCGGACGGCCTCGCTGTCTGGCGCTTTTTTCATGGAGTAAAGCGTGCCCGTCGAACGAGCCGAGTTGGATGTGTCCGATAAGGCGGTGCAGGCCGCGCGCGCCGCCGTGGCCCATGTCCGGCGCGTGGCACTGCTCGGGCCGCAAGGGACCTGGACGCAACAGGCGGCGCTGGAGTTGTGGCCCGGTTGGCCGATGGAATGGCACTTTGGCGCGCCGGAACAGATGCGCTCCGCTTTGCAGCAAGGCGAGGTGGACGCGGTGCTTTTACCGGCGCGTACGTCTGTGGTGGGCGATACGCCGTATCGGGCTGAACTCGACGCCATGCTGATGCTGGCGGGTGTGCGCCTGCTGGCGCAATACGCGCGCATGTTGGGCTATTGTCTGCTGGGAAAGGATGGCGCGCTCGTGAGCGATGTTCTTCGCGTGTATGCGCACCCGGTTGCCCTGGCAGAGGCGGCGCCTTGGCTGGATGTGCATCTTCCCGGTGCTCAACGCGTGCCTTGCGACAGCGCAGGGCATGCAGCCGAACGGGTTGCACAGTCGGCGGATCGCAAAAGTGCGAGCCTCGGGCCCGCGCTGGCCGGGTCATTGCATGGATTGCTGGCCATCGCCACGGGGATCGAGGAAGGTCCGCACAACATCACGCAATGGTGGGTCGTAGGCCGTGACGCGATGTGAACTGCATGGCTATGGCACATTGCGCACGCGCCAGAAGCGTGCAAATCGGGGCAAACCGCTGGGGTGCGTGCCGTTGAAACGATAGGTGACGGTGGTGCCGATGGTCGGGGGATCGCGCCGCAGCGCATCGGTCAGGCCGCTGCCGATGCGGAACTCGCGGCCTTGCGCGTCACGTACCTGCAGTGCGCCGACCATGCCGACGTATTTGCCTTTGCCAGGAACGTGGCCGATGACCACGGCTTCGGCGTCTTCAAACAGTTTCAGCTTCAGCAGATCGTCGCTGCGACCGGATCGGTAGGGGGCGTCTTCGTGGCGCAGCATGAGACCCTCGGCGCCTTCCTGCGTTTTGTCGTGCAGTTGCTGCATCAACTCCGTGTGCGATGCTGCGCGCCAATGCGGTGCCCAGGTGGCGTATGGCGAATGCGCGGCGTCCAGTTGGGCTTGTGCAATCCGTTGTCGCTGACTGAACGGTCCCGCTGTGCCCGGACTGTCGAAGGCCATGAACCGGATTTGCAGCCATTGCGCAGGGTTCGGGGTGCTTTGCGCCACGGCGGATTGCACGTGGTCGAATCGTCCGCGCCCGGCCCACAATTCGCCGTCCAGCGCGATGGCGGGCCAATCGCGGGTGAACCACTCCGGTGCCGCAATGGGCAGACCTTGGCGCGTGTGCAATTGCTGCCCGTTCCACAGGGCGCGCACGCCGTCGTATTTCTCGCTCACCCAATAGTTGTCGACGGCCACGCCTTCGCGGTAACTGTTGGCCAGCGTTGGGGTGACGGGCTCCTTTTGGATCGCCATGGCGTGGGCGCTGAGCAGCACGCACGCCAAGGCGAATTGGCAACGCAGCGCGAAGCGCCGCTGAAAGAAAACGACCGGTCTCATGAGGCGCATCTGTCGAGTGAACGATGCGGCGCATTGTTGGACGTTCGCGTGTGTGCGGCCTTGATCTTGCGCGCCAACGCACGCATTGGGGCTTAGTTCATGGGGTTGAAAGCGCCTTGGCTTCCTCTGCGTTGTAGCCAAGTTGCGTCAGGATTTCGATGCTGTGCTCGCCCAGCTTCGGCGGGGAAAGTCGCACTTTCAGATGCTTGCCGTCGAGCGTCAGTGGCAGCAGCACGGTCTTGGTCTGACGCCCATCGGGTAGCTCCATCGTGGCCAGGGCACCACTCTCGTTGAGGTGCGGATCGTCCAGCAACTCATGCGGCATGGCGATCGGTGCAAAGGGCAGGCCGTTGTTCTCGAACACTTGCGCGATGTGTGCGGAACTGTGCTGTGCCATCTGCTCGCGCAAGAGGGGGATGAGCCATTCGCGTGCCAGCACGCGGTCGTTGTTGGAGGCAAGGCGGGGATCATCGCGCAACGCGCCCAAACCGAACGCATCGCAAAAAATGCGCCATGCGGTGTCGCTCACCACGGCAAGAAAAATCTGCTCGCCGTTTTTCACCTGGAACACATCGTAGATCGCCCAAGCTGAGATGCGCGCAGGCATAGGCGCTGCCGGCTTGCCGGTGACCGCGTACTGCATCATGTGCTGGCCGATGAGAAAGACGTTGTTCTCGAACAGCGCGCTTTGCACCTCCTGGCCCTTGCCGGTCTTTTCGCGTTGCGCGAGTGCGGCCATGGCACCCATGGCGCCGAACATGCCGCCCATGATGTCGTTCACGCTCGTGCCCGCACGCAGCGGATCGCCCGGGCGACCGGTCATATAGGCCAGGCCACCCATCATCTGCACCACCTCGTCCAACGCCGTACGGTGCTCGTACGGGCCGGGCAGAAAACCCTTGTGGCTGACGTAGATGAGCCGCGGGAACTGCTCCTTGAGGCTGTCGTAATCCAACCCGAGCTTGCGCATGGTGCCGGGCTTGAAGTTCTCGCACACCACGTCGGCCGTGGCAATGAGCTTGAGCGCGGCGGCCTTGCCCTCGGCCGTTTGCAGGTCGAGTGCGACGCTCTTTTTATTGCGATTGAACAGCGGGAAGAACCCCGCGCCCGAGCCCAGCAGCTTGCGCGTGGCATCTCCATGGCGGCCATGGCCGATGGGCTCGACCTTGATGACTTCGGCGCCCAGATCGGCCAGCATCAGTCCGCAACTGGGACCCATGACCATGTGGACGAACTCCACGACGCGAATTCCGGAATAGGGCAGGGAGGCGGTGCTGGTGGTGTCACTCATGGGAGGTGAATTGTCTGGTTGCGGGCGGGCGGTGGTCATCACGATGCCGGGGCGTAGGCTGCGGGCTCGAACCCTTTGGGTAGACCGGCGAGCGGCGTCATGCCGTACAGCGGCTCACCCGGCAAGCCGTGGGCCAACTGCGTGCGTGCGGCGATCAGGCGCTCCAGATCCACTCCGGTGCGCACGCCCATGGCCTCGAACATGAACACCAGATCTTCGGTGACGACATTGCCCGATGCGCCCGGCGCGTAGGGACAGCCGCCCAGACCGCCGAGCGATGCGTCGAACGTGCGTGTGCCCACCTCGTAGGCTGCAAGACAGTTGGCCAGACCGAGTCCGCGCGTGTTGTGCATGTGCGCGGCACCGGCCTTATCGCCCAGTTCTGCGATGAGGCGTTTGAACAGGCGTTGGACCTGGGCAGGGTTGGCCATGCCCGTGGTGTCCGACAGGCCCACCTCGTCAGCGCCCGCGTGGGCGCAGGCGGCGGCGAGGGAAATCACCTCGTCGTCGGGCACCACGCCCTGCATCGTGCAACCGAATGCGGTGGAAATGCCGGCCTCGACATGCACACGCGGCGCGATCTCGTCGCGCAGCGCAATGATATTGCGGACCTCGTCGACCATCTCTTGCGGCGACTTGCGCACGTTGGCCATGGAGTGCGCGCTACTCGCCGAGATGGGCAAGGTGATCTTGTGCACGCCCGCGTCGATGGCCGCTTGCGCTCCGCGCAGATTGGGCACCAGCACCATCACCGTGAGCTGCGGGTGGCACAGCGCATGCCGCACCACGGCCGCGGTATCGGCCATTTGCGGCAACAGCTTGGGAGAGACAAAGGAGCCGACCTCGATCTCTTGCAGGCCAGAAGCCGCCAGTGCGTCGATCCACGCGCATTTGTCTACCGTGGACATGGTGCTGCCGACCGATTGCAAGCCGTCGCGCGGGCCGACTTCGCTGATCAACACGTCGAATGAATGGGATGTGGCCACCTGGAAAAAATCTCCGGATTGACAGGCCACGGCGTGGCCCGAATAATCGACTTAGTTCTATTAGATAGAACTGTATTCTGTCTGCTGATATATTGCATTTGAGCCGTGACCCCTGTCAAGCTGCTGGATGATCTGTATGCCGCGCAAATCCGTGACCGAATCCCTTGCTGACGAAAACGCTGCACCCGGCGGAGTCGCCGCGGTGGATCGCGCACTGAGCCTGCTGGCCGCATTTCGCGACGGGGACGACGCGCTCAGCCTGGCCGAACTGGCCGAACGCACGCGCCTGTACAAAAGCACGGCGCTGCGCTTGCTGGCGTCACTGGAGCACGCGGGCTGGATCACGCGACTCGACTCCGGTCGTTTTGCCATCGGGCCTGCAGCGGCGCGATTGAATGCGGTGTACGCCCAGGGCTTTTCACTGGACCGTGTGGTCATGCCCGTGCTGCGTGCGCTGGTCACCGCCACCGGAGAAAGCGCCGCGTACCACGTGCGACAAGGGCGCGACCGGCTGTGTCTGTACCGCGTGGACTCTCCCCATCCCGTGCGTGACCATGCGCGCGTGGGCGATCTATTACCGTTGGGCAAAGGCGCGGGCGGCAGGGTGCTGGTGGCGTTCGACCCAGAGCTGGCGGATTGGGAGCGCCGCGACCGGGTGCACTACGCGCGTGTGCGGGCCGACGGTTACGAGGCGTCCGTCGGCGACCGCCACAGCGAGATCGCAGGCATCTCCGCGCCCGTGTTCCAACCCGATGGCACGCTGGCCGCCGCGCTCACCTTGACCATGCCTGCGCACCGTTATCAGGAGCGCTATGTGAAAGACGTGCTGACCGCAGCGCGCGATCTTGGCCGTCGACTGCATTGATGGGGAGGAGTGGGTTGGGTGATGGCTATCGCCAGTGCTGCTGGCATTGGGGTGAGTGTTTGAGTAATAATGCGCATGAGCCTATTTTCATGTTGTTACATAAAACACAATTAGCTCCTTTTTTGTGCGACAAACTGCAAGCGTGGCGCATCGCCCGGGGAGGAGCTCTAACACTTCGGTGTCCGTATGAAATCTACTGAGCCGTCTCCGCCACTTGTCGTGCCTGCTCGGCAGTTTGTAACCGGTTTTGTTCTACGTGCGGTGCGCACGGCTTGCAGCATCGGAACCATGGCGTTGTTCGCGGGGTGTGCGACGCCGCCTGTTCCGCAAGTGGATGTGTCCGCAGACAAGTTGCCGGATATTGCCTATCTGAAGGTGCAGGATCTGCGTGCCGAGTATCGACAGGCGTTTTGCCAGCGCCTGCCTGCCAACACGCGGTGCGAGGATGTGCTGTTGCATTTCCCCGGAGAGCGGGGGCAGGTCATCTCCTCCGAGGCTGCCACGTCCCCAGTCCAGCAGAAGGAAGCGATTGCGGCATTGACGAAGCGTTTTCGCATTGCGCTTGCACCGGGGTTTCTGACCGGTTGCACGGGGTCTGTGTCGATGCCGCTCACAGATACTCTGGATGCGCTGCTGGCCCAGGGTTTTGATGCCAAGCTGTTGAAGATCGAAGGCCGGGGATCGACGGAGCAGAACGGCGATCTCATCGCCCGGCAATTGTCCGAAGCTCCGAACGATCCACGCCCATGGATAGTGCTCGGGTACTCCAAGGGGTTGCCCGATACGCTGGATGCGCTGGTGCGCCATCCGGCGTTGTCGCGCAATGTCGCTGCCATATTGAGTTATGCGGGCGCCTTGGGTGGCAGTCTGGTTGCGGACGATCTGGGCAGTTGGAAGGAAAAACTGGTTGAGGCGTTGCCCATGCCGGGCTGCGCGGCTGGCGACGGCGCGAGCATTCGCGAGTTGCACCGGGACGTGCGCCGCGCGTGGTGGGAGGCCAATCGCAGTCGGGTGCATGTGCCTATTTTTTCGCTGGTCGGCACGCCCAAACCGGAGCGCGTCTCGCCAGGTCTGCGAAAGTATTACGAGCAGATCGCGCCCGTCAGCGCCTTCAACGATGGCCAGTTGTTGGCCACGGACGCCATAGTTCCGGGCAGCCGCTTTCTGGGTTACGTGAATGCGGACCACTGGGGCATTGCGATTCCGATGTCCTCGCAGGCGCCGCTGCTCAGCAAGATGTACATCGACGATGTGCCCCGCGGCGACCTGGTGATTGCCGCATTGCTGGTGATTGGAAATCACATCTCTTCCCGACATGACTAGAACTATTCCCTCCGGCGCAGCGTTGGCGCGAACATGGTGGCTCATACTCTGCATTGCAGCGCTCACGGGGTGCGCGGGGCTTGGGGGATCGCGTCCGTCCACTGAGAGCATTTCGATGAGCAAGGAGCAGGCCGAGAGCCGCTATCTGGCCCGTGCAGCACAACGGGCGCGTACGCTCGGTCAGGTGACAGTCAGCGTGGCCGCATTGCGCGATGACGAGGCTGCGGCCAGTTTTGGTCTGCCGATGGCAGAGCATGGCGTGCAGCCCGTGTGGGTGAAGATCGAGAACCGCAGCGCGCAGCCTTACTGGTTCATGCCGGCGTTCATGGACCGGGATTTTTACTCCTCGCGCGAGACGGCGTTTCTCTTTCATGCGGGAGCGGGTGGTGCCAGCGCCGCGCAAATCGAACAGATGCTGACGCAGCGCCAGATCCTCCTGCACATCGCGCCCGGAGCGACGGTGAGCGGCTTTGTCTACACCAACCTCACGCGCGGCATCAAGTTGCTGAATGTGGAGTTGCTGGGTGCGAAAGAGGTGTTGCGCTTCGACTTTGCGCGCGAATTGCCGGGTGGCGGTTTTGATTATCAGGCGGTGAATGCGGAGTCGCTCTATCCGCCCGAACGGCGCGACACGGTGGATCTGCGCACGCTGGGCGACAAAGTGCAAGCCCTGCCGTGTTGCACCACCAATGCGAAGGGTACGGAGCAAGGCGATCCGCTGAATCTCGTGCTGGTGGGATCGGAGCATGACGTGCTGGTGGCGCTGGTGCGCGCCGGATGGGACTTCACGGAAACCATCAATGCATCGAGCGTGAGCCGCATGATTGGCGTGTTTGCGTTTGGTGGCCGCTACCGCACATCGCCGGTGAGCGCGCTGCATTTCGATGGGCGCCCGCAGGATTTCGCCATGCAGCGTGCGCGCGCGAGCATTTCACAACGCAATCACTTGCGCCTGTGGATGACGCATATGCAAATCGACGGAGCGCCGGTGTGGGTGGGGCAGATCAGCCGCGACATCGGTGTCAAGATCACGACCAAGTCTCCCACGCTGACGACGCACGTGATTGACCCGGACGTGGATGGCGCGCGCGACTATCTGTTGCAGGACATGCTGATGACCAGCAACGTGGCCCGTTGGGGGTATGCCGCCGGAGTCGGCAGCGCGACGCTGGAGCAGCAGCGCACCAACCTGACCGGCGACGCGTACTTCACCGATGGCCGCCGCTTGGTGCTGTTTGTGGCACGCACGCCCAAGGCGATCCAGGACGCCGATTTTGTGCAGTGGCACCCGGATGATTGCCATCCCGGCAAGCCGCACGCTGCAAGGCGTCATTGCCCGAAGTAAACGCAAAAAAAGGGCGAAGCCGAAAGGCCTCGCCCCGATCGCGCAGGATCAGACCTGATCGGCGGACAGGCCTGCCGTCTGGCTGAAGCCACCGTCCACGTAGGTGATCTCGGCGGTCACGCCGCTGGCGAGGTCGGAGAGCAGGAACGCGGCTACATTGCCCACGTCCTCGATCGTCACGTTGCGGCGCAGCGGAGCAGCATCGGCCACGCGGCCCAGCAGCTTGCCGAAGTCCTTGATGCCTGACGCAGCCAGCGTCTTGATCGGGCCTGCGGAAATGCCGTTGGCGCGGATGCTGCGGCCATCGGCAGTGCGGCCCACGGCCTCGGCGAGATAGCGCACGGACGCTTCCAGCGACGCCTTGGCCAGGCCCATGGTGTTGTAGTTGGGGATGGAGCGCAGTGCGCCCAGATATGACAGCGTCAGCAGCGACGACTTGTCATTCAGGTAGGGCAGCGCGGCTTTGGCCATGGCAGGAAAGCTGTAGGCGCTGATGTCGTGTGCGATCTGGAAGCTCTCGCGGCTCAGGCCGTCGAGGAAGTTACCGGCAATGGCCTCGCGCGGCGCAAAGCCGATCGAGTGCACGAAGCCGTCGAATTGGCCCCAGGCAGCGCCGAGGTCGGAGAACATCTTGTCGATCTGCGCGTCGTCGGCCACGTCGCAGTCATACACCATGGTGGAGTTGAACTCGGCAGCAAATTCGGTGATCCGGTCCTTGAAGCGCTCACCCACGTAGCTGAAGGCCAGCTCGGCGCCTTGTTGGTGGCAGGCGCGGGCGATGCCGTATGCGATGGAGCGGTTGGACAGCACGCCCGTGATGAGCAGCTTTTTGCCAGCGAGGAAACCCATTGTGTTGTTCTCCGGAAAATGACGAAGGTTGACATGCGGCGGTGCCCGGATGTGCTGGTCGAAATCAGGACAAGCCGGGTGGCACTGCCGCCCATGTAGTGCAGAATTGTCGCATGCGGTTTTACAAGAGCTTGGGATTGTGGGGCATGGGCCTGTTGACATGCGCGCCGGTTTGGGCAGCGCACGCCTATGCCATGTGGGGCGAGCCTGCACTGCCAGCGGGTTTCGACCATCTCCCGTACGTGAACGTGAGCGCGCCCAAGGGCGGAGAAATCCGGCTCGTGAGCAATCTGCGCGTGTCCACGTTCGACAAGTACAACCCGTTCACGGTGCGCGGCAGCGCGCCCGCCTATCTGAGCGGGATGATGTTTGACAGCCTGCTCACCGGTTCGCTGGCGGAGACCGGCGTCGCCTACGGACTGCTTGCCGTGGACGTGGACGTGGCAGCAGATGGCCTGTCTGCCACCTTCCGCCTCAACCCCAAGGCACGCTTTCACAACGGCAAGCCGGTGCAGGCGCAGGACGTGAAACACACCTTCGACACGCTGGTCGGCCCGTTCGTTGCGCCGGGCTACAAGACGCTGCTCATCGATGTGGCGGGCGTGGACGTGGTGGATGACCGCACGGTGACGTTCCGCTTCAAGAACCCCAATCGCGAGCTGCCGCTCACGGTGGGCAGTCTGCCTGTGTTCAGTCGCGACTGGGGCGTGGAGGGCGGCAAGGCCAAGGATTTCGACAAAGTGGTGATGGACATTCCCATTGGCAGCGGCCCGTACAAGATCGGCCCGGTCAACTTCGGCAAGGACATCACCTACGTGCGCGACCCGGACTATTGGGCGCGCGATCTGAACGTGCGCAAGGGCACGGCCAATTTCGATCGCGTGATGGTGAAGATCTACAAGGACAACACCGCGAGGCTGGAGGCGTTGAAGGCGGGGGAGTTCGATCTGATGCGCTTCTTCAGCGCTGGCGACTGGGCGCGGCGCGTGAACGGCAAGAAGTTCGATTCCGGCGAGTTGGTGAAGGGCGAGTTTGAAAACCGGTTGCCGTCGGGCTTCCAGAGCTTTGTGCTGAACACGCGCAAGCCCATGCTGTCCGACGTGCGGGTGCGAGAGGCGTTGGGGCTGGCGTTCGATTTCGAATGGATGAGCCGCCAGTTGTTCTATGGCTCCTACAAGCGCGTGCACGGACTCTTCGGCAACACCATGTGCGAGACCAGCGGCCTGCCGTCACCCGCCGAATTGGCGTTGCTGGAGCCCTGGGCCAAAGACCTGCCTCCGTCGACCTTCGGCCCTATGCCGGTGCCGCCGCGTACCGATGGCGAGGCGACGTTGCGCGACAACCTGCGCCGCGCGCAGGCGCTGCTCAAGAGCGCGGGCTGGGAGGTGAAGGACGGCGTGCTGCGCAATGCGCAAGGGCAGGCCATGGTGCTGGAGTACATGGACAGCAGCGAGACGGGCATCAAAACCTTCTCGTCGTGGATTCGCAATCTGCAAAAGCTCGGCATCACGCTGCGCTTTCGCGCGGTGGACTTTGCGCTCTACCAGCAGCGCTTGCAGAAATTCGATTTCGACATCACCACCATCGCATACCAGGGCACGAACAATCCGGGGCAGGAATTTTTTGACCTGTTCGGCAGCGCCGCAGCGGATCAGGAAGATTCGGGCAATTTCCCCGGGGTGAAAAACCCTGCCGTAGATGCGATGATCAAGGCCATGGTTTCGGCCAAAACCAAAGAACAGATGCTACCTGCCTGCCACGCGCTGGACCGCATCATCGCGAACGGGCACTATCTGATTCCGCAATACTATGGCGGCGCGCACCGCATCGTCTACAACGACTGGAGGCTGGAGCAACCGCCCGTCGTGCCGCCCTATAGCAATGGTGAAACCTGGATCATCGACACCTGGTGGGCGCGCATGCCACCACTGACCGCCACCACCGCAGTACCTGCCAAGCGCTGAAACGGAGACACTCGCCTCACACCGCGATCCCACCCAAGACCATGTTTGCCTACATCCTCAAACGTTTCCTGCTGATGATCCCGACGTTGCTGGGCGTGCTGCTGCTCACCTTCGTGGTGATCCAGTTCGTGCCGGGCGGCCCCGTCGAGCAATACCTGGCCGAAGCCAAGGCGGGCGTGAGCGGGCTGGGCGGCGGCGGTAGCAGCGCAGGCGAGGGCGGCGGCCTGTCCTATCGCGGCGCGCAAGGCGTGGACACCCAGCGGCTCGAACAGATCAAGAAGCTCTACGGGTTTGACAAGCCCGCGCACGAGCGCTTCTTCCAGATGCTCGGGCAGTTCGCCCGCTTCGATCTGGGCCGCAGCTTTTTCCAGAACAAGGATGTGTGGACGCTGGTGAAGGAAAAACTGCCGGTATCGATCAGCCTCGGCCTCTGGACCTTCTTCATCAGCTACCTCGTCGCCGTTCCGCTGGGCGTGGCCAAGGCCGTGCGTGCGGGCACGCGCTTCGACTTCGTCACCACGCTGATCATTCTGGTCGGCTATGCCATTCCGGGCTTCGTACTGGGCGTTGCGCTGCTGGTGATCTTTGGCGGGCAACTGCAATGGTTCCCGCTGCGCGGACTCACCTCCAGCAATTGGGATGAACTGACCGCAATGGGCAAGGTCACGGATTATCTCTGGCACATCGCGTTGCCCGTCACCGCCATGGTGGCCGGCAGTTTCGCGGTCACGGCCATGCTCACCAAGAACGCCTTCCTGGAAGAAATCCGCAAGCAATACGTGCTGACCGCGCGCGCGAAGGGGCTGTCGGAGCGCCAGGTGCTGTGGAAGCATGTGTTCCGCAACGCGCTCATTCCCATCATCACCGGCTTTCCGGCGGCGTTCATCGGCGCATTCTTTGCCGGCTCCCTGCTCATTGAAACGCTGTTCTCGCTCGACGGCCTGGGCCTGCTCAGCTACGAAAGCGTCATCCGCCGCGACTATCCCGTGGTGCTCGGCACGCTCTACCTGTTCACGCTGATCGGACTGGTCACCAAGCTGATCAGCGACCTGTGCTACGTGTGGGTCGATCCGCGTGTGAAGTTTGAGTGAGCAGGGCTGGGTGCATGCAAGCGGTCGATCATTTGGCCAGACCGTTTCCGATTTGCTGAGCCAGAGCTTGCAGCCGGGGGACGAAAAGTGGGCCGATGTCGGCGAGCTCGTATTTGGCAAGATTCAGGCTCGTCGTGACCGCTGCGACGAGACGGCCAGCGCGATCTCGCAAGGGAACGGCTACGCCGCAGATGCCCAGTTCCAACTGCTCGCTTGCAATGGCATAGCCGTTGGCCTGTGCTTGCCGTGCTGCTGCATACAACGCGTTCGGTTCCGTGATGGTGAAGCGTGTCAATTGGTCAAACGGACACAACGTCATGAAAGCGTCCAGCTCGGCTTCTGGTAATCCGCCGAGCAGCACATGACCACTGGATGTGGCGTGTACCGGCAGACGCTCTCCGGCGACGATGCGTCGTGTGAGTGGGCTGCGCATTTGTGTACGCGCGACGTACACCACATCTGTTCGATCCAGAACCGATACCGTGCAGATTTCCCCCAATTCCGCCGCGAACTCCTCCAGGAATATGGGTGCAACCTCGCGCAGCGACAACGAGCTGAGGTATGAATAGCCAATGTCCAGCACCGCTGGGGTGAGTGAAAAAACGCGACCTTCAACGCGCGCATAACCCAGCGTGACGAGCGTGTGCAGCAGTCTGCGCGCACCCGCAGGTGTGAGGCTGGCTCGTTCGGCTACTTCGGAAAGCGTGAGTGCTTCGTGGCCGTGGCCGAAAGCGCGAATCACTGCAATTCCGCGCGCGAAAGCTTCGACAAACAAGTCGCTGCCCTTGGGTAAACCCTTGATCTCGGTCATGGCTAAGCATTTATCATTGATATTCGATATACGAAATTATTTTCGACTATCGAAAAAAATGCAAGACATCACCGGAGTTCCCCATGTTTGAAATCACACCGGTCAACGCAGATTTCGTCGCCGAGATCGCAGGCGTGGACCTCAGCAGTCCGCCTTCGGTAGAGCTGTCCCGTAATTTGCGCGACACGCTGGACCAGTACGCAGTGCTGGTGATTCCCAACCAACCGTTGAATGAGGCGCAGCAACTCAAAGTAGCGGAAGTTTTCGGGCCGCTGGAAATTTCCGTCGGCGCTTCGGTCTACAACGCCAAGCGCCCACGCAGACTGGAGCATGCGCAGCTCTCGGACATTTCCAATCTTGACGAGTCGGGCAAGTTGCTGGAGGCGGGCGACATTCGCCGTCTCATCAATCTCAGCAACCAGTTGTGGCACACCGACAGTTCCTTCAAGAAAACCCCCGCTTACGCCTCACTGTTGTCGGCGCAGGAAGTCACTCCCGTGGGCGGTGCGACAGAGTTTGCGGACATGCGGGCGGCATGGGATGCGCTTGATGGCGCGACGCAGGAGTCACTTGAGGAACGGGTCGCGGTGCATGACTATTTCTATTCCCGCAGTTTGACTGGCTTCGATCTGGACGGTATTCCGCCCGAGTGGCGCGAGATGCAACCCCCAGTTCCTCAGGTGCTGGTACGCAGTCATGCGCATAGTGGGCGTCGATCGTTGTATCTGGCGTCACACATTCGCTCCATCAGAGGTATGGATGAGGAAGCCGGCCGGGCACTGGTCGACCGGTTGATGCAACACGCGACGCAGTCCCGGTTTATTTATCGGCATCGTTGGCGTGTGGGCGATCTGGTCATCTGGGACAACCGCAGCACCATGCATAGAGGCACGACTTTCGATGAAAAGTACCGTCGTGCAATGCGGCGCGCCACCGTGCAGGACGTCGGACCGACCGTGGTCGAGGCGGCAAGCCTCTAAGTCACAACTCAAACAACAGGAAGCAGGAGACAACGATGACGACAAACAGGTTTGCCATGACATTCAAGCGCTGGGCCGCGCTGGCGGCGGTAGGTGCAGGGTTGGTGCTGACTGGTGCAAGTGCCTCGGCGGCGTTTCCAGAAAAACTCATCACCATCGTCGTGCCTTTTGGTGCCGGGTCGGGTACAGACATGATCGCGCGCGGGGTGGCCAAGGGGTTGACGGATAAGCTGGGTCAGCCCGTTGCTGTGGAGAACAAGACGGGAGCCGGGGGCGGTATTGGTGCTGCCTATGTTGCGCGCGGTGCTGCCGACGGCTATACGCTCTTAATGGGCACCAACGGGCCGATGGCGGCCAATGTCAGCCTCTACAGCAAGCTGCAATACGATCCGGACGCTGACTTTGAAGCCGTAGCGTTGATGGGTAAATTGCCCATGATCCTGATTGGGAGTAAGCAGGCGCCCGCCAAGGACATGAAGGCATTGATTGCCTATGCCAAGGCCCATCCGGGTCAGGTGAATTTCGGTGCCAGCAACACCACTGCCAGAGTCTGGGTGGAGTTACTCAAGAAGATGACGGGCATTGAGGTGGAGACGGTTCTTTACAAGGATGTTGGAGGCTTGCTTACCGACCTGATCAGCGGCAGAGTCAGCTACGCATTCGAGAATGTCGGGCCCTCGCTCAATCAGATCAACGCGGGCAAGCTCGAGGGCGTTGCGGTGACTGCGGGTAAGCGCGCTTCTTTCGCCCCCGAGATTCCGGCCATAGGCGAATATGGGTTGAATAAGTACGAGCTTGTCGTCTGGTACGCACTGTTCGCGCCCAAGGGCACGCCGCGCGATGTGGTCGCCAGAGTGAACGCTGCGGCCAATGAAGTCATGCGTACGCCTGAAATGCAGACGTTGGCCAGGCAAGTAGGGTTGGAGCCCTCGCCTATGACGCCGCAGGATTTCAAAAAGTACCAGCGCGATGAGATCGGCAACTGGCGCAACCTCGTCAATCTAACGGGTGTGAAGATCGACTGAGCGTTGAGCGTTCATCCTGGGGAGCGGCATCGCGGGATGGCGAAGAGCGTCGCCGGTCACGCAGCCGCCACAACAAGATCAGCATCAGCACGATGTTGAGCGCCAAAATCGCCACGCCTTGCCAGTGGCGCTCGATCATGATGTGGTGCACTTCCAGCGGGATGTAGATGCCACTGGAGAGCGCGCCGAACCATTCGCCCCATGCCTTGTCGTGCCAGAGGCCCCAGGCTTCTGTCCAGCGCAACGCGATGTAGGCAAAGCCGATGGATATCAGCGTCAGATGCGGTGTGCCGACGATGGTGTCTACCCAGTGCAGCAAAAGATCGGGGTAGTGCGCAGAGGCAGAGTAGCCGAAATGCCCGATGAAGTCCGCCACCAGGCGGTGCAGATCATGGTGCAGCAGGCTCAGCAGGCCGAGCAGTCCCAGCAGCGCTGCAAGGCCCTTGAGCGCTTCAAAGATGGCGACGCCTTTGACTGCCGTGCGGAGCGTGGATTCATGCGCATTCACAGGCTGCGATTGTGCGCGTGCGCATGTCCGCGCAGCGTGCCGGGTGGGCGCGAATGTGTGTCAGCGGATGGCGATTGTGCTGCGCGGTTGCTGCGGGCTTGTGTGTGCTTGCGCTTTTGAAGAACGGGACGTCGAACATGGTATTGTTGCCGGGTTACAGAGGCGTGACCTTATTCGATGAAAGCAATGTCAGTCAGTGAAGTTCCGGGGCCGACGGCGGTGCAAGCCAGCAGCGCCGCCCGTTACCGGTCTCCCGCGCGCCGGGCGTGGCTGCGCTTTCGCCGGAACCGGCTCGGGTTCTGGAGCCTGCTGATTTTTGTGACGTTGGTGGTGTTGAGCCTGGGCGCAGAGTTGATCTCCAACGACAAGCCGTTGCTCGTGAAGTACGACGGCGCCTACTACGTTCCGTTGCTCAACAGCTATCCCGAAACCACCTTTGGCGGCGACTTCCAGACGCCAACCGACTATCTCGACCCCTTCATCCAGCAGAAGCTGTCGACGGACGGTAATTGGGCGATCCATACCTTGAACCCGTATGGACCGGAGACGTTGAATTACTTCGCCAAGGAGCCCAATCCGTCCGCGCCCTCACGCGACAACTGGCTCGGTACGGACGACCGGGGGCGAGACCTGCTGGCGCAGCTCATCTACGGCTTTCGCGTGAGCGTGCTTTTCGCGCTCGCGCTAACGGCGGTTGGCGTGGTGCTGGGCGTGGTGGCGGGGGCCATCCAGGGCTTTTTTGGCGGCAAGACCGATCTGGCGTTTCAGCGTTTTATCGAAATTTGGGGCTCGATGCCCGAGCTGTATCTGCTGATCATTTTCTCGGCCGTGTTTGCTCCCAGCATTTCGCTGCTGCTGGTGTTGCTGTCGCTGTTTGGCTGGATGGGTTTGTCCGATTACGTGCGCGCAGAGTTCCTGCGCAACCGGCAACTCGATTACGTGAAGGCCGCGCGCGCACTGGGTGTGAGCAATTGGCAGATCATCTGGCGCCACATCCTGCCCAACAGCATGACGCCGGTGGTGACGTTTCTGCCGTTTCGCATGGGGGCCGCGATTCTGGCACTCACCTCGCTGGACTTTCTCGGCCTTGGCGTTCCGCCCGGCACGCCCAGCCTGGGTGAGCTGCTGTCGCAGGGCAAGAACAATATCGATGCGTGGTGGATTTCGCTGTCCACCTTCGCGGTCCTTGTGATCACCTTGCTGTTGCTGACCTTCATGGGCGATGCACTGCGCGATGCGCTGGATCCGCGCAAGCGGGACAAATGATGAGCAACGATCCTCACCACTCCGACCCATCCAGTGCCGTGCCTTTGCTGCAGGTGCAGGATTTGCGCGTGCGCTTTGGCGACAAGGAAGTCGTCAAGGGCGTGAGCTTCGATCTGGCTGCGGGCGAAAAGCTGGCACTGGTGGGCGAGTCGGGCTCGGGCAAAACGGTGACGGCATTGTCGTTGCTGCGGCTCGCCGCCGATGCGGAATTGGCGGGACGGGCGCTGCTGGATGGGCGCGACCTGTTGGCGCTGAGCGAGCGTGAATTGCGTGGCGTGCGCGGTGACGACATCGCCATGGTGTTTCAGGAGCCGATGACGGCGCTGAATCCCCTCATGCCCATTGGCGAGCAGATTGGCGAGGTGCTCCAGCTCAAGCAGGCGCTCACCAAATCGCAGGCCTGGGCGCAAGCCATTGAATTGCTGGCCAGCACGGGCATTCCGGAGCCAGCACGGCGCGCCGCCTTGTTTCCGCACCAGCTCTCAGGCGGACAGCGCCAGCGCGCGATGATCGCCATGGCTTTGGCGAGCAAGCCGCGCCTGCTGTTGGCCGACGAGCCGACCACGGCGCTCGACGTGACGCTGCGCGGACAGATTCTTGACCTGCTCAGCGACCTGCAGCGCCAGACCGGCATGGCCGTGCTGCTCATCACGCACGATCTGGTGCTGGTGCGCCGCTTTGCCGATCGCGTGGCCGTGATGGAGCATGGCGTATTGGTAGAGCAGGGCCGCGTGGAAGATATTTTTGAGCACCCGCAGCATCCCTACACTCAACGCCTGATCGGCAGCGCGCCGGTGCGTGATGTGATCGAGGCGGTCGCTGACAGCACGACGGATACCGCCGCCAGTGCGAGCCATCTGGGCGTGAGCTATCCCGTTCCCTTGCCCGGTATTCGCGGCTGGTTCCGCCGGGGCAAATACGAAGCGGTGCGCAACGCCGCGTTCACGCTGCCCTCGGCGCAAACGCTGGGCGTGGTGGGGGAGTCCGGCTCGGGCAAATCCACACTGGCGCTAGCGCTGCTCGGGCTGCTGCCGCACGAAGGGCAACTGGAAGTGGCATCTCGACAATGGCAGGTGCCAACGGAGCGCAATTCGCCGCACAACAAGGCGCTGCGGCGGCATGTGCAAGTGGTGTTCCAGGACCCGTTCTCTTCGCTCTCGCCGCGTCTCACTGTCGAAGAGATTGTGGGTGAAGGCCTCAAGGTGCATGCGCCCGAGTTGAATGAGAGCCAACGCCGTACCCGCGTGGAAGCCATGCTGGCGGACGTGGGGCTGACGCAGGAGCAGTTTCCCGGCCTGCTGTCACGCTATCCGCATGAGTTTTCGGGCGGGCAGCGGCAACGTCTGGCCATCGCCCGCGCGCTCATCGTGGAGCCGCAATTGCTGGTGCTGGACGAACCCACCAGCGCGCTCGACGTCACCATCCAGCAGCAGGTGCTGGGGCTGTTGCAACGGCTGCAAAAGGAGCATCGCCTGTCGTTCCTGCTCATCACGCACGATGTCGCTGTGGTGCGCGCCATGGCACACCGCGTGATCGTGATGAAGGATGGCGAAGTGCTGGAGTCCGGCTCCGTGACGCAGGTACTGGATACGCCCTCGCATCCGTATACGCAAAAGCTCGTGGCGGCGGCAGAGCCCGTCGTGCCAACGTGAATCGTTTTGATGTTGAAAAGAGCAATGCCGACGGCATGTGTCTATGATTGCACATGGTTTACGAGTTATATCCCGATTTTGAGAGTGAGTTGGTCCCGTCCGGTTCCGGTGTCTATATCAATGCACTGACGGGCGGCGAGGGCCCGCCGTTGTTGTTGATGCACGGTCATCCGCAGACGTCTGCGATCTGGCACAAGGTGGCGCCGGAGCTGGCAAAGCATTTTTCGCTGGTGATCGCCGATCTGCGCGGTTACGGTGACTCGTCCAAGCCCAATGGCGGTGCGCGCAGTGAGGACTACAGCAAGCGCGTCATGGCGCAGGACATGCTGCAAGTGATGCAGCACTTTGGCCATGCAAGCTTCAAGATCCTGGCCCATGACCGGGGGGCGCGCGTGGCGCATCGTTTGGGCATGGACCATCCCGAAGCCGTGCAGCGCATGGTGCTGCTGGACATCGCGCCGACGCTGGCGATGTATTCCCAGACCTCGGAAGCCTTTGCCCGTGCGTACTGGCATTGGTTCTTCCTGATCCAGAAGTCCCCCTTGCCGGAACGGCTCATTAGCGCCAATCCGGCGGCCTATGTGCGCGACGTTCTAGGTGGCCGCAGCGCCGGACTGACTCCGTTCGACCTGCGTGCGCTGGCCGAGTATGAGCGCTGCATGGCCTTGCCCGGCGCGGCACATGCGCTGTGCGAGGACTATCGTGCATCGGCCGATCTCGATCTGGAGCATGAACGCGACGACATGGAAGCGGGGCGCAAACTCACGATGCCAGTACAGGTGTTGTGGGGCGAGCAGGGCGTGGTGAACCGTTGCTTCGAGCCGCTCAAAGAGTGGCAGAAGATCGGCGAGAACGTGCAAGGCAAGACCTTGCCGTGCGGCCACTACATCGCCGAAGAGGCCCCCGAGGCGTTACTGGAAGCCGCGCTGCCGTTCTTGCGCGGCAAATAAGAAACGCAAGCGGTGCGGGTGCCGCTCAGCGCAGCACCAGCACAGGCACTGAACTCAGGCGCAGCAGGGCGGTGGTGGTGCTGCCCACAATCAACTGCCTGATACGCGAGTGCCCGTACGCGCCCAGCACAAGGAAAGTGTCGCTGCGCGGCGCGAGGTGCGCAGGAATGGCCTCTTCGGGCAGGCCCGGAATGATTTGTGTGGTGACTTCAAAACCGGCTTCAGCCAACTGGCTTTGCGCCGCCTGCAGCTTTTCGGCCAGGTCCACCGTGGGCTCACCGCCGGCCATGACGATCTCTGCAGCCATGCCGCGCAGCAACGGGCTGCGTGCCACTACTTGCACCGCGCGGGTGGCCGTGGCGCTGCCGTCGAACGCGACGACGAAGCGCGTGGGCGCAACGAAATTGGAATTGGTGATGACCAGTACCGGTTGCTTCACGCTGCGAATGACGCTTTCCACGCGATGGTCGAGGCGCAGTTTGCGCGCGGTGGTGGCGCGATAGCCCATGCCCAGAACGAACAGGCGCGCCGTGGGCTCTTCTTCCAGCAGCACGTCGGTCAGATTGCCGTCCTTGAGCAGCGTGTGCAATGCGGGCACGCTTTCGGGATCGATGTGCTTGAGCGACTCCTGGATCATCTGCTGCGCCGCCTGATGCGCCACCTTGGAGCGCTCTTCATCCAGTTCGTTCAGGCGTTGCAGTAGCACCTCTTGCGCACCCACTCCGATCAGGCCGCTGTAGTCGCCTACGGGTGGCAGTGGCTCGGGGCGCTCCAGCGCGTGCAGCAGCGTGAGCGGGGCATGCAGACGGCGCGCGGCCCAGGCGGCACTGTCGATGACGGATGCGGTTCCGTCGAGTCCATCGATGCAGGCATAAACGGTGTCTGGAGCGATCATATGGTGTTACCTCCTATGGTGCACAACCAGCCAGCACGCGGCGTGGGCAAAGGCTGCAAGGCAAAAATGTCGTTGGAAGTTTAGCGCCGAACCCACGGCCTGCAGAGTTAACGCCCGCGCGCACACAGACAATGAGGGCATTCACCTATGCCGCGTCCTTGCTATCGAAATATCCGGTTTGCGTGCCATGAGCAGCGTGTACATGGCCTGCGCGGCGGGCGACAGGCTGCGATCTCGGCGGCGCACAAGATAGATCTGCCGATGCAGTTCTGGCCAGTGCAAAGGGCGCGTGACCAAGTCAGGCTGCTGGAAGTGGAACAGCGTCAGCGCCGGGATGACGCTGATACCCAGGCCCGCGCGCACCATGCCCATGACGGTGGCGAGTTGCTCCACCTCCATCACGCTTTGCATGGGCTGCGGCTGCAGCGAGGCTTCCAGGAACTGGCGCACGCTGCTGTGACGCGCCATGTGGATGAAAGGCCATTGCGCCAGGTCTTCGACGCGAATCGGGCGCTGGCGACCTCCTTTGGCTGCGGCCATCGGATGGTCGTGGCGGCAGACCAGATGGTAGTCGTCGCTACAAAATGGCTCGGCCTGCAGATCGGGCGTATCGGCGCGGATGGCCGCTAGCGCAAAGTCGGCCTTGCCGTTGGCGACCAGTTCGATGCAGGGTTCCGACAGCAGGTCGGCAATGCTCAGTTCCACGCCGGGATGGTGCTGGCGAAATTCCGCCAAAAGGTGCGGCAGCCATCCTGCAGCCAAGGATGGGAGCAGCGCAATCGCCACGCGTCCGCGTTGGAGCGTGGCGGCGTCGCGCATGCTGCCGACCGCTGCGTCGAACTCGGCGCGAATGCGCAAGGCCGACTCCATGAAGTTGGCGCCTTCGGTCGTCAGTTCGACATGGCGTGTGCTGCGATCAAACAGGCGCACGGCGAGGGCGTCCTCCAGGCCACGAATCATTGCGCTGAACGCGGGTTGCGACAGGTGGCATTGCGCCGCCGCGCGCGTGAAGTTGCGCTGCGCGGCCAACGCGATGAAGGCGTCGATCTGACGGGTGGAGATATTCATCTGAAAAACAGATTAATTGATCTTGATAATCTATTTCACAGAATAACGCATCGTCCGTACAGTGCATCGCAGGAGACAACGTATGACCCCAGCAAGTGTGTTGCGCATCGGATGCGCAGCGGGTTTTTCAGGTGACCGGACGGACGTGGCATTGCCCGTGGTGCAGGACCTGATTGCCGCAGGCAAGCCTTCCGTGCTGATTTTTGAAACGCTGGCGGAGCGCACCCTGGCGCTGGCGCAACTGGCGCGGCGCAGCGATCCGGACGCGGGCTACGAGCCTTTGCTGGACGACATGCTGCGGCCCGTGTTGGCGTTGTGTTTGCAGCATGGCATTCGCATCGTCAGTAATTTTGGCGCTGCGAATCCGCGCGGCGCCGCCCGCGCGATTCATGCCCTGGCGCGCGAACTTGGTGCGCGGACACCGACGATTGCCGTGGTCGAAGGCGACGATCTGCGCGGCGAGGAGCATCGCGCGATGCTGGTGGCGGCGCTGGGCGATCGCCTGCCGCGCGAACCCATCGTGAGTGTGAACGCCTATATCGGCGCGCAGCCCATTGCCGATGCGTTGCGTGCGGGCGCGGACATTGTGGTGTGCGGGCGCGTGGCCGATCCGTCGCTGGTACTCGGTCCTGCCATCGCGCACTTTGATTGGGCGCTGGACGACTGGGTGCGACTGGGCCGCGCCACCATGGTC
Source organism: Comamonadaceae bacterium UBA2121 (assembly GCA_002331385.1). Taxonomy (GTDB): domain Bacteria; phylum Pseudomonadota; class Gammaproteobacteria; order Burkholderiales; family Burkholderiaceae_C; genus Diaphorobacter_A. The sequence continues at coordinate 105,608 of DCYB01000013.1, forward strand.
GGACATTTGCTGGAGTGCGGCTCGCAAGTGACCGGAGGCTATTTCGCCGATCCCGGCTACAAGGATGTGCCTGACCTTGCGCACACCGGCTATCCGATTGCCGACATCGACGCAGACGGGAATTGCACCATCAGCAAACCGGCCCACACAGGCGGCTGCATCGACGCGCGCACGGTGAAAGAGCAACTGTTGTATGAGCTGCATGATCCGGCGGCATACCTCACGCCGGACGTGGTGGCCGACATCACACAGGCCCGCGTGCAGGAGTTGGGCAAGGACTCTGTGCGTTTGACCGGCGTGACCGGCCATCCACGGCCGCCATCACTCAAGGTGAACGTGTGTTTTGAAGCCGGCTGGTTTGCCGAGGCGGAAATCTCCTATGCGGGACCGCGTGCAGGCGCGCGGGCGCTGCTGGCGGCGCAGGTCGTGCGCGAGCGACTGGGCGGCTGCGCGCCGGTGCGCGTGGACCTGATTGGCGTGAACAGCATCTTTGGGGATGACAGCAACCGCTGGCTCGACGGTGCCGATGAGGCCGCGCTGAGCGCCTTGCGCGCATCACGCGATGTGCGGCTGCGCCTGTCGTGGCAGCGCGAAGATCGCCAAGAGGCGCAGCGCCTTGGGCGCGAAGTGAATGCGCTCTATTGTTGCGGCCCGGCGGGTGGTGGAGGTGTGCGTGCCGCGTTGCGCGCACGGCTCGGAACGGTGTCGTGCCTGGTGCCGCGAGATGCGGTGCACGCACGTTTCACCATGATCGATGCGGCGGCTGAAAGGAGCGAGGCATGACAACCCCAGACACTCACACCGTGCCGCTGTACCGCCTGGCCCATGGCCGAACGGGCGACAAGGGCAATCGTTCCAACATCAGCGTGATTGCGTGGCACCCCGAGCTTTGGGATGTGCTGCTGGAACAAGTCACCGAAGCGCGCGTTGCGCAGCAGTTTGCCGGACGCCAGCCCAGCCGTGTCACGCGCCATGTGCTGCCCCAATTGCACGCCATGAATTTTGTGCTCGACGACGTGCTGGATGGCGGCGTGAATGACGCGCTGAATCTGGACAGCCATGGCAAGGCGCTGTCGTTCTGGCTGCTCGACATGCCGGTGCAAGTGCCTGCGCGGTTGATGCACTGTTTGGCTGGATCTGACGCTTGAGCACCTGACGCATTCTTTCCCTTTCACCCCACCCCAAAAATGCAGGAGACAACACGCATGAACACTTCCCTTCAAGGTATGACCTCGCGCCGCCATGCACTGGCCGTCGCACTGACCGCTGCGCTGTGCGCAGGCTTCGCCGTACAGGCGCAGGCATCGGACTATCCAGCCAAGCCGATCACGTTTGTGGTTCCGTTTGCCGCTGGCAGCGCCACCGACCAGTTGGCGCGCGCGCTGGGGCAGTCTGTCACCAACGACAGCAAGCAATCCGTCATCGTGGACAACAAGGCGGGCGCCAGCGGCATGATCGCCGCGCAGCAAGTGGCCAAGGCCGCGCCGGATGGCTACACCGTGCTGATCACGACCAACACCACGCAATCGGCCAACCAGCATCTGTACAAGAAGCTGCCTTACGATCCGGTGAAGAGCTTCGAACCCGTCACCGGGCTGGGCAAGGGAGGGCAGGTGCTGGTGGTGAATTCCAGTGCGCCGTACAAGAACGTCGGAGACCTGATTGCCGCGGCCAAGGCGGCGCCGGGCAAGTTGTCATTTGGCAGTGGTAGCTCGTCCAGCCGCGTGGCGGGTGAGATGCTCAAGCAACTGGCGGGCGTGGACATCCTGCATGTGCCCTACAAGAGCAATCCGCTGGCGATCACCGATTTGCTGGGTGGCCAGATCAACATGATGATCACGGACACCGCGACGGGAGTTCCGCAGATCAAATCCGGCAAGCTGCGCGCGCTGGGGTACTCCACCCAAACGCGCAGCCCGCAATTGCCCGATGTGCCCACGCTGGATGAGGCCGGTGTGAAGGGCTACGACATGGGCTACTGGTTTGCCGCCTACGTGCCCGCCGGGACGCCCAAGGACGTGGTGGCGCGACTCAATGCGCTGCTCAAGAATGCGACCACCAGCGAGGCGGCGAACTCCTTCTTCCAGAATTCGGGCTCCGAAGCGTGGAGCACCACGCCGGACGAGCGGGGCCGGTTCCAGATCACCGACGCGCAAAAGTGGGGCAAGGTGATCAAGGCCGCGGGGATTCAGCCGGAGTAATCAGCCACGACGGCGCGCGGAATGCGCCACAGCAAAAGGCCCTTGTCTTGCGAGAAGGGCCTTTGTGCTTCACGGAGCCAATAAAGCGTTATTTGCCTGAAGAAAAACCATCTTCCACTTGCGTGTAGTCGCGCGGTGGCGCAAAGAGTTGCCACGCGGCCACGAACAGCGCGGCCACCATCGGGCCGATCACGAATCCGGTGATGCCAAAAATCGCCATGCCGCCCAGCGTGGAAATCAGCACCACATAGTCAGGCAGCTTGGTGTCCTTGCCCACCAGAAGAGGGCGCAGCAGGTTATCGACCAGTCCGATGATGCCGACGCAGAAAGCAGTCAGGATGGCGCCTTTGCCGATTTCTCCGGTGGCAAAGAAATAAATGGCCACGGGGCCCCAAATCAGAGCGGCTCCCACGGCGGGCAACAGTGACAGGAAGGCCATCAACACCCCCCACAGCACCGGCCCTTGAATACCAAGGAACCAGAAAATCATGCCGCCTAATGCGCCTTGCACGGCCGCCACCACGATGTTGCCCTTGACGGTGGCGCGAATCACAGTGGTGAACTTGGTGCTCAGTTCGCGCTTGTGTTCGTCGTTCAGCGGCACGGCGTCGCGGATGCGGGCCGTCAGTTGCGCACCATCGCGCAGCAGGAAAAAGAGCAAATACAGCATGACGCCAAAGCTCACCACGAACTGCAGCGTGTTCGAGCCGATGTTCACGGCCTTGGTGGCGAGAAACTGACTGGCTTGTGCGCCGAATTTGGCTAACTGTGCCTCGATCTCCGACAGCGAGGTCAAATGGAAGTGATCCATCAACTGCGTCGCCCAGCTTGGCAGCGCCGCCAGGATTTGCTGCAGATAGCTGCCGATATTCATCTGGCCCGAGCGCAAGCGTTCATAAATCGAACTGGCCTCCGCGACCAGCGACGTGCTGATCAGCAGCAACGGAAGAATCACAATCAGCAGACAGACCGCCAGCGTGATCAGGGCCGCAAGATTGCGTCGGCGCGGCATCTTGCGCAATAGCCTTTTTTGCAGTGGGGAAAAGAGAATGGCCAGCACCACACCCCAGAAAAGCGCACCTGCATACGGCCACAAAATCGCAAGAAAAGCGAGCGACACTAGAATCAAAAGTGTCAAAAATGTGCGCTGTTGCAGGGTTTGTGATTTCATCTTGTGCAAATTAAGGGTTCTGGACGCGATGGTACGCGAGAAGTTGTGGCTGGGCGTAGGTCAGCGCCTCACATCGAATGAACTTCGATGGCACAATAGCGGTCGTACTTAGGCCCTTCCCCTGCCACAGTCGCATCCGCCAACCGGTTCAGCCGTGACGCGGAAGGTTTACTAACCAGCTAATGCTTCCTGAAGGGAAGCGGAGGTGAGCGGAATATGAGCGATCCCACATCCGTCTATCAAGCCTATCAAGGCAACACGTATCTCTTCGGCGGAAACGCGCCTTATGTGGAAGAGATGTATGAGAACTACCTGGCTAACCCGGGCAGCGTGCCAGACAACTGGCGTGAGTACTTTGATGCACTTCAACATGTGCCTGCCGTTGACGGCACGGACTCGAAGGACGTTCCTCACCTGCCAGTGATCAATGCCTTTGCCGAGCGTGCAAAGCAGGGTGGAACTCAGGTCGTGGTTGCCTCCGGTGCCGATTCGGAACTGGGCCGCAAGCGCACGGCAGTGCAGCAACTGATCGCCGCATACCGCAATGTGGGCCAGCGCTGGGCTGACCTCGATCCCCTCAAGCGCACCGAGCGCCCCGAAATCCCCGAGCTGGAGCCGTCGTTCTACGGCTTCACCGACGCCGATCAGGAAACCGTGTTCAACACCAGCAACACGTTCTTCGGCAAGGAGACCATGACCCTGCGCGAGCTGATCAATGCTCTGCGCGAAACCTACTGCGGCACGATGGGCGCCGAGTACATGTACGCCACCGACCAGAACCAGAAGCGCTGGTGGCAGCAAAAGCTGGAGTCGATCCGCACGAAGCCGAATTTCGACGCCGCCAAGAAGAAGCGCATTCTCGATCGCCTGACCGCCGCTGAAGGTCTGGAGCGCTACCTGCACACCAAGTACGTTGGTCAGAAGCGTTTCTCGCTGGAAGGTGGGGAGTCGTTCATCGCCGCGATGGACGAGCTGATCAACTCCGCTGGCCAGAAGGGCATTCAGGAAGTCGTGATCGGCATGGCTCACCGTGGTCGCCTGAACGTGCTGGTGAACACACTGGGCAAGATGCCCAAGGACCTGTTCGCCGAGTTCGATCACACCGCTCCTGAAGACCTGCCTGCAGGTGACGTGAAGTACCACCAGGGTTTCAGCTCCGACGTGTCCACCGCAGGCGGCCCGGTCCACCTGTCGCTGGCGTTCAACCCGTCGCACCTGGAAATCGTGAACCCCGTGGTCGAAGGCTCCGTGCGTTCGCGCATGGACCGTCGTGATGACCCGCGCGGCAAGCAGGTGCTGCCCGTGCTGGTGCACGGCGACGCGGCCTTTGCCGGTCAGGGCGTGAACCAGGAAACGCTGGCGCTGGCGCAGACCCGCGGTTACTCCACTGGCGGCACGGTGCACATCATCATCAACAACCAGATCGGCTTCACCACATCCGATCCGCGCGACATGCGCTCCACGCTGTACTGCACCGACATCGTCAAGACGATCGAGGCGCCTGTGCTGCACGTGAACGGTGACGATCCGGAAACCGTGTGTCTGGCAATGCAACTGGCGCTCGAGTTCCGCATGGAGTTCGACAAGGACGTGGTGGTGGACATCGTCTGCTTCCGCAAACTGGGCCACAACGAGCAGGACACGCCTGCGCTGACCCAGCCGCTGATGTACAAGAAGATCGCCGCACACCCCGGCACGCGCAAGCTGTATGCCGACAAGCTGGCAACGCAAGGCATGGGCGAGACGCTGGGCGACGACATGGCCAAGGCCTACCGCGCTGCGATGGACGACGGCAAGCACACGGTGGATCCGGTGCTCACCAACTTCAAGAGCAAGTACGCAGTGGACTGGAGCCCGTTCCTGAACCAGAAGTGGACCGACGCTGGCGACACCGCGATCCCGCTGGCCGAGTGGAAGCGACTGGCCGAGCGCATCACCACCATCCCTGAAGGCGTCACGCCGCATGCCCTCGTGAAGAAGGTGTACGACGACCGCGCCTCCATGGGCCGTGGCGAGATCAATGTGGACTGGGGTATGGGCGAACACATGGCGTTCGCGTCGCTCGTGGCTTCGGGCTACCCGGTGCGTCTGTCCGGTGAAGACTGTGGCCGTGGCACGTTCACGCACCGTCACGCCGTGATCCACGACCAGAAGCGCGAGAAGTGGAACGAAGGCACCTACATTCCGCTGCAGAATGCGGCTGAAAACCAGGCGCCGTTCGTCGTCATCGACTCGATCCTGTCGGAAGAGGCGGTGCTGGCATTCGAATACGGCTACGCATCCAACGATCCCAACACGCTGGTGGTCTGGGAAGCGCAGTTCGGCGACTTTGCCAACGGCGCGCAAGTGGTGATCGACCAGTTCATCGCTTCCGGCGAAGTGAAGTGGGGGCGTATCAACGGCCTGACACTGATGCTGCCGCACGGCTACGAAGGTCAGGGCCCCGAGCACAGCTCGGCGCGTCTGGAGCGCTTCATGCAATTGGCCGCTGACGCCAACATGCAAGTCGTGCAACCCACCACCGCCAGCCAGATCTTCCACGTGCTGCGTCGCCAGATGGTGCGTAACCTGCGCAAGCCGCTGGTCATCATGACGCCCAAGTCGCTGCTGCGTAACAAGGACGCGACATCGCCGCTGTCCGAGTTCACGAAGGGCTCGTTCCACACCGTGCTGGGCGAGAGCAACGAAGCCGTGCTCAAGAACGCCGACAAGGTCAAGCGCGTCGTTGCCTGCTCGGGCAAGGTGTACTACGACCTCGTGAAGAAGCGCGAAGAGAACAAGCACGATGACGTGGCCATCATCCGCGTCGAGCAGCTGTATCCGTTCCCGCACAAGGCATTCGCCGCCGAACTCAAGAAGTTCCCGAAGGCTGCCGAGATCGTGTGGTGCCAGGACGAGCCACAGAACCAGGGTGCCTGGTTCTTCATCCAGCACAACATCCACGAGAACATGCACGACGGCCAGAAGCTCGGCTACTCTGGCCGCGCCGCATCGGCATCGCCTGCCGTCGGTTACTCGCACCTGCACCAGGAGCAGCAGAAGGCGCTGGTTGAAGGCGCGTTCGGCAAGCTCAAGGGTTTTGTCCTGACCAAGTAAGGCTGAAAACCCGCTCATTACCCATCAGTACAAAACACGAATTGGAAAAGAAAAATGGCTATTGTTGACGTCAAAGTTCCCCAGCTCTCCGAGTCCATCACGGAAGCCACCATGCTCAACTGGAAGAAGAAGGTGGGCGAGGCCGTTGCTGTGGATGAAATCCTCATCGAAATCGAAACCGACAAGGTCGTGCTCGAAGTGCCAGCGCCTTCCGCTGGCGTGTTGAGCGAGATCCTGCAAGGTGACGGCGCGACCGTGACCGCCGAGCAGCTCATCGCCAAGATCGACACCGAAGGTGTGGCTGGCGCCGCTGCCGCAGCACCTGCTGCGGCTCCGGCCGCTGCGCCTGCTGCTGCACCCGCAGCCGCACCGGCTGCCGCTGCTGGCAACAACAGCAAGGCTGGCGTGGCCATGCCTGCGGCTGCCAAGATCCTCGCCGACAACAACATGTCTGCCGCTAACGTGGCAGGCACAGGCAAGGACGGCCGCGTGACCAAGGGTGATGCACTGTCTGCCATCAAGGGCGGCGCAGCCATCCCGACCGGCGTGCCCACACAGGCACTGCCGCAAGTGGCTGCACCTTCTACGAAGCAAGATCTGGGCGACCGTCCGGAGCAGCGCGTGCCCATGACACGTCTGCGCGCACGTATCGCCGAGCGTCTGCTGCAATCGCAGGCCACCAACGCCATCCTGACCACGTTCAACGAAGTGAACATGGCTCCGGTGATGGAGATGCGCAAGAAGTTCCAGGACCAGTTCGTCAAGGAACACGGCGTGAAACTGGGCTTCATGTCCTTCTTCGTGAAGGCGGCAGTGCATGCACTCAAGAAGTTCCCTGCAGTGAACGCCTCCATCGACGGCAACGACATCGTCTACCACGGCTACTTTGACATCGGTATCGCTGTCAGCTCGCCGCGTGGTCTGGTGGTGCCGATCCTGCGCAACGTCGACCAGATGAGCTTCGCCGACATCGAGAAGAAGATTGCCGAGTTCGGCCAGAAGGCCAAGGACGGCAAGCTGGGCATCGAAGAGCTGACCGGTGGTACGTTCTCGATCTCCAACGGCGGCACGTTCGGCTCGATGATGTCGACTCCCATCATCAACCCGCCACAGTCCGCGATTCTTGGCGTGCACGCCACGAAGGACCGCGCTGTGGTCGAGAACGGCCAGATCGTGATCCGCCCGATGAACTACCTGGCCATGTCCTATGACCACCGCATCATCGACGGCCGCGAAGCCGTGCTGAGTCTGGTGGCAATGAAGGATGCGCTGGAAGACCCATCGCGTCTCCTGTTTGATCTGTAATCCCTCCAGATCGCGTTTCGCTGAAACCCACCCCCAAAAGCGGTGGGTTTTTTCCAGCAACACAGAGAAAAGAATCCAATCATGAGCAAGCAATTCGACGTCGTCGTCATCGGCGCAGGCCCTGGCGGCTACATCGCTGCGATTCGTGCAGCACAACTGGGCTTCAACGTGGCCTGCATCGACGAGTGGAAGAACGCCGCAGGCGGCGCCGCTCCCGGCGGCACCTGCACCAACGTGGGCTGCATTCCCTCCAAAGCGCTGCTGCAGTCGTCCGAGCATTTCGAGCACGCCAGGCTGCACTTTGCCGATCACGGCATTTCCACCGGCAAGGTCGAGATCGACGTGCCCAAGATGGTGGCGCGCAAGGACGCGGTCGTGAAGCAGAACAACGACGGCATCCTGTACCTGTTCAAGAAGAACAAGGTCACATTCTTCCACGGTCGCGGCTCGTTCGAGAAGGCTGTTGACGGCGGCTACGAGATCAAGGTTGCAGGCAAGGACACCGAAACCATCACCGGCAAGCAGATCATCGTTGCAACGGGCTCCAATGCGCGTGCGCTGCCCGGCGTGGCGTTTGACGAAGAAAACATCCTGTCTAACGACGGCGCACTGGCGCTGCAGAAGACGCCGAAGTCGCTGGGCCTCATCGGCTCAGGCGTGATCGGTCTGGAAATGGGCTCCGTGTGGCGCCGTCTGGGTGCGGAAGTGACCGTGCTGGAAGGCATGGACAAGTTCCTGCCCGCCGTGGATGAGCAGATCGCCAAGGAAGCCAAGAAGGCGTTCGACAAGCAGGGCTTGAAGATCGAGCTTGGCGTGAAGGTGGGCGAAGTCAAGTCCGGCAAGAAGGGCGTGACCGTTCAGTACACCAACGCCAAGGGCGAGGCACAAACGCTGGAAGTGGACAAGCTGATCGTCTCGATCGGCCGCACCGCCAACACCAACGGTCTGAACGCCGAAGGCGTGGGCCTGCAGCTCGACGAACGCGGCGCCATCGTGGTGGATGCCAACTGCAAGACCAATCTGCCTGGCGTGTGGGCAGTGGGTGACGTGGTGCGTGGCCCGATGCTGGCGCACAAGGCCGAGGAAGAGGGTGTGGCTGTGGCCGAGCGCATCGCTGGCCAGCACGGTCATGTGAACTTCGACACCATTCCTTTCGTGATCTACACCAGCCCTGAAGTGGCATGGGTGGGGCGCACCGAGCAGCAGCTCAAGGAGCAGGGCGTCAAGTACAAGGCAGGCTCGTTCCCGTTCCTGGCGAATGGCCGCGCGCGCGCGCTCGGTGATACGACCGGCATGGTGAAGTTCATCGCGGACGCCGAGACGGACGAAATCCTGGGCGTGCACATGGTCGGCCCGATGGTCTCCGAGCTGATCTCCGAAGCCGTGGTGGCGATGGAGTTCAAGGCATCGAGCGAAGACATCGCCCGCATCTGCCATGCCCACCCATCGCTGTCCGAGTCCACCAAGGAAGCGGCACTGGCTGTGGACAAGCGCACGCTCAATTTCTGATCTTCGGATCACAACCGGGCTCAATGGCTGCCAACGCTTGAATTTCAGGCGCTGGCAGCTATTTCCATTTTTGCGGTAAGGGAGAATGACGGTGAATGTGAGAGAGGCTTATCAAGCGGAGTTGGCCGCCAAGGGATTCCAAAGCGATCCGGCGCAGTTGCGCGCGGTCGAAGCCCTGCAGCGTTGCGCCGACGATTGGGCGGCCTACAAGAACAAGCGCTCCAACGCGCTCAAGAAGCTCATCAATCACCCCGATCTGCCCAAAGGCGTCTACATGTATGGCGGGGTAGGGCGTGGCAAGAGCTTTCTCATGGACTGCTTCTTCAACGCCGTGCCCATCAAGCGCAAGACGCGACTGCACTTTCACGAATTCATGCGCGAAGTGCACCGCGAGCTGCACCTCATGCAGGGCACGCAAAACCCGCTGGACGTGCTGGGTGCAAAAATCGCCAAACGCTACAAGCTGATCTGCTTTGACGAATTTCACGTCGCCGACATCACGGACGCGATGATCCTGTATCGCCTGCTGGAGTCGCTGTTCAAGAACGGCGTGGGCTTCGTCACCACCTCCAACTTCAAGCCGGACGATCTCTATCCGGACGGCCTGCATCGGGATCGCATTCTTCCCGCGATTGCGCTGCTGAACCAGAACATGGAAGTCGTCAACGTGGACAACGGCACGGACTACCGCCGCCGTACGCTGGAGAATGCCAAGCTCTATCACACACCCCTCGGCCCGGAAGCCGACGCCGCGATGGAGGAAACCTTCAACCAGTTGGCCGAGACCAAGGACGAAGACCCGGTGCTGCACATCGAGGCGCGCGAGATCCGCTCCAAACGCCGCGCTGGCGGTGTGGTGTGGTTTGATTTTCAGGAGCTGTGCGTGGGCCCGCGCTCGCAGAACGACTATCTGGAGATCGCGACGCAGTTCCACACTATCTTGCTGTCCAACGTGAAGCACATGCCGGTGAACATGGCCTCGGCGGCGCGCCGGTTCACCTGGTTGATCGACGTGCTGTATGACCGCCATGTCAAACTGATTATGTCGGCCGAGACGGCGCCCGAGGATCTTTATACTGAAGGACCGCTGGCGCACGAATTTCCGCGTACTGTCTCGCGCCTGAACGAAATGCAATCCAAGGAGTATTTGGCCCTTGAACGCCGCTCGGTGGATACCCATCTGACCTGATATGACACATCGCTCGCGCCTTTCCCGACTGACCGCCGTAGTTCTCGCCCTGCACCTTACATGCATTGGCGGCGCGGCCATGGCCGCCTCGCCCAAGGGGCCGCAGACCACAGCGGAAGAAGACCGGATTCAGGCCGAGCGTGATGCGCAGCGGGAGCGCATCCAGAAGCAGCGCAAGGAAGTCCAGGAACAACTGACCCGCCAAGAGGCCGAGTGCTACAAGCGCTTTGTGGTTGACTCCTGTCTGCGCGATGCGCGCCGCGATGCGCGCACCAAGGACATGGCGCTGCGCAATCAGGAGATCAAGCTCAACGAAGCCGAGCGCCACGAGAAGGCGCGTGAGCGCCGCGAATACATCGAACAGAATCAGGCCGAGCAGCGCGAAAAAATCGATGCTGCGCAAGACCGGCCTGCGGCTGCAGACGAGCAGCAGCAGCTCGACCAGCGTGAGGCCACGCGCCAGGAGCGCGCATCCGAGGCGCAGCAACGCGCTGCCCAGCAGCGTGCGCGCGAAGCATCGCACGCCCAGGAAGAGGCCCAACGGCAGGCGGCTGAGCCGGGCCGGGTAGAGCGTGCGCGCATGCGCTACGAAGCCAAGCAGCGCAAGGCGGCAGAAAAGCGCGCCAAGCATGAGCGCGATATGGAGGACGCGGCCAAGTCGGGCAAAACGCCAGCAGCGCCCTTGCCGGAGCCTCCAGCGCCTGCCCAGTGATCATCGATCAGATGCGAGCGCACAGGTTGTGCGCTCGCCCTTTGGCGTGTGTGGCGTGATGGAGTGCTGAGTGCGTTTAGCGCACCGGCAGATCGAAAGCGCTCTGCGGGAGCGGTTGTTCTTCGACGGGAAGTTCGTCGATTTTCACGATCACCAGCGACAGGTTGTCGCCGCCGCCTCGGGCCCGAGCGCGCGCCTTGTCAATGAGGAACTCTGTGGCTTCCCGGGGCGTGAGCGAGTTGACCACCGATGCAATCTCGGTCGGGGCGAAGTAGTGCCAGACGCCATCGCTGCATGCCATGATGACATCACCCGGTTTGAGTATCGAAATCAGGTGGACCGTGGCCGGTGGATCGTTCTCTGTGCCGAGGCACCCCACGAGAATGTTCGAGTGCGGATGGGAGTTGGCCTCGACCTCGCTGATTTCACCGCGATCTACCAGTGTCTGGACATAGGAGTGGTCACTGGTGCGCGTGATGAGGCGACCGTTTTGCACGTGATAAATGCGCGAGTCCCCCGCATGCACCCAATGGCACTCGCCACGCGGCGTGATGAGGAATGCAGCCAGCGTGCTGTGGGGTTCTTGCTCGGACGAGATGGCGGTCAGCCGGATCACGATATGCGATTCGGTGACGATATGCTTGAGCAACGCTGTCGGGTCGTCCAGATCGGGCGAGAAGCGCTCGAACAACTGGCGCGCCGTGAGCATGACCTGATCCGAGGCCTTGCGCCCGCCACTGCGTCCGCCCATGCCGTCTGCCACAATCCCGAGCACGCAACCGTTGTAACGGGGATGCGACAACAGGGCGACGCGGTCTTGCTGGTATTCCCGATCTCCCTTGTGGATCCCGGTGGACGCGGTCAAACGAAAGGCTCTGGACATGGCGGGATGTGTATGTTGTGCTTATCGGACATCGAGTGTAATGGCGTGTGCAGACAGGTATCTGATTCTTCAGCCTGTAACGTAGCGCACGGCGCACCCTCCCTCGATACTCTCTTGACTACTATTGCTTCATTGTTACGTTAAACGTGCCTCATTGCCAATGAATTTGTCAAATTACGCTTGGTTTTGCTCAAAAAACGCAGTTTGCGAGCCTGAACTGCCAAGAGCGGGCATGTCAACGGAGGTGTGATGGAGCGGTACGAGCCCATCGTGGCGCGGGTTCTTGGCGAAGAAGGATTGTTGAGCCGCGCCTTTCCTCGCTTTCGCCCGCGCACGCAGCAACTGGACATGGCCGCCGCAGTGTCCGAGGTGATCGGGCAGGGCGGGGCGTTGGTTGTGGAGGCCGGAACCGGCGTGGGGAAAACCTTTGCCTATCTTGTGCCGGCCTTGCTCGGCGACAAGCGCGTGCTGATCTCCACCGCCACCAAGGCGTTGCAGGAGCAATTGGTGGAGCGAGACCTGCCGCGCTTGCTCGAGAGTCTGGCTGGCGAGTTTGCCTTGCATCGGCGGGTTGCCCTGCTGAAGGGGCGCGCCAACTATCTGTGTCTGCACCGAATGGACGCCGCGATTCTGGCCGAGGCAGGCCGCGAGTTAGCAGCAGATTCGGAAACGCTGCGCACGGTCAAGGAGTGGTCCATCAGTACCGCGCACGGTGATCTGGCTGAAATCAGTGCGCTTCACCCGAGTGCCGCTCTGCTGGCCAGTATCAGTTCCACGCGAGAGAACTGTCTGGGTGGGAAGTGCCCGCAGTTTTCCGCATGCCATGTGGTTCGTGCCAGGCGCCACGCGCTCGCAGCCGATGTGGCGGTGGTGAATCATCATTTGTTTTTTGCGGACCAGTCCGATCCGGATGGCGCGGAATCGCAGTTGCTGTCGCAGGCTCAGGTGGTGATTTTCGATGAGGCGCATTCGTTGAACACGGTGGCACGACAGGCGCTCGGCGTCGTGTTGTCGACCGGGCAACTCAAGCAGTTGGCGCACGACCTGCAACAGGTCGGTCAGAGTGACGCGCCGGGTTGGCGCGACTGGTCTGATCTGGCGCTGGAGTTGCTTGCAGCGCGCGACGAACTTGTGGGCAGTGCCGGTGGAATGCAGGAAGGCGCGCGCGCCGACTGGAGTGAGGATGTGCCCGAGGTGGTCCACGGCGCGCAATGGCACGCTGCGTGGCGGTCCTTGACGGCGGTGCTGCAGCGACTGCTGGCGCAACTGGATGCGCTGACTGCCGTGTCGCCCGATCTGGATCGGTTGCATCAGCGCGTGGTGGCTACGTTGGGCGCATTGATGGATTTGTCGGTCACGGAGAAGGCGCAACAGGTGCGCTGGCTGGAATGGCAGCGCGGGGAATTGCGCCTCGCGCAGACGCCGCTGCAGGCGGGACCGTCGCTGCAGCGCCTGTGGGGTACGGGACTTGTGCATGCCACTCCTGACGGCGAGGACGACGAGGGCAGTGCCTGGGACGAGCCGGAAAAATCAGGGGACCCTGCGCCTGCCGGGAAGGATCCGCGCAGCTTCATTTTCACCTCGGCCACCTTGGGCAATGACGACACGTTGCAGCGCTTCACCGAACCGCTCGGGCTCCAGCATGCCAAGGTCCTGCGCTTGGGCAGTCCCTTCGATTACGCGGAGCAGGCCTCGCTCTACATTCCCGAGCATCTTCCGGCGGCGAACGATGCCGGGCACGCGCAGGCGTTGGCGCACTGGCTGGCGGATGTATTGATCCGCATGGGCGGGCGCAGCCTGATTCTGACCACCAGTTTGCGCGCGCGCGACATCGTGGGTGATGTGCTGCGGGAGCGGCTGGGCGCGCATCCAGACATCGAATTGCTGCTGCAGTCCGCCCAGTCGCACACGGACATCGCTGAGCGGTTTCAGCGCGGGGGAACATACGGAAAAGGCTGCGTGTTGGTGGCGTCGAACGCCTATTGGCAAGGCTTTGACGTGCCTGGCGATGCGCTGCAGATGGTGGTGATCGACAAGCTGCCGTTCCCGGTTCCCACGGATCCGCTGGTGGTGGCGTATTCCAACCATCTGGAAACGCAGGGCAAGAATCCGTTCAAGGATTTTGCCTTGCAGGAGGCGGCATTGGCATTGCGGCAAGGCGCGGGGCGTCTGATTCGCAGCGAAACGGACAGCGGCGTGCTGGTGGTGGCGGATGCACGACTGACCAAGGGCTATGGCAAGTGGCTGCAGCGCCAGTTGCCACCCATGCGCCGCCTGAGTGGAGAGGATGAATTTCAGGCAGCGATCGAGGCGCTTACCAGAACTTCCACCACGGATCGTCCTTCTTCCTGAAGCCCTGCTTCAGGAAGTCGCTGTTGGGGTAGGAGGCTTCCATCACGCGGCGGGTGTCGTCACGCAGTTGGTCCATGCCCAACGCCTCATAAGAGCGCATGAGGATGTAGAGCGCGTCTTCGGTGGCGGGCACTTCCTTGTAGTCGGCAATCGCTGTTTGCGCGCGGCTGATCGCGGCCACGTAAGCGCCACGCTCGTAGTAATAGCGGGCCACGTGCACTTCATACTGGGCCAGTGAGTTGACGATGTACGTCATGCGCTGGCGCGCATCCGGCGTGTAACGCGACTCGGGAAAGCGGGTGACCAGTTCGCGGAATGACTCGTATGAATCCTTGGCGGCCTTCTGGTCGCGCTCGGACAGGTCCTGACGCGACAGCCACGAGAACATGCCGAGGTCTTCGTTGAAGTTGACCAGACCCTTCAGGTACAGCGCATAGTCATAGGCGGGACTGGCGGGATGCAGCTTCATGAAGCGATCCAGCGTCGCCACGGCTTGGGCCTTGTCGTTGTTCCGGTATTGGGAGTAGGCCTTTTCCAGCTGCGCCTGCTGCGCCAGCGGGGTGCCGGCGGCGCGGCCTTCGAGCTTTTCGAACAGCGGAACGGCCTTGTCGTGGCTTCCCGAATTGGCTTCGTCGCGGGCTTCCGAGTAGATCTTGTTCGGGCTCCAGCCAGCGGTTTTGTCTTCGGTCGTGCTGGAGCAGCCTGCCAGCAGGCCAGCGGCGAGCAAAGCAGAGGCGAGGGGCAGGGTCAGACGCGGCATGGCAGGAGTAACAGTGTTTCCGGCGAGGGAAGATTTAAGCATCGGATCAGTGTAGCCATCGGGCGCATAGGGATATGCGAAGCTCCGGCGGAATCGTTGGCAAACAACCATTGTATGCGCCGCGACCACCTTCGTACTTGTCAGCATGCAACGGGAGGGGTCGCAACTTCCTACAATCAGGGGATATGTTTGTTCACCTGCGCCTGCACACCGAGTTTTCCGTTGTCGATGGAACCACCCGCATCGACGAGATCGTCAAGTTGGCTGCCAAGGACGGCCAGCCCGCCATGGGGCTGACCGACCTCAATAACATGTTCGGGGGCGTCAAGTTCTACAAGGAAGCGCGGGGCAAGGGCGTCAAGCCGGTGATCGGCGCGGAAATCAGTGTTCCGGTTGGCGATGAGGGCGCGGTGGCGCGCATGATTTTGCTGATTCAGAGCAATCAAGGGTATTTCAATCTCTCCGAAATCCTGGCGCGTGCGTGGACGGGCAACGTGGTCAAGAACGTACCGCTCTGTAAGTGGGAGTGGCTGGAAGAACTCAACGATGGCTTGATCGCCCTCTCTGGCGCGCAGGCCGGCCCGGTGGGCCATCCGCTGATGCGCGGCGATGAGGCGGGCGCGGCGGATATCGCGCAGCGTCTGGCAAGGATTTTCCCGCACCGTTTTTACTTAGAGATACAGCGCGCGGGCCGCAAGGACGATGAAGCGTATGTCACGCAGGCCGTTCCGCTGGCGGCTCGGCTCAATTTGCCGGTGGTGGCGACGCACCCCATCCAGTTCGCGACGGTGGACGACTACGAGGCGCACGAAGCGCGCGTGTGTATTGCCGAAGGGGAAATTCTGGGCAATCCGCGCCGCATTCGCAAATTCACGCGCGAGCAGTATTTCAAGACCAGCGCGGAGATGGAGGCGCTGTTTGCAGACATCCCCTCCGCCATCGAAAACACGCTGGAAATTTCCCGGCGCTGCAGCCTGACGCTGGTGCTGGGCAAGCCGCGCCTGCCCGATTTCCCCACGCCGAACGGCATGCCGATCGACGATTACTTCCGTTACGCCTCCTACCAGGGGCTGGAGGAGCGTCTGGTCTATCTGTTCCCGGACGAAGCCAGACGCGACAAGGCGCGCCCGCGCTACGTGGAGCGCCTTGAGTTCGAGCTGCACACCATTCTCCAGATGGGTTTCCCCGGCTACTTCCTGATCGTGGGCGACTTCATCCAGTGGGCCAAGAACAATGGTTGCCCGGTGGGGCCGGGCCGTGGATCGGGCGCGGGCTCGCTCGTGGCCTATGCGCTCAAGATCACTGATCTGGACCCGCTGCAGTACAACCTGCTGTTCGAGCGCTTCCTGAATCCGGAGCGGGTGTCGATGCCTGACTTCGACATCGATTTCTGTCAGGGCAACCGCGATCGCGTCATCGACTACGTGAAGCAGAAGTACGGCAAGAACGCTGTGAGCCAGATTGCCACCTTCGGCACGATGGCGGCCAAGGCGGCCATTCGCGACGTGGGCCGTGTCATGGACATGAGCTATACCTTCTGCGACGGCATCTCCAAGCTGGTGCCGGGCAAGCCGGGCATGAGCTACACGCTGGCCTATCCGCCAGAGCCCAAGAAGGAGGGCGACAAGAACAACTACGCGCTGGAACTGGAGCCCATGCTCTACGAGCGAGTGCGCAACGAGGAAGACGTGCGCACCGTGATCGAGATGGCGCAGAAGCTCGAAGGCGTGACGCGCAACATCGGCATGCACGCCGGCGGCGTGGTGATCGCGCCCGGCAAGCTCACCGATTTCTGCCCGCTGTACCAGCAGCCGGGCAGCGAATCCGCAGTGGCGATGTACGACAAGGACGACGTGGAAGCCGTCGGCCTGGTGAAGTTCGACTTTTTGGGCCTGGCGACGCTGACGATCCTGGAAATCGCGCGCGAGTTCATCCAGAAGCGCCATAAGGGGAAGGAGCATTTCGCCTTCGAGGACATTCCGCTCGACGATGCGCCCACGTATCGCCTGTTCTCGGATGGCCTGACCGAAGCCGTGTTCCAGTTTGAATCGCGCGGCATGCAGGGCATGCTCAAGGAGGCGCGACCCAGCCGGCTGGAAGACCTGATCGCGCTGAACGCGCTGTACCGGCCCGGCCCGATGGACCTGATCCCCAGCTTCGTGAACCGCAAGCACGGCAAGGAGGTGGTGGAGTATCCGCACCCGCTGGTGGAAAAGGTGCTGGCGGAGACCTACGGCATCATGGTCTATCAGGAGCAGGTGATGCAGACCGCGCAGGTGCTGGGCGGCTACAGCCTGGGCGGCGCCGACTTGCTGCGCCGCGCGATGGGCAAGAAGAAGGTCGAGGAAATGGTGCAGCACCGCGAAATCTTTCGCAAAGGTGCGGCTAAGAACGACATCAGCGAAGACAAGGCCGATGAGGTGTTCGACCTCATGGAGAAGTTCGCGGGTTACGGCTTCAACAAGTCGCACGCGGCGGCCTACTCGTTGCTCGCCTATCACACCGGCTGGCTCAAGGTGCATTACACGGCGGAGTTTTACTGCGGCAACATGACCGTGGAAATGGACGACACCGACAAGCTCAAGGTGCTCTACGAAGATGCGGTGAAGAACTTCGGCATCACGTTCGAGCCGCCAGACGTGAATCGCGGCATGTACCGCTTCGAGCCAGTCACCGACAAGGTCATCCGTTACGGCCTCGGCGCCATCAAGGGCACGGGGCAGGCCGCGATCGAGGCCATCATCGCAGCGCGCGAAGGGCGCGGCGAAGGCCCACAAGGTCACATCAAGGGGCCGTTCACCAGCCTGTTCGATTTTTGCGTGCGTGTGGACCGAGCGCGCATCAACAAGCGCACGGTGGAAGCGCTCATCAAGGGCGGGGCTTTCGATGCCATCCAGATGAACCGTGCCGCGCTGGTGGCATCGCTCGATACCGCGTTCGACTTCGCCACGGCCACGCATGCCAATGCCAACCAGTGCGGCCTGTTCGACATGATGGGCGACGACGCGCAAGGCTCCAGCACGCAGGAGCCCGAACTGGCCGACGTGCTGCCCTGGGGCATCAAGGAGCGGCTGATGCAGGAGAAAACGGCCATCGGCTTTTATCTCTCCGGTCACTTGTTCGATGAGGTGGCGCTGGAAGTGCGCCGCTTTGCGCGCACGCCGATTGCCGAGTTGCAAGACAACCGCGAAGTGCAGACCATGGCAGGCATCGTCACCGATTACCGCGTCATCAACGGCCAGCGCGGCAAGCTCGCGCTGTTCAAGCTGGACGACAAGTCCAAGGTGATCGAGGCGTCGGCGGATGAAGGCGTGCTCAACGCGTCCATGCCGATCAAGGACGACGATTTCATCGTGGTCTCTGGCCGCTTGCAACTCGACCACTTCAGTGGCGGATTGCGTGTGAAAGTGCTGCAGGTGTCCGATCTGGCTGCTGCGCGTGCGCGCTATGCCAAGTATCTTCGTGTGGCCGTGCGGGACGATGTGCCCGACGTGGCGGCCATCGTGCGCGAGTTCCCGCCCAAGGTGGAAGAAACCGAACACGGAGAAACCCTGAGGCGCGGCCTGAAGGTGCGCCTCGACATGCGCATCCAGTCCGACCGTGGCGCTGCCGTGGCAGAGCTCAGTCTGGGCGATGCCAGCAGCTTCTTTCCGACCGATGCGGCGCTGGCCGCGTGGAGCAGTGCTGCGGGCGCGGAAGCGGTGTCAGTCGTCTATGACCATGGATGACATTCGACACCTTGAAATTCACTTATATTGGCTCCAACTGATTTCCGTTTCGATGGATCAAGCTCGCTAGAATGATCTTCATGGCTACCAAACCTCCCACCAGACCTAAAGCGCCTCCCGTCCAGCCTTCGCGCGATGAGGGCGGCTCGGTGGTGCTGGAGCGCCGTACCCTGCGTACCGAGCCTCCCCGGATGTACCAGGTGGTGATGCTCAACGACGACTACACGCCGATGGAATTCGTGGTGGTGGTCCTGCAGGAGTTTTTCTCCAAGGATCGCGAAGCTGCCACGCAGATCATGCTCAAGATTCATCTGGATGGAAAGGGTGTTTGTGGGGTCTTTACCCGCGACGTGGCTTCAACGAAAGTGGAGCTGGTGCTCGACGCAGCACACAAGGCAGGGCATCCATTGCAATGTTTGTGTGAACCCGTTGAATAACGGCAGAAAACCCCGATCTATCCGTCATCTTTGAAACGCAAGCGAAAAAGGAGTTCTCACATGATTGCCCAGGAACTGGAAGTCAGCTTGCACATGGCCTTTGTGGAGGCCCGCCAGCAGCGCCACGAGTTCATCACCGTGGAGCATTTGCTGCTTGCACTGCTTGACAACCCCAGCGCAGCCGAAGTGCTGCGCGCGTGCGCCGCAAACATTGATGATTTGCGCGCATCGCTGTCGAATTTCATCAAGGACAACACCCCGCAGGTCGCTGGATCTGACGAGGTCGACACACAGCCCACGCTGGGTTTCCAGCGTGTGATCCAGCGTGCCATCATGCATGTGCAGTCCACAGGCAATGGCAAGAAGGAAGTCACTGGCGCGAACGTGCTCGTGGCCATCTTTGGCGAAAAAGACTCGCATGCCGTGTACTACCTGCACCAGCAGGGCGTGACACGTCTGGACGTGGTCAACTACATCGCCCACGGCATCAAGAAGGGTGAGCCGCCAGAGCCGACCAAGGCCGAAGGCCAGCCCGAGGCCGAAGAGGGCGCTGGCGAACGCAACGAAAAGGCATCCCCGCTGGAGCAGTACACGCTCAACCTGAACCAGGCCGCCAAGGAAGGCAAGATCGATCCGCTGATCGGTCGACAGTACGAGGTGGAGCGCACGATCCAGATCCTGTGCCGTCGGCGCAAGAACAACCCGCTGCTGGTGGGTGAGGCGGGCGTGGGCAAGACCGCAATTGCGGAAGGCCTGGCATGGCGCATCACGCAGAACGACGTACCGGAAATCCTGGCCGAGGCCACCGTGTACTCGCTCGACATGGGCGCATTGCTGGCTGGCACCAAGTACCGCGGCGACTTCGAGCAGCGCTTGAAGGGCGTGCTCAAGTCGCTCAAGGACAAGCCCAACGCGATCCTCTTCATCGACGAAATCCACACGCTGATCGGTGCCGGTGCGGCCTCGGGCGGCACGCTGGATGCGTCGAACCTGCTCAAGCCAGCGCTGTCCAGCGGTCAGCTCAAGTGCATCGGCGCGACGACGTTCACGGAATACCGTGGCATCTTCGAGAAGGATGCTGCGCTGTCCCGCCGCTTCCAGAAGGTGGACGTGGTTGAGCCGACCGTGGCCGAAACCATCGACATCCTGAAGGGGCTGAAGTCGCGCTTCGAAGAGCACCACAGCGTCAAGTACGCCGTGGCGGCACTGCAGGCGGCGGCGGAGCTTTCGGCGAAATACATCAACGACCGCCATCTGCCTGACAAGGCGATCGACGTGATCGACGAGGCCGGTGCGGCCCAGCGCATTCTGGCGCCTTCCAAGCGCAAGAAGACCATTGGCAAGACCGAGATCGAAGAGATCGTGGCCAAGATCGCGCGCATTCCGCCCGCCAATGTCAGCAACGACGACCGCAGCAAGCTGCAGACGTTGGAGCGCGACCTCAAGAGCGTGGTGTTCGGACAGGACAAGGCGCTGGAAGTGCTGGCAGCTGCCGTCAAGATGGCGCGTTCGGGTCTGGGCAAGGGCGACAAGCCGATCGGCTCGTTCCTGTTCAGCGGCCCCACAGGCGTCGGCAAGACCGAAGCGGCCAAGCAACTCGCCTACATCATGGGCGTGGACCTGATCCGCTTTGACATGTCCGAGTACATGGAGCGCCATGCGGTGAGCCGACTGATCGGTGCGCCTCCGGGCTACGTGGGCTTTGACCAGGGCGGTCTGCTGACCGAGGCGATCTCCAAGAAGCCGCACGCGGTGCTGCTGCTCGACGAAATCGAGAAGGCGCATCCGGACATCTTCAACGTGCTGCTGCAAGTGATGGACCACGGCACGCTGACGGACAACAATGGACGCAAGGCCGACTTCCGCAATGTCATCATCATCATGACGACAAACGCGGGTGCCGAGACCATGAACAAGTCCACGATCGGCTTCACCAACCCCCGTCAGGCGGGCGATGAAATGGGCGACATCAAGCGCCTGTTCACGCCGGAGTTCCGCAACCGTCTGGATGCGATGGTGAGCTTCAAGCCGCTCGATGAGCAGATCATCCTGCGCGTGGTCGACAAGTTCCTGCTGCAACTGGAGCAGCAGCTCGCCGAGAAGAAGGTGGATGTCACCTTCACCGACGCGCTGCGCAAGCATCTGGCGAAAAAGGGTTTCGATCCGCTGATGGGCGCGCGCCCGATGCAGCGCCTGATCCAGGACACGATCCGTCGTGCGCTGGCAGACGAGCTTCTGTTCGGCAAGCTCACCGATGGTGGCCGCCTGACGGTGGACATCGAAACCGGCACCGACGACAAAGGCAACGAGACTGCTGAAGTCAAGCTGGATATCCAGCCGACACCCAAGCGGGAGCGTTCCAAGTCCGAGCCCGCCGAGCCAGAAGAGGCCACGGCAGACTGATCCACGCGGATCGATCCAACCAAAAAGTCCCGCAGTTCCAACAGAACTGCGGGGCTTTTTCTATAGGGCGCGTCAGGCGTGGCTACTGCGGGCTGGCCAAGAGCTTTTGCAGCAAATCCTTGGTGGCGAAACCGTCGGCGGGAATGCCGGCGCTTTTCTGGTAGTCGCGCACACCGATGCGCGTGGCGGGACCGGCGACGCCATCCGGTGTGCCGGTGTCGAAGCCGCGCGCGTTGAGCGCTTCCTGCAACTGGCGCACCTCCGTGCGCGACAGCGGCTCCAGATCGCGCGGCCACGCCGTAGTGAGGCCGGTGCCGCCGTTGATCTGGCGGGCCAACAGCCCGACCGCGAGCGCGTAGTTGATGGAGTTGTTGTAGCGCAGCAGCGCGCGGAAATTGTCGCCCACCAGAATCGCCGGGCCGCGTGCACCTGCGGGTGTCACGATGGAGGCGTTCTCCAGCGGCGGCAAGGGCGCTCCATTGAGTGTGCGGACCCCTTCGGCGGCCCAGGCGGCCGCGCTTTGAATCGTTTTGATTTCAGCGCGTGCATAGTCAAAGCGGGCGGGCAATTCCACTTCGACGCCCCACGACTCTCCGGTGCGCCAGCCCGACTGGGCGAGGAAGTTGGCGGTGGAGTAGATCACGTCGGGGATGCTGCCCCAGATGTCGCGGCGGCCATCGCCATCGGCGTCCACCGCAAAGCGTTGGTAGGCGGAAGGAAGGAACTGCGTGTGCCCCATCGCGCCCGCCCAGGAGCCGAGCATCTGCGTGGCCGCGATATCGCCGCGATCGATGATCTTCAGCGCAATCAGCAGTTCACGGCTTGCCCATTCGGAGCGGCGACCGTCATAGGCGAGCGTGGCGAACGCATCCACGGCGCGGAAACTGCCGAAATTGCGCCCGAAATTGCTCTCCATGCCCCAGATGGCCGTGATGACGGATGCCGGGACGCCGAACTCGCGTTCAGCGCCATCGAAGACGGCCTTGTGGCGCTTCATCAGCACTTTGCCTTGATCGATGCGGGCCTGCGAAATGGCATTGTCCAGATAAACCCATGGGGGCCGCGTGAATTCCGGCTGGGCCCGATCCAACTCGACGATGCGTGGCACGAAGCGCACGCCGTCCAGCGCCCCACTGACCGTGGCTTCGCTGATGCCAGCGTCGCGTGCGCGTTGCTCGAAAGCCTGCAGCCATTGCGCGAAGGTCTGGTGTTTGGCGGGGCCTTCGGGTGCCGGGAGTGGGGCAGGCGCCACCTCGGCTGCGGTACCAGCGGACGGGGTTGGCGCTACCACGGGCGCAGGCGGTTGCACGATCACCGGGGCAGGCGCGGGCAAGATGGCAGGCGCCGGTGACGGGGCCGTGGGTTGCGCAGAAGGCGTGAGCGTGGGCTTGCTTGGCGACGCAGCCTCGGGCGCGCTGACGCAAGCGCTGAGCAAGGCGACCAGGGCGGTGGCGCTGGCCAGACGGGACAATATTAGTTCGTTGCGGTGAGGGCGCGGCACGAATCGAGGTTCTTTATGAGTGACTGCCATCCTCGCATTGTGCAGGCTTGATGCAGGCATACTAGGCGAAAACGCGCTTTGCGACAGAATATTCTCCAATGCACACTTTTCTTTGGCACGACTACGAAACTTTTGGCGCGGATACGCGACGCGACCGGCCAGCGCAGTTTGCGGCGATTCGCACCGACTCGGAACTGAACGAGATCGGCGAACCGCTGATGATCTATTGCAGGCCAGCGCCGGATTATCTGCCAGACCCGGTTTCCTGCCTGATCACGGGCATCACGCCGCAGGTTTGTCTGGAAAAAGGACTCCCCGAAGCCGAGTTCGCCGCACGCATCGAAGCCGAAATGGCGCAGCCCGGCACCATTGGCGTGGGGTACAACACCATCCGTTTCGATGACGAGATCACGCGCTTCATGTTCTGGCGCAATCTGATCGATCCCTATGCGCGTGAATGGCAAAACCAGTGCGGGCGTTGGGATTTGCTCGACGTGGTGCGCATGACGTATGCGCTGCGTCCGGATGGCATCGAGTGGCCCAGGAACGAGCAGGGCCAGCCCAGCTTCAAGCTGGAGAACCTGAGCCGCGCCAACGGACTGGTGCACGAGGCCGCGCATGATGCGCTGTCTGACGTACGTGCGACGATTGCGTTGGCACGCCTGATTCGCCAGCAGCAGCCCAAGCTGTTCGATTTCGCGCTCAGCCTGCACAAGAAAGACCGCGTGATTGCAGAGTTGCGTTTGCCCGCAGCGCTGGAGCAGGCGCGGCCGTTCCTGCACGTGTCCGGCATGTTTCCTGCCGAGAGCGGTTGCATCGCCTTGATGATCCCGCTGGCGAGCCACCCCACAAACAAGAATGAGTTATTGGCCTGGGATCTGGCCCATGATCCGCGTGAACTGGCCGATCTGGACGTGGAAACGCTGCGCCTGCGCATGTTCACGCGCAGCGCAGATCTGCCCGAGGGCGTGACGCGCCTGCCGATCAAGACGGTGCACCTTAATAAGTCGCCCATGGTGGTGGGCAATGTGAACACCTTGAGCGCGGCGATGGCGCAGCGCTGGGGCATCGATTTTGAACAGGCGGCCCAACATGCAGAAGCCGCGCGCGCGCTGCCCGACATGAGCGCGACCTGGTCCGAGCTGTACCGCCGAGCGCCTGCCGAGGCGCAAGATGTCGACCAGGACTTGTATGGCGGTTTTGTCGGCAACGAAGATCGACGCAGGTTGCAGCATCTGCGCACTCTGACGCCAGCGGAATTGGCCACCTCGCGCACCGGCTTTGATGATCCGCGCTTGGCCGAATTGGTGTGGCGCTATCGCATGCGCAGTTTTCCCGAGACCATGTCGCCGGAAGACCGGGAGCGCTGGGAGACGCTGCGCCAGGATTTCCTGATGGACGGTGCGGGCGGCAACCGGACGTTCGACATGCTGTTTGCCCAGCTCGACGAACTGGGTGCACATACCGACAGCGAGCGCGATGCAACGCTGCTGGAAGCCGTGTACGACTACGCCGAATCCATCTCGCCGGAATTCTCGTGACCATCGTGGCGCCGCCGCAGGCAACGCACGACGTGCAACGGGCGGCCCAGGCGTTGGCCAACTTCATGGAGCGCCATCCCCGCCTGGTCGCGCTGACGGGCGCGGGTGTCAGCACGGCCAGCGGCATTCCCGATTACCGCGACGCGCAAGGGCAATGGAAACGCCCGCAGCCTGTCACCTATCAGGCCTTCATGGGCAGCGAGCACACGCGCCAGCGCTATTGGGCACGCAGTCTGGTGGGCTGGCGTTGTTTCGGGCAGGCGCGCCCCGGAGTCGCACATGCTGTCATGGCGCAGCTGGAGCAAGCGGGGCGTCTGCCGCTCACCATCACGCAGAACGTCGATGGTCTGCACCAAGCTGCAGGTGCGCAGTCGGTTGTCGACCTGCATGGGCGACTCGATACGGTGCGCTGCATGCATTGCGAGGCGCGTTTTTCGCGAGTTGAGTGGCAGCAGCAACTGGAGCATGCCAATCCGCACTTTGTGCACCTGCAGGCGCTGAGTGCGCCGGATGGCGATGCGGATCTGGAGACAGTGGATTTTTCGCGCTTTCTCATCCCCGCTTGCCCTGTGTGCGGGGCCGGGCCGCTCAAACCCGATGTGGTTTTTTACGGCGAATCCGTCCCGCGCGCTCGTGTGCAGCGCAGCATGGAAGCGCTCGCCGCCGCCGATGGCTTGCTGGTACTCGGAAGCTCGTTGATGGTGTATTCCGGCTATAGATTTGCTCTGGCCGCGCGCGAGCAGGGCAAGCCGGTCGTCGCACTCAATCTGGGTGTTACACGCGCGGACGAATTCCTATCGCTCAAGTTCCCATTAGATGTGGGTGCCACTCTGCAATCTACCGCCGCTCTCCTACATCCCTGAACCGGTTTCATTGGTAATTTCCGGCATGGCCTTGTCAGTAGCAAATGCGAGACGGGCCGCAGGTGACTGCGTGCGCTGATTTCCCGGAACCATTGGCATGCAGACGTCTAGCCGCGCCCCCAAAGCGCGGCCCACAAGCAGAAGGTCCGAAAAGGACTCCAAAACTACGATGCGGTCAGAATCAGACAAAACAAACCAAGACGTACAGAGCGGGACAACGCAGCCGGTTTACACGAGCGCAGAACTTGCGCGCAAAGTACGCGAACCCCACGGCGGACGACCGGGCTCCGCCATGGCGGCCAAGCGCGCTGCATGGGGTGATGTGCCGGTGTTCGGTATTCGCGTGTTCGTGAGTCTGGGGATTGCGGCGTTGCTCATTGCCGCCCTGTATTTCGGCAAGGAAGTTCTGGTGCCCTTGGCACTGGGATTGCTGCTGAGTTTTGTGCTCAATCCACTGGTCATGCGTCTCAAGCGCTGGGGCGTGCCCAAGGTGGTGGCGGTGGTCACCGTGGTGGCTGCTGCGATAGTGGTATTGGGCGTTGCCGGGCTGTTCGTGGGCAACGAGGTCAAGCAACTGAGCGCGGAGCTGCCGTCTTATCAGACGAACATCCGCGCCAAGCTGCGTGGATTGCGCGATCAGATCCGAGCGCCCGGCATGTTCGACGGCGCGCGCAAGACGTTCGACGTGGTGCAAAAAGAGGTCGAAGCGGCAGCCAACGCCACTGGCACCAAGCGCCCTAGCGTGCAGCGTGTGCAGGTGATGCAGACGGAGTTGTCGCCCGTCGATCAGGCGCAGCGTGCACTGGAAAAGATATCGGGCCCCTTGGCGACGGCAGGTCTGGTGCTGGTGTTCGTGATCTTCATCCTGCTGGACCGAGAGGATTTGCGCGACCGCGTGTTGCGCTTGTGGGGCAACAACCTGCACCGGGCGACTGATGCGATGGACGAAGCGGGCGAGCGCATCTCGCGCTATCTCGGGATGCAGTTGCTGGTCAACGTGAGTTACGGTATCCCTATGGCCGCAGGTCTGTGGTTGATCGGCGTGCCCGGCGCGTTGCTTTGGGGCGCGTTGGCGGCACTGATGCGGTTCGTGCCGTATGTGGGGCCGATGATTTCCGCGATCTTTCCGCTGGCATTGGCCTTCGCCGTCGCGCCGGGATGGGATTTGCTGCTGTGGACGCTGGCGCTGATTCTGGTACTGGAGCTCATCAGCAACAACGTGATCGAGCCGTGGCTGTATGGTTCCAGCACGGGGCTCTCGGCCTTGTCGCTGATTTTTGCCGCGACCTTCTGGACGGCGTTGTGGGGGCCGATCGGCCTGATCATGTCCACGCCTCTGACCGTGTGTCTGTTGGTGATTGGCCGCTATCTGCCGCAATTGGCGTTTCTGGACATTCTCCTGGGCAGTCAGGCCGTGCTCAATGAGCCCACGCGCATCTACCAGCGCCTCTTGGCCGACGACCCGGACGAGGCGAGCGAGATCAGCCTGCAAATCGTGCAGGAGAAGGACGATTCCGTGGGGGAGTTCTATAAGGACGTCGGCACCGATGTGTTGCGCATGGCCGTGGGCGATCATGCGCGCGCCGCGACTGCCGAGCACCGGCTGCGCGTAGTGGATGGCATGGACGAGGTGCTGGACGATCTGGAGCAGCAATATCCGCCTCCGGCATTCACCGGCGTGGCGCGCGTGGTGTGCATGGGCGGCAAGTGGGAGGTGGATCAGATCGCGGCGCGCATGTTGGCGCATTGCCTGGAACTGGAAGGCCATGCCGTGCGCCGTATTGGCAGCGACGTGTTGTCCACCCAGTCCGCGGTGGAGCGCCCGCAACTGGGGCGCGGAGACGTCGTCTGTGTGTGCTGGATGTCGTCAGAGCCGTATGCGGCTGCCCGCAATCTGAACCGGCGCATCCAGCGCGCTTGGCCACACGCGCGCGTGGTGATGCTTTTCTTGAATCTGGCGCAAGAGCTTAGTGACGAGCAATGCCGCAATCAGGCGAACAGTCTGCGAGTGGACCGGGTGTGCGCCGCACTCGATCATGCGGTGGCGGACGTGCGCGAGCTGTTGGGCGATGTGGATGCAGACGTCTTCGAGCCTGCACCCATTCCCAAATTTGAGGAAAAACGCATCAAGGCGCTGGAGGGCAGCGGCGTGCTGGAAAGCGAGAAATTCCGCGAACTGGCGCAGCAGATGGCCAGGCGTGCCGCCGACATTTTCGATATACCACTCGCTGTAGTGACGCTGGTGGGCGAAGCCCGCGAGCAGGTCGTCGCCATGCATGGCGGTCTGGAGCGCGAAGATGAAAAAAGCACGGATCCACTCGGTCCAAGGCGTTTTCAGGCATCGCTGGATCGCTCCATTTCCATGGGTGCATTTGTCATCAACGAGGATGACATCGTGCTGTCCGAAGACATTCACCACGACCAGCGCTTTGCGGGCAACGAGATTGCGCGCGAAGCCGGCATGCGTTTTTATGCGGGCGCTCCCATCCGGGAAAAGTCGGGATTGCCACTAGGCGTGCTATGCATTGTGGACACCGAGCCGCGTGAGTTGGGCGAACGCGAGCTGCGCCTGCTGCAAGCCATGGCCAACGAGGTGATGGAGGAGTGGAAGGGCATCGACCTGCCCGATCGCGAACGCCCTCAGCCGTCAGAATCCGCCACGCTGGGTCAGCCTGTGCCCAACTGATGCCGCCACGCAGCGCGCGACAGTCGATACAGGCAATGAGGGCGCAGGCGATGACCAGCCGGCACCGCAGGGTGATCGAAATGATCTGCGGCACTCATATGCATGCCCAGGCGCTGCATGACGCGCTGCGAGCGCACATTTTCGAGCGCGGTGAACGAGACGATTTCATCGAGATGCAACAGCTCGAAACCCACACGCAGGGCGAGCCGGGCCGCTTCAGAGGCAAGGCCATGCCCCCAATAGGGCCGCGCCAGGCGCCAACCCACTTCCACGCAAGGGGAAAACGGCAACTCTGCCTGAGGAGTGTGCAAACCGACAAAACCGGCGAACTGCGGCTCATTGGCAGGACCGAGCACATGACCGAGCACATCCAAGGCCCAGAACCCCCATCCGCGCTCCTCAATCAGTGCGCGCATGCGTGCGGCGTGCGCGTCGCTTTGCTCGCGCACGAGCATCGCCGGGAAGTGGCGCATGACCTCAGGATCTGCGTTGAGCGCGGCCAACTGCGGCAGGTCGCTGGCCTTCCATTGGCGCAGCCGTACCCGCGCGCCAGTCAAAAGCTCTGGCGGAACGTGCGTATGACCAGAGAGGCGGGCGGCGAGGTCGGGGAAATGGGTCAAGCCGCCGCGTCCGGGTTACTTGGTGCCGAAGATCCGGTCACCCGCATCGCCGAGGCCTGGCAGGATGTAGCCGTGTGCATCGAGTTCGCGATCGATGGATGCAGTAAAAATCGGCACATCGGGGTGTGCCTTCTGGAATGTCTGCACACCTTCTGGCGCTGCCAGCAGGCAGACAAACTTGATGGAGCGCGGCTCCAGTTGCTTGAGGCGATCCACTGCCGCCGCAGCCGAGTTACCCGTGGCCAGCATCGGATCCACGACGATGATGTCGCGCTCGTGCATTTCAGAAGGCATCTTGAAGTAGTACTCCACCGGCTGGAGCGTCTCCGGGTCGCGGTACAGGCCGATATGACCCACGCGGGCGCCGGGGATGACGTTCAGCATGCCGTCCAGAAAGCCATTGCCCGCACGCAGGATGGAGACGAGGACCTGCTTCTTGCCGTCGATGACCTTGCCGGTGGTTTTCTCCAGCGGTGTTTCGATCTCGACGTCCTGCAGCGGCATGTCACGCGTCACTTCGTAGGCCATCAGGGTGCTGAGTTCGCCCAGGAGGCGACGGAAACTGTTGGTGCTGGCGTCCTTCTTGCGCATCAGCGTGAGTTTGTGTTGGACGAGCGGGTGCGTGATGATGGTGACGTTGTGGGTGCTCATGGCGCTATGAATCGATTGTTTCGGTGTTTCCGTTGAGGAAACGCATGGCCCGAAGTCTGCCAGAAATGCAAGCCTGCGAGAGGGGCAGGGCTGCAATTTTCGCTCCTGCTCGGCGATAAATTCCTACAAGAGCCGACTGTTGCGGGATGTGAAGCAAATCGCTTCACCCATGTAGGTTCTGCCCGCTCCGTGAGTGCTCGATATCCGTTGCGCGTAGGGACTTGGTTTTGATTGATTGCGCATGTGGCGCTTCCGACCCCCATGCTCTGGCGAGCGCGTGCATGATTTTTCTTCATTGATGAATATTTATGCTTTATTTTTGCGCATGGATCAAATTTTTTGCAACGGTATGTTTGAATATCAAAAAAAAGGCCTGCGCATGTCGTAAGAACATGGCAGGCCTTAAGACCGTCAGATTGCATGCTGACGGTGGCGCAATCAATTCATGTAGGATCCTGAGCCAGACGCATCGGCTGCAAACCCTTGTCAGTGCTAGCACTGACACCGTCGAGGGGCAGCATGAGTCGCTCTATACATGATATTCTGATTCAGTCCAGCACTAAACAATGCTTTTTTAATCAACTTAGCTAGGAAAATTCCTAAAATTGATTATTGAGGCGAATATAAATTAACCGAGTCGCAATTATTTGCAGAATCAAACTCGTCGCATGATATAAATCAAGTATTGAGCGAACTTGTTTGATAGTCGCAATTTCAATTTCTGGTGGACAAATTCGCTGGTTACTGCTATCAAGGCTTCATTGGTGAGTGAAGAAGTTGTGCGTAGTTGTCCAGATCGACGTTGCCGCCGCTGATGATCACTCCGACGCGCTTTCGTTGCAGTAGTTCCTTGGAATTCTATGCGCCTGCGAATGACAGTGCTCCAGTAGGTTCGACAACGATTTTCATGCGTTCCGCAAAGAAGCGGATGACCTGTACGAGTTGTTGGTCACTCGCTGTGATGATGTCGGTCACATCTCGTTGAATGATGGCGAAAGTGAGATCGCCCAACGCTTGCGTTTGCGCTCCGTCAGCGATCGTCTGGGGTGTTGCAATCTTCACGATGTGCCCTTGGCGCAGGGATTGTTGGGCATCGTTGCCGGCCTCCGGCTCCACCCCGTAGACCTTGCACTGGGGTGCCAAAGCCTTCGCGGCCAGCAGACACCCGGAAAGCAGGCCGCCTCCGCCCAGGCAGACGAAGAGATAGTCGAGATCGGGCACATCTTCCAGCAGCTCCATGGCGGCGGTACCTTGACCGGCAATCACGTGCGGGTGATTGAACGGGGGCACGAGCGTCATCCCGCGCTCGTTGGCAATGCGCTGGCTGATGGCTTCGCGATCTTCGGTGAAGCGGTTGTAGGTGATGACTTCTGCGCCATAGCCCCGCGTGGCATCGAGCTTCGCGCCGGGCGCGTCTTGGGGCATGACGATGACGGCGGGCATGCCAAGAATGTGCGCCGACAGCGCAATCGCCTGCGCGTGATTGCCCGAGGAAAATGCCAGAGCACCGCGCTTGCGCTGTTCATCGGTGAATTGCGCCAGAGCGTTGTAGCCACCGCGAAACTTGAACGCCCCCATGCGCTGCAGGTTTTCGCATTTGAAGAACAGTTGCGCGCCCAGCATCTCGTCGGCGGTGCGTGAGCGCATCACCGGCGTTCGACGGGCAACGCCTTGGAGGCGTTCGGCAGCGGCGCGCACGTCCGCGAAGGTGGGCAGGTCCAATGATTCAGTCATGGGTGGGCTTGCGTTACGGGAACATCAACGGCGAATGGTGTTGGCGTCCTGCCCGAACAGGAGCTTTTTAGAGGCTTCGTCCACCGTCGGTGCCACGTTGATGTCCTTGGCCAGATCATACGCACGCACCGTGGCGGGGCGTTCAGCGATGCGTTGGAACCAGCGCAGCAGGTGCGGGAAGTGTTCCATGTCCTGCTGTTGGCGTTCGTGCGGTACGACCCACGGATAGCAGGCCATGTCTGCAATCGAATAATCCTTGCCTCCGATGAAGTCGCGGCCATCGCTCAGGTGTTTGTCGAGTACGCCATAGAGCCGGCCTGTTTCCTTGACGTAGCGCTCCATGGCATAGGCGATCCGCTCGGGCGCGTATTGCACAAAGTGGTGGTTTTGCCCAGCCATCGGGCCGAGGCCTCCCATCTGCCAGAACAGCCATTGCAGCACTTCGTTGCGTCCGCGCAGATCCTGCGGAATGAAGCGCCCCGTTTTGTCAGCCAGGTACAGCAGGATGGCGCCCGATTCAAAGAGGGAAATGGGCGCACCGCCATCGGCGGGTTGCTGGTCGACGATGGCGGGGATGCGATTGTTGGGCGAAATCTTGAGGAACTCGGGCGCGAACTGTTCGCCCTTGCCGATATGGATCGGGTAGATCGTATAGGGCAGCCCCGCTTCTTCCAGGAACAGGGTGATCTTGTGTCCGTTGGGCGTGGTCCAGTAATACAGATCGATCATCGATGCGGCTCCTTCGTTGTTCAGACGCATTTATCGCACCAATGACCGGCCCGTGTTACACCCTTGAACAGAAACCTTACTTCTTGCGCCCGCCGAGCAATCCACCCAGCACACCACGCAAGATTTCCTTGCCGAGATTCGTGCCCATGGTGCGTGCGGCCGATTTGGCCATGCTTTGCACCAGCCCGTCTTTCTTGCCGCCGCGCGGACCAGTCGTGCCAAACAGTACGCCTGATAGTTCGCCCATGATGCCGCCGCCGTCGCTGGCTTGCGCGGCTTGATCCTTGATGGTGGCGGCGCTGCTGGCTTGCTCATCGGCGCGACCGCGCAGGATTTCGTAGGCAGATTCGCGGTCCACCGTTGTGTCGTATACGCCGGACACCAGCGAGTTCGCGAGCAATGCCTTGCGCTGCTCGGTGGTGATCGGGCCGATCTGGCTGCCCGGCGGAATCACGTAGGCGCGCTCGGTCGGAGTAGGGCGGCCCTTGGGGTCCAGAAAGCTCAGCAACGCCTCGCCCACGGCGAGTTCGGTGATGGCGGCTTCGATATTCAGCGGAGGATTGGGGCGCATGGTGGTGGCCGTGGCCTTGACGGCCTTCTGGTCGCGCGGCGTGAAGGCGCGCAACGCGTGCTGGACGCGGTTGCCGAGCTGGGCCAGCACGGTGTCGGGGATGTCCAGCGGATTCTGCGTGGCGAAGTACACGCCAACGCCCTTGGAGCGCACCAGACGCACCACCAGTTCGATGCGTTCGAGCAGCGCCTTGGGTGCTTCGTTGAACAACAGGTGAGCTTCATCAAAGAAGAATACGAGTTTCGGTTGATCTGGATCGCCAATCTCAGGCAATTGCTCAAATAGCTCCGACAGCATCCACAGCAGGAACGTGGCATAGAGGCGCGGAGAGTTCATCAGCTTGTCTGCCGCCAGAATGTTCACGACGCCCTTGCCGCCCACGGTCTGCATGAAGTCCTGGATGTTGAGCATGGGCTCGCCAAAGAACTTGTCGCCGCCTTGCTGCTCGATCTGCAGCAGCCCGCGCTGGATCGCGCCCACGCTGGCGGCGCTGATGTTGCCGTACTCGGTGGTGAATTGCTTGGCGTTGTCGCCCACGTGCGCCAGCATGGCGCGCAAATCCTTGAGGTCGAGCAAGAGCATGCCGTTGTCATCGGCTATCTTGAAGACCAGATTCAGCACGCCCATCTGCGTGTCGTTGAGGTCGAGCATGCGTCCTAGCAGCAGCGGCCCCATGTCGGATATGGTGGCGCGCACCGGGTGGCCCTGCTCGCCGAACACATCCCACAGCGTTGTGGGGCAGGCGGTGGACTCGGGAAGCGGCAGGCCGCGTTCCTTGAGCGTGGCGGCCATTTTCTCGCCGATGTTGCCTTTTTGGCTGATGCCGGTAAGGTCCCCTTTGACGTCTGCCAGAAAAACGGGCACGCCGATGCGGGAGAACTCTTCCGCCAGTTTCTGCAGAGTGACCGACTTGCCGGTACCCGTTGCACCGGTGATCAGACCATGGCGATTCGCCAGTCCGGGCAGCAGTTGGCATTGGATGGAGGCGTGCTGGGCAATGAGAAGAGGTTCGGCCATGGCTATGAATTGGAGAGTGGGTATCGAAGTCAAAAGTAAAATCGCAGGCAGTAGATTAATCCAAGGCGATGCCCTCCCGGCTGTCCAGTGTGATGCAATGACGGTTTTTGACCGATTGCGCGGCATTTTTTGCGCGCGCGGCGCCGTACGCTGCACTCAATGGGGCTGGCGGCGGCACGCCCGCACAAACAGATAGAGAAGGATTCGCAGTGGCAGGACACAGTAAATGGGCCAACATCCAGCACCGCAAGGGACGGCAGGACGAAAAGCGCGGCAAGATCTGGACCCGCATCATCCGTGAAATCATGGTGGCAGCGCGCCAGGGCGGTGGTGACGTTTCAGCCAATCCGCGCCTGCGTCTGGCCATCGACAAGGCCAAGGCGGCCAACATGCCCGCCGACAATATCAAGCGCAACGTGGACAAGGCCACCGGCAATCTGGAAGGCGTAACCTACGAGGAAATCCGTTACGAAGGCTACGGCATCGGCGGTGCCGCGATCATTGTGGACACGATGACGGATAATCGCGTGCGCACCGTTGCCGAAGTACGCCATGCGTTCAGCAAGCACGGCGGCAACATGGGCACCGAAGGGTCGGTGGCGTTCCAGTTCAAACACGTGGGTCAGATGTTCTTTGCCCCGGGAACCGACGAAGAAAAGGTCATGGAAGTGGCGCTGGAAGCCGGTGCCGAAGACGTGATCACGGACGACGATGGTGCGATTGAAGTGCTGACCGCACCGGGCGACTTCGAGACGGTGAAAAACGCGCTTGAAGCTGCCGGCCTTACCGCCGAAGTGGCCGATGTGACCATGCGACCTGACGTGTCAGTGGCGCTGGAAGGCGACGACGCGGCGCGCATGCAGAAATTATTGGATGTTCTGGAAGATCTGGACGATGTACAAGAGGTCTACCACAACGCAGAGTTGTGATCAGGCTGAGATGAATAAATGAAAGTCCTTGTGATTGGTGGCGGCGGCCGTGAACACGCATTGGCCTGGAAGCTCAGCAGCTCCCCCAAGGTCTCGAAGGTGTATGTGGCACCCGGTAACGGGGGCACAGCCTCGAACGCACGCTTTGAAAACGTCCCCATCAGCGACGTTGCCGAGCTGCGTGCCTGGGCGCAGGAGCAGAAAATCCAGCTCACCGTGGTCGGCCCGGAGGCTCCGCTGGCCGCCGGTGTGGTCGACGAGTTCCGAGCCCACGGACTGCGGGTGTTTGGCCCGACCAAAGCGGCCGCGCAGCTCGAAAGCTCCAAGGCGTTTTCCAAGGACTTCATGCAGCGCCATGGCATTCCCACGGCAGCGTATGAAACCTTCAGCGACCCGGTGGCAGCCCATGCCTTCATCGACAAACTGGGCGCGCCCATTGTGATCAAGGCCGATGGCCTGGCCGCAGGCAAGGGCGTGGTGGTGGCCACGTCGCTGCAGGAAGCGCACGATGCGGTGGACTTCATGCTGGTGGACAACAAGTACGGCGTGACACACAACGAAGGCGGCGCGCGCGTGGTGATCGAAGAGTTCCTCGATGGAGAGGAAGCCTCTTTCATCGTGCTGTGCGACGGCAAGAACGTGGTGGCACTGGCGACCAGCCAGGACCACAAGCGCCTCAAGGATGGCGATCAGGGGCCGAACACAGGTGGTATGGGCGCTTATTCGCCCGCGCCCGTGGTGACTGCCGACGTTCATGCCCGCGCCATGCGCGAAATCATTCTGCCGACGGTGCGCGGTATGGAAAAGGACGGCATTCCATTCACCGGTTTCCTGTACGCGGGACTGATGATCGACGGCGCAGGCCATCCCAAGACGCTGGAGTTCAACTGCCGCATGGGCGATCCGGAAACCCAACCAATCATGATGCGCCTCAAGAGCGATTTGGTGGACGTGCTGTCCGCCGCGGTCGATGGCAAGCTCGATCAGGTCGAGTTGCAGTGGGATCGTCGCACTGCGTTGGGCGTGGTGATGGCTGCACACGGTTACCCCGAAAGCCCGCGCAAGGGTGACGCGATCACCGGCCTGCCCGAAGAGGCGGACGACGCGATGGTGTTCCATGCCGGAACCGAGCTCGTGGACGGTGTACTGCGCACCAGCGGCGGGCGCGTGCTGTGCGTGACTGCGCTGGCCGACAACGTGAAGCAGGCGCAGCAACGCGCCTACGACGTGGCGCGTGGCATCTACTTTGATGGCGCGCAGTATCGCCGCGACATTGGTCACCGCGCCGTAAAGCAGCCCGCCTGATGAATGACAGCACCGCACTGAACCCGCAGGAACGCGTGAACTGCGCGCGTGACTACCTCATCGGCTTGCAGGCCCGCATCACTGCGGCGCTTGAAGCCGTCGAAGGCCCCGAGGCCGACGGTGGCGCGCGTTTTCTGGCCGATGCATGGAGCAAAGGCCCCGAAGAGCGCCTGCAGGGTGACGGCATTACGAAGATCGTGGAAGGCGGGCGCGTGTTCGAGCGCGCAGGTTGCGGCTTTTCCCATGTGAAGGGAGCGCAACTGCCGCCATCGGCCACGCAGCATCGCCCCGAATTGGCCGGCGCTCCGTTTGAGGCCATGGGCGTTTCGCTGGTGTTCCACCCGCGCAATCCTTTTGTGCCCACAGTCCATATGAATGTGCGCATGATCGCTGCGGCCAAGCCGGGCAGTGAGCCGGTCTGCTGGTTTGGTGGCGGCATGGATTTGACGCCGTACTACGGCTTTGACGACGATGCGGTGCACTTTCACACGGTGTGCCGCGATGCGCTGCTGCCTTTTGGTGACGATTTGTACCCGCGCTTCAAGCAATGGTGTGATGAATATTTCTGCAACAAACATCGCAATGAGCAACGCGGCGTGGGCGGAATCTTCTTTGATGACTTCTCCGAACTGGGATTTGAGCAAAGCTTTGCGATGCTGCGCAGCGTCGGCGATGCATTCTTGAATGCTTACTTGCCGATCGTTGAGCGCCGCGCAGGAATGACCTACAGCGTGCGCGAACGCGACTTCCAGCTCTACCGCCGTGGCCGCTATGTCGAGTTCAACCTCGTATGGGATCGCGGCACGCATTTCGGGCTCCAGTCCGGCGGACGTACGGAATCGATTTTGCTGTCCATGCCACCGAAGGTGAGCTGGTCGTATCAGCGTAAAGACGAGCCCGGAACGCCAGAAGCACGACTCACGGAACACTTTCTGCAACGCCGCGAATGGCTTTGAGCCTTTCGCCGCTAGCCCAAAAGCGCTTTTGCGCGCTATATTGAAACCTTCTCTTAAATCACTTTGCCTGATGACAACTTCCAGCAAATCGGAATCCGCCGCTAAAAAAGACGTAACCAAGCTCCAAAGAGCCATCGTGGATGGCCTGGAAGACGTCAAGGCGGTCGATATTCAGGTCTTTAACACCGAGCAACTGTCGCCGCTTTTCGAGCGTGTGATCGTCGCGACCGGCAACTCCAATCGCCAGACCAAAGCGCTCGCCGCCAGCGTGCGTGACGCGGTCAAGGAGGCGGGTTTTTCCAAGCCACGCATGGAGGGCGAAGACAACGGCGAGTGGATCATCGTTGACTGCGGTCAAGCCGTGGCGCACATCATGCAGCCAGCCATCCGCCAGTACTATCGACTGGAAGAAATCTGGGGCGAAACGCCCGTGCGCATGAAATTCGGTGCCGCCAAGCCACGCCGCGTGACCGCATCCGAAGACGCCAGCACGGAGCCGAAGAAAAAGGCACCTGCGAAAAAGGCTGCGCCAAAGACCGCTGCTGCAAAGTCTGCCGCCGTCAAAAAGGCGCCCGCCAAGAAGGCTGCACTCAGCAAGCCCGCTCCTGCCAAGACAGTAGCAAAGCCGGCCGCTGCCAAAAAGGCGACGTCGGCCAAGCCTGTGGCCAAGAAAGCGGCGCCAAAGAAGGCAGCAATCAAGACCGTCGTGGTGAACAAGCCCGTGGCCAGCAAGAAGGCCGCGCCGGCTGCGAAGAAAGCCCCTGCACGCAAGTCACCAGCCCGCAAGGCGTGAGGGCAAGGGCAAGGGCATTGTGTCCATGGCGATTGCGATCGCCACAAGGTCTGATGGTCGATGACATCAGACCTTTTTTGTTTTAAAGAGGCATGTTGATGAGGTTGCTGATTGTGGCGGTCGGCCAGCGCGTTCCTGATTGGGCGCAGACGGCCTACGATGATTACGCCAAGCGGTTTCCGCATGAGATCAAGGTCGAACTCAAGGCCGTGAAAACCGAGCCGCGTGGCTCCAAATCGCTGGAAACGCTGTACGCGGCCGAGCGCGAACGCATCGAAGCGGCCATTCCGCGTGGCACGCGCATCGTCGTGCTGGATGAGCGCGGGACCCAACTGACGACCAAGGCGCTAGCCCAGCGACTTCAGGACTGGCAGTTAAGCGGCGACGATGTGGCGCTGGTCATCGGCGGCCCGGACGGGCTGGATCCAGCGTTCAAACAGGCTGCGCATGAACGCATCCGCTTGTCTGACCTGACGCTGCCCCATGCGATGGTGCGCGTGCTGCTCATCGAGCAACTGTATCGCGCCTGGTCGGTGAATGCGGGCCATCCGTATCATCGCGAATAACGGCTGCATCCTGCGTTCCACATTACCGAAAAAATTCTCCCCATGCCTGACTTCATCTACCTCGCATCACAAAGTCCGCGCCGTCGCCAACTGCTCGAACAATTGGGCGTGCGCCATTCGCTGCTCTTGCCCAACGAAGGGGACGACGTGGCGGAAGACGCCGAGGCGATCGAAGAAGTCCTGGCAGGAGAGTTGCCGAAGGATTACGTAGAGCGCGTGACCGGACTGAAGCTCGATGCCGCTGTGGCGCGTCGTGCGCGCCGGGATCTTGCGCAGGCCCCCATATTGTGTTCGGACACTACTGTTGCTCTGGGGCGCAAGATTTTTGGCAAGCCTGCCGATCCTGCGGACGCGGCGCGCATGCTGGCCCAGCTGTCTGGCAAAGAGCACCGCGTGCTCACTGCGGTTGCGCTGCAAGTCGGAAACAAGCGCCTCACGGCGCTCTCCGAATCGCGCGTGCGGTTCTGCGCCATGACGCCCGCACAAATTGATGCCTACGTCTTGAGTGGTGAGCCCATGGGCAAGGCAGGCGCATATGGCATCCAGGGTCCTGTGGCGCAATACGTTGCCAACCTCAACGGAAGCTACACCGGCATCATGGGGCTGCCACTGTTCGAGACAGCGCAACTCCTGCGTGCGGCTGGCGTGATCAAGCTCTGAGCTGTTCGAGCCGGTGAATTCGGGCGTAAGTCCTTCATCACAAAAGGACGTGTGATTCAGGCATCATAGGGGCCAAACCGCAGAGCCCCCATGCAACAAGACATTCTCATCAACTGGTCCCCTCAAGAAACACGCGTCGCGGTAGTGGAGCACGGCGCAGTGCAGGAACTGCACGTAGAACGCACGCTGGAGCGCGGACTGGTCGGCAATATCTATCTGGGCAAGGTGTCGCGTGTACTGCCCGGCATGCAGTCGGCCTTCATCGACATGGGGCTGGAGCGCGCGGCGTTCCTGCACGTGGCCGATGTCTGGCAGCGACAAGAGGGCGGCGAGCCACCCATGGCACTGCGCAACAAGACCGAACCGTTGGTACCTATCGAAAAGCAGGTGTTTGAAGGCCAGGCGCTGATGGTGCAAGTCATCAAGGACCCGATTGGCACCAAAGGTGCGCGCCTGTCCACGCAGATCAGCATTGCAGGGCGCCTATTGGTCTTTCTGCCGCAGGACGATCATGTAGGTGTGTCGCAGAAAATTCCCCTGACCGAACGGGAGGCATTGCGCGCCCGCTTGCAGGCCCTCGTGGGCGACAAGTCCAGCGGCGGGGGCGGTGGATTCATTTTGCGCACCAATGGCGAAGACGCTACGGATGAAGAACTGTCTGAAGACATTGCCTATCTACGCAAGACATGGGCCGGGATTCGCGAAGCAGCGCAGCGCATGCCGCCGCGTTCATTGCTCTATCAGGACCTGAACCTGCTGCAACGGGTATTGCGCGATCTGGTAGGTGAGCAAACCCAATCCATCCGCATCGACTCCAATGAGCAGCACGCGCTGA
The DNA here is from genome assembly GCA_002331385.1 of Comamonadaceae bacterium UBA2121. Classification (GTDB taxonomy): domain Bacteria; phylum Pseudomonadota; class Gammaproteobacteria; order Burkholderiales; family Burkholderiaceae_C; genus Diaphorobacter_A. The sequence continues at coordinate 145,311 of DCYB01000013.1, forward strand.
TGCAGTCCTTTGGCAAGGAGTTCATGCCTGCCGCCGCGGCCAAACTGCAACTCTACAAAATGGAACGGCCGATATTCGATCTCTATTCGATCGACGAGGATGTCGCGCGTGCATTGGGGCGGCGCGTGGATCTCAAATCGGGTGGCTATCTCATCGTGGATCAGACCGAGGCGCTGACCACCATCGACGTCAATACCGGCGGCTACGTCGGTGCACGCAATTTTGACGACACCATCTTCAAGACCAATCTGGAAGCAGCCGGAGCGATCGCGCGCCAACTGCGGTTGCGTAATCTGGGCGGCATTGTCATCGTCGATTTCATCGACATGGTGCGCGAAGAACATCAATCAGCCGTGCTCTCCGAATTCAGGAAGCAGCTCTCGCGCGACCGCGTCAAAACCATGGTGGGCGGGTTCTCGCAACTCGGCTTGGTGGAGATGACGCGCAAACGCACGCGCGAATCGCTCGCGCACATGCTGTGTGAGCCATGCCCGACCTGCCAGGGCGTAGGCGAGATCAAGACAGCGCGCAGCATCTGCTATGAAATTCTGCGGGAGGTGCTGCGCGAAGCGCGGCAATTCAACCCCCGTGAGTTCCGGGTCGTCGCATCGCCCAAGGTCGTGGAACTGTTCCTCGATGAAGAGAGCCAGCATCTGGCAGGTTTGTCTGACTTCATCGGCAAGCCGATTTCACTGCATGCCGAGTCCATCATGGGACAGGAGCAATACGACATCGTTCTTTTGTAGGCGCTCATGGCTGGTGCGATGGCTTCATCTATTGCCCCCTAAGACACGTCGAATGCTACCAAATACATAAGAGCTCAATGCTCGACTCGTCGGCATATCTATATTGGACTCATTCGGCAGTTTTCAGGTGGCTTATTCATTGGCTTTTCAAGAGCACCTTGAGGGCCTCGTCAGTAAGTTCCTATCTCTTGTATTGTTTGTCAGAAAAATCTCAATCCGGATGTCAAATTTCTTTTATTGACAGTTGAGATCATCTTTTGCTTCATGGTTTTCATTAATCATGGGCATAGCTAATTCAAAATACCTTGGTTGACTTTCAGGAATCTCATAAATTCTCAATTGAGATGTGAGATTGCTGCGCATAATGCTATGTAATGGATGGATGTTGGTCGTGTTCGATAGTCTTAATCAGTTGCTTGCATTAGTGTCATTTGGGATGTAAATCGAAGTCATGTTGTATTTTGTCGATTGGATTTTTCTGACGCGCTTGTTTATTCTCAATAGAAGTAATCGTTTTAAGTGTCGAATCACTTGGTGTGCATAAAGATATTTGGCTTTATTGATTTATAGATTGAGTTAACCGGTGCGGGTTTTGAAAGAATTTGACCATTATCCTAAGGGTGGTTGCTTATTTTTGGGAATTTTCCCGAGCTTATTAAGACAATATCTATTATTTAATTAATGCTTCTGCATAAGCGAATTAATTGTCTCAATTTTTCTAATGCTGTAATAATTGTTTTTGTTGTTACTTGAGCGGCATGCTGTGTTTCATACAGCTGTTCAAGAAATCAATCGGGGATTGCACAGTGCGCTAGCGAGTATGTTTCAGGGAAAATCTGTCTAGGGTGACGCTGTTGCTATTGGAATTCCAAGATGCCCGTACGTGGCTTTAAGATCGCGTATGTCGGTGACGATGCTTTGTCGCTGAATTATTTTGGCTGCTTGGATATTAATATTTTTATGTAGTAAATTTATGAATAGCTCTCGTGTGGTCATCGCAGATGACCATCCAACGGTGTTGTTTGCGTTGAATAACCTCATTGGCCAAGAGGAAGGACTTCACATCGCCGCGAATTTCAAAAGTTCGACGGAGTTGATTCGTTATTTGCGTGACGATCATGACAACCAAGTTGATATTATCATCACCGACTTCACCATGCCGGATGACAGTCTCTATGGAGATGGGGTTCGATATGTGCGTTATTTGATGCGTAACTTCCCGGGGCGGCGCATAGTCGTCTTTTCGGAGTGCATCAATCCGTCATTGATATTCTCACTTTATGACTATGGCGTGGCTGCCGTCGTCTTGAAGCACCATGAGCTCAATGAGATGTCGGTGGCTCTGCAATGCATACGAGCAGGTGACGTCTATTACCCGCCCGGCGTCAATCGGGATGATCTGCGGATGTTCAATAAGAATGTCCATTCGATCTCGCCGCGTGAACTGGAGGTGTTGAGACAGTTTGCCCGTGGCGCTCCGCTCAAGAAGATTGCGGCCGATCTGAATCGCAGCATCAAAACCGTGAGCACGCAAAAACGTTCCGTGATGCGCAAGCTGGATATCGCAACGGATCAGTTGTTGATGGAGTTTTGTTTGAACGCCAACCTTTTTTGAAGATGCGGCCAACGCAGGCCGCACTTCATTGCATCGTATTGGCGAGAGCAGGCATGGAGTCAGCCTGCGTTGATGGGCCGTGTCAGAGGCGGTTCAGACGGCTCACTGCTTCGCGCAGGGTGTCATCTTTTTTGGCGAAGCAAAAGCGCACGACGCGCTGATCGAACTTGTCGACATAGAACGCAGAGAGCGGAATCGCGGCGACACCCATCTCGCGTGTCAGCCATTGGCAGAAATCGGCCTCGTTCAGGTCGCTCACTTCAGAGATGTCCACGCACTGGAAGTAGCTGCCTTCGCTTGGCAGCAGTTTGAAGCGGGAATGCTTCAGTCCCTCCCGGAACAGATCGCGTTTGGCTTGATAGAAGGCCGGCAATTGCATGTACGGTGCAGGATCCTGCATGTAGTGGGCAATGCCGTACTGCATCGGCGTGTTGACGGTGAACACATTGAACTGGTGCACCTTGCGGAACTCAGCCGTCAGCGGTGCCGGTGCGGCCACGGTGCCGATTTTCCAGCCGGTGACGTGGTAGGTCTTGCCAAAGCTCGACACAATGAACGCCCGCGCGGCCAGGCCGGGGTAGCGCGCGGCGCTTTGGTGGGGGGCGCCATCAAACACCATGTGTTCGTAGACCTCGTCACTGATCAACAGGATGTCGGTCGGCGCAAGCAAGTCCTCCAGTTTGCGCATGTCCGCGTCGCTCCAGATGGTGGCGCTGGGGTTGTGCGGCGAATTGATGATCATCAGCCGTGTGCGCGGCGTGATGGCGGCAGTGATCTTGTCGAAGTCGGGGCGGAAGGTGCCGGGCGTGAGCGGCACGCGCACCACGACGCCGCCTGCGGTTTCGATATTCGGTACATAGCTGTCGTAGCAGGGCTCCAGCACGATGGCCTCGTCGCCAGGCTGCACGCACGCCAGCACGGCCGTGAGAATGGCCTGCGTCGCGCCTGCGGTGATGGTGATTTCCGTGTTGGCGTCGTAAGCGCGGCCATGCAGGGCTTCGTACTTTTGCGCCATGGCTTCGCGCAGGACGGGCACTCCCGCCATGGGCGGATACTGGTTGTGGCCGGCTCGCATGGCGTCGTTGACGGCATCGACCAATTGGGGATCACAGGCGAAGTCCGGGAAGCCCTGGCCCAGATTCACCGCCTTGTGTTCGGCGGCCAGCGCCGACATGACGGTGAAAATGGTGGTGCCGACGTTGGGCAGTCGGCTGGGAAAGCTGGGGGTGCGCGGAGTGTTGTTCTGATTTGTCATGTCGGGCGCAAAAATCTGTCGTGTGTGGAAGTGAGGGTTCAGAGTTCGTAATCGTTCACCTGTCCGACCATGGCGCGCATGACCAGCTCACGGCTCAGGCGGTCGCTGAGCAGTTCGGCGAACTTGTAGATGAAATTGCGCAGATAAGCGCCACGCTTGAACGCTACGCGGGCGACGTTCTGGCCGAACAGGTGACCCATCGGGCGCACCACCAGATCGCCATTCGGATCGTCGCGCATGGCCATTTCCGCAACGATGCCAATGCCCATGCCAAGGCGCACGTAGGTCTTGATCACGTCCGAGTCAATGGCCTCCAGCACAATGCGCGGCTGCAGTTTGCGTGTCTGGAATGCGGCGTCGATCTTGCCGCGCCCTGTGAACGAGGGGTGATAGGTCACGAGTGGCTCGTGCGCGATGTCTTCGAGCCCGATGCGTTCACGCTGTGCCAGCGGATGGTTGTTGGGCATGACCAGCACGTGTTGCCATTCGTAGCAAGGCAGGGTGACCAGATCGGGATAGTCGGCCAGCGATTCGGTGGCCATGCCGATTTCGGCGACCTCGTCGATCACCATGCGCGCGACTTCGTGCGGAGTGGCCTGGTGCAGGCTGATGTTGACCTTGGGATAGGACTCGCGCAGTTTCGCCACGGGAACCGGCAGGACGTAGCGCGCCTGCGTGTGGGTGGTGGCAATGGAGAGGGTGCCGCTGTCTTGTGCGCTGTACTGCTCGCCGATCCGCTTGAGGTTGGTGACCTCGCGCATGATGAGCTCGATGCTCTTGAGCACGTGCTGACCCGGCTCCGTCACGCGCTTGAGGCGCTTGCCGTGGCGCGCGAAGATGTCCACGCCCAATTCGTCTTCCAGTTCGATGATGGCCTTGGATACACCCGGTTGGGAGGTGTGCAGTGCCTTGGCGGCCTCGGTCAGGTTCAGGTTGCGGCGCGCGGCTTCCTGTACGAAGCGCAATTGGTGGAGGTTCATAACTGAATTCAGCTAAAGGTTGCCTCCATTATGCGACATACTTCTAAGCTTGTGCGGGCGGCATGGATTCCGTAATGAGGTCTGCCATGAATGCCGTGAGCCTGGTGTTCTCGCCAATCGGGGTATGCAGCGTGACGTCCAGCTGCGGAAACTGATCCCGCAGCGCGTCGATCATGCGCGGCAAATCCTCACGCACATGGCGCCCCGCGCCAAGAAACAGCGGATGGATGCTGACACGTTGCACGCCCGCCGCGTTCCATTGATCGAGCACCTGCGGGAGCGCTGGCTCGCACAACTCCAGATAGGCGCAGGTCACCATCCAGTGCGGATGGCGCTGCGCGAGGATGTCGGCGACGGCCTCGATCGGCGCGCGCCATTGGGGGTCACGCGAGCCGTGTGCGAGCACGATGATGCCGGTACTTGGGTGCGAACTGGTCATGGGGTAGGGCGCTCCACGCTAACGCCTCAATACCAGCCAGCCAAACGCGGCCAGACTGAGCAGTGAGTAAATGATGCCCGGCGCCGCCGCCGACAGCATGGGCGACCAGTTTTGCAGATTGCCAGCAAAGCCGAAGACGTTGTTCAGCAGAAAGAAGCTGATGCCCGCCATCACACCGCCAAACACATAGCCCGCGATGCCGCCCGAGCGGAAGTGCAGGTAGGCAAACGGAAGCGACAGCACCACCATCACCAGACAACTGAGCGGATAGAACACCTTGCGCCAGAACTCCAGCTCATAGCGTTGCGCGCTCTGTCCGTTGGCCTCCAGATGGCGGATGTACTGGAACAGTTCCAGCGTGGACATCTTGTCGGGCTTGAGCACGGCTGCCGCCACCATGCTGGAAGTGATGCGCGTTTTCCAGTCGTACTCCGGATCGACCGTGCGCTCTACGCGCATCTCTCCGTTGGCCTCGCGGTGGAACACCGAGCGCTTGACGTTGGAGAGGCTCCACATTTCGTTATCGGGGTGAAAGACGCCTTTTTCGGCCTGCGTGGTCGCGGCCGCGTAGCCATTCTTATCGAACTCGAAGATGCGCACGTTGCGCATTTGCCCATCGGTGGAGATGGCGCGCACGTTCACCGCAAAGCTGTGGTCGCCCTGGCGCTCCTTCAGCCAAGCGCCGGTCACGCCCGTGGAGATCTGGCCCAATCGACGCGCCTTGACCAATTGCGCGGCTTTCTCGCTTACCGGTGCGATGTAGTCGCCAATGACGAAGGTGAGCACCACGAATGCGCCGCCCAGAATCAGCAAGGTGCTCAGCGCACGCCAAGGCCCGAGTCCGCTGGTGCGCATGATGGTGAATTCGGACGTCTGTGCGAGCCGCGCCATGACGAAGATGGTGCCGATCAGCACCGTGATGGGCAGCAACTCGTAGAGGTGCTGCGGCAGGCTCAGCGCCACATACAACAAGGCGTGCATCAGCTCGTAGCCCTTGCCTACCGAGCGCAACTCGTCCACCAGGTCAAAGAAGAAGAACAGCGCGAGAAAGGCCATGGTGACAAAACCCACGCCGGTCGCCACTTCGCGATAGATGAATCTGCGGATGGTCTTCATGCGGCGCTCCTGCGCGGTGCGCCACCTGCAAGCAATGTGCGCAACGACCATTGGTTGTGCCGCGCAACGAGCAGCAGCAGGGCGAACAGCAAGGTCCCGCCATGCAGCAGGATCATGAACGGGCCCATGCCCATGCGCCCTGCGGCCACCCAGCTTTGGCCGACGGTCATCAGGTTGTAGTACACGACAAAGGCGAACAGCGCGAATGCGAGACTGCTGCTGCGACCGGCACGCGGGTTCACCACCGCCACAGCCAATCCGAGTACGACGAAATTGAGCGCTGCAAACGCCAGGCCCACGCGCCAGCCCAATTCCCCGCGGAAGGAGGCGTCGTCCGACTGCATCAAGTCCAGCGTATTGCGGGTTTTCAGCGCCACTTCGTCCATGCCGGCGATCTTGGAGCCTCCGACGCGGGTGCCGTATTCGCGGAATTCACTCACACGCAGTCCGGGCTTGTCGAGGGGCATTTCCAGTCGCTGGCCGTTGAACAGCACCGCCATGCGCTCGCCGTGACGCACTTCGAGTTTGGCGCTTTCGGCGGACGTCACTGTTTCCCGGCTGGGCTCGTTGGTGGCAACAAAGACGTTGCTGGCAGAGGTGGCGTCGGGCGAATCGCGGTCAATAAAGAACACGCGCGAGCCATTGGCGGACTCCTGGAATTGGCCCGGCGCGATGCGGTCCACATCGCTGCGCTGCTCGTATTGGGTGCGCAGTTCCTGAATCTGGGTGTTCGCCCATGGCCATACCACCAGTGAAAGTGCGGCAATCGCCAGCATCACGGGCCACGCAAAACGCAGCAGTGGCGGCAACAGGTTCATGAGGCCGCGACCGCTGGCGAACCAGATCACCATTTCACTATCGCGGTACATGCGCGACAGCACGGCGACAATGGCGACAAAGAGGCACAGGCTCAGTATGGTGGGCAATTGACCAAGGACGGTATAGCCCATCACGAGCAGCACGTCGGACGGATCGACCCGTCCGCGCGACGCCTGACCAAGGGTGCGGATGAGCATCATGGTCATGACAATGGTGACCAGAACCACCAATGTCGCGCCAAAACTGCGTGCCAGCTCCTTACGGATAGATGAATCGAATAACATTGTGTGGGAAGGAAAACGCCGATTATGAACTTCGAACTGACCAAACTCTCGCTGACGCAGGCCGCAAGCCAGAAATGTGACCTGCTGGTTGTGCTTGTTCCCGAAGGGATCAAACCAGGCAAGGATGCCGTTTCCGCCGTGATGGCCCAAGCCCTCAAGTCTGGCGATCTGGAATACAAGGCGGGCAAGAACCTGCAAATCTATGCTTCGCCGCTCATCGCAGCGCGTCGCACGATTCTCGTCGGATGTGGTGATGGTAACGCGCGCAGCGTGCGTCAGGCGTGTGCCGCATTGGCCGCCGCGCTGAAAGGCCCCAGCATCAAAAAGGCTGTGCTGGTATTTGCCGGCAAGGCCACGGGGGAAGCCGTGGCGGCTGCCGTGCAATGCGTTGCCGAAGCCGCCTATGTGTACCGCACGACCAAGACCAAGGGTGAAGCGCCCGCACTGGCGCGTGTGGTCATCGGCGTGGAAGATGCTGCCGCCGTCAAGGCCGCTTTCACCACGGCAACGGCCATTGCAGAGGGCGTTGCGTTTGCGCGTGAATGGGCGAATCGTCCGGCCAACCACGCCACTCCCACTTTGTTGGCGCAGGCCGCCAAGGGGCTTGCCAAAGGCGGAATCACCTGCAAGGTGCATGGCCCCGCGGAAGTGGAGCGCCTGGGCATGGGCGCCTTCATGGCGGTGGCGCAGGGCTCCGAACAGCCGCTGCGCCTGATCGAGTTGCGCTACAACGGCGCAGCGAAGTCGGAAGCGCCGGTGGTTCTGGTGGGCAAGGGCATTACCTTTGACACGGGCGGCATTTCGCTCAAGCCTGCTGCCGAAATGGACGAAATGAAGTTCGACATGGGCGGCGCGGCCAGCGTGCTGGGCGTGTTCAATGCGCTGGTGCACCTGAAGCCTGCGGTGAACGTGGTCGGCCTGATTCCTGCCTGCGAAAACATGCCCGATGGCAAGGCCATCAAACCGGGCGATGTGGTCACCAGTATGAACGGACAGACCATCGAGATCCTCAATACCGACGCGGAAGGCCGCCTCGTGTTGTGCGATGCCCTGACCTACGCAGCGCGTTTCAAGCCGCGCGCCATGGTGGACATTGCCACGCTGACGGGCGCGTGCGTGATCGCTCTGGGCAATCAACGCAGTGGTTTGTTCTCGTCCAATGAGCAACTGGCGGCCCGTCTGCAAAGCGCGGGCGATGCAGCGCAGGACCTGTGCTGGCGCATGCCGCTGGATGATGAATATGGCGAAGGACTGCGCAGCAATTTTGCCGACGTCGCCAACGTGGCAGGTCGTGCGGGTGGTGCCATCACCGCAGCCAAATTCCTGCAGCGTTTCACGGGCGATATTCCGTGGGCGCACCTCGATATCGCAGGCACCGCATGGAAGAGCGGTGCAGCGAAGGGCGCAACCGGGCGTCCGGTGGGCTTGTTGATCCACTATCTGCTTGGTGAAGTGGGCGTGGCCGCACCCACGCGCAAATCAACCCGCGTGGCAAAGAAGGTGACCGGCGCGGCCACAACTGCAGCCAAGTCGGCCCCGAAGGTGGCGAAGACGGCGGAACGTGCTCCGCGTGTTGCACGCAAAATGGTCTGAAGGGCATGCGCTTACAGGACGGATTGGTGTCATGACAGAAGTCTCCTTTCATTTCAACGCCCCCGACAAGCTGGCCTATGCCTGCCGCTTTGCGCGCAAGGCCATGCGCCACGGCATGCGACTGGTGGTGACGGGGCGTGCCTCCGACCTGCAGGCGCTCGACCGCATGATGTGGAACATCGGCCCCACCGACTTCGTGGCCCACGCAGTGGCGCAGGGCGACCCGGACGTGGTGCACGCATCGCCCGTGCTGCTGGCGGCAGACCCGATGCAGGTGGCTCCGCGTGACATGTTGCTGAACCTGGGGGAGCACATTCCCTCCGGCTTCGAGCAATTCCAGCGCGTGGTGGAAGTGGTGAGCGCTACGGACGAAGAGGATCGTCAGGGAGCGCGCCATCGCTGGCGCCAATACAAGGCACAGGGCTATGAGATCGTGCGCCACGATCTGGTTTTGAAAGACAATGCCTGACATGGCTGACGCACCTGCAACACCGCCCAAATTCGTCCCCACGCTCACAGACGAGGTAATGCTGCCCGATGCGCAAGAGGATGTGCAGGAGGATCATGTGCACGCCGAGCCAGCAGAGCAGGGCGCGGCGCTGACGCAAGGCTATGAGTTGCCGAGCGCCGTCGCCGATGACGACGATGACCTTCCACTGGCAGAGCCCAGCGCGGGCATGGCCGCTTCGCCGCATGCGAGCGCGGTGTCCGTGCCACCCGATTCAGTGCCTTTGTTGGAAGAAGAGGCGGTGGTGCCGTATCTCTCTCCACCGCTGGAGAGCGTTCCGCCCATCGTTTCTGACGAGCCTCTGTCCGATGTAACACCGATGGCGTCGCCCAACGCAGCGCCAGCGACGGTGCTGCCCGATGGCTATGAAGAGTACGTGATCCATCGCGTGATGCAGCGTGTGGACGTGATGCTGGAAAAGCGCTTGCGCGAAGCCATCGCCACCGTCATTCAAGAGCAGACCCGCTCCATCGTTCCGCGTTTGCGCGAAGAGGTGGAGTCGGTCGTGCGCCAATCCGTGTATGAGGCGGTGGCGGACGAACTCGCCGGATCCAGTCCATCGTGACGGAGCGTGTGAACGCTTAATTTCATTGAATCGGACAAACCGCGTACATATCACGATTGATATGCTGGTGAATGGCGCTTCAAAATTGCACTGATTGAGTCTTTGCTGCATTTCTCCGCCACCGGGAATTACCCGAATGTGGCGCCACGTGTACGCTATTCCATGCACCGGAAAAACGGGCGCGCAACACGCATGTAAGCGGGCGTCTCCCCAATGTTCATGCGGTTGTCACAGAGCTTGGCGTGATACTTGCTGAGCACGGCATGACGCGGTTCATGCTGAGAAATCCCTAGTGTTTCGCAAAAATAAGTGCGATATGTTTCTCCGCGTTGGGACACAACCCGATATCTCAGCGTAATTCAATTTTTGGAGATCCATATGCAATTGAAGTTGAAACTGACCTTGGCTGCGGCAATTGCAGCAGTGGCCGGTGTGGCAGCCGCTCAAGAGGTGGTGAAGATCGGTCACGTGGGGCCAGTCTCCGGACCGCAGGGGCACTACGGCAAGGACAACGAAAACGGCGCCCGCATGGCCATCGATGACATGAACGCCAAGGGCGTGACCATCGGCGGCAAGAAGGTGAAGCTGGAGTTGATGGCCGAAGACGATGCCGCCGATCCAAAGCAGGGCACCGCAGCCGCACAGAAACTGTGCGATGCCAAAGTGGCCGGCGTGGTGGGTCACCTGAATTCGGGCGTCACCATTCCTGCTGCCAAGATCTACAACGATTGTGGCGTGCCGATGATTACGGGCGCAGCCACCAACCCCGCGCTGACCAAGCCCGGATACGACACCACGTATCGCATCATCGCCAACGACAATGCGCTGGGCGCGGCACTGGCGTCGTATGCCGCTGATACGCTGAAACTCAAGACCGTCGCAGTGATCGATGACCGCACCGCCTATGGTCAAGGTCTGGCCAGCGTGTTCAAGAAAGTGGCCCAGGAAAAGGGTATGAAGATCGTGGAAGAGCAATTCACCACGGACAAATCCACCGACTTCATGGCGATCCTGACGGCCATCAAGGCCAAGAATCCCGATGCCGTGTTCTACGGCGGCATGGATGCGCAAGCCGGCCCGATGCTGCGCCAGATGCAGCAGCTTGGCCTGAGCAAGCAGAAGTTCTTTGGTGGTGACGGTTTCTGTACCACCGAACTGGCCAAGCTCTCCGCCAACGCGCCTACCCTGGGTAACGTGGTATGCGCAGTGGGCGGTGCATCCATCGAGAAGATGCCTGGCGGCAAGGACTGGAAAGCGCGTTACGACGCCAAGTTCCCCGGCCAGTTCCAGGTCTACAGCCCGTACAAGTACGACGCCACAATGCTGCTCGTGGACGCCATGCAGCGCGCGGGCTCGACCGATCCGAAGAAATACATTCCTGAGCTCAAGAAGTCCAACTATCAGGGTGTGACCGCGAGGATCCAGTTCGAGGCCAATGGCGAGATGAAGAACCCCGCCGTCACGCTGTTCGCTTACAAGAACGGCGAAAAGCGGGCGCTGAACTGATCCAGTCCCGGTGCGTTCAATGCAAAAGGCCTTCCAGATGGAAGGCCTTTTTTTATGGTTGTCGCATCAGAGCCGGAGTCAGCGCCTGACCTGCAGCGCCCCCGGATTGACGATGTTGGTGGGCGTGCCCTTCATGAAGTTGACGACGTTGTCGAACGCCGCGCCAAAGTACAGCTCGTAGCTGTCTTGCTCCACATAGCCGATGTGTGGTGTGCAGACGCAATTCTCAAGCCGCAACAAGGCGTGGCCTTGCAGGATGGGTTCGCTCTCGAACACGTCGACCGCCGCCATGCCGGGGCGGCCACGGTTCAGCGCGGCGATGAGTGCGTCCTGCTCGATGAGCTCGGCACGCGAGGTATTGACGATCAGCGAAGTGGGCTTCATCTGGCTTAAATCTTCCAGCGTGATCATGCCGCGCGTTTCTTCCGTCAGGCGCAAATGCAGCGAGATGATGTCGCATTGCGCGAAAAATTCCGCGCGTGTGCTCGCCACCTGGAAGCCATCACTCAGCGCCTGGGCCCGCGATGCTTCGCGCCCCCAGATGCGCACGTTCATGCCAAAGGCCTTGGCATAGCTCGCCACGATGCGCCCGATTTTTCCGTAGCCCCAGATGCCTATTGTTTTGCCTCGCAAGATCATGCCGAGCCCGAAATTGGGTGGCATCGACGCTGCGCGTAAGCCGGATTGCTGCCACGCACCATGCTTGAGATTGGCGATGTATTGCGGCAAGCGCCGCATCGCCGCCATGATGAGGGCCCAGGTCAGTTCGGCGGGAGCGACGGGGGAGCCGACGCCTTCGGCAATCGCGATGCCGCGTTCGGTACATGCCGCCACATCGATGTGCGAGCCCACGCGGCCTGTTTGTGCGATGAGCTTGAGGCGGGGCAGCTTTTCCACCAGTTGTTTGGTGATGTGCGTGCGCTCGCGTATGAGGACGATGATGTCGGCATCCTTGAGCCGTACGGACAATTGCCCGAGCCCTTTGACCGTGTTGGTGTAGACCTTGGCGGAAAAACGGTCGAGCCGCTCAGCGCAATGGAGCTTGCGTACCGCGTCCTGATAGTCGTCCAGTATGACAATGTTCATGTTGCTCACTGCTGCACCACGCAGTGCAGGCCTGGTGAAAGGCGCATGCGTGTGTTTAGGGGATTCAAATAAACGATACGGGTCACAAACACGATGAACATGTTGTGCGCGTGCGTGTCATTGTCGTTGATGACATACACCGCGTCGCGCCACGGCGTCCAAAGCTTCGTCATTTCAACACAAACTTACAGAGTAAAGCTATGTGAATCAGGTCAACGCGTCATTCATGGCGCTCGTTTGATAACTGTATATATCAATATTGCAATACGGCAAGCCGCATTCAACGGTCTCTACTGCTGCTTACAGCTGTTGTTGGATGACGCAGGTCAAGACGCTGATCGGGCCTTAGGATGCGCGGCTTTGTAAACACGACGAACAAGGGGACCCATGCATCCATCCAAAACCATCTCATACCGCTCCGGCAATCCCGATTCGGAATCTTCATGGCTGAAGCGCGCCAAAGGATGGGCCGCCGGGCTGCTTATGCTGGCCAGTGCGACGGCGGGCGCGCAAGTGGTGGTGAACGGTTCGGTCGGCGGTCAGATCGCCTCTGGCGTCTATGGTCGCGTTGACATCGGCAGTGCGCCGCCCCCACCGGTGATTTATGCGCAACCCGTGATCATTGCGCCACCTGCGGTGGCCGTACCCGCAGCGCCGGTGTATATGTACGTGCCGCCAGGGCATGCCAAGAACTGGCGCAAGCATTGCTATCGTTATGGCGCCTGCGGGCAGCGGGTGTACTTTCTGAAAAATCCGCCACGCCATCACTATCATCGCCCACCGCCACCTCCACCGCCCCATTGGCGTCACCATGACCGGGATCGTTGGGACGATGACGACCGCCGCCATCGCGGACGCGATGGGGATCGCCATCACCGTCGGGATCGGGACCATGACCGCGGATATCGCCGGCACCACCAGGATCGCGACTGAACCTGTCCATTCCTGTCATACGGGTGAAAAAATACGATCGCACGGAGGCTGGAGAGCGTTAAGCTAGAGGGGATGGCCCACATCACTTTCTCTCCGCCGTATTGTCCGGCAGACCAAGCTTCGAACCAATTACGAGATCGCGGATTTGCCGTCCTGCAGCCAGCGGACACGGCCTTGTGGCTGGGGTGCGAACTGGCTGATTTGCACGCACTGTCGGCGGCTTGGGACGATCTTCCGCCAGACGAATTCCTCAAGGACGGAGGCAAGTATCGCCACCGTCGTCACTCCTGCTTTGTGGTGACTGGCGACGAGTGCACGCAAGTGCCTCACCGGGGCCATTGGCAACCTCTCGAATACAACGCCCTGCACGGCGGCATGCAACGCTGGTTTGAGCCCATGAAGGACGCCACCGTGCAACAACGCGTCTGGCGCCAGTTGATGCTGGCAGTCGGCCAACTCGCTCAAACGGCCGTCGCCCACACGGCTGATGCTGTGAAGTGGCATATCGAAGCCCACCAATTCCGAATCGATACATCGGATGGCATTGGCCGTCCGACCCCGGAAGGCGCGCACCGTGACGGTGTGGATCTGGTCGCCGTGTTTCTGGTGAACCGGCATGCCGTCAAAGGCGGTGAGACGCGCATTTTTGAAGCCACTGGCCCCAACGGGCAGCGCTTCACGCTGGCCGAGCCCTGGTCGGTCATGCTGCTCGATGATGCCCGCATGATCCACGAGACCACGCCCATCCAGCCGGAAGACACCCAGGGATGGCGTGATACGCTGGTGGTGACCGCTCGCGCGGGAGATTTCCAAAACGCCGGGTAACCTGTGGTGATTGACAATGGTCAAGCAATGGTGCTCGTAACAGGCGCACACTGGAGCTTGATCAATGCAGCGCCGCATGTGCTCTGATCCGTCTTAAAGACTAGGAGATTAAATGTTCAGCAATATTCTCGTTCCCGTTGATGGCTCGACCACTGCGCTCAGCGCGGTGTCCAAGGCAGCTGGCCTCGCCAAGACTTTTGGCAGCACGGTTACAGTTCTGTATGTCATCGATCCCTATCCATTCACCGGCGTGGGCGCTGATTTCGCCTACGGTCAGGCGCAATACCTGACTGCGGCCACTTCCGAGGCCAATACGGCTTTGGACGGCGCCAAGAACGCGCTGGCACAAGCCGGTATCGACAAGGTGAAGACGGTGGTGGGCGAAGGCCATGCCGTTCACGAAGGCATCATGCGTGCGGCCAAGGAAGAGGGCGCAGACCTTATCGTCATGGGCTCGCACGGTCGTCGCGGTCTGGAAAAACTGGTGTTGGGCAGCGTGACGCAGCGTGTGTTGGGCGTAGCCACCGTTCCCGTGCTGGTGGTACGCGAGTAAGCAGTCGCGCGGCCGCTCTCGCAGCCCGTCGCGCTACGCTTGTCATGCAAAACGGCTCCTTGTTGGAGCCGTTGTTGTTGGTGTTGACGCCAACTAAGCGCGCTGAACTGGCCTCAATCGGAGAACAGGCGGGCCAGCCAGCCTTTCTTTTGGCGTTTGCTCTCCAGGGCCTGCACGCGGGCGGCTTCGGCAGCGGGATTGGATTGCTGCATCATGCGCAGATAGGCTTTGGCGGTGTCCACGTAGCCATGGTCTTCGTTGCGGATGTGATTGAAGAGCCAGCGCGACAGCATGCCGTGCAGCTCTGCACTGACGTCTTCGCCGCCATCAAAGCGGGTCTGCATCTCAGCGACGCGACGCGTGAACAATTCGTGCACTTTCTTGTGCGGGCCGGAAAACAGGTAACCGCTGCTTTCCATGAGGCTTTCTTCGAACACGAAGTGAGAAAGGGTGTAGTCCACCGTTTCGCCAATCACGTTGCCCAAGGCTTCTCGATCATGGGTCTGGCTGACTTCATACAGCTTGTTGATGTAGTCAACAATGCGCCGATGTTGACGATCAATTTCTGAAATGCCGGTGTCCAGCTCGGGTAACCAGACTAGCTGCGCCATAAGTAATTCTCCAATTTCAAGTATGGAGAAAGTATCTTTGAGTCAGTCTGTTTACAACTTGATGCAGATCATGTGATTCTTGAGCATCGTCAAAACTGATCTGGCTAATTGTTGTGATAGTTAATAGTAGGTACTGATTGAGGCGTATCAATGCAGCCCACGCCCGGTCTGAATGGCTGTGTGCGTTATTCAGACCGGGTTGTGGGAGAGCGTGGATTATTCGATCTTCACGCCAGAGGCTTCCACGATGCCTTTCCATTGGGTGTATTCGGTGTTGATCAGCTTGGAGAAGTCTGCGGGAGACATGGCCAGCGGCTCTGCGCCCTGCGCATTGATGGCGGCCTTGACTTCAGGCGTGGCCAGCAGCTTGTTGATGTGCGTGTTCAGCGTGGCAACCACGTTGGCAGGCGTGCCTGCGGGAGCCAGCACACCGTACCAGGTGCTGACGTCAAAGCCCTTGTAGCCCGATTCGGCAATCGTCGGGACCTCCGGCAGCGACGAGCTGCGCTTGGCCGAGGTCACGGCCAACGGACGCAGCTTGCCCGACTGGATCTGGCCCATGGCGGACGGCACGGACGAGACGAGCAGATCGACGTTGCCTGCCAGGGCATCCATCATCGCGGGGTTGGAGCCCTTGTAGGGCACATGGCTCAGCTTGATGCCTGCAGCCTTTTCAAACAGATCGCCGGCAAGGTGAATCGACGTGCCGTTGCCCGGCGAGCCATAGGTCACTGATCCGGGGTTGGCCTTGGCCGCGGCCACCACGTCGGCCAGCGACTTGAATTTGGAGTTGGCCGATGTGGCGATGATCACTGGCGTATAGGCCACGTGTGCCACAGCGGTGAGGTCCTTGGTGGGATTCCATGTCAGGCTGCGGTACAGCCATGGGCCAATGACGAGGTTGTCCTTCTGGCCCATGACGACGTCGTAGCCGGTGGGCTGCGCCTTGACCACTTCACCAATGCCGATGGTGCCGCCCGCGCCGGGCTTGTTGTCCGCGATGACGGTCCACTTGTCCTGTTTGGCCAACTCGTTGGAAATCAGTCGTGCGAGGATGTCCGTGCCACCACCCGGCGGGAACGGAATGACCATGCGCACAGGCTTGGTGGGATAGGTGGCGGGCGCTGACTGGGCATGGGCGAAGCCACCCGTGGCCAGTGCGGCCATGGCAGTGATGGTGAACAAGCGACGCATCATGGTGTGTTTGGATCTTTCTACTTGGACGGAAAAAAGCCCCCGCAGCCCGTTCTGGCGCGAGGGCTCTGTGGAGCCAGTACGAATACTAGCCTGATTACAGGCGCTCAAAAATAGCGGCAATCCCTTGGCCGCCGCCGATGCACATGGTCACCAGGGCGTATTTGCCCTTGATGCGCTCCAGTTCGTGCAACGCCTTCACCGTGATCACCGCACCGGTTGCGCCGATGGGGTGACCCAGCGAAATGCCGGAACCGTTCGGGTTCACCTTGGCGGGGTCCAGGCCCAGATCGCGCGTTACGGCACAGGCTTGTGCGGCGAAGGCTTCGTTGGCTTCCACGACATCCAGATCATTGATCGTGAGGCCCGCCTTTTTCAGTGCCATTTGCGTAGCTGGCACAGGACCAATGCCCATGTACTTGGGATCGACACCTGCGTGTGCGTATGCGACCAGACGAGCCATGGACTTGAGGCCGCGCGCTTGGGCCGCCTTGGCTTCCATCAGCACGACGGCGGCTGCCGCATCGTTGATGCCCGACGCATTGCCTGCCGTGACGGTGCCGTTCTCTTTCTGGAACACCGCCTTCAGCTTGGTCATGTCTTCCAGCTTGGCACCGGCGCGGAAATGCTCGTCGGTCGCGTATTCCACATCTCCTTTACGCGACTTGAGCGTGACCGGCACGATCTGGTCCTTGAAGTAGCCATTGGCCGTGGCGCGTTCGGCGCGGTTGTGGCTTTCGACGGCCAGCTGGTCTTGATCTTCGCGCGTGATACCCCACTTGGCGGCGATGTTCTCAGCGGTCACACCCATATGGATGTTGTGGAAGGGATCGTGCAGGGCGCCGATCATCATGTCGATCATCTTGAAATCGCCCATGCGTGCGCCCCAGCGGCTGGTCAGGCTGGCATAGGGCGCGCGGCTCATGTTCTCCGCGCCTGCGCCGATGGCGATGTCTGCATCACCCAGAAGAATGGACTGGCTGGCATTCACGATGGCCTGCAGGCCCGAGCCGCACAGACGATTCACGTTGTAGGCGGGCGTGCCTTCGCCACAGCCGCCATTGATGGCCGCCACGCGCGACAGGTACATGTCCTTGGGTTCCGTGTTGACCACGTGACCGAACACGACGTGCCCGACATCCTTGCCGTCCACCTTCGCGCGGGCCAGCGACTCGCGCACAACGGTCGCGCCCAACTCGGTAGGTGGCACATCCTTGAGACTGCCGCCAAAGGTGCCGATGGCGGTGCGCACGGCGCTGACAACAACGACTTCACGGGACATGGACGTTCTCCTGAAATAAAAATCAAAGACCAATGGGATCCCGGCATGCGGGTACGTATTCAGATACGTATTGTGCAGCGCAACAAATCAATTGTCGCGTACATCGGCGACAGGGTTTTCCCCAAAGTCTGATCGATTGAGCCACGCCAACACGCGCCGCGCCGCATCTGCAGGCGAAGTCAGGCGACCACCGGAGTGCAGCGCCTGAAAATTGCCGATGTCCGGAAACCCCGCAGGATTGGCGCTGCGCAGGTGCACCTGCATGTCGGTGTCGATCACGCCCGGCGCGAGCGAGCACAGCTTCGCACCGTGCGGCTTGCCTGCCTCCTCCAGGGCCACGCAGCGCGTGAATAAATCCATTCCCGCCTTGGCCGCGCAGTAAGACGCCTGCGAAGCCATCGCCTTGCGCCCCAGCCCGGAAGAAATGTTCAGCACCTTGCGTGGCATCGTCCACCCATCAGTGGCTGCCAGAAACGCACCCGTCAGCGCCATGGGTGCTTCCAGTCCCACGCGCATGGCGTTGGCAATGCCGTCGGCTGACACCTCGGAAATCGGCGCAATCTCGGGAATCACGCCCGCATTGTTGATCAGGGTGATGCTGGCCCAGTCTTCGGGCTGGAGCGAGCAGAGAAAAGTGCGCAGCCGGTGTGCAGATGCGCCCGTATCCGCCAGATCCTGCTGCCATTGCAAGAGCTGCTCTGGTGCGGAAGCCGCCTGCGCCAAGGCATCACTGGTCTTGCGCGCGATGCTGACCAGCACATGTCCATCCGCCAGAAGTTGCTGCCCCATGGCCAAACCCATGCCACGCGAGCCGCCGGTGAGGATGGTGAGAGATTGCTTCATGTTCGTCATAGAGCGATCTTACGGCGTAGATTGACTGTCGTTGGCAGCTATTTATTTATTGCACGCGCACCTTAACGTAGGCCGTGGCGCGCACTTTTCCGCTGGTCACGGCAAGTCCGGGTATTCGCAACAAAGTGGCTGTGAACGCGTGGATGTAATTTTGCAGTCCTGAAGGTGACGACCAGCCGTCCGTGGTTGCCCCTTCGAGCACCGGATACCAGCCAGAGTCTCCGGGGTAGCCGCGCCGGTGTCGAGGTTTGGCTAAGGAAAAGTTGGTTGCGCTGGGTCGTCGCGTGCTTCAGGGAAATTCCAACGCCTTGAGCCAGATTGGTATCCCAGTGCGCGCTTGGGCGTGGACTTGACTCTTGCGAATGGCTTCCGTTTGAAGGACTCAACAACGCTGCGCACTCCTCCAGAGCCTGGAGGAGTGACAAGCTTCTACGGGGAATATGACCACATGAGATCGAACAATTCAAGGACCGAATATTCTTGCCCCAATTCGAATTCGCGAATCACCCATCACGCCCCCAAATATGCCTTGCGCACGTCTGCATTCGTCAGCAGAGCCTGACCAGAGTCTTCCAGCACCACCTTGCCGGTTTCGAGCACATAGCCACGGTCGGCGATTTGCAGCGCGCGGTTGGCGTTTTGCTCGACGAGGAAGACGGTGACGCCTTCGCTGCGGATGGTCTGGATAATCTCGAAGATCTGCGCAATGATGAGCGGGGCGAGGCCCAGTGTGGGCTCGTCGAGCAGCAGCAGGCGGGGCTTGCTCATGAGGGCGCGGCCGATGGCGAGCATTTGTTGCTCGCCGCCGGACATGGTGCCTGAGCGCTGGCCGGAGCGCTCGCGCAGGCGCGGGAAGAGCTTGAAGACGTGGGCGATGCCTTCTTCGATTTCCGCTGCGTTCAGGAAGAATCCGCCCATCTTGAGGTTTTCCTCGACGGTCAGGTCCTTGAACACGCGGCGGCCTTCTGGAGAGATGGCAATGCCGCGGCGCATGATGTGGTGGGTGGACATCTGGGTGATGTCTTCGCCTTCGAACAGGATGCGCCCGCTGCTGGCACGCGGGTTGCCGCACACGGTCATCAGCAGCGAGGTTTTGCCCGCGCCGTTGCTGCCGATCAGGGTGACGATTTCGCCCTGGTTGACGTGCAGGCTGACTTCGTTGACGGCGCAGATCGCGCCGTAGTGGGTGGAGACGCGCTCCAGTTGCAGCATGTGTTTGGTACTCATCTCAGGCCTCTCCCAGATAGGCCTTGATGACCCGCTCGTTGTTGCGCACCTCTTCGGGCGTGCCCATGGCGATGGGTTTGCCGTATTCCATGCAGAGGATGCGCTCGGACACGCCCATCACCAGTCCCATGTCGTGCTCGATGAGCAGCACGGTCACGCCGAACTCGCTGCGCAGCCGATCGATGAGGTGTTGCAGCTCGACCTTTTCCTGCGGATTCAGGCCGGCGGCTGGCTCGTCGAGCATCAGCAGCTTGGGTTCGGTGATCATGCAGCGCGCGATCTCCAGGCGGCGCTGGTGTCCGTAGGCCAGATTGCCCGCCTCGCGGTTGGCGAACTGGGCGATGCCCATGAACTCCATCCAGCGCATGGCGCTGTCGACGGCAGCGCGTTCGCTTTCGCGGTAGCTGCGGGTGTTGAAGAGTCCGCCCAGCACCGATTTGCTGGTGCGATGGTGTTGCGCCACCAGCAGGTTCTCCACCGCGGTCATGCTTTTGAACAGGCGCACGTTCTGGAACGTGCGCACCACGCCGCGTTGCGCCACGCTGTGGCTGCCCAGCCCGGCAATGGATTCACCCTCCAGCGTGACGATGCCGGTTGTTGGCTTGTAGAACCCGCTGATGCAGTTGAACACGGTGGTCTTGCCGGCGCCGTTGGGGCCGATGATGGCGAAGATTTCCTTGGGCTTGATGGCCATTTCCACGCCATCCACGGCCAGCAGACCGCCAAAGCGCATGCTCAGGTCTTTGACTTCCAGCAGATGGCTCATGCGCGTGCTCCTTGCGTGTCGCCGTCGGCGGAGGAGGGCACCTCCACCTGATGGCGCTTCATGGGGAGCAGGCCCTGGGGCCGCCAGATCATCATCAGAATCATCACCAGACCAAAAATCAGCATGCGGTATTCGGAGAACTCACGCGCCAGCTCGGGCAGCACGGTGATGAGGATGGCCGCGATGATCACCCCCAGTTGCGAACCCATGCCGCCCAGCACCACGATGGCGAGAATCAGCGCCGACTCGATGAAGGTGAACGACTCCGGATTGACGATGCCTTGGCGCGCGGCGAAGAATGCGCCGCCGAAACCTGCAAACATGGCGCCCAGCGTGAACGCCGAGAGCTTGATGCGCGTAGGGTTGAGGCCCAGCGAGCGGCAGGCGATTTCGTCTTCGCGCAGTGCCTCCCAGGCGCGCCCGATGGGCATGCGGATGAGGCGGTTGCTGATGAAAAGCGTCACCACGGCGAGCATCAATGCCATCAGGTACAGGAAGATCACCATGTGCATGGTGCTGAACTCGATGTTGAAGAACTGCGCGAACGTGGTGCCGTTTTCGGTCACGGGCGAGCGTGTCAACGGCAGGCCGAAGAAGGTCGGCTTGGGGATGCTGGAGATGCCGTCCGGGCCGCCCGTCCAGTCGTTCAGGTTCACCAGCAGCAGGCGGATGATTTCGCCGAAGCCGAGCGTCACGATGGCCAGATAGTCACCCCGTAGGCGCAGCACCGGAAAGCCGAGCAGGAAGCCGAACAACGCCGAGGCCGCACCGGCCAGCGGCAGGGCTTCCCAGAAGCTCCAGCCAGCCCAGTGATAGAGCAGGGCGTAGGTGTAGGCACCCACGGCATAGAAACCGACAAAGCCAAGGTCGAGCAGGCCGGCAAAGCCCACCACGATGTTCAGGCCCAGGCCGAGCATCACGTAGATCATCGCCAGCGTGGCAATGTCCACCGCGTTGCGGCCCGCGAAGAAGGGCCACGACACCGCGATGAACGCCACGATCAGCAGCACAAAGGGGCGGCTTTTCGCGGGCAGGCTGGGCAGGGCGGGCATGCGCACCGCGCTGGTTGCCTTGCTGACGGCAGGGCGCAGCAGTTGCCAGACGAAGACGGCGACGCAACCCCAGATGACGTAGTTCCACTGCGTCACCAGATAGGTGCGGATGCCTGCGCGCTCCAGATGCAGGCCGAAGATCGGAATGATCAGCAGCGCGGCAATGATGGTCGCGAAGATGGCGGAGCCGAGTTGGTTGCGGATCTTGTTCATCAGACCTTCTCCACTTCTGGCTTGCCCAGCAGGCCGGTCGGGCGGAACAGCAAGATCAGCACGAGCAGGCCGAAGGCGACGATGTCCTTGTACTCGGACGAGATGTAGGCCGCGGCGAAGGTTTCTGCCACGCCCAGCACCACGCCGCCCAGCATCGCTCCGGGAATGCTGCCAATGCCGCCCAGCACCGCTGCCGTGAAGGCCTTGATACCGGCGATGAAGCCGATGAACGGGTTGAGCTTGCCCACCGCCAGCGCAATCAGCACACCGCCCACGGCAGCCAGCATGGCGCCCAGGATGAAGGTGAAGGAGATCACGCGGTTGGTGTCGATGCCCAGCAGGTTGGCCATGTGCATGTCCTGCGCGCAGGCACGCGAGGCGCGGCCCATGCGCGAGTGCTTGATGTAGAGCGTGAGTGCAATCATCAACGCCACGGCGACCACGATGATCAGCACGCGGGCGTAGGGAATGTAGACATCGAAGCCTTCTCCCAGATTGAACGTGAACGCGCCGGGCAGCAATGCGGGCACCGCCATGTCACGCGCGCCCTGACCGAGGGCCACCCAGTTCTGCAGGAAGATGGACATACCGATGGCCGAGATCAGCGCCACCAGACGCGGGCTGCCGCGCAGCGGCTTGTAGGCCACCTGTTCGACAGCAAAGCCGTAGAGCCCGGTGATGACGACCGCCACCACCAGCATCAGCGCGATGATGAACCAGATCGGCAGACCGCTTTGCGTGCCTACGGCGGACAGTGTGACCAGACCGACGTAAGCGCCGATCATGTAGATATCGCCGTGGGCGAAGTTGATCATCCCGATGATGCCGTAGACCATGGTGTAGCCGATGGCGATCAGGGCGTAGATGGCTCCGAGTGAGAGCCCGTTGAAGAGCTGCTGTAGCAGCTGCGGCAATAAGTCAGACATTGCTGTGTCGTCCACTTGGGGGCAATGCGCGTGATCTTGCATGACCCCGGCGCGCATGTCATCGGCAATGCCCCCGCGAGGGCGTCACCCAATCCTTGGCACCAGTTAAACGAACGGGGCAGGCCCGTCGCAAAAACCGGTTTTGCGAACGTCCTGCCCCGAAGGGAGCGAACTTGTGATTACTTGACGGCGGGCGTCTTGGAGCCGTCCTTGTGCCACTGGAACACCTGGAAGTCGAACGACTTCAGATCACCCTGCTTGTTCCAGCCGATCGGGCCGATCACGGTGTCCACCGTGTTGTTGTGCAGCCAGTCGGCCACCTTGGCAGGATTGTCGCCAGCAGCCTTGATGGCGGCGATCAGCGACTGGGCCGCTGCGAACGATGTCAACTGGAACGCGCCCGAAGGGTTGCGCTTGGCGTCCTTGAAAGCCTTCACGACAGCGGCGTTCTTGGGGTTGGCGGAGAAGTCGGCGGGCAGCGTCACCAGCATGCCTTCGACGGCGTTGCCAGCAATGGCGTTCACTTCAGGATTGCCCACGCCTTCCGGACCCATCATCTTGACCTTCAGACCTTGCTCGGCTGCCTGGCGCAGCAGCAGACCCATTTCAGGATGGTAGCCGCCGAAGTAGACGAAATCGACACCAGCGCCCTTGAGCTTGGTGATCACGGCAGAGTAGTCGCTGTCGCCGGCGTTGATGCCTTCGAACATCGCCACGTCGATCTTGGCCTTCTTCAGGTCGTCGCGCACCGAGTTGGCAATGCCCTGGCCGTAAGACTGTTTGTCGTGCAGCACGGCGACCTTCTTGGGCTTGATGTGGTCGACGATGAACTTGGCAGCGGCGGGGCCTTGCTGGTCATCGCGGCCAATGGTGCGGAAGATGAAGTGGTAGTTCTTGCCATCGGTCAGCGCAGGCGACGTGGCAGAAGGAGTTGCCACCACCACGCCTTCGTTGTTGTAGATAGGAGCGGCAGCAATCGACGCGCCGGAGCAGACCGGGCCGATCACGTAGCCGATCTTGCCGTTGACCACGCGGTTGGCGGCCACCGGGCCCTGCTTGGGCTCGCAAGCGTCGTCCACGGCCACGAGTTCGATCTTCTTGCCGTTGATACCGCCAGCCGCATTGGTCATCTCCACTGCGGTGGTTGCACCTTCCTTGACCATGTCGCCGTACTGCGTCAGCGCGCCAGTGGTGGGGATCACCATGGCAATCTTGATCTGCGCATGTGCAGCTGTGCCGACGAAAGCGGCGCCGGCCAGTCCCAGGGCCGCAATCAGGGTGCGCGCACGGAAGGTCGTTTGCATAGTTATTCCTATCACTAATCGTTTACGAGAATATCGAATGAAATGCAGTCACCCATCAGCTGATGGGAGCCAATTTGCGAGTCGCCCAGCTTAGCGGGCGAAGTCCACCTCACAACGGGGTAAACCCTATGGATGCAAAACAAGAAGCGCCAATTATCACCGCTCGTAACCGCCGCGAATTGAGCCAGGATCAAAACGGAACCGAACTCTCGATCCACACCTTGCTACCCGTCATGGGGTTCAAAAAATGTAGCAGCCGGGCATGCAGCAGCAATCGGTTCGATGCTTTTTGAATCGCTTGCGGTGCATACAAAGTGTCCCCCAGGATGGGCCACCCGCGGTACTGAAGATGCACGCGCAATTGGTGGGTTCTGCCTGTGACAGGCCGCAGTGCAAGGCGGCTGAGGGAGTAGGGCCTGATTTCTGACAAGTCGTCAGCACTTGTAAGGAATGATGCGTCATTCATCGATTCGATCAACTTCCATTGCGTCAGGCTGGGTTTACCCGCAGGATCGATGATATGAATCGGGCGGCGCGGCCAGTCCAGCAGGATGGGCGCGTCGATCTCCTGCCATGCCCCTTCGGGGCAGTGGGGCGAGCCTGCGACGATGGCCTCGTACTCCTTGCTGACCTGTCGCTCGGCGAAGGCCGCGCTCATGGCACGTTGCGCCTCGGGGTGGCGCGCCATCAGGACGATGCCGGAAGTGGCCATGTCCAGCCGGTGGATGATCAACGCCTCGGGCCAGCGCTGCGCCTGTACGCGGTGAATGAGGCAGTCCTGCTTGTCCGGTCCGCGCCCCGGCACACACAGCAGGCCGGACGGTTTGTCGAATGCGAGCAGGTGCTCATCTTCATGAAGTGGAACGAGCGGGAGATCCGGCACGTGCACGAGAGGGATGGAATGCATGAGGGCTGCAAGTGTATTCCTGCCGATACCGCTTTCATCTCCGGGCGCTCGCATGGGGAGTACGATAGTCCGTGCGCCTCCCATTCACCTTACAGGCTGCGCCACGCGGCGTGGCCCCGACATCAGCATGCCAATACACCCCACCGTTGAAGCCGTCACCCGCCGAATCCGGCAACGCAGCGCCGCAACGCGCAAGGCCTATCTGGAACAGGTCGAATTTCACCGCCACCGGGATCGGGGATCGGACCGGCTCGGCTGCGCCAACGTTGCCCATGCTTTCGCGGCCATGCCCGGCAACGACAAGCTGCGCGTGGTCACCGAGCGCGCTCGCAATGTGGGCATCGTCACCGCCTACAACGACATGCTCTCGGCCCATGCGCCGCTGCAGCACTATCCGGATCTGATCAAGGCCGAGGCGCGGCTGCTCGGAGCCACCGCGCAGGTGGCCGGCGGCGTGCCCGCCATGTGCGACGGCGTCACGCAAGGTGCGCCGGGCATGGAACTATCGCTGTTTTCGCGCGACGTGATCGCCATGGGCGTGGCGGTGGCGCTGTCACATGACGTGTTCGATGCTGCGCTGATGCTGGGTGTGTGCGACAAGATCGTGCCGGGTCTGTTGATTGGTGCACTGCAGTTCGGGCACCTGCCCACCGTCTTTGTACCGGCGGGGCCGATGACATCGGGCCTGTCCAACAGCGCCAAGGCCAAGGTGCGCGAGGAGGCCGCGCAAGGGTTGGTGGGCCGCGAGCAATTGCTCGACGCGGAAATGCACGCCTACCACGCGCCCGGCACCTGCACGTTCTACGGCACTGCGAACAGCAACCAGATGCTGATGGAAGCCATGGGCCTGCACGTTCCGGGAACCGCGTTCGTGAATCCGGGCAACGCCATGCGTGCGGAACTCACGCGCGAAGCGGCGCGCTCGGTCCTGGCGAAAGCGGCGCCGCCAATCGGTGAATTGGTGGACGAGCGCAGCATAGTCAACGCCATGGTGGCGCTCTTGGCAACGGGCGGCTCGACCAACCACCTCATTCACTGGGTCGCCGTCGCGCGTGCGGCGGGCATGATCATCGATTGGGACGACTTTTCTGCGCTCTCCGCCGTCGTGCCACTGATTGCGCGCGTGTATCCGAATGGCAGCGCCGACGTGAACGACTTTCAGGCGGCAGGAGGCCCGGGGTTCGTGATTCGGGAATTGCTGGACGCCGGACTCATGCACGAAGACGTGCTCACCGTGCGCGCCGGCGGCATCCGCGAGTACACGCGCATTCCGCATGAGCACGACCAACGCCTGCACTGGAAGGACGCGGGCCCGAGTGGCGACGACAGCATTTTGCGCCCGGCCACAGCACCGTTCCAGGCCACCGGCGGGCTGATGGTGCTCTCCGGCAATCTGGGGCGCAGCGTGATCAAGGTGTCCGCCGTGCCGGACGATCGCCACGTCATCGAAGCACCTGCGCGCGTGTTTGCATCGCAGGCGGCACTGCAGGACGCATTCCAGGCCGGGGAACTGGACCGCGACGTGGTCTGCGTCGTGCGCTGGCAGGGGCCGGGCGCCAACGGCATGCCGGAGCTGCACAAGCTCACGCCGCCGTTGGCCGTGCTGCAGAACAAGGGCTTCCGGGTGGCACTCGTCACCGATGGGCGCATGAGCGGCGCATCCGGCAAGGTGCCCGCCGCCATCCATGTGACGCCCGAAGCGCTGGCAGGCGGCCCACTCGCCAAGGTGCAGGACGGCGACGTCATTCGACTGGATGCGGTCCAGGGAACGCTGGATGTTCTGGTGCCACAAGCCGAATGGGACGCGCGCGAAGCCGCACCGCCTCCCGTTGCCGAACTGCGCGCCAACGGCATGGGTTGGGGGCGCGAACTGTTTGCCAATTTTCGTCGCAACGCGCTCAGCGCAGAAGAAGGAGCATGCACATGGCTGCACAACTGACCGCATTGGATGTGATGCGCGCCGGGCCGGTGATTCCCGTCATCGTGCTGCACGATGTGGCCACGGCGGTGCCGGTGGCCAAGGCGCTGGTGGCAGGGGGCGTGCGCATGCTGGAGGTGACGCTGCGAACACCGCAGGCTCTGGCGTGCATCGAAGCCATCGCCCGGGATGTGCCCGATGCCGTGGTGGGTGCGGGCACCATCCGCTCTGCAGCGGATGCGAAGGCCGCCGCCGCTGCGGGGGCGCGTTTTGGCGTCAGCCCGGGCTTCACCGACACAGTGGCCCACGCCTGTCGTGACGCGCAACTGCCGCTGTTGCCCGGCGTCGCCACGAGCAGCGAAGTCATGCAGGCGCGCGAAGCGGGCTTTGAGCAGATGAAGTTTTTCCCCGCCATGCAGGCCGGTGGCGTCGCCATGCTCAAGGCATGGCAAGGGCCGTTCTTTGACGTCCAGTTCTGCCCGACCGGCGGCGTCACGCCCGGCAACGCGGCCCAGTTTCTCGCGCTCTCCAATGTGGTCTGCGTGGGCGGCTCGTGGCTCGTGCCCACAGACGCTGTTGCGCAGAAGGATTGGGCGCGTATCACCACGTTGGCGTGGGATACGGCCTCATTGAAGCCATAACAGCGCGCCCGGAAGGCGCGTTGCCTTGGCCGTTAGCGTGGTGGTCGCGGTAGTCCTTACCGGCGCAGCGCGACCATCAGCGCAGGCCCGTGCCGGACGATTGGTCTTCCTTGCGCTCGATGAGTTCGATCTTGTAGCCATCCGGGTCCGTCACGAACGCGATCACCGTGGCACCGCCTTTGACGGGGCCGGCTTCGCGTGTGACGTTGCCGCCGTTGGCCTTGATCTTTTCGCAGGCGGCGTACGCATCGGGCACACCGAGGGCGATGTGGCCGTAGGCGGTGCCCATGTCGTAGCTTTCGGTACCCCAGTTGTAGGTCAGTTCGATTTCGGCCTGACCGGGGTTGCCGCCTTCGTAGCCAACGAAGGCGAGCGAGTATTTGTACTCGGGGTTTTCCGATGTACGCAGCAGGGTCATGCCGAGCACCTTGGTGTAGAAGTCAATCGAGCGCTGGAGATTGCCAACGCGCAGCATCGTGTGTAGAAGTCGCATGGCGCTATTTTGCCGTCAACTGTCGTGTGCTGCATGACAGCGCGAAACTGGCCCTTACACCGGCACCGTGTAATTGAGCGCCATGCGGCCTCCGTCGATGGTGACGATGTCGGCGGTCACGTAGCTGGACGCATCGCTGGCCAGCCAGGCCACGACGTCGGCCACTTCTTCGGGCGTGCCCAGGCGCTTCATGGGGGTGCGGCTCATCACACGGGCCTTGGCTTCTTCGCTGGTGAGCACGGCTTTGGCGGCCAGTTCGGTGGCGATGGTGCCGGGAGCGACCGCGTTCACACGCACGCCCTTGTCTGCGAGCGACAGTGCCATCACGCGCGTGAGCTGGTTGATGCCGCCTTTGCTCACGTTGTAGCTGGCCAGATTGGGAATGGCGAGCACGCTGTTCACCGAGCTCATGTTGATGATGCTGCCCGCGCCTTGCTGCGCCATCACGCGCGCCACGGCCTGGCCCATGAGAAACGCGCCCTTGATGTTCACGCGCAGCACGGCGTCGAAGTCGGCTTCTTCGATGTCCAGAAAATCAGCCACCTTGAAGATACCCGCGTTGTTCACGAGCACGTCGATGCGCCCGAACTGCGCGCGTGCCTTGTCGACGGCGGCATCCACCTGCGCTTTGTCGCCAACGTCGCAGTGCACGTAGGTGGCGCCGAGTTCCTGGGCGAGGCGGGTGCCTTCGTCGTCGTTGATGTCGCAGACGATCACATGCGCTTGCTCCTGCGCGAAGCGCCGTGCGCAGGCCGCGCCGATGCCTTGCGCCCCGCCGGTGACGAGGCAGACACGGCCATTCAGGCCGAAGTGGATGGAGGAGTGGTGGGAAGATGGGTGGGAGGATGGGTGAGATTGCATGCAGCAAGCCTAGCGCAGGCGTTGCCGTATGCCAATGCGGGGACGCCCGCGTGGCGTCAACGCACCATGCAGGGGCGTTTGGGGTCGAACTGCCATCCGGGAATCAGGTGC
This sequence comes from Comamonadaceae bacterium UBA2121, assembly GCA_002331385.1. GTDB lineage: Bacteria > Pseudomonadota > Gammaproteobacteria > Burkholderiales > Burkholderiaceae_C > Diaphorobacter_A. The sequence continues at coordinate 174,492 of DCYB01000013.1, forward strand.
TGCATCGAGATCGCGTCATCGCGTGCGCCCAGGCCGTGCTCCTGATAGAGCGCGTTGGCGCGGGCGAGCGCCACGCGGTCCACGGTGACGCCCAGGCCCGGCGTGGTGGGCACGTCCACAAAGCCGCCGCGAATCTGCAGCGGATTGTGGGTGAGGAACTGGCCGTCCTGCCAGATCCAGTGCGTGTCGATGGCGGTGACCTTGCCCGGCACGGCTGCCGCCACGTGCGTGAACATGGCGAGGGAAATGTCGAAGTGGTTGTTGGAGTGCGAGCCCCAGGTCAGACCCCAGTCGCGGCAGGTCTGGCCTACGCGCACCGATCCGGCCATGGTCCAGAAATGCGGATCGGCCAGCGGAATGTCCACCGATTGCAGCGACAGCGCATGCGCCAGTTGCCGCCAGTCGGTCGCAATCATATTGGTGGCCGTGGGCAGCCCGGTGGCGCGGCGGAACTCGGCCATGATTTCGCGCCCTGAGAAGCCGCCTTCCGCGCCGCAGGGATCTTCTGCATAGGCCAGGACGCCGTGCATGTCGCGCATGAGGCGGATCGCGTCCTTGAGCAGCCAGCCGCCGTTGGGATCGAGCGTCACGCGCGCGTCGGGAAAGCGTCGGGCCAGCGCGGTCACGGCGTCGATTTCCTGCTCGCCGCGCAGCACGCCCCCTTTGAGCTTGAAGTCGTTGAAGCCGTAACGCGCATGGGCCGCCTCGGCCTGGCGCACGATGCGTTCCGGTGTCATGGCCTCCATGTGGCGCACCTGGGTCCAGTCGTCCGTGCCGGTGTGGTCCTCGCCCGGCTGGAGGTAAGGTTTGCCGGTCTGTTGGGATGGCCCGACAAAGAACAGATAGCCGAGCATCTCCACCCTTGCGCGCTGCTGGCCTTCGCCCAGCAGGGCGGCAACGGGCACGCCCAGATGCTGGCCCAGCAGGTCGAGCAGCGCGGATTCGAGCGCCGTCACCGCATGCACCGCGATGCGCAGGTCGAACGTCTGCAGGCCGCGCCCGCCGCTGTCGCGCCCACTCAGGGCCTGCTGCACGCGTTGCAACAGTCCCAAGTGATTGCCGATGGATTGGCCCACGAGCAAGCTGCGTGCGTCTTCCAGCGCCTGCCGGATGCCTTCGCCGCCCGGCACTTCGCCCACGCCGGTGCGGCCTGCGCTGTCGTGCATCAACACCACGTTGCGCGTGAAGAAGGGCGCATGGGCGCCGCTCAGGTTCATCAACATGCCGTCGCGGCCTGCGACGGGGATGACTTCGATGTCGGTGATTTTTGGGGTGTCGGACATGGGTGTAAAGCGGCCTCGTGCTTGATGCGAGTGTTCAGGCGTTGGTGGTCGCAGCAGCCTGCGCAGACCACGGCACCTCTTCGACGAGGGTGCCAGTTTCGATGCATTGGCTCAGGTTGTGCAGCACCAGATCGGCCATCGCCCGGCGCGTCTCGTGCGTACCGCTCGCCATGTGCGGGGTGAGCACGACGTTGTCCTGTGCGAGCAGGGCGGGCAAGGGGTGCGGCTCGTCTTCGAACACGTCCAGACCGGCTCCGGCGATGGTGCCGTCTTGCAATGCCTGCACCAGCGCCTGCTCGTCCACCACGCTGCCGCGCGCGACGTTGACGAGAATGCCCTGCGGCCCGAGCGCCTTGAGAACGTCGGCATCAACCAGATGCCGGGTGGCGCCGCCGCCCGCCGCGGTGATGACGAGGAAGTCGCACCATTGCGCAAGCGAGTGAAGGGATGCGTGGTAGGTGTGCGGTGAGTCCGGCACCGCATGGCGGTTGTGGTAGCCAATCTGCATGCCGAAACCGTGGGCGCGCTGCGCCACCTGGCTGCCAATGCGGCCCATGCCAAGAATGCCCATGCGCTTGCCGGACACGCGCGTGGTGGCGGCAAAGCGCCCCTGACTCCATTGGCCCGCGCGCACAAAACGGTCGCCGGCACTGATGCGCCGGGCGGCATCGATGAGCAGGCCCATCGCCATGTCCGCGACGCAGGCGTCGAGTACGCCGGGGGTGTAGCCCACGCGCACGCCCTGAGCGACCAGCGCGGCTTTGTCGAGCGAGTCGAAACCCACGCCGAAGCTGCTCACGCAGCGCAAGCGGGGCAGGGCGCGCACGACGTCTGCACTGAGGCCAACGCCCGCGGACGTGACGACGTACTCGAACGCATCGCCATGCTGGGCGAGAAAGGCCGTGGCGTCCGGTTGCTCGGTGAGGACGGTGACGTCATACCGTTCGGCCAACTCGCGGGCAAGTTCTGGCAACGGCATTTTTCCATTTTGAAGGACACGGATTCGGCGGGAAGCGGACATGGGCAGCAAGGACGATGTTGAGAAAGCGAACGGAGACTGTACTGGCGCATTCACCGGAGCGACGGTGCGCCGCTGTCTTATTCGACGGTGATTTTGCGCGTGTCGATGAGCTGCTTCCAGCGTGCCGATTCCTTGGCCTGGAATGCGGTGAATTCTTCCGGCGTGTCGGCCACGATTTCCAGCCCCTGATCGGTCAGGCGCTTGGCCAGCGCGGGCTCGCGGATCGCGGCAATGGCCGCATCCGAGAGCTTTTTCTTCACGTCGGCGGGCAGACCTTTGGGAGCCGACATGCCTTGCCATGAGTACACCTCGGCATCCTTCACGCCGGCTTCCTGCAGGGTGGGCACATCTGGCAGCACGGGCGAGCGCTTGGTGCCCGTCACCGCCAGTGCGCGCAGCTTGCCCGCCTTGATATGGGGGAGCACGGCATTCACGTTCTGGAAGGAAAAGTCCACTTGTCCGCCCAGCAGGTCGTTGATGGCGGGCGCGCCACCCTTGTAGGGCACATGCACGCCTTTGGTGCCGGACTGTTGCCAGAACAGCTCGGCCGAAAGATGGTCCGACGAACCGTTGCCCGAGCTGGCAAAGCTGATCTTGCCGGGGTTGGCCTTCAGTGCGCTGATGACGTCGGCCGGTTTTTGCGGACTGCGCGGGCGAGGCGACGAGCACGTTGGGCGCCTGGACGGGGATGGAGATGTAGTCGAAATCCCGGGTGGCGTCATACGGCGCGACCTTCATCAGGTGCGGCGTGATCACGTAGGGGCCGAGCGATGCCACCATCAGCGTGTAGCCATCGGCGGGTGCGCGTTTCACGGCGGCAGCGCCAATGGTGCCGGTGGCGCCCGGCTTGTTGTCCACCACGAACGGCTGGCCCAGCTTCTCGCCCATGTTCTGCGCCATGGCGCGCGCAATCATGTCGGTGGAGCCGCCCGGCGGGAACGGCACGACGATGGTCACGGTCTTTTCGGGAAAGCCTGCGGCGTGCGCGCTGCCCAGGGCAAGCGCGGCAATGAGCGGGAAGAGGGCGCGGTGCATGGTGCTTGTCTCCTTTTGGGTCGGATCAGAGTGCTTCGACTTTCTTGATCAGCGCGGCCAGCATGTCCACCTCTTCGGGTGTGAGGTCGGCCAGCGGCGCGCGCACGGGGCCGGCATCGTGACCGACCAGGCGTGCACCGGCCTTGATGATGCTGACGGCATAGCCCTGGCTGCGGTTGCGGATCTTCAGATAGGGCATGAAGAACTCCTTGAGCAAGCGGTGCTGCGTGTCCTGATCGTCATCGCGCACGGCCTCGTAAAAGCGCATGGCGGTTTTCGGGATGAAGTTGAACACGGCGGAGGAGTAGACCGGTGTTCCCAGCGCCTTGTAAGCGGCGGCATAGACCTCGGCCGTGGGCAGGCCGCCGAGGTAGGCCAGCCGCTCGCCCATGGTCAGGAACATGGCAGACATGGCTTCGATGTCGCCCACGCCGTCCTTGAAACCGACCAGATTGGGGTTGCGCTCGCACAGGCGCGCCACGGTTTCGGGCGTGAAACGGCTCACCCCCCGGTTGTAGATGATGACGCCGAACTTCACGCTCTTGCACACGGCTTCGACGTGCGCGGCGAGGCCTTCCTGGCTGGCTTCGGTCATGTAATGCGGCATCAGCAAAATGCCGTGCGCACCGGCTTTTTCTGCGGCTTGCGCGCATTCGATGGCAAAGCGCGTGGGGCCGCCTGCTCCGGCAATGATGGGCACCTTGCCCTTGCAGGTGTCTACGGCGGTCTGGATGATCTGCGGATACTCGTTCGCGGTGAGCGAGAAATATTCGCCCGTGCCCCCTGCGGCAAACAGCGCGCTGGCGCCAAACGGGGCCAGCCACTCCAGCCGGGCGGCGTAGCCCTTGGGGTTGAAGTCGCCGTTGCTGTCAAAGTCGGTCACGGGGAACGACAGCAGGCCGGAGCTCATGATTTGCTTGAGGTCTTGGGGATTCATTGCACACTTTCACTACATATACACAACAGCGTCCGCTTGCGTGGCCGGACGCCAGAGCCAGAAGAAAAAGGCAGGGGTGACGCGGGCGCGCGCGCCGGTCAATCGAGCTTGATCTGCTCTTGCTGCACCACCTTGGCCCAGCGGGCGCGCTCGGTGTTGAAGAACTTGTCGGTCTCGGTGGGCGTCATCGTGACCACTTCAGCGCCTTGACCTGCGAGGCGCGAGCGCACCTCGGGGCCGCGAATCGCGGTGATGAGCGCATCGTTCAACTGCTTGAGCACCGGCGCGGGCGTGGCGGCGGGCACGACCACGCCTTGCCAGGTGCCGGTTTCGTATCCGGCCACCCCTTGCTCGGCAATCGTCGGCACGCTGCCGATCAGCGGCATGCGTTCGCGCTTGGACACGCCCAGCAGCTTGAGCTTGCCGCTTTGCACGTGCGGGTAGGTGGCGAGCATGCCGTTCATCAGCACCTGCGTCTGGCCGGCGACGGTGTCCTGCACGGATTGCACGCCGCCCTTGTAGGGCACATAGACCCACTTCGCCCCCGTTGCGCGGGCCAGCGACAGCCCCGCCAGATGCGGTGCGCTGCCCGTGGCGGTGACGGCAAAGTTCAGGTCGGAGTTTTTCGACAACTCCACCAGTTCCTTCAGGTTGTTGGCCTTGACCGAGGGATGCACGACGAGCAGGTGGGGCGAATAGGCCAGCATGGTCACGCCACGCAGGTCTTTGGACGGGTCGAAGCTGAGCTTGGAATACACCGACGGGCTGATGGCCAACGCCCCCAGATCGGCCAGCAGCAGGGTGTAGCCATCGGGCGCGGATTTGGCAACGAAGTCGGCGCCCAGATTGCCATTGGCGCCGGGCTTGTTTTCCACGATCACGGGCTGCTTGAGCGCCTCGGACAGCGGCTGGCTGATAGAGCGCGCAATGATGTCGGAGCTGCCGCCTGGCGGGTAGGGCACGATGATTTTGAGCGGCTTGCTGGGCCAGTCGCCCTGCGCGAATGCGGAGCAGGAAAGGACGGCAGCCAGTGCGACGGCCAGACGGCGGGTGACGTTCATGAAGTGGTCTCCTTGCGTGGTTGTTGTATGTCATCATACAACTGACATTTCCGCGAGAAAACCGGCTGGCGCGTCTTTTTACCTAGGGATTACGTGGAGTGGGGTGCGGTGGCGCCCTGGCTGGTGAAGTCGCCCTCTGCCTGCTTTTGCGTCAGGCGCTGGGCGAGCCGCAGTCGCTCGCGCGAATTGGTCAGGTGGATGCGCATGGCCGCGCGCGCGGAGTCGGCGTCCTGCCGCTCGATGGCCAGATAGATCTCTTCGTGTTCGCGGTTCACGCGGCGCAGATAGTCGGGGTCGCGCCCGCCCGCCCGCACCGAGGTGATGCGATTGCGCGGAATCAGCAGCGAGCCGAAATGCTGCAGGATGTCGAGAAAATACCGGTTGCCCGTGGCGCGCGCGATGCACAGGTGGAACGCAAAGTCGTGCGCTACCGTGTCGGCGCCTTCGGAAAAACTGGCTTCAAATGCCTTGAGCGCGGCGTCCATGGCCTGCAGATGCTCTGCCTGACGGCGTTGCGCGGCCAGACCAGCGGCCTCGGTTTCGAGGCTGATGCGCAGCTCCAGCACGGCCAGCACGTCCACCGATTCATTCAGCTCATCGGCGTTGAGGATGGGCGCAGTGCTTTTGTGGACGGGGCGCACAAAGGTGCCGATGCCGTGCCGCGTCTCCACCAAACCAGAGGCCTGCAATTTGGACAGCGCCTCGCGCACCACGGTGCGGCTCACGTCGTAGGTGCGTACCAGTTCGGATTCGGTGGGCAGCTTGTCGCCCTCGCCGAGCAGGCCCTGGCGGATCTTGTTTTCAAACTCTTCCGACAGCAGATTCGCCAGACTGCGGCTGCCCCGGCCGGCCTTGGTGCGCAGGGTGTCGCCACGGCTCACGCCGGTGAAGTCGGTGGGTTGGGGTAATTCCGAAGTGGCTCTGTGCATGCCTGAATCATAATCAATTTTAGTCATCAGACAACATACGACATACGACATACAAGCCAATGGATCGCATGGACACCCCACCTCCACCGCGCGCAGAGCGGGCGCCGGGCAAACAGCCGCTGTATATCCGCATGCACGCCAACGACAACGTGGCCATTGTTGCCAACGATGGTGGCTTACCGGTTGGGGCAGCGTTTGCCGACGGGTTCCAACTCACGCAGGCGGTGCCGCAAGGCCACAAGGTGGCGCTGAGCGACCTCGCACCGGGTGACGCGATCCGGCGCTACAACGTCGTTATCGGTTTTGCGGAGGTGGCTTTGCCACGCGGCAGTTGGGTGAACGAGCGCGTCATGCGCATGCCGCCAGCGCCCGAGCTGGATGACCAACTGCCGATGGCGACCGCGCGCGCCCAAGCGGCGCCGCCGCTGGAAGGCTATACCTTTGAGGGCTATCGCAATGCCGACGGCTCGATCGGCACGCGCAACATTCTGGCCATCACCACCACGGTGCAGTGCGTGGCCGGGGTGGTGGAGGTGGCGGTCGCGCGCATCAAGGCACAGCTTTTGCCGCGTTATCCGAACGTGGATGACGTCGTCGGGCTGGAGCACACCTATGGCTGCGGTGTGGCCATCGACGCGCCGGATGCGGAGATCCCGATCCGCACGCTGCGCAACATCAGCCGCAACCCCAATTTCGGTGGCGAGGTGATGGTGGTGAGTCTGGGCTGCGAAAAGCTCCAGCCCGAGCGCCTCTTGCCACGCGAAGCTCCGCTGGTCGCCATGCCGCGCACGGCAGCGGCCAGTGCGGTGCCCGAGCCGCTGGATGTGGTGTGTCTTCAGGATGCGGAGCACGTCGGCTTCATGAGCATGATCGATGCGATCGTGGAGCAGGCGCGCGGCCATCTGGAGCGGCTCAATGCGCGCCGGCGCGAAACCGTGCCTGCCAGTGAACTCGTGGTGGGCGTGCAGTGCGGCGGCAGCGATGCGTTCAGCGGCGTCACGGCCAATCCTGCCGTGGGGTTTGCGACCGACTTGCTGGTGCGTGCGGGGGCCTCGGTGATGTTCTCCGAAGTGACCGAAGTGCGCGATGGCATCGACCAACTCACGGCCCGCGCCAGCACGCCGGACGTGGCGCAGGCCATGGTGGCGCAGATGGCGTGGTATGACGCCTATCTGGCGCGTGGCCGTGTTGATCGCAGCGCCAACACCACGCCGGGCAACAAGAAGGGCGGGCTGTCGAACATTGTGGAAAAGGCGATGGGCTCGATCATCAAGTCCGGCTCCCAGCCCATCAGTGGCGTGCTGGCGCCCGGCGAGAAGCTGGCGCGCAAGGGTCTGGTGTACGCCGCGACGCCCGCATCGGACTTCATCTGCGGCACCCTGCAACTGGCAGCGGGCATGAATCTGCACATCTTCACCACGGGCCGGGGAACGCCCTACGGACTGGCCGAGTGCCCGGTGATCAAGGTGGCTACGCGCAGCGATCTCGCGCGGCGCTGGCATGACCTCATGGACGTGAACGCGGGCCGCATTGCCGATGGCGAGGCCAGCGTGGAAGACATCGGCTGGGAGCTGTTCCACCTGATGCTGGACGTGGCCAGTGGACGCCGGAAAACCTGGGCCGAGCAATGGAAGCTGCACAACGCACTGGTGCTGTTCAACCCGGCACCCGTGACCTGAGCGCAGCGCGCCTTGAATACCCCCGCAAGAACACACCAAAGGAGACAAGCATGCAACGCAGATCGCTCTTTCAGTTTGCATTGGCGCCGCTGGCGCTGGCTGCCATTCCGGGGGCCGTGCTGGCCCAGGGCGCGTGGCCCAAGGGCAAGGCCATCACCTATCTGGTTCCGTTTCCCACCGGCGGCACCACGGACACGCTGGCGCGGCTGATCGCGCAAAAGCTCGGGCCCGCGCTGGGCACCAGCGTGGTCATCGACAACAAGGGCGGCGCGGGCGGCAGCCTCGGCTCGGAGATCGCATCGCGCGCGCCAGCGGATGGCTACACGCTGCTGGGCGGCACCATCAGCTCGCATGCGATCAACGTCAGCCTGTATCCCAAGCTCGGTTATGACCCGGTGAAATCGTTCACGCCGGTGACGTTGATCGGCACCAACCCGCTGGTGCTGGTCGTGGCGGCAGACAGTCCCTACAAGTCGCTCAAGGATGTGCTCAATGCGTCCAAAGCCAAGAGCGGTGGCCTGTCCTCGGCGTCGGCGGGCACGGGCACGTCGCAGCATCTGGCGCTGGAGATGCTGGGCTGGAAGTCGGGCGTGAAGTTCACGCACGTACCCTACAAAGGCAGTGGACCGGCGATTCAGGACGTGATGGGCGGACAGGTGGACATGATGTTCGACACCACCGTCGTGGCTGCGCCGCACATCCAGAGCGGCAAGGTGCGCGCGCTCGCGGTCACGTCCAGACAGCGCCTCGCATCGCTGCCCGATGTGCCGACCGTTGCCGAATCGGGGCTACAGGGGCTTGGCGATTTCGAGGTCATGTCGTGGCAGGCGATCTTTGTGCCGCACGGAACGCCGGAGGCCATCGTCACGACGCTGCACACGGAGATTGGCAAGATTCTCGCCACGCCCGACATGCAGTCGCGCATGCAGGCCATGGGCATGGAGCCATCCAGCCTGAGCGTGGCGCAGATCTCCGAATTCCAGAAAGCCGAAGTCACCAAATGGCAGGGCGTGATTCGCGCCGCCGGAGTGAAGGTGGACGGTTGAGCATGCAACGGGGTGCCGTCCGCTAGCGCCGTGCGCCAAAGGGCGTCAGATCACGTGCAGCGGATCTTGCTGCATGGCCTGCTTGACCATCTGGCGCATCGCCAGCGCAGCCGAGCTGATCGCCGCATGCCGCCGCGTGACCATTCCCAGCGGGCGCTGGATGCCCGGCGCGCGCAGCGGCAGCAGCGCCAGCCGCTCCGAGCGCAGCAATGCGATGGCCGTTTCGGGCAACGCGCTGATGCCCAGTCCCGCGCTGACCAGTGCGCCGATGGTGGCAATGTGATCGACCTCGAAGACCGGGGCGAAACGCAAGCCTTTGGCCAGCAGATGCGCATCCACGTACTGGCGCACGCTGGCGCTGAACGGCATCGACACATGGGGATATTGCAGCGTGTCCTCCATCGCCACGGGCTGGCGCGATGAGCGCAGCGGATGGTCCTCGGCGCACACCAGCATGAAGGTGTCCGTCGTGAGCTGTTCGTAGAACAGGTCTTCCTGTTTCGGATCGGCGGCGGTCAGCGCAAAGTCCACCTTGCCATCGCGCACCAGATCAAACGCTGGCCCCGACAGCGTGTCGAGCAGCGACAGCCGCACGCCCGGATGCATGGCGGAGAACGCGGCAAACACACGCGGCACCAGCACCGCAGCGAGCGAGGGCAGGGCCGCCACCGCGACCGAGCCATTGCGCAGTTCCACGGTATCGCTGACCGCGCGCAGGGCACGCTCCGTGTCACGCAACAGCTCTTGCGCGTGGTGGATGAAGACCTGGCCCGCGTCCGTCAGCTCGACCGCGCGCGTGGTGCGCTCGAACAGCCGCGCGCCCACTTGCGCCTCGACGCGGGCGATGAGTGCCGACAGCGCCGATTGCGACAGATGCATCTGCAGCGCGGCTTGGCCGAAGCTGCGCGTCTGGCTCAGCGCGACGACGGCGCGCAGGTCCTTGGTGGAGAGATTGGCGTGCACCGCGCGAGTATAGGGAGGCCCGGGAGGCGGCAGCGCCGACATTCGCTGCCGCCGGTTTGCTCTTGCTTATTCCGCCTTGATGTTGCTGTCCTTGATCAGCTTGGCCCACTTGGCGTACTCCGCATTGATGATGCGTGTGGACTCTTCGGGCGTGGCATAGGTCGCAAGCGCACCTTGCGCGAGCATGGAGTCCTTCACCTCCTGATTCGACAGGATCGTCTTGAGCGCGGCGTTGATCTTCTGGATGATCGCATCGGGCGTACCCGCAGGCGCGGACAGCGCAAACATCGAGCTCACCTGCATGTCGGGCATACCGGCTTCCACCGACGTCGGCACGTCCGGCACCGAAGGCACGCGCTCGCGCGTGGTGGTCGCGAGTGCGCGCAGTTTGCCTGCCTTGATCTGCGATTGCGCGGCAGGCACCGTGTCGATCATGGCGTTGACCTGTCCACCCAGCAGATCGGCGATGGCTGGGCCGCTTCCTTTGTACGGCACATGCAGCACGTCCACCTGCGCCTGGCGCTTGAACATTTCCGTTGCCAGATGCTGCGGCGACCCATTGCCCGCCGACGCAAAGGACAGCGTGCCCGGCTTGGACCTGGCAAGCTCCACCAGTTCCTTGAGCGACTTCGCGGGCACGTTCGGGTTCACCACGAACACCAACGGCACGGTGCCCACGACCGAGATGTGGGAGAAGCTCTTGTGGATATCGAACGGCGTCACTGCAGGCATCAGCGCGGCGTTGATGGTGTGGCTGGTGAACGCGCCCATCAACAGGGTGTAGCCGTCCGCAGGCGATTTACCGACCTGGCCCGCGCCCAGACTGCCGCCTGCACCGGCCCGGTTGTCCACCACGAACTGCTGTCCCAGCGCATCCGACAACTGCTTGGCCAGCACGCGCCCGATCACATCGGTCGCGCCGCCGGGAGCGTAAGGCACGACAAGGCGCACCGGCTTGTTGGGGTAGTCCGACTGCGCATGGGCGCTCGACAGGGCGCCGCCTGCCAACAAGGCAGCGGCGGCCAGCGCCGTCAATGTGGTGCGGCGTGTGCCTGTGTACGAGACCGGGGCGGCGTGGCGCGATGGGTGGGATGTGGGGGTGAACATGAAGTCTCCGGTTCAGGGTTTGTGGGGAGGCGTTTTGAAGTGAGAACGCTCGACTAGTTTGTAATCGATAATATTATTAATAATCTATGCATCAACCATGGTTAACCCTTTCATGACAAGCAAACCCGCCCCACACGACACCGCGATCCATCCGGAAGCCGCTTCCAGCGGCATCTCCAAGGGGCTGACCAACTATGGTGATCGCGGCTTCTCGCTGTTCCTGCGCAAGGCGTTCATCAAGGGCGCGGGCTACACGGACAAGGCGCTGGAGCGCCCGGTGATCGGCATCACCAACACGGGCAGCGCCTACAACCCCTGCCACGGCAACATGCCGCAGCTGATGGAAGCCGTGAAACGCGGCATCCTGATGGCGGGCGGCTTGCCGATGGACTTTCCGACGATCTCCTTGCACGAAAGCTTTTCCGCGCCCACCAGCATGTATCTGCGCAACCTCATGTCGATGGACACCGAGGAGTTGCTGCGCGCGCAACCCATGGATGGCGTGGTGCTCATCGGCGGCTGCGACAAGACGGTGCCCGCGCAGTTGATGGGCGCGGCGTCGGTCGGACTGCCCGCAGTGCAGTTGGTGACCGGCTCCATGCTGACCGGCTCGCACCGCAGCGAACGTGTCGGCGCCTGCACCGACTGCCGCCGCTATTGGGGCAAATTCCGCGCAGAGGAGATCGACGCCGAAGAGATCGCCGACGTGAACAACCAACTGGTGGCCAGCGTGGGCACCTGCTCGGTCGCTGGTACGGCCAGCACCATGGCCTGCATTGCGGAAGCGCTGGGCATCAGCGTGCCGGGCAGCGCCTCGCCGCCGGCCGTCACCGCCGACCGCATTCGCGCTGCCGAGCGCAGCGGCGAGGTGGCCGTGCATATGGCGCGAGCAGGGCTGACGATCGATCGCATCCTCACGCCCGCAGCGTTCGAAAATGCCATGCGCGTGCTGCTCGCGATGGGCGGCTCGACCAATGCCATCGTGCATCTGGCGGCGATGGCCGGGCGCCTGGGCTACGCGCTGGACCTCAAGGCGCTGGACGCCATGAGCCGCGACACCCCGGTGCTGCTGGACCTCAAGCCCTCGGGCGATCACTACATGGAAGACTTTCATGCCGCTGGCGGCATGCCGACGCTGCTACGCGAGTTGAAGCCGCTCCTGCATCTGGACGCGCTGACGGTGACCGGTCGCACTCTGGGCGAAGAACTCGACGCCGCCGGGCCGGGCTTTGCGCAGTCGGTCGTGAAATCGCTGAAAGCGCCGCTGTATCCGCAAGGCGGCATTGCCGTGCTGCATGGCAACCTGGCGCCCGGTGGCGCGATCATCAAGCAGTCTGCCGCCAATCCCGCGCTGATGGAGCATGAAGGCCGCGCCGTCGTGTTCGAGAACGCCGAAGACCTTGCCGCGCGCATCGATGCGCCCGACCTCGACGTGTGTGCCGACGATATTCTGGTGCTCAAGCACATCGGACCCAAAGGCGCGGCGATGCCGGAGGCAGGCTATCTGCCCATTCCCAAAAAGCTCGCTGCGCAGGGCGTGAAGGACATGGTGCGCATCTCCGACGGGCGCATGAGCGGCACGGCGTTTGGCACCATCGTTTTGCACGTCACGCCTGAAGCGGCGGTAGGCGGGCCGTTGGCGTGGGTGCAGACGGGAGACCGGATTCGCCTCTCGGTGCGCGAGCGGCTGATCGAATGGCAGGTCAGCGAGGCGGAACTGGCGGCGCGTCAGAGCGCCCAACCCGTCGTGGAGCCCACAGCTGCGCGTGGCTATGCGCACCTGTTCCGCAAGACGGTGATGCAGGCCGATCGCGGCGCGGACTTTGACTTTCTCGCCGCCACGGAGTGCAAGGGCTCCATTCCCCGGAGCTGACGCGCCATGCACACAGAGACAGAGACCACACCCCGAGCACCCACCGCCCACGCGATCGCCGATACGCTGGAAGAGGACATCGTGCTCGGGCTGCTGGCACCGCGCGTGCGGCTGGTGGAAGATGAGCTGATGGAGCGCTTCGACGCCAAGCGCCACGTGGTGCGCGATGCATTGGCGCTGCTGGAGGGCTTCGGGCTGATCGAGCGGCGGCGCAACATTGGCGCGCTGGTACGCACCTTCAGCAGGGAGGAGGTGATCCACCTGTACGAGATGCGCGAGCTGCTCGAAGTGGAGGCCATGCGCCGTATCGCGTTGCCGATGGCCAGCGCTGCGCTGCGCCAGCTGCAGGCCGTACAAGCGCAGCACGACGCTGCCATTGCCGAGCAAAATCCGCGTGGCATTTTTCGCGCAAATCAGGAGTTTCACCGGCTGCTATTTGCGCAGTGCGGCAACGCCTACCTGTCGCAAGCCATCGAAGACTTCGCCCGGCGCACGCACGCTATCCGTTTTGGCGCGTTGATGTCGCGCGAGCGCCAACTGCAATCGCAGCGCGAGCACCACGACCTGCTGGCGCTGCTGTCGCGGGGAGAACGGCAACTTTTGATCGACCTGACCGTTGCGCACCTGGTGCCTCCAAGGGATCTTTATCTGGACACGCAGCAGGCCTTGCTGGTGCGTTGATGCCCGCCGTGGCTCAGTGCTGGAACTGCGCGCGAATGTCTTGCGCGGTGGCCAGCGGCCTGCCCAAAGCGCGGGCGCCGTCCACGACCTGCTGCACCAGCGCCGCATTGCCCGGTGCCTGCTTGCCGTCCTTGAGGAACAGGTTGTTCTCAAAGCCGACACGCGCATGTCCGCCCAGACTCGCAGCGGCGATGGCGCAGGCGTTTTCCTGTGGACCGAAGGCGCACATTGCCCATGGATACGCACCGTCGTCCGCAGCCAGAAACGGCAGCAGGTCGGTGGGCGACGATGTCTGCCCGACCGAATAGCGGCCCAGCACGAACAGCAGGAACCACCGGTTGTCAGCAATCACGCCCGAGGCGCGCAGGCGCTGCCAGGTGCGGACGTCTGCCACGTCATACAGGATTACCTGCGTCATCACGTTGGTGTCCTTCAGCCAGGCAAAAAACGACTGGATTTCCGCAAGGGGAATCTCCGGCTGGACGATTTCGCGCAGGCCGACCGACAGCGCCTCAGGCGCCACGTCGCGCGCCACCTGCATCTGCGCATACGGTGCATACACCTGTGCCGCTTCGGTGGTGATCTGCACCACCAGCTCCTGGCCGACGGCCTTGCGCACGGCAGCGGTGGCGTCGAGATAGGCTTGCGCGTCCAGCAAATGCTTGCCATCGGGCGTGCGCACATGCATGTGGATCATCGATGCGCCCGCGTCGAGACATTCCTTGGCGGTGTGCGCCAGTTCTGCGGCGTTCAGCGGCACGTTGGCGTGCTGTTCCCGCGTCTTGTAGGCCCCGTTGGGGGCGACGGTGATGATCAGAGGGGAATGCATGGTCGGCTCCTGTTCACTGTGAGATGGCGGCATCGCCGATGGCGGGCAGTTCGGTCTTCAGAATGTCGAGACCGGCCAGCAACGTGGCCTGATAGCGCTGCTTTTCCCGGGCGATGCTCTCGGGCGTCCATTGAAAGAAGCCTTCGCCGGTTTTCATGCCGAACTTGCCTTCGGCCACTTTCTGCGCGAGGCATTGCGCGGGCTCCTTGTTGGCCGCGAGTGAGGGGTACATCGTCGCGCCCGCTGCGCAATGCACCTCCAGCCCGGCGTGGTCGCGCTGCAGCACTGGACCTGCCGCCAGATAGCGGAAGCCGAAGCCGAACCGCACCGCCGCGTCCACGTCTTCGGGCGATGCGATACCCGCGTCGATCAGGGCGAAGGCCTCGCGCGCCAGCGCGTGCTGCAGGCGGTTGGCGAGGAACCCGGGCAGGTCCTTCTTCACCAGCACCGGCACCATGCCGCATTGGCGCATGAAGGCATAGAGGTTGTTTGCGCAGTCGGTATCGGACGCCGCCGAGCAGACCACCTCGACCAACGGCGTGAGGTGCGCGGGCATGAAAAAATGCAGGCCGAGCATGCGCTGCTGCGTGGCCAGTCCTGCACCGATGGCCGAGATGGGAAAGCTGGAGCTATTACTCGCCAGCAGTGCGTCGGGGCGCGCGCGTTGCTCCAGTTGGGCGAACAAGGCCTGCTTGATGTCGAGGCGCTCTGGAATGCACTCGATGACGATATCGACCGTGCTCCAGTCCAACTCGTCGAGTGCGGTGGCGACGGCGAGGTGCTGGAGTTGGGACGCCGCGCCCAACTGCGTCAAACCGTGCGCCACATGCTCCGGCACCGTGGCGGCGCGTTCGGCATGGGATTCCAGCACGGTGGTGCGGCAACCGCCTCGGCACAGCACGACTGCCACATCGGCGCCCATCGTGCCACCACCCACGACAACGACGTGCGAGCGGGAAGGGCGAAAGTAGTGCGCCGGGGCGCTGAAAGAAGTCGGCTCCAACAGGGGTCTCCATGCGATGTGTACGTGCGTTGGAGTGTGCTGAAGTTTGATCCATCAGTGAAACGAAATTATGTGGACAACTGTCCTGTTTTTCCGATCAATGAATGTCGGGCCGATAAAAAAAGAAAAGGCCGACGCGCGATGGCGTCGGCCTGACGGATGGCGGGCTGGCCCAACGCCGCTTCTTATTGGGGTCGCTGGCGCGCCGGAACGCGGGACTCCAGCGGCGGCGAGGTGTAGTTCACATCGAAGCTGCACCCCTTGCCAAAGGTCGACTCGTGCTGCCCGCACGCGGTGGCGATGCTGGCAGGCGTGGGCTTGGTGCCGGTGTTGACCCAGGCGAGCAATGCATCCATCAGCGCCGGGTAGGTGGGGTCGCTGATGTAGCTGTGCGTGCCTTGTTGGGTGAAGGTTTGCACCAATCGCTCGCCGCTGCCGCCTTGTTGCATCACGGTGCGAAAGCGCGAATCGAGTTCGACAAAGGCCGTGGGATCGCTGATCCATTTGGCCGACACGACGGGCACGGGGATCTTGCCGCTCGGGTCGGTGTCGTCGGCAAACCGGCGATAGGCCTCGGGGTCAGCGCGATAGCGCAGCACGCCCGCGTTCAGCGCGGCGTCATCGGCCGAGCCGGTGTAGATCGCGCCCTCGTTGCCGAAGGGGCTGGCGCCGCCGGTGCGCTTGGCAGAGATGTCCTGGAAATGCATCGTGCCCCAGTTCATGTGCGACTGGATGGCGCTTTCGGGAATCTTGACGACGTTGACGATGGTGCGGATCTTGGCGTTCTGTTCATCCGTGCGCTCGCTGGCGGGCTTGTTGAGTGCCAGACATTCGTTCACGCGCAGCGCCACGTCGGCCTGCTTCATGCGGGCGTCTTTCGGCAGGCCGAGGTTCAGCGCGTAGGGCGCCTCGTCCGGACGCGGATGATTGCCGCACAGGTATTGGTAGATGACGCGCAGATCCATGCGGAAATCGTACGAGCGCGTGCCGCCGCCCAGCACGCCGCTGGTGAGCAGGACGCCATCGTAGGGGCGCTCGCCCACCGTCTGCGCGGTGAACATTTCCGCACCCTTGGCCGCCACGCCTGCGCCCCAGGACTGGCCGTGGAGAATCGTGTGCGTGGGGCGCGCCACATGCTGGCGGAAGATGCCGCGCAAGCGCTCCGTATCTTCCGCCGCCGCACGCACTTCGACTCCGCCCTGACGGTACGTGGAGCCCGCCCATGCATAACCGGCACGCACCATGATGGACCAACGCACCAGATCTTCCTGCGCACGGTCGGGCGCGGGCGCGGACAGATCGGGCCCGCCGTGGGCGTGCAGCACCAGCACGCCATTCCATTTGGCGGGTGTGGCGATCAGGTAGTAGGCACCCTGAGAGTCTTCCCCGGAAAGGCATTGGGTGTCCGCAGGTACGTCTTTGGGACACGCGGTGGCCTGCGGCGCGGCTTCGTGGGAGGCTGCCGGGCCTTGCAGCGTGGCCGAGCTGCCGCCGCAGCCGCCCAGTGCAGCGATGCACGCAATGGCTCCAGCGCCGATCAATGGGTTCATTTGCACAAGTGGTCTCCTGTAGGGTGTTGTGTGGTGTGATGGATTTTTGCGCTGCTTGCTCAATATTTCAAAGATTTTTAAGATATCCATTGCATACGTTTTGCATATATGGAAATCAGACACCTGCGTTACTTTCTGGCGGTGGCCGACACCGGGCACATCACCCGCGCTGCCGAGGTGCTGGGCATCCAGCAACCGCCCCTGTCCCAGCAGATCAAGGCGCTGGAGCAGGAGCTCGGCGCGACCCTGTTCCACCGCCACCCCAAGGGCGTGGACCTCACCGACGCGGGGCACGAATTGCAGGCCGAGGCCGTGCGCCTGCTCTCCGAATTCGACGCCATGCAAGTGCGCATGCAGGCTTTTGCACGTGGTGAGCGCGGGCGCGTCAATGTCGGCTTCACCAGTTCTGCGGCGGCGCATGCGTTCACGCCCGAGGTGCTGCGCACCTGCCGGCGCAAGCACCCGGATATCCGCCTCAACGTGAGTGAAAACAATGCGGCGGAAATCACCGAGATGGTTGTCGATGGGCGACTGCATTGCGGCTTTCTCCGCGTGCCTGTGGCGCGCCCGGAGGGGCTGGTGTTTGACACGCTGCTGCAGGAAGAATCCCTGCTGGCGATTCCGCTCGATCACCGGCTCGCGCGCGAACCGGAGCGGCCGGTGAAGCTCAAGGAACTGGATGGAGAGCGCCTGGTGCTGGTGCGCAGGCCCGGTGCGCCGGGGCTGTACGCCAATTTGCTCGCGCAATGTGCACGCCAGAAAGTGCAAGTAGAACTGGCCGCCGAAGTCGAGCGCATGATGACGAATGTGAATCTGGTGGCCGCAGGCGTGGGGCTGTCGATCGTGCCCGCATCGGTGAAGGGCGCACATGCGCAGGCGGTGGTCTATCGCGCTTTTGAGCAACCCCATATGCTGAGCGCGCCGCTGACGCTGGTCGCTCGTGATGAAACGCACGAAGGACCGGCGGGCACGTTTGTGGCGCTTGCGCGGCGACTGGCGCAACGCCACGCCGCACGAAAGGATTGACGCATGCAGTGCCCTGAACCGTTGACACACCCCTCGCGGCGCGCGCTGCTCGCGGCACTGATCGGTGGAGTGGCGCTTTCGGCGGGCCACACCGCGCACGGTGAGAGCGAGTGGCCGGGCGACGGCATCAAGGTGCTGCTGGCCTATCCCCCTGGCGGGGTCAGCGACCAGACGATGCGGGCATTGGCGCGCCACATGGCAAAGCAGTTGAAAGTGCCGGTCGTGGTGGAAAACCGGCCCGGTGCCAGTGGCACATTGGCTCTGGATGTACTGCGGCGGGCGGTGCCGGATGGACGCACGCTGGCTTTCTCTGCGGCCACTTCAGTAGGGTTGCTGTGGGCGGACAAGGTGCGCAAAAAGCAGGGCGCAGTCACCGATTCGAGGCCGCCCGTGCTGCCGGTCGCCGGCGTCATGCGCACGCCCATCCTGATTGTCGGCACGAAAGCCGTGACGGGTGACTCGCTGGCCGATGTGCTGGCCCACGCGCGCCAAGCGCCGGGCGCGCTGCGCTGGGCGACGACGGGCGAGGGCACCACCGGCCACACGGTGTTGCGCCGCGTGGCGCAGCAGGCGGGAGTCCCGATCGTCCACATTCCCTACAAGGGCGGCGGTCAGCAGATTGTGGATGCCTTGGGCGGCCAGTTTGAAGTGCTGTCCACCAACGTTGCGCCGCAACAGTTGCAGGCTCTGCGCGATGGCTATCTCAAGGCGTTGGCGGTCGGCGCGCCGCAGCGCTTGCCGGTGCTGCCGGACGTTCCCACGCTGGCTGAACTGGGTTTTTCGCGGGCGAATCTGGATTCGCTTTTTGGATTGTTCGCGCCGCGGGATACGCCTGCGCACATCGTGCAGGCGATACACCGATCGGTCGCCCACGCCTTGAACGAGCCGGAAATGCGCGGGCGTTTGCTGGCCGCAGACATCACGCCATTCACCGGGACGGCAGACGATTTCCAGCAGGCGGTATTGCGCGAGCTGCAACGCTAGCGCTCCACCGCCCGGACGCACTCAAAGCACCTGTTTGGCCCGCAGGGCGTCAATCTGCTGTGCAGAGAGTTGCAAGCGCTCCTGCAGCACCTCGACCGTGTGCTGCCCCAGCGCGGGCGGCGCATGGCGCAGCACGGGAGGGTGCTCCGACAGCCGGAGCGGGCTGGCCGCGGAGTGCACGCGCTGCACCGGATCATCGGTCGGCGCATCGGAGCCGTAGCGCGACTGCGTGACGCGGATGCCTCGCTGCGTCACCTGCGGATCGTCGTAGGCCTGCCCGATGTGGTTGATCGGGCCGCAGGGCACGGCGCGGCTTTCGAGCAGCGCGACCCATTGCGCAGTACTGCGCTGGCGCGTCAGTCCGGTCATCATGGCGATCAGTTCCTTGCGGTGCGCCACGCGGGCCGAGTTGGTGCGGAACTTGTCATCGCCCGCCCAGTCGACGCCCGCGGCTTCACAGAACCGTGCGAACTGTCCATCGTTGCCGATGGCCAGCAGCATGTTGCCATCGCTGGTGGGAAAGTCCTGGTACGGCACAACGCTCGGATGCGTATTGCCCATGCGACCTGGAACGTCGCCGCTGTTGAGGAAGCCCGCGCCCTGGTTAGCGAGCACGGCCATGGCAACGTCGAGCAGTGCCATGTCGATGTGCTGGCCGCGCCCGGTGTGGTGACGCGCCTCCAGCGCGCTCAGGATGGCGGTTGTGGCGTACATGCCAGTGAACAGGTCGATCACGGCCACGCCCACGCGCATCGGGCCGCCGCCCGCATCATCGTCGCTGCGTCCGGTGATGCTCATGAGGCCGCTCATCGCTTGCACGAGCAGGTCATAACCTGCGCGAGGCGAATACGGGCCGGTCTGGCCAAACCCGGTGACCGAGCAATAGATGAGGCGCGGATTGACCTGCTTGAGCGATTCGTAGTCGAGCCCGTAGCGCTTGAGTCCACCGGTCTTGAAATTTTCCACCAGCACGTCGCTTTGCGCGGCCAGTTGGCGGATCAGTTCCTGCCCCTCGGGCGTGGCCATGTCCACCGTCACGGAGCGCTTGTTGCGGTTGCAGGCGGCGAAGTAGCAGGCCTGATCGGTGCGTTCGCCTTCTTCCGTGGTGAAGAAGGGCGGGCCCCAATGGCGCGTGTCATCGCCTGCGCCGGGCTTTTCGATCTTGATGACATCCGCGCCCATGTCCGCAAGGTTTTGTGTGCACCATGGTCCGGCGAGGACACGTGATAGATCGAGCACGCGCAGGTGGCTCAGCGCGCCGCGCGGCGCGCTGGCGTCCGATGGCAGGCTGGCCTCCTGCGGGGTCTGGGTTTCCGGGTTCATATGTCTCCATGTTGTGGGTTCGGCTTCGAGGTCATGTTAGGCGTGCGCCCACGCGCGCTGCTTTCAAATTGCTGAAGGTGGCGTTCGACGCGGCCATGGCCGTGCAGAGGGCATGGCGATGGCGTGGTGCTGCTTTTAGGCAAAAGATACCAGCCAAAGGGATTTGGCGTTCTCTAGAATAGCCGCATGTCCATGCACTTTGATCTTGTTGACCTGCGCCTGATGGTGCGCATTGCTGAAGCCAACAGCATGACCCGGGGCGCTGAGCTGTCCTTCATATCGCTCCCGGCAGCGAGTACGCGCATCAAGAATCTGGAAGAGAGCATCGGCACCAAACTGCTGTATCGCACCAGTCAGGGCGTGACGCTGACGCCGCCCGGTCAATCCTTCGTGACGCATGCGCGCACGGTGCTCGGGCAAATCGAGCATCTGCGCGGCGACATGCAGGAATATGCCAGCGGCATCAAAGGCCATGTGCGTGTGTTCGCCAACACCACTTCGCTCGGCGAATACCTGCCGGACGTGCTGCGCCACTATCTGCGCCGCAACCCGGACGTGAACATCGATCTGCGCGAGCGGCTGTCGCACGACATCGTCCGCGCGGTGACGGAGGGGCAGACCGACATCGGTATCGTCGCCGGGCTGGTGCGCACGGAAAATCTGGAAACGCTGCCATACCGCCGCGACCGGCTGGTGCTGGTGGTCCCCAAAGGCCATCCGCTGGATGGGCGCACGCAAGTGGATTTCGCCGATACGCTGGAGCTCTACCACATCGGCCTGCATGAATCGAGCGCCATCCACGCCTTCCTGCGCCAGGCCAGTGACCAACTGCATCGGCCCATCAAGTTGCGCATCCAGTTGGGCAACTTCGAGACGGCCTGCCGCATGATCGAGTCGCGCGTGGGCGTGGGCATTCTTCCCGAGTCGGCCGCGAGCCGCCACGCGCAGACCATGGACATCAGCATCGTGCCGTTGTCGGACGCCTGGTCGGTGCGCGAGATGCAGATCTGCGTGCGCAGCATGGACGCGCTGCCCACCTTTGCGCGGGAATTGGTCGAGCTGCTGGTGGACGACGCGCAGGGCAGACTGCAGCTCGATTGAGCCGCGCTGCCCCGGCGTGATCCGTCGTATCTACCGTATCAGCCGACTCAGCCGTTACGGGCTTCGCGGATCATGTTGCGCGCAATGATGATCTGCTGGATCTGCGTGGTGCCTTCATAAAGGCGGAAGAGGCGCACGTCGCGGTAAAAGCGTTCGATGCCGAATTCGGCCAGATAGCCCGATCCGCCCAGAATCTGCACCGCGCGGTCTGCCACGCGGCCCACCATCTCGGTGGCGAACATCTTGCTGCAGGACGCTTGCGTCGACACGTTCTGGCCGTCGTCGCGGCGTCTGGCGGCGTCGATCACCATGCATTCCGCTGCATAGATTTCGGCCTCGCTGTCAGCCAGCATGGCCTGCACCAACTGGAATTCGCAAATAGGCTGGCCGAACTGCTTGCGCTCCAGTGCGTACTGCAGCGCATCGCGCAAAATGCGGCGGGCCACGCCCACGGCCACCGCAGCAATGTGGATGCGGCCCTTGTCCAGCACCTTCATGGCCGTCTTGAAGCCTTGGCCCTCCTTGAGCCCAATGAGATTGGCGGCGGGAACGCGCACGTTGTCGAAGAACACATCGCAAGTGTGCGCGCCGCGCTGGCCCATTTTCACGTCGTTCTTGCCAAAGCTGATGCCGGGCGTGTTGGCATCGAGGATGAACGCGGACACGCCGCCCGATCCCTTGTTGGCGGGATCGGTGCGCGCCATGAGCGTGAACATGCCCGCGTGCGGCGCGTTGGTGATGAAGCGCTTGTTGCCGTTGACGATGTAGTCATCGCCATCGCGAATGGCGGTGGTGCGCAGCGAAGCGGCGTCCGAGCCCGCCTCGGGTTCGGTGAGTGCAAATGAGGCGATCACTTCACCCGTCGCCAGCTTGGGCAGCCACTGCGCCTGCTGCTCGGGCGTGCCATCGATCAGGATGCCTTGCGATCCGATCCCCACGGTGGTGCCGATCACGGAGCGGAAGGCGGGCGCTGTCTGGCACAGCTCGAACAGCACGCGCACTTCTTCTTCCATGGTCAGTTCCAGCCCGCCGAATTGCTCGGGGATGGTCATGCCGAACAGGCCCAGTTCGCGCATTTCCTGGACGATGTCTTCCGGGATTTCGTCGGTTTCGGCGACGATGTTTTCTGCCGGCACCAGCCGTTCCCTGACGAACCGGCGCACGCTGTCGAGCAAGGCTTCCAAAGTTTCCTGGTCACGAATCATGGGTGGTTTCCTTGCGAATTACAGAGCGTCCGCCGTGCCGAGAATGGCCGTGGACTGACTGGAGAGCGTGCCGCCATTGCCATGGCAGACGGCGGTGTTGTGGCGCTGGAGCTGGCGTTGGCCGGCCTGTCCACGCAACTGGCGCACGGCTTCGATCAGCGTGAAGATGCCGTACATGCCCGGATGCACGCACGACAGCCCGCCGCCATTGGTATTGACCGCCAGACGTCCGCCGGGCGCAATCGCGCCGTTCTGCACGAACGCGCCGCCTTCGCCCTTGGCGCAGAAGCCCAGGTCTTCCAGAAAGAGAATGGTGTTGATGGTGAAGGCGTCATACAACTGCGCCATGTCCATGTCGCGCGCGCTCAGGCCTGCCATGGCGAATGCCTGCGCGCCCGACTGTGCTGCCGAGGTGGTGGTGAGGTCGGGCATGCTGGAGATCTGGCGGTTCCAGATCGCCGTGGCGTTGCCCAGCACATAGACGGGCGCCTGCGGCAGATCGCGCGCACGGTCGGCGCGCGTCAACACGATGGCGCCCGCGCCGTCGGTCACCAGACAGCAATCGCGCACGCCCAGCGGGCTGGCGATGGTGCGGGCAGAGAGCACATCTTCGATGCTGAGTGCATCGCGCATGAAGGCTTCGGGATTCTGCTGCGCCCACGCACGCGCGGCCACCGCCACTTCTGCGAGTTGCTCGCGCGTGGTGCCAAATTCATGCATGTGGCGCGCCGCTGCCAGCGCATATGCCGTGACGGGCAGCACCGGATCGTAGGGATGCTCGTAGGGCTGCGGGTCCATGAACCGGCGCGCCGCCACGCTCTCCTTGCGCCCGAAGGCTGCGGAGCGCTGTGCGCTGCCATAGCAGATGAGCACCGCGTTGCACTGGCCCGCGTCGAGCGCGCGGATGGCGGGCAGCAAGTGGGCGATGAAGCTGCTGCCGCCCACCATGGTGCCATCCACATACGTGGGGTTGATGCCCAGATGCTCGATGACGGGCATGGTCCACATCGTGGAGTTGACGCTGCACGTCGCCAGCCCGTCGATGTCCTGCATGGTCAGGCCCGCATCGGCCACGGCGGCTTGCGCCGCGCGCGCGAGCAGGGTCATGTCGTCCATGCCGGGCGATTCGCCGCAACCATAGGTGGCCGCGCCCGCGATGACGACCTTGCCGCGCAGAGCGCGATTCACGGCGCCCGCATCGAAGGACGAGTGGGGAATGTTGGGCGTGTGTGCGCGGGTGCTCATGCTTGGTCTCCCTGTGCTGCTGCGGGGTGGAACACGACCAGTCCACGGCCATCGCGCTGGGCGACGCGCGCCTGCACGCGCTGGCCGATGACGACGTGGTCGGAAGGTACGTCTTCCACGCGGCTCATCATGCGCACGCCTTCGTCCAGATCGATCAGTGCCACGTTGTAGTTGCCGCCTGCATCCGGCTTGCGGTGAATGGTGCTGGTCGAATAGACGGTGCCAAGGCCGCTGGCACGTACCCAGCGCAGCGAACCGGCGCCGCAATGCGGGCACAGTTCGCGAGGGTTGAAGACATGCTTCTGGCATTGCGGGCACTGCTGGATGCAGAAGCGGCCAGCGTCGAGCTCGGCCTGATAGTGGGTTTGTGCGCTCATTTGCATGTGAGGGCGTCTCCTTTTGATCTTGTTGGATAGGACTCTTGCAGCATGCCTTCCCGCATGCTTTTCTTCAATTCAGCAATCTGGAAGGGAGTCTTTGGGTGGCGAAAGTTCAGCCCTGTGCGTGCAACTGCGCAAGCCGCTCGTGCAACACGCGCTTCATCACTTTGCCGTTGCCGCTGGTGGGCAGTTCATCGAGGACGTAGATGTGCGCAGGCTGCTTGTAGGGAGCCAGCAGGCGCTTGAGGTGCGCGCGCAGGGCAGCATCGTCCAGCGTGGCACCGGGGCGCAGCTCGACAAAGGCGACGATGTCCTCGTTGCCATCGCCAGCGGGGCGACCGATGACCGCCGCGCGCTGCACACCGGGGAACTGGTTGAGCGCGGTTTCCACTTCTGCCGGATAGACGTTGAAGCCCGAGCGGATGATCATCTCTTTGAGGCGACCGACCACGAACAACGCGCCGTCCGGATGCATTTCGCCCAGATCGCCGCTGGCGTACCAGCCGCCATCTCGCATGACGGCGCGTGTGGCCGCGTCGTCGCGGAAGTAACCCGGCATGAGGCCGCGCCCGCGCAGCCAGAGTTCACCCCGCTCGCCGGAAGGACGCTCAACGCCGGTCGCGGGATCGGTGACGCGCACTTGCGCTTCATCGACGACGTACCCCGCCGAGGTGTCCGCGCGCTGTTCGCCAAGGCGCGTCAGATGGATCGATCCCGCATATTCCGACAAGCCGTAGCCGTGGTGCAGCGTCTGCCCGAAGGCGTGTTCGACGCGCTGCTTCAACGACAGGTCGAGCGGGCCGGCGCCGGTATACACATAGCGCAGCGCGGGCGCGTGGGGATGTTCGATGCCGCGCGCGTGCATGTGGGCGAGCAAGCGCGAATACAGCGCGGGCGGGCCTTGCAACTGGGACACACCTTCGCGTGCGAGGGCGTCGAGCAATTGTGCCGGATCGAACTGCGAGCGCATGACCAACTGCGCACCGGCGGCGAGCGATGCCATCAGCACCGTGACGAGTCCGAAGATGTGCGTCATCGGCACGAAGGCGTAGCTGCGATCGTTGTGGTCGAGCCGCCGTGATGCGGCAGACACCCGCGCAAAGTGCAGCAAGGCATCGTGCGTGAGCATCACCGCCTTGGGCTCGCCTGTGGTGCCGGAGGTGAAGATCAGCGCGGCCAGGGCATCGTCCGGATTGCGCAGGGTGACGCGCTCTGGCGTGCAGTGCGCGTTCACCGCACTGTGCGAGAGCCCGGGAACCGCGGACGCCGTGGCGCCCCAGCGCGTCGCATGGTCGCGCGCGTTGCGCGAAGCGGCGCTGGTGAAATACAGCAGCCGTGCATCGGCCTTGCGCGCGAAGGCGTCGATCTCTCCGTCCGCCATGCGCGCATTGACGCCGCAAAACCACGCGCCAATGCGCGAGCACGCAAAGATCAGGGCGGCGTGCTCAGGACAGTTCTCGGCCACGACCAGCACGCGGTCGTCCCGCCGCACGCCGAGCTCGCGCAGTTCGCGCTCGAGCACGTCGGTGAGATCGCCGATGTCGCGGAACGTGAGCGCGGGGCCGTCCAGCGGATGAATGAAAGGCTGTCCGGGCGCCGCTTCCAGCCAGTGTGCGAGCAGGTGATGGATGCGGTCACTCATGAGCGGAAACGTCCTTGGCTTCACCCACGCATCAATCGACGACGATGCCTTGCGTCACGGTGGCCCACATGGCGCGCTCCTTGGCGGCGCGCTCGAAGAGCAACTGGGGCGCACCCGTCCATTCGTCGTAGCCCAGCTCCTTCAGGCGCTTGGACAACTCGGGCTGCTTGAGCGCCGCAGTGATGGCCTGGTTGAGCTTGGTGGTGAGCTCGGGCGCCATGCCCTTCGGGCCGTACACGCCATACCAGCCGCCGACATCGAAGCCCTTCAGGCTGTCAATGCCCGATTCGGCCAGCGTGGGGACGTCGGGCAGCATGGCGTTGCGCTGTGGCGAGGTGACGCCAATCGCGCGTACTTTCTTGCCGTGGATGTAGCCGCTGGCGGTGCTGATGATGTCCATCATCATGCTGATCTGTCCGCCGATCACGTCCGTCATCGCGGGCGCGTTGCCCTTGTAGGGGATGTGGTTGAGGTCGACGCCGCTCTTGCGCGCAAACAGCAGCATGCCCAGATGGTTGGAGCCGCCCACGCCGGCCGAGCCGTAGCTCAGTTGCTTGGGATGCGTCTTCGCGTATTCGACCAGTTCCTTGGCGTTCTTGAAGGGCTGGTCGTTGTTGGCGACCAGCACGTTGTAGTAGCTCAGTACCGGCGCGATCGCGGTCAGGTCCTTCTGAGGGTCGAAGGGCATCTTCGACATCACGTTCGGGCTGATGGTGACGGTCGGGCTGGCGGCAAACCACAGGGTCAGGCCATCGGGTTTGGCGCGCGACACTTCCGAGGCCGCCATCGTGGCGTTGGCACCGGGCTTGTTTTCCACGACCACGGTGGCGCCCAGTTCCTTGGTGAGCGCTACGCTCAGCAGCCGTGCACCCTGATCCACAGGGCCGCCAGCCGAGTAGCCGACCAATAACCGGATGGGCTGGTTGTCCTGCGCCATGGCGGGCAGGGCAGCCAGTGAGGTGGTGAGGATGGCGGCTGACGCGATGGCGCCCAGTGCGGTGCGGCGGTGGAATGTGTGCATGTGCCTGTCTCCGGATGTAGTTGTAGATGACTGAACAACGAAAACCGGTGCGCAGTCGTAAGCCAACCGGCACCAGCACCTATGCTGGGACTTTGTGCGCGCTGAGGGAATCTCGTTTTCCTGAAGGCTCACTTTGTCCCTCCTTAGTGGGGGTTAGCCCCGAGCCTTGGCACCTTGACGCGCACAAGCGCGCCGTGCTGCTCCCTGCGTGAGGGAGCAACACGCAACGCGGTTGGAGGGGATGGGTTACTGGCCGCTTGCGCGGTCCCAGTCGAAAGCCAGCGGTTGCTTGCTCTTGAAACGCTGCACGGCGTCGTGGTGATACTCGGAGCCGCGGCAGATAGTCTGCGCGTAGGCTTCCAGCTCGGACATGGCGCGCGCGTCCAGCTCGAAGGCCTGATTCATGATGGTCTTGGACATGCCGATGGCTGCGGTGGACGCGGCCTTGAACCGTCCCGCCAAAGCGCGGGCTTCGGCCATGAGCGCCTCTGCGTTGTCCGCAATGTCGTAGACGATGCCGAGCTGCCGGGCCTCGTCCGCCATCACGGTGCGCGCGGTGAAGACCAGTTCCTTAGCCTTTTGCTGGCCGATGATGCGCGGCAGCAGTTGCATGGCACCCAGATCGGGCACCAGTCCGATGCGGCCAAACACCGCACAAAAGCGCGCCCGGGGCGTGGCCAGAATGAAGTCGGCCGCCAGTGCGAGGCTGAAGCCGGCGCCGAAAGCCGCGCCATCCACGGCCGCGATGACGGGCTTTTGCATGTTGACCAGTTCCGGAAACCACTGGTGCAGCTTGCGCATGCGTTCGCGCCAGTGCAGGCCGCCTTCGTCGGACTGCACCATGTGCGCGATGTCGCCGCCGGAGCAGAACGCACCGCCAGCGCCAGTGAGGATGACGGCCTTCACGGCATCATCGTCGCGCACGCGGATCAGGGCGGCGGGCAGTTCCGTGCGGATTTCGGGCGTGAGCGAATTGCGGGTTTCGGGCCGGTTGAGGGTGATGGTGGCGATGCCATCCACCACCTCGACGAGTACGCTGGGTTGGGCGCTCATGCAAGGGTCCTTGGTTGAGGTGGGTTGGATGGGATGCGTCAGGCCAGTTCGGCGTGGCCGTGGCTGAGCACGACCAGATCACGCTCGGCCACACGCGCGCGCACCTGCAACTGGTTGGCATTGCCGCCGACGCGCCAGATGTCCGTGACCAGCGTTTCGCCCGGATACACCGGCGACGTGAACCGGATGTCCAGTCCCTTCAGGCGTGCGGGATTGTTGTCGCAGCATTGGCGCAGAATGGCGCGCGTGACCAGCCCGTAGCTGGCGAGACCGTGCAGGATCGGACGTTTGAAACCCGCCTCGCGCGCCACTTCCGGGTCGGCGTGCAGCGGGTTGTAGTCGCCCATGAGGCGATACAGCAGCGCTGCTTCCGGGCGAATGATTTGTGCGTCGCTCCAGTCCGGTTCCCGATCCGTGGGGGTGGCCACCAGCGGCGGCAGCGGGTCGTCGCTTGGCTGACCGCCGCCTTGCTGGCTGTATCCACCATCGCCGCGCAGCACCGAAACCTGCTGGACGGTGGCAATGAGGTCGCCCCCGGTGGTTTCCACGCGCCGCTCGGTTACCAGAATGGCGCCTTTGCCCTCGCCCTTGTCGGTGATGTGCGTGATGCGGTTGTGCCCCACCACCTCGGCACTGGGAGGCAATGGGCGGTGCAGGCGCATGCGTTGCTCGCCGTGCAGCAGTTTCACCCAGTCGATGCCGGTGTCCGGCTCGCGTGCCCAGAAGCCGGGATAGCCGAGCACCACGGCCTGCGACGGCAGGGCGAGCAGGCCACCGGGCATGCCTTCGTAGACAAAGGGCAGGGCGGTTTCGTCCATCGGGTCGTTGCCCAGACCCAGACTGAGCGCGTACAGCATGGTGTCGCGCTCGCTGTAGTGCTGGTGTTGCGGCGCAAAAGCGCGTTGCTTGAGTTGGTCGTATCGGATGGCCATGGCGCGCTCCTCAGACCGGGTCCCAACTGAAAACGTCGGCCGAGCGATCCATGGGCACGAAAGCGGCCTTCAGCGCGGGCATGCCGTGCTCTGCAATGTATTGCGGGCTCCAGCCTTCGCTGCGGTGCACCGAGCGCAGCGGGCGCGGCTGGCTCATGAGGAAGATTTCGTTGTTGCGCACGGCAAAGACCTGCGCGTTCACGTCCTTGGCCGCGTCCGACAACAGGTACACGGCCAGCGGCGCGATCTTGTTGGGCGTCATCTGCTGGATCTTGGCCACGCGCGCCTGTTGCTCGGGCGTGTCGGTCGGGATCGAGCCGATCATGCGGCTCCACGCAAACGGTGCGATGCAGTTGGAGCGGACGTTGAACTTTTGCATGTCCAGCGCAATGCTCTTGGACAGCGCCACCAGCCCGAGCTTGGCGGCGCTGTAGTTGGCCTGGCCCAGATTGCCGATGAGGCCGGACGTGGAGGTCATGTGCACGAACGCGCCGCTTTCCTGCTCCTTGAAATGGTTGGCGGCGGCGCGGCTCATGTAGTAGCTGCCGTACAGGTGTACCTTGATGACGGCGTCCCATTCATCCAGACTCATCTTGTGAAAGAAGCGGTCGCGCAGTATGCCGGCGTTGTTGACGACGCCATCGATGCGTCCGAAATGGTCCAGCGCGGATTGGACGATGCGGCCCGCACTCGCCGCATCGGAAACGCTGTCCGTGTTGGCAACAGCTTCGCCGCCAGCGGCGCGGATTTCTGCCACCACCTGTTCTGCCGGGCCTGCATTGGTACCTTCGCCGCTGGTGGAGGTGCCAATGTCGTTGACGACCACGCGCGCGCCTTCTGCCGCCAGCGCCAATGCCATGTCGCGTCCGATGCCGCCACCGGAGCCGGTGACCACCACGACTTTGCCATCCATCATCTTCTCTGCCATGAGCTTGTCTTCCTTTATGTGCTTGTGTGCCAGGTTATAGAGCGGGAGTGAACGGGATCAGGATGCCTGCTTTGGCCGGATCCGGCTATTCGCCAGTCCGAAGGTGTGCCTTCGAGTGCGTGAAAGTTCAGCCACTGCTGCGGCCCGGGATGGCGCGAAATCGTGCAAAAATGAATTGGAAAAAGAACGAAAGGATTCCTCGTGGTGGAACAAGTAGACGCAGTGGTGATCGGCGCAGGTGTGGTGGGACTGGCGGTGGCCCGCGCGCTGGCCCTGCAAGGCCGCGAGGTACTGGTGCTGGAGGCCGCCAACGCCATCGGCACCGAAACGTCGTCGCGCAACAGCGAGGTGATTCATGCGGGTATCTACTACCCACAGGGCTCGCTCAAGGCGCAGTTGTGCGTGCGCGGTAAGGAACTGCTGTATGCCTACTGCGCAGAGCGCGGCATCGCGCATCGACGCTGCGGCAAGCTGATCGTGGCGACGTCGCAGGCGCAGCGCGCGCAGCTCGACAAGATCCTTCAACACGCGGCGGCCAATGGCGTGAACGACCTGCAACTGCTGACGCGCGAACAGGCGTTGGCACTGGAGCCTGCGCTCGACTGCGTAGCGGCGCTGCTGTCCCCCAGCACCGGCATCGTGGACAGCCACGGTTTGATGCTGGCGTTGCAAGGTGACATGGAAAACCACGGCGGTGCGCTCGCGCTGCAATCGCCGGTAGCGCGTGCCGAGTGCCGCGCGGACGGCATCCTTGTGGAAGCGGTGGATGGCACGCAGTTGCTGGCACGCTCGGTGGTGAACGCCGCAGGCATGCATGCGCCCGATCTGGCGCGGCGGTTTGCCGGGCTGGGGCAAGAACACGTGCCGCGCGCCTACTACGCCAAAGGCAATTACTTCACGCTGTCTGCGCGTGCGCCGTTCACGCACTTGATTTATCCCGTGCCCGAGGCCGCAGGGCTGGGTGTGCATTTGACGCTGGACTTGGGCGGGCAGGCCAAGTTCGGGCCGGATGTCGAATGGGTGGATGCTCCCGATCAGTTGGTCGTCGATCCTGCGCGCTGTGCGGGCTTTTACGGCGAGGTTCACAAGTACTGGCCGGGCCTGCCCGACGACTCGCTGGCGCCAGGTTATGCCGGCATGCGTCCCAAGATCAGCGGGCCCGGTGAGGCGGCTGCGGACTTCGTTATTCAGGGCGCTACAGTGCATGGCGTTCCCGGTCTGGTGAACCTCTTTGGTATCGAGTCACCGGGGCTTACCAGTGCATTGGCGATAGGTGATCATGTGACCGCTTTGCTCACAGCGTGAGTCCTTGGCGGTAAACATGCCTGAAAGTGCACTCGGAAAACCCGCCGGGTTGCGGGATGCGTCTAAGATGTGGTCTCGGCCTACATCTCGGGCCATCGCATACCTTTATCGTTGTTTTAACTTCCATCCAATTTCAAGAAAGGTTGTACACATGGGGTTCGCATCTGACAAAATTTCCAACGCACAAGATGATCTGGAGAAGCTGGTAAGCGATTTGCGTGGCCTGCTGTCCAGCAAGGATCTCGATAGCGTTCCCGAGATTCGCCAACTGCGCAAGCGCTTGGATGACAGCATCTATACGGTGCGAGACTCTGCAGTGCGCGCCGCACAGGAAGCGGCTTATCAGGCCAAGGAAGCCGCTCGCAATGCCGATCGCTATGCGCATGACGAGCCTTGGCGCGTGGCCAGTGCGGCACTGGCTGTGGGCGCACTGGTGGGATTCCTGCTGGCACGCCGTTGATCAGCGCGCGGCATTAGCGCACCCGATGGCTGCCAAACGCCATCGAGGTGCCCTTTCATAAAAATTGCTGCCAAAGCGAGAGGGTAGGCATGAATTTGTTTGCATTGCTGGGTCTGGAGGGTTTCGTTGCGCGCTGGCGTGCCAACGTGATCGAAGGCGCCATTGCAGTGGAAGACCGGTTGGAATTGGCCGGCATGGAATGGGGCGACCAGAAGCGCCGGTTGATCATCATGGCGCTCCTGGCGGTGGCCGGCGCAGGCCTTACGGTGATCACATTCATCATGCTGTCGTTTGCCATTCTCGTTTCTTACTGGGACACACCGGACCGCGCCACCGTGGCATGGATCCTCTTTGCCGTGTGGGCCGTGTTATGGGCGGGTGCGATCATCGGCATCGTGATGCTGGGACGCCGCGCGACGAATGCCTTTGCCGTCAGCAAGCAGGTTCTGGCGCGTGACTGGCGCAACCTTAAGGAGCGCCTGTAATCATGAGCCAAGCCAACCGTGCATCCTCCACCGCAGCATTGGCTGCGGAACCGACACCCATCGATACCTCGATGGCCACACCTGAACAACTGGTAGTGCTTAAACGCATCGACGCCCAACGCGGACGCCTGCATGCGCGTGCGCTGGCCTTGCGCCAGGCCGCCGCGATCGACGCGGAAGGCCCGGATCGCGTGAATGCTGATGCGCCTCTGCCCATGCGCTTGATAACCTTTGCCCGTTTGCACCCCGTCGCCATTGCCGCGGTCGTGGGACTGGCGCTGGTGGCAGGCCCGCGTCGCATCATGCGCGTGGCAGGCGTCGTGCTTCCCATTGTGATGCGCATGCGCCGTTAAGCCGCAGGCAGGTGTGCCTCAGTTAAAACGCCCATCTGCTTGTGGCCGATGGGCGTTTGGTTTTGAGGGACGAGAAAATGCGTCCCTCGTCAGGCTGTCATGGCCTTGATGGCCTTGGCAGCATTGGAGACCAGTTCGGGGCCGTGATAGATCAATCCGGTATAGATCTGGACCACATCGGCGCCCGCACGGATCTTGCTCACGGCGTCTTGCGCGCTCATCACGCCACCTACGCCAATGATGGGATAGGCGCTGCCGAGTTCCGCGCGCAATTGCGTGATCACGCGGTTGCTTGCGGCGAGCACTGGCGCACCGCTGAGCCCGCCGGTCTCCTCTGCATGCGGCATGCCTTGCACAGCATCGCGGCTGATGGTGGTGTTGGTGGCGATCACGCCGTCCATGCAATGGCGCGTGAGGGTGGCAGCGATCAGGCGCACCTGCGCTTCGTCGAGATCGGGCGCAATCTTCACAAAGATGGGCACGCGGCGCTGGTGCGTGGTGCTGAGTTGCTCGCGGTGTTCGGCGATGGCAGCGAGCAGGGCGTCGAGCGCCTCGTCGCTTTGCAGCGCACGCAGGTTCTTGGTGTTGGGCGAGCTGATGTTCACCGTCACGTAGTCGGCATGCGGGTACACGCCTTCAAGGCAGATAAGGTAGTCGCTCGTTGCCTCTTCGATCGGCGTGGCAGCATTCTTGCCAATGTTCAGGCCCAGCAGCATCGGCTTGCCCTGCGCGCGCACTTGGGACAGTTGGACGTTGCGGATGAAGGCGTCCAGTCCTTCATTGTTGAAGCCCAGGCGGTTGATCAGCGCATTCGCCGCAGGCAGGCGGAACATGCGCGGCTTGGGGTTGCCCGGCTGCGGCTTGGGGGTGACGGTGCCCACTTCGACAAAACCAAACCCCATGGCGGCGAGCGCATCAATGGCGCGCGCGTTCTTGTCCAGACCCGCGGCCATGCCGACGCGGTTGGGAAAGCGCAGCCCGGCCAGTTCGATGGGGTCGCTCACCGTCTGGTGACACCATGCCCATTGCAGCGGCGTGCGCTGGCCTTTGGAGAGCATGTCCATGGTGAGGTCATGGGCCTTTTCCGGGTCCATGTTGAAGAGTATTGGGCGGGCGAGAGAGTAAGGAAGCAAAGACATTGGGATAATTCGTGATTCAACCTGGATTTTCGCCCATGACAACAACCAACCCACTTTCTCAAGATCAACTCAAGACACTCGTCGGTCAGGCCGCGCTCGAATATGTCGTGCCGGGCGAGATCGTCGGCGTGGGCACGGGCTCGACGGTGAACAAGTTCATCGACGCGCTCGCCACCATGAAGGACCGCATTCGCGGCGCGGTGTCCAGCTCTGTGGCCAGCACCCAGCGCCTACAGGCCCTGGGCATTCCGCTGTTCGACGCGAACGAGGTGGATGCCCTCGCAGTCTACATCGACGGCGCCGACGAAATCGATGGCAAGGGCTACATGGTGAAAGGCGGCGGTGCGGCGCTGACGCGCGAGAAGATCGTCGCCGCGCTCGCCAAACAGTTCGTCTGTATCGCCGATGACTCCAAGCTGGTCGAGTCGTTGGGCAACTTTCCGCTGCCCGTGGAGGTGATTCCCATGGCGGCCGGCCAGATCCAGCGCCGTTTTGCCGACATGGGCGGCGCAGCCACCTTGCGCCAGAAAGACGGCCAGCCGCTGGTGACCGACAACGGTCAGCACATTCTGGACGTGCGCGGGCTGTCGATCACCGATCCGCTGGCGTTCGAGAGCACGGTGAACCAATGGCCGGGCGTGGTGACGGTTGGCGTGTTTGCGCACCAGAAGGCCCATGTGTGCCTGCTTGGCACGGCGCAGGGTGTGCGTACGTTGTCGTTCTGACGGCAGAGCAGCGCAGCACCTGCGCTGCGTATCCTTTAAAAGACGATGCCGGCGGGATTGGAGGGCGTGGGTCCCGTGGGTCCCGTGGGTGCCGTGGTGTCACGCGGCGCGGCAGGTGCCTGGGACTCACGTGCTGCGGGCGTCTGCGCATTGGCTCCTGCGGCAGGCGTCGTCGCGGTTGCCAGCGGAGTGGGCGCGGGACGGCGATAGTTTGACGGCAGTTGCGATGTCTTGGGGTACCCGGCAGCGTCCAGGTATTGGGTCCATTGCACGTCAGAAAAACCATTCATGCGCTGGCCGCCGATGGTGCCGAACGGAATGGTGGCCGAGCCGCTGATGGCTTCCAGTGCCGAGATGGACTCGTTGTTTTCGATCGTGCGCTCGGTGAACGGCACGCCGCGAGAGACGAGCAGATTGCGCGCCGCATTGCACGATGGGCAGTCGCGCGCCGTATACAGCGTGACCGGAAAACGATTGACCACTTGCTGCAATGCGTAGGGCAGATTGCCGCCGGCATTGGGCGCCGCTTCGCGCGCGCGCTCCGATGGGTTGACCGGGTTGGCATTGGCCGCAGGCGGATGGTCCGAGAACGTCACTTTCCCGTCGGGACCCACGCTGCGATAGATCTGCTGTGCCGAAGCAGGCTGTGGCGCAAGCGCGGTCAGCGCGGTCAACCCGGTCAGTGCGGCAATGGCAAACGCGAGATGTCCCAGTCGGTTCATGTGTTCAATTCCTCCGGTGAAGCTGTGGCAAAAAATGCGCGCAACCATTATTCCTTATTGGTTCTGCTCGCGCCATGTACGAAATCATACGGACTGCACGGCCACGGAAGTCGCAGTCTCGCAGTCCGTCGTTTCGTCTGTCCGTCCCTGTACCTGTCCCGCAGATCAGTTGGCCATCCCCTGATGGCGCAGCAACGCGTCCAGTTGCGGCGCGCGGCCCCGAAATGCCTTGAACGACTCCATGGCAGGGCGTGCACCACCGGCCTCCAGAATTTCCTGGCGGTATTTGCGGCCCGTTTCCGGGTTGGGTGAGCCATCGGGCAGCACCGTTTCTTCAAACGCGGCATAGGCATCCGCAGACAGCACTTCGGCCCATTTGTAGCTGTAGTAGCCTGCCGCGTAGCCGCCCGCAAAGATGTGGCTGAAGGTGTGCGCCATGCGGTTGTATACGGTGGAGGGCAGCACGGCGACTTCGCTGCGCACGGTCTCCAGCACGGGCATGATGGGCGCTTGCGGGTCGTGATCGGTGTGCAGCAGCATGTCGAACAGGGCGAACTCGATCTGGCGCAGCGTCTGCATGCCGGACTGGAAGTTCTTCGCCGCGATCATCTTGTCGTACAGCGCGCGTGGCATAGGCTCGCCGGTGTCGACATGTGCGGTCATGTGTTTGAGCACATCCCATTCCCAGCAGAAATTTTCCATGAACTGGCTGGGCAGTTCCACCGCATCCCATTCGACGCCGGAGATTCCCGCCACGTCGCGCTCGCTCACTTGCGTGAGCATGTGGTGCAGGCCGTGGCCGGTTTCGTGAAAGAGGGTGATCACGTCGTCGTGCGTCAGCAGCGCCGGTTTGCCGTCCACGCCCGCAGCAAAGTTGCACACCAGATGCGCGATGGGGGTTTGCAGCGTGTGCGTGTCGGGGCGCATCCAGCGGGTGCGCACATCGTCCATCCACGCGCCGCCGCGCTTGCCCTTGCGCGCCGGTTGGTCCAGATAGAACTGGCCGACCAGCACCGGGCCTTGCGGCGTGGAGCGCTCGATGCGGTAGAACTCCACGGCGGGATTCCACACGGGTGCGTGGTCACGGCGGATGCTGACTTCAAACAGCGTCTCGACGATCTTGAACAGTCCGGCCAGCACCTTGGGCGCCGGGAAATACTGCTTCACTTCCTGCTCGCTGAAGGCGTAGCGCGCCTCCTTGAGTTTTTCGGAAATGTAGGGCCAGTCCCATGGCTGCGGATCGTTCAGGGCAAGCTGCGTGCGGGCGAATTCGCGCAGATCGGCCACGTCCTTTTCGCCATAGGGCTTGGCGCGGCGGCTCAGATCGCGCAGGAAGTCGATGACTTCAGCGGGCGAGTTGGCCATCTTGGGCACTACGGACACTTCGCCAAAATTCTGGTAGCCGAGCAGTTGCGCCTCTTCCTTGCGAAGTGCAAGGATGGCTTGCATATTGGCGGAGTTGTCAAAGCGTGCCGCGTCGCCCTGGGCCTGATCGGAGGCGCGCGTGACATAGGCGCGGTAGAGCGTTTCGCGCAGTGCGCTGCGCGTGGCGAATTGCATGACCGGCAGGTAGCAGGGCAGCTTCAGCGTGAGCTTGTAGCCTTCCTTGCCTTCGGCTTCGGCGGCTGCACGTGCGGCTTGCTGGATGTCGTCCGGCACGCCGTCCAACTCTTCCTTGGCGGCGTAGTAGGCGAAAGCGTCGGTGGCATCCAGCGCGTTCTCGCTGAACTTCTGGCTCAGTTCGGCGAGCTGTTCCTGAATCTTGGCAAAGCGCTCTTTGTCCGCACCCTGCAGCTCTGCGCCAGAGAGCACGAAACCGCGCATGGCGTGGTCCCACGCGGCGCGCTGTTCGCGGTTGAGCGTCGCGGGATCGATGGCCTTGTACTTGGCGTACAGGCGCTCATCGGCACCCAGGCGGGTCCAGAACTCGGTGACTTGGGGCAGCGCGGCGTTGTAGGCGGCGCGCAATTCGGGCGTGTCGGCCACGCTATTGAGGTGGCTGACGGCGGCCCAGGCGGTGCCGAGCTTTTCGGTGGCAACGTCCAGCACGGCAGAAATGTCGTTCCAGCGCGCGGGGAAATCAGGCTGGGTGACCGTCTCCAGTGCGTCGCTGGCGCGGGCGATCAGCGTGTCGATGGCGGGGGCCACGTCCGTCGGCGTGATGCGGTCGAACGGTGGCAGATCGTAGGATTCGAGGAGGGGATTGCTGCTCATGCTGGTGTAGTTGCCGCCGAAAGTTGTGAAATCAAGCGCTGGCGCCAAAGCGGACAGCGCTTTTCAGGTGATTGCTCAGCCTGCTGCGCGCTCGGCAGACTCCATGGTGTTCACGAGCAGCATGGTGATGGTCATCGGGCCGACACCACCGGGAACGGGGGTGATCCAGCCAGCCACTTCCTTCACGCCGTCGTAGTCCACGTCGCCGCAGAGCTTGCCTGCATCATCGCGGTTCATGCCCACGTCGATCACCACGGCACCCGGCTTCACCATGTCGGCAGTAAGTACATTGCGCTTGCCGACGGCGGCTACCACAACATCGGCCTGGCGCGTCATGGCGCCCAGGTCGGCGGTTCCGCTGTGCGTGATGGTGACGGTGGCGTTGGCTGCCAGCAGCATCATGGCCATGGGTTTGCCGACGATGTTGGAGCGGCCGATCACCACGGCGTGCTTGCCGCGCAGGTCCTTCATGCCGATGGATTCCAGCATCTTCATGCAGCCATAAGGCGTGCATGCCTTGAAGCCGACTTCGCCCACCATCAGCGCTCCGGCGCTGGCAACGTGAAAGCCGTCCACGTCCTTGGCGGGCGAGATGGTTTCGATGACCTTGTGGTCGTCAATGTGCTTGGGCAACGGCAGTTGCACCAGAATGCCGTGGATGCTCGGGTCGTTGTTCAGCGCTTCGACGCGGGCGAGCAGTTCGGCCTCGGTCATCGCAGCATCGTACTTTTCCAGCACCGAATGGAAGCCCACTTCCTCGCAGGCCTTCACCTTGTTGCGCACGTAGACCTGCGAGGCCTGGTTGTCGCCCACCAGAATCACAGCCAGACCCGGGGTGACGCCACTCTTGGCCCTCAGGGTGACCGCGCGGGCGGCCACCTCGGTGCGCAGTTGGGTGGAGAGGGCTTTACCGTCGATGATGTGGGCAGTCATGGTGCGAGTGTGCGATTGAGCAGGGTTGTGAAATGAAAAAAAGCTGCCGCACTTTTCAGATGGCGGGCAGCTCCTTGGTCGAAGCAAAGCGCTTATAGCGCATGGCGTTCGTGGTGTCGTCAGGCCTTGGCCGTTGGGCCGAGTGCAATCTTCAGGAGATCCGCCACGGTGTTGGCGTTGAGCTTTTCCATGATGTTGGCCCGGTGCGCCTCCACCGTCTTGATGCTGATGCCGAGGTCATCGGCGATCTGCTTGTTCAGGCGACCGGCAACGATGCGCTCGAGCACCTGCGACTCGCGGCCCGTGAGCTTGGAGAGCAGGGCGTCGCGGCTGGCCGCTTGCTGGTGACCGGCAAACGCCTCGCGTGCGTAGTCGAGCATGCGCTCGACCAGGGGAACGAGTTCGTCTTCGTTGAACGGTTTTTGAATGAAGTCGAGCGCGCCTTTCTTCATCGTGTTCACCGCCATGGGCACGTCGCCGTGGCCCGTAATGAACACGATCGGCAACGGGGAATTGCGCTCGATGAGGCGGTCCTGCAGTTCCAGACCTGTCATCCCACCCATACGGATGTCGACAATCAGGCAGGCGACTTCGCGGGGGTCATAACGTGCCAAAAACGATTCCGCTGAATCAAAGCAACGCACGCGGTAGTCTTTGCCTTCGAGTAACCATTGGAGGGAATCACGTACCGCTTCGTCGTCATCGACGACATAGATGGTGCCTTTTTTCGGGATCAAACTCATTCGATAGTCCTTGGCTTTGGCGTTGCTACAGAGTCAGTAGTGGCGTCCGCTGCTGATGTCAGCGGGAGCCAGAAAGAGAACCGGCACCCGGTTACTTCGGTCCCATTGTAGATGTTCTCGGCATGCATTCTGCCGTGATGCGATTCAACGATGCTGCGGCACAAATTGAGACCTATGCCCATGCCTTCCTGCTTGGTCGAGAAAAAGGCCTCAAAAAGGTGAGCCAGCACCTCGGGCGCAAGCCCCTTGCCGGTGTCCTGCACGGAGAATTCGACCACGTTCTGGCCATCGACGACCTTGGGCAACACACGCAATTCCACACTGCGGCGCGCGGCGGGGCGCTGGGCCTGATTGATGGACTCGGCGCCGTTCTTCATCAGGTTGATGAGCACCTGCTCGATCAGGATGGTGTCCGCCATCACCTTGGGCAGGCGCGCGGCAACGTAGTGTGTGAGGCGCACGCTGTTGCGCCGCAGTTCGATGTCGGCGAGTTCGACAGCTTCGTTGACGATGCTGTGC
The DNA here is from genome assembly GCA_002331385.1 of Comamonadaceae bacterium UBA2121. Lineage (GTDB taxonomy): Bacteria > Pseudomonadota > Gammaproteobacteria > Burkholderiales > Burkholderiaceae_C > Diaphorobacter_A. Next base: position 213,927 of record DCYB01000013.1, read on the forward strand.
ACGTCGGCCAGCGTCTGGTTGGGTTCGCTCTTTTTCACGAACTGGCGGATGCGCTGGATGATCTGCCCAGCGCGTTGCGCCTGATGCGCGGTTTTCTGCAAAACGTTGATCAGCATTTCTTCGCTGATCTGTTTGTTCTCGATGCGCGAGACCATGCCGCTGCAATAGTTGCTGATGGCCGCGAGTGGCTGGTTCAACTCGTGTGCCACGCTCGAGGCCATCTCGCCCATGGTGATCAGGCGGCTGACGGATTGCGCGCGCTCGGCTTGCCGTGCGGCCTGTTCTTCGGCCAGACGGCGCGGTGTGATGTCGGTGGCAATCACCATTTGCGCAAGGCGGCCGTCCACCCAGTTGAGATAACGAGAACGCACTTCCAGCCACTTGCCCAGTTCGGGGCGGTAGATTTCCGCGTTCTCGCTGCGGGCGCTGGTGAGCGTGTCGGTCGGCAGGCCCATGAGGCCGTCCTCGTCGTCCATGCTGTTGCTGTGATCGCTAGCGGGCAACACCCCGGCTTGCGCCACCAGCTCCAGATGCCCGTCCGTTTGCGAGCCAAACCATTGGCGGTACAGCCGGTTGGCAAATAGCAGTTCTGCGCTACCCAGCGGTGCCACCGAAACCGATGCATCCAGCGCCTCCAGCACCACGGTGAAGCGTTCGTGCGATGCGGTGAGTTGTTCGCGGATGCGGTTGGGCTCGGTGATGTCGGTCATCGAGGTCATCCAGCCTGTCTGACGACCCTTGGCGTCCACCAGCGGCGAGACGTACAGCCGCGCATCGAAGATGGAGCCGCTCTTTCGCTTCACGCGCGCTTGAAAACCACCCGGCACGCCTTTGCCCGACAGCTCGTCGTTTGTCTTGGCCTGAAAGGTCTCGTGATCGGAATCGGGCCAGTAGGAATAGGGCGGTGTCTGACCGACCAACTCCGGCTCGCTCCAGCCGGTCATCTGGCAGAACGCGGCGTTCACGTAAGTGATGCGCCCTTGCATGTCCACGGCGCGCATGCCAGTGAGGATGGAGTTTTCCATCGCGCGCCGGAAGTTGGTTTCCGACACCAGCGCCTGTTGCGCCTGCATGCGACGGCGTGTGTGCCGCCACGTGGCGATCAGCAACCAAGCGGTCATCGCCGACAGCGCGCCGACGAGCCAGAACAGGCCGCTGCCCACCACGCCCAGCGAGGTGCGATAAGCCTGCGCGCGCAGCAGCAGGCCGTTGCCCACGGGCGAGACCGGCACTTCATACGCATTCGCGCGCAAATCACTGGTCAGCAACCGCCCTTTGCGGGGCGCGAGCGGAGTGCCCGCCAACACCTGCCCACGGCCGTCGAGCATGGTGACGCCGTAGCGCGCAAGAATTTCCGTCGGGGCGCCGTAGCGCAACAGGCTGTCGATGGAGTATTCGCTCAGCACTGTGCCGGTGAACTTGCCTTGCGTGGACAGCGGCACCTGCAATTGCAGCAGCGGCGCAGCGTCGTCCGCCTTGCCCAGCGGCTGTGAATACACCGGCTGCTGCATGTCCCGCGCGAGCGAGAAGGTGTCCGCCGTATCGCCCGGCTTGATGGATTCACCCACCACGCGCAGTTGGCCGCTGGACAACGTGGGCGCGGCCTGGCTGGCGCGAATGCGCATGCGGTCGTCGATCCAGGTGACGGCCTGCAGTTCGGGATATTGGCTGATGAGGGCTTCGGCGCGGCGATCGAACTCGGCGCGGTCCAGATCCTGATTGGAGACATCACGCGCAATGCGCATGATCTGCTCTTGCCGCTCCAGCAAGCGCAGGCGCACGCGCTGCTGGGCGTACTCCACATCTCGTTTCAAAGCTTCGCGCTCGCGCTCCACTTCTTCCGTGCGCAAATACCAGAAAGCTGCCACGATGGCAGCAAGAAACATCAAAACGGCCGCGAGCGGCGCCAAGACGGCGAATCTATCCTGTCGATGTGGGGATAGGCTTCTCCACCAAGTACGCCACCAGCGCACTGGGGTTTTTAATGTCTCTGTGGTTTGTTTTCCCACTATTTCGGAGGGTTGCATCCCCCCAAGTTTAAGTGTGTTTAGAAGGACATTTCATACGAAGAAAAATTGTGCATTTGCAGCAATATTTCATATAGCAAAAAGTGATAGCACAATTCGAAATTTTCGGGAATTTGTGCGAAACTCGCATTCGTTTTATGGTTTTACCCAGCAATTCTTAAGTCAAGGAGGCATGGCATGGCAGATGCAACGCAAAACAAGTCCGGCAAGACTGTCGACCCGCAAGAAACACGTGAGTGGATGGATGCGCTGTCCGCCGTCATCGACCGTGAAGGTGCCGATTACGCGCACCAACTGATTGAAGAATTGCTGGAGCATGCGCGCGAAAGCAGCATCGACATGCCGTTCTCGGCCAACACCGGTTATGTCAACACCATCGAGCCTGATCAGGAAGCGCGTTGCCCCGGCAACCTTTATATCGAAGGCCGTCTGCGCGCCTACATGCGCTGGAACGCCATGGCCATGGTCGTCAAGGCCAACCGCATTCACCCGCCAGAAGGTGGCGATCTGGGCGGCCACATCGGCTCGTTCGCGTCGCTGGCGAACATGTTCGCGGCGGGTTTCAACCATTTCTGGCATGCCGAAAACGAAAACCACGGCGGCGACTGCCTGTTCATCCAGGGCCACGTGTCGCCCGGCATCTATGCGCGCGCCTACCTGGAAGGCCGCATCACTGAAGAACAACTGCTGAACTTCCGCCAGGAAGTGGACGGCAAGGGCCTGTCGAGCTATCCGCACCCCAAGCTGATGCCCAACTTCTGGCAGTTCCCCACGGTGTCGATGGGTCTGGGCCCGCTGATGGCGATCTATCAGGCGCGCTTCCTCAAGTACCTGCATGCACGCGGCATTGCCAACACCGAAAACCGCAAGGTCTGGGTGTTCTGCGGCGACGGTGAAATGGACGAGGTGGAATCGCTCGGCGCCATCGGCCTGGCCGCGCGCGAGAACCTTGACAACCTGATCTTCGTGATCAACTGCAACCTGCAGCGTCTGGATGGCCCGGTGCGTGGCAACGGCAAGATCATCCAGGAGTTGGAGGGCGAATTCCGTGGCTCCGGCTGGAACGTCATCAAGCTCATCTGGGGCAAGGGGTGGGATGAGCTGCTCGCCAAGGACAAGGACGGCGCGCTGCGCAAGGTCATGATGGAGTGCAACGACGGCGACTATCAGTCGTTCAAGGCCAACGACGGCGCCTATGTGCGCAAGAACTTCTTTGGCCGCGATCCGCGCACGCTGAAGCTGGTCGAGCACATGAGCGACGACGAGATCTGGGAGCTGCGCCGTGGTGGTCACGACGCGCAGAAGGTGTATGCCGCGTTCGACGCCGCCAACAAGCACCAGGGCCAGCCCACCGTGCTGCTGGTGAAAACCGTCAAGGGCTTCGGCATGGGCAAGATCGGTGAGGGCAAGAACACCGTACACCAGACCAAGAAGCTGGGCGACGAGGACATCAAGGCCTTCCGCGATCGCTTCAACATCCCGATCCCGGACAGCCAGATTGGCGACATCCCGTTTTACAAGCCGGCGGACGACACCCCCGAAATCCGCTACCTGCACGAGCGTCGCAAGGCGCTGGGCGGCTATCTGCCCCATCGCCGTGAAAAGGCCGACGAGCAGTTCACCATTCCGCCGCTCGACACCTTCAAGGCCGTGCTGGAGCCCACGCCGGAAGGCCGTGAAATCTCCACCACGCAGGCCTACGTGCGCTTCCTCACGCAACTGCTGCGCGACAAGGAAATCGGCCCGCGCGTCGTGCCCATCCTCGTGGACGAAGCACGCACGTTCGGCATGGAAGGCCTGTTCCGCCAGATCGGCATCTACAACCCGCACGGCCAGCAGTACACACCTGTCGACAAGGACCAGGTCATGTACTACAAGGAAGACGTGAAGGGCCAGATCCTGCAGGAAGGCATCAACGAAGCGGGCGGTATGTCCAGCTGGATTGCGGCGGCGACCAGCTACAGCCACAGCAACCGCATCATGATTCCGTTCTACATCTACTACTCGATGTTCGGCTTCCAGCGCGTAGGCGATCTGGCATGGGCTGCGGGTGACCTGCAGGCGCGCGGTTTCCTGCTCGGCGGCACCTCGGGCCGCACCACGCTGAATGGCGAAGGTCTGCAGCACGAAGACGGCCACAGCCACATCCTGGCCAACACGATTCCCAACTGCATCAGCTACGACCCGACCTTCGCGCACGAAGTCGCGGTCATCATGCATGAGGGCCTGCGCCGCATGGTGCAGAACCAGGAAAACGTCTTCTATTACATCTCGCTGCTGAACGAGAACTACGCCATGCCCGGCCTCACCGCGGGCACGGAAGAGAAGATCCTCAAGGGCATGTACCTGTGCAAGGCGGGCGGTGCGGGCGATATGCGCGTGCAGTTGCTCGGCTCCGGCACCATCTTGCGTGAGTCCTTCTTTGCGCAGGAATTGCTGGCGAACGACTGGGGCGTGGCCGCCGACGTGTGGAGCTGCCCGAGCTTCAACGAACTCACGCGCGACGGCCAGGAAGCCGAGCGCTGGAATATGCTGCATCCGCTGGAAGAGCCCAAGGTGCCGTTCGTCACGCGCGAGCTGGGCAACAGCACCGGCCCGATCGTGGCATCGACCGACTACATGAAGGCGTACTCCGAGCAGATCCGTCCGTACATCCCCAAGGATCGCCCGTACAAGGTGCTGGGCACGGACGGCTTTGGCCGCTCGGACTTCCGCCACAAGCTGCGCGAGCACTTCGAAGTGGACCGCCACTACATCGTGCTGGCCGCGCTCACGGGTCTCGTGGAAGAGGGCAAGCTGCCTGCGCAGAAGCTCGCCGACGCGATTGCCAAGTACGGCATCAAGACCGAAAAAATCAACCCGCTCCACGCCTGATAGCCGAAGGGAGACACAAACATGGCATTGACAGAAATTAAAGTCCCGGACATCGGCGATTTCGCGGAAGTGGGCGTGATCGAAGTGCTCGTCAAGCCGGGCGACACGGTGGCTGTGGAGCAATCGCTCATCACCGTTGAATCCGACAAAGCATCGATGGAAATTCCATCGAGCCACGCGGGCGTGGTGAAGGAGCTCAAGGTTGCCGTGGGCGACAAGGTCAAGGAAGGTTCGGTCGTGCTGATGCTGGAGACATCAGGTGATGCCGCAGCGCCCGCACCTGAGCAGGCACCGGCACCGGCAGCGCAGGCCCCCGCGCCAGCACCTGCGGCGGCTCCTGCAGCCCCCGCCGCACCTGCCGCAGCACCGGCCGCAGCGACGACCATGGACATCAAGGTGCCGGACATTGGCGACTTCAAGGACGTCGCCGTGATCGAGCTGCTGGTCAAGGCCGGCGACACGGTCACCGCCGAGCAGTCGCTGTTCACCGTGGAGTCGGACAAGGCGTCGATGGAGATTCCATCCCCCGCAGCGGGCACGATCACCGCGCTCACGCTCAAGGTGGGTGACAAGGTGAACGTGGGCGACGTGGTCGGCCAGATGAGCGCGCAAGGCGCCGCAGCCCCCGCCGCTGCGCCTGCTGCACCTGCACCTGCGGCACCTGCTGCAGCGCCAGCCGCCGCTGCTCCGGCCTCCGCGCCTGCGGCCGCACCGGCAGCCGCAACCGCCTCCGTGCCCGCGCACAACCCGACGGTGCCGCCATCCGCAGGTCTGCCGTATGCATCGCCTTCGGTGCGCAAGTTCGCTCGCGAACTGGGCGTGCCGTTGGAAGAGGTGAAGGGCTCAGGCAACAAGGGCCGCATCACGGCAGAAGACGTGCAAGCCTTCACCAAGCAGGTGATGAGCGGTGCGGTGCAGACCAAGGCACAAGCCTCGTCGGCGCCCAAGGGCGGCTCGGGCGTGGGTCTCGATCTGCTGCCTTGGCCCAAGGTGGACTTTGCCAAATTCGGGCCTGTGGAGCGCAAGGAGCTTTCGCGCATCAAGAAGATTTCGGGCGCGAACCTGCTGCGCAACTGGGTGATGATTCCCCACGTCACCAACAACGACGAGGCCGACATCACCGATCTGGAAGCCTTCCGCGTGCAAACCAACGCCGAGAGCGCGAAGGCCAAGAGCGACGTCAAGGTGACGATGCTGGCATTCGTGATCAAGGCCGTGGTGGCAGCACTCAAGAAGTTCCCCGAGTTCAACGCATCGCTGGACGGCGACACGCTGGTCTACAAGCAGTACTACCACATCGGCTTTGCGGCGGACACGCCCAACGGCCTCGTGGTGCCGGTGCTCAAGGACGCGGACAAGAAGGGCATCCTGCAGATCAGCCAGGAAATGGGCGAGCTCGCCAAGAAGGCACGCGACGGCAAGCTGGGCGCGGCCGACATGCAGGGCGGTTGCTTCTCCATCAGTTCGCTGGGCGGCATTGGTGGCACCCACTTCACGCCGATCATCAACGCGCCTGAAGTCGCCATCCTCGGCCTGTCGCGCTCGGCCATGAAGCCGGTGTGGAACGAAGACAAGGAAAAGTTCGTGCCGCGTCTCACGCTGCCGCTGTCGCTGTCGTACGACCACCGCGTGATCGACGGCGCCGCTGCTGCGCGTTTCAACGCCTATCTGGGCCAGGTGCTGGCGGACTACCGCCGCATCCTGCTGTAAGGGGACCGACACCATGGCAATCATTGACATCAAGGTTCCCGACATCGGCGATTTCAAGGACGTGGGCGTGATCGAATTGCTGGTCAAGCCCGGCGATACCGTCGCGGTGGAGCAATCGCTCATCACCGTCGAATCCGACAAGGCCTCCATGGAGATTCCTTCCAGCCACGCAGGCGTGGTCAAGGAACTCAAGGTGAACGTCGGAGACAAGGTCAATCAAGGCTCTATCGTGCTGACGCTGGACGCAGCCGATGCAGGCGCTGCGGCCGCTCCTGCGGCGCCAGCACCTGCTCCAGCAGCAGCAGCGCCCCAGGCCGCATCAGCACCAGCGGCTGCACCTGCACCGGTTGCCAGCAACTTTGGCGGCACGGTCGATGTGGACTGCGATGTGCTCGTTCTGGGCGGTGGCCCCGGCGGATATTCGGCCGCGTTCCGCGCCGCCGATCTGGGCCTCAAGGTGGTGCTGGTGGAGCGCTACAAGACGCTGGGTGGCGTCTGCCTGAACGTGGGCTGCATTCCGTCCAAGGCGCTGCTGCACGTGGCGGCGGTGATGGACGAGGTCAAGCACCTCGAAGTCGCCGGCGTGAAGTTTGCTGCGCCCGAGGTCGACATCGACCAACTGCGCGGCCACAAGGAAAAGGTCATCGCCAAGCTTACCGGCGGTCTGGGCCAGATGGCCAAGATGCGCAAGGTGACCATCGTGCGCGGCTTTGGCAGCTTCGTCGGTGCCAACCACCTCGAAGTGGAAGAGACCACGGGCGACGCGCAAGACAAGACCGGTACGAAGAAGGTGGTGCAGTTCAAGCGCGCGATCATCGCCGCGGGCTCGCAGGCCGTGCATCTGCCCTTCATGCCCGACGATGAGCGCGTGGTCGATTCGACCGGCGCGCTCGATCTCAAGAGCGTGCCCAAGCGCATGCTGATTCTCGGCGGCGGCATCATCGGGCTGGAAATGGGCACGGTGTATTCCACGCTGGGCGCGCGTCTGGACGTGGTCGAGATGATGGACGGCCTGATGCAGGGCGCGGACCGCGACCTCGTGAAGGTCTGGCAGAAGATGAACGCACCGCGCTTCGACAACATCATGGTCAACACCAAGACCGTGGCGGCAGAAGCGACGCCGGAAGGCATCAAGGTCACGTTCGAGCCCGCCAAGGACGGCGTGACCGTGCCCGAGCCGCAGACCTACGACCTCGTGCTGCAAGCCGTGGGCCGCACGCCCAATGGCAAGAAGATTGGCGCAGACAAAGCTGGCGTGGCGGTGACGGATCGCGGCTTCATCGACGTCGACATCCAGATGCGCACCAACGTGCCGCACATCTTCGCCATTGGCGACATCGTCGGCCAGCCCATGCTGGCGCACAAGGCGGTGCACGAGGCACACGTTGCAGCTGAAGTCATCGCCGGTGAACTCCAAGGCAACAAGGAACTGCAAGCCAGCGCCTTCAACGCCCGCGTGATCCCAAGCGTGGCCTACACCGATCCGGAAGTGGCGTGGGTCGGGCTCACCGAAGATCAGGCCAAGGCGCAGGGCATCAAGGTCAAGAAGGGCCTGTTCCCATGGGCCGCTTCGGGCCGCGCCATCGCCAATGGTCGGGACGAAGGCTTCACCAAGCTGCTGTTCGACGATTCGCCGGAAGCGCACGGCCACGGCCGCCTTCTGGGTGGCGGCATGGTCGGCACGCATGCGGGCGACATGATCGGCGAGGTCGCACTGGCCATCGAAATGGGCGCCGACACCGTGGACATCGGCAAGACCATCCACCCGCACCCGACGCTGGGCGAATCCATCGGCATGGCGGCGGAAGTGGCGCACGGCACCTGCACCGACGTGCCGCCGCAAAAGAAGTAAGCGCTTGGCGCTGACAAAAAAAGGCAGCCTCGGCTGCCTTTTCTTTTTGCGCCGCAGCGCCCGGCTGTGTCAGCCCTCGTAATCGAACTCTTCCTTGTAGTCGTCGGGATCGATGCCTTCCTTGCGCAAGGGCTCGACCAGGCGGTAGCGGGTGACCTTGGCGGACGAGGTGATGTAGCCGCGAATGACCAGTTCCCGCGTGACCGGGCTGCGCTCTTCGCTGGCCATCAGTTCGATGATGCGCGTGGTCTTGCGCCGCGCGAGCATGCGAAAGAGGGCGGGCACATGCGAGAGCAGGCGCTTGAGCAGGTCTTCGGCCTCGGGCGACCATTCGCCTTGCTTGGGCAACTCGGGCACGAAGCCCCATTCATCCTCGTTCAGCGCGCGCCACAGCACGACGGCGTGGCCGTCCGGATCGCTCACGCACGCCATCTCTTCCAACTCGGGCGTTTTCATCGGGGTGTAGCGCGACTGGCAACCCGCAGTCAGCAAGCTCTGGTACGCCTGCTCGACGTCGAGCACGGTGACGCGCACCGATACGCGGGATTCGACTGCGCTCACCTGCATCAGGCGCAGCACGACGTTGCCGGAATCCAGATCGACATAGCCTTCGCCACGTTTGGTTTCGGCAAAGCCGATGACGCCATTCCAGAGGCCGACGGCTCGCTCCAGATCGGTGACGGGAACGATGAGGTGACTGACTCCGTAAAACATGGCGATGGGCGGGGACTCGGTTGATTGAAGAAAGAAATGGAACCGCAAATGATAGCAGTCAGAAGCAATTGAGACAGTTGGACACCGCCCGGATCGCGTTGGCCTGACAATGCATGACTTTTATGGATTCACAAGGAACGACAAGATGAAGACAAAATCCAGAACCCTGCTGGCATCGGCACTGCTCGCATTCAGCGCCTCGGCGCTTGCGGCCTATCCCGAAAAGCCCATCAAACTCATCGTGCCGTTCCCGCCGGGGCAGGCCACCGACATCTTTGCGCGCGCACTGGCGGACCGTTTGGGGCAGAAGCTGGGCCAGCCGCTGGTGGTCGAAAACAAGGCCGGCGCGGGCAGCAACATCGGCACCGAATTCGTCGTGCGCGCCGAGCCGGACGGCTACACCTTGCTGGTGGCGGGCAGCGCCATGGCGGTGAACCAGACGCTGTACAAGAAGGTGAATTTCGATCCGCGCAAGGACCTCGTGGGCATCAGCATGATTGCCAAGGTGCCGCTGGTGTTCCTCGCGCATCCGCAAACCGGGCTGCGCGACATGAAGGATCTGGTGAACAAGGTGCGCGCAGAGCCCGGCAAATGGAGCTATGCGAGTGCGGGCGTGGGCGGCACGCAGCACCTGAGCGGAGAGATGGTCAAGGCGCGCGCCAAGCTCGATCTGATGCATGTGCCCTACAAGGGCAGCGGCCCGGCGCAGGCGGATTTCCTGGGCGGTCAGGTGCCGTTGATGGTGGACTCCGTCACGGCGGGTCTGGCCAACATCCAGGCGGGCAAGGCCGTGGCGCTGGGCGTGACGTCGGCGGCGCGCTCCAGCCAGTTGCCCAACGTGCCCACCATCGCTGAATCGGGCCTGCCCGAGTTCAAGGGTTTCGAAGCCGTGGGCTGGCTCGGCCTGATGGCGCCCAAGGGAACGCCGAAGGCGATCATCAACAAGCTGAATCAGGATGTGGTCGAGATCCTGAAGGGCGCGGAGATGCAGAAGTTCATCCGTGATCGCGGCTCCGAGCCCGATCCGACTTCGCCGCAGGACATGGACCTGTTCGTCGCCAGCGAAATCACCGAATGGGGCAAGGCCGTGAAGCAATCGGGGGCCTCGGCGGACTGACGCGCGCGCCCATTCACTTACCGGCCTATGTGAACGTGGCAACACGATTCACACCTTTGGACACATGCTGGTTGCAAGGTCGGTAAGCACGGTTGGGAAAGCGGTAGGCACGCGTGCGCGCTCGGGCGCGGATGGGGACTTTCCCTAGAACCATGTCAGGTGGACTCATCGTTTGGTCGTTCATGGATACATGGCAAAGGGGGGCCATCGATATCATGAATCTGTAACTTTATGGGTGTGTCCGATGAAACAGATTTCCGTTCCCGTGCGTGCTGCCTTGACCCTTGCCGTTGGCCTCGCAGCGCTCTCCACGTCGCCTGGATTCGCCCAGGAAACACCCAAGTCCGGGGGCACGCTGGTGATGGCGTTCCCGCAGACGCCACGCCACCTGAACTCCGCCGTGCAATCGGGCGTGGCCACCGCCGTTCCGGCGAGCCAGATCTTTGCCAGCCCTCTGCGTTATGACGACAAGTGGCAACCACAGCCTTATCTGGCGGAAACGTGGAAGCTGTCCGATGATGGCAAAAGCCTGACGCTGAACCTGCGCAAGGATGCGGTGTTCCATGACGGCAAGCCGATCACCTCGGAGGACGTCGCGTTCTCGCTGATGGCCATCAAAAAGAACCATCCGTTCGACAGCATGCTCGCGCCGCTGGAGAAAGTAGAAACGCCGGACAAGTACACCGCGATTCTCCACATGAACAAGCCGCACCCGGCCATCGTGCTGGCCATGTCGCCCGCACTGGCGCCGATCTTGCCCAAGCACATTTACGGTGATGGACAGGATCTGAAAACCCATCCGCGCAACAGCAAGGATGTGGTCGGTTCGGGCCCGTTCAAGCTGGCGACGTTCGAGCCCGGACGCCGCGTGATGCTGGAGAAGTTCGACAAGTACTTCCTCAAGGGCAAGCCGTATCTGGACAAGATCGTCATCGACGTGACGCCGGACGTCACGCCGACCATCGTGGGCTTTGAGCGCGGCACGGTGCAGATGCTGCCGTTCTTCTCCAACACCACCGATCTGAAGCGCTTGCAGGACAACAAGCAGATCGTCATCACGCCCAAGGGCTATGAAGGCGTGGGCGCGATGAACTGGCTGGCCTACAACATCAAGGACAAGGCGCTGTCGGATGTGCGTGTGCGCAAGGCCATTGCGTATACGGTGGACATGAACTTCATCAACAAGGCGTTGAACGGCGGATATTCCCAGTCTGCGAATGGCCCGATCGTTCCGTCGAGCCCGTTTGCCACCAAGGATCTGGAGACTTACCCGGTCGATCTGAAGAAGGCCGCCGCTTTGCTGGATGAGGCTGGTTTCAAGGTGGGGCCGGATAAGACCCGCATGAAGCTGACGCTGGACTTCGTTCCCGGCACGGCCAACACCAAGACGCTGGCCGAATACCTGCGCGCGCAGCTCAAGAAGGTGGACGTGGCCGCAGAAGTGCGCACCTCGGCAGATTTCCCGAGCTGGGCCAAGCGCATGGCCGATCATGACTTCCAGCTGTCCATCGACACGGTGTTCAACTGGGGCGATCCGGTCATCGGCGTGCACCGCACTTATCTGACCTCCAACATCAAGAACCAGGTGTGGACGAACACGCAGTCCTACAGCAACAAGAAAGTGGACGAACTGCTGGAGCAGGCCGGGCAGGAAATCGATCCGGCCAAGCGCAAGGAGCTGTATGCGCAGTTCCAGAAGATCGTCACCGACGAGCTGCCTGTGCGCTTCCTGAACCTCGTGCCCTACCACACGCTCACCCGCGCCAACGTCGGAAACGTGCCGACCAGCATCTGGGGCCCCGTCAGCCCAATGGACGACGTGTATCTGAAGTGATCTCCGGATCCGCCTGAGAACGAACGGAGACAAGAACCATGAGAGGCGTGCTCGCCAAGCTTGGCAGTGGGCTGTTGCTGGTGGTTGCGGTGGTGGTACTGAACTTTGTACTCATCCACGCAGCCCCCGGCGACCCGGTGGAAACGATTGCGGGCGAAAGCGGCGGCATGAGCGAAGAGCTCAAGACCCAACTGCGCGCGCAATATGGACTCGACAAGCCGATGGTGGTGCAGTTGGGGACGTATCTGGGCAAGATTGCCAAGGGTGATCTGGGCTATTCGTACTACTTCAACGCGCCGGTGTCCTCGCTGATGCTGGAGCGCCTGGGGCCGACCTTGCTGCTGGTGGTGGCCTCTGTGCTGCTCGCCTTCCTCGCTGGCACCTGGCTGGGCGTGCAGGCGTCGCGCAAACCCAATGGCTGGCTCGCGCAGTTGACGACGGTGTTCTCCATTGCGGGCTTTTCGGCGCCAGTGTTCTGGACGGGGATGATGCTCATCATCCTGTTCGGTTCGGTGTGGCCGATCCTGCCGACGGGTGACATGACGGACTCTGCCTCCACCGCAACCGGCTGGGCCATGGTGCCGGACGTGCTGCTGCACCTGATCTTGCCGGCGGTGACGCTGGCGCTGGTTTATATCGCGCAGTACAGCCGCCTCTCGCGCGCGGCCATGATCGACGTGCTCGGTTCGGACTACGTGCGCACCGCGCGTGCCAAGGGCGTGTCTGAGCGGCGCATTCTCTACAAGCACGCGCTGCGCAACGCCATCTTGCCTGTCATCACCGTGCTGGGCCTGCAGTTCGGCAACGTGCTGGCGGGTGCGGTGCTGGTGGAAACCGTCTTCAACTGGCCCGGTCTGGGACGCTTGGCGTTCGACTCGGTGCTGCGGCGCGACTATCCGACGATCCTCGGCATTCTGCTGTTCTCTTCCATCATGGTCGTGGTGATGAACCTCGTCACCGACATCGCCTATCGCCTCGTGGACCCACGGATCAAGACCACATGAAAACGACTGCAATGAGCGTGGATGGAGCGCGCAAATCCAAACCGCTGGAGCGGGAGAATCCCTGGCTTGAAGCGATCCGCATGTTTGCCCGCAACAAGTCGGCGGTGCTGGCGCTGATCGTGCTGGTGATCGTGGTGGTGGGCTCGCTGCTGATGCCCTACATCTACTCCGCCGATCCGTTCGAAATCGCGGCCGCTCCCATGACGCCGCCGTTCTCTGAGGACGCCTGGCTGGGCACGGACTTCCTCGGGCGCGACGTGCTGCGCATGCTGCTGCACGGCGGGCGCGTGACGATTCTGGTCGGTGCGGTGGCTGCCGCGCTGTCGATCACCATCGGCATCATCGTGGGGGCGCTGTCGGGCTTTTATGAAGGGCGCTGGATCAGCACCGTGCTCTCGAAAGTGACCGAGTTTTTCCAGGTGCTGCCCGCATTGCTGTTCGCCATGGTGGTGACCAGCCTGTTCACGCCCAGTCTGGTGACGGTGACGATTGCCATCGGCATCGTGAGCTGGACGGCGACGGCGCGTCTCACGCGGGCCGAATTCCTCAAGCTGCGCAACATCGACTTCGTTCGCGCCGAACGTGCCATCGGGGCCAAGAACGGTCGCATCATCTGGCAGGTGATTCTGCCCAATGCACTGCCGCCGCTGGTGGTGTCGGCCACGCTGGCGATTGGCTCGGCCATCCTGTTCGAGGCGGGTCTGTCCTTCCTCGGTCTGGGCGATCCCAACGAGATGAGCTGGGGACTGATGATCGGCTCCAGCCGCACCTACATTCTCTCCAACTGGTGGGCGGTGACGTTTCCGGGCTTGGCCATCTTTCTTGTGGTGTTGTCCATCAGCCTAATTGGCGATGGTCTCAATGACGCCTTCAACCCCAAGCTGAGGGAACGCTGATGACGGAGCAAGCCAAGCGCATTTTGCAGGTGCAGGACCTGCGGGTGGAGTTCAAGACACGCCGCGGCGTGGCCTCCGTGTTGAATGGGGTGAGCTTTGACGTGCACGCCGGCGAAACGCTGTGCGTGGTGGGCGAGTCCGGCTGCGGCAAAAGCATGACGGCGCTGGCGCTGCTGCGCCTGATTCCCACGCCGCCGGGGCGCATCTCGTCGGGTCAGGTGATGTATGACGGCGAGGATCTGGTGAAGGCCGATCCGCAGCGCATGCGCAAGATCCGGGGCAACCGCATCTCCATGATTTTCCAGGAGCCGATGACATCGTTGAACCCGGTCTTCACCGTCGGTGACCAGATCGGTGAAGCGCTGCGGCTGCATACGGCGCTCGACGAAGCGGCCGTGCGCGAGCGCACCATCGACATGTTGCGGCAGGTGGGCATTCCTGCGCCGGAGCGGCGCGTGGACGACTATCCACACCAGATGTCGGGCGGCATGCGCCAGCGCGTGATGATTGCCATGGCGTTGGCGTGCGAGCCGCAGATTCTCATCGCGGACGAGCCGACGACGGCGCTGGACGTCACCGTGCAGGCGCAGATTTTCGACTTGCTGCGCAAGCTGCAGGCCGATCATGGAACGGCCATCGTGATGATCACGCACGACATGGGTGCCGTGGCCGAGATGGCCGACCGCGTGATGGTGATGTACGCAGGCCGCGTGATCGAGCAGGGCATGGTCGATGACGTATTGAGCCAGCCGCTGCATCCCTACACGCAGGGCCTGATTGCCTGCCTGCCCGAGTTGGGCAGCAGCGCCATGGGCGAGCGCCAGGAGCTCCCCGAAATCCCCGGCATGGTGCCCTCGATCTGGGAGCTGGGCAGCAACTGCGCCTTTCACGAGCGCTGCCCGCACGCCATGCCGGTGTGCCGGCAATCCGTACCTGCGATGAAGGTGCAGCAAGCCCCGAACCATGCGGTGGCGTGCTGGCTGTATGCGGACGAGCAGGCCGCAGCGGAGCGCAAGGAGGCGACGGTATGAGCGGGGCGAACATACAGACGGGGCAGGGCGTACAGGGCGCTTGCACCCAACCATTGCTTTCGGTGCGGGACCTGAAAATTCATTTCTCCGTCGGCAAGCGCAGTTGGGGCAAGCCACAGGAGTTGGTGCGCGCGGTGGATGGCGTGAGCTTTGACGTTGACCGAGGGCGCACGCTGGCGATCGTGGGGGAGTCGGGTTCCGGCAAAACCACCACGGCGCTGGGCGTGTTGCGGCTGTCACCCGTGACTGCGGGCAGCGTGGTGCTGGATGGCGTGGACGTGACAGCGCTGCAAGGCGAGGCGTTGCGGCGCGCACGGCGTCAGGCGCAGATCGTGTTTCAGGACCCGTTCAGCTCGCTCAATCCGCGCCAGCGTTCTGGCGATGCGGTGCGTGCGCCGCTCGATCTGATGAACATCGGCACCCGGGCCGAGCGCGAAGCGCGCGTGGACGAACTGTTCACCCAGGTGGGCTTGCGGCCCGAGCAGAAGATGCTGTTTCCGCACCAGTTTTCGGGCGGGCAGCGGCAGCGGATCAACATCGCGCGTGCGCTGGCGACCAAGCCCGATCTGGTGGTGTGCGACGAGCCGGTATCGGCACTCGACGTGGCCATTCGCGCACAGACGCTGAATTTGCTGGCCAAGCTGCAGCGCGAGCTGGGCTTGACGTATCTGTTCATCTCGCACGACATGGCGGTGGTGGAGCATTTGTGCGACGACATCGCGGTGATGTATCTGGGGCAGATCGTTGAGCGCGCTCCGCGTCAGCAGTTTTTCTCGCGCCAGTTGCATCCGTACAGTGTGGCGCTGATGTCCGCCGTGCCGACGGTGAGTGGCGGGCGCGCGCGCGCGGCCCATCGCATCAAGCTGGTGGGCGATCCGCCTAGCCCCATTGCGCCGCCGCCGGGCTGCCGCTTTGCCGGACGCTGTCCGGTGGCCGTGCCCGCGTGCTCGCAGAGTCTGCCCGAGTTGCGCGAACTGGAGCCGGGGCACTGGGTGCGCTGCCATCGTGTCGAGGTGATCGACGGGCGCGCCCGGCCCATCCTGTTTGCTGCGGAGGCCGTGGGCGCTTGACGCCCGCGCCTCCGACCCAGATTCCGATCCCGTCACCGCGCCGCTGAGCGCCTGATTCCGATGTTCAACGCGCCCACCAGTGGCGCGCCCCAGGAGATTGCATGTCCAAGTCCAAAGCCCAATCCACCACCACCGTATACGTCGCCCGCAAGATCATCACGATGAACCCGATGCAGCCGCACGCCACCCATCTGGCCGTGCGGGACGGGCGCATTCTGGCCGTGGGCGACTTGGCGCGCATGCAGGCATGGGGCGAGTTTGAACTGGACTCGCGCTTTGCCGACAAGGTGCTCATGCCCGGCCTGATCGAAGGCCATTGCCACCTCAAGGAGGGCGGCATGTGGGTGTTCCCGTACGTGGGATATGGCGACCGGCTCGGCCCGGACGGCAAGACCTGGAAAGGCTTGCAGACGATGGAGGCCGTGGTCGACGCGCTTGCCGAGATCTGCCAGCAATGGGATGCGGCGGGCACGCAGGTGGACAAACCGCTGATCGCGTGGGGGTTCGATCCGATCTATTTTGGTGACGAACGCATGACCGTCCAGCATCTGGACCGCGCGAGCACCACGCGCCCGGTAGTCATCTGCCACTCCAACGGACATTTGATGAACGTGAACTCGGAGATGATGCGTATCGCTGGTATCACGCGTGATACGCAGATCGAAGGCGTCGTGAAGTTCGCCGATGGCGAGCCCACGGGCGAGTTGCAGGAGCCCGCAGCGATGTTTCCCGTGGCGCGCCGACTGGGGCCATCCGGCTCCGGCTTGCTGGCACCCATGGATGACGACGGCATGCGCGGATTCGGCGCAATTGCCTGCATGCAAGGCGTCACGACCGCCACCGATCTGGTGAACCAGTTGGCAGACCACGACGTGGACGTTTTGTTGGGTGCCTGTGAGCGCGACGACTACAACGTGCGCGTGGTGCCTGCATTCAAGGCGTTCCACGGCACACATGGCGCCAAGGAAGGGGTGCAGCGCATCAACGAGTTGAAGGCGCGCCACGGCGAGACGGACAAACTGCGCTTCGGCGTGGTGAAGATGATGCTGGACGGCTCCATTCAGGGCTTCTCCGCGCGTCTGCGCTGGCCCGGTTATTTCAATGGCAGCGCGAATGGCATCTGGGTGACCTCGCCCGAGCAGTACGAGGCCGACTTCGAGGTCTACCACCGCGCGGGCTTTGTCGTGCACACGCACACCAATGGCGATGAGGCGAGCGAAGTGGCCATCGAAGCCATCGAGCGCGTGCTGGAGCGCGCACCGCGCCCCGACCACCGCCACACGCTGCAGCACGGTCAGATGATCGATGCGGCGATGTTCCGCCGCATGGCGCGCCTCGGCCTGTGCGCCAACCTGTTCGCCAACCACATCTGGTACTGGGGCGACCAACACGCCAGCATGACCATGGGGCCGGACCGCGCCGCACGGCTCGATGCCTGCGCAAGCGCATTGGCAGCGGGCGTGCCGCTGGCCATTCACTCCGATGCGCCGGTGACGCCCTTGGGACCATTGTTCACCGCCTGGTGCGCGGTGAACCGCGTGACGATGAGCGGGCAAGTGCTGGGCGAGCGCGAGCGCCTTTCCATTGCCCAGGCGCTGCACGCCATCACTCTGGGTGCGGCGTGGACGCTGAAGCTGGATGACGAGATCGGCAGCATCGAAGTGGGCAAGCGCGCCGATCTGTGCGTGATGGAGGACGACCCCGAGCAGGCCGAGCCCATGCAGCTCAAAGATGTGCGCATCTGGGGCACCATGCTGTCGGGGCGCATTTTCGAAGCCACGGAAATGCGCTATCGCGTCGGCGATCTGTAAACCGCAGCGGCGTGCAGCCTCCCGGCGCGGGTGCCGGGAGACTTGTTCAGCACGTTACAGCGCGGCGGAAAACGCCTGTTCCAGCGCCGTCACCGGCAACTCGCCGCGCAGGCCAATCGCAACGACGGCGGCGCCGTCCGCTGTGTGCTGATGCGCGGCGTGGCGGCGCAGCGTGACCTCCCGGCCCGCCAGTTGGATGTCGAGCCAGCCGCTGTCGGTGCGCACCAGCGCCTTCAGCCGCAGGATGCCATGGGCCAGTTGGGCGACCTCGGTGCGCAATGCGTCGCAAGCGTCTTGGTTCAAGACGCCGCCGAGCTGCTGGCCCCATGACTCGAATTGCGCGCCGTGCAGTGCATCGCGCTGCCGATGGCCGACCGGTTGGTTGGCGAACCGCTGTGCTGCATCGGTGGGCATTGCTTGCAACCCGTGATTGGCCGCACCGCGCACGCTCCATTCTCCAAAAATCAGATCGGGCTCGACAGCGGCCTGTTGCGCCCAGACCAGCGTCGCGCGCGGCGCATGGGTCTGGCACCAGTGCGCAACCCTTGCGCGCGTGGCCTCATCGACCGCGTCGGCTTTGTTGGCGATGAGCAAGTCCGCGTGCGCGACCTGCGTCTGCAGCGAATCCGCGAGGCGGGGATCGGCGGCATGCGTGAGCACCGCTGCGGCATCGACCAGCACGACGATGCCGTCCAGTCGCAGCTCGGGATCGACGAGGCCGATCTGCGCGATGCGCCACGGATCGGACACACCGCTGGCCTCCACCACGATGCCTTCAAATCGCGGCTGCGCGTTGAGCACCTGGATCAGGGCGGCGGTGAGATCGTCACCGATGGAGCAGCACACGCAACCATTGGTCAGCGCCACGGTCTCGCCCTGTTGTGAGGCAATGAGGCTCGCGTCCAGATTGATCGCGCCGAAATCGTTCACCAGCACCGCAAGCCGGGGCACGTCGGGCGCGCTGAGCAGGTGATTGAGCAGCGTGGTTTTGCCGGCTCCGAGAAACCCGCCAATCACCGTCAGCGGGATGGCGGCAGGAGCGGCTGCGGAGTTGGCGTGGGGTCGGTTCATGGCGCTGGTCTTCGGGGTTCTGCGGATGGCGTTGGCGGGCGTGAGGCGCGAAATTGGTTGGGGCACAGCATGTCTTGTATTGCCAAAGCGTTTCGGCCTGCGATATGCGAAAGTAACGGACTAAGTGCCCGGTTTCCATTTTGGAACGCTCAACCTGTTCGAAAATTCGAAAAAACGAGACAGAATGATCCGATAAACGTATCATCAATGCAAGCGTCATGGTTCGGAAGCGACACATCCGCCATGCAGCCAATGTCAACATCCAGGAAGGTGCAGCGACGTGGGGGTAGTGCAGGAATTCGGCAAACTCGATGGCGTGCTCTGGAGTGCCTTGTGGGCGCCCTACAAAAACAGCAAGCAATCGCTACAGACGCAACTGCGGCAAATGCTCGTTGCGTCGATGCTGGATGGCGTCCTGCCCGCGCTGACCTATCTGCCGTCCACCCGCGATCTGGCTGCGGCTCTGGGTATCTCGCGCAAGACCGTCATGATTGTCTACCAGCAACTGCTGGACGAGGGCTATCTGTGCGTGACGCCGCGCCTGGGCTATTGGGTGGGCGATGTGTTGCCAACCAATCACCTGCACCTGGCGCAAGGGTCGGCGGCGCAGACCATCCGGGATGACTTGCCCGCGCGTTCGAGCAGCGTGGATTGGAGCCGCCGCATGTCCTCACAGTTGTTGAATCAACGCAATATCGACAAGCCGAGCAACTGGCGCGACTACGCCTATCCGTTCCTGTACGGCCAGTTCGATGCCAAGCTGTTTCCGATCGCGGATTGGCGCCTGTGCTGCCTGCGCGCACTGAACCTGCTCGAATCCTACGAGTGGGGGCAGGACATGTTCCTGCGCGACGATCCGGCGCTGGTGCAGCAGATTCGCACCCGCTTGCTCCCGCGTCGCGGCATCCACGCGACCGAGCAGGAAATCATCATCACCGTGGGCTCGCAGCAGGGCTTGTTTCTGCTGGCCGATCTGTTTTTTGAAGCGGGCACGCGCGTGGGCATCGAGAACCCGGGCTACCCCGACGCACGCAACATCTTTCTGCGGCGGCGCGCCGATCTGGTGCCGCTGGACGTTGACGGCGAGGGCGTGGTGCCGAACGAGCGCATGCGCGATCTGGCCTATGCCTACGTCACCCCCAGCCACCAATGCCCCACGACGGTCACCCTGAGCATGGACCGCCGCGAAGCCTTGCTGGAGCGGGCGAAGCAGGACAATTTCGTGGTGATTGAGGACGACTACGAAACCGAGGACGGCTGGAGCGAAGAGGCGGTGCCCGCGCTCAAGAGTCTGGATCGTGATGGGCGCGTGATCTACGTGGGCAGCCTCTCGAAAAGCCTGGCGCCGGGGCTGCGCATGGGCTTTGTCGTTGCGCCGCCAGAGGTCATCAAGGCGCTGCATGCGCTGCGCCGATTGAATATCCGCCACCCGAATGCCTTCGGCCAACGCACGCTGGCCATGTTCCTGAGCCTTGGCCATCACAACGCCATGCTGCGGCGCTTGTCGCAGGAGCACGCCGAACGCGCCGCCGTGCTGGTGAAGGCCATGGCCGCGCAGTTGCCGGATTGGGAGATCCAGTCCACCACGGGCGGCTCGGCCTTGTGGGTGAAGGGGCCGCCATGGCTGAATGCGCGTGCATTGAACGAGGTGGCCCAAAAGCATGGCGTGTTGATCGAGCCGGGCGACGTCTTCTTTCTGGACGATGCGACAGGGCCGCACCGGGAGAACGCCCGCTATTTCCGTATGGGCTTCACCGCCATATCGGAATCGGCCATCGAGGCGGGCGTGCGCGCGCTGCGCGAAGCGGCGGACGAATTGCGCGGCCGGCCGCGCTGAAGCGACGCGAAGGGATCAGTCGCGCGTCAGCTTGGCGTACAGCGACGCCTGCCGATGGCTCAGGTCCTGTGCCCGGAGGATCAGCGTGTAGCCGTTGCTGCCAAAGAGGAAGGGCAGGTCGGATGAGATCGATGACGCGCGTGTTCTGCGTGGCGTAGGCATCGGTGGATTGCGACAAATCGGCCAACAGCAGGCTCGCCAGACTGCGCTCGCTGCGGCGCTGCTGGATGAAGATGGGCGGGGCGTCTTCGGTGGCAGCCACCAATCCGGTCGGGCGCGGCGCGTGCGGTGCGCGTTGCCTTGCTGGCGATGCCTGCGCCGCTGCCTCGGGCGCCTGTTCCCGGATCTCCGGCAGCATGCAATCTGCTCTTGAATGCTGTATATTTATACAGTGTTCAATCAGCATCCATGCTCCATGTCTTCCGCCAATCCCTTGTTGTCTACCGACGCGCCGCAGGCGCGCAGGGAGGGCTGCGTGCCTGCCGCCGGGTGGGTGCGCTTGGGGGTCTGGCGTGGGGGAGACTGGCAATCGGCCAACGATGAGCAGGCTCCCCGGACGCTGGCGTCGGGCCATGCGCCGCTGGATGCCCAACTGCCGGGTGGTGGCTGGCCGGTGGGAGGCATGTCGGAAATTTTGATGCCGGGTTTCCTGCACCCCGAATGGACGCTGGTGGCCGGTGCGCTGGCCCGGGTGCTGCAGGAGCAGCCCCAGCGCCGGGCGGTTCTGGTGGCTCCGCCGCTGGAGGTGTTTACGCCATTTGCGAAGTTTGGCGGAGTGGATGCCGGGCAATTGTGCTGTGTGCACCCCGTGCCTTCGCGTGCCTCCGGAAGGTTGGCGGGCGATGCGTCCAGTGTCTGGGCGGGCGAGCAAGCTCTGCGTTGTCGTGATGTGTGCGCCGTGCTGGCGTGGCTGCCGCAGGCGCAGCCTGCAGCGTTGCGCCGGTTGCAGTTGCTTGCGGCGCAGCAGCGGCAATTGTTATGGGTATTCCGCCCGGAGCAGGCGCGCGGGCAGTCGTCACCAGCGCCTTTGCGTTTGTGGCTGCGGGCGGCGGACAAGACCTTGCAAGTGCATGTGCTCAAGCGCCGCGGGCCACCACTGGTGCAACCCGTTGCGCTGCCGTGGTTGCACCCTCGGCTGGAGGAAGAGTTGCACGCGCAGGCCCGGCGCAAGGCACAGGCGCGGGAAGATGCGGCGGCCTTGTTGCGCTCGCTCAGGCCCCGGCGGGTCGATCACCGGGAGGTGCTGTCTCATGCATTGGCTGGCATGGCGTTTGCCGCTCGGCGCTGAGTCACTCGCCGCCTTGCCGCGTCAGACGGTGGAGGCGCTGGGCTGGTGGGCGCTGCATTTCACGCCGAACGTGGCGGTGCTGGACGAGGCGCTGTTGCTGGATGTGGCCAGCACCGAACGCCTGTGGGGCGGCGCAGCGACGTTGCGTCGGCTGGTAGTGGCGCATGCGCCGGCACATGCTGGAGCCGGTGTGGAGGGCGAGGATGCCGATGCACGCCAGCATTGGGCCGAAGCGCCCACGGCGTTGCAGGCACTGGCCTTGTTGCGCCTGAAACAAGCGGGTCTGCCCCGACCGGCGCGGGTGCCGCAGGGGCTGCCCCTGTCCACGGTGACGGCGCTGCGCCCGCACCTGCTGGCCTTGCAGAATCTGGGCTGCCGCACGGTGGGCGACGTGCGCGCGCTGCCGCGTGCGGGCGTGGCGCGGCGTCTGGGGCATGGCTGCCTGCTGGCGCTGGAGCAGTTGTGGGGCGAGCGCTCCTATCCGCTGGCGTGGATCGGGCTGCCGGAGCATTTCGATCTGGAGCTGGAGTTGCCGCACATTGCCGCCTCGTCCACCGAGCTGATGCATGCGGCGGAGCATTTGCTCACGGCGCTGCAGGGCTGGTTGCGTGCGCGGCATCTGGGGGTGTTGCGCTTGCAGATGCGCTGGCGACACGATCTGCGTCGGCTGGATGGTGTAGACGTTGCGCCATGGGGGCAGATGGAGTTGCGCACGGCCGAGCCGTTGCAGGAGTTGTCGCACCTGCGCCGTTTGCTGACCGAGCAACTGGCGCACCACCAACTGGCGGCGCCCGCCAATCGACTCGTCCTGCGCACCGAGGAAGTGGCCGCGCTGCAGCAGCGCAGTGCCAGCTTGTTGCCCAAGGCACCAGACGAGCGCGAGGGTGACCCGTGGCACCAGTTCGTGGAGCGCGTGAGTGCCCGGCTGGGCGAGGACTGCCTGCGGGTGCCGCAACCGCAGGCCGACCACCGGCCCGAGCACATGCAGGTCTGGCGCAGCGCCGCACGCCTGATGGGGACGGGTGGCGCGCGGCGTCGCACGCGCGAAGGGGGGGACCATGATCCGCGAGCCGCGCTCTGGCCTGCGTGGTTGTTGCCCCAACCGCAGCGGTTGAACCTGCGCAAGGACCGGCCTTGTCTGCTCGGGCAGCCGCTGCGTCTGCTGGTGGGGCCGGAGCGTTTTGAAAGTGGCTGGTGGGAGGCGCAAGACGAGCCGCCCGCCGCCGACCAGATCGGCCCGCAAGCAGCGCCGGGCGTGATCAAGCGTGATTATTTCGTGGCCCATAACGCGGCTGCAGGCTGGGTCTGGGTGTTTCGCGACAACGCCACCCGGAGCTGGTATCTGCATGGCATGTATGGATGAGCGCGCCGACGACAGGCTGGACAGGCTGGACCGTCCCGCTGCATCGCTGCTGCCGGACTATGCGGAGCTGCATTGCCTGACCAATTTCAGCTTCCAGCGGGGCGCGTCGCATCCGGCCGAACTGGTGGAGCGCGCCGAGCGTCTGGGTTACACAGCGCTGGCCATTACCGATGAGTGCTCGGTGGCTGGCGTGGTGCGCGCCCATCTGGCCGCACAGCATTTGAAGCAGGAGGGAGGGCAGGGGGTTCAACTGCGCCTGCTGTATGGCAGCGAGTTCCGCTTCGGTGACCTGTGCATCGTGGCGATTGCGCGCGATCTGCAAGGCTGGGGCGATCTGTGCGAATTCATCTCGGCGGCACGCGGTGCTGCGCCGAAAGGGGAATACCGGCTGGACCACACATCGCCCTGGCCATGGCTGCATGGCTGCGAGTTGCTGATCGTGCCGGATCGTGCCGCCTTCACGCGGGAGGGCGTGGATGCGCCAGCGCAATTGGCGCAGGCCTTGTGCGATGCGCGTGCCATGCTGGGGTGTGCATTCGCATTGGCGGTGGAGTTGCATCGCACCTCGGGCGACAGCCTCTGGCTGCACACCCTGCAGACTGTGGGGGCGCAATTGCACATCCCGCTGGTGGCGGCAGGCGGTGTGCTCATGCACCAGCGTCCGCGCAAGCCGTTGCTCGACGTGATCACGGCCATCGGGCTGGGGTGTCC
The DNA here is from genome assembly GCA_002331385.1 of Comamonadaceae bacterium UBA2121. GTDB lineage: Bacteria > Pseudomonadota > Gammaproteobacteria > Burkholderiales > Burkholderiaceae_C > Diaphorobacter_A. Next base: position 238,137 of record DCYB01000013.1, read on the forward strand.
GGTGGCGCAGTGCGGACAGGCGCTGGCCTCCAATGCCGAGCGCCGGTTGCGCACGCGCGCGCAACTCGCCAGCGTCTATCCGGCGGCGTTGCTGGCGGCCACGCTGCAGGTGGCGGCGCGCTGTCAGTTCCGGCTCGACGAGATCCGCTACCACTACCCGCTGGAGACCGTGCTGCCCGGCATGACGGCGCAGCAAACGCTGGCATGGCTGACGTGGGAGGGCGCGCGCGGGCGCTATCCGCTCGGTGTGCCGATGGACAAGCAAAATCAGATCCACAACGAGCTCGATCTCATCAACGAGATGGGCTATGAAATGTACTTTCTCACCGTGCACGACATCGTCCGGTTTGCGCGCAGCCAGGGCATCCTGTGCCAGGGGCGCGGTTCGGCGGCGAACTCGGTGGTCTGTTATTTTCTCGGGATCACGGCGGTCAGTCCGGAAAAGGGCAACCTGCTGTTTGAGCGCTTCATCAGCCGCGAGCGCAAGGAGCCGCCCGACATCGACGTCGATTTCGAACACGAGCGGCGCGAAGAGGTCATCCAGTACATCTACGACAAATACGGCCATGAGCGCGCGGCCATCACCGCCGTCGTCATCAGCTACCGCACGCGCAGTGCGTTGCGCGACGTGGGCAAGGCGCTGGGCGTGGCCCCGGCTCTCGTGGATGCGTTTGCCAAGGACCACCACTGGTTTGATGACGCCCTGGCCAGCGAGCGGCTGCAGGATCTGGCGCGCGACGTGGGCGAGCACATCAGCGAGCACACCGCGCAATGGTGGCTGCGGCTGACGCGCGAGCTCTACAAGTTTCCGCGCCACCTGAGCCAGCACGTGGGCGGCTTCGTGCTCACACAGGGCAAGCTCACGCGGCTGGTGCCGGTGGAGCCCGCGAGCATGGACAAGCGCTCCATCATCCAGTGGGACAAAGACGATCTCGACGCCATGAACCTGCTCAAGGTGGACGTGCTCGCGCTGGGCATGCTGACCGCCTTGCGCCGCGCTCTGGACATGCGCGCCGCGCTGCGCCACGAGCGCTGGGAGCTGCGCGACATTCCCGAGGACGATCCGCGTACCTACGACATGATCTGCGCGGCCGACACCGTGGGCACGTTCCAGATCGAGAGCCGCGCACAGATGAGCATGCTGCCGCGCCTGCAGCCGCGTGTGTTCTACGACCTGGTGGTGGAGGTGGCGATCGTGCGGCCCGGCCCGATTCAGGGCGGCATGGTGCATCCCTACCTGCAGGCGCGTGAACGCCAGCGCCGGGGCGAGCCGCTGGAGCTGGAAAAACCCGAGCTGCGCAACGCGCTGGAGCGCACGCTGGGCATTCCGATCTTTCAGGAGCAGGTCATGCAGATCGCCATGGACGCCGCGGGTTTTTCCGCCAGCGAGGCCGATGCGCTGCGCCGCTCCATGGCCGCCTGGAAACGCACCGGCGGCGTGCACCACTTCCGCGACCGGGTGATCGAGGGCATGGTGAGCAACGACTACCCGCTCGCGTTCGCCGAGATGATCTTCCAGCAGATGCTGGGCTTTGGCGAATATGGTTTTCCGGAAAGCCACGCGCACAGTTTTGCCCTGCTGGCGTATGCCAGCGCGTGGCTCAAGCGGCATGAGCCCGCGTGCTTTCTGGCGGCCCTGCTCAACTCGCAACCCATGGGGTTTTACACGCCGTCCCAACTGGTGCAGGACGCGCGCCGCCACGGCGTGCAGGTGCTGGCGGTGGATGTCACGCAAAGCCATTGGCTGTCTACCCTGGAGGCGCCGATGTACGCCATTCGCGGCGTCGAGCACGCGCAGCCCGCCGTGCGTCTGGGCCTGAACTTCGTGGCGCATCTGGAAAAAGCAGCCGCCATGCGCTTGCTGCAGGCACGGGACGATGCCGCGTTTTCCTGCACCGAAGATCTGGCGCTGCGAGCGCAGTTGGACCGCAGCGATCTCAAGGCGCTGGCAGCGGCGGACGCGCTCTCGGCCCTGTCCGGGCATCGGCGCCAGCAGATGTGGGATGCGGCGGCCCAGTTGCCCGCGCCGCCGCTGTTCCGCCAGACGCCCACGCACGAAAGTCCGCTGCAATTGCCTGAGGCAGAGGAGGGCGAAGCGATCCTGTTCGACTACGCGGCCACCGGTCTCACGCTGCGCCGCCATCCATTGGCCCTGTTGCGCGAGCGGCTGGCGCGCTGGCGCATTCGCTCGGCCTTGCAATTGCTGGGCGTGCCCAACGGCAGGCGTGTGCGCGCCGCGGGCATCGTCACGGTGCGCCAGCGCCCGGCCACGGCGAAGGGCACGATGTTCATGTCGCTGGAAGACGAAACCGGCACGGTCAATATCGTCGTCTGGCCAAGCATGCTGGAGCAATGGCGCGAGCCGCTGTTGCGTGCGCGCCTGCTGGCCGTGGAGGGTATGTGGCAGTGCAGTCAACCCCATCCTGATACGCCCGGCCACGCCACGCGCCATCTGATCGCGCAGCGCGTGAAAGACCTCACGCCTTTGTTGGGCCGGTTAGCGCCGGTGCTGAACGGCAGCCGCGATTTTCATTGAATCCATTACCTGGGAAGCGGCGCCCGTTCCTTGCGCCATTCATCGGGGATGAATTCATACAGCGGTGTGAGATCGCGCACGTACAGCACCGGAGTAGGGGGCGCGGTGAACGTCAGGATCGCGCCTTCGGCGGTCACATCCATGCTGGCCAGTTGGCGCATCCACGCGATGTTCACGACACCGCCCGGGGCCGGACGCGAGTAGATCAACTCCAGCATGCGCCGCGCTGGCTGGTTGCCTCCGGCTGCGGCCAACTGGTACAGCCGGACGGCCTCTGCATAGTTGGACGGCACACCGTCGCCCCGGTGGTAGCGGCGGGCTTGCTCATACCACTCAGCCGGGTCCTTGCGCCCCGTTGCGCCCTTGCCGGAGTCGCCCTTGCTCTGGATACGAATACCCAACAAATGCGCATTGGATGCCGCCGCTGGCGACCGCTTGGCGGCGGCGTTGAACTGCGACATCGCGAGGTCGTAGCGCGACGCGGCGACGTTGCCCAGTGCCAGCTCATTCAAGGCCGAGGTATTGCCCGCCTGTGCGGCGCGCTGCAGCAGTTGCATGCGTTGTGCGTCCGGATTGCTGTGCAGCTCCTGGGCAGGCGCAGCACTGTGCTGGACCGGCGCGGCGCGCTCCTGAATCAGCCACTCCAGATAGAGTGCCAGACCGGAATTGGCATTCCTTAACGCCGACAGATACGGCCGCGCCATGGACGGCGCCGGTGGGCCGTTGCAGCCGTCGATCTCACACCAGGCGAGGCCTGCATTGCCCATGGGCTCGTTCAACTGGCGCGCACGCTCAAACCATTTCCTGGCGGCTGCACGGTCTACCGGGGTGTTTTCACCGTGCAGGTAAATCAGGCCCAGCAACCAGGCCGTGCGACCCGCCGTGCGCTCGGCCGCACTTCCCTTGCGCGGGCTGGACAGTGCAATCGCCTCCAGCTTGCGCAGGCGCTCGATGTCGTTGTCATTGGCGTCGGGCTCCGGAAATTTGGGGCCGCTCGCGCCGGGCGTGCCAGTGGGCTTGATCGGCGCGGGCTGCACCGTCGCTCCGGCGGGCTGGATGCCCGCCGGCTGGGTAATGCCCGCTGGTTGCACCACGGAAGAATTGCTTTCTGGCTGCTTGATGGGCGAGCTTGGCGCGCTGCGCACCACCGCCCATGCGTCTCCCGTCAGGGCCAGCGCGGAGAGCAGGGTGATCGCCGCCACGCAGGAGCCGCAGCGCACGCGGATCGCGCGAAAAATGGTGTGCCGCTGCATGTACTCCTCCTCACGGGCTCGCGTTGTCGTTATCGCCGCAGTCGCGCTCAGGTCCGTGGCGAATTCCTGTCTACCACGGGTTGCTGCGTGACCGGCTGGGTGCGCTTGGGAATGACGCGCCATGTGACGTCGCTGCGGGAGAGCGCATCGCTGCCCAGTGCATGACGGAAGGCGGCTTCCACGTCCGCAATCGAACGGTAGCCCGGAATGTTGACCACGCCCGGTCCTTGCAGCGGTGCTGGCAGGCGGTCCATGACGTCCTCTGTCGTGGCAAAGCAGCTGACCTGTTCGGTGCCCGCCACGCTCGCCTCCATCACGAACGCGGGGTTGGGCACCAGCCAGTCAGGCAGTCGCAGTGTCTGTGTGGCGGCCAGTTGCGAATGCGGGTTGACCTTGTTGGGCGAGAGCCGCAGCACGTTGTTGGCCGCATCCGCGTAGTAGCAATACACGTGCGAGGTGCGCGTCACGGTGGCGCTCAGGAAGATTTGCTCGCCCGCCTCGAAAGTCGGCGCCACGCCCGGAGGCAATGGGTTCTCGATGCGCAGTGCGATCTCTGCCGGCGGAGCATCCCGGGTCTCCAGCGAGATTTCCTGCGGCCGCACAGGCAGGTAGGCGACATAGCTCTTGTCTTGATTGGGCGCACCGCCAGGGCCGGAAGGCGTCCAGCCGACTTGTTGCAAGTGGCCGTTGCTGTCCAGTGTGACGAAGTGGCGCAGTGCGCGCTCGTAGGTGCGGAAGTCGAGTGTTCCGGTCGGTACGATGCCGTTGTCGATCTGGAAGCGCGAAAGCGCATCGCGGGCTTCGCGGGACTTCATGTCCGCCAGCTCGGTTCCGGCGGGCAGATAGCCCTGTGCGATGAGCGAACTCTGGATCAAGCGCGTCTGGGCCAGGCCACCGCTTTCGTTGTACCACTCGTACATCTCGCGCTGGAAGTCCGGGTGCGTCTGGTCCAGCGTGAGGCATTGCCAGTAGGGCACGCGGGCCCACTTTCCAACCACCTCGATGGTGCCCAGATCGACCAGCGTGCGCGTGGCGCCGCCTGCGCCCAAGGCGTAGTCCTTGCCCACGTTGAAGGCCACCCCGTAGGTGCCGATGCGGCCGGACAGATCGAGCCCGCGATTACCGCCGCCAATCACCACTTCGTTGGCCGAATCGATGCCCGGGATCAGCGTGCGCGTGCGGAAATCGCCCAGATGCATCTCCAGGCCCATGATGGTGGCATTGCGCGAACGGGCCACGCCGAGATCGATGCGTTCGCCGGACAGGCCGGCATTCTGATTGGCAGACGTCACGTTCTGATCGACAAACGTGACAGCGCCCGACACGTACAGGGCAGGGCGCTGTAGCTGGATGAGGTTGTTGTTCAGCAAGATCGTGGTGAGGTTCTGCACCGTGTCCTGGCGCACGATGTCCACTTCGTAGTCCACGTAGCGAAACGCGTTCGACACGCGCGACATCTGCGACAGCGCGGTGATGATCATCTCTTTCACGCCCACCGGCACCTTGCTCGAATAATCGATGAACTGCTTGCTGGTGATGAGCGTGGTGGGCAACTGGGCGGCGCGCAGCATGTGGTCCATGCACATGAGCGAGTCCGAGAAACTGGAGAGCGAGCGAATCGGCCGCACGATGGGGCGGTCGATCGTATAGGCCGCCTGATGCAGGTCGGCGTCCTTGCGCGGATCAATGGGCGTCGCACAACCGCCAAGCAGGAGTGCGCCCACAGCGAGGGTCAGCCAGGACAGGCGTGACCTGGTGCGTGACTTCGATGGCCGGCTACCAATGGCGGCGCAAGCGCGTATGGCTGCAGAAGTCTTCATGGCCAACCTCCCTGAATGCGTGAATGTAGAGCTTTTACGCGCTGAAATCGTTATTCTTGAAATCAGGCCGGAAGCGCTTGCCAGGCAAGCGCCCCGGTCACAGCCATCCGGCCCACAAGGGCCGGGCGCTAGAAGCAGACGTTGACCAAATCGCCACGCAGAACAACGATCTGCTCGCCAGGCTTGCCGGTCTTGCCTACGTTGGCAGCAGCTGCGCCGACATTGCTGCCAACGGACTGCGCGCAAGTGACCTTGGAGCCTTTGGTCTGCACGGACTGCACGACGTCTTTTTCGGTGAAAATTCCGTCGGTATTGGCCGCAAATGCTTTCGCTACGTAGCGATTGATCTTGGCCTGTAGCTGCGCAGGAACAGCATTTCCATAGTTGATGTAGCCTGAACTCCGGTTCTGGTTAATCGGCATCATTTGGACGGATACCTTTTTTTCCAGAATGATCGGGTCTTCACCCGGTGCTGCCTGTGCCAGCAGCGGGGCGCTGAGTGCCAATGTCGCAGCCATCAAGCAATGACTGCCAAAGCGACGATGGTTCACGATGCAACCTCCTTGGGAATCTCCAGAGAATTCGCAAACACGAAGGCTGGGTAGCGGCCTGGCCTGTCTCCATCCACAGCAACCCAATGGGTCACCGTGCCCGCCCTGATCGGTGGTGTCGGTCCGCTCTCGGCTCGATGTGCTTGCCAATCCAGTGAGCTACGCATTTCTCAAGAGCGTCGGACGAGCCGCCCGACGCTCCGGTTTGCTTGGCTGCTTACTTATTGCCCCAACCGCCATGGCTGCCACCGCCGGGCTTGCAGATGCCGCCGGGGCAAGGATCATCCGCGCAGGCGTCGTTGGACGACACGTTTTGCACGGCGATCGCGTTGCTTCCCAGTGCCTGATTGATCTTGGCGCCGAGCGCCAGACTGGCAATCTGGGTGGACTGGCCCTTGATGTTCACATTGCCGAAGTTGGAGGCAATGTTCTGGGTGGCCTGCGCGCCAGCACCATCGGCCAGGTTGCCGATGTATTCGCCCACGGCATTCACAGTCTGATCAGACTTGGCCTGAATGGAAACGCTGCCGTTGTTGCTCGCCAGGTTTTGACGCGCTGTGGCAAATTTTCCTTTGGCCTCGTTAACGACTGCGCCTCCGATGGTGTTGGTCGTCTGGTTCGACGTCGCGCTGATGGAGACACCAGCGGCATTGGACGAAACGTTCTGATAAGCCTGCGCATCGGTGTTCGCCGTGTTGACCATGACAGTGCCCAAAGAATTGGTCGTCTGCGTGGTCTGACCGGTCAGGGTCATGGTGTTAGGGCCCGACGAAGTAGCACCGGCAAAGGCTGCGCTGGCGACCAGGCTCAAAGCAAAAATAGCGATCGATTTCATGACTGTCTCTCCTGTAACGTGTCAAGAAGACCTCAACTGCGTCAGAGGACTTGGTGTCGTTCCATACGCAGCTGCGGCGGCTGGACAAACGCATTTGTGGTCCCTCCTGCATTTGTCTGGCTTCAGTGTGTGACGAGGAGACTGCGTCGCAAATCGCCCGTTCTGGGTAGCTGCGAATGCCTAGTCGCGCGCATCGCGATGGCGACGATCCCATGCCGGTGCATGGACTGAAATCGCAATGAGCCACACCTTTTACCCGGTGTGCCGGCAACGAGAAAACTACTGGCGCTTCAGAGAGAAGGCTGCGCACTCAATTGGCAAAAGAATACTGCGCTCAAATAATCGCAACGATGCATTATTGTGCGTTGAATGTCGAACAAACCGAGGTAGATTCTCCGCCAATGTGTTTGCATTTCTTATCAATTCTAGGGATTAGGTGCGGTAGTAACTTAATGAAACTAAAGTGAATTAATGAAATTAAAGCCCTTTAGACATGCTGAGGTTGTATCCGCGCAGTGAAATCTGAATCCCGAAAACGGGAAATTCCGCCACCAATGAAAAACCTTGTATTCCCAAGCCTCTTTTGGTTTCAATTGGAGTTGGTTTGAGAGCATTGGGGGACAAAGCGCTCGCTCAAATGGGCTAGTTTCAAACTGAATCATTTGTGTAAATTATCTAAAAACAGCGATAGCGCTGGATAATTGTTTGCAATTGCATAAACTACATCCGCGAGCATAGAACTGTGTCCGACAGCTGCACGGCTTAGGGCACGAAAAACCAAGAATCATGCTTGTCGCGGACCGTGCAGCGGGCTCTCACCAGGAGCCGGCGCCGCGTTTGGCAAGTGTCTTCACGCCAGCAATATGGCGATCAGGAGGACACGCGGCGAACTTCCACCTGCGGGTGGATTGCGACCGGAACTGCCCAAGAAAAAGGGTATGCCCGGCAGATTACGGATGGAGGAGAAGATGTCCTATCTCAATACAGCAAACGTGACCGGGGCCAGCGCGCTCATGCACGGGGCCGATTTGCCGTCTCCGATACGCACGAGCCAGTCGATGTGGCCGGACTTCCTCGTGGGTCAAGACGACAAACCCGTGCGGGTGATCCTGATCGATGATGATCAGCACATGCAGCGGGTCGTGGCGCAGGAATTGATGCTGGACGCGCGCACTTTGCTCATCGGCATGGCGTCCAGCGTGAAAGAGGGGCGCAAGCTCATCAAACAGCACGAGTTCGACGTCATGCTGGTGGATGTGAACCTCAACGACGGATTGGGCTTTTCGCTGATCGAGTTGATGAAGTTCCAGCGCCCATCGGCGGAGGCCATCATGTTTTCGGTGATGGAGAGTGACGATCAGGTCTTGCGCGCGTTCGAAGTGGGGGCCGCAGGCTACCTCGTCAAGCACTCGTGGTTCGGCAGCTATCCCCAGGCGGTGCTGCAGGTGGCCAATGGGGGAGCGTACATCACGCCGCATCTGGCACGCCGGTTGATCAAGAAGTTCGACGCCAATGCGCCCGCTGCTCAGCGTGAAAGTCGTGCCAGTTCGGGCGCCGTGTCCGAGTTGCTGTCGGATCGCGAAAAGGAAGTCCTGCGGCAGGTGGCGAACGGCTACACCAGCGCGGAGATCGCCACCCGGCTGGAGATCAGCGCGCTGACCGTGAACTCGCATATCAAGAACATCTACCGCAAGCTACGCGTGCGCACGCGCGCGCAAGCCGTGCAGTTCGCTTCATTGCGCAAGCTGTTCTAAGAAACAAGGGAGTCCCTCGCCACGTGCGTGCCTTACCCGATGGTGTGCGCGCGGTGCGAGGGGGTTGAGTGCTGCATCTCAGTCATCTTTCCGTGCTCATCTTCTGCGCCGTGGCGTGGGGGCTTCAGTTCGCCCTGTTCCTGCTGGGGCTTTACCACTTTGTGCCGGGTGAGCAGGCGTGGCCGTGGGCTTTGCGTTGGGCCATGCTGGTGGACTTCGTGCTGGGCGCGGCGATTCTGGTGTTGATGGTGCGCGCGCTGTATTGGCATCCACGAAGCAAGGCGCAGGTGGTGGCAGCCGTGCGCAAAGAGCGCGAGCGGATCGCGCGTGAACTGCACGACCAGATCGGTAGCCAGATCGTGAACGCGATGATGCTTATCGATGCACCGTCTCAGCACACCCAACCGGTCATGCAGACGCTGGAACAATGCATGCTGGATCTGCGCTTGCTGGTGGAGGTGATGAGCGATCACAAGGGCAATCTGGCGGACAAGCTGGCTTCGCTGCGCCAGCGCTTGCAACCGGTGCTCGACAAGCGGGGCGTGCAATTGCTCTGGAACATCGACGTCCCCGAGCCCGAGAGCCTTCCGCGTGGCAATCGCGCGCGCGAGTTATGTCGACTGGTGCAAGAGGCGGTGAGCAACGTGCTGCAGCATTCGCGCGCCACCCAGTTGCGCATCGAGTTGCGCCCCCATTCGGAAGGGAGGCAGGGAGATTGGCTGCTGTGTGTGCAGGACAACGGCGTTGGCATGCATTCCACCGTGCGCACAGGCTACGTGGGGCGCGGACTGGCACACATGAAGCGTCGGGCCATCCGCGCGGGCAGCACCCTGGACATCGATTCACCAGGCGGCGTTGGCACCTGTGTGAGCGCCGTATTCGGCCCGCGTGAGGACAACGGTCCGGGTTCCGGTTTTCCCACACTGAGCTGAGGCGCGAACGTCCGAGGCTGCCGGCGCACTTGGTGCCATTCCGGCTAGGTCATGGCTTTTTCGGTGGTGCCAACAGCGTCTTGCAATCCGCGTCGTCTTCGGCCGCAGGCACTGTGATCGGCACCAGGGCCAGTGCGGCCGGGGCTACGACGGCGGCGGCCACGGCGGCTCCGGCACGCAGCAGCAGCGGGCCGGGCTCCACGCCCACCTTCGGGTCGGCAAAGCTGCCTTGCACAATGAGCGGCGTGCGCAGCGAGAAAAATTTCCACTTGAGCGATTCCGGCTTGATGCGCAAGTCCAGTCGCTCATCGCGCATATTGATCGCACCCGTGGCTTCCACGATGGCCTCTTCGGTGCTGAGCTTGGCATTGCGCGTCGTGGCAATGCCATCGCGAATACCGAGATCGACGACGGCGCAGCGCAGATGCACCTCCTTGTCTGCGCCGAACAATTTGGTCACGACGACGCTGCCCAGATTCAATGCCGCCAGGTCTAGCATCTCCTTGCTGAAGGTACCGTTGCGAATATAAAAGCGTGCATCGCCTGCGCTGTGGCCCAGCATCGACGCGATGGAGTTGCCTTGCGCGGTCAGCGAGAAGCCGCCATCGAGTCGGCCAAAGCTTTTGTGCATCAATTCCACTTTGGGAAACAGCGCGCTCAACTGCAAGCTTTCCGTCGTGCCTTGGGCTTTCACCTTGAGCGGCTTGCTGCGACTGTCCAGTGTGACGTCCGACTGGATCTTGCCCTTGGCCACGCCAAAGCGCAGCGGAGACAGGTGAAGCACGGCGTCTTTGAGTACAGCGCGCGTGCTCAGGTTTTCGATAGGGAGACTCTCGGGGCGAATGATCTTTTCGCCCGTAAAGGCCAGATCCAGATCCATCGCATTCCAGCGGCCCGTATCAAAGGCATCATCGGGCAGGATGCGACCTTTGCGCTGAAGTTGTTTTTCGCGCGCCTCAGAGCGGCCGACTACGGGTCCCAGATCCACCAGACGCAACTTTTTGGACAGCATCCGTCCCTCCAGCCGAGGGCGAGGCTTGGCCGATGTATAGGTCAGGCTGCCATGCAAATCGCTCGCGCCCACCACGCCGTCAAAATCACGGTACTCCCATACGGCCTTGCCCGGCTCGAGGCTGCCAAGCAGTCGGCCATGGGTCTTGAACGCAGGCGTGTTGGGCAGCACCAGCCCTGTCAGCGCGTAGAGGTCGGCCATACTGGAGCCGCTCAACGCCACTTGCAGATCGAGGCCCGACAGCGCGCGCGGATTGGCCAGCATTCCTTCTGCTTGCGCATGCAAGCTGCCCGCCCGCGCTTTGACGCGCAAGGGATAGTCGATCACCTTGTTGCGCAGCGAGAGAATCGGCCCGGCCAGCGCTTCGCCCTCCACCCGCGCCTTGCCGTAGCGCCCTTGCAAGGTGACGTGCACGCCGTAGCGGTTGTCATCGTCCTGCGCTTCTGGGCGGAAGGTGTCGATGCGCGCTCGCAGCGCCAGATCGCGCTCTCCATCGGAGTAGCCGAGCCAGCCATCACGCACGATGAGTTGGCCAATGCTCAAGTTCCAGGCGCTACCGGCGCGCTCCTTGGTGCTGTGAAAGGTCCAGTTGTTGGCGCCCTCGCGCGTGCGGCCCAGCACGATATCGGGCGCGGTGAGCATCACTGTGTCCAGCGCCACGGTGCGGCTCAGCAATGGCAGCAGGCGCAGCGTCGCGGTGGCGCGAGCGATGGTGCCCATGGTGTCAGCGGTGCGCGCGGGCGGCTGGACGGTGGCGCGAGCGCGTTCGCGTTCGATAAGCCGCTCGGCCTCTTGTGCATCGGCCTGCTCGCTGCGCTCGGCGTCTCCCTGCAGTGCCGAATGCTCGGCCTGCGAAGCCGACGCTGCGCTCGCAGCGGAGCCCGGCTTCGACGCAGCCTGAAAGGCGTGGCGTGTCTTGCTGGAGCCCTCCATGGCTTTGATAGCGACGGAGGCATCGATTTCGGCAGTGGCCTCTTTATTGGGAATGGCGGGCAGTTCCTTGCTGCCTTTCTCCGGAGCTTCCTCGACCGCGAAACCGGGCGGGTTGCCCAAGCTCAGATGGTTCGCCTGCACCGTCACGCCCGGAATCCAATGACGCCATCCTTGCTCAAGTGGCTGTGGCCAATGCCAATCGACGATCAGGTCGCCCTGAATGGTGAACGTGCGTCCGGTGGCCTCGCTGACTTGTCTGGCGATCCATGGTCGCGCGCTGTTCCAGTCCCAGTTGGTGATCACCACAATTGCCACTGCGAGCAGCAAAATTAACGCGGCCACGATACCAAGCAACCACCGTAATGCACTGTGCCCCCATTGCGAAAAGGCCATATGAGGAAGTGAAGTCGAGCGTGATACGTTATGAGGTGCCATGGATTGTTGTTTTAGCAGGGTGGTGTGTGATACCTGAAAGAATTCGTCCAGATCATCATGCAGTCCTGCGGATGAATGCTGCGTAGGGAAAAGTCCAGCGCCTCCTGGCTTCCCGCTCATCTCCTGCGGGCACTGGGCGGCGAGACGGATGCATGCTAGGGCTTCCAACGCGGCGCTTATTGCCAAAGCGTAACGCGGATCACAACAGCCAGGACATGTGTGTGCCAAAGCCGCAAATTGCTTTCGCGTTAATTGATTGCCGATTCCGCCGATTTCTTTTAGCACCGGGCAGAAGGGCTGTCAAAAAAACGGCCGACAAAAATTTCAATTGTCCAGCGCTTTTTACGTGAAAGTCACATAATTTTTATTAATTGAAGTTATCTATTAGGTTTCATATAATATTAGTACTTATGATTCCGCTGACCAGTGAAAAAGTGCAGGGCGTCCTCGACGACGCCACCTTCGCAGCCACTTTGTGTATGGCCCGCGATGGAAAGCATTTTTTCTTTGCCGCCATCGCACTGGACGGGCGCGACATCGCCGTGCCGAACAAGCGTTGGCCCAGCCGCAAGGCCGCTTTGAATGCACTGTCGGATATCGCCGCAAGCCGCCCCAGGCGTGCGCGCGCAGAAGGGGCCGAAGCGCCAGTCGCTGCGGATGTCACTGTTGCCGCTCCGTCGCCATTCCTGGCCGAATCCACCGAGCAGCCGTTCCTGAGCGTGAGCGCGAAATACTTGGACGGACTTGAAGCAGACAGCACGGCGCACGTGGATGCGCATGTCGCAGACGATCCGCAGAAGCTAAAGCCGCCCGTCGCCTGACTGCGCTTTCCCGCTTGGCGCACTGGGGTGCCAGATAATCCCCAGCCATGCATAACTCCCACGATCCCCACGTGCTGCCCATGCGCGACGGCATCAATCCCAGTTGCGTCGTATTGCCGTCAACGGGCGCGGGCACCGTGCTCGATTTCCTGTGCGAACGTTTGCCTGCGGTGCGTCGTGAGGACTGGCTGCGCCGCATGGCGCTGGGCGAGGTGGTGGACGAGTTCGGCGCTCCTGCCACGGCGCAGCGCGCATTTGCACCGGGACTTCGCTTTTACTACTACCGAGAACTGGAGCACGAGGACGTGATTCCGTTTGCCGAGCAGGTGCTGTATCAGGACGCGCATCTGCTGGTCGCGGACAAGCCGCATTACCTGCCCGTAGTGCCCACTGGCAAATTCCTGCAGCAGACCTTGCTGGTGCGACTCAAGCGACAACTCGGGCTGCGCGAGCTGTCGCCCGTGCATCGCATCGATCGGGATACCGCGGGATTGGTGCTGTTCTCGGTGCAGCGCGCAACGCGTGGGCGCTATCAGGCGCTGTTTCGTGAGCGCACGGTGCACAAGGAATACGAAGCCATTGCGCCCTTCAACGCCGATCTGGAATTTCCCCGCACGCACGAAAGCCGCATGGAGGAAGACCCAGACAATTTCTTTCGCATGTGCGAGACGCCTGCGGGCGCACCCAACAGCCTGACGCACATGGACATCGTGCAGGCGCAGGGCGCGGTGGCGCGCTACCGCCTGTCGCCGGTCAGCGGCAAGCGCCATCAACTGCGGGTGCATATGGCGGCGCTGGGTCTGCCCTTGTTTGGCGATGCGTTCTATCCGGTGGTGAACGATCCGCCCGAAGGGGACTACTCCACCCCCCTGCAACTGCTGGCGCGGGCGATCGAGTTCGTCGATCCGGTCAGCGGAGCACTGCGGCGCTTTGAGAGCCAGCGGCAATTGCGCCCGCTGGCGGATTTCACCTAAAGGTTTTGATCCGTTGATCGCGTCTATTTGAAGCGCACCGTGAGCGGTGCCAGCGCATCGCTGAACTGGGACTGCCAGATTTCGCCGGGCGCGATGGGAAAGGCATCGGTCCAGGTGCCCGTGGTGATGACGTCACCGGCTTGAAGATCGGTTGCGCCGGGGCAACTGCGCAGTTCGGCCAGAAAGTGATGCAGTGCGCGTAAAGGGCTGTCCAGAACGTGGCTGCCGTGGCCATGCGCGACGGGCTCGTCGTTTTTCAACAGCGCCACACTCGTGCCTGCCAGCAGCGTGTCCAGCTCCAGCGCGCTGGCGGCCAGATCGCGCACCGGGCGTTGGGCGCCGACGAGCAGGCGCGCATGCAGCGCTCCGTCGGTGATGGTGCCCACGGCATTGAATTTCCAGTCGGCCTGATGCGACTGCACCACTTCGAAGCTCGGCGCAATCCAGTCGATGGCATTGAATAGCTGCTCCAATGTGGCGTCCGCTGGGGGCGTGGCGCGCATGCCAAAGCTCACCTCCGGCTCCAGCCGGGGTTGGCTGCAGGCGGTAAGGTCGAGCACGCCTTCGCCCTCGCAAAAGGTGAGGGTGCTCGAATACACCGTGCCCCAGATGGGCGCGAACACCTGATAAATCGGCCAGATGGTGCGGTTGGTAAAGCCCACCTTGTAGCCGCGGGGTAGCTCGCCACGATGCTCGCGCAATGCGCGCACTTCGAGCGCACGTTGGTAGGCGGCGGACACATCCGCGGGCAGGCGTGTGGGATAGTCCGCTGGCCAGAGGTGGCCGTTGTCCGAATGTTCAAGCAATTCCTGAGGTGTCATGCGCGCGATGGTGCCAGTTTCGGGCGGTGTGTCCCATGCGGCTATCCCTGTGTTGCGCCGTGCATCCGGCAGGCAGAATTTTCCGCGCAAGCGCTTTGTTGCGTGCAAAAGCGTGGCACCATCAGACTCCTTGAGCGTGGTGGCTCTGGCAGGCCACGTCATCGGTTCTTGTCTGCCAGAGGCAACGCAAAGGATCTCGTACGCCATGTGTCCGCCCACCAATGAATACGACCAGCCCATCGGCCCCGCCATGCCCGACTGGACGCCGCGTGCTGCGCCCACGGGCGTGACCCTGACCGGACGCCTGTGCCGGCTGGAGCCCGTCGATCCCGCGCGCCACGCGGCCGACCTGTATGCGGCCTACCGCAGCGGTGCCGATCACCGGGGCTGGACCTACATGATGACCGGGCCGTTCGAGCGTGAGGAGGACTATCGTGCCTACGCCGAGACCATCGCCCAAAGCACCGATCCGCGCCACTACGCCGTGATCGATCTGGCCAGCGGAAAAGCCGTCGGCACCTTGTCGCTGATGCGCATCGACCCGAATCATGGCGTGATCGAGGTCGGCAACGTGATGTTCTCACCGCTCATGCAGCAAACACCCATTTCGACCGAAGCGCAGTTCCTGCTCATGGCCTATGTGTTCGATGACTTGCACTACCGCCGCTACGAGTGGAAGTGCGACGCGCTGAATGCGCCGTCCCGCACCACCGCCGCTCGCCTGGGCTTTTCCTTCGAAGGCATCTTCCGCCAGGCCGTGATCTACAAGGGCCGCTCGCGCGATACCGCGTGGTTTTCCATCATCGACAGTGAATGGCCGAAGCTGAAGACGGCGTTCACGCGCTGGCTGGCCGCCGACAACTTTGACGCCGACGGGCGCCAGAAGCGATCGCTCAAGTCACTGCATACGGAGTGACGGATTGAGCAGCAGCGCCTACCGCGGCAGATACCAGGGCCTCGATCTGGCGTTGCCCGCCATGATGGGCGCGTATGTGCTCAGCCAGTTCTATCGCAGCTATGTGGCGGTGATTTCCAGCCAGTTGATCGCGGAATTCAGTTTTACCCCTGCGCAGTTCGGCATCTTTGCCGGGGCGTTCTATTTCACGTTCGCGCTCGCGCAACTGCCGTTGGGTATCGCGTTTGATCGCTACGGTGTGCGCCGCCCGGTGATGGTGTGCCTCGCCATCGGTTGCATGGGCGCTCTCGCACTGCCATTGACGCACGATGTGCGTGTGGCCACCGCCGCGCAGGTGGCATTGGGCATTGGCTGCGCGCCGCTCTACATGGGGCTGCTGAACTATGTGCTCAAGTCCGGCGTCGGGGCGCGACAGGTGCGCATCGTGACCGTGGCCAGCGCCGTGGGCTATGTGGGCGCCATCGCGGCGGGCTTGCCGCTGGCGTGGAGCGTGAACAGCATGGGCTGGCGCGCGTCGATGGGCGTGGTGGGGGGCTTCATGCTGCTCGCGCTGGCCTGCGTGGTGCTCACCTTGCGCGAGCCGCCATCGCCCGGGCAGCCTGGGAGCATGGCCACCGGAGATGCGCGCGCATCGGCGTTGTCAATGCCGGCGCGCATCGGCCTGATCGCGCTGTTTCCCGTTAGCTTTGCCGTGATCACGGGTGGCACGTTCCGCATGTCCTGGGGCGGCCCCTATCTGGCCGACCTGTTCCAGTATGGTGTGGTGGAGCGCGGCTATGTGATGACGGCGGCCAGTGTGCTGGCGATGATCTGGGGCCTGTCCATTCCCCGGGTGCTGCGCCACATCTCCGTCAAGGGTCTGGTGCTGTGCGCCTTCGCCACGGGCATCGCCGCATCGCTGATGTTGGCGATCTGGCCCGACAGCCATCCGCTGCTGGGTGCGGCGCTGGTGTGCGTGTTGTTCTGTGTGGGATCGGTCCATCCGCTCGTGATGTCGCAGGCGCGCTCCGTGGTCGCGCCGGAGCGTCTGGGGTTGTGGCTCGGCCTGTTCAACAGCATGGTGTTTCTGGGCGTGGCGTTCTGCAATAGCGGATTCGGCTGGATTGCCGAACACGCGGTGGTGGATGGCGTCGCGCAGCCGACGATGTACGGCCACCTGTTCCTCTTCACCGCATTGGTGCTGGCCGTGGGTTGGCTGGGCGCGCTGTGGAGCCCTGCGGTGGCCCGGCAGTGAAAGGCACCGGCACTTCCAACGCATCCGCCGCCACCCGCGCTACGCTGGTGGGCTGCATTGCGGTGCTCATGTGGAGCACGTCGGTCGGCCTGCTGCGCAGCATATCAGAACTGCTCGGCCCCACCGGCGGCGCCGCGGCCATCTATACGGCCAGCGCCGTGTTTGCCGTGCTGTTCTTCGGCATGCATTGGCGGGGTGCACCGCGGGTGTATCTCTGGCTCGGGGGCGCCTTGTTCGTGAGCTACGAAATCTGCCTGGCGCTCGCCATCGGCATGGCGAGCAATCGCCAGCAGTCGCTGGAGCTCGGCATGATCAATTACCTGTGGCCCAGTCTGACGATTGCCCTGGCCGTTCTGGCCCGCCAGCAGCGCGCCACCTGGTGGTTGGCGCCCGCGCTGGCCCTGTGCATCGCCGGGATCGTGCTGGTCATGAAGGGCGAGGCGAACCACTGGACGTGGCACATGCTGCGCGACAACGTGTCGGGCAACCGTCCCGCCTACGCGCTGGCTTTGCTGGCGGCATTTTTATGGGCCGTCTACACGCTGGTGGCACGGCGCTACGGCAAGGGCGCCAATGCGGTGCCCCTGTTTCTGGTCGCCACTGCCGTGTTGCTCTGGCTGCACCACGCCACGAGCGCGCACGCCTTGGCCATGACATGGAACTGGCAGGCGTTGGTGCAGGTGTGCGCCATGGGCTTGCTCACCGCTATCGCGTATTCGTGTTGGGACTACGCCGTGCAGCGCGGTCATTTGACGCTGCTTGCCACCGCGTCGTATTTCACGCCGGTGTTTTCCATGCTGCTGGCCAGCCTGTGGCTGGGTGTTCAGACGGGCAGGGGATTTGCCATGGGCGTGGCGCTGGTGACGCTGGGGTCGCTGCTGGCATGGCGCTCAACGCGCCACACCAGCGGCGGGTGAGCGCCTCTATTGGAAGTGGCGCAGGATCGGCCCCAGCAGATCGGCGGCGCGGGTGTGCACATCGGCTGAGAGCAGCATGTCCGCGCTGCACCCTTGCAGCGCGACGGCGCTGAAGGCTTCGCCATCCCTCCACTTGGCCGCCAGTTCCGCATCCGTGGGCGGATCTTGTAGCGAGCCCGGCGCCCAATCCACCAGAACAGATCCCGCATGCGAAATGCTGACGCGCACAGGTGCGGTGTCGAGCGGCTCGGCAAGCCCTTGGCGTTCGACCACATGCACACGCGGCATGAGCGCGCGCACGTCCGCGCGCTGCACGGCCTGATCCGTGAACGTCGCCAGATTGACCCGGCCATCGATCCACGCACTGGCGGCGCAATAGGGCGCGCTGAACTTGCCTTGCAAGCCGGTGTGCGGATCGGGATACAGCAGTGCAATGCTGCCGTCGGGCGGGAACTCGATGTCGATGCGCACCTCATCCTGCTGCAGCGCATACGGATGTGATTTGCGCAATTGCAGCACGCCCGCGATCATGCGGTGCGTGAGATAGCAGCTCGGAAAACGCTTGACTTCAAAGCCCGGCGCACACATCGCCCACGGCTGCTCATCGTGCCAGTCCGGCAGCGTGAGGGGCCGATCGCCCGCATAGGCGCGCGCAAAGCCAGCCAGTGCGGCCTGCACGTTGGCGCTGGCACCGGCGCGCGCCAGCAGCACCGCACGCACGGCTGCGCTGGCCGCAAAGCCGACATGCAAGGGTTTCGTGTCCGTGCCGAAGTTTCCGCGCAAACCACTGGCCGAGCTGGCGGCCAGCGCCACGGCATGGCGGGCCTGATCGAGCGGCAATTGCAACAGGCGTGCACAGGCGGCGGCGGCACCGATGACGCCGAGCGTGCCGGTGGCGTGAAAGCCCAGCGCGTAGTGGTCAAATCCCAGCCATGCGCCGAGGCGCAGCATGATTTCGGTTCCCGCCAGATGGGCTTGCAGCACGTCCTGCAACGACGCATTCTTCGCGTCATGCGCCAGCAGGCTGATCACGGCGGACAACACCGGCGCACTGGGATGGCAAGTGGCCAGCATGCACACGTCGTCGTAGTCCAGCGCGTGGGACGCCGTGCCGATCTTGAGCGCCAGATCCATGGCACCGTTTCCCGATCCAACATGGCGCGCCGCGCGCGTGGCCGGCTCCGCCGCGCCGCCAATAACGCAGGCGAGGGTATCGACCACGGCGCGGCGTGCATGGCGCATAGCGTCGGGCGGGAACGCGGCATCGCGGCGCTGGTAGATGCGCTCCCAGATCTGTGCGAATGCGTTGGCCTGATGGGCCGTGTCGCTGGTCACTGCTGCGTCCATTGCGGCTCCCGTTTTTCGTTGAAGGCGCGAATGCCTTCGAGCCGGTCCGGACTGCGCACCAACAGGTTGTGGTGCGCGAGATCGAGTGCGTAGCCCGAGCGGAAATCGGTGTCCGCGCCATGTTGCAGCGTGAGCTTGGCGCTGCGCACCGCCTGCGGGGCGGCGCTGGCGATGTCGCGTGCAACCTCCAGCGCGCGGGTGAGGTGCTGGCCCCTGGGCACCAGCTCGTTGAACACGCCCCATTCGTACGCCAAAGTGGCGTGCACGCGCATACCGCTGTAGAGCATTTGCTTGGTCTTGCGCACGCCGATGGCGCGCACGAGGTTCTGCATGCCGCCACCTCCGGGAAGAAAGCCGCGCTTGCTTTCGGGCAGCGCCAGATCGGCGCTTTCGTCCGCGATGATGAAGTCGCACATCAACGCCAGCTCGATGCCGCCACCGTGGGCGATTCCGTGCAACGCTGCAATCACCGGGCGCGGAAAATCGCGGATCGCCAGCAGCACGTCTTCAATCAGCTGGTGCTGCGCGGCCCACTGGGCATCGGTCATGTTGTTGCGCTCCTTGAGGTCGCCCCCCGCAGAAAACGCGCGCTCGCCCGCACCTTGAAAAATCACACAGCGCAGGCTGGTGTCGTAGGCCAGCTCGCGCAGCAACTGCCACAGCTCGGTCCACATTTGCGTGTTGAACGCATTCAGCACGGCAGGGCGGTTGAGTGTGACGACAGCTATGCCCGCAGCGGACTGGCGATCGACGATCAATGTCTCCATGGGATTCTCCGGCAATCAATAAGAACGGGGCATGTCAAGCACATGCTGCGCCACGTAGGCGAGCACCAGGTTGTTGGAAATGGGCGCAGTGCGGAACAGGCGCGTTTCCTTCCACTTGCGCTCGATGTCGTATTCGGTCGCCACGCCATAGCCGCCGAACGTGGTCATGGCGGCTTCGGCGGCCTCCCACGACGCTTCGGAGCACAGGTATTTCGCCATGTTGGCCTCTGCGCCGCAGGGCAGCGACTGGTCGAACAGGCTGGCGGCCTGATTGCGCATGAGCTCCGACGCGCACAGGTTCATGTGGGCCTTGGCAATCGGGAAGGCGACGCCCTGATTGGCGCCGATGGGCCGGTCAAACACGATGCGCTCCGTCGCATATTTGCGCGCGCGGTCGATGAACCACTTGCCATCGCCAATGCATTCGCTGGACACCAGCAGGCGCTCTGCGTTCAGCGACGACAGCAGGTATTTGAAGCCTTGCCCTTCCTCTCCGATACGGCATGCGTCGTCCACTTCAAGCTGATCGATGAACACCTCGTTCGTATGGTGATTGAGCATGGTGTGGATGGTGCGCGGCTCAAGCGCCTTGCCCGCTTTCCGGATGTCCACGAGGAACAGACTCAGCCCATCGGTTTTCTTTTTCACGTCCTCATAGGGCGTGGTGCGCGCCAGCAGCAAATACATGTCGGACTGACGAAAGCGCGAGGTCCAGATCTTCTGCCCGTTGATGACGTAGCCGCCGTTCACCTTGCGCGCAAAGGTCTTGATGCGCAGGGTGTTGGAGCCCGCGTCGGGCTCGGTCACGCCAAACGCCTGCAGGCGCAGGCTGCCGTCCGCAATTCGCGGGAGCACCGCCTGCTTTTGCGCCTCGCTGCCGTGCTGGAGCACGCTGGCCATGGTGTACATCTGCGCGTGGCAAGCGGCGCCGTTGCCGCCTTGCCGGTTGATTTCTTCCAGAATCACGCATGCATCCAGCAGCCCGAGCCCGGAGCCACCGTAGGCTTCCGGGATCAACGCAGCCAGCCAACCGGCCTGCGTCATGGCATCGACAAACTCGGTCGCGTAGCGCTGCTCTTCATCGCACTTGCGCCAATATTCGTCGCCAAAGCTGCGGGCCAGTGCACCGACGGCGGCGCGGATGTCTTGTTGGGTATCGGAGTATTGGAAGTCCATGAAGCTGCTTTCTCAATCGATCTGGATGACGTGGTCGGTGGCCAACTGCGCGATCTGTTCCTCGCTCAGGCCGCTGGCCTGCAAAACGGCGCGCGTGTCTTCCCCTACGCGCGCGCTGACGTGGGAGGCAAACTCCCGCTTGCCGTCAAAGCGCATGGGCGAGCCGATGGCGCACAGGGCTCCGGCATGGCTGCCCGGCACGTTGATGTCGCGTGAAATATCGAGCGCCTGCACCTGCGCATCTCCCGTCACCTGCGACAGGTTGTGCACCGGGCTCACAGGCACGCCACGCGATTGCAACCGCTGCATCACATCGGCAACTTGCAGCTCCCGCGTTCTGGCTTCGATCCGGTCGTGCACCAGTTCGCGGTTTTCCACGCGGCGTGCGTTGGTGGCATAGCGCTCATCGTTCGCCAGTTCACCCAGTTCGATGGCCGCGAGCAGCTTGTTGAACAGGCGATCGTTGCCGCAGCCGATGAAGACCTGGCCATCCGCGCAATCAAACACTTCATACGGCATCAACATTGCGGTGGCGGAACCCATGCGGCGTGGCAGCTTGCCGCTGGCGCTGTAATTGGCGATGGGGTTGGTCATCCAGGCGATGCCGGTCTCCAGCAACGAGGTATCGACACGGCAGCCTTGCCCGGTCTGGTTGCGCTGCGCAATGGCGGCCACAATGGCCAGCGCCGACCACAGTCCGGTGCCGATATCCACCATCGACACGCCCACGCGCGCGGGTGGCAGGCCCTCGTGACCATTCACCGACATGATCCCGGCATACGCCTGAATCAGCGGGTCGTAGCCGGGCAGGGCGGACAGCGGTCCCACGTTGCCATACGCACTGATGGCGCAATACACCACGCCCGAGCACATGCGCGTCACGTCGTCATACCCCAGTCCGCGCTGCTCCGCGCTTCCGGGCTTGAGGGAATGCACCAACACGTCGTTGTCACGCAAAAGTTCACGCAGCAGTAACTGGCCTTGCGGCCGGTCGAGATCGATGGCGATGCTCGATTTGCCCCGGTTGAACGTCGCATATGTGGGCGACATCGCAGTGCCAATATTGGGCGCCCAGTGGCGCGTGTCATCGCCCGTGCCGGGGCGCTCGATCTTGATGACCTCGGCACCCAGATCGGCCAGCACCTGCGTGCAATAAGGCCCGGCCACGTTCTGCGTCAGGTCGATGACGCGCTGTCCTTGCAATGGTTTCATGTGCGTTTGTGCTTCTCTTCTGGTGGTGTCCAACTAAGGGTGTTGCACCTGCGCATGCGGATGAGCGATGCCGTGGTGCAGGGTGACTGCGTATTCAAAACGTCCTGGCGGGTGATAGGTGTCCGACAACTCCATCACCTTGTGGTGGATGTCGTAATACCAGCGGCGAATGCGCAGCAGCGGTTCGCGCAGTTCGCAACGCAGAAGGCGCGCCTGCCCGGCATCCGCCACACTGGCGCTGATCACCTGGCGCACCTCGTTCACCATCACCTTGTGCAGCTTCTGGATTTCCATGAACACGGGCATGCCGCTGCGCCGGGACGCTGCAATGGCCTTGCGGCTCGCTTCGGGAACCCACACCGAGGAAAGGCCCATCGGCACACTTTGACCATCGGCCATGCGCAGCGTGACCGCATGGCACCACGCCTCGCCCGGTTCGCTCTCCAGCCATTCTGCTTCGGAGGCGTTGAGCTGAACGTCCTCCACCTCCAGAATCTGCACGGAGGTATTGCGGGCGTAGTAGGCCAGTTCAGAAATGTTCTGCAGCGACTGCGAATACCCCGGCGCAGCGCGACGGCGCAGCACGCGCGTGCCCACGCCTTGCTGGCTGGCCACCAATCCCAGCGTCTGCAGATCGGCCAACGCGCCGCGCACCGTATGCCGGCTCACGTGGAACTGCGCCTGCAATTGCGCCTCGGTGGGAAGCAGGTCTCCCACGCTCCAGAGGCCCTTCTTGATGTGCTCCACCAGTTGGCGCAGCACCAGTTCGCGCTTGGTGCTGGAAGACGTGGACGGAGGGGAGGGCAAGTGGTTCATGACGGTTCAGGTTGTACGTACAAGTGTGTTGGTACATCAGTGTGAATCCGTTCGTGGATAACCCCATCTTGTCTGGTGTTGTCCGTACAACGCAGGGTAATCCAGCAGCAGCACGACTGGCTGTCGTTTGAATACTTGCGGTGTGCAATGCCGGAACTATCGCGGCATTTTTTGAATATCAAGAAACGAACACCCTGGAGACACCATGCGCCCATTCAACAATCGACGTCAGTGGCTGCAGATGGCAGCCGGCCTGTCGCTCGCGCCGATGCTTTCCGCACGCGCATCCAGCGCATGGCCGAACAAGCCCATTCGCCTGATCGCGGGGCAGGCTCCCGGCTCGTCCAACGACGCCACCGCGCGCGCCTTGTCGGACTATTTCTCGCAGAAATTGGGCGTGCCGGTGGTGGTGGAAAACAAGCCTGGAGCGCTCGGCATGATCGCGGCGGAAACCGTCGCGCGCTCGGAGCCCGATGGCTACACTTTGCTCATCTCCCTGCACAGCCAGCCCGCGCAGGCGCCGGCCATGCTCAAGCGTGTTCCCATCAATCCCGACAAGGATCTGGTGCCGATTGCCTCGGTCGGCGTTGGCCCGGTCACGGCGGTGGTCAACAAGGACTTCGCGCCCAAGACGCTCAAGGAAGTCATCGAATACGCAAAGACAAAGCCCGTGAACGTCGGCAACTACTCGATCGGCTCAGGCTGGCAGATGATGCTCACCCAACTCGCCAAGGACACGGGAGGACAATTCAATGTCGTCAATTACAAGGGCACCGGCGCCATGCTGATGGACTTGTATGCGGGCACCATCGACATGGGCGCAGGCTCTCTGGCGGGCGTCGGCGGCGGCATCGACAAAGGCGCCATCCGGCCCGTGGCCATCGTCATCGGCGAGCGATCCAGCAAGCTGCCCGGCATCCCCACATGGGCAGATGCAGGCTTTCGCGCACCCGTCTATCAGGACCTGGCCGAATGCAACATGCTCTTCGCGCCCGCAGGCACCCCCGCAGCCATCGTGGACAAACTCGCCGCCCTGGTGAAATCGTCCGTGCGCGAATCCCCCCGCATGCAATCCGTGCGCGAAACCCTGCACGCCGAAGACGAACCCTTGACCGGAGAAGCCCTGCGCCAGTTCATCGCACGCACCTGGCCGACGTACCGCAGGCTGACGAAAGAGATGAACATCTCGATCAGTTAAGACGTAAAGAGGGAAGAAGAGGGCGCGCGCCAGAATAGCAAATCGCCCTAATTGACCAAAGCCCCTTCCTGGAAAGTCACCCGGTCAATGTAGCCCTAGACCCTGCCGCATGGGAGCGTTGTGCCTCAGTGTTGCCGGCGCTGGTGCCGACTGCCACAAGCAGCAGCTTCATTCGCGTTTGCTGGCGATCTGCTCCTTGGGCTGCTGCTCCTTGAGCCAGCTGTCGTGTAGCCATTTTTCGGTCTTGCGGTGGCCTGGGAAGGTGATCCAGGTAATGTCACGCTCGAAGATCATGGGCTTTTCGTCGAAACCTACGATGACCCAGAACCACAGCCCATCGGCCATATTGCGTGCCTTGACCTTCATGCCGGTCAGTGTGACGGTCTCCATATGGCCATTGCGCTCAATGCGGATTGGCTCGTCGTGCGGCTCAATCCAACTTATCTTCATGCGCGACAACAAGTCGGGTGCTTGCAGTTGCAGGAAGGTGCGTGCGATGGCCTCGGTGCGTTCACGAGTGGGCAAAGGCTTGCCGACCAGGTCCAACGAGATATTGGCAAAACCCTTCAGGGTACCGTCCGGGGCTATAACGGTGCTGAAATGCTCACCTTCCAGACCGGCATTGCGGCCGTCTTTACGTTCATAGCGGGTCAACGTAGCCGCTGTACCGTCGACAACCACTGAGCGGCTCCAGACCTGTGAATGGTCATTGGGCACGAACGGGGATGCGGGCGAAGAGACAGAAGTATGGGTCATGGGACTTGTCTGGATTGAAGTGGTTTGGGCATGCGATGTCGGCAGGATGGGGAACTGCAGGGTCAACGCGATCAGCAAGGTGGAAGAAGCGGGAATTGGATTGCGCATGATGGGGATCCTCCGTGAATCCAAAGAATGGGCGTGCTAATGCACGATCGAATTGCAGGTAGCTGCGTGCAAGTTCCCGGTCTGCCTCCAACTCGCTGCAGCGGCTAATGCGAGTTAGGTTTTGCTGGCTTCCAGGGTCGCGGTGGTGATGGCTTCGCCAGGAACAGGACTGATCGGTGCAAGCGTTGTGCCTGCAGGTAGTGCGGATGGCTTTCTACTTTGTCGGCATAGATGGCAGTGCTGCAGGTTGGGACTGCACGAATGACATTGAACCCAAGCCAATGACAATCAGGATCAGATGGACCATCTGTACTGGGCCTTGTTTGAGCCAGTACCCGAACCAAAGTCCGCCGCAGATGAAGCACATCCAAAGCCCGACAAAGAGGGTGAGAGATAGCAAGGCTTGGTTGCGGGCCTTAATCAATGTCGGCTCGTCAGTGCTCAAAAGTGCCTGGATATAGGTGACAGAGGCACGCCAGAGGAAGACGCATACGATGATCTGCACTGTGATAACCAGATACAACAAGCCATAGGACAAATCCGGGGAGATCGCACGCCAACGCAACCCTGCCCCGAGGACCTCCTCCTCCATGAGCAGCCCCATGGACAGCGTGTGCCCAAGCAACAACCGATTGGTGCCGGGGTCCGTGAGGTTGTTTGTGACGGCCACGGTCAACCACACCGCAAGACCCATGATGACCACGAGTCGGCTGACAGCGATCAAGCGAATTGGCATGTTATGTCTCCTCTGTTCAAGTGACCATTGCTGAGTACTGGCCATCCGCGTTGCTGAGCAAGGGCCTCCAGTTCCGGACTACCAGCAATCACGTGGGGAAAGCCGATCATCTCCAGCAATGGAAGGTCGGATAGGTGGTCCCCGTAGCCAAAGCAATCGCTTGCGTTCGCATGATGGTCCCGGAGGAAGCTGAGAATGGCTTGGCGCTTGCCGTCACCGATGGTTTGCGGCGCGAGAATGTTTCCGGTGTACTTTCCATCAGCTACTTCCAGCTGATTGGCCAACACGTGCCGTACATTCAACTCTCGAGCCAGAGGCCAGAGGAGGTCACGGCTCGAGCCGGAAACGAAAGCGGGTTCGACACCATTGCGCTGATGCTCTTGCAGTGCTTCCTGATCTTGCCCCTGTAGTTCCGGACACAGTCCAGTCGCTACGTTAGCCCTGGTGGGCGGGGTGATTCTGCCGTCTTCGGAATTCCCTGGGCGACATCATCTTCAAACTCGAGTGCGGATGGATTTCGTTGAAGTGCTCAAACGCGTCTGGCAACTGAGCCAGCACCGTCGGTGCATCGCACAGGTCCATACGGCTCATGTAGTCACGCTTGAAGGTGTTCACGAAGCTCTCGGCTATGCCATTGCTCTGCGGACTGCACACGGGCGTGTTGATTGGCTTCAGGCCCAGCGATCTGGCAATGCCGCGCGTCTCGTGCGCGATGTAGGCGCTGCCGTTGTCGGTGAGGAATTCCAGTTCGCATGCCTGAGGGATGGCCTCAATCGTGCCGAAGCGCCGCTCCACGGCTTCTACCAGCATGTCGCGCACCGGCTCACCCGGCAACCCCTTGCCCTGCCAGGCTCGCCACGCCAAGATCTCCCTATCGCAACAATCCTTGGCGAAGGTGGCCGTGACTGTTTCGCCCGAGTCACACTTGATCTCGAAGCCGTCGGAACACCAGCGCATATTGCTCGTCGGTACGCTGACCTGGCCATCGTGAACACGGCTCGAATGTTCTCGCTTGGGAGCCTTGGGCAACAGCAGTTGATGTCGCGCCATGATCCGGTAGATGCGCTTGTGGTTCAACGGCCCCTGACCCTGCGAGCGTCGCTCCCGATTGAGCAGCGCCCCGGCCCTTCGTTAGCCATAGCTGGGCAGCTCGGCAATGTGGCGACGAATGTCGGTCAGCAATGACTCATCCTGGCCCGGTACACGACCACGGCGGCCATCTGGCCAGTCACCGGGCCTGTGATGCAGTACATGCAGATTCGAGCGCGCTACGCCCAGCACCGAGCAGACCGATTTCATTGGCCGTCCCCGGGCAACAAGGGCGAGCGCGCAATCCACTTTTTTGCGGCGGCGATCTCCACGGCTTCCTTGAGAATCTCGTTCTCCAAGGTCTTCTTGCCCAACACACGCTGCAGCTTGGCAATCTCGGCGCGAGCCGCGGCCAGTTCCGATGCAGGCACAACCGCTTCGCCTGCGCTCACGGCCACCAGCGCGCCTTCGCGATCCAGTCGCCGCCAGGTGAACAGCAAACTCGCCGCCACGCCTTCTTGGCGGGCCACGAGCGACACGCTCATGCCCGGTTCATACGTCTTGCGAACCAAAGCCGCCTTCTCGGCAGCCGACCAGCGTCGCCTGCGCTGGTCTCGGGTAATGATTTCAATCGTCTCTGTATGCCTAGTCATACTCACAGTCCTATGCTTATCTGGAAGATACGCGATAGACCGTGTCCGGAAATTCAGGGGGCTATCTCATTCCACTGCAGGCCGGATGTAGTAACCAGGCTGTTTGCGAATCTCGTTGTGCCATGACGAAACGGCGATCTGCACATCAGCATGCTTGTAGCCTTTGAAGCTTTGCCAGAACAATCGATTGATTGAGGCTCTATCCACGCCCAGCCTCGCTTGAGTGTGTATGTGCAGATCAGCCTGTTGGGTTGCGCTCTTTCCGACCGTCTCGCCGTACGGTAATCCCCCCGAATTCCAGCGTTCCGAGAAGTAGAGCTATGCGGCCATGGCCAGCCGCTGTTTCGGGGTAATTCCGCCCAAGGCCATGTTCGGGCGTTCATGGTTGTAGCGCCACATCCATTGCGTGGCGAACTCCCGCACCTCGTCGAGGTCGCTCCAATAATACTGGGACAGCCACTCGTAGCGAACCGTTCTGTTGAAACGCTCCACGTACGCATTCTGTTGGGGCTTGCCTGGCTGGATGTGTTCAATGCGAATGTCCTGGCAACTGGCCCAATTCAGCAGTGTGACACTGATGTACTCAGGCCCGTTGTCACAACGAATCACTTTGGGCTTACCACGCCAAGCCATGATCTGCGTGAGCACCCGGATCACCCGATACGATGGCAGTGAGAAGTCCACCTCGATGCCCAGCGCCTCGCGGTTGAAGTCATCGATCACATTGAGCAACCGGATGCTGCGCCCACCCTCCAGTTGGTCATGCATGAAGTCCATCGACCAGACCTCGTTGCAGGTTTCTGGCACCGTCAGAGGTTCAGGTTTTTCACGCACCAAACGCTTGCGGGGCTTGATGCGCAGATTCAGCTCCAACTCCCGGTAGACGCGGTAAACACGCTTGTGATTCCATCGTAAGCCTCGCACATTGCGCAGGTAAAGGAAGCAAAGGCCAAAGCCCCAGTTGCGATTGTTGTCAGTCAGGCGCAGCAGCCACTGGGCGATCTCATCGTCCTCAATGCTGCGGCGAACCACGTAGCGATAGCAGGCTTGGCTGATCTGAAACGCTTGGCAGGCTGCCTTGATCGACACGCCTTGCTGCTGAACTGCTTGATGAGCCATCTCACGTCGGCGAGATGGCTTCACCACTTTTTTGCGAGAGCCTCCGAGACGATCTCAGCCTTGATCTTCTCCTCGACGTACATCTTGCGAAGCCGACGGTTCTCCTCCTCCAACTCCTTCATGCGCGCCATAAGCGATGCATCCATGCCGCCGAACTTGGCCCTCCACTTGTAAAACGTTGCCGAGCTGATGCCCAGTTCCCGGCACAGCTCTGGAACCGTCAGACCAGCTTCCGCTCGCTTGAGCGCATCGATGATCTGGCTGTCTGTGAAACGTGATTTCTTCATGGTAGAGATTCTCCTGTGAGAGCCTCTACTTCTCAGGGCGTTGGATTTGCGGGGGGATTACCCCCTCGTATGAAGCTTGGGAAGCTGCCGTTCTACCATTGAACTACACCCGCAAAATCAACGTCGTTGATTTCAACGTCTTTTTCGATCTAAGTCTCTGATTTTATTGGCTGCTTTCCGGAAATTGCTTTCGGGATAACAACGTCGAACCCTTTGAGAACCTGGTTAAACATACGTCCGTAGCGTAGCTTTTGGCGTAGGTTTTGGAACGTGAGTCAGTGCAGGCGCTAACCTGCGTCGAAAAAAGACAAGGGGGATTGTACTGCGCGATTCGATGCAAGGCGGCGTGGCTACGGGCGAAATAAGTATCGGCAAAAGCTGCGAAGTTGACACGCTCCTGCGAGGCTGCACAGCGCGTCGTGGGAAAACGTGCTGGATGTTGTAAAGCACTACAACTTCGCACCAAGTTGGTGGCACTAAGTGATGCAAGGTTGACCGGAGCAGTAACCTTAAAGGTCTGCCTGAAGTGAATTCGGAAGGATCTCGCTAGGCGAGTTGTGCCCAGAGATTGGTACGTTATTGTTTCGCTGCAATCCTCCCGCTTCAGCGGGGGTTTTTCTTGCAAAGCCCTGTCCAAGGCTGGTCAGGGCTTTTGCTTTGATGCTGCTTCTGCATTGCGTTTTCGCGTGGCGGCGGCTTTTTTGGCAGACGCGGATCGTTCAGCGGCGGTCCTGCTCGCTGAGGCAGCGCCACCTAATCTGCCCCCCTTTTTGGAGGGAGAGGTATCTACTGGCTGGCCGCGACCTGAACCCGATTTTTTGCCTCCCCCGGATTCTTTGTTGACGGTCGCCCAAGCGCGCCTCTCTGCTTCTTTCTCGCTGACTCCGCGCTTCTCATAGCTCTCTTCAATGTGCTCGGCTTGGCGTTTTTGTTTGTCTGTGTATGCGGACTTATCACCTCTTGGCATGGCGAACTCCTAAAGGCTGTGGAGCACCGCGGCAGATTCGACTGCTTCCAATCAATTCGGACGCAAAAGAGCCCGTGCAATACGGGCTCGGGTCTATCGCAGTGCCATCACTTTATTGCTGCTGCTGTTCTTCCTGCTGCTTGCGCTGATCCGGACTTTTTTGTCCTGGATTTTGCTGCTGCTGCTGATCAGGGCGCTGCTGATTCGGGTTTTGACTTGGGGTCTGATTGGGGTTTTGCGGGTTGGACATCTCTATCTCCGTTAGATGTGCATCACGAACTGTGAGCACGAATGAATGTTAAGCATTGTCAATCGGACTGGCTGTAGGCATAGGACCCTTGAGGTGGTGGTGATCGGTGATCCTTGTGTGTCGGGCTATCAAGCACCTCTGATTGCACGTCTCGGCCCGTGGAAGCGGGTTAGTAACAAATTAATAATTCGTTGACAATCATGGGGGGCAGCGTATGGTCAATCAAGCTGCGCGCTTTTGTGCGGTTGACAAGGAGGTTCCATGGAACAAGATCGCATATTTGCACGTGCATTTACCGACGCCGAGCTGAGCGAGCATCGAAAGGCGTTTGGCAAAGAGCTGGATGGCAGCACGCACTCGCAGTCCAACGCACCACCCCCGCCGCCGCGCGCACCGGATGATGAAGATACGGAGCAAGAAGAAAAGCAGCAGCAGGGCTAAAAAAAGCTGATCCACCATGCGTGGAAGCCGTGAAGAAGCCGTCCAAAGGGGCGGCTTTTTTGCATTTCTGTGACGCGAGAATAGTCCTCGCGTCAGGCGGAAAGAAGCCCTTTCTTCACACCTTGCAAGCGTTCTGAAAAGCTCACCAGGGCGGCACCGTTGAGTATCCGGTCAGCCTGCTTCTGTTGCGAGTCCAGGTTAGAAATAACCGAGTCGGTTAGGTGAGGATGCTCGGCGAGCACTGCATGAATGAATGCCTTGAGAATTGCATGGGTAGCCAAGTTTCTTCCTGCTATTGATTCAATGGATGCTTCCATACAACCTTTCTGAAGATAGTTGAGGGTGAATCATCGTATTTGTGGGCACGAATCAATTTATGTCTTGGCGCAAGAAAGTCGTCAGTCCCGACGCTACGGCCTTGAATCGAACAAGCAGCGAACCAATCCGTCGCCGCGAGTGGTGTATATGCCGGCATACGAGGTGCGAGGGCCAACTGCTATTCGCGCAAGAGGGCGGCGGCGTCTTCAAGCCCAAGGCGGGGCTCAACTGCGATCGGCCTATGACTATTTCTGTTCAGCAGCGTTGAACAGCGGTCTCGGGCAGGGTGCGCGCCAACGTTGGTGAGGGTATGGGGAGAAGCGACTCTGTCCAGTCACGAATATCCTTCATAATACGGCCGCGCTTGCCCTGGATGGGCGAGTGCAATGACCTGAAGGTGCCCGGCGAAGTCGTGGTGTCGTTCCAGAACGGACGTACTGCGCGCTGCACGGGTTAAACGGGAAGCAGGTGCGCGTGGCCGGTGGTTCATCGGTGCGCAATGCCTGCGCTGCCCCCGCAACGGTAAGTGAAATCACAGGCTCTCTGGCCCATCGCATGCTTTGCATTGCGAAGGGGCGGCCACTGCGTCCTTAGGGATGTGGGAAGGTGTAGAGCCCGGCTTTCCTGTGCATGTCTTGTCGCGCCAGGCGTTCTCTCGACATGGTCAGCAATGCGTTTCACGAGCCCGGATACCGGCCTTCGGTGACTTCGGACGTCGCGGGAGAGCGTGGGTCCGGGTTGGCTCGGAGTGTCTGCGATGCATGCAGAGCGCCTGGAGCCGTTCCGGCAGATGCTTTTGTGCGGCGTGTTGTGATGAGTTTGCCGATCCCGCGGGTGAGTGGGGTCTGCACTGGGAACGCCGCATGCACACCCTTTTGACTTCGTTGGCCGCCCATCAGGGCGCGTCTTCTCCTGCCAACGTTCCAGATCTTTCCGTCGCACGTCGCTGGCGTGCTGTGGGCGCTTCTACCGCGCTGTCAACGGCCTTGGCGCTGTTGTTGTGGGGCGGTTTACCCGGTGGCTCCTGGGCTGCGGAGCGCTCGGGCGATGTGGTGGACGCACCCAAGGCGCTGCAGGATGTGTTCGTGACCGCCACGGCGCGGCCCGAAGAGCGCGCTCGCATTGCGGCGACGACGCAGACCATTGACCGCGCGGCGATCGAGCGCTCGGCGGCCAAATCGGTGACGGATTTGCTGGCCGAGCACGCCGTTGGTTTCTTGAGCGAATGGACGGCGGCGCAGACGTCGCTGAACCTGCGCGGCGCTTCCACAGACGGGCAAGGGCGCGACTTTCGCGGTCAGGTGGCTGTGCTGTTGAATGGGCGCCGGGCGGGCACGGCCAACCTGTCCAAGCTGAGTCTGTCGAACGTGGAGCGCATCGAGATTGTGCGCGGCCCGGCATCGGTGGTGTATGGCAGCCAGAACATGGGCGGGGTCATCAACATCATCTTGCGAACCGGCGCAAGTGGCGGCGCAAGTGGTGGCGGTAATCGCGCCCAACTGGTAGCGGGGGAGTGGGGCCTGTGGCGCAGCGATGCGCAGATCAGCGGTGCCAACGATCATTGGGATTGGTACATCGGCGCCAATCTGGGTGGCCGTGACGACTACGAATCCGGCAGCGGCGGTTCGGAGATGAAGAACACGAGCTGGAAACGCCGGGGCGCCAGTGGTGCCCTGGGCTGGCAGTTGTCCGACCTGCATCGGGTCGAGCTACAAATGCGCACGGATGGCATCTACAACGCGGGCTTTCGCGGTTCTGGCGCAAACATTTACGGGCGCGACAATCGCTCCAACGAGTCTGCCGATTTGAAGTACGAAGGTGCGTTGGCGGGCGAGCGGCTGAGCTGGCTGGCCCATCTGTACACGTTCCGCGATGTGGACGAGTTCAACTGGGCGTCGCCCGTAATGCGCTCTGGAGTGAATGCGGTGCCAGGCACGGTGCGCGACTACAACCACCGTGCGCTGGAGGGCACCGGGCTGCGCCTGCAGCCGCGCGTGCGCCTCAGTGGCACCAACGATCTGCTGTTGGGTCTGGATTACGAAAAAAGCCGCTTGCGTTCCCATCGCGAGCGCGATCCCATGCCCGGTGGCCCGAGCGGGCAGGTCGCGCCTTACGACAACAACCAGACGGAGCACACGCACGCGCTGTACTTCGAGGATGCGCAAAGCCTGTTCGATCGCCGCGTCACGCTGCGCGCTGGGGTGCGCAAGACATGGGGCGAAACGCGCTTTGACCAGACGCCCCATGTGGCCAACGTGGTCACGACGACACGCGACTACGACAAGCTGACCTGGTCCACGGGCGCGACATGGAAGGTCACCGACGACTGGAGCCTGCGTGCTGGCGCGTCCACGGGCTTTCGCGCGCCCACGGCGAGTGAGTTGTCGGCGGATTTCACAGCGGTGGGCGGTGGGCGCACGTTCGGCAACCCGAATCTCAAGCCTGAGTCCAGCCGTCAGTTCGAGGTGGGAACCACGCTCCGCCAGACGCATTGGAGGATCGATGCGGCGCTGTTCCAGAACACGATTTCCGACCGCATCATCTCGGTGTCACGCGGCCCCAATACCAATACGTCCGACTACGCAAACAACGCCGCCAACATCGTGGCGCGTGGATTGGAACTGTCGGCCCACGCGGATGTGGGCGAACTGCTGGGACTGTCGCTGGGTAGCCAGACGCTGACGGCGTTCGGCAATGGTTACTACCACTTTGCCATGAAGGACAAGGGCGCGGCGGCCACGGCCAACACCGACCGGGTGCAACGCATGTACCGCTACGAGGCCGCTGCGGGAGCGCGCTATGCGCGCGGCGCAGATCGCAACGAAGGCGACTGGAGCATGCAGCTCACCGCCTTGCTGCGCGGGCCGATGTGGTATGACACCGAGGAAAACTTGCTCATTCCCCAGGGCGAGCCGCGCAGCAACTGGATTCATCGCAAAGGTGCGTTCACGGTCTGGAACCTGCGTGCCGACTACCGCCTGAGCCGCAGTGTGAAGCTGTTTGGTGGCGTGAACAATCTGTTCAACCTGAACCGCCATCCGATCTTCATCGCCCAGGACCAGCGACCGTGCATTGCAAACCCCATCTTCCAGAACGGCGGATGCGGCACATCGATGCCAGGGCGTGAATGGATGGTGGGCCTGCAGGCGGACTTTTAACGCGGGGCCGGACGGATGCACGCACCTGGAATGGCTCCTGCAGAACGCCGGCGTGGCCTGCTGCGCGCCGGTGTGGCGCTGGGTGCCGTGGCGCTGTGCGGCCGTGCCAAGGCCGAACCGATCCGGTTGCGCGACGCACTCGGGCGCAGCGTCACGCTGGCGGCTCCCGCGCGGCGCATCGTGACAATTTTTTCGTCCAACACCGAGTTGGTGGCCTCGCTCGGGCTGGTTGACCGCATTGTGGGCGTGGAGGATTACACGCGCTTTCCGCCAGAGGTCATGTCGTTGCCCAAGGTGGGCGGGCGTCTGGGGTTTTCCGTGGATGGGGTGGTGGCGCAGCAGCCCGATCTGGTCATCGTCACGCCCGCGCGGCAGGCTGCGCACCAATTGGTCGACCCCATGGAACGTATTGGCGTGCCCGTCATCGTGCTGCTCAGCCGGACACTGAACGAGGTGCTCGGCAACGTGCGGCTCGTGGCGCAGGCCACGGGCGTCGCCACGCGGGGTGAGGCGTTGACGGCGCAACTGGAGCAACGCCTGGCGCGCATCGACGCGCGCATGGCAGGGCGTGCGCGCCCGCGCGCCCTGATGATCACGGGCCGCATGGGAAACGGCATGTTGCTGGTGGCGCGCCCGGGCACGTACACAGGCGAGGCCATCGTGCGCGCCGGTGCGCAACACGCCATGCCGGAGCTGGGCGCGTTGGCGCAGGTCTCGGCAGAGGCCGCGCTGGCGGCCGACCCGGACGTGTTGCTGTTTGCGGGCACGTCTCAGGCGCTGCAGGAGTTGGTGCACCGCCCCGGCTGGCGCGACATGCGCGCGGTACGGCAACGGCGCGCAACGGTCGTTTCGCGCTCCGAATTCCTCATTCCCGGGCCGCGCACATTCGATGGTGTGGAGGCTCTGGCGCATTGGCTGGAGCGCTTGCCCGCAGGTGGCGCAGCATGACGCTGACTTATCGCCCGGCGGGGAACGCACAACCTTGGCTTGCCGCATTGGGCGTGCTGGCGCTCTGCCTTGTGCTGGCGGCCTGTGCGGGCCATCAGTGGGCGAGCCCGGGAGATTTGTGGCAAGCCCTGCACGAAACGCACACCTTGCGTGCGCGCTTGCTGTGGGAGTGGCGCATGCCGCGTGTGCTCGCCGCGGCCTGCGTAGGCGCGTTGCTGGGACTGTCGGGTGCCGTGTTTCAGGGCGTGTTCCGCAATCCGTTGGCCGAGCCGTATCTGCTCGGCGCCTCGGGCGGCGCAGCGCTGGGCGCCACTGTGGCGCTGCTGGTGCCATTGGGCATGCCGCAATCGTGGCTGCTGCCGGTGCTGGCCTTTGGTGGCGCATGGGGTTCCACCGTGCTGGTGCTGACGGTGGCGCGCGCGGCGGGGGCGTTGGACGCGGCGGGCATGCTGTTGGCGGGGGTGGCGATGGCCGCCATGCTGGGTGCGATCCGCTCGTTTCTCATGCTGGCGCTGTCCGATGAAACGGTGAGCCTGCAAGTGGTCATGAGCTGGGTGCTGGGCGGCATTCAGACGCCGACATGGCGCGGCGTGGGCGTGCTGGTGCTGATCACCGCCGCCTGCCTGCTACTCACGCACGCCATCGCACGCGGACTCGATCTGCTGGGTCTCGGGGATGCCACGGCGCGCAGCTTCGGCCTGGACGTGGCGCGCTTCGTGCCACGCGCCGTCCTGCTCGGCTCGTTGGTTGTGGCTGCGGCGGTGGCCTATGGGGGTCTGGTGGCCTTCGTCGGGCTGGCAGCGCCGCATATCGCCCGGTGGCTGGTGGGCCCACGGCACGCGGCGGTACTGCCAGCCAGCGCCCTGGTGGGCGCAATTGTGGTGACACTGGCCGATGCCATGGCGCGCAGTGTGTTGCCGCCAGCGGAGGTACCGCTGGGATTGATCACGGCGATCGCAGGTGGCCCGTTCTTTATCGTGTTGCTCGCGCGGCGCTTGCGTGCGCAAGGGGGCGGCGCATGAACCAGAACGCCATGCTGCACGCCGACGCGGTGCGCCTGCAACGCGGCGGCAACGTCTTGCTGCACGACATCACACTCGACTTCGGCGCCACCGGCGCGGTCGCACTGATCGGCCCGAACGGGGCGGGCAAATCCACCTTGCTGAACATTCTCTCGGGGCAATTGCAGCCCGATGCGGGCACGGTGGCGTGGCGCGGTGAGGTCCTGTCGGCCCTGAGCGAGCGCGAACGCGCCCGGCGCATCGGCTATATGCCGCAGCGTTTTGAGCCGTATTGGGACGTGACGTTGGCAGACCTGCTGGAAATGCGTTTGCAGCACCGCGATGCCGCAGAGACGGCACTGTCCAGGTCCGGCCTGTCGCACCTTGCCCGGCGGCGCTGGAGCGCGCTGTCCGGCGGCGAACGCGCGCGCGGCATGCTGGCCGCCGTGCTGGCCACCGATCCGCCTGCGTTGTTGGCCGATGAACCCGGTGCGGCGCTGGATGTGCAGCACCGGCTGGCGCTGGTCGAAGCCATGGCCGCGCGCGGCAAGCGCCGGTTGGTCGTGGTCGTCATGCACGATCTGGACCTGGCGTTTGAATGCTTTGATCGCGTGATAGTTCTGCAGGAAGGCCGCATTGCGCTCGATGGCGCGCCCGCCGAGTTGCTGCATTCCCCCCAACTGGACGGCGTCTTTGGCGTGGATTTCCAGCGCATTGCGGCGCCGCCCGCGACTTTGTTGCGCGCCCGACGCCGCGCCCCGGACAACGAAAGGAGCGGTACACATGCGCATTGACCTGGCGGGCTGGACCCGCGAAGCCATGCACGGCGAGCCGCGCGAATTCTTCTCGATCTTCGAGCGTGCGGATGCCTTCGGATTCGGCGGCGCGTGGTTCAGCGAATTCCGCGTGCCACGCTCGTCGTGGCGCTATCCGTCGCCGTTGCTGCTGGCCTCCGCGCTACTCGCGCGCACTGAGCGTCTGCGTGTGGGAACGGCGGTGCTGGTGCTGCCGCTGCACCACCCGTTGATGCTGGCCGAAGACATCGCGCAAGTGGATTTCCAGAGCGGCGGGCGGCTCGACGTTGGGCTGGGACGTGGCACCGAGCCGGACGCGCTCGATGCACTCGGAATCGACCCCGCCGCCACGCGCGAGCGCTTCGAGCTGGGAACGCGCATTGTGCGCAACGCCCTGCGCGGTGCAATGGTCGCGTCGGACGACGGGCCTTGGCGCTTTGGGCCGCGCACGCTGGGCAACCATGCCGTGCAGCAACCGCATCCGCCGTTGTATGTGGCGGGCTCCACACAGGAGTCCATCGGCTTTGCGGTGTCGCAAGACTTGCCCTTGCTACTCAGTCTGGAGCCGCCGGAGGCCACGCAACTGGCGCGACTCGACCAGTGCGCCGTGGAGCAGGGGCGCAATGCCGCGTCGCTGCGCCGGCGCTCATCGCTGGCGCGCTATGTCTGCATTGGCGCGTCGATGGACGCCGTACACGCACAGCTTGCAACGCTGTGGCCGCAATTGCATGCACGGCGCATTTTCTTTGCTGCCAAACGGGGCGTAGCGGCTGTGGACGTGCCCGCCATCGATGCCGCCAAGGTGCTGGCCGAGCAATTCATCTGGGGCACGCCGCAGCAATGTGCAGAGCAGGTGCTGACGCTGCAGGCGCGGTTGGGTATCGATTCGCTGCGCTGTGTGTTCAACGCCAACGGGCTGTGGAGCAACGCAGATGCCCTGCGCGGCATGGAGCTGTTTGCGCGCGAAGTCATGCCCGCCCTGAAGCCCGCACAACCCGTTTCCGAGATCTCGACCACCCCATTACCGCAGGAGTGAAAAACCATGAACACCACAAAAATCCCCGCCACCATCGTCACCGGCTTTCTGGGCAGTGGCAAGACCACCTTGCTGCGCCACATTCTGGACAACGCGGATGGCCGCCGCATCGCTGTCATCGTGAATGAGTTCGGCGAACTGGGCATCGATGGCGACATTCTTCAGGGCTGCGGCATCGGCTGCGACGAAAGCGGCGCGCCCGTCGAAGGCTCCCTGTACGAGCTGGCCAATGGCTGCATGTGCTGCACGGTGCAGGAAGAGTTTTTTCCGGTGATGCAGCAACTCGCACAGCGCCGCGATCAACTGGACGCCATCCTTATCGAAACCTCGGGTCTGGCGCTGCCCAAGCCCTTGGTGCAGGCATTCCAATGGCCGGAGATCGCCAGCGCCTTCACCGTGGACGCGGTCGTCACGGTGGTGGACACGCCGGCTGCGGCGGCAGGCCAGTTCGCCGCGCATCCCGAGGCGGTGGACGCGCAGCGCCGCGCCGACCCGAACCTCGACCACGAGTCGCCATTGCACGAGCTGTTTGAAGACCAATTGTCCGCCGCCGATCTGGTCGTGCTCAACAAGACGGATGGCGTGGACGCCCAGGCGCTGGCCAAAGTGCAGGCCATGGTGCGCGAGGAATTGCCGCCGCAGGTGAAGATCGTGCACGCAGACCATGGTCGCCTGCCGCTCGATGTGCTGATGGGTTTGGGCAAGGCCGCCGAAGCCACGATCGACCAGCGCGTGAGCCACCACGATCACGAAGAGGATCATGACCATGACGAGTTCGACTCGTTCGTCATTGACCTGCCCGCTGTGGACCGTGAGCGCCTGCTCGCCGCGGTGGCCGCCATCGTTCAAGCCCATGACGTGCTGCGCGTGAAGGGGTTTGCCGACATT
Organism: Comamonadaceae bacterium UBA2121; assembly: GCA_002331385.1. Lineage (GTDB taxonomy): Bacteria > Pseudomonadota > Gammaproteobacteria > Burkholderiales > Burkholderiaceae_C > Diaphorobacter_A. The sequence goes on from DCYB01000013.1 coordinate 276,886, forward strand.
CCAGGCAAGCCCATGCGCCTGCTGCTGCAGGGCGTGGGCAGTCGCCTGGCCACACACTTCGATCGCCCCTGGCGCGCGGGCGAGGCACGCGGCACGCGGCTGGTGTTCATCGGGCAGGATCTGGATGAGGCCGCTTTGCGCGCTGCGTTGAAGAGCGCCGTGGCCCAGGGCTGAGAGGGCGCGCATCCATGCATTTGCTGAGCACCCGACCGGGCGGTTTTGTCGAAGACGAGAGCGTCGTCACACGTCTGGACCAGACGCCCGCGGACATCGTCATCCTGAGTTCTGCCGACACCACGCTGGCGCTGCTCGCGCAGGCGTGTGCGCAACTGGCGCAAGACGCACCGGAGTTTCCTTCCGTGCGCTTGGCGAATCTGCTGCACCTGCGCCAGAACGCCTCGCTGGACCTGTATGTGGACGAGGTGTTGCGCCATGCGCGGGTCGTGGTGGTGGACCATCTGGGCTCGGAATCGGCGTGGCCGTACGGCGTGCAGCAAATCAGCGCACTGGCACGCAGCAGTGGCCAGCGGCTCGCCATGTTTTCGGGCGATCTGCAAGAAGACCCGCGCCTGCTGGAGCGCAGCACCTTGCCGATCCCGGTCTGCCGCTTGCTGTGGCAATACCTGCGTTCAGGCGGGGCGGGCAATGCGCGCGCCTTCCTGCAAGCCGTGGCGTTTCATGGATTGCAGACGGGCAACGAGCCGCCGCCGCCACGCGGTTTGCCGCAGGTGGCCGTGCACGTGCCGGCGCAGTTGGCGCCAAGCCATGCCGTCGCGGGCATGGACGACCTGCGGGCTGCTTGGCGCGCGGGTGCGCCGGTGGTGGCGCTGGTGTTCTACCGGGCGCATCTGCTGTCGGGCAACACGGCAGCGTTTGATGCGATGGCGCTGGCGCTGCGAGCGCAGGGGCTCAATCCGCTGCCGGTGGCGCTGGACTCGCTCAAGGACGCGTTGTGCCTGTCGACCTTCCAGCAGCTCTGTGCAGAGCACGACGTGCACCTTGTACTCAACACCACGGCATTTTCCGCGCTGAACGAAGGCGACACCCTGGCGGGTGATGCGCCCGTGTTGCAGGTCATTGCCAGCGGCGGCAACCGCGAAGACTGGCTGGAAGACAGCCAGGGTCTGCGCCCGCGTGACATTGCCATGCAGGTGGTGCTGCCCGAGATGGACGGACGCATCATCACGCGGGCGCTCAGCTTCAAAGGCCTGTCGTACCGCTGCCCGCACACGCAGACCGACGTGGTTGCGTACCAGCCCGAGCCTGATCGCATCGCCTTCGTTGCCGAATTGGCGCAGCGCTGGTGCGCACTGCGCACCTTGCCTAATGCGGACAAGCGCATTGCGTTGGTGCTGGCGAACTATCCCGGCAGTGAAGGCCGCATTGGCAGTGGCGTGGGTCTGGACACGCCCGAGTCCGTGGTGCGCATCCTGTGCGCGCTGCGCGATGCAGGATATGGCGTGGGCGACGCACAGGCCATGCCCGACAGCGGCGACGCACTCATGCAGACGCTGCTGCGCGGCATTGCCAACGACCCGGCGCAGTGGCCCATGCGTGCGGCGTGGCAAAGCTATCCGCTGGAAGACTACCAACAGCGTCTGGCGCAACTGCCCGACGGCATGGCGCAGGCCATCACCGATCGCTGGGGTGCGCCCGAGGCCGATCCGGCGCTGCGCCAGAACCGCTTCATGATTGCCGGACTGCGGCTCGGGCATGTTTTCGTCGGTATCCAGCCCGCGCGTGCGCTGCTGGAGCAGGGGCGCGGCATGGGCGCGCAGGACTATGCTAGCTACCACGACGCGGAGCTGGTGCCGCCGCACAGCTATCTGGCGTTCTATTTCTGGCTGCGCGATGTGTGGCGTGTCGACGCTCTGGTGCACGTGGGCAAGCACGGCAACCTCGAGTGGTTGCCCGGCAAGAGTCTGGCGCTGTCAGCGGCCTGCTGGCCGGATGCGATTCTGGGGCCGCTGCCGCATCTCTACCCGTTCATCGTGAACGATCCGGGCGAGGGCGCGCAGGCCAAGCGGCGCAGTCAGGCCGTCATCATCGACCACCTGATGCCACCGCTCACGCGCGCGGAAAGCCATGGGCCGCTGCAGGATCTGGAGCGGCTCGTCGATGAGTACTACGATGCCTTGCTGGTCGATCCGCGCCGCGCCGGGCTGCTGCGCACGCAGATTCTGGTGCTCGTGCGCCAGCAGCATCTGCTAGACGACCTGCAGGAACCCGCCCACAGCGCGGGGCAAGACGACGACGATGCATTGCTGGAGCGCATCGACGCCTATCTTTGCGAGCTCAAAGAAACGCAGATTCGCGATGGGCTGCATGTGTTCGGCGCGTCGCCCTCGGCACGGCAACGGCGCGACACGTTGCTGGCGCTGGCGCGCTACCCCAGCGCCGAGGGCGCGAGTCTGCTTCAAGCGCTGGCCGACGACCTGCTGGCGCAAGAGGGTGCCGACCGGTTTGATCCGCTGCGCATCGAGCCTGCGCGCCCATGGCGTGGCGCCCGCCCGGCGGTGCTGCAAAGCGTGAGCCAGGATGCCTGGCGGCATGAGGGCGACACACGTGAGCGGCTCGAACTGCTGGCCGCGCAGGTGTTGGACGACCCCGCGCTGGCGCAGCACTGGAGCGCTACGGCGGCGGTGCTGGCGCATCTGCATACGCAGCTGGCACCTGCGCTCGACGCCTGTGGCGCTGAAGAACTGCGCCAGTTGCAGCGCGGCCTGGAAGGGCGCTTCGTGCCACCGGGCGCCAGCGGCTCGCCCTCGCGCGGGCGGCCGGACGTGCTGCCGACGGGGCGCAATTTCTATACGCTCGATACGCGTTCCATTCCCACGCAGGCCGCGTGGCAACTGGGCGAGCAGGCGGCGCAGCGCGTGGTGGAGCGCTATCTGCAGGAAGAGGGCGAGTATCCGCGCACGCTCGGCCTGTCCGTGTGGGGCACGGCCACCATGCGCACGGGCGGCGACGACGTGGCGCAGGCGTTTGCGCTGATCGGCGTGCGTCCCAAGTGGGCGCCCGGCAGCCACCGCGTCGTGGACTTTGAAGTGATTCCGCGCGTGGGCCTGCACCGTCCGCGGGTGGATGTGACGCTGCGCATTTCCGGTTTTTTCCGCGATGCGTTTCCGGGCGTGGTGCAGATGTTCGACGCCGCCGTGCAGGCCGTGGCGGCGCTGGACGGAGAAGACGCCTGCGACAACCCCATCCGCGAGCGCATCATGCAGGAACGGATGCGTTTGGAGCGCGATGGCGTGCCCGCAGATCAGGCACTGCGACAGGCGAGTTGGCGGGTGTTTGGCGCGCCGCCGGGGCACTATGGATCGGGCCTGCAAGGGCTGTTCCAGACCGGCCAATGGCAAAGCGACGCCGATCTGGCCACGGCCTATATCGAGTGGAGCGCCTATGCCTACGGGCAGGACGGCGAGGGCGTGCCTGCACTCGCGGCCTTGCGCGAGCGGCTGGGCGGCATGGACATCGCGCTGCACAACCAGGACAGCCGCGAGCACGATGTGCTGGACTCGGGCGACTATTTCCAGTTCCAGGGCGGCATGGCGGCCGCAGTGCGCCATGTGTCGGGGCAGCAGCCTGCGCTCTACCACGGCGATCACGCCAATCCACAGCAGGCGCGCGTGCGCAGTCTGCGCGAGGAAATTGGCCGCGTGGTGCGTTCGCGCGTCACCAACCCCAAATGGATTGCCGGGGCCATGCGCCACGGCTACAAGGGCGCGTTTGAGATGGCGGCGACGGTGGACTATCTGTTCGGTTTTGATGCCACCACGCACCAGGTGGGCGACCACCATTACGCCATGGTGACCGATGCCTATCTGCTCGACGACCATGTGCGCGAATTTCTCGACCGGCACAATCCACAGGCGCGGCGCGACATCACGGAGCGGCTGCTCGAAGCCATGCAGCGCGGCCTGTGGGAGGCGCCCGGCGCCTATCGCGAACAATTGCAGGAACTGTTGCTCGATCAGGAGCAGCAGATGGAAGGCGGAGCCGCATGACAGACATCTCGACAGACCACCCGACCAACGCAGCACAGGGGGGCACCGTGCCGGCAGCCGTGCCCGCGTTGTTTCCGTTTTCCGCCATCACCGGCCAGCCCGAACTGTGCCAGGCATTGCTGCTGGCCGCGCTGGACCCGCACATTGGTGGCGTATTGATTGAAGGGCCGCGCGGCACGGCCAAATCCACGGCGGCGCGCGCGCTGGCCGAATTGATCGAAGGCGCGCCCTTCGTCACGCTGCCTCTGGGCGCATCGCTGGAGCATGTGGCCGGCACGCTGAGCCTGGCGCACGCCCTGGCGGGCCACACCGTGGAGTTCGCCCCGGGCCTGCTAGCGCGCGCGCATGGCGGCGTGCTCTACGTGGACGAAATCAATCTGCTGGCCGACGCGCTGGTGGATGTGGTGCTGGATGCCGCCGCCAGCGGCGCCAACGTGGTGGAGCGCGATGGCATCTCACACAGCCACGCTGCGCGCTTTGTGCTGGTGGGTACGATGAATCCGGAAGAAGGCGCGCTGCGCCCGCAACTGCTGGACCGGCTGGGCCTGTGCGTGCAACTCGCCAACGTCGCGAGCTTGCCGCAGCGGCTCGCCATCGTGCGCGCACGTTTGGAGTTCGATGCCGATCCCGTCGCATTCCGTGCCCGGCATGCCCAAGCGCAGGCCGCATTGGCGCGCCGACTGGCCGATGCGCGCCAATTGTTGCAGCGCACCGATGCCTTGCCCCTGACCGATGCAGTGATGGCCTACGTGGGCCAGCGCTGTATGGAGGAACAAGTGGACGGACTGCGCGCCGATCTCGTGCTGCTGCGTGCCGCGCGTGCATGGGCGGCATGGCATGCGGCGGAGCAGGTCGACGAAACGCATGTGAACGCGGTGGCCGAATGGGTGTTGCGTCACCGGCGCAAGCCCGGACAAGCGCCACGCACCGCTGCGGCACCAGCGTCTGCACCGAACCCAACCTCGCAGGGCAGGAACGCCCAGCCAGGCGACAACGGCTCTACCCAAGAAAGCGACGGCGGCGGCGCAGGCGCTGAAAACGAATGGGGCTATCTGCCGCCCCAACCGGTGCCGCTTGAGCGCATGCACGCGCCCAGTGCCTTCATGCCGCGCCAAAGAGGAGTTCTCGAGCCAAAAAAAGTCTGAGCCCCCGGCCTGCGCAAGCGGCGTCGGCCCCGCCGGGGCGCACGCCACCAGAGCCGGGGGCGCCAGCACAGGTGCACGCCGGGGCGCATTGGGATCAGCGTCCGCAGCCCGCATCGGCACAAACGCTCGGTGCGTGGGATTGGCCGCGCACGTTCATGGCTCGCGGTGCCGCGCCGTTAGCGATGGAGCACCTGAAGCGCAAACCCGTGGCAGAGCGCTACAGTAGGCTGCATTGCATGGTGCTGGATTGTTCGGCGTCGATGGTGGCCAATGGCGCATTGGCGCGGGCCAAAGGCGTGTTGCTTGGGCTGATGCAGGAGGCCTACCAACGCCGCGAGCACGTAGCGATGATCTGCTTTGGTGGCGCGGGCGTGGAATTGCGCGTGCCGCCAGCCAAAGCCGTCGCATGGAACGATGACTGGATTGCTGCCATCGGTGGGGGTGGCGGAACGCCGCTGGCCGCCGCGCTCAGGCGCGCACAGGAACTGGTGACAGATGGCGCACGCCGACCGGGATTCAACGATGCCTGGCTGTGGTTGCTGACCGATGCGCGCACGCGCGAGCAGCCCGAGCGACCGGCGCACATGCAGCAGGCGTGGATCATCGATTTCGAGCATGCCCGCGTGCCACTGGGGCGTGCCCGTGCGCTCGCTGCCCGGTGGGACGCGCACTATGTGCAGGCCCCGTTGCAGGCGGCGCTACCGCATTCAACGCCCTGAGCGCTGGTCGATCTCCAGAAGGCAGCGCAGGATCTCCTGCGCCGCTTCGTCGATGCGCGGCCCCGGACGCGCAATGACGTCGAAGCGCTCGGCAGAAATGCGACAGACCCGGCCCTTGACGACCGCAGGCATGCGGCTCCAGCCGGGGCGCTCTGCAATCGACGGCGTGCCGTACGCATCGGTGGAAATCAACACGTCGGGATTGGCACGCAAGGCGTACTCGGGCCCGAGCTTGGGAAACAGGCCCAGATGACCAGGCACCACGTTGCGCAGACCCAGTCGGCTGAGCGTTTCCCCAATGAAAGACGCTTCGCTCGCTGCGGCATGGCCACCGTGCACCTCCAGATAAACGCGCTTGTCGCGCCAGTGCGGCGGCACACGCGCCCGCACGGCATCCACGCGACGGTTGATCTGCTCCCACAACGAATCGCCCGCACCCGGGCGGCCCATGGCGCGTGCGATCACCTCCAGTTGCACACGCAACTCGCCGTGGCTGGTGGCATCCACCGGCAGCACGTTCAAGCCCAGCTCCTGCAGCCGGTTGGTCGCGCGATTGCGTGGGCGCATGAGCACCAGATCGGGCTTCAGCGCCACGATGGACTCCACCTGCGCATCGGAAAGACTGCCCACACGCGGCAGCGTCTGCACCGCATTGGGCCAGTTCGAATAACGATCCACCCCCACCAGATCCACACAGGCATTCAGCGCGCAAACGATTTCGGTCAGCGACGGTTGCAGGGAGACGATGCGCAGTGTGCTGGCTGCGGGCGCACGCGCGGGGGGCGGTGCACTGCTGGCAACAGCGGACGCGGATACCAAGGTGCTGGCAACGAGACTCTGGAAATATCGGCTCATGGTGCCATGCAGGAAATAAATGAGAGGAACAGCGCGCCGAAAGGTGCGCCGCAATCATAGGGGAACGTACGCGCGTTGAAGGGCCAACACAAGCGAATTGCAAGCTCAAAGCAGAGACATTAGTCGCGCCGGATGGAAAAGCTATCAAAGCAGGATGACATGAACTCGATTGTTTCACCGCGCGGGTAGTCAAGCATGTGCGGCGCGGGTTGCCGCGCGGTGCTGCGGGCGATTTGCAGGACGTGGTTGCGCACGCCGCGGCGCTTGAGGTCCCGGGTCAGTTGTACCAGCGCCGCGTCACTCAGCCACAGCGGATGGGCGGTGGTGCGCACCTCGTAGTCCACGCCGGAATCCAGCACGGCGTTCAGGCAGGCGCTGGCGCTGGCTGCGCTACCGCGAATGCCGGTGAGCCGGTCGTAGGCGGCGCTGTCGTCGAGCGGCGCCTTGATGTCCAGGCCAATCCAGTCCATCAATGGCAGGACTTGCGCTAGCCGCCGTGGATGCGTGCCTGCGCTATGCAGACCGATGGCAAAGCCGAGTGCGCGCGTTTCGCGCATGGCATCGGGCAGCATGGGGTCAACTGTGGGTTCGCCGCCGCTGAATACCACGGCGTCGATCAGGCCCTGGCGGCGCGAGAGCCATTCGCGCACCTGCGTCCAATGGGGTGCGCCATCGACGGGCGAGTGGCGTGTTTGCAAGTGCGGGTTGTGGCAGTACGTACAGCGCAGCGGGCAGCCTTGCACGAAGACCACGGCACTCAGGCGGCCCGGAAAATCGATGCTGGTGAAGGGCGTGAGGCCGCCCACGCGCAAGAACCGCCCGCCGCGAGCGGCCGCGGGCGATTCAGCGGGCATCAGCGGGATGGACTGCTGCAGCATGATTCCTGGAAATGCACGCGCTCGGCGAATTCGCCTTGCTTGCCTACATTGAACGAGGCCACAGGGCGGTGATAACCCATCACGCGCGTCCAGACTTCGCAAGGCTGGCGTTCCGCATCGCTCAGCGTCATCGTGGTTGTGGGCGCTGGTACCTGGATCACTTCGGTCATGACAGACTCCTTTCGTTGACAAAAAATCAGACCGCCTCGCGCTGCTTGCGCGCGAGGATTTCCGCATCACAGGTCGGACAGAATTCGTGGTGCCCGGCGAGGTAGCCATGCGTAGGGCAGATGGAAAATGTCGGCGTCACGGTGATGTAGGGAAGGCGAAAGCGCGTGAGCGCGCGCCGCACCAGATCGCGGCAGGCGGCGGCGCTGGACAGGCGCTCGTTCATGTAGAGGTGCAGCACGGTGCCGCCGGTGTACTTGCGTTGCAGTTCGTCCTGGCGCTCCAATGCCTCGAACGGGTCTTCGGTGAAGCCGACAGGCAATTGCGACGAGTTGGTGTAGTACGGGTTCTGCACCGTTCCGGCCTGCAGGATGGCGGGATAGCGCTTGCGGTCTTCCTTGGCAAAGCGGTAGGTGGTGCCCTCGGCAGGCGTCGCTTCGAGGTTGTACATGTGCCCTGTTTCCTCCTGGAACGCCACCATGCGCTCGCGCACGTGGTCGAGCATGCGGGTGGCGAATGCGTGGCCCCAGGGCGTGGTGATGTCGTGCTCGTCGCGGGTGAAGTTGCGGATCATCTCGTTGATGCCGTTCACGCCAATGGTCGAGAAGTGATTGCGCAAGGTGCCCAGATAGCGCCGCGTGTAGGGGAACAGGCCCTGGTCCATGAGTCGCTGGATCACCTTGCGTTTGATCTCCAGGCTCTGGCGGCCCAATTCCATCAATTGGTCGAGCTGGGCATAGAGCGCGGCTTCGTCACCCGCATGCACATGGCCCAGCCGGGCGCAGTTGATGGTCACGACGCCCAGCGAGCCGGTCTGCTCCGCCGAGCCGAACAGGCCGTTGCCGCGCTTGAGCAATTCGCGCAGATCGAGCTGCAGGCGGCAGCACATGGAGCGGATCTGGTTGGGCTTGAGTTCGGAGTTGATGAAGTTCTGGAAATAGGGCAGTCCGTACCGGGCCGTCATCTCGAACAGCGGCAGCGTGTTGGGGTGCTCCCAGTCGAAATCGGCGGTGATGTTGTAGGTCGGGATGGGGAAGGTGAACACCCGGCCTTTGGCGTCGCCAGCGGTCATCACGTCGATATAGGCGCGGTTGATCAGGTCCATTTCGGCCTGCAACTCGCCATAGGTGAAGGGCATTTCCTCGCCACCAATCACCGGCACTTGCTCGCGCAGATCTTCGGGGCAGATCCAATCGAAAGTGAGGTTGGTAAAGGGCGTCTGCGTGCCCCAGCGCGATGGCACGTTGAGGTTGTAGATGAGCTCCTGCAGACACTGGCGCACGTCGTCATAGTGCAGCCGATCCTTGCGCACGAAGGGCGCCAGATAGGTGTCGAACGAGCTGAACGCCTGCGCGCCCGCCCATTCGTTCTGCATGGTGCCGAGGAAGTTGACGATCTGACCGACGGCGCTGGACAGATGCTTTGGCGGCCCCGACTCCACCTTGCCCGGCACGCCATTCAACCCTTCATGCAGCAAGGTGCGCAACGACCAGCCCGCGCAGTAGCCGGCAAGCATGTCCAGATCGTGCACGTGGAGATCGGCCTCGCGGTGGGCGCGGCCCACTTCGGGCGGATACACATGGTTGAGCCAATAGTTGGCGACGACCTTGCCGGACACGTTCAGGATGAGACCGCCCAGCGAATAGCCCTGATTGGCGTTGGCGTTGACGCGCCAGTCGGTCTGCTGCAGGTACTCGTTCATGGAGGTTTCCACGTCCACCAGACTGGAGCGGTCAGCGCGCAACTTGCGGTGCTGCTCGCGATAGACGATGTAGGCGCGCAGCGTGTTCAGCAGTCCCGCATCGAACAGCGTGGATTCGACTGCGTCCTGAATCTGCTCCACGGTGGGCGTGTCCGTTCCGTGAACTGCCAGGCGAGGCAACACGCCGTCGGCGGTGAGGGCGCGGGCGCGCTCTGCGTCAAACTCCCCACTGGCCTGACCCGCGCGGGCAATGGCGGTTGCAATCTTTTCGGGATCGAACTCCACCACGGTGCCGTGCCGTTTGATGATGTATCCAGGACAAGTAGATGCTTGACTCATGAGATTCCTTTAGACGCTAGATGTAGTGGTCGATGTGCATCGTAGACACTACAGGTAGTGTTTCAAGTCTCTTCTTATATTTCGATGGCGTATTGGTCTGGCGTCTAACCCAGATCAAATCGCGGGCAGTTTCGGCTTTACATCGACGAGAGCTCGGGCGTACTCGCGCCTGCGCGGACACGCACGAATCGGCGCTTGGAAAAAAGCCCGGATGGAGTGCGCAGCACCGTTCACTGCGGCGTGGGTGCGCGCGGCCGAACTTCGCAAACTTGGCAAGCAGGCGCGACGCGATTTGCAATGTCTCGCTTTTTCAGGGCTGTCTGTCGACCGCGCTTTTGCATAAATTGCAAATCCATGACGACACCGACAGGAACCATCGAAACCACGGAGCTGGTGCTCCCGGTCCATGCCAACCACCACGGCACGCTCTTTGCCGGACAGGGGCTGCAAATGCTGGCCAAGGTCGCATTTCTGTCGGCCCGCAGTCTGGCCCAGCGCGAGGTGGTGATGGCCTCGGTCACCAGCGTGGACTTTTGCGCGCCGACACCTGTCGGACATGAACTGCTACTGCGGGGCTGGGTGAGCCGTGTTGGCCGCACGTCCATGACCGTCTGCGTCACGGGTTTGGCACGCGCACCGGGCGTGCCGTTGGAAGAGGTGCTCAAGGGCGTGTTCGAAATGGTGGCCGTGGATGGCCACGGGCGCCCCGTGGCGGTGGAACGTGCGTACCTGCGCGCGTGATGATGCGCATGTGTTGCGCCGTCCCAGCGGGCGCTGCCGTCGTGGCTACGCGCCGCTCTGCGCTCGCTGGCGTGATTGGCTCGCCAGCGCAATGAAGGCGCGCACGTAGTCCGTTTCCAGATCGCCTTCGCGCACGCCCAGATAGATCTGTTTGGGGATGCCTTGCGCGCCCAACCGTTTCGGCACGACATCCATCTTCTGCGCATATTCCTTCACCAGCCAACGGGGCAGGGCGGTCACGCCGCGTCCGCTGGCGACCATCTGCATCATGATGTCGGTGTTCTCGATGGCTTTGTGTCGGCGCGGCGTGATGCGGGCGGGCGCAAGAAACTGGTTGAACACATCCAGCCGGTCGATGCCGACCGGGTAGGTGATGAGCACCTCGTCCGCCAGATCGGCTGGCTCGATCTGCCTGCGCTTGGCTAGGCGGTGGTCGCTCGCCACGGCCAGCACCTGCTCGTAGTCGAACACCGGCTGGAAGACGATGCCCGGCTTGTCCAGAGGATCGGGCGTGACGAGCAGATCGATCTCATAGCCGAACAGCGCGCCGATGCCGCCAAACTGAAATTTCTGTTTTACGTCCACCTCCACATCGGGCCATTGCGCGAGGTAGGGCGACACGATTTTGAGCAACCACTGGTAGCACGGATGGCACTCCATTCCGATGCGCAGCGCGCCGCGCTCGCCTTGCGCATATTGGCGCAGGCGCTCCTCGGCCAGATCGAGTTGCGGCAATACGCGGTTGGCAACGGCCAGCAGATATTGCCCCGCCTGGGTGAGCCGCAAGTGGCGCCCTTCACGCAACCAGATGGCAGTGCCAAGTTGCTGCTCCAGCTTTTTCATGCTGTGGCTGAGCGCGGACTGCGTCACGAACAGCACCTCTGCGGCGGCGGTTAGTGAGCCCTGCTTTTCGACCTCCTGGACGATGGACAGATGGATGCGTTCGAGCATGATGCGCTATATGAGTGAAATTCATTGATATGTGAATAAAGACCATTTTACTTCATGAGTGATGCTGCCTACGATCGGCACCATTCTCGAATTCACACGGATGAACACATGGCCACCATTCACAATCTTGGATTTCCCCGCATTGGCGCACAGCGAGAACTGAAGTTCGCGCTGGAGTCGTACTGGAAGGGCGACACGTCGCGCGCGCAACTCCAAACGCTTGGCGCAGAACTGCGCCAACGCCATTGGGCGCAACAGCAGGGCCTGGACCTCGTGCCCGTGGGCGATTTTGCGTTCTACGATCAAGTGCTCGACATGAGCTTCACGCTGGGCCATCTGCCCGAGCGCGTGCAGAACTTTCATGGCGACGCGCTGGACAATTATTTCCGCGTCGCTCGTGGTCGCTCCGCCAGCGATGCGCACGATCACGCGGCATGCTGCGGAGGCGTTGCAGCAGGTGAGATGACCAAGTGGTTCGACATTAATTACCACTACATCGTCCCGGAATTCAGCGCCGCAACGCAATTCAAGCTCGACACATCGCGCCTGCTGGCGCAATTGGCCGAAGCCAAAGCGCAAGGCGTGCGCACCAAGCCGGTCATCATCGGCCCCGTCACCTATCTGGCTATTGGCAAGGCCAAGGACGGCACCAACAAGCTCGATCTGCTGCAACGCCTGTTGCCCGCATATTGCGAACTGCTGGACGCGCTGGCCGGTGAGGGAGTGGAGTGGGTGCAAATCGACGAGCCCATCCTGGTGACTGAACTGGACGCCGATTGGCAGCACGCGTTCAACACCGCGTACCACCAACTGAAGACCGCCAAGGTCAAGTTGCTGCTCGCCACCTATTTCGGCCAACTGCTCGACAACAAGCATCTGGCCGCCAATCTGCCCGTCGCCGGTCTGCACGTCGATGCCGTGAACGGCAGCCGCGACGACGTGCTGCAATTGATCGGCATGCTACCGGGCCACAAGGTGCTGTCGATTGGCGTGATCAGTGGTCGCAACATCTGGAAGACCGACCTCAACGATGTGCTCGATTGGCTGGAGCCTCTGGCGCAGCGACTGGGCGAGCGCTTGTGGATCGCGCCGTCGTGCTCGCTGCTGCACGTGCCTGTCGATCTGGACAACGAAGACCAGCTCGATGCCGAGGTGAAATCGTGGCTCGCCTTTGCGCTGCAAAAGTTGCAGGAGCTCCGCATCCTGGGCACAGCCTTGCGCGATGGGCGCACAGCCGTCCAGGACGCGCTCGCCGCTAATCAAGCAGCACTGAGCGCGCGCCGCCAGTCGCCGCGCGTGAACCATCCCGCCGTGCAACAGGCCGTGGCCCAAATCGGCAAGCATCTCGGATTGCGCGAGAGCACCTATCACCAGCGCGCCAGCAAGCAGTCCGCCCATCTGCAATTGCCCGCCTACCCGACGACCACCATTGGCTCGTTTCCACAGACGGCCGACATCCGGCGCGCGCGCAGCGAATTCAGGGCAGGGCGGCTGGATCGTGTCGCCTACCAGGCGGCCATGCGCGCCGAAATCGAACGCAGCGTGCGCGAACAAGAGCGCCTGGGTCTCGACGTACTGGTGCACGGCGAGGCAGAGCGCAACGACATGGTCGAGTACTTCGGCGAGCAACTGGAAGGCTATGCGTTCAGCCAGTTCGGCTGGGTGCAATCCTACGGCTCGCGTTGCGTCAAGCCGCCCATCCTGTTTGGTGACATCAGCCGCCCGCGCGCCATGACCGTGGAATGGATCACCTACGCGCAATCGCTCACCGACAAGCCGATGAAGGGCATGCTCACCGGCCCGGTCACGATCCTCAACTGGTCCTTCGTGCGCGACGACCAGCCGCGCTCGGTGTCGTGCAAGCAACTGGCGCTGGCGATCCGGGAGGAAGTGCTGGACCTCGAAAGAGCCGGCGTGCGCATCATCCAGATCGACGAAGCGGCGCTGCGCGAAGGCCTGCCGCTGCGTAAATCTCAATGGAAGGACTACCTCGACTGGGCCATCGAAAGCTTTCGCATCACCGCCAATGGCGTGCGGGACGAAACCCAGATCCACACCCACATGTGCTATTCGGAGTTCAACGACATCATCGACTCCATCGCAGACATGGACGCCGACGTCATCACCATCGAAACGTCGCGCTCGGACATGGAGCTGCTGGATGCGTTCGATGACTTCAACTACCCGAACGAGATCGGCCCCGGCGTATACGACATCCATTCGCCCAACATCCCGACCGAGCGCGACATCATCGAGCTGATGAAAAAAGCCGCCACGCGCATCCCGGCGGAACGCCTGTGGGTCAACCCCGACTGCGGGCTCAAGACACGTCAATGGAACGAGGTGATTCCCGCGCTGCAGAACATGGTGCAGGCCGCAAGAACGTTGCGCGCGGAAATGGCGTAAGAGGGCGGCTGACGCGCGCTGCCAGGCAGCGAAGGAGTCTCACGCGCTCGTTGCCTCAGCGCCCCCAGATGGGAGGAAACTCTCGCCAAACGGTAGGCATAGGTGATGGCACGGCGCCATGTTCCTCTCCTGTTAAGGGGCCGTTCCTACAACGGCAATACCGTCTTCGCACTACAGTGGAGGGGTGCTCCCGGACATTCCGGGAATACCAAACGAGACAGGAGCACCACATGAAACCCCTCATCGTAGATTCCGATATGCGGGCCTTGATTGGAGGCGCGTTCTACCCAACCGGCCACACCATGGTGATGTTCGCCGACGAACAGCGCGCGCGCAGCGCGGTGGAACAACTGCTGGCGAACGGCTTCACAGGCGACGATATTTATTTCGCCTCTCCCACCGAGGTCATCGCGCAGATCGCGCCCACCGTTGAGCATGGAGACGAGCCCCTGCCATCGGCCGGCACAGACGGCGCAACCGCGCGCGAGTTTTTGCAGTTGGCACGCCAAGGTCAATATGCGCTATTGGTCGTGACCGCCAAAGACGACGCAGCACAGCGGCTCAAAGAGGTGCTCGCGAGCAGCGGCTTCAGCATCGCGCGGCGTTATTACTCGCTTGCGATCGAAGATCTGTGATTTGTGCGATTTGAAGGCGTTTCATTCCAGTACAGCCAAAGCGATTCCCCGCACTCAAAGGAATCGATGCGCATATCCCGGCACGCAGCCTGACCGCGCTGGTCGGACCTTCCGGGTCGGGTAAAACGACCGTGACACGTTTGTTGTTGCGGCAGGCCGACCCGCAAGAGGGGGGGGTACTCTTTGGCGGTGTGGACGTTCGGCATATACCGCTGGAAACCCTGCACAGCAGGGTGTCGGTCGTGTTTCAGGATGTCTACCTGTTTGACGACACCGTTATGGGAAATATCCGCATGGCGCGGCCTGAAACCAGCGATGCCGAAGTGGCCGAGGCCGCACGCACCGCGCAGTGCCTGGAATTCATTGAGCGCCTTCCGCAAGGCTGGAACACCCGCCTGGGCGATATCGGCGGGCGACTCTCTGGAGGCGAGCGCCAACGCATCTCCATTGCCCGCGCATTGCTGAAAAATGCCCCGATTGTGGTGCTGGATGAGCCACCGCGGCGCTCGATACCGAAAGCGAAGTGGCCGTACAGCGCGCCATCGATGCACTGGTGCGCGATAAGACCGTCATCGTCATCGCGCACAGGCTTTCCACCATTGCAGGCGCCGACCAGATTCTGGTGATCGATAAAGGCCAAGTCGTGGAGGCCGGAGTGCATAGGGACCTGATGAATCGTCCCGGCAAATACGCGCGCATGTGTACAGCACAGCAGCAAGTGAAGCAATGGCGGCCCATGAATCCAAATTGAAAACGTCGGATCAATCGCGTCCGGCGCAATGCGGAAAGTGGGGCCACTTAATAGTTGCCGTCGACATGCTTGGGTACAAATCGACGCCGCGCCCTTCAACTACTTTAGCGCCTGGAGAGGCAAAAACCCACTAATGCGCCAAGGGCGAAAGCTGTTCCCGCAATGCGCCACGGCTCTTCATGCGCGTACTCATTTCCGGCCCGAGCGATTTCGCGGGTGCGCTCGGCGGAGTCTTCAGCCGCCTGCACCATGGTTTCCCGAGCGTGGGATATGCCTTCACTTAATTTTTCGCGGAAGTCACGGAATTGGGGGATGGCATCCAGCTCTTTGCTTGATAACAAGCCACTCAAATCGCTCAACAACTGCTTGATGTCCGAGGACACCCGGTCCGTGGGCTTGTTACTGGAAAAAAACATGACGATTCTCTCTTTCCGGGCCAAGGTCGACCCTCTGCAAAAAATACCGATCGATGACAAAAGTGGTAGTGACTTGCTACCGCCGCACGGCCCTCTTGAGTCCTACATTGCGGTCAGAGCCAACTCTTCACATACACCTGACTCAGATTAGCGCAAAGGCGCTGGGCGTCAGGTAGTCATAGCGATGACATGCCTGTAGGGACATGACCGGCAAGACTCGATCAATGCGATTGACGAGTTGCGCCTACAAGGCTGGCGGTGGTATTGCGCTAAAGTTTTCGCATAAGGTGGTCGGCGCTGGCACCTAGGCATGTGTGCAGGAATAACAATTGCTGGTTCGGCTGCTGGTGCATGCACTGGAATTTGGCTGCGACGCATAAAACTGACCACAGTATGGCGGCCCCATCCGAAACGAGGCAACGCGATGAAGCAGGATAAAGGACTGGCGCCTACCTCTACGCGCACGATGTGGAAGGGCGCGATCAGCTTTGGATTGGTGCACATCCCGGTGGGACTGTATTCCGCCACGCGCGATACCGGTATTGATTTTGACTGGCTGGACAAACGCTCCATGGAGCCTGTTGGATATCGCCGGATCAACAAAGCTACTGGCAAGGAGATGGCGGCATCTGACATCGTCAAGGGCGTTGAGTATGACGATGGCCGCTACGTGATTCTCACGCCGGAGGAGATCGCATCAGCGTTTCCTAAAATCACTCAAACGATTGAAATCGAAGCCTTTGTCGATGCCGATGAAATTCCGCTGATTTATCTTGAACGACCTTATTTCACCGCGCCATTAGCGCGTGGTGCAAAGGTATATGCATTGCTGCGCGAAGCGCTGCATCAAACCGGAAAAGTCGGCGTAGCGAAGGTAGTCATTCAGACCAAACAACATTTGGCCGTGCTGATGCCTTGTGGTCGGGCGTTGGTGCTCAATTTGCTGCGATGGGGAGGCGAGATCAGATCATTTGAGCAACTGGATCTCCCGCCACTGACGGCGCGGGCCAATCGAATCACTGACGGCGAAATGGAAATGGCGGTGAAACTTATCCAGGATCAGACGCAGAAGTGGGATGCCGATGATTTCCGGAATTCGTTTTCAGAGGAAATTCACAAACTCATTGATGCCAAGGTCAAAGCAGGGGATGTGCGCGAGGTGGCTAAGACCGCAGAAAAAGCGCCTGCTACGGCGGGCGCCGACATCGTGGACCTGACGGCACTTTTGAAACGCAGTCTCGGGAGCCATACAAAGAAGACTTCCGAGCCAAAAGCTTCTGCAACCAAGCCAACCGCAGCGAGAAAGCGTCGTTCGGCGTAAGTGCTTCGGACACTTGCGATTGGCCAACATCTAACTAGCCGAGAGCATGAACGATGACCGGTTCGCTGACTACCTATCAAAGCAAGCGGAATTTTTCGATCACACCAGAGCCATCGGGTCGCGTCAAGGCTGGTGGTCGCGATCATTTGCAGTACGTCGTCCAGAAACATTGGGCACGTCAGTTGCACTACGACTTCCGGTTGGAACTGGACGGAGTGATGAAGAGCTGGGCAGTTCCGAAAGGCCCGAGTCTCGATCCTCGCCAAAAACGCATGGCAGTTCAGGTCGAAGACCACCCGCTGGCATACAACCAATTTGAAGGCGAAATTCCCGCTGGGCAATACGGTGCAGGGCAGGTAATCTTATGGGACGCGGGGTATTGGGTGCCACTGGGCGATCCGCATAAGGACTATCGCGATGGCAAGTTGAAGTTCGAACTACACGGAGAAAAATTGAAAGGGCGCTGGACCTTGGTGCGCATGCATGGCCACGAAAAAGATCGCCAGCCTGCATGGTTGTTGATCAAGGAGGCAGATGGCTGGGAGCGCAGCGCAGACGATTTCGATGTGCTGCTGGCCATGCCAGACAGTGTGTCCACTGTCTCGGCACTGGCAGCCGATGATTCTGAGCCGCCCGCGCGGCCACGTGTTCCTTTGAAGCGCTCGAACAAGACCGCCAGCACGTTTGCGGACATGCTAACCCCGCAATTGGCGGAGCTTCATAGTGCGCCGCCGTCCAACCTTGCCGATTGGGCATGGGAGCTGAAGTTTGATGGGTATCGGATACTGGCGCGCAAACAGGGCAGTGACGTACGCCTGTTCACACGCAGCGGCAAAGACTGGACGCACAAGATGCCATCCATCGCAACGGAACTGGCCGGGCTGAGCGAACAGGCATTCTGGCTAGATGGTGAGGTGGTGGCCCTGAACGCAGATGGTGTGCCGGACTTCCAGCGCTTGCAGAACGCGTTCGATGTGTCATCGGACCTGCCGTTGAGCTACTTCGTTTTTGACTTGCTTTTCGATGGCAGCACGGACCTGCGACCCTGGGCCTGGGCCGACCGGCGTGAGCGACTCTCCGCTTTGCTCCACAACGCGACGTCGGACATATTGCGCCTGAGCGAATCATTTGATGTGCCGCCCTCTGACATGCTGTCCTGCGCATGCTCAATGGGCTTTGAAGGCATCATGGGCAAGCGCAAAGCTGCGCCGTATGTGGGCCGCCGCAGCGCGGACTGGATCAAACTCAAATGCCAGAAGCGACAAGAGTTTGTAATCGGTGGATATACCGATCCCGCCGGCTCACGTATAGCCCTGGGGGCGTTGCTCCTGGGTTATTACAACGATCAGGGAGATCTGCTACATGCGGGAAACGTAGGGACAGGATTTTCTGATCTCACGCTCAAGCGCCTCAAGGAAAAGCTGGCTGCACTGGACTCCACCCATTCGCCGTTTCAACACGCCAGCCAGATCGACGCCCGAGGAGTGCATTGGGTACGCCCCGAGTTGATCGCGGAAATATCGTTTGCTGGGTGGACCAACGACGGCCGCATCCGGCATTCGGTGTTTCATGGCCTACGCGACGACAAAGTTGCGCGATCCATTCGCCGTGAAACAGCGCAGGGTTGGGAGCAGGGCGCTAACAGCACAAATAGCGCAATCAGCAGTGCGATGAAAGGCACAGTTATGCCCGCAAAAGAGTCGACAGTGAGCGGCGTTCACATATCCAATCCGGAGCGCGTGGTCGATGCTCGCAGTGGCGTGACGAAAATGGATCTTGCGCAGTACTACGCGGAAGTTGCGCCGCTGATGATGGAGCACCTCAGCCAACGACCTGTGGCTTTGATGCGTGCGCCCGAGGGGATCTCCGGAGAACTGTTCTTCCAGAAACATTGGCAGAGCGTCGAGATCGAGGGTGTTCGCCAGCTCGATCCCGAACTCGATCCCGGGCATGCGCCGCTCGTGATGGTCAGCGACCCGATCGGTGTGGTTCACGCCGCGCAAATGAATGTTGTTGAGTTCCATACCTGGAACGCCAAACGCGATCGCATAGACCGGCCAGATCGCCTGATCCTGGATCTCGATCCCGGGGAGGGCGTTGCATGGTCGCAGGTGCTGGAAGGAGCGCAGCTGGTGAAGACATTGCTGCAGGAACTAGGCTTGAATGTCTTTTTGAAGACCAGCGGTGGCAAGGGCCTTCACGTGGTCACTCCTATTCAACGGCGCCACGATTGGAGTGATGTCAAAGGATTTTCGAAGGCCGTAGTGCAGCACCTGGCCGAAACGATTCCGGCGCGCTTCGTCTTGAAGAGCGGACCCCAAAACCGCAAAGGAAAGATTTTCGTCGATTACTTGCGTAACGGACGAGGCGCGACGACGGTGTGCGCATGGTCCGCACGTGCCCGCGCGGACATGGGCGTTTCGGTGCCGATCGAATGGAAGGAACTGGAGTCGATCGAAAGCGGTGCGCAATGGACAATACGTAACATCAAGGACCGCTTAGCCATTGGTAATGCAGCCTGGGCGCATTACGCTGGTTCCGCAGTGTCCTTGTCTCCCGCCATGAAGGCAATCGGCTATGCCTCCTAGAGGCGCTCGAACTGAGCGCTCCCAAGATGGCGTTTAAGAAGGGCTTACGCGTATGACAAAGAAAAAGGAACGCGATGCAGACAGCAGCGCAGATGCCGCAGTACGACGCCAGCGCGCGATACAAACCGGGCAAACCAGAAAGGATGCTCAAAAAAATCCGGAGCGCACGAACCAGAAAGCCGTAAACGGCGCTCCCGGGCCTGAACATCCGGAGCCTTCGCCACCGTTGCCTTCACAGACGTTGCGCAAACCCGGAAATCAGTCAGACATGGACCTACAACCTCGATGCTTGGCCGAAAACTATAGGGGCAGCGGAAAGTTGGAAGGCAAGGTCGCCGTCATCACTGGCGGAGACTCCGGCATCGGTCGCGCAGTAGCGATACTGTTTGCGCGAGAAGGCGCTCGCGTCGCAATCGCTTATCTATCTGGAGACGGGGACGCGCAAGAAACCTGCAGATTGGTAGAAGCCGAGGGCAGCCAGTGTTTTGCGATGGCGGGCAACGTACAAAACCCGTCTTTTTGTGAGAACCTTATGGCGCACGTACTGGAGCGATTCGGCTCGGTGAATGTGCTGGTGAACAACGCAGCCTTCCAGGAGCATGCACAGAACATCGAGGACATCACGGAGCAACGCCTGGAGGAAACATTCCGTACCAATATTTTCGGCTATTTCCATATGGTCAAAGCTGCGCTTGCCTACATGCAGGAGGGCGACTGCATCATCAACACCGGTTCAGTCACTGGCATACGCGGGAGCAAACATTTGCTGGACTACTCGGCCACCAAAGGTGCGATTCACGCGTTTACCAAGGCATTGGCCAGCAATCTTATCTGGCGAGGCATTCGAGTGAATGCTGTGGCTCCCGGTCCCGTTTGGACCCCATTGAACCCTGCCGACAAGCAACCAAATGATGTTGCCCGCTTTGGCGCGGACACGGACATGAAGCGCCCAGCACAACCAGAGGAAATTTCCCCCGCATATGTGTTTCTTGCGGCGCAATCGTGTTCCAGTTACATCACTGGAATTGTTCTGCCCATCACTGGGACTGCAGGCGAGGGTTGAATTCCTCGTCTGCTGGATCCCTGGGCTTTACGGTCATGTTCAATCTTCCGCGTCAAGCTCATTGCGCTTTTCAGTAGGCAGTTGCTCTGGTCGGCCATCGGGGGCGCGGGCATCAGTGTCGCGCAAACCACGTTCGAGATCTTTGAACGCTTGTGTGATTTCAGGTGACTTGGCGCCGCCTGTCATGTCAATGGACTGATCCCGTTCATGCGGCAGTTTGGCAGTGGAGCCGGGATCGTCCTTTCGCGCAGCTTCATCCGTGTTGACCAAAACTTCGGGGGTGTGAGTATGCGCAGGATTGGGCACCTTGGGCATGACAAATCTCCCTGCGCTCAATCGGCCATTTCCAGACAGGCCTTGGCGCATCGTTTGCATTCGTCGGCGCACCGAATGCAATGAGCGTGCTTGTGTCGACTGCATTCATTGGCGCATGCCAAGCAAACCTCGCTACAGAGGCGGCAAAATTGCGCCGCCAATTCACTCTCGCGCCCCATCGCATGGGCAGCGACGCCGCACATGACGGCGCAATCCAGATCCAGGGCGATGCAGCGTTGTAGCATTCTTGCATCGTCTTCTTTCAAACACGCAGCCAAGCATTCATTACAAACAATCGCGCAGCTATTGCAGGCATCTATACATGATTGATACCTGTTGAGGTGATGGGTTTCCATTTTTCATCTCCGGTGTGTTCAGATATTCACGGGAGCCAAACGGAGTTCAGGGGTCCAGCTTTTCAGGCTGAACAATCCGCTCAGACTCTGGATCCTCGGGAATATCTGGTTCGTTGTTGGGCGAAAAGGGCGGATGCGGAGGATCTTCACCCGTATCGTCAGGTTGCGGATCAGCAGGCTCCGGCGAGGGCGTTCCGGGGTAGGGATGCTCAGGGTTACCTGGATATGGGTGAAGCGGTTCGGGATCCACGGGCCCAGGCGGAGGCTGGGCCGGAACTCTCTGCGGGTGCGGCGGCAGGCGTCCCGGGTTATCTGGAGTGTCCGGATACGCTGGTTGTGTCATTTGAATCATTTCTAGCTCCTTCAAGGAGAATCAACGTGGCTGTCTGATGATCTGATTACGTTGCTCCGTCGGTTCGGCAGGATGCGGGCTCTTCGGATTACGCATATCGTCCAGATCATTCGGCTTGTTCACGTTCGATTGCTGCTTGGGGTCGAGTGGATCAGGCTGGTGCTTCTCTACCGGTTGCTCGGGTGTATGGCGTGTAGACATGAGATAACTCCTGTTTGTGAGGCTGAATCCACAGGATGCATCGGTAGGAAAGTGAGCCATGTAGGCCCGAAGCCCGTATGTATGAGGACCAAGGGCGATCACGGCTTGTTGGCAGGTTTTCACTGAGTACGGGAAAGTGAAGGATTGAAGCAATGGCTCGCGCCGGGCATATCCGTTTCGAGTGGACGTTCAATCAAGCGCACTGTGCAAGTTAGCTGCGATCTGCCCGGTCGACCAAAATACGTACCGGGAATCGGGCAGCAGCAGCGGCTCTGGAATGAAGCTATGCATTCCCCCGATTTGCTACGGCGCATCCAGTTTCAGTGTATGCGTTGGTTTGCACGATGCGCACGTTCATGAGTTGGCGCGCATCCGGTGCAGGGTCAGACAAGCTTGCTGCTGCTCTTTATTGACCGGCACGGCCTTGATGTGCCATTTTTGGGCTGCCACCCAGATAGCCTGGGCATCACGGGCATCAGTCTTATCGCGCAGGACAAATGGGACGGACATGTTTTGCTGGCAGCAGTTTTACCTCATACCCCAATGCCTGGAGCGTTCTGGCCCAGTGGGGGCACCGCCACAGGCCACCGGCGCGACGAGCGACCGCTGACAATTGGCAAACAATGTAGGCACCCGATCACGCCTGAGTTTGTTGCTTTCGACCTGACCTGTTTCTGGGTCCACGACGTGGAGCTGGAACACGTTTTTGGCAATAGCCATTCCAATAACTGGCAGCGTTGCGATAGATTGCATGGCGAGGCCTCCGGCTCTCAGGTGGTTGCGATGAACTTCCACTTTGGCACGTTGATGCCGTTGCCGCGAGGCCCCGCGCAGTATTGGGTCATGGGCCTACGTCATCAACGACGGGCAGGTGGAGACGTCCATGCCATCTGCACGAATCGATCGTTAAGCAGCTTGTTTGGATCGGGATGGGATACAAGGCGAAAACCGCAGCGATAGCCGTAGAGGCCATGCAGGGAGCAGCGCTGTTAGGTGGCTTGTTCTTGGGTCCGGCAGGCGTGATAGCTGGAGCAATTCTTGGAGTAGCATTTACTTTGGCGATTGGGTTTCTAATGCAAGAAATCAGATTAATAATCGCCGAGATATGATACTCTTGGTATTTTCTTTGGGCGGCCTGGTTGGGTACTTTCTTAATAAATTTGGTATCACTTTCCCAAATGAATTTCTATGGATTACTCTAGTTACCGCAATAATCTTTGTTATTGAAGTGTATTTCATTATTCTTCTTCAAGACAGGTGGAGGTTGCTAAGGCGACTCACACTTGATGGAGTAGTTTTTGGGTATTTTTCATTGGGATTTGGTACTTTTATGTTGATGAAATCTTTGTCCTAGAACGTGTTCAAAGTCTTCTGAGCAAGAGACCCAAGAAGGCCAGGTGCACAAACTGCAAGCTGGTGTTGAGCCAGCGCTCGCAGTTCTTCCATAGCCTGCGGTTCTTCTTCAGCTACGCAAAGCTGCGCTCCACTACCCAGCGCTTGGACATGACCTTGAAGGTGTGCAACTCGCTGCACTTGGCAATCTGTACCGTTACGTGCTCGCCCAGGATGTCCCTGACACCTTGTGCAAACGGCTGACCAACATAGCCGCTATCGCACAGCAAGCTTTGCACCCGACCCAAGGTGGGTTTGCAGCGCTTGAGCGCCTCCAGGGCCCCTTTGCGGTCCGTCACCTCGGCCGTGGTCACCGCCACCGCATGGGGCAACCCCTGCGTATCCACCGCAATGTGACGCTTGATCCCCGAGACTTTCTTGCCCGCGTCATAGCCCTTCAATGCCGCCGGGTCCATATTCTTCACGCTCTGCGCGTCCACGATCAAAACGCGCTGCAGGCGTTGCGCCCCAGTTTCTCGCGGGCCGCGCCAACCTGATTTTTTTTAAAGCCTGCTCCAGCAGGCTCCCATCCTCGCGCGGCTCGCTCCAGATGGTCCAGTACGAATGCACGGTGCGCCATTTTGGGTAGTCACCGGGCAGCGCTCTCCATTGGCAGCCTGTACGCAGCAGGTACAGCACGGCGCAGAACACCTCGTACAGGTCTATCTTGCGCGGGGCTGTTTTCTTGCGTGCGCTTTCCTGTTATCGCCGATGCAATACTGACCTACAGCGCCGAAGTAAAAGTGACCCACCTGGGCGAGGATGCCCGCCGTCAAGACGCTGGAGCAGTTCGACTGGATTAATACGCGCGATATGGCCGTAGTTTAATTGACGCTGGATTAACTGAGGCGGCGATTCCCTTAGTTTATGCTGCTGAAGCGTTGGAGATATTTGGCGAACTAAAATGGCTTATTCTTGGCGGCGATGTGTATAAGGAAGATGATAATGGGTTGCTTGAGTCAACGTATGAAAACTGGTTTTATGATGGAGGAAGTTCGCAGGAAAGTATTATAGAAGCCCGTAGTTTTATAAACGGTTTGAATGGGCGAGAGGTATTTGTTGTCTTTGTTCTTGCAATATCAAAATGATGCTCAATATCTGGGTGAATGGTGATTTCAAGGGCGACAAAACAGAGAAAATTGTCAATAACGTTTTGGAAAATGATTCAACCATGACACTGTTGGAGGGTACGAAGTATCATGGGGAGAATGGCCTTGATCACGTGGCACAACATATTGATCCCGATACGGGGAAAACTATGACGCTCGTTATAGATAGCAAACAACTCGCCAAGAATGGGACAACCAGTCTCAATCCAGAAGCTGCTGGAGGCGCTCTGCAACTCTCAGATGCATCGCTACGCATCACCGCTCAAAGATTAGGTAATTCGCCCGCGGGATTGGCTGTTAGACAAGAATTGGATGAAGGTTCGTTGGTAAAGGCAGTGACTTTTGTTGATAAAAATGATGGGAAACTTAAAATTATGAAAATTCAAACACCGGTGGTTGGGCAATGAGCGATTTTGATGAATACAAAGATAGCGTTAATAAAGGCCTGATTCGGCACGAGTATTTGATGCGGGAAGATTATCGGCAAGTTGATTTGTTGAATGCAGCAGAGGGCTCTAGGGGGGGGTGCTTGCTAACACTGCAAGATCACTTGGAGTACAAGGCGTTGCATGAATATTTCTCTGGTAATTGCCTGAAAGGATTGAAGTGTTGGAGTGGCGTCACCTCTAAGGTCAAGATTCTTCGCCAACATATGTTTCCGACAGAGCACTATCTTACTGAGGATTTGCTATGGTCAATCTTAAGCGATCATGAGGAATTTATTGATTGGTGGCGTCAAAATGAAGCTCCTTATCAAGAAGTGCAGTATCGAGGTAAGTCTAGATTGGTTGATGTTCCAACGGATGCCATGTTCTATCGATACCAGATATGGCTTGCGTTGAATTCACGCTGGGAGGAACTTGCCAAACGATGCGAGACTATATTGGGGATGGAGTCAAAAATAACAAAAGATCGACCTTACTTGATCGATCATCGATTCTATTTGGCATTGGCTCGTGGCGAAAAAGAGAAGATGGAAAGCATCCTTGAAGAGAAATGTACAAAGAAAAATCGAAGGATACGGGTTCGGCGGCAGTCTGGGATTACAGAGAACTTTATCGATTCATATGCGACGCTTTTTGCAAAGCTTGCTTGGCGTAACGGATATGAGGTTGAGGTCGAAACGCCATGGATTCCCAAAGACTGGCTTCCCGTGTCTCGTGATCTGGATTACGTCGATCCGCCATGGAAGTTTTTGCAGGAGTTTGATATATGGCAGCCGTTTCCGGAACCGTGGACGAAGTTTTCCCCCAAGAAGCCCGCAGCCTGAAGGCAGTGCGGGCAAATCCATGCCGAGGTTGCGGTACATGGCACGGAAGGTCTGGGCAAGCTGGGCGCGGGTTTCCGGGTCGTGACGACGGATCCGCAGACGTTGTTTAACTAGATACGATGTATAAGTCATTATCCATTTCCCCTTGGATAATAATCTTCATTCGTTGTTAAAAAAATAGATTCTGACTGTCCATTAATGTTATTCACATAATCCAGTATCCGTTTGTCAGGGCGCGAATACGATTCGTCGTATATAACCAACGCGCCGCGCGAATATTTCCGCTGTGTATTAGACGCCGAGGTCACCATGGGGGGCACACCCCCCATCCCCCCATATCGAAGCTGTTTTTCGATGAACGAGTTCATTCAGCCTCCTCTGACTCAAGCGTCTTTGCAACGCGCATCACTTGATCGAGGTACTCATCAAGTTGCGAGGCCACGCGCTCAATTAGGCTGTTGGCGACAACTCCGTATGTCGAGACTTGGTTGGGAGAAGCCACGTCCATAGACTCGTACAAAGAGCGCAGCGCATGCGCTTCTGCGACCAGTCCGTAAAGTTCACGCCCGGAAGTTGCCAGAGTAGAAAGGCTAGAATTTTGGATAGCCATGATTGAGTGCTTCTTTCACTTGATTCTGGTTAGAGCTGTGCAGGGACGACACCCCCTGCGCAGCTCGACTAATTTCCCCGTTGTAGGGAGTGCTTGACGATGCGCCCCAAAGGGCCAGTAGAACTGCCACAGGAAGCGAGAAGAGGGCGAGGGTATAGGTGCTCATGCCTTCCCCTTGTTTGACGCCTTGCGCCTCGGTAGCCACTCATAGAAGCGCCACGTATTTGGACCGGGCTTAGGCCCTCGCTGTCCCGGCTCGATATCGGGCAATACAGGCACCATCCAGCGCCCGTCAGTGGCTTTTCTTGCGCCGATGATTCGTCCGTCATTCAGTAGTTTTGATGCCCGCTGTCGAGACACACCAAGTTGTCTGGCCAAGTGGCTAACAGGATGCGATACAAGGGGTGCAACAGTTTTAGTCATTGCTCATCTCCCCCCGATCGGCTGTAAACCCTTGCAGGCTGGGGCTTTGCACGCAACTGAATAGCGTTGCGCAGTCTCATCCATGAGACTGTCAGGCGGTGCTACCACGCCCGCCTGACCAAGCTGGTACGCGGAGATGGCGGAGAATTTTTGAGGAGTTTGTTGCGCCGAATACAAGACCGCAGAGGCAGGCGCATCAGCACTATAGCGTGGCTTCTCAATAACGTCTACCGAGGCGAGTTCCGCATGCGCGGCCGCAGTGCCGCGCTGGGCGCGCAACCCAACGTCCGCGCACGCAATGTTCGCCGCTCGATCATTCATGCGAGCTCGACGGATCAGCAGCGACCACCAAGAGCTGTCTGTCCCGATGAAAACACGCCCCTCAGGCGATACGAGCTTGCCGCCCAAAAAGCACCAGCCAGCCCATGAGCGACCTGGAAGCTCCATGCGGTTCATCAGGCGCAGGAGCTTGTAGGCAGCAAATGGGATGTCATGCTTGCCGGACTCCCAGTTATGTAAAGTGCGCTCGGTGACGTGAAGAAACTTCGCGCACGCAGCCAGGTCCATGCCCAGGTTGCGGTACATGGCACGGAAGGTCTGGGCAAGCTGGGCGCGGGTTTCCGGATCGTGACGACGGATCCGCAGACGTTGTTTAACTAGATACGATGTATATTATGTTTAATCACGTATACAGCCATCAATCGCCTTCCTCGTAGTCCAATCTCCCGACGGTCATGCCTTCCCCCTTACCCACGCAAGAGCCACGAATGTGCCACGCATGGCGGCCGTTTGTACATCGTCAAATTCTCTTGAGGCGCTTGCGTTTGACAGGTGCCGGCGGCTTGGCGCGTAGGCGCGTGGATCTGAGTGGGTCGATCGGGCTCGCAGCACGCGCTTCTTCGCGCGCTTTGTGCCGATCCAATTGCGCGCGTGCTTGCTGCAAGTCTTTGGACATGGCCGCGTGGGATTCCTCTTGTGTGGCTATTTGGGCTTGCAGCGTCTGGATGCGGGCGTTGGCATCTTCCTGTTGGGCGGCGGATTGCTTTTGCGCGGCAGCTAGTTGCGCTTCAGCGTGTTTGGCCGACTGGCGGGCGCGGTCGATGTCGGTCAGGAGCCGTCGCTCCTGGGTCAAGGCGCGTTGCTCGAGGCGCTCTCGTTCCTTGCGGTGTTCTTCGTCCTTGGCTTGGGTAAATTGGCGCATGGCATCCATGGCGATGCGTTGCTTGGACAGATCGGTTCGTAGCAACTCCGCTTCGGATTCTCTGGCGCTCAGCAGGTGCCTCAACTCCTCCAACTGACGACCGGATTGCAGAATTTGTTGGTCTTTGGCCTCGATGGCGGCCTCCAATGCGGCTGCGCGATCGGTGAATCGCCGCCGTTCTTCGTCCAGCTGGATTTGCTGTGCTGCCAACGCTTCGGCTTTGGTTTGGAGGGCTTGCTTTTCGGCGGCCACTCCAGACTCCGCGACCTCTCTAGCCGATTGAACGGCCCTGCCCCACATGGTTTTGGCAGCGCGCAAAACGGACGCGGGCAGCGCTCCGCCCCATTCGCCTGGGTCATCCAGTGTCATGGTATCGGTGGCTAGGCTCTCGCCCGGCGCGTGGAGCCGTTTGGCTAGCGATCCGTACCAGGTGTCGAGCATGGGGCCGACCGTATTGGGCGATCCACGTCCCAGATGGAGGCGGATGCGCTCAATGGTGGGCCGCTCTCCCTGCTGCAATACGGCATCCGCGGCTGCAAAAACATCTTCCATTTGAACGCCGCGAGGGCCTCTGACACTTTTCAACTGCATGACCGACTCCGTGGATAGAATTACCTACGATAAATGAATATTATCGTTAGAAATTATCATAATATGTAGTATACATTACATGCTATGTAATATCTATTCATATTTAAACCAATGAAACACCTATCTGTCCTTGGCAAGGCGTTGCCAGCCCTGGATCCGGCCCAATTGACCGAAATGGCGTCCAAAGCCGTGGATGAGTTGTTGCGCGAAGGCGAGTCCGCCAATACGCAGGCGAGTTACCGGAGCGCACTGCGTTATTGGGCTGCGTGGTATCAATTGCGGTACGGGCAAGCCATTGCCCTGCCCTTGCCCGCCAGCGTAGTGCTGCAATTCATCGTGGACCACGCGGAACGGACGACGTCGGCGGGCCTGCAGCACGAGTTACCCGAGGCGGTGGATGACTTGTTGGTTCGCCATCGATTCAAGGCCAAATACGGTCCGATGGCGCTGAGCACGTTGACGCACCGCATCTCCGTTCTCTCCAAGGCGCACGGCTTGCGCCTATTGGACAACCCGTGCCAGGACGCCAAGGTGCGAGAGTTGCTGTCGCGCACCCGCCGTGCTTATGGCAAACGTGGCGAAACGCCGCGCAAGAAGGACGCGCTCACGCGCGAGCCGCTACTCGAAATGCTGGCCACATGCGATGGCTCTCTGCGTGGATTGCGTGACCGCGCTTTGCTGCTGTTTGCATTCGCGACGGGTGGTCGGCGGCGGTCAGAGGTGACCGGCGCGCTGATGAAGCATTTGCGTCGCACAGGCCCTGACAGCTTCGTGTATGTGCTGACGCACTCCAAGACCAATCAGTCCGCACAGGACCGGGCGGAGAATCACAAGCCGATCGAAGGACAGGCCGCATCCGCGCTGGCCGCCTGGTTGGCCGCGGCGGACATTCGCGAAGGCTCGATTTTTCGGCAAGTGCGCAAGAACGGGCAACCGGGCGCCGCCTTGTCTCCTTCAGCGGTGCGGGACATCGTGAAGTTGCGTGCCCGCCTGGCGGGGCTGCCCGACAACTATTCCGCGCACTCTTTGCGCTCGGGCTTTGTCACCGAGGCCGCCACGCAGAACGTTCCCATGGCGGACACAATGGCGATGACCGGCCATCGCAGCGTGGCAAGCGTGCTGGGTTACTACCGGCCCTCGGGCTTGAGCAAGGCGGCGCGGCTGCTGGATGAGGAGTGAATGCCTTCGCCGATCACATCACAGCACATTTCTCACGCCGCCCCAGAGGTGCATCAGCCGTGCGTATGCGCTTCGGAGACGTTGACGCGGGAAGTGCGCAGCCCCAGTTTCTGGATCAACCGCGCATCGTCCGATGCCTCCGGGTTGCCGGTGACGAGCAGCTTATCGCCATAGAAAATGGAGTTTGCGCCGGCCAGAAAGCACAGCGCTTGAACGGCCTCCCCCATCTGCTGGCGACCGGCCGATAGACGCACGCGCGCCTTGGGCATGGTGATGCGAGCTACGGCGATCACGCGCACGAACTCGAGCGGATCGACCGGGTCGCTGTCGGCCAGCGGCGTTCCGGGCACACGCACCAGACTGTTGATCGGCACGGATTCTGGATACGGCTGTAGATTGGCCAATTGCGCAATCAGCCCGGCGCGATGCACTGGCGCTTCCCCCATGCCGATGATGCCGCCGCAGCACACACTGATTCCGGCCTGCCGCACGGCCTGGAGCGTATCGAGCCGATCCTGATATTGGCGCGTGCTCACCACGTCGGTGTAGTACTCGGGCGCCGTGTCCAGATTGTGGTTGTAATAGTCCAGCCCAGCGTCGCGCAGCGCTTGCGCCTGATGGGGCGCCAGCATGCCCAGCGTTGCGCAGGTTTGCATGCCCATACCTTTCACCGCCTCGATCAGCTCGCTGACTTTTTCAATGTCACGATCTTTGGGTGCGCGCCACGCAGCGCCCATGCAGAAACGGGTGGCCCCCGCGTTCTTGGCGGCTTGAGCGGCTGCGGTCACTTCATCAACGCTCATCAGCTTCTGTGCTTTCACGCCGGTATCGAACTCGGAAGACTGCGGGCAGTAACCGCAATTTTCCGGACATCCGCCCGTTTTCACCGACAGCAGCGTTGCCAGCTCTACGTCCTGCTCAGGCCAGTGCGCCCGGTGCACGGACTGCGCGCGCCAGATCAGGTCCATGAAGGGCATGTCAAGCAATGCCTGAATGGCGTCCACGCTCCATTCGGGGCCTTGCGCTTGCGCTGCTTGCTTTTTGACCGGCGCACAAAACTGCATCGGTTGGGATTCGGGGGTGCTGGGGTTCATGGTGCGCTTTCTCCTTTTCGTCGCGGACCTGCAAATGTCGGGATGCAAGCCATTGAGCGGCATTCTGAGAGCGAAAGTCCGCCAAGGGAATACCTTAGGGTGTATTTAGCGGGTATGGATTTCCTGCATCAAACATCATTGAATTTCACGTCGAATTAGCAGCAGATAGCCGCATGTATGGTGCATGTTGGGCGACGATATAATGCGTGTCTCCAATTGCGGCGAATCGTCGCTGTTCTTCCTGCATCGTGCGGCGCTTGGGTCGCCGTGGTGGACAAAGTTAAGCGCAGATTCATACAGACGAAAAAATGCCCCGGCTTGCGGGGCATGGAATCGCATGTGTTTACGCCGCCCAACCGTGCTGGGGCGACGTCGTTGGGCTCATTAGTTTGCCTTCGGGTACAAAACCATTTGCGTGCAGCGGAACACGACGAGCGTCTTGCCCGTTTCGCGATGGGTCACCACGGCGTCCCACACTTGCGTTGCGCGCCCTTTGTGGACGACCGTGGCCACGCAATCGACCGTGCCGTCGCGCGCGGTGGAGAGGTGGTTGGACTTCAACTCGATCGTCGTGAAGCCATTTGCGCCTTCTGGCAGCATGCTGCGGCAGCCATAGCCACAGGTGGTGTCGGCCAGCGTCACCAGACTGCCGGCGTGCAGGTAGCCGTTGGGCGCCATCAGGTCCGGGCGCACCGGCATTTCGGTGTGCAGCGCGCCGTTTTCGAGTTTCACTGCGCGGATGCCGAGCAAACCGGGCAGCGATCCCTGGCTGGCCGCGTTGATGCGGTCGATGGGGTTTTCTGAAGTCATGCCGATGCCGCCTTCAACCCAACGCGGCAATCACGTCAGCGGGGGCTTGCACCAACTCGATCAGCACGCCCTCACCAGCGATGGGGAATTCGTCGTTGCTCTTGGGGTGCAGGAAACAGATGTCATAGCCAGCAGCGCCGGGACGAATGCCGCCGGGCGCAAAACGCACGCCGTTGGCGGTGAGCCATTCGACCGCCTTGGGCAGATCATCGATCCACAGGCCGATGTGGTTCAGCGGCGTGGCGTGCACGGCGGGCTTTTTGTCGATGTCCATCGGTTGCATGATGTCCACCTCCACCTTCATCGCGCCCTTGCCCATGGCGAGGATGTCTTCGTCCACGTTCTCGCGCTCGCTCTGGAAGGTGCCGGTCTGCTCCAGACCCAGCATGTCCACCCACAGTTTCTTCATGCGGGATTTGTCCGTGCCGCCAATCGCCACTTGCTGAATGCCCAGAACGCGAAAAGGACGTTGTTCGCTCGCCATTGAAAAGTACTCCTTGTGCTGTCGATGTGGGTTCGAGGGTGTCGCCCCGCACGCCGTGTGGCGAGGCAGATCATTCCCGAATGCGAAACCTTGATTGTGCAGCGCAACGCGGCCCGTTGTGCGCAGTTTTGTCACATGAGCGTCTCGATGGTCACGCGCCGCGCCCAAGTGCGGCCCTATGCATGAGCCGCTTCACGAGCCCATCACATCAGGATGCGCACGCCCGCCACCAGCAGGCAGATCGAAAAGATGCGCTTGAGCGTGCTCACCGGCAGCCGGTGCGCCAAGCCTGCGCCAACGCGGGTGAACAGGATGGACAGCGCCGACACGGCCAGCCATGCGGGCAGATAGACATAGCCCACGCTGTAGGGCGGCAGATCCGGCGCGCCCCACCCGGCCACGATGTAGCCGCCCATGCCCGCCAAGGCCAGAAAGAAGCCGCACGCCGAGGCCGTGCCGACTGCCGTTTTCATGGGAATGTTGCACCACGTGAGGTACGGCACGACCATGCTGCCGCCGCCCACGCCCACAATGGCCGACACCCAACCGATGACGCCCGATGCGAACGAGGCACCCAACGGTCCCGGCAGATCGCGCCCGGGGGACGGCTTGAGCGAGAAGGCCATTTGCAGCGCCAGCAGAATCAGGAAGACGCCAAAGCCAGTTTTCAGTACGTGGCTGGGAAACAGGCCGGACATGAGCCCGCCGAGCAGCGCGCCCACGACGATGCCCGGCGCCATGCTTTTCGTGGCGCTCATGCTGAGCGAGCCGAGCCGGTAGTGCGACCATGCCGAGGCCAGCGAGGTCACGGCAATCGTCGCCAGGCTGGTTCCCAGCGCCAGATGCACCAGATGCGCATCGGGAAAGTGATGGAGATGAAACAGGTAGAGCAAGCCCGGCACCACCACCTGCCCGCCACCCACGCCCAGCATGCCTGCCAGCAATCCCGCGCCTATGCCCAGCGCCACGTATACCAGCAAGGTTTCCATCGCTCGCGTCTCCCGAATGTGTTGTTGTCATCCACCAGCGCGTCAGGATAGCCGGGATGCGGCAAGCGTGCTCAGGGCTTGATGAACGCGGCCACTCCGCTGCGAAATGCCGCACTGCCGTAGACCGACTCCACCAGATCGTCATCTTCCAGACGCTGCTCTACCACGCTGCGCCGCAGGCTTTCTTTCACTGCCGCCTGCGTTGTTCCCGACAGCGCCATCAACCGCTCGGCCAGCGCGCTGGCGCTCTGTGTCAAGGCGCCCTGCTCCACCACCGCATACACAAACCCGTTGTGCAGCATGTCTTCGGCGCTCAGGTAATCGGCCAGCATCAGCATGCGCTTCACGCGCGGCACTCCCAGCGCGGCCACCAGCCGCACCATGTTGCGTGCGGACAGCGTGTTGGAGAGCGTCTTCGCAATCGGAGCTCCAAAGCGCGATGCGGGCGTGCAGATGCGGAAGTCGCACGCGGCGGCCAGAGCCAAGCCGCCGCCAACGGCCCAGCCATCGATGACCGCGATCGTCGGTACGCGGATGCGCTCCACCGCGTCGATCACGCGCTCCACAAAGGCTTCGTAGTCAAGGCCCTGACGGCCTTGCGTGAAATCCTTGAAGTGCGTGATGTCCGTGCCCGAGATGAAGGACTTGCCGCCCGCGCCGCGCAGACTCACGCAACGCACCGACGGCGTAGATGCCACGCGCTCGATGTGCGCGAGCAAGGCCTCGTACATTTCCGCCGTCATGGCGTTGTGCCGCTCGGGACGATCGACGGTGATTTCCGCGCGGCCCGAGTCATGCAGCGTGAGCGTGACGGTGTCTGCCGTGGACGTCGTACTGCTCATGCTGCCGTGTCCTCGGCGCGCTCGCGCAGTTCGGCCAGGATTTCTTCGTTGTGTTCGCCCAGCAATGGCGGATGGCGGCGCACCTGCTGGGGCGTGCCAAGCATCTTCACCGGGAAGCCGATGTTCTTGACCGTGCCTTCGATCGGATGATCGATCTCCATGCACATGCGGCGGTGTGTGCCGTGCTCGCCCTCGAACGCTTCGGGGTAGCTCAGGATCGGGCCCGCGGGAATGCCGGCTGCCAGCATTGCGTCCACCCACTCGGCGCTGTCGCGCTTGGCAAATTCCTGCTCCAGCGTGTCGATCAGGCGCTCGCGGTGCTTCAGGCGCAGGGGCACGGTCGCAAAATCGGCATGCTCGCGCAGATCGGGGCGTTCGATGAGTTCACACAGCTTGGCCCACAGCTTCTGGTTGGTTGCGCCCATGACGAAGTAGTCATCGCGCGCTTTCACGGCCTGATACGGCGCGCTCATCTTGTTGCTCGTGCCCAGCGGCGTGGGCGGCACTCCCGTGCCCCAGTATTCCGACATGTCCCAGACGGAAAACGCCATCACCGAGTCAAACAACGACGCATCGATGTGCTGCCCCTGCCCCGTGCGCTGTGCTCCGATGTAGGCTGAGAGCAAACCGTAAGTGGCAAACAGCGCGCATCCGATATCTGCGACGGGCACACCCGCCTTCACCGGCTTTTCGCCAGCGTAGCCGGTCACGCTCATCACGCCCGACATGGCCTGCGCCATCAGGTCGAAGCCCGGCCGCTTGGCCCAGGGACCGCTTTGCCCGAAACCGGAAATGCTCACATAGACGATTTTCGGATGGATGGCACGGATCGTGTCGTAGTCAATCTGCAGGCGCTGCACCACGCCGGGGCGGTAGTTCTCCACGATCACATCAGCGGTCTTGGCGAGCTCATAAAACGTCTCACGCCCCTCGTCACTTTTCAGATCGAGTGTGATCGAGCGCTTGTTGCGGTTCATGTTGAGAAAGCCCATGCTGTCGGGCCCTTTCATCTTGAAGCCCATGGCACCGCGCGTCTGGTCGCCCTCGGGCGGTTCCACCTTGATCACGTCGGCGCCCAGATCGGCCAGCAACATGCAGGCGAACGGGCCGGCCATCACCTGGCTGACGTCGAGCACGCGGATGCCCGCGAGCGGCAAATGGGGTTGGCTTTTGGGGTCCATGCGGAGGTCTCCTGCGTTCCGGTGAATCAGCTGGCTTCGGTGATGTTGGCGGCGCGCACCACGTCGCCCCATTTCTTGTATTCGCTCACCATGAAGGCAGCGAACTTGTCGACCGAACCGCCACCGCCCTCCACACCGTAGCCGTCGAAGCGCGTCACTACGTCCGGCATGGTGAGCACCTTGTTGATGTCCGCGTTGATGCGTTGTGCCAATTCCTTCGACATGTCCTTAGGGCCGACCACGCCGTACCAGCTCGATGCGTCGAAGCCTTTGAAACCCTGCTCGTCCATCGTGGGCAGGGACGGAAAGCCCTTGGCGCGCGTCACTCGCGTCTGCACGATGCCCTGCATCTTTCCGGCTTTCACTTGCGGCGCAGAGGCGGTCATGGTGTCAAAGCTGAAATCGATCTGCCCGCCGATCAGGTCGGTCGCCATCGGGCCGGAGCCCTTGTAGGGCACGTGGATCGTCTTCACCCCCGCGGCCATGCTGAACATTTCTGCCGCGAGATGCTGCACCGAGCCCGTTCCGGAGGAACCAAAACTGACCTGGCCGGGTTGCTTCTTGCACAGCTCGACCACGTCCTGGATGGAAGCGTATTTGTCCTTGCTGCCGGTGACGAGGATGTGCGGCGTGGCACCAATCAGCGCGATCGGTGCGTAGTCCTTGAGCGGGTCATACGTGATGCTTTTGAAGATCTGCGGCGAAATGGCGTGCGTGTTGACGTGCGCCATCAGCAGGTTCAGCCCGTCCGTGAACTTCGTCTTGGCGAAGAAATCGGCGCACAGCGCGCCGGTGGCACCGGGTTTGTTTTCCACCACCACGGGGCGGCCCCACATGTCCGAAAGCTTTTGCCCCACGATGCGCGCAAACACGTCGGTGCCGCCGCCCGGCGCCCAGCCGACATAGATCTTGATGGTGCCTTTGGGCAGCTCGGCGGGCGCCGAAGCATGGGCCCAGGGCGCGGCCAGTGCGGCGGCACTGGCGGAAAGGAAATGGCGGCGTTGCATGGTGGTGTGGTCTCCGATTCGTTATGGCATTCCCTCGAGGGGATGAACGAATGTCACCGAACCGCCATTTGCCAGCAAGAATGAATCAGTCAAGCCAGATTTCGTAAATGGCGAAATCTGTGGAACCCCAACGCGCGCGTCCTCAAGCGCTGCCGAGCAGTTCCCCCACCACGTTGTGCAAGGTCTGCGCCTGTGCCTGTCCATCCACGACGGAGAGCATGTAGCTGCGCTGATGCCAGTCGCCCGCCAGCGCGATATGGGCGAGATCGGGCTCGGGATGAAAGCTCTGGAAGATGGCCGGTGGCATGAGCCCGACGCCGATGCCTTGGCGCACCAGCGCGAGCATGGTGTCGAATCCGCTCACCGTGAAATCGTTGCGGAACACCCTTCCCCGGCTTTGGTGTGCACGCTGCAGCGATGCCAGAATGGCCGAGCCTCGACCCAGACTGATCATGGGCAGCTCGATCATTTGCTCCAGCCCGAGGCCCTCTTTCGGCAAGTCGAAATGGCGCAGGCTGTAGACCAGCACGAGATGGTCCTGGCGGTATTCGAAGCGCGGCAGATCGATGAAGCCGCTGGTCTTTTCGTAGATGCCGATATCGATCACCCGATCGCGCAGCAACTGCTGGACGAGGCGGCTGTTTTCCTCGACGATCTGCAGCGCAATGCCCGGAAACTTGCGCTGGATGGCTGCGATGTCGTGCGCCAGAAACGGGATGATCACCGACTTGGGCGCGCCGATGATCACACGACCATCGCGGCCGTGTCGCACGGCCAGCGCATCGCCGTGCAGGCGCTTGGTCAGGTTGTCGATCTGGCGGATGTGCGACAGCAGCTTGGCCCCCGGCTCGGTCAGGCGCACGCCGTGCGGCTGGCGCTTGAACAGCTTCACGCCGAGTTGTGCCTCCAGATCGGTCACGCGCTTGGACGCGGCGGCCACGGCCAGTTCCAGCCGGTCGGCCGCGCGCGAGATGCTGCCCTCTTCCGCAATCGCAATGACGAGTCGGACGGTCGTGGTGTCGAACTTCATTGGCGCTTGGCTCCAGTGCAATACAGGTCAGGAAGGAAACCCTGCATTGTCACCGCAGCGCGCACCGTCGTGGTGGAATCGGCCCGCAGCGATGTGCCCCGCGCCACCATGAAAAACGCCGCAGGCGCAAAGCACTGCGGCGTCGGGTGCACGTCAGGGCGCGCGCAGGATCATTCGAACTCGACGATCACCTGATCGACGGCGAGCGACTCGCCCTTGCCCGCCACGATCTTGCTGACCACACCGTCTTGCGCCGCAAAGAGGATGTTCTCCATCTTCATGGCTTCGATGACGGCCAGCTTCTCGCCTGCCTGCACCTTCTGGCCAGGCTGCACCGCCACATCGACCAGCAGGCCGGGCATGGGCGAGAGCAGGAACTTGGACAGATCTGGCGGTGCCTTGAACGGCATCAGCGTGTGCAGCTCTGCACCACGTGGCGACAACACCAGCGCCTCGATCTGCGAGCCGTTATGCGTCACACGCAGGGCCAGCGGGTTCTTCGCCGTACCGCGTTCGAGCTGGGCCGTGAAGGGCTTGTCGTTGCACTCGCCCTGCACGCGGATATCGCCGAGACCTGCCCTGCTACTGATGTAGTAGGTCTTGCCGTTCACGGTGACAGCGCTGGAGCGGTTGTTCTGGTCGTAGTCGGTGACTTCGATCGGGAAGTGCTTGTTCTCGCCATCTGCGCCCAGCACGACCACGGTGAACTTGGCACCCACCTGCACTTCGTGGCCGGTCAACTGGCCGCTGATGCCGGAAGCACGTGCGCGGTAGCGGCGGTTCATGTAACCCGCCAGCGCCACGAGGAAGTCGGGGTCTTCGTGCGGCACGTCGGCGGAGTTGAAACCGTGGGCGTAGTTCTCGGCGATGAAGCCGGTGTTGAAGTCGCCCGTCACAAACTTGGGATGCGCCAGCAGAGCCGCCTGGAACGGAATGTTGGAGCTGATACCGCGGATCACGAACCCGTTGAGCGCCTCACGCATGCGGGCGATGGCGTCGTTGCGATCCTTGCCGTGCACGATGAGCTTGGCGATCATCGAGTCGTAGTACATCGGGATCTCGCCGCCCTCGTACACACCGGTGTCCACGCGCACGCCGTTGCGGATGCCGCCTTCGGACTGGAACATGTCCTGCTCTGGCGGCTGGAAACGCACCAGACGGCCCGTGGAGGGCAGGAAATTGCGGAACGGATCTTCCGCGTTGATGCGGCACTCGATGGACCAGCCTTCGCGCTTGACTTCCGCCTGCGTGATCGAGAGCTTCTCGCCCGCAGCCACGCGGATCATCTGCTCGACCAGGTCGAGACCGGTAATGCACTCGGTCACCGGGTGCTCCACCTGCAGGCGCGTGTTCATCTCCAGGAAGTAGAAGTCCTGATCCTTGCCGACGACGAATTCCACCGTGCCGGCGGACTGATACTTCACCGCCTTGGCCAGCGCCACGGCCTGCTCGCCCATGGCCTTGCGGGTCGCGTCGTTGATGAAAGGCGACGGCGCTTCTTCGATCACCTTCTGGTGACGGCGCTGGATCGAGCACTCGCGCTCGTTCAGGTAGATCACGTTGCCGTGCGAGTCGCCCAGCACCTGGATCTCGATGTGGCGCGGCTCCTGCACGAACTTCTCGATAAAGATGCGGTCGTCGCCAAAGCTGTTGCGCGCTTCGTTCTGGCAGGACGCGAAACCTTCGTGCGCTTCCTTGTCGTTGAAGGCCACGCGCAGCCCCTTGCCGCCGCCGCCGGCAGATGCCTTGATCATCACGGGATAGCCAATCTTCTTGGCGATTTCCACCGCTTCATCCGGGCCTGCAATCGCGTCGTTGTAGCCAGGAATGGTGTTGACCTTGGCCTCGTTGGCGAGCTTCTTCGAAGCGATCTTGTCGCCCATCGCTGCGATCGAGTGCGACTTGGGGCCGATGAAGGCGATGCCCTCATCTTCGCAACGCTTGGCAAAACCCTCGTTCTCCGACAGGAAGCCGTAGCCGGGGTGCACTGCCTGTGCGCCGGTCTGCTTGCACGCTTCGATGATCTTGTCACCGAGCAGATACGACTCGCGGCTGGGTGCCGGGCCGAGGCGAACGGCCTCATCGGCCAGTTTCACATGGCGCGCATCCTTGTCCGCGTCGGAATACACCGCCACGGTTTGAATGCCCATCTTGCGGGCGGTAGCGATCACGCGGCAGGCGATTTCGCCCCGGTTGGCGATCAAAATTTTGGTAAACATGTCAACAATCTCCGAACGTGTGTGCTGTAGTTCTTAGAGCGGGATGTTCCCGTGCTTGCGCCACGGGTTCTCAAGCTGCTTGTTCTTGAGCATCGAGAGCGAACGGCAGATGCGCTTGCGCGTTTCGTGCGGCTGGATCACGTCGTCAATGAAGCCGCGTGCGCCTGCGACGAACGGGTTGGCGAAACGTTCCTTGTATTCGGCTTCGCGGCGGGCAAGCTTTTCAGGATCGTTCTTGTCTTCGCGGAAGATGATCTCCACCGCGCCTTTGGCACCCATCACGGCGATTTCGGCGTGCGGCCAGGCCAGATTCACGTCGCCGCGCAGGTGCTTGGAGGACATCACATCGTACGCGCCGCCATAGGCTTTGCGCGTGATGACGGTGATCTTCGGCACGGTGCACTCGGCGTAGGCGTAGAGCAGCTTGGCGCCGTGCTTGATGATGCCGCCGTATTCCTGCGAGGTGCCGGGCATGAAGCCGGGAACGTCCACGAAGGTGAGCACGGGAATGTTGAATGCATTGCAGAAGCGCACGAAACGCGCCGCCTTGATGGAGCTCTTGATGTCCAGGCACCCTGCCAGCACCAGTGGCTGGTTGGCGACGATGCCAACGGTCTGGCCTTCCATGCGCGCGAATCCGATGAGGATGTTCTTCGCGTATTCGGGCTGGAGCTCAAAGAAGTCGCCATCATCGACGGTCTTGATGATGAGTTCCTTCATGTCGTAGGGCTTGTTCGGATTGTCCGGAACCAGCGTGTCCAGGCTCTTGTCCGCGCGGTCGGCCGGATCGCGGCTAGGGCGAACCGGCGGCTTTTCCTTGTTGTTGAGCGGCAGGTAGTTGTAGAGGCGGCGCAGCATGATGAGTGCTTCGACGTCGTTCTCGAACGCCATGTCGGCGACACCGCTCCTGGAGGTGTGCGTCACCGCACCGCCCAGTTCTTCGGCGGTCACTTCTTCGTGCGTCACGGTCTTGACCACTTCCGGGCCAGTCACGAACATGTAGCTCGAATCCTTGACCATGAAGATGAAGTCGGTCATGGCAGGCGAGTACACCGCGCCGCCAGCGCAAGGGCCCATGATCATCGAGATCTGGGGCACGACACCCGATGCCATCACGTTCTTCTGGAACACGTCGGCATAGCCACCCAGCGATGCCACGCCTTCCTGAATGCGCGCGCCGCCCGAGTCGTTCAGACCAATCACGGGAGCGCCGACCTTCATCGCCTGATCCATGATCTTGCAGATCTTTTCAGCGTGCGTTTCGGACAGCGCGCCGCCGAACACGGTGAAGTCCTGACTGAAGACGAAGACCAGACGGCCATTGATCATGCCGTAGCCGGTGACCACGCCGTCGCCGGGGATCTTGGTGTCGGCCATGCCGAAGTCCGTGCAGCGGTGCTCCACGAACATGTCCCACTCTTCGAACGTGCCGTCATCGAGCAGCAGTTCGATGCGCTCACGCGCGGTGAGCTTGCCCTTCTTGTGCTGGGAATCGATGCGCTTTTGTCCGCCTCCAAGGCGCGCGAGCTCGCGCTTTTTCTCCAATTGCTCAAGGATGTCTTGCATGATCGCTTCTTCTTTCAGTAGAAATGCAAAAGTGGTGAATTGAGTGACGCTTACTGCGCTGGTTGGCTGGCCAGTCCAGCCTGCGCGGCAAGCAGGTTGCGTGCGGCAGTGGAGGCCGCAATGCGCCCTTCGGCCACGTCCGACTGCATGCGCGGCAGCAGCTCACGCACTTGCGGATGTTGGCGAAAGGCCTGTTTGAGCCCGAAATCGATGCGCTCCCACATCCAGGCCAGTGACTGGCGCTCGCGGCGTGTCTGCAGCTTGCCGTTGGCGGTCTGCAGGCGGCGGAACTCCTGCACCGCACTCCAGAAACCATCGACACCTTCACCCTTGAGCGCGCTGATCTGCACGACCTTGGGTTGCCACAGCGCTTCGTTGTGGTGTGCGTGGTCTGGGTTGCCGTGCATGGCGAGCAGGCGCAGGCTGGAAGTGATTTGTGCCTGCGCGCGCGTGGCGGCGTTGGGATCGATGTCGGCCTTATTGATGACCACCAGATCGGCCAACTCCATCACGCCCTTCTTGATGGCCTGAAGGTCGTCACCTGCGTTGGGCAGCTGCAGCACGCAGAACATGTCGGTCATGCCGTGGACGGCAATCTCGCTCTGACCAACGCCGACCGTTTCGACGATGACCACGTCGTAGCCTGCCGCTTCGCAGACCAGCATGGCCTCGCGCGTTTTCTCGGCCACGCCGCCGAGCGTGCCGCTGGACGGGCTGGGACGAATGTAGGCGTTCGGGTTCACCGACAGGTGTTCCATGCGGGTCTTGTCGCCCAGGATGGAGCCGCCCGACACGGTAGAGGATGGATCGATCGCCAGCACCGCAACCTTGAGGCCATGCCCGATCAGGTGCAGGCCCAGCGTTTCGATAAAGGTCGATTTGCCCACGCCCGGCACGCCGCTGATGCCCAGCCGGAACGACTGGCCGGTGTGCGCCAGCATGGCGGTGAGCAATTCGTCGGCCTGCGCCCGATGGTCGGCGCGCGTGGATTCCAGCAGCGTGATGGCCTTGGCCATCGCGCGGCGCTGAACGGCGGCAGAGCCGTTCAGAATGCCGTTCAACAACTCCGCTGGGGTCACGCCGCTGTAGCCTTCTTGATTTGCTCCAGCACGTCCTTGGCGCTGGCTGGAATCGGGGTGCCGGGGCCGTAGACGCCCTTCACGCCCGCGTTGAACAGGTAGTCGTAATCCTGTGCAGGAATCACGCCGCCGACGAAGACGATGATGTCGTCCGCGCCCTGCTTCCTGAGCTCGTCGATGATGGCGGGCACCAGCGTCTTGTGGCCTGCGGCCAGCGTGGATACACCAACGGCATGCACGTCGTTCTCGATGGCCTGGCGCGCGCATTCTTCGGGCGTCTGGAACAGCGGGCCCATGTCCACGTCGAAGCCCAGGTCGGCGAAGGCCGTGGCCACCACCTTGGCGCCGCGATCGTGGCCGTCCTGACCGAGCTTGGCGATCATCACGCGCGGGCGGCGGCCAAGGCCTTCGGCAGCGTCGTTGATCTCGCCCTTGAGTTTTTCCCAGCCTTCGGCCGAGTCATATGCAGCAGCGTACACACCAGTCACCTTTTGCGTGTCGGCACGATGGCGGCCGAACTCTGTTTCGAGTGCATCGGACACTTCGCCCACGGTGGCGCGCAGGCGGATCGCCTTGATGGACAGGTCCAGCAGATTGCCTTCGCCCGACTTGGCAGCGGCGGTCAGCGCCGCCAGCGCGGCCTCCACGGCCTTCTGGTCGCGTTTGTCCTTCATGCCGTTCAAGCGCTTGATCTGGTTTTCGCGCACCTTCACGTTGTCCACCTCAAGGATGTCAACGGCGTCTTCCTTGGCCAGCTTGTACTTGTTCACGCCGACGATCACGTCCTTGCCGGAATCGATGCGCGCCTGCTTTTCGGCAGCAGCGGCTTCGATCTTGAGCTTGGCCCAGCCCGAGTCCACGGCCTGCGTCATGCCGCCCATGGCTTCGACTTCTTCGATGATCTTCCACGCGGCATCGGCCATGTCCTGCGTGAGCTTTTCCATCATGTAGGAGCCCGCCCACGGATCGATCACGTTGGTGATGTGGGTCTCTTCCTGGATGATGAGCTGCGTGTTGCGGGCAATGCGCGCGCTGAACTCGGTGGGCAGTGCGATGGCTTCGTCGAGTGCGTTGGTGTGCAGCGACTGCGTGCCGCCAAACACCGCTGCCATGGCTTCGATGGTCGTGCGCACGACGTTGTTGTACGGATCTTGCTCGGTGAGCGACCAGCCGGAGGTCTGGCAGTGCGTGCGCAGCATGAGGCTCTTGGGCTTCTTCGCGTCAAAGCCCTTCATGATGCGGCACCACAGCAGACGCGCTGCGCGCATCTTGGCGATTTCCAGATAGAAATTCATGCCGATCGCCCAGAAGAACGACAGGCGGCCGGCGAAGTCGTCCACGTCCATGCCCTTGGCAATGGCGGTCTTGACGTATTCCTTGCCGTCGGCGAGCGTGAAGGCCAGTTCCAGTGCCTGATTGGCACCGGCTTCCTGCATGTGGTAGCCCGAGATCGAGATCGAGTTGAACTTGGGCATGTTCTTGCTCGTGTACTCGATGATGTCGCCGATGATCTTCATCGACGGCTTGGGCGGGTAGATATAGGTGTTGCGCACCATGAACTCTTTCAGAATGTCGTTCTGAATGGTTCCGGAGAGCTTGTCCTGCGACACGCCCTGCTCTTCCGCCGCGACCACGTAGCCCGCGAGCACCGGCAGCACGGCGCCGTTCATCGTCATGGACACGGAGACCTTGTCCAGCGGAATCTGGTCGAACAGGATCTTCATGTCCTCGACCGAGTCGATCGCCACGCCCGCCTTGCCCACGTCGCCGGTGACGCGCGGATGGTCGCTGTCATAGCCACGGTGCGTGGCCAGATCGAACGCCACCGACACGCCCTGCCCACCCGCTGCCAGCGCCTTGCGATAGAACGCGTTGGACTCTTCGGCCGTGGAGAAGCCCGCGTACTGGCGAATCGTCCACGGGCGCACCGAGTACATCGTGGCCTGCGGGCCGCGGATGTAAGGCTCGAAGCCCGGCAGTGTGTTCGTGTATGGCAAGCCTTGCGTGTCGTCGGCCGTGTACAGCGGCTTGACGGAGATGCCATCCGGCGTGATCCAGTTCAGCCCGGACACGTCGCCTTGGGGAGCCGATTTGGCTGCCGCCTGTTGCCATGCGTCCAGATTGGAAGGAGCGAAGTTGTCACGTGGTTTGGATTCGTCGGTCATATCTCTTATTGAGGGCTTTGTTGGGGGTGAAAGCGGTAATTCCGTATTGTGAAAAATTCAGAATATTTGTAATTATTGATCCAAAATTTTGAATTCACTAGAATCGCAACGTTTACAAAAACGGTTTGCACGGTGCCACCACACGGCGCAAACCTCGATTGTTCAACAACACAACAATATCACGTTTACGTAAACGTCAATTCTAGGGGATGAGAACACGAGTTTCATCAGGTTTTTCCAATTGTTCCAACAACTGATGAAGCAAATCAGAGTTTTGCCGCCCCGAAATGCACACCTTCCGCCATGAGTCAAACTGTCGCACAGCATTCTTACAATCCAACTTACATCCCAGAGCAGGACTTGCCTCTCAAGGGCGTGCGAGTCCTTGAAATCTCTCACATGATCATGGGCCCTGCCACGGGTATGACCCTTGCCGACCTCGGTGCCGAGGTGATCAAGGTCGAGCCTGTGGACGGTGACCGCACCCGTCGCCTGAAAAGTGCGGGTATCGGCTACTTTCCCGTCTTCAAC
Source organism: Comamonadaceae bacterium UBA2121 (assembly GCA_002331385.1). Lineage (GTDB taxonomy): Bacteria > Pseudomonadota > Gammaproteobacteria > Burkholderiales > Burkholderiaceae_C > Diaphorobacter_A. The sequence continues at coordinate 321,567 of DCYB01000013.1, forward strand.
CGGAACAAGCAGAGTTTTGCCGTCGATCTGAAATCGCCCGAAGGCCAGAAGCTGGTGCGCGATCTCGCAGCGCAGACAGACATCCTGCTGGAGAACTTCCGCGACGACAGTCTGCTGCAGTACGGCCTGGACTATGCCGCCTTGTCCGCGATCAACCCGCGGCTGATCTACGTGTCACTCAAGGGTTTCCTGAGCGGCCCGTACAAGAACCGCACTGCGCTCGACGAAGTGGTGCAGATGATGGGCGGCTTGGCCTATGTGAACGGCTCCGAGAACCGGCCGCAGCGCGCCGCTGCATCCGTGAACGACATTCTGGGTGGCCAGTTCGGCGTCATCGGTGCGCTGGCGGCCTTGCACGAGCGCGAGCGCACCGGCAAGGGCAAGCACATCCGCGCGGGTCTATTCGAAACCAACTTGTTGCTGGTGGCCCAGTTCATCACCCAGTTCGAGCTGACGGGCGTGCCTCCGACTCCCATGGGCTCCAAGCGCGAGCCGCCATGGGGCGTGTACGACCTGTTCGACACCAAGGACGGCGGGCGCATCTTCGTGGCCGTGGTCAGCGATGCGCAATGGCGTACGTTTGCAGCCAAGTTCATGCCCGCAGGCTGGGCGGAGGACCAGCGGCTGGCCTCCGCCATTGACCGTGAGGCGGCGCGACCCTGGGTCGTGCCGGCAGTGGCAGAGGTGCTGAAGGACTGGAACATGGCCGAGCTGTGCGCTGCGCTTGAAGCCGTCAATCTGTCCTACGCGCCTGTGAACCAGCCGCACGACTTGCTGCGCGACCCGCATCTGACGCAAGGCGGCGCGCTCATGCCCACGGTGCTGCCGACCGGCGAGCACATTTCCACCCCCGCATTGCCCATCGAAATGGATGGCCGCAAGGTGGGCAAACGATCTGATCCCCCAAAGGTTGGCGAGCACACGGTCGCCATCCTCAAGAGCCTGGGCCTCGATGACGAGTCCATCGCCCTGCTGCGCGCCAACGGAAAAATTGGAGGCTGACCGGCCTGCGCTGCTCTCTTTCACCTTAGATAAACCAGTCACAACCTCGCTCTGGAGACAACCTAGATGCAACGCCGTATTTTTTCTGCCGCATTGATGGCCTGTGCAGCTTCCGCTTTCGCGCAGGCGCCCGCCTCGCACGCTGGCCATGACACGTTCCCGTCCAAACCCATCCGCGTGATCATTCCGTCAACGCCGGGTGGCGGCACGGACTACATTGGCCGCAGCCTGTCTAACCACATTCACGAAATCACCGGCTGGACGCTGGTGCCCGACAACCGTCCGGGCGCTGGAACTGCATTGGGACTGGGCGAGCTGGCGCGCCAGGCGCCTACGGGCTACGACATCGTGGTAGGCCAGTCAGACAACGTGTCGCTGATTCCTCTGCTGATGAAGACCAGCTACGACCCGCAAAAGGATCTGCAGCCCGTGTCGCTGGTGGCCACGACGCCCATGGTGATTCTGGTCGCGGCCAATTCGCCCTACAAGACGTTGAACGACATGATCACCGACGCGCGTCGCAAGCCGGGGCAGATCAACTACGGCACCTCTGGCACAGGCGGCTCGGTCCACATCGCCATCGAAATGCTGCAGGCCGAAGCCAAGTTCAACATGCAGCACGTGCCCTACAAGGGCTCGACACCAGCGCTGGCGGATCTGGTGGGCGGACACCTCTCCGTCGCGGGCGCGTCGATCTCTTCGGCGGTGAGCCTGATCCAGGCGAACAAGGTACGGGCGCTGGCCGTCACTTCGCCGGGCCGCAACCCTGCCCTGCCTGACGTGCCTTCGGTCTCCGAATCGGGCTACAAGAACTACGCCTTTGTGACGTACTATGGCGTGCTGGCTCCCGCAGGCACTCCCAAGGACGTCGTGGGCAAGCTCAACGATGCAGTGGTGAAGGTCATGGCGCGCCCCGATGTGAAGGACGCCTTCGCCAAGCAGGGACTGGAAGCCTCCACAGGCACGCCCGAAGCCTTCCGCGAGTTGATCGACAAGGACATCGCCAAGGCCAAGGCCATCATCACCAGCGCCAACATCAAGGTGAACTGAGGCCATGCGCGAAAAAGTCACCATCACGGAAGTCGGCCCCCGCGACGGACTGCAATTGGTCCCCGACCCGATGCCCACCGACGTCAAACTGGAGTGGATTCGCGGATTGTTCCAGGCGGGCTTGCGTGACATCGAGGTGGGCAGTTTCGTCTCGCCACGGCTTGTACCGCAAATGGCCGACTCGGCAGAGGTCGTGCGCCAGTCGCTGCTGATCGACGGGCTCACGGTCTACGGTCTCGCGGCGAATATGAAAGGCGCCATGGCTGCCTACGAGGCCGGCGTGCAGGTGATGGTGATTCCGCTGTCGGTGAGCGATCGCCACAGCCGCGCCAACGTCAACAAGGGCACGCTGGAACACATCGAGGCCATCCGCGACATGATCGAATGGGTACGCCAGCAGGCGCGGCCCGTCCGCCTTGATGTGGTGGCGGCCTCCGCGTTCGGCTGTTCGGTGGCGGGCGTCGTGTCGCTGGAGGATGTCGTGCGTGCCACGCGCGCACTGGACGCTGCCGGCGCTGACCGCATCGTGCTGGCAGACACGGTGGGCTATGCCTATCCGAGCCTGGTTCGGGACACCGTGCGCGCCGTGCAGGACGCCGTCGGAACACGCCTGAGCAAGCTGCACCTGCACGACACCATGGGACTGGGCACGGCCAATGCACTCGCCGGGTTGCAAGAAGGCATCCGACATTTTGATGCTTGCATGGGAGGGCTGGGCGGCTGCCCGTTTGCTCCGGGGGCCTCGGGCAACATCGTTACGGAAGATCTGGTCTTCATGCTGGAGCGCATGGGCTACGACACGGGTGTCGATCTACCCGCGCTGCTCGCGGTGCGCGAGAGGATGCAATCCCATCTCCCGCCAGGCGCCTTGCGTGGCGGTGTGGCCGCAGCAGGCGTGCCAGCAACCTATCAGGCACGCGCCGCCAGCGCCACGGCTTGAGGCGCTGAACCAACCCGCGCGGCAGCTTTCGGGCCCGCCGCGCACGGCTCGCAGACATTCCCGCACCGAACATGGCGTCACCCGGCGCAGCAAAGTCCCTAGAATCGCCAGTCAGATGACACCCGCTTCGCTCTCCCATCGCGCGCTCTACGAAGAAGTAGCTGAACTGATCCGGCAGCGCATTTTTTCGCACGAATTGCCTCCCGGCAGTTGGATCGATGAGTCCCGCATCGCCGAAGAGTTCGGCATCAGTCGCACGCCTTTGCGCGAGGCGCTCAAGGTCCTGGCAGCGGAAGGACTGGTCACCATGAAGGTGCGCCGGGGTGCCTACGTCACCGAAGTCACGCAAAAAGACTTGCAGCAGGTCTACCACCTGCTGGGATTGCTGGAAGCGGACGCCGCTGCCTGGGTGGCGCGCAACGCAAGCGATTTGCAGTTGACGGAACTGAAGGCCCTGCATCAGGAACTCGCCGCACACACGCTGGACCGCAAGATGTTTTTCGCCGTCAACGAGCAATTTCACATGCGCTTGCTTGAAATGACAGAAAACAAATGGCAGTTCCAGATGGTGCAAGACCTGCGCCGCGTGATGAAGCTGAGCCGGCATAACTCGCTCTTGAAATCGGGGCGCATCGCGCAGTCATTGCAAGAGCATGAGGTCTTGCTGGACGCCTTGCTGGCGCGCGACCGCGAAGCCGCCCGCACCGCCATGAAAACCCACTTCGAAGGCGGACTCGACGCTGCCGAGTGAACCATTCCCAGCGCGGAGTCTGACCCACAGGCAAGCACAACGCGTTCTAGCGCAGCGCAAACTTTGACAATTCCCGACACGCTGCATGCGATCAAAGGAATAGCCCTATCCAATGGGTAAGATGCTCGGGTTTGCGGCAAGCGGAGGTTTCCCTGATTCCAACGATTCCAACGCGTGCTTGCCGTCTGTCTTCTTGACTGGTTGCTCAATGAATTTGCCTGACGCTTCGCCCGTTTCCGATTTGACCGACGTTCATACCCTGCCCGCGCTGCTCGAGCGCCGCGCGTCGCTCTCCCCGACTGCCGAGGCCTATCGCCAATGCGATGCCGCAGGCCAATGGAAATCGCTGAACTGGGAACAGACGTTTCAGGAAGTGCAGCGCTACGGCCGCGCATTGGCAGTCTCCGGGCTTCCCGACAAGGCACACGTTGCCATTTTGTTGCCCAATGGCCTGCACGCCATGTGCATGGACCAGGCCGTCATGGCCTGCGGCGGCGTGCCCGTGCCACTGCACGCCATCGACAACCCGGGAAGCATCGCCTACATCCTGAACGACGCGCAGGTCGCGCTGCTCGTGGTTGCCAGCAGCGAACAGTGGCAGCACATTGCCGATGCCTGCGACGATTTCCCGCATCTGCGCGGCATCATCATCACCGACAAGAACGCCCAGCCCGCAACGGGCGAGAACCCATCACACGGAATTCCGGTGGCCAATCTCGAAGAGTGGCTGAACCACGCACCTGCAGATCAACCACTGCCCGCAGGGCCGCTGCCAGATGATCTCGCGGCCATCGTCTACACCAGCGGCACGACTGGCAAACCCAAGGGCGTCATGCTCTCGCACTCGAACGTGATCGCCGACGTCAAGGCGGTGATGCAGCGCATCTCGCCGGTTCAACAGGACGTGTTCCTGTCGTTCCTGCCCCTGTCCCACACCTTCGAGCGCACCGGCGGCTACTACCTCGCGATCGCTGCAGGCAGTTGCGTGGTCTATGCCCGCTCCGTCGCGCAATTGGCCGAAGACCTCATGAACGTCAAGCCTACGATTCTGGTCTCCGTGCCGCGCATCTATGAGCGCGTGCATGCCAAGCTGTTCGAAGTCCTGTCCTCCTCGCCGTTCAAAATGCAGATGTTCGAAGCCGCTCAAGCGGTGGGCTGGCGCCGTTTTCGCGCTGCGCAAAAGCTCTCCCCTGCCGAAGACAACGGCGCAGGCGGCTGGATGCGTGCACTGCCTTGGCCGCTTCTGCGCGCGCTCGTTGCCAAGCCCTTGCTGGAACGCTTTGGCGGCCGGGTGCGTGTGGCGGTCAGCGGCGGTGCGCCGCTCTCTCCGGCCATTGCCAAGTGCTTTCTGGGCTTGGGGCTGCCCTTGATCCAGGGCTACGGCATGACGGAAACCACGCCGGTCATTTCTGTGAATACGCTGGATGACAACGATCCATCCACGGTCGGACGCGCCCTGCCCGGCGTACAGGTGCGCATTGGCGAGAACCGCGAACTGCAAGTGCGCGGCCCCATCGTCATGAAAGGCTACTGGAACCGGCCCGAAGACACTGCCCGGACCATTGGCGAAGACGGTTGGTTGGCCACTGGCGATCAGGCCGAACTGATCGATGGGGGCCGCATCCGCATTCTCGGCCGCATCAAGGAAATCATCGTCACATCCACCGGCGAGAAAGTGCCTCCGGGCGATCTGGAGATGGCCATCATCGAAGACAAGCTGTTCGCACAGGCCTTTGTCGTTGGTGAGAACCGCCCCTACATCGCCTGTGTGGCGTCGGTCAACGATGACGAGTGGAAGCAGTTGGCCTCTCAGCTCCAACTCGATCCCGACGATCCGGCCAGCCTGGCCAATCCTGCTGTGCGCAAAGCGGCACTGGAGCGCATTGCGCATCAAACGGCCAGCTTCGCCCGCTATGCCGCTCCGCGCGGTGTCCTGCTGGTGCGCGAAAGCTGGACCATCGAGAACGGTCTCATGACGCCTACTCTCAAACTCAAGCGCAACATCCTCATGAACAACTACGCCGCAGCCATTGACGCCTTATATGAGCCTGCAGCAGCCCGTTGATGGTGCAACCAAACTGTTGATTCAATAAGAAAAGGCCCGGAGCGCATCGCACTCCGGGCCTTTTTGTATTGGGCGCTGGCGCTCAGATCAGCACGGTGGGCCATCCTGTCACTATGACTCCTCCGTGGGCCGTGGGGTCTCCCATGCGGGCGGCTGGTTTGCCGCCGATCAGGACGGTGGGGTTGCCACCGGCAATCGTGTCGGGCGAGCCGATACATACGGCCGTATCGCCCATGCGTGCAGCGGGCGAGCCCCCTATCAGCACCGTCGGCATGCCGACCACGATGGGCCCGCCCACGTGCGGAATGACGCCCTCCACCATCGGGCAGGTATGCATGTCGCCAATACGGGCAGCTGGTTGTGCCATGTGAATGTACTCCTGTCGTTCTCGTCTGCTATCAGCTGTTGATCCGCACGATCGGGCCGGTGATGGCGATACCGTCACCCGTGATTTCGATGCTGCTGTCGCCCACCTTGAGCGCGATGCTGTTGCCCGCTTCAATGGCCACATTGCGCTGGGCCTTGACGGCATAGTCGCGGCCTACCTGCGTACCGCTATCCCGCCCAGCGAACGTGGCGCGGTCCCGCCCGATCAGGCGCATCCAGTCCATGCCAACGTCATCCAGACGCAGCATGCCGACGTTGGTCATCATGATGACGCCAATGTTCTGGATGTAGCCCACGCCGTCCTGCTTCAATTCCGCGCCACCCACGTTGCTGTTCTTGAACAGGCCGATGGTTTCGATATCGCCGATGCCGACCGCGCGTTTGTCCAGAACGCCAATGCCTTCCACCCTCAATACTCCGACGGCCTCGACTTTCATCACGCCGACAATGGCGGTATCAATATTGCCGACGGAGGTGGCACGTGTATTGCCGATCAACTCCGATTCGTTGTTGAGCACCTCTACTTTCATGTCCTTTTGCGCAAAAAGGAACATTTCCTCCGCACCTTTCAAGTCTTCCAGACGGATGACGTTGCCGGCGTTGGGAGCGCCACGAGGCGTTGTTCGGGTTTGCACGCCAGACTGGGTCTTTTTGCCAGGCAAACTCCACGGCGGCATTTGCATGGCGTTGTAAACCCGCCCCGTAATGATCGGGTAGTCTGGGTCGCCATTCAGGAAGTCCACAATGACTTCTTGCCCGATTCGGGGGATGTGCATCATTCCGAAGCCGCTCCCAGCCGAGTCCTGTGACACCCGGATCCACACACTGGAGTTCTCGTCATTGGAGCCGTAGCGATCCCAATTGAACTGTACCTTCACACGCCCGTATTCGTCGGTGTAGATCTCCTCGCCCGCAGGGCCGGTAACCACCGCCGTTTGAGGCCCCATGGTGTGGGGCTTGGGCGTGATGCGCTGGCTTCTGTACGGCACAGAACTGGGTACTGCATCAAAATCGACCCGATAAGACGTCGGCGTGTCCATGCCATTGCGCGCCGAGATGCCAACGCCTCCCGCGCCGTCGCTGCGACGCACGTTTTCCTCAAAGTGATAGGTCGCAGTCTCGATCAGATAGTCCTGATTCTGGCTGGCGCCCGGATGATTGTTTAGCGCAAACAGGTAGCCCGGAGCGATATTGCGTGCATTGCCTTGTCCGCGTGCCACGTCGCGTAGGGCGTTTTGCTGCTCCACGCGCACGCGAGCGTAGTTCTCACCATCTCCCAGATCCGTATAACCCCCCGGCCACTCATAGATCTCACGCGCGTCCTCTACGTGACCAGCAGGCTGATGCTGCAACGCATCCATGACGGCTTTGGGTTTCTCGAAGTCGTAGTCCTTGGCGGCAAAGTTGCCACTGGAAATATTTTCTGAGCGCGTCCAGCCGTCGATGTAGTCTTCGTCAAATATGTCAGCCGTGCCATTGCGGCCGTAATAGGCGATGGAGCTTGCGGCTCCAGGCAGCTTGCGGTGCGCACCGATGTCGTCACCAATGATCAACCGGTGCCCGCCAAGGTCGTGTTCGAAGAAGTAGTAGGCACCTTCTGCTTCCAGCAAACGGGAAACGAAATTCAGATCGGTCTCGCCGTATTGGACGAGATATTCCCATTCCCGATAGGACCCCGACAATCGGTCTTCGACCGTGAATCCATACGGTTCCAGTACCTCCTTGATCACCTGTGGCATGGCTTTGAACTGGAATATCTTGAAGTCCGATCGGCGACTGGCATGCCACAACCATGGTCGCAATATCGCTTCGTAACAATAGTAGTCCCCTTCTGTCTCGCATGACGCGAAGTCTGTGATTTGCCCAGAGAGAAACCGCTTTCCTGTACCAGCCATTTCAGTCGTCAGATCGATTTCGATACTCATGTTTTTGCCGAGCATTGATTTGGGATCGATCGAAGGTCTCTCGCTGAGCAATCTGACATTGAACTCAAACAACCGGGATATCTGCTCTACCCCGGAGAGCGAGCGAAACTGCAAAATTTCGCCCAATGGATTATGGGCGATGAATGTGCGACTCATGAATTCCCCCTGTCATTGGTGCTGCCATCATGATGCATGGTTTTACATAAGAGCGAAAATTCGTTTGGCATAAAACAAGAAATTCAGAATTTCCGAAAAATGACACCTGTTGTTGCAAAATAACGCAATTGACTCCGGGACACTCTATAAAAAAATTCCGTTATTCACACATCTACGTCGATTTCCAATATTGCAATATACGCAGCAAGCCGTTCGGAAACACTTCACCAATGCACTCAATATTTTCCTTTTGGCCAAATACGATTTAGCAATTCCCAGGCATTCATCAAATCTCCAACTTTTTTTCATTTGCAATATTTGCATATTTATATCTAGCCTTGGGTGGCACAAAAGCAAAATCAAGGCAAATTCCTAAAAAACAGCACCAATTGATCTAATGCTTGATCTTCACGTGCGTGAACCGCTCCAATAAGTTCCATCGTGATGTAACAAATATTTTATTCTTTTATCAAAACCACATACCGCAGCTCAGAGTGAAAAGTCTCTATGCACGCCACAAATAATTTTGGAGATATCCAATGACTACCAGTATGAATATGAAACAGCGATTGGCCGCGCGAGGGAAGAGAGGACAGAAGTTCATCGCACGCAATCGAGCTCCACGTGTGCAGATCGAGTACGACGTGGAGATTTACGGCTCCGAGAAGAAGATCCAGCTTCCATTCGTGATGGGGGTCATGGCTGACCTGTCCGGAAAGTCCGAGCTGCCGCTGGCCGAAATTGCGGATCGCAAATTTCTGGAAATCGACGTTGACAACTTTGATGCCCGAATCAAGGCATTGAAGCCCCGGGTGGCGTTCAACGTGCCCAACACACTCACGGGCGAGGGCAATCTGGCGGTCGACATCACGTTTGACAGCATGGATGACTTTTCTCCAGATGTGGTAGCTAAAAAAGTCGATGCATTGGCCAAGTTACTGGAAGCGCGTACCCAACTGGCCAACCTCCTTTCGTACATGGATGGCAAGTCGGGAGCGGAAGAACTGATTGCCAAGGTGCTGGCAGATCCGGCACTCATGAAAGCTTTGACCTCCACCCCACAGCAGCCAAGCGCCGAACAACCCGCGGGGCTCAGTGCCGACGCCGATGTCACTGACACCGATCACGACGAGCAGTAATTCACGCAGTCAAGGCCACTGCACTACGAAAACTCCATTCAGAAATTTTCGCAATGAAATCCAAAGAACGCCTTAGTCAGGTTCAGGTCACCCATCTTGAGGGAGATGAATTCTCGTCATTGCTCAGCCGGGAATTCAAGCCCAAGACGGATCAGGCCCAACAAGCGGTCGTCAATGCAGTCAAGACATTGGCAGAGCAAGCGCTTGAAAATGCGCACGTCATTTCTGCAGACGCGTACCGGACGGTAGAAGGCATCGTCGGCGAAATCGACCGAAAGCTGTCCGAGCAGATCAATCTGATCATTCACCATCAGGATTTTCAGCAGTTGGAAGGTACTTGGCGAGGGTTGCATTACCTCATCAACAACACGGAAACCGATGAGACGCTGAAGATTCAGATTTTCAACATCAGCAAAAAGGAATTGGGTCGCAATCTGCAGCGGCACAAGGGCGTGCTTTGGGATCAAAGTCCTATCTTCAAGAAAGTATATGAAGCGGAATATGGGCAATTTGGCGGAGAGCCCTTCGGCTGCCTGATCGGCGACTACCACTTTGACCATAATCCGCAAGACGTGGCATTGCTGGGACAAATGGCAAAAATCGCCTCTGCGGCCCACTGCCCTTTTATCGCGGGTGCTGACTCCAGTCTCATGCAGATGGAGTCGTGGCAAGAGCTGGCCAATCCGCGCGATCTGACGAAGATTTTCGGCAACACGGAATATATCAGCTGGCGTTCGTTGCGCGACTCTGACGACTCTCGCTACATTGGCCTGACCATGCCGCGCTTTCTCTCGCGTCTGCCCTATAGCACGAAGGAAAACCCCGTCGACGGATTTGATTTCGAAGAAGACACGGCGAGTGCACGGCACAACCATTTTTGCTGGTCGAATTCCGCCTATGCGATGGCGGTCAATATCAACCGCTCGTTTAAATATTATGGCTGGTGCACCTCGATCAGAGGCGTCGAATCAGGCGGCATTGTGGAAGATTTGCCCGTGCACGTCTTCCCCAGCGATGACGGTGGGGTCGATATCAAATGCCCGACGGAAATCGCCATCAGTGATCGGCGTGAAGCCGAACTGGCCAAAAACGGCCTCATGCCCCTTATCTATCGCAAAAACAGCGACGTGGCGGCATTTATCGGAGCGCAGTCTCTGCAAAAACCGACCGAATATCACGATGCGGATGCCACGGCCAACGCCAACCTGTCGGCGCGCCTGCCCTATCTGTTTGCGTGCTGTCGTTTTGCGCATTACCTCAAGTGCATCGTGCGCGACAAGATTGGCTCTTTCAAGGAGCGCGACGATGTACAGCTTTGGTTGAACAACTGGATCATGAATTACGTCGATGGCGATCCAGCCAATTCCTCCGAAGCAGTCAAGGCGATGAAACCGCTGGCAGCAGCTGAAGTGGTGGTGGAGGAGATTGAAGAAAACCCGGGCTACTACTCGGCGAAGTTCTTTCTCCGCCCTCACTACCAGCTCGAAGGTTTGACGGTTTCCTTGCGTCTCGTGTCCAAGTTGCCTTCCGTAAAGCAGGCAGCAACGCAATGATGGACTGGCTGATCGATCAAAGCGTGGACTTCTACTCCAGCTTTTGAAAAGGAAAACAAAATGGCAGTAAGTCGTCTGAACGATCCCGTTGCCAATGTGGCGCCAGAGCAGCGCGTTGGCGGTGTGGTTGACATCTATTGCAAGATCGCAGGCGTGGAGGGAGAGTCTCAGGACGCCAGACACACCGGATGGATTCACGTCGAGTCCATCGCTGGCGGTGTTGCCAACGCGGGCGCATTTGCGTACGGCGGTGGCGGCGGCTCCGGCAAGGCGCAATGGCAGGACATCACCATCCGCGGCCGCTTCGACAAGTGTTTTGCGACACTGATGAAGAAGTGCGCATCCGGCGAGCACATTCCCAGCGTGGAGATCTCGGCCTGTAAGGCAGGAGGCGAACAGCAGGAATTCCTGAACATCAAGATGGAAAACGTGCTGATCTCCTCCCTGAACCTGTCGGGCGCCGAGTCCACGGAGCCCATGTATGACTGCGGCTTCAACTTCCAGAAGATCAAGGTGGAAGGCAAGTCCCAGAGCAACACCGGCACCATGAGCGGCGCCGTTGTGGCGGAGTGGGACGTGAAGCTCAACAAGTAAGGAGCCATCGGATCAGGCGCCGCCGGCAAGCGTGGTGCGTGTCACCCGCGGGGGAAAGTTGGCAGTTGCCTGATCTCAGCTCCTGAATAGCGTCCGGGACCACCGTCCCGGACTTTTTCGACGCGAAACCTCAACTGAAAAACGCTATGCCAGACAATATGCTGCAGGACGAGCTTCGTCAGGCTCGGGAGCAAGTGCGGCTCCAGCCTTCTGACGACAAGCTGCGCGTGCACCTTTTCCAACTGGAGTCACAGGCCGGTCGTTGGGGCAAGGCGCGGGAGCAGCTTCAGGTGGCTGCCGAACTGAATACGAATCATCAATTGCTTGCGCAGGCTTATGGCTTCACGCTGCAGGCAGAGGCGACACGCAGCGACGTCTTCAAGGGCGAGCGCGTGCCGACCATTCTGGGGCCGCAGCGCGCGTGGCTGGACTATCTGTTGCGTGGATTGAAGGAGGCCAGTCAAGGGCACTCATTGGCCGCAACGGAGTTGCGTGCGCAGGCATTCGACATGGCACCCGCCATTGCCGGACACCTGGATGGGACGCCCTTCGAATGGATCGCCGATGCCGATTCGCGACTGGGTCCGGTGCTGGAGGTCTACAGCCAGGGCGATTATTGCTGGCTCCCCTTCGAGTCCATCGTCGAGATGAAGGTGGAAGCGCCTGTTGATTTGCGCGACCTGGTATGGCTGCCCGCGCAACTCAAGCTGGAGGGCGAAGGCTATCGCGCCGTCATGGTGCCCGTCCGCTATCCGCTTTGCGCCGAACATACCCTCAAGGAACACCTCCAGTCACGCTTGTCCAGTTGGACGGCCTGCTCCGATGACGATTGGATAGGGCATGGAGTGCGTGTGCTCACGACCGATGTGAAGGAAGTCTCGATTCTGGACGTTCGCCATATTCGCCTGGATCACAAGCGTACCGCTGAAGAGAACCTGTAGATTGCATGGCAGAAGTGACTAGCGCAGATGGTCTGCAAGCGCTGCGTGCAGACAGATTGTTGCCGACCCTCATGGACAGGTTGATGGACCATGCGCCTCAGCGCAAGCGGGATACGGCGGCGGAGCTCTCCATCACGCGCAAGCAATTGCGCCAGATCGTGCTGCGCGATCTCTCGTGGCTGCTCAATGCCACCAATGCGGAAGGCGAGTTGCCTCTGGAAGGCTTTCACCACGCACGCGCGTCCGGGCTGAACTTCGGCTTGCCTGCGTTTTCGGGCAAGCGCGTTTCCAACGTGAAGCTGAGCGATCTGGAGCAGGCCATCCGGCGCGCCATCGTGCAGTTTGAACCACGTATCATGGTGCAGACGCTGCAAGTGCAGGCCAGCGTGGCCTCCAGAACCGATGCGGTTCACAACGTGGTGATTTTCGAGATCCGGGGCCACATCTGGTCCCAGCCCTACCCTGTCGAAATGCTGCTCAAATCCAGCATCGATCTGGAAACCGGCATGGTATCCCTGCTGGATCAACTGGGAGATCATTGATGGATCCCCGCCTGCTGGACTACTACAACCGCGAACTGGCTTTCGTCCGTGAGATGGGCCAGGAATTCGCACAGGAACACCCCAAAATCGCCAGCCGCCTGGGCATGAGCGGGACCGAAGTGGCCGATCCGTATGTCGAGCGCCTGCTGGAAGGATTCGCCCTGCTCTCCGGCCGCATCCAGCTCAAGATGGATGCAGAGTTTCCGCGCTTCTCCGAGCGCTTGCTGGAACTGGTCTACCCGCACTATCTCGCACCCACACCGTCCATGGGGATCGTCAAGTTTCACCCTAGTGAAAACGATGGCGGTATGTCGGAGCCGTTCACGCTGCCCCGGCATTCCTTGTTGCGTGCGCCCATTTCCAGAGGCCAGGTCACGGCGTGCCAGTTCCGCACGGCACACGCGGTGGAACTGCAACCTATTCGCCTGAGCCAGGCCGCGATTGAGGGGCCATCGGGCAACGAGCGGATACCGCAGTCCCCGGCAAAATCCATGGGCCGCTTGCGTCTGGAGCTTGAAAGCCATTGCCAACGCAAGTTCAGCCAGATCGACATGGACCAACTGCCGATCTACATCGGTGGCCCGTTCAACCGCGCGCTCCAATTGCTCGAACTGATTTGCGGCAGACGCATTGGGGTGACCGTCCACTGGTCACACAATAGCCAGGAGCACAGTGTCCATCTCCCCGCAAGCGCCGTCGAGGGAATGGGGTTTGATCCGGATGAAGCGCTGATTCCTTACGAAGAACACAGTTTCAGCGGCTATCGCTTGCTGCACGAGTACTTCGCTTGCCCGGATAGGTATCGCTTTTTTCGCCTTTGCGGGCTGCGCTCCGTGCTCCAGCGCGTGGAGACGAATCGCCTCCAGATCACCATTCACTTCGACCGCGAGTGCCCGGAGCTGGAAAAAGTGGTGTCACTGGATCACTTCCATCTGTTCTGCACGCCCGTCATCAACCTGTTTCGTAAGCGCGGAGACCGTGTGGTGGTATCTCTGGCCAACTTCGAGCACCATCTGCTTGGCGACCGCACGCGCCCGTTGGACTATGAGATCTATTCGGTCGCATCCATCCAGGGTTATGCGGCAGACAACTCTGCCGTGCAGTCGTTCTGGCCAATCTACGAAACCCGGGGAACACCGCATCAGCCGCACGGAGAATCCTATTTTTCCGTCCGGCGCGAGCCACGCAAGCTGTCGTATGCCGCATTGCACCATGGTCCGCGCACCGGCTATATCGGCAGTGAGATCTATACGCAGATCGTGGATCGACAACACGCGCCACATGCGTCCCAACTCGTTCGCATCGCACCCGACATGCTGTGCTCCAACCGGGATTTGCCCATGCTCATTCCGGACAGCGCGAAACGGGAATTCCAGCTAGCCGTCTCGGCGCCAGTGGAATGCGTGGAGCTGATCTCACAACTCACGCGCCCCAGCCCCGCCATCGCTGAACGCAAAAGTACTTGGCGACTGATCAGCCATTTGCAGCTTAATTTCCATACCCTGACCGACAGTTCGCCCAGCGCGGGGGCGAGTGCCATGCGCGAGTTGCTGGCGCTGTATGCGGGCCTCAGCCAGGGTGCGGCGACAGAGCACGTAGAGGCTGTCACATCGATGTGCGTGGCTCCGGTCCACGTGCGTGTACCTCAACCCGGCCCGATCGTGTACGGGCGCGGTGTGGACATCGGTTTGCAGGTCGAGCGCAGTAAATTTGCTGGTGCCAGCCCCTGGCTGTTCGGCGCGGTGCTGGAACAGTTCTTCGCCCGCCACACCGGAATCAATTGCGCGACACGTCTGGCCATGCGTACGCTGGAGCACGGCGACTTCGCTCAGTGGCCGGTGCGCATGGGCAAACGCCCGCAGGCCTGAAGGGTGTCCATGTCTGAATCCCACTCCAGCACCGCGCTTTCGCAATGGCAGCCCCCGGGCTATGTGCTGAGTGACCCGGGCGCCCCGTCCAGCGTCGAGGCGCTGGACCTGTTCGCCCTGCTGCGTCAGATCGACGCCCGCAATCCATCGGAGCGACTCGGGCGCTCCCACACGGCGCGCGAAGACACCGTGCGACTGGGGCAACAGCCTTCCACACTGTTTGCGCCCTCCACGCTCTACAGCCTGGAGTCGGACACGGTCAGCCGGCGCACGCGCATCAAGATTCTGAGTTTCGGCGTTTTCGGGCCCAACGGCGGGCTGCCCCTGCATATGACCGAGCACCTGCGCGAGCGCCAGCACCATCACGGTGATCGCGCGCCGGTTGATTTCGTCAATCTGTTTCAACACCGGTTCATCAGTCTTTTTTATCGTGCCTGGGCCGATGCACAGTCCGTTGTCCAACTCGACCGACCGGGGCTCGGGAGCTTCAGCTTTTACGCCGGGTCGCTGATCGGCATGGGACTGGATGCGAGTTGGAATCGCGATACCGTGGATGACAGCGCCAAGCTGCGCGCGGCGGGCCATCTGGTTCGGCAGACGCGCAATCCGGAAGGTCTCCAAAGGCTGATCAGCCACTTTTTCGGCGTGCCCTGCCGCCTCATGGAGTTCATCCGCAGCTTCATTCTCATCAGCCCACAAGACCAGACTCGCCTGAGTCTGACGGGGCAGCACAATCGACTGGGGGTGAATGCCATCGCCGGTAGCCAAGTTCCCGATGTCCAGTCCCGCTTCCGCCTGCTTTTGGGAGCGCTCACGCTGCGCCAGTTCGAATGCTTTCTTCCTCCCGCACGTGGCAATCGCCAGTTGCGGGACTGGGTGCGCAATTACATCGGCATCGAGATGGATTGGGATGTGCAGCTCTTGCTCCGGGCCGAGGAAGTGCCGCCCTGTCATCTGGGCGCGAGCACGCAATTGGGCTGGACCACCTGGCTGGGGCAACGTAGCCACAGCGAGCCCGCGAACGAGTTGCGCCTGAACCCGGAGCGAGACGCCGAACGCTTCTCCCGCGGGTAATCCTCCTGTCGTTAGCCCGTTCAAGGGCTGGCCGGTGTGCGGCATGACTCAAGCGCGACTCGCCCCTTTTCGCGCCCTCGCCCCTGCAGGCGGTGCCTTTGACCGCACCGCCCTCTCGCGTCCGGACTCAGGCCGCCAGTTCCTCGTGATCTGCCAGGTCCACCCATTCGTCCATGCGGGTAACCGTCAGGCTCTTCATGCCCTTTCCACCCGCATTGAACATGGCCACCATGGACCACTTGGTCTCATCATCGCCGTCCGTCATGAAGCACGCGACTTCTGGCGTGACCATGGTTTCCGTCTTCTGGCGTGCGAGCAAGTCGGTCACCGCCTGCGATTGCAACGCATCGCAGTCTTGCCCCTGTAGCCAGCGGGATTCCCAGCTTTTGTTCTCCAAGTGAATGCTTTGCAGCCCCCATTGGGGAGGAACATGGGACGCTTCATCGCCCGGTATGTAATGCATGATCAGCGTCAAGCCCACATCGTCGAATGCGACGGGATAGGGACGATCTACGGGCCGCCGCACTTCTGAAATATCCTGACCATGCTGCTCCAATGCCTTGCACAGAGCGGTCTGTTGGCCGCGTTTTCCCAATGACTTCAAAACCAGATCCAGCAATTGCATAACTCCTCCCTGTTATTCGGACAAAAATGTGGCGCAAGGCGTTTTGCCGCAGTCCCCGCCTCGCGCACTAGAACGATCCTGGACACTGAAACGTTTGCAGATGCGACAGTCGGAATGGGTTCTGGACGCTGCTCGTCGTGACCTCGAACATCACGCGCCGGCCATTTACCGACGCGGTGGCCGTGAAGGTCTCCGGCTTGGTGGCGCCGGCAATCACCAGCTTGTCAAACAAGCGATGGAGCGCCCAGGCGCCGTCGGTCTTGATGGCGCTTTGCCCGCCCGACTTGTCAAACACCTGCAGCAATACCTCTTGTCGGCCGCGCGGACCGGGCCATACCAACGCCTGGTTGATCTGCGGGCCATGGGCGTAGCGCAAGATGGTGCCGTCCACGTCCAGCGCCATGTTGATGATGGACGGGTCCATTTCCAGCACGCGCATTTCCAGACGCAGTTTGGGCACGGACTCGCCGTGGCCAAAGAACACGTTCCTGATGACGCTCGCCTTCTGGAACGCGACCAGCGATGTGCCGCTGCCCGAATGGCTGCCATCGATGTTCTTCTTGAACGTCCACGTGGTGGTGTCCACGGAGCCCGCCAGATTGCGGGTGAAGAAGTCATCCATGGTTCCACCGGGGCCGAACAGGCGGGCAAAATCTTGCGGGGTCACATCCGAGGTGGAATTGCGGTTCAGCGGATAGCGCCCCTGCACCGCGCGGCGACAGAAGTCGCCAACGGTCGCGTTGAGGTTGGCGCCAATCTGACCACGCACCAAGGTGCTGGTCTGCTGACTGCTCTGCGCGGCGATCGTTCCGAGCATCTGGCCCAGCGGTGCTGGCAGGCGCGTGGCTTCCGACTTGAGCCGGATCGCCGCGTCTGCGGGCGGTGGCGCCATGCCCGAGCGGACAGCCGCATCCGTTGCGACCAACGTGGAATAGTATTCATCGAGCGTCTTCATGACCGCATCGATCGGAAAACTGCCTTGCGACGGACTTGCCGGATGCCCGACCAGTCTGCGCAGTGGCTCGAAGAAATCGTCCACGATGCGCTCGTCCCGGTTCATCCTTGCACTGCGGGCGAGCTCGACCGGCCCGATCACGCGCTCGATCTCATCGCGCGTATTCTTGATCCTGCTGGTCATGCGGTCCAAAGCGCTCTGCTGATTCTTCTCCAGTTCCCGCAACAGGGTCGTCTCGCGTACCACGGCGCGCAGGAACAGCGGGAACGGAGAGTCCGGCGCGGTCAGCACGCTCAGGCGCTGCATGGACTGGTTCAATGAGCCGCTGGGAATCAGCTCAAAGTCCTGCATGAATTGCGCCCACGTCTGTTGGTACTCGCGCAGAAAGAGCATGCGCACTTCGCGCACCAGCTTGCCGCGCATGGCGTCAGCGAGCTGGCTGCGGGCATTTTTCCCGGGCAAGCCGAGCACCCAGCCTTCGTCCTCGCCCAGCTCGCTCACCACGCTGTTGACGGATTTATCAAACAAGGTCCAGTAACCCTGATAGGTGAAAAGACCCGGGATGCCGCGATTCAACGGTTGGCCGCTTTTGCGCACAAATACGTTGGCGGCCTGTGGTCCTGCCGCATCGAGCATGTTGAACTCGCCCAGCTCGTTGTTCATGAGACGCCCCCGCAAGCGCTCATATGCGCGCTGGGCGGTGGAGAGACTGGACAGCCGTTCGCGCACGTTCTGGGTCAAGGCCGTGTTGCGCGGGTAAGGCGACGACACGGGTTGCCCCGCCGCAAACAAGGCGTCGACGTGTGCGTCGGCGCGCTCCAGCGTCTCTGGATCGGCGTCTGGCAAGACAAAGCGCCGCAGGTCCGCGCCCACCCATTGGCGCAGGAATACGGCCTGATAGTGCTCGGGCTCGTACAGCATGAGGTAGCCCTTGAGCGCTTCATACAGATACTCAAGATCCTGCACCGGAGGGTGGCTCAGTTGGGACTCCATCCGGGAAGCCACCAAGGGTTGCAGCCCGTTGTCGAGCAGTCGTTGGTACGCGGCCTGAGCGGCCTCGTCCACACGATAGCCCTGATACAGCCCCCAGCGGTTGGGCATCGGTGGTTCATGCACGCGAAACTCTGGCGTGTCTGGCACGTGGCGCGTGTCGTGCAACAAATCCAGCAACGTGCTCAAAGAGCCCACATTGTTGTCGTGCCGCTCGATCGCGCGAGCCACGATCTGTGCCTGCGCATCGGTGTAGCGCAGGTAGTCCAGATTGTTGCGGTAACTGATGAACCAGCCGGACAGCACCACACATAGTGCCAAGCCCGTCACGGAGTACCCAAGATACGTCAGCCGCCTTGAGCGCTTTTCCCACCGCCGGTCCCTGCCCGCCAGATGCGACTCCCCAAACATCAGTTTGACCAACAGGTCGTGCAGGAAATGCCCTTTGCTGGCCTGGCCGTTGGGCGCGGGCGCGTTCACCGGGCCGGCAGAGGCAAAGCGCTGCTGCAAGCTGCCCAGCACGCGGTCATACGCCTCGCTGCCCTGCGTGCCGGAGCAAAAGAAAAAGCCACGCAACACGGGTTGGCGCTCCAGTCGCGTGGGCGCGAACACCTTCTCCATCAAGTGGCGCACGCGCAAATGCAAGCCGCTGAACTGCTGCGGAAATGCATAGATGAAATTGCGTCTGCGTACCTCGCTTTCGCGTGCCAGGTGGGCGTCCTGCACGCTGAAAATGGATTGTTCGAGCGCGTGCCACTGTTGATCGAACATTTCCAGATCGGGGCGATTGCTGCGCGCGGTGTCTGAATAAGGAAACGTGAAGCCCAGCACCTGCTCGCGCTGGCGGGGATTGAACTCGCGAAAGAATTCGCTGAATCCGGCCAACTGGTCCATTTTGGTGATCCAGACGTAGACCGGAATCTCGATGGAGAACGTCGCCTGAACCTCCGACAGGCGCTCGCGCACGACCTGCAGGCGCTTTTCCAGTTCGGTGTCCGTCAAGGTCAGCAACTGCTCGACACTCAGCGTGAGTACGACACCATTCACCGGCTGGCGCGGACGATGCTTCTTGAGCAGGCCGAGAAAACCCATCCATTCGGTCTTGTCCGCTGCGGCGTCATCGCTGTCGTGCGTCACGTAGCGTCCGGCCGTATCGATCAGGACCGCCTGGTCCGTAAAAGACCAATCGCAGTGCTGCGTTGCGGTCACCGCCGACATGGCTGACTTGACCGCGTCTGGGTCTCCGGTGAAATTCAAGCCTGCATTGCGCAGCGCCGTCGTCTTGCCCGCGCCTGAGGGGCCAATGAATATGTACCAAGGCAATTCATAAAGGAATCGCCTGCGCCAGAAGAAGCCCCGAGAAATGCCCTGCACGCGCAAATGGCGCAGCGTCTTCGTGGCATCGGTGAATCGCGCCTGCAACTCACGCAGTTCGTCGCCTTGCGCTGCTTGCTCGGTCTTCTCTGCAACCGACTGCTTCATGCGCCCGAAGCGCGCGAGGATTCGCCCCGTGATGCCCTTGCGGCGCCACAAAAGCGAGATAAGCCAGAAAAAATACAGGAAAAACAGCGTGCCGATGATGCGCCAGCGCACCACCGTGGATTCCAGCGGTCGGTGCTCAGCAAACGCGAACAGCGGACCGAAGTGCCAGATGCACAGCGACAGCACCACCACCAGCATCAATACCCAGAACGCCCGATGGAGGAACAGCCTGAAAAAGCGTCGTATCCAGTACATGATCATTTGTTACCCACCCATTCCGGCTTTTCAATCAGCACCACCTCCACGCGCCTGTTGCGGGAGCGCCCTTCTGCATGGGCGTTGCTGTCTATGGGCTGGCTGGCGCCGGCTCCATGTGCGCGAATGCGCTGGGCCGCGACGCCGCGCTCCAGCAAGATGGACGCAACGTGCTGCGCACGCTCCTGCGACAGCTCGACGTTGGACGGAAATCTTGCGGTGCGAATGGGCACGTTGTCGGTATGCCCGACGACCAGTACCTCACCGGAACGCGACACGAGCGCGTCCGCGATGCGGATCAGCACCGGCTGGTAGGGGGGCAAGACCTGCGTTGCGCCCGATGCGAACAGCCCGTCACCCCGCAGGATGATGGTGCTGCGATCCGGCTCCTCGTTGACCGTAACCAGTCCCTCACGTATTTCGGGCTCCAGGAATGCGCTGAAGCGCGTCACCGAACGCTCGGTGGCAATCGGCAACGGCAGATGCACCGCCGACAGTTGTGCCACCACGGGGTTGCCGTACCGGTTCAAAGAGAAGCTGAACCAGAGAAAGACGCCGAGTGCCAACAGTGCTGCCAGACCGGCAACGACCCAGACGGGCCAGAGATGCCATCCGCGCGTCTGCGCACCATTGGCACTCTGAGCATGCGGTGAAAGATGGTCATCATTGCCCACGCCCAGATCGCGGAGGATCATCCACAAGCGCTGGCGCAGGGTCTCCAGTTGCGCGCGCCCGTTGTCAACGATGCGAAAGCGCCCTTCCAGACCCAGGTTGACGCAGTAATACATCAACTCCAGCAGATCGCGGTGCTTCTGGGGATTCTGTGCCAGCTTGGAGAGCAACTGAAAGAACTTCTCACCGCCCCAGGTCTCGCTGTGAAACGTGACCAGCAGGCTGTGACGGGACCATTGTCCCGAGCCGCCCCATGGCGTCTGGGCGGCGGATTCATCCAGCAGCGTGCAAAGGCAATAGCGCGCGCCGATGATGCTTTCCGGATCGACGCCCAATTCGCGTGCGCGCTTTTCGAACAGTTGGATCTCTTCGATCAACAACTGCCGCAGCTTGCCCGCCTCGTCCAGTTCCTGCGTGCTGCGAATCTGCGGCACGAGGTTGAGTACCGCATTGGCCGCACGCACCAAAGGATTGGACCCGCTCACCACTTCCGGCAAGTGGGCCAAGGGGGAGACGGGTGCGAGCGGCTCGGCGACCGCCTCGGCCAGCGGCACTGACTCCAGCGGTTCGCCCTGAAGTGGGTCGACGCTCAGCGTAGATGCAGTGGTGGGCGACATGTCGTGCCTCCAGAAAAAAGAAATTCAGGACGGGGGGCGGCGCAGGCAGCCCGGGGTCCGCTTGCGCGCGCGACGTTGCTTAGGGTTTGATGCACCAGAACTCCAGTCGCAATCCGGGAAAATCTCCGGCGATGTGCATGGCCACACCACCAGAGCGCTGCAATTGCTCCCACAGCTCGTTGGTCGTGTCGAGCTGGAAGTAGTTGTAGTTGGCGTGGTAGGGCAACTCGCGTGGCGCGATCGGCATGGGCGTGAGGTGCACGCCGGGCAGGTGCAGGTTGACCAGATCGCGAATCTTTTCGACCGGGCCAATCTTGACCTGTGTGGGGAAACGGGAGCGCACCACATCTGCCGGCAACTCGGCGAATACCGCGAGCACGAAGCTGGCTTCGGTGACCAGATTGAGGTCGGGGATAACGCCGACCCGCACGCCGTATTGGCGCTCGTGCAACTCGATTGGAATGGCGGTCTGCTCCAGCACCATGGACAGCGATCGCCTGATGTCCGCCACTACCGTTTCATACGCGGCGCGCGGCTCGTCATGGTCGTACACCGGGTACTCCATGGGCCGACGCTCTTCCCGCGTGAACGTACTGAGCTCACCCGCGATCTCCAGCAGTTCTCCATAGACCCGCTCGGGGTGCAGCGTGAGGTGATCACGCAGGTGCATGAACTTGGGCTGCCAGCGAT
The DNA here is from genome assembly GCA_002331385.1 of Comamonadaceae bacterium UBA2121. Classification (GTDB taxonomy): domain Bacteria; phylum Pseudomonadota; class Gammaproteobacteria; order Burkholderiales; family Burkholderiaceae_C; genus Diaphorobacter_A. The sequence continues at coordinate 343,840 of DCYB01000013.1, forward strand.
TGATGAGGTTGAGCATCATGAAATCCCCGACTTCGCTGATGCCGCCGCGCCCGGGCTGGCGCACACGCGCAGCCAACGCTTCGCCGCGCTGCTGCAGGAGACCAGCGATGTCATCGACCATGGAGTGAAGCAGCGCGCTCTGACCATAGTGAATGCAGGGTGGAACGAAGCGGCTGTCAATCTGCACGGCACCATCTGCGCGGCGCTCCAGCACTTGCAGCACTCCCAGCTTCATCCATGCATCCGTTATTTCCGACGCGGGAATGAGCCGTGCCCGCAGCATGGCCAGTTGCGCGAGTGCAGGCTCGCCAGCCCCGGCGTTGGTGTCGCTCAGTTCGGCATCGTCTGCGTCGTAACGGGAGAGCGCGTCCTCGCCGCCGAAGCTCAACTCGACAGCGGGCGCGCGGCGGATCGGAAGCGCCAGATAGATGCGCTCGTTCTTGCAGGCCTTGTCCACATCGAGGGGCTCCACCAGACCGTCGTGCGCGGGAAAGCTGAACGGCGTTCCATCCGGAAACACGCCTACCGCCTTGGACAGGACCACCTTGCCCAATGCCAAGGCCTCCAGATCCACTTGCAGTTCCCGAAATCCCCAGAAATAAGCCTCTGCCCCCAGCGCGCGCGAATGGCAGAAAAATTCAAGGTATCGATCCTGTTGCTGGAAATGCTGTGGCCGCAGGAACATTCCCTCGGACCACACGACTTTGCGCGAATACATGGCAATCCTTTCGTTGTGTCCGATGGCCTAGAACGGCACCCCGATCCGGCCGGGCAAGGCAGGCGGCACGGACAGCGTGGGCACACTGGGTAGTGGGGGCGGCGCTTGCACCGGCGCCAAAGGGGGAAGCGACGTCGGGCCCGGCATCGAAGGCAGGTTCGACAGCGTCGGCAAGCTGGGTTTGGACGGCACAGGTGGCGCGGGAGGCAGCGGGGGCGTCTTGGGTAATTCGGGCAGTTCCGGCATGGGTGGCATGTCCGGTGCGTTGGGCGCGGGAATGTGCGAAGGCGTTCTTCCTGCCGGTGCGATCGTGGCGTCCGTCGTATGGGACGTGATGGACACCTTGTTGGGTCCCACGGCCGCCTTCACCAGCGCGGGCTCGGTCTTCACGGTTGCCCACGCATAACGCGGTGCGCGCTTGGGCGAAGGCAACGGCGCTACGGCACGCCACATCGCATGCTCCAGATCCCGGTACGCAACGAAGATGCCGATCATGCGATCGTCGTCCCCTGCGGTCGCCGAAAACCGCTTGACCTCTCCCGGTTGCAAAGTGAATGCCTCGGTAGAAACCAGATCCGAGCGCAATGCATCATCGGCTTTTTCAAACAGCGTGAAGAAATCCGTACTCAAAAACGTATTCACGCTGCGCAACTTGAATAATCTGATTTGCACGGGAGTGGGCTGCCCATTGCGGTCAGGATTCAGCGCTTTATCCGCCGTAACGATCACGGTATAGGGCGCGGGCAACATGGGCCGTGGCACAGCACATCCAACCAGCAAGAAAGCCACGCTTGTAATGAAAAGATACCAAAATCTCATACGACGCCGCCATTCAATCTACTTTTCCACACCAAAAGGCCCAGATCTATTCGAATAAAAAACCACGTTCTGGAATGACTCCAAACTATTGGACAAATGAATGCCGCGAATATTTATCTATCTATATAGACATAAGAAATACAATGGAGCCTGCGCTGCTCTTTTTCTTATCACTGATAATGCAGACTCAACGTCGATTTTTTCCCTTCCAGGTTAATCGTTGTCAGGGAGGTGCCATTCATCAGTCGGGTCAGAATTTCCCTGCTGATGCCAGACAGCACCTGCGTGGACAGAATGGCGTCAATGACGCGCGCACCCGACTCCACATGTGAAGAACGGGAAATAACGGCTTCGATGGCAGAGGGGGTCCACTCGAACGCCACCTGATGATTCAGCGCAAGGCGTTTTTGGATGTGGCGCAACTTGAGTTCGACGATACGCGCCAGCATGTCCTGCCCCAGAGGGAAGTACGGCACCACCGTCAGGCGACCGAGAAATGCAGCAGGAAACACCTTGAGCAAGGGTTCGCGCATGGCAGTGGCGAGCGCCTCGGCCGATGGCGTCAGTTCGGGATCGGTACACAGCTTGGTGATGAGGTCGGACCCGACGTTGGAGGTGAGAATAATGACCGTGTTCTTGAAATTGATGAGGCGCCCTTCCCCATCCTCCATGAATCCCTTGTCGAAGACCTGAAAGAAAATCTCGTGCACATCCGAGTGCGCTTTTTCCACTTCGTCGAGCAACACGACGCTATAGGGCTTGCGGCGCACCGCCTCGGTCATCACGCCGCCTTCACCGTACCCCACGTAGCCGGGAGGCGCGCCCTTGAGTGTGGAGACGGTGTGCGCCTCCTGAAACTCGCTCATGTTGATGGTGATGAGATGGTGCTCTCCCCCGTACAGCGACTGGGCGAGAGCCAGTGCCGTCTCTGTCTTACCGACACCGCTCGGCCCGACCAGAAGGAAAACGCCGATGGGTTTGGAGACGTCCTCCACCTGTGCGCGCGATATCTGGATGCGTTCGGCAATGATGTTCAGGCTATGGTCTTGCCCCACCACGCGTTCGCCCAGCGTATCCGCCAGCTTCAGCACTGCGGCGATCTCGTTGCGAACCATGCGGCCAACGGGGATACCTGTCCATTCGGACACCACCGTCGCCACGGCCTGTTCGTCCACGGCCGCAAGCACCAGCGGCTGCTCGCCCTGCAGCTTGCCCAGTGCGGCCTGCGCCGCTTCCAGCTGTGCGCGCAACTGGTCTTTCTGTGCGTCGGGCAGCGTCTGGGTATCCGCCACATCCGGGGACCACACCTCTTCGACCTGTAGAGAGGCAACCGCCAGGTCTTCCTCGCCGTCTGCAATGCCCGAAACCGACGTGAGCTGGGTCAGCGCCTCCTGTGGCTGCACATCCACGGCTTCGCGCGCATCGCTGATCGTCACTCTTTCATCGAACACTGCGGACGGGTTCAACTGGCGGCGCAAATCAAAAATCTGCTCCACCAGTTCCTGCTCGGTGCTCCAGCGCGCGCGTTGCGTCGCCAGCAACTCTGTGCGCTGCGCCATCAGTGCGGCAATCTCTTGCATGCGCTGTTCATGCGCAAAGCCGATCGTATGTTCGCGCTGCAAGATGTCCAGTTCTGTCTGTAGCAACTGCATCTCACGCTCGATCCCCTCGACCTGAACCGGCGTCGCCTGCTGCGTGAGAGACACACGTGCACACGCGGTATCCAGCAGACTCACGGCCTTGTCGGGCAACTGACGCGCCGGAATATAGCGGTGGGAAAGCTGCACCGCCGCCCGGATCGCACTCTCCAGGATCAGCACCTTGTGGTGTGCTTCCATGGGCGCAGTGATCCCCCGCAACATGGCGATGGCGCTGACTTCTTCCGGCTCATGCACCTGTATGACCTGAAAGCGCCGCGTCAGCGCAGGATCTTTTTCGATGTACTTCTTGTATTCGGCCCAGGTCGTGGCACCGATGGTGCGCAAGTTGCCTCGCGCCAGCGCCGGCTTGAGCAGGTTCGCCGCATCTCCCGTTCCTTGCGCGCCGCCCGCACCGACCAGCGTATGCACTTCGTCAATGAACAGGATCACCTTGCCCGCATGCGATTGCACTTCGTCGATCACTTGCCGCAGGCGCTGCTCGAATTCACCCTTCATGCTCGCGCCCGCCTGCAACAGACCGACATCGAGCGTGTGGATGGCAACGTCCTTCAGCGCCGCAGGGACCTCCCCGCTCACCACGCGAGCAGCAAAGCCTTCAACGACCGCCGTTTTGCCCACCCCGGCCTCTCCAGTGAGCAGGGGATTGTTCTGGCGCCGGCGCAAAAGAATATCGATAATCTGGCGAATTTCCGCATCGCGCCCGGTGACGGGATCCAGCACACCCTTGCGCGCTCGCTCCGTCAGATCGACGGCAAACTTCTTCAGCGCACTGCCCTTGCCTGAACCGCCCTCGCCTGTGGCCTGACTGGCCTCTCCCGGTTGCGCCTGCGCCATGCCACTGCCATCACTTGCGGGCTGGGACGCTTCCGGCGACCCCTGCACAATGTGCGCCAGTTCCTCCGCCAACAGCTCTGGCTTCAGCGCACGAAATTGCGCCGACATGCGATGCAACACCGCCCGCAATGGCGCCGTCTTGAGAATCGCCAGGAGCAAGTAGCCGCCGCGAATGACATCGTCGCCAAACAGCAGCGATGCGTAAATCCACGCCCGTTCGATGGCATCGTCCACATGCTCGGAGAAGTCCACGATGGAAGTTGCCCCGCGTGGCAATTTGTCGAGCTCGGCCACGAGATCCTTTTCCAACGCCGCGGGATTGAGCTGATAGTGCTTGATGATGCGCCGGAAATCAGAATCCTGATCCTGCAGGATCTGATGCACCCAGTGCACCAGCTCTACGTACGGATTGCCACGCAGCTTGCATGTCACGGTCGCGGCCTCGGCCGCACGGAACATTTGCAGATTCAGTTTTCCGAATAATTGATTGCGGCTAATTTCAGACATCCGTCCCTCGGTGCATTGCGCCATTAAAAACAATTTTCAACAAACAGAAATATGGCATACACAAGACTAGGAAATATCCGCAATACCCTCATCCATGACAAAAATTAAAAACATGCATCAATATCTTTGATGTTTAACTTGCTGTTATTTTTATATTTGAATAGGAATCAACGCAAAACGGCTTCGCATATAAACAGAGCATTCCCAAATCAAGGTTTGCTTTACTTTCAGCAATGCAATATAGGACTATTTCACTTTAACCTACGCGACACATTGCGAGGTGAGACTTGGATAATATAAATATAGGAATAGATTGGACTAGCGCCATCAGTGAATCCCATCCCTGTGGCGAGAATCTGGAATTCGATCTGCAGTTTGCAGAGCTCGAATCGGCTTGCATTCACACGGCGGAGCAGCAATATGGGGCGACCGTCATTGCGGCCCAGGAACCTGATTGGTTACAGGTGCTCAAGCTCTCCACCGCGCTGTCCCAAAGAACGCGCGATCTGCGCGTGCTCTTGCCCCTGACGAGAGCGCTCACACGACTGCACGGGTTGCCCGGATTGCGCTTGGGCGTGCAAGCCATATGGGTCACGCTGTCCTCCTTCTGGGAATCCATGCATCCCCAATTGGTGCAAGATGGCGAACACGATCCGCAGGTGCGCTTCAGTGCGTTGAGCAATCTGGCCGATGACTTTGGTCTGGTCGCCGATCTACGGCAATGTACCGTGATCACCAGCGAACTGGGTGCCTGTACCGTACGCGACGTCGAGCGACTGCAAGAACAGGGAGAGATCGAGCTCAACGGGATCAACATCTCTGCCTCGGTGTTCGCCAGCGTGATCGACAAGTTTCAACGGGGAGAGGACGCGGCGCAGGTTCAACTCCCCGGCCTGATTGAGCAAGATCTGCTCGCCATCCAGAAAATCTGCGGCGACCAACTGTCGGCGGAGCTGGCCCTCGATCTGGGGGCACTGCTGCGCCCGCTGCGCAAGGTGGTCAGGGCGCTGCTCGGCCCGCAGGCAGACGACGCGGGGGACGCTGACAGCGCCGGAGAGTCTGACCCGGGCAGTGCAACCTCCAACACGCCTCACGCAGCCCTCTCGCACAAAGCCATACACAGTCGCAAGGAGCTGATCCAACAACTCAGCGCGGCATGCCGCTATCTGGAGACCCATGAGCCCAGCAACCCCGCACAGATGCTGATCCGGCGCGCCATCAAGGTCATGGATCTGGACTTCATGGATGTCCTGCGCGAGCTCGCCCCCGAAGGTCTCACGCAGGCCTCTTTCGTGACCGGCGTGACGGTCGCGGACAACGAACGGCATTGACCGCCGAAACCAAGGTGCCGAACGTACCTCCTTGCGACATGACAACGACTCCAATGAATGCTTCCACCAGATTCCTGCGCATTACCGCTCGCCTCATGCTGCCGGACGCGCAGCAGGACGATGTGGAGTACATCTTCGATGAGCGAGGCGGCTTGATCGGCCATGACGCCGAGTGCGAGCTGGCGCTGTTGCATGCACAGGGGGGCATATCCCGGGTTCATGGGCAGATCCGCTGGGAGAACGACGCATTCCAGCTCATCAACCTGAGTCGTAACCAGCCGATTGCTCTCGAAACCCATCATCTCCCACCCGGCGCCAAATCGGCCATTCGTCACGATCAGCAATGCGCCCTGGGCAACTATTTGCTCATCGTGGAGCTGTCGCATCCTGCCGATGTGCCTGCAGCACCCGTAGCCCCCGCTCCGGTCATCGAAGCCGTGTGCGTCTTGAACGACATCGAAGAAACTCAAGAAGTCGAGGAGGCACCGCCGCAAGCGGCCGGCAATGTCGACGCGCCCTCGCAGGTACAAGAAGCGTCCCTTACGGAAACGCCTGAAACGCCAGTGGAGACTGGGGTGGATCGCCTCCCACCTGTCCCCATTGAGGAGCCCGCCTCCAGCCATACGCTCCCCGAAGAGCCATTGATACCAGAAGGCGTTTTTGACGATTTGTTGGGCCCGACAACACCCCAGGCAACCGTTTCCATTGCTTCCGGTGCACAACATACCGAAAGCGCCGCGCTACTGGACAGTGGACCGTTTGCCGACTTGCTCAAAGACCAGCCACGCGTGACCATGGCCGATGCACCAGCGGCCAACCAATCAGCTTTTCCCACACAAGAACTCATCCCGGAGGATTTCAACCCGTTGGCCTTTGGAGGCGTCTCGGTACGCAACACGGACGACCCGCTCAAGGAAATCCAGGCGCTGGCAAACGAAAAAGAAGTTTGGCCCGAGCGCAGCGTCGACGCCATCTTTCAGCCGGGAGACGCGCCCATCTCCAACCTGACCCGTGACGTATTGGATACGGCCGCCCATTCCGGCCTGACCGATACGCACGCCAGATTGGACCCATTACAGCTTTTCTCGGACAGCTCCGAGACGTCACCTATAGGCGAAATCGCGGACATGGACCCCTCAGTCGCCTCCGGGACAACCATGGGCGATCACCGCAGTGAACTGGGCTCGTATTTTCGTGCGCCGCGCGCATTGTCCGAGGCACCACCATCGACCCCTACAGTGACGAAGGAACTGGAGCAGGAACTGGAGCAGGAAAGAGAAGAGAAATCATTGCCATCGCCCGCGCAGCCAGTCATTCCATCGATGGAACCGGCACTTCCCGAAGCAACTCGCGCACAAACCAGCGAAGCCGCCACGACGACGTCGCCTGCCGAAAACACCTTGCTGGACGCATTCCGTAGCGGTGCTCAACTTACTGACGAACATGCGCCTTTCGAACTGACCCCGAAAATCCTGCATGCGCTGGGTGAAATGCTCCGCGAAACGGTGCAAGGCTGCATCGATCTGACCCAAAGTCGCCCCGCCAATGCAACTGGCAAATTACCTCCAGGCCAAGGCACCGATGCCGCGCATGTGCTGTCACAGCTTCTGGCCAGCGTCGTGGACGACAGCATCACCGGAACGGAAGCGATTCAGAACGCATTCCATGACATGCGTGTCAGCACGCAAGCCCAACACACCACCGCCCATTCCCGACGCGCCGCGCTGCTTGAAGAGCTGGCTCCGAGCGCCATTCTGGAACACGCCGGAGTGCAACTCGGAACCTCCCCGTTCGCATCCCCGCACAGAGCGCGCATTCTTTGGTCAATTTATTGCGATCGCCACGCAGCGCTCTGCCACCAGCTTCGATCCAATTGACCATCCGCACCATGGTCCCCCTCGAAATAGCACACCCGGTCAGGCCAACATTTTCGAAAGATTTTTCCAGGCGATGAGGTTTTGATATTCTGGCGCGAGGGGAAAAGCAGTAACCGCATATTCCACGCATGGGCCTGTTATCACAGTCAATGAAATTCCAGCCGCGTCTGGCCGCGTCTGCGGTGAACTGTGCAGGCATCTCATTTTGACCTATCCATCCAGCTTGCATGACAAGGAATACACAATCGCCGAACAATGCCGCCCGCGCGATCAGAACGCATTTTTGCAGAATTCTTAAAATGCGATCGAAAATATATAGTCAAATAATATCAATTCCAAGACAGCGTGCGCATTTCGCAATCGAGCCACCTTTCGTGGAGCATTCATTCCTCTGAACCATAAGAATTCAATATTCAATATATATCCCCAATATCAAAAATCTTACCCATCAGCGAGGAATATTCCCCCCACTGATTTATCAACATCCTGTTGACGACCCTCTCCCCACCCAAGTTACATTGCAACATCGAACAGGAGAAAATCATGATGATTGCATTGCTTCAAAGAATAGCGGCTCATGACGGAGATAAGGTGTGTCTGGCAGATTCGGAAGTTTATGCGTTCAGAAAATTGCATGCAGCCGGATTTATTATTGCGGACTTTTTGGCGCATCGACAACACAATGAATCCATGGTGTACCGCATTACCGAATATGGACGTATCGCACTGATGCTTAGCACCAAAGAATTCAAGGGATGATTCACATCCCCAAAGTTGAAAAAAAACCATCCCCTAAAATCGAAAACATACGAAATTTTTTTCCGTTTCAAGGCAAGGCAGCCACTGCTATCCCCGGAGGCTCCATGACAGCACAGTATTTATTTCTCAAGCGCATCAAGGCTGGACGCGCAATTCGACCGGCTTGGTGATCTCTCTCGAATTCCCGAACTTGGCTTCGTCAAGCGAACCATCAAGGCAAATCAGCCTTGCTAAAAAGACATCACCCGAGAAGTCGATACAACTTCGGCAGCAGGGATGCTTCAGGCGCTTCGTTGGCTGATCGCCATAGGAGCAATCAGCAGGTAGAAAGTCTCTTGGACCCAATCAACCTGAATGATGCCACCTGCTTACCTTAGTCCCATTCCATCATTCACCAAGCACAGGTGATCGAAAAAAGCAAACTCACATTGAAAAATTAAATTGTCAACGAATCGTTAACCGATTCGTATAAAATGCGTCCGAGGTGGTCCAACGACTACCTGCGGCGCAATAGGAGATAGGAATTACGCTTGGTGCAAATATAGTATTAATGCAATCTTGATCACTGACAGATTACGCCCCGCGGGCTGCTCAACAAAAATTAACCCATTCTACGGACTCATATGATACGCATCCATCCCCCAGGAGTCGATCATGCCACTTCATCTACTTCAACGAATATCCGAGAACAACGGAAGTGATATACCGCTATCCGACTCCGATATAGAGAAATTGAAAGTTCTCCACTCCGTAGGTTTTGTCATAGCGGAATTCAAGGACAGCCCCACCTGCTCTGGCTCCATTGTTTATAAAGTCACCGAATTCGGAAAACTGGCATTGAGTTTAAAATTCAACGACACGGATTAGGATTTCCACTTTTCACCAAAGGAGATGCCAGGCAGATGCGAGAAGCGCATGTTCAGCAATCCCTGCCGCACACGATTCGTGCCTCCAGATTACCGGCCATATCTCGCCGCGAAGTCATCCTGATGCTGCGCCACACGCTGATTTGAACGCTGCGGCGAAAAAGGGTGGGAACTGTTCGGTCATTGAATCACTCCAGCCTCAAATCAATCCCCAATCTCTGTTGAATACCGATATTCTTGGTCGATAATCGATTCCATCGCCGCGAAACGGATCTCCCGCGGGCTCACTCCGCCTCTTCAAAAAACACTGCGCAAGCACCAGCATGCCTCTGGGTGCACAATACGGTCCACGCCTATCCCGAAACTGCGTCGCTTGCACTGTGCTCTTGCTTGCCCGCATGACCGCGACCATCGGGAACGACACAATCTTCAGGTAGTGCCCCGCGGACACGACCGTCTCACAAGAAAAAACCAGCATCTTTGGGCTTTGAGGGGCGCCTGCCCGGCTATCCAACCGCTGTATGAACACTGAATTCCGAGAACACCATCAACCAGATCCATCCCTTTGGCGCATGTCCGTTGCGCCGATGATGGATTGGACAGATCGCCACTGCCGTTACTTTCACCGGCTGCTGACCCAGCACGCCCTGCTCTATACCGAGATGGTGACCACAGGTGCGCTGCTGCATGGAGATGTGGAACGCCATTTGCGTTTTGATGCGGCTGAGCATCCTGTGGCATTGCAACTGGGCGGGAGCGAGCCAGCGGATCTGGCGCACAGTGCGCGGCTGGGGGAGCAATGGGGTTATGACGAGATCAATCTGAACTGCGGCTGCCCGAGCGAGCGTGTGCAGCGCGGCGCGTTTGGCGCTTGCCTGATGAATGAACCGCAATTGGTCGCGGACTGCGTCAAGGCGATGGTCGACGTGGTGGATGTGCCGGTGACGGTCAAGCACCGCATTGGCATTGACAAGATCGAGAACTATGCCTTTATGCGGGATTTTGTCGGTACGGTGGCGAACGCAGGCTGCTCGGTGTTCATCGTGCATGCGCGCAATGCGTGGCTCAAAGGACTGTCGCCCAAGGAAAACCGCGAGATTCCGCCGCTGCGCTATGACGTGGTGGGACAGTTGAAGCAGGAATTTGCGCACCTCACCATCGCGATCAACGGTGGTTTTGCGACGGATGACGCAGTGCTTGCGCAGTTGGATCACGTCGATGGCGTGATGGTGGGACGTGAGGCCTATCACAACCCCTGGTGGCTCGCGCGCTGGGATTCCGCGTTTTATGGCGCGCCTGATCGTGCATTGACACGCGAAGGTGTGGAAGAAGCGATGGTGGAATATATGGAGCGCGAGGCGGCCCAGCATGGTACGCACTGGTATTCGGTTGCGCGCCACATGCTCGGCTTGCGCAATGGTCTGCCCGGGGCGCGACGCTGGCGTCAGGTATGGAGTGACCACCGCCTCAAGCATCTGCCAGCGCGGGATGTCATGCAACTGGCGCGCACCAAACCGTCCAGAGTGGTGGAAACGGATGTGGTCGACGCCGTCCAGGTTTGACACTCCACAAAAACGGGTGGGATGCGTGTTTCTCCTACGTCTGTCTGCCGCCTGACGACTCCTGCATGGTCTAGCATTCCACCTTGGTGCGACTGCGCTGCATGACGCGCGCGGGTGCCAATTCCGGAATTGAATTGCGCATGACTGTGAACTTGGCCCATGACAGTGACCTGACGGCCGAAGAGGCGGAATTCCGCGCGTACTACGCGCGTGAACTGCCGGTGCTGGAGCATGCCTGCGCCTTTTATATGGCGCTGCTGCAGTCGGTGCTCTCCAAAGCGGGCACGCTGGAGATTTCCAAGATTGAAGGCCGCGTGAAAGAGCGCGACGAGTGTCTGCGCAAATTTTCGCGCAAGTACCGCTCGACGCTCGAAGAAGCGGACCTCAGCTACCTCATCCAGGACTACATCACCGACCTCATCGGTCTGCGCGTGGTTTGCCTGTACGAGGACGAACTGGAACAGGTCGCCGGCATGGTGCGCTCGCATTTTGACGTGATTGACGTGACCGACAAGGTGAGCGCGGTGGAAAGCACCGAAGCGTCATTTGGCTACAAAGGACTGCACCTCGACCTGCGTCTGAACGCAGAACAGGCCTGCCTGCCCGAAAACAAGGCCTACGCGCACATTCCTTTCGAATTGCAGGTGCGCACGATCATCCAGGATTCCTGGAGCGTGCTGGACCACAAGATCAAGTACAAAAAGTCCATTCCCGCCGAGCTGAAGCGGCGCATCAACGTGTTGTCGGCGCTGTTCGAGCTGGCTGACCGCGAGTTCCGTCAGATTCGGGACGCCACTGCGGCCGAGTTGTTGCATGCCGCCGAGGAATTGGACGACGAAGCCGGGCATGACAGCGCACACTTGGAGCACTCCACGGCCAAGTCGCCCGCAAGCGAATTGAACGCGTTCACCTTCCTGAAGATCGCCAATCACTTCTTCAAGGAGTTCGAGTTCGAGCCCCACAAGGTGGATATGTTCGTGGACGATGTGCGCGCCTGGTCGCCCGGAATCACGCGCGCGCGCTTCAATGAACTGATGCGAGAGAACATTGGCTCCGTCAAGCGCTATAAGCAGCATTTCGACGAACAGAATCCGGGAAGTAGTTTCAATCCGTACACGGTGATGCGGCACTGCCTCTATTTGGGAGACAAGACCACGTTCCGGCGCGCGTTGCGCAACAGTTCGCGCGAGGCGTTCGAATCGTGGCTCCTAACCAACACCCCAGTCCAGAATCTGTAGGATCGACATTTATTCTTCTAATTAACACCCTCTGACAATAGTTTGCAATTGTCAGACGGGGCGCGACACAAATCTCCCTCTGAAACTCGTTTCACTAATGCTGGTAGGTGATTTCACTGTCTGACGATGGTCAAAAAGCCCTGCTATATTGTGCAGTGCAACATAACTGAGGCAATCCAACAGATGCTCTATACCCTCTACGAAGCGCAGCGTTCCCTGATGGAACCTTTTGCGGAATTGGCACTGGTTGCTTCCAAAGTACTTGGCAATTCCCAGACCCCTTTCGGCCAGACCTCGCTGGCCCAGCGCATGGCCGCCGGTTACGACCTGATGTTCCGGCTGGGCAAAGATTATGAAAAGCCGCAGTTCGGCATCACCACGGTGGAAGTGGATGGTGTGGAAGTGGCCATTCACGAGCGCATCGAGATCGACAAGCCCTTCTGCGAACTGCGCCGCTTCAAGCGTTTTTCGGATGATCCCCCGACCCTCGCGACTCTGAAGGAGCAGCCGGTGGTCCTGATCGTAGCGCCCCTCTCCGGGCACTACGCCACGCTGCTGCGCGACACGGTCAAGACCATGTTGAGCGGTCACAAGGTCTACATCACTGACTGGAAGAACGCGCGCCTCGTGCCCGCGCAGGCCGGTGAATTCCACCTCGATGACTACATCAACTACGTGCAGGAGTTCGTGCGCTATCTGCAGGGCAAGTACGGCAACTGCCACGTGATGAGCGTTTGCCAGCCCACCGTGCCTGTGCTCGCCGCCATTTCGCTGATGGCGTCACGCGGCGAAACGACGCCTCTGTCCATGACCATGATGGGCGGCCCGATCGATGCGCGCCGCTCGCCCACGGCGGTGAACAATCTGGCGACCCAGCACAGCATTGAATGGTTCGAGAACAACGTCATCTACCGCGTTCCCGAGAAATTCCCCGGCGCGGGCCGACTCGTGTATCCCGGCTTCATGCAGCACAGCGGCTTTGTGGCCATGAATCCCGACCGCCACGCCAAGAGCCACTACGACTACTTCAAGGACTTGGTACGCGGCGACGACGCCAGCGCCGAAGCCCACCGCAAGTTCTATGACGAGTACAACGCCGTGCTCGACATGGATGCGCATTACTACCTGGAAACCATTGCCACCGTGTTCCAGAAGTTCAGCTTGGTGGAAGGCACCTGGGACGTGCGTTCGCCCGAAGGAGAAGTCGAGCGCGTGCGCCCGCAGGACATCAAGACAACCGCCCTGTTCACCGTGGAAGGCGAGCTGGACGACATTTCCGGCTCTGGCCAGACCGAGGCGGCGCAAGACATCTGCACGGGCATCCCCAAGGCCGACCGCATGCACTATGAGGTAACAGGCGCGGGTCACTACGGCATCTTCAGTGGCCGCCGCTGGCGCGAACTGGTGTACCCACGGGTGCGTGACTTCATCCTGGCCCACCAGCCAAAGACCGCCAAGGCAATTGCGCCCGAGGAGAAGCGTCAGGCGGCATGAATACAGGCCAGTCTCTGGTAGCGGCATGACGTACAGCGCTGTCGTTGAAAGTCCCGCCACCAGAACCCGGTGCTGCTCCCGTCGTACCATTGGGGCATGCCTTCGCAGTCCCACGAACAACGGCTGAACCCTCAGCCTCAGGCGGCCAATTCCGTGATGGAATTGGCCGTTCGCATTGATGCCGCCCTTCCGCAAACCCAGTGCACGCGCTGCGGCTATCCCGATTGTTCGGCGTATGCGCAGGCCATTGCCTCGGGCAACGCCGCCATCAATCAATGCCCGCCCGGCGGATTTGAGGGCGTGGAGCGCCTTGCTGCCATTACCGGGCAGCCCGCGTTGTTGCTCAATCCCGAGAACGGCGTGGAAGGCCCGCGCGCTCTGGCGGTCATCGACGAGCAATGGTGCATCGGCTGCACGCTGTGCATCAAGGCCTGTCCGACTGACGCCATCATCGGCGCCAACAAACGCATGCACACGGTGATCGAGGCCCATTGCACGGGCTGCGAATTGTGTATTCCCGTTTGTCCCGTGGACTGCATCAGCCTGGTGAACGATAGCGGCGCTGCCACCGGTTGGGCCGCGTGGTCCGGCGCGCAGGCCGCGCACGCGAGGCAGCGCTATGCACGCCATCAGGCGCGCCACACCCGAGCGGCCAGCCCGCCCACCCCTGCACGCGCCGCGTCCGCTGCGGCGCCAGCGCCCAGTCCCTTGGCCGACTCTGCGCAGCCAAGCAGTGCGGCCGCCAGCGACGCGCCGGGTGCGGTGAATGCCAAGCAGGCCATGATCGCTGCGGCCATGGCACGCGCGCGCGCCAAGCGCTCGCAAGAGTCATAAAACTTCTCGACGCTTCTGCGCGGCGCACGATAATATGCGGGCACAAAAAATGTCCCGACGGCGCTTGCAGGCTTGTGCAGGCGCGCTGCAGGGGCGTGCGCTTTCACGATAATTGCACTCCATGAATCCCCTGCTCACCCACTTGCAGCCGTATCCGTTCGAGCGACTGCGGCAACTCTTTGCGGGGGTGATTCCCGCGCCGCAATATCGCGCCATCAGCCTCGGTATCGGCGAGCCCAAGCACCCGACACCGCAACTCATCAAGGATGCGCTCGCTGCCAGCATGGACGGACTTGCCGCCTACCCCGCCACCGCCGGCGCTCCCCAACTGCGCGAGGCCTGCGCGCACTGGCTGGATCGCCGCTACGGCGTGAAGGTGGACGCGGCCACGCAACTGCTGCCCGTGAATGGCTCGCGCGAGGCGCTGTTCGCCTTCGCCCAGACAGTGATCGATCCCACCCGCCCGGGCGCGCTTGTGGTGAGTCCGAATCCGTTCTATCAGATCTACGAAGGCGCGGCCCTGCTGTCGGGTGCCACGCCCTATTTCGCGCCCAGCGTCGCCGAGCGCAACTTTGCCGTGGACTGGGATAGCGTGCCCGAGGACGTCTGGCAGCGCACGCAACTGGTGTTCGTCTGCTCGCCGGGCAACCCGACTGGCGCGGTGATGCCGCTGTCCGAATGGGACAAGCTATTTGCACTCTCTGACCGCTACGGCTTCGTGATTGCGTCTGACGAGTGCTACAGCGAGATCTATTTCCGCGATGAAGCGCCGCTGGGCGGTCTGGAAGCGGCGACCCGCCTGGGGCGCACCGATTTCCAACGGCTGATGATGTTCACCAGTCTCTCCAAACGCAGCAACGTGCCGGGCATGCGCAGTGGCTTTGTGGCGGGGGATGCAGCGCTGATCAAGCAGTTCCAGCTTTATCGCACCTACCACGGCAGCGCCATGAGCCCGACCATCCAGATGGCCAGCATCGCCGCGTGGAATGATGAGCAGCACGTCATCGACAACCGGGCGCTCTATCGCCAGAAGTTCGCCGAGATCACGCCCCTGCTCGCCAAGGTCATGGACGTGGCGCTCCCGGACGCCAGTTTCTACCTCTGGGCCAGGGTGCCCGACGCGCTCGGAATGAGCGATACCGAGTTCGCAAAGGCCCTTCTGGCTCAATACAATGTGACCGTGTTGCCGGGCAGCTATCTCGCCCGGGAAGTCGGTGGCGTCAATCCTGGCGCGCAGCGCGTGCGCATGGCCTTGGTGGCGGAAACCGCCGAATGCCGTGAAGCCGCAGAGCGTATCGTCCAGTTCATTCAATCGAGAACCTGAATCAGGAAATTCATGACTCAACAACTGCAAACCCTCATCGACTCCGCCTGGGACAACCGCGCCAACATTTCCCCCTCTGCTGCCCCCAAGGAAGTGGTCGATGCCGTTGAGCACGTGATTGCAGAACTCAACACCGGCAAACTGCGCGTCGCCACGCGCGAAGCGGTGGGCCAGTGGACCGTGCACCAGTGGGTGAAGAAGGCGGTGCTGCTGTCGTTCCGCCTGAAGGACAATGCCTTGATGCGTGCCGGCGATCTGCAGTTTTTCGACAAGGTGCCCACCAAGTACGAAAACATGACGCAAGAGGAAATCGCCGCCACGGGCGTGCGCGTGGTGCCGCCAGCCGTGGCACGCCGTGGCAGCTTCATAGCGCGTGGCGCAATCCTGATGCCGTCCTACGTGAACATTGGCGCCTACGTGGACGAAGGCACCATGGTGGACACCTGGGCCACGGTGGGCTCTTGCGCGCAAGTGGGCAAGAACGTCCACCTGTCGGGCGGCGTCGGTCTGGGTGGCGTGTTGGAGCCGCTGCAGGCCAATCCCACCATCATCGAGGACAACTGCTTCATCGGCGCACGCTCCGAAATCGTCGAAGGTGTGATCGTGGAAGAGAACTCGGTCATCTCCATGGGCGTCTACATCGGTCAATCGACCCCCATCTATGATCGCGCCACTGGCGAAACAGTGTATGGTCGGGTACCTGCGGGCTCCGTCGTGGTGTCCGGCAACCTGCCCAAGGACAATGGCCGCTACAGCATGTATGCCGCCATCATCGTCAAGAAGGTGGACGCCAAGACACGCTCGACGACGAGTCTGAACGACCTGTTGCGCGACTGAAGTCAATAAGATCAATAACCTCGCTGGCGCTTCCATGCGCTGGCGGCTAGCGGGCTGACCGGGAGGAAGATTCATGAGCACGATGCAAAAGATCCTGCGACTCATGGCGGACAAGAAGGCGTCGGACGTGTACCTGTCGGCACACGCGCCTGCCCTCATCAAGATCAACGGTGAGGCCGTGCCCATCAACAGCCAGATTCTCGGGCCGGAGGCACCGCTGAACCTGCTGGCAGAGATCGTACCTCCCGAGCGCATCGAAGAGCTGGAAGAAACCGGCGAACTCAACATGGGCGTGCCACTGGAAGGTGTAGGCCGTTTCCGCATCAGCGCCATGCGCCAGCGCGGCACTTATGCGGTGGTCATCCGTTTCATTCCCGGCGCGGTGCCAGCCCTCGACACGCTGGGCTTGCCAGCGGTGCTCTCCGAGCTGATCATGGAAAAGCGCGGGCTGATTCTTGTGGTCGGCGCGACTGGATCGGGCAAGAGCACGACGCTGGCGTCCATGATCGATCACCGCAACCAGTTGCAGACCGGTCACATCCTGACTGTGGAAGACCCGGTTGAATACCAGTTCGACAACAAACGCTCCATCATCAACCAACGCGAGGTCGGTGCCGACACGCGCTCGCTGGGCACGGCGCTGAAGAACGCGCTGCGCCAGGCACCCGACGTGATCCTGATCGGCGAAATCCGCGATCGCGAGACCATGTCCGCCGCGATCGCGTACGCGCAGTCCGGCCACCTGTGCCTGGCCACGCTGCACGGCAACAACAGCTACCACGCACTGAACCGGATTTTGTCGTTCTACCCCGTGGAAGTGCGCCCCACCATGCTGGGCGATCTGGCGTCCGCGCTCAAGGCCATCGTGTCTCAGCGCCTGGTGCGCACTCCGGAAGGCAAGCGCGTTCCCGCAGCCGAAGTCATGCTGAACACCAAGCTGGTGGCCGATCTGATCGAAAAGGGTGATTTCTCCGGCGTGCGTGAAGCCATGGAAAAATCCATGGCCGAAGGCTCCCAGACGTTCGAAGAAGCGCTCGCCCACCTCATTCTGGAAGGCCGCATCGACCGCAAGGAAGGCCTGGCCTACGCCGACTCGCCCACCAACCTGTTGTGGCGCCTGCAAAATGACTTTGCGCTGGCCTCCAAGGCCGCACAGGCGCAGGCCGAAGCGCACCAGCGGCTGGACGACGACCAGCCCTCCTTCACCGAAATTGTGCTCGACGTGCACCCACGTTGAGCCACCCAACTGCCAAGGCCCAAGCCGCGCATGTCCCCTACCCTGCTCCTGACCGAACAGCTCATCAGTTGCGCGTCCGTCACGCCCCATGATGCGGGCTGTCTGGAACTCATCACACCGCGCCTTTCCGCGCTCGGCTTCACCTGCGAACGGCTGGACAGCGGTCCAGCCGACTTTCGCGTGAGCAACCTCTGGGCACATCGCGGTGCCAGCCGCAGTGATGCGCGCACGCTGGTGTTTGCCGGTCACACCGACGTGGTGCCGACCGGCCCGGTCGAGCAATGGAGCAATCCACCATTTGTGCCCACCTACCGCGATGGCTACCTGTTCGGGCGCGGCACCAGTGACATGAAAACCTCGATCGCCGCGTTCATCGTGGCGGTGGAAGAATTTCTCGCGAAAACGCCCGATCCAGCCATCCGCATCGCTTTCCTGCTGACCAGCGACGAAGAAGGCCCGGCGGTCGACGGAACCACGGTCGTGGTCGAGCAACTGCGCCAACGCGAGGAAACGCTCGATTGGTGCATCGTCGGCGAGCCTACTTCCGTGCAAAAAACCGGCGACATGATCAAGAACGGCCGACGCGGCACCCTCTCGGGCAAGCTCACCGTGCGCGGCATTCAGGGCCACATCGCCTATCCGCAACTGGCGCGCAATCCGATCCATCAGGTGGTTCCGGCGCTGACCGAGTTGGCCACCATCGAATGGGATCGCGGCAACGATTTTTTCCCACCCACCAGTTGGCAGATGAGCAACATCCACGGCGGCACGGGCGCGACCAACGTGATTCCCGGCAACGTGGTGATCGACTTCAATTTCCGCTTCTCCACGGAATGCACGGCCGAGCAACTGAAAAAGCGTGTTCACACCGTGCTCGACCGCCACGGACTGGAATACGACCTGATCTGGACACTCGGCGGTCAGCCCTTCCTGACCACGCCCGGCGAGCTCGTGGACGCCGTGCAGCAGGCCATTCAGGCGGAATGCGGAATCACCACCGAACTGTCCACCACGGGCGGCACCAGCGATGGCCGCTTTATCTCCCAGATCTGCCCGCAGGTCATCGAGTTCGGACCACCCAACGCCACGATCCACAAGGTCAACGAACATGTAGCGATCGCAGACGTGGAGCCACTCAAGAACATCTATCTGCGCACCCTTGAGTTGCTCAACGCGGAGCAGGCCCGGACATGAGCGCATCGACCATCACCCTCGGCCAGTTGGTGCGCGACAGCGCGGCGCAACTGGAGTCCGCGGGCGTCGCCTTCGGCCATGGCACCGCGACGGCGTATGACGAAGCTGCGTGGCTCGTGCTCTGGCAACTCGGGTTGCCGTTGGACACGTCCCTCGATGTGCAAGCGGAAGACAGCATGGATGGCCGCGAAGTCTCGGCGCAAGAGCTGGCCACGGTGCGCCAATTGATCGCCCAACGCATCAGCACACGCAAGCCCGCGGCCTATCTGACACGCGAAGCCTGGCTGCAAGGCGTGCCCTTCTACGTGGACGAACGGGCCATCGTGCCGCGCAGCTTCATTGCCGAATTGCTGGCCGATGGCACCATCGACGAATGGCTGAGCGAGGAAACCCGCATGGTGCTCGACCTGTGTACCGGCAATGGCAGCCTGGCCTGTCTTGCGGCCATGGCGTACCCGGACGTCGACATCACGGCATCCGACATCTCGCCCGACGCGCTCGCGGTGGCACGCATCAACGTGGACAAGCACCATCTGGCCGAACGCATCACACTGGTGCAAAGCGACGGCATGCGCATGCTGCATGGCACTTGGGATCTGGTGCTATGCAATCCGCCCTACGTCAACGCGGACAGCATGGGCAAGCTGCCCGCAGAATACCGCGCCGAGCCCGAACTGGCGCTGGCTGGCGGAGCCGACGGTATGGATTTCATCCGTGCACTGTTCAATGATCTGCCCGAGCGCATGAGCGCTGACGGCGTGCTGGTGCTCGAAATCGGCAACGAGAAGCCGTATTTCGAAGCCGCCTTCCCCTCACTGCCCGTCTTCTGGCTCGATACCTCCAGCGGAGACGAGCAAGTGCTGCTGGTCACACGCGCAGCCCTGCTGAGTCTGCGCGGCTGAAATCAAGTGATCAGAACGCCATCACCCGCGTGGCGAATTTGGCAATCGGTGAGTGCAGATAGCTCTCGATCCGCGGCGGCAGCAGCAATGGCTTGAGCAGCATGCGCACGGCGAGATCGGCGGGCAATTGCGTGCTGATGATCGTGTACATGCGTTTGGCCATGCTCTCGAACGTGGTCCTGCTGTCGGCAAAATATGGCCCGCGGTGGGCGAACACATGGCGCAGCGCCACGTCTGAGTCGCTCTCGCGCAGTTCCTTGAGGCGCGCATAGAGCGCGCCCGCAATGCGCGCACGCCCCACCGGATTACGCTCTTGCAGTTGCTTGAAGTACTTGAGGAAGTGCTTGAAATGCCCCACCTCGTCGTTGCGGATGTTGCCTAGCAACTGGCGCAGCACGGGCTCGTTGCTCAGCTCGCGCAGCGTGTGATAGTAGGCCGTGGTGCCGGTCTCCACCACGCAGCGCGCCACCATTTCCAGCTGCCGGTCAGGGTGCAACTCTTCCATGGTGCAGAGGGTGGAGTACTCTGCGAAAAAGCTGTCGTAGGCCTTCTGCCACTCAAATGCAGGCCAGACCGCTTCCACATAGCAGCGCAGCGCATTGCCGTGCTGAAGCTCCTCATTTTCCCAGCGCTCCTGCAGCCATTCGGCGATGTCGGGGTAGTCACGATAGTGCTCTGCGAGATTGGCGGCATAGGTGTCAGAGCCGGTTTCGATGAACGAGGCGCTCATCAAGAGATAAAACAACTCTTCGTTGTCGACGACCTCTGCGTGGTCAATGGCCTGAAAGTCCAGATCCCCGATGTGCCAATGCGCAGAGGTGGAGGAGCTGTCGTCTGCCTCACGCGTTGGGCGGGGCGCGTGCGCGCGCAAGGCGTGGCGGGAATCGCTGGTCGTCGAAAAATGCTGCATCAGTGTGTTGTAGTGGCGGCGCGCCGACGGGCGATGAACCGCCCTTCGCCGCGTCCGCCGCTCTGAAGAAATCGCGTGAAATACATTTTTATGACGATCACGCCTTCTCCTTGTAAGGCAATGCCAACGCCAGCACCGCCAGTCATCCTTTGAAACAAATAAATCGGAATTTCGGCGTCGATTTGACTGGACTACCCCCCGGACGCGATGCCCGAACGCACAGCGCGAAGCTGCGCCTTGATGCGACGGCTGTTCTCGGGTCCCATGCGCAGCAGGATCTTTTGGCCCGCGGACATCTTCTCGAGTTGCGCGTCGGCATATTCATAGCGCAGCCACGGCCGTTGCGCCGCCGCCTGGCTTTCCACCTTCACCAGGTGCAGAGCCAATGGCTGGGTAGGCTCCGGCGTGGCAAGCAAATGATCGATCACTGCCACCAGCCGGTTGTTGAAGGACTTGCCGGGATAGCCCAGTTCCTCGTAGCTGTGCTGAAGTACGGGATAGACATGCTTGTAGACCGCCACTGCTCGGGATGCATCGATGCCGCTCACGAAACCCACCACGGCGTCATAGCGCGCTGCATTTTCCGGGGCGATCTGTAGGCCGCTGTTGGTCTGCTGCACTGCCATACGTCCGCCCACAGGATGCAGCGGCCACAGGCGCGACGCCGCCTGACTGCGCGGCAGATTGTCGATGGTGGCGACGACGCGCTGAGCCAATCCGTCAATGGCCACAAAGCGCAGAATGCGCTCCTTACCCAGCCATTGCGTCACCTCATTTTCAAACGCGGTCGTGGCATCAGCGGCCAAAGGAGGATTGCCCTTGTCATCGGCCTGCGCTTGCAGCGGGTGGTCTTCCTGAGCGGCTGGCTCCGACGCGGCACTGGCCACGGTCTCCGCCGGCATGGCTGCATCCGCGTGAACCACTTCGGCAGCCTCGGTAGGCGCTTGCAAACGCTTCATATAGGTCCAGCCGCCGTAGCCCAAAGCGGCCACCACCAGCGCTACCGCAGCCACCTTGATGGCGCCGCCCGATCCGCTGTCCCGATGGATTTGACGGGAAATTGGCTCTTGTCCTTGGTCCATGGGTGAATCTCTCCTGAAGGCTGTCAACGTACCCTAACCTTAAACCGATTCAAGGCACGGCGGCACATGACCGGGTCACGCGCATGTTGTTGCATGTATCCCGACCTCACAGGGGCCCCATCCAATCACTGGGATAATCACGCCCTTCATGATCACGCTTCGTAACGTCACCCTGCGCCGCAGTGCGCGCGTGCTGCTGGACAGCACCTCCGTCACCATCAACCCCGGCGAAAAGGTCGGCCTCGTCGGTCGTAACGGCGCGGGCAAGTCCACGCTGTTCGCGCTGCTCAACGGCAGCCTGCACGAGGATGGGGGCGAATTTTTCATGCCCGCACAATGGCGCATGGCGCAGGTCGAGCAGAACATGCCCGAAACCTCCGAGTCCGCCACGGCCTTCGTGCTCGACGGCGACTCGCGCCTGACCGAGTTGCGCACCGCGCTGGAGCGCGCCGAAGCGGCCAGCGACGGCATGGCCATCGCGCAGGTGCACTCCGACCTCGCCGATGCGGGCGTGCACGACGCGACCGCCCGCGCGCAGGCGCTGATTCTGGGATTGGGCTTCCAGGTGCACGAACTGGAGCGGCCGGTCAACAGCTTCTCGGGCGGCTGGCGCATGCGCCTGCAATTGGCCCGGGCGCTGATGTGCCCGAGCGACATCCTGCTGCTCGACGAACCAACCAACCACCTGGACCTCGACGCCCTCGTCTGGCTGGAAGCCTGGCTCAAGCGCTATCCCGGCACGCTCATCGTCATCAGCCACGACCGGGAATTTCTCGACGCGGTGACGGACGTCACGCTGCACATTGAAAACGCCAAGCTCACCCGCTACGGCGGCAATTACAGCAAGTTCGAAGACCTGCGCGCCCAGCAGTTGGAACTGCAACAAGCCGCTTTCGAACGCCAGCAGGACAAGATCGCCCATCTGCAGAAGTTCATCGACCGCTTCAAGGCCAAGGCCACCAAGGCCAAGCAGGCGCAAAGCCGGGTCAAGGCGCTGGAACGCATGGAAAAGATTGCGCCCGTGCTGGCAGCGGCCGATTTCACGTTTGAATTCAAGGAACCCGCCAATCTGCCCAATCCGATGCTCGCCATCACCGATGCGAGTTTCGGCTACCGCGCTGACGACGACAGCGAAACGCTGATCCTGCGCCACGTGAACCGCTCGGTGCTCGCCGGCCAGCGCATCGGTATCCTGGGCGCGAATGGTCAGGGTAAATCGACGCTGGTCAAAACCATCGCGCGTGAAATGCCGCAACTGGCGGGCAAGGTCACCGAAGGCAAGGGACTGAACATTGGCTACTTCGCCCAGCAAGAGCTGGACGTGCTGCGCCCGGACGACTCGCCGCTGGCACACATGATTCGCCTTGCCAAGGAGCTCGGCCCGGAGTCGAAGGAGCCTTCACGCGAGCAGGATCTGCGCAACTATCTGGGCAGCTTCAATTTCAACGGCGACATGGTGAGCCAGGCCGTCGGCTCCATGAGCGGCGGCGAAAAGGCGCGGCTGGTGCTGGCGATGATCGTCTGGCAACGCCCGAACCTCCTGCTGCTGGACGAGCCTACCAATCACCTGGACCTCGCCACACGCGAGGCCCTGTCGATGGCGCTCAACAGCTTTGACGGCACCGTCATGCTGGTCAGCCACGACCGTGCCCTGCTGCGTGCCGTGTGTGACGACTTCTGGCTGGTCGGACGCGGCAAGGTCGAACCCTTCGATGGCGATCTGGACGACTATCAGCGCTATCTGCTGGACGAGTCCAAGCGCCTGCGCGAAGAAGCCAAACTTGCCCAAGCTGAAGCATCGGCCCCTCCCGAAGCAGCGAAGGCCGACACCGCCCCCACCATCGATCCCAAGGAACAGCGGCGCCTGGCAGCGCAGGCACGCCAGCTTCTGGCCGAGAAGACCCGTCCGTTCCGCAAGGAGTTGGAGCAGATCGACAAGAAGCTCCCGCAGCTGACGGCAGAGCGCACGGCACTGGAAGAAAAGCTGTCAACGCCCGGCCTCTCCGGCAACGACATCGCAGACGCAGGTAAGCAACTCAAAACGGTCAACGACAGCATCGATGCCCTGGAAGAGCGCTGGCTGGAGCTATCGGAGAAGATCGAAAGCATCCAGCAGGAACTGGGCGCCGAAGCGTGAAACAACGGCGCGAGCGACGCCTGCCCGGCTCGCTCTGCCAGCCGACTTTTCGCGCCGAAGCGTAACCATGTTTCTGAAAATGTTAGTCAAACAGATTGATTAACCTTGTATTTTAGTTCAAGCAAAACAATAAATATGAACCCTATCTATTTGATTTTATTAAATATTTATGGTTTAAAAATTGGTCAATGAAGTTATCGGGAGAACCCTAAGAAAATTTGCACTTTCGAGGTCTCCGGTGTCAACGGGAGCGGCAGGCGGCACGTTGTTCATGCATCAAAAGGAGTTTTCGTATGAATACCACTGCTATCCTCGCTGCCTGGCCTGACGACGAACGTGATCGCAAGCGCGCACCCGCCCGCTTCTGAGCGTGCCGGAGCCCGCTGGTTGCTCTCTAGCTGAACCAGCCCTGTAATCCGACACGCAGCGGGATGCGCTAAAGCCGTATCACACCGCTCCTGGCCATTCCAGAACAACCCCGTCATCGCTCCCGATGGCGGGGTTTTCGTTTGTCCGCTTGAAGGCGCACCGTTCAGCCGCCCTGCGCCGTGCGGCATCCACGTACGTTCACGCAGTCCCACTACCGATTTCGTTGGATGATGTTTCTGCGGACTGAAAATGTAGGGATGATTGGCGCTTGAATCGGCCAAAAATCACTTCAAGTATCACCATCAAAAATTGAAATAACTTATTGTTTTAAAACACATTTAAAGCAATTATCTTTGATGAAAAGTGACTGGTATAAACCCGTAGAAAACTTGCATTTGCTTTCGTTCGGATGTCAACGCAGGCGGGGCCATCAGCGTTGAACACGTACAAAGGAGTTTTCTATGAATACCACTGCTATCCTCGCTGCCTGGCCCGACGACGAACGTGATCGCAAGCGCGCTCCCGCCCGTTTTTGAGCGCATGTCGCTGACCTGACGCCCAAAGCGATCACGGCATCAGCAGACCATTAGCGCAGCGGGCTTGGCTCCGGCCCTCCCTGTTCACTCACGAGCTAATAAGCCAACAAAAAACCCCGCCTGAGCGGGGTTTGGCTTTTCTGGCCTCCGCAATGGTCGGCCAGAAATCGGGGCATGCCAATCAATGCATGTGCAGGCCACCATTGACCGAGAAGTCGGCGCCAGTGGCGTAACCACCCTCATCCGACGACAGCCACGAAATGATCGAGGCGATCTCGCTCGGCTCGCCCAGTCGCTTGACGGGCACGGAACCAACGATCTTCTCCAGCACTTCGGGACGAATGGCCTTGACCATGTCGGTGCCGATGTAGCCGGGGCTGACGGTGTTGACTGTCACGCCCTTGGTCGCCAGCTCTTGCGCCAGCGCCATCGAGAAACCGTGCATACCTGCCTTGGCGGCGGAATAGTTGGTCTGGCCGGCTTGACCCTTGGCGCCGTTCACCGAGCTGATATTGACGATGCGGCCCCAGCCCTTTTCCACCATGTCTGCGACGACTTGCTTGGTCACGTTGAACATGGAGTTCAGATTGGTCTCGATCACGGCGTCCCAGTCTTCGCGGGACATCTTCACGAACATGCGGTCACGTGTGATGCCCGCGTTGTTGACCAGCACGTCGATGGTGCCGTGCTCTGCTTTGGCCTTGGTAAAGGCTTCGACGGTGGAATCCCAATCGCCGACATTGCCGACGGATGCGTAAAAGGTGTAGCCCAGTGCCTTTTGTTCTGCCAGCCACTTGGCATGGTCGCGAGTGGGACCGCAGCCTGCGATCACCTTGAAACCATCCTTGTGCAGCCGCTGACAAATCGCGGTACCAATGCCGCCCATCCCTCCGGTGACGTATGCTACTTTTTGACTCACGCCTATCTCCTGTAAAAGTGGATCTGGATCGATCCGGTTTCCACTCTACCCAGAATATTTTCGAGCACACTGCAGGAAAACACTGGCTAGAACGAATTCTCACAATTAAATTGCTCAAATCGATTGTTTGAGCATTCCGGCTACCAATTTATCGCTCCACCGCCAGCGACACGCCCATGCCGCCGCCAATGCACAGCGCGGCAATGCCCTTCTTGGCATCGCGGCGCTGCATCTCGTGCAGCAGCGACACCAGTACGCGGCAACCGGAAGCGCCAATCGGGTGGCCCAGGGCGATGGCGCCGCCATTCACGTTGACCTTGGCGGGGTCCACGCCCAGCTCCTTGTTCACGGCGCACGCCTGCGCCGCAAACGCTTCGTTCAACTCGAACAGGTCCACGTCTTCGACCTTCCAGCCTGCACGTTTGAGCGCCTTGCGCGTTGCTGGTACCGGGCCGATGCCCATGATGGTCGGGTCCAGCCCGCTGGTGCCATACGCCACGATGCGCGCCAGTGGCTTGAGGCCCAGCTCCTTGGCCTTGCTCGCGCTCATCACCACCACGGCGGCTGCACCATCGTTGATGCCGGAGGCATTGCCTGCCGTCACGGAGCCCGCCTTGTCGAATGCCGGGCGCAGGCGCTCCAGCGCGGCTTCGTCGGTCTTACGGTTGATGTATTCGTCCGCGTCAAAAACGACGGGATCCCCCTTCTTCTGCGGAATCTCCACCGGGACGATCTCGTCCTTGAAGCGGCCCGCATCCTGCGCCGCGGCCGCCTTCTTCTGGCTCGCGAGGGCCAGCGCGTCCTGCTGCTCGCGCGACACTTCGAACTGCTTGGCCACGTTTTCGGCGGTGATGCCCATGTGGTAGTGGTTATAGGCGTCGAGCAGGCCGTCCACGATCATGGTGTCCACCAGCTTCCAGTCGCCCATGCGCATGCCGTCACGCGAGTTGGGCAGGACGTGGGCCGATGCGCTCATGTTCTCCTGTCCGCCTGCGACAACGATTTCGCTGTCGCCCGCGGCGATGGCCTGCGCGGCCAGCATCACGGCCTTGAGGCCCGAGCCGCACACCGCATTGATCGTGAGGGCGGGCGTTTCTTTGGCCACACCCGCCTTGATCATCGCCTGACGCGCGGGATTTTGCCCCGCGCCGGCAGCCAGGACCTGACCCATGATGACTTCGCCCACCTGATCGAGCGGCACGTTGGCGCGCTGGAGCGCCTCCTTGATGACCAGTGCGCCCAGATCGGTCGCAGGCACTTTGGCGAGGCTTCCGCCGAACTTGCCGACCGGCGTACGGACGGCGGAAACGATGACGATGTCTTCACTCATGATGGTTCTCTCTCCTTGGTTGCGGCGTGCCGCGAGGCGGCGGCATGCCTCATTCTGGCTTGCACACAGCAGCGTATCCGCGCTGCCTTTCCCTGTTGTGACTATCCCGTATACAAAGGAATAGACAGGCGCGAGCGCACACAACGCCAGCGCCCTTGCGGACACTGAGGCGTTGAGAGGCAAGCATGCGGTTTTCCTTTACGCCTTTTGCTGGACGTAGCTGCCGGGCGCGGGCTCCCTGGCCTTGAATTTGACGCCCTTGCCGTAGGTCTTGGGCGCGGCGATCTGGCGACCGCCGTATCCGGCGAGCCACTCGGACCAGTCCGTCCACCAGCTACCGGGATGTTCGGTCGATCCCGCGAGCCACTGGTCCAGCGACTCGGGGAACTTGGTCTGCGATCCGGTCCAGTAGCTGCGCTTTTTCTTCGCAGGCGGATTGATCACGCCTGCAATGTGGCCCGAAGCACCCATCACGAAGCGCTTCTTGCCGGGGAAGATCTGCGTAGAAGCATACGCGCCTTCGATCGGCACGATGTGGTCCTCGCGCGAGCCGTAGATGTAGAACGGAACGTCCACTTGTGACAAATCCAGCGCCTCGCCGCACACGGTGACACCGCCCGGCTCCTTGAGCTGGTTTTCCAGATAGAAATTGCGCAGGTACCACGCATACCATGGGCCGGGCAGATTGGTCGAATCGCTGTTCCAGTACAGCAGATCGAACGGCGGCGGCGTTTCCCCCTTGAGGTAGTTGCCCACCACGTAGTTCCACACCAGATCATTGGGGCGCAGGAAGCTGAAGGTGGATGCCAGATCCTGTCCCTTCATCAACCCGCCTTTCCCCATCTGCATTTCGCGGAAGCGCACGAAATTCTCGTCGATGAACACGTCGAGAATGCCCGTGTGCGTGAAGTCCACCAGCGCCGTCAGCAGCGTGGCGCTGGCCACGGGCTCCTCGCCGCGTGCGGCCAGCACGCCCAGCGCATTCACCAGCATGGTGCCGCCGACGCAAAAGCCCAGGGCATTGATTTGCTCTGCTCCGGTGATCTCCTGCACCGTATTGATGGCGGTGATGACGGCGTCTTCGATGTAGTCGTCCCACGTGGCCTGCGTCATGGACTCGTCCGGGTTGCGCCAGCTCACCACAAAGGTGCGATGGCCTTCGGCCACCAGATGGCGAATGAGGGAGTTTTCCGGTTGCAGGTCGAGGATGTAGAACTTGTTGATGCACGGCGGCACCAGCAGGAACGGGCGCTCATAGACCTTGGCCGTAAGTGGCTTGTATTCGATGAGCTGGAAGTACTTGTTCTCGAACACCACCGCGCCTTCGGTCGTGGCCACGTTGCGGCCCACTTCAAACTGGCTTTCGTCGGTCATCGAGATATGGCCCTGCTGCATGTCGCGCAACAGGTTGGCCATGCCCTGCGCGATGCTTTCGCCCTGCGTCTCCAGCGCCTTCTTCTGTGCCTCGGCATTGAATGCGAGGAAGTTGCTGGGCGACATGGCAGCGATCCACTGCTCCACTCCAAAACGGATGCGGGCCCGCGTTTTCTCGTCGGCCTGCACGGCTTCCGCCATGCCCATCAGCGCTTTCGCCTGCAGCATGTAGGCTGACGCGATGGCCGATGCCAGCGGGTTCTGCTGCCAGCCTTCGCCCGCGAAGCGCCGATCGGAACTGGGTTTGGCGGCCGCCGGCTGCATGCCGTTGACCATCAGGGCCTGCATTTCCTTGAGGTAGTTCTGCTGCACTTCTGTCAGCTTTTCTGGCGAAAGGCTGAGTTGTGCTCCGGGTTGCAGAGATGCGGCAAGGGCACCCAGATCAGGTTGCGGCAGCGATTGCAGCATCCGGCTCCAGCTTTCCCCCCACAGTTGCTGGAATTGGCGGGCTCCCTCGGCCCAGCGTGCGTCAGAATCCATGGTGTCTCCTACGGTCGCGTTGGTACCCGGATTATTTTTCCGGTACTCACATCCTACAGGGTGCCGCGACGGTTTTTTCCATAATTGAGTGCAGGCACTAGCTTTTAGTTGTGTCGGAGTTTTTCCTGAATGGTCCTGATCCTGGTAGTTCTCGCGTGGATCTATGTCACGCTCATGATGGCCGTCGCTGAGGCCACGGCCGTTAACGGCACCGTGCTGGGCGCTGTTGTTACCTTCGTGCTGTACGGTCTGCTCCCGATCTCGATCATCGTCTACATCTTCAGCACGCCCGCGCGCAAACGCGCTCGCAAGGCGCGCGAAGCGATGGCCGAGCGCCAGTGGCATGCCGCGCAGGCCGCCACCGCGAGCACAGATCAGGAAAAAGCAGCATCAGCCGTCGATCCAGACCGCAGCAGCCAGCCGACCGCTAGCGCCGAGAGCGCGTTGGTCGCGCCGGTACGAAAAGAACCGTGATGGTTGACTGACGGTGCACCACGCTGTGCTGCTGTCATTGCCATGAATGTGAGGCACCCCGGCTGCTGTCAAACGCTGGCGGGCAAGCGCGGCCAGATCGGCACGGTACTTGTCGTTGCCCTGCGGTAGAAAGTGCGATGCGGCTGCCGCGTCGTGGGCGCAGAACGCCGCGCGCACCTCGGCGCCCACCTCGAACGCATCCTGTCCGATGCAGGGGCCAAGCCATGCCAGCAGATCGCTGCCGCCACCCAGTTCCGCCACCACTTTTTCCAGCACGCCGCCCTGCCCCGCGACACCCGCAAGTCCGCGCCAACCCGCGTGCGCGGCGGCCACGGCGGAGCCATCGCGCTTGCAAAACAGCACCGGCAGGCAATCCGCCACCATGATCACGCACGCCGTCTGCGGCACGCGCGTGGCGCAGGCATCGGCCTGTTCACCATCCGGCGTGGTGGCGTCAAGCCACCGCAAATCCGTGCCATGCACCTGCTGGAGAAAAACGGGATGGGCCGATTCGCCGTCCGCACATTCGAGCGCCAGCGCAAAGATCGCGCGATTGGCGTTCACCGCCAAAGGATCATCGTTCACATGGTCGCCCAGATTGAGACTGGCGTAGGCGCCCTCACTCACGCCGCCCGTGCGCGTGGAGCACAGTGCGCGGACGTTCGCAGGGGCCGGCCAATCGGGCACCAGCCATTCCACATCGGCCACAGGATTCAGATGCTCATGTGCCATGCCGTCTCACGCCTCACTGTCCGGGCACGCCGATGGCTGCGCGCGCTGGAAGGCCGGCAAGCCCATGCATGCCTTGAAGGCGGCCATGGTGCGATCCAGTCCTTGCAGGTCAACGTGAAAGCGCTGCGCATTGAATATCTGCGGCACAAGGCAGCAGTCCGCCAGTGACGGCTTGGAACCCCAGCAAAAGCGCGATGCGGACATGTCGGCGGCGTCCCGTTCCTGGGCCAGCAATGCCAACTGGCGCTCGAATGCTTCGAGTCCGGTGCGCGTCCAGTGCCGATACCAGGCGTCCTTACTGGACTCGTCCACCATCAGATCGTGCTTCAGGTATTTCAGCACGCGCAGGTTGTTGATCGGGTGAATCTCGCATGCAATCATCTGCGCCAAGGCGCGCACATGCGCCCGCGCCAGCGCATCCTTGGGCAGCAGTGGCGGCTCGGGATGCTGCTCGTCCAGATACTCGATGATCGCCATCGACTGCGTGAGCAGATGGCCATCGTTGGTCTCCAATGCGGGCACCAGAGCGTCGCCCACGCGCGCGGCAAATTCCGGCGCACGATGCTCAGCGCGCACCAGATGCAATGGCACGTAGTCATAGGGCAAACCCTTGAGCTCCAGTGCGATGCGCACGCGGAACGAGGCCGATGAGCGAAAGTAGTTGTAGAGCTTCATAAGTCACGAAGCATACGCAAGCAGACGACGTTGCGCCAGCGAGATCAACGATCATGCAGGGGCGCTTTTCGCGTGGCACACTGTGATCTGCTTCGCGCCTTGCTGGCCGAAGCGCACTGCGCGAAACGCTTCCAGAACCAACAAACACCAGACACACCATGAGCTACGCATTCCCTCCCGCACCCGTCGCCACCGTACCCGTGGTGGGCAGCGACCGCCTGTTCCCCGTGCACCGCATTTACTGCGTTGGCCGCAACTACGCCGAGCACGCCAAAGAGATGGGATTTTCTGGCCGCGAAGCACCGTTCTTTTTCATGAAGCCCGCGGACGCCGTTCTGGTGGTGCCAGAGGGCGACACCGGCACCATGCCCTACCCTACGCTCACCAAAGACCTGCACCACGAGATCGAGCTGGTCGTTGCGCTGGGCAAAGGCGGCAAGAACATCAAGGCGGCGGATGCCGCAAGCCACATCTTCGGCTACGCCGTCGGTCTGGACATGACGCGCCGCGACTTGCAGGCGGAGGCGAAAAAGCAAGGCCGCCCATGGGACATCGCCAAGGGTTTTGACTACAGCGCCCCCATCACACCCATCGTTCCCGCCGATCAGGCTGGCGACATCCAACAGGCCGACATCTGGTTGAACGTGAATGGCTCCAAGCGCCAGGCGAGCAACGTGGACAAGCTCATCTGGAACATTGCGGAAACCATAGAAGTGCTCTCGCAAGCGTGGGAACTGCAACCGGGCGATCTGATCTTCTCGGGCACGCCCGAAGGCGTCGCCGCCGTTGCGCAAGGCGACCTGCTGGAAGGCGGCGTGACCGGGCTGCCCGCGCTCAAGGTCCGACTGGGCAGAAGTTAACCGGCAGCACATCAACCTGCGCCACAATAGCCGACATGACCTTCCGCACCCCCGTCCGTTTTTGCCGCAACTGTGGCACCGCCACCGAATTGCGTGTTCCTGATGACGGCGACACGCGCCAGCGAGCGGTCTGCCCAGCCTGCCATATCATCCACTACGACAACCCGTTGATGGTGGTGGGCACCATACCGGTCATGCCGGACGGGCGCGTGCTGCTGTGCAAGCGCAATATCGAGCCGCGCTGGGGCAAATGGACACTGCCAGCAGGCTTCATGGAACTGAACGAAACCACCTCCGAGGGCGCAGCACGCGAAACGGACGAGGAAGCCGGCGCGCAGATCCGCATGGGCCGCCTCTTCTCGCTGGTGAACGTGCCGCATGTCGGACAGGTGCACATCTTCTACTGCGCCGATCTGCTCAGCGACCAGTTCAATCCCGGCCACGAGACCATCGAGGCGCGCCTTTTCGCCGAGGACGAAGTACCATGGGATGAAATGGCCTTCCGCACGGTCAGCACCTCCCTGCGCCTGTGGTTCGAAGACCGCAAGCGCGGCGTCGAACAAGTGCACAACGTGGATCTTGAAGCGCCAAAGTCTTCCGCCTGAACTCAGGTAAGCGCTGGTCGAAAACGACCGCGCCTCACAATTGCGAGCGGAACGGCATCACCACCCACTCCAGCACGCGCTGCTTTAACGAGCGGTGCTGCCACATCTCGTACGTGTACTCGCGGCAGTTGTCGAGATCGGCATTGAAGACGTCCACCATGTTGGCGGCGAACACTTCGTCGTAGACATTGAGACTGGCCTCGTCGTTCAGCCGGAAAGAGCGCACGTCGAAGTTGGTCGAGCCGACGGACACCATTTCCCCATCCAGAATCAGCAGCTTGTTGTGCATCATCGTGGGCAGATACTCGTAGATCTTCACGCCGCGCTGCAGCAAGTCGCCCCATGTGGCCTTGGACGCGGTGCGCACGGTGCCGGAATCGATGTGCTTTCCCGGCACGGTGATGCGGATCTGCACCCCGCGATCCAGTGCCGCGATCAGCGCTTCGATGATGAGATCGTCAGGCACGAAGTACGCGGCCTGCAGGTCGATGGAGCGCGTAGCAGAGGCTATCGCCATCAGATACATCAGGTGCATGCTTTCGCTGCCGCCTGCGGGTGAGGCGACAAAAATCTGCGCATCCGACGTGCCGTGGCGCTGCTGCTCGGGAAAGAATGCGTCGCCCGTCAGCACTTCGCCCGTCGTCTTGATCCAGTTGTCGCTGAACGCTGCTTGCGCCTGCAGCACGACAGGGCCCTGCATGCGGAAATGCAGATCGCGCCAGTGGTCCTCATCCTGCGCATTTCCCGTCCATTGATCGGCTACGCCCACACCGCCGGTGAACGCCACCTTGCCGTCCACGATCAGCAATTTGCGGTGCGTGCGGTTGTTGATGCGGTCGATGCTGTACCAGCGCAGCGGACGGTAGCGGCGCACCTTGGCACCCGCAGCGGTCACGCGCTGCACCAGCTCATCCTCCATCTTAACGGTGTCCAGCCAGTCGAGCGTGACATATACCTTGACGCCCGCCCGCGCACGCTCAGCCAGCGCATCGGCGAAGGCTTCACCGATGTCGCCCGACCAGTAGATGTAGGTTTCAAAGCAGATGCTGACCTGCGCACTGCGCACGGCGTCCAACATGGCGGGAAAGATCTCATCGCCATTTTGCAGCGCCTCGATGTGGTTGCCAGAGACGATCGCCGGGCCGAGCAGATTGCCCATGTCGCGCCGGAATTGCTCGCTGCGCGCCGGGTAGAGGTGCTGCACGCGACGCTCGATCTTTTTTTCGGGCAGCGCAAAGTTGCGTGCAATCAGCACGACCACCAGCGTTGCAATTACGGTGATGACAATGGTCCAAAACATAGGCACTGCGTGCTCGTTGCCACGGTGCCCACAGGCTAGCGCACGGCGGCGGCGAGCCATGTAGGACAGCGACAGCGCACAGTGCAGTCTCCCTCACCGGTCGCCGCTCACTTTGGGCGCGAGCGAATTGTGGTTATTGCTGCTGAGTGAGCGGCGCCGGCACGACGACGCCACGCTCCACGGGGCGTGTGGGCAGCAGATTGCCGGGCATCGGCGGTGCGCCCTGGTTGTCCGGCGGCACGTATTGCGGCTGCACCGGTACGGGCGGCGGCGGTGGGGGCAGTGGTGGAGCGGCGGGCCGCACCACGCCGGGTTGCGGCAGCGGCTGCGGTACGGGTTGCTGCGACGGCGCCGAAGGTGCAACCTGACCGCGCTCCACCGGCGGCATGGGCAACAGGTTACCGGGCATGGGCGGCTGTCCTGTGGATTCGGGTGTGTTCGGTCCAATTTGCGGCGCGGGATGCGCGGGCTGGGCCGGTTGTGGCGACCAGAACGGATCACGCGATTCGCCCGCACCCGCCGGGGGCTCGGGGTCGGCCTCCGGCGTGGCGTTTTGCAGCGGCTTGAGCGGTGCTTCGCCAATCTGCGGGCGCTCGTCCTCATCTGTGGTGACGGGCGGCAGCGGCGGGCGCGGTGTGCGTGGCAGCTCTGAGCCCTGCACCTGGGGCGACGTGGCTTCTGGCGGCTGGATCTGGTCGGTGGAACGGCCAAACAGGTCGACCACCCAATTGCGCACCGAGCCGATGGCGTCGCCAATCACGCTGCGTTCTTTTTCGTCGACGAACTTCTCGTTGTTATCGATGAGCTTGGTGCGCAGTGCCTGCTGGAATACCTGCCCGACGATGGGCAACGCGCTGTGCGCGCCCTGCCCCCAGTAATCGCTGCGCAGCGTGATGCGGCCATCATTGAAGCCCACCCACGCGCCCGCCACCAGTTGCGGGTGCATCATGATGAACCAGCCATCGGTGTTGTCCTGCGTGGTGCCAGTCTTGCCTGCCACATCGGCCGAGATGCCATAGCGCGAGCGGATGGCCGTGCCCGTGCCCTTGTTGATCACCTGGCGCATGGCGTGGCGCAGATCCTGCGCGGGCACCAGCGCCAGCGCACGTTGTGGTCTGGCGGGAGTGAACTGCTCCAGCACCTTGCCATCCTTGTCCTCGATCTGCGTGATCACCGTGGGGGCGTGGTACGCGCCTGCGCTGGCGATGGTGCCGTACGAGGCCACCATCTCCTTGAGTGTGACCGGGCTGGTGCCAAGCGCCAATGCGGGCACTTCGTCCAGCACCGATTCGCGCACGCCCATGGCGCGCGCCAATTGCGCGACGCGCTCGGGGCCGACCTGCTGCATGACCTGCGCGGTGATGATGTTCTTGGAATACGCCAGGCCATCGGCCAGCGTCATCGGTGCATAGCTGGGCTGACCCGCATCCGTGGGTCGCCACACGTTCTTGCCGGACAGAGGAATCTCCACCGGCTCGTCCATGAACGTGTCGCTGGGCAACATGCCTTTGGCGAATGCCGCTCCGTACACGAACGGCTTGAACGTGGAGCCCGGCTGGCGGCGCGCGGCCTGCACGTGGTCGAACGGGTCTTGCGCATAGTCCCGGCTGCCGACCCACGCGAGGATCGTGCCGTCACGCGGGTCCAGCGCCATGAAGCCGGCCTGCACGCGCGTCTTCTGCTGCTTGAGCTTGGCCAGAAACTCCTTGTCATCGAGCAGTTCCTTGAGCACCTCGTCCGCTTCGCCGCCCTTGTTCACCATTGTTTCGTACTGCTGCGACTCCCGCACCAGTCGCTGCACCAGGGTGCTCTTGGGCCCCCAGATGCTTTGCGGCGCCCAGGCCTTGTTCGCCACAGCCTGCAAGGCCTTGCCTTGCTTTTGCAATGCGTCGTTGGCCATCTCCTGCAGCTTGCCGTTGATGGTGGTGCGAATCACCAGTCCATCCGAATACAGGCTGTAGCCATTGCGGTCGGCCCAATCGATGAGCTGGCGGCGCAGTTGCTGCGACAAATGCGGCGCGATACCGCTGACCTCCGCCTGGCGCTCAAAACGGATGCGCAGCGGGCGCTTGACCAGCTTTTCGTACTCGGCCTCCGTCAGCTTCTCGCGCTTTTTCATTTGCGCCAGAACCGTGTTGCGCCGCTCCTGCGCGCGCTCGGGATTGAGCACCGGGTTGTAGTACACCGTGCCCTTGAGCATGCCGATCAGCGTGGCGCTTTCCAGCACGTTGAGTGAGTCCGACGACTTGTTGAAATACGTGCGCGCCGCCATCTCGATGCCAAAGGCGTTGTAGAGGAACGGCACGGTGTTGAGATAGGTCTCCAGAATCTCATCTTTGGAGTACGTCATCTCGATCTTGAGCGCGGTGATCGCCTCCTTGACCTTGCGCGAGAGCGTGAGGGAGCGGCCAATTTCCTCGGGATAGAGGTTGCGCGCCAACTGCTGCGTGATGGTCGATCCGCCCTGGGGCTTGCCGCTCAGCGTGAGCACGATGGACGACGCCGTGCGCCGCAGGTCGATGCCGAAGTGATCGTAGAAACGGTGGTCCTCGGTGGCAATCAGCGCCTGCTTCACCGCGGGCGCAATCGAGTCCAGCGGCACCCATTCGCGGTTCACCCATTTGTACTCCGCCAGCAGGCGGCCATCGGAGGACACCAGTTGCGCAGGCGAATCGGATTTCGCCTTGCGCAGATCGCTGATCGACGGGGTGAACGGAATCAGCACGATGACATAGAGCAGCAGCGCCAGCGGCAGGGCCGCCAGCGCCCACCAGACATTGCGCTTGGACTTCCATGGCGGGCCGGGCCATGGAAAATGCTTCAGCCCGGACAGGACGCGCTCCTGCAAACGGGGAGTGGTGCCTGGCTGGTTTGGTGCGTGATTGTCTTGGGACATGGCTGTTCTTGTACTCAGGCGATATCTGTCTCTGGTGGAACCGGGCGCTCAGTCGGGCGTGCGACCCAGCAGCGCCAGCATGCCGGCTTCATCGAGCACCGGCACGCCCAACTCCTGCGCCTTGTCGAGCTTGCTGCCCGCCTCCGCGCCCGCAACGACATACGCGGTCTTCTTGCTGACCGAGCCGGACACCTTGGCGCCCGCCGCTTCCAGCATTTCTTTGGCCTGATCGCGGCCCATGGTGGGCAGGGTTCCGGTCAGCACCACGGTCATGCCGGACAGCGGCAAGGCCGCAGGTGCGACGGGTTCGCCCTCGGGCCAGGTCACGCCGCAGGCGCGCAATTGTTCGACCACCTCGCGGTTGTGCGGCTGCGCAAAGAAGGTGTGCAGGGATTCCGCGACCACCGGGCCGACCTCGTTCACTTGCAGCAACTGCTCCACGCTCGCGTCCATGATGGCGTCCAGCTTGCCGAAATGCTTGGCCAGATCCTTGGCCGTGCTCTCACCGACATGGCGGATGCCCAGACCGAACAGGAAACGCGCCAGCGTCGTCTGCTTGGATTTTTCCAGCGCGTCGAGCACGTTCTGCGCCGACTTTTCCGCCATGCGATCGAGGGATGCCAAAGCATTTAACCCAAGCCGGTACAGATCGGGCAACACCCGCACGACGTGCCCTTCGACCAATTGATCGACGAGCTTTTCGCCCAAACCTTCGATGTCGAGCGCACGCCGCGCGGCGAAATGCAGGATCGCCTCCTTGCGCTGCGCGGGGCAGAACAGTCCGCCAGAGCAACGGTGGTTGGCCTCGCCCTTTTCGCGCACGACTTCGCTGCCGCAGATCGGGCAGGCGGCGGGCATGCGGAAGTTGGGCACATAGGCGAGACGCTCGCCGGGCACACGGCCCACCACTTCTGGGATCACGTCACCGGCACGCCGCACGACGACCGTATCGCCCACGCGCACGCCCTTTTTGCGGATTTCAAAGACGTTGTGCAGCGTGGCATTCGTCACCACCACGCCACCCACATGCACGGGCGCGAGCCGCGCTACCGGCGTGAGTTTGCCGGTGCGGCCCACCTGGACGTCGATGGCCTCCATCAGCGTGGGCATTTCCTGCGCCGGGTATTTGTGCGCCACGGCCCAGCGTGGCTCGCGTGACTTGAAGCCCAGTTGGCGTTGCAGCGCGAGGCTGTTGACCTTGTACACAACGCCGTCGATCTCATAAGGCAAATTCGCCCGCTCGGCGCCCATGCGCTCATGGAACGCGACCAGATCGTCCGCGCCATGCGCCACGCAGACCTGCGGCGCCACGGGAAAGCCCCACGCCTTGAGCTGCTGCAGCATGGCGTAGTGCGTGCCAAAGTCCGGGCCACCCTGCTCGGCAGGCGTGATGTCGCCCAAGCCGTACGCAAAGAACGACAGGCGGCGCTGCGCCGTGATGTTGGAGTCCAGCTGGCGCACCGCACCCGCTGCCGCATTGCGCGGATTGGCAAACAGTTTGCCGCCGGCTTCCGCCTGGCGCTGATTGAGCTTGTCCAGATCGGCTCGGCGCATATACACCTCGCCGCGCACTTCGACCACGGGCGGCACGCCCTGCTCGGCGGGCAGCGTCCACGGAATCTGGCGGATCGTGCGGATGTTGTGCGTGACGTCCTCGCCCACCTCGCCGTCGCCGCGCGTGGTGGCCTGCACCAGCTTGCCGTTTTCGTAGCGCAAGTTCATCGCCAAGCCGTCGAACTTGGGCTCCGCCACGTACTCGACCTGAGGCTGCGAAGGCGCAAGCCCCAATTCGCGCCGCACGCGCGCATCAAAGGCGCGCGCACCGCTGGCCTCGTTGTCGGTTTCGGTCTGGATGCTCAGCATCGGCACCGCATGGCGCACCGGCGTGAGACCGTCCAGCACCGCGCCAATCACGCGCTGTGTGGGCGAATCCTCGGTGACGAGCTGCGGATATGCCGCCTCCAGCGCCTGGAGTTGCTGGAACACGCGGTCGTACTCGCCATCGGGCACCGTGGGCGCATCCTCCACGTAATATTCGTGCGCCCAGCGGTTGAGTTGCTCGCGCAATTGCTCTACCTTGGCCGTGACCTTGGCGGGCACGTCCTGTGGAGGGGAAAAAAGGTCAAAACTCTCGGCCATGGCCCATTGCTAACTTTCTGCCACGCGGCGCGAACCTGCGCTGCGCGGCCTGCGCGCCCGACGGTAACCGGCTGCGGCGCGGACTTATCCCGCGCCTTGCTTCACCATTGAATGCTTCGCGCGCGCGGGCGCACGAAGCCAAAATCGTCGCCATTGTGGCGGAGCGGGCGTCACGCTGTCAGCGCAATACCCTCTCATTTGTAACCAACGTTCCGGACTTAGCTGAACAGGCGGCGTGCGAGCGCCGATCCCGCCGACAGTTCGCGGCTGTCCAGCTTGTCGTAGAGGGTTTCCAGATCGGTCGCGATCGGGTCCATGGTCATGGCGGGCAACGGTGTGCCGTTCTGGTCGCACAGCACGCCGTCCATCGCCTTGCCCAACTGCGCCGCCACTTCGCGCAGGCGCGCAAACGGCTGCTCGGTGCGATGCACTTGCGCCACATCGAGGCTGAGCAGGATGTCGCGGATGGCAGACTGCTCGGGATCGTCGGACAGCGCCGCCTGCGTGTCATAGGCTAGCGTCAGCACGGGCGGCAGTCCCGGCTCGGCCGCTGGCAGCACCAGGCGGCCCGGCATGGCGCCCGCAGTGAAGCCGATTTGTGCGGCATTCTGCTGCACGTAACCGGGGCTCCACGCAGCATGGCGCGCACGCAGCATGAACGTGAGTTGCGCATCGTGCTCGCTGGCGAACTGGTCCAGTTCGCGGGCCCGCGCCACTTCGTGCAACATGTCGGGGAAATCCACCGCCGCGCCGATGGCGTCGACAAAGCTCTGCGTTTTCATGACGAATTCGGAGAATTCGATTTCATTCAATCCGCCCACGCGGTTCGCCAACTGCACTCCGGCCTGGAATTGCTTGTAGCGCTGACCGGCGACGGGCGGCTCCCACTGGTGCGTGGCTTCGTTCAACCCTTCGACGGCGAACGGCTTGCTGCCCGCACGGCGCGTGGGCGGCATGGCGGCGATGGCGGCATCGCCCGAGGTCAACTGGTCCGCCACGATGGGCGCCATGGCGTCGATCAGCGGATCGAGCCCGCCACGGCGCTCGGCGGGCGGCAGCGGCATTTGCAGCGCATCTTTCAGATCCACCGAATGCCCGTCAAAGCTGGGCTCGACGCCGTCGTCCGGGCCGATGGATGCACTGCCCACGCCGTCAAAGCCGGGCTCCTGTCGCGCGGGCGCTTCGGGGCTGGCTTCGGGTTCGGTCGGTCGCGGGCGCTTGGGGGCGTTACGGTGCGTGGACCACGCGTTGTAGCCGACGACAACCGCCAGCACGAGGCCGCCGGCAATGATTAGTGCAATCTGGAAGGTACTCATGGTGAATTCAAAACGTAGTGCGACGCGCTGCCGCTGACATAGTGTGCCGCATGCGCGCTCAAGTCTCCGCCATCGTCAGCGCGGACTCCATGTCCACCGCCACGATACGCGAGACGCCCTGTTCCTGCATGGTCACGCCGATCAGTTGTTCGGCCATTTCCATGGCAATCTTGTTGTGGCTGATGAAGAGGAACTGCGTGCCCTTGGACATCGCAGACACGAGCTTGGCATAGCGTTCGGTGTTGGCGTCGTCCAGCGGCGCGTCCACTTCGTCGAGCAGACAGAAAGGTGCCGGATTCAACTGGAAGATGGCGAACACCAGCGCGATCGCGGTCAGCGCCTTTTCCCCACCCGACAGCAGGTGAATGGTCTGGTTCTTCTTGCCCGGCGGCTGGGCCAGCACCTGCACGCCCGCGTCGAGGATTTCGTCGCCGGTCATGATCAGCTTGGCCTGCCCACCGCCAAACAGCTCGGGGAACATGCGTCCGAAATGCCCGTTGACGGTCTCGAACGTGCCCGAGAGCAAGGTGCGGGTTTCGCCGTCGATCTTGCGGATCGCATCTTCCAGCGTGTTCATCGCCAGCGTCAGGTCTTCGGTCTGCGCGTCGAGGAAAGTCTTGCGCTCGCGCGCCAGATTCAGCTCGTCAAGCGCCGCGAGGTTGACCGCGCCCAGCGCCGTAATCTCGCGGTGCAGGCGGTCGATTTCGCCTTGCAGGCCACCAAGGCGCACATTGCCTTCGGCGATGGACTGTGCGATCGCGGTCAGATCGGCCTCGGCGTCGGTCAGCAGGTTGGTGTATTGCTCAAGCCCCAGACGCGCGGCCTGTTCCTTGAGCTGGAATTCCGTGATGCGCGCACGCAGCGGCTCCATGGCGCGCTCCAGTTGCACGCGGCGCTCGTCGCTGGCACGCAGCTTGGCGGTCAGGTCGTCGTACTGGCTGCGCTGGGCTGCCAGCGCCTTTTCGCGCTCCATCTTCTCGTCCAGTGCCGTCTGCAGGCCACCCTGGGCGGCGGCGGCGGACAGGCGCGCCATTTCCTCGCGCGCACGCACGTCTTCATCTGCCAGCGACTTGGCCTGTGCGCCCGCGGTTTCAATCGTGCGCGAGAGTTCAGCGCGGCGCGCGCCCATGGAGCGCTGCGAAAACACGGCCTCTTGCGCCTGCCGCTCCAGACTGCGCTGCTGCTCGCGGCTTTCGGCGAGCTTGCGCTCGGCTTCGATCACGCGCTCATCCAGTTGCGCGTGGCGCTCCTGGCTATCGGCCAGTTGCATGTCCAATTCTTCAAAGCGCGCTTCGGCGGCCACGCGGCGTTCCTGCAGGTCGTTCAGTTGCGCCTCGACCTCGGCCAGATCGGCACCAATCTGCTCGCTGCGCGCGCGCGTCTGCTCGGCCATCTGCGTGAGGCGCAGCGTCTCCACTTGCAGTTCATGGGCGCGGCTTTGCGACTCGCTGGCTTCGCGTCGCGCGGACACCAAGCGCTGCGAGGCGTCGGCATACGCCGCCTCTGCGCGTACCAGCGTGGTGCGTGCCTCTTCGCTGATCAGCACCTGCGCACGCAATTCCTTTTCGAGATGCTCGATCTCCTGCGCGCGCGCCAGCATGCCGGACTGCTCCGAATCCTGCGCGTAAAAGCTCACGCTGTGGGCTGAAACGGCGTGGCCGGTGGCAACGTAGATCACATCGCCCGGTTGCAGTTGATCGCGCCGGTTGAGCGCTTCGTCCAGCGTCTGCGCCGTGTAGCAGCCATGCAGCCAATCGACAAGCACGGCGTTCAGGCCCGCATCGTTCACGCGCAGCAGATCGGCGAGGCGTGAAGCGCCATTGCCGGCCACCGGCGCTGCGGCCTGCGGCTTGCTATAGAAAGCCAGTCGCGCGGGCGGCGCATCCGAGCCTCCATGGCCGAGGAAGCCGCGCACCATGTCGAGCCGCCCCACTTCGAGTGCATTCAGACGCTCGCGCAGCGCGGCTTCAAGTGCGTTTTCCCAGCCCGGCTCCACGTGTATGCGGCTCCAGAGGCCCTGCATGCCCTCAAGGCCGTGCTTGGCCAGCCACGGCTGCAGCTTGCCATCGGTCTTGACCTTTTCCTGCAGCGCCTTGAGGGCTTCGAGACGCGCCGACAGATCGGCCTGACGCGCGTTTTCGGTGTTCACTGCCTGTTGGCGTTCGCGGCGTTCTTCGTCGAGCTGCGGCACGCTGTCCTGCAACTCGACGTGGCGCGCTTCGGCCATTTCCGCGCTTTCCTGCGCCTCGTCGAGCTGGGCCTTGAGGTTGTTCAGCCGCGCCTCGTCAGGGGCTGCCAGCGCGTTGCGATCGGTGCGCAAACGCTCTTGGCGCCCATCGAGCTGGCGGCTTTGCTCGTCGATGTTGCGCTGCTCTGCCGCGAGCACCTGGATTTGCTGCTGCACCTGCACCACCGCGGCGCGCTGCTCACTGGAGCGCAACTGGCTCTGGCGCAGCGCTTCTTCCAGTTCGGGCATCTGCATGGCCTGCTCTTCGACCTGTGCGGCGAGCAGTTCGGCCTTTTCTTCGGCGTCCATGCCGGCGCCGGCCAGCGTTTCGAGTTCGATCTCGGCCTCTTCCTTGCGCGCATTCCATTGGGCGATCTGCTCGGACAATTGCGTCAGCCGCGTTTCCACGCGCTGGCGGCCCTCGACCACATAGCGGATTTCCGCTTCCAGCTTGCCCACTTCCGCCGTCGCCTCATACAGGCGGCCCTGTGCCTGATTGACCTGATCGCCCGCCGCATAGTGCGATTGGCGAATGGTCTCCAGATCGGCCTCCACGGCGCGCAAATCGGCCATGCGCGCTTCCAGATCATTGACCGCCTGCAGCCCTTCGGCGCGCACCTTGGACTGGTCGCCCTCCGCATCCTGGCGCTTCAGAAACCACAACTGGTGCTGCTTGAGCGTGACGTCGTCTTGCAGCGCGTTGTATTTGGCGGCCACCTCCGCCTGCTTCTCGAGCTTTTCCAGATTGGCGTTCAACTCGCGCAGGATGTCTTCCACGCGCGTGAGGTTTTCGCGCGTGTCCGACAGGCGGTTTTCCGTCTCGCGGCGGCGCTCCTTGTATTTGGAGACACCCGCCGCTTCTTCCAGGAACAGGCGCAACTCTTCGGGGCGCGACTCGATGATCCGGCTGATCGTGCCCTGCCCGATGATGGCGTAGGCGCGCGGGCCAAGGCCGGTGCCAAGGAACACGTCCTGCACGTCACGGCGGCGCACCGGCTGATTGTTGATGAAGTAGCTGCTGGTGCCGTCCCGCGTGAGCACGCGCTTGACGGCGATCTCGCCAAACTGGTTCCACTGCCCGCCCGCGCGGTGGTCGCTGTTGTCGAACGTGAGCTCGACACTGGAGCGGCTCGCGGGCTTGCGGTGCGTCGTGCCGTTGAAGATCACGTCCTGCATCGATTCGCCGCGCAGTTCGCTGGCCTTGGACTCCCCCAGCACCCAGCGCACGGCATCCATGATGTTCGATTTGCCGCACCCATTCGGCCCGACCACGCCCACAAGTTGGCCAGGAAGCATGAAATTGGTGGGTTCGGCAAACGACTTGAAGCCGGCGAGTTTGATGGAGTTGAGACGCACGAGTCAGGCGATGATGATCAGGGCGTGAAGTGAAGGATCAAGATGGAATCATACCGCGCAAGTGCCCTCTTCCCTTCACCCATCGGGCCCAGCTATGGTTTTTG
The DNA here is from genome assembly GCA_002331385.1 of Comamonadaceae bacterium UBA2121. GTDB lineage: Bacteria > Pseudomonadota > Gammaproteobacteria > Burkholderiales > Burkholderiaceae_C > Diaphorobacter_A. The sequence continues at coordinate 387,715 of DCYB01000013.1, forward strand.
ACAAATTTCCCGCGCCCAGTCCGGGTATTGGCGCAGAAACGCTATCAAAAACAGAGCTTCACAAGACCGTATGACCGCTTTCAGCCCGCACGCGGCGCAAACGCGATGATGGCCATGCCCGCCAATGTGACGGCACCGCCTAGCAGATCCCACGGGCCGGGCCGGATGCCATCGATCAGCCACAGCCACAAGAGCGCCACGCTCACATACACGCCGCCGTAGGCCGCGTAGACGCGCCCCGATGCCTCAGGATGCAGCGTGAGCAGCCACGCAAACAGCGCCAGGCTGGCCGCCGCTGGCAGCAGCAGCCACACCGAGCCGCTCTTGCGCAGCCAGAGCCACGGGAGATAGCAACCAATGATTTCCGCAAGCGCGGTCAGGACGAAAAGGCCAAAGGTGATCATGCGATGCGTGCGCGCGGCTGCCAGCGCGGCTGACAGCGATGAGCCACCGTCAGGTCAGCGCTTGTGCGTCCGCGCGGCGAAGTACCAAAGCCTCGTATTCTTTCGCGAACAGCGGCGGGCTGAGCAAATAGCCCTGCCATGCATAGCATTGATTGCGCTCCAGGAACTGGCGCTGCGCCTCGGTTTCCACGCCTTCTGCCATCACCTGCAGACCCAGGCTGGTGCCCAGCGCGACAATGGTCTTGGCGATGGCGGCGTCGTTGGGATCGGTCAGCACGTCGCGCACGAAGCTCTGGTCGATTTTGAGTTCGTCCAGCGGCAGACGCTTCAGATAGGACAGCGAGGAATAGCCCGTGCCGAAGTCGTCGAGCGAAAAGCCGACGCCGTAACTCTTGAGCAGCGTCATTTTCTTGACGGTGTCGTCGATGTCCAGCAGCAGCAGGCTTTCGGTCAGCTCCAGCCGCAGTTGGCGTGCGTTCGCGCCCGTGCTCGCCAGCGCCTCCAGCACCTGCGGCACGAAACCAGCCTGATGGAACTGGCGCGCACTCACGTTGACCGACAGGATTAGATCGCCCAGCACCGGATGCTCCGCCCACATCGCCAGCCGCTCGCACGCGGTCTGCAGCACCCATTCGCCCATGCGCAGGATCAGGCTGCTCTCTTCAGCCAGCGGGATGAACTGCAGCGGCGAAATGGCACCCTTTTCGGGGTGCTGCCAGCGCATGAGGACTTCGGCCCCGATGATGTGACCACGGCTGACCTGGGGCTGGTAGACCAGCTCGAACTGCCCCTGATCGAGGCCCACGCGCATGTCCGCCTCCAGCGCCACGCGCTCTTCCACTACGGCCTGCATCTGCGGATCGAAAAAGCGCAGCGAATTGCGCCCTTCCTCCTTGGCCCGGTACATGGCCAGATCGCCGCGCTTGAGCAACTCGTCCACTGATTCGCGCTGCCCATGGAACAGCGTGATGCCGATGCTGAGCGTGGTGTGAATCGGCTCGCCCACCAGTTGAATGGGCTCGCGCATGATGTTCAGAATCTTCTTAGCCACGTCCTCGGCCGCTGCGGCCGCGGCCTGTTCGGTGTCGCCCAATGAGCGCAGCACCACCACGAATTCATCCCCACCGTGGCGCGCCACCGTGTCATCCGCGTGCGTGCAACTTCGCAGGCGCTGCGCCACAATGCCCAACAAACGGTCGCCCGTGTCGTGGCCGAGCGTTTCGTTGACGTTTTTGAAATTGTCCAGATCGAGCATCAGCACCGCACCATAGTTGTGCTGGCGTGCGCTCATCGCCAGCGCCTGCTGCAAGCGGTCCAGCAGCAGTCGCCGGTTGGGCAGTTGCGTGAGCGGATCGTAGTAAGCGAGATAACGCGCGCGCTCTTCGACCGCCTTGCGCTGGCTGACATCGAGCAGCGTGATCAGGTAGTTGTCGCCCAGCGCAACGCCGGCCATCTCCAGCGAGCGCGTCTGTCCACCTTGCTGGGCGATCTGGATTTCCTGCACGTTGATATAGCCATTGACGTCGCCTTCGGACGCTCCGTCCATGGCGGCATGCGGCGCGCCGCAGCGCACTTCTTTCAATCGCTCGCGTGCTTCCATATACGCCTCATTCCAGCGCGTGCGATACAGCTCGCGCGCCTTGGCGTCATGCACCAGCGCACCCCACCAGCCATCGATGCTCTCGTTGTGCTGCGCGTGGGTGCCGCTGATCTGAGCAAAGCGCTGGTTGCTGAAATCGATGCGATCGTTGCGCACCAGCGCGATCCCGATCGGCAGGTGATTGAGAATGCCGCGCACGCGCTGCTCGCTCTTGCGCAAATCGTCTTCCATCTGCTTGCGCTCGGTGATGTCCAGCACCACCGCCACGTGGTGAATGGCTTTCTGGAACCGGTCGGGCACCACCGTCGCGGTGAGGTCCACCCAGATCGTGCGACCGTCTTTGCACACATAGCGTTTCTCCAGCCGCATATCGCGCAATTGGCCGCTCGCCAGTTGGCGGGCCTCTTCGCTTCCCAGTTCCCGGTCGTCCGGATGGGTGAAGTCCAGAAACGACATGCCCACCATTTCGGCGACGGTGTACCCCAGCATGTCACTCATCTTCTGGTTGGCACCTTCGATGCGTCCGGTGGCGGATTCGATCAGCAATACCCCCACCGCCGCTTGCCCGAACAAGGTGCGGAACAGGTCATCGCTTTGCTTGCGCGCGGCAGTGGCGGCGCGCACATGGTCCAGATCCTGCGCGCGGCGCAAGGTCATGAGGCTCACCAATGCGGCCAGAAGCGCGGTGAAGAGCAGTCCACCTGCCCCCACCAGTTCGGGCAGGCGCGCCTCGACATTAGTCAGCATGGAGGAACGGGGCGTGAGCTCCATGCGCCAAACGCGACCCCCAAGGCGGAAGGAGCGCTCAAAGCGATGCGGCGTCTTGTGCCCGAAGTCGGGCACCTCGACTTTCTCCGCATACACCGGCACATCTACGCGGTCGGACACGATGGCATTGGACAGATCCATGTGCCCCACATCGGAGATATTGAGCGCAATCTGGTCCCAGCGACCTTCTGCGCGCACGGCCTGAATCATCTCCTTCATGTTCACTGAGATGTTCACCGTGCCAAGAAATGGCGCTTCCTTTCCGGGGGTGCCGGTGTTGTCATACACCGGCAGACTCATCACCACGCCGGTGCGATCGTCCTTGACTTGCACGAGCGCCAACGGCGCCGACATGGCGGCCGAGCGGGTATCACGCGCGCGCAGCGTGCCATTGAGCCGCCCGGGTTGGGACTGCAACTCCAGCCCTTCGATGGACTCATTGCCAGTGCGCGGCCAGAAATACTCGATGACGAAATATTCGGAGCGTACGTCCGCAGGATGGACCGCGAAGTTCTTACGCGATTGCCCGCCGATGGAGCTTTGCGAGCGCGTGCTGCCAAAGAACCGCTCCAACTGCTCTGCCGGGACATGGCGCGTGAAGCTCACGCTGCGCGCACCGGGCACGTGTACGGGCAGATCCAGGTTCTCCACCAACTGCTCGAAATCGCTGCGCGTGAGATGCGGGTGGATCATCATCGCGCCCTGAACACCGCGCAGCGCCTCCAGATAGGAGCGCATCCGGCGCTGCACCGCCTGCGTGAAGGCGGCCGATTTGCGCTCGAAACGCTGGTCCACCACTTCCCGGATGGCATGTTGTTGCTGCCAGTACATACCGAGACTCGCAGCGATCCCGACTGCCGCGACAAGCAGCCCGGGCACCCAGTGCCGCAGCGTCAATCGAGATTCAGGAACTTCAGGCATGTACTGTGGGGGGGCGCGTCAGATGAAACGGGTAGCCAGAATCAGACCAGATACCGCGATTTCAAATTTGCGACTTTTGAAACTATTTGTCAGCACAACGTGATTTTCTTACAAATACACATAAATTGCGCAAGGGCTTTGAATTCACCCCAAATCCACTGGTTCCGGAGTGTTACAAAAAGCTCCATAGGAAGTCTCCTGTATAAATCACCTATCGGATAGCCCTGATGCATGAATATTTGTCTAGCAAAAATGGAATTTCGATAGCTTTACGCAATAATGATTTGCATTTCCTTTCAGTGGATCGGCCATTCACGCCATGGGGAATCTGGCAACGCTGCACCAGAAAACGGGGCCAGCCCACTATGATCTGAGAACTCCCTGCACATTCCGGATCGGCGCTGGCGCTCGCCGTCATCGCTGCCGGAGCACCAGCCCGCGAGCATTGCCGCCCCGCCAGCCGCCGCAGAACACCAATACGAACCTCGCAGTTCCAGCCCACACCATGTTCGACTTTTTCGAGCGGCGCGTGCCGCCCTATCCTTCCAGCGATCCCGCGCTGCCGCCCAAGGGCTTTTTCGCCTTTCTCTGGGCCTGCACGGGCGGCATGCGTGGCTGGATTGCGCTGCTGACCATCACCTCCGCCCTGCTCTCGGTGTACGAGGCGTTTCTTTTTTCCGTCATGAGCCGGGTGGTGGACTGGCTGTCCACGACGCCTGCGGCGCAATTCTGGGAACTGCGCCAGGGCAGCCTGACGGGCATTGCAGGCATCTTGCTGATCAGCATCGTGCTGCTCGCCTTGCACACCATGACCATGCACCAGGTGCTGGCGATCAACTTTCCCATGCGCATGCGCTGGATCTTCCACCGCCTGATGCTCGGCCAGAGCATGTCGTTCTACGCCGACGAATTCGCCGGTCGCATCACCACCAAGATCATGCAGACCGCGCTCGCGGTGCGCGAAGTGGTGTTCATCGTCGTCGACGTGCTGGTCGGCGTGGCGGTGTACTTCATCAGCATCATGCTGCTGGCGGCCAGCTTTGATCTGCGCATGATGCTGCCATTTGCCGTCTGGCTGGCGTGCTATGTCGGCGCATGCTTCTTCTTCGTTCCGCGTCTGGGGAAAATCGGCAAGGAGCAAGCCGACGCGCGCTCGCTCATGACGGGCCGCGTGACCGACGCCTACACCAACATCGCCACCGTCAAACTGTTCGCCCACACGCGCCGCGAGGCCGAATACGCACGCAACGCGATGGATGCGTTCAAGCAAACCGGTTATGCGCAAATGCGTCTAGTGAGCCTGTTCGAGCTGACCAATCACATCATGATCACGCTGCTGATCCTGAGCAGCGGCGGCTTTGCGCTGTGGCTCTGGTCGCACGGACAGGCCGGCACCGGCGTGGTCGCGGCGGTGATCGCCATGGCGCTGCGCATCTCGGGCTATTCACACTGGGTGATGTGGCAGATGACCGGCTTGTTCGAAAACGTCGGCACGATCCAGGACGGCATTCTCACGCTGACCAAGCCCCGCACCATTGTGGACTCGCCCGACGCCAAGCCGCTGGTCGTGACGCACGGCGGCATCCATTTCGAGGACGTGAGCTTCGGCTACAAGGATGGCGGCAAGCGCGTCATCGACCACCTCGAACTGAACATCCGCCCCGGTGAGCGCATCGGCCTGATCGGCCGCTCCGGCGCAGGCAAATCCACGTTGGTGAACCTGCTGCTGCGCTTTCATGAAGTGCAAGGTGGCCGCATCGCCATCGACGGGCAGGACATCCGCCACGTCACGCAAGACAGCCTGCGCAGCGCCATCGGCATGGTGACGCAGGACACCTCGCTGCTGCACCGCTCGATGCGCGACAACATTCTCTATGGACGCCCCGACGCCAGCGAAGAAGAAATGCGCGCCGCCGCCCTGCGCGCCGAGGCCGCGGACTTCATCGACAACCTCACCGACCTCAAGGGCCGCAGCGGCTACGACGCACAGGTGGGCGAGCGCGGAGTGAAGCTCTCTGGCGGACAGCGCCAGCGTGTGGCCATTGCGCGCGTGATGCTCAAGGACGCGCCGATCCTGCTGCTCGACGAAGCCACCAGCGCGCTCGACAGCGAAGTCGAGGCGGCGATTCAGGAAAGCCTCGACAGTCTCATGCATGGCAAGACGGTGATCGCGATTGCGCACCGCCTCTCCACCATCGCGGCGATGGATCGGCTGGTCGTCATGGACCAAGGCCAGATCGTCGAGCAAGGCACGCACCAGGAATTGCTCGCGCGCGGCGGCATATACGCCAAGCTCTGGTCACACCAGAGCGGCGGATTCCTGGGTGAAAGCGCCAGCGATCACATGATTGCTACTAGCTAAGAGCCACTGGCAAGCCCCACTCAACTCTGTTCTTCAGGGCCGGGCTTGTGTCCGGCGGTCGGCGTTTCGCTCTCGGGCGGTTGGGCGAACAGGACGGTGGCGGCCAGCGTCAGCAGCCCCATCACGATGAAGGTGCCGCGAAACGCCCAGAGCGTCTCCCCCGCTGTGGCGGCTGCCAGATGTGCTTGAAAGCCTGCAAGCACCGCGCCGGCTGCTGCTACGCCCATGCCCATGGCGAGCATTTGCACCATTGACAGCAGGCTGTTGCCGCTGCTGGCGAAGCTGGGCATCAGGTCCTTGAGCGTGACCGTATTCATGGCCGAGAACTGCAGCGAGTTGACCGAGCCAAAGATGAACAACTGCACCACCAACAACGGCAACGGCATGCCCGGAGAAATGCTGGCAAAGCTCGCAATCAACAGCGCCAGCACGAAGGTGTTCACCAGCAGCACCTTGCGGTAGCCCCAGTGGTGCACCACGCGCGTTACCAGCGGCTTGGTCGCCATGCTGCCCAGCACGGTTGGCAGCATCATCATGCCGGCGTGCATGGGCGAATAGCCCAGACTGACCTGCAGCACCAGCGGCATCATGAACGGCATGGCCGAGCTGCCCAGACGCGAAAACAGGTTGCCCAGCAAGCCGACGCGCAAGGTGCGCACGGTGAACAGCTCGGGCGCGAACAGCGGCTCCGGCTTTTTCAGGGCGTGCAGCCAATAGCCCGCCAGACAGGCCAGACCAAAGACCAGCATGATCAGCGACGAGGCGCTGCGTACGCCGCCGCCCGCCATGCTCTCCACAGCCAGCGAGACCAGCGCCATGCCACCGGCCAGCATGACAAAGCCCATCAGATCGAAGGCGCGCGGCGGCATGGGCTCGCCCTCGGGCATGTACTTTCTGGCGGCCAGCAAACCCAGAATACCCACGGGCACGTTGACCCAGAAAATCCAGTGCCACGAGGCAAATTCCACCATCCAGCCGCCCAGGGTCGGCCCGATCAGCGGCCCCACCAATCCGGGAATCGCCACAAAGCTTATGGCGCGGATGAACTGCTCACGCGGAAAAGCGCGCAGCACCGCCAGCCGCCCGACGGGCAGCAGCAACGCGCCGCCCAGCCCCTGCACCACGCGCGCGGCCACGAGAAAGCTCAGGTTGGGCGACAGCGCGCACAGCACCGAGCCAAAGGCAAACAAGGCGATCGCCGCCATGAACACGCGGCGCGTGCCAAAGCGATCGGCCAGCCAACCGGACGCAGGAATCAGCACCGCCATCGCGAGCGAGTACGCCACGATGACCGAGTGCATCTGCAACGGACTTTCGCCCAGATCGGTGGCCATGGCAGGCAGTGCCGTGTTGACGATCGTGGCGTCCAGCGTCTGCATGAAAAAGCCCAGTGCCACGAGCCATAGCAGTTTGTTGCGGGCGGGTGAAAGCGGTGCGGCAGCAGGCGTCTGGGACATGGGCGTGGCGGGTCAGCATTGCGCGAAGGAGAGCGCAGTGTGCCACCAGATGTGCCGCCCTGTTGTCAGCAGGGAACTGTGATGGCGATGTCTGTTCAGGCCATCGCCAATGCCCGGAAGCGAGGCTCAATTCAGCTCGGTAGGCGTCATCAAACGACTGGCTTCGGGCGCGCGTTTGCGCAACCAGGCGTAGGCCACGCCCAGCACGACAAACCACAGCGGCGTGGCGATCAGCGCGGAGCGCGTATCGGCCTCGAATGTGAGCAGCACCAGCACGAAGCCAAAGAACGCGAGGCATGCCACGCACATGAACACGCCGCCTGGCATGCGATAGCGCGACGCGGCATGCAGTTCGCTGCGCGTGCGGCGATATTGGAGGTAGGACAGCAGGATCAGCGACCAGACAAACATGAACAGGATCGCCGACACCGTCGTCACCAGCGTGAACGCCGTGACCAGATCGGGAATCACCCACATCAGGAACGCGCCGCCCAGCAGGCAGGCGCAGGAAAACAGCAGCCCGCGCGAGGGCACGCTGGCGCGCGACAGCAGGCCGAAGGAGCGTGGTGCATCACCCTTTAGCGCCAGACCAAACAACATGCGGCTGGTGGAGAACACGCCGCTATTGGCCGACGACGCCGCCGAGGTCAGCACGACGAAGTTGATCACCCCCGCAGCGGCCGGCAGTCCGGCCAGCACGAACAGTTCGACGAACGGGCTTTTGCCCGGCACTACATCACGCCACGGCGTTACCGCCATGATGGCGATGAGCGCGCACACGTAGAAAATGATGATGCGCACGGGTATCGAGTTGATCGCGCGCGGCAGCGTTTTTTCGGGATCTTTGGCTTCAGCAGCGGTCGTTCCCACGAGTTCGATGCCGACAAAGGCGAACACGGCGATCTGGAAGCCCGCAAAAAAGCCCATCATTCCATGCGGAAACAGGCCGCCGTCATTCCATAGATTGGCGATGTTGGCCGTGCGCCCGGCAGGCGATGTGAAGCTGGTCACCACCATGTACAAGCCCGTCCCCACGAGGCTGACGATGGCGACGATCTTGATCATTGCGAACCAGAACTCGATCTCGCCAAACAGCTTCACCGTCAACAGGTTCAGCGTCAGCAGCAGGCCCACGCAAAGGATGGCGGGGACCCATTGGGGAAGGTCGGGAAACCAGAATTGCGAATAGGACGAGATGGCGATCACGTCCGCGATGCCGGTGATGATCCAGCAGAACCAGTACGTCCAGCCGGTAAAGAACCCGGCCCACGGCCCCAGCAGGTCTGCAGAAAAATCGATGAACGAGCGGTAGTTGAGGTTGGACAGCAGCAGTTCGCCCATCGCCCGCATCACGAAAAACAGCATGAAACCGATGATGCCGTACACCAGAATGATGGACGGCCCCGCCAGACTGATGGTTTTGCCCGACCCCATGAACAGGCCTGTACCGATGGCGCCGCCAATGGCGATCAACTGGATGTGGCGGTTGGTGAGGTTGCGCTGCAGCTCGTCGTCTGGCTGCACTGCCTTGTCTGTCATGGCGAAACTCCGATGCACGGGGTCGCCAATCTAGCAGGCGGTTACCACGCTCCAGAACGGTTGTTTGCGCAACCGCGAGGCATATCAAAATAAATCGCGATTTTATGAATCGTTATTGCATGAAACCTTCACAAAAGCTGACTACAGCGGAACGACCTCAGTGCGCCGCACCGCGCCGCTTGGGGCGCAGCAAGTCCTGCTCCTTGGCCGTGACCTGTTTGATGAACTCCCATACCGCCTGAATGCGCGATTGCTGGCGTGCCTCCTGCGGCATGCTCATCCAGAAAGTGCGGGTGAACTCGGCCTCCTGCGGCAGCACTCGGCTCAGGATCGGGTCGCGATCGGCCAGAAATGCGGGCAGCACCGCCAGCCCCGCCCCCACGCGCACGGCCTCGTACTGCGCGGAGATACTGGTCGAGCGAAAGGCAAAGCGCTCGGGCTGATGAAGCTGGTCGATGAATTGCAGCTCCTTGGTGAACAACAGGTCATCCACATAATTGACGAAGGCATGGTGCCGCAAATCCTCGCGTTGCGCGACCAACGGCTTGCGCGCCAGATATTCGCGTTGGCCGTAGAGACACAGCGTGTAATCCGCCAGCTTGGTGACGATGACCGAGCCGCGCGTCGGGCGCTCTAGCGAGATGACGATGTCCGCCTCACGCCGCGACAGGTGCAGCAGGCGCGGCAAAGCCAACAGGTCGATCGACAGGCCCGTATGCGTGCGCGTGAACTCGGCCAGATACGGTGCCAGGATCAGCGTGCCAAACCCTTCCGTCGCTCCCACACGCACCAGTCCCGACAACCCGCTGGCCGACGCATTGGCCGGCGCGGACTGCTCCACGCCCAGCACGGCCAGCTCCATCGCCTCGACTGCAGGCAACAACTGGCGCCCCGCTTCCGTCAGGCGGTGCCCGGACGCCTCGCGCGTGAACAGTGGCATGCCCATTTGCTTTTCCAGCGCCTGAATGCGCCGCGCCACCGTGGTGTGCTCCACGCCCGTGCGACGCGCGGCCGCCACGAGGGTGCCGACACGCGCCACCTCCAGAAAATAGCGCAGATTGTCCCAATCCATGTTTGCCGTCTCTCCTCTCACCACCTGGCCATCGATGTGCAAATTTGCAAAGCTCAACTGCAGTATTGTCTATTGATAAATCAATTTTGCACAACTACCATTCCCTCATTCATTGTCCTGAGTTCATCCAAGGAGACACCCATGAACGCACCCGCCAATACCGCCGTCCTGGCCCCTTCCGTCAAGCTGCTCATCGGCGGCAAGTTCGTCGAATCCAAGACCACCCAATGGCGCGACGTGGTGAACCCGGCCACACAGGAAGTGCTGGCGCGCGTGCCGTTCGCCACACCGGACGAAATCAACGCCGCAGTGGCATCGGCCAAGGAAGCCTTCAAGACCTGGAAGAAGACACCCATCGGCGCACGTGCCCGTATCTTCCTGAAGCTGCAGCAGCTGATCCGCGAAAACATGGGCGAACTGGCGGCCCTGCTCACCGCCGAGCAAGGCAAGACCCTGCCAGACGCTGAAGGCGACGTGTTCCGTGGCCTCGAAGTGGTCGAGCACGCTGCCAACATCGGCACCCTGCAACTGGGCGAGTTGGCCAACAACGTGGCCAATGGCGTGGACACCTACACCATCAACCAGCCGCTGGGCGTGTGCGCGGGCATCACGCCGTTCAATTTCCCGGCCATGATTCCGCTGTGGATGTTCCCGATGGCGATTGCCACGGGCAACACCTTCGTTCTCAAGCCGTCCGAGCAAGACCCGATGGTCACCATGCGCCTGTGCGAACTCGCACTGGAAGCCGGTATTCCCGCAGGCGTGCTGAACGTGGTGCACGGTGGTGAAGACGCGGTGAACGCCATCTGCGATCACGCCGACATCAAGGCCATCAGCTTCGTGGGCTCCACCAAGGTCGGCACGCACGTCTACAACCGCGCCAGCCTGAATGGCAAGCGCGTGCAGTGCATGATGGGCGCCAAGAACCACGCCATCGTCATGCCCGACTCCAACAAGGAGCAAACGCTCAACGCCCTGGCCGGCGCCGCCTTCGGTGCGGCTGGTCAGCGCTGCATGGCCCTGTCGGTGGTCGTGCTCGTGGGCGAAGCGCAAAAGTGGATTCCCGAACTGGTGGAAAAGGCGAAGACGCTCAAGGTCTCCGGCGGCACCGAAAAGGGCACGGACGTTGGCCCGGTCATCTCCTGCGCAGCACTGTCGCGCGTGGAGAGCCTGATCGAGCGCGGCATTGCCGACGGCGCCACGCTGGAACTCGATGGCCGCAAGCCCACCGTGGCTGGCTACGAAAAGGGCAACTTCGTCGGCCCGACGATTTTCTCTGGCGTGAAGCCCGGCATGAGCGTGTATGACCAGGAAATCTTCGGCCCTGTGCTGTGCCTGGCCGCTGCGGACGACATCGACGAAGCCATCGAGTTCATCAACGCCAACCCGAACGGCAACGGCACCGCCATCTTCACGCAGTCCGGCGCCGCCGCACGCAAGTTCCAGGAAGACATCGATGTCGGCCAGGTCGGCATCAACGTGCCGATTCCTGTGCCCGTCCCGCTGTTCTCCTTCACCGGCAGCCGCGCGTCCAAGCTGGGCGATCTGGGCCCTTACGGTAAGCAGGTCGTGATGTTCTACACCCAGACCAAGACGGTCACCGCGCGCTGGTTCGACGACAGCACCACCAGCCACGGCGTAAACACCACCATCAGCCTGAAGTGATCGGCAGGCAGTGACAGCCCATTCGCGCTCCACGGGGCGCGAATCTCCTTGTCACTGCCCCGGATCGGCCGGCTTCCCAGTCAGCCGTGGTGAAATGGACCGCATGTTTGCGAGAAACTTTTCCATCACTTCCTTCACTGCATCGGTGCACCGGTGCCTGGCCCGCTGCGTCCTGCCTCTGGCCTTCGCCATGACGAGCACCAGCGCACTGGCACAGGCAGGTGCAAACTGTGTGCCCGGCGGCACGGTGGCTGAAACCAACGCCTGCGCCGTAAAAGACTTTCAGGAAGCCGACACCGCACTGCAGATCTACTACGGCGATGTGATGCGCATTCTCTCGGCGCACGAGCGCCCCGCGCTGCGCAAGGACCAATCCGAATGGCAGCGCACCAGCCGCCATTACTGCAAGCGGCACAACCGGGGCAAAGAAGATCGCCCTGAGTGGGTGCGCCTCTATCACGAATGCCTGATCGCGCAACTCAGTTCCAGGCGCATTGCCTTGACGCAGTGGCTGCATACCGGCGAAGCACCTGCCGCACCATAACCATCCAATGATTCACGAGGAGAGCTTTCGCCATGGACTTTGAACTCACCGAAGACCAGCGCGCCTTCGCCGACACGGCACGCGCCTTTGCCGAGGCCGAGTTGGCACCGCACGCTGCCGAGTGGGACGCGCAGGCCATCTTCCCGCGCGAGGCCATTGCCAAGGCGGGTGAGCTGGGCTTCTGCGGTTTGTATGCGCCCGAGAACGCAGGCGGTCTCGCCCTGCCCCGGCTCGACGCCACGCTGGTGTTTGAAGAAATGGCCGCCGTCGACCCATCGACCACCGCCTTCATCACCATCCACAACATGGCGACCTGGATGCTGGGCACCTGGGCCACCGACGCCGTGCGCGCCGAATGGGGCGACGCGCTCACCAGCGGCCAGAAGCTCGCGAGCTACTGCCTGACTGAGCCCGGTTCCGGCTCCGACGCCGCCTCGATCAAAACGCGCGCCGAACTGGTCGGCAATGAATACGTCGTCAACGGCAGCAAGGCCTTCATCAGCGGTGCCGGATCGACCGACGTGCTCGTGCTCATGGCGCGCACGGGCGATGCCCAGTCCGGCGCCGCCGGCATCAGCGCCTTCGTCGTGCCAGCCGACGCCGAGGGCGTGAGCTACGGCAAGAAGGAAGAGAAAATGGGCTGGAACAGCCAGCCCACCCGCGTGATCAGTTTCGACAACGTGCGCATTCCCGCGCAGAACCTGCTGGGCCAGGAAGGCGAAGGCTTCAAGATCGCCATGAAGGGACTGGACGGCGGACGCATCAACATCGCCACCTGCTCCGTGGGCGCAGCGCAAGGCGCGCTCAAGCAAGCGCAAGGCTATATGCAGGAGCGCAAGCAGTTTGGCAAGCCCATCGCCAGCTTCCAGGCGCTGCAATTCAAGCTCGCCGACATGGCGACCGAACTGGTGGCCGCACGCCAGATGGTGCGCCTTGCGGCCTCCAAGCTCGATGCGGGCGCGCGCGACGCCTCCACCTACTGCGCCATGGCCAAGCGCTTCGCCACCGACGCGGGCTTCAAGGTCTGCAACGAGGCGCTGCAGCTGCACGGCGGCTATGGCTACATCCGCGAATACCCATTGGAGCGCCTGATGCGGGACTCCCGCGTGCACCAGATTCTGGAAGGCACGAACGAAATCATGCGCGTCATCATTGCCCGCCGCATGCTCGAAGGCGATGCTCCGGAAGTGATTCGCTGATCCAAATCCTGCCATGCCCGCACGCCCACTGTCTGACGAAACGCTGCATCTCATCGATGCCGTGCGGGACGCGCTGGCGCAGCACAGCGACGTGCAAGAGCGACCGCTGTTCGGCTGGTACGCCTTCTTCGTCAACGGCAAACTGTGTCTGGGCGTGAAAGGCGACGAATTGCTCGTGCGCCTGCCGCCGGAGACCCACGACGCCGTCGCCGAGACGCCCGGTGTGCGCACGCTGGACACGCAGGGAAAGATGCAAGGCTATTTCTGTGTGGAGCCTTCCGCCTACGCCACGCGCGCGCAGTGGGAGGCATGGATTGGTGCGGCGCTCGCCTTCAACCCTCGGGCCAAGGCCTCGCCCCGACGCGCCAAAACCGCATCCACGGCAAAGGCGCGCGCGAATAAGCCAGCGCCCAAGCGCCACAGTATTTTCGAGAACGATGATCTTTGAATCGGGGGGAAGCAGCCATGTCCGTTCAATTCGTTCAACTGGGTACGCCTCGGCAGGAGGGCGAAGGCCTGCGCATCGGCACCGTGCGCCGTCCGCCGCGCGGCGTGCCCAAGGCCGAATTTGCCAGCCGCAATTACTACGACGTCTGGTATCCCGAGCTATCCCCTGAGCCCGAGCTGATGCACATGGCGCTCCAGTCGCACAAGATCCAGGCCGAAGGCAACGCCGAAGAAGCCGCCAAGCTCTGGGCCCAATTTGACAAGCAGTTCCGCAAACAACTCAACCAGCCCTCCGGCAAACACACACTGGAATTGCTGGCAGCGCTGTCGCATGGTGCGAATTTTTCCGTCGGTTGCTATTGCGAGGACGAGCGGCGCTGCCATCGCAGCATCCTGCGCTCGCTGCTCAAGGAGCACGGCGCGCTGATCGCCTCGTAGACAACCCTATTTCTTTTTTCACCCTTTCCATCCTCAAGGAGACACCCCATGCAAATCGCATTCATCGGTCTGGGCAACATGGGCGCGCCCATGGCAATCAACCTGCAAAAGGCGGGCCACCAGGTCACCGCGTTCGACCTGTCCAAGGACGCCTGCGCGCGTGTCCAGGCCGAAGGTGCACAGATTGCGGCGTGCGCAGAAGACGCCGTCAAGGGCGCCGAAGTCGTGGTGAGCATGCTGCCTGCCAGCCGGCACGTAGAAGGCCTGTATCTGGGCCGCGATGGCAAGCCGGGCCTGCTGTCCAGCATCAATCAGGGTGCGCTGATCATCGACTCGTCCACCATCGCTGGCGCCACCAGCCAGAAGGTGGCCAAGGCGGCCGAAGCAGCAGGCATCGCCTTCATCGACGCACCCGTCTCGGGCGGCACGGGCGGCGCGATTGCGGGCACGCTGACGTTCATGGTAGGCGGCAAGGAAGCCGATCTGGAGCGCGCTCGTCCGCTGCTGGACAAGATGGGCAAGAACATCTTCCACGCAGGCGATGTGGGCGCAGGCCAGACGGCGAAGATCTGCAACAACATGCTGCTCGGCATCCTGATGATTGGCACCAGCGAAGCGATTGCGCTGGGCGTGGCCAATGGCCTCGATCCCAAGGTGCTCTCCGAAATCATGCGCCGCAGCTCCGGCGGCAACTGGGCGCTGGAGGTCTACAACCCCTGCCCCGGCGTGCAGGAAAACTCGGCCGCCACACGCGGCTACACGGGCGGCTTTGGCACCGACCTGATGCTCAAGGACCTGGGCCTGGC